>CAWAIE010000001.1:0-603842 GCA_963782065.1 Vulcanimicrobiota bacterium
GTCCATCTCGATCGGAAAAAGCACGTTCGATTGAGCCGAATGCTCCGACACCGTAGTCCTTGAACAGCGGCACACTTTTGGCAATAGCCGCGTCGTTTTGCAGAATCGCCGAGACGGCGGGGCGCACCTTGTCGTGAATGCGCGCGCAGAACGGCGTCGTGATGACGTGATAGATCTGCGGCGGTGGTGACGGGGTAGCTGCCGTAAGCGCGGTCGCGAGCAAAAGTGCGGCGCACTTTCGCATTGTGTTTTTGTTCCTTAAAGCGTTCGCAGATCGTCGAGAAACGGATCGAGATGCGACTGCACGTACCACCATTCGCCGTTTTCCTTGCTGCGCTGCAGGTGCGCGGAAGCCGCAGCGAACTGACCGCGACCGGTCTCCGCCAAGACGAACGCCGCCGCCGGCACGAACTGCCGTTGCGAGAGGCGGCGCAATCGTTCCAGGGAAGCTTCGGCGATGTGCACGTCGCCGAAGCGAAAGCGTGAGTACAGCGCATAACCTTCGGCGATAAGTTGCACGTCGGCCTCGCCGTCGGTCAGCGGATCGTACGATGAAAGGCGGACGGCGTCGAATTCGGCGATGGCGCGGGTCGCGTCGCCGAGCGAGAAAAGTGCTTGGCCCAGGCAGATCCGCGCAAAGGCGCGAGGACGTTCGGCGCAGACGGCGGCGAGCTCGGCAACAGCCGAAACGTAATCGCGTTCGAGCAATGACCCCAGACCCCGATAGACGCGCAACTCGGGATCGTCAAACGCTCGGCTCCGCTCGTCGATAAACGCCTGCGCATCGCGAAAGCGTGATTGCAACAGCAAGACCCAGGCGTAGAGGCTGGCAGCCGGAAGGCTCTCCGGCGTCAGTGAGACGGCGTTATGCGTCAGCAGTGCTGCCCCCGCCATATCGCCGTCCGCATGCAGCGCGACCTTCACGCGTGCCAACAGCGCATCGCTGCAAGCCGGATCGGCCGCAAGGGCGGCTTCGCTCTGTAAGCGCGCGTGCTCCAGCAGTGGCCGTGGGAGGTCGCGCAGATTGTCGGCGATAAGGCATCTGCAAAGCGCCGCTCCGCCAAGTGCTGCCGGGCTATCGGGGTCTATGGTAAGTGCGCGATGGAACAGGTCGAGCGAGCTGCGCAACCCCGCGCGGCTGCGCATCCGGCGAAACTCCGTAGCAGCCCCGCAGAGTTCCTCGATCAGGGTTTGCGTCAAGAAGGACGGTCCCGACGAGACCGGACCGACGAAGCGGTAACCTTTGCCGTAATCCGTCACGACGTAGCGCGGGTCGCGAATGCGATCGCCGAGCGCGCGGCGGATCATCAGTACGTGCTGGCGCAGCGTCGCGTCGTTGGCGTCTTCGTTGTCGGGCCAGAGAGCACGCATGAGCGCATCGACCGTGACGGTGCGCCCGGCCGACTCGAGCAGAATCACCAAGAGATCGAAGGCTTTCGGTGTCAGCGGGACGCTTACGCCGCTGCGTACGAGGCGGCGCTGATTGCAATCGATCGCGAACGGCCCGAAATAGTAGCAAAGTGGGACCGCCATTGCCGGCATCATCGTTCGATGCGAGCAAGCATTGCGAGAGCTCCCATGCATTCAAGAACGAAGCATGCGTCACGATGTGACCGCCGGCATGCGAATGCGCTTTATAAAAAACTCTAAAAGCGAATAAAAACGGTTTCGCTTTCCGGGCTAGTCAGGCTACTCGTGCACAGAAAGGATGAAGTGAATCGACGCCGGCAGCACGTTGAGTCGATCGGTGGGCAAGTTCGCCATATAGCTGCTGCCTCCGGGCGCCGCATAGAGACCCTGATACGGAACGCCCGCACCGTAGAGCGTGAACGGGCCGGAGACCGAGTTGAAGACGTTCGTCGCGGCGACCGTAAAGTCGACTCGGCCGAAGTTTTTTCCGACCGCCGCGTCGACCAGCGTGTAGGGCGCCTGGCCGAGCGGATTATTGCGGCCCGCGAAGGTGAACTGCGTCGATGCGTGCCATCCCTTCTCGCCCCACGTCAACGTCGCCGAGCCTTGCTGCTGCGGGACGCCCAAGAACTGCTCGTAATCGACCAAACTGCCGCCGGAGGTTGGATTCGAGACGTTCGGCCCAAGCGAGTACGGAAATGCGACGTTCAAACCGTACGCGAAGACGAGCGCGAGGTGCTGGCGCGGAAAACTCTGTTTGAAGCGCGCCTCTGCCCCTTCGTAGACCGCGTTGCCGATGTTGATCGGAATCTCGTACTGGTAACCGAGTTTGCTGCTGCAGGCGCCGAACGGGTAGAAGTTCTCGATCGTGTCGCGCAGGTTCGAACGATAGAACGAAACGTCGAGGATCGACTCGTTCGAAAACAGATGCGAGATGCCCAACTCGTACTCGGTTGCATGCTCGGGCCGTTCGTCGGGATTGCCTTGGCCCGCCACCACGCAGTTTTGATCGGGTGGGGGGAGTCCCGGATTGGGCTCGACCTTCCCGTCGACGACGACCGGCGGGAAATAGTATTGCTCGATCAGCAGCGGCGCGCGGAAGCCCGTGCCTGCCGACGCGCGGACGACGGTAGAAGTTCCGAGGTCGTAACTCGCACCGGCTCGCCAGTTCAGCGTATTGCCGAACGTGGTGTAGGTCGCGTCGTAGATGCCGCCGGAGAGGCGGAGATTCGGACCGACTTGCTGCGCGCCGCGCAGGAAATACGCGTTGACGCTCTGCGCGAGCGATCCGGTCACGCCGGCGCCCGTCAGCGACTCCTGGCGCGCGTAGCCGCCGAACGCGAAGTCAGCAGTGTCGAAGGTCCGCTCCCACGACAGGCCTTCGTTATAGCGCTTGTCGAGGTGTGCGACGTCGTAGGGTGAGATCGCCCCCGATCCTCCCGAGAAGTCGACGTTGTTGTCGTCGGCGTAGAAATCGGCGAGCAGCGATCCCGCACCGAGCACCGAGCGCGAGTAGACGTCGTAGGCGCGAATGCTCTGCGCGAAAATGCCGTTGCCGGCGCCGATGTGTTGGCCCAAAACCGGATTCTGCGTCGTCGTGAATCCGCTCGGGCACGTCGGTGCGCTGGGATCCGTTGGGTCGCACGGCTCGTAAGGATTGCCGGCGATGCCATTGAGCGCGCTGCTCTCGTCGCGAAAGTTGCCGAGCGTGAAGGCGCGCACGCCGACGTCGGCGCGTTGCGAGAAGTTGTAGTCGAAATTCACGAGGCCCAAACGTGCACTGACCGTCGAGCCTAAATGGGTGAGCACCGGGCAGTTCTGCGGCGGACCGCTCGCGGTCGCGCCGCAGTTCTTCGGCGCGACGTTGTTTTGCGGATAGACGAGGGCGTATTGATTCGTCTGACCGGCTTGCATGTAGTTGTTACCGGCGATGGCGTAGCCGAGTTTGCCGATGGTTCCGGTTGCGTTGAACCACGCCTGCGACGTACCGTACGAGCCCAACGAACCGGCGATCGTCGTATGGTCATCGAGCGTCGGGCGCAGCGAGACGAGGTTCACAGCTCCGCCGAATGTATTGCTTCCCTCGCTATCGGTCGGGCCGAGCCCTTCGGTCACGTTGATGCTGTTGAACGCCGGCACCGCGAACTGGGAGAGGTCGAGATCGCCGGTGTTGCCGTCGTTGAGCACCTGACCGTCGAGGGTCACCAGCGCTTCAGAAGGGTCGGGGCCGCGCAGCGAGACGACGGCCGGCGCCGTCGGCGCACCCGCATCGGGACGCGTGACGACGACCGAAGGAACCTGCTGCAGGCCCTCGAGCACGTTGTCGTAGCCGAGCGCGTCCATCTGCGAGCGCGAGACGTCCATCTCCGGAATGACGTTGCGCACGAGCGCGAATCCGCCGTTTACGCGGACCTCGCCGATCGTTCGCAGTTTGGGAGAGTCGGAAGGCTCGAGGACGATATCGACGCGCGCGTCGGCGGTTACGTCGCCGGTTGCCGCCTGGACGGCCCGATAGCCGGCGGCGATCGCCGTGATCGTGTAGTGGCCGGGCGGAACGTCGACGCTGAAGTCCCCCTTCGCGTCGGTCGTCGTTTGGGCGTAACGCGCGCCCGCGACGATAATTTCGAGCGTGCGCAATCGGAGATCCCGAGGGAGCGTGAACGTTGCCGCCGACGAGGCAGCACACCGAAACCAACAAGCCGTGCATGGCCGCCCTGTTTCGCCCACGCGCTCCCGGCGCGCCTCCCTCGGTCGTTTTAGCGGGTCGGCGTTACTCGGCGAAGACCTCGTCGACGTAGCACCACAACCAGTCCTCGCCGGGCTCATACGAACGGATGACGGGATGGTGCGTGGCGTGAAAGTGCGCGGTCGCGTGCCGGTTCGGCGAGGAATCGCAGCAGCCCACGTGACCGCAATCGGTACAGAACCGCAAGTGCAGCCATCGGTCCCCGGTCTTCAGGCACTCCTCGCACCCCTGCGGCGTCCGCGGCGCCGGGTCACCCGCCTCCTCGATGTGCGCGCAGGTCGTCGGATTCGTCATTGCGGCACCTCCGGCAGATCCCACAGAACGAGTTCGCCGTCGCCCCGAACGTGCAGCTCCGCGACGTCGTAGAGGCGAACCCCGTCGCCGGCGCCGAGACGCTCCCCGTTGGCTTCAACGTTCCCGGCGGCAACGAAGAGAAAACCGTAGCGTTTGGGAGCGAAGGCATGGTCGACCGCCGCATCGTCGAGCCGCGCGACCGCGAAGGTCGCGCGCTGCGTGATTCGTATCGGCGCTTCGACGTGCTCTTCGCCGCTGGCGATCCGCAGCCAGCGATTACCGCGCTCTCCGGGCGCGAAGTCCATCTGCCCGTACGACGGCGACCCGCCGAGCGTGCCCGGAAGCACCCACATCTGCACCAGATGGAGCGGCCGGTCCGCGAGATTGTTGAACTCGCTGTGCGTGACGCCCGTACCGGCGCTCATGAACTGCACGCCGCCCGTTCCGACGACTCCGTGATTGCCCATGCTATCGCGATGAGCGAGTTCGCCGTCGAGCACGTACGTGACGATTTCCATGTCGCGGTGCGGATGCGGCGGAAAGCCTTCGCCGCCGGCGACGACGTCGTCGTTGAAGACCCGAAGCGCTCCCCAGTTGACGTTGTGGGGATCGCGATACTCCGCAAAACTGAAGGAATGGTACGTTTGCAGCCATCCATGATCGAAGTATGCGCGATCCTTGGAACGCTGCACCAAAAATGCCGGTGCGGGCGGTGCCTGAATGCTCATGCGTCCTTCGACCGCCGGGACGGGCGTACCGGTTGCGCGAGAGGAAGGTGTAAGCGGGCCAGCAGCAAGTGGAAATAGAGCATTCCGCGGACCGGCCCGAGCGTTTCGAGCACGCGATCGAGATCATCGCCGCCCGCGTGCACGAGGCTGCGCGCGACGCCCGAGTCGCGCATGGGAAAGACGTCGAGGCGCCCCATGCCGCGCAACAGCGCAACCGACGCGCTCCACGGACCGATTCCGCGAATCGCGCAGAGCGCCGACGCCGCATCCTCCGTCGCGAGCGGGTCGAGGCGAGCTTCGCTCATCGAGCCGTCCTCGAAGGCGGCCGCAGCGGAGCGCAGATGCGCCAATTTGTTGGCCGAGAGCCCCGCGGTGCGCAGTTCCGGTTCGCTCGCGCCGAGCCATCGTTCGGGCTCGGGAAAGATGCGGCCGCGAACGCCGCCCGCAACGATCTCGTCGGCGAGCGTTTCGACGAGCCGTCGCATGATCGCCGCGCCGGCGTGAATCGAGATTTGCTGAAAGACGATCGCGTGCGCGCACGCCTCCCACAGCGTCGGATAGCGCGGCGGCTTAAGCCCGCGGAGCAGGCGCGCGAGTTCGCCCAGCCACGCGATCTTCGCGCTGCGTGCGTACCACTCGCGGAGATCGGCATCCGTCCCGAGCAGCCGCCGAACGGCCGGCACCCAGCGTTCGGCATCCCGCCCAGTCGCACGGACTTCAACGCTCCCCGCACCGCCCGCGCGGACTGCAATGAGTGCGGAGCCGCGTTCGTCGCGCATCGCGCGGTAGTACGTTCCGTCACCGCCGGCGACGTCGACGGCGTTGGCGGCGAGGCGCCGTAACGCGTCGACGGTGAAGTCGAAACGGAACGGCCGGCGGACGGGGAGGCGCATCCACGCGCCGAAGCGGCCGCTCAATGCTCGCCGCCTACGCGCAGTACTGGCGCCTCAATCTGCTGACGATGCTCGAGTACCGAGCCAACTTCATCATGTGGTTCCTGTTCACGATTATCTACCACGGCGTCGCGCTCGCCGCGCTCTACGTGACGATGCGGCAGTTCCCCTCGATGAACGGGTGGGATTTCCGCCAGATGTTCTTCCTGTACGCGCTGTGGATGGCCGGTCACGAACTGCACAACACCCTCTTCTTTACGATCGTCAGCGTTCCGGACTACATCCGCGAGGGGCGCTTCGATCGCTTCCTGGTGCGTCCGCTCGATACGCTGTTTCAAGCGCTGACGGTACCGCAGCAGGTCTTGCCCGACGGCATCGTTTTGGCGCTCGCGACGCTCGGCTTCGCCACCGTTACGGCCGGCGTGCGGGTAGACTGGGTTTTCGTGACGTTCGTTCCATTGGTCGTGATCGGGGGGGCGCTCATCGATCTCGGCATCTCGCTGGCCGTCGCGACGATCGCGTTCTGGTTCATTCGCGTCGATACGCTGCGCTGGGTCGTGATGTCGCTCGAACAAGACTTCACGCGATATCCGATCAGCATCTACACGCGCGGGGTGCGCATCGTGCTCACCTACGTGCTGCCGTTTGCCTTCATGAACTACTTCCCGGCGACGTACTTCTTGCAGAAAGGCGAGACGGGCTTGAGTCTCAACCCCGAAGTCGGCCTCTTGACGCCCGCGATCGGCCTGGCGTGGGTCTTCGCCGCCTATGCGTTTTGGCGCGTCGGACTGCGCCACTATCAAGGCACCGGCTCGTGAAACGGGTGCTCTTCCTCGGCGGCGCCGCAGCGGTGTGTTTCTGGCCGGCGGCGGGACCGGCGTCGGAACTGCAGGCCGCGGTCGCAAACGCCGCACGCAACTGCTCCGGAACGCTCGGCGTCTGTGCGCGTGCGCTCGGCGCCCCGCATCCGCTGGTCGTCTACCGCGCCTCCGAGATCTTTCCGACGGCGTCGATCGTCAAGGTGTTGATCATGGCGACCGCCTACGCGATGGACGAAGCGACGGGCGGGGTCCTCTCGCACGAACTCGTCTTCGATCGCGCGACCGAGCTCATCGGCGGTTCCGACTTCATGACCGGTCAGCCCGACGGCGCGCGCTTTTCCGTGCGCCAACTAATCGTGCCGATGATTCAACTCAGCGACAACACGGCCGCGAACATGCTCATCGGCTATCTCGGCCGGACCGCGATCAATACCGTCGGCAAAACCGCCGGCATGAAGCGGACGCATCTGGGGCGCAAGTTCCTCGACTCCGGTGCGGTGCTCCGCCATCACGACAACGTCACGACTCCCGCCGACATGGCGCGCCTGCTCTACGTCATCGAATCCGGCGCTCACGAGGGCGTCCCGACGATCGCCTCCGCCGCACACTGCCGAACGATGGTCACGATCATGCTGGGACAGACCGATCGCAACAAGATACCCGTCGCGCTGCCGCCGGGCACGCCGATCGCCAACAAGACCGGAGAACTCACCGGAACGCGCAACGACGTCGCGATCGTGAATCCGTTCGGCGACGCGCCGCTCGTTCTCGCGATTCTCACCAAAGACGCCAGCGATTACTCCGCCGCATACGCGGCGATCCATGCGGTCGCCCGCGACGTCTATGCAACCTTCCGCTCTTAGGAATTTTCCTTCGGTTCGACGGTCAGCGTTCGCATGGCGTCGCCGCGCCGAATCGCGTCGAGCGCTTCGTAGCCTTCGGTCATGGCGCCGAAGACGGTGTACTGGCCGTCGAGGAACCGCGCGTCGCCGAGGCAGATGTAAAACTGCGATCCCGCGCTGTCGGGGTTCGACGAGCGCGCCATCGCGAGCGTGCCGCGCTCGTGCGGACGTGCGTTGAACTCGGCTTTCAACTGATATCCCGGACCGCCGGTGCCGTTCCCGTCGGGGTCGCCGCCCTGTACGACGAAACCGGGCTCGACGCGGTGGAACGTCAGTCCGTCGTAGAATCCGGACTTCACCAACTTGAGAAATGCGGCCGCGTGCATCGGCGCATCGTCGGGGAAAAGTTCGACGACGATGTCGCCGCGATCGGTGGCGATGCGCACGCGTGAAGAGCGCGCCTCCGCCTTGTAGGCGTCGAGTTCGTCCGGCTGGGGCGGGGTGTGGGACGGCATGCGTGACGGTACCTCCGGGGCGATGCGTTGGATGGTCGCGGGTGGCTTGCGCACGCGGCAGCCGAAAGCCTCGTCGCGGTCGAGCACCGCAATCTTCTCGTCGCGACGCAGGCGTTTGAAGCGCGCCTCCTGCGAGCGGGCCGCGTCGTAGGACGCGGCGTTCCACCACGCGACGAGCGCGACCGGGCGCCGCCCCCGCGTGTACTTCGCCGCGACGCCACGGCGATGGGCATCGACGCGGCGCGAGAGATCGGTCGTCGCGCCGGCGTAGAGCGACCCGTCTGCACAGCGCAGGACGTAGACGCACGGCTCTCGGCGAGGCACTCGGCGCGGCTCAGCGCGAGGCACTCGGCACCGTTGCGTACAACTCAAAGCGCGATGGCATTCGGGCCCCTTCGCTTCGCCGGCTTCACTTTGCTGGGAGCCTTGCTTCTGGGAGCGGCCGCCGCGGACGAGGCGCTCGCGCCGGTCGTCCCCGATCCGCGCATCGCCGCGATGGTCGCTGCGGTCAGCGCCGAGCGCTTGAAAGCAACCGACGACCGTTTGGTCGCCTTCGGGACGCGCAACGATTTTTCGGAGACATCCTCGACGCCCACGCACGGCGTGTTCGGCGCGCGCGACTGGATCGCGTCGCAGTTCCAGGCGATCGCCGCGACGTCGGACGGACGCCTGAGCGTCGCTCTCGACACCTACTCGCAGCCAAAGACCGATCGGACGCCGCGTTCCGTCCTCGAGTCGAGCGTCGTTGCAACGCTGCGCGGCGACGAACCTGGCCGCATCTACGTCATGTCGAGCCACTTCGACGACTGCGACGGGCGTTGCACCGACGGCGCCGGCGTCGCGCCCGGTGCCGACGACAACGGATCGGGAGTCTCCGCGGTGCTTGAAGCGGCCCGCGTGATGACGGCGACCCACTTTCGCGGAACGATCGTCTTTGCGTGTTTCGACGGCGAAGAACTCGGATTGTGGGGATCCGATCACTTCGCGCGCGAGGAGGCGGCCCGCCACGCGCCGATTCTGGCGGTGCTCAATAACGACATCATCGGTAACTCGACCGGCGGCGACGGCTTGAGCGAACCGAACGTCGTTCGCGTTTTCAGCCTGGCGTTGCCCGCCGGCAGCTCACTCGAACGCGTAAATCTCGTCGGCTCGGAGAACGATTCTCCCTCGCGCGAACTCTCGCGTTTCATCGCCGAAGTGGTGCCCGCGTACCTGTCCGGCTTCACCGTGCGGCAGATCTTCCGCGCCGACCGATTCCTGCGCGGCGGCGATCAGGAGTCGTTCCAAGATGCCGGTTACGCGGCGGCGATCCGCTTCGTCGAACCGCACGAAAATTTCACGCATCAGCATCAGGACGTGCGCGTGGAGAACGGCGTGCAGTTCGGCGACCTGCCGCAGTACATCGACGCCGCCTACCTCGCGCGCGCGACGGCGGCCAACGTCGCGTCGCTGGCCACGCTGGCGCTCGGTCCCGCTCCGCCCGGACAGGTACAGCTCGTTACCAAACGCCTCGGCTACGACTCGACCTTGCGCTGGCAGCCCGCGGCCGACGCCGTCTCCTACGACATCGTTTGGCGCACCAGCGATGCCCCGCAGTGGCAACACTCCCGCAACGTCGGCGGCGATACGCAGGGCACGGTTCCCGTTTCCAAAGACGACTACGTGCTCGGCGTGCGCAGCGTCGACGCAAGCGGCCTGCGCAGCCCCGCCGTGTATCCGGTACCCGTGCGCGAGTGACCGTCCCGAGCGCGCCGCCCGACGCGTATGCAATTTTCCAACGCGCCCGCTCCGCGGTTTCGAGCGCCGCGTATCCGCGGCGCCTCGACTACACGGTGGCGATTTCCGGTTACGACGGCTACGCGTTTCGAGAAGACCACTATCGCGCAAGCTATGACGCGAACGACGGCGCGATTCGCGAGTTCCCGATAAGTGACGAGGAACTCGCATCGCCGCCGCCGGTTCCGCGGGGCATCAACGTCCGCTTTACCCTCGCGGTGTGCTGGTTCGGTTGCGGCGGCATCACGATACCCGTCGGCCACCCGCCGCCGTCGGCTGACCTGATCGGCGTGCCGCTTCTGACGCCCAACTACGAGTTCGGTTTGCAATTTCCGCAGGCACGGACCTTACCGCAACCGGATTCGCCGGCGACCGATCTGCGGATGATCGCGGTGGTCTCTACCAGAACGCGCGACTACGCGGTTACGTTGCTCGACGATCCGCTTCTCGAGGGCGTTCCAACGTATCACCTGCAACTAACGCCGCTGCGGAAACCAAAGGCGAACCGGCTGCGCGATTTGTGGGTGGATGCAAGCGACTATCTGCCGCGTCAGGCCGTCGTCGCCGGAAACTTCACGGACGCGCCGCTCACCGACGTGCCGTGGACGATTTCGTTCACGCTCTTCGAAGGCGCGCCGGTCATTGCGAGCGAGACTGCCGATGCGGCTCTTTATCTCGCGCACCGGCGGGTCGTGCGCGACGCATCGATTGCGTTCGTGAACATCCACGAGCCGAGCGGTTCGCTCGTCGGCGAGCCCCTCGTAGAGCCGCGGGCTGACGACGGCGCGCTTCTCGAGCCGCCGCTCTAACGCGGTCACAGGTTCCCACCCAGAGTCGTTGCGTTTCGTATGAAAGCGCCGCGGTACGGGCGGATCGTCTTCGGAGCGTCCGCGGTGCTGTTCGGCGTCATCGCCTTGATGTGGCACGACGCCGATACGTGGCAAAACCTGGGCAAGATTTGGAGCCTGCCGTTCGGCACCGTCATCGGCGCCTGCCTGATGATCGCACAGATCTGGGGTGGAATCGCGCTTGTGTACCCGCGAACCGCGCGTTGGGGCTCGATCGTTCTCGGAATCGTGTACGCGCTGTTCTCCCTCGTCGGCGTCCCGCCGATCGTGGCGGCGCCGCGCGTCTACGGCCAGTATTTCGGTTTCTTCGAGCAGTTCTGCCTATTGTTCGGAGCAATTGCGGTGTACGCGTCGACCGAGCCCAACGCATCGAGGGCAGTGGCGTTCGGACGCGCGGCGCGCATCGGCCTGGGAGTCTGTGCCGTCTGGTTCATGCTCGGCCAGCTTTTCTATTTGAGCCGCACGGCAAGCCTGGTGCCGGCGTGGCTTCCGCCGACTCAGATGTTCTGGGCGATTTTCACGACGGTCGCGTTCGGGCTCGCCGCGGTCGCGTTGCTTACAAGCATTCAGGCGCGTCTCGCGACACGCCTGATGACGGCGATGCTGGTGATTTTTGGCGTGCTCGTCTGGATCCCGCTGCTGATCGCTCATCCCGAGGCGCACGGCAACTGGTCTGAGTTTGCGTTGACGGCGCTCATCGCCGGGGCATCGTGGACGGTGGCCGAGTTGCGAACTTTCTAACGCACGGTAATTACTTTACGAAGGGCACGTTGTTCGGCGTGACGATCTTGGCGATGTCGCGAAAGATGGCGTTGGCGACCCCCGGAAACGGCTGCTCGACCTGGCTGTTGACGAAGACGATGAGCGTGATCCCCGTGGCCGGCATGTAGTACGCTCCGGTATTGTAACCGGTGATGCCGCCTGTGTATCCGTACCAGCCGGCCGAACACCCGATGCCTAACCCGAACGAGAGATTTCCGGTTCCCGTCGGCACGCACGTGAGCCGCGCCTTCTGCGAGGGCGCGCTGTTGGTCGTACCGGTCACGTAGGCTTTGACCCACTTCTTCATGTCGGCCATGTCCGAAATCATGACGCCGGCGGCCCACGAAACCGAGGGCGCGAGGACGGCGGATTCGTCGACCCACTGCTTTTTGTCGTTGAGTTCGTAGCCGTGCGCGTATGGCGAGGGCATGTTTCGATCCGTGACCGGAAAGGACGTTTGGCTCAGTTCCATGGGAGTCAAGATCCGGCTATCGATCTGGTGAGCAATCGTGTCGTGGGTGACCTTCTCGATAATGAGCCCGAGAATGAACCAGTTGGTATTGCTGTAATTGTACTTCGTTCCGGGCGCGAACAAGGGCGGTTGTTTGCCGGCGAGCGCAACCCATTGCTGGGGCGTCCTGCTTGCCCAGACGGATTCGCTCTCTTTTTGAACGCCGGGAATCGAATACAGGTCGATGATGCCACTTCGCATCGCGGCTAGCTGACGCAGCGTAATCCGGTTTTCGTTCGGCACGTTCAGCCCGAGACCGAAATGCGCGATCGTGTCGTCGAGCGCCAATTTCTTTTCGTCGACGAGTTGCAGCAGCACCGTTGCCACGAACGTCTTCGTGTTGCTGCCGATGCGGAAGTGGTCGGCAAGCGCCATCGAGAGCCGCGGTGACAGGCTCGCATATCCGAACCCTTTGACGAACTCGCCTTTCCCGGGCACCCACACGCCGACGACCGCTCCGGGTATCGGCTGCGGACCTCCGTACGCAGCCAGTTCCTTCACGACGGCCGCCGAAATCGCGTTCTTTGTGCCGTCCGGGAGTTGAATGCTCGCAGCGGTGCCGCCGGCGGAGAGGATCGGCAGCACGAAGACGACGGCAAGACAAGCGTGCAAAATGCGCTTCATGGCGCCCTGCGTTCGGCGCCCGCGACTCCCCTCCGCTTCGGTCGCTTCAGAGTTTTTTCACGGCACGGGCTTACGGTGGGTAGTAGTCACGAGAGGAGGTTTCGCGTATGAGCTGCTCCCCCACCCGCAGGGCGTTTCTCGCAAGTGCCGTCGTGCTGCCCGCGCTCGCCGGTTTGGCGGCGGTCACACCCGCGGTCGCCGATGCGTCGAAGAGTTCGCAGGCGTCGATGCACTACCAAACGACGCCCAACGACGGAAAGCAATGCTCGGGCTGCAATTTCTTCATTCCCGGAAGCAGCGCGACCGGCAACGGCTCGTGCAAGATCGTCGACGGCTCGATCTCGCCGAGCGGCTACTGCATCGCCTACACGCCGAAGTCGTGAATACGAAACGTTGAGCCGCTGAGAAACTATCAACAGCGCGATACGCTCGCGCTCTTGGTCGAAGCGCGGGCGCTCGAAGCCAACCGGCGCGTGCTCGATGCAGAGCAGGCCGGCACGCGATCGACGGCGCCGGGCGGCGACCTGCCGCTCGTCCGCGGGCGTTTCTTCGGCCGCGAGACGGTCGTACGCGACGTCATCTCGCTCGCGCACGCTCATCGCGTCGTGACCGTTATCGGAAGCGCCGGCACCGGAAAGACGCAAACCGCACTGCAGGCTGCCGTGCGGTTGCGCGAATCGGGAAATCTCGACGTCCGGTACGCCGGCCTTTCCGGAATCGGCGATCCGGCGCTGGTGCCGGGAGCAATCGCATCGGCCGTTGGTTTGAAAAGCGCAACCGGGAAACCGTTCGTGCTCGTCGTCGACGATTGCGAGCAGGTTGCCGCGGCCGTCGCGGAGTCATTGAGTGCCATTCTCGCCGGCACCCCCGGGGTGCGCGTCCTCGCGGCGAACCGCGAGCCCCTCGGCATCGCCGGCGAGCAGATCTACCGTTTACCGCCGCTGACCCTCCCGCAAGCCGCGGCCTTTTTCACGGATCGGGGCGCGTCCTCGAACCGCGGGTTCGACGCCTCTGGGGGCAGGGAAGCGATCGTTCGAATTTGCGGCCGGCTCGACGGCATCCCGGGTGCAATCGAGTTGGCTGCAGCGCGCGCCGATACGTTGCCGCTCGAAACGATCGCCTGCAGCCTCGACGAACGATTTTCGTGCATCGGCGTGGCCGGAGCGACGCGGCGACGGACCATGCACACGATGCTGGAGTGGAGTTACGATCTCCTCAACGATCCCGAGCGGGTGCTCTTTCGGCGGCTCGGCGTTTTCGCAGGAGCGTTCGACGTCGAAGCCGTCGAGCGCGTCTGCGGCGACGGATTCGACACGCGTGAACTTCACGCCGCGCTTTCCGTGCTGGCGCATATGGCGCTGGTGACGAGCGAGCCGAAACCGGACCGCTATCGCCTGCTGCATCCGGCGCGCGACTACGCGGCCGAACTGTTGGCCGAATCCGGCGAACGAGACCGCCTTGCGGCCGCCTGTGCGCGTCACTTCTGCGATCGAGCGAGGGCCGTTCAACGGCGTTACGAATCGGGGCCGGCGACGCAAACGATTTCCGTCATCGGAGCAGATCTCGGCAACTATCGCGCGGTGCTGCACTGGTCGCTCGTCGATGGCAACGACGTCGCCGCCGGCAGCGCGCTCGCCGCCGCTTTGGACCCATACTGGCATCGCGGCGAAGCCGGCGTCGAAGGATCGTTCTGGATCGAGCGTGCGCTGGCGCTCGTCGACGCAAACGCGCAACCGGCGATTGCATCGCGTCTCTGGAACGCCTGCGCGTTGCTCGCCAACGATGAGGCTCGTTACGAGGCCGCGCGCCGCGCGCTGTCGCTTGCCGAAAAGGCGGGCGACGCGGCGTGCGAAGCGTGGGCGCTGATCTTCGTCGCAGCCGATCTCCATCGAACCGGACGCGACGACGAAGCGCTGCAGGCATACTCGCGTTCGCTGGAAACGATGCGAGCACTCGGCATCCGTCGCGGCATCGCCGCGGCCCTCGCCGGTGAAGCCGCCATCTTCCTGGGCCGAGCAAACCGCGAGGCGGCGCGCGAACGGCTCACCGAAGCATTCCACGAGACGAACGCTCTCGAAGACGATGCCGGAGCCGTTCGGGGCGATCTCGCGGAACTCGAGTTTGCCGAAGGGGATCCCAAGCGCGCCCTCGCGCTGGCCAAGGAGGCTAGCGACGCCGACCATGCGCGGCGATGCGTTTACCGCCTCGCCCTCGGTCAGCTCGAGTTCGCACGCACCGATGCGCGCAAGGCTCTGCAGCGGGCGTTACACGATCGCGACGATCTCGCCATTGCGATCGTCCTGCAACACTTCGCCTTGATCGAAGCGCTGATCGGCGAGACGCGAACCTCTGCCCGGCTGCGTGGATACGTGGACGGGCGCTACGGCGAACTCGGCTACCGTCGTGGTCTTACCGAAGAATGGAGCTATCAACGGCTGATCGAGACGTTGCAGAGCCGCCTCAGCGTCTCCGAGATCGTGTCGCTTGCCGCTCAAGGCGCGGCATGGAACGAGCGACGCGCGATCCTCGAAGCGACGCACGCTTAGCGCGAAAATCCCTAGGACGCCGTCAGCGCCGCGTCGATCGCTTCGATCGTTTCGTCAATGTCGGCGCGCGTATGCGCCGTCGATACAAACATGACTTCGTTCTGTGAGGGCGGCAGCAGTATGCCGCGCTCGAGCATGACGCGGTAATATGCGCCGTACGCGTTTCGGTCGGCGGCGCGCGCGTCGTCGTAGTTCCGGCTGAGCGCTCCGGAGCGAAACTTGAAATCGACGATCGACTCGTCGTGAACGACCGCGTACGGCAAGCCGCGCGCCCCGAGCACGCCGCGAATTCCCTCGGCGAGACGCGCGGCCGTCTCTCGCAACTGCGCGTAGTAGTCGGGGTGCGATTCGAGCAGGTCGAGCACGCGATGGGTCATTCCGACGCAGAACGGGTTCCCGCCGTGCGTTCCGCCGGTGAACGCGTCGCCCTCAGGAGCCAGCACTGCCATCACGTCGGCGCGGCCGCCGAACGCCGCGATCGGCAGGCCGCCGCCCATGACCTTCCCGAGCGCAGTAAGATCCGGTGCGACGCGCAGTCTTCCTTGCGCACCGCGTAGCCCCAACCGCAGCCAGGTGATGACTTCGTCGAAGATCAGCAGGGCGCCATGGCGTGTGGCGCGCTCGCGCAAGCCCTCCAAAAACCCTGGCAGCGGCGCGACGTAGCCCATATTTCCGACGATCGGTTCGACCACGATCGCGGCCAGCCGGTTCTTGCTCGCGCGCAGCAGCGCATCGACATGCTCGAGATCGTTGTAGCGCGCAACCGCAACGTCGCGCACGATGCCTTCCGGAATTCCGCTGCGCGCCTGCGGCACGCGAGTCTGCGCGGAAGCCCCCGCATCGAGCAACGCAAGATCGAAGTGTCCGTGATAGTTGCCGGCGAACTTCAGCACGAAATCGCGTCCGGTGTAGGCGCGCGCCACGCGAATCGCGCTCATCACCGCTTCCGTGCCGGTCGTGACGAAGCGCATTCGCTCCATCGACGGCAGGTACGCCCGAATGCGCTCGGCGAGGCGGATCTCTTCGGGATGCGTGCTGCCCCAGACGAAGCCCGCGTGCGCGATCTCGTCGAGGCCCGTCACCAGTGCGGGGTGGCTGTGCCCGAAGAGCAACGGCCCGTAGGCCATCACGTAGTCCACGTAGCGGCATCCCGATTCGTCGTACGCGTACGCGCCGCGTGCCGATGCTTGCACGAACATCGGCGCGCCGGCGCCCCAGCCCGAACGGACCGGCGAATCGCATCCGCCGGCGAGCGCGGCGCGCGCCCGCGCCGAACTATTGCGGGGCGGCGAGGCGATCGATTCGTGCACGGAGCGTTTGCAGAGCCTCGCTGACGTCGAATGCCAACGGCAATGCGCCGTCGGCAAGCGCCCGAACGTTTCCGGCCCACGCGTCGTCCCCCTGCGAGCCGTCGGGCGGCACGACGGCGAAGCGCGGCCTACCGAGTTCGCGTGCAAAGCGCATCGTATGCATCGCGCCGCCGCTCGGTTCGCTCGCGACGAGCACGACGGCGACGGAATACTCGACCTGAAGGCGGTCGCGCGCGACGAGCGACTCATCGTCAACCGGTTCGCCCGGCGCGCGCAAGGTCGCAATCGCGCCGCCGCTGCGCACGATCTCACGTTCGAGCGCTGCATTTTCGGGCGGGAAGGTCGTACCGAATCCATATCCGACGAAGGCGACGGTCGGCGTGCCCGCCGCCAACGCGCCGCGGTGCGCGGCGGTATCGATGCCGGCCGCGAGCCCGGCGACGACGGGACGCTCGATCCCTCGCGCGAGCCCGTAGGCGAAATCGAGTGCTTGCACCGAGGGCCGGCGGCTGCCGACGATTGCGACGCCGCCGTTTGGAATGCGGCCTCGCACGTGAAGCGTCTGCACGACGGCAACGTTCGACGGATTCGGGGAGAGCCATGGCCACCGTCGAAGAGCGTCCCATGCCGCACGTCGAGTTCGAGATTACGCCGCAGACGAACATTCGCGATCTCGTCGCTCGCTTGCCGATCGCGGCCGACGTCATGGCGGCGTTCGGTCTGGGCTGCAGCGGTTGCGGCGTCAGCCGCTCGGAGACGATCGAACAGGGCGCGAACGCGCACGGATTGCGCGTCGAACCGATCCTTGCCGCGTTGACGCAAGCGCGCCTCGCCGGCTTCGTGCCGCTGATTTCAAACGAAGACCGGCGCTCCGTGCGACGCGCGCCCGGCGCGTTTCACGGTCGCGCGTCGATCGCGCACGTCGTGCCGATAATGTCGGGAAAGGGCGGCGTCGGAAAGTCGATGGTGACGGCGCTCCTCGCTTTGGGGCTGCGACGCAGGCGGCTGCGTGTGGGAATTCTCGACGCCGACATCACCGGGCCGTCGATTCCCAAGCTCTTCGGCTTGCGCACGCCGCTCACGATCGAGGCCGATCCGCACGCCAAGACGCCCCAGGGGCAGCCGATGCCGCTCATGGCGCCGGCGATCACGCGCAGCGCGATCGAAGTCGTCAGCGCGAACCTCCTGACCGATAAAGAAGACACGGCGATGGTGTGGCGCGGACCGATCGTCAGCGGCGTCATCCGGCAGTTCTTCGAGCAGGTGCTCTGGAGCGATCTCGACTTCTTGCTCATCGATCTGCCGCCGGGCACGTCCGACGCTCCGTTGACGGTACTGCAATCGCTCTCGATCGACGGCGTGGTTTTAGTGACGATGCCGCAGGCGCTGGCGACGATGATCGTGCGGAAGGCGGCGAACCTCGTGCATCAGTTGAAAAAGCCGATACTCGGCGTCGTTGAGAACATGTCGTACTTCGTCGCTCCCGACACGAAGACCAAGTACGAGCTTTTTGGACCGTCCTATGCCGATCGCGTTGCCGAACTGGCGGAAGCGCCGGTGCTGGCGCGCATCCCGCTCGACCCGGAGAAGGCCCGGCTCGCGGACGAGGGACGCATCGAGGAGATCGACGATCCGCTTTGCGACGAACTCGCCGCACATCTCGTCGCTGCCGTCGACGCGCGTCCGAAACCGAAGGAAACCATCTCGTTGATCTAACCGGCTGCCTAAAAAAAAGGGGGCGCAGCGTATGCTGCACCCCCTTCGAACACGCGATGTGGTGCGTTGGTTAGAAGGCGCCGACGCCGTTGGGCGATCCCCAACCGGTCACGCCGTCGTAGCCTACGCCCGGCGTACAGATGTAGAGATACTGCGACGGACACGTGCCGTTCTTTCCGCCGCCGGTGATGTCGTTGAGTTTCGACGCGTTGATGCCGGTCTTCCAGATGTTCTTCGCGTTGACGTTCTTCGCGTGGTTTTGAGCCAATCCGAAAACGCCGCCGATGAGCGGCGAGGCGACGCTCGTGCCGCCTTCCGCCGAAAAGCCGCCGTTGATATAAATGGCGACGGGGAACGCCGGGTTGGCGACAGCCGAGACATCGGCTTCAGAGCGCATCGTGCAACCCGCATCGGTTTGGTATGCCGGCTTGGGTACCAAAGCGCTGCAGCCGCTGCCGGCTCCGGTCCAGCTGACTTCGGTACGCGGCGACGCTTTGCTCAGCGTCGTTCCGCCGACGCAGACGACGCTCGCCCACGAACACGGCTGTTGGGCGCCGTAGCCGGAGTCACCCGAGCTCGCGACGACCGTGACGCCCTTGTGCTTGTAAGAGGCATTGGCCTTTGAGAATTCGTCGCCGCCGTAGGAGTTACTGACGACGCCAACGCCCTGCGTGAAAGCTTGTTTCTCAGCAATCGCGAGGTTTTTGAAGCTGTTGTCGGTCGCTTGGACGAGCACGATATGGCAGTTCGGGCAAACCGCCGAAACCATGTCGACGTCGAGGGCCTGTTCCACATCCCAGCCGCTGTTCGTCGGGGGATAGGACGTGCCGCCGGTTTGGTTGACTTTCTTAAAGCATCCGTTTGACGTCGTACAGGCCGACAGACCGTAATGCGAGCGATAGGCGCCGAGATCGGTTTCGGCGTTCGGATAACCGAATGCGTCGACGATACCAACCGTTTGACCGGTACCGTTCGTCGAAGAGGGCAGTGCGTAAGCGGTCTGCAGATCGCTCGGACCGTAGGCGGCGGCATTGGGCTGCGCCGACTTCGCCATGTCGGTCCGCTGCCACGCGAAGCAACGCGCGTAACCCGGACGCAGGTTTACGGCGGAGCATACTTGCGTTGCGTTCATGGTACCGTTGCCGAGAGCCATCGCTCCCGCCGTTCCACCCGTGCTACCCATGGGCAGCGTAGAATTCGTCGAGCCGCCGGAACATGCGGCTAAAATCGCGACGCCTGCAGCAATTACAAGCGCGCGAACGTAATGTCCGTTCAAGGGGAGAGCCTCCTCATTTGAGTGTGTTCAAGGGGTCGCCCTACTGTAGCACCGTCGGACCTTTATCGAGTAGGCGATTCGCATCTAGATGCCAACAGCCCTTACCGCTCGCCTCGGAAGGCTCAAAAAGCGCGCGCTCGGCGGCTCTGCTGCGGCCAGATGCAGGCGCCGTTCGACCACGTTTCCAGCACGCTGCAGTCTGCGAATCGAGCCTCTTTTTCGAACGGATCGCGGTCGAGCACGACCAGATCCGCTGCCAACCCAGGCGTTAGATTCCCCGTCTGTGCCTCCGCGTACCCAAAGCGCGCAGCGTTGACCGTGTACATCGCGAGCGCCCGCTCGCGTGATAACCGCTCGCCCGGTTCGTGATGCTCCACGCAGGCCTGCATGCCCGCCAACGGATTGAGTTCGCACACCGGGCTGTCGTCGCCACCGCAGAGCGTCGCGCCGGCCGCTTCGATGCGCGCAAACGCATTCATCGAGCGCTTGCGCCGTTCGCCCAATCGCGTTTCATACATTCCGCCGCGCCCCGCCCAAAGCGCGTCGAACTGAGGCTGCATCGAGAGGTAGATGCCCATGCGCGCGCAGGCGTCGATGTGCTCTTGCGTTGCGATCTCGAAGTGCTCAATGAAGTGCCGGCATCCGCGCACTGACGGCTTGCCGCCGAGCACGCGTTCCCACACGTGCAGACTCTGCTCGATCGCCGCATCGCCGATCGCGTGCACGCCCGCCGCGATGCCGAGCGCTTCGGCCTGCGCGTAATACGCGAGCAGTTCGTCGTCGGAGAAGCGGAGCGCGCCGGAGGTGCCGGCGTCCGCATAGCGCTCGCACAGCGCCGCGGTGCGGCTTCCGATCGAACCGTCGAGAAAGACGTCGCCGCCGACGTAGGGGAGTCCCAGCCCGCGCGCGAGTTCCGCGTCGGGCTCGCAAATCTTCGGGTAGATTTTTGCGGGAAGCGCGCGCAATGCGGCGACTTCGTCCGCGTACCGCTCGCGCGCGAAACCGACAAGCTGCGCGTGCAGGTGGAGCGCACCGCGCGAGAGCGCGAGATCGACGGCATGCCGCTCGGCCGCGCGTCGCGTGGCTTCCGGAACGTGCGCGAGGAATGCCGCCTGGGCGCGCCAGTTCGCTTCGTGAAAAAGCCGTCCGGTCGGTGCGCCGCCGGCGTCTCGCTCGATGCCCGCAGTGCCGGCCGGAAGATCGAGCCATGCCAGCGTCGCCGCATTTGCCAGACACGAGTGCCCGTCGATGCGCGTCAACAATGCCAGCGCGCTGCCGTGGAAACGCTCCAGCGGTCGGGCGTCGGCCTCCGAGCGATCGTCCCACGCACTATCGTCGTACTGACCCGCGAAAACGAAACCGGCGTCGCGCGGAATGCGAGCGACCGCGGCGGCGAACTCGTCGTATCCGCGCACGGCTCCCAAATCGCGCGGCCCCAGGAAGTAGCCCGTGTCGGTGAGATGCACGTGACAGTCGGCGAATGCCGGGAGCACCGTCGCACCACCGAGATCGATGCGTTCGGCACCGGTGCCGCTCGCGTCTTCTCCGAGCGCCGCGATCCGGCGTTCGTCCACGAGCAGGCAGTCGTAGCGCCGCAGTTGCGCTCCGTTTGCCTCGAAAGAGTAAACGCGCGCGTTATGGAAGAGCTTCACCGGGTGAAGATACGGTGAGCGCCGGCAGGCTTCTTCTCGGAATCGCTGCCGGCGCGAGCGCCGGTTATCTCGCCATGCGCGCCGTACAGGCGGCGCGCGAGTGGCGCGAACCGTCGCCGCTGCGACCGCCCGACCCGTTGGAGTACGCCCGTCTTCGCCGCCGGCTCGAACTGCTGGAGACGGTGCGCGGCGCCTCAACCATCGGTGCGTTCGCCTACGGCGCTGCGGGCGAGGCGCTCGACCGCGCCGTGCGACCGGCTCCCCCGCTGCTGCGGCCCGCGCTCTATTTCGGCACCCTCGCGCTCACTACCGCGATCGCCGAACTTCCCGCAGCCTACCTCCAAGACTATACCCTGGAACGACGATTCGGTCTGAGCGAGCAGACGCGCGAAGATTGGCTCGCCGACTATGCGAAGGGTGCGGGCCTCTCGGTCGCGCTGTCGGCGCTGATTGCGACGCTCTTCGGCGTCGCGATTCGCCGCGCGCCCACGAGGTGGCCGTTGATGGCGAGTCTCGGCGCGTTTCCGCTCTTCGTGCTCGGGAACGTCGTCGTCCCGCTCTACGTTCTTCCACTCTTCAACGCGTTCGAGCCGCTGACCGGAGAACTCGAGCAACGGTTGCGCGCTCTCGCCGCACGCTTCGGCGTGGGAGACGCCGACATTCTGCGCATGGACATGAGTCGCCAGACTCGCAAGGCCAACGCCTTCGTCACCGGAATCGGTCGCACGCACCGCATCGTTCTCGGCGACACGCTGATCGACGGATTCGAACCGGACGAGATCGAGTTCGTCGTCGCGCACGAACTCGGGCACTACGTGAAACGGGACACATGGCGCGCGATTGCAATAGGAGAGTTGCTCGTCACCGGACTCTTCGCGATCGCGTACGCGCTCACGCCGGCCGCCAAGGCGGACGAACTACGCGATCGGCCGCTGCTCGTCGCCCGGCTCTACGCGACGATGCTGTTCGCGAGCCAGGCATTCCGGCCGCTGCTCTTTGCATTTTCGCGTTCGCGCGAATGGGCAGCCGACCGGTTCGCGCTCGAGGCGACGCGCGATCCGGCAGCCGGCGCGGCCGCGTTCCGGCGATTGCGCGACCGCAATCTTGCCGACGCCGATCCGCCGTCGTGGTACGAACTCTTCTTCAGTTCGCATCCGTCGCTGCGGCGCCGCATCGACGCACTCGACGCCGCGGCGACCTCGAGCACGTCATCCTGAGCGGAGCGCCGCAGGCGCCGCAGTCGAAAGGATGCACGATGCTCGGTGCAAGCAGCAGCTGATGCGAATGCGTGCCGACCGGAGGGACTCTGGACGCGGCGCGGAGGCATGGAGGCCGGGAGCGCCGCGCCAGGTAGTAGCGATTTCGCATGGACGCGAAATCGCGAACGTCCCGAGGGTGGCATGCATTCGCATCGGGCGCTGCTTCGATTAAACGTTGCGCGTCCTTCGACTGCGCACCGCTGCGCGGTGCTCCGCTCAGGATGAAGTGCTAAAGAGTGCGGCGGTTCAGTCGTCGTAGGATTCGCGCACGCTTTCGAGCCGGGTCTGCCCAGCAACGGGAGCGCAGTCGCCGTCGAGCACGTCGACGTCGAAGCCCGGATAGACGGCGTTGAAACGTTCGCGACGCCAATCGGCCACCGTCCATGCGTCCTTCGCGGCGCGCTCGTACGGCCAGGTCGGCATCCCCTCGCGATCGGATCGCACGTTGCGTCCGTCGAGATGCTGAATCTTCACTAAGAAGCCTTCGACTTGCGAGATGCGCAACTCGACGCGTCCGACCTTAGCCATGCGACTCTCCCTCGTACCCGGCGCGCAGCCATGCGGCGAGGCCGGTCTTAGGCGTCACCGGCGCGCCGCTGCGCAGTTCTCGACGAAACTCGCCGAAGACTCCGAAGGCTTCGGCGATCGCATCGTGCTTGTGAATCGATTCGTAGTTGACTTGACGCGCGGAGACGAACGTCTCGTCGCTCAAATCGGCGTACATGTCGAGGGCGCGCGCGAGGATCCCGCGCACGACGTCTTCGACGAACTTCGGATTGTGGTGCGCCTTGTTGACGATGAAGAACTCGTCGGGACGTTTGAGTAAGTCGTAGGTTTCGCTCGACATCGCATTCTCGACGATTTCGACGAGGTCTTCGGCGCGTATCGCGTCGGATTCGGCCCCCTCGGCGACTCCCACGAGGATCGAACCGCGTCCGCGTTGGTTGTGGGTTGCGACCGGAAGGGCGTCGAGCGCCCGGCGCGCGTCGGCTTGCGAGAAGCCCGCCTCGCGCAGCTCGCGCAGCGAATGTTCGCGCATCATCGACTGTGCGCACGGACATGCCGTCATGCCTTCCGCCTCGACGCCGGCAACGCTGCGCGTGCCGCGCGCGTCGGCCGCGGCGATCGCCACGAGCGTATAGGTCTCCTCGCCGCGCCTGCCGCTGACCGGCGTCCAACGCTCCAGCCCGAACTCGGCGCGCAGGCTGACCTCGGCGCGAACGGCCCGCTGGCCGCGCACGACTTCGCGCGCGACCGTTTCGGCGATGCGCTCGACGCGAACGGGCAGCGCGTCGCGCTCGAGCGCGTCGAGAATGGCGGCTTCCAGGATCTCGGTGAAACGCGACATGTGCAGGCCGGCTTTGTCGGCGGCGAGATCGGCGACCATCGAGAACGTCGCATTGTAGAGGCGGTCGCGCCCGTCGATCTCGATGCGGACCGCTCGCCGGATTCCAGCCACGCCGACGCGATTGAGCGAGAGCCGCACTTCGGGCTCTTCTTCCTGCCGGTCGGCCGTGAAGTGCAAACTGCGTTCGCGCCTCCGAACGCTTCCGTTGGCCGAGGCTTTGATGAGGTGCGGTGCGATTTCAGCGAGCGGAACGGCGTTGTACGGACGCGCGTCGAGATCGTCGCGCACGATTGCGTCGTCAACGGCGAGTACGTCGATGTCGATTGGACGCGGGGCGAGTTTGCGCGTGCCCGCGGCGCGCCCGACGGCAAGTTCGACGTCGCGCGCAAAGCGATTGAAATCCTCTGGGGCGAGTTCCGTGCGCAGCGCCGCGGCGACGTTCAAGTATGGCGGGCCCTCCGCGCCGCCGGCGGCCGCGGATTCGTAGAAGGCTGAAACGGCCGCAACCTCGGCGCGCGCGCGCAACCGCTGGAGCGCCGCCAAGATGTTGCCTTGGCGATCGCCGAGATTCGAGCCGATGCCCACCACGATCTCGTGCATCGAGCCTAGCCTAGTCCGTCGTTCCACCGCGCGAGCGCCGAGAGACCCTCGAACGTGCTCGCAAAGAACTCGCTCAGCTCCGTTTCGGGTGATTCGCAACGGCGCACGTCGTCATAGCGAAGCACGAACTCCCCCATCGCGTCGCTCCAAAACGCCGCGTCGGGCCTCACCGCTACGCGCTCGGCCCCCGCGGGTTTCGGATACGCGTAGCACCAGAATGCGGGCTCCGGAAAGCGCGCATCGCCCGGCCAGAAGCCGGTGCAGATTTCTTCGGCGTCCATCGCACCGGCCATGATGACGTCGTCGCTCGGCGGCGTTGCCGGGCGGCCCGAAAAGCGCGCGTATGCGAGATCGAACGTTCCGAAGAAAAACTGCACGAGCGTGTGACGATGCCGGAACGGCGCGCGGTGGCGTTTCATTGCAATATCCGCCTGCAGGAGTACGCGGTGAAAACGCCCGGCTGCCTCCGCGTCGTAAGCCGCGTGCCGCTGGTCTTCATCGAAGCGAACCGGATCGGCGACTTCGACCGGCATCGGCCAGATGTGTGCGTGGATATCCATTTCCTCCAACGCCTGCTCGAACCAGCGGTAGAAGGCTGCGACGCTGCGCGGTTTCAGCGCGAGCGAACGAGTTTGGCCGTCGCTCGCGACGATCGCGACGCGATGCTCGACGAAATCGAAATCGATTTGAAACGTTCGCTCGCGATAGGGTATCGGTCCGGTGGTGAGTCCGTGCGGCGTGACGTAGAGGGCGACGTGGGCCCACTGCGGCTCGGCGGGAGAGAGCGCGAGCCGAACTTTCCCCGCAATCTGCACGCACATGTGCAGCGTGTCGCAGGTGTCGCGCCAATCGGCCAGCGGGAGCGCCGGCCACGCGTCGCCGGTCATCCGCGGTCATTCTCCATATCGCCGTGCCCTTCGCGCCGCGACCGGGATTCGCTTCCCTGCGAGGCGTATCGAAGGTTAGGAGTAATTTTATGAGCGCGTCACTCTACCCGTACGTTCTCGATCCCACGCTGACGCCGGCGATTTGGGGCGGCGGCGAATTGGTTTCCGAGTACGGCAAACATGGCGACCCAAATGCGAAAATCGGCGAGTCGTGGGAGTGCTGGGATGCCAACCGCGTCGTCGACGGGTCTCTCGAAGGCCGAAGCGTCGCGGATCTGCGCGCGTCGCTCGGTGCGCAACTCCTCGGCAATCTCGACGCGGATCGCATCTTTCCGGTGCTGACGAAGATCATCACCGCCCACGACTGGCTTTCGGTTCAAGTACATCCCGACGATGCGTACGCGCAGCGCGTCGAGCATCAACCCAACGGCAAAACCGAATGCTGGTACGTCTTCTCGGCGACGCCCGGTGCCGAACTCGTGCTCGGCTGGAAGCGCGACACGTCGCGCGAAGAGTACGAACGGCGCGTCGCCGACGGCACCCTGGGTGAGATTCTTCGGCGGATTCCGGTCAAGGCGGGCGACACCGTCTACATTCCGGCGGGCATGGTGCACGCGATCGGCGCCGGCGTCGTGCTCTTCGAAACGCAGCAAGCCTCCGACCTGACGTACCGGATGTTCGATTGGAACCGCGTCGGAAGCGACGGCAAACCGCGCGAACTGCACGTCGCGAAGGCGGCCGACGTGCTCGACTACCGGCAAGGCACGACCGGCGCGCTCGAGCAGGTGCCCTACCGTTTCGAGGGGCTCGATCGCGTCGCGCTGATCGCCGATCCGCGCTTCGTCGTCGAGCGCGTTACCGCAACCAGCGATCCCGCGACGCTGGCGACGAACGCGCGGCCGCTCATCGTCATGTCGCTCGAGCGTTCCCTCGAGGTCGCCTGCGATGCGACGACTATCGTCTTGACTCCCTACCAGACGACGCTCGTTCCGGCAGCCGCCGAACGCTGCACGGTGCGCGCTGCGGGAGACGGAGCACCCTTCATGCTCGTCACGCCTCCCGCCCGGCCCGACGAACTGGCGATTCGCCTGATGGCGGCCAGCGTGGACCAAGCCGTCGTCGACCGTTTTACGGCGCAGTTCTAAGCGTTCCGCGCATCCAGCCGCGGCCGGCGAGCGTTCTCAGATATATGAGCGAGTCAACTCTTCAAACCGCCACCTTCGCCGCCGGCTGCTTCTGGGGCGTCGAAGACGCCTTCCGCCGGATACCGGGCGTCGTCGACGCCATCTCGGGCTACATCGGCGGCAACACCGAGCATCCGACCTACCGCGACGTCTGCGGGCACGGAACCGGCCATGCCGAAGCGGTCGAGGTGACGTTCGATCCGGCGCGCGTGAGTTACGAGCGGCTGCTCGACACGTTCTGGAATCTGCACGATCCCACGCAACTCAACCGTCAAGGCCCCGACGTCGGCGACCAGTACCGCTCGGCAATCTTCACGCACTCGGCCGAGCAGATGCGCGCAGCGCTCGATTCGCGCGACGCCGAGCAGGCCAAACTTCGCCGTCCGATCGTGACGCAAATCCTCGACGCGCCGAAGTTCTGGCGCGCCGAAGAGTACCATCAGCGATATTTCGAAAAGAACGGCGGCGGCGCGTGCCACATTCCGACGGGCGGCCGGTCGTGAAGCGCGAAGCCTTCGTCGCTAGCGTCGCGACGCTGCTCGTTGCGGGTTCGGCGATGCGGGCGCTCGCATCGCCCGCGAAGTACGCGGTGTCGCATACCGACGAACAATGGCTCGCGTTGCTCGGACCGGAACGCTATGCGATTCTGAGACAAGGCGGCACCGAGCCGGCCAACTCCAGCGCGCTGATCGGTGAAACGCGGAGCGGAACGTATCGTTGCGCCGGGTGCAACTTAGCGCTGTTCAGTTCGAAGACGAAATACGACAGCGGCGACGGATGGCCGTCGTTCTGGGACGTGCTGCCGAACGCGATTCGCAAGCAGTCCGATTACGCGCTCATCGAAGAACGTACCGAAGTTCATTGCCGTCAGTGCGGCGGCCATCTGGGACACATCTTCGACGACGGTCCGCCGCCCACGCATCTGCGTTACTGCATCGACGGCTTGGCCCTGCGCTTCGTTCCCGCCTAGGAATACCCGCGTTCCGGTCAAAGGGGGCAACGATGCGAATACTGACAATTGCGACGATCGCGTTGGCGGGCAGCATGTTACTGAGCGCGTGCGCGAAGTCGAACAACTCGGCGAGCGAGGCCTCGAGCGCACCCGAGTCGACGCCCGCCACGTCGGCCGCGCCGGTCTCGTCGACCGGTGGCGCGTCTCCCGGCGCGACGGCCTACACGGCGAACTGCGCGAGCTGCCATCAACCCGGCGGCAAAGGATTGGCCGGTTCGTTTCCCCCGCTCGCCGGCAATCCGGTCGTCACCGGCGATCCCCAGAAGGTCGTTCACATCGTGAAGTACGGCCTTACCGGAAAGATCATGGTCGGTCCCGACGCCTACAACGGCATGATGCCGCCCTGGGGCTCGCAACTCTCCGACGAACAGATCGCCGGCGTGATCACCTACATCCGTACGTCCTGGGGGAACAACGCGTCGCCGGTGGCGGCTGCGCTCGTGACCGCAGTAAAGAGATAGCGCGGGAGCGCATCGCTCCCTCGTCTAGCATTTATTCGTCGATAGTTTTCCGCTGAATATTTCGATGATGCCTGACGACTCGCGAAAAGACTGATTGACCAAAACGCTGCCGACTCTCGGGATACCGCCGCCCACCGTCACTTTCTTGGCGACCGAGTAGCAGGAGTTCATGAGCGACGACCACCCGATCCCGGGATAATACTGGAACAGTTCGGCGGTATACGTTTTCTTCGAAACGACGTGGGTGCTCACCACGCCGTTTCCGTTTGGCAGCGGCGAGCTAAACGCCAAAATGCCGTTGAGATTGAACTGCAGGAAGAAGATCGGCTTCTGCGGGCCGGGCGGCGGAAAGTTGCCGCCCGGGTACGCGGTCGTGCTGCTGACGAGAGCGATCGTCGAACTCGTGTCGATCGGCGGATATTGAAGCGAGCCGCCCCACCCGCCGAACGCCGGAACGCAGACCGATCCTCCGCTGCTTTTTAGCGGCTGTGACGCGAGGCTTGCATAGTGTTTGGTGTTTTTCTGACCTTTGCACGGCGACGGGCCGGCGTCGGGCACGCCGAACGTGACGCTGGAATCACCTGAACGCGCCACACCCTGCGATGGGACGACGCCTGCGCTGCCGCAACCGGCAAGGAACGCCGCCGCGACGAGCATCGCGAATCGCCTGCGCGCCGGTACGCGCCCAATGAAATGAAACATCTGTGCCTCCTCAACGGCTCGTAACGCCCGCTTGCGGCAGGCTGGTTGGAATCGTATCGCCACCCGAGCACGCCCGAGTATGGGGGGCACCCTACCATCGCGGTGGGGCGCCCCCCATACCGCCGCGCCGGCCCGCGCGCTATCGTGGTCGCGTGCCCGTCCGTGATGAGGTCCGCGCCGCCGTTTTGCGTCGCCTGCGCCGTTTGACGCGCGCCGAGCGTGCCATCGTCTTGCGCGCGGCAGTCGTGGGGCGCCACTTCGACTTAGACGTCGTCGCGGCGACCGCGGCACATCCCCCGGCACGCGTTCGTGCCGCGCTTCACAGCGCCGCTCGTTTGCAGTTGGTCGTCGCGTCGGATCGCGAGCGCTACTCGTTCCGCCACGCGCTCACGCGCGACATCGTGTACGCCGAGGCGCTCGACGCGCGCTTGCGGCCGCTGCACCGCCGCGTCATGCGAGCGTTGGAGGCACGGGCTCGCCGCGGCGACCGCATGCTCGAGGACTTGGCGTACCACGCCTGGGCTTGCGGTGACGCGCCGCGCGCGCTGCGCTACAACGAACTCGCCGGCGACGAAGCCACGGCGATGCACGCATCCGAGGATGCTTCACGCTATTATCGCCGCGCGCGAAGCCTGCTCGACGTCGAGACCTCGAGTTACGCTCGACTGACGCGGAAACTGGACGCCGCCGAACGCTTACAACGCTAGGCGCCGTGCCGGCATTCGGCGAACGGCCGATTCCTTGTGATCGTGCGTCCGGTGCTTTGCCGTGCGTTCGTCGGCCGCCGGCACGAATTGGCGTACCTGCACGAACGGCGGCTCCAAGCGGGTCGCTCCCACGGCGGCCTGGTGTTGATTGCCGGGGATGCCGGCATCGGCAAGACGCGCTTGATCTCCGAATTCTGTACGTCCCTGGCGTACTCGCGCTGGAAGATCGGACGCGGTGCGTGTCTGGAGTTTGCGAGTCGTCCGTACGGGCCCATTCTGGAAGTCCTCAACTACTTACGCGCCAAGCCGTTCAGCCTCGGTGGGGCCGACAGCAAACGCGAGCAGTTCGACGCAATCGTCGACGTACTCGCTCACAGCGCTTCACGATCCGCACTGCTCATTACCGTCGAGGATCTTCACTGGGCCGATGCGGCCACACTGGATCTGCTCGCGTACCTCGGTCCGAAACTGCAGCGCATGCGCGCACTCGTCGTGGCGTCCGTACGCGCCGAAGACCTGCATCCGGGCCATCCGGCGACGGCGGGGATCGACCGCATGGTGCGCGCCGCGCGCGCGACCCGGATCGAACTCGGTCCGCTTCAAGGCTCCGAGCTGCAAGCATTTATCGACGACGCGCTCGAGGACTTCGACCTTCCCGAACGCACGCGCCGCGCGATCGCGGTCGCCGGCGACGGCAACCCGTTCTTCACCGAAGAATTGCTCAAAAGCGCCGTCGAGCGCCACGCAGGGCGGAACGCCGAGCGCGGCCGCGCGACCCTCCCGCAAACCGTCCGCTCGACGCTGATGGAGCGTTTGCGGCCGCTGGACGACTACGAACGGCGCGTTGTGGGGCAAGCGGCGGTAATCGGCCGAACCTTCGGCCTCGCATTGCTTGCCGAGACGCTCGACACGTCGCCGGATTGCGTGCTTCCCGTGCTGCGCCGCGCGCGCGATTTCCAACTCGTCGAAGAAATCGGTCCCGACGCGTTTCGCTTTCGGCACGGTTTGACACGCGAAGCGATCTACGGTGAGTTTCTCGGCGCAGAGGTTCGGCCGCGGCACCGCACGATCGCCGCAACGCTCGAGCATGCGACGGCCCCACAGCCGCTGGAGGCGCTCGCCTACCACTGGTGGGCCGCGCGCGACGCCCACAAGGCGGCGGCCTACAACGTGCGTGCCGGCGACGGCGCGGTGGCCGTGCACGCGCACGAAGACGCAATCGCCTTTTACGAGCGCGCGCTCGAGTGCGAAAACGGCCCGACGGAGCGGGGAGAAATCGTCAAGAAGGTCGCCGACCGGCGGTTGGCGATGGGATGGACGCGTGAAGCGCAGGCCACCTATGAGGCCGCGGCCGAACTCTTTCGCTCCGCCGGCACGTACGAGCGCGAGGCGTCTTGTCGCGCCGCCGCCGCGATCACCGGGTACGGAATAGGCTTACGCGATCCGACCGCGCCGCTCGAAGCGATGCTCGAGCGGCTCGACGCACGCGAATATCTCGCACGCAGTCGCGCCCATTTGGGGCTCGCGTGGCTGGCGGCGACGTTCTGGTTTCCCACTCGGGCGGCGGAACATCTCGGATGCGTCGATCCGCGCGCGCTCGAGGAAGCGCTCGACATCGCACTCCGGTATCACAACGTCGCGGCGTTCGTCGCGATGACGCAGGGCGACGTTGCGGTGTTTCGTCGCGAGCATGCGGCCTGGGTCGCGGCTGCGCAGGCCACGGGCACGCTGCAGAATCTCGCCGGCGCTTACACCAACGGCGCGATGTGCCGTTCGTTCTTCGGCCTGCACGAGGAAGCGCAGGACGATCTGGACCGCGCGCTGCGTCTCGCGCGCCAAGCGCAGAACCTGCATTGCGAGGAAATGGTTCACGCCTTCTCCGCGTTGTGCTGCTTGCTGCGCGGAGATCTCGACGAGGCCCGATCGGAACTGGGCCACGTGTCGCCGGCGAGCGAGAACCGAGTCAACATCACGTTTGCGACCGCGTGGGGCACGGTCGTCGGCGCGGCGCTCGACGACCGCGCACTCATCGAAACGTGGTTCGACGGCTTCGAGACGGTCGTCGCGCGCGCGCCCGAGGTCGAATGCGGCGGCGGATTCGCCGAAATCATGGTGCGCCGCGGCCGTCCGGCCGATGCTGCCGATTTCCTTCATCGCGCGCTTCCGAATTGCGAACTGCTTCGGGGAAACGTCATTACGCTGCTCGCGGTAGCGCGGTACGGCTCCGCGGAGGACCGTACGCGGGCGCGGGCCTACCTCGAGCGCGCCGGTGCCGGATCGGCCGAACTTGTAGAGCGTCCCGCGCTGGCGCTCTTCGATGCGATCGTGAGCCAGCAAAACGGCAATGCGAATCGCGCGCGCGACCTGTCGCGGAGCGCGGTAGAAGGCTTTCGGCGATTGCGGTTTCCGCTCTTCGAGGCGCAAGCGCTCGAAATCGCCGGTGATGTCGCGGGCGCGGTGAAACTCTTCCGTCGCTGCGGCGCGGTGCACGACGTGGGACGCCTCGAACGAGCGGCCGGCGTTGCGCTCCAGACGTCGCACAAGCCGGCGACCGGCGCAGACGCGCTATCGAGTCGCGAGCGCGAAATCGCAGAACTCGCCGCGAGCGGCCGCTCGAATTTCGAGATCGCGGGCCGCTTGTCGATCTCTCACAAGACCGTCGAGAAGCACCTCGGATGCGTCTACCAAAAGTTGCACATCACGTCTCGCGCGCAGCTCGGCGCCTTCGTCGAGGCGATCGCCGGAGAATCGCGGAGGGCGTTACCTTGACCTGGTCGTTTTACGATATTCCGATCTTCGTCGTTCTCATCCTCACGTTATGCCTGGCGTTTGCCGTTTCCGAGATCGCCTATTGGTCTGCCCGGAGAACGCGCAACGGTTCCGAACGCAGTGACGCGGGCACGCTGGCGGGAGCGGCCCTCGGATTGCTCGCGCTCTTGGTCGCCTTCAGCTTTTCGATCGCGCTCAGCAAATACGACGCACGGCGTGAAGCGGTGCTCGACGAAGCACTCGCACTCGGCAGCACCGCGAACTTCGCACTGATGCTCCCACCACGCCAGCGCGCCCCGATCCTGGCGCTTCTTCGGGAATACGCGACCGTTCGAATCGGACTCGGCGTGCCGTATAATTCCGCAAAACTACGACAAGACACCGCGAAATCGATCGTCCTTCAAAATCGTCTGTGGCAACGAGCCGTTGCCGTTGCCGCCGGCCAACCGCAATCGTTGCCGGTCTCGCGCTTTTTCGACTCGCTCAACGAGCTCAACAACGATCACGAACGGCGACTTACCACGCTGCGCGTTCGCATTCCGGTTCCCGTCATCGTCATGCTGATCGCCACCGCGATGGTGGCGATGGGATTCGTCGGATTTCAAGCCGGGCTTGGCAAGAAGCATCTTCTGCTCGGGCGGGCGGTCATGTCGCTCACCCTGGCGGCTCTCATCATGCTGATCGTCGATCTCGATCGCCCGTCGCGCGGGCTGATCACGATATCCGTGCAGCCGCTGATCGATGCGCTGAACGGCATGCCGCGATAGCAGCCACCGTTAGAGATCCGAAAACGCCTGCTTCTCCCCCGGCGTAGCGAGTCTGACGTTGCGCAGTTTCTCGGTCTCGGCATTGACCACCCGCCGCGCCCAGTCGACGAACTGGAACAATCCGTCGGAGCTAAGCCACGTAAGTGTTCCGCAGAAGTCGCGCCCGTCCTGATCGGTAATCACGACGAGTCTTCCGACGAATTCTTCTAAATCTGCGGGACGCATGTGGCTAGCGAAGCGGCAACCGCTTGGTCACGAAATCTTCGATACCGGTCGCCGCCGGCGGATCGAGATTGGCGAGCGCAATCACCACGTAACCGTCAGCAGGACAAATCGAAAGCGCACCGTTCATCCCAGGGGCTCCGCCGGTGTGCCCGAAACAGCGAATCCCGTTGACGATAGAGTCGCCGAAACCGAACCCGTACTTGAAGCCGTCGCCGGCATCGACTTTACCGGTGGTCAGCATATCGGTATATGCGGCCTCGAGCAGCCGGTGCGCCTGAAGGCTTTTTGCAAACTTCAGCAGATCGCCGGCGGTCGAGTATCCGCCGCCTGCCGAGGTGCCGCGATAAGGAAGCGTGTCCGTATTGGGAACAACGTTGCCGCCGGAGCCAATCGTATAGCCGATGCTGCGATTCGGAACGGCGACCTCCTCGGGTTCCGATCCCGTCGACGTCATCCCGGCCGGCTCGTAGACGTGCTCGCGAACGTAGTCGTAGTAGCTCTGACCGCTCACGCGTTCGACGACGAGGCCGAGCAGAATGAAGCCGTAGTTGCTGTATTCGTACTTGCTGCCGGGCGGGAACGCGAGGCCGCGCTTTCCGTAGAGTTTCTCGTAGTCGTCCAGCGTCTTTAGATCCAAGCGATGAGCGTCGAACTCCGGCGTGAAGATGTCGCCGGTACCACCGGTGTGGGTGAGCAGCTGCCGGATCGTCACTTTGGCGGCGTCGGCATTCGGATAGTCGGGGAGATATGTGCCTAGCGGTGCGTCGAGCGCCACCTTTCCGGCCTGCACGAGCTGCAACACGGCGGTCGCGGTAAACATCTTGTTCATCGAGCCGATGCGAAAGCGCGTGTCCACGGTGTTCGGAATGTTCCGTTCCCGATCGGCGAGACCGTAGGCGCGCTCGAACACCGGTGCGTCATACTTCGCGACGAGCACTACGCCCGAGAATCGCCCCGCCACCGAAGCGCTGGTGAGGCGCGCCTGCAGCGCCGAGATCAGGGCCGCCTGGCTCAGGTGCGAAGGCTCGAACTGCGCCGGCGTATCCATCGCTTCAAGCGATAGGCGGGTCACCACGTGCGGCGGTGCGTTGGCGACCTCCAAACTCAAGCGCGCGAACTGCTCGTTATCTCGGTCTTCGACGATCGCAACGAGCTGATCGGGCTCCGACGATTCGACGGCGCGCAGATCGAAGCCGCCGGTTCGCGCGCGAAAGTCCACGGCGCCGTCAAGGCTGCTCAGGTGCGAAGGAAACCAACGTTCGAGAAACGCCTTGTACGTCGCGCGGTCGCCTGAATTGAAGGCGGACTGCCAAGCTGTGAACGCCTCGCCGGCGGCCGTCGCGGGAACCGCCGGCGGGGCGGGCGCGGCGGCGATCAGCGACAGTGCGAGCAAAAGCAGGTGTCCGGGTTTCATAGCCCTGTATCGTCCTTCTCGTAGCGACCGCTCGTGATATACGGCAGTTGGACGAATGATCCCTGAGCCGGTGTTCCTAGCGCACACTCGGCCCGGATTTGCAGGCGGTCGCCAACCTTTGTCGCACAAATCGGAACACGTTGTTCCATACCGGCCCCTCGCGGGGATCGTCGACATAGACCCTGATGCGATCCTCGAGATCGCCGGCTACGCCTTCAAAATCTGGCTCGTGCTGATCGTCCTTGGACTGCCGGCGCAGTTGCTATTGGGAGTGGCCGCCAGAACCGGCCAAAAGCGTCTGAGACTCGTCGCTATTATCGGCGCCGCAGTGGTGATGGCCATCGCCGCGCTCGTAACCGATATTGCGTTCTCTTCCTACGACGGGAGCTTCTCGCATACGTTCGTTCTTTGGGCCACGCTGATGGTTTTTAGCATTCCGGCGCACGTGCTGTTCTTCTTCGCCCTCTTCCGCCTCAAACGAATGCTGCCGCGGGTGGCAGCGCTCTCCGGCGGCGTCGCGCTGACGATGCTCGGGGTGGTGGCGTTTGGCCTTCGCTCGATGGCGTATGGGTTCCAACATAGCTTGGGAGGCTGGCCGTGACGGCGCGGTCGCTCCGTCAGACGCGCGTGGCGTCGAATAGCGGCGAGCCGCAGGAAGTGGCGAGCAGCGTTCGCCCGTCCGCCGAGAGTTGGAATATGACGTCGGGATGTTCGGCCAGAGCGTACGACGTTGGGCCGCTTCGAATCACGGCTTGCGCAGATGGTGCGCTCGAAGAATGATAGGCCAGCCCGTTTGCCTCCATCTTAAAGAAACGCTGAATACCATCCTTACCGCTATACGTGCCGAGGATCGGCTCACTCGTAGCGGTGAGAGCTCCGAACGCAAGATGCTCGTCTAGCGGCTGTTTCCCGTGCACGATCGCACCGACGTCGCAAGAAATCCCCTTCGCTCCAGCGTTTTCGAGATTCGACAGTACGACTACCGTCGTCTCGTCCTGAGGGTAATAGGAAAGATTTGAAGAGAATCCGTTGGTTCCACCGGTGAAGTCTTCCACGCTCCAGCCGAAAAACGATGCGATCTGCCAGCCGTATCCGAAGCCGGCATCGTCGGGCGTTAGAGCAAGGACGCGCGTTGCTGCCGTAAAGAAGCGATTGGCTTGATACGCTCGTATGAACCGGTACATATCGGCGGCGGTCGAGAGTATGCCCCCAGCTGAAAGGCCACCGTCGTCTTCATATTTTGTGTTCTCGATCTTTGCTCCGGCGATGCGATAACCGCGCGCACGCCCGGGCACGACCTCGAATGCATCGTCGTAACGAGTATCTGCCATGCCTGCCGGCGTCAACACGAGTGCCCTCATCGCGGTCAACCACGATTGTTGCGTGGCGTGCGCAATCGCGTAGCCGAGCAGCAAGTAATCGAAGTTGCTGTATTCAGTTTTGCTCCCCGGCGGGAATAGGAGTTTGAGACCATCGGGTTTGGATGACCGGATTGCCGTATCTACTGCATCGGGCAATTGCGCCGGCGGCACGGCCGCGACGGCGCCAAACAGATCTGGTACGCCGGATGTGAAGGTCAGCAGGTTGCGTAGCTCCACTCCTTCCCATTGGGGCGGGCACACCACAAGGCTCGCGCAAATCGAAGCGTTGAGCGCCAGCTCCTTGCGATCCACAAGTGCCAAAGCGGTCGCGGCAACGAGTGGTTTCGTCATCGAAGCTATACGATAAAGCGTCGTGACGCGGTTGGCCGTTCCGTCTTCGTAGTTAGCGTCGCCATACGCCCGCTCAAAGATGATGCGGTCTTTGCCGGCGACTAGAACGACTCCAGAAAAAGTGCGCGCGTGCGTCCGCCCGGCGAGATAGGCATCGATTCGATGGAGGATGGCGGCGGTTGGCGGAAGCACCTGCCCCTCGTTACTTCTTGGCCCGCATGCTAGAAACGGCCACATCGAGATCGCGGGTTTGCCCGACGTGTCTACCATCGGTCGACCGGCTTGGGGATTGGGTGATTTTTGCCGTCATACGTGGAGCCGACGGCCGGGATTGAACCGGCGACCTATTGTTTACGAAACAATTGCTCTACCGCTGAGCTACGTCGGCATCGAAACGCGGGCGGCAGCGTGGCCGCCGGACCTGGTTCCACCCCGATTGCGGCCGGCACCTTCCACACGCCCCTGCGTGCGCATCGTTTTGATGGCGCCGTGATGGCGCTGCGACCGGCCGCTCGATATGATGGCTACATGATGAAGATTACAGCCGCGCTCGCCGCGCTCGTGGCGCTGGCCCTTCCCGCCCTCGCCATGGCCGACCAAGACGCTACGTACTTCGGGGCGCTCAACGCGGCCGAGAAAACCTTCGTTGCGTCGATTCAGTCGTACCTGATGCAGACCTACCCGACCGCGGCCGACGCCGAGAAGGCCGGCTACGTTCGCTATACCGGCGAGGACGACACCGGCGCGATCAGTTACGCGAACCGGCAGTGGGCGTCGACCGACCTCCGTCACCCCAGCCAGTTGTGGTACGACAAGAACGGGCAGCTGCTCGGGGCCGATTACTCGGTGCTCCTGACCGCGAGCCCGGCGCGGCCGTCGCTCTGGGGCATCAATCCGGGCCGCTGGGTCGAGTTCGACGGCCACATCCATTGGGTCACCAAGAATCCGTCAACCGGGGCGATGACCTACGATCAATGGGCTTGGGACAAGAAGTTTGCGGCCGCAGGCGGCAACCTCGACGACCCGAACGCGCAAACGCTCGTCACGATGAAGCGCGTTCCCGACGCGTCGCGCGTCGTCACGATCTTTCATTTTCCCGCGATCTGGGACCTCATCGTCTGGGTGAAGCCGAATCCGAAGGGTGCGTTCGCCGAAAAGAATCCGTTGGTAACGCCTTAGCGTTCGCGCCCCCGCTCTACGTCCACGTCGTGGAAGGTGCCGCGCTTCGCCGACTCATCGAGTTCGAGGTCGTCGAGGAAGTAGTACACGATCTTACGGTCGGGAAACCCAACCTTGGCGAGCGAGCGTCCGCCGATCTCGACGACTTCGTGGATGTGCCCTTCGCGCTGCGCGTATGCGTAGTTGATCGCCGCATACTGCGGATCCCCGGGCTTGGGATGTGGGATCGCCTTCACGCCGCGCAGCGGCGTCCGGTGCCGGTGCATGTCGAGCGAGGTTCGACGCGCGACGCTCCGAAGCATGGCGTATGCTGATCCCTTTTCGAGGCAAGCAGCCCCGCGTCGACCCATCGGCGTTCGTCGCTCCCACCGCCGTGCTGATCGGCGACGTCGAGATCGGCGCCGAATCGAGCGTCTGGTTCGGCGCCGTGCTCCGTGCCGACAACGGTCCCATCCGCGTCGGCGAACGAACGTCGATCCAAGATAACGCCGTCGTCCACGTCAGCGAACACGGCAAGACGCTCATCGGCGACGACGTTACGATCGGCCATGCGGCGGTCATGGAAGACTGCGACATCAAACCGCACGCCTTGATCGGGAGCAATGCGACGCTCCTCAACGGTTGCACGATTGGCGCGGGCGCCTTGATTGCCGCCGGCAGCGTCGTAGGCGAGCGCGCGGAGATTCCGCCGCGCGTCGTCGCCGCCGGCGCGCCGGCAAAAGTCAAGAAAAATCTCGACGGCGAGGCGGCGGCGTGGATTGAAATTTCCTCGCGAGAGTACGTGAAGCTGTCGCGTGCATACCTGGCGCAAAGCATCGGCGCCGTGGAGGATCAGGAGACCCTCATTTAGTGATCTTCCGCGATCGCATCGCGCGGTTCATCCAAGAGCAGGGGCACCGCGTCGAAATCGCGCGCGTCGGCGATGCCGACGAGTTGTCGGAGCTCGTCTTTCGCACCCGGGGGCAAACGTTTTCGCTCGCCATCTCCGAAATGGAACCCGAACGCTTCAGCCTCTCCACCGCGTACGAAGTTCCGGATAACGTGCGCGATGCCGCTCAGGTGCGCGACGCGTTGAAAGAACTCGAGGGCGACGATCCCGAGGTGCGTTTCACGCTCGCGCACGACGACACGATCTTCATTATCACGCTCGAATCGCGCACGACCGGCGTCGACGCGCTGCTCGAAGGTTTCTGGGAGATCGTCGGGCGCGTGCGCCAATCCGGCAGTACCGCCGTCGAGCGCATGCTGGATCGCACCGAGAGCAAAGCCGCCGCCGACAAGTTCATCCGGCAGTTTATGAAGGGCAGCCGGTAGGGCGCTTGCGTTGAACGATATCGACCACCTGGCTCCGCTCGAAACGGCGATCGAAGACGAAGGGCTGCTCTTCACGCGCGACGACGATGAAGACGCGCTGCGCATCACCTTCAAGAGCGAGGGTGACCGGTATTTCGTCGTCGGCTACCGTGACGATCCGAACTTCGTGATGATCGGTTCGGGTTGGGCGTTACCGGCGGAGATCGCGCTCCCGCGTGCCGGTCTCGCCGCAAACTCCCTCAACGTGCGCAAGAAGTTCGTGAAATCCGCGATCTGGGAAGAGGAACGCGACGCCCTCTTCACCGTCGAACTCTGCGTGAGCGACGCCGAAGAAATCCGGCCGCATTTCGGGCGCCTGCTCGACGCGCTGCGCGATACGGCCGTCGAATTCTTTAACGACGTGCGCGACGGCCGCGCGGAGTAATTCTTCTAGGCTAGGGGAGTGGGAAGTGCGATTCGTCGCCGTAGGGCACGAACGTGGTGAACTCCGGCTGGAAACGGAGTTTGACCGCGCCGGTCGGTCCGTTGCGATGCTTGGCGATGATGAACTCGGTGACGTCGGCGTCGGGCGCCTCCGGGTTGTAGTATCCGTTTCGAAAAAGAAACGCGACGACGTCAGCTTCTTGTTCGATCGAACCTGAGTCGCGGAGGTCGGCCAGCATCGGCCGCTTCTCTTGACGCGTTTCGACGGCGCGGTTGAGTTGCGCCAGCGCGACGATCGGAACGCCGAGTTCCTTGGCCGTCACCTTGAGCGTGCGGCAAATCTCCGAAAGCTCTTCGTTGCGGTTGGCGTTACGCACCAACACGCCGGGCCGCATCAGCTGGAGATAATCGATGAAGATCGCGCCGAGCGCCGTACCCGCCGTCTTTTTCAAGAGACGGCAGCGGTTGCGCACGTCGCTGACCGAGAGCGCACCCATGTCGTCGAGATAAATGGGCAGGTGGTCGAGCGTCTCCATCGCACGCGAGATGCTCTCCCATTGGTGCTCTTTGATCAAACCGCGCCGCATGTCGTTCATCGAAATGCGGGCTTCGGAACAGATGAGCCGTTGGATCAGTTCGTTGTTCGACATCTCGAGCGAGAAAAACGCGATCGGCTCGCCCGCTTCGCGCGCGGCCGCCACCGCCATGTTTAGGGCGAACGACGATTTGCCCATACCGGGGCGCGCCGCGACGATGATGAAGTTTCCGGGCTGGAATCCGGTCGTCATCGCGTCGATATCGGCGAATCCCGACGTGAGCCCGGTGCGGCCGCCGCGCAAATGGTAGAGGCGGTCGATGCTGTCGAAGGCGTCCTTGAGCAGGCTTTTGACCGGCTTGAACTCCTTTGGGCCGCGCTCTTCGCCGATCGCGTAGACGAGCTGCTGCGCGCGATCGAGCGCGCCGGCGACGTCTTCTTCTCCTTCGTAACCGAGCTGCGTGACCTGCGTGCCGGCGCCGATCAGCGAGCGCAGCGCCGCCTTCTCCTTGACGATCGTAGCGTAGTAGCGCGCCGACGCCGCCGACTGCACCGTGTCCATCAGCGAGCTCAGATAGGAGATGCCGCCGACGCGTTCGAGCGCGTCGCGGTTGCGCAGTTCTTCGCTGACGGTGATCTTGTCGATCGGTTCGTCGTGTTCGAACAGGAACGTCAGGACGAAGAAAATCGTCTCGTGGACGTGCGCGTAGAAATCGGATGGCTTCACCAACTGTCCGACTTCGCTCATCATCGCCTTGTCGACGAGAATCGAGCCGAGCAGAGCCATTTCCGCCTCGAGATTGTGGGGCGGAATGCGGTCGATCGGCGAGGGTAACGGTTGCGCGCTCACGGACGTCGAGCCGCTCTGCGGCGCGCGACGTGTGAACGCCTTGTGGGCTGCCTGTGCATATGCAATTCTTTCAGCACGCGATCGACGCTCGCGACCGGAACGACGTCGATGCCGGCGAGCGACCGGTCGACCTCGCGCGCGTTCTCCTTGGGCACGAGCACCCGCCGCATCCCCGCCTGACGCGCGGCGTAAAGTTTCTCGATGACGCCGCCGACGCCGCGAATTTTTCCTTGGATCGAAAGTTCGCCCGTTATCGCCACGTCTTGCGGCAACGGCGTCCTGGTGAGCGCAGAGTAGAGCGCGAGAAAGATTGCCAAGCCAGCGGAGGGACCGTCGATGTTGCCGCCGCCGACGACGTTGATGTGCAAGTCGAAGTCGGCCGTGTCGACGCCGGCAAGCGCGCGCAGCACGCTCGTCGCGTTGAACACCGAGTCTTTGGCCATCGAGCCGGCCGTGTCGTTGAAGCGTATCGTGCCCTTGCCGGGCTGCGACGCGGGAAATGCAACCGCTTCGATTTCGATGATGCTGCCGAGATAGTGGAGTACGCCCAGACCGAACGTCTTTCCGATTTCACGCCGCGCGCGCGCTTTCACGGGCGTGTGTTGCACGAGCCGGCTGGTCTGCACGACCGCTCGCACGTCGTCCTCGCGGATCGCCGGGTGCTTGACCGTGCCGCGCTTGCGCGGCGTGAGCCGGTAAAGCGCCTGACCGTATGCGTCGGCGACGATCTGCACCGCCTTACGGCCCTCGATCGTATACGACGCGATCGTGCGCGGGACGGCTTGGGCGGCACGCGACCCGAGTCGTTTGACCGCGCCCTGGACGATCGCCACGACCTGCTGCTGCGTCAGCGGCGAAAAAAAGATCTCAGCGCAGCGCGACCGGATCGCGGGGTCGATGTCTTCGGGTTCGCGCGTCGTCGCGCCGATGAGGATGAAATCGGCCGGAGCGCCCTCGCGAAAGAGGCGCTTGACGTATGCGGGTACGTTGGGAGCGCTTTCGTCGTAATACGACGATTCGAACGTCACGCGTTTATCTTCCAGCACCTTGAGCAGCCGCGATTGCAACGACCCGTCCATTTCACCGATTTCGTCGATGAAGAGTACCCCGCCGTGCGCCTTCGTGACGAGGCCGAGCTTCGGCTCGGGCACGCCCGCCTCGGCGAACTCGCGGCGGCTGCCTTGATAGATCGGATCGTGGACGCTCCCCAACAACGGATTGATCGTCTCTCGCGGATCCCAGCGCAGCGTGCTCCCGCTGGCCTCGACGAAGGGGGCATTCTTGGCGAACGGCGTGTACGGGCGGCCTTTGGCCACCTCGAGCGCCAAACGCGCAACGGTGGTCTTGCCGACGCCGGGTGGCCCGTACAGAATGACGTGCTGGGGGTAGGGCGAGGAGATCTTGGCGAGCAGCGCTTTGATCGCCGCCTCCTGGCCAACGATCTCGCGCAGCGACTGCGGCCGCAGTTGCTGGAGCGCCGAGGCGGCCAGCGTGCGCTGTGAAAGCGCGTCGAGTTCTTCGAGCTTCGCCTGCGTCGACGGCGTTTCGGGGCCGCCGCTCTCGCGCAGCGCCTCGAGTTTGAGGTCCTTGAGGTACTCGTCGTGGCGCTCGGCCATCTTTTCGTTGACGCGCTTCTCGATCGCATCTTCGGCGTTGCGCTGCGCTAACGCATCGGCCATCGCTTCCTCGATCTCGGCGATGACTTTGCGCTGCTGAGCACGCGTCGACGCGCGCTCGAGGGTCGGATCCTCGAAGACCAGGCGCTGCAGCGCGCAGAGACGGTCGGGGAGGTGATGCGAGCGCATCATGCGCAGCGCGTTGACCTTACCGGCGCGCAAGACGATTTTGTCGGATCCGAGCAACCCGATCAGCATCCCGTAGAGTGCGCTGACGTAACGGTTGAACTCGTCCTCTACGCCGAACTTTCGCCGCAGGCGCGATTCGGATGGATTGCGCGCGTTCGCGGCCACGGCCGCCTTCGCTTAAGCGGCCACGACGTCGACGGTGGCCTTGGCGACGACGTTCTTGTGGAGTTTGATCTCGACCGGATACGATCCCAGCGCTTTGATCGCGGTTTTCAGTTCGATCTTATGCTTGTCGATGGTCACCGCGAGCGATTGAGCGATCGCCGATGCGACGTCGGCATTGGTAACCGCGCCGAAGAGTTTTCCGTTCCCACCGGCCTTCGCTTTCACCGCGACCTTGGCCGTCTCCAATCGCGACGCCAAGGCGCGCGCGTCGTCCAACAGTTGTGCGTCACGCTTCTGCTGCGCTTTACGCTGGGAACCGAGGCGCGCGAGCGCGCCCTTGTCGGCTTCGGTCGCGAGTTTGCGGGGCAGAAGAAAGTTGCGGGCGTATCCCTCGGCGACCTCGACGACCTCGCCGCTCTTCCCGAGCGACGTCACGTCCGCGAGAAGAATGAGCTTCACGCGCGGCTACTCCGAAACGTAGGGAAGAAACGCGATCACGCGGGCGCGCTTGATCGCAACGGTCAACAGACGTTGGTGTTTCGCGCAGTTCCCCGAGATGCGCCGCGGCACGATCTTGCCGCGCTCCGACACGTACTTCTTCAGACGGTTCACTTCGCGGTAACTCACGTCGGCGATCTTGTCGGCGCAGAACGTGCACGGTTTGCGTTTGGGACGCCGGTCTTTGACCGCGCGCTTGGTCTTGGTTGCCATCGGTTGTCCTTTCGACTAGGTGGTCGGCGGCCGAGCGCACCGAACCGCGACTGCGGAGCGTGAACTCGACCCTAGCCAGGTGACGCGACTTTTTCGCGGCACCACCGGCGAGACGCCGTCCTCAGCCTACGGCGGTACGCGCCTTCGCTCAGGAGGACGAGTTGCCGGCCGGTGACGGCAACAGCGCCCATCCTACCACGCGTCGTAGCCGGGAGCCAGCCCAAAGACTACCGAACGTACGTTCGTAGCGGCGGCGGCGCATCCTGCGGGCGATTAGTGCGGGCGGCGGGCCTCGCCGGCCCGGTAACGGTAGACGATCCGCGCCTTGGTGAGGTCGTACGGCGACATTTCTAGTTCGACGCGATCGCCGAGCAACAACTTGATTCGGTGGCGCCGCAGGCGGCCGGCGATGTGCGCCAGGACCGTGTGCCCGTTCTCCAGCTCGACCGCGAAGGTCGTGCTGGGGAAAACCTGCTTGATCGTTCCGAAGAGCTCGAGTGGAGCTTCCTTGGACGTGTCGGGGGTGCTGGGCGCGCTATTGTTTTGAGGACGGGGGCGGCTTTTTCTGCGACCTGGACGGGCCAAACGATCTCCTTCTGAGACGACGGGCGAGGCGTGGGTAGTATCTCACACGACGGCGGGCCGGAACAAGGCGGGAACGCTAAGGCCCCGGAATCGGCGCAGATTCTTGGGCCTGCCTGGCACCATTGGCGCGGGGATGGTGTATAGTGTTGGGGTTACCCAGGTTTCGAAGTCCGCAAAGTCACGTTCCACGTCGCTGGCGAGTCGGATCCGGAGAACATAAAACACACTCTTGTCAGGAGACTCGTTAGTTTCGATGTATACCACTGAAATGCTCACTTGCGTGGATTGCGGGCGTCAATTCCCGTTCACCGCAGGCGAACAAGAATTTTTTGCGATGAAGGGCTTTACGAACAAGCCCAATCGCTGCACCGACTGCCGCGCTGCCCGTAAGGCAGGGCGCTCGCAGGGCGGCGGCGGCGGCGGCGGCGGCAATCGCGAGATGTTCAAAGCGACGTGCAGCCAGTGCGGCGGCGTTGCCGAGGTCCCGTTTCAGCCGCGCGGAGACAAGCCCGTCTATTGCCGCGACTGCTTCTCCTCGCGTTCCGGTTACCGCTAAACGCGGCCGGCGCGATTGAGCAAACACGCCGAGAGCCCGCATCATGCGGGCTCTCGTGTTTTACCGGCAACCTCGTTACGAAAGAGCGGCGGCCCGCGCGGCTGCTACAACAAGAACGGTTCGCCGAAGACGGCGTTCGTGACGAAGAAGCTCGCCGAGCGCGCGATTCCGAAGAGCAGCGTGAGTTTACGCCCGTACGCGTGTTCCGCCCACGGCTGGCACCTCGGGCACGGCTAACTGCACCGACAACTACGATCCTCTAAAATAAATTCCAGAGATATTGGTTGTAGACTTCGTGGTGGTACTGCACTTCTTGCGCCTTTACGGAGGTCCCGAGTAGGCGCGGACAGCGATCGGCGCTGGCCTGTTTGAGATCGGCGTAGCGCGACTTGACGTCGTCGCCGAGCAGCTCGGTAGTCCACTTCGATTTCCGGAAATCGTCGAGCGCGTCGTAGATGTTGTGGGGCAGATAGCGTTCGGCCTGACGCAGGTCTGCCTCGTCGCTGATGCGTCCGTGCAAGCCCGTCTTGAATACGGCGAGCATCACCATGTACGGATTGGCGTCGGGCGCCACCGAACGGAGTTCGATGCGCGAGCTGCGCTCGTTGCCGATCGGCACGCGCACCATCGCTCCGCGGTCGACGGCCGAAGCCTTGATCTGATTGGGCGCTTCGAAGTGCGGGTCGAGGCGGCGGTACGAGTTGACGCTCGAGTTGAGCGTAAGGCAGAGATCGGCGCCGTGGGTGAGGATGCGGTCGACGAACTGCCACGCAAACGGTGAAATCCGCTCGGTGCCCTGCGGATCCCAGAAGAGATTCTTGCCGTCCTTGCTCACCGAAACGTTCGTGTGCATTCCGCTTCCGTTGACGCCGACGACCGGCTTGGGCATGAAGCTCGCCGTCATGCCGAGCCGCGTGGCGACCTGGCGGCAAATGAGTTTGTAGAGTTGGATTTGATCGGCGGCTGCGACGACCTCACCATAGCCGTAGTTGATCTCGAACTGCGAGGGCGCGACTTCGGGATGGTCCTTCTCATTCTGAAAACCCATCGCGCGCTGCACTTCGGCCACCGAGTCGATGAACGTCCGCAACGGATCGCCGGGCAGCGAATGGTAGTAGCCGCCGGTGTTGACGTATTCGAATTTACCGGTTTCGTGATAGCGGCGTTCCGCGTCGAGCCCTTGGAAGAGGAAGCCTTCGATCTCGTTGGCGGCGTTGAGCGTTAGGCCGTCGGTCACGTAGCAGTCGTTCGAAAGTTTCTTGAGCGCGCCGCGAATGTCGCCGGCGAATGGTGCACCGTCACGATCGAGGACGTCGGCGAAGACGAGCACTTTGCCCGGACCGAAGATATCGGCCGGCCCCCAATAGAACGCGCTCCAGTCGAGCTCCAAACGCAAATCGCTCTCGCGCTGCGGCGTAAAGCCGCGGATCGATGAGCCGTCGAACGTGAGGTTGTCGTGCGCACCCAGCAAGAACTTCTTATCGTAGTCGAGCATATGCAAGCGCCCTTCGAGATCGCTGAAGAGCACCGTCACCGCCTTGATGCGCTTTTCGTCGGCGAGGTATCCAAGGCGCTCCTCGGTGAGTTGACGCGCCGCCGCGCGATCCTTGCGCTGGCGCTTGACTCCGAGGTTGAGGTCCTCGAGTTCGGAATACGTCAAGGCGAGAAAATCGCGAAGATCGGTCGGATTCACGGGTTGCATTCTCGTCGTCATCCTCGTTTTGCATCCTCCAAGCCGTTGCGTGTTGCAGACGCGCTTTGGTAGGAACGCAGGTCAGCGCCTTTGTCCATCTGTGACGCCGAATCTGTCGATTTGGCTAATCGGCCGGGCGAGCGTCTAGATCCCGAAGGACGGATAGACGCCGTGGATTCCCGTGATGATCAGTTCGATGGCGATCGCCAGAATGAGGAAGCCCAGAATCCGGTCGATCGCACCCAGCACGCCCGGGCCCATACGCCTGGCCAGCGGGGCACCGACCCGAAGCAGGACGTAGACGAGCACGCCCATCGCGACGATGGCTGCCACGATGCCGATCATCCACGTTGCCGGATCCGGCCGCGCGGCCAGCGCCATCGCGACGCCGATCGATCCGGGGCCTGCGAGCATCGGCATCGCCATCGGCGTGAAGGCGATGTCTTGTTTCCCGCCAGCCTCGGCGTTTTCGGCAGGCGTCAAACGGCTCGAAGCCGTCACCATCGTCCAGGCCGTGTGCGCGACGATGATGCCGCCCGCAATGCGCAGCGCGGCGAGTGAAATTCCGAAGAACTCGAGAACGAACGAACCTGCGAGCGTGAACGCCACCAGAATCGCGATCACAAAGAGCGCGGTCCTCATTGCCGCGGAGTTGCGTTCGGCGTCGGTGTCGTCGCTGGTGAGCGAGAAGAACACCGCGAGTCCGCCGATCGGGTTCACGATCGGAAAGAGTGCGACGAACGCCGTGATTGCCGCGTTGGCAATGGCCGAACCCATGCCCGCGCGGTACGTGCTCCCGCTAGGTCCAACCTCCCGTACCGGCACACGCGACCTTCTTCGTTCGTTGCGTCCGTAGGAACCGGCCTGAAAACCGTCAAAACGCCCCTGCCCTGGAGGGCCCTCCGTGAATCGAATGCATCGTCGCGTCGCCACCGCTGCCGCAGTGCTGCTGACGTGCGTCACGTTGCTGACGGCACGAGCGCCGGCCGAAATCTTGATCGCGGTCGGCGACAGCATTACCGTGACGAACGAGCCGGTGAGCGACTGCAACGCCAAGGCAAAGACGGCCCTCAACGCCGTCCTACAGAACGCCGGCGATAACGGCGCGGGCGTTTGGCTGGCGTACGGGCCGCCCGACAGTTCGGGACACTCATCCGCGACGGCCGCGGTTCATTGCTATCCGCTCGACAACGGCTACAACGTGAGCTTCACCTGCGCCGTCGAGGTGCCGCCGAATCCCGACACGGCGACGACGCTCTGCACGAAACTCGCCGCCGCGTTCCCGTCTCAAAAGGCGGCGCTGGTGACGGGTCAGAGTGGACGGTAAGGACGTGCCGATGAAACGCCATCGCTTCGTCTTCGCATCCACGCTCGTTGCCGCCGCGGCACTGGCCTTCGGAGCGCCGGCACCGGCCGCCGTCCAAATGTCGACCGGCATTCGCTACGTCATGCCGAGCGGCACGATCGCCGATTGCAGCGACAAGGCGAAGACCGCGCTGAGCGCCTACCTCGAAAATCCGGTCGAGAAGACCGCGGGCGGCGGTGAGTGGTCGGCAACCGGACCGATCGGCGTTACCGGGCCGAAAACCGCCGCGGCCGTCGTGCGCTGCCTCGCTGCGACCAAGGGCTACGCCGTGACGTTCACGTGCGTCGTGCAGATTCCAGGCAATCCATACGACGCCGACGCGCTGTGTCTCGACATCGCGCATAACTTTTCAGGCAAGCCGGTGAAGCCGCTGCCCACGCCGTCGCCGATCCCGACCGGCTGCAACACTGCAAATCTCGTCGGGGCGTGGACCTCGGACGACAAGCCCGGCTTGACGTTGCAGCTGGACGTCAACGGCGGCCTCACCGACAGCGACGGCGTTTCGGGAAACTGGAATCTCTACGGAAGCACCGCGTCGCTGACGTACTACGGCACGCATTCGATGACGCTCTCCGCAGACGGAAAGCGTTTGCGCGGTGGGGGCTACAACTTCACGCGCAAATGCTGAAGAAGCTTACGTTCCGTACCGTCTTTGGCGAAGGGCAAACGCATCGAGCGCGGCCCGCAGGTGCGTTTCGTCGAAGTCGGGCCAGTACGTCGGCGTCGCCCAGAACTCGGCGTAGGCCGACTGGAAAAGCAGAAAGTTCGAAAGCCGCAGTTCGCCGCCGGTACGAATCACGAGATCCGGATCCGGAAGGCCTGCCGTATACAGCCGGCTGCCGACGGCATGCTCGTCGATCGATTCGGCGTCGCGTAATCCGCGGCTCACCTCGCGCGCGAGCGCGCGGACGGCGTCGCCGATCTCGCTGCGCCCGCCGTAGTCGATCGCGAGGTTGAGCGTCACGCCGTCATTGTGCGCGCTGTCGGCGACGAGCGCCGCCAGTGCCGCGCGCGTGCGCGGCGGCAGACGATCGTCGCGCCCGCAGAGCAGCACGCGGACGCCCTCGCGCGCGAGCGCGCGCAACTCGCCGAAGGCCGCCCGGGCGCAAAGATCCATGAGCAAATTCACTTCGGCTTGTGGGCGGTTCCAGTTTTCTTCGGAAAACGCAAATGCGGTGACGACGCGAATCTGGGCGCGCCGCGCCGCACGCAACGTTCTTCGCAGCGCACGGATACCGCGCTTATAGCCGTAGGCGATCGGCAGGCCATGTTGGGCGGCCCAGCGGCGGTTCCCGTCCATGACGATCGCGACGTGGCGCGGCGTCACGTCGTCGCCAGCCTGCGGGTGGACGGTGCGTCGGCGCGCTCGTGAACGTCCCGGACGACCGATTCGAGTTCGTCGACGTAGGCGAGAAAACGCTTGCGTCCCCGCTTAGTGATGCGATAGAGCGTCACCGGCCGTCCGGAACCGCGTTGCTTTTCGGTGGCGACGATGCCGAGATCGGCAAGTGCGTGCACGTGCCGATTCAGATTTCCGTCGGTGAGGTCGCAGGCTGCCTGCAACTCGGTGAAGGTCAGGCCGTCGGGGTGCGCGATCAAACACGTGCAGATCGCGAGCCGCCCGCGTTCGTGAAAGATGCGCTCAAGGCCGGGATACGCGAAGGGGGCTTCCCGCTCGCCGCTCATGCCGTGCGTTGCCTCCAAATGAGCGTGCCGATGGCGATTTGCCCGAGCCCAAAACCCAGCGGCATTACCCACCATGCGAGCGAGTCGGCCGAAAATCGCGTCACCAGAAAAATCAAGGCGAGCGTGGAGAAGGCAAAGATGACCGGCAGGGTCGCGGGTGGTATCGCTCCGCGCGATGCGAACAACCCGAGCGCATACAGCGCGAACCACGTGCCGGGGAGCAGCCCGTAGGCTCCGTGATCGAGCAACGCGACCGTGAGCGCGCCACCGAGCACGACGCTCGGCGCGATCGAGCGCGCGGCCGTGCGGAACTGGCTCTGGGCGCCCGGTCCGCGATGCTTGAGCACCCAGACGGCGACCGCGCCGTAGTTCAGCACGAGAGCCGCCGCCAGACACGACATCCAGATCGTGACGTACGCGTGCAGCGCCGCCGGCGTGCTCGGCCGCGGGGCTAGAACGAACTGCACGTACCCGGCCAGTAGCGCCGCGACGCCGCTGGCGAAGGCCGCAGGACCGGAATACCCTTCGAAGCGTTGAACGTGGGCGAGCCGATCGCGGACCTCGGCGAGATCCGAGAGCGCCTGCTGGAGATCCATCGTCATCCTTTACTTTGCACTACAAAGTCTTTCATCTTTGTAGCACAAAGCAAGGCCAAAATGCAAGGTGCTCGAGGAAAGGCCGGCCGGGACCCGACGGGCGTGCCGCACCCGGGATGTCATGCTGAGCGGAGGCGCGCGGAGGCGCCGCAGTCGAAGGACGCGCGTCGCTTGGACCTGTTGCATCGGCGTCGACCCTATGCTATAGTCCCTGCACATATGTTGAGCCTGGTGTCCGCGTCTTCGTATTATTATCCGACCGACTCCCATCGGCTCGGTGTGCTTTTGCGTTAACGAAAGATTATAGGAACCAGCAAAGCCGCCTCGCCGATGCGAGGCGGCTCTTTTTATTTTTTGAGGAGACCTCATGACCGTCATAGCCGATCCCGTCCCGAGCCTCGAGGAGTTCAAACGAGCCGTTGCGAGCAGCATCGACGATCATCCGATCGTGCGCGAGAACCGCTACACCGCGTGGTTCTCCTGCGGCGAAGCCATCTTAGCCGAGCTTCGCGCGTTCACGGTGCAGTTCTCGGTATTTAGCCATCTCTTTATCGAGGCACAACTTCGCAAGTGCATAAACGCGCCGGATAGGCAGAGTTATCGCGCGGGCAAAGAAATTCTCCTCAATGAGTTGGGCGTGGTCTTCGCGCCGTCCGGCAGCGTCGAGGGCGGAACGTTCCGCTTCACGGCCGGGCATTTCGAATGGCTCGCCCAGTTTGCCGAAGCCCTGGGTTTGCAGTGGAACGACATTGGAAAGCGCTCGCACGGCACGCTCGCCACGCTCGCGTTCTGCGACGCGCTCAAGGAGTGGTACGGTTCGAGCGATCCCTCGACGGCAGCGGGTGCTTCATATGCAATCGAGCATTGGGCGGCGGCGGGATTCTGGAAGGAGTTGATAAGCGGCCTGCGGCTCGTCAAAGCGCACTCGTTACCGGACCTCCCGCTCGGGTTCTGGACGTGGCACGATGCCCTCGAGGATCAGCACGCCGCCCACACCGACGGCGAACTCTCCGATGCATTCGTAGGTCCGGGCTTTTCGCAAGACCGATTCATCGCCTCGGGACGGGCGATGCTCGACGCCGTCGCCGGATTTTGGAACGGCCTCGATACGTTACGGAAGTGTCCCGGCCCGACGCGTGACACGTCCTAAAGCACGGGCTTGACAGAAGCACTATGCGGCAGTAATGTCTGTCTAGACAGTTATGACAGCTAAATCAGAAAGCTTTTCGGCTCCCAGCCCCGTCGTCAGAAAGTTCATCGTGCATTGGGGCGAGCTGGGAACTCGTTGGGGCATCAATCGAACCGTGGCACAAGTTCACGCGTTGCTCTATCTGTCACAAAAGCCGTTGGATGTCCAGGCTATTTGCGAGAGCCTCCGAGTGGCGCGCTCGAACGCCAGCACGAGCTTGCGCGAGTTGGAAGGGTGGGGCGTTGTTCGCCCAGTCCACCTGCTGGGAGACCGGCGCGAGCACTACGAGGCCGTCGCCGATGTGTGGCAGATGTTGGCGATTCTGGCCGCGGCGCGAAAGCGCCGCGAGTTCGATCCCACACTCGCAATTTTGCGCGAGTGTTCGGCCGATCTCCACGCCGGCGGCGTTTCCGATCGCTTCGTTCAAAACCGGATTCGCGCGATGCTCGACTTGTTCGAGACCCTCAGTCCCTTGATCGACGAGTTCGTCGCACTTCCGAGTGCTGCGATTCGGAGCGTAGCGCAGTGGCGCGGCCGCTTGCGTTCGCTCTTCAAGGCGAAGAGCTAAAACGGAACGTGCGAATCGTCATAGCGGGAGGTTCCGGGCAACTCGGAAGCCTGCTCGCCCGGCATTCGGTCGAGTGCGGTCACGACGTCGTGGTTCTAAGCCGCCGGTGTTACGAGGCACCGTGGAAGACGGTGCCGTGGGACGGGCGCAGCCTCGGCTCTTGGGCCGACGAGTTCGAGGGAGCCGACGCGATCGTGAACCTCGCCGGACGCAGCGTAAATTGTCGATACACCATTGCAAACCGCCGCGACATTCTCAACTCACGTGTCGAATCCACGCGCGTCATTGGCGAAGCGATCGGCCGGCTCGAACGCCCTCCACACGCGTGGCTGCAGGCGTCTACCGCTACCATCTACGCACATCGTTTCGACGCGGGGAACGACGAAGCAAACGGTATTATCGGTGGAAGCGAAGCGGAGGTGCCTAATACCTGGCAATTTAGCATCGACGTCGCCAAGGCGTGGGAAGCGACATGTCTTGCGGCGCCGCTGCCGCGGACGCGCAAGGTGCTGCTGCGCACCGCCATCGTCATGAGTACGGCGCGGGCCGGCGCATTCGATGCGCTCCTGGGTCTCGTGCGGCATGGCTTGGGCGGCGCCGCGGGCAACGGGCGGCAATACGTTTCGTGGATTCACGAGCTCGATTTCGTGAGGGCGCTCGACTTTCTCATGGAGCGTCGGGACCTGGCCGGTGTGGTGAACGTTGCAGCGCCGAATCCGCTGCCAAACGCGCAATTCATGTCGGAGCTCAGGCACGCCGCAGGCGTCCGGTTCGGGCTTACGGCCGCAACGTGGATGCTCGAAGCCGGCGCGCTTGCGCTAGGAACTGAAACCGAACTAATTCTCAAGAGCCGGCGCATCGTACCGCGGCGGCTCTTGGAGGCAGGTTTCGACTTTGTATTTTCGCGGTGGCACGAGGCTGCCGGCGACCTATGTAAACGGGCTCAAACATCCTCGAGTGGTTCCACGGCGGTTTCGCGTCAGGTAGGGTCAGGCCAGCCCGGCTGACATTCCGATTGGCCGGGTGACGGAATTGTGCCCGGAGAGCCTCAAAAACGCTCAAACGTTTGGGATCGCGCTCCCGGGAGATTGAACTTCGGCTCGGCGTGGTCAATGATAGGTCGGAATCTTGCCGCCCACCTCGAAAGACGCCGTTATGAGAGATAGGACCGTTCGAATCGCTTCCGCGCTACTCGCAACGCTGATGGCTCCGTTGGCGTTCGGCGCTGCCCCTGCGGAACCGCCGCCGCTTCAGCCGGCTCGCCCCACGCAGATCGACTGGAATCTCACGCCCGAGCAGATCGCGTCGACGTGCGCGGCACAAATCGCGGATTTCGATGCGGCCGTCAAGCGCATCATGGCGGTGCGCGGCCAGCGTACGTTCCAAAACACGCTTCTTCCACTTGAAGACGCCGAGTCCGATTTGAACGATCGCTTGATAGCGCAAGGATTTCTCTTCAATATGGCGATCGACAAGCCGGTACGCGACGCATCGGATCGCTGCAATATCGCCCAGAGCAATTATTTCTCGGTGTTCGGAGCGCGCCCGGACGTGTATCGCGCTTTGGTCGAGGTTCAGCGCAGCGGGACGGCTAAAACGCCGGCCGATAAGAAACTCCTCGAATACTATATCGTGAGCGCTCGCCGCTCCGGCGCGGCGCTCACGGCGGACAAACGCAAGACCTTCATCGCCCTATCCGACCAGCTGACCGATCTCGGCAGCAAGTGGCAAGAAGCGCTCAACAACGATGCGACCACGCTGACGATCGCGGCGGATCAAGCTCAGAGCTTGCCGGCGGGATTCGTGAAGGCGCTCACGCAGAACGCCGACGGCACCTATATCGTGAAGGTCAACGAAAGCACGGTTACGCCGTTCCTGCAAAACGAGCACGACGCGGCGGCGCGTAAAGCCTATTACGTGGCTTACAACAACCGCGCCGCGGCCAACGTCGCGGTGCTCGAAAAGGCCATCGACGTGCGCTACCAGCTCGCCCGGCTGTTGGGATTCGACTCGTGGGCCGCATACCAGTTGGCCAATCGCATGGCGCAAACACCCGAGCGCGTCTTCTCGTTCGAGCGCACTCTGGACGCAAAACTCATGCCGCAAGCCAGACGCGACCTTGCGAGTTTGGCTTCGCTCAAGGCGCAGGATACGGGCGCTCCGAACGCGTCCATCGACCCATGGGACGTCACGTACTACTACAACCAACTCGTCAAAACGAAGTACTCGGTGGACAACGAGGAAATCCGGCAGTATTTCCCGGTAGACGTCGTTATCGACCGCATCATGAACCTCTACCACAAACTTCTCGGCGTGACATTCATGAAAGTCGCCGATCCAAAGGCGTGGGCGCCCGATGTCATCAGCTACAACGTGTTCGACACGAAGAGCGGACGCTTCATCGGCACCACGTACTTCGATCTGTTTCCGCGGCCCGGCAAGTTCTCGCACTTTGCGAACTGGCCGCTCGTACCGGCGCGCCGGCTGGCCGATGGAACCTATCGTCCACCGGTGACTGCCATCTTAGGCAATTGGCCGCGTCCTGCTCCCGGAGCACCCGCGTTGCTTTCGCACGAGGACGTCATCACGTTTTTTCACGAGTTTGGGCACAACTTAGCTGCACTGCTCTCGACGGCTCCGTACGAAACGCTGAGTGCCGGGTTCCGTCAGGATTTCGTCGAGGCGCCCTCGCAGATGCTCGAAAACTTTATGTGGGAGCCGGCTATTCTCAAGGAAGTCAGTTCCAACGTTACCACCGGCGCGCCGCTCCCCGACGACTTGATCGCGAAAATGGTCGCGGCTCGCTACGTCGATGAGGCGTATTTCACGATCGGCCAAATCAAGCTGGGAATGGTCGACATGGCATATCACTCGACCGGTCCACACGTCGATACGACGTCCGTTTGGGGCCAGATTTCCTCGGAATACACGCCGCTCCCAATGGTTTCCGGAACGCATCCGCAAGCGTCGTTCGGACACTTATTCGGCTACGACGCGGGTTACTACAGCTATCTATGGGCCCTCGTGTACGCGCAAGACATGTTTACGGCATTCAAGAACGGCGGCTTGGAAAACCCCGCGGTCGGGCAACGCTACCGCGAGACGATCTTGGCGCCGGCGCGCATCTACGAACCCGACGTCGAGGTCCGCAACTTCTTGGGGCGGCCGATGAGCAGCGATGCCTTCTACAAGCAGTTTGTGACCGCACCGGACTCGACGCCGACCCCGCAATGAACCGCGGCGACCAAAAAACGAAGAGCCGGGCTAGATTTCGCCCGGCTCTTCTTTGTCGCGTACTTTCCGGTTAGAACTCTAAAACGGAATCTCGTCGTCGAGGTCGTCGCCGAACGCGTCGCCGCTCGACGCTGCAGCCGGCGCCGGTGCTGCGCCTGAGCGGCCGCCGTTTTGGCCGCCGCCAAAGTCGCCGCCCTCGTCGCCGCCGCCGCTTGCGCCGGCATCGCGGCGCGAGCCGAGCATCTGCATGTTGTCGATGACGACTTCCGTTGCTTTGCGTTTATTGCCGTCCTTATCGTCGTACGAACGAATGACGAGACGTCCCTCGACGAGCGCGTTCATGCCCTTCTTGAGGTACGTGTTGCAGGTTTCGCCGAGGCGATCCCAAGCGACGATGTCGACGAAGGTCGTCTCCTCGCGGTTGCGCGGGTTGTTGACTGCGAGCGTAAACTTCGTGACGCCCTTACCCGACTGCAAGTAGCGGATCTCCGGGTCGCGCGTCAAGTTTCCGACCAGAATTACTCGATTGTACGAACCTGCCATCGCTTTCTCTCTTTCGCTCTATTAACGTTATTTGGCGGCGGGCTAGTAGGTGGGGGGAGGCGGGGGAGTGGCTGCCGCCACGGCGGCCATATGCGCGATCATCTTCGCATCGAGTTTGACGACCAGGGCGCGCAGCACGTCTTCGTGCAACTTCAGCAGCCGCTCGAGTTCCTTGGATCCGGCACCGTCGCTCTTGAAGGCCATGACGACGTAGTAGCCCTCTCGCACGTCGGCGATTTCGTAGGCGAGCCGCTTCTTCCCGAGTTTCTCGACGTTGACCACTTCGCCGCGCTGGTTCTTCACGATCTCGGCGATCGCTGTGGAGCGCTCCTCGACCTCGTTTTCCTCGAGGGAGGGACGCAAAATATAGGTTACCTCGTAATCGGTCATGATTCCCCATCTACGGACGTCCGCCGGGCGGACGGCCCGCCAGACGCGGCGGGCAGCGGGTGAGCCGTGGATCTTGCGACCCTCGGAACCCCCGCATCCTATCACACGGTTCGGGGCGCCAGCAATGACCCTCCGGCCGCATCTCGAACCTATTTTTCATCCTCCGCTCAGGGAACCCGAAGCCGGCTTGCTTAGGCTTCAGCAAGGAGAGTAAAGGGAATAGCAACCTAGAGTGCCGATTGCCAAGTTCGCCGTCCACCGACGCGTAGCCGTATCGATGATCGCACTCGCGATCGTCGTCCTCGGCGTCTTTGCCGTACCACGGCTGCCGATTGCGCTGCTCCCCAGTTTTACCCAGCCGGTGGTGACGGTCTCGGTGACCTACCCGAACGTCGGCCCGGAGCAGATGGAGACGCTCATCACGCGGCCCATCGAAAACGCCGTCAGCCGCGTCAACGGCATCCAGCAGATCAACTCGAGCAGTTCCGAGGGCACTACCAGCGTCACCGCCCAGTTCTACTTCGGCACGAACATCGACACCGCCGCAGTCGACGTGCAGGAACAGGTATCGCGCATCTGGGGCACGCTGCCCAACGATCCCAACCTCCAGCAACCCGTCATCACGAAGTTCGATTCGAATTCTTTGCCGGTCGTGCGCATGTTCGTCACCGATTCGAATATGACGCTGCGCGACTTGGGCGATCTCTTCACGAACGTCCTGAGCGACCAGTTTTCATCGATCGACGGCGTTGCGGCGGTCACCGTGGGCAACGATCAGCAGCGTGCGATCATGATCGAGCCGAATGCCGACGCGCTGGCCGTTAACGGCATCTCGCTGCAACAGATCATGCAGCGCATCGCCCAAGAGAACATCAACCTGCCGGCCGGCATCGTGCAGGTCGGCAAGAGCGAGTACTTGGTGCGCGCGAGCGCGCTGCTCCAATCGGCCGAAGAGACCGGCCAGCTCATCGTCACGACCAAGAACGGCGCGCCGATTCGACTCGATCAGGTGGCCAAGGTCAGCGACTCGATTCTCGAGCAGCGCACGTTTCAGCGACTGAACGGCACGCCGGCCGTCGGCGTAACGATCAACGCCCAGCCCAACGCGAACATCGTGGCGACCGCAGTCGGAGTCAATGCTAAAATCACGGAACTCGAGCAGCGCTATCCGGGCATGCATTTCGCGGTTGTTTTCGGCCAGGAAGGCTACATTCGCGAAGCGATCGCCGCGCTGGAACACACCGCGATCTACGGCGCCCTTCTCGCCATTGCGGTCATCCTGCTTTTCCTGCATTCGTGGCGCTCGACGCTGATCGTCGCCGTGTCGCTGCCGGTTTCGGTGCTCGGCACGCTTTTTGCCGCATACGTGTGCGGCTATTCGCTCAACATCATGACCCTCGGAGGGTTGGCACTCGCCGTAGGCTTGATCGTCGACGACGCGATCGTCGTCATCGAAAACATCTATCGGCACATGGCACGCGGGCAGACACCCATGGAGGCCGCCGAAACGGCGACCGCCGAGATTTTCTCCGCCGTGCTGGCGTCGTCGATTACCGTCATCACGGTTTTCATCCCGCTCGTCCTGATTCCGGGGTTGCAGGGCCTGCTGTTCACGCCGTTTGCCGTGATGGTGATGGTTGCGGTCGCCCTATCGCTGGTCGTGGCCGTGACGCAGGTCCCGATGCTCGCGTCGGTGATCCTGCGCAAAAAACCCGGCGCGAACGGCGCGCCGGCCAACGGCAAGGGACACGGCGCTTACGCGCGGTTCTCGCGCACCTTTGACAAACATTACGAACGCTTCGCCGGATGGTATACGCGTCTGCTGGGTCGCGCGATCGACCGCCCCGGCATCGTTTTCGGCATCGCCGGCGCCGTCATGGCGGCAACGCTCGTCGCCGCCGGCTTGGGAGCGGTGAAGACGGAACTTTTCCCGGCGTCGAACTCGAGTTTCGCTCGGTTCAATCTCCAAATGCCGACCGGCACGGCGCTCTCGGGCATGAATCAGGTGGCGACCGACGTCGAGAACCGGATGCGCAAGGACGCGCGCGTGCTGAACGTCGGATCGCTCGTCGGCTCGAGCGGTCCCGTCGGCGGCACGCAGGTGACCAACGTCGCGAGCCTCTCGGTGACGCTCGCCCCGAACATTATCGGCAACCAGGCACAGCGCTTCGTCACGCAGTGGACGGCAGCGCTCACCGGTTCGCGTTCGGCCAGCAGCCGCGGTCACGGGACCACGTCGTTCACACCCGAGCAGATTCAGCAGCTTCGCGCGCGCTTCGGAAACCCGATCCCCGGACTGCAAGTCTTCGGCCGCACGGTGGACATCGTGCAGAACATCATCGCGCGCGGACAGGACGCCCTGCAGATTCAGATCTTTGGGCCCGACGTCAACAAGCTCTACGACATCGCGGAATTTACAGCCATTCCGAAACTCCAGTCCGCGATACCGGGACTCCAGCCGCCGCAGCCGGGCATTACGACGGCGCAGCCCGAGATCGACGTGAGCGTCGACCGCGCGACCGCCGCGCAACTCGGCGTGAGCACGCAAACGATCTCGCAGGTCGTCGACATCGCGACCGCCGGACAGACCGCGTCGTTCATGCAGATCAACGGCACGCAATATCCCATCGAAGTGCAACTCCCGGCCAATCAGCGGCGCAGCCTGCAGGCCATTGCGAGCCTGATGGTTCCCGTTTCGACCGTCGCGAACGGTCTCGTCGTCAACACGGCGGCTTCGGGCGCTCCGATCGCGGCCGGCACGAACGGCAGCCTCTCGCTCAACACGGCCTCGGGGCCGACCGGCATCTACACCCTGCAGACGATGCCGCTCTCGGAACTGGCGAAGATTACGTTCGGCGCCGGACCTTCCGAGATCACGCGTCAGAACAAACAGCGTGAAATCGACATCAATGCCGGCTTGAACATTCCGCTCGGCGACGCCGTCGCGCAATCCACGAAAGTAATGAATTCGATTACGCTTCCACCCGGATACTACTGGGCCTTCGGACCGCAAGTGCTGCAGCAAGGGCAAACCTTCTCGAGCCTCGGCCTCATCGTCGCGCTGGCGATCGTGCTCATCTACATGCTGCTGGCCTCGCAGTTCGAATCGGTGCTGCACCCGCTCGTCATCATGATCACCGTCCCGCTGGCCTCGGCCGGCGTCGTCTTCGGCATCTTCTTCCGCAATCTGATTTGGGAGGCGGGCGACGCGATCTTCCGGCAGCCTTTTACGCCGATGGCGTTCGGGCTGACGGCCTTTATCGGCGTGCTGATGCTCGTCGGAATCGTCGTAAAAAACGCGATCCTCGTCGTCGAGTTCAGCAACCAGCTGCGGGAACGCGGAATGAGTGCGCGCGACGCCGTGCTGCACGCCGCGCCGATGCGTCTGCGTCCGATTCTCATGACGACGTGCGCGACCATCGGCGGCATGATGCCCATCGCGCTGGGAATCGAAGCCGGCAGCCAAACGCAGTCGCCGCTGGGAACGGTAGTCATCGGCGGTCTCGCGGTCTCGACGACGCTCTCGCTCATCGTCGTTCCAACCCTCTATCTGTGGGCCGCGCGGCACATCGAGCCGCACATGGGCGGATTCCATCGCGGCCTCGAGCGGCCGTCCGCACGCGGCACCGAGGAGTTCGTGGAAGAACCGATCAGCGCAATCGAATAAAAAATGCGACGGTCATCGTAACGCCGATCGCGATGACGATCGTGCGCGCGATCGGCGCTGGAACTCGCCGGAAGAACCGCGCGCCGAAGTACCCGCCGGCCAACGCGATGACGGCCATCGGCACGGCGAAGCGCCAGTCGACGATGCGCGCGATGACGAACGGCACGAGTGCGATTCCGTTAATCGAAATCGCGAGCACGTTCTTGACGGCGTTCTGCGCGTTGAGATTCGGCAGCCCCGAAAACGCCAGGACCGCGAGCATCAGAATGCCCATGCCGGCGCCGAAATATCCGCCGTAGATCGCAACGAAGAACTGGGCCGCGACCTGCCAGGGTGCGTGCCGCGGTTCACCCGCCGCGCGCCGCAACCACGGGCTGGCCGCGAACACGACCGTTGCAAAGAGCAGCAGCCACGGGATCAAGCGCTCGAAGAGCGCCGGCGGCGTAACCAAGAGCGATACCGCACCCAGCAGCGAACCGGCGAGGCTCACGAGAATCAGCGGCAGCAGCACGCCTCGATGCGCCGCGACCTCTTCTTTGTAGCCGCGTGCGCTTCCAATGGTGCCCACCCACATCGCCGCGTTGTTGGTGGCGTTGGCCGAAATCGCCGGCACGCCGGCAAAGAGCAGCGCGGGGAACGAGAGGAAGCTGCCGCCGCCCGCGACGCTGTTCATCGCGCCCGCGACGAATGCTGCCGCACCGGGAAGCACGATCTGCGCGGTCGTCAAGGAGAAGCGGCCGCGCGTTAGGGTGCGACGCGCTCGCGCTTGGTGACGCGATAGACGTGACGCACGTTCTTGAGCGCTTCGAGCCGCGTGATGATCCGGTGCAAGTGCTCGAGATCGCGGATTTGGACGGTGAGGCTGGTCGCGGCCACGGCGTCGCGCCGGACGCGCGCGGTCACGGAACTCACCTGCGTTTTCAGCTCGGCAAAAACGGCCATGATATCTTGCAGCAGCTGCGCGCGGTCGTCGGCTTCCACCTCGACGTCCACCGCGTGGGTGAGATCGGCATCGCTGTTCCACTGCACCTGAAGGATACGCTCGGGGGCCGTTCCGTTGAGCCGCGCGACGTTCGGACAATCGGCACGGTGAACGTTGACGCCGCGGCCGATGGTGACGTAACCGATGATCGGATCGCCGGGTACCGGGCAGCAGCATTTCGATAGGCGCACCAGCAAGTCGTCGATGCCGGCGATACGAACGCCGCTCGACTTGCGGGCGCCGCGCCGCACCGGCGTCTTGCGGCCGATCTTGGTGAGGTCGACGACGTTGCCGCTGCGCGCTTCGTCACGCACGCGATTGGCGACCGCACCCGGCGAGACGTCGCCGAAGCCGATCGCTGCATAGAGATCGGCCGGCGTGGAATAGTTCAGCCGCGACGCGATGCGCTCGATCAGTTCCCCGCGCGCCGTATCGACGCGCACGCCGCTGCGCACCAACTCGTGCTCGAGCGATTCCTGGCCGGCGAGCACGTTTTCCTCGCGCCGCTCCTTGCGGAACCACTGCTTGATCTTGTGTTTCGCGCTCGACGTTTTGACGATCGAGAGCCAGTCGAGCGACGGACGACCGCTCGTCTTATTGACGAGAATCTCGCAGATATCGCCGTTGTTGAGCTGGGAGTCGAGCGGAACGATGCGCCCGTTGACCTTAGCGCCGATGCAGTGGTTGCCGACGTCGGTGTGAACCGAATAGGCGAAGTCGAGCGGCGTGCCGCCCGCGGGCATCGAGAAGACGTCGCCGCGCGGCGAAAAAACGAACACCTGTGAATCGAAAAGATCGAGTTTGAGGTTCTCCATGAACACGCGCGAGTCGCGCATGTCCTTCTGCCATTCCAGCAGCGCGCGCAGCCAGGAGAGTTTGTTCTCGAACTGGTCGGCCTTGCCACCTTCTTTATAGCGCCAGTGCGCGGCGATCCCGTACTCGCTCGTGCGATGCATGTCCCACGTGCGAATTTGAATCTCGAGCGGTTCGCCGGTCGGGCCGACGACCGTCGTGTGCAGCGACTGGTACATATTCGGCTTGGGCATCGCGATGTAATCTTTGAAACGTCCCGGCAGCGGCGTCCATAGTGCGTGCACCGCTCCGAGGGCGCCGTAGCAGTCTTTCACCGTGTCGACGATGATGCGAATCGCGGTGAGATCGTAGATCGTCGAGAAATCGCGTCCCGATTTGATCTTCGAATAGATCGAGTAAAAGTGCTTCGGACGTCCGTGGATCTCCGCTTCGATGTTCATCGCCTTGAAATCGTCGCGAAGCCGCGCGATCGCTTGCTGCACGTCGGCTTCACGTTCGCGGCGCGTCTTGGCGACGAGTTCGACGATTTCGCGGTACGGCTCGGGATCGAGGTAGCGCAGGCAATCGTCCTCGATTTCCCACTTGATCTTCCAGATGCCGAGCCGGTGGGCGATCGGCGCATAGATGTCGAGCGTCTCGCGCGCGATGGCCTGCTGCTTGGCCGGCGGTAAGCTCGACAGCGTGCGCATGTTGTGCAGCCGGTCGGCGAGTTTGATGATGATGACGCGGATGTCCTTGGCCATCGCCATGAACATCTTGCGAAGGTTTTCGACCTGCGCGTCTTCCTTCGACTGGTAGGGGATGCGCGTGAGTTTGGTGACGCCCTCGACGAGTTGCGCGATCTCGTCGCCGAATTCGGCCGCCACCTGCTCGCTCGTGACGGAGGTGTCTTCGACGACGTCGTGCAGGAGCGCCGCGGCAATCGTCTCGCGATCCATCTCGAGTTCGGCCAGCACGCCGGCGACCGCCAGCGGATGCTCGATGTACGACTCGCCCGACGCCCGCCGCTGGCCCTCGTGAGCGGCGTCGGCAACCTCGTAGACGCGCGTAAGCCACGCCCCGTCGGCAGACGGGTCGTATTGGTGCACGCGGTCGACGAGTTCGCGAATGGTCATGACGCTATCCGCCCATTATAGCGCGTGACCGAAAGGGCGCCAGGGCCTAGGCAGCTAGGGGGATCGAGGCGCCGAAGATGGGGGCGGCTCGGATGCCGGCCGCTCGAGCGTCTCGACGTCGAGCTTGTCCTTGAAGAAGACGGTCGCAATCTTCCCGTCGGAATCGATGATCATCCACATAAAGATGTTGCCTTCCTGGCAGTGCATCTGGTAGATGTAGCCCTCAGCGCCCTGCGGGATGTCGGCCGCACTAAACGGCCCCACGAACGTCGTGTCGGTGAGCGGTCCGAGGGCCGATAAGGCGCGCGCCACGTCGTTGATTTTGTCGTCGGTCAGTTTGGGAATGACCTCGGGCGCGTAGAGCCGTTTGTTGATGCTGCCGGCTTGCCACGCGACGAACTGCTGGCGCGCGACTTTCGTAACCATTGGATCGGCCACCGGGGAGGGCGTAGGCGCCGGCGTCGGCGTCGAACTCGGCCGCGCGCTCGCCGGAGCGATCAACGCTGCGACGGCGGCCAACGATGCGAGCGCATTACGAATCGGTTGCGAGTGCATGACGTCCTCGGCAGGTCAAGCGCGCACGAACGAAACGACGTCGACGCCTGAAAGTGCGTCGCGTCCGTTGAGCGCGGTGAGTTCGATGAGAAAGGCGATGCCTTCGACGTGCGCCCCGAGTCGCTCGAGCAATCGCAGCGTCGCTGCGGCGGTGCCGCCGGTTGCGAGCACGTCGTCGACGACGAGCACGCGGTCGCCCTTAGCGAGCGCATCGGAATGCACTTCCAGCGCGTTGGTGCCGTATTCCAGCGCGTACTCCTCGGTGATCGTATCGTACGGCAGTTTGCCCGGCTTGCGAATCGGAATGAAGCCGGCGCCGAGTGCGTAGGCCACCGGCGCTCCGAGAATGTACCCGCGCGCTTCGACGCCGACCACATAATCGATCGAGCGACCGCTAAAGTGCTCGACGAAAAGATCGACGGCTCGGCGAAAGCCCTGCTTGTCTTTGAGCAGCGGCGTGATGTCTCGAAACATAATGCCGGCCAGCGGAAAATCCGGGACCGATCGAATGAGGCTCTCGATTTCCACGAAGCTCCGGTGTTCGCGCAACGATTCGGGCCGCCTTTTCGCGAAGAAGGCGCGATTCGGCGTTCATCGCGCGCCGAGCCGCCCCGCCGGCGGCTTGGGGCCTTCTTCGAAAATGGCGACAACCGGCGGCTGCTCGCGGCGCTCGTCGTCGCCGTCGCTTTGCACGAAATTCTCGCGGCACTGATTCCGGCGCCGGCGCCGCATCGTACACCGCAAGAGGAGGCCGTCACGCAGGTGAGCATCACGCGCCTAACGCCGACGCCGGAACCGACACCGGCCGCAAGCCCGACGCCGGTCACTCGGGCGCGAATCGTCGCGCCCGTCGAACCGCGTGCGACGCTGCAACCGAAGGCGATATCGGCACGCCGCGATAGCGTTCGCAGCGGCGCCGCGCGGCCGAAACCGCCCGAATTTTCTCACGCGAAGCCGATTTGGGACGTTCCGACAGGCGCCGGCGGCGCAGCCGCGGGCAGCGACGCCGGCGCCGGAAGCGGCGCCGGCGGTTCAACCGGCAGCGGCGGTGCGGGAACGGCGCAGCCGTGCGGCTACGTGGAGTTTTCCGATCCAAACGGTTCCCGCCACGATGCGAAGACCGGTGGTTACTGGGTCGACGTCGCGATGACGGTGCACTTCCCCGATCGCCACGCGGAGTCACTGCTGCTCGACTACGCGTGGTACTTTCCGAACGCGGCGTCGAACCCGTGGTCGCAACAAAATTTAGACGATCCGAACTTTCCGACGAAGTTCCAGGGGCCGCCCCCGGCCAAGCGCGCGGGCGAACCGCCACTCGTGCAGTACGTCATCGCACACTCGACCGGCGACGGACTGACGCTGCTCAAGGGCTGCCCCTAGGGAACCTCTGGTTCTCCCGGGGCCAAATACGGTGCGGTGCGTTCGCGCAGATCGTCGTTCCATCGCGCGACGAACGATTGCAGAATGCGCGCCGTCAGGCCCCAGATACGGCGGCCTTCGAAATCGAGCACGAGACTCGGCAGACGCAGTCCGCCGTACTCGATGCTCCCCCGCTGCAGGCCGCCTTCGACGATCGTCGCGAGCGGAACGAGAAAAATGCCGGCGGTTTCATCGCCGTCTATCGTGAGATCGCCGGGTTCGACGACCGCGACGAACGGGGTGACGTCGAAGTTGTTCGTGACGCGTTGGCGCAACATCGGCAGACGCGCAACGATCGTCACGCGGTCGCTTTCGATGCCGACTTCCTCGCGGAGCTCGCGCAACGCGGTCGCCTCCAAATCCGCATCGTCGGCATGCGCTCTTCCGCCGGGGAGTCCGATCTGTCCGGGATGATCGCGCAGGTGCGCCGCGCGCTCGACGAAGACTACGCCATGCGGCGGCGGGTGGAACATCGCGATGACGACGGCGGCCTGGCGGCGCGGCATCACCCGATGATAGCGAAGCGGGCGCGCTGCGGCAACCACCGAAGGTACGGGGGTGAGCGACCTGGCCGAGCGAGAGTGCGTTCCCTGCCGTGGCGGCGTGCCGCCGCTGACGCGCGACGAGATTGCGCCGCTCCTCGAACGTCTCGAAGCCGGCTGGCTCGTGCGCGAGCGCGCGGTGGGCGAAAACGCCGCGCTCTCGCTCGAGCGAACGTATCGCTACAAGAACTTCGCTGAGGCGATGCGCGCGGCTGCGGCAATCGGCGAGATGGCCGAACGGCAGCGCCACCATCCCGATCTGCACGTCGCCTGGGGATCGCTCGGCGTCGAGATCTGGACGCACAAAATCGGCGGCCTGACCGAAAGCGATTTCATCTTCGCCGCGAAGTGCGATGCGATTTTACTTACGCCCTAGCCGTGCGCACCGGAGCATCGCGCCAGACTGCAGAGCCAGTCGCCGACGATGACGCTCAGTTTGTGGTCGTACGGACCATACGCTCGTCGATCCGCCCGGTCGAGACTCTCCTTTTGCGTCGCGACGACGGTGAGATAATGGTCCATGCCGTCGATCGTGACGAGCCGCGCACTTCCGGGGCGACGGGAGTTGACGATGTCGACGATCCCGCGGTGGTCCGACTCGTCGGTGATAAAATCGCTCGTGCCGTAAATCACTAAAGCGGGCACGCGGAGGGTCATCCAGGGCTGCGCGAAGTCGAGTGCCGCGACTTGCTTCATGTACGCCGACGGCACGGGATAGATGCTCAGCGGCTCCGCGCACTCCGGGTGCGCCGCGTCGATCGTTGCGTACGTCTCGCCGTCGATCTCCATCAGGGCCAAACACTTCTGGAACGTCTTCATCGAGGAGTCCACGGTCGAGGGATCGGCGCCGCTGAGCTGCAGTTGCCGCCTTTGGTTGATCAGTTCGTACTCGAACCAGCTAATTCCGACGGTCTCGGCGACGGCTACTCCGCCCACGCGCGTGGTCGCCGCCAGGCGCGGAGCGATGACGCCGCCGATGCTGTGTCCGAACAGATATAACCGGGACGAGTCGACGAGCGGGTCCGCGGAAAGCCACTTGAGCGCAGCGTCGTAGCCCTCCACCTCTTCATCGAAATCCACCGTGCTGCAAGGAGGGCCCTGACTATCGCCGATGCCGCTCTTCTCGAGTCTCAACGTGAGAAAGCCGCGTCTGCTAAGATCGTGCGTAAGGTTTCGATAGGCGTCTTGCGGATTGCTATTGTCGATGGCATAGCAACCGATCCCGCCGACGATCATCACTGCCGGAAAAGGTCCCCGAGCGTCTGCAGGCATCGTAACGAGGACTCGCCGGAGCGTACCGTTCACCGAGACGGACTGATACAAAGTCTTCACCGACGAGTCGGTTTCTTTCGGCGCAGGCAGAAGGACCGCGGTTACGACTATCGGATTTCCCGACCGCGTGACCGCGAGCGAAACGCTCGTTCCGGCCGGAAGCCGAAGTGCGGCGATCGCCGCGTCGCTCGTCGCGACGTTCGTGCCGTTTACCGAGGTGATGACGTCGCCGGCCTGGAGCCCGGCCGCAGCGGCGGCCGAACCGGGTATCACCGCCGTGACGTGGACGTGGCCACCGGCGTTGGCGAGCCCCGTCCCCAGCTGGCCGCGGCGCGGGAGTGGATCTGACGTTTGCCCGCCTGCAAACGAGCCAACCACCGCGCCGGCGAGCGCCGTTAACGCCGCAATCGTTGCGTACCGAGACGCGCGATTACGAAGCCCGCGAACCAATGAGTCCAACATCGGCCATCTGCTCCTTCAGCTTGCCTTGAGAGTTGGCTACGGAGTTTGCCGCGCCTCCGTAGGGGACGGTCGAGCCGTCTTGTCGTTTGCATTGCACGTCGCAGTTAGGTTTCCGACTTCATCCGTCAGGAGGCTCCATGCAAATCGCTACCGCCGCACCGTCGCGCCGGACGCTCGAGTTCGGCATCTACCGCGACGGCGACAATAATCTCGACGCGATCCAGGAGGCAACGCTGGCGCAGGCACTGCGCACGAGCCGAAGCGACGGGCGCGTCGAGTTCACCGTCGAGGATACGACGTCGCTTCACGGCGGCGAATTGCACACCGACGAGTTCACCATCGCCGACGGCGGCATCGGGCACGTGCGGCGCGAAGACGCTCGAACGATGAGCGACGAAAGCAACCTCGCCCGGTTCGTCGCGCATACGCTCGATAACGCTGAGAAAAGCGGCGCCAAACAAACGTGGGTCGATCTCGTCGATCATGGCGGCGGCGACGGCGGCGGACTCCAAACCGGCGACGGCCGCTGCATGTCGATGCCCGACATCGCCAAAGCTATCGCCGACGGTGTCGCGCTTCACGCGAGCGCGCATCCCGAGGATGGAGTCCGCACCGTCGACGGCGTCGTCGCAAACCAATGCCTGATGGATACGATGGGATTCGCGGACGCGCTTTCGCGCGCGGGCGTCAAGTGGCTGGCCGCGTCGCCCGAGACGATGCTCGCTCCCGGCGTTCCGAGCGACGTCGCACACGTCATCGCATCGCACGAGGGCGATCCCGGCGCGACGGCTCGAGCCGTCGTGACCGACGTGATGCGCACGAAATACGATGCCGCCGGCCTGGGCAGCTTCGGACCCGCCGCCGCATTCGACGTGCTCGACCTCGATCCGCAGAAAGTCGAAGGCGCCGAATCGGCGATCCGCCGCTTCAACGACGCCGCCGTTGCGAGTTCGGGCCGTTCCGACGTTCGGTCGGCGCTTCGCGAGGACGTGCGCGCGATCGACGGGATGGCGCGCTTTCCCGGTGCCACCAGCGACATGCCGTGGCGTGCGGACCGTCCGGCGATCGCCGTCTACGACGCCATTGCCACCGACGGCCGCCTCGACGGGTCGTTACGGGACGACGCGGCGGCCGCACGCGACGCGATCGGTGCGCTCGTGCTCGCGCATCGCGAGAGCGGCGATTTCCGCGCCTTCGGCGGAACCGATTACGCCGACGCCGCCGGTCCCACGATTCACGCTCCGGTCAAACGCGGACAGATCGACCCATGGGCGTCGCGCGGCATCAGCGAAACGCACAATGCCTTCTATCGCTCCGTACACCAGGACGCGTTCGCTCGCGCCCTCGCCTGAGCGCGTCGGGGACTACGGTCCCGCGGCGCAGGCGTGGTAAGCGTTTGAATACATCGGTTGGATGCTGTACTGCGTTCCGCCGATGCCGATCTTCCACTGATAGGTTTCGCAGAGATCGGCGACCTCGGAGTTGTACGTAAAATTGTACCACGCCAGCGCCGGGCCCGGATCGGTGATCGATTCGAAGGTTTCGTGCGCGAGCGTCGATACGGTCGAGTTCGTGAGCGCGCTGGCCCCGCGCGAGGCACGCGACGCGCAGAAACTGACCATCTGATACGGTTCGATCGAAACGATCACGGGGTCGGAGACGTCCGGAAACGAGACGCTCTCGTGGTAGGCGCAGAAGTTGAACTTCTTCGGATGATCGGGCGAGTAGCAGGCCGTCGAGCGATCGAAGCACGTGTCGCTGCCTTTCGGCAAGAAAACGTGGTAGAGGTTCGCATACCCCGCTTTACGCCCGTTCTGAGCCAGCGCGGCATGCAGCACCGCAAGCAGGTCGTTTTGATAGTAGAGCTTCGTATACGTGGAGTATTTCACGGAGAACGAGCCGCCCAGCGTATACGCGGTGGGCGGCGATTTCGTGTACTGGGTCAGCATCTGCGCGAACGCACTGCCTGTCAGGTTCTTTTGAAAGCCTTCGGGGTCGCCCCAGCAGCGCTCGCCTCCACTCTTGCAGTTGACGTAGACGTTAAATGACGCCGCCGCCGCCATCAGCGGACCGCCCTTGTCACGGAGATCCGCGGGATAGACGGGTTTGTGATCGGGTGCGGTATCCAGGCCGGTGCGGCGCAGCGGCATGACATGATAGGAGAGCACGCGCGCTCGTTGCGCCATGTCGGCATCGTTTTGCGACACGTCGAGCGCGACCGGTGCGGAGCTTTCACGCGAAGTGGCGCCTGCCACGCCGGGCATCACCGGTTGCGGCGCGCCGCAGGCTGCCAGAAACGCGCCGGCGACAAGAGCGCCGCCGGCGCGAACGAGAAACGAAGACATGAGACCTCCTTTTAACGCAAATGAGGGACGCTGCTCGGATAGATCGGACGGTTGATGATGCGCTCGAGGGTTTCCGCGGGCGCCTCGAGTGCCAAGCGGCAGAAACGGTCGAAGCTGTCGCGAATCGCCTCGCCTTCCGCAAATCGTTCGTTCTCGCGCATGTCGATCTTCGCTTCGGCGGGGAGGAAGCGCACGTACCGTCCCTCGTCGTCTTCACCGGCCTCGACGAGCCCGGCATCGCCGAAGATGCGCAGTGCCGCGGAGACCGTCCGGTCGCGAACCTTCTCCAGATCGAGGTTGCCCGCGATGTCGGCGTTGCCGCCGCGCAGCGTGCCGCCGCGCGCGATGGAGCGCATTCCGCGATAGATTTCGCGCAGCGTGTGGAGCGTCGGCGCATCGAGATCGATAAGATATTCGTTGAGAGCGCGGTCGCTCTCGCCGTAAAGTAAATGGATGCGGGCCGGCGCACCGTCGCGTCCCGCGCGACCCGCTTGTTGATTGAACTCGGCAAAGTCGAAGTTCAAGTGATAGAGCGCGACGTGGCGCACGTCGGGAAGATCGATGCCTTCGCCGAACGCCGAAGTCGCGACGACGATGCGCAGCGCGCCCTCGCGGAAGAACCGCTCGACCTCGTGCCGGTCGGCGGTCGGCATTCCGGCGTGATAGAACATCACGTCGTTGCCGACGTCCTTGCGCAACGCCGCCGCGACTTCGGCGGCGTCCTTGCGCGAGTTGCAGTAGACGATACCCTTCTCGCCGGCGGCGAAGAGATCGCGCAGGTATCCGACCTTGTCGCGGCGGTTGCGCGCATCCGCGACGTGCAGGTTTTCACGTATGGTGGGATCGATCACCCAGGCGCCGATGCCGAGCGCCTCGACGATTTTGCGGAACGTTTCGTCGCCCGCCGTCGCGGTGAGGGCCAGCACCTGCGGATCGCCGAGGGCGGCGATCGCCGCGCCGAGCCGCGCGTAGGCGGGCCGGTGGCGTGATTCGTGCACGTGATGCGCTTCGTCGACGACCAGAAACGACGGCCGGCTCTTGCCGGCAAACGCGTCGCGGTGAAAATCGAGGAACTCCGGCGTGGCGAGGACGACGTCCCACGCGCCTTCACGCAGCGCTTCGAAGAGATCGCTGCGCTCGGCGTTGTCGATCGATCCGTTGGCGCGATAGATCCGCAATCCGAGCGGGTCGAGCGTGCGCGAGAGCGCCGCGTACTGATCGTTCGCCAGCGCCCGCAGCGGATAGACGACCAGCGTTTTGGCACCGGCGCCGAAGGCGCGCAGCGCCGCGGGCAATTGAAAGCAGAACGATTTGCCGCGACCGGTTCCCAGTACGGCGAGCGTATTGCGTCCGGCATCGACGCGCTCGAGCACGTCGCGCTGCGCCGGGTGCGGCTGCGACGATCCCAGCAGCGCGCGCACGACTCGCTCGGCGTCGCCGTCCCACGATTCACGAAGCGGCGCGTGCTCGCGATCTCGCTGCGCGATGTTGGCGGCAGCGTCGCGTTCGACCAGGATGTTGACGCCGCGATGCTTCTCGCCGCCGCCGGTCAGCGACGCGATGCGCGCACGATAGCGCACGCCCGCGTCGATGGCCGGCGCGAGGTGCGCGGCCATGCCCGCGGCGATGTATCCGAGCGGAAGCGCGCCGTAGCGAACGGCGATCGCGTTGGCGTCGTGCGGATTGTCGGCCTCGCGCACGAGATTCAAGTCCTTGCCGACCGTCAAGCCCTCGATCGTGTCCTGACGTCCCTCGAACGTCACGCCCTTAATCTTGGTGTGGAACGTCGGTGCTTCGGCGATCCGCGCATACGGGTCGCGCAGATATCGCTCGCTCTTTGCGAAGGCGAGCTCGACGAAAGCGTCGCGCCCCGTGTCGGAAGGAGCGGAGACGTCGCGCGGCAGCGCAGATCCGGTGAGCGCCGCGAACGCCGCTTCGAACGCCGCTTCCGACGCCGTCGGCGGCGGCAGCGCGCTACGGCTTGGTTTCTTGCTCGCCGCCGGCGTGCTCGGCCGGCTGCTCTTCGAACTCCTCGAGGTTGAGGTTGATCTCTTCATGCCCCTGTTGGATCGCCTCGTCGTGCAGTCCGGCGTTTTGCGCGTCCAGCGGATCGATCGTTTCGGGCTCGGTCGATGCGAGTTCTTCCACCGCGACCGCGCCGCCCTCGTCTTCGCGCTTCTTGCGGTAGCGTGCCGGAGCCGCCGGTACGACCGTGCGTGCCGATTTCGCCTTCTGGCGCCGGTCGCGGCGCGCGGCTACGATATCCTCGCGCGCCAAACCGCCGCGGCTTTGCAGCGCCGTCGATTCCGAGCGCGAACGCGTCGTTGTGGTGCGGTCGGAAGCCATAAGGCCTGCTCGCCGGCGTTTGACCGCCGCCTCGAGCTGCCGCTTGCGGAAATTGAGCACGAGCGGGGCCGAAAAGAAGATCGAGTGGTAGCCGCCCGAGACGATGCCGACTAGTAATGCGAAGGCGAAGTTCTTCAAACTCGCGCCGCCGAGTGCGAGCAGCGCGACCAGCGTGATGACGACCGTCGCCAGCGTGTTGAACGAGCGCGTCATCGTCTGCTTGATCGACTCGTTGACGATCACGTCGTAGGGCGCGCCCGCCATCACCTTGGTATTCTCGCGAATTCGGTCGAGAATGACGATCGTGTCCATCACCGAGTAGCCGATGACCGTCAGGACCGCTGCCAAGAACGCGTCGTCGGCCCGCCTGTCGGCCAGCGCGTAGATGCCGATCATCATCGCGGCGTCGCGCACCAGCGCGATGACGGTGACGAGACCGAAAATGTAATTCCAGCCGAAGCGGAATGCGATGTAGAGGAACTGGATGCCGAGCGCGATGACGAGCGCCCAGAGCGCTTTGATGAGATACTCGCGGCCCAGCGACGGTCCGACCGCCGTGATCGACGACTGCGCCCGGTCGACGGGCGCGACCGTGTTGAGCGCGTTCCACATCGGCGCCGAATCGTTGGCGAACGCCGTCTGCGTCTCGATGACGAAGCCGGTGCCGCCGGTGCCGGCGGTTGTGATCGACTCCTCGGTGAGGCCGAGACCGGAGAGCGCGCGCTTCACCTGATCGGCGGTCGTCGGACTCGTGAACTTCACCGTGATGTCGGTGCCGCCGGTGAACGACAATCCAAGCCGCAGCATGTGCGAGGGTTGGAAGCCCTGTCCGCCTTGGAATCCGTGGTAGATCATCGATCCCAAACCGAGCGCGATGACGAGATACGAGATCGTCGAGACGATGCGGAACCATCCGACGATATTCCAGTTCAGTCTGCGAAAGAGCATCGCGCTACGCCCCCACCTTCGCAAAAATGCCGATGTCGGACTTCCGGACACCGTAGAGTTCCGGCGCGGTCGCGACGTCGTTGTCGACGAGGGCGTCGACGAAGAAGCGCGTGATGAAAACTGCGGTGAAGAGCGACACGACCGTTCCCCAGAAGAGCGTGAAGGCGAAGCCTTTCACGGTTCCGGTTCCGAGCATATAGAGCACGCCCGCGCCGACGATCGTCGTGAAGTGACTGTCGAAGACGGCCGAAAAAGCGCGCTGGAAACCGACGCGCACCGAAGCGCGCATCGACTTGCCGTTCCAAAGTTCTTCCTTGATGCGCTCGAAGATTAAGACGTTTGCGTCAACCGCCATGCCGATCGAAAGGACGAAGCCCGCGATGCCCGGCAATGTGAGCGTCGCGTGCGAGAGCGACAGAATCGCCATCATCACGAGCACGTAGATCGCCAGAGCGGCGTCGGCTAGGAAGCCGGGCAGGCGATAGACGGCGATCATGAAGATCAGCACGAGCGCGAGTCCCAAAATCGATGCTCGCAAGGACTGCACGAGATCGATCTTGCCCAGCGTCGGGCCGATCGTTTCTTTCTCGATGATCTTCGTCGTCACCGGCAGCGCGCCGGCGTTCAACTCGTTGGCAAGCGTCACCGTCTGCTCTTGCGTAAAGCTGCCGTGGATCTCGCCGCTGTCGAAGATCGCACCCTGAATGACGGGTGCTTCGACGTAGCGATGGTCGAGGAATATGCCCAAGAACTTGCCGAGGTTCGCGGTGGTCAGTTTGCCGAATTTGGCCGGGTCCTTCGTCTGGAAAAGGACGTTGGGCTGACCGCTCTGATCGAACCCGGCCTGCGCCGCCTTGAGATCCTTGCCCGAATAGACGACGGGACCGCTCGCGTCGTAGGCGCCGCGCGCGACATAGGCTTCGGCGGCGGCTTTGGCCTTTGCCGAAATGTTCGGGTTGGCTAGCGCCGCAACCGCAGCGTCGCCTCTCTGCTGGACTTCCGGTGGAACGATCTTGTATTCGAGCACGGCGACTTCTTTGAGCACGCGCTCGGCCTCGTCGGGATTCTTGACGTTGGGCAGTTCGACCAAGATCCGGTCGCTGCCGACGTTGCTGATCGACGGCTCGGCCACGCCAAGTCCGTTGATGCGCCGGTCGATCACCTCGCGCGTCTGCGCTTGCACCTGCGTCGTAATCTTCGGCACTTCGGCGGTCGGGTAGAGTTGCAGCAGCAGGCGCGACCCGCCTTGGAGATCGAGCCCCAAGCGAATTTTCTGCTGAACCGGTAGAATCGCCCATACCGAAAGAGCGACGACGGCCAGGATGACCAGCGCCTTGAATGGCGTTTTGAGAGTGTTCCAGTTCATAGGCGTCCGAAGAGAGCGGTGCAAACAAAAGGCCCGTAGCGGTTCCCGCCGGGCCGGTGGACCTTAACGTTCAAACGTTACCAGCCCTGCTGGGGCATGTCAAACGCCGGCGGCAAAGCGGCAGGGCGGACCTACCGCGCGCAGTTCCTCCGGGTCGTTTTCGCCTGGTGCGCGGGGGTGTGCGCCGGTTTTGGGCAGGCCGCCCGCGAGACGCTCCCCGGCAGCCGGCCGATGGCGTATTGCTCGACGGTCATGCCGCTCGCCGCGCCAATCGCCGAGCGGTTGGGCAGCGAACTATAGAGGGTGCTGCACCCCGAAAGCAATGTGGCTAGGACGAGCAGGGTGAGCGAGCGGCGCATCGCGCGATTTCCTCCGAAGCGGCTAGGTGCGGGAGTGCGGGAGCGCGCGAGCCTTTCCCTCTTTTGCGCGAGCGAGCGGGCGCCCGTCATGCCGGTGCCGCCGCGAGCGCCGGTTCGCCGAGCACGTCGGCCGGACGCAGTTCGAGTTCTCCCGGCAGTTCGGCGTAGGCGTACACCGGCACCCGAATCCCCGATCCAAGCACGAAGTCCGCGAGCATCGGACGAAGCGCGCCGGTGCAGACGATCGCACACCGTTCGCGCGCGATGGCGCCGGCGTATCGTTCGAGCCGTTCGCGCAACGCGGCGATCGAACCGGGCGCCATCGCTCCGGCCGCGTGACCGCTCCAACTCGCTACGAGCTTGCGTTCGAACTCCGCGTCGAAGATCGCCGGCTCCAGCACCGCGAGATCTCGCGCGCGCAAGAGATTCGGCACGATCGCACGGCGCGCCGCTTCGGCGAGTTCGCGCGGATCGCGGGTCGCGGCGTCGAGCATCGCTTCGAACAAACGCACCGGATCGCGCGGCCAAACGCCTTCGCGCAAGAGCAAGCCGAATGCGCGATGGACGCATCCGAAGGGCAGCGCATCGGTGCCGATCTCCTTCACCAGCGCGGGGACGCTCGAACGCAGATGTTCGAGCAGCGTCTGCAGTTCTTGTCGGCCGACGAGTTCGCAGGCGTGCGTGCGCGCGATCTCGGCGAGGTGAGAACCGAGCACCGAGATCGGATCGAAGACCAGCGCGCCGGCACCGGCGGCACGCTCGCGCAACGCCGGCGCGATCCACGCCGCCGGCAACCCGTAGACCGGCTCGCGCTCGACGTCACTCCCGAACCGGCGCAGCACCGCTTCGTCCGCGACGGCGAGCAGGTGTTCGAGATCGAGGCGTCCCTGCGCAACCGTTCGGCCGCGAACGCGAATGGCGTACGCGTTTGGATCGCGCGAAAGTTCGTCGCGCAGCCGCACGCCCGGCATCACGACGCCGATGTCGGCCGCGAGCGCGCGGCGCACCTCGCCGATGCGATCGAGCAGCGCGTCGGAGAGCGGCGGCACGAGCAACCGCGCGAGTTCGCCGCCCATCTCGATGCCGATGGCATCGACGCCGATGAGTCCGAGCGCGAGTTCCGGCCGGCGCATGACGTTGCGGCGCGCCCGCTCCCGATCGAGCGCCTCGGCCGCCTGCTCGCGTTGCCGGCGCCGCTGCGCGGCGTGCGCAACCGCGAACGCGCCGCCGCCGAGCACGAGAAAGACCGGACGCGGAAGCGCCGGAACCAGCGCGAGCGCGAGAAGCAGTCCGCCGGCGCTGCGCAGCACGTCCGGACGCGCGAAAAGTTGCGCGGCGAGATCGGCGCCGAGCGCGCCGTCGGAAGCGACGCGCGTCACCATCATGCCCATGGCGGTCGAAATGAGGAACGCCGGCAGCGTCGTGACGAGCGCGTTGCCGATCGAGAGCAAGGCGAACGTGTTGAGCGCGTCGAGCGGCGCGAGTCCGTGATACGCGACGCCGACGACGAGTCCGCCGGCGAGATTCAGCGCCACGATGACGAGCGCCGCGACCGCGTCGCCTTTGACGAACTTGCCGGCGCCGTCCATCGCGCCGTAGAAATCGGCCTCGCGCTGCACCGCGTCGCGTTTGGCCCGAGCGCCCGCGGCATCGAGCGCGCCGGCATGCACGTCGGCGTCGATCGCCATCTGTTTCCCCGGCATCGCGTCGAGCGTGAATCGCGCCGCCACCTCGGCCACCCGCTGCGACCCGCTCGCAATGACGACGAACTGAATCGTCACCAAAATTGCGAACACGATCAATCCGACGACGAGATTGCCGTGCACGACGAACGCGCCGAAGGCCGGAATGATGCTGCCGACCGCTCCGGGCGTCGCACCGGCAGTGAGAATCAGCCGCGTCGCCGAGACGTCGAGCGAGAGCCGGAACAGCGTCGCCACTAGCAGCGCCGGAGCGAACGCGGAGAACTCGAGCGGATCGTCGACGGTGACCGCGAGCAGCAGCACGAGCGCGGATCCGAAGATGTTGATGCCGAGCAGTACGTCGAGCAACGAGGGTGGCAGCGGAACGATGAGGATCGCCACGACCGCGAGCAGCAATACCGCAAACGCATAGACGGGAAAGCGCGTCATCGTTCCGGTCCACGATCGCGGCGGAGCGCCGCGACGATTGCGGCTACGGCAACGTAGTGCGCGCGGGCAATCGGTTCGCCGACCGCGCCGTCGCGGTAGAGCGCGCGTGCCAACCCCGCGTTTTCGACGATTGGGACTCCATGCCGCTCCGCAACGGCGCGGACGCGCAGCGCCACCTCGCCGGCGGCGCGAACGGTGACGAGCGGTACCGGAACCTGCGGCGGATCGTAATCGAGGGCGACCGCAACGTGCGTCGGATTGACGACGACGAACGACGCCTCTTTGACTTTCGCGATTGCGCCGCGCGAGAGCGAACGGTGCAGCGCGCGTCTGCGGCCGCGGGCGAGCGGATCGCCTTCCTGCTCTTTTGCTTCTCGTCTGCGCTCGTCGAAACTCATGCGCAATTTGCGAAGCCATGCGTTGCGCGCGGCCGCGTACTCCGCGACTGCAAAGAGCAATCCGGTCGCGGCGGCGGCGAACGCCACGCGTCCGGCGGCGCGCCACGCCGCGGCGGCGCATGCGGCGATGCTCGTTGCCGTGGGCAGCCGCGATGCCGCTTCGACGAACGCCGGCACCATTGCGGCGATCGCCACGGCGAAGGCGACCGCCGCGCGAGCCGCGTGCGCGAGCGTTTCGCGCGATGCGATGCGCTTGCAGCCCTCGATCGGATTGAGGCGTTCGAGTTTCACGCCCAGCGCTCCGAAACGCAATCCTCCCGCTTGGAGAAGCGTTGCGGCGACGGCGGCCATCGCGGCGCACGCGATCGGAACGAGCGCGCAGACAACCGCCGTTGGCGGAAAAAACCACGCGGCTTTGCCCGCCGCCGCGAGAACGATCGCCCGCTCGGCGGCGGCGCCGGCGTACGGCGCGACCCCGGCGACCGCGACCGCCGACGCTGCGAACGCGAGATTCGCGCCCAGCTCGCCGGATCGCGCGACGTCGCCTTCGCGCTTGGCTCGTTCGATGCGTTGCGGCGTCGGCTCGAAGGCCTTCTCCGCATCGCCGCTCATCGCACGGGTCCGTGGGGCAGCGCCGCTGCCGGCGCGATCGCCGTCAAGGTCAACGCCGGGGCAGTCAGCACCGCGGCGATTAGCGCTGCGGCAAACGCCAACGGAAAGACGAGCGTAAAACTGCCGAAGCGCGGGACCGCGCGCGAGAGCGCGCCAAGCGCTACCTGCACGACGAACGCCAACCCGATCGCGGGTGCCGCAACCGCGATGCCGACCGCGACGATCGTGACGGCCCATCCTACCGCGTACGCCGCCCAGGCGTGCGCGTCGACGCCGGTGCCCGGCGGAATCAATACGAAACTTCGCGCAAACGCCGCGACCGTCACGCGATACGCGCCGGTGAGAAAGAACCCGCCGGTATAGGCGAGCGACCAGACTCGCCCGAAACCGCTCGGCGCGACGATCTGCAGGCTCGGTGCGATCGCTTTCACGCCGACGTAATCGTCGATCGCGCGCCCTCCCGCATAGGCACCGTCGTAGACGAGCGACGACGCCATGCCGATTGCCGCGCCGAGCAGAAACTCGATCGCGAAGGCCAGTGCGGCGTCGGCCGCCGCCGGCGAGCGCGACGTCCGTATCGCCGGGGCCATTGCGATCGCCAGGAACAGCGCAAGCGCGGCGCGCACGCCCGGCGGCACGCTCGGATGCGAGAAGCCCGGCGCGCGAAACGCGAATCCGGCGCAACGCGCGAAGACGAGCAGCGCGGTCGCGCTCAACCGCCGGTGAGCAGCGGAATGACCGCCATCGCGCGTTCGAAGAGTCCTGCGAGCAGTTGCATCGCGGCCGCGCCGAAGGTCGCCGTCATGGCGCCGATCGCGAGGATCTTCGGCAGGAGCGTCAGCGTCTGTTCTTGGATCTGCGTCGCTGCCTGCACGACCGCGATCGCCGTTCCCACCAGCGCGGCGACGGCGAGTACCGGCAGCGAGATGGCGGCCGTCGTGACGAGCGCGTCGCGCAGCAATCCCTCGAAGACGTCCATGCCTTCGAGGCTACGCGCGCGGCGTTACCGGTGCGTTGCCGTAGAGTATCCCGGCAAGCGCCATGCGCTGGCCGCAAGCAGGGCCGAGACGATCGCGCGCGTCGCGGGCGATCGGTTGAGCGTATAAAAGTGAATGCCCGGTGCGCCGGATTGGAGCAGTTCGACGGCCTGCATCGACGCGTACGCGACGCCCAGTGCCTCGACCGCTTCCGCATCGTCGCGCCGCAGCGCCATCTCGACGTGCAGCTTCGGCGGAATCGTCGCACCGCAGAGCGCGACGAAGCGGCGAATCTGATCGAAGTTCGTGATCGGCATCAAGCCCGGCAGGATCGGGACCGCGATGCCGGCTGCCCGTACGCGGCGATCGAAATCGAAGTATGTCGCGTTGTCGAAAAAGAGTTGCGAGACGAGGAAGTCGGCGCCGGCGTCGACCTTCTCGCGCAAGCGCGCGAGATCGCCGGCCTCGCTGGCGGCCTCCGGATGTTTCTCCGGATAGCATGCCGCGCCGATGCAGAAGTCGTAGTTGCGCCGCAGCATCGCGATGAGTTCCGTCGCGTGCGCGAAACCGCCGGCCGGCGGCTCGAACGCCGCCGCCGTTGCGGGCGCGTCGCCGCGCAGCGCAAGGACGTTGGCGATGCCGGCTCGCGCGAGATCGTCGAAGAGCGCCCGCAGTTGCGCGCGGCTCGATCCGACGCACGTGACGTGCGCGACGACCGTCATACCGGTCTCCGACTGGATCTGCTTGGCGAGCGCGACGGTGCGCGCGCGCGTCGATCCGCCGGCGCCGTAGGTGATCGAAACGAATGCCGGCCGTAATGGCTGCAGGGCCGCGATCGTTTCGAAAAGGCGGCGCGATCCGTCGTCGTCCTTCGGCGGAAAGAACTCGAAGGAAAAGAACGGCCGAACGCTCGCGAGCGCGTCGCTGATCCGCATAGCTCGCATTCCTTAACGAAAGCTCGCCGTCACGCCTCCGCAGACCAACGCCCAGCCGTCGACCATGACGAAGAGCAGGAGTTTCACCGGAAGCGAAACGACGGGCGGGCTGAGCATGACCATGCCGAGGCCCATCAAAATCGCCGCCACCGCGAGATCGATCGCGACGAACGGCAAGTAGAGCGCGAAGCCGATCGCAAAACCGCTTCGCAGTTCTCCGACGACGAACGCCGGAACGAGCACGTCGAAGGGAACCCGTTGCGCGGGCTCCTGCGGCCCGTGCGCGATGCGGTCGAACAGCGCAACGTCCGCGGCGCGCGCTTGCCGCCGCATGAACGTCTCGAGCGGCACGGCCGCGCGCGCGAGCGCTTGCGACTGCGTCAACGCGCCGCGCGCGTAGGGCTCGAACGCGTCGCGGCGGATCTGCTGCAGCGTCGGCGACATGACGACCGCGGTCAGCACGAGGGCCAGCGCGGAAAGGACGGCGTTCGGCGGAAGCGCCGACGCGCCGATTGCCGAACGGACCAGTGAGAGCACGACGACGATGCGCACGAACGACGTACAGGTAACCAGCGCGAACGGCAGCAGCGCGAGCAGCGTCAATCCGGCCAGCACGTCGAGCGGCGCGGCCGCGTGCGCGTGCGAGACGGCGGCGAGCGCCTCGCTCACTCGCCCGGAACCTGACGAACGCGCCCGGCCAGTTCGGTGACGCGAACGGCGAAATTCTCGCCCGCGGCGACGATTTCACCGCGTGCGATCGGCGTGCCTTCGACGAAGACGTCGATCGCCGCGCCTGCCGAGCGGTCGAGTTCGACGATCGAACCTTTTCCGAGGCTCAAGATTTCCGCGAGCGTCATGCGTCTGCGACCGAGTTCGGCGCTCAACTGCAGCGGAACGCGCATGAGTACGTCGAGCGCACCGGACTCGTTCTGTACGTTCGATTGACCGTTCACGACAGGCTCTCGACGGCGAAGGCGAAACGGCCGGCGTGCATTCCGCACGCTCCATGCGCCAGCGTGCGTTCGCCGAGCGTCAAACGGCCGCGAAGACCGTGAGAGAGCGGGAGCAGCGCGCCTACCGTCAAGCGCGCGATCGCGGCGGCGTCCGCTGAATTGAGATCGAGACGGACCCGCGGCGAAAGCGCGACCCCGCCGAGATCGCCGATTTCGAGCGCGCCGTGCGGCTCCGGCGCGGGATCGTTCGAGAGTGCGATGCCGATGCGCGCGTCGACCGCCTGTTCGACGACGATTTCGAAATACGCGATGAATCCGCAGATCGTCGTCACGCGCTCGAGCGACTCGCGCTCGCGCGGACCGCAGACGGCCTTGAGCGTGCCCGCGATAGCCCCGGCGGTACGGTCGAGGACGTCGCGCTCGATCGGCGAGAGCGGTCGCTGCGACGGCGCCGGTTCGGCGGTCCGTTCGCCGAAGACGGCGGCCGCGAGCGCGGCGGCATCCGGTGGACGTAAGACGATTGCCGCGTCGGCGATGCTTCCGCGAAAGCGGTAGAGCGCAGCGCCGCGCGCGATCTCCGTCCACGCCTGCGGCGACGGGATGACCGGCTCGAGCAGCCGTGCCGCGACCGGCGCATTCACGATCGAGGAGAGCGCCTCGCGCACCGCGCTTGCAACCAGACACGCGGCGCTTAACGGAAGCGACGAACGTTCGACGAAGCGCGCTTCGCGAACGCGGCGGCCGGTGGGTGCGTCGAAGGCGAGCACCTTCACTTTACGACGTCCATCGCCGCTTTGACGAAACGTCCTTTGGCCGATTCGGCGGCGGCCAAGGCGTCGAACGCGGTGTACGCGTCTTTCAGCCGTAGCAGGCTGACGTCGAGATCGACTCGGCTGTGCGTCCGGCGCATCGGCGTCAATGCATCGAAGGAACCATCGCCGGCGAGTCCGGTGTGCGGCGATACGCCTTCGGGCGCGTAGAACAAACGTCCGTCCGTCGTATCGAGTCGCGATGCCGCCGGAAATCGCGCGAGTGCGATGCGTCCGGCTACGACGTTGCTCGCCGCGCGCTTTCCGGTGCGCGGATCGATCGCGTCGCGCGTGTAGGCGAGGCTCCCATCGGCCTCGACGCGCAGACTCTGCGCCCTTCCGAGCGCCGCGTCGACCGCGTCGATGCGCAACTCTTGAAGCGGGCCGCCCGGCGCCGGCCGTCCGAGGACGGGAAAGCCGCGCGCGTCGACCAGACGGCCGCCCGTCACGGTGAAGGTTCCGTCGCGCGTATACGCCGTCCGGCCGCGCGCGTCGCGCGTGATGAAATATGCACCGTCGGGCGACGCGACCGAAAGCGGATCGAGCGTAAAGTCGGAACGATCCGACGCCGTCGCTACGTCGTCGTGGCGCGGAACCGCGCCGGGCGTGAAGGCGCGCCGAACGTCGGCGGCGCGTTCGGCGATGCGATCGAGCGCCGCACTCATTGCGGGACTCAGGAGCACGCGAGAAATCCGGTCTGCATCTCGAGTTCGCAGCCGCGCGCGGCCAAGGCCAGGCGGGCGTGCGCGAGGGCGCGGGCGACGACCTCACGGTCCGCCGGACGGCAGATCGCGATCAAACGCAGACCTCCGCCGCTGCTCTGCAGGATAACGTGCACGCGCCCCTCGCCGCGGCCGAGCGTCAACGTCGAGCGAACGGGAAGCGTGCGCGGCGCGAGAAACGCGCGCGCGATACGCTGTCCGAGCGCCGCCGGAAGCGCGCGGCGCTCGCCGCCGGCAATCGTCGAATCCGAGCGCTTCGGCACCGCGCCAAACGGAACCGCGAAGCGGCGAGCGGCGCGTTCGAAGCGCGCGCGTTCCGGCGTTACGAATGCACGCCGCGCAACCGAGTTGGTGGAGGCCCGCACGCGCGTCGGCGAGATCGGTTCCGATTGGCCGTGCGCGAGACGCAGGGCCGAATACCACGCCTGCGACAGCGCGCGTCGATCGATCTGCGCGAGCGGCGCCGTGACGATGCTCGCTTGAAGTTGCTGCGTCATCATGGCGTCATCATCGGGCGCCGCCGTAGCAGGCGCGTCGCTGCGGTGTTGCCGCGGCGTTACGGCGGAGCGGGGTTGAGGCGTTCGAACTGAGGCCGGTAACGGCCGTCGTCGAATGCGCGCGCTTTCTCGAGGTAGAGCGTACGGCCGGCGTAATCGAACGTGAAGACGAAGTTCTTGAGCGTCGCCAATCCGATGTTCCCGGCTTCGTTTCCGTCCGCGAACGCACCGGTGTCGGAAAGCATGACGTCGGCATACCGGTTGTAGAGGTTGAACGGACCGAGTTGCAATCGGTAGACGGTCGCGGGTACGGCTGCGCTGCTGCCGCCGACGCCGCGGTTCTGCGCGAAGCCCTGGGTCGTGCCGTAAAAGACGACGCCGGGATGCCGGCGCACGAAGCCGTGGTACACGAGCAAGTCGTTGTTGTTACCCGTGTCGACCAGAAAACGCCCGTCGGTCGTTCCGTTGATGCGGGCCGAGATTTCGGGGAGTTCCCGATCGGTATCGATCGGAAGCGGCGTACCCAACGCCGCGAGCGCTCCCGGACGCGCGATCGTCATCGTCATCGCGTCCGGATTGATGCGAACCTCGGCGGCCGCGAAAAACGGATAACCCAGAACGCCGTCGATGGTCGCGCCGTTGTAGGAGATGCCGTTTAGATCCACGACCGAGATGACGTGCGCGGGCAAGTGTGCGTCCCCGACGTCGATGCGGTCGAGGGCGGCGACGCCGCGCCCGGCAATTCGTTTGCTACCGCGCACTTCCAACGTGCCTTCCGGAGAGAGCCCGAGACGTTGCGCGGTCGCCGCATCGAGGAAGAGCCCTTGCGATCCGCTGTCGATCAAGAGCAAGAGCGGCTTGCCGTTTACCGATGCACGAACGAAGTAATGGCCGGCATCGGTCAGCAGCGGCACGGCGACCGGCGCCGGCGCGTCGACCACGGTTGCCTGCAACGGCGCGAATATCGTATCCGCGATCGGCCGGTCGACCGAGATCGACGTCACGCGCGACGTCACGTCGTAGGCGGATTCGCCGTTCGATTCGACGGTCACCTCCGCGTAGAGCGCTCCGCCGGTGACGCGGTAATCCGAATAGTCGAACGTCGTAACGGCGTCGCCGTCGACGTAGGCTTTCTCATCGATCATGAAACTCGTCGCGTCGATCGCGACGCCGAACGGTTCGCCGCCGGGAGGCTCGACGCGAATCTGCCAGACGTCGCGTCCGTCGCGCAGTTTTGACCGTCCGACGAACGTGTCGTACTCCGGATGACGGGCGAAGTCGCCCGAATCGATGGCGTCTTCGGTGAGTTGCCGCCGCGCGACCACGCCACGCAGTGCGCGTACGTCGCCGTTGGCGTTGCGCACCCACTCGACGCCTCCGATTCGCAGCGTTTGCTGCGTGCGGATGCCGAGCGTCTCATCGTAGCGCTCGCGATCGCCGTCGCGCCAACTTTCGAACGACCCGTCGAGTGCGAGTCCCGCGACTTTACCCTGCATGTGGAGCGTTTGCGGCTGCCGCACGTGCAGCGCGGCGAGCGCGCGCAGGTGCTCGGCAAGCACGATCTGCAGCGCGGGGGGCGTATCGGTCGTCGCACCGGCGGGCGCGACCGCCGCCACGAGGCATGCGAGCGCGAGACAGACGCAGCGAAGCGCGAGAGGCATCGATCGCGTACTTCTCGCTCGGCCCCGCTTCGCATGCGCGCTCCCCTAATCGGCTCCTAACGCGGCGACCACGGCGTCGAGCATCGCGAGCGTCGCCGCCGGGTCGCTCGCAACGCCGTCTTGGCGCAGCAGCGCCTCGATGGAGTCTTGGCACGCCAGGACGCACTGCGAGTACGGGTCGTTCGGTTCGATTCCGATTCGCCGCGCGTCGTCGGTGCGTTCGAGCAGCGAGAGCGCGCGTCGAACGGCGGCTTCGGCGCGAAGGTGTGCGGCGGTCGTAACCTGCGACATCGTCCGGCTCGAACTGGCGAGCACGTCGATCGCGGGGAAGCGTCCCGCGTCGGCGAGTTGCCGGGAGAGCACGACGTGGCCATCGAGCAGCGAGCGCGCCGCATCGCTGACGGGATCGCGATCGTCGCCGTCGCCGAGCACGCTCGCGATCATCGTGATCGATCCGCCGTGCGTCGCCCCCGCAATCTCGACCAGACGTGCCAGATCGGCAAAGACGCTGGGCGGATAGCCGCCGCGGCCGACGCTTTCGCCGGCGGCGACGGCGATCTCGCGCGACGCCGCGGCAACGCGCGCGAGGCTGTCGAGCACGAGCAGCACGTGCAGACCGCGTTCGCGCAACGCTGCGGCCTGCGCGCAGGCAACCGCCGCCGCGCGGACGCGCTCGGCCGCCGGGCGATCGCTGGTCGCGCAGACGATCGTCGCATGAGCGATGCGCGCGTCGATCCACCGCCGCGCCTCGCGACCGCGCTCGCCGATGAGTCCGACGACGACCGCATCGCACCGTGCGCCGCAGACGATTGCTTCCAACAACGTGCTCTTTCCGGCGCCCGGTGAGCCGAAAATGCCGACGCGAGCGCCGCGTCCAAGCACAAGCAGCGCGTCGATCGCGCGCACGCCGGTCCAAAACGGCTCGATCACCGCAACGCGTTCGCTCGGGCGCGGCGGAACCGTCGCGAGCGCGACTCGCCGGCCTTCGGGCAACGGGCCGCCGTCGAGCGGTCTGCCGCGCGCGTCGACAGCGCGCCCGAGCGCGCACGTTCCGAGCGCGAGTTTCCCGGCCGACGGTTCGGCGCGCACGAGTGCTCCGCGCGCGATGCCCGCATCTGCGTCGTACACGCAGACGGTCGCTCGCGCGCCGTCGACGGCACAGATTCGGCCGCCGATGGGCTCCGGCTTCGTCGCGATCGTGACCGCGTCGCCGATGCGCGCCGCCGGAACGCTCGCGCTCACCAATCCGCCGCGCGCGCCGTGCACGAATCCTTGCGCGATCACGGCGCTCGTTCGAGCGCGCAGAGCAGACGCGCGCCCAGGGAAGCGTCGATCGTCCCCGCACGAACGTCGATCGCGACGTCGCCGCGGCGCAACTCGGAATCGGCCACGACCGGTACGTTCATGCCGGCGACCCGGGAGATTTCTTCAGGATGCATCCGCACCCGAACCGGCGACTCGTTCGCATACCGGGCCAGCGCGCGCACCGCAATCGCGGCGACGTCGGCCGGCGCGAGTGAGAGCTCGCGGGCGAGTACGTCGCACGCAACGTCACGCAGCAGTCCTTCGAGCGCGACGTCGAGGGCATCGGCGAGCGCCGCGTGAAAACGTCGCGTTGCCGAGAAGGCTCCGGCGCACGGGCACGCTTCGTCGCGAACGCGCGCCGCCTCGTCGTCGATCTCGCCGTCACACGCGACCGCAGGCATTTCGCGCTCCGTTGCGGCCGCGCGCAGCAGTCTCTCGAGCGGAACGAAGCCTTCAGCCATGGCGGCGCAGCAACTCGGCAGCGTCGCCGATCAGGGGCGAGTGCGGACGCGCCATGCGCTTCACGATCGCTTCGCGTTCGTGCTGCGGATAGAGGTCGAGCACGGCCGCTGCGGTCGCGGCGGGAAGCGCGCTGATGATCGCCGCGGCGGCATGCGGAGGCTCGTGCGCGAGCACGCTGCGCACGCGGGCCGGCGCAAAGCCGGCGACGGCCTTGGCGGTGCGGTCGACGGATGCGCGTTCGACGACCGTGCGCAGCAGCGCCGTCAGCCCCGGCAGTGCAGTTCGTGCCGCAAGCAGCGCCGCGGCCGCGACGACGAGCACCGGGAGCAGCGGAACGACGGCTCCGTAAAGCAGCCACCATGCGTCTTTGCGCTCAGCGTGCTCGTGCCGGAAATCGACCGCCTCCACGACGAGCGAATCGCTACGCGCCGCGTCGTAACCGACGGTCGCTCCCGCCAGATCGCGCACTTTACCGGCGTCGAGCCCGCGCGCGACGTCGAGGAACACCGCCGTCGAGAGGCGGCGAATCGCTCCGCCGCGCGACTCGGAGACGAGTTCGCGCGTGTCGCTGCCGCGATCTTCGGTCTCGTCGCGACGGCGATAGCGCTTGCCGCCGTCATCGAAACTTTCTACGTGTCCCGCATGCGCGATGGCAACGCCGTCGAGCGGCGTGCGTCGAACGTCGCGTTCCGAGTTCCGGTCGCGGCTGTACTCGGCGTGTACGCGCACGACGGTGGCGCCCTCGCCGAAGGCTGCGTCCAGGGCGGACTGCAGCGATCCTTGGAGATCCCCGGCGTCGGCACCGGCGTCCGCGTCTTCGAGCGCGACGCCGCGATCGTCGAGAATCGTCACCCGCTCCGGCGTCAAGCCCACGACGCCGGCTGCGACGAAGGCGCGAATGCCGGCGACCGCCTCGCGCGAGAGCCGCGATCCGGTCCGCAGACGCACTCGCACGCTGGCGCTCGCCTCGCGCGACGAATCGTCGGCAAACTCGGCGCTCTTGGCCGGTGCGACGATGACGCGTGCGTCGTCGACGCCCTCGATTCCGCGCAGGCCGGCTTCGATGTCGCCCGCCAAGCCGGCGCGCGTCTGCGCGTCGATCACCGCTTGCGGCGTGAGCACGCCCACGCCCGCGAGCGCCTCTCCGCTGGTTTGCACGTGCGCATGCGGCACGCCCGCGAGCGAAAGCCGCAGCAACAGATCGTTGCGTCGTGTGGCGGCGACGACGACGTTGTCGGCCAATGGCGCGAACGCGACGTTCCAACTCGCGAGACGTTCTTCGACTTCGCCGAGCTGCTCGGGATGCAACGCGGTTGCGAAGAGCGCGACCCGCGCGGGGTGCGACGCCAAGGCCCAAACCACCGCGACGATGGCCAACAACGCGGCGACGGCGCCGGTTCCGGCGCGCGCCGGTTGCGAAAGTGCGCTCCAGCGGGCGGCGAGTTGTGCGGCCTGCGTCACACTTGCATGTTGAGAACCGACGAAATCGACTGCGCGGTACGCTGCGCCGCCGCGGTTGCGGCGGAGAGCGCGACGTCGGCACGCGCGCGTTCGTAGACGGCCTCCTGCAGGCTGCCCGCACCGGCCGCGAACGCGTCCTCGGCGCTCTCTGCTCCGCGCAGCATCCCGCCGAGGGCGTCGAGCGCGCGCACGAACGCACCGGCGTCGCCGTCGCGCGGCGACGCCGCGGCAAGCGGCGCGTCGGGCAGCAGCGGTTCGACGGTCATATGCGACCCAGCTCGATCGTCTGCTGCGCGATGGTCTTTCCCGCGTCGAAAAGTGCTGCGTCCGATTCGTAGGCGCGCGACGCGTTCATCACCGCGATCATCTCGGTAAGGATATCGACGTTCGTGCCGGATTCCGTACGCGCGCCCGAAAACTCGACACGCGTCTCGCCGTCTTCGCCGTCGACGATGCGGAACTGCGGCATCTCGCGTGCGTAGCGGCCGCCGGGACCGGCCGCCTCGGCGGCCGCGACGTTGCGCGCGGCAACGTCGAGCGCCGCGCGCTGCGCGTCCATCGCCGCGGCGGCGGCGTCGAGCAGCGGCAGCGTCACTTCGCGACCGCCTTCAGTTCCCCGAGCCGCGCTCGCTCGATTCCCAGCAGCGCCTCGGTGAAGATCGCCGCCTGCGCGGTCTGGGCCATTGCTGCATCGGCGGCGCGACCGGCGCTGCTGCCGGCGTTGGCGGCCGCAACCGCTCGCTGCGCCTTCTGCAAGCCGTCGCGGGCTTCGTCGAATGCATTGCGCAGCGAATCGCCGACGTCGAACATGCGACGATTTTCATGCGCCGGCGTATCCGCCGCCCGGCCGAAGAATGGCCGAAGTATGTCGGCCCGCGCCCACGAAGTCCGCGGGATGAACAAGGCGCGTTTTGAGGGCTTCTCCGACGGCGTCTTCGCCTTCGCGATTACGCTGCTCGTGCTTGGGTTCGTTCTTCCCGATCTGCATGGCGCGTCCAACCGGGTGCTGACGCTCGCGCTGCTGCATCTCTGGCCGAATCTGCTCGCCTACGCGCTGTCGTTCGCCGTCATCGGCATCATGTGGCAGAACCACCACGCGCTCTTCCGCCTGGTGTCGCGCGTCGACCGCATGACCGTCTTTCTCAACCTTCTCCTGCTAGGCGGAACGGCGTTCATTCCCTTCGCCACCAGCACGCTCGGATCGTATCCCACGTCGACGCCGGCGACGTTTCTGTACGGGCTGGTGCTGTCGTACTGCTCGACGGCGTATAACGTGATGCTCGCACATCTCGTACGCGCTCGGGCGTTCGCACCGCCGGTAACGCCGCAGACGGTGGCGGCGACGGTTCGCGCTTATCGCGTGGGGTGGATCGGCTACGTCGCGGCGACGCTGCTGGCATTGGTCCTGCCCGTCGTCAGTTTCGCGGCATACCTTGCGATCGCCGGGTACTATTTGGTGCCGCGCGGCCTCGATGCCGACGTCGCCGGCGAGAAACCGGCCGGGTGAGCGCCGCTAACGGGAAGGCCGTGCGCGTCGAGCGGTACACCTAAGATCAGACGCGTGACCTCGTTGTAGTTCGCGATGCCCGACGCGATGCGGTTGCTCTTCAAGTACACGTTATACGTGCGCCACGTCCAGTGCGCGAGCAGAACGTTGACGTGGTGCGCGTCGCGGCGGCGGATCGCTTGAAAGTCTTGCCACACGAGCGGAACGAACTCGCGGTGCGCGTAGTGGGTCTTCTGCGGCAAGTAGAGGAAGAGTTCGAGCCAGCCGGAGTAGCGCATCACCGGATCGGGCGAGCGCAGACAGGTGATCACCGCCAAATAGTTGGCTTCGTCTTCACGCGCGTAAGCCGCGACGTGACTCCATTCGTGCGCCTGATCGAACGGCCGCTCGAACCAGAGGACGTCGCCGGCGAGTTGCGTGTTCAGTGTCAGCGGATTGATGAAGCCGCTCGTGCCGGTCGCCTCCATGAACGGATTGGCGATGGTTGGTTTGGCGGGGCCGGCCTGCGGACTCCAAGCGTCGCCGGCGCGTTGCACCGCCGGGAGCCACGCGTCGCGCAGCCCAACGAGGTCGAGCGGCATCGCGGCGCGCGCGTGAGCCGGCGCCGCGAGCGCGTTCATCGCGTCCATTGCGCGCGCGCGCAGCCGATCGGCGGCCGCCGGCGTTACGCGGGCTGCGTCGAACGCGACGCGCGCTTCGACCGGCGCGCGCGCGTAGTTCCAGCCCCACGACGTTTCGAACCAGATCGCGTAGAGCCCGGCGATCGCCGCGAGGTCGAAAAGAAGCATGCCGAAGGAGTGGAGCCCGCGACGGCGCCGGGAGCGCGCGTACGCGAGGATCCGCCAGACGATCGCGGCGGCTCCGAGCAATCCTGCAACGTCGCCGAGCGACCACGGCAACGGATTCGTAACGAGGAAGGCGGCGTGCTCCCACGCCGGATAGACGCCGTTAGCGTAGGCGCGCTCGATCCAGGCCGCGTTCGGCCGCCACGCCAGCGCCGCCGCCCCGAGGACGACGGCCACCAGCCGGATGGCGAACCAAAACGTTGCGCTCAGCGCTTGCTGTACTGGAACCGCTTGCGGGCGCGCTTGCGGCCGTACTTCTTCGATTCTTTTTCGCGCGGGTCGCGCGTGAGGAAGCCGTGTTGCCGCATGATCGCCTTGAAGCCTTCGTCCATCGCCACCAGCGCGCGTGCGATACCGTGGCGAACTGCGCCGGCTTGTCCGGTCACGCCGCCGCCCTCGGCCTTCACCGTGACGTCGAAGCGCGAAAGGCTTTGCGTCGCTTCGAGCGGCTGTCGCACGATCTGCAGCAGCTGCGGACGCGGGAAATACACTTCGACCGGCTTGTCGTTGATGCGGATCAGCCCTTGACCCAGCATCAGCGAAACGCGCGCGATGGCCCGCTTACGGCGCCCGGTGGCTTGAATGACGTCGCTCAAAACGGACCTCCTACGAACGCTCGAAGAGCGGCTGGGGATTCTGCGCGCCGTGCGGATGATTCTCTCCGGCGTACACGTTCAGACGGCGAAGCTGATCGTTGCGCGTGCGGTTGGGCGCGAGCATTCCGCGAACGGCCTTCTCGACCAGACGCTCCGGGTGCTTGTCGTGAATCTCGCGCGCCGTCTGCACGCGCAGTCCGCCGGGAAAACCGCTGTGGCGATAGTACAGTTTCTGATCGAGCTTCTTGCCGCCGAGTTCGACCTTCTCCGCATTGATCACGATGACGAAATCGCCGTCGTCGATGTGGGGAGTCCAGGTGGGCTTGTGTTTGCCGGAAAGGGCGCGCGCAATTCGTACGGCGAGCGTCCCGAGACGCTGCCCGGCCGCATCGACGATATACCAGTCGTGCCTGGTTTCCGCGGTCTTCTGTTGGTAGGTTCGCATCGTGCGCGTCGTCCTGTCGGAGGGTGCTGAAACCACCGCATCTTACTTGGCGCGCAACCGCGCCGTCAAGCGTTTCGGCTGCGGCAAATGCTTGACAGGTACTTGATATATCAAATATACTGCCGCCCTATGGAAGACGCACACCTGGCCGCCGTCCTACGGCTGGCAAAGACCTATTCGGCGATCACGCGCGCCCTCGATGCCGAGTTGGGGAGTCACCACGGCGTCGGACTTGCCGAACTGCGGCTGCTCGAGGTGCTGGCCGCGCGGCCGCTCGCGCGCCTGCGGCCGACCGATCTGGCCGCCGAACTCGGCATCACCGCGTCGGGCGTCACGCGCGCCGTCCTGCCGCTCGAGAAGCGCGGCATCGTTCGGCGTGAGCCGGTGCCCGGCGATGCGCGATCGAGCCGCGTCGCGCTTACCGCCGCCGGACGCACCCTCACCGCCGACGCGTTGCGCACCGCAGGCGAAGGGGCGGGACGTCTCCTGCGCCGGCTGAGTGTGGGACAGACGCGCCAACTGGAGCGCCTGCTCGGCGAGATCAGTTGAGGGAAGACCTTTCCGCGCCGCCCCAGCGGAAGAGCGGCGGCTCCGCGAAGGAATCGTAGCCGTCGTCGTAGCGCACCCCGGCGAGGTAGAGACCGTGCGGCGGTGCGGTGTGCCCGGCGGCGCGGCGATCGCGGGCGCCCAGCAGTGCCGGCAGCTCCGCGGGCGAACGCCGCCCGGCCGCGCATTCGACGAGCGTCCCCACGATCGTGCGCACCATGCGATGGAGAAAGCCGTTGGCGGCGATCTCGATGCGCACGAGATCGCCGCGGCGCTCGATCTCCAGACGCCGCACGTCGCGAACGGTGATTCCGCCCTCGGGCAACGACGCGCAAAACGAGCAAAAATCGTGCTCTCCGCGCAAGAGCGCGGCGGCGGCTCGCATCGTTTCGACGTCGAGCGGATGCCAGACGCGATACGCGCGGCGTGCCAGCAACGGCGACGGCCGCGGATCGTCCAACACGGCGTAAACGTACGTCCGCTCGGTCGCGCTGAAGCGCGCCGAGAACTCGTCGCCGGCCAGGGCGGCGTCGCGAACCGCGACGTCGCGGGGCAGCGTGCCGTTGAGCGCGCGGTCGAGGCGATCGAATGGAAACGCGCGCGCCGTCTTAAACGAAACGACTTGCCCGCTCGCATGCACGCCGGCGTCGGTTCGTCCGGCTGCGGCGATTTTCACCGGCTCGGCGAACAGGCGCGCAAGCGTCGATTCCAAGACGCCCGCAACGGTTCGAACGTGCGGCTGCCACTGAAAGCCGCAGAACGCGCTGCCGTCGTACTCGACGGTAAGGCGCACCGTCGCCACGCCGCTACGCTTTCGGCGGCTGCTCCGGAAGTCCGAGCGCGTGACGCAGCTCGGCGGTCGCCGCGGCAAAATCCGATTCGAAACGCGGCTGCCGGATCAGCGCCGCGGAGATGACGGTTCCGGAGATCCAGCCCGCTTCGACGTCGCTGGGATAGTGCACGCCGGCGATGATGCGGCTCTCGGCAAAGATGCTCGCGCGCGCGAAGAGCGCGTCGCGCTTCTCCGGCACCATTTGCGAGAGAAGAATCGCGGTGCACGACGCGAACGCGGCGTGACCGCTAGGGTAGGATCCGTGCGTTTGCGGCGCACCCGGCGGACGCGGTCGCGCAAAGTGTAGTTTTGCCTGCTCGACGAGCGTCTCGGTATCGGCGCCGACGTGACGAAAGAGGGCGGCGGTCAGCGGCAAGCTCCCTTCGCTGAACCCCTTGCCGAGCACGCTGGAGAAGACGAAGACCGAACGGTGCTTGTCGGTCGCGACCTGAACGAGATCGGCATTCGTTCGCTGCGCCAATGCCTCGCCGATCTTCTTCTCGTCGTACTTCCCCAGCGGCGAGTCGAGATTGGGCGGCGGCGCGAGCAGCTGCGTGAGATCGATCGTCCCGGGCGCGAGGTAGTAGGGCGCGATCGCCGTGTCTTTGGCGAGTGCCGGAATCGCCGCGAGCGCGACCGTCGCAAAAATCCACGCGAGTGCGAAACGCCGGCGCACTATCCGTGCTGCCTCTGCAGTGGGAACGCCAGCACGTCGCGCACCGAATGCTGTCCGGTAAGCAGCATCACGAGGCGGTCGACGCCGATGCCGATGCCGGCCGTCGGCGGCATGCCGTATTCGAGCGCGCGGACGAAGTCCCAATCCGGCTCCGGGATTTCTTCGTCGCCCTCGGCGCGTTCGGCAATTTGTGCCTCGAACCGCACGCGCTGGTCGTCCGGATCGTTCAGTTCGGTAAACGCGTTCGAGATTTCCATGTTCGCGCAGAAGAGTTCGTAGCGTTCCACGAGATCGGGGTCGCCGGGTTTGCGTTTAGCCAGCGGGGAGATGACGACCGGATAATCGGTGACGAACGTCGGTTCCACCAAATGCGGCTCCAGGACGCGCTCGAAGATCTTATCGAGCGCGTGGCCGTGCGTCGGCGAATCGGGCAATCCCAGTTCGCGCAGAATCCCGGCGGCGCCGCTCGGATCGAGCAGACGCTCGCGCCCGTACTTGCCGTCGCTGTAACGCGCGATGCCGTCGAGATAGGAGAGGCGCGCGAACGGGCGGACGAACGAAAGCGTGCGCTCGCCGTAGGCGAGTTCGCTCGCACCCCCGGTCGCAACGGAGACGAGATGCGCGATCAGCGCTTCGTTGAAGTCGAGCATGTCGCCCACGTCCCAGTACGCGGCGTAGAGCTCGAGCATCGTGAACTCGGGGTTGTGGGTCGTATCGATCCCTTCGTTGCGAAAGATGCGGCCGATTTCGTAGACGCGTTCGAGCCCGGCCACGATTAGCCGCTTGAGGTTCAATTCCGTCGCGATGCGCAACTGCATAATTCGATCGAGCGCGTTGCAATGCGTCGTGAACGGGCGCGCCGCCGCGCCCCCGGCAACGTGCAGCAGCGTCGGCGTCTCGACTTCGTAAAACCCGTTGCCGTCGATGAACCTGCGCATCTCCGCAATCAACCGGCTGCGCGCCATGATCGTCTCCCGCACGCCGGGCGTGACGATCATGTCGACGTAGCGTTGGCGATAGCGCTTCTCGACGTCGACCAAGCCGTGCCATTTGTCGGGCAGCGGCATCAGCGATTTCGCCAAGACGGCGAAGGCCGTGACGTGGAGCGTGATCTCGCCCATCTTCGAACGGAAAACGTACCCGCGCGCGCCGATCACGTCGCCGCGATCGAGATGCTCCCACTGGCCGAAGGGATCGTCACCGATCTCGTCTCGCCGAAGGTAGAGCTGCATCCGTCCGGTCCGGTCGGCGAGATCCGCAAAGACGGTCTTGCCCATCGTGCGCTTGGAGAGCAGGCGCCCAGCCACGCTCCATCCTTCGGCCGCCGCGTCCTGCCCCGGCTCGAGAAAGCCGTAGCGCGCGGTCAGTTCCGCGGCCGTTGCATCGACGTCGTAGCGCGTGCGCGCGAACGGATCGTTCCCCTGCGAACGCAAAGCGGCCAGGTGTTCGCGCCTGGCCGCTACGAGCGCCGCTTCGGTTTTGCCGAGGTCGCCGTGATCGCCGAGGGTCAACTCGCTTTTTTCGTCGCCTTCTTCGGAGCGCTGCTCTTGATCGACTCGATCTTGTATTTCGCCAACCCGCGTGGCGTCGCGACGTCGACGGTGGCGCCTTTTTTGTGCCCGATGAGCGCACGTCCGAGCGGCGACTCGTTCGAAATGCGACGGTTGGGGGGATCGGCTTCGGCCGAGCCGACGATCGAAAACTCGTAACCGTCGTTCGTCTTGAGGTCTTTCACCTTGACGATCGCGCCGAGATGGACTTCGTCGGCCGCGTACTCCGACTCGTCGATGATGCGCGCGTTACGGATCATCGCTTCGAGCTTGAGAATGCGGCCCTCGATGAAGGCTTGTTCCTGCTTTGCGTCCTCGTATTCCGCGTTTTCGCTGAGGTCGCCGTACTCTTTCGCCTGGCGGATGCGATCGTTCACCTCGCGCCGGTGCACCGTCTTGAGGTCGTCGAGCTCGTGCTCGAGCTTGGCCAAGCCCTCGGCGGTCAGGACGGTTTCTTTGTCGTTCAAATACAGTTCCTCACAACGGGACCCCGAAGCGAAAGCGGGCCGAATCCCTTGGAATCAATGCGCGCCCGTGGGCGCTGGCGCGGTGTGTTCGGGAGGTAAAATCCTTCCCCTTCCGGGGCGGCCGTTTAGCTGAAACGGACGACGCGCGGCCGCAGTTGCAACTCGCGAAGCACGCGTTCGTAATCGGCCGGCGTCACCTCGGCCCACGTCTTCCCCAGCAGCGCCAGAAGCGCCGCCTCGACGACGTTGGTGCCGAACGAGCGCCCGCCGAACTCCGGCGTCGTTGTGACGAGCATTTGGACGCCGCGCGATTTCAACTCGTCGAGATTCGCCGGCGTCACCGTGTTCGTCAAGACGATTTTTCCGTCGAGCCGCGCGGGCATGAACTGGCGCATGAAATGGAAGTCGCCGGCAATGACGTCGGCCTCCTCGTAATACTGCGGATATTTCGGGTCGGGCGGCTTCTCTTGCTTCTTGCCGGTGGGATAGAAAAATTGGAAGGGCAGTTTACACGCGTCGGGCAGATACTTCTCGGCCATCGCTTCGAAGGTTTTGAGATCCCGCACCGGCATGTCTTTGTCGAGCGCAAAGATGAAGTCGCCGAAGAGCACGTCGGCGCCCGCGTCGACGAGCGCTTGCGCCATCCCGAAGCGATCGAGTGCGCTGACCATCAACACGCGCTTCCCGCGCAAGTCGATGCCGAGATCGTTTTGCACGAACTGCACCGCCGCGCGCTCGAGCGTATTCTTCAGCCCGCTGCCGTCGACGACCGGCGTTGTTTTGGCGGCTTCGAGCAGGCGTAAGCCGTCGCGCAACGCGTAACGGTGTCGACCGGCATAGAGATAGACGTCGATTCCGCCCAAACCGATCGCGTCGACGCGGCCGTCGAGTTCGCGCACCATCGCGAGGGCCTCGTCGAGCTTGCCGTCGGTGCCGCGCCGCGAGATGTCGAAGGCTTCGCCCAGCAGTTGCGTTTGAGCGCGATGGTCCCGCGTCGACGAGCCGAGCGATACCGATACGATCGTCTTCATGCGACTGCCCCGGCTCGCCGGCGGGCGGTCGCGGCCGCACGAATCGAGGCGATCCGTTCGGGCGTAATGGCCGCGTCGAAGGCGCGCATGTCGGCCAGCGCGAATCCGCAGCGCTCCGCCATCGCCTGCATTTCCACGACCTTCGCGAGGTCGATTCCACGGCCGAGCGTATACGGTTCGAAGCGTCCTTCGAGCGCGAGCACCATCGTTTCACTCATGCAAGCCAGCGCGGTTCGCGGCGGAAGGTTCGTGTCGAAATCGGTGCCGCGTTCGCGCACCCGCTCGAAACGCGGATTTCCCGGCACGAACATATTGCCGCCTTCGGTTACGAGGACGTCGGGGCGCTCGGCGGCGACGCGCCGGCTGACGTCGTGCGGGAGCGAGAGTTCGCACACCACCGCGCCCGTCTGCAAGTCCTCGGGTTCGATGACGTCTTGCGTCGACGACGTCGCCGTCAGGACGAGCTGCGAGCGGCGCACCGCATCGGAAATGTTCGTCGTATACGAGGTTTCGCACGGAAGTTCGCCGGCCGTTGCGGCATAGAACTTACGCAACCGCGTTTCGTTGCGCGCCACGAGGATGAGATGCTTCACGTGCGGTGCGATGAGGCGCGCGCAAGCGCTTCCAATCGAGCCCGTCGCGCCGACGACGACGGCCGTCGCGTCGCCCGGATCGGTGCCCATCTCGCGCGCTCCGCGGAAGAAACTCTCGACGCCCGCGCCGATCGTCAGCGAGTTTCCGGTCGTCACGGGAATCGGCGATCGTTCGTTGACCGTCACGCCTCCGTCGCCGACGACCGCGGTAAACGCTCCCAAGCCTGCAACCTGCGCGCCCAGTTCCGCGCCGAGGCGAATCGCGGTGAGGATGCGGTCGTACACCTCTTCGCGCGGAAGCGTGACCATCTGCTCGGGAAGCAGCGACGCCGAGACGAACCAACCTTCGGCCTCACGGCCGTCGGGGGTGCGCACGCCGGTCACGTGCACCGCCGTCCACGCCGGCATCCACTCCATGATCTTCCGCATGATCGCGTCGCCCTTGCCCTTCGCGCCCGGCTCGTAACGCGCGACGTCCTCGAGCGACAGCGGATGAATCACGAAACAAAATTTATTCACGCGTGTCATCCTGAGCGGAGGCGCACTTCGACGTCGCTCCGCTCCGCTCAGCACAAGCTAGCGCCGCAGTCGAAGGACGCTTCGCCTCCGGCTCCGCGCCTCCCACTTCGTGGGGCCCCCATGCCATGGGGCACTTAAACGTTTTCACTTTGACACGTTCCCCGTGGGCGCCCCAAAAAGGCGGTTTCACGCTAGCCATCGTGTTCCGGGACAACGTCGAGCAAACGCGATCGCCGCTTGAAGGGTGGGCGCCCCAAACACACGTTATCCCGTTAGCCATCGTGTTCCGGGACTGCGTCGAGAGCGATTGCTTCGGCTTCTTTTTTTAGGGCGGCGAGCATCATTTCGCTATTTTCCACCACTTTCTTCTGCAGGGTCGGACCGATGAGTTCGGCGAGCGTCGGAACGCCGAAGTCGTAGTCGACGCCGAGGTTGACGTGCGTCGCCCCGTCGCGCTCGATGAAGGTCCAGGCGCCCTCGAACTTATCGAGATCGCCTTCGATGAGTTTGTAGTCGATGCGCAAGCGTTCGTCGTCGAAACGGTCCTCCTCGATCCATTCGATCGGCGCTTCTTCGACCAGCGTCTTCCAGCGCGTCACGACGCGGTCGGGATGACGCTCGAGGACGACGACGATTTCGACGTCCGGCATGAACTCCGGAAAGCGTTCTTGTTCTTTGGCAAGCTCGTACACGATTCGGGCCGGCGCGGCGATCGTCGTCGCAGTCTCGACGTAAGGCACAGCGTCAAGATTCCCTACAACACGCCGAGCTTCTCGCGCGCGGTTGACGCCCCTGCCCGCAACGCTTCGAGCGCTCGCTCGACTTCGCGCTCGCTGACGACCAGTGGCGGCTCGAGCCGGATGACGCGTTGAGCGTTGAGCGTCCACGCCGCGGTGACGCCGGCCTTGAGCATCTCCGGAATGATCCAGCCGCCGTATCCTTCGTGCGTCAGCTCGACGCCGACCACCAGACCCAGCCCGCGCACGTCGCGGACGATCGACGGAAACTCCGCCGCCACCGCTTTCGCGCCGGCGAGGAGCTGCTCGCCGCGAACGCGTGCGTTTTCGACCAGTCCGTCTTCCTCGAGCACGTTCATCGCCGCGAGCGCGGCGGTGCACGCGAGTTCGTTGCCGCCGAACGTCGAGGTGTGCAGCAGCGGCGCCTTACCGAACGCGCGGTTCCACGCGTGCGGCTTTGCGATGAAGACCCCGACCGGAATCACTCCGCCCGAGAGGCCCTTCGCCAGCGTCATCACGTCGGGAACGACGCCGTCGCGATCGCACGCAAAACGATATCCGCACCGCCCCAGGCCCGTCTGCACCTCGTCGACCACGAAGAGCGCGCCGCTGCGATCGCACGCCGCCCGTGCGGCCGCGAGATATCCGAGCGGCGGAACGTTCACGCCGCCTTCGCCCTGCACTGGTTCGACGATGAATGCGGCGGCGTTGCGCAACGCATCGTCGAGCACGCCGGCGTCGGCGTACGGAACGTGGGCGAAACCTTCGAGCAGCGGACGGAAGGGCGTCTGGAACGTTTCGCGGCCGCTGACCGAAAGCGCGCCCATCGTCTTGCCGTGGAATGCGTCGATCGTGCTGACGATCTTCGTTCGCCCGGTCGCCGCGCGCGCGAGTTTAATCGCGCCTTCGATCGCTTCCGTCCCGCTGTTGCACCAAAACGAGATCTCGAGATCTCCCGGTGCGATCTCGGCCAAGCGCCGCGCCGCGCGCCCGAGCATCACGTTGAACATCGTTTTGCCCGAGAGCGACATCAACTCCATTTGCGCCCGCACCGCGTCCAAAACGCGCGGATGCGAATGGCCGAGCGTGAAGACGCCGTATCCGCCGGCGAAATCCAGATAGGCCTTGCCGTTCTGATCCCAGATCGTGCACCCGCGGGCGCGCACTTCGACCGGCGAGCCCGAGAGTTTCATCACCCGCGCGAGCGGCGGATTGACGTAACGTTTGTAGTTTTCGTATGCCTCGGCGGCCAGCTCGGCGGGCGTCACGCGGCGGCGGGCTCGGACTCGAGCGCCTCGATCGCCGACTCGATCAATGCGATGGCGTCGTCCGACCGGTCGAGGTGCATCAATCGTTCGCGCAGCGCGGCCGCGCCCGGAAGCCCTTTGAGATAGAGCGCGACGTGCTTGCGCATCTGGGGCACCGCTCGCGTCTCGCCGAGTTCTTGCAGCATCGCACGGTAGTGCACGATCGCGAAGCGCAGCCGGTCGGGCGCACCGGGTGCCGGCCGCGCCGGACGCCCTTCCATGAGATCCCGAATCTGCGCGACGAGCCAAGGATTGCCGAGCGTCGCCCGCCCGAGCATGATGCCGTCGACGCCGCTTTCGCGCATGCGCTCGAGCGCAACGTGGGGATCGTCGAGATCGCCGTTGCCGATCACCGGAATGTCGATGCTGCGTTTGAGCGCCGCGATGTGCTCCCAATCGGCGTCGCCCTTGTAGAACTGCTTAGCGGTGCGGGCGTGCAGCGTCACGGCCTGCACGCCGGCGGATTGCGCGCGCTTGGCGACGTCGACGTAGACGAGGCGGTCGGCGCTCCAGCCCAGACGCATCTTCATCGTGACCGGACAGTCGACCGCGGCGACGACGGCGCGCATGATCGCTTCGCAGCGGTCGGGATCGCGCAGGCACGCCGATCCCCCGTTGGTCTTCGTCACCTTCGGCGCCGGGCAGCCGAAATTGATGTCGACGATATCGGCGCCGCACTCGCGCACGACCGCAGCGGCCCGCGCCATCGTCGCGGGATCGTCTCCCCACAGCTGCGTCGAAACCGGCTTCTCGACGCCGTGCTGGTCGATCATCTCCATCGTACGGCGGCTCCCGAACCGCAGCGCGTTGGCGGAGACGAATTCCGTCACGGTAAGCCCCAGCCCAAAGGGCTTGTAAAGCGCTCGCATCGTTCGGTTCGTCACGCCGGACATCGGTGCGAGGACGAGCGGCGGCCAGACTTCGATCGGACCGATGCGCAGCGCAGGAACGGCCATAAGCGGATACTATACCACGGCCGTCAGCAGCGCTACCATGCCCGCCGGCACCCACAGCGCACCGGGTCCCAGCAGCCGCAGTCCGGCCGTTCCGGCGAAGGCTCCCGTCAAGTACAGCGCCCATGCGCCGGCGCTCGCGCGCCCCTCGCTGCGCGCGACGTCGTTGCCGGCCGGGCCTCGGAGCAGCGTGTCGATGGCGTGCACGATCGAACCCGTCACGTACGTCGTGGAGACGCCGCCCACGCCGAAACGCACCGCGAGCAGACTCTGCAGACCCATGACCGCCGAGAGGAGCGCGACGCAAAGCGCGCGCGAAGCCTCGCCCCGTTGCAGCAGTGCCGTCAGGGCGAGCAGCGCCGCCACCGTCAGCAGCAGCACGATTGCGAGGCGCCGTGCATCCGCGCGGACGCGCAACAGCGCAGCCGACGCGATCCCTCCCAGCGAAAACGCAACCAGCGAGAGAGCCGGGAGCGCGACGCCGATGTCGCCCGGCACCCGGCCGAAAATCCGGCCGGCAATCGCGCCGCCGAGCAATACCGTGTTGCCCGTCATGTTCGCCGTAAAGACGCCGAAACCGAAGAATGCGACCGCGTCGCCGTATCCGGCGACGAGCGTGAGGCACGAGAGGAGAACGTAGGTGCGCGCGCCGGCTGCGGGCGACGTCACGCGCGCACGGATTCGTAGAACAGGCGTAAGCCGTACAAGCTAAGATGCGGATCGACGGCGTCGACGACCGCGGTGTGGCGCGCGAAGAGTTCGGCAAGACCCCCGGTGGCGACGACGCGCGCCGGTGCGCCGAGTTCGCGGCGCATGCGCTCGACGATCGCTTGCGTCTGTCCGGCGAAGCCGTAGACGATGCCGGAGCGAAGTGCCTCATCGGTCGTTCGTCCGATCGTGCGCTCGGGAGCGTCGAGCGCAACTTGCGGAAGTTTCGCGGTGCGCCCAACCAGCGCGTCGATGGAGACCGTAATGCCGGGCGCAATTGCGACGCCGAGATACTCGCCGGCCGGTGAGATCGCGACGAAGACCGTCGCCGTGCCGTAACTCACGACGATCAGCGGCGCGCCGAAACGCGCGCGGCCGCCGATCGCGGCGGCGATCAGGTCGGCCCCCGACTCGGCCGGATACTCGGTGAGCACCGGAAGCAGTTGCTGCTCCTGAGCGCGCAAGAAGACCGGCGCAACCCCAAAGAAGCGCCGGCAGACGGCGTCGAGCGTTGGGTCGAGTTTGGGCACGACGCTCGCGACCGCAATCGCGGCAATTGCGCTCGGATCCACGCCGCCCGTAGCGAAAAGCTGCGTGAAGAAGACGCCGTATTCGTCGGGCGTGCGCTTCAGCTCGGTCGTGACGCGCCAGGTGTGCGCCAGTTCGCCCGTGCGTTCGAAGGTTCCGAGTTTCGTCTCGGTATTGCCGACGTCGATCGCCAACAGCACGCGTTTACATGGCCTCCTTCCTCAACGTTTCGATCGCGTCGAGCAGCCGCGCCGCAAGCGCGTCCTTACCGGCGCGGTCGAGTTCGCGACGTCCCTGCGTTCCCCACAAAAGCGTCAATGCGTTCTCGCCGGTGCCGAACCCGCGCTCGCCGCGCACGTCGTTGACCGCGATGGCGTCGAGATGCTTGCGCTCGAGCTTCTCGCGTGCGTTGCGCTCGTGATCCTCGGTCTCGGCCGCGAATCCGACGAGAAAACTGCTGCCCTTGCGATCGCCGAGCGCGGCGAGGACGTCGGGATTGCGCACCATGCGAACGACGAGATCCTCCTCCGTCTTCTTCGTCTTCGATTCCGTCCGGCGTTCCGGCCGCCAATCGGAAACGGCAGCGGCCGCCACGATGAGATCGGCACCCGTCGCGTGCTCGAGCGCGGCGTCGTAGAGTTCGCACGCGGTCGTGACGCGCACGACGGTGACGCCGGCCGGAGGTTCGAGCAGCGTGGGTCCGAGCAGCAACGTCACGTCCGCGCCGCGCAGCGCGGCTTCGCGTGCGAGCGCGATTCCCATCGCGCCGGTCGACGCGTTGCTTACGAAGCGCACTGGGTCGAAGGCCTCGCGCGTAGGACCGGCCGTGATTGCGACGCGCAGCCCGCTCAGCGACGTGCGCCGCGCGAGCGCGGCGTCGATCGCCTCGAGGATCCGTTCCTCGGCCGCCAGCCTGCCGACGCCGCTCTCGCCTTCGGCCAGGTATCCGCGCTCCGGCTCGACCACGTGATAGCCGCGCGCGCGCAGTGCGGCCAGATTGGCGCGCGTCGCGGGATGTTCGTACATCGCGTCGTTCATCGCCGGCGCGACGATCACCGGGATGCGCGCCGCCAGCAACGCCGTGGTGAGGAGATCGTCGGCGATGCCGGTTGCAAGTTTGGCGACGACGTTGGCCGTTGCCGGCACGACCACCGCGAGTGCGGCTTCACGGACGAGCCGGATGTGCGGAATGCGTTCGGGTGCATCCCACAGCGACGAATACACGGGACGCGACGTCAGCGACGAAAACGTCAATGCGCCGACGAAGCGTTCGGCTTCTGCAGTCAGCACGACGTCGACGAGCGCGCCGCGCTGAACGAGCGTGCTCGTCAGTGCCGCTGCTTTGTAGGCAGCGATGCCTCCGGTGACGCCGAGAAGGATGCGCGTGCCGTCGATCACGCCGGAATTTTCGCGTCTTCGGACGCAACGTAGAGGTTGTCGATCAGCCGCGTTGTTCCGAAGCGCGCCGCGCCGATAACGAACGCCGGTGCCTGCAACCGTTCGAGCGGCTCGAACGTCGTCGCCGACACGACGTCGAAATAGTCGGGAACCGCGTTCGGGGTGAGCGTCGCCCGGGCGACTGCGGTTGCCGCTTCACGGGTTCGGCCGCGTTCGAGGGCGTCGCGCATCGCGGTCAGCGCGCGGTACAGGGTCGGCGCGTCCGCACGCTGGCGCGCGTCGAGGTAGGCGTTCCGGCTCGACATCGCCAGACCGTCGGATTCGCGAATCGTGGGGACGATCTGCACTCCAACGCCGAACGCGAGATCCGAGATCATCTTCTCCAACACGCACGTCTGCTGTGCGTCCTTCTGACCGAGGTACAGCACGTCGGGACGAACGGCGTGCAGCAGCTTTGCGACGACCGTCGCAACGCCGCTGAAGTGATGCGGACGAACGACGCCTTCGTAGGTTGCCGCAACGGGTCCGACGTCGATGGACGTCGAGAATCCGGCCGGATACATCTCGGCGTCGCCCGGGGCGAAGAGCGCGTCGACGCCGGCCGCTTCGAGCGCGGCGCGGTCGCCTTCGAGATCGCGCGGATAGCGCGCGTAGTCTTCGCTGGGACCGAACTGCAGCGGATTCACGAAGATCGAAACGGCCACCGAGGCGCTGCGCTCGCGCGCGTAGCGCAGCAGCTGCACGTGACCGTCGTGGAGCGCGCCCATCGTGGGAACGAAGCCGAGCGGTCGCGGCAGCGCGTCGAACAGCGCGCGAGCTTGCGCGACCGAGGTGACGATTTGCATGCGACGACGGCCTACGAGCGCGTTACCCGGAGCACCGTGCGCCCGACGATGAAGGGCGCGCCTACGGCGAGCGTGACGTCGCCGGAGACCTGGCGGCCGTCGATCTTGATTCCGTTCCGGCTGTCGAGGTCGGTGAGTTTGAGTGCGCCATCGTCCACCTGCAGGCGCGCATGGCGGCGCGAAACGTACCGGTCGAGGGCGATGCAGGCTCCCGCCACCGCGTCGTCGCGCCCGATCGTGATCTCGCGCTCGAACCCCCACGTCTTGCCGTCGAGGGGACCGCTGAGCACCTCGAGCAGATACATCGAGTTCAGGCTTTCGTTAGCCGGGCCCGGAGGTCATGGCGCGGCGAAGCCGACGGCGCGCGCCGCCAAAAGCGCGCCGAGGCACGCGTGCGCGTAGGTCACGCCGCCCTGCAGGTAGACCTCGTACGGCGGCCGCATCGGCGCGTCGCACGAGAGTTCGATCGTCGCGCCGGCGACGAAGGCGCCGCTCGACATCACGACCGGCTCGGCGTAGCCCGGCACCGCCCCCGGTTCCGGACGAAAACGCGCGTTCACCGGCAACGACTCCTGAAGGCCCGCGGCAAAGCGCGTCAGTCGAGCGGGGGAGCCCAGCGCGATCGCCTGCACGATGTCGGTGCGCGCCGCTCCCGGCGCCGGATCGACGCGATACCCGAGTTCGGCGAATAATGCGGCGGCGAAATCGAGGCCGCGCAGAGCCTGCTCGACGATCGACGGCGCGAGGAAGAGCCCCTGCAGAAGCGCGCGACCAAAACCCAGCGTCGGACCGAGCGCAGCCGCGATGCCCGGAGCGTACAGACGCGCGGCGACGCGCTCGACGAGATCGGCTCGCCCGACGACGTAGGCGCCCGCCGGCGCGATCGATCCGCCGAGATTCTTGATCAGCGAGCCCATCGCGAGATCTGCGCCCACGTGCGTCGGCTCTCGCGTCTCGACGAGTTCGCCGTAGCAGTCGTCGACGAGAATCGGCGCGTCGGGCGCGCTCTCTTTGATCGCGGCGAAAACGCGCGCACACTCGTCCACGCGCAGCGACCGGCGCGGAGCGTAGCCGCGCGAGCGCTGCACGAAGATCGTCGCCGTTCGCTCCTCGGCGAGCGCGTCCAGGACCGCGGGCAGATCGACGCTTCCATCGGGAAGCAATGCGATCTCGCGATATGCGACGCCCTGCGTCACGAGTGCGTAGGGCGCGTCGCAAATGGCGCTGCGCAGCGTGTCGTACGGCCGCCCGGTGATCGAGAGCAGCGTCGTTCCGGGCGGCGTGCACGCGGCGAGCGCAGCGACGATGGCGTGCGTACCGCTTACGATCGAGAGGCGCGCGAGCGCGCGCTGCGCACCGAAGATGCGCGCGAGCAGCGATTCGTAGCGCGCGCGTGCGGGATCGTCGTAGCCGTAGCCGGTCGAACCGTGCAGGTCGCTCTCGACGATGCCCTCGCGAGCAAACGCCTCGAGCACGTTCACGGCGACCTCGCGCTGCGCGTCGTACGCGATCCCCGCAGTGCGTTGCGCGGCGCGCAGCGCGGCGTCGCGCAGGCGCGTGTCGATGCCGAAGCGCGTGCAGAGCGTCTCGATCACGTTGCGGCGGCGTGACGCTCGTAGGCGCGAACGAACGGATAGTACATCAGCCCCGCCAGCGCAACGTTCAGCGCCGCCAGCGCGATCGCGCGCACGTCTTGCGTCGCCAGATATGTCGAGACGAACGTCGGAACCGACGACGGCACGTAGAATGCCGCTCGCGAAACGAAGCCGGCCGCGACCGCACCGTAGGTAATTGTCGCCAAGACGAGCGGAACCGCGACGAACGGAATGACGAGATATGGATTGAATACGATCGGTGCGCCGAAGATCAGCGGGTCGTTGATGTTGAAGAGTGCCGGCACGAGCGTTATGCGGCCGACGCGGCGCAGCCGCGGAACGCGCGAAACGCTCAACAGCACCGCCAGCGGAAGCGTCGCGCCGGCCCCCCCGGGAAAAACGAAGAGAAAGAGCGAGACGACGACGATGTAGGGCAGCGGCGCGTGCGCCGCATAGGCGTGCGTGTTCTGCATCTGCATCGTGAGATAGACCGGCGTCACGACGGTGGCGAGCATCGCGGGTCCGTGCACGCCGGCCGTCCACAGAAGCGTTTGCACCAAGACGATGACTACCAGCGCGCCGTAGGTATCGCCGAGCCTCGATACCGGACGCATCGCGGCGGCGATGCCGGCCGCAATCGAAACGTGCGAGAGCGCGAGCGCGGCGAAGATGGCGAGCGCGGTTGCGGCCGCGATCCAAGGCGCGGCCGTGCCGGCGCGCCGGAACGCAGACGCCAACGCGGCCGTGACGCCGCAGGCCAGCATCGCGAGGAAGAGTCCGGAGGCACCGAGCGCGTGGAGATAGGCGACCGGATCCGGTCCGAACGGTCGCGGAAGCGCGAGCGTGAAGCAACCTACTCCGGCCAGGAGCACGGGCGCGACGGGATAGCCCGAGGCTCGCGCCAGCCGGATCGGAAGCAGGATCGCGAGGACCGCCGCCATCGCGCCGAACGCCGGAAGCAGTGCTGCCGCCACCCGCATGCCGAGCGCCGCGGGCGTCGAGAGTTGCGCTGCGAAGATGGCGGCGAACGCCGCAAGCAGTCCGATGAAACTCCATGGCAGCGCCTCGCGAACGGCCACGAAAAACGGCACTTCGCCCAGCCGGCGCATCGCCGGTACGGCGTGCCGTTCGAACCAGAGAAACGCTGCGGAGCTGCCTGAGACGCTAGAGCCGGCGGACGACGGCTTCGACGCGGCCGATGATCTCGACATCGCTCGCGTAGATTGGCGCCATTTCGCGATTCTCCGGCTGCAGACGAACGCGGTTCTTCTCGCGATAGAACCGCTTTACGGTCGCCTCGCCCTCGATCATCGCTACGACGACTTCGCCGTTGTCGGCGGTGCGCTGCGGCCGAACGACGATCAAATCGCCGTCGAGAATCGCGGCTTCAACCATCGAATCGCCCTGGACGCGAAGCATGAACGCGTGGGAGCCGCGCGGCACGAAGCTCGCCGGCAGCACGAACTCGCCTTCGACGTTCTCGGCGGCGGTGATCGGGACGCCGGCCGCAACCTTGCCGAGAACCGGCATCACGACCGTCTCAGGCGCTGCCGCCTCGGCCGCTGCGGGCTCGGCACGAAGCGCGCGCGGCTTGGTGGGATCGCGCGAAATCAGGCCGCGCCGCTCGAGTGCCTTGAGGTGTGCGTGAATCGTCGACGAGGACGAAAGACCGACCCGCTCTCCGATCTCGCGAACCGACGGCGGGTAACCTCGTTCGGCTTTAAACTCCGCGATCGCCTGCAGGATGCTGCGCTGCCGCTCGGTCGCTGGCTTTTCGATGGCGTTGACGCCCATAGATCCCCCAAGAAAATCCGGGCGCTCTTTCCGAGAGTGCCTGGCGTATGGCACTAGGGCCGCATATCACATTACCATAAAGCGGCCGATGAGGCAAACATACGTTCGCAAAATCTCTTGACAGCGAAAGGCGGCGATATGGTAAAATCTAGTGGACGAACAGGCGTTTGCCCCAAAATGTGGGCACCTGAGAGGAGAGAAACGACGGTGTACAGGCGGAAACGGTTGACCCTCATGCCCGTGATCGCGCTTGCCGCGTTGAGCCTTATGGTGGCGCTCCCGACCCTCTCCGGCATGCGGCTCTACGCCGCCACAGCCCAGCACTACACGACCGTCACCGTTCATCCGGGCGACACGCTTTGGTCGATCGCTTCGGCCCACGCCGCCGGCGGCGACATTCAAGACGCCATCGACCGCATCAGCGCCGTCAACCACCTCCGCGGCGCCGGCCTCGAACCCGGCCAACACCTTCGCATCCCCCAGTAGGGAAACTCCGATTTATCCCAACCCGTCGTCTGCTCCGGCCTCATTTACCACAGTAAACTTCGGCCCTCGCATCCTAGATTTGAAATAAATCAAAGCTTCCCTAACGCTCTTGCCGGGAAGTCGTAAAGCCGCCGAAAAGGCGGCTTTTTTTGCGACTCGTCGATCTTAGGACCTTCGAGATACGAGGACGAGGCTGTGCCCGAGATGTTCGTCGAGGAACGCGAGGCCTTCCATCATCCACGAATCGAGGCCGCCTGACGAGTGTTTGGTGACTTCGCGCACGACGTGCATTCGATCCCTCAGCCACTGCAGTTCGCTGCGCGTCGTCACCGGAAAGACCGCGACTTCGCAGTCTTCGCATTTGTATCCGTACTGCACCGCCGCTGCGGCTTCGAGCAATAAGAAAAAGCCCCCGCTCTTGCGAGCGGGGGCATCCGGTTTTGACTCGGATTCGGCTCAGATCTTGATCTGTGCCTGGAAGTAGACCTGGAACGGGATCGAGTTATACAGCGGCTGATACGATTGGTTGAAAACCGCCGGATAGCCCGCCGTTCCGTTTTGCGGAGCGTGCGGATTGGCTCCGTAGAAGAAGCCGCCCCCGGGTTGTGAGCCGACGTTGTAGTAGCCGTTCGGTGCGTACGCGCACACGATGTTGTTCGGCTTATACGCCGCCGTCCACGGCAGTGCCGTTCCTCCGAAGCACTGATTGAGGATGTTTGCCAGCGTGGCGACGAGGTGCACGCGTGGCGTCACGTCGTAGCCGAACTGCATCCCCATGTTGAGCTGCCACGGCTCGCGATAGTTCGCGAGACCGTCGAACGTGCCCGTCTGCGGATTCGGAATCGAGAGGTAGCCCGACGGGGCAAACGTCGACGCCGTGCAGTACTGGTAGTTCGCGTATCCGGCGTAGGGAGTTCCCCTTATTCCGGCAACCGTGCGCCCCTGATTGGCGAAGCAGTCGCGCGGATCGAGTCCGTAAGCCGCGAGCGGCGAACCGTAGGTGTTGCCTTCGTTCAGAATCGCGTTGAGCGACGCCGTGAACTTATCGTGCTTGTAGTTGAGGAACCCGGCGAAGACGTTCGGATTGATCGCCGTCTGCGTCACCGTGTCGGGTGCGCTCTGCGGCGGGTTGTTGGCGTACGCGTCGTACCAGCCGTTACGGTCGAGCGTTGCCTGCTCGGCGTAGTGGTAGTACGGGTTCGCGATCGCGTTCCGTCCGTTGCCGCATGCCGCCGACGAGTTTGCCGGGCCGTTGGTACCGTTAGGCCCTGCGCCGTTGATGCAGTACCACGGCGAGCCGCCGCCCTTCTTGGTCAGGGCGTTGAACACCGTGATGTAACTGTTGATCACGTCGATGGCGTTCGACCCGTTCGCCAGCGTGCTGTACTTGATCTTCGCGCTGGTGAACGTGTACGAGAGCTGCCCCGAGAGACCGTTACGGGTCGGATCGCCCTTCTGAACCGCCAACTCGACGCCGGCGGTTTGCTGCGTTGCAGCGTTGATGCCGGAAGCGAAGTTGCCGCCCAGGGAGACGGTCACGAGCTGATTGGTCGTCCAGCGGAAGAACGGAGAGACTTTGAACGTCCAATCGGTTCCCTTGAGGTGCTTCTCGTACGAGAGGTCGTAGTTGTTCGAGGTTTGCACCGGGTTATCGTGCGCGGGATTGGTGAAGCCGAGCCCCCAGAAGTGCTGGAAGTCGAACTTCGCCTCACCTAGGCCCGACACGTTCGCGTACTGCTCGAACGCCGTTTCCGTCGGTTGCGTGTAGCGGCCGTAGTTGAACCGCAGCACGTCGTCGGGATCGAACGTATAGGTACCGCCGACGCGCGGCGACCAGAGCGGATGCGAGAACCCGCTTGGACTCACGTCGGTGAACAAGCCGCTTCCGTTCATACCGTTAGGATGGCGGGCTTGCTGACCCGACGGCGAGATGAACGGATGTCCCGGCGAGGAGTAGCAGAGGCCTGGCGTCTCGCCGCTGCCGGGCGCGTTCGGCAGGACCTGTGGTCCCACGTTTGCCGGCGGGGTGCCCGGCGAGGCCGGGAGCAAAATCGGCTGTCCGGAAACCGGGTCGTAGCAATAGCCGTTCTGGGCCTGCCCGAACCAGAAGTTCGTCTCCGGATTCGCCGTTTGCGGAAGTTGGTAGACGTAGCTTTCGAACCGTACGCCGACGTTGATGATCCCAGCGATCGGTCGGTCGAAATTCGTCTTGCAGCGCGACCGAGGAGAACTGCGGCGTCACGTTGTTGATCGTGCCGTAGCCGTCGGGAACCGTGACGATGCACTGGGCTCCGGCCCTGGCTGCGGGCGATCCCGCCGGCGCCGCACAATTCGGAGTGGTATAGGTGCCGCCCGTTCCGGACTTGTAGGCAGTTCGCCCGGATCGCCGGTCGCGACGAAATAACATTGGCCATTCGGGCCCACGAGATTCGTGGGCTGGCCCGGCGCGCCGTACCACTGGTTATTCCAGCGTACGACGCGCGGCCGTCGTGTAGTTGGCCGTCAACTGCAGAAGGTTCTGCGCGTTGATCTGATCGGCCGCCATCAGCTGGAGGCCGCGGGTGTGGGTGCTCAGTTCGTAGTCCGGCGACGGATAGCCGAAACCGGCGTCGTTGTACCCGTAGCCGGTGATCGCTTCGTTACCCGCGTTCGGGCTGCTCATCAGCCAGTTGGAGTAGAACGAGTAGCCCATCAACCGCACGTACGCCGTCGAACCGAAGTTCTTCTGATACTGCAGTTTGATGACCGAGCCGTCGTTCCACGTCGTATCGCGGCCGTCGACCGGCACGCCGCCGTTGAGCGGGTGCTGCTGGTTGGCTCGGCGCCTAGTACGTTGATCACGTTTGCCGTCGATGCCGACTGACCGAACGTCGTGCCTGGCCCGAAGACTGGTGCTTATCGATGTACGGAAGCGTCGAGCTTCCGGTCGTTGCGCAACCTGCTCCAAACGTGTCGTGAAGAACAAGTTTCATACCCGCATAGATTGGCGTACGGGCCGGTTCGACCGGGATAGGTCGTAATGCCAAAGTCTCCCGCAAGGCTCTGCCATCCCGGGAAAGCCTTGGTTGATGTACGACTCGCCGCCCTGATCGTAGACGCTGTCGCCGAAGTATTGATGGTAGGCGAAGTTGTAGTAGAGGAGCTGGACGTCGTCTTTGCCCGCGTCGTTATGGTGCGGGATTCCGAAATGGAAGTTGGCGACGTTCTCGCGATCCGACGTGTTCACCGGCAAACCGAAGAAGCCGGATCCCGACCACGGCGTGTAGATGTTGCAGGACGGCTGGATCGGAAGCCCGTCCGGATGCTTAATTTTGCCGAGAAGGTTGAACGTCGGGTCGTAACCGAGCGATCCCGGCGGCGCCCCGTTCGGCGAGCACGTCGAGAACGTGCCGTTAGGAAAGAACGACAGCGTACTGGCGTAGGCGTTGAAGACCGACGAGAAGATGCCGTTCGGGCCGCTTCCGTCGATCGGCTGGCTCGCGCCGTTGTTGTCGTCCAGGGTGTTGTACATTTGGTTGCTGCCCTGGATGCCGACGTACCAGGAGAAGAGCCGGTCGGGCGTCGCGCCGCCGGCTTCGACGCCGGCCTTGTGATAGAACGCGGGCGTGCCGATTCCGAGCGTGCCTTGCGCGTAGCCCGGGAAGGTACCGGTCTTGATGACCTGGTTGATGTAGCCGGCCAGCGTGGCCGAACTACCGCCGGCAGGCGAGCCGCCGGTGTAGACTTCGGTCTCTTGCGATCCGAGGCTCGACAGCGAGTTGGCGTTGTAGTTGTCGAACGCGCGGTTCACGGGAACGCCGTCGTACTCGTAGCCGACTTGGCTGTACGACGAGCCGCGAATGTAATAGACCTGGCCGAAGCCGTAGTTGCCGATTTGCGAGACGACGCCCGGCTGCGAATAGATCGCAGAGTAGGCGCTGTCGAGATTGCCGCCGCCGCCGATGCCTTGGACGGTGGCTTGCGTCGCGGCGTTCACCGAGTAGACGTCCGCGGTAGTACCGGATTTCACGAGACTTCCGGCCGCGCGGGCGCTGACGTTTGCGATGGTCTTGAGTCCCTTTTGGATCTTCATCGTGATCGTTTGGGACTGGTCGGCGAACACCGTGATACCCGGATAGGCTGTGGGATTGTACCCCTCTTTCGTCACCGACACGGTATACGTGTCCGGCGACAGGGAGAGGAACGTGAAGTGCCCACCGGAGTCTGTGGTAGCCGTTATGGTTTGCGATGCCGAGGCCGCTTTTACGGCCGCGCCGGCAATCGGAGCTCCGTTTTCGTCTGTGACCTGGCCGCTCAGACTTCCAGTCGTTCCCGCCAGTACCCATGTTGCCTGGCAAAGGAAGGCCACCAGAAGGCCAAGGGCCACGACGACCTGACGGAGGGTGCGCGATCTGCTCATATTGTGCCCTCGATCAGCAGTTGTTATGGCTAAACGCCACTCGAGGACGAACCGGGGCCTTGCTAGGCCTCAGCGTAATCCCAGGTGACGCAATCGAGGCACTTTCCTAGACCGCGCGTTCGTTCCTTTAGGATTTTTTAAGAAGGAAGCGGCATTCAAACTGCTGAGGCCAGCCTTCGTGCGAGCAGGCCGGGGATCTGCGACGGCCGTTCGGCCACCGGCACGCCGGCGGCGCGGAACGCGTCGATCTTACTCTGGGCGGTGCCGAATCCGCCCGAGATGATGGCGCCCGCGTGTCCGAGCGACTTTCCCGGGGGCGCGTTGCGCCCGCCGACGAAGGCGACGACCGGCGTCTGTGGCAGATGCTCGCGCACGTATGCGGCCGCGTCCTCCTCGTCGGAGCCGCCGATTTCACCGCAGATGACGATCGCCTTCGTCTGCGCGTCGTTTTGAAACTCGCGCAGGCAATCCACGAAGGTCGTACCGATGATCGGATCGCCGCCGATGCCGACGCACGTCGACTGGCCGAACCCGGCCCGCGTCAGGCCGTCGACCACCTCGTAGGTCAGCGTGCCGGAGCGCGAGATCAAGCCGACGTCGCCCTCGGCGAAGACCTGCCCCGGCATGATGCCGACCGACGCCTTTCCCGGCGAGATGAGACCCGGGCAGTTGGGTCCGATGATCCGCATCCCCGGCGTCGAGCCGACGACTTTGAGGACGTCGTGCACCGGCACGCCCTCCGTGATGCAGACCGCCAACGCGATGCCGGCGTCGTAGGCCTCGTAGAGAGCGTCGGCGGCGAAGGGCGGCGGCACGAAAATGCAGGTGTGGGTTGCGCCGGTTGCCTCGACCGCCGCCCGGACAGTATCGAAGACCGGCAGCCCGTGCGGCGTCTTTTGACCGCCCTTTCCGGGCGTGACGCCGCCGACGACGTTGGTACCGTAACGCACCATGCGATCGGTATGATACGAGCCTTCGGCACCGGTGATGCCTTGGACGATGACCTTGCTGTTCTTGTCTAAGAAAATGCTCACGTGGCGGCCGTCTCCTTCGCGCCGGCGGCAATCTCGACGGCACGCGCCGCACCCTCGTCCATGGTTTCCACCGGCGTCATCCCGGCATCGGCGAGAATGCGGCGGCCCTCTTCTTCGTTCGTCCCGGTCAGCCGGATGACGAGCGGAATTTTGCGCGACGCGGTCGTCGCCAGCGCCTCGACGATGCCGCGCGCCACTTCGTCACCGCGCGTGATTCCGCCGAAGATGTTGATGAAAAATGCGGTGGCGGGCGTGTGGTTGACGACGAGTTCGTAGCAGTTGCGAACGCGCTGCGCGTTGGCACCGCCGCCCACGTCGAGAAAGTTGGCAACCTTGCCGCCCGCGAAATTCACCGCGTCCATCGTCGCCATCGCCAATCCGGCACCGTTGGCCATCGTGCCGACGTCGCCGTCGAAGCGGCGAAAGTTCCGGATGCCCAAACCCGATTCGGCCGCCAGGCGTTCGTCCTCGTCGAGCGGCAACGCCTTCTGCCAGTCCGCGAACTCGGGATGGCGAAAGAGTGCGTCGTCGTCGAGTTCGACCTTCGCGTCGGAAGCGACGACGCGTCCGTCGGCGGTGAGTGCGAGGGGATTGACTTCCACGAGTTTGGCGCCGTAGCGGAAAAACACGTCGTAGAGCGATCCGAGAATCGCCGGAAACTGCCTGCGGTAACCGGGATCGAGTTGCGCGTCGAAAGCGAGTTCGCGCCCGACAAACGGCGAGTATCCGATCGCCGTGTCGACGAAAAACTTCGCGATCGACTCGGGATGATGCTCGGAAACCTCTTCGATGTCCATGCCGCCGAAGCGGCTGACCATGATCACGGGTTTCTTCGTCGCGCGGTCGATCGCGATCGCGCAGTAGGCCTCTTTGGTTATCGGCACTTTCTCCTCGACGAGCAGCGAGTTGATCGGTTCGCCGGCGGGATTCTGCCGGTTCGGCGGCATCGGCGTCGCGAGAATCTCCTCGGCGACGCTGCGTCCCTGTTCGGGACCTTGCGCGAACTTGATTTTTCCGGCCTTGCCGCGTCCGCCCATCAGAACTTGCGCTTTGACGACCCACTCGCCCACGACGCGTTCGAGAAACTCCGCGACCTCGCGCGGCGTGGCGGCGTGGCGGCTCTCCGGCACCGGGACGCCGGCACGGCGAAACAGTTCCTTTCCTTGGTATTCCATGAGGTTCACGATAGAGGGTGTGCTCCTATGCGGTTCGTGGGCGCGTTATCTTCCCAGCAGCGCGCGCGCGATGATCAGCTGCTGGATCTCGGAAGTCCCTTCGTAGATCTCGGTGATCTTCGCGTCGCGGTAGTGGCGTTCGACGGGAAACTCCGTCGTGTATCCGTAGCCGCCGTGAATTTGCAAGGCTTCGGCCGCGTGTTTGCGCGCCGCGGTCGAGGCGAAGAGTTTCGCTTTGCTCGCTTCGAGCGTAAACGGCCGTCCGGCGTCGGCGAGCGCCGCCGCACGGTAGATCAGCATGCGCGCCGCGTCCAAATCGGTCGCCATCTGCGCGATCTTGAACGAAACGGCCTCGAACTCGCCGATTGCACGGCCGAAGGCGTGACGTTCCTTCGCAAACGCGACCGATTCGTCCAGACATGCCGCCAGAATTCCGGCCGCCTGCGCGGCGATGCCGATCCGGCCGGAGGTCAACGCCGTCATCGCGTTGCCGAAGCCCTCGCCCTCTTCGCCCAGGCGCGCCTCGGGCCCGACGGCGACGTCGTCGAAAGCAACGTCGCAGGTGTTGCTCGTGTGAATCCCGAGCTTTTCGGTCACGCGTTCGATGGAAATACCGGGCAGCGCCGCGTCGATCAGGAACGCGCTAACGCCGCGCGCGCCGGGACCGCCGGTGCGGAACATCCCCATGAGCACGCCGCAATAACTGCCGTTGGTGCACCACTGCTTGCGCCCGTTCAACCGGTATCCGTCGCCATCGCGCGCCGCGCCGGCGCGAATCGCCGCGGCGTCGGAACCGGCGTCCGGTTCGGTAAGCGCGAAACCTGCGAGCATGTCGCCGCCGGCGAGCGGCGGAAGCCACGCGCGTTTCTGCGCCTCGCTTCCCAGTTTGACAATCGCGGCGCAGATCATCGAGTGCACCGAGACCGTAACCGCGGCGCCCGCGTCGACGCGCGCGAGTTCCTCGATCGCCAGCGCGTACGAAACGTAGTCCGCTCCGCCGCCGCCGTACTCTTCGGGGACGAGAATGCCCATGATGCCGGCGCCGGCAAGTTTCGTGTAGAGTTCGCGCGGGAAGGCGTGCTCGCGGTCCCAGCGCGCGACGTTCGGCGCGATTTCGCGTTGCGCGACCTCGGCCGTCAGCGCGGCGATCTCACGCTGTTCGTCGGTCAGGCCGAACTGTTCTCGGGTGGAAACGATCATTGGTACGTATAGAAGCCGCGGCCGCTCTTCTTCCCCAGCCACCCGGCAGCGACGTACTGGCGCAACAACGGGCACGCGCGATATTTCGAATCGCCGAATCCCGAATAGAGAACGTCCATAATCGCCAAGCACGTATCCAATCCGATGAAATCGGCCAGCGTCAGCGGTCCCATGGGATGGTTCATGCCGAGTTTCATCACGGTGTCGACGGCTTCCGGAGTCGCCACGCCTTCGTAGACGGCGAAAATCGCCTCGTTGATCATCGGCATCAGGACGCGATTGGAGACGAAGCCGGGAAAGTCGCGCACTTCGACCGGCGTCTTACCCATCCGTTCTGCCAGCTCGCGCGTGAACTCGTACGTCTCCTGCGACGTCGCGATGCCGCGAATGATCTCGACCAACTGCATCACCGGCACCGGATTCATGAAGTGCATGCCGATGACGCGCTCGGGACGGCGCGTCGCGGCGCCGAGCACGGTAATAGAGATCGACGAGGTGTTGCTTGCCAGCACGGCCTGCGGCGGGCACGCGTCGTCGAGCGCGCGGAAGAGCGCCAGCTTCGTGTCGAGATGTTCGGTCGCGGCTTCGATCGCGAGATCGACGTCGAGCGACGCGATAGCCGGCGCCGGCGCGATGCGCGCGAGAATTTCGTCGCGGCCGGCCTGCGTCAACCGCCCCTTCTCGACGCTGCGCGCGAGGTTCTTCGCGACGCCGGCGATTCCGCGCTCGACGAGTTCGGCCGTTCGATCGTTGAGCAGCACGGCGTGGCCCGCAGCCGCCGCGACTTGCGCGATACCCGAGCCCATCTGTCCGGCGCCGACGACGGCGATCTTCAACGCAGCCGCAACGCGCGCGCGCCGCGCTTCATCCGACCCGCACGAGCAGCGCGTCGCCTTGGCCGCCGCCCGAGCAGATCGAGGCGATCCCGTATCCCCCGCCGCGCTTGCGCAACTGGTTGATCACGGTGCCGACCAGACGCGCTCCCGACGCGCCGATCGGATGTCCCATCGCGACCGCGCCGCCGAACTGATTGATTTCGCCCTCGTCCATTCCAAGGTTGCGCGCCGACGCAATCGCGACCGCGGAGAAGGCTTCGTTGATCTCCCACACCGCGATGTCGCTGCGCGAGAGGCCGGTGCGATCGAGCAGTTTCTGCGCGGCCATCGCCGGCGTCAAGCAAATATAGGGCGAGTCCCACGCCACCGTCGCGTGCTCTTCGATCGTTGCCAGCGCCTCGTATCCGTGCTGCGCGGCGTACTCGGCGTCGGCGAGAATCAGCGCGGCGGCACCGTCGTTCACGCCGGGTGCGTTGGCGGCGGTGATCGTGCCGTCGCGCTCGAGCGGCCGCAGTTTGCCCATCGATTCCAAACTCGCGTCGCCGCGGACGGCTTCGTCGCGGTCGACGACGGCGGCCGGCTCGTTTCCGGTCACGAACGGCGCGTACGCCTCGTAGTCGAGCGTGAACTGCTCGGAGGGTTCGTGTTCCCACACGCGGCTGCGCCCGCCGCCGGCCGCAGTCGGAACGCGCGCCTGTCCGCGGCGCGGCAGCGCGCCGACGACGACCTTGCCCTTGGCTTTGGAGGCGACTTTCACCGGCACGATTTCGTCGGCGAAGTGGCCGGCAGCGTGCGTGGCGGCGCTGCGTTGATGGCTCGACAATGCAAAGCGATCCTGCTCGTCACGAGAGAGTCCCAGCTCGCCGGCGACTTTGCTTCCTTGCGCCGCCATCGTCATCGGAAAATACTGATCCCACAGACCGTCGTAAATCATCGCGTCGACCAGCGTCCCGTCGCCGAAGCGATAACCCCAGCGCGCGTCGCGCAGCAGATACGGCGCGTTCGACATCGACTCCATTCCGCCGGCCGCAACCACCGCATTCGCGCCGGCATTGATCGAGCGCATCGCGCTCACCACCGCAACGAGCCCCGACGCGCACACCTTGTTCACCGTCTCGGCGGTCACCGTTTTCGCCAGTCCGGCTTTAAAGATTACTTGGCGCGCCGGATTCTGCCCGACGCCGGCCTGGAGCACCTCGCCAAAGACGGCGTGCTCGACTTCCGTCGGATCGATCTTCGCGCGCTCGATCGCGCCGACGAGCGCGACCGCTCCCAGCGTCGTCGCGTTGAGTGGGGCCAAACCGCCGCCGAGTTTGCCGAACGGCGTACGAGCCGTCGAGAGCACGACAGCTTTGGAACTGGTTTTCATCATAGCCCGCGACCCTTCGCGCGCTCTCCCGGCCTCACCTAGGCTCCGTTTCCGCATTCGAAAAGCGGCTGCCCGAGTGCCCCTTGCGCGCTCGGGACGTTCGCGTTTTCGCGTCCGTGCGAAAACGCTTCTCGCTGGCTCGGCGCTCCGCGAGAAGCATCCAGCCCTCCGCGACTCGTCCAGACGCCCTCGCGCTGCACGGACCACTCGGGCAGCCGCTTTTCAATGCCTCACTACGATGGGGCAATTGTCGCATTCGAATTGGATCGTTGCGTGCGTGATGCCGAAGTCGGATTCAAGGCAGCGATTGATGTCGCGTAAGACGTCGGTCGCTTCGCTCAGGCGACGGTCGTCGAGCAGCACGTGCGCGGAGAGTGCGTGCGAGCCGCTGGCGATCGACCAGACGTGCAGGTCGTGAACGCCGGTGACGCCGCCGATGCGCTCGAGGCGCGCGACGAGATTCGACGCATCGACGTCGCCGGGCACGCTCTCGAGCAGCACGTTGGTCGCGTCGCGCATCAAGCGAACGACGCCCGTAACGATGATCGCCGCGACGAAGAGCGAGAGCGCCGGATCGATCCATGCCGCACGCGTCAACGCGATGACGATGCCGCCGACGATGACCGACGCCGCACCCACGACGTCGCCGAGCACGTGGAAGAGCACCGCGCGCACGTTGAGATCGCTGCGGCCCTCACGGTGCAGGACGACGCCGACGCAAGCGTTGAGGACGAGCCCGACTGCGGCGACGGCCGTCATCGTCAGCGCGTGGGGTTCGACCGGCGCGCCGAAACGTCGCACCGCCTCGTACGCAATAACGAGCGTCGCGACCAGCAGCAGCGTCCCGTTGACGAGTGCGCCCAGCACTTCGATGCGTCCGTAGCCGTACGTGCGGCGCGGGTCGGCGGGGCGCGCCGCACCGTACACCGCGATCAGCGCGACGGACAACGCGAAGAGATCCATGCAGACGTGCACGGCGTCGCTCGTCAGCGCGAGACTGTGGGATCGTATGCCGCCCCAGAACTCTAGCGCGGCGACGAACGCCGTCACGCCCAACGCGAAAACGAGCCCGGCGCGCGGCTTCACGATTTTAAGTTCGCAACGCCTTCAGCGCCAGCGCGGCGAGCATCGCGCCGAACGTCAAGAACGTGCGGCTTTCGGCTTCTTGGATAACCGACGGCCGCCACGTGCCTTTGCCGCCGTGAGCCGGTTCGAGCCGGGGAATCACCGGCGGGACCTCGGCGCAATAGTGGTCGAAGTCGTCGCCGAACTGCGATCGCAGAAATTTCTCTTCGTGTGGAACGATCGTCGCATACACTCCCGCCATGACGGCGAGCGATCCGGCGACCAGCGCCAAGCGCCCCAGCGGCGCGTTGCGCCCGGTGAACGCAATTGCGAACCCCGCGGCCGTGATGAAGTTGCCCGCGTAGAGCGGATTGCGCACGTACGCATACGGTCCCGCCGTCACCAGTTCCGGAGCGAAGACCGCGTCGCCGCGCGTGGTGACGCCGGAGTAGCCGACGGCCCAGCAACGCACGAGTTCGCCCGCGATTGCCAGCGGCAGCCCGAGCGTCACGCTCAACGCGCTCGGCCTCCCGAACGCCGCGAGCGCGACCGCCGGCACCGCCAGCAGCGCGCCGCGATTCTTGAAGACGAAGGCTTGCACCGAACCGGCCATACGATCCCTGCGTTACGCGGGCGACCGCGGATTCCCCACGCGCGCGGCGGCGTAGACGTCGCGCAGCGAACGTTCCAGCGGAATCGCCGGCGCCCACCCGCAGCGCGAGCGCAACTTTTCCGCGCTGCCGAAGAATACGGGTACGTCGAGCGGACGAAAACGCTGCGGATCCTCGCGCACCTCGACGGCGACGCCGGCGACGAAAATCAAATCGCGCAGAACGTCGCGCACTTTGACCGGCGTTCCGCTGCAGACGTTATACGTCTCGCCCGCGGCGCCGTCGCGTGCCATTGCGAGGTAGGCTTCGACGACGTCACGTACGTCGAGAAAGTCGCGCGCCGCGTTGAGATTGCCGACGAGCAGCAGCGGTGCGCCGCCGCCCGCGACGGCGGCGAGTTGCGCGGCCAGCGACGGCACGACGAAGCGTTCGCTCTGCCCGGGCCCGATATGATTGAACGCACGCGCGACGACGACGTCCATGCCGAATGCTCGCGACTCCGCCATCAGTATCGCTTCGGCGGCGCACTTACTCGCGGCGTACGGCGTCGCGGGACGCGGTTCGAGCGTCTCGCGAAGCGGAAAATCCGCAGGATCGCGCACGCCGTAGACTTCCGCCGAACTCGTGAAGAGAATCCGAGGCATCGCCGCGCCGACGGTCGCATATTCGCGCACCGACTGCGTGAGTCGCGCCGTTCCGATCGCATTCGTTTCATACGTAGCGGACGGCGATGCGAACGATTCGGGAACGAACGTCTGCGCCGCTAAGTGGAAGACGACGTCGGGACGAGCGAGATCGAGCGCCGCCCGAATCGAGGCTGCGTCCTGCAGATCGAGAGGCACCATGCCTTCGCTTTCGTGCGGCCCGCCGCACGCCAGCGTTTCGCTACCCGCACGGCGCAGCGCATCCACCAAATAGCGGCCGACGAAGCCGCTCGCTCCGGTCACCAGCGCGCGCACGCGATATCGTTCGCTTAAGCGGGCGCGCGTTCGGCCAGGCGGTCGAGGTCGGCTTTGACCATCGTCTCCACCAGTTGCTCGAAGTTCACTTCGGGAACCCAGCCGAGGTTGCGGCGCGCTTTGCCCGCATCGCCGATGAGCATGTCGACCTCCGCCGGGCGAACGAAGCGCGGATCGATGACGACGTACGGTTCGTACGAACCCAGACCGGCGACCTCGAAGGCGATCCGAACGAAGTCGCGGACGCTGTGCGTCCGGCCGGTCGCGATGACGTAGTCGTCGGGTTCGTCGGCCTGCAGCATCAGCCACATCGCGCGCACGTAGTCGCCCGCGTAGCCCCAGTCGCGCTGCGCGTCGAGGTTTCCGAGCGCGAGCGTGTTCGCCAAGCCGAGTTTGATGCGCGCCACCCCGTCGGTAATCTTGCGGGTGACGAACTCTTTGCCGCGGCGCGCGCTCTCGTGGTTGAAGAGCATCCCGCTGCAAGCGTACATGCCGTACGACTCGCGGTAGTTCACCGTGATCCAGTGCCCGTAGACTTTGGCCACGCCGTAGGGGCTGCGAGGATAGAAGGGCGTCGTCTCGGTCTGCGGCACCTCGACCACTTTGCCGAACATCTCCGAACTCGATGCCTGATAGAAGCGGACGGGACGGCTGCAATGACGGATCGCCTCGAGCGCGCGCGTCACGCCGAGCGCGGTGAACTCGCCGGTCAACACCGGCTGGCTCCACGACGCGGGAACGAACGACTGCGCGGCCAGATTGTAAAACTCGTCCGGCTGCACGTCGTTGACGATTGCCGTCATCGACGTCTGATCGAGCAGATCGCCCGAGACGATATCCACGTCGCCGACGATGTGCTCGATGCGTTCGTGCACCTCGGTGCTCGTGCGGCGGGTCATGCCGACGACGCGATAGCCCTTTTCCAGCAGCAACTCGGCGAGATAGGAGCCGTCTTGTCCGGTGATGCCCGTAATCAGCGCGGTCTTCTTCACGTTGCCTCCGCTCCAATGGAAACGGGCCGGCGCGCGAGCCGCGCGGCGAGCGTCACGGCGACGAACGCTGCGACTTCGCTCGGCAGCGTTCCGCGCCCGAAGCCGGCGTCGTAGCCGAGTTCGCCGGCCAGCAAATTGGTGACGCGCGGGCCGCCGCAGATCAGCACGATCCGGTCGCGCAAACTTTCGGCCTCGAGTAGTTCGGCGAGCTGCGTGAAGTTCTTGAGATCGCTGCCTTTCTGCGTCACGACCTGGGAGGCGAGGATGGCGTCCACCTCGTGACGCTTGGCGAACGCGACGAGATCCTCGACCGCCACCTGGCTTCCGAGATTGTAGGTCTCGAACCCGTGGTAGCGCTCCAGTCCATAATCGCCTTTGTAACCCTTCATATTCAAAATCGCGTCGATGCCCACGGTGTGCGCGTCGGTGCCGATGCACGCGCCCGCGACGCGAACCTTCCGTCCGATCCGCTCGGTTACGTAGATGTCGATCTCCTCCATGCTCATCGCGTGCGCTCGCGCCGACGGCGCCTGGATCGAATCGGCGTCGATGCCGTGCGGCGTGCTCGCATAGACGACGAAGAACGAAAAACCGTCGGCGATGCGCCGGCCGTCGACGACCTGCACGTCGCGAAAGCCCATCTTCACGGCGAGTTGGCGCGCAGCTTCGTCGGCGGCCTCGCTCCACTCCAGCGGAAGGGTGAACGACAGCTGAACCTTGCCGTCGTTCATCGTGTCGCCGTACGGCTTGACGAGCCCGCTCACGCCGTCACCGGTTCGCCGCGCAGGACGCGCTGAAAGGGATTGACGTAGTCGCCCGCGCGCTCGAAGACGCCGTCGTAGCCTCGGCCGCCGTCGGGCGAGCGTTTCACGTCGGCGAACGTCGCGGCATCGATTGCAGCCATCAATCCGCGATCGGCGACGCGCTCCAGCAACGCTTCGCAGCCCGCCAGCACGTCGTTCGCGCGTCGCTCGATTCGCCCGCCGGGACGCACGGCAATTTCTTCGCCGAAATGGCGCGCGGTGTTCATGATGTAGCGCGCGTTCTCCAGCGAAAGCGCGCGGTCGGCCAGGTAAGGCGTATGGATCGCCTCGGTGAGCATACCGCAGAGGTGAATCGTCTGCCCGGTCATCACCGACGTCAAGTTGAAGAGTGCGTCGATGAGATGTCCTTTGAAGACGTCGCCGGTCATATGCTTGGTCGGCGGCATGTATTTGAGCGGAGCATCGGGGAATATCTGACGCTCCAGTTGCGCCTGGGCGACTTGGTAGAGGAAGCCGTCCTGCAGATCCGGATCGATTTCGTACGCGTCGCCGAGGCCGATCTGTGCGTCCGGCAAACCTGCGCGGTGCGCGAACTCCTCGTTGATGAACTGCGAAGCGAGCACCGCCGGCGCCTGTTCGACGGCGTCGGCGGTCGTCAGATAGTTGTCTTCGCCGGTGTTGATGATGATGCCCGAGTACGCGTTGAGCGCGCGGCTGAAATGCTGGTCGATGAACGTGCGCTTCATATTGATGTCGCGAAAGAGAATGCCGTACATCGAATCGTTGAGCAGCATGTCGAGGCGTTCGATCGCCGCCATCGCGGCGATCTCCGGCATGCACAACCCGCTGGCGTAGTTCGTGAGCATCACGTAGCGGCCGAGTTTTTCGGAAATCTCGTCGAGCGCGGCGCGCATGATCCGGAAGTTGGCCTGCGTCGCATACGTGCCGCCGAAGCCCTCGGTCGTCGGGCCGTAGGGTACGAAGTCGAGCAGCGACTGGCCGGTCGAGCGGATGACGGCAATGACCTGCGCGCCGGATTCGGCGGCGGCGACGGCCGCGGTACGGTCTTCGTAGATGTTGCCGCTCGCGACGATCACGTAGAGCAGCGGGGTCGGCAGCTGGGGCAGACGGTCGAGCAGCGCTCTGCGCTCGTCGCGTCGCGAACGCAACAACGCCAGGGCCGCGTCGACGTGCGGTCGCAACGCGCCGATAGCCGCCGCGTCGGGCACGTCGCCGAAATCGGCGAGCGCGCGGCTCCCCGTCGCAATCGCCTCGCCGAGGCTGGCCGGCGTCAGACCAGTTTCGGCGATCGCCCGGCCGAAGGCCAGCGCGATGCCGCGGCAACGCTGCGCAGGAGGGAGCGAGTCGACGATGAGATTGGGAGCGGGAACGTCGTCCGGGCCGACCCCGTCGACACCGAGCAACCGCAAAACCGCGCGCTCGACCGAGACGGTTGAGTGGCCGTCGATGAACTCCTCGACGGGCGCGACGATGGCCGCGGCCAGCGTGCGGCAGCGGTCGACTGCGGCGCGGTCGATGCGGATCTCCACGCCGGATTCTTTAGGGAACCTGTGATTAATCCCATGCACCGTTACCGGGACGGGAGAGCGCGAGATAGGCGGCGATGCCATCCTGCCACGAGGGCATCGCGAATCCCAAGCCGGCGAGCTTACGGCTCTCCAGCGCCGAGAAGGCCGGGCGCCGTGCCGGCATCTTCCACTGGTCGGCAGAGATTCGCTCCACGGGTGCCGCGACGCCGGCCTGCGCGAGCGCCTCGCAAGCAAAAGCGTACCAGCTGACCGGTCCGACGTTGGCGGCGTGGTAGAGCCCGCAGGCTTCGGTGGCCAAAAGCGCGTGCAGCGCGGCCGCGAGGTGCCCGGCGAAGGTCGGCGACGCGTGGACGTCGCCGACGATGCGCAGCGGCTCGCCCGAGCGGCCTTGGGCGATGACGCGATCGACGAACGTATACCCTTTGCTCGCCGAGGGTCGCACCCCGTAGACACCGCACGTACGCACGACCAGAGCGTCCGATCCGAGCGCTTCGACGAGCAACTCGCCGGCGAGTTTTGAAACGCCGTAGGCCGATAGGGGATGCACCGGATCCTCTTCGCGGTACGGGCGCGTCGACGTGCCGTCGAAGACGTAGTCGCTGCTGACGGTAACGAAGCGTATTCCGCGGCCGCCGCACAGCCGCGCGGCCCGGCCGACGGCGAGCGCATTGACCGCGAGCGCGCGTTCGGGCTCCAGTTCGCACTGGTCGACGTTATGAAAGGCCGAGCAGTTGACGAGGGCGTCGGGCTGGTAGCGCTCCAGCGCGCCGGCGATCGCACCGGTATCCTCCAGATCGAGATCCGCGTGCGAAGGCGCGTTCAACGTCCAGTCGGACCAAGTGCGTCGAATTTCCGTACCGAGTTGACCCGAGCCGCCGACCAGCAGCGCTGCCTTCACGGCCGCGCTGCCGCCGTGCGTTGCCCGTTGAGCGATTGCCAGCCGAGCGCGCAGGCAACGGCGATCGCGGTGAGCGCGTTTCCGGCGGCGACGATGCGAACCACCTGTTCCAGCGATGCGTGCATCGCCACGACCGCCAGCAGCGTCGCGACGACGCCGATGATCAGCGGCGCCGCGAAGGCGATCCGGTGAGTCGCGATGCCGTACGCGCCGAGCACGCTGCTCAGCGCGAGGAACGTCATCGCCGCGCTGTAGGGCAACAGCAGCGGTGCGGCGGCATCGAAAGCGTGACCGACCAGCGCGTGCAGCAACACGTCGCCGAAGAGCCGGACGGCGATCAGCCCAACGATCGAGATGCCCAGCAGGAGCCCGACGCTCATCGCCAGCGCGTAGCGCGTGCGCTCGCCGCGGACGTGACGCTCCGTCGCCTGAGGCAGCAGAATCGTCGGTACGAACCCGACGAAATAGAGCAAGATCTTTCCCGCCAGCGACGCCGCCGAATAGATGCCGGCTTGCTCGGGGTCGAAGTAATGCTTCACGAGGACGACGTCGGCCGATCCGATCAGCGCTCCGGCGAGCGTGATCGCGGCGGCACCGACGCCGCTGATCGCGATGCGGCGCCAATCGTAACGGATGATGTAGCTCTCGACTCCGCGGAACCGCGCCGCCAGCGCGAGAGCGATCGCGGTCGCGCCGCCGAGCGCACCGCACATGAAACCAAGCATGCCGCCGAGCAGCGCCAAACCGAGCGCCGTGAAGAGCAAAACGCCGGCGACTTTGGCGACGCCGTCGGCGACGCACGAGCGCGCGAAACCTCCGAAGTCTTGGGTCCCTTGCGCGACCGCTCGCAGGACCAAACTCAGCAACAGCGTTGCGCCGAGGATTGCGACGAGCGGCACGATCCATGCGGGCGCGTGCAGGAACGCTCCCGCGGCCCGCATCGACAGAACCGAAACCGCCACGTAGCCCAGCCCGAGGATTCCGAAGACGCGGGCGACGTCGAGGACGAGCCGCCGCACGTGCCGGTCGTCGTGCAATACGCGGAACTCTGCAGCGAATCGCGCGATGACCGGCGCCGCGAGGTTGGCCGGTACCGCGAGAAGCGTGCTGGTCGAAATCAGCGCGTACAGAATGCCGTAGTCCGCAACGCCGATGCGACGGCTGGCGACCGCGTGGAACGCGAATCCGCCCAGGTTGAGAACCATCGTGGCGGCAAAAACCAGCGCTCCCTGGCGCACCATGATGCTGCCTTGAAGCCGGGCAATGCCGCGATCGATCAAGCCCGAAACGGACGCCATGGCAGGTTCGCCCTACGAGGAAGGGTCTCCCGAATCCCTTTTGAAGGGGCTCGCCATGCACGTCGAGCGGCTCCCACTCGCGGGCGCGTTGGCGCTCACGCTGCCGGCATACTCCGACGAGCGCGGCTTCTTCAAGGAGACCTATTCATCCGTGCGCTATCGCGACGCCGGAGTCGCCGATGAGTTCCTCCAAGACAACGTGTCGTTCTCGCATCGCAACGTGCTCCGTGGTTTGCACGGCGCGCGCGGCATGAGCAAGCTGGTCGGCGTGCTGGCCGGAGAGGCCTACGACGTCATGGTCGACGTGCGACCGGAAAGCCCGACCCGCGGCCGTTGGCACGGCGAGACGCTGCGCGCCGGCGAGCACCGTCAGCTCTACGTTCCCGCGGGCTGCCTTCACGGCTTCGTGGCGCTCTCCGACGACGTGATCTTCCTTTACAAACAGAGCGCCCTCTACGACCCTGCCTTGGAGTTCGGCGTTCGATTCGACGACCCGGATCTCGGCGTCGCTTGGCCCATCGAGACGGCGCACGCGATTCTCTCCGCCAAGGACGCTGCGAACCCGAGCGCCCGTTCCCTGGGCCTGCTCGATCCGTAACAAACGCAGCGGCGAGCGGGTAGACCTTCGCTAGAGACACCTGCCGGTGACGGATGAAGAGTTGGTCTCACGAGTGCGCGAGGGAGAAAGGGAGCTTTTCGCGGTGCTGGTCGAGCGCTACAAGCGCGGAATTGCAAACTTCGTCGGCGCAAGCATGCGCGACGGTGCCGACGTTGCCGACCTCTCGCAAGAGACCTTTCTGCGCGCGTACGCGCACCTGGGAACTTTCAATCCGCAACTCGGGAAGTTTTCGACCTGGATCTACCAGATCGCGCGCAACGTCGTGCGCACGCATTTGGGCCGGTCGCTGCGCCGGCCGGTCGCTCAACCGCTCAGCGACGATCAATCGCTCGAGAACTCGCTGCCGGATCCGTCGCGCGACGCCGATCCCGCGGGCGGCGTGCTGCGCGAAGAAGCCGAGCGCCAACTGCGCGCGGCGCTTGCCGAACTTCCGGAGCGCACGCGCACGGTGCTCGCGCTGCGTTACTTCGACAACATGGAGTATCACACGATCGCGAGCACCCTCGGGCTTTCGCTGGGTAACGTAAAAACGCTCATCCATCGCGGGAAGATCGCGCTGGCGAAAAGGCTGCGAGAGATCGAAGATAGCGCCGCCGTATCGGGCAGAGGAGGGCCGCGTGCGCTGCTCTTGGTGTGAGCCGCTGCTCGATGCGTACGTAGACGGTGTGCTCGATTCGGCGCAGTCCGGCGCGGTGGGGGCGCATTTGCGCGCCTGCCCCGCGTGCGATGCGACGCACCGGCGGCTGCGCGTCGTCGACGGCTTGCTCATGACCGCGCGTGCACCCGAGCTGCGCACCGATTTTACCGAGCACGTGATGACGGCCGTGCGTCTGCTGCCCGCTCCGGCTCCGCTGCGCAAACCGCTGCTCCCGCTGGCCGCATTCTATCTCGTCGCAGCCTGGATCGTGACGGGAGCTTCGTTGGCATTCCTCCGGCCGAACCTGCCGCTCGGAGCGGTCACCGGCGCGGTGCAGAGCGCCGCGCGGGCGGTCGCGCAAGGATCGCACGCATTGTGGCCGATCGCCCCGTTTGCGCTCCCGGCGATCGTCAGCGTCCTCGTCGTTGACGTGCTCCTCTTCGCCGCGGTCGTCGTCTTCTATCGCCGCGTGAGGCCGCGGCTCACCGCCTATCTCGCCGCGCCCATGGAGGCCGCATGATCTTCAAACTGCCGGCCTTTGCAGCGCTCGTTCTCGCCGTCTTCGCTATCGCCGCCGCACCGGCGCGCGCCGAATCGAGCGTCTATCACGGCGGCACCTACGTCGGATCGGTGGTCGTCGAGCCGGGCCAGATGGTCAAGGGCGATCTCACGGTGATCGCCGGCGACGCGACCATCGCAGGCACGGTCGACGGCAACGTCGTCGTCATAGGCGGCGATCTCTACGAGCGCCCGGGCGCGGTCATCACGGGACAGGTGAACACCGTCGGCGGCGACGTCGTGAGCGCGGTGGTGCCGTGGTCGTCGCCGCCCGATCGCGCGCCGCCGTTCGCCGACTACCGCATGCTTTGGCACATCGCGTCCGACCTCGTCGTCGTGCTCTTTTTCCTCATCTTTCCGATGCGCACGCGCATCGCGCTCGATCGCCTCGAACGCCATCCGGGCCTCTGCTCTGCGGTCGGACTCTTCGGCTGGGTCGCGGTCTTGCCGCTCGCTCTCCTGCTGCTCTGCACGATCGTGCTGATTCCGTTTATCGTCCTCGAAGGGGTGGCGATTATCGGCGCGATCTTTCTTGGGAAAGCGGCGCTGGGTCTGCTCGTGGGGCGCCGCCTCTGCGAACTGATCAAGCCGTCGAGCACGCCTCCGCCGCTCGTCGCGCTCGTCGCCGGATTGGTATTGATCACCGCTGCAGAGCTCGTGCCGGTCATCGGCATCCTCGTAACGGTCTTCGTCTTCCTGATCGGCATGGGCTCCGCGATTCTGGCGTTCACCGGCGAGCCGCTGGTCGGACCGAGCACCGCGCCGCGGCCCCCGCTGAGCGGACCCCCGATGCCCGCCGCCTAACCTTCCGGGATGACCACCGTGCGCCTCACCCTTCCGGGATGACCACCGTCTCCAGGGCGGCCAAGTTCGCGGAACGCACCGCGCACCTCCGCGCTTCGACGATCCGCGAAATGCTGAAGGTCACGCAGCAGCCCGACGTCATCTCGTTCGGCGGCGGCCTTCCCGCACCGGAACTATTTCCGACGCAAGGCATCGCGCAGGCGGCCGCGCGCGTGATGGAGCGGCGCGGCGCCGCGGCGCTGCAATACAGCGTGACCGAAGGCATTCCGGAGATGCGGCGTTGGGTGGCCGAGCGGCTCACGCGCCGAACCAATCGCATCTTCGCAGCCGAGGACGTTACGATCGTCAACGGTTCGCAACAAGGTCTCGACCTGGTCGGCAAGATCTTTCTCGATCCCGGCGACCACGTCGTTCTCGAACACCCGTCGTACCTCGGAGCGATCCAAGCGTTCGACGCCTATCAGGCGCGCTATCTCACGGTCGAGACCGACGACGACGGCGCGATTCCCGAATCGCTCGAGCGCGTACTCGACCGCGCCGATCCGTTCCCGAAGTTCGTCTACCTCGTGCCGAACTTCCAGAATCCGACGGGCCGGACGCTGGCGCGCGAACGCCGCGAGCGCATCGTGCGCATCTGCGAGCGCTACGATCTGCCGATCGTCGAAGACGACCCTTACGGCGAACTGCGCTTCGAAGGCGACGATATTCCGCCGCTCGCTTCGTACCCCAGTGCCGCGCCGATCCTCTACTCGGGCACCGGCAGCAAGATCATGTCGCCCGGGATGCGCGTCGCGTGGCTCGTCGTCCCGGACGAAGAGATTCGCGAAAAGATCGTGCTGGCCAAACAAGGATCGGATCTGCACAGCGGCACCTTCGCACAATACGTCTTCCACGAATACGTCAGCGACGAAGCCGCATTCGCCGAGCACGTCGCGACGATCGCGCGCACCTACCGCCGCCGCCGCGACGTCATGGCCGATGCGCTCGCCGCTTTCGCATCGACGGGTCTGCACTTCGTGCCGCCGCACGGCGGCATGTTTCTCTGGGTCACGGCTCCCGGGATCGACACGACCGAGCTGCTCGCGGTATGTGCGGAGCAGAAAGTCGTCTTCGTTCCCGGCGTGAGTTTCTATCCCAATCGCGACGTGCACGACGGCATGCGATTGAACTTTTCGAACGCTTCGGAAGAGATGATTCGCGTGGGTATCGAACGTCTCGGTCACGCAATCGGTACGTCCAAGCGCTAATGGTGCTGTAAGGAGGACTCTCGCGTGTCACAAGGATTGGTCGTAGGTATCTTCGCCGGAACCGAGGCCGCGGCGATCGAGAGCGCGCTGAGCGCGCAGCAGATCGATCTAAGCAAGGTGAAGGTTCTTCGCAGCGCCTCCGCGTCGACTCCAGAGGACGAGTCGTCGGAGCTCGATTTCATCGACGTCGTCGAAAACATGGAGTCGAACAGCCTCTCCGACGACATGACCAAGGGAATGGGCATCATGGGCGATGCCGGCGGCACCGGCGTACCGATGGGCCGCGACGCGTCGCTTTCGTCGTTCACATCGCGCGGCGAGACGAATAACTACCTCAGCGGATTATCGGTGCCCGACGACGAGGCCGAAAACTTCAACGACGCAATTGACGACGGCCGCGCCGTCATCGCCTATCCCGACGCCGGTGCCGACGCCGGCAAGATTGCGGCCGCGTTTCGCGCCGCGGGCCTGCGCAACGTTCGTACGTATTAGGGAACTCTGATTAGGGTTCGCGTCCACGTGAGGGCGGCGTGACCGCCACCGAGTTTTCTCTCCGGTTGGGTGCGGCGGCGCTCGCAGGCATCGTGATCGGTTTCGAGCGGCAGTGGCGGCAGCGCGCAGCCGGACTCCACACGAGCAGCCTCGTAGCCGCCGGCGCCGCACTCTTCGCGTTACTCGACACGTCGTTGAGCAGCGGCGATACGACGCGCATCGTCGCCGGCGTCGTCACCGGAGTAGGTTTCATCGCCGGCGGCGTGATTCTGCGTGCGGGGGCCGGCGTGACCGGGCTCAACACCGCGGCGACGATTTGGGCCACGGCCGCGGTCGGAGCGGCCGCGGGCTTTGGACTATGGACGCAAGCCGCCGCCGGCACCGCCGCCATCGTGCTTTTGAACCTGCTGCTTCAGCCGCTCGCCGACGCTATCGATGCGCGAGCGCAGCACTCTGGGAAAGAATGAATGCGAGCGATGAAAGCGTTACGATCGCCGTGACGGTCCAACCGGCCCACGCTACCGCTGCGCCGACCGGGCGGTCGCACATCACCGTCCGATTGCGCGCAACGAGCATCGTGAAGACGAGCGTCACCGGCGTGGCCAGCCCGGCCGTTAACGACGCCCAGTAGAGTAGCGAAATCGTCGCAACCGGAAGCATCGCGACTGCCGCAGCGACCGCGAGCGAAATGAAAATTACGCCATAAAAGGCAGGCGCTTCGCGCAGCTCGTTCGCAAGCCCGGCTTTCCACCCGAACGTCTGCGCCACGACGTATCCGTTGGTCGCGGCAATGACCGGCAGCGCGATCGCCGCGGACGCGAGCAATCCGATTCCGAACAGCATCTGCGCGCCGGTTCCGGCTAACGGTTTCAACGCCGCCGCCGCGTCGGCCGCCGTGCGGATCGCGGCGCCGCTCTTTCCCGACGTCGCGGCCGTCGCGACGAGGATGAACAAGAAACTCGAGCCCGCAACGAGCATGCCCAGCACCGCGTCGGCATTGAAGGCCCCGAACTGTGACGGCTTCGGACGGCGCTCCGCTACCTCGATCGACTCCCAGTAGTAGACGTAGCCGGTCAGCGTCGTTCCGAGCAGCGCGAGAGCGCCGGCGACGAATGCAGGTGCCGCGGTCAAGTGCGGGGTCGCGACGTTACGCAGCACCTCGTGCCAGTTCGGTTTCGCGAGGATCGCGCTCGCCACGTAACAGAGAAATATCAACGTGAACGACGCGAGGATACGTTCGATACGCACGTATGACTTCGTCGCGAGCAGCCATCCCGCAACGGCGACGAGCGGCAGGACGAAATATCGGAAGGGCACGCCCGTGAGCAGCGTGAGCGCCTGCGCTCCGGCTTGAACGTCCGCGCCCAACGTGAAGAGGCCGATGCCGGCGACCGCGGCGGCCGCGATCGCCGCGGGCATGCGCCCGTAGGTCGTCACGATAGCCTCCTGCAGGCTCATCTGCGACCTGGCGGCAACCGAAGCTGCAATCGATTGGACGACGGCGAGCATCGGCAGCAGCAGCACGATCAGCCACGCCAAGCCGTAGCCGGTGGCGGTCGCGACGACGGCGAGCGATCCGACGGTCGTCGGATCGTTGGCCGACGCGCCCGCTACCAGGCCCGGACCGAACCCCCGAACGAATCCGCGCCGCGTCTTCTCCACGCGGCGAGACGATTTATCCCTCGTCTCGAACGCAGCGGAATCCAAGATGCGACATACCCGTGTCGATCATTTGCGGCGAGCGTGCCGCAGGGCGAAAGCGCAAACAGTAGCCGGGCGAGCACAGAAACGATCCGCCTTTGAGCACCCGGCGCGGAATGCGAATCTCGGGCTGACACGGATCGTAACTTCGTTCGCGGTCGTCACCGGCGCAGCACGCAGACGCGACGCCGGGATCGCTCGCGTACCAATCCGACGTCCACTCCCACACGTTGCCCGCCATGTCGAAAAGCCCGTATCCGTTCGGCTGGAACGACCCCACCGGCATCGTCCCGGGACCGCGGCGGGCGGTGCTCTTCCACGGAAACTCGCCCTGCCACGTATTGGCGGCAGGCTTTCCATTCGGTTCCATGTCGTCGCCCCACACGAAGTCTTTGCCGTCGAGTCCCCCGCGAGCGGCAAACTCCCATTCCGTTTCGGTGGGCAGACGCTTGCCGGCCCATCGCGCGTACGCCTGCGCATCCTCCCACGCCACGTGCACGACCGGATGATCGGGGCGCGACGCGCTGGAACTGCCCGGGCCCTCGGGACGCTTCCAACACGCGCCGGGTATCCACGACCACCACTGCGTGTAGTCGCGCAGATTCACCGGGCCGCCGGTCATGTGAAAAACCATCGAACCCGGGACGAGATTTTCGGGCGGCGCGCCCGGAAAATCGGCCGCGTCGGGAACGCGCTCGGCGACCGTCACGTATCCCGTCTTGCGCACGAACCGTGCGAACTCGGCGTTCGTCACCGCGTACGCATCGATCCAATACCCGTCGTCGATGCACACCTCGCGCACCGGCGCCTCCTCGGGATAGAACCGGTCGGATCCCATGCGGAACGCCGCCGGCTCGATCCAAATCATTCCCTCGCGCACGTTGCTACCCGGCGCGTCAGTCGTGGCGGTCGAACTCGGCGTGAAGGCCCTCACCGAGTCGCTTGCGTTCTTTCTCGCCTTCGGTCAACGGCGCGGGTGCCCACGGCTCCCACTCCTCCCAGCCCAGCGCCTGCGACGTCAGCCGGAAACCGAATCCGACCACGAACGCGATCGCCGTCGAAGGGATCACCGCCAAGCCGAATATTTGAATGGACACCACGTACGCGACGCCCGTCAAGATCGCGGCGAGCACGAAGAACTCACCTCGCACGAGCTGTTTGGGAACCACCAGACAGGCGACGTCGATGATCCAGCGCCCGGCCGTCGTCGCGATGACGCCGATGATCACCGCCGCCAAATAGCCCAGGTTCGCGTGAAGTGCGGCCTGCGCCCCGACGATCGCATACCACGGAAGCGAGAACGCCGTCATGAACTGGAACAATCCGTCTTTGAAGCGTTGCTCGCTCCGGTAATCGATGAGCAACGCCAGCGCGGCTGCGGCGAAGCAGAAGATCAAATACCACGGATTCTCCAAAGGCGACGGGACCTTATTAACGAGCACGTCGCGCACGATGCCCCCGCCGATGCCGCCGGCATAAGCCAGAATGATGATTCCGATAACCGTAAAGTGCTTGTAGTGATCGGGCCTGCGGGCCAATAGGGCCCCGTTGAACGCGTTCGTCGTAGCCGCAATGAGCGAGATGACGTCGACCGTCGTCAGCGTCCAGATGCCGAACTTCGAAACGATCAGCGGCGTCATGCGACCGCCGCCTTCGCCGTTTTCGTGAAATATGCGCCGAGAATCGTCACGAGAATGAACTGGATCAGGAAGTAGACGATCACGGTGGCGGCGACTTGCTCGCTTTTGAAGTTCGACGTCGCGACGAGCGCACCGAGACCGACGTTGCGAAGCGCCGTGCCGAGCGAGAGCACCCGCCGGTCCTCTCGCGCCGGGCCTCCCAGCAGCCATCCGGCGCCGAGCGAGACGAGCACGGTGCACAGCATCGCCCACATGCCGTTCGATCCGTACACCAACGCGACGGAGTGCACGAGCTTCGGCGCCATCACCGCGATCAAGCCGATCGCCGCCGCGAAAAACACGATCTGTAACGGTTTCCCTAATCGTTCCGCCGTGCGCGGCGAACGCTCGCCAACGAGCATTCCCAAGAGCAGCGGGAGAAACTGGAACAGCACGAGCGTCACCAGAAATTTCGCAAGCGGAATGTGCGCCGAGGCGCCCGGCGGAAGCACCAGGGCTGCGGTGATCGGGATGGTGAGTATCGATAGCAGCGGCAGCACGAGCGCCAGCTCCACCGCCAGTGCCAGACGGCCGCCGCGCTTTCGCACCTGCGCCAGCACGAAAGGCACGCCGGGCGCGATCGCCATCAGCAGAAAGCCGGTTTCGACTTCGACGGGCAAGCGGAAGAGCTGCGCAAGACCGTATCCGACCGCAGGAACGATGAGAAAGTTTGCGATCAACACGCGGACGAGCAGACCGGCATTCTTGAAAATCTCGACGAGGTGGGTGCGATTGATCTGTAGGCCGGCGCCGAACGTCAGCGAAGCCAGCATGATTGCCGCAAGGATTCGTTCGAAGATCACGAGCTACTCCCGCACGCGGTCGAGTGGTCGATCACGATGGCAGCCTTTGCGCAGAGGTCGCCTGCTTCTCGCAGCCGTGCATTGCTCCCTCCCGTCGGCGGCAGCGCCTACGACGCATCGAAAACGACCTGGTCCCATTCCCACAATCGCTCGAAAAAATCGCGTGCGAACGTTCGCTCTTCGACATCTCCGCAAATTTCGGCGATGGTTCGTTCGGCGTCCACAGCCGCGAGGAGGCGTTCTTGTCGCGCGCTCACCGGGAGATAGAGATCGGTATCGACGTGGTTCCGGTTGATGAGCACGGCCGCGGCACCGGCGGGAAGGCGTTCGCGCACGGCGATCGTTCCGGGCACCGCAATGGGAACGTATCCAAGCCATTCGTCGCCGTCGAAACGCACCGCGCTCCGTGCGGACGCACCGTCGCCGGCGTATGCGATCGCGCTGTGACGCGTCATCGTCCCGCGAAATAACTCCATCGCTGCGTACTGCGCTTCGCGCGGAAGCCGCGCAAGCACTGCGGCGTGCGGCGTCGAGGCCGGCGCCCCGCACCGCGGAAGGTACGGTGCTTGGCGGACCCACCGCGCGAATGCGAATCCACCACGATGAAGCAACTCGAAGAGCTGCGCGACGTCGTATGCGCGGTCGCGCGGATGCAGCAGCGCGTCGGCCAGCGCGTCCGGATTCGAAAAATCCGGCGAAGCGCGCACCAGCCGCGCGAGCGGATGATCGGCCGGGAGTGCCTTGAGGGTCGCTGCGAGATCGCGAATCTCCGCGCTCGACCAGCCGATGCGCAGACGCCGGCAGTACTCCTGGAGCATGTAGACGCCCGCGCGTCCGTACGGTGCGTAGACCATGACGTTCAGGGCGCCGCCCGAACGCACCGCTGCGCGAATCGCACGTAGTCCCGCGACCGGATCCGCCAGATGGTGGAGCACGCCGGTACAGACCGCCAAGTCGAACCGCTCGCCGAGTTCGTCCGCGCTTTCTACGGCAAGGCGGTGCAGTTCGAGGTTGTCGAGGCGATGCGTTCGTTTCAGCCCGGCCGCAAGGTCGATGCTCGTGGCGCTGACGTCGATGCCGACGACGTGGGCGCGCGGCCAGCGTAAGGCATAATGCACGGCCTGCACCGTGCCGCATCCGGCAACGAGAATGCTGCGGTCGTCGCGATACGGTTGGGAAGGGAATATGAGGGCCGACTCCGCCCGCCGCCGCCGCTCGTCCCAGCTCCGGCGGTAGGCCGCCACGTCATCGACCGGCGGCGGATACGGATGGCTTTCGTAAAACTCGCCCACGCGAGCGGCGATGGCGGCTTGCGCCGCCATCGCGTCGTCGTCGTGCAAAGCGGTGCTAACCGTGCGGCGTTTTCACCTGTTCCATGACCGAGTCGAGGTTGAACGATGCGGGTTTTTGACGCGGTGGGAACTTTTCGAAGTCTGCGATCTGTCCCGCGATCACGGCTTGCATCAGGTACAACTGGGGCGCGTGATCGACCACCCAATCCCAATAGGTATTGGAGTTGAAGTCGGCTCGTTCGAAGGGATCGCGCCGCAAGCTCATGATATGCGGCACACGGAGCTTCACGAACGGCTCGGCCCACTGTTCCATCGTATTGGCCCGTTGAACCGACAGATTGAACTTCCAATCTCCGACACGGACCGCGATGACGTCACCATCATCGCTGAAGTACACGATCGCGTTTCTCGGGCTTTCCTTCGCCTCGCCGCTGAAGTAGGGGATCATGTTGTAGCCGTCCAGATGGACGTTGAATTTCTTTTCGCCCACCTTGCAGCCGTCGAGCAGCTGTTTGGTCACGTCCGGGTTGCCGGCAGCGGCCAGCAACGTCGGAAACATGTCGATGTGCGAGACGATACCGTTGTACACGGAGCCCGGCTTGATCGTCCCGGGCCAACGCATGAAGCACGGCACGCGCCAGCCGCCTTCCCAGTTGGAGTCTTTTTGCCCGCGGAACGGCGTGTTGGCACCGTCGGGCCAGGTATCGTTCTCAGGGCCGTTGTCGGTGGAGTACATGACGATCGTATTGTCGGCGATGCCCAACTCGTCGAGCTTGTCGAGCATCATGCCGATTTGCTCGTCGTGCACGACCATCCGATCGCTGTACGGATCTTGCCCGCTCTTACCGATGTTCTTCTCTGCGACGTGCGTGCGGAAATGCATGGCCGTGGAGTTGTACCACAAGAAGAACGGCTGATCGCCCTTGGCCTGCGCCTCCATCCACGCGAGCGCAGCACTGGTGATCTCTTCGTCGATGGTTTCCATTCGCTTCTTGGTCAGGGGTCCGGTGTCCACGATCGTCTGTTTGCCGACGCGGCCAAAGCGCGGATCGACCGTCGGGTCGTCCTTGTCGGTGGCCTTGCAATGGAGCACGCCACGCGGCCCAAACATTTCCTTGAACTTCGGGTCCTTCGGATAGTCCGGAAGTTCGGGCTCTTCCTCGGCATTGAGGTGATAGAGATTACCGAAGAACTCATCGAAGCCGTGGACGGTCGGTAGAAACTCGTTGCGGTCGCCCAAATGGTTCTTGCCGAACTGGCCGGTGACGTAGCCTTGCGGCTTGAGCAGCTCGGCGATGGTCGGGTCTTCCGGCTGCAAGCCGACCGTCGCTCCGGGCATGCCCACCTTGGTGAGGCCGGTGCGAATCGGGTTCTGACCGGTGATGAAGCAGGCGCGGCCGGCGGTGCAGCTTTGCTGTGAGTAGTAGTCGGTAAAGAGGCCGCCTTCGTTGGCGACGCGGTCGATGTTGGGGGTGCGGTACCCCATCATGCCGTTGCTGAACTTACTGACATTCCAGATGCCGATATCGTCGCCCCAAAGAATCAAGATATTGGGCTTTTTGTTAGCCATTCTGTACTCCCGTAAAGAGGTCGCCGTGTCGTCGCGACCCGAAGGTGGAGCCGCAAAGTTCGAGGGTAATCCATGGCCGCCTGCCCCGCGGACGAAACGTGAAAATTGTGAAGATTATAAAGAAGTGTTAAGCATGTGGCTCTGGAGTGCGGCCCTCATTTTTGTCACGATAAGCCTCCACGTTACCGGGCTCGCGGCCGTTACGCGCGGGCTGCGAACCTTCTGGTCCGACGACGTCGATCGGCGATTGACCTTTTTGGCGAGCGGTCCCGGCGTCATCGCCATCATCGTCGCCGTTGCGCTGGCGCTGGCGGCCCTTCACGGCATCGAATGCGTCGCGTGGGCGGGCGCGTACCTGAAGGCGGGAGCCCTGGCGATGTTCCCGGACGCGCTGCTCTACTCGATCGGCTCGATGACGACGCGCGGCTCGTCGAATCTGACGCTGCAGCCGGATTGGCGAATGATGGGCGCAATCGAAGCCGGCGACGGAATGTTGCTCTTCGGGATCAGCACGGCGTTCCTGTTCAGCGTCATGCTGCGACTGTGGCGCATTAGCTCGCCGCTGTCGCTACAATCCGGGGCGTCGCCGGCAGAGGCCAATCTGGAACGAGAGCCGAGGAAGCAGGATGCTTGAGCGAAGCGCGGTCGATCGCATCGTCGACATCGCGTCGGTGACGCTCATATCGGCTGCTGCGGTGCTCTCGGCGGTCTGCGGGTATCAATCGGGGCGTTGGAGCGGCGAGCAAACGCGCCTCTACAACGTCGCGAATGCGGATCGCGTGAGTTCCGCGGTGATTGCCAATCGCTCGATCGCGTTTACCGCCATCGACGTCAACATGTTTCTCCAGTACGTCGACGCGGTCGACGAGGGAAACTCTCGTCGTGCAGCCTTTTTCTTCCAGCGCTTTCGCCGTCCGATGCGTGACGCCACGCGCGCGTGGCTTGCAACCCATCCTTTGCACGACGCACACGCTCCCGCGTCGCCGTTCGACATGCCGCAGTATGCCCGTGAAAACGTCGACGCGGCACCGCGGTACGAAACGCAGGCTCGCAAGGCCTTCGACACGGCGCAAACCGCCAACCGGCACGCCGACAACTTCACCCTTTTGACCGTCGTGTTTGCGAGCGTGTCGTTTCTGGCCGGCATGAGCACGAAGATGGCGTTTCCGCGTCACGCGATCGTCGTTCTCGTCGGAACGGCGGCGATGATCTACGGCGTCGTCCGGCTGGCGGCGTTACCGTTCTTGTAAGCGAGGGGCGAAAACGTGACGCGAAACCAACCCCCCATCGACGAATCGGCGCTGCGCCATCCGCTCGAACGGCCGGTCTTCATCGCATCGGTGGTCGGCAACTTCGTGCTGATGGCAATCGCCATCGCACTCATCTTCTACCAGCCTGCCTGGGTGAAGGCCCATCCGCTCATCGGGAAGGACGTCTCGTTCCTCAGAGTGCTCGCCATCACCGCGCTCGTCGGCATCCCGCTGCTCGTGCTGAACCGGAACCGCCGCGAAGCGTCGATACGCGGGAACTCCGTTCGCCTCTCCGAGCGTCAGTTTCCCGAAATCTATGCCGTGCTGCGCGGACACTGCGCGCGGCTGCGGCATGACGGAGATGCCCGAACTCTTCGTCACGACCGGAACGATCGCGCCGTTCTCCCAAGCGTTCTCGTCGTGGGGCGAAAACTACATCGTGCTCCATCAAGGGCTGTTCGACATCGACGATCGCAAGACGATGGACGTCGTCTCATTCATCCTGGCCCACGAACTGGGCGCGGTTCGCCTGCACCAAACCGCCGTCTGGAACGAAATGCTGCTGACGTACGTGTCGGCAATCAAGTTGTTTCGCAATCCCCTCGAGCGGGTGCGCACGTACTCGCGCGACCGCTACGGAGCCGCGCTCTCACCAACCGGATTCCGGGGTCTGCTGATCAACGCGGTCGGCCGCCGGCTGATGGACCACGTCGACATCGAGGACTACCTCGCACAACAGCGCAGCTACGGCGGCTTTTGGTCGTCGATCGACGTTTTGTTCGAGGGAAAACCGCAAGTCTTCACGCGCCTGACGCGGCTGCACGACGCCGGTTACCGCTATCGGCCTCGCGAGGAGACGACGTAACGACGTCGCGGTCAGTCGGTAACGAGCGGCGGCGGAGGGTCCGGCAGGCGCATCGTCACGCCGGCGAAGGCGCCGCGAAGGAACGCCCACGAGGTCTTCAGATGCGCGCGGCTTTCGATCGCGCAGATCGTAACGTACGCGGCGACCGTCAAGGGAAAGAACGCCGCAAAGAAGGCCGCGCGTTGCCCGGCGCTGGCATGCCGGCGTGCCAGCAGCGCGCGCGAGCGCGCGTGAAAGTACGCGCGGGCGGGATCGTCGATCGAGAAATCTCCGGAACCGATCAGGGGAGCCCGCTTCGGAACCGGCGTCTTGTGCCACTCGCGCGCGTCGCGAGCGACGTAGCTCTTGAAGCCGATGCTCGCCGCTCGAAACGACCAATCGGCTTCCTCGTGGTGAAAGGGAAAAACCGCGACGTCTTGCCCGCCGATCGAGCGCAACACGCTGCGCCGAACCATGTAACAGTTCGGCGCGCACGCCGTTTCCACCGATTCCTCGCGCGGAAGGTCGGTGAAGAACCGCGTCAATCCGGTCAGCATGCTCACCTCGCAGCCGGCGAACCACACCCGGTCGGGCGCGTCGTAGAAGTACATCACCGGCGCGACGAGCCCGGCGTCCGGGCGGCTCGCCATCGCGTCGCGCAGTGCCCGCAGGCAGTGCTCGTCGACGACGTTGTCGTCGGCGGTCGCGTAGACGTACTCGCCGGTCGCGGCGGCGATACCCTGATTGACGGCGTGCGATGCCATGTAGTTTTCGCGATTGGCGATGACGCGTACGGCCGGAAAGTCGCGCGCGAGCATCTCGGCCGTGCCGTCACCCGAGGCGTTGTCGACGACGATGACCTCGTCGGGCAGCAGATCGCCGCGATAGATCGACTCGAGCAGGCTCTTCACCTGGTCGCGGCGGTTGTACGAAACGACGACCACGCTGATGCTCGCGGCGCTCATGCGCTCGTGTCCCGTTTCATGCACGAATGACTCGTTCCGCAACGGGTGCGTTCATTCCGCGCGGCTCGAAGAGGGTGGCTCCGATGACTGCCAGACACGCCAGCGCCAGGCCCAACGAGACGGCGATTCCGAACTCGAAGGAGCGCTGCGGCCAAAACTCGAGCACCACGTCGCCGGCCGACGGATCGGCGATGCGCCAGACGTTCGCGTACCCGTTCGCGATCGCGTGCGGTAAGGCAATGCCGTTCTGCGTCGCGGTCCAGCGATCGTCGAACGAATCGGTGAAGATGAGGTACTTGCCCGTCGCGTTCAACCGCATCGTTCCGGGACCGGTGCTCGCGACGCCGATCGTGCCGTCGGATCGAAATGCCGGCGCCTGAAAGGCGGCCGCGGCGACGATCAGCGACTCCACGCCGCTTGCGATCTTTCCTTGCGGTGGAGCGTTGCAATACTGCAGTCCGATCGCGTGGACGCCGCGGCTCAGCGCCACCCGCGCCAACCGGATAAGGCGCACGGTTTCGTCGATTCGGCCGCCCGCCGGCGAGCAGCGGTCCGGCACGCCGTCGACCAGCGCGCGCAGCGAGAGACTCCGGCGAACGTCCTGCATGCGAGCGACGACGTCGTAGATGCCGCCACGCGCCACCGCCACGCTCGCGAAGACGGGCGTTCGGGAAGGCGTCGGCTTGAAGATCACACGATCGCGGTTGCCGCCGAAGTAGTAACCGTCCCAGCGATTCCCCGACACGGTGAGATATTGCGGCACGCTCGTGTGCGCCGTCCCGTACAGCCATCTGGCCGATCCGACGTACATGCGTATGTCGCCTTTTTGCGTGTTGATCGAAGCGAGTCGCACGTACCGGAACGTCCCGAGATCGGGGCGGCCGACGCCCCCGAAGTCGCCGAAATTCAGTGCGACGTCTTGCACGGGCCCGCTGAAATCGACCGTCGCTTGGAGATAGTTCAGTTCGTCGGGAGCATAGAGTTGCACGTACACCCGTCGCGGCGCGGTCGAATACATGCGCAGCGAGAATCCCGTCGCGGCGGCGGGTTTCGGCGGAAGTTCGAAGATCTCGACGTCCTGTACGCGCGGCGGTACGTCGGTGTAGAATGCGCGGCCGCCGTCGACCGATTCGAGGTTGGCATTGGACGGCTGCAAGCCGAGAACGAGTCCGCGCGACGTATCGGGCGTGAACGTCTCCGGCGCGACGATCTGTTCGGAGCGGGCCGCCGCAACGCTGGTGGCGACCGTCGCCGGGCGGGCGCACGACGCGGCCGCCGGCGCCAGTGCGAGCACGTCGTAGGGATCGGCTACCGGCGGAACGCCGAAGACGCAGTCGGGCGCGTACGCACGCGCCACCGGCGCCCCGAATCGCCACGTCGACCGGTCGTCGTACGACCCGACGAGCGTCTCGAGCCGGGTCGCACGCAGGGCCGACTCGAGATAGTGCCGGTCGCTGTTCCCCTTCAGTCGTATGCCGGCGGTCGGCGTGCCGATGTGATGCACCACGATCCGCGCGACGCCCGACATTTTCAGCAGCATCGACTGCGTGCGCGCGTCCGCGCCGTCGGGAACGAACTCGTCGAGCGCCTTGACCAACTGCTGCGTGCGGTCGTACGGCGTCCACTTCTGACCGGAGCCGAGCGTCATGCCCGGAAGAAATCGCACTTGCGGATCGTCCGAGCCTTCGAAATAGTAGTCGAAGATGCCGGGATGAAAATAGAAGCTCGGCGAGTTGGGCACGAAGAGCGTGCGAAACTCGTCGCCGCTCCTTGCGGCCTGCGAGACCGTAGCGCGTTCGCCGCCCGATTCGCCGAAGGGTCCGATCAAACCGAAAAAGCTGCCATGCACGAAGAAGCCTTGTCCGTACGCGGCCACGACCAGCAGGCCGGCCGCGACGCACGCTCCCGTAAAGCGCGCCGGAACGTTGCGCACCGCGAGATAGACCATCGCCGGCACGACCAGTGCCATGACGAACATCAGATGCTGCGGCGTGCGCAGGAACAGGCTATACGGCAAGAGCGCACGGAAGACGGCGATAATCGCCGGTCCGATAACCCGATTTCCGCCCAGCGGCACGACCGCCGTCAGCAGGAACAGAACGCCGAGAACGATCAGCAGAGGCGTTCGGCGACGCACGAAAGCCGTAACGACTACTGCCAAGAGAAGGCCGCATGCGGCGAAGAAAAACGGCGCTCCGCGATCGATGGCGTGGAGGTAGAAGTCGCCCGGAAACGCGAGCATGGTCACGGTCAGCAGCGGATTGGAGAACTGCCCGAACGTCGAAATCGCCGTATCGATCGGCGACGTCTGCACGACCGTGTGCACGGCGCCGCCCGCCAGCAGCGCCGGCAGCAGCCAAAACGAACAGAGCGCTACGGCGACCGCGGTCAGCACGCCCAGCCGTACGACGGTCACCTTCGACCACGACGTCGCCAAACACATCGCCCACATCACGCCCACCGTGAAGACGAAGACCTGCGCCGACGCCACGATGATGCCGAGCAGCAACGCCGCACCCAACGCCTGAGCCAACCAGCGCCGCTCGCTCGCCGCAATGCAGCGCAGACCGAGAGCGATGGCGATCGGGCTGAGCGCATCGGAGATCAGCGCGCTCTGATCGCCCGCGACGATTTGATTGTAGGAGTAGGGCGCCAAGGCGTAGAGCAATCCACCGAGGGTCGCGAACGCGCCGTCGCGCGGTTCCGCGTCGTTGCGCGTCAGGGTGAGCAGCAAGTAGCGCATGCCGATGGCGGAAACGAACAGGCCGGCCGCGACGAGACTCTTGGTCACGAACCCGCCGTTCAAACCGAGAAATCCCGGCAAGCCGAACAGCACGCTCGTCAGAACGGTCGCGTAACGATACGTCACGTACGAACCGAAATCGTAGTCTTGCCACGCCGATCCGTCGGTCAACGCGAAGCGTCGCAGTTCGGAGGGATCGGACGGAATCATCCAGTCCCAATGGTGTCCGATCGTGCCGTGCGCAAGCAGAGTCGGCGCCACTGCGGCGAACGCTACGATCGCATAAATGCCGACGGCGACGTTCCAGCGCGAAAGACGGGAGGTAACCGCCGCGAACATCCGCCCGCAGGTTGGCCAGCGGCGGAGGCCTTCCCTTCCGCTTTTACAATAAGGTAAAATTGATGACGATCGTCCTCTGCAGGCACGGAACGACCGATGGCAACGCCGCGGGCGCGATACTCTCGCGGAACGATCCGTCGCTCAACCGGGCCGGTCGCGAACAAAGCGAGCGCGCGCACGCCGCACTCGCAGGCATCGCGTTCGATTGCGCGTTCAGCAGCCCGATGCGGCGTTGCCTCGAAACGCTCGAAATCGTCGCACCGCAACTGCCCTATCGCTGCGACGAACGCCTTCGCGAAGTCGACTTCGGCACGTGGGAAGGCCGCACGCTCGAATGGCTCGAGATCAACGATTCCGCCGGACTTGCCCGCCGCAGGCACGATCCGGTACGCTTCCGTCCGCCCGGGGGCGAGAGCTTCGCCGATAAGTCGGTGCATCTGCGACCGTTTGCCGCCGAACTGCTGCAAATCGCCGCCGGCAACGCGCTCGTGGTCGCGCATCGCGGCACGCTCGGCGTGCTCGAGCGCATATTACGCGATCTTCCGCTCGAATCGCAGGACGTAACGCCGCTCGAACCCGGCGAATTCCACATCCTCCATATTTAGCATTTCGACGATGCGAGCACGCATTCGGGTTAGCGGGCGCTCTTAGAGAAGTCTCCGACTTTTTCGCAACGCGGCCTGGAGGGCCGCAAATTCCTTTGGAAGTTGCGAAAAGGCGGCGAAGCAGGAGCGGCCTGGATGGCCGCGACGAGCGTCTTCGAAAAGAGCGCCCGCTAACCCGAATGCAAGCGCAGCATCGTCGTTCCCAGGCGGCGCTCTCCGTCGGGATACTCGAAGGCTTCGCTCCAGTAACGCATCATCGTCACGCCGGCGCGATGCGTTCCGCGCAAATCGGCAATGGGTTTGCCTTCGAACGCGTCGAGAAGCAGCGTTGCGAAGTTGATGCCGGCGGCCGTCGTGAGCGCGAGCGTCCCGGAGAAGCGCGGATTCATTTCGATGATCGAGAAACTGCCGTCGGCGCGCAGCATGCCTTGCACATTCGCCGGGCCGGCGATCCCCGACTTCGCAACGACGTCGCCGGCGATCGCCTCGATACGCGGGTGACGGTAAGTGCGGCCTTTCACCGAGACGCCGGCTTTGATGGCGATGCGCTCGCGCGGCACGGCCGCAACGACGCGCCCCGGCTCCGCCGCGAAGCAGTCGACGGTAAACTCCGTTCCGTCGACGGCCTCCTGCACGATAAGATTCGAGCGTCCGCGCGCCGCGTCGTGCAGGACCTCGATGCTTGAAACGCGCTGCGTTCCGACCGATCCCGAACCCAGCCGCGGTTTCAGGTAGGCGGGGAATCGAATCTGCGCGAGGTCGCTTTCGTAGGCGACCGTCTTCGGCGTTTCGATGCCGTGTCGTTCGAGGAAGGCGGCGAATGCGAGCTTATCGCCGGCGACGAGGACGACGTCGCGCGGCGGAGCTGCCAGCGAACATCCCAACTCGGCCAGCGCGGCTCGCGCTCCGTCGAGCGGGAGGAACTCGCGCTCGACGATGATCGGCACGAAGAGATCGATGCGCAGCCGCGCAACGGCGTCGAGACACGCGCCGACAAATCCCGGATCGGCCGCGAGCGGAACGCGCACGAACTCGTCGGCGAAGAACTTCGTCGCGTTGAGTTCGTCGACGTCCACGACGGCGACGAACGACGCGCGCCCGTCTTCGCGCAACGCTTTGATCAGCGATTGAGCGGTGACCGTTCCGCCGGCCGAAATGAGCACGCGCATCAGTAATGCATTTCGTCCCAGCGCTGCGGATGCTCGCGCAACCAGGTCCACTCGCGCGCGATGCCGTCGCGGAGCGGCGTCTGCGGACGAACGCCGAGGAGCCGTTCGGTCTTGGCGGGCGAGAGATGCATCACGGCGAGCTCGGCCGGCAGGCGCATACGCCCGTCGACCAGTTCCGAGCGTTCGCCGGGTTCGACGTCTTCGCGAACGGGTTGCGCGTCGATTCCCGTGACGTCGCAGACGAGCTCGGCCAAATCGGCGATCGACGTCGCGATTCCGGTTCCCGCGTTGAACGAATGCGCTCCGGTCAGCGCCGTCTCCATGCACGCCCGGTGTACCGCCACGACGTCGTCGACGAAGACGAAGTCGCGCAGCTGGTCGCCGGCGCCGAAGACGACCGGCGGTCGGCCGTCGAGCGCGCGCTTCAGAAAGATCGTGAGCACGCGTCCGTACCACTCGCGCGGACCGTAGACGATGCCGTAGCGCAGCGAGAAGACCGGAAAACCGAAATCGTTGGAAAAGACTTGTGCGTATTTCTCCGCGGCCAGTTTGCTGACGCCGTACGACCAGTTCGGATCGTGCGGCCCCTCTTCGGCGCTGGGCGGCGCGACGGCCTGACCGTAGATACACGCCGACGAAGCATTGATCGTTCGCTCCACGCCGGCAAGCCGCGCCGCCTCCAAAACGTTGAGCGTGCCGATCAGGTTCGTGCGAAGATCGCCGATCGGGTCCTCGAGGCATTTCGTGATCTCGAGTTGCGCCGCCTGATGCGAGATGACGTCCTTGCCGCGCGCCGCGTCAACGATCGCGTCGCGATCGAGCACGTCGCCCGCGACGATCTCGACGTCGTTCGTGCGGAGGTTCTCGCGCAGTCCGCTGGAAAAATTGTCGAACACCGTAACCCGGTGTCCGCTCGCGAGCAGATCGTCGACGAGATGCGAGCCGATGAAGCCCGCTCCGCCGGTGATCAAAACCGACTTGGGGGACGCCACAATCTCCTCCGTTGGGGAAATTTGCTGAAGATGCGCGCGGTGACTTCGCTCCACGGCGCCGGGAGCCTGTAGCGGTCGTCGCGCGCGACGTTAGTAGCAGGCAGGCGCGCATGGTTGCACCCGGCAGTCCCCGAAGGGGCCCGGCATGAACGTTCCTTTCGTAGACCTCAAGGCGCAGTATGCGTCGATCAAGGCCGACGTCGTGCCGGCGATCGACGAAGTGTTGGAGAGCGCGCGCTTCATCATGGGACCGCAGGTCGATCGCTTCGAGCGCGAGTACGCGCGGTTCACAGGAACGCGTCACTGCATCGGCGTCGAGTCCGGAACGGCCGCGTTGAAGATCGCACTCGAGGCCCTCGGCATCGGTGCCGGCGACGAAGTCGTCGTGCCGGCCAACACCTACATCGCCTCGGCGCTCGCCGTGTCGGCAGCCGGCGCGACGCCGGTGCTCGTTGAGATGGGCGACGACTACCTCATCGATGCGGGCGCCATCGAAGCGGCGCTCACGCCGCGCACCAAAGCCTTGATGCCGGTGCATCTCTACGGGCAAGTCGTCCCGATGCAGCCGATCCTCGACATCGCGCGACGCCACGGATTGCGCGTCGTCGAAGATGCGTGCCAATCGCACGGCGCGCACTGGAGCGGGCGGCGCGCAGGCAGCATCGGCGACGTCGGCTGTTTCAGCTTCTATCCCGGCAAGAACTTGGGATGCTACGGCGACGGCGGCGCGGTCGTCACCAACGACGACGCGATCGCCGAGCGCATCCGCCTGCTGCGCGACTTCGGACAGACCAAGAAATACGAGCACGCGATCAAGGGCGACAACTGCCGTCTCGATTCGATTCAAGCCGCGGTGCTGAACGTCAAACTGCCGCACCTCGATGCCTGGAACGACGCGCGCCGGACGAACGCGCGCCGCTACGACGAGGCTTTGGCCGCGGCCGGATTTCCGGTGCCCAAGCGAATCGACGACGAAGGGCACGTCTACCATCTCTACGTTACCGAAGTCTCGGATCGCGACGGCGTGCGCGAGCGTCTGGCGCAGCGCGGCGTGGAGAGCGGCATCCACTATCCGATTCCGATCCACTTGCAGCCGGCCTATGCCGAGTTCGCGAATCTGAAGGGACGCTTTCCGAAAACCGAAGCCGCCGCGCATCGCGTGCTCTCCTTGCCGATGTTTCCGGAGATGACCGCGGCGCAGGTCGAATACGTCGTCGACGCGCTGCGCGCGGCCGTGCGGCCGATGCAGCACGCGTGAGCGAACTCGGCGTCGCCATCGCCGGCCTCGGCTACTGGGGCCCGAACCTCGTACGGAACTTCGCCGCCTCTACCAACTGGAACGTCGCGTGGATCGTCGACGTCGACGAGGGCCGGCGCCGCCGGATGCAACGGCTCTATCCGAACTGCCGCGCGACGGCCGACTTCGACGAGGCCCTGGCGGATCCGGACGTTCATTTAGTCGCGGTCGCGACGCCGCCGCGCCTCCATTACACCATGACGATGCAGGCGATTGCCGCCGGAAAGCACGTGCTCGTCGAGAAGCCGCTCGCCGAAGAGGCCGCGCAGGCTCAGGAACTGCTGGAGGCAGCAGCGCGGCGCGGCGTGCGGCTGTTCACCGATCACACGTTTCTCTACGCGGGCGCGGTCGAGGCCATGCGCCAAGCCTTCGTCGACGGCGATCTCGGCGAAATCTACTACGCCGAGTCGTCGCGCGTAAACCTCGGGCTCTTCCAACAAACGAATGTCATCTGGGACTTGGCTCCGCACGACATCTCGATTCTCAACCACGTCTTCGGCGAGTTACCCGAGGCGGTTGCGTGCTCGGCGACCGCGTACATTCATCCGCCGGTCTGGGACGTCGCGTTTCTGCTGATGCGCTACGGCAGCGGACGGCTGGCGCACGTTCATCTGAGTTGGCTGTCCCCCGTCAAGGTACGCCGCATGATGCTCTCCGCGAGCAGCCGCATGACGGTCTGGGACGACGTCGATCCCTCCGAAAAACTCCGTATCTACGACAAGGGCGTCGTGCGCAATCCGACCCACGAGACGCTCTCGCAGCAGATGGTGAGTTATCGTCTCGGCGACGTGCGGATTCCGATTTTAGACGGCCGCGAACCACTCGCAAAACTCGTCGACGACGTCCACGCCGGCATCCGCGACGGTGCCCCGACGCGAGTCGGCGAACGCATCGGGTACGATGTCGTACGCTGCATCGAAGCCGCCTGCGCGTCGGTCGAAAGCGGCGGCGGCTGGATTACGCTCCCCGCGGCGCCCTAGAACTCGCGACCTTCGTCTTGCGTTCGTCGAACGGCATCGATCGACCGCGCGAGCGCGATGCTCGTCCCGAGGACGGCAAGCATCGCGACAATGCCCGCGAGCTGCAGCAGCGCGGGGAGATAGACGAGGCGCCGCGATGCCGCAGATGCATCCCAGGCCATCATCCAGCCATTGGCGAGCCGCGGCGCGATCCAGCGCGCTCCGTCGACGGCGCGCCATCCGGCGTCGTAGCCTGCGGCGAAAACGAACGCCGGGCGCTGCTGCGGTCGCGCGCCGAAGGTACACGCGCGATCGGCGATAGCCGTGACGTCGCCGGCGTGCGGCACGAACTCTGCGAGCGGAGCCGAGCCCTCGAGCGCGTATCGTTTCCACGAGCCGTGCACGGCGATCGTCGCAGTGTCTCGGCGCAGCAGAGCGCCGTGCGGCTGCGCACCGGAGAGCACGCACGCCGGCGCCCGGAGCGCGAGCGGCATGCGCGACGTCGTCCACACGAATGGATACATGCTGTCGGGAAGCCACGCGGCGTATCGCCATCCGAGTCTGCCCGTAACCCAGCCGCGCCGTGGATCCGGACTCTCGCGCGACGCCTGTAATCCCAGAGCCGGCTGCGACGGCGCGATCCCAACCTCGAAGGGACGCAGTTCGGAGTAACGCATGGCGCTTTCGGCGGCGCGTGCCGCGTACGTGAAACCGTTATTGAACGGCAACTCGTAGACGCTCGAGAGGGCCGTCCGTCGAAGCAATCGCAGAACGCGACCGCGTGCCGCCACGCGCTCGAGCTGCTCGTCGCCCAACCCCTCAAACGCCATCGGGACGCCGATCCCGAAACTCATCCTGCCGCGCGACCTGACGTACCGGCGAAAAACGAGATAACGAACGTTCAGCTGCGCGAACGCATTCCAGTCCGGCGCGCCCGAGCGCAGGGTCGCGAGCGCGTACGCCAACTGCGGATTCTGATAGTCGTCGCTCACCGACGGATTTGGCGCCGGACCGTACGCGGTGAAATCGCGTCCGTCGTTGGCGGCGCCGGCTAAACCCAGCGGTTCTTCGGCGGGAAGCCAGAGCACGCGCCCCGGTCCGTTACCGGCTGCGACGCGCATGCCGGCGAGAGTATCTTCAACGTAGACCGGAGGGACGATCAGCGCCCGCAGCTCTGTTCCCGTCAACACCGGCGCCGCGCTTACCGCGACCAGCGCGAGAACGCCGGCCGCGAACGCAGGCGGCAGGCGCTGTAATCCGGCTCCCAACGCCAGCGCGATGCCCACCGCCGTCATGGCGGCGAAGTAGTGCAGATCGCGGAAGGCCGCCGCGTACGAAACGTGTTCGAAGGCCCAAGCGAGCACGGCGCTCAGCGGTCCGTAAAGCCCGGCGGTGAGCACGCTGCCGGCAACGATGAGCGCGATCGCGGCTCCGCCGGAGCGGCGACCGGAAAAGAGCGCCAGCGCAATCGCAACTGCGAGCAGCGCGTAGAGCGCGAGGACCGCGCCCGACGCCGCAAACGTTTCGTAATAGTGCGTGAAATATCCGAGCATCACCGGCGCGACCCCCGGCGGCGCACTGTTGTTATACTCGAAACTCAACAGTGCCGGCTGCGCGCCGTAGATCGCCGCCGCCGACCCGAACGTCAACGGAAGCAGCGCCTGCAGCTGCACCGCGATCGCGATGCCGGCGGCCGCAACGAGCCGGCCGGCCCATCCCGGCGCGCGCGTCACGACGAAGGGCAGCGGTGCGATCGCGAACCACGCGATCGCTAAGAACTGAATCTGCGATGCCGCCAGGCCGATCGCGACGCCGAGCGTCACGACGCGCATCGCATTCGGCCGCTCGACGGCGCGCCGTGCGAGTGCGACGATCAGCGGAAGCAACGCGTAACCGAGCAGATACGCCAGATGGCCGGCGGCGATGCGCGTGAAAACGACCGGACTGAACGCATAAAAGAACGCCGCCGTCAATCGCGCGGGCCAGGACGTCACCCCGAAGGAGGCGAGCATCGCCACGCAGGCGGCCGCGGCGAGAAACTCGAGCAACGCGATCCAAACGGCGAGCCCGTTGACGACGCCGCAGACCGCGATGAGCGCGAACTGCGCGGCGACCGCATACGTCTGCCACGGCAGCAGATTGGCATGCGCCGTCGAGCGTCCGTCCCAAAGGCCGACGAACGTCTTGAACCATTCGAACGCGAGCGGCCGCGCGAGCGGCCAGGCCCAATCCTGTTGAAAGGCGGGAACGCTCTGCGACGAGACGACCGGCCACACCGAAACGGCGCATGCCAGCGCGAGTGCGCCGTAGACCAGCAGTGCGGCGCGCCGCTCGCGCGCGATCACGCCGGCGACTGAACGCGGCTGGCGCGCGGAGACGTGCGCGCCAGCGCCGAGCGCACGGCTAAGCCGAGCGCAAGGAGCACACACACGACCGTCAGCACCATCCCTCCGGCATACGCCACGAACGCGAGGTTGAGGATCCGAAACGTCACCGGGCCGGAACCGCTGACGACCCAGCCGTTGGCAAAACCGTCGATCTGCACGTGTCCGAGGATCGCGGCCGTTCCCCGAACGGGCACCAGCCTCCAAATCGGTGCAAACGATTGTCGAAAGACGACCGTGCAACGGCCGCGAATCGTCGCATCGACCGTATACAAGAGCGGATTCTGTTCGCTCCAGGCGACGTTGGAGGCATCGCAGGTTCGGGGCGGCAGGACCGGCGCCGCGTCGCGTTCCGACGCCCAACGCACCGTTGCGCCGCGCAGCGTCACGATGCCGTAGGGCGGAACGTGCACCGTCAGATGCGCCGACCGCGCACCCAGCGGCACCTCTTGCGCCGGCAGTTGCGGATCGACCCAGATCGCGTCGCGACGGCCCCGCTGAAAGTCGAGCTGAATCTGCGCGACGAACTGCGGCTGCGCGTCGAGCACGGCTTGCAGTGCCGCGAAACGTCCGAGGTTCGGCAACGGCAGCGCGAAGCAGCGCGGCTCGAGATGCGTCTGCACGAAAAGCGACGTTCCCGAGGCCGTGGTGCGCCGCTGCGGGTGCGCGCAGTCGTGGAACTCCGAGACCGCGATCGCGCGCTGAGAAATCGCGGGCGGCGAGGCTCGCGGCAAGCGTGCGCCGCCGAACGTCGTTCCGGGCGCGAGATCGGCGACAACCGGCGTGTACGCGGTGCTCGGTCGCGCGAGAACGGAACGCCACATGAAGTCGTCGTAGCCGCCGGCGTCGACCGGTTCGTCGTAGACGCCGATCTCCGGCTGCGGCGCGCGAGTCGTCGCCGTCACCAAGTGCACGTCGACGTCGACGCCGTCGGTGCGCGCCGTGACGAATCCCGAGCGCTGCAGCAGCGCAAGCGTCTCGAGCGAGGTAGTAACCTCGGGATCGGGCCACTGCAGATCCGGGCTATACGAATCGGCGGCAATGGCGATCGTGCCGACGCCCATGAGCGGTGCGAGCGCGCGCGCCGTCTTCGGCTGCACGCTCAGAAACGCGCCCGCCAATCGTGCCTCGAGGCTCAGCGTTCCCGGCGCGACCGATTCGGCCATCGCCGGACCGAGCGCGTCCGAGGGCGAGTTGAGCGAGGTGAACCCGTTGATCGTGTACGGCGACCAGCGATACTGCACGCCGCGGTCCGGCGGCAGCCAGAGCGTGTTGCCCTGCACGCGCGCTTGCGAGAAGGTGCGGTATTGACGCGGCTGGCCGGTCTGGGGCATCCCCGACGCGCCGCCGGCGAGCGGCAAGAACGGCACGATGCCGCTCAACGCTAAGACCCACACTGCGACCCGGCACGCACCGCCGTATGCGCGAACGCCGACACGCATCGCGGCCGCCAGCATCACGAACGCTCCGAAGATGTAGATCGGCGAAAAGTAATCCGGCTCGACGAACGAGCGCATCCCCGGGACCGCGTAATGAAACCACGTGTACGCCGCCGGGGCGATCGCGATGCCGTCGACGAGCCACAGCCCGAAGGCTGCGAGGAGCGCACCCAGATAGAATGGCGACCGCAGCGTCGGCCGGCGCGCCAGGAGCAGCAATCCCAACAGCAGCAGGGGCAAGAGCGCGCATCCTAGGGCGACAAAGAACGGCTGCCGCGCGATCGACGTATAGTAGAAGCTCTGCAATCGCAGCGTGTTGAAGATCCCGACGTTGGTCGCGTAATGCAGAAACGTCCCGATGCTGAAGCGCTGGTTGACCAGAGCGATGTTTCCGCCGGCGTTGAACCGGACGTCCGCCATCATCGAAAAAACGTAGAACGCGTTGGCCGCCAAGACGGCGGCGGCCAGAGCCAGCAGCGCCTCGATCGTTCGCGCACCCCGCAGCCAGATCTCCCGCACCGCGATCGCGAGGCAAACGATGGCGGCCAAGTAGCTGATCTGCAGCGCGGGGATGATGAAAAGAAGCGAACACGCAAAGTAGAGCGCGGTCGCGAGACTCGGACGGCGCAGGTATTTCAAGAACAGAAAGACGACCAGCGGCAGCGCCTGATACGAGAGGTAGATCGGTCCTTGCGCGATCCGGTCGTACGACCACAGGTTGAGCGCGTAAAAAATGGCCAGCGGGACGGAATAGATGCCCGCGCCCAGTCGCCTGGCAAGGCAGTAGGCACCCATCAATCCGAGTACCGTCATCGAAGAGTACCAGATCCACTGCGCGACCTGCAGGTTGTGAAAGACGGCAATCAGGAGATTGATGCCGAGGTGATAGACGAGCCGCGGGACGCCGATGAAAGTGTTGTCGGCCCCGGCCGTGGCCGCGCCGCTCCACGGCAGCATGTAGTCGATCCAAAACGGGTTGAGCGGAAAATTGGCGTCGCCGAATTCGTACAAGCCGCGCGAATCGAGCAGCGGAAAGAAAACCGCGAACGGTAGCAACGCCAGAAGCGCGGGATGGTCGTAGACGAAGGTGACCGCGACCGTCAGCGCCTGATAGACGCGTGCGCCGGAGCGGCGAACGGTCATCGGCCCTCGCCCGCGGCGATGGCCGGCGGCGGATCGCCCGCTTGGAGAACGCGAGTGGCGCGGCCCGTGCGCACGTCCTGAATCATGCGGGCAATCACGGTGACGTCGCGCATGCGCGCGACCACCTCCACGCGATCTTCGAGTTCGCGGCGGTTTCCGGTAAAGAAGTCGCCGATCGCGCGCGCGCAGTCGGCGGCATCGGGCGGGAACGTTTGACACTCGAGCGCGCCGTCGAAGCGCACCAGCGACGAAACCAACACCGGTTTGCGCGCGGCCAGCACCGCGTTGAGCGCGCCGCTGGCGCCGTACGCCGCCGTATAGGGAAGAACGACGACGTCGGCGGCAGCCAGGAAATCGGCGAGTTGCGGCTCGGGAACGAAGTCGTACATGTGGGCGCCGGTTTCGCGGGCTCGCTCGCGCAAGGCCGCGTAGAACGCCTCGTAGCGCGGATTCCCGCGCAGTCGCGGATGACGGCCCGCGATCACGTGCAGCGCCAGATCGGGGAGCTGACGGCGCGCCTGCGTGAACGCATCCATCAGCAGTTCCAATCCTTTGTAGTAGGACGCGTAGCCGAAGAACAAGGCGACCTTACCGTCGGCAATCCTGCAGCGGCGCCGTGCCTGCTGCGGATCCGGGCGCGCGTGCTCGTGCATGAGAGGATGCGGGCAGACGTACAACTTGCTGCGCGGAACGCCGTAGTCCGACTGGAGGATCCCGGCGAGTTCGACTTCCAACACGATGATGCGGTCGGACGCCCAGTCGAAGAGCCGGTAGATCGTCGAAAAGCCCGCCCGGCCGATGCGCGAATACGGCAGCACGAAACCGTTCTCCCGAAGCATCTCGCGGGTAACGACGCGCTCCGACACGACGCCGTGCAGCGTCGTTACGATCTGCGTTCCCCGCAGGCGCAGCAGTTTAAGGACGAAGGGCAGCAAGAGTGCCGCGACGACGCCGCCATACAGGTACACGTCGTATTCGAGATGGAGTACGTCGACAGGATCGCGCAGCGTTGCGGCGAGGATTTGAAAGGCCGAGAGGTACCCGAACTTCCAGCAGCGGCGCACGGTGACGTTCGGCGCGTACGGTTGCGTCGTTCCGAGCGGACAGTCGCTATCGGCGTCGGCGAAGATCACGAACTCGTCGGGGCCGCCGCGCAGCGGGTCGAGAATCGTTTGCGAGTAGTACGCGATCGAACTCTTCGCGGCGGTACCGCCGGGGAACGACGTGACGATCCCGAACTTCATCGAAGATCCCTCAGCGATTTGGTGCTGCCGGCAACCGCCCACGCGCCTTGCTGCGTGCGCGCCTGCGGCGACTGCAGCCCTTTTGCCGCGAGCATCGTCAGAAACGTCAGCGCTCCGACCGGATCGGCCAACGCTTGTTGCGCGAACGTGCGCGCGAGGTCGGCGGGTTCGGGATCGTACCAGCGCGCCAGCATCTCGGGCGCCCAGCGCTCGCGCAAAAGTGCGCGCCCCTCGCTGAAGCGGTTCGACTGACGCAAGTAATCGTCGAGCGTGTCGGGCGTCCGGTACTCGAGCACGGCGTCGGGGAGGTACGCGTGCGAAAAGCCGTTCGCGATGCACACCAGCATGAAGTGCGCGTCCTCGGTGTGGCGCGGAACGCTGCTGCGCAGGATCGCCTCGACCAAACGGCGTGTCATTCCGATCAATCGCCCGTTGCTGCAAAGCGCCGGATAGCGCGCGATCGCCTGCGCGCGCAATCGCTCGTGCCGCCGCGCGCTGAAGATCGCGCCGCGCTCCCAAAACGTGCGCGGATGCGGCATCGCGACGGCGTTCGCCAGCACGAGATCCGTCCGTTCGAGTTCGCGCAGCACCTTCTCGAGCGTCGCATCGTGCACGACGACGTCGCAATCGATCAGCAGCACGCGCTCGACGCCGGCATCGAGCGCGCGCATGGCGTTCAGCAGCGACGCCACCTTTCCCGCGCGTTCCGGATTGCGCACAACCCGGACGTTCGGGGCGAGCTGCGCGAGCGCGTCGAGCGCGGCGCGGCTTTCGCCGGTGCTTCCGTCGTCGATGAATACGACCTGAAGACTGCGCACCGCCCGCACCGCCGCACAGAGCTCGACCGGATTGCGGCCTTCGTTATAGCATGGAATCAGCGCGACGCCGGCCGTCTTCGGAAGAGCGTCAGGCATGGTACCGTCGTCTTCCGACGCTTTGGCAAAAGGTTCCTTGGAATCCAGCGAAGTTTTCATCCCGCGATTACGACATTTATTGCTTGGGAATCTCTGGTGCAGAGGATCGCGTTGAAACGATGTCGAGCCGCTCGAACAACGGGCGTTCGGCCGCTGCAGCCCGCGCGGCCGCAACGTCGAAACGATAGATCAGCAACGGGTTTTCCGCAATGAACGAGCACGGGCGCTCCCCAATCCTTTCTACCGGATGATACGGACGCAGCAGCGCGGAAACGTCGAACTCGCGCGTGACACGCGCCGTGTGCTGATCGATCGCGCGCAGGTCGACGTTTTCGAATCTCGACGGCAGCTCGGCCGCCGGCAGCGTTCTGCCGCGAATGGTAACGGTCTCGGGAGAATAGAGCGTATACCCGAGCGATGCGGTTGCAAAACGCGATGCATACGCATTGTCCGCGAAGACGACGACGTCCTCGGCGGAGTAGGTCAACGAGCATTGCCCCGCGCCGCGTGCGACCGCCGGAGCGACCGCGAACGTATTCACGGCGCGTTCCTCTTCAGCGTACGCGCCGCCCGGCTTGCGCAGCGACGCAGCCGAAGCCGTTTCGACGGCGATGGTGCCCGCGAAGGCGATGAAACAGAGCGCGGCCGCGACGCGCGCCGTGCGTCCGCACGCTTGGGCGAGCCGCTGCGCAAACAACTCGCGGCGGTACGACGCCGCGACGATCGCTAGGGCGACGCAGAGCGCAAGCGCGGCGAGCACCGGCGCGGGCGCGGCGCACTGCAAGCCGTGCTCGCGCGGCACGAACCCGAAGTTCAAGATGAAGTATTCGTCGCTGCCCTCTTGGCAGAACTGCGTCAGCGTACCGACAAGCGAGAGCGCGAGCCCCGCGAGGCTCACGATGCCGTCGCCGGCGACCGCGGCGTACAGCACCAACGGTCCGGCGATCCACAAGTAGAACGGCGGATGCGCGCCGGGATTGAGCAGCACCACTGCCAGCGCCGAAAGCATCGCAGCGCGTGCCACGTCGCGGCGGTTCGGAGCGTGCCGAAGTTCCGCGGCCGCGAGTATCACCGGTATCGCAACCGCGACGGATTGCTCGATCGCCGGCAACGCCGGGAACGTCAGGTGGTGCGGAACGAGCGTCCACAGCGACGCCGTCGAGACGCCTCCTCCCGGTGCACCGAAACTGTTGTTGCGGTATGCGGCGAAGACCGATCCGGCGCGTCCCCACAGTACCGGCAGCAGCGTGAGCGCAGCGGCGCCGGCGAACGCGCCTGCCGCGCGCAGCGCGCGCGCGAGCGAAGCGTTGCGAAAGGCGACGACGACGAGCAGCGGCACGAATGCCGCTGGATAAAACTTCGCCCCGGCACCGAGCCCGAGCGCCAACCCGGCGAGTTCGTAACGTCCCGCGACGGTCGCCGCGATGCCGCCCACGGCGAAAGCGTTAGGCAAGGCGTCGTTCTGTCCGTGGAAGACCGTAACGAAGACCACCGCCGGATCGACGAGATATCGCAGCGCCCATGCGTCGGCGTCGGCACGGATCGTCGCGCTCGAGCGAACGATCGCCGCGCTTGCGACGTCGGCCACGAATGCCGGCAACTTCAGCAGCGCGATGCGCAGCGGCAACGCACTCCACAGCGACGGAAAGAAGAGCACGGGAAGCTGCGACAGCAGCAGCGCGGCCAAGGAGATCGACCCGAACGGCCAGAGCGCCGCCGGCGGCACGTGCGCGAAATAGACACGCTCGGCGTGCGAGAGAAACGCGGTGACGTCGTAGGCGTGGGCAGTCCAGGGAAGCAGGGCGGCCTCGACGAGCAAAACGGCCGCGATGTACCAGCGCTCTTTCAGGACGCCGTCCACTGGCCGCCGGCAAGCATCAGGACCCCGGGATACCGGACGTTGCCGAACGTGCAGTTCGCGCACCGCAGCACGCCGGCGATCGATGCCGACGAGAACTGCGCGCCGCCGACGTTGGCGCCGCGCCACATGCCGCCGCTCAGCGCGGCGCCGGAGAAGTCGACGTTCGTGAGGTTCATCGCTTGTCCGACGAAGGGTGCCGTATCGCGCAAATCGGCGTGTGTAAGGTCGACGGGATCTTTCGCGTAGCTCGGACGTAACGCGAGCAGGAGCCACGCCAGCCGGGCGGTCGCGCGTGCCGCACCGCGACCGCGCGCGGACGCCTCGGTTCGCGCCGCGACGTTATACTGACGAGTCCACTTCATCGCGCCCGGCCAGTCCGCGGTCGCCAAATCCACGGCCGCGGCGTCGAGCAGGCGTCCCGAAACGGACGCTTCGGCGAGCACTTCGACGAGACTGGATTCGACCGCGGCATTCAGCGGCGTCTCGAACAGCGCAATTCGCAGCGGTTCCCACGTCTGCTCGGACGGTCGATCCTGGAACGCGCCCACGTCGCTCACGAACTGACGCGTATCGAAGTGGCCGGTATCGCCGGCGGTTCGGCCGCAACCGGCGGCCGCGATCAGCGCGGCGAGCGCGATCGCCGTGAACGATCGACGCAACGTTCCTAGCCCCGAAGCGAGCGCGTGTCGAGCAAACTCGAGGCATCGTTGGCGGCAGGCGCGCCGAAGAGCGTCCAGCGCCCGTCGAGATCGATCGCACGGAAATCGACGCCGACGATCGCGCGCATCATCTCCGTGAGCATCTCGCGCGCCGCCTCGTCCCATGAAAATTGCTCGGCGCGAGCCAGCGCGCCGCGCTCGAGCCGCCTGCGAAGCACGTCGTCGGTGAGCACGGTGACGATCGCGTTCGCGACGTCGCCGCCGTCGGGCACGATGAGGCCGCTGCGATCGTGGACGATCGCCTCGCGCAAACCTGGAACGTCGTGGGCGATTGCGGGAGTGCCGCACGCGTTTCCCTCGATCGCGGTGATGCCCCATCCCTCCATTTCTGAGAGGCTCACCGTTACCCAGGCGCGCGCAAGCAGCTCGCGCTTGCGATCGTCGTCTACGAATCCTTCGAACGTTACGGCATCGTTGAGGCGGAGGCGCGAGACGAGATCGCGCAGCCCCGGCAGGGCGTCGCCGGTGCCCGCGATCTGCAATACCGCCGACGGCACGCGCTCGCGCACCGCCGAGAAGGCCTCTATGAGACGGTCGACGCGTTTGTACGCCTTGAGGCGCCCGAGATAGAGCACGGTCGGAATCGCGGCCTTCTCGCCGGGAACGAGCGCCGCGTCGACGCCGCAGCGCACCAATCCGGTTCCGTCGTCGCCGATGCCGACGCGGCGCATCTCGTCGCGCGTGTCGTCCGAGATCGTCACGAAATGCACGTTGCGGTAGATCAGCGGAACGAGCTTCTCCTCACACCACGCAAGCGCGTAGGCGAGCCAGCCCGGCAGATGGTTCTTGAAGACTTCGCGGTGCACGTGATACACGACGCAGATCTTCGGTTTCATCGAGAAGAGCGGCGTGAAGAACGGAATGCCGTTCGACGAGTCGAGGACCACGTCGAAACGGTCGCGGAACTCGCGCAGGTACGTGAACGGAACCGCCGCGTAAACGGTCATCGCATTGCCGACGCGGCGAATCGGCACGTCGTCGATGCGGTCGCGCGCCGCGCCGCCCGCGAAGCCGCCGCTCAGCCATTCCACCTGATGCCCCCACCGCACCCAGCGCTTCGCCTGTTCGAAGAGATAGGTTTCGGCGCCGCCGGCTTGCGGATGGTTGGGGTCGCGCCAGTTGACGACCAGAATGCGCAGATGGTGGCGCAGGCGAATCGGCTTGGTGGGGAACATGCGATCGAACGTCGGGACGACGAAGTCTAAGATCGAGTGGCGCAGCCGCAGCCGAACGATTGCCGCGAACATGTGCAGCGACGCGGAGACGAGATGCACGCGCGAACCCTGCACGTCGATCCAATAGGTCGGCTCTTCGCGCACGCGCATCCGCAGTCGCTTCATCGCGTAGAGGAGATCGACGTCGAAGGCAAGATTGGCCGTCTCGACGTCGCGCATCACGCGCTCGAGCGCGCGGCGGCGAAAGACTTTCGCACCGCATTGCGTGTCGCAGTAGTTCAGCCCGAAGAGCGTGCGTACGATGAGGTTGAAGTTGCGGCTGGCGAAGCGTCGCGCCCAGGGCTGGCGAATCGCCACGTGCGATCCCGGCAGCCAGCGCGACGCCACGACGCCGTCGCCTTCGCCGACCGCCTCGCAGAGCCGCCGCATCTCGCGCGCCGGAGTCGAGCCGTCGGCATCGACGTATCCGACGACGTCGGCACGCGCCAGCACGAAGCCGGCGCGCACCGCGCCGCCTTTGCCGACGGGGTGCGGAATGTCGACCGCCAAGACGTTCGCGTGCCGCTCGCGCAGGCCGTCGACGACGGTGCGCGTTGCATCGGTGCAGCCGTTGAGCACGACGATGATTTCGGAGTCGGCGAAGACGCCGGCGTACTCCTCGAGCGTTTTACCGATGCGGTCCTGCTCGTTGTGCGCCGGAACGATGACGGAGAAACGCGGCGGGCGCTCGAGCGTGGCAGTGGCGCTCATGCGATCGGCGCCTCGCGGTTTTCCGGCGGACTGACGAGATTGCGCTCGAACTTCGCGAGAATCGTTCGTCTGGCCAGTTCCAACTCTTCGACGTCGAGCACGCGCGCGATGGCCAGGAACACCGCGCCGCCGATCGCGAGTTGACCGAACAGGAACCACGCGCGCGATGCGAGCGAGGCGTCCGGCATGACGCCCAGCGCCGCGATCCACTTCAGCGCAAGGAACATTGCCAGCGAACTCACCGCAATCTTCGCGGTCGAGACGAGGAGCGCGCGCCAGTCGATGCCGGGCACCAGCCGTGCCGTCAGCATCAGCAGCAGCACTGCCTGCATCGTTTGGCTCACCGAATTTGCCAGGAGCAGCCCGCGCGCGCCGAGCGTCGGCAGCCACACGAGCGAAAGGAGCACGTTGAGCACGACGGTGGCGACCGAGATCGTCACCGGCCAAATCGTCTCCTTACAGGCGAAACAGCATCGCGTCAGCACGACGTTGGCCGCCAGCGCCAGCAGCCCGATGGCGGCGTACGGGAGCAGCGAAGCGGTGAGATCGGTCGCGCCGCCCTGGAAGGTTCCGCGCTCGAAAAGCGTCTGCACCATCGGGCGAGCCAGTACGATCAAAGCGCAGAGCGACGGAATCGTGATGAAGTTCACCAGCCGAAGTCCGGTTACGAGACTGCGCGCGACGCCGCGCCGGTTGTCGCGCGCGAACTGCGCAGCCAGCAGCGGAAAGATTACCGTCGCGATCGCTGCCGCGAAAATCTGCTGCGGAAAGTTCACCAGCTTAACGGTGTAGTTCATGCCGGCGATGTATCCGGGAGAGAGCGTCGAGGCGAAGAACCGGTCGAAAAACAGCGCAATCTGCCCGGCCGCCGAACCGACCATGATCGGTCCGAGCAACGTCCAGATCGTGCGCAATCCGGGATGGCGCAAGTCGATCGTAAAGCGATACTTTCCGATCGCGAGGAACGACGGCAACTGTACGAGGAGCTGCGCGGTCAGACCGAGCGCCGTACCGATCACGAGCGCGTAGATGCCGAGGCGGTGGTTGAACGTCAACACCGCTGCGATGGTGACGACGTTGACTGCTACGCCGACCAGTGCCGTCGCGCGGAACCGGTGATACGCGTTGAGCATCGCCGAGAGCACGCCGCTCAGACTGACCGCGACGATGCTCGGCATCAGCCAGCGCGTCATGCGGATCGCGACGCTCATCTGCGGCGCCGGAAAGCCGTGGGCGATCACGGGAACGTACCAGCGCGCCGTAAAGTAGCCGAGCACGGCGCAGACGGTCAAGACGATGGCGAGCAGGTTGAGCACGGTGCTCGCCAAGCTCCACGCTTCATCTTCCTTGTGGTGGACGAGGTACTCGGAGAAGGTGGGGACGAGCGCGCTCACCAGCGCGCCGTTGAAGACGCCGAAGAGAATCGTCGGAACCGTCGCCGCGGCCAGAAACGTGTCCATCTCCCAGCGCGTCCCGTAGTACTTCGCGCTGACGACCTCGCGCATGAGTCCGAGCAGCGTCGACGCGAGCGTCGCGCCCATGATGAAAAGCGTCGAAGCCCCGAGCGAAAAGCGATGGGAGGGCGAACGCTTGGTTTGCGGGACGACGCGGAGGTGTTTAATGCGCGCCGTCCTTCCGCAAGACGGCGGGTATCGTCAACGCGATGAGACCGAGATCGCCGAGCGGCGTCCATGAATCGACGTACTGGTTGTCGAGCGTCATCCATTCCTCGAACGAGACGTCGCTTCGGCCGTTGACCTGCCACAGGCACGTGATGCCCTGCGGAACGGTGAGCCGGCGCAGCGCAAAGCCGTCGTAATGCGCCACCTCGACCGGGAGCGCCGGTCGCGGCCCGACCAGCGACATGTCGCCTAAGACGACGTTGAGAAGGTTCGGAAGTTCGTCGATGCTGGCGCGCCGCAAGAAACGGCCGAGCGGGTGCGTGCGGGGATCGTTGCGGATCTTGAAGACCGGCCCGTCGACCTCGTTGAGATGCATGAGATCGTCGCGCATCTCGTGCGCGCCGTTGACCATCGTCCGCAGCTTGAACATTTTGAAGCGGCGGCCGTGCTGGCCGACGCGTTCCTGCGCGAAAAACGGAGCGCCGCCGGTCGTACAGACGATTCCGGCGGCGGCCAATAAAACGATCGGCGCCGTCAACGCCAGCAACACGAGTCCCAAGCCGACGTCGGTGGCGCGTTTCATCGAGCGCCACCAAGCGGGAACGTCACGACGCGCGGCCGGCGCGATTGCCGCCTGCACGCTACGCGGTCCGCTCGACGGCAGTGCCGGATGCGCCGGCGGCCGTCAAAGACAAACTGTGGTCTCCGTTATATCCTTGGTTCGTTCGTTTCATCGTATCCGCGGAGTGCTTCAACCGATGCCAAGCGTGCCGCTCGTCATCCCGGCGCGCTTATCGAGCAAGCTCTGAGGCCGCTCGATTGCACCGCTGCGTCGTTTTCGGCATTCGCCCCAAAGCCCCCGGTCTGCGCGGCGATGAACTACGATGACCTCAGTCACCTTCGAATCGCTCCGAGTTGCCCGCGACGCCCGGTCGGTTGCTCCGGGACCCCCGGTCATTTCGACCTTCGGCGGCATTTGGCTCGCTGAGATTTCGCCGATAGGATACCTTCGGCCGCGGCCCAAACCGGATTGGCTGACTCACCCGCAACCCGGGGAATATCGTGCGACGTCTCTCGCTCTGCGCGGTCCTAGTGCCGCTCACGTTCGCGATCGCTTGCGCCTGCGCGCGGGCGAATACGATCGTGCGCCTGAGCGCCGATCACCTCGCCTTCTACTACGACACGTTTCAGGTGGAGGCCGACGGGCACGTGCGGATTCAGACCAGCGACGGCTTCTCCGCGAACGGCGACTCCTTCTCGATGGACCTCAAACTCAACCGCTTCTTGCTCGCCGGCCACGTGACGCTCGAGACGCGCGGCCAGCGCGTCGCGGGCGCGGCCCTTTCGGATTTTCTCGACTTCAACCGCATCTATTTCGTGCCGGTGACCTCCGAACCCGACCGCTGGACCTTTCTCAACGGCGACCTCGCTCATCCGGTGAAGGGGCGCATCATGCCCGGCGACACGTTCGCCTTCCCGGAGCTGCCGAAGAACCCGAGCGTCACCGCCTCCGAAGCGGTGATCGGCACGCGGAGCTACGCGCGCTTCTCGGGCGCGTGGGCCTACGTCGGCGGCGTCGGCGTGCCCCTCGGCTCGTACGTGGTCAACTTCTCGCCGAATCAGTACTTCGCGCAGAACTCGCTCACCGGCGCGAACTTCGACGCAACCTGGAACTTCGCGGGAAACAACAACTCGCTCTCCGCGATACATTTGCGCTACGACACGTTCAACCACACGTACCTCGCGTTCGAACAGCACTTCGTCGGCGCGCACGAGTACGCGATCTTCTCCGCCAACCCGCTGACGAAATCGGATCGTTTCTTCAATCTGAGCCTGTACGAGAAGCTCGGGCAGCGCTTTCAGATTCAAACGTTCACGCAATACAACATCAACCAAGGAGTATTGCTCCAGGCACCGCCGCTCTCGGTGACGCAGACGACGTACGTCAACATGACGCAGGCTTTTCCGCACTCCTACCTCCAGCTGAACTCGAACTTCACCAACTACAACCTGCTCGGGCCCGGTTCGTTCAATCCTAACAATACCGTCGGCGCTGGCAATCTCTCACATCCGTCGCAAGTGCAACTCACCGCGACGAGCTTCCAAAACCGCATCGGCAAACTGCCGCTTTACGAGCAGATCTACGGCGGCTACGGCTTCAACCACGACTCGGTCGGTTCGAATCAATACGAATTTCCGATTCCGCCGTCACAGAGCGGCCTACAATCCTTCGGCGGAACGTGCGTCTTCAAAAAAGGCACGGCGCCGGTCGCCTGCCCGACGACGTACACGACGATTTGGAACGAAGTCGCAGGATTCAACGTCTTCACGCCATCGGTGAAGATCGGCGACCGCGACGATCCCTACCAGACGTACTATCTCAACGCGGTGCTCAACAAGCAGCGCCAGTGGAATTCGCTTCCGCACCACGTCGACACCACGACGACGACGTTCAGTTTGAGCCGGCAGTTCTCGCGTCCGATCAACGCGTACCTGAACTATGAAATCCAAAACACGACCGACCGCTACCTGCAGGGCGGCTATCAACCCTGCAACCCTTTGACCCCTAACGGCAAAAGCAATCCACTCTGTCCGCCGGGGCTGACCGCATTTCGCGGCGCATCGACGCTGCGCACGCTGAGCCTCGGCACGAACTACGCGCCGAATCCGGAGTTCAACGCGTCGCTCGTCGGGCGCCAACACACCGATTTCCCGGCGCCGTTTCAGAACGTCTTTCCGCTGCCGCTGAACAACGTCATCGGCCAGCCGCTCTACAACAACTACCTCGGCCAACCGCCCTACGATCTCACCGCCGACGTGCGCTTCAAGGTTCTGCCGCACATGCTGCTCGACGTGCAGCGCACGTATTATTTCAACTACGGACCCATCCAGTGGAGCCCGAACTTCATCATCCAGGTGCTCCCACAGTGACGCGCTTGCGACGCGCGTTCGCCGTTGCGTGCGCGGTGCTGGCGGTCGCGCTGGTTGCCGCCGGACCGACGATCGCCGTCACCGGGCAACTCCTGGCCTATCAAGACGGTTTCGTCTTCTTTACTACCGGCGACGGCTTCCGGGTCGCCCCGGGCGTTCTCATCCGCGATGCCGCCGGCACCGGACCGGCAACCATCGTTCCGGGCCCGCGCATTTGGGCGCGCGCGCACTTCGACGCGACCGGCACGGTCACCGAACTCGACCTTTCGCGCTCGCCGCTGCCGGTGGAGGGGAGTTTCGCCGACGTGGCGCGCTTCGCGGTCGCGCTCTCGAGCCCCATCCCGAATCCCGACCTCCTGCCCGCGACGCCGGCGCCCGGACATACGCTCGTACCGACGCAGCACTTCTCCGGCCGTCCCGTGCTCGTAACGTTTACCGTGCAGGTTCCGCCGACGACGCCGTTCGGGGCGAGCGTCTACATCACGACCGACGCCAGCGGCTGGAACGCGCAGGCGATACCGATGGACCGCATCGACACGCTGCACTATCAAATTACGCGGCGGCTGAACTCGGGAACGATATTCCGATATCTCTACGACCGCGGTTCCTTCCAATCGCAGGAGATCGCGCAGAACGGCCTGCAGCGCACGCCGCGCGAAATCATCGTCACCGACGCCGACGTGCGCACGCTACGCGACACCATCTACGCCTGGCTCGACTCGAGCAGTAATGCCAACGGCCAGCAGCCCAACGGTTTGCCGACTCCGTACAACCCCGCGCCGTTCCCGAATCTGCCTTCGGGCTTCCCGTCGCCGGGCGTCCCCGGGCATCCTCCGCATCCGCCGGCGTAGTGGTTAAGGAGCCTCTAGCGCACTTCGATCGGAAGGCTCGTCCTCGCTGCGTCGCCGCGCGAGTTGCGAGCGATGACCTGCATTTGGAACGTGCCGTGCACGAAGAACGGCAGGTTGCCGATCGTATACGCCAGACTGAACCGCCCCACGCCGACTTTATTCAGCGTGACGCCGTAGCCGCCGATCCGCACCTCGACGCTGGCGACGTTCGAACTGGTCAGCACCGTGCCCGAGACGTGGTCGCCGGAGCTCACCGTCGTCTTGTCGACGTCGATCGAGAGGATCCGCGGCGCGGCGTCCGGCGCCAGCCGTGGAACCGTCGGAGCCGGCGCGACGACGGCGCGCGGCACCGAAGACGGCTTCGCGAGTGGTCGAGGCGACGCGCTCGGGTTCGGTTCGTGCGTTGCGGCGGGCGGAGATGGAATCGCGGTCGCGGCCGGGCGCGTGGGCGCACTTGCCCGCGGCGTCGCCGCCGGTTGGGGACGGCTGCATGCCGCTAAGACCGCAAGAAACGAAATGAAGGTGAGGATTCCCGCCGAGCGCACAGGCGCCGAAAGTTCTCGCTCCATGCGACCCTTCCGCTTGGTTGTCGGATTCGCGCGACGCGGCGTCGAACCGCCGAGCCGACATGACTGTTAGGGAACCCGACGGCGAGCCGGCGCTCAGCGTCGTCGTCCCGATGCATAACGAGCAAGGGAACGTGTCGCCGCTGCTCGAGCGCTTGGTCGCCGCCGTCGAAGCGCTGCCGGAACGGCCGGCTTATGAAATCGTACTCGTCAACGACGGCAGTTCCGACGCAACCGCCGACGCAATTCGCGCGGAGATGCGCGAGCGCCCGCATATCGTGCTCGTGAACTTGTCGCGCAATTTCGGCCATCAGCTGGCCGCCACTGCCGGGATCGAACTCGCGCGCGGCGAGGCCGTCATTCTCATGGACGGCGACCTGCAAGACCCGCCGGAGCTGATTGCCGCGTTCGTCGCGAAGTGGCGCGAGGGGTTCGACGTCGTCTACGCGATCCGGCGTTCGCGTAAGGGCGAGAGCGCGTTCAAGCTCGCGACCGCAGGCTTCTTCTATCGGACGATCAAGCGGCTGACGAAAGTGTCGATTCCGGTCGACACCGGCGATTTTCGTTTGATGAGCCGGCGCGTCGTCGACTCGCTGCGGCGCCTCCCAGAACGCCACCGCTTCCTGCGCGGCATGGTCAGTTGGGTGGGCTACAAACAGACCGGCGTCGAGTACGATCGCGACGTTCGGTTGAGCGGTGCGACGAAGTATCCGCTGCCGAAGATGATCCGCTTTGCGGTCGATGGGATCACCTCATTCTCGGACATTCCGCTGCGCTTCGCCTCGTACTTCGGCTTTGCGGTCAGCGCGGTCGCCTTCATCTACGCGCTGGTCGTAATCGTCGACAAACTCTTCGGCGTGCACCCGCCGGCCTACACGCCGGGCTGGGCTTCGACGATCGTCGCCGTCGTCTTTTTGGGTGGCGTGCAGCTCATCAGCCTCGGCATCCTTGGGGAATATCTCGGTCGCATCTACGACGAAGTGAAAGGACGCCCGCTCTACTTGATCGACGACGTGGAGCACTCGTAGGAACCGCTGCAGCAGCCTTGACGTACCATCCCGTCGTCGACCGTTTTGCGATTCCGGTCGCGCTCGATCCGTGGTCGGCGGCCGTTTTCGTAGCGCTGTTTGCGGCGGTCGCCGTCGTAACGATCCGCCGGCCGGCCTACGGGCTCTGCGTGCTCGTGCTCGTCACGCCGTTCGCGCTTTCGCGCGACGTTGCCGGCACGACGGTGACGCTGCCGAAAGCGGCGCTGCTCGGACTGCTGGCGGGGCTCGCGTCGCATGCCGGCGCGTTCGGTCGCCTGCGCGCGAGTCCGATGCCGCTGCTCCTGTGCGCGGTCGCGGCGTACGTCGCGATCACCGCGCTGACCATGACCGTCGCCGCGCATCCGGGGCCGGCCGTGCGCGAAACGCTGAAGTTTGCCGAGTACGGCATCGTGCTCGCGGCCGCGTATCTGTGCTTTCGGATCGACCCAGACGACGCCGCAATCGTCAGCGCATTCGCCGTGGCGGCGATCGCCGTCGCGCTCACGGCACTGGTCCAGGAGTTTACCGGAGCGCCGTCAGGCCTCTACGTCGGAGACGTTATCGTGCCGCGCATCGCCGGAGCGCTCGAAGGACCAAACCAGCTCGCCGGATACTTTCAAGTGGCCATCGCGGCGTTAGGCGCCTGGACGCTCGTTCGCCGTTCCACGCTGACCGATGCCGCGCTCGCACTGGCCACCTGCGCCGACGTGCTCACCTTTTCGCGCGCCGGGATTATCGGGCTGGCCACCGTCGGCGTCATCCTCGTCGTCGCCGGCGGACGGCCGGCGTTGCGCGCGCTGCGGCCGGCGTATCTGGGTTTGATCGCAGGACTCGCCGTCGTCGGTTGGTGGGCGTACTACGCGCGCACCGCCGACGTGCTGCGCGTCTCGCTCGAAGAGAGCGCCTATGCCGGCGGCGTCGGCGACCGGCGCGAACTGTGGGGCGCCGCGTGGCGAATGTGGCGCTCGCACCCTTGGTTCGGCGTCGGCGCCGGAAACTACGAGCTGGAACTCCCCGCGTACGGGGTGATCGGCGTGCGCACGCACGCCAACAGTTGGTTCCTGCAATCGCTCGCCGAGGGCGGCATAGCGCTTTTTCTCGCGACGGTAGCGCTCGTCGCGGCAATCCTGAGCGCGTTTGCACGGCGCGCGCGTGACGGTTCGCCGTGGGTGCTCGCCGCGCTCGCCGCGGGGATCGCGCTGACGCTGCACCAGATTGCCGATTACCTCGTCTTCTATCCGAAAGTCGGAGCGGCGTGGTTCGTGCTCGTCGGCGTCGCCGCGGCGGCGGCAAACCAGGCGCGCGTCCCCGCGCTGCGGGGCACCGACTGAAAGCGCTCCGCGTCGGGCTCGCGATCCCCGCCGCACTGCTCGGCGCGGCGATCGCGCAACGGCTCCTGCTGGCGCACGTTCCGCCGCGCGTCGCCATCGATCTTTTGCAACCACTGCCCGTCGCCGGAGGATGGGGCAATCTCGGCGCCGCGACGTTCGTTACGCTCGCACTCGCGCTGGCGGCCGCGGGCGCCGGGTACGCTCGCATCGTTTCGCGCGGCGCGCCTTCCGCCGGGTTGACGGCACCGCTCGGCGTCGCGGCACTCTGCGCATTTGCGATCGCGTGCGCGTGGGCCGCACCCGTGGTCTTCTCGAGCGACGTTTACGCCTATGCCGCCTACGGAGAATTGCTGCGCGCCGGGGCCAACCCATACGCGCATCAACTGCTGCCGCAGGGCGTTCCGATTTTCGACGCCGCGGTAGTGCAGTGGGGCAATCCGCCCCCGGTCTGCGTGTACGGTCCGATCTTCGTGGCAATCGCCGCCGCGGTCGTTTCCGCAACCGCGGCGCTGGGAACGGCGGCGGCGCTCGGCGGACTGCGCGCGACGTCGTCGGCGGCGCTGATCGCGTGCGCGCTGCTCGCCTATGCGGCGTACCGCGGCAACAGACGCGAGCGCCTCACCGCAGCGGCCACGATCGCGCTCAATCCGGTCGCGATTTGGTGCGCCGCCGAAGGACACAACGACGCACTGGCGCTGACGATCGTGTTGGCCGGCATTGCGGTGGCGCGGCGTGGGCACGCACAAATCGGGGCCTTTCTTTCCGCCTGCGCCGGAGCGGTGAAACTTCCGGCCGTCGTGGGCGCGTTTCCGGCGGCAATCGCGGGCGGACGGCTCGGCGCCGTCGCCGGCGTGGCGGCGGCTTTCGCGCTCTCGATCCCGCTCTTTGCGGGGGTCGCCACGCAGATGGCGCCGCATGCGCAGTACGCGCCGCAAGCCTCGTTTCAAGCGTTGGTCGAACCCATCGCGCGCGCGATCGCGGGCTCGGGGGCGATCGCCGAGGCCATCGCCTGCGCGCTCGCGGCTAGCGCCGCCGCCGGGCTGGCTTGGGTGGCCGTCCGAAGGCTTCGCCGAGGGGAGCGGGAGGGGTGGCTGTACCTGGCGTTGGGCGGTTGGCTGCTGCTGCCGAATCCCTATCCGTGGTACGGACTTTGGCTGGCGGCGGTCGCGGCGATCGCTCCCGGCACGCGCGCGGCGGCGGCGTTGCTCGCGTTAACGCTTGCTTCGGTGCTGCGTTACCTTCCCGACGCCGTTTACCCGGGCACCCCCGCGCCGATCGCGTGGCTTGCACTGCTGGCGACGCTTCCGTTTCTGCTTCTGCTCCCGCGCCGAGCCTCGTTTGGTATAATCAACCGCTCACTATGACGACCGCCGAACTCGCCGCCGCGCAGCCGAGCCGCGCGCACGGATCGCTGCACGACGCACTCGTTGCGCACCTCGCAACGTCGAGCCGTTCGATCTCCGTGCTCCTCGCACGCCTGCGAGAATTGCGCGCCCTGCCCGGCGACAAGCCGGGAGCTTACGCACTCCACGAAACGTCGGCCGCGGCGCGACCCGCGCTGCTCGCCGCGCTGCAGCGCTCGCTGGGAGGAACGCTGCTCGTTCTCGTTCCAACGCCGGACGCGGCCGAGCGCGCCTTCGCCGATCTGCTCTTCTATCTCGGCGAAGAAGAACCGCAGACGCCCGCGCTGCTGCGTTCGCGCGACGAAGCGCTTGGAGCGATCGAGAGCCCGTCGGAGCGTAGTGCGCGCATGACGCTGCTCGCCGACCTAACCGCCGGGACGCCGCGCATCGTGCTCGCACCGATCGCCGCGATGCGACAGGACCTGATGCCGCGCGCGCTTTTCGACGAACTGCGCTTCATCGTGCGTGCCGGCGAATCGCCCGGGTTCGAACGAGTGCAAGAGCGGCTCTACGCGATGGGATACGATCGCTGCGATCTCGTCAGCGCCGCGGGCGAATACGCCGTGCGCGGCGGCATCATCGACGTCTTTCCCGCCAGCGCCGGCGCGCCCGTGCGCGTCGAATTCTTTGGCGACGCCGTCGAGAGCATACGGAGTTTCGCCGTAGACACGCAGCGCAGCACGGCGAGCGCGCCGTCGGTCGAGATCGTGCCGTGGACTCAGATTCCTCGCGACGAACGTTACCGGCGGCGCATTCTCGAACGGTTCGACGGTCCCGACGCCGCACGTCGCGAGCTTGAGGTTTTCCTGAGTGCGAACGCCGAAGTCCCCGATACGTGGCTCCCGCTTGCGTTCGAGCGGCGAGCGACGATCTTCGACTACGTCCCCCAGAACGCTCTGGTCGTGCTCGACGAACCGGCGATGATTTCGTCGATCTCCGTCGCGCTCGACGAAGAGCGCACGCGCGAGCAACACGTTTTGCTGGCGGCGGTCGAATCGGGCGAATTGGCGGTCGACGAAACGCTGGTAGGCGAAGCGCTGCTGGCCGACGTTGCCGCCGCGCGTCCCACGCTGGACGAACTCGGCGACGCGATCCGCCGCCACGCGACGCTCGTCATACCGGGAGCGATCGAAAACCGCGCCGCTTCGAGTTGGGCTCCACACGCCCTCGAAGCGTTCGTGCTCGAGTGCCGTCCTGCCGAACACTTCAACCGGCAGATCGAACTCTTTTCGCGCAGCGTGCGCGACGCCGTCGCGGCGGGCGAATCGATTGCGATCGTCAGCACGGCGGTCGGACGCACGACGGATCTCTTGCGCGCGGCAGGCGTCCCACTCGGCGAACGCCTCGCACCCGGTGCGGCCGTCATCGGCGCCGGCAGCATCGACGCCGGATTCACGGTTCCGAGCCTGCGCCTGCGCGTGCTCGGAGACCGCGAAATTTACGGCGCGCCGCCCAAGCGCGTACGAATGCGCGCGGTAAAGGAAGGCGTTCCCGTCACGCTGGCCGATCTGCGCGTCGGCGACCACGTCGTACACGCCGTTCACGGCATCGGCCAGTACCTCGGCCTGCGCGCCGAAACGATTCTCGGCGCCACCCAAGATTATCTCGATCTCAGGTACGCCGGCAGCGACCGGATGCTCGTGCCGGTGACGCAGATGCATCAGATTGCCAAGTACTCCGCCGCCGAGGGGCAGAGTCCGCGGCTCTCCAAAATGGGCGGCGCCGATTGGGCGCGCACGAAGGCACGCGTCGCCGAGTCGCTCGGGAAAATTGCCGATGGTCTCGTGCAGCTCTACGCGGAGCGCGAACTCGCGCGCGGTCACGCCTTTGCGCTCGATACGCCGTGGCAAACCGAGATGGAGGAAGCCTTCCCCTACGAAGCCACGCCCGACCAGCAGAAAGCCATCGACGAAACAAAGGGCGACATGGAATCCGCGCGCCCGATGGACCGGCTCGTCTGCGGCGACGTCGGCTACGGCAAGACCGAGGTCGCGATGCGCGCGGCGTTTAAGGCGGTCGCCGACAAGAAACAAGTGGCGGTGCTCGTTCCTACGACGCTGCTCGCCGACCAGCACTATCGCACGTTCAGCGCGCGTTTCGCCTGCTTTCCGTTGAGCGTCGAACAGCTGTCGCGCTTCCAGAGCAAGGCCGAACAGAAGCGTATCGTTCGCGAACTCGCCGAAGGAAAAGTCGACATCGTGGTCGGCACGCATCGCTTGCTGCAGAAGGACGTCGCTTTCGCCGATCTGGGTCTCATCGTCATCGACGAGGAGCAGCGCTTCGGCGTGATGCACAAGGAGCGTCTGAAGGAGTACCGCGCGAGCGTCGACGCGCTGACCCTTTCGGCCACGCCGATACCGCGAACCCTCCACATGTCGCTGCTCGGCGTGCGCGATCTTTCGCTCATTCAAACGCCGCCGAAGAATCGTATGGCGATCAAGACGCTGGTCGTGCCGGCGGGCGACGCCGTGGTGCAGCATGCCATCGCGGCCGAACTCGATCGCGGCGGCCAGGTCTACTATCTGCACAACCGCATCGAATCGATTTACGCGGTTCGCAACGCCTTGGCCAAACTCGTCCCGCGCGCGCGCATAGGCGTCGGGCACGGAAAGATGAGCGAGTCCGAGATCGAACCGGTCATGCAAGCTTTCATCGAGGGCGAACTCGACGTGCTGGTCGCCACGACGATCATCGAGAACGGCATCGACATTCCCAACGTCAACACGATGCTGGTCAACGACGCCGATAAGTTCGGCCTCGCGCAGCTCTATCAATTGCGCGGTCGCGTCGGACGTTCGAACCATCAAGCGTACTGTTATCTCCTCTATCAGGGGCACAAGGCGCTCACCGAAGAAGCGAAGGCGCGTCTCGAGGCGATTCGCGAGTTCACGCACCTCGGTTCGGGATTGCAAATCGCGATGCGCGACCTGGAGATCCGCGGCGCCGGCAATCTGCTCGGCGCGGCGCAGTCGGGATTCATCGCGTCGGTCGGGTTCGACACCTACTGCGAACTGCTCGCCGAAGCGATCGCGGAGCGTCGCGGCATGAGCGCCGCCCTAGAAGACCGGCGCGAAGCCGTCATCGACGTGAAGATCAGCGCGTTCGTTCCAAACGACTACATCCCCCAAGTCTCGCAAAAAATCGCCGTCTATCAGCAGCTCGCCAAGGCCCGCACGCAAGCCGAGGTCGCGGAGATCGCTGCCGGCGTGCGCGACCGCTTCGGGCCCTTCCCACTCCCCTTGGAGCGTTTGATCGAACTGACGAAGTTGCGGACGATCGCCCTGGCCAAGCACGTCACGCGGGTCGTAGTGGACGACAACCGGCTGACGCTGGGGGTCGGCTCGGGATTCGGCCTCGATCCGGCCGCGATTCCGGTTTTCCGGTCGCTGACCAAGAACCGCTTCCGGTTCGCCGAGGGCCGGATTCTGGTCGATTTACCGGCGCGCGAGCGCGGGAGCGCCGAGAGCGCGTGGATGCCGCTGCTTCGCGGCCTGCTCGAAGCGATGTGACCGCTTGCTTCGGCACTCCTGAGAGTTTCCCGAGAGGAGGCCCGTGGTTGCGCACGAAGCAGCGGAACGTATTGCGGGGCTTCGCCCCCCTTATTGCACACTGCTCTTTTTCCTTGGAGCCGACAATGTCGAAAGCCCAACGGGTCATCGCGGGCCTTGGCGCCCTGCTTCTCGGTGCCGCGCTCGCGGCATGCGCGGGAGGTGCGGTCGCCACCGTCAACGGTGAGCCGATCAACAAATCCGCGTTCGAGGACAAACTCGCATCCAGCCCAGGAGCGCGCAGCACGCTGCAGCAGATGGTGCAGGAGACGCTGATCCTTCAATACGCCAAGAAGAACAACATCAACGTTACCGACGACGAGATCGCCCAACGCGAGAACGATCTGAAGGCAAACTTCCCGAACGGATCCTGGGACGAGATGCTCAAGGCGCGGGGACTCAGCGAAGACGACGTTCGCGAGGCGCTGCGCGAGCAGATCATTCTCGACAAGGCGCTGGCCAATCGCGTCAACATCACGCCGGCCGAAGTCAAATCGTACTTCGACAAGAACCACGCGGCGTTCGACAAGCCCGAACAGATCAAGGCGCGCCACATCCTCGTGAAGGATTTGGCGACCGCGCAAAAAGTCGAAGCGCTGTTGAAATCGGGTCAGAACTTCAACGACGTCGCCAAACAGTACTCGACCGATCCCGGCAGCAAGGATAAGGGCGGCGAACTCGGATTCTTCCGGCGCGGTCAGATGGTACCGGCGTTCGATCAAACCGCGTTTTCACTGAAAGTCGGGCAGACCAGCCAGCCCGTGAAGTCGCCGTTCGGGTATCACGTCATTCAAGTCGAAGCGATCCAGCCGGCGGTGAAGGCGTCGCTGGCGAGCGCGACGCCGCGCATCACCGACATGCTGCGTCAGCAGCAGGAGGCACCGCTGATCCAGCCGTTCCTGCAAGGCTTGCAGCAATCGGCGCAGATCCAGGTGCTCGATCCGCGCTTCGCCGATCTCTTCCCGTCACCGCCGCCGACGGTACCGCCGGCAGCGACGACGGCGGCCCCGGCAGCCGCCACGATGGCGCCGTCGATGGCACCGACGAAGTAACCGGCGCACCGGCCGAACTCGAAAGGCCCCGGCTGCGCGCCGGGGCCTTTTGCGTGCGCGGCGCGAAGTCGCGAGCCCATGCTGGTGCGCATCGCGGGCCTCGGCCCCGGCGATCCGAGTCTGTTGACGATCGGCGCGCTCGACGCGTTACGTGCGCTGGGGCGCGTCGCCGCGCCGCTCGCTCCGCCGGACTTGAGCGGATACTTGGCGCGCAACGGCGTTGAAATCGTGCGCGATCTCATCGACGATCCGGAGCTCTTCATACGCGGCGCGGCCGACGAGATCGATCGATTCGCGACGCGCCTGCAAGCGCGCGATCCGCGCGATCTCGGCTTGGGAATCCCCGGCAATCCGCTCTCCGACTTTCCGGGGCTCGCGCAGTTGCTGCGGGCGCTCGAACGCGCCGGCATCGCTACCGAGATCGTGCCGGGCATGCCGCATGCGACGCTCTCGGCCGCGATGGCGCTGCCGCTCGTGCCGCTTCCGCCGCAATCGGCGCACTACTCCTTCGACGATCTCGTGGAGATCATGGCGCGTCTGCGGATGGGCTGCCCGTGGGATCGCGAGCAGACGCACCGCACCCTCGTGCCGTATCTGATCGAGGAGACGTTCGAGGTCGTCGAGGCGGTCGAAAGCGGCGATTTAGACGCCCTCTGCGAAGAACTCGGCGATCTGCTGCTTCAGATCGTGTTTCACTCGCAGATCGCCACCGAAACCGGAAAGTTCGGCGTCGCCGACGTCGTGAACGCGCTCTCTAACAAGATGGTGCGGCGTCATCCGCACGTCTTCGGCGATGCGGTCATCGAAGACGTCGACGCGCAGTGGCGCAACTGGGAGCGCCTCAAGGCACTGGAAAAGACCGGTCGCGCGCGCAAGAGCCGGCTCGACGGCATTCCCAAGCACCTCGGCGCGCTGCAGCGAGGCCAGCGCATGCAGGAAAAAGCCTCGCGCGTCGGCTTCGATTGGCCGGCCATTTCAGGCATTCTCGAAAAACTCGGCGAGGAAGTGCGCGAACTCTCCGAAGCACGCCGCGAGAAGCAGGACGACTCGCGCGTGCGCGAAGAGTTGGGCGATATCTTCTTCACGCTGGTGAACTTGTCGCGCGCGCTCGGCATCGACGCCGAAACGGCGATGCGGCAAGCCAACGAAAAGTTTTACCGGCGGTTCAGCTTCATGGAAGAACGCGCCGCCGCCGGCGGGAAGACTCTCTCCGACCTTTCGCTCGACGAACTCGAGGAACTGTGGCAACTGGCGAAGACGCAAGCGGCGTAGCGACGATCCGCCTGCGCATGAGCGCGCACGACGCGCACTACGGCGGAAACCTCGTCGATGGCGCGCGCATGCTCGCGCTCTTCGGCGACGTCGCGACCGAACTGCTGATCCGGCTCGACGGCGACGAAGGCCTGTTCGTCGCCTACGACTCGGTCGAGTTCCTCGCCCCGGTCTACGCCGGCGACTACGTCGAAGCCGAAGGCCGCATCGTAAAAATCGGCAACACCTCGCGCCGCATGGAGTTCGAAGCGCGCAAGGTCATCGCGGCGCGTCCCGAGACCGGCGAAAGCGCTGCCGACGTGCTCGATCCGCCCGTCGTCGTCTGTCGCGCCGCCGGCACGTGCGTCACGCCGAAATCCAAAAAACGCCGCTAACCTCTCCACAAGTCTCCGCCGATGTCATCCAGAGCGGAGCATCGAACGAAGTTCGATGCGTAGTCGAAGGACGAAGCACGTACAAGCAGCGCGCCGATGCAAACGCGTGCACACCTGAGGGACTCTGGACGCGGCGCGGAGGCATGGAGGCCGGGAGCGCCGCGCCAGGTAGTAGCGATTTCGCATGGACGCGAAATCGCGAACGTCCCGAGGGTGGCACGCGTTTGCGTCGGAGAGCTGCTTCGAGTGTGCGTTGCGCGTCCTTCGACTGCGCTCGCTTATGCGAGCTCCGCTCAGGATGACATGGGCTGTTGACATGGGCGAGCTCCGCACAGGATGAGATGGGAGTCTACACTAAGCGTTCGTGGGTTTTGCGCTTCCAGACGAATTCGTAATAGCAGAACTGCAGCACGAGGCCTGTGCAGAACGCGATGGGATAGCCCATCCACACGCCGTCGAGGCCGAAGCGATGCATGAGGAGGTAGGCGGCCGGAACCTCGACGCCCCAAATGGCGAAGATGCCGATGATGGTCGGCCACAGCACGGTGCCGCTGCCGCGCATGACGCCGCTGAGCACCGCCATATTTCCGAAGATCGCGTAACTCCACAGCGTAATCATCAGCAGCCGGTGGGCGATGTCGAGCGTATTCGTATCGGTGATGAACGCGCCGAGGATGTTCCACGCAAAGATGTAGCACAGGCCGATGATGATCGCGCCGACGGCGTAGTTGAGCCCGACGGCGGAGCGAATCACCGATCCGAGTTTGTCCTCGCGCCGCGCGCCGATGCACTGAGCGCCGAAGATCGACGCCGCGATGCCGATTGAAATGGCGGGAAACTGCACGTAGCTGACGACCTGGTTAACCGCGCCGTAAGCTGCCGTCGCACTCGATCCGAAGTGGTTGACGAAGGAAATCACGGCGATCTCAGCCAGCGAGACCATCATCACTTGGATTCCCGTCGGCACGCCGATCCGGACGACGCGATAGAGGATGTCCCAATCAATGCGCATGTCGGAGAGCGTCTCGCGGTCGAGTTTCAACGGATGGTCGTGCCGCGCCAGGTGCACGATCAGCCACGCGAGTGCCGCAGCGTTCGCAACGAATCCGGCGACGGCCGCGCTCACGACGCCCAGCTTGGGCAATCCGAGCCAGCCGATGATGAAGAGCGGCGTTATCGCGATCGCGAGCACGGAGGAGACGATCAGCGAGTAGAAGGGCGTCGTCGAATCGCCGGTTCCGCGCAAGATCGTCACGTAGACGAAGTATACGAAGAAAACCGGCATCGTCAGGAAGATGACCTTCGCGTAGGCGTCGGACTGCGCGATGATGTCGTGCGGCGTGCCCAGCCACGACAGCAGCACCGGCGATCCGATGGTTCCGAGAATTGCGACGAAAATCCCGAGATAGAGGCTGGCTCCGAGCACCGTCCCGGCGATCTTTTTTACCTTGTGATGGTCGCGCGCGCCGAACGCCTGGCCGACCAAGACCGTGCCTCCGCTCGAGACGCCGAAGACGAACGAGAAGAGTAGGAAGATCACCGGAAAGACCGCCGAGACCGCCCCCAGCGCCTGCGTCGAGATCAGACGTCCGATCCAAATGCTCGCCATCGTCTGCGACGCCGACTGCACGACGTTGCTGAGCATCAGCGGAACGAGGAAAACGAGCAGGAGCCGCCACATCGGGCGGCTCTCGTCGAAGACGTTTACCCCGGGACGCCGGGCGGCCGAGGCCTGCGCCATTGGGCTACTCCTGTGCTAAGAGCGTGTAAATCTCGCGTCGCGTGCCGTCGAGCAGGTCGCGGACCCGTTCGATCGTTTCGTTTTTCGAACTCGGTCCCACTTGGGCCACCGCCTGCATCAACCTGCCGGCGGATTCGCGCAAGGCACCGTGCGTTTCGTTCTCGGCTGCTTCCTCCTCGTCGCCGTCCTTCTCGAAGAAGCTGCCGAAGTTAACCGCGTGTTCGCGCAGATGTTCGCGTCCCTTGTCGGTCGCTTCGTAGGTTCGCCGCTCGCCCTCATCGCGACCGGCGATGAGGCCTTCTTCTTCGAGCGCGGCCAAGATCGGATAGATAGATCCGGGCCCTCCGGGCCAGCCCCTGCGCCGCAACTCTCGCATGAGTTCGTAGCCGTGGCGCGACTCGTCGGCCAGCAACTTGAGGAGGACGAATTTGAGGATGCCGCGCTTGAAGCGGCGACCGGGCCGGTGACGGCGGCCTCCGAATCCTTCGCTCCAACCGGGCGCGTACCAATATGCATTCATAGTCGGGATAGTATTCGATATATCGCTAGGTGTCAAGATAGGTCGCAAGCAGCCAAGTAGGCCGGCCCGGACCGCCGAAGAGGGGCCCCATGCGGCTCGATCGCTTCTTGAAAGTTTCCCGGCTCTCGAAACGGCGCAGCGAAGCGCACGAGGCGTCCGAGCACGGACGCATCACCAAAGACGGCAAGCCGCTCAAGCCCGGATACCAGGTGAAAGCCGGCGACGTCCTCGAGATCCACTACGCGACGCGATTCGTCACGGTTCGCGTGCGCGAGGTCCCCCTGCGCGTCACCCCGCGGGTGCAAGCCGCCGATTTGTACGAAATTTTGTCGACGCGTAAAGACGAGCCGGCCGACTGGATATGATCTCCGGCGATACCAAGGACGCGCTCGCGCGCGAGTTGCCCGCCGACGTACACTGTCGCGATGCGCTGCTGCGCGGACTGATACTCTACGGCGCGCGCGCCGGACGCGCCGAATTCGTCACGCACCGCAATGCGGTCGCGCGGCTCTTTTGGTCGCTCCTCGACAGCGACCGCAAGGCGCATCCGATCGAAACGCGCGGCGCCACGCGCCTCGGACACCTGCCGACGTTCGCGATCGCGGTGCCCGAACGATTGCGCGCATTCGTACCGAAGCCGGGGCACCGCTGCGACCGATTGATGGAGATTCGCGGGGCGTTCCTGGCGTGCGGATCGTTGGCCGCCGGCGCACGCGGCTACCATCTCGAGTTCGTCGTTTCGAAGCCGGCGGAAATCGCGCGGCTCGAATGGATGCTCCACAGCGCGGGCGCCGCACCAAAAGTGACCGAGCGCAAAGCGCGCGGCGTCGTCTATTACAAAGACTTCGACGCGATCGTCGAAGTGCTGACGCTGATCGGCGCCTTCGGCGCAGTGTTGCGCCTCGAAGACGTGCGCGCCTTGCGCGAAACGAAAAACCGCATCCACCGCCTGGTCAACACCGAAGCGGCGAACCTCGAGCGCACGGCCGTCGCCGCGGCCGCGCAACGCCGCGTCATCGAGTATCTCGAAAACGCCTACGGCTTGAGACGGCTATCGCCGGCGCTGCGAGAAATAGCGGAACTGCGCCTTACACATCCCGACGAATCGCTCGCCGAACTCGGGCGCCGCTGCAATCCGCACATCTCAAAGCCCACCGTCAGCAGCCGGCTCGCGGCGCTCGCGCGCTTAGCCGAACGAGTCCGCCACGGGCAGGGGCCAACCACGCGCGCCGGGTAAGACCGAAAGCCTCACGTTTGCTTACGGAGTCGTGCATGCGCATCGGTATCAACGGTTTCGGCCGCATAGGAAGAAACTTCGCCAAGGCTTTGATCGAACGCCATCCCCAGGTCGAGATCGTCGCCATCAACGACCTCACCAGCGCCGCCGAGTGCGCGCACCTCTTCAAATACGACAGCAACTACGGAACGTATCCGGGCCACGTGGCGGCCGACGGCGACGAACTCGTCGTGGGCGACCGCCGCATTGCCGTGATGGCCGAGCGCGACCCGGCGAAGTTGCCGTGGGGACGCCTCGGCGTCGACGTCGTCATCGAATCGACCGGGCTCTTCACCGATGCCGCCAAAGCGCGCGCGCACATCGACGGGGGCGGCGCCAAGAAAGTGCTGATTTCTGCGCCGGCCAAGGGCGAGGACGTCACCATCGTGCTCGGTGTGAACGACGCCGCCTACGACCCGGTGAAGCACAACGTCATCTCGAATGCTTCGTGCACGACCAACTGCCTCGCCACGGCGGTCAAGCCAATCGTCGACCATCTCGGCTGGGTCAAGGGTTTCATGACGACGATTCACTCGTATACGAACGACCAGAACATCCTCGACGCCCCGCATAAAGACTTGCGCCGCGCCCGCAACGCCGCCACGAACATCATTCCGACCTCGACCGGAGCCGCAAAGGCGCTCTACTTGACGATTCCGCAAGTCGAAGGAACCTTCGACGGATTCTCGCTGCGCGTGCCGACGCCCACCGTTTCGATGATTTATCTCGTCGCGCAAACAAAGAAGCCGACGACGCGCCAAGAACTCAACGCCATTCTCCGCAACGCCGCCGAGGGCGAACTCTCCGAGTACGTCGCCTACACGGAGAACGAACTGGTGTCGAGCGACTTCAAACGCGATCCGCACAGTTCGATCATCGACTCGAAGTTGACCAATGCGCTCGGCGACCTCATCCAGATCGGCGCCTGGTACGACAACGAGTGGGGCTACTCGTGCCGTCTGGCGGATTTGACCGCGGTCGTCCTCGAGAAACTTCCGGTGCCCTCCTCAGCGTGAGCGCTCCTCCTTCGATTTTCGTTCGGGATGACGCGTTGCGTTGAGCGTTCGTAACGTCGAAGATCTCGACGTGCGCGGGAAACGCGTGCTCGTACGAGAGGATCTCAACGTGCCGATGGACGGCACGCAAATCGCCGACTACACGCGCATCGACGCAGCGATTCCGACGCTTAAACTGCTGTTGAACCGCGGCGCGCGCGCGATCGTGCTCTCGCATTTAGGACGCCCCGACGGGACGCGCGTCGCCGCGCTCTCGCTGCGCCCCCTCGCCGGCGCGCTCTCCGCGCGGCTGGGCATTCCGGTCGCTTTCGCCGAGGATTGCGTCGGCGAGGCCGCGGAGCGCGGCGTAGGCGCGCTGCAGGACGGCCAAGCGATCCTGCTCGAGAACGTGCGCTTCCATCCCGAGGAGGAGCGCAACGATCCGGCCTTCGCGCAGCGCCTGGCCGATCTCGGCGATCTCTACGTCGATGACGCGTTCGGCACGGCGCACCGCGCTCACGCATCGACCGAAGGCGTCGCGCACCTGCTTCCGAGCGCCGCCGGCCTACTGATGCAAGCCGAACTGCGCGCGCTCGCGCGAGTCACCCAAAATCCCGTCAAACCGTTCGTGTGCGTCATCGGCGGAGCGAAGATCAAAGACAAGATCGGCGTCTTCAGCCACTTGATGCAGCTCGTCGACGCCTTCTGCATCGGCGGCGGCATGGCGAACACGTTTCTGGCGGCGCTCGGCGTCGACGTCGGGAAGTCGCTGCGCGATCCGGATCCCCAGGAGGCGCTCTACGTCCTCGAACGCTCGAGTCTCGAGCACGTCGAACTGCACCTTCCGAAAGACGCCGTCGTCGCGCCCGCGCTCGACGCTCCCGGCGCGCACGTCGTCGACATAAACGACGTCGGCGACGAGATGATCCTCGACATCGGCCCGGCAACGGCGGCCGCCTACGCGGCGGCGATCGAGCAAGCGCGAACGATCGTCTTCAACGGGCCGATGGGCGTGTACGAGAAGCCCGAATACCGCAGCGGCACGCAGGTCGTCGGCGACGCGATCGCGCGCGCGACCGCAAACGGCGCGATCAGCGTCGTCGGCGGCGGCGACGCAGCTGCCGCGGCGCACTTGCTCGGTTTCGCGGAGAAAATGACGCACGTCTCGACCGGCGGCGGTGCGACGTTGGAGTTTCTCGAAGGCAAGACGTTGCCCGGCGTCGCCGCGCTGGAATCGCCGTGACGCGCACGATCGTCGCCGGCAATTGGAAGATGCACAAGACGGCGGCGCAGACCGCCGCATTCTTCGAAGCGTTCTTACCGGCCGTCGCGTCGCTCCCGCCGGAGATCGAGATCGTCGTCGCGCCGCCGTTTACCGCACTATCGGCAGCGTCGCTTCACCTGCGCGGAACGCGCGTGCGCCTCGGCGCGCAGACGATGCACTGGGAGCTCGAAGGGGCGTTCACCGGCGAAATAAGCGCACCGATGTTGCTGGAGCTCGGCGTCTCGCACGTGATTATCGGACACTCCGAGCGGCGCATGTACTGCGACGAAACCGATCGCACCGTCAATCGCAAGGTGCACACGGCGCTGACGCAAGGCCTCACGCCGATCGTCGCGGTCGGCGAAACGAACGACGAGCGCGAGGCCGGACGCACCGACGAGCGCGTTGTGTCGCAGATGCGTGCCGCCTTTGCCGGCGTTCCCGCGGCCGACCTCGCGCGCGTCGCGGTTGCGTACGAGCCGATCTGGGCGATCGGAACGGGCCGCAACTGCGATCCCGCTGAAGCCGACCGCGTCATGGCGCTCATACGCGGGTCGCTCGACGGTCTCGCGCAGACGCCGCTGCTCTACGGCGGAAGCATGAACGCCGCAAACGTCGCCGCGTACGTGAGCCAAGGCAACGTCAACGGAGGATTGGTGGGCGGCGCGTCGCTCGATCCGGCCGGCTTTGCAACGCTCGCCGGCAACGCCGCGCGATGAGATTTCGCCCCGTCGTCATCGCGGTGCTCGACGGATGGGGATGCAGCGACGCAGTGCACGGCAACGCGATCGCCGCCGCCGGCCTCCCGCACTGGCGCGCGCTCCTCGAACGCTATCCTTCGACGACGCTCGCGGCTTCCGGCGAAGCCGTCGGTCTGCCCAAAGGCATCATGGGCAACAGCGAAGTCGGTCATACGAATCTTGGGAGCGGACGCGTCGTCGCGCAGGGCCAGGTGTTTATCGACGAGGCGATCGCGAGCGGTGCGTTCGCGCGCAACGAGACCCTGGAAGCGTGCATCGCGCACGTCCGGCGCACGGGGGGCACGCTCCATCTCATGGGGCTGGTCTCCGACGGGCGCGTCCACAGTTCGCTCGAGCACCTCTTCGCGCTGATCGACGCCGCAGTCGCCGCCGGCGTGCCGCTCGCCGTCGATTGTTTTCTCGACGGACGCGATACGCCGCCGCGCTCGGCCCTTCATTACATCGACCGGCTCGAAGCACACCTTGCGAAAAGCGGCCGGGCAGGCGCAATCGCCGGCGTTTCGGGACGCTACTACGCGATGGATCGCGACCGGCGCTGGGAACGAACGCAGCGGGCCTATGCCGCGTTAACGGCCGCCAAGGCCGAACATCGCGCGGGCTCGGCGCGAGATGCGATCGAGTCCGCTTACGCGCGCGGCGAAGAAGACGAGTTCGTCTTGCCGACGATCGTCGGCGACCCGCGGCCGGTCGAGGACGGCGACGCCTGCATTTTTTTCAACTTTCGGCCCGATCGCGCACGCCAACTCACGAGCGCCTTCGACGCGGGCATTGCGGCCTACCGCGGAGCGGCCTTCGTCGCGTTCGAACCGCGCGCGTATCGCGACGTCCTCTTCGCCACGATGACGAAATACGAAGAAGACTATTCCAACCCCGTGCTCTTCGGACCGCGGCCGCAATACGACACGTTCGGTGAGATCGTCGCGCGCGCCGGATTGCGTCAACTGCGCCTCGCCGAAACCGAGAAGTACGCGCACGTCACCTACTTCTTCAACGGCGGACGCGAAGACCGATTCGACGGCGAGGACCGTACGTTGATTCCCTCGGACCGTTCGGTGCCGACGTACGATCTCGCACCCGCGATGCGCGCCGTGGAAATCACGGATGCCGCCGTCGCCGCAATCGCCGGCGGCGAGTACGACGCGATCGTGATGAACTACGCCAACGCCGACATGGTCGGACACACCGGCAAGTGGGAACCGACAATGCGCGCGCTCGAGATTCTCGACGGCTGCCTGCAGCGGCTCGCCGGCGCAACGCTGCAAGCCGGAGGACTTCTCGTCATCACTGCCGATCACGGCAACGCCGAAGAGAAGATCGATCCCGACGGAAACCCGCTTACCGCCCATACAACCAATCGCGTACCGCTGGTCCTCGTCGCTCGTGGGCTCGCGGGCGCGCTGACCCCCGGCAAGCTCGGCGACGTGGCGCCGACAGTCTTGCATTTGATGGGTCTTCCGGCTCCGCCGGCGATGACCGGCGTCGATCTCTTCACGCCGAGCATCGCGAGGAATGAAATCTCAGCGAACGCTATGGACGCGTCCAGACCCGTACCAGGTTGACGTGATGTAATCGGAACACTCGAAAGGAGAGTGTTCCCATGCACAAGCGCACCGTCCAATGCCGCGACGAAGTCGTGCTCGCAAACGTCATGGTGTACTTCGTCTTCTTGGGAGCGGCGACGGTTGCGGTCGCGCTTGCCGCCCACCTGCACTAGAAACCCCGTCCTTTTCATGCATCGGTACGATAACTGCCGCTCGCATCCACGTGTACCCGGCGACCGGCCACAACGATGCCGCGCAGACGATGATCCCACATCGAAAGAACCGCGATGACAGCGGGCGCGAGCCTCTCCAACAAGCGCCGCGCGCGCTGCGACACGGCGACCGCGTCGCGCACCCAGTGCGGATGGTCGTGCGGCAACCCGGTCGCTTCGAGATCGGCCTCGCCCACGGCAGCGACGACGGGTTCCGAAGCGCGCGCCCCGCCTGTTGCCGCCGAAAGGGTTGCGGCGCTCTCCTCCGGATCAATCCGGCGCAGCATATGCCCCGGCCCGCAGTTTGGCGATTGCAGCGAGATGCAGTTGCGACGCGCGTTGCGGAGAGATCGCCATCTGCTTGCCGATCGCGCGCAGCGAGCGTCCGCGATAGTAATGCGCGAGCACGACGTCGCGCTGGCGCCGCGGCAGGCGGTCGACCAGCGCGGCGAGCGCGTCGCTGCGGCTGCGCTCGGCAAGAATGCGTGCGGGGTCGTCGCGCCAGTCGCCGGCCAGGGTTTCGCCCTGCGGCAGGGGGGCGTCGAGCGACAGCGGTTGGCCGCAGTGCGCCGCCGCCATAGCGCGCAAATATCCCGGACAACGCCGGTCGATCTCCGCGGCGGCCGGGATCTCGCCGCGCTCCACCGCCAAGCCGTAGCGCTCGTTTTCGGCATCGCGCACGATGCGCCGCGCCCGCTCTGAAACCGGATCCATGCGCCGGATGCCGTTGAGCATCGCCCCGACGACGAGACGGCGCGCGTACTGCTGCAACGTCGGACCGCGCGAGGGATCGAAGGAATCGACGGCTCGAATCAAACCGATGCTCCCGTCGCCCAGCAAATCGTCGAGATCGAATCCCGGCACCAGGCGCTTGATGCGCCGCGCAATGCGTCTGACGTACGGCAGCAGCGCGCGTATCGTCCGCTCGCGGTCGCCCTCGGTCTCGTTCACCGGGCACGCTCCAACGCCGCGCCGACCAACTTCGCGAACGCGCCACCGTCTCGTGCGGCGATCTCGCGCGCGAACAGATCGAGGCCGTAGTCCCCGAGTTCGCCGAGCGCCGGCATCAGCGGCCGAAGCATCGGCTCGAGCAGCATCGCTTCGAACGCCGCTCCGGCGCGCGCGGCGTTATCCACGTTGTAGGTTGTTTGCAATGCGAAGCATTTCGTCGGCCGCCTGCACGCCCTTAGCGTTCGCCTCGTAAGCGCGCTGCGCGGAGAGAATTTGCATCATCGCCTCGATGATGGAAACGTTCGAACGCTCGAGCATCCCAAAACGAATCTTCGGGCCGTTCTCGGAGCCGGGAGCCACCAAACGCGGCCGTCCCGCCTCAGGCGTTGCGGCAAAAAGCGCCCCTCCGGTGTTACGCAGCCGGTCGGGCGCCGGAAAGAGCGCGATGCGGATCCGTCCGATCTCGCGCGTTGCTCCGGCAAGGGTCGCGCGCACCGCACCGTCGTCGCCGACCTGCAGCGAGAGCGCGTCGGCCGGAACGCGAACGCCGTCGAGGCGAAGCCCCTCGACGTTGCGTAACGTCCCGTCGGCGGCGCGCTCGAACTCGCCGTCGCGCGTGTACGCGCGGCGGCCCGAACCGTCGACGACGGCGAAGAAACCCGGACCGTCGATGGCCACGTCGAACGGGCCGCTGCTCTTCGCGAGTTTCCCCTGCGTCAGCAGCAGGCGCGTGCCGAGCGCGACGGTTCCGAGCCCTGGTTCTCCCGCCGCCGCCAACTCTGCAAAGCGTTGCGCGGAGCCTTTGAAGCCAGCGACGTCGGCGTTGGCGAGATCGTCGGCGATCGTGTCGAGATTCTGCTGCTGGGCCGCCATGCCGCTTGCGGCGGCGAACAACGCGCGATCCATGCCGGGCGGCTTACTTGACGCGCGCGACGTCGGTCGCCGACTTCTCGCGCGTCTTGTCGATCGACGAAACGACTTTCTGCGCGCTTTCGAACGAACGCTCGGCCGATAACACGTCAATCATCTCGTGAATCGCGTCGACGCTCGCCGCTTCAAGAAATCCGGTGCGAAGCGTCGATCCGGCGGGCAGCGGGATGCGCGCGCCGATCGCTCCGCCGGCATCGATTGCGCGTCCGCGCTCGTCGAAGCCCGCACCTTCCCGAAGCAGCAACGGGCGCGCGCCGTCCATGAGCCGGCGCCCGGAAGAGTCGCGCAGCGTGCCGTCGCGTTCCCGCGCGAAGGATCCGCCGCGAGTCTGGGTTCGCGTGCCGTCGGAAGCTTCAACCTCGAAGGCGCCGGGGCCGACGATCGCCAGGTCGAGATCGCGCCCGGTGCGACGCAGCGCTCCACGCGCGGCGGGGTCGCGGCGGCCCGCAATGCTGACGCCCTCCGGCGTCAGCGCGCCTCGTGCGGCGATTCGCGCGAATCCGTCGGTGGAGACGTTGGCAAGGTTCTCGGTTGCGATCTCGAGGCGCGTCCGCGCGGCAACCATCGCGCTGCCGGCCCATGCGATTCCATCCATGGAGCGCATGGTAGCCGCGCGCGTTGAACGAAACGTGTCCGCATGATGGCGTTCCTGCGCCGCCTCGCTCTTGCCGCGTGCGCCTTGGCGCCGTTGGCGGGCTGCTCGTCGCCCTCCGCGCACGAGCAAACGGTCTCGACCGAGCTCGCCGCGCTGACGCCGCTCAAAACGGCGTACTCCGGGGTGCTGATGGGCTTCGACGTCCACGGTGAGACGACGCTGCTCGCCAGCCTCGATTTGCAGGCATACATCGGCACCGACGACGATACCAACGCCGCGATGCGGCGCGCGGTCGTCGATCGTTGGCGGCGCGCCTGGTCGGCGGCGCATCCCGGCGCGCACGCGACGCTCCACGTCCGCTTCATCGATTTCATCGGGCGCACGCTTGCGGAGAAAACGACGAGCGTTTAGGGTGCCGTCGCGCGCGTTCGCGGGCGGCGCCGTCTTGCTGGCGTCGCTCGCGCTTGCAACGCATTCGCTTCGCTCGCAACCGCAGGCGAGCACCGCACCGGCGGCGACCGCAGCGGTCGCGCAGCTCGGCGTCGAGATTCCGACGCTCGGTGGAGGCAACTGGTGGACCGTGCTGCGTCAGCACTACGTCACGCCGGCGAACATGCGGGACATACGCAACAATTTGCATGCCAATTACGTCCGGACCGGATGGATTCCGAGCAGGCTGCGCCACGAAATCCGCTGGCGTCGCGAAGACGACGGCATGGATGTCATCTGCACCTCGGGCCTCCACCTGATGGCGATCGTGCCGAGCCTGAAGGACGACGACCTGGGCGAAGACGACCTCGTCGACAACGTCCGCGAGTTCTTCACGCGATACACGCAGCGCGAGCCGGGCTGCATTCGTTACGCCGAGGTCACCAATGAAGCGGACCTTCAGCTCAGTCACTTCGCCGATGTCGAAGCATACGCCGCATATTACGGCAGGGTGGCGCCGATCGTCGCGTCGTTCGGCATCCCCGTTATCACCAGCGGCGTCTCGGGCAAAGACTTGCCGTGGACCTACGCGCTGGCGCGCTTGCTACGCGATGCGGACGCGCCGGTAAACGGTTACGGCTTTCATCCCTACGGCGTCACGATCGCCGGTCTCGCCGACGCGACGCTCGCAATGGCGCGCGCCGCCGGAGCCTTGCCGAACGGTTCGCTTCCGAGCGTCTACGTCACGGAGATCGGGGAGTCGGACGCGCGCGATCTCTACGCGACCATCGTCACGCTCGCGCGCGTGACGCCGGCGATCACGATCTACGAATACGCCGCCCAGCCGGGCGAAGATTCGCGTTACGGATTGAAGAACAACCCGGCGCTCTACGCCGCCGTACAGCGCGCCTGGGCAGCGCTACACTGAGAGCGACGGAGGTTCCAGCGTCTCGGCGCCGGGTTCGGGCAACGGCGTTCCCGCGACGAGCGTCACCGGCACGACGCCGGCCCAACACGGCCAGCTGACGTCGCCCGGATCGTCGATCGGGGGCCCGCTGCGAATTTTCGCCGATGCTTCGGTCAACGTCATTGCGACGAGCTTCGTCAGCCCGAGTTCTTTTTGCGTCACCGGTCGCAGCGCGGCCCAGCGATCGGGCACCAGCCGGTCGACGAACGCGTGCAACGCACGCTCTTTTTCCGCTACGTCGGTGACGAGTTCCGGCCGTCCGACGATCGCGACCGAACGGTAGTTCACGCTGTGATGGAAGGCCGAGCGTGCGAGCACGATGCCGTCGAGGTGCGTGACCGTGACGCACGCTTGCGACTCGCAGATCGCCGAGAGCAGCGCGCTGTCTCGCGAGCCGTGGAGATAGATGCGGTCGTCTTCCCGCCAGTACAGCATCGGAATCACCATCGGAGCACCGTCTCGAACGATGCCGACGCTGCAAACGAAACCTGCGTCGAGGATGTCGGCGATCGTCGCCTCGTCGTAGGCGCCGCGTTTGGGAAGCCGGCGGACGCGCATGCGGTCCGACGGCGGCTTTACGTCCACACCAGCACGTTCCCGGCAGTCACCAATCCGCCTCCGAAGCCCATGAGCAGCAGACGCTGTCCCGGAAGCACGCGTCCGTCGCGGACCGCGGGAACGAGCGCGAGCGGAATCGATACCGCCGACGTATTGCCGTACTCTTCGACGCTCAAGAGCGTGCGTTCGAAGGGAAACGGCAAGCGTTTTGCCAGCGCCTCGATCATTCGCATGTTCGCGCTGTGGGGCACGAACCAGTCGATGTCGTCGAGCGTGAGGCCGGCACGTTCGAGAATCCGTTCGACCGCGCGCGGCACGTTTTCGAGCACCCAACGGTATACCGCCGCACCCTCCTGGCGAAGCAGCCGCGAGGTGTCGACGATGCCGTTGATCTCGGTGCGAAGGCCGGTTCGATAGAGAAACTTTCCGCCGTTGCCGTCGGCGCCCGCATCCATGCCGAGGATCGCCGGCTGCGCGCTGTACTCGACGAGTGCGGCGCCCGCGCCGTCACCGAAGAGCACGGCCGTCGAGCGATCGGTGTAGTCGACGGATCGCGTCAGCGCGTCGGCGACGATGACGAGCGCGCGCCGTATCTGGCCGGTGCCGATCAGGCCGGAAGCGAGATTGATGCCGTAGGCAAAGCCGGCGCACGCGGTGCTGATATCGAGAGCGCCGACGGTGCGCGGCAACCCGTAGTGGGCTTGCAGCATCGCCGAAACGCTCGGATAGGCGTAGTCGGGCGTCGACGATCCGACGATCAAGTAGTCGACGTCGCCGATCGCAACGTCGGGATGGTGCGCGAGGAGATCGTCGACTGCCGCAATCGCCAAGTGGCTCGTGTGCTGGCCTTCGGCGACGCGATGGCGGCGCCGGATACCGGTTCGCTTGACGATCCATTCATCGCTGGTGTCGAGGTGGCGCTCGAAATCGGCATTCGCGAGCACGGCGTCGGGCGCGTACATGCCGAGCGCGGCGACGCGCGCGGGAGCGCTGACGATTGCGCGTTTCACGCGAGGCGCGACGCGACGGCGTCGGCGAACGCTTGCGTCGAGAGCGCGTGCGAGGTCGCGCCACAGAGGTCGGCGGTGCGCGCCCCGCCGGCGTAGGTCTCTTCGACGGCGCGCTCGATGCGCGCCGCGTTCGTCTCGTCGTCCAAGCTGTACCGCAGAAGCATCGCCGCGGAGAGGATCGCGGCGGTCGGATTGGCGACGCCGCGTCCGGCGATGTCGGGCGCGCTGCCGCCGACCGGCTCGTAGAGACCGAACCGCCGGCCGGGCGTGCCACGCGTCCCGAGACTCGCGCTCGGCAGCGTTCCGATCGATCCTGTAAGGATCGCGGCTTCGTCGGAAAGGATGTCGCCGAACATGTTCTCGGTCACGATCACGTCGAAGTCGCCGGGGCGCCGCACGAGCTGCATCGCCGCATTGTCGACCAGCAAGTGGCTGCAGGCGACGTCGGGATACTCGCTTGCCACGCGATCGACGACGCGTCGCCACAGGCGCGACGTCTCCAAAATATTCTGCTTGTCGACCGACGTCAACCGCTTGCGTCGGGCGCGCGCCGCCTCGAACGCGACGCGCGCGATGCGTTCGATCTCCGGCGCCCGGTAAATCATCGTGTCAACCGCCTCCTCGATGCCATCGACTTCGCGCCGTTCTTTCGGCGTTCCGTAGTAGATGCCGCCGGTGAGTTCGCGCACGACCATCATGTCGAGCCCGCGCACCAGTTCCGGTTTGAGGCTCGAGGCGTCCTCGAGCCCGGGAAAAACGCGCACGGGACGCAGGTTGGCGTAGAGTTCGTAATCCCGGCGCAACAGAAACAGGGCGTGCTCGGGGCGTTCGGGCAGCGGTTTACCGTCGTATTTCGGCAGGCCGACGCTGCCGAAGAGGATCGCCGCGCTATCGTCGCAGAGCGCGCGCGACGCCGGCGGCAGCGCGGGCTCGCCGGCCTCCAACGCGGCCGCGCCGGCGACGCCTTCGACGCATCGCAGGTCGGGACGAACGCGCCGCAACACTGCGACCGCGGCGCGCGTGACCTCCGGCCCGATGCCGTCACCGGGAAGGACCGCAACCGTTTCGTTCAATCCCGCTGAAGGAACCTTAGTAGACCGTGATGCGCGTCGTGTCGTCGCTGGGCGGATCGCTCTTCTTCGACGCGGGCTTGGCCGTCACGTCGATGCGCTCGCCGTTGGGTTTTCCGGCAGCCTGGGCGGTTTTCGACGCGGCGCCCGGCGCGTCGGGTGCGACGGCATCTTGCGAAAGGACCGGCGGTGCAACCCTCTCGACCAGCGCGAGATGCGTCATCAGCAGGCTGCGCAGTTCGCTGCGCGCCTTTTCGTTCGCTTCGACGGTGCGCTGATGTTCGCGGCGCACTTCGGCGATCGCGTCGTTGTAACTGGCGATCTCGCGCTCGGCCACGAGGCGGGCTTTTTCGCGAATCAAATCCGCTTCTTTGTGAGCCGACGCTTTCGTCTCGTCGGCCGTCCGCTGCGCGAGCACGAGCGTGTTTTGCAGCGATTCTTCCATCGCTTTGAAGTGGCTGATCCGTTCCTTGAGATCGGCGACTTCGGCCTCCAACGCGGCGCGGTGCTGCGCTTCGTCCTCGAGCGTCTCGATGACCTCATCGAGAAACCCGTCGACTTCCGCGCGGTCGTATCCCTGCAGTGCCTTTTTAAAGCTCTTGTGCTGGATGTCGACTGGTGTGATCTTTTCCATGGTCTATCGTTCTCTCACGTTCTGTTCGACATAAAGTCGAGGCTGCCGTCGGCCATCATCGACTCGCGCAATCCGGCCGCGTTGACGACGACGCCGGCCGGCACGACGAGGTAGATGGCGTCGGCCAATTTCTGGATCCTTCCGTCGATCGTGTACGCGACGCCGGAGGTGAAGTCGACGACGCGCTGCAGCAGCATCCGGTCGGCGTTCTGAAGGTTGACGATGACGACCTGGCGATTGCGCAGCGAGTCCGCAATCTCGACGACGTCTTGGTAGCTGCGCGGCGAGTAGACGCTCACTTCGGTGCCGCCCCGGCGACCGGCGTGCGACAGCGGTACGACGCGCGGATTGCCCGCGTACTCGTCCTCGTACGATTCGTCTTCGTCGTCGCGTATCGAGAAGAACGATCCGATCTTGCTGAACACGCTCATGGGCTCTCCCTCCGGCCGAATAGCGCCGTGCCAATCCGCACCATCGTCGACCCGGCGCGCACCGCCTCGCGCCAGTCGTCCGACATCCCGATCGAGAGCGTAGTTCCACCCACACGGGCGAACGTCTTGGCTGCCAGCGTAAAAGCACGCGAGATTTCATCCCGGCCGGCGAGCGGCGGTCCAAGCGCCATCAGCCCTTCCATCGCCAATCCCGGCAACGCGCGCACCGCATCGGCCAAGCCCGGCGCGTCCTCGGGCGAGCAGCCGAAGCGATCCAGCGGCGAAACATTGATCTGCACCAAAACCGGCAGGCGCTTTCCGAGCGCCCGAGCGGCCCGGTCGAGCGCGCGCGCCGCCTCCGGGCGGTCGACGCTCTGCACGAAATCGAAGAGCTGAGCGACGGCCTTTGCCTTGTTCGTTTGGAAGTGGCCGATGAAGTGCTTGCGTACCGGCGGCAGCTCGGCAAACGCGCGGCGCGCCTCCTGCACGTAGTTCTCGCCGACGTCGCCGAGGCCGGCCGCAATGGCCGCGGAGACCGCTTCCGCCGGCTGCTGCTTAGCGACGCCGACGAGCGTCACCTCGCCCGGCCGCCGGCCGCACGCCGTGAGCTCCTCGTCGATCGCCTGCAGCAAGCGGCGGTACCGCTCGCCGCCGGCGTCGTTCACGATACGGCGGCTGCTTCCGCCGCCGGCGCGACCTCCGTACGCGGCCCCGGCCGCGTCGCGCAGTAGACGATCCCGATCGCACCGACGACGATCATCGGAAGGGCGTAGAGCTGACCGCCGGTGATGCCCATCCACGTGAAGTCGGCGTGGCGCCACAGCTCCGCAACGCTGCGCGTGATGCCGTAAATCGTGAACCACGTCCAGGCCACAACGCCGTCCTTCGGTTTGAGGCGGTAGAGGATCAACAGCACCGGCAACGTGAGAACGTCGAGCACCGCTTCGTATAACTGCGCCGGATGGCGGTACGACGTTCCCCACGTGACGACGTCTTTAGGCACCATGCACCACGGACGGTCGGGGTCGCAGACGTGTCCCCACAGTTCGTCGTTGACGAAATTGACGAGCCGTACCAGCGTGATGCCGATCGGCAGCAGCATGACGACTTCATCGCTGAGCACGCGAAAGCGAAGTCCCGGATGCTTGCGCAAGAAAAGCGCGATCGCGACGATGACGCCGATCAAACCGCCGTGAAACGCCATCCCGCCGTTCCACACGGCGATGAAGTTGATCGGATTGGACAGATAGAGCGAGAGATCGTGTTTGCTGATAATGTCGTTGATGACGAAGAACGTGCGACCGCCGACGAGCACGCCGATCAGCGCGTAGAAGAGAAAATCCTGAATTTGCTCCTTGGTCAGGCCGAGCCGCCGGCGCCCGGCGGGCCGCGCCATCCAGAGATAGACGCAGATGAATCCGACCAGATAGGCGATGCCGTACCAATGAATCTTCAGCGGCCCGAGGTGAATCGCGACCGGGTCGATATTTGTCGGATAGATGAACCAGTGTTGCATTCGTACAGGCCTTATTCAGAGGACGGGATAACCATTTTGGGCGCATGGCCTCGACGACGCACATTACGGTCGGCATCGCCTTCCTGGCGGGGCTCGTTTCCTTCGTATCGCCGTGCGTCCTCCCGCTGGTTCCCGCCTACCTTTCGCTGCTGACCGGCGAGAGTCTCGAAGAACTCAAGGTCGAGGCTGCCGCGGCGGCGCGGGCGCAGACGCTCGGGCATGCCGTCGCGTTCGTCCTCGGATTCAGCATCGTGTTCGTGACGCTCGGCCTGACGGCGAGTGCGATCGGCGGCCTGCTCGTCACGCATCGCACGCTAATCGCTCAGATCGGCGGCGTCGTCGTCATCATACTCGGGCTGCACATGATGGGAATGATTCGCATACCGTTCCTCATGATGGACAAACGCGCGCGCGTGCGGCAGCTCGACCGCCGCACGGTCTGGACGTCGCTCGTGGTAGGCATGGCGTTCGCCGCAGGATGGTCGCCCTGCATCGGCCCGATTCTAGCGGGAATTCTCGCGATTGCGTCGCAGCAGCGCAACGGCGAAGCGGTTTTGCTGCTCGCCGCGTACTCGCTGGGACTCGCCGTGCCGTTCCTCCTCACCGCCGGGGCGATCGGCGCCGTGCTGCCGGCGCTGGCCCGCATCAAGCGGTTCCTGCCGGCAATCGAGTTCGCGTCGGGCGCCTTTCTGATCGTCGTCGGTTTCGTACTGGTCAACGATGCATTTCTCAACGTCGCAGGATGGTTCTATCAGTTTGTTCCGCAACCGAAGCTCTAGCCTGATCAATACGCTGGTCATCGCAGGCGTCGCCATCGCCGTGCTGTGGCTCGATCAATTCACGAAGCACTTGGTCACCTCGTCGTTTCTGCCGGGCGAGAGCCGCTTCGTCATACCGCACTTCCTGAAGTGGACCTACGAACGCAACGTGCACGGCGCGTTCGGCCTGTTCGGCAGCAACGCCGTGCTGCTGATCGGCATGGCCATCGTTGTGCTCGTGCTCTTTTGGTTCAGCTTCCGCGACGCTGCGGTCCGCTCGGTCACGGTACGCGTGGCCTTCGGCATGATCGTCGGCGGCGCGATCGGCAACGTCGTCGATCGGCTCCATTACGGCTACGTCATCGACTTCATCGATTTTTACCGCATCTGGCCGAATATTTTCAACATCGCGGATTCGTGCATTACGGTGGGCGTGGGTTTGCTCCTGATCACCAGCCTTGTTACACGTCGTCAGCGCTGACGAAGCCGGAGGGCGGACCGATACCCTGGTCGCGCGGCTGTCGGGACGATCGCGCGGTCGCGTCGCGCAAGCGCTCGCGCGCGGCGACGTGCGCGTCAACGGAGCCGTGGGTAAGGGCAGCCGTCCGCTCGCCGAGGGCGACGTCCTCGAGTTCGAGGTCGCCGCGCAGGCGCCGCCCGTCGCCGTACCGGAAGCGATCGACGTTCCGATCGTCTACGAAGACTCCGACGTCATCGTGATCGACAAGCCCGCCGGCATGATCACGCATCCGGCTCACGCCGCACGCAGCGGAACGCTCGTAAACGCACTGCTCGGGTATCTGCAGGGCGTGCTTCCCGGCGACGCACTCCGCCCCGGTTTGGTGCATCGCCTCGATCGCGACACGTCGGGCCTCTTGGTCGTCGCCAAAAACGAAGCGTCGCTCTCCGCGTTGGGAAAAGCGATGAAGTCGCGTGCGATCAAGCGCGAGTACCTCGGGCTGGTGATCGGCGTTCCCGAACACGCTCGCGGGACGATCGAGGGACCGATCGGACGCGACCCCGGCAACCGTTTGAAGTTTGCCGTCGTCGCCGACGGAAAGCCGGCGATCACGCACTACGAGGTACGCGACGCGTTCGCGCGACACGCGGAACTCGCATTTCGCCTGGAGACCGGACGCACACATCAGATTCGCGTGCACCTCGCTGCGATGGGCCACGCCCTCGTCAACGATCGCGTCTACGGACGCACGGACGCGCGCATCGATCTTCCCGGTCAAGCGCTGCACGCATGGCGCCTCTCCTTCGCGCATCCGCGGACGGGCGAGCCGCTCGCGTTCGAAGCGGCGCCGCCACCCGGTTACGCCGCCGCGCGCGACCTGCTCCGATCCGGCGGCTGAGCCCCCGGTGACGGCGTCGTTCGCGTTACGAACAACCGCCGGCGACGCGCGGCGCGGTTCGCTGGCGCTCGCGCACGGAACGGTCGAAACGCCGTGCTTCATGCCGGTCGGAACCGTCGCAACCGTGAAGGGCTTGACGCCCGGCGAACTACGCGAAGCGCAGACGCAGATCGTGCTTGCGAATGCCTATCACTTGTGGTTGCGACCGGGCCGCGAGATTCTCGAACGCGCCGGCGGCCTCCATCGCTTCATGGCGTGGGACGGCCCGATCTTGGTCGATTCCGGCGGCTTTCAAATCTTCAGCCTCGAAGGGCGGCGCACGCTCGACGAAGACGGCGTAACGTTTCGCTCGCACGTCGACGGCAGCGAACACCGCTTTACCCCCGAGAGCGTCGTCGGTTTCGGCGAAGCAATCGGCGTCGACGTCGCGATGGTGCTCGACGTCTGCGTAAAACTCCCGTCGCCGCGCGCCGAACTCGAAGAAGCGGTACGCCTCACGACCGCCTGGGCGCGACGCTCGATTGCCGCGGCGCACTCGTCCGCAACGGCGCTGTTCGGGATCGTGCAAGGCGGGCTCGACATGGATCTGCGCGAGCGCAGCGCGCGCGAAATCGTCGAACTCGACTTCCCCGGTTACGCGATCGGGGGCCTGTCGGTGGGCGAAACCCGCGCCGAGATGTACGCAACGGCCCGAGGCTGCGCGCGTCTCCTGCCGCCCGGCAAGCCCCGGTATCTGATGGGCGTCGGTACCGTGCGCGACCTCGTGGAAGCGGTCGACTGCGGCATCGACATGTTCGATTGCGTCTATCCGACGCGCTGCGGACGTAACGGCCGCGCGATGACGCGCACCGGACACTTCAACGTCTTCAACGCCGCCTACGTCGACGATTTCTCTCCGCTCGATCCGCAGTGCGGCTGCGCGGTCTGCCGGTCGTTCAGCCGCGCGTACGTCGCGCATCTCTTTCGCAGCAAGGAGATGCTCGGGCCGCGCTTACTTTCCTACCACAACGTCTGCGTCCTCAACGATCTCTTGCGCGACGCGCGCGAAGCGATCGCCGGCGGCACGTGGCCGCAATGGCGCACCGCAGCAATGTCATCCTGAGCGGAGCGATCCAGAGCGAGCGCAGCGAGTCGAAGGACGAGCGCAGTCGAATCCTACGCACACTCCGCAAAGCATGACACGTTTACTCGAGCGAATTGACGACGGCGGCGCAGTCGGTGCAGATCGACGGGTGTTCCGGATCGGTGCCGAGTTCGCGGAACTTCCAACAGCGCTCGCACTTCTCTCCACCGGCACGCGATAGTTCGAACTCGGGCGAGCCATCGTCGCCGGCGCCTTCCTCGAGCGTGAGTTGGGAGACGACGAGCGCCTCGCGCAGGTTATCGCCGAGCGGCGCCATACGCCGTAGCAGCGGCGGCGAGACCCGCAGATGCACCTGCGCTTCGAAATCGCGCGGCGATTCGCTCGCGGCGACGCGCGCGCGCAGCTCGCGCAACGCGTCCCACAACTCGAGGTCGTCGGAGAATGCGTCGCGTTTGTGATTCGGACCCTCGAGCGAGGAATCGAAGACGCTCTCCGCGTCGCCCCGTAATCCCGGCGGCAGGGCTTGCCAGGCCTCCTCGGCGGTAAACGAGAGGACCGGCGCCAGCGCCGTCAGGAAGCGCGTCACGACGTAGAGCAACGCGGACTGCGCGCTGCGGCGCCGCGGGTCGTCCGCAGCGCGTGAGTAGAGCGGATCCTTCATCGCATCGAAGTAGAGGCTCGACATTGCGCTCTCGAAGTCGATGATGCGCAGGTAGGCATCGTGAAGGTCGAAGCGGTCGTACGCCGCGCGAATCTCGGCCGCAAATGCGTCGGTGACGCGGCAGGCTAAACGGTCCAGCGGCTGCATCTTCTCCGGCGCGACGACGCTAACGGTGGAAAGATCGTAGAGGTTCGACAGCATGAATCGAATGCGATTGCGCAGATTGCGGTAGACGCGCCCGATCTGCTCGACGACGTTCGGGCCGAAGCGCACGTCGTCGAAGAACTCGACCGACGCAATCCACAGGCGCAACACGTCGGCACCCCACTTTTCCATTGCCTCGCGTGCGCCGATTCCCGTACCCAGGGACTTCGACATCGCGCGCCCCTGCTCGTCGTTCACCCAACCGTTCTTCACGACGCGGCGATACGGCGCGCGACCGCGCAGCGCGACGCCCGTGATCAGCGAGCTGCGGAACCAGCCGCGGTATTGGTCGCCGCCTTCGAGCACGCAGTCGCTCGGCCACGGCAGACCGTCGCGCCCCAGCACCGCCAAGTGCGTTACCCCCGACTCAAACCAAATATCGACGATGTCGCGCTCCTTTTCGAAGCGCGTTGCGCCGCAGTTGGGGCAGCGAAGATGCGGCGGAAGAAAGGCTTCGACCGGGTCGGTCCACCACGCGTTCGCACCGGTTTCCCCAAATAACTTGGCGGCGCGCCGCGCGACACCGGCGTCGAGGAACGATTCGTTGCACGAGAGGCAGCGAAGGGCCGGAATCGGCGTCCCCCACGTACGCTGGCGCGAGATGCACCATTCCGGATGCATCTCGATCATCTGACGCTGCCGCTGGGCGCCCCACGGCGGTACGTAGGCGACGTCGCCGATTGCGTCGATCGCGCGCTGGCGCAGCAGGTTTTGATCCATCGCGATGAACCATTGCGCGGTCGCACGGAAAATCACCGGATTGTGGCAGCGCCAACAATGCGGATACGAATGCGTGTACTCGCCCGCGCTCCACAACGCGCCCGCGGCGCGCAAGTCGTCGACGATCGTCGCGTTGGCGTCGAAGATGAACAGCCCCGCATAGCGCCCGGCTTCCGCCGTGAAGCGTCCCGCAGCATCGACCGGATTAAGGATCGGAAGATTGTACTTGATGCCCGTTTCGAAATCGTCGGCACCGTGGCCGGGGGCGGTGTGCACGGCGCCGGTTCCCGTTTCGAGATCGACGTAATCGGCGAGCACGATCTGCGAGTCGCGCTCCATCAACGGATGACGCACCGCGAGACCGTCGAGATCCTTGCCGACGGCGCGCGCGACCAGCGAAGCCTCGCCGAAACGCGTTCCGAGCGCGCGCTGCGCCAGCGACTCGGCGAGCACGATGCGCTCGCTCCCAAGATCGTAGAGCGCGTAGGTTGCGTCGGGACGCAGCGCGATGGCCGCGTTGGCGGGCAGCGTCCAAGGGGTCGTGGTCCAGATGAGAATCGAAAGCGGCTTTTCGCCGGCATCGAAACCCCCGTCGCGCGCGAATCGCGCACCGATTTCGCGAGCTTGGGTTTGCGAGGCCGGAAAGCGCACGTACACCGACGGTGAGACGCGCTGCTCGTACTCGATTTCGGCTTCGGCGAGCGCGGTTTCGTCGTGGACGCACCACAGCGTCGAGCGCAACCCCTTGTAGATTTGCTGCTTCTCGGCCAGGTCGGCGAGCGCCGAGACGATCGTCGCTTCGAACGACGGATCGATCGTCCGATACGGATGTTCCCAAAGGCCGAAGTTGCCCATGCGGACGCGCGTCTCGCGCTGGCGATCGAGCCAGAAGAGCGCGCGTTCGCGGCAGCGTTCGCGCAGTTCGAGCGGATCGATCGCATGAAAGTCGCGAATTCCCAAATGCTTGAGCGTTTCGAGTTCGATCGGGAGTCCGTGCATGTCCCAGCCGGGCACGAACTTGGCGAACTTTCCCGAGAGCAGCGCAATCTTCACGAACACGTCCTTGAGCACCATGTTGAAGAAGCCGCCCATGTGGAGATCGTTGTTCGCATACGGCGGCCCGTCGTGGAGGATCCACGGCTCGGCCGGCGCGTTACGCTGCAGACGGCGCTCGTAGGTCTCGCGTTCGCGCCACCACGCGACGCGCTCCGGTTCGCGCTTGGGAAGTTCCCCCTTCATGGGAAACGCCGTCTTCGGCAGGTTCAGCGTGCTGCGGTAATCTCGGCCGGTCATAACAGTTCGCTCAAGACGTCGAAGTTGCGTTCGGCCGATGCGCGTACGGCGTCGATTCGCTCGGCGAGGTGCTGCGAAAGCTCGTCGCGGCGAGCGACGAGCGCATCGACGAGTGCGTCGTCGCCGGCGGCGTCGCGACGCGCGGTGCCCGCACTCCATAGCGGCTCGAGCGGATACGCCAGGTCGTTACAGAGCGCCGATACTTTGGGATCGTAGGACAGCGCGAGAAAGGGAACCGCCGTTCGCGCCGCCAGCACGAGCGCGTGCAGACGCATCCCGACTACGACCCGCGCGCCGCGAAGAATCGCCGCCGCTTTCGGCAACGGACACTCCGGCAGGAGTACCGGCGCGGTCGTGCATGCGCGTATGATTTCGGTCGAAGCTTCGGCGTCGCCGACGCCGCCTAGGGGCAAGAAGGCGACGCGGATCCCGTGCCGGTTGCTCATCCGGTCGACGCATCGCGCCACGACCGCCGTGACTTCACGGAGCGCCGGCACTTTGCGCACGCTCACGACCGCGTACGGGCCGCTCTCCGGACCCAACCCTTCCGCCGACAAATCGAGCGTCTCGTCGGGCGGATCGTAGAGAAAGACCGGATCGGCGGTTCGTTCGACCTTAACGTTCGGCACCAGCGACGCGAGCAGCGCGCGCGAGCGTTCGTCGCGCACGGTGGCGCGTGCGATGCCGCGACAGAAGCGCCGCACGACGATACGCCCCCAGAGATCGAGCGGACCAACCGATTGCGCGAAGATCATCGTCTTGCGCTTGGCGCGCACCGCCTCGCGCACGATTCCCGTATAGTAGAGCAGGCTTCGAAAGCTCGTCGCGTTCTGCAGCAGGCCGCCGCCGCCGGAGAGAACGACGTCGGCACGGCCGATCGCGGCGCGCACGGCGCGCCAATCCCAGCGCTGCTCGGCGTCGACCCCGTAGCGCTGTGCGGTGAGCCGCGGCGACGCCGAAAGCACTTCGACGGTGCTTTCGGGAAATCGCGCGCGCATGCGGCCGACGATCACCTCCAGCAGCGCCTCGTCGCCGAGATTGCCGAAGCCGTAATAGCCCGACAGCAGCACGCGCATACTTGCAGGGACCTAACGTCCCGTCTCACGAGACGGAACACTAGCGAACCAGAGCGGCACGAGCGGCGATCCGGCTGCGATAGATCCACACGAGCAGCGCGCCGATGGCGATGCCGATGACCACGCCGTTGAATATGCGCAGGAGCGAGATTGCAAGCGGCGTGTGGACGTGCGAAAACGTGTCGATGACGTCGCCGAGTCCGACGCCGATGCCCAAGGCGAGCAGCCACCCGACGGCGCGCCGGTGCGCGACGAGCAACGCCGAGACCAGCATCATGCACGGAACGCCGATCAGAAACTCCTTGAAGCGCGGACGCACGCTCAGCACGTTCGTCAGCAGATGGCGGAGTGCGAGTTCGAGCTGCGACGGCGACACGTCGCTGTCGTTCCCGCTGCGTACGACGAGGAGCGCACCCGCCGCCACGACGACCAGCCCTGCGAGCAGTTGGTATGCGAGGACGGGCGAAAGGAAGACGTCGCGCGGACGCTCGACGCCCGAGCCGAAGCGGCGGTCGAAGATGTAAATGCAGAGGGCGACTAGGGGAGGCAGCGCGAGGATAAGTTTGACGCCGCGAAAACGCTCGATCTCCTCCATCGCCAGCGGCGAACTCATGATCCCGACGACCACGAGCGCGCCGAGCAATGCGACCGCGATTGCGACGAGCGTCCAGCCGATGCACCGAAGCAACTGCGTTCCCGTGCGCTCGGCGGGAACTTCCGTGAAGGCCGGCATCAGCGCGACGAAGGCGCCGGTTGCAAAGAGGAGCGCGCCGCACAGTGCGATCGCCGAACGCACGAACATGTCGTGGTGTGAAAGCACGCCGGCGGCGTAGACCAGTACCGTCACACCATACGCGGCAACGGCCAACCAGCGGCGGTACCAGCCGAAGAAGTCCAAGAGCAGCACGAAGATCGACGGAACGGCGAGTGCGGCGACACCGACGAGCACGGCGTTATTGCCGTGATAGAGCGGAATCGGCGTCGCACGACCGAGGCGAAAACCCGCCGACTTGAGCTGACCGGCAATCTGGCCGACCATCTCGATGTTGGTTTTCTCGATCGAAAGGTCGCCGTCTTGGTGTTCCCACGGACGCAGATAGACGACGCGCACGTTTCGCTCGCGTACGCCCAGCACGTAGCGTGCCACCACCTGGTCGAGCTTGATCTTGTCGAGTTCGGTCCGCGCGATCGCCTGCACGCGCACGGTTCGTCCCGGAATGAGTTTCGCCAGCGTCTCGTTGCCCTTTTGAATTTGGCTGTCGTCGTACGTTTCGATGGATCCGAAGTTGAAGATGTGGCGTTTGAAGACCGCAGCCATGTCTTCGAGATGATCGGGGTATCCCAGCACTTGATTGCGCAGCCCGAAGAAGATCACCGTCGAAACTTTCGGGTCGTATCGAAGCACGTCGGCGATCGTCGCTTCCATCTGCGGCTCGCCGAACCGCTCGTCGTTTTGGAAACGCGGAATCACGAGCAGCCCCAGTTTGCGCGCCAGCAGAATCTGGCCGGTAGGGATGCCGAGCGCCGTGTTGTTGAAGTAGTCGATCTGCGTGCGCACCTCGAGCAGCCACGGCCGCGTCGCCCGCAGCACCTTCACGCTTTTCGGCATAAAGTGCAGCCGCAGTTCGCCGTAGTAGCGGTGGTACTCGGAGGGGTCGGTGACCAGCAAGTACACCGCGCCGGGCGCGATGCGCCGCTGCGCGACGAGGCGCGCCAGCAGCGGGTCGCGGATCGGCGATAGCTGCGCCTGAGTCATCAGCGCGGCGCCCGTCGTCGCGTAGGCGTTGCCGTCGGTTCCGACGTTCGCGCCGAGTTCTTCGGTGAGCGCGAGCGAGGTCAGACCCGCGCGCCGGAGCGCGATGAGGAACGCCGCGGGATTGTAGTTGTAGGAACGCGCCAGCGCGTCGAAGTCTTGGAAATCCATCGCGATTTCGACCCGCCGCGCGTGCGACTCCGCACGCGAGCGGTATGCCGCCACGGCGAGTGAGGCCGCAAGGGCAACGAGTAAGACGATCGCGGCGTACCGCGTGCGCGGCTGGAAGAAGGTCACGGCACCGCCTCTTCGACCGCCGTCGCCGAAGCCCTTAGGAGTCTGCCGGAATAGCAAGAGGACCCGCCGTAGGCGAGTCCCCTTGCCGTCGCGTATGCGCAATGCCCTTTTTGTCGGGTTCGCGCATACCGGGTGTGGGCGACGCTTTGATTGGCGATTCGCGCTCGCTCTTAGCCCACGAGAGCGGCGCTTGCCGGAACGGGCTTCAGATAACCCACTAAACTAATCAAAAACTGGTACTTTTGTCAATGCCGCCAAGCTGGAATTCGCTTTTCCAGAAAGGCGCCGATGCCCTCTTGGGCGTCACTTGCAAGCGCGTTCATCGTCATGACTTCTTTGGTATATGCGTACGCCGCCGCCGTGTCGAGATCGACCTGTGCATAAAATGCCGCCTTGCCGATTCCGACGACGGTGCGGCTCGCCTCGGCGACCTTCTGCGCCAGCGCAAGCGTCTCGGCGTGCAGTCGCTCCGGAGCGGCGACGCGGTTGACGAGCCCCCACGCTAGCGCAGTCTCGGCATCGATCGGCTCGCCCGTAAGGAGCATCTCCATCGCGCGCTTGCGCCCGACCGCCCGCGTCAGCGCGACCATCGGCGTGCTGCAGAAGAGGCCGATGCGGACGCCCGGAGTCGCGAAGGTGGCGCGCGTCGAGGCGACCGCCAAATCGCAGGCCGCGACGAGTTGGCAGCCGGCAGCGGTGGCCACGCCGGCGACTTCGGCGATCACCGGCTGCGGTATCGCCGCAATTCGCTCCATCAAGGCGACGCAGGCGTCGAAAATCGTGCGGTAAGCCTCAACGTCGCGGTCGAGCAGTTCCCGCAGATCGTGCCCGGCGGAAAATGCCGGCCCGTTCCCGGCGAGGATGACGGCCCGCGCGTCCTGGTTGCGCCCGGCTGCTTCGAGGGCCGATTCGAGTTCCCGCATCATGTCGAGCGACAAGGCGTTGCGGCGATCGGGTCGATCCATGGTGAGGACGACGGCGTCGCCCTCGCGCTCGACGATTACGTACGGCAAGGAGCGTGGTCTTGGCTCCGCCCGGGGGGCGGGCCTTCAGCAGTGCCGTCAGGAATGCGGCGTTCCGATGATCTTTGGCGGCAAGCGCGAGGGCCACTCGCATCCCGCGACGGTCGTGCGCGACGTCGTCGAGGTGGTTGCGATCCTTGCCGCCGGCATTTGGGCGTTCTACGTATTCGCGTACGAAAATCGCATCAAACCTTCGATGGCAAGCCCAGAGGTCGACGTCACGGCGTCGATCCAACGCTTGAGCGAACGCAACGGGCTGATTGCCGTAGGGGTGCGCCTCCGGCTTCACAATATCGGCACCGTGAAAGCGCACTTCTTGGGCGTCGCGCTCAACGTCTACGGGCAACGCGTCCTTGCCGAGCAGCCGCATCCGCTCTCCGAGGCGCACCCGCTTCGCTACGAGTACGACGGGTTCTATCGCGCGGACGCGCGCATACCCGTCTTCAGTTACGCCTACGTCACGCAGTTGGGAGATCCGTCGACCGGTCAGGATACCGAACTCGATCCGGGCACGACGGTGGAAAACTACCGGACGTTTTACGTTCCGAAGGGTCGCTTCGATTTGCTGACCGTCGGCATCAACGCTCCGTATACCAAACTCGAAGGGAAGACGATTCCGACCCATCTCGTGGTGCATCCCGGCGGCGACGTGAGCGTCGTGACCAGGCTCACGCCCGATATCGAACGATACAATACGCTGCCGGTGACGTCGCTCGACGTCCGGTAATTTATTTGTTCGTTGCGGATCGCTGCATCGTTTGCAGTTGAACCTTTATCGAGCGACACCCTCCGAGCGTTATCAGCGCGACGGTGAGCACGACGACGGCGTCGGAATGTGGTTCGTGAGCGCCTGGAGCTGCTCGGCAGAAATGTCGATCGTGTCGTTCAAGGACTGCATCAAGAGGGAGCGGCCGAGACTGGCGGGCCGCGCGCTCAGAGCCGGCGACGCGATCGCCCACATTACGTCCTGGTCGCGCGTGCTTTGGTCGAGCGTGCTTTGATGGAGCGCTGCGTCGGAGCCCGGCGGTGTTTGGTATGCTTGAAGTCGCGCGGACGTTTAGACCGTCAGCAATTTTCGGAACCGTTCGCCCGGCGCCGCGCGCAGCTGCTCGGCGCGCAGCCAGGTCGTTCCGATTGCGTTGGCTTCGTTGACGACGAGCTCGCGTCGCGTATCGTAGCGCCCTTCGGCTTGCGAAAACGACAGTCCCAGTACGAACGATGCGAGCGTAAGAAGCCCGGCCTGCGCGGCCGCGAACGACTCCCTATGCCGTTCCATCTTTCCGGCGATTCGCTGCCCCGATCGATACGACAGCTCGATCGAAAGAGCCACCACGATCAGCAGTACGACGGTCAGCATCCACGGGCTCGCATCGAAGATCAAGTACGTCACCTTCTTTCACTCTCCGTCATGGCAAAGTGTCGTCAGCGCGTGGGTGACTCAGCGGTTGGAGCCAGATCTTTGCCGCGTCGACGCGGGCGGTGGCGGAGTTGTTGAAGAGCGATGATCAGTTCCGGTCGACCCTCGGCCAGCCGCATGAGTAAAGCCTTCAAAGGCTCTGCAACAGAGTTGCGGGGATTGAGGCGTATCCAACGTTCGCGCCCGGATAGAGCGCTGCTGACGTAGCCTTCTCTCTCGAGGTCCTGTAGGGCGCGACGGACGGTCACGCGGGAGAGGCCTAGGAGGCTGGCAAGTTCGGGTGCGTAGGTCTCTTCCATCAGGGCTAAATAGATCAGGAGCGTCGAGCGGAGTTGGCTACCGAAAAGTTCCAGAGAGCGGTCTTTGGACACCGGCCCATAGTAGCATATTTGCTATCGTGTGGAAGCATAAATGCCTTCATGAAAACGCAATAAAAGCCGCCCGACGCAGCCGCTTGGCTGTCTGCAAAAAAGCCTCTACAATATGTGGGCGGCTTCACTGAGGGGCCGGCCGGGCGCTTCGTAGGAGGTTTTCGACCGTGAGACTCCTCTCTGTCGTATTGGCTCTGGCGCTGCCGGCGATTGCCGGGTGCAGTGGACAGGGATTGAAACAGGCGTCGCTCCCCGAGCTTTCGGTGCCGTCCATCGGCGACGGCGCAGTAGCGAAGTTTGTGACGAACGCAACGGCGCAGAAAGCCTACTGGACGCTTTTCTACGTACAACCCAATCCGCAGGTAGAGATCGCGACGCTACCCTTGAAATCGACTTCGAAGGTGACGCGGATCGACGGGAACCTAAACAATCAATTCGTTTGCGCGAACGCCATCCGCACGGTTGGATCGAAGCTTTGGGTCATGAATCTGTCGCCGTGCCATGCGTCCGACTCGAGCATCGTCCAGGTGTACTCGCTGCCGCTGACGACGAACAGCAAGCCAAGCAAGACATTCATACTCTCCGGCCCGCTCGACGCGGATCACATGGCCTTCGACGCCTCGGGAAACCTCTGGGTTTCTTCAGAAGGGAACAGCACCGTTTACGAATACACGGGGCCGTTTACGTCGAGCGGAACGCTACAGCCGGCAATAACGCTCACTCTGGGGCTCAAAACGCCGCAAGGCCTAGGCTTCGATTCCAAAGGGAATCTCTACGTCGCGAACACGGGAACCACTTCCGGTAAGAATGCGATCGCCATCTTCAAGGCGCCGATTTCGAATCGGCAACCGTCCTTTCTGAAAGGGGTCATCGCACCGAGCGGACTCACGTTCGACAACGGCGGAAACCTTTACGTGTCGTCGAATGCGACCAGCGGCGCAATCGCGCGATACGCGAGCAACCATCTCGTGGGCGGAGACTCGCCGTCCGTCATCGACTCGAAGGGCCTCGCGCCAAGTCCGTATGGCGCGGATCTGAACTTCGACAGCGCCGGGAATCTCTACGACGCCGACTGCGGCGACAATCCAGGTGTTTACTCGTACCCGACTGCAACGAAGCCGTTCAGTTCGACGCTGGCTCCATCGTTCTATTCGAACAAAAGCATAAAGTCGGTGGGCTGCGTCTGGGGCATTGCAATTCACTGATAGTACGTGCGAGGGAACTCAAACGAGGGCGTCTTTGTCTCTGAAGAGCGCGCCGGCCGCGGCCACGGCTTGCGGCCACAGGCGATCGTCGGAACGCCAACCGCGCAGAAGGAGCGTCAAGGGATTCCAAGCACCGCTGAGATTCAAATGATTCGCATCTCGTCCATCGATAAAGCCGTGCGGAATTAAGTCGTACAGCGTGGCAGACTCAACCGGAACCACGCCGTCGGAGTTGTTGCCATATCGCGGCACGCGCCCGACGAGGTTGAAAATGGACACGTCTTTGGGCGCTACCCACGGGGGTTTGTCGAGCTGCCAGTGTTTCTCTTGGGTTGCGTCGGCTTCCCAATGGCCGGACGTTTTGTTTAACCAAGCCATAAACGGAGACTCTAAGTCCATATCTTCAATCACGCTTTGCTCAAAGTGAATGCGCCGGAAGATCCCGCGTGGATCGTCGGTCACGATACCGGCGTTTGGAGCTGCCAACTGAAAAATGGCTGAAACGCCCGACTCGGGATACGCACGCACCAACCCCCGCGCCGTCAGTCCTCCGGCGCTGTATCCAAAGAGCGCTACCGTTGAGATCGTAGCATCGGCCGCGCGAAGACCGGCAACGAATCGCGACAATTGCTCGATTCGGTCGCTGAGGGATCCGGTTCCGCCATCGAAGACGGTGCACTCGAATCCGGCAGCCGAAAGCCCCGGCAGGCCGTGACGGCCCGCTGCGAAGACGGCCATCCTGTCGGCCCCTTCGTTCCAGCCTGGAATTAACACTACCCTTGACAAGCGTTTAGGACTCCGCCGGAGCGCATGGCCGTGACTTTTTCGGGTATACGGAACTCAAAGGGGGTCTCAACATGCCATGTAAGGGTGAAGACTGCAAATGTCAAGCAACGAGCGGGGAGTACTGCAGCGAAGCCTGCAAATCGTCGACGGGGCACGGCCACTGTCATTGCGGGCACGCTGTCTGCAGTACGTAGAACTCGAACGCGAAATCTGTTAGAGCGGCTGCCTGAGTTCTGGGCGGCCGCTCTGCTTCTCAAGAATCCCGGGACGTGAATCCCTGATTGCGAACGGCGATGAGAAACTGGGTGGGCGATAAGTAGCCGGCTTTGGCTTCGAGCCCGTCGAGGATTCCCCAATCGTTCTCAACACTTTCAATCTCCATGAAGGCTACGAAGCTTTCAAGACTCTCGCGCGCGTCACGCGCAACCTTCTCGTAGTGCTCGGGCAGCGCGAAGGTCGGGCCATGCCATCCACACGAGCAAATAATCTCGTCGATCTCGCTTGAGCCGTACACCGGTCGATGTGCCACATCAAGCATGCGCTGCTCTCCGTCGACCTCGCTGCGCGTCGTCCCGTCGGTACTCGCTCGATGCCTCCAGCCGTTGCTTTCAGTCATGCCATCTCTTACCCAAAAACTAGCCGGGTAGCGTCGGCCGAGCGCTTCGGTATCGCTGTGCGCCCTGCAGCTAACTCTCTGCTTCGTCTTGCCCGCCTTCATTTGCGGGGACGTCGCGCGGTCTCGGCCTATCGGCTCGCGTGCCCGGTGGATTCGGAGGAGCTGAGGTCTCCGCTTCGGTTTCCACCTTTTCCGCGAAGTTATGACCGTGTTCGTTCGACATGCGATCGCTCATAACGCTTTGGTTCCCCAAAAAGCTGTTTTCTATCAATTGCGTGGTGGGCGATGACGGGCTCGAACCGCCGGCATCCTCCTTGTTGGTCCAAGTCGGCGCTCACAAAGACCTCTTCCTGAGGGCGTTTAACATAACTATTCCGGATAATAATATGATGCCCAATGACATCGCCCAAATCCGTGGCCGCTGAAGTATTTCGACCATCCGCGTAGCCGTGGTGCCGCCGCCCTCTTGTTGGTAGTAGTCCGCTATGTTCATTACCATTGCGATAGCCGCCAAAATAATGGCTATTAACGCAAGCCAAACCACTGCTTTGAACTTCCACTCGGGAGGCCCGGGCGGCACTATTTCACTTACTCGTCAGGTCGTGCAAGGTGATAGCCATCAACAGCTCGCCATCTAAGTTTCGTTACCCGCTTCACGACCCGAAGTAAAGATTCTCGATTGCTTGCGCCAGACCGTCCGTAAGATTGGGCTGCCTGTGCAACGTCTGGAAATATTGATTGTCGTCGGCAACCGTAAGAGGATCGAGCCTCCATGAGGTCCGGTACGTGAACAGGCTTACCATCCAAAAAAGCCTTGCTGTATCAGGACCGTTGAATGGTGGGCGATGACGGGCTCGAACCGCCGACATCCTCCTTGTAAGGGAGGCGCTCTCCCAGCTGAGCTAATCGCCCTTTAGTTCGCTGCGTTCAGGGGGACACCGCAGTGAACGGCTTCGTCTCGGCGATCTTCTTCTGCAGCAGCGCGAGCGCGGCGCGCAGCTGCGCGTCGCTTTCGAGTTCGCCGTAGCGCGCATCTTTGTTTTCGGCGACCTGGAGGTCGGGTTCGATGCCGCGCAGATTGATGTCGCGCCGCCGCGGCGTGAGGTAATGCGCGGTCGTGATCTTGATCGCCGCCCCGTCCGGAAGCGGCGTGAGCGTCTGCATCACGCCCTTGCCGAACGTTTTGACGCCGACCAGCGGACCGACGCCGTCGTCCTGCAGCGCACCGGCGGTAATCTCCGACGCCGACGCGGTGTATTGGTTCACGAGCACCGACACCGGAATCGTCACCGACTCTTCGTTGCCGGCGTCGATCGTCGTCGCGTGATCGCCCCGCTCCTCAACGGTGAGCAGTGCCTTGTTCACGACGAAGCGCCGGCTGATGAGCAGCGCCGAATCGACGTAACCGCCGCCGTCGTTGCGCAAGTCGAGCACGATCGCCTTGGCATTCTGATCTTTCAGCCGCGCGATGGCCGTGTCGAACTCGGTCGGCGTCGCCTTTCCGAAGGCCATAACGTACACGTAGCCGATGTCGCCGGACAGCATCTTGAAGACGACGGTCGGCGGTTGCACCTCTTCCCGCGTGATCGTGTAGGCGGTCTCCGCGGATCCGGGGCGCAACACCGTCACCGCGACGGTCGTCCCGGCGCGGCCGCGCAGCAGTTTGCTCGCATCGACGACGCTCAGCCCTTTGGTCGGGGCCGCGTCGATCGCCGTCAGAACGTCGCCTCCACGCAAACCAGCACGGTCGGCCGGCGTTTCCGGAACGACGTAGGTAATCCGCAGATCGCCGGACGCCACGTCCGGCTCGATCATCACGCCGATGCCGCTGATGCGCTCGGGATCGAGCGCCTCGTTAAACTGTTTGAACTCGTCGGGCGTGAAGAACTGCGTGTACCGGTCGCCGAGCGAGCGGGTCATGGCGGCGATCGTCGCATAGGCGAAGGTCGTCGCGTTGCCGTGGCTGGCCGCCGCGGACGCAGCGATGGCGTCGTCGAGTTCGGCCATCGTCGCCTCGTTGTCGCCTTGCACTTTGAGCGACGGCGGCGAGATCGCGGATCCCTGTTTGCGTGCCTGCTCCGAGAGCGCGTCGCTCGCGGCTGCGAGCAGGGTCTGCTGGCTAACGGGCCGGTAGGCGCTCGACATCAGCAGGCGATAACTCTCGTGCACGTCGGCTGCAACTTGTGCCGGCAATGGCGGCGCCGCCGCACCCATGCAGAAGACGGCGAGGACTATGAGCGCGCTGCGCGCGCGCGTCCCAACGGACTCACTCAGCATCGTATCTCCTCTTTACCGTCGAAACGCGCCCGACACCTCGTCTGTTACGTGCCGTTTTCGAAAGGCTCAGCGCTCGCTCGGCGCAGCCGGTCCATGATCGCGACCCCGAGGCCGGCCTCGGGCACCGGCTCGACGTCGATGCGCTCGAGCCCGAGGCCGTCGAGCTCGTGGAGGGTCTCGAACAGGCGCGCCGCCGCTTCCCGCAGATCGCCGCTCGGCGAGAGCACGCGGGCCCGCGCGTACCCCGGAGCCGGCCGCATGAATCCCACGAAGCCGGCCCCTGCCCGCTCTCCGTAGCGAGCTCCGCCCGCTTCGACGAGTCGCAGCGGCGTCCGCGGCGCGTAATGGTGCTCGAGTTGCCCGGGCGCGACCGGCACGCCGACGACGGAACGCTCGAGCCGCACCTCCGGCAACACCGCCGCGATCGCTTCCAACGCGATCGCGCCCGGACGTAGAACGCGTATGCCGGAGTCGAATGCCACGATCGTCGACTCGACGCCGTACTCGCAGGCGCCACCGTCGAGAATAAGGTCGGGTTCCTCGCCGAGTTGCTCGGCCACGTGTGCGGCGCGCGTCGGAGAGAGCCGCCCGAAACGGTTCGCCGAGGGCGCCGCCAACGGCACCGCCGCGCGTTCGAGCAGCGAACGCGCCACGGGATGCGCCGGCATCCGGACCGCGACCGTCGCCAACCCCGACGTGACGAGACCGGGAACGCCTGACGCCTTCGGCAACACGATCGTCAGCGGTCCGGGCCAGAAGCGCTCGATCAGCCCGCGCGCCGAATCCGGAATATCGCTCGCGACCGACTCGAGCATCGCATCGTCGAGCACGTGTACGATCATCGGATCGAACGACGGTCGAGCCTTGATTTCGAAGATTCGCGCAACCGCGCGCGCGTCGAAGGCGTTGGCCGCAAGCCCGTAGACGGTTTCGGTAGGAATCGCGACGACGCCGCCGTCGCGCAGAAGCGCTGCCGCGTGCTCGAGGTTTTCGGAAGACGGCAAAACGATCGGCACTACGGTTTTGGCGAAGCCTTAAGGAACGTGCAAAGTTCCCTCGCCGATGAAAACGGCGGTTCCGCCGACTTCGATCGACTCCGGCTCGTTTCCATCCCAGCGAATGCGCACGTGCAGAATCGACGGGCGGCCCATTGCGACCCCCTGTTCGCTCACGAACCGTTCTTTGCGCGCGAGCGCGCCGCATTTCGAAAGATAGGCGTAGAGAGGTCCGGTCGCGCTACCGGTCGCAGGGTCTTCGGCGATCCCCGACATCGGCGCGAACATGCGGCTATACGTACCGTCGTCCGTCTGCGCAAAGCAATAGACGCCGTTGATGTCGCTCCAGCCGACGTGCTCGCGAACGGCGTTGACGTCGAGTACCGCGTGGTCGACGGCCGCCTTGCCCGAGAGCCCGACGTACAGAAACGGGTTGCCGGCACCGCAGAGCTGCGGAACGACGTCGCCGCGCACGTCCGCGATTCCCAAACCGAGCATCGGCGCCGCATCTTCGCGGGCGATCTCGCGCCCGAACGTCACCGCAGGAGTCGTCAGCCAGGCGGTCGTCGCCGCTCCGCGCTCGACGCGCACGGCCACGTCGCCGATGCCTAACCGCAGCGTAAACGACGCTTGATCCGGACGGATCCATCCGAGGCGATCGGTCAATGCGATCGCCGTTCCGACCGTCGGGTGACCGGCGAACTGCATTTCGCGCGCGGGCGTAAAGATGCGCAGCGTCGCAGCTGCGGCGCCGTCGCCGCGTGTCAAAAAGACCGTCTCCGACAGATTCAACTCTCGTGCGATGCGATGCATCGTCTCGTCGTCGAAGACGCCGCCCGGAAAGATCGCCAGCGGATTACCCGCAAAGGCGCGGTCCGTGAACACGTCAAACAGCAGGTACGGAGAATCGGACATATTTCGTGACTAGATGACGGAATGCGGTCCGGCGCTCCTGCCGGAGGAATCGCGTTTCGATGCTCGTTCGCCGCCTAACGTTCGTGGTCGCGCTCGCCGCCGCAGGATGCTCGGCGTCCGGCGGCAGCTCGGGCCCAAGTCCCGGCGGCGCCCCGCCGGTCGTGGCGACGCCGACGCCGTCGAATCAGAAAATCGACCACGTGATCGTCGTCATCCAAGAAAACCGGAGCTTCGACGATTTCTTTGCCACTTTTCCGGGCGCGGACGGCACGACGTTCGGCTACACGCACACCGGAGCGCGCGTCAATCTCGTCAGCGGCCCGCTCGTCACGCGCGACCTGCCCCACGCGCACGCCACCTTCGTGAACGAATACGCCGGCGGCAACATGGACGGCTTCGATACGATCCGCTTCTCGTCGGGCGGATTGGCGGGAAAGTATCCGTACCGCTACGTGAATCCGGCCGACATCGCGCCGTATTGGACGATGGCGCGGCGTTACGTGCTGGCCGATCACATGTTCCAAACGCAGGGCAGCGGCAGTTTCACCGGCCACCAAGACCTCATCGCGGGGAGCACCGCGATCGACGATGACGAAAGCCTCGTCGATTTTCCCTCGAAGGCCCCGTGGGGCTGCGACGCGCCGGAGTTCACCACCACGTCGCTGCTGACCAAGGATCGGGGCTACCAGCACGCGCAGGGCCCGTTTCCGTGTCTGAACTATCCCACGCTGCGCAACGTGCTCGACGACGCGAAACTCTCCTGGAAGTACTACGTGCCGCCGTTTCGGCCGGGCACCTACGGAGAAATCTGGAACGCGTTCGATGCGATTCGCGCCGTTCGATATAGTTCCGAATGGCACGACAACATTTCCGCGCCCGAAACGAACATCTTCGGCGACATCAAAGCACACAAACTGCCGGCGGTCGCATGGGTCGTACCCTCCGCGCGAAACTCCGACCATCCCGGCGGCAGCAGCACGACGGGCCCGTCGTGGGTCGCATCGATCGTGAACGCCGTCGGGACCAGTTCGTACTGGCGGAGCAGCGCGATCGTCATCGTGTGGGACGATTGGGGCGGACTCTACGATCACGTTCCGCCGCCGCAGATCGACTATCAAGGGCTCGGGTTTCGCGTGCCGTGCCTCATCGTTTCGCCGTATGCGCGCCGCGGATACGTCACGCACACACAATATGAGTTCGCGAGCATCTTGAAATTCATCGAAGACAACTGGGCGCTCGGACGCATCAACGGGAACGACCGGCGCGCGAACAGCATCGCCGGCGCATTCGATTTCATGCAGCCGCCGCGAACCTTCGTTCCGATACCCGCGGCGTTCGACGTTAGGTATTTCTTGCGGCAACCGCCGTCCGACGAACCGGTCGACACCGAATAAGGCGCGGGAACCACAGTCAACAATCGCGCCGGCGAGAGGGAATCGACCAAATCGCGCGATAGGCCCGTACGCATGAAACGGGTCTTCTGCGGAATTTTCTTCGTCGTCGCTGCAGCGATTGGCGGATGCGGAGGAGGCGGTGGGGGCGGCGGCGCGGTGCCGGGCGTGCCGCACGGGCCGGACAATCCAACGCCAATGCCGCCGCCGGCGACGAAGAAGATTCAGCACGTCGTGATCGTCATTCAGGAAAACCGCAGTTTCGACAATCTGTTCGCGAAGTTTCCGGGGGCCGACGGAACGACGTACGGCATCCTGCATACGGGCCAGCGATTCAATCTGACCAGAGCGCCCCTAACGGGCAAAGAACTCAATCATATGCGCTCGGGATACCTCACCGAGTACGACAACGGCAAGATGGACGGATTCGATCTCATCGGCTTCGGCTCGAGCGGAACCGGCGGACCGGCGAAAAGGTACCCGCTGCGCTATGTGAATCCCGCGGACATCAAGCCGTATTGGACGATGGCTAAGGACTACGAACTCGCCGATCATATGTTTCAGACGCAAGGCAGCGGCAGTTTTACCGCGCATCAGGAACTCATCGCCGGCGGCACGGTCATTACGCCGACGAAAAGCCTGATCGACTTTCCTTCGCAAGGACCGTGGGGATGCGACGCGCCGACGCCCGGGCCGAACAACGATCCTCCCGGAACGGTCACGACCTACATTACGACCTCCGGTGAACTCGGTTTCAATAAGGGCCCGTTCCCATGCTTGAGTTACAAATCGATGGCGGACTTGCTCGATCCTAAAGCGTTGTCGTGGAAGTACTACGTGCCCCCGCTGCTTGCGCCGGGCAGCAGCGGCTTTCTCTGGAACGGATTCGACGCGATCAAGAAAGTTCGTTACGGACCGGATTGGGCCAACGTCGTCTCCCCCGAAACCGCCGTATTCGACGACGTGCGCAGCCGGCAACTACCAGCCGTTTCGTGGGTCGTGCCGTGCGGTAGAAACTCCGACCATGCGGCCGGCACCGACAACGGGCCGTCGTGGGTCGCCGCCGTGGTTAATGCGATCGGCAAGAGTCCGGCGTGGTCGACGACTGCCATCATCGTGGTGTGGGACGACTGGGGCGGCTACTACGATCACGTTCCGCCGGCGTTTCTCGATAATCAAGGCGGCCTCGGCTTTCGCGTTCCGATGATCGTCATCTCGCCGTATTCGAAGAAAGTCGGTTACGTCTCGCACACGCAGTACGAATTCGGCAGCATTTTGCGCTTCGTCGAGGACAACTGGAATCTCGGACGGCTTGAGTCAACCGACGCGCGCGCGACCAGCATCGGCGACATGTTCGATTTCACGAAACCGCCTCGCGCGTTTACGCCGATACCTGCGCGCCATTATCAGTCCTGCCCGCAAGGCGACCCACCCGACGACGCGTAGCGGGCACGCGAACCCATTTGCAGGCTACCGCACGCCGAAGATAACCTCAATCACCTCACTCTGGTGACTATGGTTACAGACGCCGAACGCACGACCGCCGATACGTCCCAAGCAGGCTCGCCGGGCACGGAAAGCAAAGGTAGCGTCGTCATGACACCCACGAGCACGCTTCTCGGCTCGGCTCAACCCCGCACTCTCACGCGCGACGCCGGCACCATCGCACACAACGACGCAACCCGATCCGTACCGGTCGTTCTCGCGGATTTCGAACGCGTCGTTCTGTCGCCGCTCTTGCCTCAAGACGAACTCAAGCGCATTCAGGTGCATTTCATGACGATCGCGCAAAGCGCCAAACGCGGTATCATCGGCGATGCCGAGCGCGAAGAACTGCACCGTACGATTGCCGAGCGCATGGCGCGCTACGGGGCTTCGTCGACGCACATCGCTCAACGCCAAGTCGGCGTACTGCATTCCGAGTTCGTCGTGCACGATCCAGCTGCGACCGGAACGACGCGCGCCTACGGCGACCTGCGCGTCGCGACCGGCGAGCCCCTCGACTCACGCATGAGCCTTTTCGAGGAGACGGCCGTTAAAGTGCTCGAACGAGTATACGCCGACACGGCGACGCCGCCCGACGGCATCGTTCACGTGACGTGCTCGGGATACGTTTCGCCGAGCCCCGTGCAGATGTACTTGTCGCAACGCGGCTGGTTGAGCACGGCCGTGACCCATTCGTATCACATGGGATGTTACGGCGCGTTCCCCGCGGTTCGCACGGCGCTCGGACTCGTCGGATCGTCGTATTCGTCGTTGCCGACGCCGAGCAAACGCGTCGACCTCGTGCACACCGAGTTTCTGTCGCTGCATTTCGACCTGCTCGGCGAGTCACCCGACGCCTTCGTAACGTCGACGCTCTTCGCCGACGGCTTCATCAAGTATTCCGCGTATCCGCAGGCAGAGTTCGCCAAACGCGACGTGCGCGGATTGCGCGTCCTCGCCTTCGAAGAGCGCATTCTGCCCGACTCGCTGCCGGAAATGACGCTGCGACCGGGCCCGCTGCAGTTCGACATGTCGCTCTCGAAGCGCGTGCCGTTTCTGATTCGGGATTCGATCGCCGACTTCGTCCTCTCGGTTTCGGCGCAGGCCGGTCTCGATTTCGAGCGTGAGAAATCGCGCATGATCTTCGCGATTCACCCGGGCGGTCCGGCGATTCTCACGCAGATCCGCAACCGGCTCGGCATCGAGGAATCGCAGATCGAGCTCAGCCGGCGGGTCTTGTTCGAGAACGGAAACATGGCGTCGGCGACCGCGCCGCACATCTGGGAACAGATCACCGCGTCCGACGACATACCGGTCGGATGCAAGATCCTCACGATGGCGTTCGGCCCGGGCTTGACCGTGATCGGCGCGATCTTCGAGAAGGTGTAGTCCCCTCTCGGCATGGATTTTGCCGGTCCGCAGAAAAGCTGAGGACCCATGACTGCTTCCGCGCCAACTACGGAAAAACAGCGCTTCAGCGTGCCCGCCGGCTTCTATTGGGCGGTGCGCGGCGTTCACGCCGGTGCTCCGCTTTTTGTCGGACTGGGCAACCTCGAGTCGCGTATGCTCGCCGGCCGGCTCGCAAACGTGCGCGTAGATCGTCCGGTCTACATCTGCGGCCTGCCGCGCGCCGGAACGACGATCTCGCTGCAGATGCTCAGCGAGCACCCCGACGTGACGACGCACAAGTACGCCGACTTCTTGATGCCCTACGCGCCGTACGCGTGGAACTGGATTTTTCCGCGGGTTCCGGTCGACGCGATGCGCAAGCCGGTTCCGCGCATCCATCGCGACCGCATTCAAGTCACGCGCGACAGTGCCGAGATGGGCGAAGAGATCCTGTGGGAGCACTTCTTCCCGCACATCCACGACGAGTCGGAGCGCAGCGTGCTCGACGGCGACACGTCGAACCCGGCGTTCGAGCGTTTTTATTCCGAGCACCTGCGCAAACTGCTGCTCTCGCGCGGGCGGCCTCGCTACTTCAGCAAAGCGATCATGTGCGTCATCCGCATGCAGTACCTTCTCCGCATGTTTCCTGACGCGCGCTTTCTGCTCTACGTCCGCAACCCGGTCGATCACGTCGCGTCGCTGCTCAAGCAGGATCGCATCTGGGACGAAATCGATCGCGAGGACCCGCGCCAAATCGAGATCATCGAACTCACCGGCCACCACGAGTTTGGGTGCCGGCAGATTATGGCCAACGTCGGAGACCCCGCCGTCTTAAAGGAGATTCACGACCTGCGCGACGCCGGGCGCATCGCGCGGGCTCGGGCGCGCTACTGGTCGTACGTCTACGATTTCGTCCTGAAACAAATCGCCTCCGATCCCGATCTGGCGAAGGCGGTCTGCATCGTCCGCTACGAGGATCTCTGCAGCGATTCCGGCGAGACGATCGACCGCATCGTCCGCCACACCGAACTCTCGCCCGAGCCGTTCGCCGCGACGCGTGCGGCATATACCGAGAAGCTGTCGCTGCCCGACTACTACCGGCCGAAGTTCGACGCGAGTGAGTTGGCCGACATCGTCGAGGTGACCGATGCCGTCGCACGGCGCTTCGATTACGACGTCGCCGCGATCGCCGATCGTGCCAAGCCGGCTCAGGAGACCAGTCCGGCCTAGCGAGGTCGCGGCGGCACGGGAGCGGTGCGCCGAAGAACGAAATGAAACGTTCGACGCACCCGTAGCGTTTTACGTTCGTCTACCTCGAGGAGGGTTGCATGAGACGCGCACCCACGCACGTTATTCAATCGACGGTCACCGCATTCGTGGCGGCGGCATTTCTCAGCGCTTGCGCCGGAGGCGTCAACGCGAGTGCGCCCACGGCCGGAACGGCGGCGCAGGCGCCGCCGAGCGCGTTCGCCCAAACCGGCTCGAACCCACTCGCCGGGCAGTATTCCGGACCGGCGGTCGACACGGTCTTCGGAACCGGCAAACTCAAGGCATCGCTCGCCCAGTCGACAGGCGCCGTGGGCGGCTGGATCACCACAACGTACCAAAAAGCCTCGATGACGTTTTCGCTCGCAGGCACCTACGCGAAATCGTCCGTCGCCGGCGTCGACGTGGCAACCATCAATAAGGTGGCATGTGCGTTCACGTACACCGGAAAGTACGATTCGTCGACGCATACGTTGAGCATCGAATATCACGCCGCGCACGGCTGCAACGGCGAAAGCGGAACGCTCACGCTCAACAAGGGGTGCTACTACCAGGAGAATCTAATGCAGGAGTCCGTCGAGACTCCCGCTTTGCACTTGGGCGTGAGCCCCGACGGCGGCGGCCTGCATAGCTGCTAGCGGTCTGTTTCTAGCCGACGCGGGTAGCGGCGGCCAGCGCGAGGGCGTCGGTCCACGCCGCGCCCTCGTCGAGCAGACGTCCGAGTTCGTCGGTCGATAGAGCGCCTTCCAACCGCGCCGTGAGGCGTGCGTCGAGCATCATGTCCGGGCCGACCAGCGCCCAATCGAGGCGCTTGAGCCGGGCGCGAGCGTACCCCGCAAGACGCGCGGCGCTTCGAGCGTCGGCCGGGCTCGCTAACGCCGCGAGATACAGCATCGCCGTCGGCACCGCAATCGGATGCGCGCCCCGTTCGGCGGTCGCGAGCGCCTCGCGCGCGGCCGGCAATCCGTTTTCGGCGTCGTCCATCGCAACGTAACAACTGGCCAGCAGATTCGTGATGTAGAGCTTGAGGTCGTCGGTCGCAATTTCGAGCCCTTGACGCGCGATCTCGACCGCCTTCGCGTAGTTGCCCGCAGTGCTTTCGGCATCGGCCCACGCACCGAGCGCGCGCGCCGTTTCGTCTTCGCGCCCCAGCGAACGGAAGAGGGACGTGGCTTCTTCGAAGCACGCGCGAGCCTGCTCGATATCCGGCGGCGCATAGACGAAGGCGCACCGCTGCAGCGTCGCGGCGAGCAGACGCGGATCGTTCAACTCGCGTGCCCGGCGCAACGCGTCGGCCGCGACGGTGTGCGCCTCTTCTGCGGCGTCGCCGAGGTGGTGCGCCACTTGCGATAGCGCGCGCGTGAGGCCACGATCGTCGCCGGCTTCGCCGTAGAGTTCGGCGGCACGACGCGCCGCCGCCAACGCAAAGGCGTTGGCGCCTTGATTGTGATAGAGCATCGATAGCGTGTAGTGCAGCCGCGCGCGCGCGCCGGACTGCAGGCTCGCGTCGAACTCCAGCGCGCGTTCGCTCCAGCCGATTCCTTCGCGCAGCAGCGAAAGCCGCAGAAACATCGGCGCCGCGCCGCCGGCGATGCCTGCGCCGGCGACGATGTCGCGTTCGGCACCAAGCGCCCATTCCAGCGCCGCGCGCACGTTGTCGAGATCGCCCGCCAGACGCACGAGCCAATCCGGCGCCGGCGCCGTGTCCCACTCTGCATACGCCCGGTCCGCGATCTCCGCGAACGTCCGCGCGTGCCGCTGTAAAACGTTGGGCGCGTCCCCGGCACCGTCGAGCCGATCGCGCGCATATTCGCGAATTGGTTCGAGGAACCGATACCGCGTCGATCGCTCGCGCGCCTCGACGACGACCAACGATTTGTCGACCAGCGACGTCAGACGATCGAGCACGTCGTCTGAATCCGCATCGCCGGCATGCACGGCGGCAGCCGATTCGAGCGTGAATCCGCCCGCGAAGACGGAGACGTCGCGAAAAAGCTGCCGCTCTTCGGGCACCAGCAGATCGTAACTCCAGTCGACGAGCGCGCGCATCGTCTGTTGACGCGCCTGGCGGTCGCGCGGGCCGCCCGCAAGCATGCGGAGACGCAGCCGGCGCGACAACTCTTCGAGCGAAACGGAGCGAACGCGGGCCGCCGCCAGTTCGATCGCCAGCGCGATGCCGTCGAGACGCCGGCAGAGATCCTCGGCAATCGCGCGATTGCCGGCGTCGATGCGAAACGCCGGATCGAAGGCACGGGCGCGCTCCTCGAAAAGCTCCAGCGCGGCAGGCGCGTCGAGCGACGACAGCCGGTACACTTGCTCGCCGGCGACGTTGAGCGCTTCGCGGCTGGTGGCCAGGATCGCCACCTGCGGCGCCTCCGCGAGAATCAACGTGACGACGCGCGCCACCTCGGCGACGAGATGTTCGCAGTTATCGAGCACGAGCAGCAGTTCTCGCGCGCGCAAGCAGGCGGCGAGCACGTCGAGCGCGGGCGAGTCGGACGCCTGATCCGCGCCCAGCGCAGAAAGCACCGCGCTTGCAACCAGTGCCGGATCGGAGAGCGACGCCAGATCCACGAACCAAACGCCGTCGCGCGAGTCATTCAACGCATCGAAGGCTGCCTCGAGCGCGAGACGCGTCTTTCCGACGCCTCCGGTTCCGGCGATCGTTACCAGCTGCCCGGCGCGCAGCATCGCTTCGACGCGCGCTACGTCGCCGCGGCGTCCGACGAAACTCGTCGTTTGACGAGGAAGGTTATTCGGAGGCGTCTCCAGGGCGCGCAACGGCTTGAACGCCGAGCGCAGCCCGGGAGCGAGCAGTTGGAACACGCGTTCGGGTTGTCGCAGGTCGCGCAGCGGCAGCGTTCCCAGCGAGCGCAGCCCGGCATCTGCCGGAAGATGCGCGGCCGCGTCGTCGGCTGCGATTCCCGAAAGCAGCACTTGACCGCCATGACCGGCGGATAGCAGACGCGCGACGCGATTGACCGCCGGCCCGAAATAGTCGCCGTCGCGTTCGTCGGCGTCACCGATATGAATCGCCATGCGTACGCGTAATCCATCGACTGCATCCCAGTTTTGCGAGCCGAGTTCTCGTTGCGCCGCCGTCGCCGCCGCGACCGCGCGCTCGACGGCGGGAAATGCCGCGCAGAAGGCATCGCCGATCGTCTTGAAGACGGTGCCCCCGTGCGACTCGATCGCGGCCCGGACGATTGCGTCGTGACGGCGCAACGCCTCTTGCATGGCGGCTCGATCGAGGTCCCATCGCAGCGTGCTGCCCTCGATATCGGTAAACAGAAACGCGACATTACCGCTCGGTAGCGCGTCAGCTTGGTTCACCGCACCCTCGTGCCGCGCCTCATGGGTGGATTATGCCGTTGCGAGGCTGGGTAAAAAGGGAAGGCTCGAGCGCTCGAGCGGAAGGATTTGCGTATGTTTCGTATCAGCCTCCTCGCGTTGCTCGGATTCGCTCTCGCCGGGGTCGGCCCCGCGTGGGCGGCGTGCGCCGGGCCCGATCCGGCGATTACGTCGGTAGCCGTCAAGAGCGTCTCGCAAAGCAGCGGCGTCAACCGCTACACGCTGGGCGTAACCGTGACCAACGGCGGCAGCCAAGCGCAAGCCAACGACGTCTTGCAGTTCGTGGACATTTATCAAGTCCCCGGCGAAAAGCTCGACGCGAAGGGCGTGCCGCCGCTCCAGCCCGGTCAATCCTACACGTTCACGTACGTGACGATGCGCGCGAACGACGCCGGAAACGGGACGACGCATATGCGCTTTCAACTCGACGTGCGGCAACCGTCACCGGCCGGCGCCGCCGACTGTAACGCCGCGAACGACTCGTATACGTTGACCTTCTAAACAAGGCGTCGTTATTCGTCGTCGACGGGATGATTCGACGGACGCTGGTGCTCGAAGTACGACTGCGAGTATGGCGCCGCGAGCGGCTCGAAACTGCGCGGCCGCGTGAAATCGAACGCGTCGTTGAGGAAGCTAGCGGCGCGCACGTCGGTCGTGCCTAACGGCGGCAAGCTCCAGTTCTCCTCGATCAACTTCAGGATGCTGCCGAACTCGTAGTCGGCATGCATCACGTAGCCGTGCTTTGCGAACGGCGACACTACCAGCATTGGAACGCGAAAACCCAGGCCGCCGAACTCCATCGGTCCGGGCGGGGCGACGTGATCGTACCACCCGCCCCAGTCGTCCCACACGACGATGATTGCAGTCGATTGCCAGGCCGGGCTTTTTCCTATCGCGTTGATCACCTGCGTTACCCACGATGGACCGGTATCGCCGGTGGCGCCCGGATGATCGGAGTTGAGGAAGTCCGGAATCACCCACGACACCGAGGGCAGCGTACCGGCCGAAATGTCCTTGAAGACGTTCGTCTCCGGCCAGGTGACGTTGGTCGTCCATTCGGGACCATTGCGCACGGCGTCGATGGCGTCGAACGCATTCCAGAGGTCGCCGCCGAAACTATGGCCGACTTGTGGAGCGTAATAGCGCCACGTGATGCTCTGCGCGTCCAGCGTATCGCGCAGCGTGCGATAGTGCAGGCACGGAAACGGTCCGTCGTTAGAAAGAACTTCATTGTTTCGGGTGATGAGCGACGTCAGCGTTCCGTTCGGCGCGTCGCATCCCCACGGAGAAAGCGTGGGAAAATCGACGATGCTCTTCGTCGAATCGACCATCGTCCCGCCGGCGATGAGATCCTGATGCGCCGTGAAACTTCCGCTGCCCTGAGTCTGAAACATGTGATCGGCGAGAACGTACTGCGAAGCGAGCGTCCAATACGGCTTGATCTGCGCCGGATTTACGTACTGATAGAGACCCCTGGGCGGATACTTTCCGAAGTTGATCAGGTCGAAGCCGTTCATTTTTCCGCCGTTGTATCCAAGGAGCCAAGCAGCGTGGCTGTTGCTCGGAGCGCCGACGGAGAAGAGATCGTGCTCGAGCAACGGGACCACGCTGCCGTCGTGGAGTTTGCCGGTTCGCGTACCGTCGGCACCCGGATAGGTCGAAAAGAGATTGTCGAACGTGCGGTTCTCTTGAACGAGAATCACGACGTGCGTGAAATACTTGCCCTTGGTCGCCGGCGGCAGCGGCGGTAACGGGCCCGAAGAGGGCGAGGATCCGCCGCCGCCGCCGCCGCACGCCGTTACGAGCATGCACGCGCTCGCCGCTAGAAGACCAAAGCGAACAAAACGTAAGAATGAAGACACCCTAGGTGATAAATCGCGAGCGCGCGTCAATCCTTGCTACAAGCCATAATACTTGAACGTGGGCCACATCACCGCCAGCGGGGCTCGTGGCCGAGTGCAGAGATAGATCGGCAAGGGACCTTCGAGAATCCAGCGATAGTCGTTGCGATAGACGGCGACTTGAACCACGCTGCCGAAGGAGCGCAGAAGCAGCGCATAGTCCGTCGCTCCGACGGCCAAAACCGAGCGGCCGCTGTAGCCGCGCGTTCCCCACAGATAATACGAGTTGTTCGGACTGATCACGGGCGGCAATCCGAGCGGCGGTCCGTAAAAATCGATCGCGGCTGCATACGCGTACCGATCGGCGAAGATCGCCGTCTGCGGCCGCAGCCGCGCGGGAAGCGCCCAATACGCGCCGGCCACCGTCTGCGTCATTGCCTTCCAGCCGAGCTGGTCGGCATACAACGGATTGATCAGATGATGTCGTCCGTCGGGCGGCGCCGGACGGCTCAAGCCGATCGCAATCTCATATCGCATGTATGCGGGCAGCGGCAAAACCGGCAGCGCGAGCGGCGCGAAGACGGCGCCCGTAACGGCGGCGACCGTGAGAACTCCCGCTCGCCACCAGGGCGGACGCGGCGCAAAAAAACGTTCGATACCGACCGATCCCGCGGCGAAGAGCGCCGGATAGAATCCCTCCATGTAGTATCCGCGTCCGATCGAGACGACGATGACGCCGACCAAGAGTGCGTAGGCGACCGGAATGAAGCGAAACTCGGCTTCGGCCTTTCCGCGAGCGAGGACGACGAGGCCCGCGATCCATACGACCAGGTAAAACGGATTCTGATACGCGATCTGCGTCGCAACGAAATAGCCGGCATTGATTGCGAGGTTCGCCGATTCGTCGGCCACGCCGTTAGCGAGAGCGTGCCGGTTGAGTTGATCGCCGTGAAGAACGCCGAGCATCGGCAGCCCGTGCGCGATTTGCCAGATCGCATTCGGCAGAAGCGCCGCAACGACGAGCGCGACCCCGGCGGCCAAATACCGTGAAACGAGCAGCTTTGCGCCGCCGGTCAGTGCCAAACCCGCCGCCAAAGCCAGCACGCATGCCGCGATCGAATATTTCGCGTACAGTCCGACGATCGCAACCGCCGCCATGGCAAGATAGAGCCGCTCGTCGCGCGTTTTTACCAGCCGCATCGCCAAATAAATCAGCGCCGTCCAGGCAACCGGCGACAGCACTTCGGTCGAAAGTGCGTATCCCAATCCAAGAAACGCCGGCGCGACCGCGACGGTTAAGCCGGTCAAGGCTTGCGCGAAGCCGTTTCCGCGCAGATCGCGCGCGATGCAGCACGCGAGCAGAACGGTAACGCCGGCCAGCACGCCGGGCAGCAGACGCAGCGCCCACAGCGCGTAGCCCAGCGGGGCGGTCAGCCAGGCGAGCAGCGGAGCGAGTGGCGGCTGATCGACGTATCCCCACGCCAGGTGGCGCGCGCAGTCGATAAAGTACAGTTCGTCGCGATAGTATCCGAAGCGGTGATTGAACGCAACGTGCACGGCGATGGTACCGAGCGCGAGCGCGTACGCGACCGGACGGAGCCTCAATTGGAGCGCGCCTGAAATCCGCCGATGAGCAGTTGAGCGACGCAGACGCCGGCGATGCCCGCTAAGGCGATCGAGCCGAACAGGAAACTATCGTCCCACCACGTGCCGCCGAAAAGCGGCAGCGCGAAAACGAAGTACGCCCCCAAATATCCCGCCGGCACTACGAATCCCAAGAGGCGAAGCGGGCCTTCACGCCGCAGCGACGGTTTGAATCGGGCGATCACCACGTCGCCGAGCAATCCTGCGGCGACGCTGGCCAGAACGATCAGCAGCAACAGCTTGATCTCGTTCGACAGCTCGCCGCCGACCCAAAGCTTCTCTGCGACGCAAACCACCGCCAGCGCGCCGAATCGTAGCGTCGTCCGCGCTGCGAGATACAGCGTTGCGGCCGCCAGCAAGAGGCTCTGCCAAACGACGATCATCATCTCGAGTGCTTGTTTGTAGAAAACGAACACCGAGAGCACGAACTGCTCGTCGTGAAACTGGCTCTGCGAAAGCGGGCGATCGCGCAGCAGCGCCTCCGGGTAGAATCCGATCTGCATCACGAATTGAATGACGTGAAAGGCGAGGCCGATCGAAACGAGCATGGGCAGCTGGTCGACCAGGCGCGTCGCCGGCGGACGCGCCAAGGCACTGCGCACCGGTCCGACCGCCAAGAAGAACAGGCCGGTGAGGAGAATCAGGTGCGGCGGGCTCAGCAGCAGATCGAGTTGGTGCTCGAATCCGAAGACCGCGTGCCACGCGGAATCGAGCGCGCCTCCCAGCAGCAGCCCGGCGACGCCGACGACGCTAAGGCGATAACTGCTCGGCACCGCTTCCCACAGCGACTGCCCGGGGCGGCGATTGCGCGCGGCGGTGACGGCGAGCACGCCCGCGGAGAACGCCGCCCCGCTGTACATGACGCCGTGCCATGGATTGAGAAAGGTGTCGACCGTCGCTAAGAGGTGTTCGTGCGCGTCGATGAACAAACCGGTCATCGTCCACGTAACGGCCAGCGTGATGAGCCAATCGAGCAGGCTCGGCGCACCGAGCCGCTCTGGACGAGGAAGGGGGGTTCGCTCGAGTTCGATGCTCTGTCCCCGCATGCGGCCCGCTTTCCGGCTCGTTCGCAAACCCCTTCCGCTGTTGTTCGCTGCACTGTTCGCATCGCTGCCCGCATGCGAATCCAAGCCGCTTACGCCGCCGGCGAATCTCATCGTCGCCGCTCGCGAACCCGCACGTCCGAAGGCGCCGGTGAGACCACCCAATGCGCCGCCGCACATCGTGCGCGTTTGGATGTCGACGCTCACGCTGCGGCCCGGCATGTGGTTCGACGGCACGATCGTCGCGAGCACGAACGTCGCGTCGGTCGAGGTGCGAACGGCGGCGTTTTCAATCAACAGCGCGCACGTCGCACCCGGCTCCTTTCGATTTCACACGCTCGTGCTCGAAATGCCCGCGTTATCGCGGCTTCGTTCCTACGAACTCTTCATCATCGCGCGCAACACGGCGGGCGAACAGGAGGTCGAGCGCGCGACGATCTCCGTCAAGTAGCGCGAGCGGTTAGTAGTCGCGTCCGGGATGCGCGTCGTCTTGGTAGCCGGGCACCGAGCGCGTCCGAAGCAGCGCCGTGACGGCATTCGCAGTGGAAACCGGCCGGTTTCCCTGCGCGAGCCAATTCATTTTCCACGACGTGCCGTCGCGAACGAACGCTGCAACGAAGTAGACGTGTGCGATTCCGCCGCGTTCGTAACTGAGGGCGCATGCCGACGCATCGCAAAGCGCGACGATCATTCGTCGACCGGGCAACGACGTGTCGACGACCACGTCGGTGGCATTCCATCTTCCGCCCGGCTCAGCAAGCACCCAACCGCCCGCCTTTTCGCCTCCCGGTAAAGCGAACGTGCCCGCACGAATCGGCGCGGGGAGCGCAGCGAGTGAATCGGCTTGGCTAAGTTCTCCAAGCGCCGCTACGAGTGCGCCGGGAGGATGCAAGGTCGCGTTTTGCGCGACGCAGGGACGCGCACTCATCGCGAGTACGCACGCAACGAACGCAAACGCTCGCCTTTTCACGATCGCGATCCTCCTTCGGCCGCCGCACTTCCAACGTCGTAGCGGAGGGTCCACCGCATTCGGAGGCGAACGGCCCGGCAGCCAATCGCGCCGGTTTCCATATCGGCCGTTTTCTTCCTCACGCTCTCAATTCGGAGGTCATGTCGCGTGTTTCGCTCTCGAAACGGCTTCGCATTCGTTGCGTGCGCCGCGGCCCTATCGCTCGGCTTCACGGGCTGCTCCGGAAACCGATCGCTGCTGCCGTCGACGCCCTCCCAAGCCGCAGGTAATCTGCGCGGACACGCCACGCATTATGGTCTCGCGAGACTCGCGAGCCAGCCGCCTACCGGCATGCAGATGGCATTCTTGATGACCGACGGCACCGTGCTTGCACAGAGTTACGCCGGAAACACTTGGTACAAGTACACGCCCGACGCCAACGGCGGATACTCCGACGGCACGTGGAAACAGGTTGGATCGCTTCAGACGGGATACGCGCCGAGCGCTTTTGCATCTGCGGTTCTCGCCGACGGCCGGCTCGTAATCAGCGGCGGTGAGTACAACACGCCGGGTCAGTACGATCTGCAGCTGACGAACCTCGGCGCCGTCTACGATCCGGTGACGAGCGCGTGGACCGCGCTCGGTCATCCCAAGGGCTGGGGTTTCATCGGCGATTCGCCGTCGAGCGTGCTGCCCGATGGGCGGTTCGTCGTCGGTCAAAAGCTCACGCATCAGGATGCCGCACTGGATCCGACGACGTTGAAGTGGACGAAGCTCGGCAATACCGGGAAATCCGACTTCAACTCCGAGGAGGGCTGGACGCTGCTTCCCGACGGCACGATTCTCACCGCCGACGTCAAGAACGCGCCCAATTCGGAACGCTACAATCCGTCGACCGGACAGTGGAAGAGCGCCGGTTCGACGATCGTCGACCTGCACTCGCCGTCGCCTTACCACGAGTGTCTCCAGTACGGACCCAAGCCGAAAGACTGCTATCTCCCGCCGGGCGAGATCGGCCCGGCCCTCTTGCGTCCCGACGGCACCGTCTTTGCGACCGGATCGGGGTCGGGCACCACCGGCTACGGTCCCGGACACACCGCGGTCTTCCATCCCTCGGGCAGCGGCGGAAGCTGGACGCAGGGTCCGGACTTTCCGGGCAACGACAACGCCGGAGACTCATTCGCGGCCCTCCTGCCGAGCGGAAACGTTCTCGTCTTCGGGGTCAGCGGCGAACTTTACGAATTCAACGGAACGACGATGACTCAGAAAGGAAGCGCGTTCGGCGCGCCGCTCCTGCTGCCGACCGGTCAAGTCATGATCCTCGGGTACTCGAGCGTCGGCCTCTATACGCCCTCGGGGTCACCGCAATCGTCGTGGCTGCCGAAGGTGACGAACGTGCCGAAGACGCTCGCGCGCGGTCAAAGCTACACGATCTCCGGAAAGCAGTTCAACGGGCTGTCGCAGGCAATGGCGTTCGGCGACGAGTTTCAAAACGCGACCAACTATCCGCTCGTGCGTATCACGAACAAGGCGACCGGTCACGTGTTCTACGCCAGAACGCACGACCACTCGTCGATGGGCGTGGCGACCGGCTCGCTGATCGTCACGACGCACTTCGACGTTCCCGCAACCATGGAGACCGGCGCGAGCACGCTCCAAGTCGTCGCGAACGGCCTTGCATCGAAGGCCGTCGCCGTCACCGTGCAGTAGCGGGAAATCGCTCCCGCGCGCGCTGCCTCGCCTTCGCGGCTTCGACGTCGCGATCGCGCGGCGGCGCCTGAGTGACGAGTTCCGCGAGTAGATCGCGAGCCGCCTCGGAGACGCGCTCAACGGCCCGTTCGAAGGTCATTTCGTTGGCGTGCGAGGGCTTCGCGAAGCCCGAGAGTTTGCGCACGAATTGCAGCGCCGAGGCGCGGATCTCGCCGTCGGTCGCCGGCGGCGAGAAGTTATGCAGCGTCTTGATGTTGCGGCACATGGGTCCTCAGCCTCCGATGCAGCGCGGCAGGAGCGCCGCCCGCGTGCGATTGATGTACGTCATATGATGCGCCTCTTCGCCGCACTCGCCGTAACGTCGTTCTTGGCCATGCCGCTCGCCGGAGCGGCAGCCGCGCCCTCCCCCGCTGCGCAGTTGATGGGCAAACTGAGCTGGCGCAACATCGGCCCCTACATCGGCGGCCGCGCCGTCGCGGTCGCGGGCGTCGCCGGCCGGCCGAACCTCTTCTACTTCGGCGGCGTCGAAGGCGGCGTCTGGAAGAGCACCGACTATGGCCAGCACTGGGCGAACCTGACGGACGGCAAGATCCCCGGCACCGCCGATCCGATTGGCGCGCTGGCGGTGGCGCCGTCGAATCCGAACGTCATCTACGCCGGCACCGGCGAAGCCGACATTCGCAGCGATTTCGACACCGGCGACGGCATCTACAAGAGCACCGATGCCGGCAAGACCTGGTCGTATGCGGGACTGCGCGATACGCACATGACGGCCGACATGGTCATCGATCCGCGAGATCCCAACGTCGTCTACGTGGCGTCGATGGGCCACGTGTTCAAACCGAACGCGGATCGCGGCGTCTTCAAGACGGCCGACGGCGGAAAAACGTGGCGCAAAATGCTGTTCGTCGACGAAAAGACGGGCGGCGTCTCGTTGTCGATGAATCCGCACGACCCGCGCGTCGTCTATGCCGCGATGTGGCAGGCACAACGCGTACCCTGGAAGCTCACCAGCGGCGGCTCGGGAAGCGCGCTGTACAAGACGAACGACGGCGGCGCGCACTGGACGAAGATCTCGACGAATCCCGGATTCGCGCGCGGCCTGCTGGGGAAAATCGGCGTGTCGGTTGCGGCCAGCGATCCGCGGATCGTCTATGCGATCGTGCAGGCGCGCGAAGGAGGCGTCTTCCGTTCCAACGACGCCGGCGCGACGTGGAAGCGCGTCAATGCCGAGATGAAGTTGCGTCAGCGCGCCTTCTATTACATCGCCATCTACGTCGACCCGAACAACCCGCAGATCGCCTACGCGCCGCAAGTCGACGGCGTGTACCGGACGAAGGACGGCGGCAAAACCTTCACCGAACTCGACACGCCGCACGGCGACAACCATATCGTCTGGATTAATCCGCGCAATTCGAACATCGTGCTGGTTGGCAACGACGGCGGAGCGACCGTCACGGTCGACGACGGCGATCATTGGAGTTCCGAACAGAATCAACCCACCGGACAGTTTTACCACGTCGCGATCGACGATCAGTTCCCGTTTCACGTCTTTGGCGCATCGCAGGATGAAGGCGCCTATGAGGGCGCGAGCGCCGCGATCGGCGGCATCCGGCGCGGCGATTGGCACGAGGTCGCGCTCGGTGAGAGCACGTTCGTCGCACCCGAACCGGGCGATCCGGCGGTGACCTACGGCAGCGGCTACTACAGTTCGTTCGTCCGCCTCGACCGCATCACCGGCAACGCCAAGAACGTCAGCCCGTGGCCGCGCTACATGTCGGGCGCCGCGTCGAGCGAGACGAAGTACCGCTTCGGATGGACGCATCCGATCTTTTTTTCTCCCGCCGATCCGCACGAATTGCTCGTCGCGTCGCAGGTCGTTTTCTCGAGCCTCGATCACGGACAAACGTGGAGCATCCTCAGTCCCGATCTCACGCGCAACGATCCCAGCACGGAAGGACCGAGCGGCGGCCCCATCGACAACGATCAAACGGGCGCCGAAACGTTTCCCGACATTTCGGCGCTCGCTGCGTCGTCACTCGACGCGGGCGTGCTCTGGGCGGGCTCGGCCGACGGACTCGTGCACGTGACCAAAGATCACGGCGCGCATTGGACGGACGTTACGCCCCCGCAACTTCCTCAGTGGGCGCAGATCAGTTCGATCGAACCCTCCCATACCGACAAGGCAGCCGCGTTTCTCAGCGCTTCGCGCTATATGTGGGACGACTACCATCCCTACGTTTACGCAACGACGGACTACGGCGCGCATTGGACGGCGATCGCCGGCGGGCTGCCCGCCGACCAGTACGTCTTCGCCGTTCGCCAAGATCCGCGCGAACCGCGCTTGCTCTTCGCGGGGACGCGCAGTACCGCGTACGTAAGCCTCGACGCCGGCGCGCAGTGGCAGCCGTTGACGCTGAATCTGCCGGGCGTGCAGGTGCGCGATCTCGCCGTCGACGCGCGTGAAGGCGAACTGGTTGCGGCGACGCACGGCCGCGCTTTCTGGATTCTCGACAACGTCGCGCTCCTCGAGCAACTCGCGCGGCAGTCGGCCTACTCCGTTGCGAACGCGCAGATCTTTGGCCCGGAGATCGCCTGGCTTACGAACTCCTACGGGTCCGGCGAGTTCGAGAGCGACAACACCGGCGAAAATCCGGAATACGGCGCGACGGTCTTCTTTAACTTACCGCCCGATTACAACGGTCGCACGCCGGCGACCCTGACGTTCTACGACGCGGCGGGAACTGTCGTACGTGCGTTCGCGCTTCACCTCAAGCCCAAGAAAGAGAAGGAGCTGACGCCCGAGGAGGAAGCAAATCTCGACGCAGCCCAGCAGAGCGCGCGCCAGCTGACCGATCTCACCGCAATGCAGCCGGGCATGAACGCCTTCCGGTGGAATTTGCGCTACGCGCCGGGCTACGATTTTCCGGGATTCCGCGCGCAGTTCACCGACGACTTCCCCGACACGGCCGACGGGCCGACCGTCCTTCCCGGCAAGTACGACGTGGTGCTGCAGTACGGCACCCAGAAACTCCAGGCACCGCTGACGGTGCAGCTCGATCCGCGGCTGCATCCGGCTCCCGGCGACCTGCAAGCACGGCTGGCTTTCGAAACGCAGATTCTCGCAACGATCGACCGCCTCGATCGGGCAATTTACGCCGCGATGACCGCCGCCGCGAAACTCCCGCCGGCGCAGCGCACGCAACTCGACGCGGAGATCGCACAGCTCGTGCAGCTCGACATCCACTCGAGTGAAGCCGACGTGCTCCACCCGACGAAGATTCGCGAGCAGCTCGCGTTCTTGATGAACTCGCTCGAGGGCGCCTACGCGCGTCCGACCGCCGCCGAATACGCGACCTACACCGACCTCAAGGCGCTGGCCGAAGCCGGCGAAGCGAAACTACGAGCGCTCGCATCGTCGTAGCGCCGGTCTTCATCTGCCACTCGTCCGAGGATGCGCGCGCGGCAGCCTCGGTCTGCGCCGCGCTCGAGGGCGCCGGCATAGGTTGCTGGATCGCTCCGCGCGATCCGAAACCGGGGATCCCGTACGCGCGTCAGCTCGTCGCGGCAATCGACGCGAGCCGCGTCGTTCTGCTGATTCTCTCGTCCAACTCGAACGGTTCGCGCGCCGTGCTCAACGAAATCGAATTGGCGTCGAACCGGGGAAAGATCGTCCTCCCGTTCCGCATCGAAGACGTGCCTCCGTCGCCCGACCTCGAGTTCTACGTTCGTTCGGTGCACTGGTTCGATGCGACCGCGCAGCCACTCGAACGCAGCGCCGGAGAACTCGCCGTTTACCTGCGTGGGCTTCTCGGTGAGAGCATCGCGGAACCCGCGCGCGACGTGGAGGCGCCGGTTGCGGAGCACGCGCTGCCGCTTCAAGTCGCATCGTTCGTGGGTCGCGATCGCGAACTCGCCGAGATTCGCAACGCGCTCGACGCGTCGCGTCTCGTTACGATCCTGGGTGCCGGCGGTGTCGGAAAAACGCGCTGCGCGCTGCGAATCGCCGAAGAGATCGCTTCCGACGCGCGGGTGCCGGTAGCGTTCGTGGAGTTGGCGCCGCTGGGCGACGAGACGCTCGTCACCGGTGCCGTCGCTGCCCGAGCCGGCGTGACGCTTCCGGCCACCGGCGATCCGGTGGCGGCGCTGACCAAGGCGCTGGCGACGTCGCGGCTGCGGCTCGTCCTCGATAACTGCGAACATCTCGTGGGGGGCGTCGCGGCGCTGGCCGCCGCGCTCCTACGCGATTGTCCCGGCATGGCGATACTCGCGACGAGCCGGCAACCGCTCGGAATCGGCGGCGAGCGCACGTACCGGCTCCCGTCTTTGAACGACGCCGAATCCATGCGGCTCTTCATCGATCGCGCCCATGCCGTCAATCCCCAATTCTCGCTCGCGTCCGGCGACGAAACGGTTGTGAGTGAAATCTGCCGGCGACTCGACGGCATTCCGCTGGCGATCGAACTCGCGGCGGCGCGAACGAACGTATTGTCGGTTCGGCAACTGCGAGATCATCTCGACGCGCGATTTCGCGTACTCTCCCATCGTCGCCGCGATGCGCTGCCGCGCCAGCAGACGCTGCAAGCGACGATCGACTGGAGCTACGACTTACTCGAAGAGGAAGAGCGGGCGCTCTTCCGTCGATGCGGCGTCTTTGCCGACGGTTTTTCGCTCGACGGCGCCGTCGCCGTTTGTTGCGGCGCGCCGCTCGACTCCGCCGAGGTGATGGATCTGCTCGGCTCGCTGATCGACAAGTCCCTGGTCGTCGCAGACTTCGGCGGAACGGTGCCGCGCTATCGTCTGTTGGAATCGACCCGCGCGTATGCGCGCGAGCGCCTGGAACGCGACGGGGAAGCCGAGACGTTCTTTCGCGCGCATCTCGACTATCTCACCGAACTCTTTCGAGCTGCCGGCCACGAATACGAAGCAACGCTCTCGGGCGCCGGCGTCACGCTTCTCGCGATCGAGTTGGAGGAGGCTCGTGCCGCGTTCGACTGGGCGATCCGCCGCGACGACGCTTCAGGCGCCGCCGAGCTTTTCCTTGCGACGCGGTTGTGGGATCATCTTGGCTTGCATCGCGAGGCCATCGGGCGCGCCCGCGACCTGGCCGAGCGCATTGACGAGGACGATCCGGCGCGGCTCGCGTGCGTCTGCGAACGGATCGCGCTGCTCACGAGCCGCATCGGCGATAACGCCGCCGCAACCGACGCCGCGCTGCGCTCGTTGGCGTATGCGCGAACGTCGGGCGACGCCATGATACTCGCCGACTGCCTGCTTCGGTACGGCGACGTGATGGCGCACGCACGCAAATTCGATGAAGCGCTCGAAGCGCTCGACGAAGCCGAAGCCGTCGCGCCGCCGACGCCACGCCGTACGCTGCAGGGCCTGCACGCTCGCGGCTTGATCGCGTCGATCGCCGGAGATCTCGAGACGGGAGCACGCTGCTTCGCCGAAGCTCTCGCCATATACGAATCGAAAGGCAACGATTTGGGCGCGGTGACGGCGGCGCTCGGACTCGCCGAGATCGAGCACGAGCGTGGTGAGACGGCGGAAGCCGTGCGCACGGTCAACGGCGTCTTGCCGCGAGCCGAGCGTCTGCCGGACCGCGGAATATGGGCAAGCCTCATGCGCAATCTGGCCGGCTATCTTACCGCAACCGGCGATGCCGATGCCGCGCGGCGCGCCGCTGCCGGTGCACTCGAGTTTTACCGAACGATCGACCCGGAGAGCGCCTTCGCCGCCATCGCGCTCGAGCACGAAGCCTGCGCGCTCGCGTTGACCGGCGATCTCGAAACGGCGGCGCTCTTGGAAGGATACGTGCAAAAGACGCTCGACGGGAGCGGATTCGTGCGAGAACACACCGAGCGCGCGTCGCACGAGCGGCTGATGGCGCTGCTCCAACAAGGCGCCGTCGCTCCGAACCTCGACGAACTGCTTCGCCGGGGCGAACGCATGACGGCGAGCGACGCGCTCGCCCGAGCCGCAGCGCCGGAGACCGTCAGCGAACGTTCGTAACGACGTTCACCGTTTGGGCCTTATTCGAAACCGTGATCGGGCATGGACCCGCCCGTAATCCTTCGACGGTAAACGACCACGGCGCGACCACTGCTACTTTGCAAACGGTCGGATTATGCGATTGCACGATAAACGGACCGCTGTGAACGTTGAACGGCTCCGCATCCGCCTTGCTCGAGCGCGGATCGGCAAAGACGCCGAAACCCTTCTTCTGACCCTTCGTGATCGTGCCGAGGTTCATCTGCGGGACCACGGCAAATGGCGGTAAGAAGACGGCTCGTCCGAGGCAGACGCCGTTGCTTTTACCGCACGAGCCGGCATACGTAAACCACGCTCCTCCGTCGACGGCCGCTACGCCGTCGCCCGTGGACGGCTGCGTGCCGGAGAACGGAACCACCGGAAAGACGTTCCAGTCTCCGCTACCGGGGCGATAGGCGCCCAAGCCTTTGAACGCCGAGTCGGCTCCGTTGGCGACGTAATAAACCACGCCGTCGTGCGCGGAAACACGCACGGCGGTTCCGCGCGGCTTCGCGTCGATTGAAACCGAACCATTCGCCAACTTGTAAAAGCCGTGCGCCGCGCTCGTACTTCCGCCGACGCCGAAGACGAGTTTTCCGTCGACCGGCGCGAAATATGGTGACGGATCGAAGTTCGCCGGCACGCCTGCGCAGGACGCAGAGATAGAGCCGCTCGACGTCTGCGTCACGCGCCATAAGGCTGCCGCAGAGGACGTCGAATCGCTGCGGCCCACGACGTAGAACGCACCGCCTTCGTGTCCGATGTCGCCGACGGAAAGCTGCCCCGAGCCGAAGTTTGCGCACGATGCGGGCAGACTCGCACCTCCGATCACGTATCCTTCCGATCCATCCGTCGGTGTCAAGACGACGTTCGGGTTCGCTGCCGATCCTTGGCAGGCGTGGCTCCCACAACGGCTGATCCAGAGATTTTCCGAAGCATCTTCGACGAATCCGGATGCCTGGTCGACGTCGGACGGCAATACCTCCAGATACTGCGCGGAAAACGTGCCCGGCCGCAGAAGGACGATGGGCAAGTCTCCGTACTGAGGGCCTACCGTCTGGAACGTGGACATCAACAGCGACCCATCGGTGGCAAAATACATTTCCTTGATGCCGGAGGCGGCTTGAAACGCAACGTGAGCGAACTTTTCGTGAACCGGATCGAAACGCCACAGCTGCGTCTTGCAGTTGCTGCCGGCGCAGCCGTCGTTGTCGTTCAGCGCGAAATAGACGTAGCCGTTGGTTCCGGGCGCTACCGCGACGGTACCCGGACTGAAGCTCTGAACGTCCGGAGTCGTGCGAAATGTGACGACGCCGCTCCCCGGTTCGATCACGAGCGAAACACTCTTCGTACCGGAAACGGCCTTCAGTGTAGCGTTGGAACCTCCGTGAAAGCCCGGTTTCCACGCAAGCCGCAGGCTCTCTTCATCGGCCGACGACTGCAAGGTGCCCGGCGCGACGGTCAAATAGCCCGTTGCCGAGATCGTGATGGCCGGGTCGTAGGTACCGATGATTGCGGAGTGCTGCGAGTCTAGCGCGACGATCCACGCACCTTCGCTCTGCGAAACCGGCAGCGAATCTCCTAAGAACGGTTCGATCGAAAGCGATGCGATCTTCGCACCGATCACGGCGCTGCCGGTGCCGCCTTTCGACGTCACGTCGACGGGGAACGTCCCACCTGCGGTTTTCGAGTCGCCGGCATAGGCGTCGACTTGGATTTCGTTGACGGCGACCGGCGCGTTGAAGGTCGCGGTACACACGTGCTCTTCACGGACCTTCTGGCAACTCGAAGGAGCGAACTGCTGCGCTTTTCCGATCGGTGCGGTGCCATAGAGCGAATCCGCGATGCGCACCGATGTGACCTTCGATTGCGAGAGGGGCACGCGCACGTGAACGATCGCCGCGACGATTCCAGAATCGGGCGAACCGGACTGCGGCAGAGGCTGTCCCGGCGGTGCGAATGAGGACAGCGTTGAACGGCAGCCCGTAAGGGCCGTGCACGTGGATATGAGAATCACGCCGAGCACAACCAATCGGTTGCGACCGGCGACGCCGACAGCGAGCATCGCATCGATCCTCCAGCGTTGGGTTTCCGCCTTCGTTCGGTGCTGCTCCTTCTAAACGCCGCACGCCGCCATCGTGCCAGGAAGAGCGTCGATATCTCCGAAGGTCGCCTCTCACAAAGGAGGCGTTTTGAATGATGCCAAGGCTTTTTCGTTTTTACGGGGCGCTCGTCGCATTGGCGCTCGCCGCGGGCACGTCCGCAATGGCCGCTCCGGCGGTCGAAGGCACGCCAATCCCCCAGTCACCGAAGCCCGACTTTTCGTCGATGCGTTTTCTCATTGGGACGTGGACGTGCAGCGATCTCAGTGCGCGGCGCCCGGGCCCGTACACGACGACCGAAGTCTACTCGATGGATCCGTCCGGCTATTGGTTGCTGCGCCGCTCGACGGTACACAAGGCATCGTGGATTCCACGCGATTTCCTTTTTGAAACGAAGTACACATACGATCCCTATGCCAAGGTTTGGGTCCGCATCGTCACCGACGACCGCGGCAACTTCGCGATTGCGACGGCAGCGCATCCGAGCGGCTCCATGAAAAGCTACACGTACGTCATTCAGAGTAAGGCTCCCGACATCGCCTCGTATGCGCCGGAGGTCTTTACGAAGGTCAGCGATACGAAGAAAACGATGACGACGTCGTTCACCGAAACGTCGGGACGGGTCGTTCGCGTCACCGAGACCTGCACCAAAAACCCGTAGCAAGTCAGGAAATCCGGCAGCGGGCGGCGCGTTCGAACAATAGCGTTCGCTCGCGCTCGTTGCCGGTGAGACCCGCGGCGCGCTCGAACTCCGCACACGCCTCGGCGAAGCGGCCGAGACGTTCGAGAAACTCCGCGCGCACGGCCGGAAGCAAATGATACTCGCGAAGCACGCTCTCGCGCCGTAACGCGTCGGCGCGGTCGAGCCCTGCCTGGGGCCCGAACGCCATCCCGACGGCGACGGCGCGATTGAGATCCACGACCGCCGACGGCTGCACTTCCGCGAGCGCGTCATACAGCGCCACGATCTGTGCCCAATCGGTCTGCGCGAACGTTACCGCTCGCGCGTGACAGGCGGCGATTGCGGCCTGCAGCGCGTAGGGTCCGTATCCGCCGATCGCCCGTGCGCGCTCGAGCGCGCGCAGGCCGTGACGAATCAACACGCCGTCCCACCGCGTTCGGTCCTGGTCGGCGAGCAAGACCGGCGCACCGTGCTCATCGACGCGGGCGCTCGCGTGCGACGCTTGAAGTTCCATCAGCGCGACCAGAGCGTGCGCCTCCGCTTCGAACGGCATCAACCCGGCGAGCACGCGGGCGACGCGCATCGCTTCGTCGCAGAGCTCGGGACGCAGCACGTCGCGCCCCGACGTCGCCGCGTAGCCCTCGTTGAAGATCAAGTAGACGATCTCGAGCACCGACGACAAGCGCTCGCGGCGTTCCCCTTCGCCGGGCACCTCGAACGGCACGCGCGCATGCGCCAGCGTCCGCTTGGCACGCACGATGCGCTGTGCGACCGTCGCCTCGGAGGTGAGGAACGCGCGCGCGATCTCAGTCGTCGTGAGCCCTCCGAGCAATCGCAACGTGAGCGCGACGCGTCCCTCCCGCGAAAGCACCGGATGGCAAGCGATGAAGGCGAGGCGAAGGAGATCGTCGTCGATCTCCCGGTCGACCGCATCGAAACCGGGGTCGGGCGCGCCGGCCTCGATCTCGTCGGGCGGCACGTGCTGCACGCGAACGGAGCCGGTATCGCGACGCAACCGGTCCACGGCCCGGCGCTTGGCGACGGCATTCAGCCAAGCGCCGGGATTCCGCGGAATGCGCTCCACGGGCCATTGTGCGAGCGCGGCAACGAACGCATCTTGCGCCAACTCCTCGGCCGCGCCGAGTTCGCGCACCATCCGCATCAAAGACGCGACGAGCTTCGGCGACTCGATGCGCCAGATCGCGGCTAGGCGCTCGTTATCGAGCCTCAAGCTGCGACCGCAGACGCGCTTCGCTCTCGCGAAGTTCCGGCGTCACGTTGTCGCCGAAGTCTTCGACTTCGTAAATCCGCCGCAACTCGATTTCGTACCCCGGATCGAAGGGCGCGCGCGACATCCACTCGATCGCCTCGGCCTTGGATCGCGTTTGAATCAGCCAGTAGCCTGCCACGAGCTCCTTGGTCTCCGCGAACGGGCCGTCGGTGACGGTCGTCTTACCGCCGTCTTCGAACTTAATGCGCGCGCCTTTGCTGCTCGGCTGCAGGCCTTCGCCCGCAAGCATCACACCGGCCTTGGCCAACTCCTCGTTGAATTTGCCCATTGCGCCAAATTCTTCGGCTGTGGGCAGAACGCCGGCCTCGCTTTGCGGCGTAGCCTTGACGATCACCATGAAACGCATGCTTGTCTCCTCTCGTTTGAACTGCGTCCTATTCCTTACGTCGAACGAAGGCTTCGTAATTCGACATGGCGGCGGAATTTTACGCTCGCGGGCGCTTCAGTTGCAGTGCCGAGGCTTCGGCTCGAGGTTCCCCTGCTGTCCGGGGGTCGCGATGACGTACGGCGCCCGCGCGAACGTGATCCGACGTGGTCCGAGGATCGCGCTGCACGCCAAGAGCGTGCCGTTCTGCGGAAGCGGGGTACCGCCCCACGTCATCCAATCGACGTTCGGCATAGCATCCCTCGGACGGCTCGGATCGTAGGCGACACCGTCTTGATCCGTCGTGAAGGCATCGGTCATCTCGACCTTTCCGAAATCGTCGAGCGTGTTGGGCAGATGCCGGTCGCCGCTGCTGTAGAAGGTCGCCTCGGCCATCCATTCCGCGGTATTCCCGAACAGCGTCGCCGGCCGCTGATATGGCGTGCCGCAATCGATGCATCGCGAATGGAAGGTGCGCGGCGGGAGATAGAAGCCGGTCGATTCGTTCACGAAGTAGAGCGTCGCCTCGCGCCATGCGTGCGGCCCGGTCGTTTCGGCGTCGATCCGCACGTAGATCTTATCGCCCGGCTTAACGACGAGATTGGTCGAATGGTGCGTGACGGCGATGTTCTTTTCGCCGTCCCATTCGATCCAGAAGTACGACGACGTCGGATAGTTTTTCAGCGGACCGCCATGGTAGCAGTGCACGTCCGATTCGGACCCCGCCTGCAGCACGTCGCTCGAGTCGTAGATGCGGTATTTGCCGTCCTTACCCTTGACGTGCGCGACGAACGTGGCCATCCACCCGTCGAGCGCAATCCACAGCGACGACCCGTCGACCTGTTCTTTGGGATTCGAGCAGTTGATCGTCGGACGCGCGGCTGGAACGACCCACTCCCCCTCGACGATGTGGAATCGATGCTTCGGGATCTGCAGCGGCTTCGCGCCCTGTGCGAAGAGCACCGGACCCGCCCAATCGGGCTGATAGACTCGCATGACTCGGCCGGCGCGAACGAAGTCGACGTCGAGCGGCGCGCGCGCGGCGTTCTCGATTCGCTGCCATACCTGGTAGCGTTGCGGTTGCAGCACCGGATTGGGTTGAGGCATCAGCGGCGCACCGCCGCCGCAGGCGGCGAGGAGACACGCCGGCAACGCCGCGCAGACGGCGATCGAGCGCGCGCTCATGATTGAAAGTATGGCCGGCGAGCGACGCGCGCGCGTTAGGCCGCCGTTAGAGTCGAGCGGTGAGCCGAACCTCGTTCGCGAATCCGTAAGGAAGACGACGGGAGGAGTTATGCATGTGCCTAGGCTGCACGGGTGATGCCTTTGGACTCAGGAATTTTTATCGAACGGAGATGACGCGCACGGGCTTTCTCGCCGCTTCGGCCGCCGCCGCGGGAGTAGCCGCTGCCGGCTTTCCGAGCCGGGTGCGCGCGGCGGAGCCGGCGACGATCATCTACGGCGGCCCGATCGTCACGATGGACAAACGGGTACGCTCGGCACAAGCCGTGGCCTTTGCCGGCAAAACGATCCTCGCGGTCGGATCGATGGACGACGTTACGAGTGCCGCCGGCACGAGCGCGCGGAGGGTGAATCTCGACGGCCGGACCCTTATGCCTGGTTTGATCGATCCGCATCAGCATCCGATCCCAGGCGGCATCATGCTCACGCAAATGCTGAACGTCGGATACGATACGTATAAGAGCAAAGCCGCCGTCCTCGGCGAGCTCAAAGCGAAAGCATCGCAACTTCCCGCCGGCCGCTGGATTTACGCGGCCTACTACGACAACGTTCTCCAGGGCGGGGACTTGTCGCTCGCAGAGCTGGACGGCGTCTCGACGGAACATCCGATCTTCGTTTACTACGTCAGCATGCACTCGGCAACCGGAAATTCGGCCGCCTTCAAAGTCGCGGGCGTGACCGCGTCGACCGGCGAGCTGCCCGGCGGCGGCCACTTCGGGAAAGATTCCGCCGGCAACCTGAACGGTATGATCTTCGAACCGCCCGCTCTCGTCAAATTCATGGCGGGCATGCCAAAGCTGACGATGGAGCTCGTTTCGAGCGCCGTCACGAAGTTTCTCTATCAGAGCGCCGCTCTCGGCATCACGATGGTGCACGAAGCCGGCGCCTATGCGCCGACGCCCGATGCCCTGGAAGGCTACAAAATCGTGATGACCGATTCACCGGTGCGCTACAGCGCCAGTCCCGCCGTCGAGTTTTTGGAGGCGGCCAATCAATTCGTCGCATCGTACGGAAAGCCGGGTGCCCGGGCGCTGGAGATTTCGGGGACGCTGCTGTCGTTTTATGCGGTGAAGATCGTTTCCGACGGATCGCCGCAGCAACTGACCGCGTTTCAGATGGAGCCGTATCTCAACAGCACGTCCACCGGCCTCCCGAACTACACGGCCAAAGAACTCAACGCCCTCGTGCTCAAAGTTAAGACGAGCGGATGGCCGGTCTCGATCCACTGTAATGGAGACGCATCTTTGGAACGCGCGCTCGACGCGATCGAGGCGGCGTACGGACCGAACCCGCCGCCGGAGGGCATCAACCGCATCGAGCATTGCACGCTCGCCAACGCCGGTCAAATCGCGCGCATGAAAAGCATGGGCGTGCAGCCGAGCCACCTCATGAACAACCTCTACTATTACGGCGCGGCGTACCGCGACCAAATCTTCGGAACGCCGCGCGCCGAACGGTTCAACCCCGCGCACGACTTCCTCGCGGCCGGCATTCCGTTTACGATCCATAGCGACTCGCCGTGCTCGCCGATCGCTCCGCTGCGCGAGATCGGCACGGCCGTGACGCGAGTCTGCTCGACGGACGGATCCGTCGTCGGTGGGGCGGAAGGCGTACCGTTGGAAGCTGCGCTCGCCGGCATGACGACCGCGGCCGCGGCGCAGTGCGGTCTCGGCGGCAAGACCGGCTCGCTCACCGCCGGCAAGTACGCCGACCTCGTCTTACTCGAAAGCAATCCGCTTTCGACCGATCCGGCGAAACTCGGCGACATTCGGGTCTCGGAAACGTGGGTTAACGGGAAGAAAATCGTCCTTCCGAGCGGTTAGCGGCCTCGCGCCGTTACGCGTTGTAGGCGCGGCGCAGTTCGTCGATATCGAGTTTCCCCATTTCGAGCATCGCTCGCATCGCGCGTTGCGAGCGCTCTTGGTCGTCGCCGCCGAGCACGTCGCTGAGTCCCGCAGGAACGAGGTTCCACGCGAACCCAAAGCGATCGGTCACCCAACCGCACGGCAGCTGCTCGCCGCCCTCGGAGAGCTTGTCCCAAAGCGCGTCGAGTTCGGCCTGCGTTTCGCACGTGACGAAGAGCGCGATCTTGCCTTGGGAAAAATCCTCCCCGGGCGCCGCGGACGATTCCGACGGCGAGTTGATCGCTATGAACTCCTGTCCGTCGAGTTCGAAATCGATCGTCATCACCGAGCCGGCCGCGCCCGGGCCGGCCTCGCCGTAACGCGTCGTGTTGGTGACCTTCGAATTCTTGAATATCGAAACGTAATAGTCGACCGCCTGTTCGGCCTGGCCCGTGAACCACAAAAACGGCGTGATGTTCGGCATGTTGTCTCCTTATCGGTTGTCGGGCCGCGCGAGGCATGTCGCATACGGCGGCGGCGTGAGGTGGACGTGGCCGCACCAGTACCACGGCCATTTCTCGGGTGACGGCGTCGCGGTCGTGCTTGCCGAGTTGTAGTTGACGAAAAATCGCCGCCGCAGCTGGGCGTTTCTCGCCATCCGCGCTTGGAGCCGCAGCAAATTGGGCGCGTCGAATGCCGAGAGGCCGTATGCGTCGTCGAACGAGTAGAGCTTCGCCCACGCCGGCGACGGGATCCCGAGCGGAAATGCGTACGTCGTCGCATCGACGATCGTCGGACCGGACGGATCGACGACTGCGGTGACGAACGCCGGATTGTTCCCTTGGCTCGGTGTGATGGACGGTAGGATCATCGCACCGATCCGTCCACTGCCGGCAGGCGCAATCTCAAACGTCGCATGATGGATGTGGCCGATCACAAAGGCGCTCGGCGCGACGCCCCTGCGCGCGAGAATCGACAATAGTCGCCGGGTGTATTCGACTTTGTAGAGCGGTACCGGTTCGTTCTTGTTCAGCGACGCATACTCGTCGATTCCGAAGGGGATGTGCGTGAGCAGCAGCCGGTGGCCGCGATTGAGGTGTGCGGAGAGCCAGGCGAGTTCGACCGCGCCGGGGTCGCTTCCGCGAACGCCGCACGCGTTTTCGTAGAGAGCCGACCAAAACACGCTGTTGAGCACGATCGCGGGAATCGGCGGTTGCGACGGCAAGGAAGCCGTATAATAGCCGGCGTTTGAAAAGTCGCGCGCAAAGTTTGGCGCCGCCGCGTTGCGATTCACGAGCGGTTCCCACACCGACGCCATGTGCGCCAAGAACGGGCTGTGCGGAGTGCTCTTGTAGTTGCCGCAGTACCCGTCGTTGTTGCCGAGGGTGATCAGAAATTGCGCTTGGGGAAACGTCCGGTCGAATTCCCCGGCGACGAACGCGAAATCCTTATCGACGAACGATTCGAACTCGGACTCGGGCGCCCGGGGTTCCAGTGCGAAGAACGTATCGCGGAAGTGGTGAGCGAGCGTGTCGCCTCCCACGAGCACCGCCGGCGGATTAGGCAGCACCGACCGCATTGCCGCCAGCGCCGACTCGAGCAATGCGAAGTTCGTATCCTTGAAGTAGGGGCTCGGAAGATTGGGCGACGTGGCGAGGATGGCGCGCCAGCGACTTGCAGGCGCGTTCACCAGTTGATGCACGAGTCTCGGATCGTCGAACGGATTGAAGTGCCAATCGCTCGTCAGGAGCCACTGCGGCTGCGCGACCGGCGACGAGCGCGGCGCCGGCGGAGTGCCGACGCTCGACGACGCGCATGCCGGCGCTAGCAGCACGAGCGCCAGCGCGGCGATGCACGAGCCTATCGGCCTCACGGCGCTTCCGGACGAGCGATCACAAGGGTTTGCCGTCGTCGCTCGAGCCGAGGATGAACGGCCGGAGCAGCGGCAGCGGCGGATCGCCGCGCGAGAGGAGTTCGTCGTGGAATTTCTCCAACGCGAACGCGCTGCCGACCTTCTTTTCGTAATCGCTGCGCAGCTTGAGGATCATGAGTTTGCCGAGCGTGTAATAGCCGTACATCGGGTCTTGCGTGCCGCGCAGCGATTCCTCGACGGCGACCTGCGGCGTCTGAAAGCACTGGCCGGTGAAGAGATGCTCCGCCTGCTCGAGGGTCATGCCGGCCGTATGCAGTTTCACTCCGACGACGTAACGGCATTCACGCAAGAGGGCTTCGTCGAGTTGAGCGAGACGGACCCGCGGATCGCCGTTACCCCAGCCTTCGTCGACCATCATCTGCTCGCTGTAGTGCGCCCAGCCTTCGGCAAACTCCGAGCTGACCGAAAGTTTGCGCGTGAGGCTCAGATCCAACCCGCGATCGATCGAAAAGTTCGTGAAGTGTCCCGGATAGACTTCGTGCGCCGAAATGATGGGAAACTCGAAATCGTTGAACTGCGCCAGGAACTCTTCTTGCTGGCGATGCGACCACGTCGGATCGACGGGCGTCACGTAGTAGTAGGCTTGCGTCGCGACGGTCTCCAGCGGACCCGGCGAGTCCTCCGCGGCGCTCGTCGTCGCGCGCTGGAACGGCGGGGTATCGATGACCTTGATGTTTGCGTTCGGCGGCAACGTTACGATGTGCTTCGACTCGACGAAGGCGCGCAGGCGCGTCAAATCGCGCTGTGCGGTCGAGAGCAACGCGCCGGGAGCCGGATGAACGTGCGTAATCGAGAGATAGACTTGAAGCGGCGTGGCCTTCGGATTGATGCGGCGCGCCGTAGCGATAAACTGCGCGCGGGTTTGCGCGAGCGCGTTTTCGCCGACGGCCAAGTATTGGTCCAACGGCATGTCGAGTGCGTTTTCGTAGAGCAGGCGTTTGCGATACGCGTCGGCACCGATCGCAAACGTACCGCTGGGTTTGAGCGTCTTGATCCACGCCGCGTAAGCGTTCATGGCCGTGACGGCCGCCGCGTTTGCCTCCTTTAATTGCGACCGAAGGCTCGGATCGGCAACCTGCGCGAACGCCTGCGGGACCGACGTCTTGAAGAAGTCGACGGCTCCCGCGGCGTCTTCCGCCGCAATGCGGCGGGTGACCGCATCGACGGACGTGACGTTCGCCTCGCCCTCCTTCAGCATGTGCGGAATCAGCCGTTCGCGCGCGATTGCGAACGCCATGCGCTTGGCGAGCGGCGCGTAGTCTTTCGCCATGATGACGAAGACGGCGGCGCTGGCCAGTTGCGTGTAGTCGTCGGGATTATGCCGCCATTGGGCGAGCGTGTCGTTCAACAACAGATCGTCGCGCAGAGTGTTTTCCAGCAGCGTGCGGTCCAGAGCGACGCTCGCGGAAAGCTGGGAAGGATCGATCGCATCGAGCTTCGCCAGATACTCGCGATCGGCGGCGAGCTGCTTGGCAGTGCCCGCGGCCGAGTAATCGCCGAGCCGATCGTCGTAGTCGTGCACGCCCACTTGGGTGGCATCGATCGGGTCGAGCCGAAAACTCTCGCTATAGTAGTTCTGCGCGAGCGTGACGTATGCGGCGTCGCCGCCGTTTTCAGGCGTCGACTGGGGTGCGGCCGCAAGCAGCGATACCGCCAGCGCGGCGGCGCATACGCGAAGAAGTGTTTTTCTCATCGCCGCTCATCTTCTTATTCCGGCCGCGTCACCCTTGCAACGCTCTTCGGTCGGCAATCCGGCGTCGACCCAGGCTTTATTAACCACCTATGAGCTCCACGGCGCGATAGCCGCGCTCACGTAGCGTGCGCGCGATCCGGCTGCACGAGTTGCTGCTGCCGCAGTAGAGCACAACCTCGTCGTCTTTACCGAACGGCAGGTCGGCCCCGGTTTCGAACCCGGCGCCTTCTGCGCGAATCGATCCGGGAATTCGGCGATTGTCGGGATTCCCGCGAATATCGTAGACGATAACGCGGTCCGCGCGCTCGAGCAACTCTTCCGGCTTCATCGATTCCATTATGCTGCGAGTGGAAGTTCTACCGTAAAGCAAGAGCCGTGCGGACTGCTGTCGAGCACGACGGTACCCCGCGCGCGTTCGACCGCCCGTTTAACGATCGCCAAGCCGAGCCCCGAGCCGGAGACGTCGCGCTGCGCGCCTCGATAAAAGCGATCGAAGACGCGCGTCGCATCGGTCGCCGGAATCCCCGGACCCTGATCGGCCACTTCGATGATCGCGGTCGCGTCGCGCGCTTGGACGCGTACCGCGATCTCGCCCTTGCCGTACTTCAGCGCGTTGTCGGTCAAATTCGTCACGATGTAGCCCAGTTCCGTCGGGTCGATCGCCGCTAAAATTCCGGGCGGCGTCGAGAAAACAAACGTGCGCTCGGGGTGCGCGTCGGCAATCGGCGCGACGAGATCGGCGACCAGCGTCCCGACGTCGATCGACGCTGCGGGCGCGGGCGTTTCGGGCGTCTCCCACCGTTCCAGCAGAATCAGTTTGTCGATCAACGATCCCATGATGCGGCTCTGATCGGTCATCGTATCGAGGATGTGCTCGCGATCGCCGGGGTCGTTGAAACCGCCGCGCCGCAAGATGGCGATGAATCCCTGCACGACGGTCAGCGGCGTCCGCAACTGATGGCCAGCGTCGGCGATGAACTGGCGCATCGAGGCGTTCGCGCGGTCGCGCGCCTCGAAGGCGCGCTCCATCTGTTCGATCGCGCCGTTGTAGGCGGCCGCCAGCGAGCCGAGTTCTTGCCGCTCGTCGGCGGCAATGAGTTGCGGCGTGAGGTCTCCGGAGGCAAAGCGGCGCAACGCGCTCGTCACGTCGTCGAGCGGGCGCAGCGCTTGACGGCTGAGAACGCGCGCGGTGAGAATTCCGCACGCGACGGCGACGAGCAATGCGACGAGCAGCGGAACGAGGAACGTGCTGACCGTCGAAACGAGCGTCGCGTCGTTGCTCCTGACGACGATGTACACGTTACCGGCATGGTCGTACAACGGCTGAAGCCCGAAGGCGGTGGCCAAGCCGAGGACGACGCGCGCCTTCGGCCCTACCGGACGAGGGTCGCCCGACAAATCGCCGCGCACGCGCATCGTAACCGTCGGCCGCGGGTCGGTTCGATGGCGGCGGTAGACCGTCACCCGCGTGTTGGCGTCGAGGAAGACGATTTCGCTGCCGGTGCCCAGCAGCAGCGTTGCGGCGAACGCACCGGCCGCGCGCGCGTTCGGCAACGGCTCGTGCGCGAGCGATGCTTTCAACTGCGTGAGCGTCCCGCCCAATTCGTTCGAGAGCGAGCGAACGTAAAAGCCGAAGGCCAGCAGCGCACTCGCGACGAGCACGGCGACGAGCACGAGCGCAATCTCCACCGCCGCCAGCGTTTGAATGCGGCGCGCGAGCCGCGTCGTCACGGCGCGGTCGCTTTCAAGCTGTACCCGGCGCCGCGCAGCGTTTGGATCAGCTTGACGGATTCTCCGCTGTCGATCTTCGCGCGAAGGAAAGAGACGAACGTTTCGACCGTATTCGGGATGACGTCGCGATCGATGCCCCATACGAGGTCGAGCAGTTGCGAGCGCGTGAGCACCTCTTCGGCACGTTCGGCGAAGACGCGAAGCAAATCGAACTCGCGCTGCGTGAGTTCGATGCGCCGGTTGGCGCGGAAAACGGTGCGGCTCAGCACGTCGATCGTGAGATCGCGATACGCCAGCGTTTCGCTCTGCTCGATGCGTGGGCGCCGTAGGAGCGTCCGGAGGCGCGCGACGAGTTCCTCGAGATCGAACGGTTTGCTCACGTAATCGTCGGCGCCGGCGCTGAGACCGGCCACCTTTTCGGCGGTCTCCGTCCGGGCGGTCAACATGACGACCGGCGCCGTCGTCATGCGGCGAATTTCCGGAAGGAGCGCAAAACCGTCGGGGCCGGGCAGCATGACGTCGAGGACGATGACGTCGGGCGACCACGACGCGATGAGCGGGAATGCGGCCGAACCCTCGGTGGTGCTCCGTACGAAGAAGCCGGCCTGCCCCAGGCCGTATTCCAGAAGTTCCCGCAGCGCTCGCTCGTCATCGACGACCAGCACCTTCGCCGGTTCGCCGGCAGCGCTCATTCTCAGACTCACTCCAGGATTAGAAACCGGTGTGTCCGCTACAATCGGGCCTAGATGACACGCAGCCAACGGCCCGCGCGGCGATTCTTCTGTCTCGTCTTCGCGATTCTAGCCGCGAACGGCTGCGGGCGGCATCAGGCAACCGCTGCGCCCTCGACGCCGTTCGTGCAGACGTCGGTCGCCAGCTTCGGCGAAATCGAGCCGGGGCGGCGGCTCGCCGGCATCGTCGCACCCTATCAGAATGTCGCAATGCAAAGCACGCTTGCCGAACCGGCCGATGCGGTGTACGTCCGCGAGGGCGACGCCATTCACATTGGACAGTTGCTCGCCCAGCTCGATACGTCCGACCTGCAGTCGCAGCTGCAGTCCGACCTCGCCACCGCCAACAGCAATCACGCCAATACCGCCCACGCGGTCTTTCAAGGCGGCCTGACGATCGCGCAGGGCGTCGATACGGTGCGGACCGACGAGGCCGCCGTGCAGCAGGCAGAGCAGACGCTGAAAAACGATCAGATGAATCTGACGCGCGATGAGAATTTGCTGTCGCAAGGTTACGTCTCGCAACAGTCCGTCGACGCGCAGGAAACGCTGGTGAAGAACGATCAGCAATCCCTGACGACGGCGAGCGCAAACCTCGCTTCCGCGCGCTCGACGGTGCAGGCGAACGGCTCGCTATCCGGACAAGGTTTGCAAGCGTCGGCGATTCAGCAATCTCAAGCACAGGAGCAGGTCGCGATGTCGCAAGCCGACCAGGTTCGCGTGCAGATCGGCAAGGCGACCATCCTCTCGCCGATCAACGGCGTCGTCGTCAATCGCAACATCAATCCGGGCGAGTATCCGGGCAATCGCGAGATCTTCACGCTTCAACAAGTCAACCCGATCTACGCGGTGCTTCACGCGTCGAGCGAGCAGGTGGCACGGATCGTCAACGGCGCGCCGGCGACCGTTATGGCGCCCGACGTGGTCGGCGGCCGGAACTTCAACGGCCACGTTACCGGCGTGCTCAACCAGATCAATCCCGGCTCGACCGACTTTCAAGTCAAGGTGATGCTGGAAAACCCCCGCCAGCTGTTGCGGCCCGGGATGGTGGTGCAAGGAACGATCGCCACCATCCCCGTGCGCGGGGTTCGCGTCCCCGTGACCGCGTTCACCGACGACAACCACGACGCGGTGATGGCGGTCGAGCCCGACGGCAGCATTAAGACGGAAAAAGTTACCGAAGTGGGTAGCGACGGCACGAGTTCGGTGATCGACGGCATTGCGTCGGGAACGCGCATCGTCAGTAACGGTCAAACGAGCGTCGGGGACGGCGAGAAGGTCTCATTTCAGCGGTGAAGTTCAGCCTCACTCGGCTCTTCATCAACCGTCCCACGCTGGTTTTCGTCATCGTCGCGCTGATGGTGTTCGCAGGCGTTCTCTCCACCGCGACGATCGTGAAGGAACTCTATCCCGACGTCAGCCAGCCCACGGTCACGATTTCGGTCGCTTACAGCGGCGCCTCGGTCACCGAGATGCGCGACAACATCGTTCAGCCGATCGAGCAGAATCTCGCCGGCACGGCCGACCTTCAGAACTTCAACGCCGTCGTCCAGCAGGGCCAGGCGTCGATCAGCGCGATCTTTGACATCAACTCCGATACGGCCACCGATCTCGCGCTGACGAACAAGGCGATCCAGGCGGCCGAAAAATATCTCCCGACGAATCTCACGCCGCCGACCGTCAACCTCTACGACCCGACCCAGTCCGTCGTCGTGACGCTGGCGCTCTATTCCAAGAAACTCTCGCTCGCGCGACTCGCGCTCTACGCGGTGAACGTCATAGCGCCGCAGCTCGAACAGGTGCCGGGAATTTCCTTCGTCAACGTGGGCGGCTCCGTCACGCCGGCCTATGAGGTAGTCGTCGATCCCGCCCGCTTGGCCGCGTCGAACCTGACGCTCAACGACCTCATCAGCACGCTGCAGACGAACAATCAGCGCGTCCCGGGCGGATTCGCGTACGAACCCAATCGCCAAACGACGATCGACATCCGCGGCGACATCCAGAATCTCGATACGGTCCGCAACTTGGCGGTCATCCCCTCGGCGGCGGCGCCGGCGGCGCCGTCGCGGCCGCGATTGCGAACTCGACGGGAGGCCAGGTTCAGAACTATCAGGGCGGGCTCTCGGCGCTCGCCGGCGTGATCAATCCTTGGAGCGCGAGCAACTCGGTCGTCCGCGTCGGCGACATTGCAACCGTGAGCGAGAGCAACGAGCCGCGTCTGCAGTACGCCCACATCAGCGGTCAGCCGGGGCTCTTCCTTCAGGTGCAAAAGGCGTCGACCGGCAGCGAAATCGACGCATCGAACAACGTTCTGCACGCGCTTCCGCAGATCGAGCGTCAGTTCCCCGAGATCAGCTTCCGCGTGATCAACGTCCAGTCGAAGTTCACCAACCAACAGATCCAAATCGTTACGAGGACGCTGATGCTGGCGATTCTCCTGACCGGCGTCGCGATGGTCTTCTTCCTGCGCTCCTGGCGCAGCGCGATCGTGGTCTGCATCTCGATTCCGACGTCGCTGGCGATCGCCATCACCGTCATGAAGGTGATGCATCTCACGATCGACACGATCTCGCTGTTGGGCATGTCGCTCGTGATCGGCATTCTGGTCGACGACTCGACCGTCGTACTCGAGAACATCGAGCGCCATTTCAACGAACTCAGGCAACCACCGAAGGAAGCGGCCGTCAGGGGGCGCGAGGAAATCGGAGCGGCTGCGGTCGTGATCACGCTCGTCGATGTCGTCGTCTTCTTCCCGATCGCGTTCATTCAAGGCCAGGTCGGCCGGCAGATTTCGGAGTTTGCGATCGTCGTCGTCATCTCCACGCTCACTTCGCTGTTCGTCTCGTTCACGATTACGCCGACCTTGGCGGGGCTGTGGGCGCTGCGCTCGCACTGGGAGCCGTGGACGATCGTCGAGCGCTTCGGAAAAGCCTTCGACAATCTGCGCACCTGGTACACGCAGAAAGTCCTTCCCTGGAGCCTCGATCATGGCAAACTCGTGGCCGTATTCTGCGCCGGAACGTTCGTGCTGGCGCTCGCGCTGGTAGGCCTGGGGGTCGTCGGCGAGGAGTTCATCCCGCCGGTCGATCGCGGAGAACTCTACGTCCAGTTGGTCTATCCGATCGGTACGCCGATTCAGACCGTCGAAAAAGGCACGTTCGCGCTCGAGCAAAAGATTCTGAATACGCCCGACACCTTTGCCAACACCGCGGTTGCCGGAGCCTACGCGGCGTCGTTCGGCGGCTTCGTCGCGCAGAGCAACGTCGGCCAAGTCCATATCTGGCTCAAAGACAAGCGCAAGGAATCGACGAGTTACTGGGTTCGCCAGTTCCGGCAAATAGCCGCCAAAACGTTGCCGGAAGGCGTGCAAAGCGTCGTCGTGCCGTCGACCTCTACGTCAGGTGGGAACGCGCAGCCGATCGACTTCCTCGTGACCGACGTGACCGGCGGCGATCCGACGAAGTACGCGCAACAGGTCGTCGGTTTGATGGAAAAGGTCAAGGGCGCGACCAGCGTCAACGGCAGCGGCACGCAACTGGCGCCGGAGATTTCCATCCAGTTCGATCGCGACAAGGCGCAGGCGCTCGGCGTCGACTTAGGCCAAGCGGCCCAGGCCGCCGGCGCGGCGTTCGGCGGCAGCCAGGCGACGCAGTTCGAGACGACGTCGGGCCTCGAGGAAGTGCAAGTCATCTATCCGCAGTCGTATCAAACGAGCATCGACGCGCTCAAAACCGTGGCCATTCGATCGTCGTTGGGAGGCCTCGTCTACCTGGGCGACATCGCGCGCTTCGTCTCGACGCCGACGTCGCCGCTGATCACGCGCACTAACCGCAACAACGTCATTCACGTCAACGCGAACTACCTTCCGACTTCCTCGCTCTCCGCGGTCGAGCGCGGTCTAGTCAAGCGATTGCCCGAGTTACATCTCCCGCCGAACATCGTCGTGCGTCCCGCTCCGTTGGGGCAACAGGATTTCATGCACCAGACGCTCGTCGGCATAGGTCTTTCGATGATCGTTTCGGTCGTGCTGGTCTATCTCTTGATGGTCGCTCTCTACAACAGCTACGTTTCGCCGTTCATCATCATCTTCTCGGTGCCGGTCGCGGCGATCGGCGCCATCGGCGCGCTGATATTGACGCACCGCACGTTGAACCTGTTCTCGCTGATCGGCACGATTCTGCTCATCGGAATCGCAACCAAGAACGGCATCCTGCTCGTGGACTATGCCAATACGCTGCGAGCGCGAGGCTTGGATAAGCTCTCAGCCATCAAGGAGAGCGCGCACACGCGGTTCCGGCCGATCATCATGACGAGCTTCTCGGTAGTGGCGGGCAACATTCCGCTCGCGCTTTCGCTCGACCCCGGCTCTTCGTCGAGGTCGAGTCTCGGCATCGTGGTCATCGGCGGCGTGATCAGCTCGTTGGTGCTGACGCTGCTGCTCATTCCGAACGTCTACATGTGGGTGGCACCGAAGGAACAGCCATCCCCCAACGGCGCCGCGCACCTCGAGCCCGAACAACTCGGGCAGGGCCACGCGGCGCCCAAACCGCAACATGCGTAGGTGAAATCCTTCGGAATCGTTCTGCGTCTGTAAAATGGCTGTCGAAGCGTTATTTTGATCTCCGACGGCGAGGTATTTGCCATCCCAGGAGAGACAGCGCGCAAGACGTACGATTCGTGGTGGGCCTGGTAGGATTCGAACCTACGCGCAACCAGTTATGAGCCGGCCGCTCTACCGCTGAGCTACAGGCCCACGCCACCTACGCTCCCGGCACCGATACGCCGCGTTAACGCACTCGTCCCGCGCCGGCCGAACTCGCGGCGCCCACAACCCTACGTTTTCTTGCGCGAGAGGAGCAGTACCGCGGGCGAGACCAGCAGCGCGAATATGCCTGCCACCAGGAACGCATCGGCATAGGCGAGCGCCGCGCTTTGCGCGGCGATCGTAGCGGTCAGCGCGGCGCGGCTGCCCTGCTGGAGGAACTGCGCGACGGGAAGCCGCGAGAGCGTCGCCTGTGCGGCCAGCATCGTTTGATGGAACTGCAAGCGCTGATCGACGAACGCGACGATCGCCGCCGAAGAAATCGAACCACCCAGCTGGAAAAATAACACGATGAACGACGACGCCTTCGCGCCTGCATCGACCGGAACTGCCCGCATCGTTGCGACTAGCAACGGCGAGTAAACGAACGCCGCGCCGATGCCGATCACGAGTAACGGCAATGCGAACGTGCTCAAACCGCTCTGCGTCGTCACGCTCGACGAAAGCCATAGCGTGCCGATTCCGGCGACCGCCATGCCGCCCCCGATCAACCATCGTAGATCGAAGCGAGCGATACCGATGAGCCGCGCGACCGGCAGCGTCAGCAGCAGCACCGGCAGCGCGCGGATGCCGATGAGCACGCCCGCCAGCGTGCTCGTGAACCCAAGCGTTTCGACGGTGAACTGCGGCAGCAGCAACAACGCAGGAAAAATGATCCCGGCATATGCGCCGGCAATCGCGAGGCCGGCGGCGACCGGCAGGCGGCCCAGCACGCGCAAGTCGACGATCGGCTGCGCAACGCGCAGCTCCCACCACACGAAGACGCCGGTGGCCATCACGGCGAGCACCGTGCAGAGCTGGATGGACGAATCGGAAAACCAGTCGTCGCGCTGCCCCTGGTCGAGCACGTACTGCATGCAGCTGACCGCGACGACGAGCAGCCCTATACCCGCAACGTCGACACGCGCTTTCTGCGGCTTCGCGTTGTCGCGCATGTAGCGCCATAGGAGCACGAAGGCGATGATGCCCGGGACGAGGTTGATGTCGAATATCCACTGCCACGAAAGATCGTCGACTAAAACACCTCCGAGCGTCGGTCCGAGCGACGGACCGAGGATCGTTCCGAGCGCGAAGATCGATTGGCTGGTGCCCATTTGCGAAGCGGGGAACGTATCGCGCAACACGATTTGTGCGGTCGCAAGCAATCCGCCGCCGAACGCGCCTTGCAGCACGCGAAAGAAAATCAACGCGTCGAGCGAGCCGGCCGTGCCGCAAAGCATCGACGCGATCGTAAAACCGGCGATCGATGCGAGAAAGTAGTTCTTACGGCCGAAACGCAGTTGCAGCCATGGCGTCATTGGAATCACGACGACGTTGGCAATCACGTAGGCGGTGAGCACCCAGGTGCCCTCGTCCACGGTCGCTCCCAGATTGCCCTGGATCGTCGGAAGCGCGACGTTGACGATCGTCAGATCGACCGTCTGCAGTAACGCGGCAAGCATGACGCCCGCGACGACGAGATAGCGGCGCGCACCGTACTCGACGAGTGACGCCGCCGCGGGCACCGGCGCGGACGTGGCGGCCCGGGGTCGCGAGGGAATAATGCCGGTGATCCCGGCGGGTCTGGCGGCAACCGGCATGCGCTCTGGCGGGTCCTTAGTAGGGAGGTTGACTCCAGGGTAGCGCGTGCGCAATACTATGACTAGGACCTCATTTATCCTAGCACTGCCTAGCCCACCTTACGGAGCGATGTGATGAACGCCAGCCTCGAGCGCCGAGCCGAGATCTCCGACTTTCTGCGAACCCGACGAGCGAAAATCGTGCCGTCCGACGTCGGCCTCGCCGACGGCGCGCGCCGGCGTACGCCCGGCCTGCGGCGCGAAGAGGTGGCGCTGCTCGCCAACATCGGGACGACGTGGTACACGCGCCTCGAACAAGGCCTACCGATCAACGTCTCGGCCGAGGTGCTTGACGGCATCTCGCGCGCGCTGCGGCTCACTTCCGAAGAACGGCGTCACCTCCACCTGCTCGCGGGCGTCGCGCTCGAGCTGCCGCCGCAGCAGGAGGAGGTCGTCGGCGAACTCGTGCGGCGCGTACTGGCGACGTTGGAACCGTCACCCGCGTACGTGCGCGGCCGCCGGTGGGACGTGCTCGCGTGGAACCGCAGCGCCGACGCACTCTCCGCATTTTCGAGCAAGGACGGACTGGCGTGCAATCTCGTCTGGCGAATCTTCCGCGATCCGGCGGTGTCGTGCCGGCTCGGAGATCCGGATTGCATGAAGCGCCGCGTCGTCGCGCAGTTCCGTGCCGTTGCCGCGAAATATCCGGGCGATCCGGTCTTCGTCGAACTAATTGACGAACTGCACGCCACTTCCGACGAATTCAAAGAGCTGTGGGCGCAGCACGACGTGCTCGGATCGGTCGACGGGTTGAAACGGTACCTCCACCCGGAACTCGGTGAATTGACCCTGGATTACACGGCGTTCGCGCTACCCGGCGACGGCGACATGCACATGGTCGTCTTGACTGCCGCACCCGGTTCGGAGAGCGAACGCAAACTGCGCCTGCTCTCTCCCGCAGTGATGCTCTAAGGACGCGTCAGGCGCTCGTCATTCTAGGACCCGGGCGGATGAAACGGAACGCGTTGCGCGATCGCACGATCGACTTCCTCGGCCGGCATGAGCGGAGTCATGCCGCTCTGAATCGCGCCCGAAGCGCGAACGGTCACGGCGATCGCAAGCGCGGTTTCCGCATTCGGAAGGTCGATGATCAGGACGGCGTCGTCCTCGCCGAACGTGAAGTAGAACGCTTCGAGCGTTCCGCCCAGTGTCGCCATCAGTTCTTCGACGGCCTTTCTTCGTCCCGACCCGCCGTCTTTGAGCACTCCCTTCGCGCCGTCGGGCGTGTATTTCACGCGAACCAAAAACTTCGGCATGCAAGAACCTCCCTCAGCGGTAAGGTACGATGGCATTCGCCGTCGCTCCGTTTTTCGACGGCGGAGGACTCACGGCGAAGCGCGCCTGAATATGAAAGGAACCGATTGGCTACACCGGAGGACTCGGTCGATGCGAATCGCCGCCGCTCTGCTCGCCCTTGCGCTCGTGCCCGCCGTCGCGGCCGCTACGCCGAACTCGCCGCCGCCCGCACCAATTTTGAAGCTCGCAAATGCCGTGATTCACGCCGCGAACACCAACGACGCTTCGGGACTCTCCGGCATCTTTACCGGCGACGCGGTCGTCGTCGACGAGAATCCGCCATTCGTCTGGCGGGGAGCCGGGGCCGGGGTTGCGTGGTGGCACGTCGTCGAAGCGGTCACGCAGAAGGCAAAAATGACGCATCTCAAGGCGATCAACGTGCGTCTCGGCGAGTTCAGGCAGTCGTCGACCGACGCATATCTCGTACAACCGATGACGGTCGCCGGGATTGTTGGGGGCAAACCGTTCGCCGAAGCGGGAACGATGACGTACACGTTCCACGCCTCCGGCGGCGCGTGGCTGATCTCGACGATGATCTGGACGGCGAAACCCTAACCGCACAAATGCCCGCCGTCTCGTCGTCGCTCTTTCGCACGTCATTCCAAACGCCCGTCGGTACGCTGCAACTCGCGGTGGACGAAGCGGGCGTGCTTGTCGAGATACTCCTTCCGAATCGAAGTCCGATTACGGCTTCAGCGGGGCGATTCACGCCCGCCGCGACGCGCGGAATGCACGCGGCGGAAAACCAGCTAGACGAGTATTTCCGGCGCAAACGCCGCGCTTTCGACTTGCCGCTCGACGCGACGGGTTCGCCGTTCGAACGTGACGTGTGGCAGAAGCTCCTCGCAATACCCTATGGAGTGACGGCCTCGTATGGCACGATCGCGACCGCATTGGGACTCTCGAACGGCGCCCGCGCCGTGGGGCGCGCCAACGGCGCAAACCCCATTCCGATCGTCATACCGTGCCATCGCGTCATCGGATCCGACGGTCAGTTGACCGGATACGGCGGAGGGTTGGCGTTGAAGCGCACGCTGCTCGAACTCGAAGGCGCGATACCGCCGCCGGAACCGCGCTTGTTCTAGGGCGCTGCCCGCGCGTCAGTGCGCCAGCACTTGATGCACGAACGAGATCGCGATCGAACCTTCGCCGACCGCCGAGGCCACGCGCTTGACGCTCCCCGCACGTATATCGCCCACGGCGAAGACGCCCGGCAAACTCGTTTCGAGCAGAAACGGCGGTCTTGCGAGCGGCCAGCGTGCCGTCGCCAAGTCGTCGGCGATAAGCTCCAAGCCGGTTTTCACGAACCCCTTGGCATCGAGCGCGAGACAGCCGTCGAGCCATGCGGTATTGGGAGCCGCGCCCGTCATGAGGAATACGTGGGCGACGGCGCGTTCTTCCGTCGCGCCGGTTTGGTTGTTTCGCCAACGAACCGCCTGCAGCCGGTCGTTGCCGAGCAGCGCAGCGATCTCGGTGTGCGTTCGGAGTTCGATGTTCGGCGTCAGTTCGATCCGCCGGCTGAGGTAGCGCGACATGCTTTCGGCGAGACCGCCGGATCGGCAGAGCAGGTAGACGCGCGCGGCGGCCGTCGCAAGAAACACCGCCGCTTGGCCGGCCGAGTTGCCCCCTCCGACGACGACGACCTCGGCACCCGAGACCAGCTGCTTTTCAATGAAGGTCGCTCCGTAGTACACGCCGTTACCTTCGAACCGCTCGAGTTCGTCGAGCGGCGGTTTTCGGTATTGCACTCCGCTCGCAATGACGATCGAACGCGTCCGAACCTCTCCCCCGCTTTCCAACTTCACGCGATAGGGCCGGCGATCGCACTGCAGGCGCACCGCACGATCCATCAGCAGCTCCGCGCCGAACCTTTCGGCTTGCGTGTACGCGCGCGCCGCGAGTTCTTGCCCCGAGACGCCGGTCGGAAACCCCAAGTAATTCTCAATCCGTGAAGTAGAGCCGGCTTGCCCGCCGGGAGCATCGCTCTCGATCGTCAGCACGTCGAGACCCTCCGACGCGCCGTAGACGGCCGCCGCCAGTCCGGATGGTCCGGCGCCGATGACGACGACGTCGCGCAGATGAGTGCGGTCGATCGACTCGTTGAACCCGAGACACTCGGCGACGTCGCGGTTGGACGGATTGCGCAAGACGCGCTTTCCACCGCAGATGACCACCGGAATTTCGCTCGCTGCGATGCCGAACGTTCTCATGAGCTGCTCGACCTCGGGGTCGTGCTCGAGGTCCATATAGGCGTACGGGTGTCCGTTACGCATTAGAAACTCTTTGAGGCGCAACGTATCCGCGGAGTGGGCCGATCCCACCAAGACGACGTCGCCGATCCCGGCGGTGACGAACGCCACGCGCCGTAAGATGAAGGCGCGCATGACGATCTCGCCGATTTCCGTGTCGGTTTGCACGAGCGTCATCATCCCGTGATGATCGAGTTCGATGACCTCACCGGCTTTGGAAACTTGAATGCGGAACATCGCCCGGCGCCCCGAGAGCGTGTTGATCTCGCCGTTGAACTGGCCGCGGCCGCTCAACGTCACGATTCGTCTTCCCAGCTCCGTAGGGCGCACCGCTTCCAGCTCACCGGAGAGGATGACGAAAAAGGGAATTGCCGCATCCCCTTGCTCGATGAGCACCTCGCCCGCGCTAATGGAACGACTGTGCCCGTGGCGCGCCGCGCGTTCGATCTGCGCCTCGGAGAGTGTCGGGAATATTTCTTCCGCCGGTGCGACCAGCGGAACCTCAGAAGTACTCATCGTCCCCGCTCCCTACTACGAGGCGGCGTGTCGTTTCGGCACGCCGCCTTCGCTCGTTCCCCGGGCAGGATTCGATACCTATGTCGTGACTGCGAGATCGTAACGGTCGAGGTTCATGACTTTCTCCCACGCGGCAATGAAGTCGTGGACGAAGTGATCGCCCTCGATGGCATAGACTTCCGCGAGCGCGCGCAACTGCGAGTTCGAACCAAAGATGAGATCGCAGTTCGTGCCCGTCCACTTCACCTCGCCGGTGCGGCGGTCGCGGCCCTCGTACGTGTACTCTCCTCCGGCCGGCTGCCACTTCGTCGACATATCGAGCAGGTTCACGAAGAAGTCGTTCGTCAGCGCGCCGGGCCGTTTCGTGAATACCCCGTGCTTCGCGTTTCCGGCATTCGCGCCGAGAACGCGCAGGCCGCCGACGAGCGCGGTCATCTCGGGAGCGCTGAGCGTCAGCAGTTGCGCGCGGTCGACGAGGCGCTGTTGCGGCGAATGGTAGTGATCGTCACCGATGTAGTTGCGGAATCCGTCGGCGGTCGGTTCGAGCACCGCAAACGCGTGCGCATCGGTGTTCTCCTGGGTCGCGTCGGCGCGACCTGGCGCAAACCCGACCTTCACGTCGTGACCGCCGTCCTTCGCCGCCTTTTCGATCGCCGCGTTTCCGCCCAGCACGATGACGTCGGCCAGCGACACCTTCTTCCCGCCGGAGAGTGACGCGTTGAAATCGGCCCGCACTTTCTCCAGCGTCTGCAGCACTTTCGCCAACTCAGCCGGCTGATTGACGGCCCAATCTTTCTGCGGCGCGAGACGAACCCGCGCGCCGTTCGCACCGCCGCGCTTATCGGTGCCGCGGAACGTCGACGCCGACGCCCACGCCGTCGTCACGAGCTGCGTTATGCTGAGCCCGGAATCGAGAATCCGCTGCTTGAGCGCGGCCGCGTCGTGCTCGTCGATCAACGGATGATCGACCGCCGGCAACGGGTCTTGCCAGATCTGCGGCTCGGCCGGTACTTCGGGTCCGAGATAGCGCGAGATCGGCCCCATATCGCGATGCGTGAGCTTATACCACGCCTTTGCAAACGCGTCGGCGAATTCTTGCGGGTTCTCGTGGAAACGTTTCGAGATCGGTCCGTAGATCGGATCGACCTTTAGCGAAAGGTCGGTCGTGAGCATCGTCGGCGCATGCCGCTTCGAGGAATCGTGCGCGTCGGGAACGGTATCGGCAGCAACGCCGCCCTTGGGCTTCCATTGATACGCGCCCGCGGGACTCTTCGTCAGTTCCCATTCGTAGTTGAAGAGGTTGTCGAAGTACAGGTTGCTCCACCGCGTCGGCGTCTGGGTCCATGCGCCCTCGAGGCCGCTGGTAATCGTGGCGCCGCCGTTACCGTTTCCGAACGTATTGCGCCAACCGAGGTTCTGTTCTTCGATGCCCGCGCCGGCAGGGCCGAATCCGACGTATTGCTTCGGATCGGCGGCACCGTGCGTTTTGCCGAACGTGTGGCCGCCGGCGATAAGCGCGACGGTCTCCTCGTCGTCCATCGCCATGCGCGCGAACGTCTCGCGAATGTCGTGCGCCGCAGCGATCGGATCGGGATTGCCGTTGGGGCCTTCCGGGTTCACGTAAATCAAACCCATCTGTACGGCCGCAAGCGGATCGTGGAGTTCGCGTTCGCCGCTATAGCGCTCGTCCTCGAGCCACACCTTTTCCGGACCCCAGTTGGTGATTTCGTCGGGCTCCCACGCGTCGACGCGACCGCCGGCAAATCCGAACGTCTTGAAGCCCATCGACTCCAAGGCGCAGTTTCCGGCGAGCACCATGAGATCCGCCCACGAGATTTTGCGACCGTATTTCTGCTTGACCGGCCAGAGCAGGTGACGCGCCTTATCGAGGTTCGCGTTGTCCGGCCAGCTGTTCAACGGCTCGAAGCGCTGCTGACCCGAGCCCGCGCCGCCGCGGCCGTCGCCGATGCGGTACGTCCCCGCGCTGTGCCACGCCATTCGAATGAAGAGCGGGCCGTAGTGGCCGTAGTCGGCCGGCCACCATTCCTGCGACGTCGTCATCAACGCGAAGATGTCGGCCTTGACCGCCATAAGATCGAGGCTATTGAACTCGCGCGCATAGTCGAAATCGCTCCCCATCGGGTCGGAGAGTGCGGAGGGACGGTGCAGCACCGATACGTCCAATAACTCGGGGAACCAATCGACGTTTATCCGCGGCCGCAGCGGTACGTGCTTTACGGGACAGCCTCGATCGGCGTCCGACAGTTCTTCAAGCGTGTTTTCCATCTCGTGCTATTTCTCCGATTCCTGTGAGAGGTGGGGAGGGGAGGCTTGACTAACCTCTTTGAAAGTGAATATCATTCTCAGAATTGTTAGAGTAGCGCCGCGAGCGCCCGGAGTCAAGAGGGCCTAAATATGGCGTCGTCCCTGCAGCCGTCGCTGCCGAAAAACTACCGGCTCATCTGCGACATCGTCGAGGAGAGCGGGCTCGGCCGCCATCTTACGCCCTCGCAAATTTACGCCAAGGCGCGCAGACGGCGGCCGGGGATCGGATACTCGACCGTCTATCGCGGTCTCGAGCGATTGCGCGATCTCGGGTTGGTGTCGGAAGTTCACCTGCCGGGCGTCGACGCGGCGACCTACGAGCCTTCGGGGCCGCGCCATGCCCACTTTCGCTGCATTGAGTGCGGCGCGATCGAAGACGTCGAGTACGCGATTCCGGCGCGCACGATCAAGACGCTCGCGCAGCATCACGGTTTCGAGATCGATAACGAGCGCGTGACCTTCGAAGGGCGCTGCGCGCCGTGCGGCGCATCCACCGGCAAACGTTAGCTCTTCGCACGGAGGCTTCGAATGGAGACGTCCTCGCATCGTAGTTTGCGCGGAATTGCGGCATTGGCTTTGGCGGCGCTTCTCTCGGGATCGGCCGTTTCGGCTGCGGGTGCGGCCGGTTCCGCGCCAACCCGGCCGGCAACCGGCGCGCCGTCCGACGTTCGGGCGATCTTCGCGAAGCCGATGTATGCCAAGGGCGTCTGGGGCCTGCGCGTCCTCGACGGCAAGAACGTGCTCGTCGATTACAACTCGCAACGTCCGTTTTACATCGGTTCGGTGCGCAAGATCTTTAGCGTCGGCCAACTCCTCAATGCGGTCGGACCGGCGCACACCTACGACACGCCCGTGTATCGCACGGGCACGATCGACGCCGGTGGAGTCTTGCACGGCAACCTGATCGTGGCCGCTTCCGGCGATCTCACGATGGGCGGCCGCACGAATCCCGACGGCACGATCGCCGTCAGCGATTGGGATCATAACGAAGCCGACGGCTTAGGCAACGCCATCCTCACCAAACCCAATCCGCTCGCCGGTTACGTCAAGCTGGCTCGTGCGGTGAGGGCGTCGGGAATCAAACGGATTTCGGGGAACGTCGTCGTCGACGATCGCCTCTTCGTGCCGTTCTTCTTTAGAGATCAGTTCTTCGTCCGGCCGATTTTCGTGAACGACGACGTCGTCGACATCTCGATCGTTCCCGGCGGGAAGCCCGGTGCGCTCGCGAACCTTTCGACGCGTCCGGTCTCGGCAGCACTGCACGTCGTCAACCGGCTGCGCGTCGGCGCGCCCGGCTCGAAAGACACGCTCAAGATCGAACCGGAACTGCCGGCCTGCATCGGCAAACCCGGCTGCACGGCGGCGATTTCGGGAAGCCTGCCCAGTAACTTTACGCCGCCGCTCACCGGGCAGCCGTCGCTCGTGCAAACGGTACGCATCGTCCAGCCCGCGAACTACGCGCGCACGGTGTTTATCGAGGCGCTAAGTGCGGCAGGCGTCACGACTTCGGCACCGGCCGTACAGGCGAATCCCGTCTCGCTGCTTCCCCCCAAAGATTCGTACCGAGCGTCCGACAAGGTCGCCGAACTTACCGGCATGCCCTACGGACAAGACGCGAAGTTCATTCTGAAGATCAGCTACAACATCGGCGCCGACACCAGCCTCGTGCTGCTGGGCGTTAAGAATCAGGCGAGGACGATGAGTGCGGCTCTCGCATACGAACGCAACGATCTGCGCGCGCACTGGGGAATCGCCGCCAACCAATACCACTTCGTCGACGGAAGCGGTGGGGGCGAGACGACCGCGACCAATAGCGCGGTGACGCAGATGCTGGAAGAACTGGCCAAGAGCCCGGCGTCACGGGCATTCGTCGACGCGCTGCCGGTTTTAGGCGTCGACGGCTCGCTCGGATTTGTGAAAAATTTCGAATCGGACGCGAGTTTGGCGGGCGCCGCCGGAAACGTGCGCGCCAAGACGGGAACGTACGTGGGTGCCTCTGCCACCGGCACCATGGAGTTGAAGGGACAGGCGTTGGGCGGCTACATCACGACGAAGAGCGGGCGCCGGCTGACGTTCCAGCTGGTGGTCAATAACATCCCGATTTCGGGCATCCCCGATCTCGTCAACGTCTTCCAAGACCAAGGCGCGATTGCGGCGATGCTGTGGCGAGACTACTAAAAAAATACTGACCGGTCCCGCTTGGGACCGGTCAGTTGTCTACATGAGGCGGCTACGAAAGTCGTTTCATGGAGTAAGGAAGGGCAAGGCTTTTCGTAGCTGTTCCTCTACCTTGATCTCGCTGAACGTCTCGCGCCCGACGAGCGTGATCGTCCCCGTCGTGTAGACTGTACCGCTCTTCAGCTTCAGCGTCATCTTGCCGGACCCGCCCTTACTCGAGAGCTTCGAGATGACGAGCGATGCGATCGGACCCGTTTCGACGTTCTTAGTGTTGTAGTTGAACGTCGTCAGATTTGGAGAACCGAGCGTCTCTCCGCTGAACTTGAGATTCCTGATCGGTTTGCCGTTCGTCGTCGTTAGCAATACGGCGCAACCGTTCTGCTTGTTCGCGGTCGAGAACGTGCCCCAATAATAGTAGATCTGCTGCGGCTGCGGCGTCGGTGTCGGCTTCGGCGTCGGCGTCGGCTTGGGCGTCGGGGTCGGCTTGGGAGTCGGCGTCGGCTTCGGTGTCGGTGTGGCTTTCGTGTAACTCGTCAACACCCACAGGTTGTCGCCTTGTTGCGTGGAGGCCGTAAACGTCCCGTTCTTGACGTTGCCTAACGCGTAGTAGTTCACGTACTTTCCGGGGATCTTGCGTTTCGGTGCGGTGCACGTCGGCGAACCCGCCGCCGGAGCGAGTTCCTGCGAGGAACCGCCCGGCGCGAAGGCCGGCGCGTAGCTTCCCGTGCCGACCCCGTGACATGCGACGAGCAGCATCGCCACAAATACGGCAATACCACCGTTGATAGGAGACTTATTGCTCACGATTCGAATCCTCCAAAGAAGAGTTCGCCCGCCTCTTTGAGGTCGCGACCGGATACTCTTCTTTTCTGAAGGAACGCAAGCGTGGGGTAGAATAGCTGCTTTTCATGAAGCAACCCCCGATTTTGCGTCTCACGCATCTGAGTGCGTGCGCGGGTTGCGCGGCGAAGGTCGATGCAAGCCTCCTCGCGCAGGTGCTGCGCGGGCTGCCTCCGATCGCCGATCCCAACGTCATCGTCGGGCACTCGAGCGCCGACGACGCCGGCGTCTATCGCCTCGATGACCAACGCGCGCTCGTACAAACCGTCGATTTCTTTCCTCCGATCGTCGACGATCCATACGACTACGGGCGCATCGCCGCGGCAAACGCGCTCTCCGACGTTTATGCGATGGGTGCTCGGCCGCTGTGCGCGCTCGCGATCGGCGCTTTTCCAGAAGGTCTCGATGTGAGCGTCATCGCAGCGATTCTCCGCGGCGGCGTCGACGCGGCAGCGGAGGCCGGCATTGCCGTCGTCGGCGGCCATACGATCAAAGACGACGAACCGAAGTACGGCTTAGCGGTGACGGGAATCGTTCACCCCGACCGAATCCTGCGAAACAACACCGGGCTTCCCGGCGACGTACTGATTTTGACGAAACCGCTCGGCACCGGCATCCTCACAACCGCGCGCCGGAGCGATAAGATCGACGAAGCGATGCTCGCGCCCGCGATCGAATCGATGGTTACGCTCAATCGCGCCGCAAGCGAAGTCGCGCAGCGGTTCGAGGTTCGCGCCATGACCGACGTCACGGGATTTGGGCTGTTGGGGCATTTGCGCGAGATGCTCGGTAGGCGCATGGGCGCTCGAATCGACGGCGCATCCGTACCCTTGCTGCCCAACGCGTTGGCCCTGGCGTCGCGAGACATCGTGCCCGGCGGCACGCGAAAGAATCTTGCAACCGCACTCGAAAACGGCGCACGATTCGGCGCGCAACTTCCGGCCGGACTCGCGGCCGTGCTCTGCGACGCGCAAACCTCGGGCGGTCTGCTGATGTCCGTCGACGGCGCGCACGCGGCGCCGCTGCTCGCGGCCTTGCACGACGCGAGCGTGACGAAGGCTCGCATCATCGGCACCTTCACCGAATCCGGCTACATCGACGTCGTCTAGCCGATCACAGATCGATGCAGTAAAACACTTCGGGGTCGCCCGGATCGAGATCGATCTCACCGCACACGCGATAGCCGCGCTGCTCGTGAAAATGTTGCATTCCGACGTTACTCCGGTTCGTCGACGAATACAGTCGCGTTCCCTTGCATGCCCTTTCCGTGTGAGCGAACAAGAGGCTTCCGATCCCTCCGGCTCGATGGGCCGGGTCGACGACGACGAGCCAGATGAGCGGACGCGAAAAAAATTCCAGATTCCAGGCGTTGAAACCGACGATGCCTTCGTCATCGTAGGCAGCGTCGATACAGTTACGTGAGAGCATTTGCCTCAGGAAATCGCTTTTCTCCCACAGCGTCGTTTTCGAGATTGCCAGAATGGCGGCGTAGTCGTTCTGCGCAGCCGGTCGAACGTCGATGCCTAAGCGCTTACTCAGCACGACGCTGCCGTACGTGCCGTGAGCCCATTGGTGCGTTCCGACAATTCTGAAGCCGCGCCGTGCGTATACGGCGATCAGATGGGCCGCCGCGCCGGCGGTATCGCAAGCGAACTCCCGCTTCGCGTCGTCGATTGCCCGCTCTTCAGCCTTCGCAAGCAACAACGATCCAATACCTAATCGCTGCAGCGAAGGGTCGACGGCGAACTGACCAAAATAACAAACATCGTTGCGTGAATACCATGCCGGCGCGCTCTCGTGCCGCGGGTTCTCGTAATAACAAATAGTCCCCACGAGTGCGCCGTTCTTCTTCGCAACCCAGCACGCCGATGCGGTGCCGACGCGCTTACGCGTCGTATCGACTCCTTGATTTACCGCGACGTAGTTCAGGCCCATATCGCCGAGCCGGCGATACGCAGTGTTTAAAAGCCTCGTGAGGTCTTCGAAGGAGTCGCGCCGCTCGTCGAATAGTGCGAGCTCAACTTCGGGCGGACTTTCGCCTGGCGTCTTCACCACCTTCACCGAACCTCTACGTGCAGTTTTTGGGCAAGAAACGGGCCGCGCATTGCGCACGGCCCGTTTCGGTTTCGATCGCCGCGTGCGACCGCGTTAGAGGGCGTTGGCCAGCGCCCAGCCCTTCGGAGCTCCGATTCCGGCGGCTTGATTGTACTGCGTGGCGTTACACGAATAGGCACCGTTACTGCCCGACGTGCACGGCGTGTAGTACGTGCTGTATCCCGTTGACGAGAACAGACTATAGACCATCGGATCGATCCAGCCCAGTTTGGTGGAGTGGAGTTCGTTGGCTTCGACGATCAGCGCCACCGAAGCCGGTGAAGACCACGACGTGCCGAGATATTCGCCCCAACTGCCGCCCGTATAAACCGCAACGGGGAAGAACGGCAGCGAGATGTCGGGTTGGTTGCGGCCGGACGTGATCATCCCGGTGATTCCACTTTGGTAACTGGGAAGCGCGAAGACCGTTGAGACGCCGCCTCCGCCCGAATCGCCGTCGGCGGTGCCCATGGTCACGGTCTGGAGCACCCCTTGGCTCGTATCGGTGAAGTTGATTCCGCCGATCGACGTGAAGTACGGATCTCCGGCAGGTGCGCTCACGCCCTTGCTGCCGTTGCACTCGTTGCTTCCCGTATCTCCGCTGGAGGCAGAGAACTCGACGCCCTCGGAGGCACCCTGTTCGGCGATCGAGTTGGTCGAGTCGGCAAAGGAAACGTCGCTCGATTCGCAGCCGCCGAACGACGAGTTGACGGACGTCGCCTTGCCGTCGGTGAGCGCTTGATTGTAGGTGTCTTCGATCTGCTGATCCCCGAGCGAACCCATGTCGTAGACGATGATGTTCGCGCCCGGCGCCAATCCCGCGATCGTTTGCACGTCGAGGTCGGTTTCGGGTTCGTCACCGCTGCCGCCGCCGTCGACGGCTTTATTGGTGACGGTGCCGGTTTCCGTAACGCCGGCCGCGGTAAGGTACTTGGAGAGATAGCTCGTGTTCGCCGGATCGTCGATCGCGATCGCTGCGGTGTAACCAGCGCCGTTGCAGCCGTGCTGCACCGGGAAATCGAACGGTTTGGCGACGCCGGTCGCCAGCGTTCCGCTGGAGTTGGTCAGCGGCCCATTATCCGGTGCCGCGCCGTTGCACCCTCCGCTCGGCGTCGACGACGGTGAGGGCGTCGGCGTGGGCGGCGCGGTCGGAGTCGCGGTGGGTTTTGCGGTCGGCGTCGCCGTCGGTCCCGCAGTAGGAGTTGCCGTCGGCCTCGCGGTCGGCGTCGGTGACGGCGACGGCGTGGGTGTCGGCGAGCCAACCCACGTTACGTTATCGACGTATTGGTAGACGTACGTTTGACTGTAGCCGTCGCCGTAGCAGCCGAAGTAAATGTAATCGGTCTGACCTGCCCACTTGCCGAGGTTGACTTGATAGTTCACCCAGCCGTTGGTGGTGTTGACCGTCTTATAGAACGTCGTGAGAATGCTGCCGCTTTGATTGAGCAGATAGGCGGCCTGCCACGCATATTTCGTACCGTAGCCCTTCTGGTTCTCGTTCGAGCCCTGGTAGACCCAGAAGCTGAGAACGCCTTTCGACGGTACCTTCACGAGTTGCGCTACCGACGCCCACCCGTTGATTTCGGGCGGCTGCAGCGAGCCCATGAACGCCGAGTAGGAGCCTTGCTGCGCCTGCGCGGTCGTGATCGAAAGGTAGCTCGATTGCGTGCTTTCGTTGATCCAGCCCGGATTGAGCGAACCCGTCTCGAAACTTCCGTTGACGAGATTACCGCTCGAGTCGTTGGGTGTTATGCCGCCGCCCAGCGGGATGATCGTGCGTCCGTTCCCGTCGCGCTGGAAATCCGGCGCGGTGCGCGTGGTCTCGACGCCGCTCTGTTCGGCGACGGTTCTGACGACGACGAGGTTATTGAGCGAAGCGTCGCGCACGAGCGGCGCGATCTCCGAGGGCAGCGTCGCGGGCGCGACGTTCGTATAACGCTCGCCATATTTGCCCTGACGAACCGTATGGATTTCGGTGGAGAAAAAGCGTTCGACGATCGAGGTGCGCGCCGTCGCGTCGACGATCGTACGATTGGGAAACCGTTTGGTAATCGTAAAGCCGGCGCGCTCCAACGCGCGAACGACGCGCTCTTCTTGTGCCAACGTGGGTGCATACCGATCGCTAAACTGTGCGGCGGTGATAAAATGGCGATGGGCCGCGCCTAGCGCGCCGGCGTTCGCCACGAATGCATCGAGTTCGGCTTGGTGATTGTACCGCAGCGTGAGCGAAACTCGCACTGTTTCGTTATCCGGACGCTTTCCGGCGTCGGTATACGCAAGAGTTCCAAAGAGTTTTGGAATGGAAATTAACGGCTTATCCGGCGTCGACGTGCGAACCGACGAGTCCGTGGAAACGTGGTTGCCCGAAACCAGGCCGGGCAGTGACGAACTCTGGCCGCCGCAAGCGGTCAGCGTCATTGCCAGCCCTACCGTCGACGCAATCAAACGTGATGATCGTTTCAAGTGCGTTCCCTCCCGATGGACAGTAGCTACAGGATCCTGAAGGCATGTTCGGCAGCCCTCCGGCCACACCCGCCCCTCGCATGCTCCGCAGGCCTGAGCCGCTCGACGCCCGCTCGTTCAGCTTGTAAGCGGTCGTGTGCCGTGCGCGATGACGGCACCTTTTAAGGCCGAAGGAGCGCCAGACCGGACTCTGGATCGACGAACTTGTGAAGGGGGGTCGCGCTCACCGTTAGGACGAGTTCGCAGGTCGGCCGAATGCGGGCTTCAAGAAGATGGCCGCCGTGCGCGCTCCCGTCTTTCTTACCGACGCACGCGTGAGCGTGGACGACGCGCTCGCCGTCCCTTAATGCGATGGTTCCGATGAGGGACAGAAGCTCGACCTGTTCGTCAAGCGTGACCGACGGCTCGTAGCGCTTGCTCTCCCAGTTAAACCACGCCATGCGCGCCGAGCTCAGGCCGCCGAGCGCCGTAAAACTCGCACCCGGAAGGTCTCGCTCCTCTGCGAATTTTTTCAGCCCGCTCATCAGTTCGTCCCCGGTTTGGAATACGAGGACGAACGTCTTCGACGCTTCATCGATCTGCTTGAATTTCACAACCTTCTCATTCCAATCACTGCTGTGCCGTTTTCGGCCTTGCTTCGCGAAGTTCGACGTAGGCTATCCACTCGCCGCCGTTAGCCCGAGCCTTGCCTGCGCTAGGCTCGTCGAGTCGCCTCGAGCGAAGATCGAGCACGATCCCGGAACGTGCCCATAGCCCGGCAGAGCGATGCCAACCGGCGGCAACGAGCCGCGCCTGGACCTCGCGATTGGCCGCGACGAGTGCCGCGTGGCCGAGCTTCTCCGCCGAAATTCCCACGTTGATCGCGGCGATGCGCGCGGGCGGCCCGGCATACGTCGTGATGTAGTAGTAGCGGCACCGGGGGAACGTCATCGCGCTTCCCGCGATGCGATAGTCGAAAATCGCCGCGCCGCCGTATTGTGCGCCGCTGAACAACGGCGATTGAGAGCCACGCTGCACGCGAAGCGACGATTCGGAGATCATGCGCGCGACCGGCATCCCGGGTGCCGCGACCAGCGTTCCTTGCACCGGCATTTGCGCGATCGCTTGCGCGGCGGCGCGCTCCTCTCGAGCCGCGGGCGACGCGGTGTCGTTGCCGAAGAAACCGGCGCGAATGGCAGCCGGCAACGCGACCGCCAAACCGAGCGCCATGAGCGTCCAAATCGGCCCTACGATCCACCACGGGCGAGCGATCAGGGGTCGAAACGGTTGTATCGTCAGACCTCTTCCGATCAGATCGAGACCTCCCAGCACGAACGCTACCATCAACGGCACCAATGAGAAGCCGAACGCGACGAAGAGCGTGAAGAAAAAGATCTTGGCAGGGGTTTCGAAGGCGGTCGCGTTCTTTACGGCGCCGGACGCGATCATGACGTCGCCCACGATTGCAGCGAGAACGATTGCAGCAAAAAGTCCAACCGAAATGAAGATGAGGCGGTAAATTCGCGTCGCAACCCCCTTTTGTCCGCCGGCCGGCGGATTCGTGCGATCGCATTATAACAAAATGCCGTCACTGGAAACAGGTGACCCGACATTCCCGTGCGCAACCCCTCGGCATGGTTATTCCTTCGCAAGACCGCCTGCGTCGTCGCACCGTGCGGCTTCGAGCCGTGCTCCTTGCTTCGGCGGCGTTCGGAGCCGTGGGAACGGGCAACGGCGAAGCATCCACAGCGTTTCCCGCCTCGCTCGCCGATGCGCTCGTTCGCGACCCCGACGTCGCGACGTGTGCCCAGAGCGCGCACGCGCCGTCGAACGCGGCGTACGCGAGCGCGAACTTCCGTTTCTCCAACGTCGAGCTGCGCGCCGGCGCCCGAATGGCCGTCGTTACCGGTGGGGGCACCTGCGTATGCGGAAACGACAACTGCAAAGTTGCGGTGTTCGTGCGGGATGGCAACGCCTACAGGTCCGTGCTTTCCGACTACGGGATCGACTGGAAGGTCCGGCCCGATGGAACCGCCGTCATCACCTCGCACGACAGTGCCGAAGTCGCTCTTCGCACGTCCTACAGATGGAACGGAAAGATATACGAGGTCTCTGCGAGAGAGGGGGTCTACCTGCCGCGCAACGTCGCAAAGCCGGCTATTCGCGACATCACATTCATTCCGGGGCAATCGGCGACGACCATAAGCGGAAATACGCTGATGCTCGGTTTCGAGGACCGCTGGAGCTTCTCGGCTCGCGCGGGCCAGACGCTGACGCTCACGCTCATCAAGCGCGATCCGCACTTCGGATCCTTTTCGATACGAAGTGCCGAGGCAACCCTGGGCGGCGCAAGCGGTGGTGCGCTCGAGATCAAGTTGCCGCAATCGTCCCGATATGAAATCATCGTGGAAGGCGCGGATACGTCGTTCTCGAGTTACGTCTTGAACGTAACGATCCGTTAACGACCGCGCGGCGGGTTAAGAGCGTGGCCAATATTTTAGCGATGTTGCCGTGTTGAAGAGCACGATCGGCGCCGGCAACTGCGCCCCGGCGGCAAGCAACAGCCGAAAGCCGGCCAGCGTGGCGGCGCCTTCCTCGGTGACGTCGATGCCTTCACGGCGATGGATTTCGTGCATCGCTGCGGCGGCGGCTTCGTCGGAGACGGCGACCGCATGGCCGCGCGACTCACGGAGCGCGCGCAGCGACAAGCGATCGCCGATTCCGCCGGGAACGCGCAAACCCCACATCGCCGTCTTGCCGTTTTCGACCCGTGCCGCCGAGTCCTCACCGGCATGGAACGCACGAACGATCGGCGCGCAGCCGTCGGCTTGCACGCACACCATGACGGGCCGCGCGGATCCAATCCAGCCGAGTGCCTCGAGTTCGTCGAAGGCCTTCCACATTGCGACGAGTCCCGTGCCCCCTCCGGTCGGGTAAACGATCGAACCCGGAACGCCGCCGATCTGCTCGACGAGCTCGTAGGCCATCGTCTTCTTCCCTTCAACTCGATAGGGTTCGCGGAACGTCGCGCAATTGAAAGCACCGCTCTCGCGAGCGTGCTCGGCCGCGATCCGGCCCGCATCGTCGATCAAACCGTCGACGAGCACGACGTCGGCGCCGTATCCGCGCATCTCGTCGATCAAGAGCGCCGGCGTGTCGCACGGAACGTAAACGCGAACCGGAAGGCCCGCGCGCGCACCGTACGCAGCGAGCGCGCTTCCGGCATTGCCCGCGCTCGGTGCGACGAGCGCGCCGGCACCCAACCGCTTCGCAACGGTCACCGCAACCGACATGCCGCGCGCCTTGAACGAGCCGGTAGGATTCTGGCTTTCATCCTTCAGGTAGAGCGGGCCGTCGCCGAAATCGGCCGCCAACGTCGTTAACGCGAGTAGCGGCGTCGCGCCTTCGCCGAGAGAGATCGGTTCCTCGTTCTCACCGACCGGCAGCATCTCGCGGTAGCGCCACATCGTCCACGTACGCGCCGTTACCGTCGTGCGCGACATCTCGACGGCGCCATAGCGCACGAGCAGCGGTGCACCGTCGCGCGGGCACGTGCTCGCCAAAACCTGCGCCGCAACGATGTGTGCCGCGTCGCGCGAACATTCTAAGTGTTCGGGCAACATCAGCTCGGCATTTCCGCCATCGCGCGGCGGCGCGTCCAGAGAAAATATACGGGAATTGCGCTGAGCACGATTGCGAATCCGACCAGACCGTCGCGTGGATCGGAAATGCACGCAGCGATTGCAACGCCCCAGGACGCGACCAAGTAGACGGCGGTCGAAATGGGATGTCCGGGAACGCGAAACGCGCTCGACGGTATCGATGCGCGATCGCGCGCACGCAGAATGAAGAGCGCGAGCGCGAGCAAGCCGTTGAATGCGTAGAACGTGGCCACGACGTAGTTCAAGATCTGGTCGTAGGTACCCCACAGCACGACGATCATCGCCACGACGCCCTGAACCGCGATCGCGACGACGGGCGCATGCGTACGCGCGTTGACCTGCGCGACGTGTCGCAGGAAGAGGCCGTCGCGGGCCATCGCCTGATAGAGGCGCGGCACCGTCAGCATTCGATTGCTGATAAATCCAAGCGTTACGATCGCGACCACGAGCGAGGCGATGCGGCTCCCGAGCGGCCCCGACCACGCGGACATCACCGACGAGACCGGAATCGGCGTTTGCGCCAAACCGCCCAGACCGAGGACGCGGATGCAACTCGCATTTACCAGCACGTAGAGAATCGTGACTCCCGCCATACCCAGGATAAGGCCCAGCGGAAGCGTTCGTACGGCATCTTTGGTTTCGGCGGCCATAAAGTTAGCGACCATCGCGCCGTTATAACTGAAGAGGATCGGAATCATCGCGATGCCGAGTGCGCCGGGCCATGCCGGCATTGCGGCCGGTCTTACCGGCACATCGATGGTTGCCGGATGCGCGAAGATGCCCGCCGCCACGATCGTCAACAGCGCAACGACCTTGAGCAGGGTCAAAGCGCCTTGCAGACGGTTACCGGCACGCACCCCTAACGCGTTGACGATCGCGAGCAGAGCGAGCACGCCTGCGGCGACGATCGCCGGCCAGATGCGAAGGCCCGTCAGCGAGATGAAATAGCCGGCAAAAAGTGCCGCAGCCGCCGCAATCCCGCCGCTAAAAGACGCGAGTAATCCGGTCCAGCCGTATGCGAAACCAACGATTGGATGGAACGCATCGCGCAGATATGCGTACGGGCCGCCGCTCTTGGGAAGCCGAGCGGCCAGTTCGCCAAGAACGAACGCGCCGCAGAGCGCGACGATGCCGCCCGCGAACCACGCCGCAGGTACCAAGCCTGCTACGGGCAGACGTTGCGCCACGACGGCCGGCGTGCGAAAGATACCCGAGCCGACGACGCTGCCGACGACGATGAGCGTCACGTCGTAGAGGCCGAGATGGCGTGGCAGTGACGACGCCGGCAAGGCTCAGACCGGCGCTTCGCCGGCAATCGTCGCGCGACGAACGAGGCGGCGCGCGGGGAAATAGTCGGCGAGCGCGCAATGCTGCGTCCAGCGATTATCCCACATCGCTACCGTTCCGGCGCTCCATCTCCAGCGAACTTGAAACTCCGGTGCGCTCATGTGTTCGAAAAGAAAGCGTAACAGCGCCTCGCTTTCGCGCGGCGAAACGCCTTCGATATGCGAGGTGAAGTCTTGATTGACGAACAGCGCTTTTCTCCCCGTCGCAGGGTTCGTCCGAGCGACTGGATGCGAGACGGGCGGATTCTGCGCGTAAATCGCGTCGCGGCGATCTTCCATGCCGAGCGCCGCGAAGCGATCCGGCGTGAAGTTTTTGGCAAAGGAGTGAACCGCGCGCAAGCGGCCGACGAACTCCTTGAGCGGATCGGAGAGCGCTTCGTATGCCAGATACATATTCGCCCACATCGTGTCGCCGCCGAGCCGCGGTATCTCTTCTGCATACAGCACCGCGGCTTTCGGCGGCTTCGCGAGGTAGGTGACGTCGGTGTGCCAACGATCGCTGTTCGCGCGTCGCGTCGCGTCGTGCTCGAGCACCATAATCTCGGGAGTCTCTTCGTGACCGGGATAGAACGGATGGACGTAAAGCGGGCCAAAGCGCGCGGCAAAATCGCGCTGTTGCCCCGGCGTCAGCGACTGGTGTTCGAAAAAAAGAACGAGACGAGCGTCGAGCGCTGCATCGATCTCCGCGATTTCCATCTCGGAGAGGGCCTCGCGCAGGTCGACGCCTTCGACGACGGCGCCGATGGCCGGGGTGAGCGGCGTCGTCTTCAGCTTGACGCGTGCCATGCGCGTCAATACGACGGCGCGCGGCGCTTACCCGTTGCGTCCGGCGCTCACGGTGATTCAAACCTTACATTGGCGGCCCGGCAGTCGATCCCACGCGGCCTACCTCCGCGCAGGCTGCCGTGCTGCCTCCGAAGATGACGGCGAGGCCACAAGCGGACGTGAATAGGCGCCGGTTGTCGTGCGGCACGCCTTTGACGAAGGCATAGTCTTGAGCGGTGCCGGCAGGGTGGCGTCCGCCGATATACGCGATGTAATACTTCGCGCGCATGAAGCGGTACGGACCTTGAGCCTCGCCACCGCAGGACCGGTCCAGGTCTTCTTCGTTCGGATTGGTATCGGCAGCACCCATCAGATACGTAACGTGTCGCCGAACGTAACGCGATTCGAGTTGAGCCGAGGTTCCGGTTACGTAACGCGGCGCGCCCTTCAATCCATAGCGCCATAGGTTGTAGTCGGAGCAGTTCGACTGCGGAATCGGACGCCAGTCGGTGAAATAGAAATACGACGACGGATTCGAGATGACCAGGTGAACGGGTATTCGCGCGCCCGGGTTAAGTTGCGGAGACTTCCCGACGACGGCGTAACGCTGGACGATCTGGCCGCCCGCGGAATGTCCGGCAACGACGATCTCGCGCAAGCTCGGAAAACGTTTTGCATCGGACAAGCGGGCCACGATTGCGTCGAAGACGTCGTAAGTGCTGATTGGAGCCGGCGCTGCCGCGTCGGAGCCGCCCGGCCACGTACTCGGCCAGTAAAGCGTCTTCTTCGAAACGGAGTGGCCCGCCAGATCCTCGCGTTCCACGAACTGCGGAGCGATGACCAGCGTGTCGTTCAACGCGCGCGCGGCATCGGCGGCAATCACACCGGTATCGTAGTAGTAGTCCGCGTCGCGTAGAACGCCGTGGACGATGATTATCGCTCTCGTCACCGATGGGTCGCCATCGAGGGAGGCCGTACCGAAGTACCGGACGTAGCCGCTGCCGAGCGAGGTGCGCACGAGAAACTGCCGGTCTGCCAGTCGTCCCGAGTTGTCGGGCTGAGGCGTTGTCGTAACCGGCACGACGATGCCGAGCATCGCAATGGCCGACAGCAGCATGAGCAAACGAACTATCATGACGATTGTTTGCACCATCGTATCGGCGCGCCTGCCGCGGGCGCTACGGGGTTCGCGGGCGAATCGGCGCGTTACTGTGGCAGAAGCATCCAGCCGTGCGCGCCGTCACTTGAGATCCACCAGGGCCGCGCACCGTTGCGGCTGCGATAGTGCCCGCCATTCGTGCAACCGCCGCCCGCACCGAAAGCCAATGCGCAGAAATACACTTTGACGTAGGTACCGTCCCATGCCAGCGATTCGTCCATGCATCCCGTCATGAACTGAGGATAGGCCGGCGCGCCCCAATCGGCAGCCAGCGTCACGTCCCAACCGACAATGTCTTGATGTTCGATCCGAGCCCGGTACAACTTGCAGCCACTGGCGCCCAAGATCAACGGATCGCCGTGTCCAGGAAGATGTGCCACAACCAGATTCTTTCCGAAGCGCGAGCGGTCGTCGCTGGAGATCGCATAGGGAACGTGCGCGCACCCGGCGGCGATTAGGGCGAAAACAAGGGTCATGCAGACATGTCTCACCACGCCGGCTATGTCGCTTCAATCCTCACGTTGCCTGCACGGGTCCGCTTGAGGTTCAAACGGCCGCCCGATCGCAGCCGCCAGGCGCCGCCGCCACCCCGACGAGATTGGTGCTTTCCTAAGGGGATACCGGCGATAAATGAGTGGGGGCCCCGTCGTGTAGCTAGCCGGGTTCCCCCTCCCACATGCCGAGGTCGACGCCCTTGTTGCCGCCGACCATGCGCCGCATGACGTGCCGCGCGACCAGCAGCTTGTCCGAGTCCGGATAGTAGACACAATCGTCCGGCGCGGTGTTCGCAAGCGCCAGCACGACGAGGTTCGTGCTACCCGTGTTCTGAATGCGATGCGCCCCTCGCTCGCCGACCGGCAGAGCGATCATATCGCCCTTTCGGATCGGATACTCGCCGAAAGGAAAGCGAATCGTTCCGCTGCCGCTGAAGACGACGTACAGCTCTTCCTCTTCGGAATGCGCGTGCATCGCCGTCGCAAAATTGTTCGGCGCGACTTCAAAGACCTGATAGCCGAGTTTGCGCGCGCCGATAAGTAGTCCGACTTCGGCCTGCTTACGCTCGTGGCGTCCCGGACCTTTGCGCGTTTTCCAGTGCGGCAGCTCGTCGAGATTGATTTTGTGGATGAGGACGTCGCTGCGCGATTCGAGAAACGTTTCGATCGCCGCGGTCGCGCCGCCGAAGATCGATTGTCCGTCGCCGACCAGAACGTTCTTCGGCTCGAGCGCCCACAGCCGCCGCAGGCTGAGCACCGCCATTTGCGGATCCTGCAGCTTTGCGTCTGGAACCATGCGTAGCGCGCCGGGCGGATCGCCCCACAGCGCGTCGCCGACGATGACCGTGTCGCAATCCTCGAGGTACAGCGCGAATTCGCCCCGAGATTTCATTCCTTCGAGCTGGACGGCGCGGGCCCGGCCGATTACATCGCCGTCGTGCAACGCTCGATCGACCCGTATCCTCATTTCGGCGATGTCCAGCTCGGGCGCGGCCACCTTCGCCTCGAGTCGCTGCGCGAGCGTTGCGGCTTCGCGCTCGTGATCGCGGTTCGTGAGAACGATCCACGCCGCACCCCCTTCACTCTCGATCGCGCGCAAATCCGTTTCTTCGAGCGCGAGCGGATCGACGATGACGTTCTCGTCGCCCGTAATAAGGAACGAGTTGAAGAACAGCGATCGGTCCGGTTGCCAGCGCGACCACATGAAGACGCCGTCGATCGCCGTGCGCGTGAAGGTGCTCACGAGGAACGTTTCCACAAATGCGCCGTCACGTCTTGTCTCTTCCCCCGCAGCCGGTGCGCGGGTAAGCGGACGTCCGCCTGCCGGTGGGAGGACGACGGCGAACCTATTGCTTAAAAGGGAACGATACGACTTTATCCCGGAGGAGCAACTCGTATGACCCCACGTTTAATAGTCGCCCTGGCCGTGCCCCTTTTGGCGGCGTGCTCCTCTGCTTCCACCGCGGGATCTTCATATGCACCCAGCCGGGGAAGCGTAGAGGCCGCCGGTGCGCGTACGGCGCTTGTATACGTCTCCGATCGTACCAACAACGTTATCGACGTCTTTGTGCGCGGCGGTCCCCTTCAGTACACGCTCACCAATGGGTTAAACAAACCCGCGGGACTTTTTGTCGATGCCCAACACGACTTGTGGGTTGCCAACCCCGGTGCAAACGACGTGCTCGTCTTTCCGCGCGGCTATGCGGATCCCACGCGCATTCTGCACGATACGAATCAACCCAACGACGTCGCGGTCTGCGGCGACGGTACCGCATTCGTCGCCGACTCCCTCAACCAAGGCGGCGTCGCCGTGTACCCAGTGGGTCGTAAGGCCCCAACGCGCCGCCTGATCGCGCAGCAAAGCGGAGCCGGCGGAATCGAGTTCTACGTGACGTGCGATGATGCTGGGAATATTTTTGCAACCGGATACATCGGGGCTTCACCGTTTGCGGCAACCACGGGTTGGCGCCGCGGCCGCGAGTCGGGATATTACCTGCTTCCGCAAGCCGCATGGTCGTCGAGCGGTATTAAGGCCACGGCGGCGGGGACGCTCCTGATCGCGACATACGCGAACGCAAAGCCGGCGGTAGTGGAGTTCACCGATGCCGGACAGCCGACCGGAAAATCAATTCATACCGGCGGCACGACCTCGGATCTTTGGGGAGACATTGTAATGGACGTCGCCCAAAACGTCGTCATCGGCGTCGATACGCCAAGCGACGCCGCGTTTGCCCGCAAATTTCCGGGCGGTGCTCTTCAACACACGTATTCAAACGTCAACCTTGCGCAGCCCGAGGGCGTAGCGATCGATCCAGGCTTCTGAGGGTCGCGCTCGCTCCGTCGAAGTAGCAGCAAACGGCCGCGTGTTGCCTTCTCACTCGACGTATCGGTAGCGGCAGGCTCGTCGGGCGCACTTTCGAAACAGCTCTTATGCGCGCTTCATTTCTTGGCTCAATCGTTGCACTGTCGTCGCTCACATCGCTCGCCGCCTGTTCCGGGTCCGTGCCTTCAGGCTACGCGCCTGCTTCGGGTTTGAATGCATCGTCCGCCGTTCACACCGCTGCCCAGAAGGCAGCGGGGCTCATCTATAGCTCGGCGTTCGGAGGCAACACGGTCGGCTACTATCTCAAACGAACGGGGCCGAACAATCCGTTGGCCGGGACGCTCTCCGGTCCGCTTGCACAACCGCAGGGGATGGGCGTCGACCAATTGGGCGACCTCTACGTCTCTAACGGTAACGATGAAGACGTTCTCGTCTTCGCTGCGGGCTCGACCTCGCCGACCGCTACGCTCGACGATCCAAATAAATTCCCGGACGACGTCGCGATTGCGCGCGACGGAACCGTCTACGTCGCAAACGGTTCCGGCCCTATCGGAGCGTCCGGCAACGTCGTAGTCTACGCGCCGGGCGCGACCAGCCCCACGTCGACGCTCAACGACGGCAACTTCCTGCACGTCGTCGGGGTTGCGCTGGACAAGAACGAGAATCTCTTCGTGGCGTGCAACGGACAGGTCAGCGGCACGGGCACCGTGGTCGAGTTCAAGGCGGGCTCCAGCACGCCCATCGACACCCGCATCAAGCTCGGTTACGCCGGCGGTATCGCCATCGACGGGCGCGGGCACATCGTCGTGGTCGATCAGGAGGTGCCCAGCCTCAACGTTTACGACGTTGGGAGGCGCACGCCGATCGCCGCGCTCAAGCTTCCCAGCGCATCGGCATACATCGCCTTTAATACGACTTCAAAGGTACTCTTCGTTGCCGACTACTCCAAAGGCGAGATCGACGTCTTCGACTATTCTCCGAGCAACCTGAAACGGATAAACAAGATCACGAGCGGCATCACTCCGTCGAGCGATAACATGGGGATAGCGGTCACTCCAGCGCAACACTTGTAAGGCGTTTACCCGCATAGGACGGTAGTCTCGCCGCTAGTACGCTGCGCCCAACTGCCTCAGCCGTTCCCGTAACGCCACATTTTCGCGCTCCCGCTCTTGGGCATGGAGATGCTCGTACGCGGCAGCCGCCGCCTGCCCGAGTGCATGGAGCAGCTGCTCTTCTTCGGGGTCGACCGACGCACCGTCGTGATGACCGCCGTAAAGAACGACGGCGATCGTATCGCGCCCGGCATACACCGGTAAGGCGAAGATAGGTTTCGCATTTCCGTCCGGCACGTGTGCCTTCGTCGGCGGTGCGACGCTCAATTGCACTCCGTGCCGCTCGGAACGGGCGAACAATAGGAGCGAGTCGTCGGCTTCCAGTCTTTCCGCGGCGCCGTCCCATCCCGTCGAGGCAGTCCGTGAATAGGCGCCGTCGATGACGCGAAAGAGCGCCGCTGACGAGAGCTGCAGCGTCTGGGCCGTTTCATTCGCAAGCATCCTTTCGATAGACGAGACTTTTTCAGTAAACGGCAACGCGCGGGCCATGTGGTGGATGCGTTCGAACGCGCGGTGGCGTGAAGCGAAGAAGACCCGCTCGGCGAACCGGTCGATCCGCTTGTGCAGAGCGTTGAGCCAAAAGCTAAACGCAAGCGCGATCGCCACCTCGAACACTGTGGCTAGCCGCGCGTCTTCCAGGCGGCGCGCGAAGATCCAATCGGCGAGAGCCAGGAGCGCAACCAGAATCGACGTGAGGCCTCCATACATGACCGCCCGGGCTCCAACGATTCGAATGTCCAAAATACGCTCTTTCACGAGTGCGTATGCGAACGCGAACGCGGCCGGGTTGAAGCTGAAAAGCCAGGTGATCCACGGAGTAGGATCGCGATTGACGATTTGGTCGATGAAGAAGAGAATCAGCGCGACGATGTATACCAGGATCGCGGCAGCAACCCAACGCATTCGCGTCAAATCCGGCCCGGACGCATTCCAAAACCGCGAAACGTACGCCGAGAAACCGATCACGGCCGCCAGCACCGAGAGAGCGCTGCTGGCGAGATAGAGCGAGCCGCCCTTCCCCGTTAAAAGTGCGGATTGGTAGAAATGCAGATAGTAGACGAGACCCAGCAGCACGCCGTAGTAGGGGATGCATCGATCGACCCACCGCCACGCCCCGACCGCTTGACCCGTCGGAAACCGCAGGCAGAGGTAGACGAAACCAATGGTGCCGAGCACGGGCAAAACCGACTCCAGGCCTGCGAGCGGCATCAGGACCGGGGGCGAGATATGCATCCACGCCGTGTTGTCGCTCGTGACGTAGAACATGCAAAATGCATAGAACGCTACCGTCAGCGCATCGGTCCGCATGAAAATCACGCCGCATGCTAGAACCGCTAACACGATACTGAACAGCAACTGAACGATCCGAAACGTCAGCGCACCAACGTCGATCGGCCGCGGCGCCATAACGATCGTTATGCTGCGGGGCACGCCGTTTCGGTTAATCGGAAGTACGAAGGGTCGCCCTGCGAGGAATTCCCCATTCCAGAGCCAGAGGTGCATTGTCCATCCGGCCCGCTGGAAATCGACGCGGTCGCCCGAGCGCAGACCGGCTGCGGCGGCGGTCGACTCCTGCCGTACCGCTTGCACGACGCCGGTTGCGGCGTTAATCGTTATGCCGATATCGGCGGGGCGGGCGCACGCGCCGGCGGCGCATATCACCCCAATGATGGGATGCGAAAGAGCAAATAGCGCAACGACGACGGCGACGACCCGTGCCCGGCTCATGTCCGAAGCTTCGCCGCGCCGCACTTCCCACCCTGAAGACTACAGTGCTTCGGCGAACCCGAAGACGTACCAGCGGCTGACTTTTTCTAGCGCGTTAGCGTTACGATTGTGGGCTGCATCCCGTTACAGATTGCGGCCTGTGTAAGCGTACGGTCGGAAGGAACGCCGATAGAGTCCGAGGTCCTTCTTCATCGTGTGCCGAATGTGAGGGGCACTGCCTTCGATCCTGAAGGCATGCAGCTCCCAGCCCGGGAGCGAGACGAGCTAAAGCCATCGAACCCGTAGTTACCACCAAGCGCCGTCCGAAGATCGCAAAAGAGTACCCGCCGCACGAGCATTTTGGCAGCCCGCTAAACGTTTGCCGCGTATGCGGCGAAAAGTACTCCTACTCCGAGAAGTCCCAGAATCCGTTCCCGGTGGCGAAGAAATAACTTAGCCGCAGAACCACTGGCTGGCCGTTCGAAGCCGCCCGATCTGCGCTCTAGCTCGCCTTGCGGCAAGCCGAGTCCTCGGCACGGCGACGCCGCGAAGACTCCAGCGGCGTCAGCATCGTTTGCAAGCCGCTGACGACCGTAATCGGGATTCCATTGTGGAAACCCATCTTAAACCTCCCTTCCGTTTTCTCGAATTTTCATTCACTTCTACAGACCCATCGAACGGCCGAAAAGTTTCGTCCGTCTAGCGCGCAAGTTCGCGTTCGATGGCCTCGCGCAAGCGACTATCGTCGGGGGCAATGTCTGGCGAAAACCGAGCGGCGACCGAGCCGTCGCGTGCGATGAGGAATTTTTCAAAGTTCCAGAGCACTTCAGGCTCGGGATTGGGCGTCATGCCGTAGCCTTTGAGTTCCTCGCGGAATCTGCCGCTGTCTTGAGCTTTAGGATGGCGCGCGATCAGTTCGGCATAGAGCGGATGCTTGCGCTCTCCGGCAACCGCGATCTTCGAGAACATCGGAAAATCGACCGAATACGTTCCCGTACAGAACGCAGCGATTTCGGCATCGTCGCCGGGTTCCTGGCCGGCGAAATCGTCAGACGGAAACCCCATCACGACGAGACCTTTGTCGTGATAGGTTTTGCTCAACGTTTCCAGGCCTTCATATTGCGGCGTCAATCCGCACTTCGACGCCGTATTGACGACGAGAAGCACGCTTCCGGCGTAGTCTCCGAGTGTGGTCCCGCGACCGCCGATGGTTTTGAGAGGGATCTGCCGTAAATCGTTCATGGCAATCGCCGCATTCGGTCGCCGGGGAGCCCGCCCCCTTACGACGGCTCGAAGAGCAGAGGGGAGCGCTTGCTTGCGAGGAATCCCGCATGATGCGAATTTTTTTGTGGATTGCCCTCGCGCTCGCGTGCATTGCACCCGCAGCCGCGGAGATACCCGGCCCCGACGACGCCGTCGCGGTTTCCGGAATCGTTCAAGACCGGCTCAAGGCCACGGATATCAGCGTCAACATGGTAGAAGAGAAGCCCTACGCCATCGCGTTTTGGAACGCGGGCCACGGATATGCCGCCGGACAGGCGCTGACAAAGAAGAGCGCCAGCGGGTGGACGATCGTCAAGATGACGAGCACAACGTTTACCGGTTCCGCGCTAGTGGCGCTCGGCGTGCCGGCTGCGACCGCAAAAAAACTGGCCAGCGATCTCAAAGGGAGTCACAACTAGTAAGTACCAACGGCGCGGTGATCGTTCATCTGATCGACGGAACATACGAGCTGTTCCGCCACTTTTACGGGCTGCGTCGCTTCAACGATGGGAAAGACGAGCGGTTCGGTGCCGTGGTGGGCGTCGCCAACACGATCCTTCAGATGATCGCGGAAGGAGCAACCCACGTAGGCGTCGCCACCGATCACGTCATCGAGTCGTTCCGCAACGCACTGTGGAGCGGTTACAAAACCGGAGCGGGCATCGATCCGGCACTGCGCGCTCAGTTCGAACCACTCGAGGATGCACTGCGAGCAATGGGTATCCCGGTATGGGCGATGGTCGAACTCGAGGCCGACGATGCGCTCGCCTCTGCCGCAGCCATCGCCTCGAAGGATTCACGCGCACAGAAAATCTGCATTTGGACGCCGGATAAGGATCTCGCACAGTGCGTGCGAGGGGATCGCATCGTGCAGGTCGATCGGCGGAGCAAGCTCGTTCGTGACGCCGATGGGGTGCGGCTGAAGTTTGGCGTAGGTCCGGAACTCATACCGGACTATCTCGCGCTGGTCGGGGATGCCGCGGACGGTTATCCCGGCATCAGGGGCATCGGGCCAAAGGGCGCAGCACTTCTTCTCACGCGGCACGGTACGATCGAGGATTTTCCCCCAGAAGTTCTCGGCGAGCGTCGCGGTCTCGCGCTGACCTTCAAGGAACTGGCAACACTTCGAACCGACGCGCCGCTCTTTGCGAACGTCGACGAGTTGGAGTGGCGCGGGCCCACCGCTCAATTCGCCGCCGTTTTCGAGCGGTTGGGCGCACCTCAGCTCCTTGCACGCGTTACACGAGCTGCTCAAAAGTACATGTCACAAGCGTAGACCTTTAGTCGTTAGAAGCCGCGTCTTTGACACGAGGTATGCTCTCATGGACTACGTTCCGCGTTGCGCGCTCTCTGCAACGATCCTCACCCTCGCGGCAATCGCCGCTGGGCCCGCTCAGGGCTCGACCTCGAACGCCCAATACGAGCGAATGGCCCCGCTCAACCAGTACCTCGTGGCCGATCGTCAAGCCGAAATCAGCCTTGCGCAAAGCGCGGCGCCCCCGGCGATATCGCTTCACGCAACGCTGCTCGTGCTCGGCCATCGGGGATACGAAACCACAAAAAAGGGCAGCAACGGTTTTACCTGTCTCGTGGAACGATCGTGGATGTCGCCGTTCGATTCCCCGCAGTTCTGGAATTGGAAAATGCGCGGGCCGATCTGCTACAACCCGGCGGCATCGCGCACCGTTTTGCTCTACACGCTCGAACGGACGAATTTAGCGCTGTCGGGACTGACAAAGTCACAAATGCTCGTTAGAACCACAGCCGCCGTTGCCGATAAGCGACTGCCGGCGCCGGAACCAGGCTCCATGTCGTACATGATGTCGAAGCACGGCGATCTAGGCGATGGCGTCGGGCCATGGTTGTCGCACCTGATGTTTTACGCTCCTCAAGCAGACGGCGAGAACGATGGAGCGAGCTGGGGCGCCGACTTGCATGCCTCACCGGTCGTACTCGACACGTCGCACCGCATCGTGCCGGAACCGGAGACCATCTTTATGGTCCCTGTGGCTCATTGGTCTGACGGGACTCTCGCGCCGCCCACGTAGACCACGTCCGGGCTCTCCGATAAGGAGAGTGGTGTTTTCACGCATATGCCGATTCGGCGGATCGAAGCATCCTTGAGATCTATGGTCGCGCGAGCAGTAAACCGAGCTGAACGCGCGACCGCAGGTTGAGTTTTCTCAGCGCCGAGGAAAGGTGCTTTTCGACGGTTCGCAGGCTGATGTGCAGCATCTTCGCGATCTCGTCGTTCGAATGACCCGACGCCGCTAAATCGGCGACCTCCCGCTCGCGCGGCGAGAGTATGGCGGCGGTGGCGTCGGGTCTCCCCGTTTCAATTCGGCGTAAATCCCGCACGGCGCCGAGCTGCCTATAAATATTCGTAGCGCGCCGCGATTCGCCACCTAGCTCGTATCCCAACGCGGCAAACCACGGCCAGCCGATCGCTTCAAACCCACGGCCGGCCTCCAGGGCGCGTTTGGGAACCTCGGCCGCAATGAATTCGCGCCGGCCCGCAAACGCTTCGAAGAGTGCCAGAGCGGCTTTATTGACGCGATCGTGCGGCCGTGCGGCAGCTGCAGCGAGTTGCGCGTGCATCGAACGTACGTCCTCGCCCGCGCCAAACTGTGCCGCCGCGAGGTACGCAAAAAGAAAGCGGTGCGGTCCGGGCAGAACGCGAGCGACGCGCGCAATCCATACTGCGGCATCGTCGACTTCGCCGCGTACGCCGAGTGCCCAGGCGTACGGACCGCCGAGCAACCCTAGTGCGAGATTCATCCCGTGCGTGACCCCGTAGTGAAGAAGAGGTTCTGCGTCGTCGCGGCGCAGATTTGTGAGATCGCCCATACAGATGCCGAGAGCTAACTGCGCGCTGTTGACGTGAACGAGCTTCGCAAAGTTGTGTTCGCGAGCACGCTTACACTCATCGACGAGCCTCGCCCCTGTGCGAAAGTCGCCTCGCAGCGTGTGCTCGAATGCCGACGCCGCCGCGGCGAGAGTCACTTCCGGCTCCAAGTGCTTTCGATCCGCCGGCATCGCCGCGCTCAAGTGTTCGCGCGCAAGAGTAGTTTCGCCGAGCCCAATGGCGTCGAGCGCGATCTGACAATGCGTGTGGCGAAGTCTCGAGCCACCATCCTCGAGGCGTCGTGCGACGTCGAGTGCTCGCTCCGCATCGAAACGCCATCGCTCGACGTCGCCACGCATCGCGGCGACTTTGAACGACGTCTGATACACGTGTGTCGCTGCGAGCGGATCGTTAATCGGCTCCTTGATTTGGCTTAGGAAAGCTGCCGCCGAATCGAAGTCGAGTGCCGCCACGCAGTTGAACGCTATACGGGCTCGCAAGAGGTCGAGCTTCGCCGAGGCAAGCTTTCCTTCGAGCGCCTCGATCGCCTGACCGTAGACGTTCGACGCCGCCGATGGATCCCCGGAGTTGTGCAACTGCGCTCCGAGCGCCGAGGCATTCGCCGCAAAACCTTCCAGATCACCAAGGCTCCAATAGCGTTCGCCGGCACGGCGAAGACACTCGATTCCGGCCCCGAGCTGGTCGAGCGCGCCGAGCGCGAGGCCGGTCTTATGCGCCAATCCTGCCATCGACGCCGGCGTCGCTCCATCGGCAACCGCTCGCTCGTAATATAGAATCGCGTCGGCCATTGCGCCGATGGCAAAGGCGTGATCGCCGGCCAACTCTGCATACTTTGCGGCTCGCGCGCGATTTCCAGCTCGCCGCCAATGATGGGCGAGTTCGACGCTGAACGCGCTCGGATCGGCGCGCCGCTCGATCTCGAGCGCGATCGTTTCGTGCAATGGCCACACGCGTTCGGCGAGCAACTCCCCATACAGGACTTCCTGCGTCAGCCCGTGCCGAAACCTGATTTCGCCGGGGGCGCTAGGACTGTCGAAGACGAGCTGGAGCGCGCAGGCGCGTTCGATCGCCGTCAGCACGTCATTGCGGTCGAGATCGAGCAACGCTACGAGACGCTCGATCGAGAAGCGTTCGCCGAGGACGGCCGCCATCGAAAGTATGTGGCGGTCCTTATCCGAGAGTAGCGCAGCGCGCGCGAGCACGGCACCGCGAATCGAGAGCGGGAGTTTTTTCTCATCCAGTCTCGCACTCGTAAGCGCAGCCTTCACGAGCTCCTCGATGAAGAACGGATTGCCTTGTGCCCGCCTCACGATGTCGGCGGTGGTCGCGGCATCGACCGCTCCTTTGCGCGGCAGCGTTAATTCGACCAGCACACGGCTCGAACGTTCGTCGAGCGAATCCAGTTCCAGCGGCTCGACGGAGCTCTTGCCGAGCAGCAACGCAATGTCTGCCAAACGCGGATGGCTCGAATCCAACTCTTCGGCGCGATACGTCGCGACGACGAGAATCCGGCGACGCTGGATACGATCGGCCAAGTATGCCAAGAACGCGATCGTCGAACGGTCGGCCCAATGCAGATCTTCGATCAGAAGGACGGTCGTGCGGCGCAACGCGCTACGCGCAAAGACCTTATCGATTGAATCGAAGAGCGAACCCACGGGAATCGAACTATTTGTCGGATCCGCAGTGCGCTCGAACGCGAGCCGCTCGATGAGCTCGGCGCCCGCGGCGCCTTCCTCCAGCGAACCGCGGACTTCCAACTGAGCGAGCAATTCGCGCAGCGGAGAGAGGGGCGTTTGAACGAACTCGACGCAGCGTGCAAGCGCGCAGACCGATCGTGTGCCTGCAATCGACGCTTCAAAGTGTCGAAGCAAGCGCGATTTGCCGATGCCGGGTTCTCCGGAGAGCAGCACGATCCGCCCTCGACCGTCGGCCGCTTCAAGACGGTATTCGCTCAAGGCCGCCGCTTCGCGATCGCGGCCTATCAGCTGGGTTCGTCCTGGCGAAGCCAACGATTTCACGCTGACGGCGCGACCAGTTTCACTGGCTACAAGATTAGAAACGCTCTCCGATTGTCCTCGCGCGATGGAGAACGCGTCAAATCGTTTTGCCTGGATTTCTGCTATACTGTCTGAAAGACTCCGCAGCGCTTCTCGGAATATGTGAGGCCTCCTCATGCGTTTTCCATTCACCTCGGCGTCCGCGCGTTGGTCGATCGCAACGATTTCTATCGCGCTCCTCGCCGGATGCGCCGGCGCAGGCCGCTCCGGCAGCCTTGGCGCCGTGCCGCCACTGTCGTCGCAGGCGAACGTTTTTAGCTTCGGCTCGAGCGCGCCGGTGCTGCAAACGCTCGACGTTCCGCTCAAGCAGTTTCCTAATGCGGTCGGGACGCTTCTCACGGGCATCCGCGAAAACCTCATCACGGGTTTCATCGCCAACCGCAACGGGTCGAATCTCGGCGTCGTCTACGATCGGAAAACGGGCGTCTGGACACCGATCAAGTATCCCGGCTCGGCGAACACCAGCGTGTATGGCCCGGCCATTACGCAGACGGGCTATCGCCTCGTCGGCAGCTATCAGAAAAGGGGGCAGACGAATGCCCGCGGCTTCGTCTACGACTCGACGACCGCGAACTATCTCACGCTCGACGCGCCATCAAACTTGTGCGCACCCAAATCCTGCAACTACACAATCGTTCACAGCAACTACGGCAATGCGACGTATAAAGCCGTGGGAAACTACGACGCGGTGAAATCGGGCTCGGCCATGACCCCTTGGAGCGCATATCCGGCTTCGGGACATGCATTCATCTACGACTCCGCGACGGCGAAGTTCTCGACGCTCGAATTCCCCGGCTCCGTCAGCTCGACGGCTTACGGGATTTGGATGAACGGCAGTGCGGTCGCGATCGCCGGTGGATATACCGACAAGAAAGGCACGCACGCGTACGTTCGCAACTTCGCTGGAACCAAAATGCTCGTCTACGATTGGCCGAAGTCGATCCTCACGCACTTCGAGGGGATCACCGGAGCGGGCGGACCCGGCAACTACAACGTGATCGGCGACTACTTCGATCTCAAGAATAAAACGCTCGAGTACGGTTTCTTTCTTCCGATTCGCAACTGGACCGCGGGAACCGCCACCGTCATCGGCCCCGTCAGCGCCAACTCCGTCTACCAGCGCACCGTCATCGGCGTCTACATGGGTGCGGGTTTAGACAACGGCTATATCACGAAGATCCCCCAATAGCGCTTATGCATAGCGGAGGCGGACTTTCCGCGAGCAGATCGCCAGCACGAACAGCAAGAGCGTTGCGAGCGTAAATCCCGCCGCGTTGGCCGCTTGCGTGAAGTCGAATATCGTCCGGTTCATCGGGCCGACATACCACAGGACGAGATAAACGATTTCGAAGAGCCGAGTCGTCCCGGAGAACGCGCCGCAAGCCAGCGCGAGCGTGGGGACGAAGACGGCGCCGGCAAGAATGCCCTCGATGCCGCCGAGGCTGCCACTGACGGCCCAATGAGCGAGCGAACCGCTTGCTAAGACCACCGCGAGGAAGACCGCGGCGAGCCACTGAGCGACGAATTGCCGTCGAATCGGGTGCAGCGCCGGAAACACAAGCTGCTCGGTCGCATAGAGATGCTCTCGCGTACCGAGCTGCGACCAGATCAGCATCGGCCAAATCCAAGCCAATCCGACGGCAATGCTTTGAAGCTTTGGGCCGGCAACGGCTTGAAACACGCACAGGCCGACAGCGACAACGTACCACCAAAAACTCAAGCCGCGCACGAGCAATCGAAACTCCGCGAGAACGATCGCGCCGAAATCGCTTCCGAAAACGACGTCCGCAACCGGTGTCGTAAAGCGCTCGAACGCCGCGTGCCATCGATTTGCGAAGACGCTACGGGGCCGTCGCTCCGTGATACGAACCGGCTTCGAAAAACGGTCGAAGAGAAGTGCGGCCGCACCGGCAATACCCGCGGCCACGACCAGCCACATGAGACGTTCCGCAACGTCGCCTGCAGTCCAGTGGAATCCGGCAAACGTAAAGAAGCGACGAACGTTCGTCCCGAGAATGGCCCCGATTTCGATCGAACCAGGCCGCGCGTGCGGATCGACTCGCAGAATCGCCGACCAGACTTGCCGCATGATAAGATTGGCGCCGAGCAGATCCCTCCACCAGACCGCGCGCAAGTTGGCCTGAAGACTCCAGACCAAGTACCAGGTCCAGAGAAAGAAATATGCGACGTTGCCGATGCCGCCGCGCAACCACGGTACCATCTCGAACAGCACGGCGATCGCGCCAACCATCGCGACCAACGGTAATACCGCCAGCGCGAACGGCAGCCCGATCTGCGCGAGGTTTACCGACGCGCTCTCCCCCCGGACGAGCTGCATCACGCCGGCCGTCACCACGAGAATCACCGCCATCGATGCGAGCACGAAAAAGTTGCTCAACACCTTTCCAAATGCATACTCGAAGCGGTTGACCGAGGTGGTCGCGATGATTTCTCCCACACGAGTGGTGCGATCGCGCTCCACCGCGCTCTTAACGAAGTAGAATCCGAAGAGCGAGAGAAGCAGCGCGGCGAGCAGTGCGTAGCTCGCACCGACCCACGCAGAGTTGTAGACGCCGCGGTAGTTGTCGATGAGGAACGTTTCGTAGCCGGCGTTTCGGGCCGGAAGAAGGAACGTGCCGATCAGCATCGTGATGGCGACGGTTGCGAGGTACTGATAACGGCGCGTGCGCTCAAAAAAGTCGGCGCGTACCAGCGCATAGACCGGCCAAACCCAGCTCACGCCGCCGCCCGCGCTCCCGAGATGATGCGCAGGTACCCTTTTTCGAGCGATTCCGACGCGTGTAACAGACGCGATGGTGTGTCGCACGCGAGCAGCGTGCCGTGGTCGACGATAGCGACGCGCTTGGCGACGGACTCGATGTCGGAACAGATGTGCGTTGAAAAAATGATGATGCGGTCGTCTGCCATCTCTTTTAGCAACAAACGAAGTCTGACGCGCTCCTCGGGGTCTAACCCGGCCGTCGGCTCGTCGACGATGAGAACGCGCGGGTCGTTGAGCAATGCCTGCGCGATTCCAACGCGCTGCCGCATTCCGCCGGAGAAACCGCCCAATGGACGCGATGCCGCGTGCGAGAGGTTCACGAGCTCCAGCAACGAGCCGACACGAGCGCGGAGCGAACGGCGCGGAATGCCTTTGAGCGCGCCGATATACTCCAGAAACTCAGACGCCGTAAGGTGCGGATAAATGCCGAAATCCTGGGGCAAATAACCCAAGATTCGGCGAAGGTTATCCGGCGCCGCAACCACGTTGATTCCGTCGAGGCGGATCGTTCCGGTACTGGGCTTCGTGACGGTCGCGAGCATGCGCATGAGCGTCGACTTCCCGGCCCCGTTCGGACCGAGCAATCCGAGGATCCCGGGCCCGAGCGTCAGCGTGAAGTCACGGACCGCATTGACGCGGCCATAATTCTTGCCAAGGCCTTCGATTTGCATCTCCATTTCCGCACCTACGGCGCTCGCGCAGATCTTGTTTCGCAGCATTGTGAGTGCGAACCGGAGTGATCTCAAGGCCGAAAGGAGGTGCCGTGCGCGCGGGATTGAAGCCCCGCTTACCCGTCCCGCATTCATAAATGAGCGACATCGCTGATGTAACCGTCCAAAGCGCCGATTCGCCGTTAGGTGCCTGGACCGTGGCGCGCTGGTCGCCGCCGGCGTCGTCGCCGCTATCGGTCGTCGTCGAGCAAATCTGGTATTTCGAAGGGACGCTGACGCAGCCGAAGGAGCGGGTCTTCCCGAACGGCCGCGCGGAATTGATCGTCATGCTCGACGAGCCGCACCGCGACGGCGCCCGTGCGACGCTCGATCCATTTCCGGCCGTGTGCATCAACGGTCTGCGCACGCGCCCGTCGGTTGTCGTATCCCCTCCTGGACGTTGCCGCGTGTTAGGCATCTCCTTTGAGCCGGCCGGTGCGCGCGCGCTGTTGGGCGCGTCGATGAAAGAACTCGTCGACGTCACGATCGATCTCCGCGATAGCATCGCCGCAGCGGCGGCGGAACTCGGCGAGCGTTGCGCCGGCGCAGCGGAAGCATCGATCTGGAACCCCGCGCGTAACGCTACCGCGGTGTTGCGCGCCGCCGCTCACTGGGTGCAGCAGCACGCCGGCTGCGAGGCGGTCGATCCGGCCGTGGCGTGGACGCTGGCGAGGATCCGCGCTGCCGGCGGAATCGTTTCGCTCGACGAGATCGGACGAACGCTGGGCTTGCCGCGCGGTCGCCTCGCACAGCGCTTCTACGATCGGGTCGGCGTCACGCCCAAGCGATTCGCTCGAATCGTACGATTCGATCGCGCGCTCTCGCGTCTGGGACGTGACGGCGGAATCGCCGCGACGGCGGCCGATCTGGACTATTACGACCAAGCACACCTTTACCGCGACTTCAGCGAGTTCGCCGGGATGACGCCGGGCGCGTTTCTCGCGGCGCGCCGATACCCCAACACGCCCAGCCTGGCGGAGACGTGATCATTTTTCCAAGACGCCTCGACCATACAAGGCTACGATCGTGCCATGAATACGCAAGTACAGGCGAACCAGCGAATCTACCCAGCCGTTCGCTACAACGACGCCAAGGCGGCAATCGCCTGGCTTACCACGGTGCTGGGCTTCGAAGCGCACGAGATCTGTCCGGGTGACGGCGAAAGCATCGCGCACGCCGAGTTGAAACTGCGCGGGAATCTGATCATGCTCGGCAGCGTCAAGACCGATTCCTATGGCAAGAGCCCTCAGGATCTCGGAGACGTTACCGCAACGATTTATATCGCGCTCGATACGCCCGAGGAAATCGATGCGTGCTTTGCGCGAGCGAAGGCGGCCGGCGCCCAAATCGTTCGCGCGCCCTCTGACACCGATTATGGGTCGCGCGATTTTGCCGTACGCGATCCGGAAGGTCACGTCTGGAGCTTCGGCACTTATCGCCCGCAGGCGTAGCTTGCGACTCGTCCAGTCACCAAAGTGCCTTCCGCGGCTTATGGAGCGATCACGTTTTCCTGCGCGGAGATGGCTACCCACGTGCCGTTTACGTCGAAGAAGACGTCGGTGAATCGTTGACGCTTCGCAGGCTTCCCAGGCTGAGTGATCGTATCCAATCCGTGGAGTACCGCCGCATCGCCGTTTGGATCGAAGTCGACGGTTTGCTCGCTGAGCGCTATCTTAAACGGCTCCTTCTTGATGCTTGCCAGTTCCTGTTCGCGGTCGATAAGCGTCCCATCGTTCGTAATGTGCTTAAAGTGTTGGCTCAATATTGAGGCAACCGTGCCTCGGTCGCCGTTGAGAATGGCCGCAATCCAGCGCGCCTCGAGGCGGATCAAATCGTCATGCGCGGAGGCGCTCGAGGCGGCTTGACATCGAGGCATTCCAACGAGCGGCGCGGCAAAGACGAACGCAAGGGTAAGGAGGGCCGGTGCAATCCTTTTCATGTAACCATCTTTCCTAACTAGCGAAGATGCGTTCTTTGGTTCGCGCCGGCCGGCCCCCATACTGCCCATACGTTATTGCGGTTGCGCTCGGCCGTACGTCGCCACGAAGCCTTGTCGCCAACTTGGGTATCGGAGCGTCCAACTGAGTTCACGTTTCGCTTTTGCATTCGAGGCTCCGCGCGACTCGGTCGACATCACGACGAGCGCTTCGCCTGCGAGGACGCGCGCCGCGAGCCTGGGGAAGTGCCGGGGCGGCGGTGCGCCGAGAATCTTCGCTAATTCCGGCAGCCATACGGCCGCCGGCGCGGGTTCGTCGTCCACGATATTGTAGATCGCGGGGCCATCATGCTCGAGCGCGAGCACCGTTGCCGTGGCGGCGTCGTCAAGGTGGACCCACGACGCGATGCCTCCGCCATCGCCGATGATCGGCCACCTGCGGGCGCGCACGGCGGTGCTGAGCGGGTCACCGGAATTACCGTAGAAGCTGCCATACCGAAGCGCGGTTCCGCCCGCACCGGTGACGGCCTTATCGAGATGCGCCATCGCGGCAACCGTCTCGCGCATCGCGGCGGCCGGATTTGAGTCGAGCGGGTCGTCCTCGCTCTTGACCGGACCGCCCTTGCGCTCGTAGCGAATGGGGGCGTAACTCTGAGCGACGATGCGCCGCACTCCCGCGTCGCGGGCGGCGGCGATGAGAATGTCTATGCCTTCGGTCCGCAGCCGGTTCGTCTGCGCGAAGCTCCGATCGAAGTGCTTGAAGTCGCGTAGATCTGCAAGCGAGGTCGCTTCGTAGACGATCGCGTCGGGCCGGCTCACGGCAACCGCCGTGCGGACGCCATCGGCGTCAAGTGCGTCGAGTACGATCGGTTGGGCACCAAGCGCTCGCAGCCGTTCAGTCTTTGCGGACGAACGGGAACTACCGATCACTTCGTGTCCCCGTTCGCGAAGTTGCGGAACGAGGCGGGTGCCGATGGCACCACTAGCGGCCACGACCAGGACTCGCATGGCGGATGTACCTCCATCGTCACGTACCCAAAAGTGGAACCCAGCCTCTCCCTGGCACTAAGCGCCGAATCGAGCGCTCGGCCGTCGACGAAACAACGCGTCGCATCGAACGTATGCTTTGCGTGAACAAAGCGATGGTCGCGATCGCAGTTTGGTTCTCCCTTGCCGCGCGAGCGCAAGGTGCCACGCTTGCTCCGGGGCTGTACACAGAATCCGGGCATGCGGTCTACGTTGGCGTCGAAAGAGAGCTGCCCGATCCAGCCTCAAACGACTTTTTCGATTCCGCGACACAACGCACCGGCGATCTGCCTGCGGCGCACGACCTGCATTTCCGAAGCGGCATCTCAGAAAATCGACGCGTCCTTGAAGCATCTCAAGGGCGGCTAGGTTTCTCGCTGTATTATGCAGGCAACGGGCCACGTGCGACCGTGGTCCTCGTCCATGGCAACGATCCCGAAACACGCGAAATGGGCTTCATTATTCCCTTCTTCGTTTGCAGTGGAATCAACGTTATCAGTTACGATCAACGCGGCGTGGGCGAGTCGGCTGGAAACTGGTTTCTCAACGGACCCAGCCAGAGAGCCGATGACGTTGCGGCTATTTATGACGTCATGCGTAGCGACCCTCACGTGGATTCGCATCGGGTCGGCGTCTTGGGTTTTAGCAATGGGGGTTGGACGGCGCCGCTCGTATCGATCCATCGGCCGATCGCTTTCATGATCCTAAAAAGTGCGCCGACGGAAACGGTGGCGAAAAATATTGACTATGAAGTCGAACAAGAAATGCGCCGGCACCATGTGGAAGCCGCATCCCCGCAGGCGATAGTCCTTTGGCATGCGTTCGAACAGGCCTTGAATGGAACGGTCTCATGGAGTTATCCAAAGCAGCTGCGCGACGTTGACGCAAAACAGGCGTGGTTCCGATACTCGCTCATGCCGGACCTTGGTATCTCCATTCCGCCACCCTCGTCGACGATCGTGGGGCTGCGGCGGTTAGTGACCTTCGACCCAACGCACACGTTACTCAACGTCTCGTCGACTCCCACGTTGGCGCTGTACGGCGCGCTCGATCGAAATGTCGATGCAGCTGATTCCGCGACGCATTTACGCGAGTACCTCGCTCGTGCTGGAAATCGGGACGTAACGATCAAGACGTATCCGAATGCCGGTCATCAACTCATCGTGTCGAAAAGCGGATACAACGGGGACCCAGCCCCGCCCGAGCGCTTCGTTTCGGGGTATCCCCAAATCATGATCGCGTGGCTGGCGCAACGCGGGTTCACGAAGCAGCGCATGCCGTGAGGTCGACGATTCGAGGACGGCTCAGGGGCGCGACGCACCAACTCAAAAGCGGGTAAGCTGCGCGCTCGGCGTCGAAAATGGCCAGGGTGCCTAAAGTCTTCAGTCGAGGAACGCTTGGAAAGTTCGAAGACGCGTCTGCGTCGATTCCTCTTCTTCAGCTCGATCGGGCATTTGAGCGCGCGGGTATTCGCATGGGCAAGGACCCTGGTGGGCCCGCCGGCGCACGCCGAGTACAATTCCGACGATACGTCGCCGGCGTGGATCAGCACGATCCGCAACAGCTGGAACGATTTGGCGATGCGCTTGGGGCATTGATCGAAGAAGTGGCGGCGTCGAAGAAAGACTATCTTGTAAAGGCCGCGGAGGGTGACGGCTTTCTCTTCGCGGATGGCGCCTTCAGGGCGGCGGCCACTGGGCCGAGTTCTTTCGCGGTGACGCGTGTCGAGGACTTAGCATTGATCGACGACAATGCTAGGCGGCTGCATCTGCTTGCGGACGATAGCCCAAGCGACGCCATCTGCGGAGCAATGGAGCTGGCCGAATCCGTTTGTCGGACCGTCATGCGCCTTATCGGCGAGGCGGTTCCTGGGAAAACAGCCGATCTCCTCGACGTGGCCAAATCAACGCTCAAGGCCCTCGAGCCGGTTCCGTCGGACGTCGACGATGCGAAAAAAAGCGCCGCCCTGGTCCGTAGATGTCTACAGCAGCTAGGCGCAGTCGTTGCAAGTCTCAGCGAATTGAACGCGTATGCTTCGAGTCACCGGCGCGACGGCAACCGGAAAGGCCTTTCACCCCGTCATGCTCGACTCGCGGTCGGTGCGGGCGTAACGTTCGCCGGTTTCATCGCGGAAACGTACGTGGAGCGCATGGCGTCCCGCCATCGCCGCGGAGCGTAGCTCGCGTCTAAAGGATCTCTTCGCCGATCGCGGTGCCTAGAAAGGCGCGGCAGCGTTCGAGAAACGCTTTGCCTTCATTTTCGGGAAGTGCCCGCGCGATGACCATGCCGCCGACCATGCACGCGAACGCTCCTGCAACGTCGGTCTCCTTATCCCGCCGTCTTCCCAAGCGCTCGGCGATACGCCCGAGGCGCTTGCGGATCTCGCCGGCGACGCCACGACGCATCTTCGCCCCACTGCGCACCAGCTCGGTGCCGACCGTCGGCAACGGGCAGCCGCGTTCGGGATGCAGCATGTGGCGCTCGGCGAGATAGTCGGTGGCCCCGACCGTATCGGCGATCTCGAGTGACATCTGCTCGAAGGCCGCCTTCACGAGGTCGTCCCTCGACTTAAAGTGCGCGTAGAAGCCGCCGTGGGTCAGGCCCGCTCGCTTCATGATGGCTGCAACACCGACAGAATCGATGCCACGCTCCCGAAACGCGTCGGCAGCCGCTTGCACGATTCGCTCGCGGGTTTCCCTCTTATGTTCGTTCGACCACGGCATGATGCTCATCATATCAAAGACCAAGCCTCTTGACACCATATGATGGCTATAATATAGTGGCTTGGTCATGCTGGAAATCATTGACGCCCTCGTCCTGGGAGCCTCACTCGCGATCATCGTCACGGTGCTCACTACGCAAGCCGATGTTTCCTGGAACGCTCGCCGCGGGGTTATCGCCGGCATCCTCGTTTGGACCGCGTTGATCGTCACCGGCGCGGCAACTGGACACTTTACGCCCGGCCCGATGGAAATCGTGATTCAGCCGCCGGCGATCTTCGCCGTCGCCGCCGCAGCGCTCTCGATCGCTTGGATTTTCTCTCCACGGTTCCGCCGGGCGATGCTCTCGATTCCGTTGCAAGCGCTTATCGGTCTCAACGTGCTCCGCCTCCTCGGCGTGTTCTTCGTGCTAGAGTACTTCACGCACGAATTGGCGGCGCCGTTTGGGCCGATTGCCGGCCTCGGCGACACCATAACCGGTTTGGTTGCGGTTCCGCTCGCTCTTTCGATCGCGCGAGGCTCGTTCAGCAAGTCGTCCGTCGCCTGGTGGAATGCCTTCGGCGCGCTCGACTTGTTCACGGCGCTCGCGCTAGGCGCGCTTTCGCAGGACGGTGTACCGTTCCGCGTCTTCTTCGGCGAGCCGGGCCTCACTGCGATGACGCAGTTGCCATCGGTCATCGTTCCGACGATTCTGGTCCCGATCTATCTCTTAATCCACCTCACCGTCGCCTATCGACTCGGTCAAGCCCCCGCACGTCAACCAGCCCACGCTGCGACCTAAGGTAGAATTTCCTTGAAGGCCACGGAGCGTGCAAGGCCGCGCCGTGGCGAAAAATCACGGCAGCGCGTTTGAATTCGATCCGTTTACTCTACGTAGTACACTTGACCCGTCTGAGCGCCTTCGACGCTTTTGGCGAAAGCGAGGGCAACGCGCTTGCCCGCAACGCCTTCGCTGCCGGGGAAGTAGGAGCCGTACGCTTCCATCGATTCGCTTAGCACCGTCGGGCTGACGACGTTGATCCTCGTTCCGGCGGGGAATTCGAGCGCGGCCGAACGCACGAACGATTCGAGCGCGCCGTTCACGAGCGACGCACTCGCACCGTATCGAATGGGATCCTTGCTGAGCGTGCCGGCTACGAGCGTCACCGAACCTCCGGCGTTCAAGTGTTTCGCCGCCTCCAGCGCGAGATACACCTGCCCCATGAGCTTGCTGCCGATTCCGACCTGAAGCTGTTCGGGAGTCATCTCAAGCAACGGACCGAAGTGCACGCTGCCGGCGGCGCTTACCACCGCATCGACCTTGCCGGCCTTTTCGAACAGGTTGCGAACGCTTTGGAGATCGGCAATATCGACCTTGTGTTCGCCATGCGACCTTCCTGCAGCGATGATTTCGTGCCGTTGCTTGAGTTCGTCGACCACCGCACTGCCGATCGCGCCCTCGGCACCGATAACCAGAATTTTCATACTCGCCCTTACCGGCGACGCCGGCCTGAGGTTGCAAAAAGGCTTGAATATCTTTCGTATTGCGAGACGGTCGTGGGGCCTAACGGAAAGGTCCTTGCGCGCAAATCCGGTACAAGCCCATTGCCGCTGGCCTGTGAGAGACTGCCGTTATGGTGATGGCAGTTTTTCTTGCGGCGGCGATGCAGGCAAGCCCGCCGCCGTCGGCCGGCCGGTGGGAAGGTTACATGCAGCGTGGCGCCGCGCGACTACAGGTGGACTTCGATTTCCCCGCCGATACTCCAAGCCGGGGCTCGTTCTCCGCACCCGACCTAGGTGCTCTGGATGTACCGTTATCAGACGTGCAGCTAGAGCGGGAGATTCACTGGAAGCTGGTCGGGGACACGTTCACGACGACGTTCGATGGAACTCTACGGGACGGTTCGATGACGGGTGTCTTCCGCGACCCCGCGGGTAGCGGAACCTTCGTTCTTCACCGGTTGTCGACAACCGCCATGAAGCCTTACGACGAACGGCCCGTAACGTTTGCTAGCGGAAATGTGCGCCTCGCCGGGACCGTGTACGCCCCCCGCGCAGCCGGGAAGTATCCGGCGGTCATTTTCGTTCACGGATCCGGCGCCGAAGGGCGCTGGGCCAACGCATATCTGGCCGACTACGTGGCAAGGCACGGTATCGTCGCGTTGATCTACGACAAGCGCGGCGTCGGTGCGTCGAGCGGCGACTGGCGGACCTCGACGATGCAAGACCTTGTGGACGACGCCCGTGCCGGTGTGGACTTGCTGGCTCATCGCAGCGACGTCGATGCGCGTAAGATCGGCGTCTTCGGTCACAGCCAGGGCGGCGAACTGGCTGCGTCCATCGCCGAGCACAACGGCCAAGTCGGCTGGATTATCGCAGCCGACAGCCCAATCGGGCCTCAATACTTGCAGGATCTTTATCGCGTCGATACTATGCTGGCAACGATGTATTCGGGAAAGGATCTTGCGGATGCCAAGGCGCTCTACGCCGAGTTCGTCGACGTTGCACGAGCCGGTGCGTCACACGACAAGCTCCGCGCCGATATCGCGGCCGCCGGCCGCGCTAGGTGGCTCGCAGATTTAGGTATACCCGATGATACCAGTTGGATTTGGGATTGGTACGACAGAGTCGGGAACTACGATAACGCGTCTGCGTGGAGCGCCGTCCGCGTTCCCGTGTTGCTGCTCTTCGGGTCGGACGATGCCTTGGTGCCGGCGCAGGCGAGCATCACGCAAACGACGGCCATTTTGAAGTCGCATGGGAACGACCGGGTGTTCGTGCGCGTCTTTCCGGGAGCCGATCACACGTTGCGCGTTCCGTCTTCGACCGCAGATGGATGGCCGCACAACGCCGCCGGTTTTCCGCAGATCATCGTGACTTTTGCACGAGGAGAACTGCAACCGTGACGATCGCCCTACAGGCGGGTTCCTTCTTCGGCGACACGACGAGCGCGCGCTTTGCCGGCGCGGTGCTCTCGGAAGTTCGCCATTCGACCGGGAAAACCGTACCTTCCCATACCCACGAGTACGCGTATTTCTGCCTGCTCGTCGAAGGCGCATATCGCGAAACGTCCGGAACGGCGACGATCGCCTACGATCCGTTTACGGTGGTCTTTCACGGGCCGCGTAAAGAACATACGGACACGATCGGGCCGGCCGGCGGGCGTTTCTTCATGGTCGAGCTGCTGCCCGACTGCGCCGACGCGATGAATGCCGAGGGCGAACTTCCAGAGCACTTCACGGAGCTCCGCGGTGGCGACTCAGCGTGGCTAATGTCGCGGTTATATCAAGAGTTCCTGACGCGCGACGCAACGACCGCGTTCGCGGTCGAATCGTTGCTCTATCATCTGTGCGCAACGGCCGCCGGTGCGTCGGCCCTTCCGGCGGAGGAGCCGCGATGGATGTCCGAGGTCGACCGCCGCATCGAACTCAGTATCGACGAAAGGTCGTCGGTACGCGACTTGGCGGACGCCGTTGGGGTTCATCCATCGCATCTCTGCCGCGTGTTTCATCGATTTCGCGGGCGGACCATCGGCGATTACGTGACGGGTCTTCGGATGCAACTCGCGTGCCGCCGAATCGTTGAGACGGAATGGCCGCTGCGCGATGTGGCCGCCGAGGCCGGCTTTACGGATCAAAGCCACATGAGCCGAGCCTTCAGGCGCTTCGTCGGCCAGACGCCGGGCGCATATCGCAAGCGGATTCGAACCGGATTCTAATTGCGACTGGGAACGTCGGGTAAAGAGACATGAGCCGTTCCATGTGGTTCGCGGCAGCGCTCGTGGCCACGGCAGTGGCCGTCGTGCACTTGATGAGTGCTGGTCGCTACGGCTTCTTTGCGAACGAGCTGTACTTTATCGTCTGCGGCCGCCACCCGGCGATCGGCTACGTCGACCAGCCGCCGTTGCTGCCGCTGCTCGCCGCCGCGACACAGCTCGGCGGCATCAACGTCTGGCTGCTGCGCCTGCCCGCGGTGCTCGCGGCCGTGGCACTCGTACCGCTGGTCGTAGCGCTCGCACGGTTGCTCGGCGGCAGCACGCGCGCGGCGTGGCTCGCCGCTATCGCTGCTGCTGCGTCTCCGATGATCACGGCAATGAGCTCGGCGCTCTCAACGTCGACCTTCGAGCCGCTGGCGTTTACCGCCGTAGCCTACTTCGTTTCACGCGGCGTGCGGCTGGCGGAATCCCGCGCGTTCTGGTGGGCGGGCCTGATCGCGGGCATCGCATTGGAAGCGAAATACGGCATCGTGTTTTGGCTGTTGGGAATCGCGCTGGGACTCGTGCTGTTCAGCAACCGTTCGGTCTGGCGGTCGCGAGATTTTTGGATTGGAGCGGCGATTGTGGCGCTGCTCGCGCTTCCGAACGCCGCCTGGCAGCTGGCGCACGGGCTTCCGTTCCTGGAGCTCGTGCGCAACGACAACGCAGGGAACTTAACGGGCAGTCCAGTGCGCTTCTTGCTGGATCAGCTTTTCCTGGTAAACGTCCTGCTCGCGCCGTTATGGATCGCAGGAATCGTCGCGCCCTTCGCGTCGAAACGAATGGCGCCGTCGCGATTTCTTTCGGTCGCATTCCTGGTAACTGCCGTACTGGTAGTCGTCACGCACGGCAAGGACTATTATTTAGCGGGCGCCTATCCGACGATGTTCGCCGTAGGTGCTGTGGCGTGCACGCGCCTTTGGCGCTGGTTCGTCGCAATCTGGGCCGTGCTCACCGCAGCAAATGGAGCACTGGCGCTGCCCTTCGTTCTGCCGCTGGAACCGCCCGCGCGACTTGCCGAGTCGCTCGACCGGATGAACTTTCGTCCGCCGCCGATGGAGAAAGCGTGTGTCGGAGCACCCCTCGGATGCATCTTCTCGCTGGAGTTCGGATGGGAAGAGGTCGCGCAGCGCACTGCCGACGTCTACGCGGCGTTGCCCCCCGCCAATCGCGACAAGGCGGCCATTTTGGCGTCGAACTACGCTGAGGCTGCTGCAATCGATATCTACGGCAAAGGCTTGCCGCCCGCACTGAGCGGCAACAACCAATATTATCTTTGGGGCCCACGCGGCTACGACGGCTCCGTGGTGATCGCCGTCGGCTTCGAACCATCTGCGTTGGCGCCGCTTTGCGGTTCGGTCACCCTCGCGTCGCGATACGGAACCTCGCCATATGCAATGCCGTACGAACGCAATCGTCTCATCGTCATCTGCCGCAACGTGCGCCCGTCGCTCGCGGCACGCTGGAGCGAGTTCAAACACTACGGTATCGAGTATTGGCCGCAGCGCTAAAACTTATGAAATTGGAGTCCGTTAGATCGCCGGAGAAGCAGGCGCTTTGTTCTCCGCTGGACTGAAATCGACGGGGTCCGTGTAAGTCCCCAGCAGTAGGGAACAATGTCCGTGGAAGCGAGCGACGACTCCTCGGGGGGAGGGGCCGATTTTGCGCGTTCTGCGGCCGCGATTCGGAGGTTCAGTCATGATCAAGCTGCTTGTCGCTCTTCTCGGCATCACCGTTCTTGGAGTCTCTCTGAGTACCGATGCATTGGCGCAGAACGCAATCAATGCGACCGGGAGTTGGAACATGACGCCCAACGGTGAGGCGTTCGCGAATGGTCAAGTCAAAGTGCGGCAGGATGGGTCGGCTGTCGTCGGCACGTACGGTCAAAGCGGGCATTTCGAAGGGAAATTCCAGCCCGGCACGCTGCAGGTCGATGCGAATTGGAACGACTCGCGTGGCACCGGTTGGATGACGATCGTATTTGCAGCCAACGGAAGAAGTTTTTCCGGCCAGTGGGGACGTCCGGGCAGCAGTCCAAGCGGACATTTTGAAGCGGTTCGATTCGCCTATCCGAATGTGTCCGGACTCTATTACGTGAACGTTACCGGCGGCACGGAAATGACGGCGCGCCGCGTCAGCCTTCATCAGTTAGGACTAGATGTCGTCGGCAATTTGGGACCCGGAACTCAACTCGACGGTACCATCGACTCCGACACGTACGCGCTGGCCGGCAGTTGGAAGGAACCCAACGGGAGCGGCTGGATCAAACTCCAGTTTGCCGACAACGGCAAGAGCTTTCAGGGCACCTGGGGCCTAGCGGCCGGCGCGGAAGCTGTCGGGCAGATCAGCGGAAGCGTTGCCGACACCGCGCAGCTCCACGTGAACGGCCTTTGGGAGATTGCGTCCAGCGGCGGTGCTTTTTCCGGCAACAATTTGAAGCTCGAGCAACAGGGTCAGACGGTAATCGGCAGTTTCAAGGATGGACGCCTGCAAGGAACGCTTACACGAGGCTCCTCATCGCTGAGCGGCACCTGGAGAGATGCGCACGGCACCGGATACGTCGCCATTAAATTCACATCGGACGGTATGCATTTCCAAGGTACTTGGGCACGGAAAGGCGGGAGCGGCGGAAGCATCATAGGGAAGCGCGTGACGGCCGCGATGCCCGCGCTGCGCAACTAATGTCCTTCACAGGGCCCTTCGGCGAATGACGATCGCCCCGATGGTTCTTCCGAGTATTCCCCAGAAGAAGATTGCTGCAAACACGACTACCGACGGCCACCCCAGACGGTCCGCCACGGCGAGCGTCACAAGCGATCCGAAGCCGATGCTGCCGAGTCGAGCGACAGCCATGACTCCGCTACGCTGCTCCTCGGTTCCGATCGCGTTCCACCGGATGCGCATACAAATCAGATACAGCGCCATCAGCAACAGCCAAACCGCAGAGAATGTAATGATATAACTAGCGGCGGCTACAGTCTCTTCAACCGTTCCCTGAAAATGAACGAAGACTTGAAGTTGATAAACGAGCCACACGACGAGCGCGAGGGTGACGAAGTTAAGAGCGACGGTGAGAGGCGTTGGTACAAAGAAGTACTCGAAAAGACGATTATGCGAGTACCAAAGGAGCGATACGACGAGAAAGGTGAAAGCGAATGCGGCGAGAGCGAACGGCTGAGTGTAAATATTCATCGCATGGCGCGGCAAAGCCAAGTTAAGGCTCATCATCCCTAGGCTCAAACCCAGGACGATATCGAAGAACGTTTCTAAGCGATGAGTAAACCGCTGAGCGTGTGCGCTCGAGAAGCGCTCGGCTTCGAAGGAATGCAAGGTTGCACCGTTCTTCGTCCCGTAGTCGCGCTCTTGCCGGGCGGCGCTACCCAAGCGCTCAACTTGGATTGAGCCCGATGATGGTCTTTCCGTGAAGCGAGGCGATGTGGACCAAACCGCCAGGTCCGGCAAACACTGCGCCTTGCGCCGACGTGTGCAGCGTCTATCCCGGAAGGTGGTAGACTACGGCAAGCGCAGGTTCGAGTGACGCAAACGTGAAGGCCAATGCCGCTAGTGCGGCAAGCAGATTTTTTTTCTTTATGGCCGCATCATAAGCGCGACGCGTGCCGCCGGCGACCCGCGCACGATGTGCCGTCGGGAAGGCGCAGGGACACACGGCGTCGTAGGCGTTGGAAAAGTCATTGGAGGCCTGCAATATGCGGTTGATAGCGCTCGTAGTTTGCTGCACGCTGGCGGGATGCGCCCGCGCATTGACCTCGTCGCCGCTGCCGGCGGTGTACTCGTACGGCGCCGCTCTCCAGCGGCCCGAAGCCTCAAGTTACAAGACGATTTTCCGTTTCAACAATACTGATGGAGCATATCCCTCAGCCGGCCTGACCGCTTACAAAGACGTGCTTTACGGCGCCACGCCGGCCGGCGGGTCGGGCCGCGAGGGCACGTTCTTCAGCATTACGCCGGGCGGCGCGGAGAGAACGCTCTACGCGTTCGGCAAGGTTTTAGCCGGCGACAGCGGCCCGCAGTTCGGACCATTGGTCGAAGTGAACGGCGTCTTTTACGGGACCACGTACCAGGGAGGTGCGCACGCTCTGGGATCGGTCTTTCGCGTCAGTCCATCCGGAGAGGAAAAGATCCTCCACAGCTTTATGGGCGGCAAGGACGGCCAATGGCCGAAGGCCGGTTTGGTCGCCGTGAACGGAACGTTGTATGGGACGACATCGCTCGGGGGCAGCGGCCAATGCGCCAGCGACGAGGGTTGCGGAACCGTCTTTAAGATCACCACTTCGGGTAAGGAAACGGTTCTCTATTCCTTCAAGGGCATCTCAACGGGTGATGGTCCGGAAGGCGGCCTGGCATACGTTGGAGGCGCATTGTACGGCACGGCCGTTCAGGGCGGAACGCCCTATGACTCCGGCATCGTCTTCAAGATCTCGTTATCGGGCGCTTTGAAGGTCATTTATGATTTTAAAGGCGGCGCCTTCGCCGACGGTGACGGGCCTACCGGCAACCTCACTGTGGTGAAGGGCGTGATGTACGGTACCACCACGTACGGAGGAGCTTATGGGAACGGCACTGGAACCTCGGGAACGGTCTTCCGCATTACGACCTCGGGTTCGGAGAAGATCCTCCACTCGTTTAAAGGCGGTTCGGATGGTGGTTATCCTAACTTCACGAGTCTAGCGTACCTGAATGGCGCACTCTACGGAACGACGGGCGAAGGCGGAACGCACTCGCTCGGAACGATCTTCAAGGTGACGACGTCCGGCGGAGAAAGCCTCGTCCACAGTTTCGCGGGTGGTAAGGATGGGGCGATCGGCGGGCGTCTCGCAGATACGGGCCCCTCTGCGCTCAACGGCAAACTCTACGGCGCGACACCTTCGGGCGGCAGCTCCGGGAACTATGGCACCGTTTATTCGATCGTTCCCTAAACTCGTTTGGGAATGTCGTCGCGGGGAACACCGGGGCGCGCGATTTCGCCTAGGTAGTATCCGAGCCGATTTTCGACATCCCCAGGCTTGTGGAGGCCGCGTGCCATGAGCGCTACTAGGCCTGTCGCACACGTGGGGACTCCAGCAATTGATAGATATATGAGATCACGATGCTCCCTTCGCCGACCGACGATGCGACGCGCTTGACGGACGAGCTTCGCACGTCACCCGCGGCGAAGATCCCGGGAATGCTGGTTTCCAGCGGATACGGCTTTCTCGTCAGTCGCCAATCTTCGACGTCGCGACCCGTTCGAATATAGCCGTGCTGATCTCGTTCTAACGCCTCCGGAAGCCACGCCGTTTCCGCGTCCGCGCCGATAAAAATGAACAGCGCGTGCACTGAACGTTCCTGTTCCGCCCCCGAGAGGCTAGAGCGAGTGACGATCCGTTCCAAACGCGCAACTCCCTCGAGCGCTTCGATGGTCGTGTGGGGTTCCACCCCGATGTTCGGTACCGAATGAATCTGCTCGATTAGATATTGCGACATGGTTCTCTCTAGTCCGTTGCCGCGAATGACGATTGTCACGCTGCGAGCGTAACGCGAAAAGAACATCGCAGCTTGTCCCGCCGAATTTCCGCCGCCGACGAGAAAGACGTCCTTCCCGCGCACGGAGTGAGCCTCGCCGCGCGATGCACCGTAAAATACGCCACGCCCGACGAACGCGTCGATACCCGGCGTCGCGAGCTTCCGCCACGCAACGCCCGTTGCCAGCACCACGCTGCGGGCCCGAATTTCTGTTTCTCCATCTAACGTCACAGCAAATTCCGTTCCGATCGGCCGGATTTCATGGACGCTCTGCGTGACGAGGATCTCCGCACCGAGCCGCTTAGCTTGCTGCAGCGCGCGGTGCGCCAGTTCGCCGCCGGAAATTCCGCTCACGAATCCAAGGTAGTTTTCGATACGCGACGACGTACCGGCTTGCCCACCGGGGGCACCCTGCTCGATCAAAATCGTCGAAAGACCCTCGGAACCTCCGTAGACGGCTGCTGCAAGCCCGGCCGGCCCGCCACCGACGACAACCACGTCGTATTCGTCGAATCGCGGGACGGTTGGGAGGCCCAGCGCTTCGGCAAGGACCGCAAGCTCCGGCTTTACGAGGGTGCGCCCATCGGCGAGTCGCACGAGTGGGTACGAGGACGTATCGACGCCGAGCTTCGCAACGAACTCCGCGTCGACGGATTCGCCGAAGTCGAGCCATTCGAACGCCACTTGGTTTCGCGAAAGAAAGTCGCGAATCGCATACGATGCGGCATCGACATCGCTGCCGATCACGATCGCCTGCCGCGCGCCGTACGTCCCGTATCCTTCACGAAAAATCGACACGCGACGGATCAGGGTCTGAGCCATAAAAGCGGCAGCTTCTTTGGACTCGGTAATGAGCAAATGGAGATCGGCCGGATCCAAGCGCATCAACCGCGACGGTCGCAGCGCGCGAATCGAAATGAACGATTCGGTGCCGAGAACTACGGAAAACTCGCCAAAGAACTCCGTTGGATCGAACGTCGTCGACTGCGTCTCGAGGCCGCTCATCAGCCGTACGCGTTCCACTTCCCCCGAGAGAACGACCCACAAATAGGCGGCATCTCCTTCACGCGTGACCCATTCCCCGGACGCTACCTGAACCTCCGCGGAACGCGAAGCAATCAATGCCCGAAGCGCCGGTGCCACGCCGGCGAACAGGGGAATCTCTTCCAGCTCGTTGGCTTCGATCATGGCTGCGCCACGGTCAATGAGGCCCCTCCTTCCAATGAAGCACTCTTCTCGCCGCGAACCATATCGTACTGCCCATTAAGCAGAGAGTCTGTGCACTAGAACTCGCTGGACCCAAACCGGCAGCTGCTTCCCATTTTTTTGTCCCACAGGCTCGCTTACTTGACAAAGCAACGAAGTGCGAGCATGTTTATTCCCCACTTGCTCTGGTGATAGGTGTTTTGCGCGAGCCTCGCTATTTCGTCGAATACGCGGAAGTTTTTGTTTAAAATGGAACGACGTCACTTCGTTGGCATGACCACGGCAGGTTTCTACGGGGCGTGTCTGTCGCTCGTAGCGTGCGCAAATCCAAAGACGACGAAAAGCCCTACTGAAGGGAGTTCACCGATGACTACAGTTGCGCAACCGACGGGCACCGGTACAACCGCCATTCGCCCGTTTCCTCACGTGAACGTTCCCGAGTCGGAACTTGACGATTTGCGTCGCCGCATCAAGGCGATGCGGTGGCCCACAAAAGAGCTGGTCGCGGACCAGTCGCAAGGCGTGCAACTGGCGACGACTCAGGCGCTGGCGAGCTATTGGGCGACCGAATACGATTGGCGGAAGCTTGAAACTCGGCTGAACGCGATTCCGCAGTTCGTCACCGAGATCGACGGGCAGGATATTCAATTCATCCACGTTCGCTCGAAGCACGAAAATGCGCTACCACTCATCATCACGCACGGTTGGCCCGGTTCGATCATCGAGCAGATGAAGGTTATCGGTCCGCTGAGCGATCCTACGGCGCACGGTGCGAGCGCGTCGGACGCCTTCCACCTCGTGATTCCGTCGATACCAGGCTACGGGTATTCCCCCGAGCCGGCCACGCTCGGTTGGGATCCCATCCGGATTGCCAAAGCCTGGGTCGCGCTGATGAAGCGTCTTGGATACAACCACTTCGCTGCACAAGGCGGCGATTGGGGCGCGTCCATCACGCAACAGATGGCTTTGTTCGCACCAGAGAACGTGCTAGGTATTCACAGCAACATGCCCGGCACCGTTCCGGCCGACACGTTAGCGAAGGCAACTGCCAACGCTCCGCCTCCCGCCGGGCTCACGGACGACGAGTTATACGCGTATCGGCAGCTTGCTGACTTTTACACGCATCACCTCGGATACGCCGTCGAGATGGCGAACCGGCCGGAGACGCTCTACGGATTGATCGACTCGCCCGTAGGCCTTGCGGCCTGGATTTTGGATCACGACAAGGACAGCTATGAAATGATCGCGCCGGCCTTCTTCGGGCACCCCGGTGGCCTTTCACGCGACGACGTGCTCGATAACGTCACCATGTACTGGCTGACAAAGACGGCAATCTCCTCCGCGCGCCTCTATTGGGAAAATAAGCTCGGCTTCTTTAACGTCGTAGGCGTTACCGTTCCGGTCGGCGTGAGCGCGTTTCCCCACGAGATCTATACGGCACCAAGGAGCTGGGCGGAAAAGGCATATCCCAAACTGGTGTTTTACAAGAAGCACGACGTGGGCGGCCACTTTGCCGCCTGGGAACAGCCGCAACTGTTCTCTGAAGACGTTCGAGCAACGTTCCGATCCATCAGGACCTCATGATTTTATTGTACCCACACGCATTAAATTATAACTGCAACTGGAGAGATCAATGGACGAAGTACAAGTAGGGCAGAAAAGCTATCAGATGCCACCGAACGAGGGATTTACCGTCGCTCACTTTCTCACGGTAACCGACCTCGAGCGATCCGCCGAATTCTATAAAACGGTCTTCGGGGCGGAAATTGTGAGCACGGGCGATGGAAACGCACCACCGTACATCAAGATCGCAAACACGTGGCTCATAATCAACGTTGGGGGCGGTCCGACACCTGACAAACCAACGGTGACGCTTCGTCCCCCTCCTGACCCCAACGAGATCAGCAGCTTCATGAATATCCGTGTAGCAGACATTCAAGCGTGCTACAAGTTATGGAAGAGTCGGGGAGCGACGTTCCTCACCGAACCTCTAGAGAAGTATGGTGAGACGCGCTGCTATATCCGCGACCCTGACGGTTACCTCATCGAAGTCGGGCAAAGCAAAAGTGGCGTCCCTTATGGATGAGAAGCATTGATGCCGCTCGGGCTGCTCGCAAGTGTCGTCGTTCCGGTAGAAGAGTCACACGCCCGTTTCTTGTGATTGACGCATGAAAGCATCCGTAGTGAGCGCATACGGCGGTCCGGAAGTGATGAAATATCAAGACATGCCGGATCCGGAGCTTGGCGTGGGCGATATCCTCGTTAAGGTGGCCGGCATCGGCATCAACCCGGAAGACATGCTCGAGCGCAACGGCGACTTGAAGGAGCAGTGGCCGATGCACTTTCCGGCGATAATCGGCCTAGACTTGTCGGGCACGGTGATTGCGACGGGTGACGGCGTCACCGACCTCAAGGTCGGCGACCGCGTCTGCGCGTGGTCGTACCACACGTACGCCGAACTCGTCGCCGACAAAGCGACTCTTTTCGCCAAGGTGCCGGAAACGATGGATCTGGTCGACGCGGCCGCGATTCCCCTCGTAGGACTCACGGGCAGCCAATTGATCTCCGCCGCAAGTGGATTACAGCCTGGACAGACGGTGTTGGTCGCCGGAGCGGCGGGCGCCGTCGGCCGTTGTGCCGTCTATATGGCGAAGAAACTGGGCGCGCACGTGATCGCCGGCGTGCAGCGTTTTCAGCTCGACCAGGCGGACAGCATCGCCGCCGACGAAACGGTCGCTCTCGACGATCCCGCGATCTTCGCGACCATTCCACGAGTCGACGTCGTGGCAAACGCACTTCGCGGGAAAGCGGCCACGGCTCTGCTCGCAAAGGTCAAGGACGGCGGGACGTTTGCGTCGGTGACGGGAGAGCCTGACGGCACCAAAGACTACCCGAAGGTGCGCGTCGTCTCATTTCGCTCAAAGCAAGACCGAGCGGGCATCGCCCTGATTGCCAATGCCGTGAACGCCGGCAAGGTGACGATCCCGATTGGCCGCCGCGAGGAGCTGAAGAACGCGGGCGCCGCGCAGGCCGCGTTCACGAAGGGCGGTATCGGTAAGGTGCTGCTCACCCCGTGAGACACTTGCGCCAAACGTCAGTATGAATTTCTCTATCGGAAATGGAGCCGTTAATGGACGGAGCACAAGTCGAGCAAACGAATTATGAGATGCCGCCGCCGGAGGGATTTACCGTCACACATTTCATCACCGTCGCCGACATTGACCGCTCGGCTGATTTTTACGAAAAGGTCTTCGGCGGCCGAGTTCTGAGTAGAGGTGACGGGAAGGGTGCGTCTGGACACATCCAGATCGCGAACACCTGGCTGATTGTCAACGTCGGGGGCGGCCCCACCCCGGACAAGCCGTCGGTAACGCTCAGGGTCCCTGCCGACCCGGATAGGGTCAGCAGCTTCTTGAATGTCCGCGTTGCGGATATTCAAGCGTGCTACGAACTATGGAAAAGTCGAGGAGCCGAGTTCATCACGGAGCCAAAGGACAAGTATGGCGAGACGCGCTGCTACATCCGCGATCCCGACGGCTATATTATAGAGGTTGGGCAAAGCAAGCCGGATTTCACGTACGGTTAAGGCTGGGCCCGGTCGCCTTACTAACGTGATCGATGAAAAGGTTGCGATAATTACCGGTGCTTCGCATGGTATCGGCGCAGGCCTGGTAGCCGCATACCGCGATGCGGGCTTCAAGGTGATCGCCAGCGCACTCTCGATCGAGCACGGCACGGACCCGAACGTGCTGAGCGTCGCAGGCGACATCAGTAAACCCGAGACCGCCGAACTCATTATGAGCGACGGCGTTGCTCGATTCGGACGGCTCGACACACTGGTTAATAATGTGGGAGCCTACATTTCGAAGCCATTCACAGAGTACACCGTCGCGGACTATGACTTGATGCTCTCAACGAACCTCGGCGGCTTTTTCCACATTTCGCAACGTGCGCTGCGCGTGATGCAGGCCCAGGGCTGGGGTCATATCGTGAACATCACGGCGACGGTAGCCGAACAACCCGTTAAAGGTGTTCCGGCGGCGTTGGCATCGTTGGCTAAAGGCGGCTTGAACTCAGTGACAAAGGCACTCGCGATCGAATATGCGTCGTGCGGCATCCGGGTGAATGCGGTCTCACCTATAATCATCAGGACGCATCCGGAGGCATCGTACGACGGACTCGAATCGCAGATTCCGCTCGGGCGGATTGGAGAAATCGAAGATGTCGTCTCGGCCGTGATGTATCTCGAAAACGCTCCATACGTAACCGGGGAAATTTCCCATGTAGACGGCGGTCAAAGCGCAGGCCACTGGTAGTTCGGCACGTCACGCTTAAATGGAGCTTCGGCACGAAGGCCTGCGGGCTGGGGGCGCGCAAATGTACGGCTCGGCGTGGAATTGTTGCGATTTTCCGATCTCGAGTGCCACTATGGGGCGCGCGAAGTATTCTCGAGTATTAGTGGAGTTTTTAACGACGGCGAACGCGTCGGTCTCGTAGGCCCCAACGGCGCGGGGAAGTCGTCGCTCTTGCGTCTCCTCGCCGGCGTCGAACGGCCATTTGGCGGTACCGTCGTACGGGCGAAAGGTTTAAAGCTCGGATATCTCGCTCAGGGCGTTGCCGACGAAACCGAGTCCACGCTGCAGAGCCTCGTCGACACTGCGCTGGCTAGAGCCACGCACGAAGAGTGGGGCACGCGCAATAAGACCCTACGCACCATGCTCTCCGCGTTCGGCTTCGAGCCGACGGAATACGATCGCCCGCTCCGCTCGTTTTCGGGTGGCCAGCGGGCGAAAGTCGCGTTGGCGCACGTGCTGATCGACGAGCCCGACTACCTGATTCTCGACGAGCCGACGAATCATCTCGACGTCGCGACGATCCGCTGGCTCGAATCGTTCGTGTTCAACGACTCCCGCGGCTATATCGTCGTCTCGCACGACCGCTACTTTCTCGACCGAATCGCGACACGCATTTGGGAGATCGAGCGAGGTCGCTTCCACGTTTACCCGCCCGAACGGCCCGCATACACCGCGTACCTCGCAGCGAAAGACGCGCGGCTCGAGGCGGAACGCCGCGAGTACGAGACCTTCGTCGTCGAACGCGACAAACGGCGCAGGACCATAGCTGGCCTGCGAGCGACGCACACCTCCTCGGATTACAGTCAAGTGCGCAGTCGCGAGAAGCAGCTGGCGCGCATCGAAGCGACAACTCGAGCCCCATCTCCCGCGGCTCCCGAACGCCTGATCTCGGTACGCCTGCGCTCGTCGCGGCGCGCTGGAGGCGGATTCGCTTTCGAAGTCAAGGGCTTGAGCAAGGCGTACGATCAAGAGCTTTTCGGCGGGCTAGCGATCGATGTCGAGCGGGGCGAGCGCCTCGGCATCGTCGGTCCAAACGGCTCCGGAAAGTCGACGCTGCTGAAGATCCTCACCGGCGCAGCGCAACCCGATTCTGGAACGGTGGTCTTCAATCCGGCGGCGCAAGTCGCGTACTTTGCCCAGAATTCGCACGATCAACTCGACGTCGGGGAGAGCGCGCTCGCGGCGGTGTTGGACGGAGCTGCGCTGACTCCCGACGAGGCCCGTGGACTGCTCGGCCGCATGCGTATTAGCGGCGATGCCGCCGACAAAGCGGTGCGCGATTTTTCCGGTGGCGAGCGGCGCCGGATCATGCTGGCTCGACTGATGGCGAGTGCGGCCGACATCTTGCTTCTCGACGAGCCGACCAACGATCTCGATATCGACAGCCGCGAAGCACTCGAAAGCGTCTTATGCGAGTACGAGGGAACGATCGTGGTCGTCTCGCACGATCGCTATCTCCTGTCGCGCCTGTGCGATCGGGTATTGTGGATCGAGCGGGGCGCGTGGGGACTCGTCGACGGCGGTTACGACGTGTACGAGGCGGCCCAGCGCGAGCGCGACGAAGCGGCGATTGACCGCGCAGTCGAAGACTCGAGCGTGCGTGCCAAGGCATCGCGTCAAACACCGTTGCGCGTTCGCTCCCAACTAGAGGGGCAGATCAAGCGAGTCGAGCGAGAAATCGAAGGTCTCGATGCGCGCGTCAATGAGATCGAGCTTCTCTTAGAGTCGCCCGAGGTCTATACCGACGTGGCTGGATCCAGGGCCTTGAGCGAAGAACTCGCTGGACTAAGAACGCGCAGCCGGGAGCGCGTCATCCAGTGGGAAGCGTTGCTACATCAACTCGAAGAACTGACGGCGACGTAACGATACACGCAATGTCGTCACATTCGGCGAAGGCGCATTTGCCTGCTTTGCCGGCGATGCATCGCTTTTCTGGCGATTGACAAAACCAACAGGAAGGCGCAGCATGAATATGGATCGTTAAAGGCGGGCCATATTGGCCGGCCTGTTGGGCTTTCCAGCCGTTGAAAGGGAGTTATCTTGCGCCGTTTACCGTTTGTTGTCGGCTCGGCTTTGGTCTTCTGCGTTGGCTTTCCGGGATGCTCGCGCGCGACCGGGCCGGCATTGCCCGGCGTGTCCAGCGCGGGATTCTCGCAGAAAAGCAACTCTGGAGGCTTTAGCGTGGTGCACAGCTTCGGCGGAGCCAAGGACGGAAATACCCCGTTTGGAAGTCTCATCTATGATGGTGAGAATTTTCTAGGCACGACCTCGCTGGGCGGCACCGCCGCAATGGGAACCGTTTTCAAGACGAGTTCGAAGGGGGCGGAACGCGTTCTGCACAGCTTCGGAGGCGGCAGCACCGACGGCGCGGCTTCCGAAGCGAGCTTGATCGAATCAAATGGCACCCTTTATGGCACAACGTACTCCGGCGGCCCCAACGACGCTGGAGTCGTTTTTCGCGTCAGCTCAGCCGGTACGGAGAAGGTGTTGCACGCCTTCGGAGGCGGTCAGGATGGCCGTTACCCAAGAGCGGGCCTCACTTATGTGAAGAATATGCTTTACGGCACGACATACGCAGGCGGCACTTGCGCCACGTACGGCGGATGCGGAACGATTTTTGCGATCAATCCCAAGACGGGCGCCGAGCACGTCCTGCACAGTTTCGGTAAGGGCACAGACGGCGCTTATCCGTATTATTCCGGCTTGACGTTGGTCAAAAGTACGCTCTACGGCACGACGACTCTTGGCGGCAAGTACGGCTACGGCGCCGTCTTTAGTGAGAGTCTTGGGGGCGCGGAGCGAGTGGTTTACAGCTTTAAAGGCGAACCTGACGGGGCAAATCCCTGGGCGGGCTTGATAAAAGTGAATGGCACGCTCTACGGCACGACGGAATTCGGCGGCAAGATCGGCCACGGTGCGGTCTTTAGCTTAAGCACCGAGGGCGCAGAGCACGTGCTGTACAGCTTTTCAACTAACAACCTGCAGTATGACGCGGCTCAGCCCAGCACGAGCTTAATCTATGTGAACGGAACGTTCTACGGAACGGCGGGCTACGGCGGCGTGGACGGCGACGGAGCCATTTACAGTGTGAGTTTGCAAGGCAAGGAGCAAGTGCTGCACAGCTTCAGCGGTGTCTATCAGGCGTTTCCGTCGAGCTTGCTCTACGGGAACGGCGCGCTGTTTGGCACAACTCAGTTCGACGGCACCAACAACGACGGGAACGTCTTCCGGCTAGCTATGCCGTAACCGTGCGCCATCGAGGGGCATACAGGCCCAGTTGCCGATCCCGAGATCGTCGTTGTGCTATGCTTGCATTATCCTTGGCGAGAGCATGCGGTGCAAGCTCTTCGACGGCTTGCCGGTTTGCATTCGCTAGCCGCTCAAATCCAACCGTGGCAAGTTCGCGCAAAACAAACCGCGCGGTATCCGGCTCCCATTGAGGAACAGAGTGAGCGCTTCATCGAGAGGAGCCATTGCGACGGCGGTATCACGTTTCACGCGTTCCTCAACCGTCCTGTTTGAATCCTTGAGTCAACGCCATGGCTTATTATCTCCCTTTCGGTTTAAACTGGGCAGCCTTCCGAGATTTATATTCCTGCCAGAGCATTTTTGCGCGCTCGATGTCGACCTGTTGACCGCATTACGTCCCGCCGCCTAAGGAGGACTACGACCCAGGAAAGAGCCGCTAACTGCCAAAAGCAAAGGTCCACCGTGAGCCACCGCGGTGCTTTGACGCCCTCATCGGCCGTCTGCACGTGAGCATCGACGACGACGGAACGCTGTGCGAGATCTGGCCGCCCACGTGCGTACAGCGTTTTTCGCCCAAGCGCGGAAACGCTGAACGTTCACGGCACCGATTTCGAAGTACTTTGCTTCGCCTAGAAGGCGCTCTCTCGGATGCGCAGTTGAGCCTACTGTGAGAGACTGGGGCATCGTCGTCGACCGTTTCTCCATGGTTTCGTTGCAGCGGCAGCTCGAATCTGCGTTACGCGACGCGATTCTCTCGGGGCGCATGCGAGCCGGCGAACGGATCCTCTCGAGCCGCGAATTGCAGACGCATTTGGGTCTTTCGAGGAACACGATCGTCAACGCGCTCGCGCAACTCGAGTCCGAAGGGTACCTCGACGTCATCCGCGGTGTCGGCACCTTCGTGGCGAAGACGCTGACGGGGCGTCCGCGTCCCGTGCGTGCGGTGCGCAACGAACGAGCGCTCGTGCCGTCCTACGGGGCGCAGCGAGCGCTGGACGCGTGCGGCCTTTCGGCCAATGCGCACGGCGCGGTTCCGTTCCGCCCGGGAATTCCGGCGCTCGATCTCTTTCCGACGTCAGCATTCCGGCGCTGCCTCGGGCCGCGCGCGTGGACTGCCTACGCGCTCGATTATCCGGAACGCGGCGGCGACCGCGATTTGCGCTCGGCGATTGCGGCGCGCCTGCAGCAAACGCGCGGCATCGCGTGCCTGCCCGAGCAAGTGATCGTGACTGGCGGCGCGCAAGCGGCATTTGCGTTGACCGCGCAGGTGCTGCTGGATGCCGGCGACGTTGCAATCGTGGAGGATCCGGGGTACCCGACGGTGCGCGCCGCGCTGCTCGGAGCGGGCGCGCGGCTCGCCAGCGTCGCGGTGGACGACGAGGGAATCGACGTTGCACGCTTTGCGAAACATCGCGCAAAGCTCGCCCATGTGACGCCGTCGCATCAGTATCCCACCGGATCGGTGCTCTCCCTGGAGCGACGCTTTGCGCTCTTGGCATGGGCCAAACAGCACGATGCTTGGATCATCGAAGACGACTACGACAGCGAGTTCAACTACACGGGCAAGGCGCAGCCTGCACTCTACGGGCTCGGCGAGGGACAACGGGTGATCTACGTCGGCACGTTCAGCAAGGTTCTCGCGCCGGGGTTACGCGTCGGGTATCTCATCGTTCCCAAAGTGCTGCGCCGGGCATTCGAGGCGACGCAAAGTGTGACCGGAGGCGAACCGAGTGCGACCCTGCAGCAGGCGTTGGCTACATTCATCGCCGGCGGACACTTCGCGCGGCACGTGACACGGATGCGGAGGACGTACGACGAGCGGCGCGAGGCCGCAGCCGCAGAATTCAAGAGGGCGTTCGGCGCGCGCGCGCAGGTTCACGATACGCGCGCCGGATTGCACTTCGTGGTGATCCTCGATTCCGTCTCGGACGTCGCATTTAGCCAACGAGCCGCAAAGAAAGGCTACATCATTCCGCCGCTTTCATCGTATTATCTTGAAAAGCCAAAGCAAAATGGAATCGTCGTTGGCTATGCCGCGACCCCCGTGCGCGCCGCCAAGGAGGCGATTCACGCGATCGCCGCATGGAGATTCTGACCCAACATCAGACCTGAGGCGCGAGTGCTGGGACACCTCGCGCATTGGGGCGCTTCCTGGACGGCGTGTTTGAGTGGATCCAACAAAAATACGAATAGTGGATCTGTAACGGATCCACGTAATCTGATAGCATGCCATCATGAGCTATCGATTCCAACGCGCCGCGCTGGTTGCCGCGGTGCTCTTCATCGGGGCGACTCCGCTGGTGCCGCCGACGACGCACGACGGAAGCAAGGATTTCAATTTTCTGATCGGTAAATGGCACGCCCACACCCGGATACTCAAGAAGCTGTTCGTACACAGCCACGATTGGAAGGATTGCACGGGCACCGAAAACGTCCAAGCCTTTTCGAACGGAGGCGGCGATTTCGAGGTCGGGCCGATTACTTGCGGCAAGACGACCCTGACGGGAATGACGGTGCGCTTGTACGATCCTGGCACGCACCAATGGTCGTTGTATTGGGCAACGGCGACCCAAGGGTTGAGCGGTCCTCCGCAGGTCGGCCACTTCTACTCGAACGGCGTCGGCATTTTCGATACCTATTACTCGTATCGCGGAATTCCCACGATCGCGCGCTACCGTTGGAGGCAGCTTAGCGGCAACCATCCGTACTTCGAACAGCTCTACTCCGACGATAACGGGAAGACGTGGGAATTGAATTGGACGACCGTCTATACGAAAGCATAGCCGGCGTTGGCGGCACCGGCGGCGTACAAGATAAGGAGATTTCTGGTAGCGCAACGGGAATCGAATCTGAATCCGGTCGTGACGACGAGTAGCCTTGTGTATCGAATAATCGCCTAGGGTAAGGCTTTTCTGCGCATCGTTATATCGACGCGTATCGGCTAGTCCGCTCTTGTACCAGCCACTCCGTGACACAACGGTGCCACGCAGGCAGACCGGGGTGGCTACCCCCGACGGCTCGCGTCGGGCAAGTCGGCAAAAATCCGAATACCGCGGAGTCGCGCAGCCGCTGCAAAAAAAAATTATCGCGAAGCTTGGAAGGCCGTTGGTAAAAGTCACTGGCACCCTAAGTCGCGTTTGGAGCAAATCGGGCCACGATCGCGGCCAGTACGGCCTGCAATTGCCCAATTGACCGGGAGTCGGGGGCACGGCCCATTCCTGGACTGGGCAATGGACGGCAGATTGGGAGCGAGACGCCCGTTCTAAGCAAAAGAACGGGCGCACCCGCCACGCGCGCGGACCTCCACCGTGTAATCAAGCGATTTTCCTTGTCACTCGTCGACGCGGCTGAGCTTGACGCACGCGCAGAAGACGCTGGTCTCTTAGAGAACGGGCCCGGCGATGAACTGGAAGAGGCAACTGATTTCGACGCTGACGTCGTGCGGATGTTCCTTGATGACGCGAAACGATATCGACTTCTTCGCCCACAGGAACACGTTCAGCTGGCGAGAGCCATTTCAATTGGGATTGATGCGACGAACGCCCTGCTGGGGGAGGGCGTAGATCGCGACCGCCGCGAGAGCCTTGAGCGGCTCGCTGACGAAGGACGCCGAGCCTTCAGGCGCTTTGTCGCGAGCAACTTGCGACTGGTCGTAAGTATTGCAAAAACGTATACAAATCGCGGGCTGGAGTTCGCTGACGTCATCCAGGAGGGTTGCTTTGGCCTGATGCGGGCCGTGGAGCTCTACGAACCGGCGACCGGCACGCAGTTCTCGACGTACGCTTACTATTGGATTATGCAGTCTATCACTCGTGCGATAGCCGATAAGTCACGGTTGGTTCGATTACCCGTCCACGTTCACGAAACACTCAATCAGATTCGACGTGCCAACAGAAACCTCGGAGTACGTTTCGGTCGCGACCCAACCCCAAGTGAGATCGCGGAACACCTCGGTATAGGAAAAGAGAAAGTTATCGCTTGTTGCAGTGGTCGCAACAGCCACTGTCGCTTGATGTGCCAGTTGCAGATAAGATGAATGCTGACCTGGCATATTTTCTGCCGTCTCGCTCCCGCCAATTGGAATCAAGCTGGTTCCAACATTCCTGTGCGGCAGTGAGCAGCTCGCTGAAAAGTCTGTCGTAAGGAGTACCGCCGTACCCGAGTTCTCCGCGGTGGTTGAGAGCAGACGAAAGGGCGACACCCCACCAACCGTAATCGTCTTTCCACCATCCGGGATTCGTACGAAGGCTTTGATAAATGCCGAAGGCTGCCGGCAAAATCTTGGCGTCGCGATCCGTTTCCCTTGCGGCGACTAGATAGTTGAGACATGTGTGCAGCGTCGTGCCGCCGAACCAGAAATTCCCGTCGAAGATGTGGGGCGTCTTGTACTGTTGGCTCAGGACTTCGAACCCCACCTTCGCAGCTGAGCGATAGGTTGACCCCCTCCCGGTCCGCTCGGCGTACCGGCTGTCGTTGAGCCGCTACAGCCCACTATCCCCGCAGTCACACCTACAGCGCTGAGTGCGCCGATGCTCGCGAGGAAATCGTGTCGCGAGTGTAAGGCCGATCGCATGCGGGGACCCTCCGTTATTGGAGCGTTGTGTTCCTCATCGCCCGTCGGTTTAGCTTCAGCAGAGGTGCCGAACGCGACTCTAGGAGGTCGGCTTGCGGACCCAGACGCTCGTCAGCATCCAACACTGCGTCCAACAATCGGGGTTCTGGAGCGCAGCGAACGCGGCGTCTAGGTTCTTCGGATCGACCAACCCCGAGCCGATTACTCGATCGCGCACCGTCTGGAAGAACAATTCAAAGTAGAGCGCGTCTCGGGTCGTCCCGCGAATGTTGGGCGCTTCGGTAGCGGCGAAGGGATAGCCGAGGCCCAGCGCATTCACCATCGCGGGCAACTTGCGGCCAATAAACCAATCCACGCCTTGCGTCTGCCCCCACTTGATGATGCCGTCCCAGGTTTCGGCCCAAGCTTCGGGTTCGCACGTACGTGCGAGATTGAAGTCGGGTTCGCACGCGAAAAGCCAGCCGCCGGGTTTTACGGCTGCGGCCATTTTCGTAAGAATCGCCGGTGCGTAGCCAGCAATTTGGTGAAGCATCGCCCGACACATAACAAGATCGTAGAGACCGTCCGGAAGATCGGCGGTGCGCAGGTCGGCTTGCCTCACGACGAGATTCTCCGCCTCGATCAACTCGATCATCCTGGGATTGATGTCCACGGAGGTCACGGCGCCTGCGTTACCAACCTTGTCGCAAAGCCACTCGGTTATGCTACCGTTACCGCCGCCCAACTCCAGACACCGCCAGCCCTCACGTAATCCCAAGTTGAGAAGGGCGGCTCTGGTTTGCGGATCGAGAATTTTCGACATGAGATCCAGCCGGTCGTACTCGGCGACCGACGCATTGTCGAACATGTAGGAGTGCATCTCAGCGGCTTGAGTGTGTGCGTTCGCGCTACAAGAACGGATTCGCTGCGTAGGTGCCGGCTAGCAAGTTTTGGGCCTGCTCGACGCCCGTCACGGGTAGATGTGCGCGATCGAGCAGACCCACTTGCACCAGCAGGCAGGCTTGGTCCCAATAGATGTGCTCGTGCGCTACCTTGCCCCCGTTAAACCTCACGACCACCACAACCGGGAGCGCCACTCGTTTCCCCGTGGGCGCAACGCCCGGAAGCAGGGCATCCATTACCGTGTCGTGAGTAAAATGCATTACGAGCTCATCGACGACCTGATCGTCGCCGATAGTTCGCGAGAGGTGAGTGGTTGATGTATCGCGCGGCCACTTCGTTACGAAGTGGTCCCGGTAGAATTTGAACACTTCATCCCTGCCGTTACCGCCGGCCATCGTGGGCAGGTGGTAGACGTGCGGGCTTTCACTCATCGTCGCCATTGTCGCCGACGCATCATGCAGCTCGAACTCATCGCGCAGGTGCTCGTCGAACACGGCTGCCAAGTTGATCGCGTTGCCCATGAATCGCACACTCCTTCGTTCCAGCTATCCGCCTGTCCTAGTGATGACGACAGTGGTGCATTCCTACCCAAAGCACGTTGACCCATTCAAGACGCGCGATCACTTTCTTTCCTAGGTTGTCAATTAGGTAGCCAGAGCGCAACAAGGATAGGCGTTTATGCGCACCGAGTCGCCACCGGCAGAAGACCGAAACGTTCGTCGGAGTGACGAAGAAGCAGGCCGAAGCGATCCTCGCGAAACGCAAGGCTGCGGGCGTCGCCGGCGAGTGCTTGCCGTGCGCCGACATGACGATGAATGAGCTGTTCGATCGGTTTATGCAAGCCAAAGAAGGTCGCCTTGCCGCGACGACGCTGCAGCGTTACGAGAGTTTGCTGCGGCTTTACTTGCGGCCGTCGGTTGGCACCAGGTAGGTTGGCAGCGTGAAGGCTGTCGACCTACTTGCAACCTATGCTCGATGGTCGAAGCGGCCAGTCAGCGGACGCACGGTCCATCATGCTGCGGAACTGCTGCGTAACGTGCTACGGCGCGCCGTCAAATGGGAAGTGATCCTTCGCAGCCCGGCCGCCTCGCTCGATGCGGACGATCTTCCGAAGGCGGTAAAACCCGAATCGGCGGTACTCACCGAAGCCGAGGCGCAGCAGTTGCTACAGGAGGCGAAATACCCAACCCATCGGTGCACGGCGCGGCGTTACTTGACGGCGCAGAGTGCCTTTTATCCTGCCGTGGCATTTGCACGCTACACAGGAGCCCGTCTCGGCGAAATCATGGCGATGCGTTGGCAAGACATCGATTTTCTTCAGCGGATCGTCACAATCAGCCGATCGCTGAGCTCGACAAAGCGAGCCGGGCTTATCTACAAACGTCCCAAGAACGACAGGGTGCGCACGGTTTGTGTTTCGTCGCATCTGCTCGTGATTCTCGAATCCCATCGCGCGGTGCAGGCTGCTGAGAGGATTCCCGTACGTCCAGCTTATCACGACGAGGATCTCATCTTCGCCAAGGCAGACGGCACACCGATCTCGTCTTGGCTATTCAGCTCCGCGTTCCGGAACTTCATGAAACGCTGCCCGGTGCGGCGTATCCGCTTCCACGATCTCCGCGACACACACGCCTCGTTGCTTGCCAAAGCCGGCGTGCCGATCGAGGTTATCTCGAAGCGGCTGGGCCACAGTGACATCAGCATCACGTACTATCGCTACATCACGGTGTACCGCGACCGCGATGCCGAGGCGGCGGAGGCGTTCGGGAAGATCGTGACCTGAAGACCTTCTGCCAAATTCCGTTAGACGGCCGTTAGAATTGAGGCACTCACGGCCGCCAAAAGCACGAAAAACCCGTACAGGATAAGGAAATGTCTGGTAGCGCCAACGGGAATCGAACCCGTGTATCGGGGTCCCGGCCGCTCCCGCCGAATACCCGAAAGTCCTTTCCCGTACGGGTCTTCGCGTTTTTGAGTTCCGGCTAGTCCCTTCGAATCCCGACGAGTTTTGCGTAATCCGTTAGATATTCGTTAGAGGAACAGGCGCTAGCTTCTCCGCTGTTGAGACCGACGTTACTCTCCCTTTGCTCGCACGACTAGATACGTGCTCGGGTTTCTTAGCCAGGCAATGCCACCTAGTTCTAGGTCCGTTGATCGAATCGGTGCACTAACGCGCAGCCCGCCGCCTCCAACGCGTGGTGACGTGCGGTTGCGGCGATGCGGTGAAATCTAAGTTGGCTCGGCCTGAGGGAAAGTCCAGGAACCGTTTAAGATCTCGGCTCGCGGACGATAAAAACGGACCATGTAGTTCCAGCCAGGCGTGATTGGCAAGCAATTCGGGATTTTTCCGTCGCATCCACCGAACTGGACCACGATGGAACCATCCGCGCCTCTCTTCGCTGTGAGGTTGTTGACCAAATACGCATCGTAAGCGTTCTATTCGGCAGCGGTGTTCGATGTTGGCGCCGGATCCGTGCCATGACTATCTCCTTCGACCCCCATCCCGAGTCTCAGTTAGTTTTGCACATTCGCCACCGGCCACAAAAGGGACCTAGGCATCAGGGCACTCGACGGGTGGGCGGCGGTAGGAAACCGGAAAAATGTTAGTGTTTATCCGCCGAACTCGAATAGCCCGAGTGTCGTCATTACGAGGGGCGTAGACGTTCCTGAAGGTATGACGTTCGATAAGCAGGGGAATTTGTATGTCGCCAACTCTGGACGCCCGGCGGGGCGTTCAGGTTCGGCCCGTGCGTACAACGCGATGGGGAGGCAGATTCTCGCGATCAAGCAGGTATCCGCGCCAGTAGCTGTAGCAGTCGCTGCGAGCGGCAACCTCGTGGTTGCAAATCAAGATTCAAGGCTAGTTTCTTTCTATCAGCCAAAATCAATCTCTCCCGTTCGATCCATAACGACGGCCCAGCCGCCAGCGATGCTACTAATCGGAAGTGGTGGAAACGTCTACGTAGGAGAATCTTATCGCGTCGAAGTGTTTGCGCCAGGTGCATCGGCACCGACGCGAACGCTGGCTATTGGCGCCGATGCGATGATTTGGGGATCAAAATAAGCCCCCGGGCTGTCGTTGAAGACGGCCTACCGCAACGACTGCAAGAAACGCGCGTAGCTATGCGATCGCAGGCGTAAACTCGTCGCGGTCAGCTATACGACTTCGCTCGCCTTCGTTACACCCAGTCGCGGAGCTTCACGGCGACAGTTTTTGTGGTTCCGTCTTTCGATACAACCTGCAGACGTAAAACCGTTCCTACAGGCCCGTCAATGGCTTTGCGGACCTGCGACAGCGTCGGCGCCTTGCCGTCAAAGCCAACGATCACGTCGCCCTTCACGATGCCCGCTTCCGCCGCCGGCGTGCCGGGGCGTACGTCAAAGACGACGATCTTTCCGCCGTTCGAAATGAGGAAGAGGCCGGCGCGCTCGTAGACGTCACGCGCTGCAAAGCTCGTGTTGGGCTGCAGCGCCATTGTCTCTTTGGCGTAATCGAAGGTGACGGTGAAGCGCTTCCAAACGCCGCCGCCAACGTTGGCCGCTACGAACGGCAGTGCGAAACCGCCCGCTTTATCCGTCGAGTAGCCCGCGACGAGGTCGTGCAACATGAACTGCGAAAAGCCCAGGCTTTCCAGTCGTCCTAGAAGACCCTTGCTCCCGCCGCCGACGCCGAACCCGTTGACGCTCTCGGCGCTGTGCGTCGAGGGAAGAACTTGCGGATGAGCTGCGACCCAAGGCGAAAACAAGTCGAGTGTGGCGTGCGATCCGGTATCGACCGTGCAATCGGATGCGATGCCGTCGATCGTACATTTGAACTGCGGTTGCGTACCGCCGAAATAAAACGACATCACCGTGGCGCCGGCAGGCGGACTCGCTCCCGGCATTTGCAGCGTAATCGTGTGACCGGCATAGTCGAACGTCGTGACGTAGCGCGCGAGAACTTCGAAGCCGATCACTCCGTCGGTCTTCTCTCCCGTAACGCCAAACAATTGCCGCACCGGAGCGACTGCAAACACCTGATTGCGCAGGAGCGCGTCGCCGATTTGCAGCGAGTCCACCGTACCGATGCTAATCGACTGCGTGGCCGCCCCCACGCCCCCCATTTGAGCCGCGCCGGCTTCCTTTGCGCCTATCTCGCTCGCCACGGCGGGATCGATAACGTTGACGCCTCCCGTGTCGAAGGCGAAGCGGTACGGCCCCTTGCCGTTGAGCATGACCTCCAAGTCGACGTGATTGTTGATGAGTTCGAATGGGACCGTCGTGGAGCTGCGACCGGCGTTCATTGAAAAATCGCGCACGCTCGAGGCGGGCCGGCTTAAGCCTGTGTTGCCAGAATCGACGATCTTCGCCGATGAGACTGCAGCGTCGGTAGAGTTGCCGGCACTAGATTGCGTTCGGCGGTAAGCCACCATATAGCCGTCGACCGATCGGTAGTCGGAGACCGTCACCGTATTGACGATCGGGCCCAAGGCGATAACGTAGCGCGACGGCAGATGACTCGCCATATCTATCCACACCTGCATCGGAAGTTGCGAGCCCTTCGGGGTAACGATCACGACGGCGTAACGGTGCCCGCCATCGCTCCTTGCGCCGCTCCACGACACCGAAGCCCCGCCGGCGCCCGGTGTAAACAGCGTCTGGTTAAATGCGTACGCCTGATCGATCTCTTGAGACCTTCCGCCGACGCTGTCGTCTACCCAAACCAATCCCGTTTGATCCTGATTCCACATCGAGGTACCGTCGTATCCGTCGGCCGATACGACCGGCGGAGTCGAGAAGCGCTCGGCAAAAAGTATGCCGCCGATGGAGCCTGCAGAGGTTCCAATACCGCTCAGTCCGTTGCTCGTCACCGTTTCTTTTATCTGCAGCGTGCCTCGGCTCCGCAAGGTGCTCGCGCCGAGAGCCTTTCGCGTCTGCTGAATTGTGCTAGCAAGATCCGAGTCGCCGTTCGAGGCTTGGGCAATCGCGGTCATGGCCCAGCAGGTCAAAGCAAATACCGCGACGGTGATATATAGTTTTTGCATGGTTCCTCTGGGTGCGCGCGGACGCCGAAGGAGCGTTTACTGGTGTCCAGCCTTGCGTAGTTCGGAAACGAGTACGTTTCCCGGCTCGGCGATGTGATCGTGCAGTAGCGCACATGCTTCGGCGACTCTTGCTCCTTTTATGAGCGTGAGGAGCTTACGGTGCTGGCGCTGTGATTCAGCGAAATTATTTGTGACTTCCACTTCTTGATGGATGTAACGTGCGACGTTTCTCTGCAACGTGAGGATTGCGCCTAGAAGACGAGGCCGTGCTGCCGGTTTGTACAGGGTGGAATGAAAGTCGGTGTTGAAGTCGACCCACCGGCTGCGATCCCTATCAATCCGATCGAGTACCTGGGCAGCTTTGCGCAGATCGGCGTCGCCAATTTTAGGAATCGCAATCCTGAGCGCGCAGCATTCCAGCGCGGAGCGCATGTCGTTGAGATCCTCGACTTCGGCGGCGGACAGAGCGGCAACGATTGCCCCGCGACGCGGGCGGATCTCGACGAGACCCTCTGCTTGGAGCCTGATGAATGTTTCACGAACGGGAACGTGGCTGACCCCAAAGGATCTAGCGATTTCGTCCTGACGTAGCGACTCGCCGGGGCTCAATCGCCCGCTAACGATTTCGCGGCGAAGACTGTCGAGGAGTACGTCTCCCATCGATGTGGTCGCTAACACGACGGCTCGTCTACGTGCATGCCGGATATAGTATATAATATATTATGTATGGGCGTCAAGGCTGACAAGATGTAGGTAACATTTTTACAAATGGACGCAGATGCTCTTGAGTTCGCGCGGGCCCTCATTTCTCCGAGAGCCTCCGAAGAGTTGGGGAGAACGTGCCGCGGACTTTGACTGGTTGGTTGGCAAGTGGTCTGCGATCGTGCGTGACTATAACGACGATGGCACGGTCGAGGAGAATGAGGGTCACGGCTCCGGTAATTGATGCGTTTCTATGCGCGTCTTGGGAGCGAAGGCGAACGTCCGCTTTCGCCTACGACGATCGCACACACGCTTTCGCTCATCAACTCTGCAATGAAGTGGGCGCATCGCAAGGGACGCACTAACCGGAATCGAACCCGTGATTCGGGGTCCCGGCCGCTCCCGTTAAATACCCGAGAGTCCTTTCCTGTACGGGTTTTCGCGTTTTTGAGTGCCGGCTAGTCCCATCGAATCCCGGCGAGTTTTGCGGAATCCGTTAGACGGGCGTTAGAAGAGCAAGCGCCAGCTTTTGAGCTTTCTCTCCGTAACTCACGTTATTGCGCGCGAGTGGCTTTGTCGTAATCCCCTGTGTCGAACCGCTTCCCGAATCCAGCCGAGTCCGCCCAAAAACCGACTATCTACCGCCGGTGGAATGGCGCCGCCGGTAAGCCGAAGTAAGCGCCTAATCCGTCCAGACACCGGAGTGTCAATTCACCCGCTGACTAACGACGTAACACGAGTATTTACCGTTACCGTCTTGGCTTTCCGCACTTTTTTACGAACAAAGACCTTGACGATGAAGATCAACCGCATCATAACGGCCGAAGGAAAGTCCGGCGTGATCGCTCCGGTGGACGAAGCCCTCGATACGGAGACAGCCGCACTTACGAACTTCTGGGCTTCGATCGCGTTCCCGACTTGCCGTTGCGGCCGGAGCACGTGCTCGCTGCGTACCAGCAGATGCGAATGTTCGGTCCGCTCGGAGCAATTCGCGTCGATCTGCTGACGCTGGGCGCCGGATACCGGCGAGCTTCCGAGCTCGGGAGTCTCGTCGCCCCCAATCGACCTCGGCACCGGGCGCAATATGGTTGCTGGCGACGAGGGCGGCGGGATGCACCGCACCGACACCATCGATCGGCGGTCCTTCAGGACACCGCGGTCAAGGATGCGGGGCCCGACCAGTCGACGCCGGAGACCTTGACGATGGCCTGCCACGCGGCTTCCTGGTTGGCGCGATCGTGCAAGTGCGGGTGGCGCATCGCCTCAATTGGGCCGGTGAGCTTCTTGGGCGCCGAGGCGAAGAATTGCCCCGAGACGTCAGTGCCGAACTCCGATGCCTGGAGGTAGCGACGAGCCGCGGTCTCCGGCGTCTGAGACATGCCGGGGATGAGCTTTATCAGCGGCATCAGCGACTTCATGACCGGGCCAAGGTTTCGCACCGCCTTGGTGTCGGGCGCACTGCCAGGCGAGACGGCGTACACGGCCATGCCGGCGGGTAGCCGGCGGGCCAGCGCCGCGGCCCACCAAGCAACGATTACCTTCGCGTCGGCATACGCCCGGTTGGGCTCGTATTTCACGTTCGGCCCGTTGCGCACCAGGGCTTCCACCGCGGCGCTTCGGTCGCCGTGGTATTGCTTCTTCGCAAGGGTCGCCACGTCGGTAAAGCTGAACATCGGGACGTCCCCTCGGGCAGGCTCCGCGCCAGCGATAACAATCCGCGCGTTGGGACTGAGCAGATTGGCGCGCAGCAGCCCGACAGTCAGTTGATGATGGCCGATCAGCGGGGCCTGAGACGCCTCGATGCGCGCCGCCGTGAGCACGCGCTTTTTGCCACCGACCATTCCGGCATTGAGCAGTAGGAAATCGATAGGCAGGCCCCGCTTGACCAGCTCCGCGATGGCGGACTGAACGCTGGACGGGGTATCCAGATCCAGCTGCAGCGGCGTGAAGACCTGCGTATGCGTCTCAACCGCGAGCTGAGCGGCCGTTTCCTTGATCCGGGCCAAGCTGCGCCCAGTGACGATGACCTCGCGGTAGCCCTGGGTGGCGAGCAAGCGGGCTGCCGCATAACCGAGCCCGGAGGTCGTGCCGGTGACGAGAGCGATCGAATGTTCCATAAGGCCTCCCCTGGTTGAAGAGCTAGGTCGAACGGAGCGTCGCCCGCGACGCTAGGTGGCCTTTGCATATTGCAACTGTTTGGTACTATAATGGGGCGAACGGTCAAACGCAAGGGGTTTCGTACTAAGGTGTTCAAAAATATTTCCCGGCCACGGGGACGGCCGCGCAGCTTCGACGAGAAGGTCGCGCTCGACAAAGCGACCCAGGTCTTCTGGGCTAAGGGCTACGACGGCGTGACGATCGACGATCTCGTCGCCGGGATGGGCGTGGGGCGCCCGAGCCTGTATTCCATTTTCGGAGACAAGCGCACGATATTTTTGCGCGTCCTCAAAGCCTACGCAGAGAGGAAAGGCGCTCTGGCTGCCAAGGCACTCCTCGCACCGGGCACACTTCGCGACTCGCTGGGCGCCTTTCTGAGGAACGCCGTAGAAACTGCGACCGAGAAGGGATCCGCCGCGGGATGTCTTCTTCAGTGTGTCGCGCCCCTGGTGGACGATGCTGAGGTTCGGCGGTTCCTGAAGAAGGCGGCAGATGCCGCCGCCGAGTTGGTAGAACGCCGTTTCCGCGATGGGATCAGCGCGGGAGAAGTTACCCCTGACTTTCCAGTGGCCGCGCGCGCGCGTCAGGTCCTCGACCTTACCCGCGGCCTGACGATGCGTGCACAGATCGGCACGGCCCGCAAGACGCTCCTCAATGACGCCGAGGAAGCGGCCGACTTGGTGCTCCTGCCACGGCGTCGAAATGCGGCGTCAGCACTTTGATGCTGCATGGTGAAGGTTAGAAAGAGCAACCCGCGAGCCGCCGCCGCCAGTCGGCCCACTCGGCCAGGAACAGGCCGCGCCGCCAACCGGAATCGAACCCGTGTATCGAGGTCCCGGCCACTCCCGTCGAATACCCGAAAGTCCTTTTCTGTACGGGTTTTCGCATTTTCGAATCCCGACAAGTCCCTTCGAATCCCGGCGAGTTTTGGGGAATCCGTTAGATCGCCGTTAGAGAAACAGGCGCTTTCTTAGCAGCTGTGGAGCCTGGGATGGTAAGCATTCTCCACACCTGACGCGCTCTCAAAGACGTCCGGTAGTCCTCGGTGGCGAGCCCAATGAAGGTCGGGCCACTCAGTGATTCGCTGCACCGCAAACATGTCGGGCGCGTCAGAATTTGTAATCTCTACGATTCTGGCCGACTGGTTGTGTATTTGTGCGAATTCTTGAATCCAATAGTTTATGTGTTCGTCGCCCTTCCCGTAGCCGATGATGAGGAGCCGTGGTGAGTCCGATACGGCTCGTGCGAATGTGGAATAGTAGTTCGCATACGGCTGGACGTTCAGTTTCTCAAGCTTATGAAGTCCAGAGATGTGGGCGCGATTCCACAAAAGGTCTCGGCAGGGAACTTAAGTGCGAGGATCTTCGTATTCGCCCAGTTCTGTCGGATGGAGTCCACATTCTGCCCTTCTTCCAGAACGAAACGCCGGGCATGAGCGAACGGTGTTCCGTCCGCATACGCATAGCGAAGGGAACCGTGGAGGTGCTGCATCACGGTCTACCGCGACCGTGATGCCGAGGCGGCGGAGGCGTTCGGGAAGATCGTGACCTGAAGAGCTTCTGCTAAATTCCGTTAGACGGCCGTTAGAATTGAGGCACTCGCGGCCGCCAAAAGCACGAAAAACCCGTACAGGATAAGGAGATTTTTGGTAGCGCCAACGGGAATCGAACCCGTCTTTCCGCCTTGAAAGGGCGATGTCCTAACCGATAGACGATGGCGCCGTGGTGACCTCAAAACCCTAGCGGCTCGCGGCTGCGCTGTCAACGCTCGGGGTGGGTGCCGCCGTCGAGTGGCCGGGGCACACTCCGAGGAGGGCTCGGAATGCGGGCCAATGCGGGATTCTCGCCGCCCACGGTAGCGCGCCTCTGTGGTAGGTTCGTGCGCGGCGGGTATCGCGTCTTGCTGCTGGAACCTCAAAGACTCATGACCGACCGGATCGCGCTTATTCTCGTCGCTGCACTAACGTGTTCGGCGGCCGGCTGCTCATCCTCGACGACCACGGGACCGCCGACGCCTGCAACGTGCACGAGCTTCGTTCTCACCGGCCATCCTTCGTATCCGCCTGTGGCATGGAAGAGCGGGGACACACTAACCGGCGGTGGCATCGCAGTCGTCGGGCGTCTTGCGAACGCAACCGGAATCAAGATGCGCGTGCTCGCCCAGCCGACGTGGGAAGACGCGCAGAACGCAGTACGCAACGGTCGCGCTGACGCGATCGTCGGGATCTATAAGACGAAGGAGCGCGAGGCCTACTTCAACTATCTGTCGCCGGCGCTCGCGCCCGACCCGTCGGCCGTCGTCATTCGCACCGGGGAGACGTTCGTCTACAAGAACTGGGACAGCCTCGTCGGTAAGCGAGGCGTCGTAGGCGCCGGCGAGTCGTACGGATCGAAATTCGATGCTTTCTTGGCTGCAAAACTCACCACGTATCGAGTGCCGACGCTCGCCGACGTTTTCTCGCAAGTCCTAGCAAAAAAAACGGATTACGGTCTGAGCGGCTACTACACGGCGATCACCTCGGCACCGACCGGCATCGCGTTTGCGAGCAAGGATTTCGTCACCGAGGGCCTCTATCTGGCCTTCGGCAAGCAATCGCGCTGCGGCACCGTGCTCGCGAACGCGTTCTCGGCGGGCATGGCGCAGATGAAAGCCGACGGAACGATCGATCGCATTTTCGCGCGCGAACTCAAACGCTACGAACGAACGCATCCACACTAGAGCTGCGTGGCGTGACTATCGACGAGCGTCGCTTCGAGTCGTTCCTCGCGGAGTTCGAGCCCGGCGTCGCCGCCCTCGGACGCGCGGCGGTCGCGAGTCTGCGTGAGCGTCTGCCCTCCGCCGACGTGATGGTTTACGACAACTACAACTTCCTCGTGACGGGATTCTCGCCGAACGAACGGCCGTCCGACGCCGTGCTCTCGATCGTGATGAGCGCCAAAGGCGTCGCACTCTGCTTCTTGCAAGGTGCCGCGCTTCCCGATCCGCACGGCATCCTGCGCGGTTCGGGAAAAGTCGTGCGCAACGTTCGCCTTCGGGCGATTGGCGACTTCGACGCACCCGGCATCGCGATGCTTCTGAGCATCGCCCTCGACGCCGGACGTGTGCCGTTCGATCCGCACCGGAGCGGCCGCTTTTACATAAGGTCGGTGTCGACCAAGAAGCGTCCGCGCCGAAAGCCTGCATAGATGGATGGTGCGCATCTCAGCCGAGCGGAGTTCGAACGCGTTGTCGAAGAGGCGCTCGACTCACTCCCCAAACGGTTCGCCGAAATGGTGCACAACGTCGCGATCGCCGTCGAGGAGGAACCTTCCGACGAGGATCTCGACTCCATCGAAGACGACTTCGACGGGGAGGCCTCGGAACTGCTGGGAATCTATCGCGGCGTCGCGCTGACAGACCGCACCCACGACGCGCCGCTATTGCCGGACGAGATCGCCGTCTTCCGGGGGCCCATCAACCGCGTCGCGCGCTCGCGCCGCGAAGCAGTCGACGAGATTCGCGAAACGGTTATCCACGAGCTCGGGCATTACTTCGGTCTCCACGATCATGACATGCCTGAGTAGGCGCGCAAAACGCTTCCGGAGACGGGAAAAGCAAGCGGCCGATTGAAATATGGCTCGCCTGGAGGTTGGCTTTATGCGTCACATCCCTAAGGCCCTCGGCATTTGCTTTACGGCTCTCACGCTTGCGTCGTGTACTGGCGCCACCTCGAACTTTTCTTTGGGAAGGGCCTTCGGCTCCGCAACGATTTCGCGCGGCACTCCACGCAACGCTGCGGCACGCCCACGCGAAGGGCGCCGAAACCTGTACGTCCTGAACTCCAACAGCACCGTCACCGTGTATCCTGCGAACGGAACGACCTTGCTGCGCACGATCTCCGAACACGTGTGGAAGCCCATCGCAATGGCGTTCGACTCGGAAAACAACCTCTATGTCGTAAACTTGGGAAGTAGCACCGTAACGGTCTATGCGCCGGGAGCATCGACACCGTCTCGCGTGATTTCCGACGGGCTCAAGCGCCCGGTCGCCATCGCGATCGGCCGAAACGACGACGTGTACGTCGCAAACTCGAAAACTAACACGGTGACCGAATACGCGCCCGGCACGAAAACGCTCGTCAAAACGATCAGCGAAGACATTGGAGACCCTACGGCACTGGGAGTGGACGCCACCGGTAACCTCTACGTCGCCAACACGCCGGGTCGTTTGCGTGCAAAAGGGTCGATCACCATCTACGCACCCGGCGGCACCGAGTTGTATAAAATCTCCGATGGCATCGACAAGCCGAGAACCCTCGCCTTCGACAAAGACGGGAATTTGTATGCCGGCAACTGGGGCAATGGGAGCGTTTCCGTCTATCCTCCGGGAAGTACCTCTTCCGGCCTAACGATTACGCAAGGCATCTCGGACCCGCTTTCGATTGCGTTCGGCGGCAGCGGCAACGTGTTCGTCGCCAATTCCGATAATTCGACCGTAACGGTCTATCCGCCGGGCGGCAGCGCGCTGTTGCGATCGATCTCCGATGGTATCTACGGACCGTGCAGCGTCGCGTTCGGCGGCGCCGACAACATCTACGTCGCTAACTTCTATGGAAGCTCGGTAACGGTGTATCCCGCGAAAGGCACGACCCTGCTGTGGACCGTCGCGCAGGGCGTCAGTTACCCGCGCCAAGTTGCGTTCGGTCCGTAGTACGTTTCAAACCGTGAACGCGTTGGCGGCGATGATCAGATCGAGCGCCGTTCAAACCGCAGCGTCCCCGGATCAATCGGCGCCGTCTCGCTGAAGCCGAGTTTGCGCAGCAGCGCCTGCGACGCGTGCAGCTCCGGAAACGTCTGTGCGACGACGCGTTCCACGCGCTCGTCCGAGAACGCCCATGCGATGAGCGCGCGCACGGCTTCCGCTGCGAAACCGCGGCGCTGATATCGCGGCACGACCGAATAGCCGATTTCAACCGCACCGCCGCAGGGCGCGCCTTTGAAACCGCCGTTCCCGATCGCGACTCGCCCACCGTCCTCAACCGCGATGAAATACCACGCCATCCAACCGATGTCCGCGGGATGCTGCGTGAGATAGTCGAGAAAGAAACGCGCCGAGGCGTCGTCGTTGAGCGGCGGCGGCCAATCCGCCGGCAGGCGCGCATCCAAGAGCCGCGCCAGCACCGAACGATCGGAAACTTCCGCGCGTGCAAGGTCGAGCGTTGCCGCAATCAAATGCAACCGCGGTGTGCGCAGCTCGATCACGCTTTGCGGGTCGCGGCTCCTATGAACGCTGCCGCGCCCGGATAGCGCGCCGCTGATCCGAGTTCGTCTTCGATCGCCATGAGGCGATTGTACTTTGCCACGCGGTCGCTGCGCGAGAGCGATCCGGCTTTGATCTGGCCGGCGCCGGTCGCCACCGCAATGTCCGCGATGGTCGTGTCTTCCGTCTCGCCGGAACGATGCGAAATCACGGTCGTATAACCGGCTTTGTGCGCGACGTCGATCGCGTCGAGCGTCTCCGTCAGCGTGCCGATTTGATTGACCTTCACGAGAATCGAGTTGGCGACGCCTTCGGCGATTCCGCGTTCGAGAAACGTGACGTTCGTCACGAAGATATCGTCGCCGACCAGTTGCACGCGATCCCCGAGCGCTTCGGTCAGCTTCCGCCATCCTTCCCAATCGTCTTCGGCTAAACCGTCTTCGATCGAGACGATCGGATACCGATCGCACAACTCCGTATACAACGCGACCATCTCGCTCGCGCTCAATCCGCGCTCCTTCGTCAGCGCGTAATACTTGCCGTCCTGATAGAACTCGCTCGACGCTGGATCGAGCGCGATCGCGACGTCGGCGCCGGCTTTATATCCGGCGAGGTCGATCGCGGCGACGATCAAATCGAGCGCCTGCTGCGGCGTCTCGAGCGGCGGCGCAAAGCCGCCTTCGTCGCCGACGAGCGTCGGCAGATGACGATCGTGCAACAGTCGCCCGAGGGCGTGGAAAACCTCCGCGCCGCAACGCACCGCTTCTGCTTCGCAGCCGGCGCCCAGCGGCACGATCATGCACTCTTGGAACTGCAGCGCGCCTGCGGCGTGCTTGCCGCCGTTGACGACGTTCATCATCGGAACGGGCAGCGTCGCCGCCGACGGTCCGCCGAGATACCGGAAGAGCGGCAGCGAGAGGCTCGCGGCGGCCGCGCGCGCAACCGCGAGCGAAACGCCGAGCACCGCATTCGCACCCAGATTTCCTTTGTTCGGCGTGCCGTCGAGTTCGAGCAGCGTCGCGTCGATCGCGCGCTGCGCGGTCGCGTCGAGACCTTCGAGGGCGGGTCCGAGCACGTCGTTGACCGCGCGCACCGCCCCGAGCACGCCTTTGCCGCCGTAGCGTTTCGCATCGCCGTCGCGCAACTCGACGGCTTCGTGCGCGCCGGTCGACGCGCCCGACGGCACCATCGCCTCTTCCACCGAACCAAAACTCGTTGCGACGCTGACCGCGACCGTCGGATTCCCGCGCGAGTCGAGGACTTCGCGCGCGTGCACTGCTTCGATCAGCGGGCGGCCTCCGCCGCGCAGCGATTCGAGCGGCGCGGTCAATCCTTGATCCAGCGTTCGAGATCGTGCCGTCGCGACACGAACTCGTTGGCGTCGAAGAAAATCTTGAGTTCCCGCTCGGCGCTGTCTTTGCCGTCGCTGCCGTGCACGAGATTGCGGCCGATCGTCTGCGCGAGATCGCCGCGAATCGATCCGGGCGCGGCCGACAACGGATTCGTCGCTCCGATGAGCTGCCGGCAGCCGTCGATGACGTTCACGCCCTCGACGGCGAGCGCGACCAGCGGCCCGCTCGTGATGAACGACACCAAGTCGGCGAAGAACGGCTTGCCGTCGTGTTCGGCATAGTGCGCGCGCGCGCGGTCGCCGTCGAGCTGCAGCATCTTCATCGCAGCGATGATGTAACCGCGGCGCTCCAGTCGCGCCACGATCTCGCCGACAAGTCCGCGCGACACGGCGTCGGGTTTACATAAAATAAGCGTGCGTTCGATTGTCATACGTTCGCGAAATACGGCTCGGCGCGGGGGTAAGCCTGCGGCTTAAGGCAAACCTGTCCCGCCATCGATGCAGAGCCGGGCGCATCCGTACGGACGGCTTTCCGACGACCTCGGCGAATCGCCGTTTTCGGCCATTACCTACGTCGCACAGACCGAGAGCACGAATGCGGATGCGGCGAAGCTGCTCGGCGACGAACGCCATCTCGGGCAGAGCATCGTCGCTGAACATCAGACGCTCGGAAGCGGTCGCAGAGGGCGATCGTGGACCGCCCTGCCGGGCACCTCACTCCTCGTCACGACGATCTTGCCGCGCGCGATTGCGGCTTCGGCACTTTGGGCCGTACCCTTGTGGGCGGCACGAGCCGTGCGCGCGGGACTCGCAAGCCAAGGCGTCGCGACGGCACTGCATTGGCCGAACGATCTGCTCGTCCCGGGGCGCGGGAAGATTGCCGGAATACTGTGCGTCTCGCGCGTCACCGGCGAGACGGCGTGGGCTGCGTGCGGCGTCGGCGTCAACGTGCTTCGGAGCCCCGGTGGAGAGGTCGAGATCGAGCCCTCGCCGGCGTACTGCGGCGACGTGACGCACGTCGACCGCGCGCGGCTGCTGCTGGCAATCTTGCGCGCCTACGACGCGACGCTCGATCTGCTCGCCGATCCGCGAACCATCGCCGATCTCTGGGAAGCCGATGCCGGCCTCCCCGGCACCCGCTACACCATCCGCAAAGACGGAGCCACCAAGTCGTTCGAGGCGACCGCGCTGCGGATTGCCGACGGCGGCGGACTCGTCGTCGAGCGCGAGGGCGGCAAGATCGAAACGATCGATCTCGCCCACGCCCGGGCGCTGCGCTAACTCTCTTTGCGAGCGCGTCCCAGGCGCCGTTCGCAGACCTCGCAGAAATGCGGCATCTTATTGTCGGTCTCGAAGACCGAGTTGGAATAGTACATCGCGCAGCGCGCGTTGAAGCAATGTTTTAGTCCGCGCGCGTGGCCCAACTGGTGCACCGCCTCTTTGAGGGTGCGCTGAAAGAGTTGATTCGCATCGGGTTCCTCGCCGTAAAACTGCGACCGCAACCGGTGGAGCGAAATGACCGCGATCCCGTTTCCTTCGTCTCCGTCGCCGAAGATGAACCGATGCGACGTTTTGTACAGGTCGAAATCGGTGACCGCCAGCCGAATGCCGTCGTCTTCGGGAAACGCCCGCAACGCCTTCGAGGTCAGCGTCGAGAGAAACAGCTGCTTGCGAGCCGGATTGAGCGCGCCGCGCGTAACGGCGAGCGAGCGCTCAACGCGCACGCTCGTGAGAAACCTCTCTTCGATGCAGAGCGCGAGGCGATCGAGGAATTCCAAGTCGATGGAATTGACGGGAACGATGCGAATGGGGCCGTTCATCTCGCCGGCCGTCCTTCGCCGCCAACGCGCGGAAAACTTTCGACGCCGCTGCGAACGGGACAAAGTACGGCGCGTTAAGAACTCGTTATCGCAGATGATCGTCGGAGTCGGCTTCGACCTCGCGGAGGTCGATCGGTACCGTTTCGAGCCGACTGCGCTGCAGTGGTTCGCGCGCAAGATCTACACCGAGGAAGAGATGGCCTATGCGATGCGCAAGCGTAACTGGGCCGAACGTCTCGCCGGATTCTTCGCCGCCAAAGAGGCGACGCGCAAGGCCTTCGGACACGCCATTCCCTGGCGCCGGGTCGGCGTCGGTCACGAGCGCAGCGGCAAACCGACGATCGAACTGCTCGGCGACGCGCATCGCTTGATCGCGATCCGGCAGATCCGCTCCATTCAACTCTCCATCACGCACACGGCCAGCACCGCCGCGGCGGTCGTGATTCTCGAAGGATGATCTACGTTCTCACGCCGGCGCAGATGCGCGCCGCCGACGCGGCGGCAATCGCGGCGCGCGGTGAAGACGCATTGATGCGCGAGGCCGGGCGACAGGTCGCTCGCACGCTGCGCGAACTCGACGCGGGCGCGCGGCGCGTCGTTGCTTTTGCCGGCCCCGGCAACAACGGCGGCGATGCGTTCGCGGCCCTCGCCGGCCTCGCGGCGGATTTCGAGTGCGTCGTGCACGCCGATGCCGGCGCGAACATCTCGGCCGCGCGCGCGGCGGCAGAGGAGCGGGCACGCGCGGCCGGCGTGGAAGTGCGACCACTGCCAAACGGAGACGACGCAGCGCGCGCGGCGCTCGACGGCGCCGTCGCCGTCGACGCGCTTTTCGGCACGGGCGCGCGTCTGCCGATCTCGCAGCCGTACCGGTCGCTGGCACGCGCGCTCGATGCGCGCGAACGCCCCGTCGTCGCGATCGATATTCCGAGCGGCATCGACGCACTGACGGGCGCCGTCAGCGACGACGCCGTGCGCGCGACCGTCACCGTCACCCTCGGCGCGGCCAAGCCCGGACTCTTCCTCGACCCGGCTCGCGATCTGGTCGGCGAGTTGTGGTTCGCGCCGATCGGCATCGACGACGCGATCTTATCGGCGCAGCCGCGCACCTTCGCAGCACTCGACGACGGGGCGTTCCTGCAGATGCTGCCGCAACGCAAACCTTCGAGCGACAAGCGCGCCTCCGGGGCGCCGCTCGTCATCGCCGGTTCGGCGCAGTTTCCCGGCGCCGCCGTGCTCTGCGCGCACGCAGCGGCGCGCGCCGGTGCCGGCTACGTCACGGTCGCCGCACCGCGCAGCGTCGCAAATCTGCTGCGCGCCCATCTCGTCGAACAAGTCGTCGTCGACCTTCCCGACGACGCAGCACCGAACGACGTCGTCGACGATCTCCTCGACATCTCGAAGCGCAACGGTTCGGTCGCGATCGGACCGGGTCTCGGTCTCGACGAACGCACCGGAGCGATCGTGACCGGATTTCTCGCGCACAACGCATTGCCGGTAGTCGTCGACGCGAGCGCGCTCTTCCACCTCGCGAAGCATCTCGAGATACTGCGCGCTAAGCCCGCGGTCGTGACGCCGCACGCCGGTGAGTTCGCGCGGCTCTCCGGGAAAGGGACGATTCGCGATGGCGAACGCGTCGAGCGGCTGCGCGAGTTCGTCGAACGGACCGGCGTGACGACGCTGCTCAAGGGTCGCGATACGCTCGTCTACGACGGCACGACGATGCATCTCAATTCCACCGGAACGAAAGTCCTGGCGACGGCCGGAACCGGCGACGTGCTCACGGGCGTTATCGCAACGCTTGCGTCGCAGGGTTTATCGATGGTCGACGCCGCGTGCGCCGGCGCCTACTGGCACGGCCTCGCAGGCACGTCCGCGGGCGAGTATCGCAGCGTCGGCGTCGTCGCCGGCGACGTGATCGACGCGCTTTCCGACGCGCTCCCCGCGGACGGAGCCAGCGATGATTTGCGCCGCTTGTTCTAAAGAAACCTAAAGGGTTTCCCTTTGCCGGCAGGAAGGCGCCGGCAACGTACTCGTCTTCTTTCCTTGGGAGAATCATGGACCGACCCACCATAGCGTCGGCGCGTTTGAGCGTTGCCGCAGCCGCCTTCGCCGCACTGCTGGCCGGATGTACGAGCAGCGCAATACCGTCGAATGCGATCGTCCCTGCCGGCGGCTCCGCGTCTGCGATTGCCGTGCCCGATGTAAATCCACCACCGGCATGCAAGGGCCAGAAAAACACCAAGACCTATGCGAAGACCGCGGCGCAGCCGATCACCGGCGCGGGCGGCAAACTGTGCGTCGCCGCGTTCGGCGGCTGGGGCGGATGGCTCATATATCCCAAGGGCGCATCGGCGACCAAAATCACCCTCACGAGCAGTACGACGGCGTACGATCCGCCGCTTTTCCCGCCCGTAGGGTCGTTGGGCACGCCGATCTTCTATCTGCAGATCCATCCGGCAAACGCCGTAACCTTCGGCGACACGATCGGCTCGGGATTCGGCATCGTGAGCGTTCACCTCGCGCCGAAGAAGGCGTACACGGTCCGGTATTCGACGGGAAACGGCAGCCTGTGGTTGTCTTTCGGGGCGTGTTACACGGTCGCGAAAAAGGTGACGAACGGCGGCAGCATTCCAAACGTCGGGACTCGGTTGGAAGGCCAAAAGGTGTATCCGACCGCGTATAACGTGATCGAGATCTTCAGCGGGAAAGAGACGACGGGAGCCTGTTAAGCCAGTAACGCGCGTAGGCCATCTTCGTCGATGATGGCGACGCCGAGTTGTTGCGCTTTGGCGTACTTGCTGCCCGGATCGTCGCCCGCGACGACGTACTCGGTCTTCTTGCTGACCGATCCGGTCACTTTGCCGCCGGCCGTTGCAATCAGTTCGGCCGCCTGCTCGCGGGTGAGGTTGGGCAGCGTCCCGGTGAGCACGAACGTTTTTCCGGCGAGCGGACCCGCCGTTGCGCGCGCGCGCTTGGGCGCGGTCATCTCGACGCCAGCCGCACGTAGCCGTTCGACCGTTTCGAGATTGGCAGGCTGCTTGAAGAAGAGATGCACGCTGCCGGCGACCTCGGGCCCGATCCCCTCGCTGCGCTGCAGTTCTTCTTCACTCGCCCCGGCAACGGCGTCGAGGGTCCCGAAATCGCCGGCTAAGATCTGCGCGGTCTGCTCGCCGACGAAGCGGATGCCGAGCGCGTTGAGCAAACGTGTCAGCCCGCGCGACTTCGACGCGTCGATCGCGCGCAGCAAATTGGCGACGCTCTTCTCGCCTAACCGTTCGACCTCCAGCAACGAATCGGCCTCGAGCGCGTAGACGTCGGCGATGTCGCGCACCAATCCGCGCTGCGTCAACTGCTCGGCCAAGACGTCGCCTAGCCCCTCGATGTCCATCGCGCCGCGCGAGGCAAAGTGCCGAAGACGCTCGGTCATTTGCGCGGGACAGGAGGCGTTCGTGCAGCGCGACATCGCTTCGCCCGGCGGATGATCGACGTCGCTGCCGCAAACCGGGCAACGGTCCGGCATGCGAAACACGCGCTCTTTGCCCGTTCGCTCGGCGATCACCGGACCGACGACGCGCGGAATCACGTCGCCCGCCCGCACGACCATCACCGTGTCGCCGATCCGGATGTCGTTGCTCTCGATATACGCCGCGTTGTGCAGCGTCGCGTTGCGCACCGTCACGCCCCCGATCTGCACGGGCTCGAGGACCGCGTTGGGATTGAGCGTGCCCGTCCGCCCGACCGTTACGCCGACGTCGACGAGTTTCGTGCGCGCCTCACGTGCCTTGAACTTGAACGCGATCGCCCAGCGCGGATCGCGCGCGACGGCGCCGAGTTTTTCCTGGAGCGCGACGTCGTCGACCTTGACCACAACGCCGTCGATTTCGTAGTCGAGTTCGTCGCGGCGCGTCTCCCATTGGCGGCAGAACGAAACGACCTCGTCGATCGATCCGGCTTGCACGATGTTCGGATTGACGTGAAAACCGAGACGCTCGAGTTGTCGTAGCCCTTGCCACTGCGTCCGCGCGGCCGCACCGCCCTCTTGCGCGGCAATTTGGTAGGCGAAGAACGAGAGCCGGCGCGCCGCCGTCAGCGCGGGGTCGAGTTGGCGCACGCCGCCCGATGCGGCGTTGCGAGGATTCGCAAATACCGGCATGCCCTGCCGTTCACGTGCGGCGTTGAGTTTCTCGAAATCGCTCTTGCGCAGGTAGACTTCGCCGCGAACCTCGAGAAACGCCGGCACGCGCGTTCCGCTGAGGCGAAGTGGAATCGTTCGGACGGTACGGAGGTTCGGCGTCACCTCTTCACCGACGCTGCCGTCGCCGCGCGTCCCGCCGCGCTCGAAAAGGCCGTCGCGATAGTCGAGCGCGACCGCCAGCCCGTCGATCTTCAACTCGCAAACGTACTCCACGTCTTGGCCTGCCAGTTTGCGCGCGCGCACATCGAACGCGCGCAACTCGTCTTCGGAGACGGCGTTCGCGAGGCTCAGCATGGGCCGTGCGTGGCGATACGGTGCGAAACGCTCCGACGGCGGTGCACCGACGCGCTGCGTCGGCGAATCCGGCGTCCGCAGTTCGGGGTGGGCCGTCTCCAGCTCGATGAGTTCGCGCAGCATCGCATCGAACTCGGCGTCGCTGATCGCCGGTTCGTCGAGCAGGTAGTAGCGGAGGTTCGCGTCGTCGATCCGCGCGCGTAGCGCGGCCGCTTGTGCCGAAGCCGAGGGTTCCTTCCGATTCCGCACCATGGCGGTGATGATTCTACGCCTCGGCGAGAGTGCTTTTACGCCTCGACGGCGATCCGCTCTCCCTCGCGCAGTTCGCCGAGCACCGCGAGATTCTCCGATTCCAGGCGGTCGAGTTCGGCTGCGTCGGGCACGTGATGCCCGACCGCGCGCTGGTCGCGCAGCACCGGCGCGAGGTAGGCGCCCGTGAACGAATGCGCGTCGCGGGAAACCTGTTCGGGTGTGCCAATCGCGACGACGGTGCCTCCGCGGTCGCCGCCTTCGGGACCCAAGTCGATGAGATAGTCGGCGCTCTTGATCACGTCGAGGTTGTGCTCGATGACGAGCACCGTGTTGCCGAGGCTGACGAGCCGCTGAAGCACGTCGAGCAGCAGGTGGATGTCGGCGAAGTGCAGCCCGGTCGTCGGCTCGTCGAGCACGTAGAACGTGCGGCCGGTCGATCGCCGCGAGAGTTCGGTTGCGAGTTTGACGCGTTGCGCCTCGCCGCCCGAGAGCGTCGTCGCTGGCTGGCCCATCTTGATGTACCCCAAGCCCACGTCGCAGATCGTCCGGAGTTTGTTGTGAATGCGCGGGATGTTCTCGAAGAACGCGTTGGCTTCGTCGACGCGCATGTCGAGCACTTCGGAGATCGTTTTGCCTTTGAACTTCACTTCGAGCGTCTGCGCGTTATAGCGCTTGCCCTTGCAGACCTCGCACGGTACGTAGACGTCGGGAAGGAAGTGCATCTCGATCTTGATGATGCCGTCGCCCTGGCAAGCCTCACAGCGTCCGCCCTTGACGTTGAACGAAAAACGTCCCGGCAGATAGCCGCGCATGCGCGCTTCAGGCACCTTGGAAAAGAGTTCGCGGATGTAATCGAACGTTCCGGTGTAGGTCGCCGGATTGCTGCGCGGCGTTCGCCCGATCGGCGCTTGATCGATCACCACGAGTTTGTCGAGCTGGCCCGCGCCTTTGACGGTGCCGTACGTGCCGCCCGGCGGCTGACCGTGGAGATGCTGGTTGAGCGCGCGCACGAGAATCTCGTTGACGAGCGTCGACTTGCCGCTTCCGCTGACCCCGGTGACCGCGCAAAAGGCACCGACGGGAAAGCGCACGTCGATGCCGGCGACGTTGTTGGCGCGCGCGTTGCGCACTTCGAGCCAGCCGCGCGGTTCGCGGCGGCGGCGCGGCACCGGAATGTACTTGCGCCCCGAAAGGTACGCGCCGGTCTCGGATTGCGGGTTCGCGAGGATGTCGTTGAGCGTTCCGACGGTGAGAATCTCGCCGCCTTCGGCACCGGCGCCCGGTCCGATATCGACGATCACGTCGGCGGTGCGCATCGTGTCTTCGTCGTGCTCGATCACGATCAGCGTGTTTCCGAGGTCGCGCAGCGTCTTGAGCGTCGCTAGCAATCGCCCGTTGTCGCGCTGGTGCAGTCCGATCGACGGCTCGTCGAGAATGTAGAGCACGCCGACCAGCGCGCTGCCGATCTGCGTCGCCAGCCGGATGCGCTGCGACTCCCCGCCCGAGAGCGTCGTCGCCGAACGCCCCAGCGTCAGATACGTCAGCCCCACGTTCGTGAGAAAGCCGAGGCGCGCGCGGATCTCCTTGACGATTTGATGCGCGATCTGCTCCTGACGAGAAGTCAGCGTGAGATCCGCAAAAAAGCGCTCGAGACGCTCGATCGGGAGGCGCGTCAGCGCGTCGATGTTCTCGCCGCCGACGGTCACCGCCAAGGCTTCGGGCTTGAGGCGCGCGCCTTTGCAAGCGGTACATGTCGTCGCCGACATGTACTTCTCGATCTCTTCCTTCACGTAGTCACTCGACGTCTCGGCGTAACGGCGCTGCAGGTTGTTGACGACGCCCTCGAACGACGCGCGGTATTCCCACGTCTTCCCCGCCCGCGACGTGTATGCAAACGTCTGCTCGTGATCGGTTCCGTAGAGGATCGTGTCGACGGCGTCGTCCGGCATCGCGTCGATCGGCGTCGTCATCTTGAGGCGGTGCTTGCGCAGCACGCGTTCGAGCTGCTGGAGGTAGTATGGATTCATCGACGGATACTTGCCCGTCCCGAGGCTCCGACTCCACGGAACGATCGCGCCGTCCGCGATCGACTTGCTGCGATCCGGAACCACTTTCCACGGATCGATCTCGATCTTTTCTCCCAATCCGCTGCATTCGGGACACGCCCCGTACGGCGAGTTGAACGAGAAAAGCCGCGGCGCGAGTTCTTCGAACGAAAGCCCGCAGTAGACGCACGCGAACGCTTCGCTGAAGGTCAGCTCGCGATCGCCGGCGAGCACCGTGACGATGCCGGTGGACAGGCGCAAGGTGGTCTCGACCGAGTCGGTCAAACGCTTGCGCACGTCGGGCTTCATCACGAGCCGGTCGACGACCACCTCGATCGTGTGCTTTCGTTTCTTGTCGAGAACGATCTTGTCGCGGAGTTCCTTGACTTCGCCGTCGACCCGCACGCGAGCGAAGCCTTCTTTCGCCGCCTCCTCGAAAAGTTTTGAATACTCGCCCTTGCGCCCGCGCACGAGCGGGGCGAGCAGTTGCAGGCGCGTTCCTTCCGGCAGTTCCATGATCGAGTCGACGATCTGCTCGCTCGACTGCGTGCTGATCTCGCGGCCGCAGTTATAGCAGTGCGGCGTTCCGACGCGAGCGTAGAGCAGCCGGAGATAGTCGTAGATCTCGGTCACGGTGCCGACCGTCGAGCGCGGATTGCGCGACGTCGATTTCTGGTCGATCGAAATTGCGGGCGAGAGCCCCTCGATGTAGTCGACGTCGGGCTTCTCCATCTGTCCCAAAAACTGCCGGGCGTAGGACGAGAGCGACTCGACGTAGCGGCGCTGTCCTTCGGCGTAAATCGTGTCGAAGGCCAAAGACGATTTTCCGGATCCGGAGAGGCCCGTCACGACGATGAGGCGATTGCGCGGCAGCACGAGATCGACGTTCTTGAGGTTGTGCTCGCGCGCGCCCTTAATAACGATGGAATCCAGACCCGAAGCCATACGACCTCAGAAACCTCGGAAGCGACGAAGGTTACGCGGCTGGACTACGCTTTACGGGAGCGCGAGCAGCGCGCGCCCGGCCTCTTCCAGACTCGCGCAGACGACGTCGGGCGGGGGTGCGCCCGGCGGCAAGGGTTCACCTCGTAGGTTGAGCCAGACGGTGAACAGACCGGCCTCGCGCGCGCCGCGGACGTCGCGTTCGTAGCGGTCGCCGACCATCGCGCTGCGCGAGGGCGATCCGCCCATCGTCGTGCAGGCGTGCGCGAAGAGCAGCGGGTCGGGCTTGAGCATGCCGACTTCGTCGGCGATGAAGACGGCATCGAAGAACTCCCCGAGGCGTAGCAATGCGATCTTCTCGCGATGCGTCTCCGAAAAACCGTTGGTCACGAGACCGAGCCGCTTTCCGCGTCCGCGCAGCGAGCGCAGCAGTTCGATCGCGCCGGGAAAGGGCGCGTAACGGCGCTTTCGATAGACGTTGTAGAGACCGGCGGAGCGCTGCGCGACCGCGGCGTCGGCGATGCCGACGCTCTCGAGCGCGCTGCGCCAGAGGCGTTCGCGAACGCGCGCCAGTTCCACGCGCAAGGTTTCGGCCGTCAACCGTTTCCAAAAGCCCTCTGCCGCGGCGACGTAGGCGGCCTTGAGTTCCAGCGCATCGATGCCGTGCTCGTCGGCGATCTCATGCGCCACGTCCTCGGCGGCGCTCTGATAGGCGAGCGTGTCGTCGTGCAACGTGTCGTCGAGATCGAAAAGCACGATGTCCACGGGATGCACGGTCGTCTGCGTCCGTTATGGAATCTGCGGAAGGTGCTGGAGCAGGACGACCCACCCGTCATCAGAGATGCGCACCGAGCCGTCGAACGGCGAATCGAACTCAAAGATGACGATGAACAGTATCGCGATCAACCCCGCGAGAATTGCGGTCATGACGAGTTGGGCACCGCGATTCTCGACTCCGAACAGAAAGGCAAACGACAGCATCGCGAGCGCGCCGGCGACGAGCGCGAACCACAGCACCAGCGGAACCGACGGAGCCGACTGAATTAGCCTGAGACGGCGTGCGTCGAAGAGGCGTTCGACCTGCGTCATGGCCGCTTGCTGGACGTCCGCCTGGCCTGCGTTGCGCGGAACGTACGCGTCGACTTCGTGCGCCAGGTCTTCGAGCACGATCAGATCCTTCGGGATGACAAGGCGCTGCGACATCTGCGGCCACTCGCTTTGCACGATGCCGTTGGCGTAGGTCGTCAGTTGGCTGCGGACCCGGGAGCGGGTCGGCTCCGCCAGACCGCCGGCGACGCGGTAGAGATCGGAAACGGCCGCGATCTCCGTATCGACGTTGGACACCGTCGTGTCGTACTTCTCCCACACTACGACGACGACGAATCCAAGGACGACCGCGTAGATAACGCCCACTGCAGAGAAGAGAAAGCCGGCGACGTCGTTGTGCTTTCTCAATATTTCGCTACGGAAGCGGCGCTGCCAGACGGCGTGCAAAGCGACCGCGATCGCAACGACCACGGCGACGATAAGGATCTCGCCAATTGCTTCTGGCATGTGATACGAAATATGCGTCATGCCGCCGGCATATCCTCGCCTCGCCCGCGGCGATTCACTTTAGTGTTCCCGTCTCGCGAGACGGGACACTAGGATCCGACGAGTTCGGCGAGCGCGCGATCGAAGATCTTCGGAGCCTTTCCGCCGAACAGGATGCCCTCGTTTCCGCCGATTTGCTTCCGCAGTTCGATCAGTTCGTCGCGCAGCGCGGCCGCCTTCTCGAACTCGAGATTGGCGGCGAGTTCGCGCATCTTGCGCTCCAGTTCCGCGGCCGTTTTCAGCGCGACGTCGCGGGGCAGCTTGTCGAACTTGAATCGCTCGGCGTTCTCCGCCGTCGCGCCGACGAGGCTGAGGATGTCGTGGACTTCCTTGCGAATCGACCTCGGCTCGATGCCGTGCTCGAGATTGTAGGCGACCTGACGCTCGCGGCGCCGGCGCGTCTCGCCGATCGCGCGTGCCATCGATTCGGTCACGCCGTCGGCGTACATCAGAACCTTCCCCTCGACGTGCCGTGCGGCTCGGCCGATCGTCTGGATGAGCGACGTCCCGCTGCGCAAGTAACCCTCCTTGTCGGCATCGAGGATGCCGACCATCGAAACTTCCGGCAGGTCCAACCCTTCGCGTAAGAGATTGATGCCGACCAGCACGTCGAACGCGCCGATACGCAGATCGCGAAGTATCGCGACGCGCTCGAGGGTATCGACTTCGCTGTGCAGGTAGCGCGCGCGCAATCCCATTTCGAGCAAAAAATCGGTCAGGTCCTCGGCCATTTTCTTCGTCAAGGTCGTCACCAGCACGCGCTCTTGGCGTTCGACGCGCTGCCGAATCTCTTCCATTAAATCGTCGATCTGATTGCGCGTCGGCCGAACCTCGACTTCCGGATCGACCAGTCCCGTCGGGCGGATGATCATCTCGACGACCTGGGCGCTGCGCTGCAACTCGTACGCATTCGGCGTGGCCGAGACGTAGATCGCTTGCGGAACGTGCGCGTCGAACTCGTCGTAGGTCAGCGGGCGGTTGTCGAGCGCGCTGGGAAGACGGAACCCGTGCTCGACGAGCACTTCCTTGCGCGAACGATCGCCCGCGTACATGCCGCGGACCTGCGGCAGCGTTACGTGCGACTCGTCGACGAAGAGCATCCACTCCTTGGGAAAGAAGTCGATCAGGCACCACGGCGTCGATCCCGGTTCGCGGCCGGTGAGGTGCCGCGCGTAGTTCTCGATGCCGTTGCAGTAGCCGACTTCCCGCAGCATGTCGAGGTCGTAACGGGTGCGCATCTCGAGGCGCTGCGCCTCGAGCAGTTTGCCGTGCCCGCGAAAATAGCCCAAGCGTTCTTCGAGTTCGACTTCGATCGCCGCAATGGCGAGGTGCAGCTTTTCCTCCGGCGTGATGAAATGCTTGGCGGGAAAGATCAGGAGTTCGTTCTTGCTTTCGAGATACTCGCCGGTGAGGATGTTGACCACGCTGATCGACTCGACGTCGTCGCCGAAGAACTCGATGCGGTGGACGAGTTCCTCGTCGACGCCGACGTACTCCAATACGTCGCCGCGCACGCGGAACGTGCCGCGCACGAGATTGATGTCGTTGCGGCGGTACTGCATGTCGACGAGACGGCGCAGCAGAACGTCGCGATCCAGCGTATCGCCGACGTGCACCCGCGCCGACATCTCGACGTAGTCCGAGGGCGAACCCAAGCCGAAGATGCACGAGACCGAGGCGACGATCAGCGTATCCGGCCGCGTGAGCAGCGATTGGGTCGCGGAGTGGCGCAGCCGCTCGATCTCGTCGTTGACCGAGCTGTCTTTCTCGATGTAGGTATCGGTCGAAGCCACGTACGCCTCGGGCTGGTAATAGTCGAAGTACGAGACGAAATACTCGACGGCATTCTTGGGGAAGAACTCGCGGAACTCGGCGCAGAGCTGAGCGGCCAGCGTCTTGTTGTGGCAGAGCACGAGCGTCGGCTTCTGTACGAGTTCGACGGTGCGCGCCATCGCCATCGTCTTACCGCTGCCGGTGACGCCGAGGAGCGTCTGGAAGCGATCGCCCCCGAGAACGCCCCGGGCCAATGCCTCGGTGGCCTTCGGCTGATCGCCGGCCAGGGCGAACGGCGAAACCAACTCGAATTTCTGCGCCATATTCGTCCCCAACAACCCACCCGGGCAACGAGGTTGCCGTGCCGCCGGGCCGTTCCCCGGCGCACCGAGGAAGCCCGGGGTGCTCGCGTGAACACCAGCCCCTCCGCCCACGGGGAGAAACAGCTTTGAGCCAGCCTCCGCTTATTTTCAGCGGAAACTCCAACCCGCACCTTGCCGACGAGATAGCCAAGCGTCTCAAACTGCACGTCGGCAAGGCGCTGGTAGCCGAATTCAGGAACGAGGAGACGCGCGTCGAGATCGGCGAGAACGTGCGCGGCTCCGAGGTCTTCGTCGTGCAGTCGATCTGCAGAACGCCCGAAGGCAAGAGCGTCAACGACGCACTGATGGAGCTGCTCCTCATGATCGACGCGCTGCGCCGTGCCTCAGCCGCGCGCATCACCGCGGTCATTCCGTACTACGGCTACGCCAAGCAGGACAAGAAGACTAAAGGCCGCGAGCCGATCTCGGCCAAGGTGGTCGCTAACCTGTTGAAGGTGACCGGCGCCAAGCGCATCGTCACGATGGACCTGCACGCCGCGCAGATCCAAGGCTTCTTCGACATTCCGGTCGACAACCTGATGGCAATGCCGGTGCTCTGCAACTATTTGAAAAAAGAGGGGCTCTGCGACGAGAAGATCGTCGTCGTCTCACCCGACGCAGGCGGCGTGCACCGCGCCGAGATCTTCGCCAAGCGGCTTAACTGCTCGCTCGCGATCGTCTTCAAGCGGCGTCCGGAACCCGACATCTCCGAAGTCACCGATATCGTCGGCGACGTAACCGGAAGAGTCGCGGTCATCGTCGACGACATGATTTCCACCGGCGGAACGCTCGCGCGTGCGGCCGAGGCGATCAAGGCCCGCGGCGCGACGCACGTCTACACCGTGGCGTCGCACGGTATCTTCGCCGGCGAGGCGGTCGACGTGCTCGAACGGTCCGGCATCGAAAAAGTGATCGTGACGAACACCGTGCCGCTGGAGAACGTCGATCGCCATCCGAAGTTCGTGCAGCTTTCGATCGCGCAAACGTTCGCCGACGCCATCAGCCGCATCACGACCAACCGTTCGGTGTCGGAACTCTTCGCCGGCGACGAAACGCCCAAACTCGATCGCCCGGTCCTCGTGCCCGAAGCGATCGTCGGCTGAACCCACCCACCCATCTCGAAAGGTAGAACATGCCCGCTAAAGAGCTGAAGCTCTCGACAGAATCTCGCGCCAAGACCGGCACGACCGGATCCAACGCGCTGCGCCGCGCCGGAAAAATTCCGGTCGTTCTTTACGGACACGGCGCCGCGCCCGAGCACGTTGCCGTCGACGCACATGCCTTCGAAGAGCTGCTCCATCACGGCGGCCGCAACGCGATCATCACGCTGAGCGGCGGCACCAAGCGCGGCGAAACCGCGCTCGTCCGCGCCGTGCAGTACCATCCGGTTTCGCGTCACATCCTGCACGCCGACCTGCAGCGCGTCTCGGCGCGCGAAACGATCACCGCGACGCTTCCCGTCATTACGGCCGGCGTCGCGCGCGGCATCCGCGAGTCAGGCGGCGTGATGGACGTGGTGACGCATGCGTTGGAGATCGAAGGGCCCGCCGGCAGCCTCCCCGAGCACATCGAAGTCGACGTTTCGGAGCTCGACCTGCACGACCACGTTACGGCCGGCGACGTCACGCTGCCCGAAGGATTCAAAATGGTAACGCCGGCCGACGCGATCGTCGTCGCGATCGAGCCCTCGCGTACGGAACGCGATCTCGAAGAGGCGGCCACCGGCCCGGCCGAAGCGGCCGAACCCGAGGTGATCGGCGAGACGCCTTCCTCCCAGACGGGGCAGTAGTTTCTGGCCGATCGCGGCACGCGGCTCATCGTCGGCCTGGGCAATCCCGGGCGCGAGTACGCCGAGACGCGGCACAATGCCGGCTTCATGGTGATCGACGAGGTCGCGCGCCGTTACGGCGTGACGTCCTGGAGAAAGAAAGACAGCGCCGAGCAAGCCTACGATTCGGCTCGGCGCGTCGCGTTCGTCAAGCCGCTCTCGTTCATGAATTTGAGCGGCACGCCGGTGCGCCTGATCTCGTCGTGGTATCGTACGCCGCCGCAGGACGTACTCGTGGTCGTCGACGAGATGGATCTGCCGTTCGGCAAACTGCGCATGCGGCCGTTCGGCGGTCACGGCGGCCATAACGGGCTGCGTTCGGTGATCGCAACGATCGGCGAGGAATTTCCGCGTCTGCGCGTCGGCGTCGGACGGCCGCAGTACGATTCGGTCGATCACGTGCTCGGAACGTTCGATCGGGAAGAGCGGCGCGGCGTTCCGGCGATCGTCGCAGCGGCCGCCGACGCCGTCGAACTGTGGCTCGGCGAAGGACTCGACGCCGCGATGCGTTTTGCGAATACGTGGGAGGCGCGAGCAGACTGCTAAGAAAGTCGCGTACCGATCGTTTCGGCCGCAAAGCCGGTAAATGCTAGGAGTCGGCGAGGGAGCATACCCGCAGCGGTCTGTGACTGAGCCGACAACGACGCAAGTGCCGTCTTTGCGGCCAAACCCTCGCGGCAACGGCATTTTCGCCGCATCTCTTTGTTGCATCCTCGGTCACATAGCTGGCGAGTGCTATGCTCCCTCGGCTGCGTCTCGATCTGTGGCGAAAATGCTCGTTGCGATCGGTGCGGGACTTTCTTAGCAGCCTGCTTACGGACAGCCGCTAGGCACGCCGTTGATCGCTTCGACGCGCACCGACGGACTGGGATGCGCGTCGAGAAAGAGGTGCGGCAGAAACTCGGGACAGACTTCCAACGTCCGGCGGTCGGCGGCGCGCACGATCGCGCGAACCGCTGCAGCGCGATCGCCGGTCAGCGAAAGCGCATAGCGATCGGCACCCAGGTCGTAAGATCGCAGCGCCGCGTTGCGCACCGGTACGGCGGCGATGTAAACGAGTGCCAGCAGCGCTCCGACCAGCGCCAGTCGCGAGAGCGGATCGTCGTCGCGGCGGAATCCGATGCGATCGGCCAGCACCACGGCCAGCGCCGAAAAGACGATGATGATGCCGCCTTCGATCAGCGCGAAGAAGAGCGGATCGGCATGCAGCACGTGGCCGATTTCGTAGGTTACGGCGTAGACGATTTCGGGAAGCGTGCTTCCGGCAACGAGCGAACTCGTCAGAACGACGCGCCGGAACGGGCCGAGTCCGACGACGACGGCGTCCGGCAGCGACGAGGTTCGGCTCCGGCGGACGAGCACCGGAACGGCGGGCACGCCGCCGCGCGCGAGCGTTGCTTCGACCCCCTGCCGGATCGCGCCGGCGGCCGGCCGTACGCCCCAGGCGCCGGGAACCTCGAAGACCGGGCTCGCGTACGACCACGCGAGGCTCGCGCCCAACACGATGACGATCGTGTATGCGTACCACTGATGGGTGCGATCGACGAGCCACAAAACGACCGCAACGATGACGCCGGCAACGATCATGGCAAGGATCGTATGGAAGATCCAATACGCCGCCCAGACGCGCGTCAGTTCGAGCGAGAGTCCCATCGCGCGCTCGACGCGATAGAGGTAGAAGGCGGGCACGAACGCCGCGACGCGCGCGATCGCCGCGAGCGCCGCACCGAATGCGAAACGCACCGTCGTCTCGCGGCCGATGCGCCGCCGCAACCGGTCGCGCAATCCGGCCGCCGCACCGGAACCCCAAAAGTATGCCAGCGCCGCGGCCTCGAAGAGCGCTGCGAGCAACCAGCCGGGGAGCGTCATTTGTGCGCGCCGCTGCGCGGCGGCTTGCCGGTCGGGATCGACCAATGCGATTGCGGGCTGCGTCGCTAACGCGTGCTGCGAGATCTCGTCGACGCGCCGGTCCAACTCGTTCGGCGCTTGCGATGCGGCCGAGCCGGCCGCGAACGCCGCGCAGAACAGCGTCACCGCGAGCAGCGTCGTTCGGACGATTCGCCGAAACTCGAACGGCATAGCAAATGGGTTCGCGATAGCCTACGGGCGGCCTCCGGCCGAAGCGAAGCGTAGACTCCCGGCGACGCGGCAAACGAAACCCGATCGCGCCCATCGCGCTTGCTGCGATACATCGCCGCATCCGCGACGTCGAGCAACGCTCTCGCCGTCGTTGCATCGTGTGGAAACGCGGCGACGCCGACGCTCGCCGTCACGCGCACGGGTACGCCGAAATCGCAGGCGCGCAGGGCGTCGCAGAACGCCTGCGCGCGCTCGATGGCGCGCCGCTTTCCGGTCGCGCGCAGCAACGCGCAGAATTCGTCGCCCCCGTCGCGCGCCGCGAAATCGAGACCGGCGACGAGATGCGATTCGAGCAGCGTGGCGACCGTTTGCAGCACCGCGTCTCCGGCACGGTGGCCGAACCGGTCGTTCACGTCTTTGAATCCGTCGGTATCGGCATACCAGACGCATAATGCGCGATCGCCGCCGGCAGCGCGCATCGTTTCCTCAGCGAGGCAACGGCGGAAGGCGCTCGGGGAGAGCAGACCCGTCAGCGGATCGCGCGCCGCATCGTCGCGATCGCTTTCGCGCTCGAGCGCGACCGCGTACGGTGCTGCCGCTCGTTCGACGACCGAGACGATTGCGTCGCGAAGCGCACCGTCGAGCGCATCGGGCGAGGCCGCATAGACGACGGCAAGCAGCGTGCCGGCGTCGACCATCGGGACGGCAATCGCGAAACGATCGGTCGGCGCCATCGCTTCGGTGCCATCCCCGGGCGTCGCCCGGCAGCCGGTCTGCGCGGCGCGCGCCGGAAGATAGCGCGGATCGTCGCGCGCAAGCCGAACGCCGCGCAGGTACGCCGCGCGCGCGCCGCCGGCATAGACGCAAGCGAGATCTTCGCCGCTCGGATGAAAGAGCAGCAACACGTCGATTCGTCCGTCCAACTCGCGGAGAATGCAGTCGAGGCGTTCGACGACCGCGGCGCTCGAGCGGCGCGACGCGTCCGAAAACGCGGCGACGGCATCGAGCAGCCGGCGCGTTCGCTGCGTTTCCGCGTGCGCGCGCCGGACGTCTCGCAATCGCCACACGCACGGATAGTGCCCGCGCGATGACGGGCGGCGGCTACTTCTTCGGCAACGGGCGCGCCGGATTGCCGGCCACGCGTTCGCCCGGCGCCACGTCGCGCGTCACCACCGATCCGGCACCGGTAAGCGCGCCGTCACCGATCGAGACGGGCGCGACCAGCGAGGAGTTGGAGCCGATGAAGACGTCGCTGCCGATGACCGTTTCGTTCTTCTTCTCGCCGTCGTAGTTGCACGTGATCGTCCCGGCGCCGACGTTGGTCTCGCTGCCGACGACCGCGTCGCCGAGATAACTGAGATGAGAAGCCTTGACGCCGTCGTCGAGCCGCGACTTCTTGATTTCGACGAAATTGCCGACCCGCACGCCCTCGCCAAGCGTGGAGTCGCCGCGCAGATGGGCGTACGGCCCGATCGTCGTGCCCGCGCCGATCGTCGCGTCGATGACGACGCTTTCGCGGATGGTGACGCCCGGGCCGAGGACCGCGTTCGAAAGGCGGGTATTCGGTCCGATCGTGCACGCTTCGCCGATCTCGCTCAATCGCGAAATCGCCGTATTCGGGTAGACGACCGTGTCGGCGCCGATGCGCAGTTCGGGCTCGAGGTAGGTCGTTTCCGGATCGACGATGGTCACGCCGTCGCGCATGTAGCGATCGCAGAGCCGCGCGTTCATCTCACGGCGGGCGCGCGCGAGTTCGGCGCGGTCGTTGATCCCGATCCCGTCGAGCGGGCGCTGCAGCGCGACCGGATGCACGCGCCTGCCGCTCGTCACGAAGTGGTCGACGACGTCGGTGAGATAGTATTCGCCTTGCGCGTTGTCGGCCCGCAGATGCGCGACCGCCTCGCGCAGGTCGGGCTCGCGAAACGCGTAGATGCCGGCATTCATCTCGTCGATCTCGAGTTCGTGCGCAGACGCGTCGCGCTCCTCGACGATGCGCGCGACGCTGCGTCCTTCGCGCACGATCCGCCCGAAACTCGAGGGCAGCGGCAGCCTGACCGTCACCAGCGCCATCGCGGAATCGTCGCCGGCTCCATCGAGCGCCGACGCGACCGCGGTAAACGCTTCTTCGGAGATCAGGGGCATGTCGCCGTAAACCACGAGGATGCGGCCGTCGTCCCGCGGCTGCAGCGCGCCGAGCGCGATGCGCACCGCGTCGCCGGTGCCGCGCTGCTCGGGCTGGACCACGCCTTCAACGCCGAACTCACCGATGCGTTCCTGCAGCTCCGGATTCGTGACCGCCAGGATCTCGGCGATGCCGGCGCACCGCAAGGCCTCGACGACGAACCACAGCATCGGCCGCCCGCAGAGTTCGTGCAGCACCTTCGAACGCGCGCTCTTCATGCGCGTGCCTTTTCCGGCCGCCAGCAGGATCGCACGCATCAGAGGTTCCCGGCCTTCCATTGCTCCTGCTCGCGTTTGCTGGGTGCGCCGACGAGATCGAGCGCGTTGCGCAGTCGCTCGCGCACGACGTCGCGGCCGAGCAACTCCATCGAATCGTAGAGTGGAATCGAAGTCGGACTGCCGGCGATCGCCACGTAGAAGGGACGCGCGACTTCGCGTACCTTCTTTCCGAGCGCGGCGGCGATGCGCGCGATCGTGGTCTCGATGCCGGCAACGTTCCAGACCGGCAACGCGTCGAGTTCCCAGAGCGCTAACGCGAGCGCCCGGCGCAGCTCGGTTTCGTCGAGTTTCGCGCCCGCGCGCAGCTCGCCGGCCGAGATCGACAACCGTCCGGAGAAAAGGAATGCCAGCAACGGACCGAGGTCGCTCAAGCGTTCGACGCGCGGCTGGGCGAGTGCGGCGATGCGCGCGGCGCGTTCGGGCGTCACGTTCGCCCACGTTTGCGCGGCGCGCACGAATCCCGGCGCATCGAGGCGCTCGCGCAAATACCGCCCGTTGAGCCAATCGAGTTTTGGGACGTCGAAGACCGGTCCGCCGATCGGAACGTGCCGAACGTCGAACCGTTGCACCAACTGCGCGAGGTCCATAATCTCGTCAGCCTCGCCATCGTGTGCCGAGTTCGCGAGCAGTCCGAGGAAATTGATCAACGCCTCCGGCAGGTAGCCCATCGCGCGATAAAACAGAATGCCGGTCGGATTCTTTCGCTTGCTGAGTTTGCTCTTATCGGGGTTGCGCAGCAGCGGCAGGTGCATCAACTGCGGCGGCGTCCAGCCGAAGTATTTGTAGAGCAACAAATGCTTGGGCGCGCTCGATACCCACTCTTCGCCGCGAAACACGTGCGTGATCTCCATCAGGTGGTCGTCGACGACGTTGGCGAGGTGGTAAGTGGGCAGGCCGTCGGATTTGAGCAGCACCTGCATGTCGACCGCACTCCACTCGAACTCGATCGCACCGCGCCGCAAATCTTCGACCACGCAGATGCCCTCGCCGGGGACCTTGAGACGGACGACGTACGGCTCGCCGCCGGCTCGACGGGCAACCTCCGCCGGCGTCAACGCCAAGCAGAACCCGTCGTAACGCGGCGGCAGTCCGGCCGCACGCTGTGCGACCCGCATCGCTTCGAGCCGCTCCTGCGTGCAGAAGCACTTGAACGCATGTCCGGTCTCGAGCAACTCGTCGACGTAGCGACGGTAGATCGCCGAGCGTTCGCTCTGGCGGTACGGCCCGTGCGGGCCGCCCACGTCCGGGCCTTCGTCCCACGCGAGGCCGCACCAGCGCAGGGCTTCGAGGATCGCGGTTTCACTCTCCGCGGTGCTGCGCGCCCGGTCGGTGTCCTCGATGCGCAACACGAACTCGCCGCCGTGCTGTTTGGCAAAGCAATAGTTCACTAGCGCCACGTAGGCGGTGCCTACGTGCGGATCGCCGGTCGGCGACGGCGCTACGCGAGTTCGCGGCGCCGGCCGCATTCACGTTCGACGAAAGAGACGATGTCCGAGAGCGGTGCGCCCGGCGTGAAGATCTCGCGAACGCCGGCCTTCCTGAGCGCGTTTGCGTCTTCGGGCGGTATCGTTCCGCCTCCAAAAAACACGATGTCGCCGTCTTGCGCCGCGAGCTGCTCGACGACCAGCGGGAAGAGCGTCATATGCGCGCCCGAAAGAATCGAGAGGCCAATGCCGTCGGCGTCCTCCTGAATGGCGGTGCGCACGATCTGTTCGGGCGTTTGAAAGAGCCCGGTGTAGATCACTTCCATGCCGGCGTCGCGCAGCGCCCGTGCAATGACCTTCGCGCCGCGGTCGTGCCCGTCGAGGCCGGCCTTAGCGATGACGATTCGCAGCGGTCGCTGACTCATGCTTCCTCTCGTTGCGCGACAGGCTCAGCCGCAGCGCCTCCTCGAGCTTTTGCTTCACTTCGGAGAGCGTGCGCCGGAGGCGCCGGCGTTCGAGATCGGTCGAGAACTTCACGCTCCTGTCCCTAAAAGACCGAACGCTCGACGTAGCGGCCATAGACCTCGACCATCGCTTCGACGATCTCTCCCTCGGTGCAGTACGCGTTGACGCAGTCGATGAGGTGCGGCATCACGTTGTCCTTGGGATCGCGGCAGGCGCGCTGCAGGCGCTCGAGCGTCGCTCGGACCGCCGCATCGTCGCGGCTCGCGCGCACGGCTTGGACCGAGCGCGCCTGATCGCGCTCCATCTCCTGCGTGATCTTCAGCAAGTCCATATCGACACGCTCGTCGTCGTGCACGAAGGCATTGACGCCGACGATGACGCGGTCTTTGCTCTCGATCGATCGCTGATACCGGTACGACGCTTCGGCGATTTCCTTTTGGAAGAATCCCGCCTCGATCGCCTCGACCACGCCGCCGTATTCGGCGATCTGTGCGAAGTAGGCTTCGGCTTGGCGCTCCATCTCGTCGGTAAGCGCTTCGACGAAATAGGATCCGCCCAGCGGATCGACGACGTTGGTGACGTTCGTCTCGTATGCGAGTACTTGCTGCGTTCGCAGCGCGATCTCGACCGACTTTTCGGTCGGCAGCGCCAGCACTTCGTCCATCGAGTTGGTGTGCAGCGATTGCGTTCCACCGAGCACCGCCGCCATCGCCTCGAACGCGACGCGCACGATGTTGTTCTCGGGCTGCTGCGCCGTCGCGCTGCAGCCGGCCGTTTGGGTGTGGAAGCGCAGCTGCCACGACTTCGGATTCTTGGCGCCGAAGCGCTCGCGCATGTGGCGCGCGTAAATGCGGCGCGCGGCCCGAAACTTCGCAATCTCTTCGAAGAAGTCGATGTGTGAGTTGAAAAAGTACGACAGGCGCGGAGCGAACGAGTCGACGTCCATGCCGGCGGCCATGCAGGCCTCGACGTACGCGAATCCGTCGGCCAGCGTGAACGCCAGTTCCTGTGCCGCCGTCGACCCGGCCTCACGAATGTGATAGCCGGAGATGGAGATCGTGTTCCACTTCGGCATCTCTTGCGTGCAGAACTCGATCATGTCGACGATGACGCGCATGTGCGGACGCGGCGGGAAGATCCACTCCTTCTGCGCGATGTATTCCTTGAGGATGTCGGCCTGAATCGTGCCGCCGAGTTTGGAGCGCGGAATGCCTTTCTTCTCGGCCGCCGCGATATATTGCGCCACCGCAATCGCCGCGGGTCCGTTGATCGTCATCGACGTGGTGATGTCGCCCATGTCGATGCCGTCGAAGAGCACTTCCATGTCGGCCAGCGAGTCGATCGCGACCCCGCACTTTCCCACCTCGCCGAGCGCTTGAGGCGCATCGGAGTCGTATCCCATCAGCGTCGGCATGTCGAAGGCCACCGACAGCCCGTGCTGTCCCTGTTCGAGCAGAAAGTGATAGCGCTCGTTGGTCTGCTTGGCGGTTCCGAAGCCGGCGAACTGGCGCATCGTCCACAGACGGTCGCGATAGCCGTTGGGGTGGATTCCGCGAGTATACGGATATTCGCCCGGCCACGCGAGGTCGCGCGACAGGTCGAGATGCGCGACGTCGTCGGGGCCGTAGACGGTCTCGAGGGCAACGTCGGAGATCGTGCGATCGACCGCGCCGGACCCGGCGCCTTCGCGCCCTCTCCCGCGTGCCGACAACTCTTGCCAGCGTCGCTTTTGCTCCTCGAACTCCGGGGTCGCCGGCGCGCCCAACCCACTCGGGCGCTCGATCATTTTGGCCAAGCCGGTTCCTCTTTTATCGTAGTATGTGAATCGGTTATCGAACCCCACCGCTTCGACGGGCTGCGGCAAATCTCCCCAAGCCCGAGGACTACACCAGTCCCTTGACCGTCGCCCGCGGACGCGGCGGTGCGTCCGAGGCGTCGTCTTCGCCGGCGTCTGCCCCAAAGACCGTCAGCACCCGCTCGGCGGCCACGTAAGGGTCGACCCCATCGGGAGCCGACCGCTGCAGCGTACGGTCGAGGCGCCGCTCCAGCCGGCCGAGCGCGAGCTGACGCACCTGGTGCAAGAAGGCTTCGCGGCGCCGCTCCGCGATTTCGCCGGTCTCGTTCAAGAACGCGACGTGACGCTCGATGGCCGCCCATAACTCGCCGATGCCGTCGCCGGTAAGCGCCTGCGTCATCACCAGCTCGGGAACCCAACCGGGGAAACTGAGCATCTCCATCATCGAGCGAATCTCGCGGCGCAACTGATTGGCCATCGGGTGATCGGCTTTGTTGACGACGAAGACGTCGGCGATCTCCATGATCCCGGCTTTAAGCACTTGAATGGAGTCGCCCGAGCCCGGCTGCAACGCGACGAGCGTCGTCTGCGCGAGTTCCGCGACCTCGATTTCGCTCTGGCCGACGCCGACGGTTTCGATCAGCACGACGTCGAGCCCGTAGGCGTCCATCAGTAACACCGCATCGGCGGTCGCGCCTGCGACGCCGCCGAGATGGCCGCGGCTGGCCATCGAACGGATGAAGACGTCGTCGTCGGTAAAGTGTTCGGTAAGCCTGATTCGATCGCCGAGGAGCGCGCCGTGCGAGAACGGCGACGTCGGATCGACCGAGACGACGCCGACGCTCTTGCCGAGCGCACGTGCCGCGCGGACGAGCGCCGACGACAGCGTCGATTTGCCGACGCCGGGTGGCCCGGTGAGACCGATCGTCATGGCGCGTCCGGTGCTCGCGTAGAGCACGCGAATCAACTCCGCGCCGCGCCCGGCCTCCGCCCACGAAATGGCCCGCGCGAGCGCGCGCGGTTTACGTTCGCGAAAATCGCGGAGCAGTTCGGTGAATTCGTATCGTGCAGCCAAGAAGCGAATCATTGCGGTCGACGAGCGCGCGGCCCTGCCTTGGGCGGCCTGCTCCAAAACCTCGCTCAAGGAGCGAAGGCCGTTGCGAAGCGAAGGCTTGGTTTCATGACCTTCCGGCGCATCGCCGCGCTGACGCTCGGCGTCGGATACGTATTGGCCGCGACGGCACCCGGGCGCGCGCAAACACTGAACATCCCGGTCGCGTCGCAGATTCGCCCCATTGCAACGGCAGTGCTCTTCCAGGAGTTCTTCACCGATTTCTTCCCGGAGAGCGACGGCACGACGTACGTACAGACCGGCGACATTCCCGCGATGTGGCTGCGCGACTCGGCCGCCCAGACGATACCCTACATTCGCTTCGTCAAAGTGTATCCGGCGCTGCGCTCGGAGTTCTTCGGCGTCGTCCAGCGCGACGCCAAGAACATCCTCGTCGATCCGCACGCCGAAGCGTTCAGTGCCGACTATCACGTGTGGGAAGGAAAGTGGGAGATCGATTCCTTGGCGTGGCCGGTCACGCTCGTCTTCATGTACTACGCCAATACGCACGATCGTTCGATCTTCACGCCGACGCTCCATCGCGCGCTTCAGACGATCGTCTCCACGCTCCAGTGCGAGCAACGGCATGCGACCTGCAGTCACTACTCCTGGCCGCAGCCCGTCCCGACGCACCAGCGATACAATCCCAACACGGGCATGATCTGGAGCGCGTTCCGGCCGTCGGACGATCCGGTCACCTACCGGTTCAACGTTCCTCAGAACGCCTTCGCAGTCGTGGCGATGCGCCTGCTCGCCCAATTTGCGCGCGAAGTTTACGGAGACGCGAAGCTGGCGAGCGACGCGATGGCGCTCGGAAATCAGGTGCAAGCCGGTATCGAGCGGTACGGACGGACGTGGGACGCAACGCACGGGTGGATGTACGTATACGAAACCGACGGCTTCGGCAACGACAACCTCATGGACGACGCGAACATTCCGAATCTCACCGCGCTGCCGTATATCGGCTGGTGCGCGTCGAACGATCCAGTCTACCTCGACACGCGCGGCTTCACGCTGAGCACCGGTAATCCATACTACTATTCCGGGAAGTACGCGACCGGGCTCGGCAGCCCGCACACGCCGGCCGGCTGGGTCTGGCCGCTCGGCATCATCGGTGCGGCGATCTCGACGCGGAACCGTCACGACATCACCCGCAGTATTGACATGCTCGACCAGAGCGATACGCTGAACGGTCTGATGCACGAATCGGTCGATCCAAACGACCCGTCGCGTTTCACGCGGCCCGAGTTCGGCTGGGCCAACGCTTTCTGGGCCGACCTGCTCTTTCGCACGGTCGCCGGATATCCGGTGACTCCGTTCGCCCCGATGAGCACGGCCATCCCGTTCGAAAGCTATAGCGACGTTCCGCAGATTACGTTGCTGCCGACGCAGCTGTTCGACACCGCCGAGATCAACTCGACGCTAGGATATTTGCTGTACCGCCGTGCGCGCCGCTGACGTCGTAAGCGGTTGACGACACTCGTCCTCGCGGCGGCACTTGCGTTACCGGCCGCGCAACGCGCGCGAATCGACACGGTGGTCGCAGACGTCATGCGCGAGAATCACATCGCCGGTCTCTCGCTCGGAATCGGCCGCCGTGGCGCGCGGCTCTATCTGCGCGGATACGGCTATCGCGAGGCCGAGCACCGGCTGCGAGCCGACGGTTTCACGGTCTATCGAGCGGGCTCGATCGCCAAACAGTTCACCGCTGCACTCGTTTTGCAAGCCGCAGAGGAAGGCCGCATCGTGGTGACCGGCGTCGCGCATCTCTTGGAGCAGACCAGCGGCGTCTCGGGCGACTGGCAATACGACAATGCCAACTACACGCTGCTCGGATTGATGCTGGAGACGGTCACCGGCCGTCCGTTCGCGGATCTCCTGAGCGAGCGCATCACCCGGCCACTCGCGCTGCGCTCGACCGGCTGCGCGTTTGCGCCGTTCGCCGCCAACGTTGCGCGCGGGTACGAATGGCACGGCTCGTGGACGCCGCCGGAACCCGACGCCGCGCTGCCGTGCAGTTCCGTGGGGCTTACCGCAAATGCTGCCGACCTGGTCGATTGGCTCGAAGCTCTGCGTTCCGGACGCGTCGTGCCGGCGGCTTCGTTCAGAGCGATGACGACTTCGGCGAAACTTCTCAGCGGCGTACCGACGAACTACGGTTACGGGTTCTTCATTGCAGATTGGTTCGGGTATACGGTCGCCGAACATCCGGGGAACGTCCCCGGCTATTCGGCCGAAGACGCGCTCGTTCTGCGCGACGGTCTCGAAATCGCGGTTCTGTGCAATGCCGGTGAGATCGATCTCACGCCGCTGCTAAAGAGCATCGTCGCAGTTTTGAATCCGCCCCTGGATCGCAATCTCGCCGCCACCGCCGGCACCTTGCCCCAGAACGAAAACCTGAGGATCACGTCGGGCCTCAAAGCACTGCTGCAGACCTCCGGCTTTGCGTCGTACGGGACGCTCGTATCGCTCGAGTTCGTCGAGCGCGCCCACTCCGGCGGCTCGACGTACGATAAGTACCGCGTCACGTTCTCGGGCGGGCAGTGGTGGGCGCACGTCGGCTATCGTGCCGAGGATGCGATCGTGTCGCTGACGCTTTCGCCGGTCGAATGAAGCGGCCGGTCGCATTCGCCGTACTCGCGGGCATCCTCGCGTTGGTGCTGCCGGCGCACGCGCGCGCCCAAGCCTTGGTCGTTCCACTGACCGGCAAGCGCGTGCACGACGTGCAGCCGTCCCGGTTCTTTCACACGCTCTTCACCGACTTCTTTCCCGAAGACGACGCCACCACGTACGTTCAGACCGGCGACATTCCCGCGATGTGGCTCCGCGATTCGTCCGCGCAGACGATTCCCTACGTGCGCTTTCAGACTGGGTTTCCGATTCTGCGCGGACGCTTTGCTGGGGTCATCGCGCGCAACGCGCGCAACATCGTCACCGACCCCTACGCCAACGCCTTCCAGGCCGATTACCACGTGTGGGAGCGCAAGTGGGAAGTCGACTCACTCGCGTGGCCGATGGTCCTCACGTGGGTCTACTGGCGCCTCACCCGCGACAAGACGATCTTTACGCCGGAACTGCACGTCGCGATGCGGACGATCGTTGCGACATACTCGTGCGAGGAACGGCACCGGCAATGCAGTCATTATACCTATCCGTATCGCGTGAAGACCGACGACGCGTACGCTGCGGGAACGGGAATGATTTGGGGGGCGTTCCGGCCGTCCGACGATCCGGTGCTGTTTCGCTTCAACGTTCCGCAGAATGCGCTCGCCGTCGTGGCGCTCCGCGAAATCCAGGCTTTGGCTCTTCAGGGTTACGGAGACGGCGAACTGGCGGCGGCGGCGGGTGCGTTGAGCGATCGCGTGCAGAGCGGAATCCAACGCTTCGGCCGCTTCTACAACGAGCGCCGTCACGCATGGATGTACGCCTACGAAACCGACGGATTCGGTCGCTACAATCTCATGGACGACGCCAACCTTCCCAATCTCACGACGCTTCCGTACATCGACTGGTGCTCCGCGTTCGACCCGACGTACCTCAACACGCGAGCCTTTGCGTTAAGCTCCGACAACCCGTTCTTCTTTTCGGGGCGCTACGCCGCAGGATTGGGCAGCCCGCACACGCCGCCCAACTACGTGTGGCCGCTCGGCATCATCGGACGCGCGCTGACGGCGACGAGTTCGAGCGAAGTCGCCGAAGCGATCACGACCTTGGCGGAGACCGACGGCGAGTCGGGGATGATTCACGAGAGTTTCTACGACGACGGGTATTGGCGATTCACGCGCGCCGAGTTCGGCTGGGCCAACGCGCTGGGAGCCGACCTCTTCTTTCGCAGTCTCGGCGGCTTCGCGTCGACGCAGTTCATGCCCGACGGGGCGGTCCTGCCCTTCGAACGGCGCACGCCGACGCCGACCCTCGTGCCGGCGTACACGCAGTTGGAAAACGCGCGCAAGATCGTCGGCGCACTCGGGCGCCTGCTCGAGCGGTAACTTCGGGTCGAGCGGGATGCGCGGGGCGCATCGCCAACGAGGCACCTCGACATGAATCGAGGGTATTACCGCCATCCTACGATCGCGGGCGATCGGATCGTTTTCGTCTGCGAAGACGATCTGTGGAGCGCCGATGCGCGCGGCGGCGTGGCAAATCGCCTCACCGTGAGTTTCGGCATGTGTTCGTTTCCACGGCTCTCGCCGGACGGATCCCGCGTCGCGTTCGTCTCGACCGACGAAGGCAACCCCGAGGTTTACGTCATGCCGGCGGCCGGCGGCGTACCCCAGCGGGTCACGTATCTCGGTGCCGCGCAGGCGGCGGTCTGTGCGTGGTCGTCCGACGGAAACGAAATTTTCTTCGTAGCCAATCCGACGACGTGGGACGAACAGACGCGACCGTTCGCCGCGACGCTCGATGGAGCGGTGCGTGAACTCGGCTTGGGGCATGCGCGTTCGCTCGCGCTCACCTCTGCCGGCGGATTCGCCGTCGGGCGCAACGCCGCCGATGCGGCGCGCTGGAAACGCTATCGTGGTGGAACCGCGGGCGAGATATGGGTCGATGCGGCCGGAAGCGGAACGTTCCGAAAACTGCCGCTTCCCGACGGCAATCCGACGTGGCCGATGCCGGTCGACGATCGCATCTTCTTCCTGTCCGATCACGAAGGCGTCGGCAATCTCTACTCGTGCGACGCTGATGGCGGCGATCTGCAGCGTCATTCGCACGAACGCGAGTACTACGCGCGCTTTCCTTCGACCGACGGCCGGAGCATCGTCTACTCGGCCGGCGGAGAGATCGCGTGGTGCGATCTCGCGAGCGGCGAGGTTCGACGCGTGCCGTTCGAAACGTACTCGGCCGCCCCGCAAACCGTGCGCCGTTTCGAACACGGTTCGTCGTCGCTCGAACACTTCGCACCGCATCCGGACGGCACGCGGATCGCCTTCGTGTCGCGGGGCCAAGCCTTTACGCTGCCGCTTTTCGAAGGCGCCGTGCACCATCACGGTGCGGGCAGTGCATCGCGCATCCGTCTGACCGAATGGCTCGCCGACGGCAAGCGGTTCGCGTGCGTCACCGACGCCGGCGGTTACGAACGAATCGCGGTCTTTCGCGCGGATGGCGCGCGCGAACCGGAGATGGTCACGAGCGGCGACATCGGCCGCGTTACCGCGCTCGTCTGCTCGCCGTCCGGCGACACGCTCGCCTTTGCCAACCATCGCCAGCAGCTTTGCGCGGTCGACCTCGACGACGGCTCGGTGCGCACGCTCGACACGAGCCCCGCCCGCCGCATCGAGGATCTCGCCTTCTCGCCCGACGGCCGCTACCTCGCCTACGTCTGGTGGGCGGCGCCCGCAACGTCGATCGTGCGCGTCGTGAAGGTGCGCTCCGGGAAGATCCACGACGTCACGACGCCGCTGCGCGTCGACCAATCGCCGGCATGGGATCCCGACGGAAAGTACTTATACTTCATCTCGACTCGCGATTTCAACCCGGTCTACGACGCCTTGCAGTTCGAGCTGAGTTTTCCGCAGGCGGGTCGTCCGTTCGTCGTCACGCTGCGCGAAGACGTGCCGTCCCCCTTCGTTCCGCCGCCCAAGCCCGTGCATCGCGCGCACGAGCAGGAGCGCGACGAGCGAAAGAAACGCGACAAAGCCGTCGACGTCGACATCGATTTCGACGGCATCACGGGTCGCGTGCTCGGATTCCCGGTCGAGGAGGGCGAGTACGATCAAATCGTTGCCGTGCACGATCGCGTGCTGTTCACGCGCTTTCCGCTCAAGGGAATCAAACCCACGCGGCGCGAGGATCGCGAAGAGCCCAGCCCGGGAACGCTCTTCGCCTACGACTTCGAGCAGCAGCGCCAGGCGGAGATCGCGCAGGAGTGCGACGAGATTCGCCTCAGCGCCGACGCGCGCACGCTGGTCTATCGTTCGCAGGAGCGCTTGCGGGCGATCGACGCGCTGAGCGATCTCCCGGAGGAAGGCGAAGAGCCGAAGCCGTCTGCAGAGCCGGGACGCAAGAGCGGATGGATCGACCTCGATCGCGCGAGCGTCGAGATCGTTCCGCGCGACGAATGGGCGCAGATGTATCGCGAAGCGTGGCGGCTGCAAGCCGAGCAGTTCTGGGTGGAAGACATGAGCGACATCGATTGGAAGCGCGTCTACGCGCGCTACGATGCAGTGTTGTCGCGCGTGCGCACGCGCGGCGAACTCTCCGATCTCATTTGGGAGATGCAAGGCGAACTCGGAACGTCACACGCATACGAGTACGGCGGCGACTACCGCATACCGCCGCAATACCAGCGCGGATTCCTCGGCGCCGACCTCGTCTGGGACGAAGCCCGCGGCGGCTACCGCATCGAGCGCATCTATCGCGGCGACTCGTGGAACCGCGAGACCGATTCGCCACTCGCCGAGCCCGGCTTGGCGGTGCGCGAAGGCGACGTGGTCGTCGCCATCGGCGGCAAACGGCTTTCGCGCGAAACGACGCCCGAACGACTGCTCGTCAACACCGCCGGGCGCGACGTCTCGGTGACTCTGCGCGCACGCCGCGACGAAGAACGGACGGTTCTGGTGAAGGCGCTGGAGAGCGAAGCCGCGCTGCGCTACCGCGCGTGGGTCGAAGCCAACCGGCGCCTCGTGCACGAGCGCACCGGCGGCCGCGTCGGATACTTGCACATTCCGGATATGGGACCGTGGGGCTTCTCCGAGTTCCATCGCGGATTCTTGAGCGAGTTCGATCGCAAAGGGCTGCTCGTCGACGTGCGCTACAATCGCGGCGGACACGTCTCGTCGCTGCTCTTGGAGAAGTTGGCGCGCAAACGCGTCGGCTACGACGTGCCGCGCTACGGGGCGCCGGTTCCCTATCCGCCCGAATCGGTCGCCGGACCGCTCGTCGCGCTCACGAATCAGTTCGCCGGATCGGACGGCGACATCTTCAGTCATTGCTTCAAGCTCTACGGTCTCGGGCCGCTCGTCGGCAAGCGCACGTGGGGCGGCGTCATCGGCATCGAACCCTATCACCATCTCGTCGACGGGACGCTCACCACGCAGCCGGAGTTCTCGTTTTGGTTTGCCGACGCCGGCTGGGGCGTCGAAAACTACGGCACCGATCCCGATTACGACGTCGACATCGCGCCGCACGACTATCGCGACGGCAAAGACCCGCAGTTGGATCGCGCTCTCGAGTTGATGGAACGCGCGCTCGCCGATTTCGCCGACGTTCGTCCGGACATGTCGGCGCGGCCGTCGCTGCCGCTGCCCGAAGGGTAGCGTGAACGAGCGGCTCGGGAACCGGGCCGCGCCCTACGCGCGGCTCGCCTGCGACCTGGCCGCGTTTTTGGTGCCGGCGATCGTTTACGTCGCGAGCGCGTCGCACGAACCGGCATCGTGGGACACCGCCGAATTGCAGGGCGTTCCCTATATCCTCGGCATCACGCATCCGACCGGATTTCCGTTCTACGTGCTGCTCGGCTGGGTGTGGTCGCATGCGGTGCCGCTGGGAACGATCGCGTTCAGGCTCAACGTCTTCAGCGGCGTCTCGCTGGCCGCTGCCGCGGCGCTGGCGTACGCGTGCGCGCTCGAGTTGCGCGCCTGGCGCCCGGTCGCGCTCGCAGCGGCGATTTGGTTCGCGGTCACGCAAGATGTGTGGTCGCACGGCGCGCGCGCCGAAGCGCAGGATCTCGCGGTCGCGTGCGAAGCGTTCGCGGTGTTCGCGTTTCTGCGCTGGATGCACGGGCGCGGCAATCGCTGGTTTACGGCCGCACTCGCCGCCTTCGGCCTCGGCATCGCGGCGCACCCCAACGCGATTTGGCTCGCACCGGGACTCGCGGTAGGCGCAATCGTTGCGAAACCGCGGCCGTCGTTGCGGCTCGTCCTTGGATCCCTTGCGCTGATGAGCGCCGGCGTGCTGCTGTATCTCTATCTGCCGTTGCGCTCCGCGTACGTCGTCGCGCACGGTCTCGACCCGGTGCACGTGCTGCCGGGCGCCGGCGGAGGAATTTTCTGGAACTACAACGACCCGAGCACGCCGGCCGGCTTCGTGCGCGCGCTGACGGGAACGGAGTCGGACGCGCCGCGCTTTTTGCTCGCGTCGCTCAATCCGCTGCATCTGCAGGATGCGCTCTGGGCGTTCGTCTCGGAGATCGGCGAGCAGTTTGGGGCATTCGCGCTCCTGCTCGTTCTGGCCGGCGCCGTCGCGGCGTGGAGGCGTGATTGGCGAACCGCGCTCTTTCTCTGCGTCGCGTGCACGGCCGCACTGCTCTTCTCGGTAACCTATCCGAACGAAGCCGACGTCGGACGCTACCGCATGCTCGCGCTGTGGCTCGCCGTGCCGCTCCTGGGATCGCTCGCGCCGGCACCGGCGCGCGGCGCGCCGGGATACGCTCCACTGCGCGCCGTGCTCGTCGCATTTCTCTTCGCCGGCGCGCTGTTGTCGCTCGTCACGCACCGCAGCTTCTTCGAGCGACACTCGCGGGAAGGCGGCCGTTGGGTGATCGACGCCGTTCGTCCGTTCGTTCCGCCCGGCGGCGTGATCGTCGTCGACGGCTGGATCGACGCGACGTCGCTGGCCTACGGCGCATACGTCGACGAATCGTTGCCGGGGCGCATCATCGTCTCCGGTTGGGACCCGTCCCACATGGGAAATTACGCGGCGTGGGCGAGCGGGCGTTCCGTCTTCATTCTCACCGGCCCGCACGCCGCCGGATCGCTCCACGGTGTATCGGCGCCGATACGGCTCGATGCGTACCACGAGCTTTTCCAAGTCGAGCGATAGGAATCGCTCGGCCGGAATCCAAAGCAGCCATCCAACGATTGCATTAGAACCATCCAATAGACCGGTCCAAACGTCGCGCCAGCGCCATCCAATCGGCGCTTGCGACGGCGTAGGAGGAGCACCACCGTGAACAGCACGCAGCGCGCCGAAGCCATCACCCGCGGTTGGGAGGAACCCCGATGGTCGGGGACGCGCCGGCGCTACGCGGCCGCCGACGTCGTGCGGCTGCAAGGGAGCGTCGTCGCGGAGCACACCCTGGCGCGCATGGGCGCGCGGCGCCTGTGGGAGTCGCTCCACGGAAGCGATCCGACGACCGCGTTGGGCACGCTCACCGGCAATCAAGCCGTGCAGGCGGCGCGAGCCGGACTCGACGCGATCTACTGCAGCGGTTGGCAGGTGGCCGCCGACGCCAACGTCGCCGGCGAGATGTATCCCGATCAGAGCCTCTATCCTGCCAATAGCGTTCCGTCGGTCGTCGCGCGCATCAATAACGCGTTGACGCGACTCGACCAAATCGAATCGCTCGAAGGGAACGGCGGAGCGCATTGGTTTCTTCCGATCGTGGCCGACGCCGAAGCCGGATTCGGCGGACCGCTCAACGTCTTCGAACTGATGAAGGCGATGATCGCAGCCGGCGCGGCGGGCGTGCACTTCGAAGACCAGTTGAGTTCCGAGAAGAAATGCGGACATCTCGGCGGCAAGGTGCTGATTCCCACGCAGCAGGCGGTGCGCCACCTCGTCGCCGCGCGGCTCGCGGCCGACGTCCTCGACGTACCGGCGATCGTGATCGCGCGCACCGACGCGAGCGCGGCCAAACTCATCACCAGCGACGTCGATCCGGTCGATCGCGAGTTCCTGAGCGGAGAACGCACCGCCGAAGGGTTTTTCGTCACCCGACCGGGCATGGACGCGTGCATCGCGCGTGGTCTGGCATACGCGCCGTACGCCGACCTGGTGTGGATGGAAACCTCCGAGCCCAACCTCGAGGAGGCCGAACGATTCGCCGGAGCGATCCGCGCGGCGTTTCCCGGAAAGATGCTCGCATACAACTGCTCGCCGTCGTTCAACTGGAAGAAGAAACTCGACGAGCGCTCGATCGCGGCGTTCCGCGAACGGCTCAACGAGATGGGCTACAAGTTCCAGTTCGTGACGCTGGCCGGATTCCACGCCCTCAACTACAGTTTTTTCCGGCTGTCGCACGACTTCAAACGGCGCGGCATGAGCGCGTATGCGGATTTCCAAGAGATCGAGTTCGCAGCGGCCGCCGACGGATACACTGCGACGCGCCATCAGCGTGAGGTCGGCACCGGATATTTCGACGAGGTCGCGACCGCGATCGGCGAAGGGCGGAGTTCGACGACCGCGCTTTCCGGTTCGACCGAAGCCGAACAGTTTTACGAAAACGGCAAGACCGCGCGCAGTACTGTCTAGCGAGCCTTTTGTGAACGTCGCCCCTCCCGGATTTTCGCTCGAGCGCGATCTGCCGAGCGGATTCGCCGATTTTTACCGCCCGTTGCACGCACGTTTTACGCCGGAGCAGCGGCGGCTGTGCGAGGCGCGGGCGCGGCGGCTGGCACGCGCGCACGCCGGCGAACGTCCTCAATACCTTCCGCCTTCGCGCGCGACGACGTCGCCGTGGCACATCGCCTTACCCGACTGGTGCCGCGATCAGCGAAATCAAATGACGGGACCGGCCGACGACGCCGAACTCGTCGTCAAGATGCTCAACTCGGGGGCGCCGGGCGTGATGCTCGACCTCGAAGACTCGATGGCCAACACGTGGGAGCATCTGATGCTCGGCCACGCCAACATCGTCGCAGCGCTCTACGGCGGACTCTCGTACCGGGACCACAAGCGCGATGCGACGGTCGGCATTGCGCCCAGCGCAACCGTCGCGTGGAACCGCGTACGCGGCCTCCATCTTTCGCAGGGCGGCATCTTCGCCGCCGAGACGACGAGCGCGTCGCTCTTCGATCTCGCTTTGCTCGCGTACGGCATCGACTTAGAGCGCTTGAAGCATCCGCTGTGCATCTACATTCCGAAATCGGAATCCGCCGAAGAAGCGCACTGGTGGAAGGGCGTCTTCGACGCGCTGCTGGTTGCCAAACGATGGCCGCCCGGCTCGATTCGCGCGATGGCGCTCGTCGAGTCGCATCCGCTCGCTTACGAAATGGAAGAGTTCCTCTTCAACCTCCGCGACTACATCCTCGGTTTGAACTTGGGACGCTGGGACTACATGGCCAGCCTCATCCATTACAACTTCAGCGATCCCGATTGGCTGCTCCCCGACCGCAACACGATTCCGATCGACGTGCCCTTCTTCCAGCGGCTGCGAACGATTCTCCCCGAGATCGCGCACTCGCACGGCGCGCTCGCGATCGGCGGAATGACGGCGCTCTATCCAAGCCGCGAAGATTCCGAACTCAACGCGCGTGCGCTGGCGGTGCTCGATCGCGACAAGAAAAACGAAGCCGCGTGTCTGATGGACGGCGCGTGGACGGGGCATCCGGATCAAAACGCCATTGCGGTCGCGGCATTTCCCGCGCCCAATCAAATCGAACGGCGTCCGGCGCTCGCCGATAAGCACCCCGATCTGCGACCGCCGCCCACCGGCGTCGGCACGACGAGCCTCGACGGCACGCGCGCCGCGGTGCGTACCGTCATTCGGTATCGCAACGGCGTCCTCGAGGGCCGAGGCGCGAGCCTGCTCGACGGATACATGGAAGATCTCGCGACCGACCGTATCTATCGCCTCATGATCGCGCAGCGCTTGCGCTTTCCCGGCCCGTACACGCCGGCGTCGCTCGCCACGACCTTCGACGAAGAACTCGAACGCATTGTGCGAGAGTTACCTGCGGACGCGACGCCGGAGACGCGCGCGCGTTTTCGCGACGCACGCGACCGTTCCGAGCGCATGATCCTGGAGGGCGCGTTCGACCCGGCGTGAAAACGGCATGATTGCCGTGAACGAACGACCGAGCGCGCGCATTCCGCTCTTCGCTGCGGCGTTGACGCTCGTCGCGCACCTGGGCGGCAATCCGCATTACGGATTCTTCCGCGACGAACTCTACTTCATCATCTGCGGTTTTCACCCGGCCTGGGGCTACGTCGATCAGCCGCCGGTGGTGCCGCTGCTGGCGGCGGGCTCGCAACTCTTCGCGCACTCGCTGTTTCTCTTGAGGGCCGTGCCCGCGATCTTCGCGGCCGCCGGCGTCTACGTTACGTGCCTGCTCGTCACGGAGATGGGCGGCGGCGCCTTCGCCCAGGTCGTCGCCGCGCTCGCGGTCTTCTTCGCCGGCGTGCTGATGAGTTTCGGCATGAAGGTCGGACCCGACATGGTCGGGCTCTGGCTATGGCCGCTGACGTCGCTCTACGTACTGCGCATCGCCAAGGGCGCCGATCCGCGCTGGTGGCTGGCCGCCGGCGCCGCGCTTGGCGTCAGCTTGGAAAGCAAGTACAGCGCGGGATTCTTCGGCGTCGCGCTCTGTGCCGGATTGCTGATCTCGCCGCAGCGGCGAATCCTGGCGTCGCGGTGGTTCGTTGCCGGCGTCGCCGTGGCCGCGCTGATCGCGCTCCCGAACTTCCTGTGGCAAGCGCACTACGGCTTTCCGATGCTCGAACTGCTTCGCAACGGGCAGCAGGGAAAGAACGTCGTCGCGGGACCGGCGCTCTATCTCGTGCAGCAGCTCCTGCTGACGAATCTCTTTCTGTCGCCGGTCTGGATCGTCGGCCTCGTCTCGCTGCTCGTGCGCGCGACGCCGGCGCGCTTTCTCGGATGGACGTACGTCGTGCTGATCGCGCTGATGATCGTCCTGCACGGAAAGCACTACTATCCGGGCGACGTCTATCCGGTCGTGATCGCGGCGGGCGCCGTGCAAATCGCGGCTTGGACGCGGCGGCTTCCAGCGGTGCAGGCCGCCCTTGCGATTGCGATGGTGTCCGGGGGATTCTTCTTCCTGCCGTTTTCACTCCCGGTGCTCTCGGAAGACGCGATGATGGCCTATAGCACGTTCGTCGGGCGCGCGTTGCACGTGAGCAAATCGACGATGGCGACCGAACGGCATCAAACGGCCGATCTGCCGACCGACTTTGCCGACATGCACGGATGGCCGGAACTCGCCGCGACCGTGGCACGCATTTACGATGCGCTGCCGCCCGGCCAGCGCGCGCGTGCCGCCGTCGTTGCAAGCAACTACGGCGAAGCGGCGGCGATCGATTTCTTCGGCAAGGCCTATGGCTTGCCGCCGGCGTTGTCGGGCCATAACAACTACTGGCTTTGGGGGCCGCGGGGCTATTCCGGCGCGGTCGTCATCGACGTCAACGGCGACTGCGGCGCATCGCGACATCTCTACGGCAACGCCGTACTCGCCGCGCGTTCCAATCCGCCCTGGGTCATTTCGTACGAGCGCGACATTCCGATCATGGTATGCACGCAGCCGCAAACCGACCTCGAAACGATCTGGCCTTCCCTGAAAGACTATATCTAAGCCGCTCGTTTAGCGGTCGTCGGGAGGGCGAAGGTCGTCGCGCCGGCCGAGAAAGAACGCCGCGCGCTGCGGCGCTCGAATCGGCACGAAGGCTCGCGGCGGTTTTGTAAAATCGAAGCAATCGAGTGCCGGCGAGTTCGCGCGCGCGTCGCTGGCGGCCAGACGCCCGAGGCCGAAGACGTCTTCGGCAAACTTCAAAACGCTGCCGTGCTCGTAGCGAACGTGCGAAACGTAGCCTTGTTTGGCGTACGGCGAAATGACGAGCAGCGGTACGCGAAACCCGAGACCGTCGTCATCGACGTGCGGCGGCGCGACGTGATCGTAGAATCCGCCCCAGTCATCCCACATGACGAAGATTGCCGTCGTGTTCCAAAACGGCGACTCACCGACCGCATTCACCACGGCAGCCACCCACGACGGACCGAAGCCTCCGCCGCAGTTGGGATGGTCCGACGCTTCGCACGTGGGGGTAATCCACGTGACGCCTGCGAGCGTTCCCGCCGCCACGTCTTTCAAGAAGCGCTTCTGCGGAGCGATCACGTTCTTCCAATCCGGCCCGTAGCGGATGTGCCGAACGGCTTGATAACCCGACCACACACCGTCGGCCGGATCGGCGACGCGGCTCGTGTAAAAGCGCCAGGTGCGCCCGGCCGCATCGAGTTCGTCGCCGAGCGTTTGATAGTTGAAGCAGGGGCGCTGCGGGCTGCCGAACGTACGGTTCTTGCCCAGCGTATCCACGAAGTTGTTCTTGTTTCCGCATCCCCACTCCGGCAGGAAGGGAGTGTCGACACTCGACTGCGCCTGCGCCGCAATGATGTATTGGTGCGAAACGAAACTTTCGTCGAGATGCGACTGGTGCATGTCGTCGGCGAGCACCCACTCGTGCGCCATGGCGAAATACGGCCGGCTTTGCGCGTGCGGAACGTAGGCATACTGACCGTCGTGCGGACCGCCCGCCCGTCGCTCCCGATCGAATCCGTCCATGCGACACTGGGTTCCCGGCAGTTTTCCCGCTCCGTCGCACGCGACGAACATCGCCGTCGCCGAATGATCGATGTCGTACTTCGTCGTGAGACTTACCGGTCGCAGCCGGATGATTTTTCCCGTGGAACTCTTGCCGGTCGCGACGGTATCCGCGCCCGGATACCCTTGAAACAGATCGTCGAAGCTCCGGTTCTCTTGCACGACGATGACGACGTGCCGAATCTTGGCTACGGGCCGGGCGTTCTCGGCATCGGACGGCGCAAGCCACGTGCTCGACGCCACGCGCGGCCCGTACGAACATGCGGAAAACGCGAGCGCTGCTATGACGGCGAACGCTTGAACGCAGCAGCGGCGACCGGACATGTGCGGCATGGCCGCGCTCTGGTTTTATTCCAGCAGTGCGAGGGCCTGCAGCAGTCGCGGATACACGAGGTCGGTGCGCGCCAGCGGATTCTGCGGATCGACGATATCGTGATTGACCGGGAGCCCGCGCAACTCGACGTACTCGACGTCCGTCGGATGCCAGCCTTCCCACTCGCGCACGATCTGTTCGGTCACCTCGTTGTTCACCGCCGGATCGCTGCGATTCACGATCGTCGCGATACGGCCAGCGCGGGGCGCTTCGCGCCTCGCCGCAGCGTGCACGTCGTCGGCAACGGCGAGCGTCTGCGCCAGCGCGCGCGTCGAGTAGCGTGGATAGGCCGTTAGGGGGCGATGATGGCCGCGGTCGCGCGGATCCCACCAGAGAAACATATTCGGCAGCGTTGCGAGGACGCGCGCCGCCAGTTTGCTCGCCGGATACGGAAGTTCGAGCAGCGCGAAGCTCGGCGAAACCGGCACGGCGAGGTCGACCGCGCGAAACTGCGCCGAGTGCGCCGCAAGAACGCCGCCCATCGAAATGCCCAAAACCGCGACGCGCTCGCCCAATCCGGCCGCCAGGTCGAGCGCACCGGCAACGCTCTGCAGCAATGCCGTTGCCGTCAGCGCCGCAATTCCCGTCGTCATGCGATCGCGCTCGCCATGCTCGGGCATGCGCGGTACGAACACGTTGGCGCCGCGCTCGAAGATCGAGGGCGCAAGCGTCGCGTACTGCGCCGGATTGTTGGTAAAACCGTGCAGCAGCACGACCGCAAGCGGCGTGCGGTTCCCGTGGTCGAAAAGCGCCGTCTTTCCGGCGGGAAGAATCTCGTCGCCGTCGAGCGCCATGACGGCGCGAGCACGCGCAATTCCGTCGTCGTACGTCTGCGCCGGATCGGCGGCCGGAAATGCGAGCACACGGGTGCGTTGGCGCGCCCGCGCGAATCGACCTTTCCATCTCGTGCGTAGAGTATGCTACATCGTGCGCCTAACCCGACTGACCGCCGCCATGGTGTTCGCCGCCGCCCTCGGCCTGGCCGGATGCACGTCGGACTGCGACAACGCCGGAGTCAGCGTCGACGGCAATGGCAGCATCGTAGTGATGGGTGAAAGCGGCTTCGTCAGCCCGAACTCGCCAATTCTGAAAAACATGAGCGCGTGGCCGAGTCCCCCGGCGGGCGAACAAAACCTCGCGTTCCAGGGCTACGCGCTCACCCGTGACGGTGCGGGATTTTACCTGCTCGCAAATACGGCGGAACATCCGAACCTGGTATATTACATCGATCTCAGGAATGGCCGTGCGGCCCCCATAGGCACCGAAGGAGAGGACCAAGGCGGCGCGCACGCTGCATCCAAGCAGACGTGGCTTACCGCCGAAGGTGGTTACGTGTATTCCGTCGATCAAGCTCGGCCGATCGTCAGCCGCGGAAATCTCGTTCGGAGCATCAAGCTCGCACCGTTCATAGCGGGTTCGCGGACGCGCCTACAAAGTCCAATCGGAGTCGCCGTCGACCGCAGCGGGAAGGTGTGCGCCCTCGACAGCGCGACGCTGTTTGTTCTCTGCTACGCCTCGTCGGCGCGAGGGAACGTTGCACCCGAACAATCGATCGACACCACCAAAATCCTCGGGTATCGGCAGGTCGACGCCGTGGCGTTCGGGCCCCTGGGACGCCTCGTGGTGGCCGGAACGAGCGACAGCAGCGGACTCCGTGACTTTTCCATTGCCGCCTTCGACTTGACGGCCCGCGCGCCGCGTCTGCTGCGAACGATCGCCGGCCCGAAAACGGGGCTGAATATGCCGGACTCGATTATCATCGACGGCGCCGGGAACGCCCTCGTTCTCCAGGCAGACTCGAACGAAAGCGATGCGGTGCGCGAGGTTATCGCATTCGGTCCCAGACAACGAGGCGACGTCGCACCATCCTCCGTGAGGCACCCTGCTACCACGTTGTGGAACGCCTCCTCAATGGCGGTCGACCGGCGTAGCGGGGACGTCGCAATTCTGGCGTCAGATGGCCTCGCCTATTTCCCGAGCGCGGCGCGACACGCACCGAATCGTTGGCCACGCGAGGTAAGGTTGTCGATCCGGGGATCGAGCATCGCGCAGAGCCGCGGTTGGCTTGTCGTCTCGGACTGGCTCGGCAACGCCGTACCGTACAAGGTGGCGCGACTGCTGAAAGGCACCACGCTCGGTTCAGGCATCGCGGGTAATTTGTACAACCCTGACTTCGTCGCGACCGATCAAAGCGGACGCGTCTACGTAGCGTCTGCGATCGTGGGCGTAATTACGCAGCTTCCGGCGAATCCGGCAGGCACGCCCAAAGCAGGTTTTCCGTTCCGCACTCCGTTCGAGCAAGACATGAACGCCTTTGCAGCCGACTCGAGTGGATATTATTACTTCTCATCGGGCAGAAACAAAGCTGTCATCGTTGTCGGACCGCACGGGCGTCAGTCCCTGATACGCGGCGGCAACACGGGGCTAAACAATCCCAATGGTTTGGTCGTGGGCGCCGACGGTACGCTATACGTAGCGAATACGGACGGAAAAGAAATTCTGGCGTTCGCCCGCGGCTCTAGCGGGAACGTTGCGCCGGCGGGAAGGATTTCAGGCAAATCCACCGGCTTCGTAGCGCCGCAAGCTCTCGCAGTCGACGCGAAGGGAATGTTGTACGTGTTTGACGGACCCGTCACGGCAACGGGTTCGCAGACACATTACGTGCGCGTCTACGATGCCGGCGCGCGGGGCAACGTCGCTCCGGTTAAGTCGTACGAAGTGAGGACGAAATGTTGGGTGTACGCGCTGTGACCACGAAGGCGGGAAAAGCGCCGAAGGAGCGCTGCTCGTGGGCGACGAGCGACCTTTCGATTCGGTACCACGACGAGGAGTGGGGACGGCCGGTGCACGACGACCGGCACCTCTTCGAAATGCTGACGCTCGAGGGCGCGCAGGCGGGTCTCAGTTGGGAGACGATTTTACGCAAACGCGAGCACTACCGTCGCGTCTTCCACGATTTCGATCCGCAACGCGTGGCACGCATGCGACCCGCGTCGGTCGAGCGGATCCTGACCGATCCCGGCGTCGTTCGCAATCGCGGGAAGATCGAATCGGTCGCCTCCAACGCGAAAGCCTTCGTCGCCGTCCAGCGCGAGTTCGGCTCGTTCGACGCCTTCATTTGGCAGTTCACCGGCGGGAAGCCGCGCGTCGAAACGCGCCGCCGTCGCGAAGACCTTCCGGCTTTCAGTCCACAATCCGAAGCGATGAGCAAGGCGTTACGCGAACGCGGCTTTCGTTTCGTGGGCCCGACGATTTGCTATGCGTTCATGCAAGCCGTCGGCATGGTGAACGACCACCTCACGACGTGTTCGTGGCGCTAGCAACGACGATTTCGGGATCGATCGCAGACAAAATCTGCGGATAAACGCGCGCCGCCAGCTGCCCGCGGCGCAGCGGTTCGATGATGTCGTGCGACAGAGGCAGCCCTTTCAGCGCGCGCAACTCCACGCAGCCCGGCCGGTGCGCCTCCCAACGGGAGCAGAGGCGCCGGATTGCGCGATTGTTGACGCCGGTCTCGCGCGCGTTGACGATCAGCACCACGTGCTCGGCCAACGGTCCGCGAATCTCGGCTTCGTCGAGCACGGTGCGCGCGATGCGATACGCGTGTGCCAGCGCGTGCGTGGAGTAGCGCGGGTAGCCGTGTTCGGGCATTTGGCGTTCGCGTACGATCGGATCCCACCAGTGAAAGCGGTTGGGAACGTGCAGCAGCAGTTCGGCCAGCGCCGTCATCAATGCGGCCGGAATCCACGCGACGCCGAGAAATGGGGCGATCGCCACGCAACGGTCGACTTCGTAGTGCTGCGCGCTCCATGCGGCCAACAAACCGCCGAGCGAGAATCCCGCGACCGTCACGCGGTCGCCCAGCTCGCGCGCGATCGTTACGTAGTCGCCGGCGGCGGCGTAGAGTTCGTCGGGTCGCAGCCGCGCGAGCGCGGTCGACAGACGGTCGGCGTGCCCGTGATGCGGCAGGCGCGGAACCAGGACGTTGTGTCCGTGCGCGTAGAGGTCGCGCGCGTAGCGTTCGAACTGCGCGGGGCTCGAACTCATGCCGTGCAGCAGCACGACCGCGCGCGGGCGGCGCCCTTCGTGCAGATGCGCGATCGTGCGGCCTTTTTCGCCGATGCCGGCATGATCGCGGGCCAAGAGCCGGTCGAGATGCGTCCAAGAGGTTCCCAAGGGATGCGTCCTTAAGTCAGCCTTCGCAGTGTTCCTCGAACGCGGGCCGGCTGCGCCCCCGCGGTCCCGCTCTCCGAGCGGTAAACACACGCGGCGCTCTTGGACGCATCACGATGCCGGAATTGTCTGAACGCTCCCGCGAACTCGTCGCCGCCGAAGAACGCTACGGCGCGCATAACTATCACCCGCTCGACCTCATCGTCGATCGAGCCGAAGACGTCTGGCTGTGGGACGTCGACGGCAAGAAGTACCTCGACTGCATCAGCGCATACTCCGCTGTCAATCAAGGACACTGTCATCCGCGCATCGCGGCGGCGCTCCTGGAACAAGCGAAGAAGGTCACGCTCACGTCGCGCGCGATGCGCAACGATCGCATGCCCGGCTTCCTCGAAAAATTAACCAAGACGTGCGGATTCGACATGGCGCTTCCGACGAACACCGGCGTCGAGGCCGTCGAAACGGGCATCAAACTCGTTCGCCGCTGGGGTTATGAAGTCAAGGGGATTCGCGAAAACGCGGCCGAGATCGTCGTGTTCTCCGACAACTTCCACGGCCGAACGATTTCCGCGATCAGCGCCAGTTCCACCCCGGAGTATCGTAAGGACTTCGGGCCCTTCGTTCCGGGCTTCGTTTGCGTCCCGTTCGGCGACGCCGACGCGCTCGAGCGCGCGATGACGCCGGAAACGTGCGCGATTCTGATCGAGCCGATTCAAGGCGAGGGCGGTGTGAAGGTTCCCCCGGAAGGATATCTCAAACGCGCGTGGGCGCTCTGCCGCGAACATCGCGCGCTCTTCGTCGCCGACGAAATACAAACCGGATTCGGACGCACCGGAGATTTCTTCGCCTGCGATTACGACGGCATCAAACCCGACGTGCTGCTCGTCGGAAAAGCGTTGGGCGGCGGTTACTACCCCGTTTCCGCGACGCTTGCCGACGCGCCCTTGATGCGCTTATTCCGGCCCGGCGAACACGGCAGCACCTTCGGCGGAAATCCGCTGGCATGCGCCGTCGCCGAGGCCGCACTCGACGTCTTGGTCGATGAGAAGCTTGCGTCGAAAGCGCGCTACGCCGGCGCGAAGATCATGCAGGGTTTGCGCGCCATCGGATCGCCGCTCGTCACCGAGATTCGCGGTCGCGGCCTGCTCATCGGCATCGAGCTCACCGTTCCGGCTCGCCGTCTCTCCGAAGCGCTGCTCGAGCGCGGCGTCGCGGCAAAAGACACGCACGAGAGAGTCTTGCGCATCGCCCCGCCGCTCACCATCGATGACCACGCCATCGACTATTTCCTCGAGCGCTTCCGCGACGCCGTCACGAGCGTGGCTTAACGACCTCGGAGAGCCGGTCGGGCGTGCCGTCGATGCGCTCGAGATGCGGATAGCGCGGACCTCCGTCGTACGCGATCGACAGGGTGCGGTAAACGTTTCCGTGCTGCACGAGCAGCGCGATCGGTTGATGCGTCCGCGAAGCCGCCTCGAGGGCGTCGTAGAGCAGATCGCTCGAGTAGCTGCGGCCGTCGACGGCAACGATCTTCGTATCGATGCCCAGACCCGCATTCCATGCCGCCGAACCCGCGCGCACGTCGCCGACGGTGCCTTCGGTCGCCGTGAATCCGATCGAGTACCAGAAGTTGTCCTTGCGCACCCAGTGCGAAGGCCGGTCGGTGTAGACGAGCCGCCATCCGTCGGCGGTGAAACCATCGGGCGGGTGAAGCGCAATCGCGTCGATCCACGTGTGAAAGAAGCCGTTCCAGTCGTAGGGCACGACCGCGTTCAGGCCCGCGACGACGTCGGGCCGCTCGTACGTGACGACCGTCGGCCCGGTGGTCTCGCCGCCGAAGAAGGCGCGCGCAAACGTGTCGAGCGACTCGCGATCTGCGGTCTGCGCACGAAGGATCGAGTCGACTTTGAGCCACATGAGTTCGGATTCGGAGTAGAAGTCGGCACCGCGCCGTTCCGCGCCGTATCCGCGCGGAGCCAGGTAGATGAACGGCCCGGAGACGGCCGTGTCGCCGAGCGTTCGCCAGCGGCGGCCCGGTTGATTATCGTAGAATGCGTAAACGGCGGCGACGTGATCGGGATACGTGAAGGGCTTGCGAATGCCGTCGCGCCACGACATCACGTTGCCGTAAAACTGCGTCATGCCTTCGTACACCCACAGGAGCGAGTCGTCGTAGGGAATCTGCAAGTTCGGTTGATAGAGTCCGGCCGGCATGCGGTACTTGCCGTCCCAGGAATGGTTGAACTCGTGCGATAGCAGATCCGCGCCACGGTCGAGCGATTCCGGATCGGTGAGATAGTCGCCGCCCGCACCGTCGTCGCTCGATTCGTGATGCTCGATGCCCTCACCGGGCATTGCATCGGAGAGCGTCAGCAAGAAGTTGTAGTTGCGCCAGTGCCGGGCTCCGTACATCGCGAGCATTTCGCGCACGAGTTTTCCGTAGTCGCCGATCGTCGAGGCCGGCACGTCGAGTTCCGCCGGCACGTCGGCAAAGGCATTGAGATAGGCCGACGCACCGCCGTCGTTCCACAGCAGCCATCGCTTGTAGTTGACGCCGGCGTCGAGCGGCGAATCGATGAGATGCTCGAGCGAGACGTCGTCGAACGTCACGAGGTCGCCGCTGCGCCGCGCTCCGGTCAATGCGGTCGCAAACTGCCAGTCTTGGCCCGGAAGGACGATCGACGGCTTAAAAACGGTATTCGAAATCGTTCCGGTCGACGGGTAGAGCAGATTCTGGTGCCACGTCATCACGAGCACGTTCGGCGTCGCGAGCCTGGCCGTCGAATAGCGGCCGAAGGTGGCGCCGAGATAGGCCGCGGCGACGTCGATCGAAGAGGCGCCCGCGGGAACGTCGACGTCGAACGCGTAGAGGTCGCGCGGTTCGCGGTGCCAGGCAAGCGGCGCGCCGTTCGCGGAGATCGTCAAACCGACGAAGTTGGCGATCGGACCGGCCGGCATGTGCTCGCCGGGGATCCATTCGGGATAGTACAGCACGAGCTTCCCGGGCGAAACCGGGATCGTTTCGCGTGTGAAAACGACGTTTTGGCCCGGCGCCTTCGATGCGTCGATCTGCAGGACGATCGGCGGTTCCGCCCTTGCGGCGAGCGCGCAAGCGACCCCAAAAATTAGGCCCGCGATGCCGGCGAGCCCGTAGTGCAACCCTCGAACCAGCATCCAGCCGTCATTAAGACGCTGCCTTGACATTCCCCCTGCCGCCCGTGATATGCTCGGCGAGCCGAAGAAGCGACCCCAGGCTGCGAAGCTTGCGAGACGCTCACCGGATGCCCGCGGGCGATCCGGTCTTCACTCGAGGAGCCGTCGGCCGGTTCCGCACGGTGGGGCTGCTCCGGCGGCGCCATTTTTTCTTTCTTAGGGGAGCAATTTTTGGGAGAGACGTCATAGCACGACCGCTCCGCGTTAACGATCAGATTCGCATTCGTTCGGTTCGGGTGATCGACGAAAACGGCGAGCAGCTCGGAATCTTGCCGACCGAAGACGCGCTCGCACGCGCCCGAACGGCCGGCCTCGACCTCATCGAAGTTTCGCCGACGGCGCAGCCGCCGGTATGCAAGATCGCAGACTACGGCCGGCTCAAATACGAGCAATCGAAGAAAGACAAGGACGCTCGCAAGAAGCAGCGCCACTTCGAACTGAAAGAAGTGAAACTCCGTCCGAAGATTGAGACGCACGACTATGAGACGAAGGCGCGAATGGCCGAGCGATTGCTGCTCGACGGGAGCAAGATCAAGGTAACGATCATGTTTCGCGGTCGCGAGATCACCTACGCCTCCTTCGGGCGGCGGCTGCTCGACCGAATGGCCGAAGACATGGTATCGCTGGCCACGATCGAGCGCGAGCCGCGACTCGAAGGAAGAAACATGTTCATGATTTTGGCGCCTCGCGCGACGCCGACGGGACCGCCAAAATTTACGCAAGCCACGCCGAAATTGGAGGAAAGCACCAGTGCCTAAAATTCGAACTCATCGGGGAACCGCCAAACGCGTCAAAGTGAGCGCGACGGGCAAGGTGCAGCATCGCCACCAGTTCAGCGGCTGCGGCCACATTCTGAGTAAGAAGACCCGCAAGCGCAAACGCAAATTCCGCAAGGATCAACCGGTCTTCAAAGGCGATCTCAAGCGCCTGGCGCCCACCATTCCGTACTTGGTCTAGCGAGGGAGAATCTGAACGATGGCACGCATCAAGCGCGGGGTCCACGGCATCAAGCACCGCCGCAAAGTCATGAAGCTCGTCAAGGGCTTCCGCGCGGCTCGTGGACGCAACTACCGGGTGGCCAACGAAGCGCTCCTCAAATCGCTGGCGTATGCATTTCGCGATCGTCGCGTGCGCAAGCGCGACTTTCGCTCGCTGTGGATCAGCCGAATCAACGCGGCCGTGCGCCGGGAGGGGCTTTCCTACTCGCTCTTCATCAACGGACTGAAGAAGTCGGGCGTCAGCCTCAATCGCAAAGCGTTGGCCGAACTCGCGATTTCGGATCGCGCGGCGTTTGGCTCGTTGATGAATATCGCCAAACGCGCCGTCGGCAAATAATAAAGCTCAGATTTATCCCGATTCGTTGTCAGCTCGGGCCTTATTTGCCGCAGCAAACTTCGGCCCTCGCTTCCTAGACTCGAAATGAATCTGAGCTTTATTCCTCGCCGTCGGCTAAACGGCGGCCGGTAGCTTCGACAACTTTCCCGAGCATCGTGACCGCTTCGGCGCGCGTAGCGTTGCTGAACATGTAGCGCAATCGTTCGTCGGCGTCTTCGACGATCAGCACGGCGCGCCGGCCCGCGCGCACCGAATCGATCAGCGAATTCAAATATGCTTCATCTTCGGGAGCCAAAGACGACGCGTCGTCGTCGCGAGCATTGAGTAGGCGTTTGAGGACGGCGTCGATGTCGCTCGGTATTTCCACGGCTGCCTCCAAGACCGAAAATGCCCGCGTCCGTATTACCGGTCCGCGAGTGGTTCGGGAGACTACGATGCGCTATGGGCCGAATCCGCCTTCAAATCCATCTTTTTGGGCGCGCATCCACAACAGCCCCAATACCGTCTTACAGTCGGCAACCGCGCCCTCGGCAACCAAGCGGCACGCATCGTCGAGCGCAAACCGGCCGACCTCGATGCGCTCGTCCTCATCGAGCGCTTGTTCGCCGGCTTCGAGCCGGTCGGCATAGAAAAAGTGCATCAGTTCGTCGCAGAAACCGGGCGTCGAGTAGAGCGAAAATACACGACGCATGCGCCCCGCGCGAAAACCCGTCTCCTCGCGCAGTTCGCGCATCGCGCCCGAGCACGGATCCTCGCCTGCTTCCGACCGCCCGGCCGGAAGCTCCCACAGCGCGACAGCGGCCGGATGGCGATATTGCCGAACTAGGACGACTTCGCCCGGCTCCGGAGCGGCGGCAATCGTAAACGACGGCCCGTGCTCGACGACGTCGACGCGGTGATGCGAACCGTCGTCGTAACGCAGTTCGTCGATGCGCACGTTGAAGACGCGCCCGTCGAAGACGCGCGTCGAGGAGATCGTTTCGGGCAACTCGCTCATCGCAGCGTGGTTGGCGGGACCGCCTGCGCGCGCCTCGTATCACCCTTGCGTGCCGGCACCACGTTCGTCCGTTCTTGCCGAAGTCGGCTGGCTCGCGTTTTTCATCGCGGTCTTCGTCGTGCTCGTCTACCTGCTGGTCGTATTGCTGGTGCCGCATCACTTCAACGATAAGATTGCGATCGCGCTGGCGGCGCTCTTCGCCGGGTTGATCATGATCGGAACGCGCGCCTGGGCGACGCGCGCGCAGCGGCGGTAGGCCGCCGTTGCCGGTAGCCCTCGGGCGGCGCGCGGCCCGGCTCACGGCGCTCCGCGCGCTCAAAACCGTAAAGGGACGGCGCGAGCGAGGCCGTTTCGTCCTCGAGGGCGCGACGCTGCTGGACGAGGGCCTCCGGGCGGGCCTTTCGATCGAGGCGTTATACGTGACGCCGCGCGCCTACGCCGAATCCTCGGCCGTGCGCGAACTCGACGAGCGTGGCACGCCGACGTTCACGATCGACGAGCGCACCGCCGCCGCGCTTTCCGACGTTGAGGCGCCGAGCGGCCTTCTCGCCGTAGCGCCGGTGCGGCGGCTCCCGGTGCCGGCGCTGCTGGGCCTCGCGGGGTTGGTGCTCGTCCTCGCCGACCTCAGCGATCCAGGAAACGCCGGCACGCTGGTCCGCTCGGCCGAGGCGTTCGGAGCCGCTGGAGTGCTCTTCGGACGCTCGGGGGTCGACCCGTACCACCCGAAGGTCGTGCGCGCTGCGATGGGCTCGCTCTTTCGCATGGCAGTCGCGGTGGGCGATGCGGCCGAGACGGAGGCCTCCGCGGCGGGGCTCGGGGTGACGGTCGTCGGCCTCACGTCGGGCGGGTCGCCGCTCGACCCGGTGTGGCCGGCTCGCTGCGCCCTCGTCGTGGGCAGCGAGCGGCACGGCCTCGGCGAGTGGGCGGCGGCCTGCAACCGTCTCGTCGAAATTCCGATGAGGGGCGGCGCCGAGAGCCTGAACGCCGCCGTGGCCGGCTCGATCGCTCTGTACGAGGGCTCGCGAAATCGTACCTGAGTGGGGTTAAGGCGGGCTTGTCAAGAGAGTGCCTGAGGGCTAAAAAGTCAAGACTACCCGCTGTAAAAGTCGCATGCTATACTCTCGGCATTCCTCGAGATCGCCGCCCAGGAGCCGACGGCTGAGAAGGAGACCGAGCGCGACATGACCGCCACTTTCTTCTGGAAGCTCTTCGCCCAAACTGGTTCGATCGACGCTTACCTGGCGTACCGTCATCTGCATCCGGCACCTCATCCAAGCTGAAAGCGCCGCTGCGGACGCAAGAAGTCCGAGCCATTTGTGAAAACGCCCGGGATAGTATGACCACCGGGCGTTTTTCTCATGGCGACCTCGCCACCGAACTGCAATCGTTGGAGCTACGTTTCGACGATGCGCTTTCGGCGGCGGCCGACGAAGAAGCGCTCGAAGCGGCGCGCGTCGCCTATCTCGGGCGCAGCGGAGAAGTCACGCGGCTGCGCCGGACGATCGGGACGTTATCGCCAGCCGAGCGGCCCGGCGCCGGAAAGTTGATAAACGAAATCGTTGCGACGATGGAAGCGCGCTTTTCGGCCGCGCGCGGAAGCTTCGAATCCGAAGCCGTGCGCCGCGACTTGGAGCGCTCGGTCGACGTAACGTTTCCGGCGGTCGAGCCGGCGCTGGGGTCGCTGCACCCCGTGCGGCGCATCGTCGACGACGCGTGCGAGTACTTTCGACGGCATGGCTTCGCGGTGGTTACGGGTCCGGAGATCGAGCCCGACTACTACAACTTCGACGCGCTGAACATTCCCGCCGATCATCCGGCGCGCGAAGGTTTCGACTCATTCTGGCTCACCGACACGCTGCTGCTGCGTCCGCACACGTCACCGATGCAAATTCGGACGATGCAGCAGCACCGGCCGCCGGTCGCGATCGTCGCTCCGGGGAAATGTTTTCGCCGCGATGCGCTCGACGCGCGCCATCTCTTTCAATTTCACCAAATCGAAGGACTGCTGGTCGCGCGCGGAATCCACTTCGGTCATCTCAAAGGAATGCTCACGGGGATGTGCCGCGAGATCTTCGGTGCCTCGCAGAGCGTGCGCTTTCGGCCGTCGTACTTTCCCTTCACCGAGCCCAGCGCCGAGGTCGACACGACCTGTCCGAAATGCAAGGGTTCGGGCGATCGATGCGGCATGTGCGGCGGCTCCGGATGGATCGAACTCGGGGGCGCGGGCATGGTGCATCCGAACGTGCTGCGCGAGGTGGGGTACGATCCGGACGTCTACTCGGGGTGGGCGTTCGGATTCGGTGCGGAACGGTTGGGGCTCTCGCGCTACGGCGTGGACGACATTCGCCGCTTCGTCGAGAGCGATCCCGACTTTCTCGAACAGTTGCAGTAAGGACCGATCGTGCTCGTACCAATAGGGTGGTTACGTGAGTTCGTCGACGTGCCCGGCGACGCCGAAGCGATCGCGGCGCGTCTGGCAATGCTCGGATTTCCGGTCGAAGAGATCGTGCGCCGCCCGCGCGTTACCGGCGTCGTCGTCGGCGCGATTCTCGAGGTGGAAAAGCATCCGAATGCCGACCGTCTCGCGGTCGCGCGCGTCGAGACCGGCGGCGATCGTCCGCTCACGATCGTCACCGCCGCGACCAACGTGGCGGCCGGGCAAACGATTGCGGTCGCGACGATCGGCGCGCGCCTGCCCCAATTGACGATCGAACCGCGCAAGATGCGCGGCATCGCCTCGGAAGGCATGATGATCTCCGCCGACGAGCTGGCGCTGCCGGCAGAGTGGTTCGAAGACGGAATCCTGCAGCTCGACGGGTGTCGCGCGTCGCCCGGCACCGATGCGGTCGCGCTGCTCGGGCTCGATGCCGAGGTGCTCGACGTGGAAGTGACGAGCAATCGTGTCGACGCAATGTCGATCCTCGGGCTTGCGCGCGAACTCGCCGCGTCGTACGGAAAACCGCTGCGCGTGCCGCCGTTCGAAAATCCCGGCACCGCGATCGAACCGGCCGGCGACGCACCGAACGTAACGATCGAGTCGCCCGACTGCTCGCGGTTCGTCGCACAGCGCTTCGACGTCTCGATCGGAACCGCGCCGGCGTGGATGCGCGTACGCCTCGCACTGGCGGGGCAGCGGCCGATCAACAATCTCGTCGACGTCTCGAACTACGTGATGCTCGAGATGGGGCAGCCGCTGCACTTCTACGACGCGTCCGCCGTGAAAGACGCGCACTTCCTCGTGCGCGACGGCCGCGACGGCGAACGCCTCGTCACCCTCGACGGCGTCGAGCGAAAGCTCTCGCCGCAGGCGCTGGTCATCGCAGACGCGAGCGGTGCGCTTGGACTCGCCGGCCTGATGGGCGGACTCGAAAGCGAAGTGAGCGACGCGACCCGCTCCATTCTCCTCGAGGCGGCCAACTTCAACGGCGCGCGCATTCGGCGCACGAGCCACGCGCTCGCATTGCGCAGCGAAGCGTCGTCGCGTCACGAGAAGGCACTGGCGCCGGCGCTGGCCGACGCGGGCGCTGCCCGGGCCGCGCAACTGCTCTGCCAACTCGGTGCGACGGCGTACCGTCCGCATGTGTTCGGCGCGGAGCCCGGCGCCCCCGAGCCGATCCCACTGCGTGCCCGTGAAGTCGAACGGCTGCTCGGCATCGCGATTCCTTCGGAGCGCATCGCCGCGCATCTACGCGCACTTGGGTGCGCCGTGACGATCGACGGCGCAGACGCCTTCTCGGTTGTGCCGCCGATGTGGCGTTGCGATCTCGGCGGCTCCGCCGATTTGATCGAAGAGGTCGCGCGCATGGAGGGGTACGACCGCATCGAAGCGGTCGTACCGCCGGTCGAACCGCACGACATTTCGAGCGCGCAGTACGATCGCGAGGGCGAAGTGGCGCGCACGCTGGCGAGTCTCGGCTATCGCGAAGTCGTCACGCTCTCGCTTCACGGCCGCGACGCGATCGAACGCGCGGAACGAAGCGGCATCGCGTTCGACGCTTCCTATCTCGAGGTGCTCAATCCGCTCTCCGAAGAGCAACGCTATCTGCGCGCGTCCCTGGCCGACGGACTCGTTCCGTATTTTGCGAGGGTGAACGCCCCGGTGCGCGTCTTCGAAATCGGCCACGTTTTTCAACGGCGCGACGGCGGCGCAGCCGAAGAATCCGCGCTCGCATTCGGTTTTGCGGCCGAACCGCTCGACGAACCGCCGTGGCGCGACACGCATTTCCTGCGTCTGAAGGGCGATTGCGAAACGCTCGTCACGCGCGTCGGGGGCCGGCGCGGCGAGATCGGACGCGCACACGCGCCGGGCCTCCATCCCGGAACGAGTGCGTCGCTTTCGATCGACGGGAAAATCGTCGCCGTCTTCGGCCGGGTCGATCCGCGTCTCACCCGCGCGTTCGACGTGCGCTTGCCGGTCTATCTCTGCTTCGCGTCGCTCGACGCGCTGCCGCAGAACGCGACGCCGCAGTACCGGCCGCCGTCGAAGTTCCCGGGAACGGCGCGCGACGTGGCGCTCTCCGTCGATCTGGACGTCAGCGCGCTCGACGTCGAACGGGCGATTGCGCGCGCGCTCGGCGACGAGTGCACCGGAGTCCGCGCCTTCGATGAGTATCGCGGGCCGCAGGTGGGAGAGGGCCGCAAGAGCATTGCGGTCCGCGTCGCGCTCCAGCGTTTCGACGCGACGATCACCGACGAACAGGCCGACGAGGCGATCGCACGCGCGCTCGATGCGGTGAGCGGCGAACTTGGTGCGGCGATCCGGACGTGATCGGCGGGTTCGCATGGCCCGACGCCGTCATCGTGCTCGTGATCGTCGCGGCGGCGTTCAAAGGCTTTAGGCGCGGTTTCGTCGGCGAACTCGGCGGCGTCGCCGCGCTCGCCGCGGCGCTGATCGCGCCGTGGTACTACAACGGGGCGGCCGACGCGCAGATTCAAGGCTATACGAAACTCAACGCCGGACAGGCGCACGTCGCCGGCATGCTGCTCACGGCCGTCTTCGCATATCTCGTCGTGCTGGCGGTGGCCGGCCTTCTGCAGCGGATCGCGCGCCTGCCGATCCTCGGCACGGGCAACGCGCTGGCCGGAGCGGTAGTCGGCTTCGCCAAGGGCGCGATCCTCATCTGGATCGTGCTCTTCATCGCGCTGCTCTTCCCGTTGACGCCCGGCATTCGCGATAGCCTCAAGGACTCGGGCCTCGCTCCCTACTTTACGTCGTTCGACGATCCGGCCGCGCGAGCCGTCGAAAGCATCGCTCCGTCGTTCCTTCACCCGCTGATCGACCCGATCTTCAACCGCAATGCATCACGCTAAACGCGCGAGCCCGCAGCTCGCGTTCCGCTAGCGAATGATTTCGAAGGCGTTCCCGCAACCCGCCGCGGCGTAGCACTGCTTATCGCCACCACCGGACGACGTCGTGCCGAAGAGATTTCCCGCGCCGTCCAAAACGACGGGAGCCATAGGTTCGCTTCCGTCCTTGCCGTCGAACGTCCAGAGGACTTTTTCGCTGTGGCTGCCTGCCGTGAGTTCGAATACCGTTCCCGAATTCGACGCGTCGCCGAACGTCGTGCCGTAGATGTTGCCGCTTCCGTCGAACGTAATTCCGGCATACGGGAACCCTCCATCCGCGCCGCCCTTGAACGCGTAGAGCGTTACGATCGTCCACCGGCCCGATTTTGAAGGTTTTAGCTTGTAGACCGTCCCTTGCTTGGGAGTGCCTCCGCCTTGCGTCGTCCCGTATATGTTTCCCATTCTATCGAGCACCGGAGCGCCGAGGGGATATATGGTTATCGTCTTAAACGTGAACAAGACGACTGGATTCCAGCCACCGCTCGTTCGTTCGAGTTCGAACACGATCGCCGGTTTGATGAATCCGCTCGAAAGACCGAAGATGTTGCCGCTGCTATCCATGACCAATCCGCCGCCTCCACCGTTGGCGGCGGGCACGCCAAGATCGTAAATGATCTTGTAGAGCCAGCCGCTCCCGGACGGACTGATCTCGTAGACGCCTTCGGTAATGCCGCCGCCGTCGTGGTAGACGTTGTCGGTCCCGTACAGATTGCCGGCCTGGTCGACGATCACGTTATTGAATGGATAGGCGTCGCCGTTTCCAAAATTGTGCAGCACCTTTTCAACCCAACCGTGCGCCGTGCGGTGAAACCGGTAGGCGACGCCGAATTCGTTCGCGCCGCCCTCACCGGTGATTCCGTACAAATCTCCGTGTTTGTCGAAAACGAGCGGCGTGAATTCGGGGTACGCTCCGTCCAAATAACCCTTGAACTTGTGAAGAACCGTTTGGGTCCAGCCACCCTTGCTATTTGGAGAAAGCTCGTACAGCGTTCCGTATCCCAAGCCGCCGGCGGTCGTGGTTCCATAGTAGTTGCCGGCACCGTCGGGCGTCAGGGGCGAGGGGAAATTGCCCTTATAGGTTGTGCTCGCGAACTTGTCCAGTACGCGCTCCTTCGGCGGCTGTGCTCCGTTCGCCGGGACCGGGCCGCCCAGGCCGGGCATCGCGGGATTACTCGAAACCGAACAGCCCGTCATCAACAACGTCGCTAGAGCAATCCGCAAACGAAGCATGACGTTAGCCTCCCTCGTCCTTCGATTACACGCGTCCTTCGACTGCGCGCCTCGGCGCTCCGCCCAGCCCTTCGACTTCGCGCCTACGGCGCTGCGCTCAGGGTGACACAGCGTCTAATAAAACCGGCGGACGTTTTCGTTCCACCACGGCCAATCGTGTCCGAATACGCCGGGCCAAATCTCGCAATGATTGGAAACGCCGCGGCTCGAGAGCAGCGCGGAAAAATTGCGATTGTCGTTGACGAGCGAGTCGAACTCGCCGGTCGCGATCGTCCATTCCACGCCGCTCAGCCGCGCGATCCATTCCGCGTCCATATTTGGAATATAGGCGGTCGGACAGTTGAAGTAGCACGTGTCGTCCCAGTAGCCGTCGAGGAAGCGGTGAACGTCGTAAATGCCGGAGAAGCAGACGGCCTTGGTCACCAAACCGGGATAGCGGGCCGCGAAGTTGGCGGCGTGATAGGCGCCGAAACTGCAGCCGAAGACGCCGAGATCGGAGCGCCCCGTCGCACGCTGAACGTAGGGCACGACCTCGTCGTGCAGGTAGCGGTCGTACTGCGCGTGGCGCGCGGCGCGCTCCGCCGGCGGCGCCTTCTCGTTATACCAGCTCTCGGCATCGACCGAATCGACGCAGAAGAGCTGAATGAAGCCTTGCTCGATCTTGTCGGCGAGCCAGTCGACGGTGTGCATGTCGGCGTACTGGTGGTACGAGCCCATCGACGTGGGAAAGGCGACGACGCCGAAGCCGCGATCGCCGAAGTGCAGAAACTCCATCGGGCGCTGCAATGCGCCGCTGACCCACGATTCGTGTTGGCAAAGCATCCGGCCGCGGTACGCCGCGGCGATGCACGGGGCCTCTCGCCGTGCGAGGTGCCCGCGTGCCGCCCTTGAATCAAAGACGCCCGGCGCCAAGGAAACGGAGGGAGCCGCAATGGCAGACGCGTCCAAAAAAATCGGCATCCTGTTCGGCATGGAAGACACGTTTCCGTGGGCGCTCATGCACGCGATAGAGTCGGTCTCGGAGGGCGAGTACCAGGGCTGTCCCGTCAGCGTCTCCTATCTCGGCGACCGGCAGCGGTTCGACTACGCCGCGATTCTCGACCGCATCAGCCACGACGTCAAATTCTACCGCGTCTATCTCAAATGCGCGGCCGCTGCCGGCACGGCCGTCATCAACAATCCGTTCTGGTGTTCGGCCGACGATAAGTTCTTCAACAACGTCGTCGCCGACGCGGCGGGCGTGGCGGTGCCGAAGACGGTGCTGCTTCCGCCGAAGGAGCATCCGCCGGGAACGCAGGCAAAGTCGTTTCGCAATATGCGCTTCGTCGAATGGGACGAGGTCTTCGCGTACCTCGGCTTCCCGATCTTCATGAAGCCCGCCGACGGCGGCGGCTGGCGCGACGTGCACAAGTGCGACTCGCCCGAGAGCTTCTTCGCCGCGTACGACGGCTCGCGCGACTTGTGCATGATGGCGCAAGAGGCGATTGCCTTCACTGAGTACTACCGTCTCTACGTTTTGGGGCGCGAGCACGTGCTGATCATGGCATACGATCCCGGCGCGCCGGCGCACCAGCGTTACGTCCTCAACGCGCCGCCGATCGACGCCGGCCTCGAGGCTCGCATGCGACGCGACGCGATCGCGCTCTGCGAGGCGCTCGGCTACGACATGAATACGGTCGAGTTTGCGATTCGCGACGGCGTGCCGTACGCCATCGACTTCATGAATCCGGCTCCCGATGCCGATCGCCACTCGGTGGGCGAGGAAAACTTTACGTGGGTCGTCGACACGATGGCGCGCGTGCTGGTCGAACGGGCGCGCCATCCGCGTCGGCTCGAAACGACCGGTGCGTGGCCGGCGCTACTCGCGCGCGACCGGATACCGGCGGCTGCTCGATGATGCAAAGCGGCGCCACGCCATCGTTCACGCTGGGGATCGAGGAAGAGTTTCAGGTCGTCGATCCGGAGACGCGCGAACTCCGCTCGCACTTGCAGGAAGAGATGTTCGCACAAGGCGAGCGGCGGCTGCACGATCAGATCAAGCGCGAGATGCACCAGCCGGTTATCGAGGTCGGCACCGACATCTGCAAAAACGTCCAAGAGGCGCGCGCCGAGGTGACGCGCTTGCGCGGCGAAATCGTCGCGCTCGTTCGCCAGAACGGGCTCCGCCTGGCGGCGGCGGGAACGCATCCGTTCACGCACTGGTCGAGCGTGCCGATCACGGATAACGAACGCTACGCCCGGTTGATCTACGACCTTCAGATGGTCGCGCGCGCCAACCTGATCTTCGGATTGCACGTACACGTGGCCGTGGAAGATCCCGACACGCGCATTCACATCATGAACGCCGGGCGCTACTTTCTGCCCCACATTTTCGCGCTCTCTGTGAACTCGCCGTTTTGGTGCGGCACGAACACGGGCTGGAAGAGCTACCGCGCGAAAGTCTTCGAACGCTTTCCGCGCACCGGCATCCCCGACTACTTCGGCTCTGCCGCGGAACTCGACGAGTTCGTGCGCACGCTCGTCGTGACCGGTTGCATCGACGACGGCAAGAAGATTTGGTGGGACGTCCGGCCGCATCCGTATTTCCCGACGCTGGAGTACCGCATCTGCGACGTGCCCATGCGCATCGACGAAACGATCTGCTTGGCGGCGCTCTTCCAGGCGGTCACCTACAAACTGTGGCGCCTTTATAGCCGCAATCAGGGCTGGCGTCTCTACCGCCGCTCGCTCATCGCCGAAAACAAGCAGCGCGCCGCGCGCTGGGGCATCGACGGTAAGCTCATCGACTTGGGAAAGCGCGTCGAGCTTCCGACCGAGTCGCTGCTGGACGAACTGCTCGAGTTCATCGACGACGTCGTCGACGATCTCGGGTCGCGCAACGAGGTGGACTACGTGCACGAGATCGTGCGCCGGCGGACGGGCGCCGATCGGCAGTTGAAGGTTTACGAGGAAACGGGGAGCCTGCCCGCCGTGGTGGATTACATCATCGCCGAGACCGAGCACGGGATCGCCTCGTGAGCGCGCGTTTCACGTTCGTTCGTCCAGAAACGCGCGACGGCGTCCCGAAGCCGAGCCCGGCGTTCGTAGACGTGCACGTTCTCGACATGAACCACGGCTGGCACAACGCCGGCCACGATTCGATCGTTTGGCTGGTGCGGCGGTTGGCGAAAGACGAAGAAGCGCGCCTGACGCGCGCAGGCGTCACGGTGCGTTTGATCTCCTACGACGTCCGGCGGCGCATCCTCGTGCCGGAGGCACCGCGCGGCATCGGGCTCCACGTCGGAACCGGCGGCCCCGGACATCTCGATCCGCGGCTCAACCGCCGCGACGACGTCGATGCCGGCGAGATCCTCGAATCGGATGCGTGGGAAACGCCGCTCTTTGAGTTCTTCGACGCTGTGAAACGCGACGAGCGCGCCATGTTCTACGGCGTCTGCCACTCGTTCGGATTGCTCTGCCGCTGGTCGGGCGTCGCACGTCCGGTGCGGCGAACCCCCGCACAGGGAGGTGCGAGCATCGGCATCGTCGAGAACGTGCTGACGCCGCAAGCGCTCGCGCACCCCTGGTTCGCGCGATTGTCGTCCCAGCTTACCGACGGACGGCGTCTTCCGATCGTCGACTCGCGCCACTACGATTTGATACCGGAGGGCGACGCATTTCCGCCGGACGTCATGCCGATCGCCTACGAATCCGCCGAAACCGGCGCCGCCTTGACGATGTGCGAGTTCGCGCGCAAACCGGACGGCACGCCGCGCATCTTCGCGGTGAACCACCATCCCGAAATCGCCGATGCGGCCGAGCTCGGCGCGCTTTTGCAACACAAACTCGACTCCGGCGAGGTGTCGCGCGAATGGTACGAGAGCCGAGCCGGACTGATCGGGGCGCTGCAAGAGCGGAGCGACCGCGAGGAGCTGCGCCTGCTGGCCGCGGGATATTCCTTCGGCTTTCTGCTGCGCGACGGGCTTCGCGAAGCGATCGACGCGGCGACGGGATCACGCCGTGGATCCACGATTTCGAACGCACTTTAACGCCGGATACTCCGACGCGCTCTACCGGCATTACCTCGCCGATTTCGCGCGGCGCTGCGGCAGCGCGATCGACATGCAGATCGCCGAAACGCCGGTCTTCCTGCCGGCGGATCTGCGCGAACGTGCGGAGTCGGCCGGTGCCGCGATCCTCGCGCAGCTTTGCGACCCGGCGCGAATCGAGCGGCTGCGCGCCGCCGTGCCGGCCCGCTGGAACGCGCCCAACGAAACGCCCTTGCCGACCTTCTGCGCCATCGATTTCGCCATTACGCTCGACGGCGCCGCGCGGCTGCAGCCCAAACTGATCGAGCTGCAAGGCTTTCCGACGCTCGTCGCTTACGAGACGATGCAGTACGACGCATGGGCCGCGGCGCTGCAAACGCTTCCGGGTCTCGACCTTCCGTGGACGTCGTGGTTCTCGGGGTTGACACGCGACGAGTTCCTCGCGCTGGCTCGGCGCACGATACTCGCCGATTGTGACCCCGAGCACGTCATCCTCATGGATCTCGATCCGCCGGCGCAGAAGACGTATCCCGATTTCACCGCCACGCAGCGTCTCTTCGGCATCCAAGCGGTCTGCCCGACGCAACTCGTCAAGCGCGGCCGGCGGCTCTACCGTCGCGACGCGCGCGGCCGGGAGATTCGCGTCGAACGCATCTACAACCGCGTCATCGCCGACGAACTCGAGCGCAAGAACGCGATGCTGCCATTCGATTTTCGCGACGATCTCGACGTCGAGTGGACGCCGCATCCGAACTGGTTCTGGATATGGTCGAAGTACGCGCTTCCGCTGCTCGACCACCCATCGGTACCGCGCGCGCGCTTTCTCTCCGACGTCGGGACGCTTCCGGACGATCTCGGCGAACGCTACGTGCTCAAGCCGCTCTTCTCGTTTGCGGGTGCAGGCGTCAACGTCGCACCTTCCGCCAAGGACGTTGCGGCGATTCCGGCCGAGCAGCGCGGCGGGTGGTGCTTACAGGAAAAGATCGAGTACGCTCCGGTTCTCGCCGCCGCCGACGGCGGCCGCGTGAAAGTCGAACTGCGCCTGATCTATCTGCGCCCCGACGACGCGCCGCACTTTACGCTCGCGCAAAATCTCTGCCGCCTCTCGCGCGGCGCGATGATGGGCGTCGATCATAACAAGACGCACGCCTGGGTCGGCTCCTCAATCGGCCTGTGGCCCGCTCCCATGTCGTCCTGACGCGGCGGGCGCGCGTCTATCCCGAGCGCAGCGCGAACGCAGTTCGCGCGGAGTCCAAGGACGAAAGACGGTCGCTTGCGGCGGCGACGCCGGTACCGGGAGTGACGCGAGCGCCGAACTCCATTAGCGCGAGTTCGATCGCGCCGATCGCGCCGAGCAGATCGCCCTCGCGGACGTCGCCCATCGTTCCGAAGCGAACGATTTTTCCGGAAAGCGCACCCTGTCCACCGGCGAGTACGATGCCGTAACGATCGTGAAGGTGGGCGAGCAGCGCGGCAGATGTAATCCCCTCGGGAGGATAGGCCGCCACGACGGTCACCGAGTGCGCGCCGGGACGCGAAAGGATCGTAAACCCGAGCGACTCCAGAGCCGCACGCACCGCGGCCGCATAGCGCTCGTGGCGCGCCCACGCTGCCTCCATCCCGTCACCGTGGTAGCGCGCGAGTGCGACGTCAAGTGCGGTAAGAATCGGAATCGGCGGAGTCCACGGCGTTTCTCCGTTGCGCATCGAATCGCGCGCGCGGCGCAGGTCGAAGTAGAAACGCGGAGAGCGCGCGCGTTCCATCGCGTTCCACGCCCGGTCGCTCGCCGCAATCATTGCGACGCCGGGAGGTGCAGCAAACGCCTTCTGCGATGCGGTTACGACCACGTCGTAGCCCCAGTCGTCCATGGCAAACTCGGCGGCGCCCAAGCCGCTGATCGAATCCACGAGCGTGAGCGCGCCGTGCCGGCGTACGATCGGCGCAAGCGCCGCCATGTCGTTCTGCACGCCGGTCGACGTTTCGTTATGCGTGAGCAGGATGCCGGCGATGTTGCGATCCCGATCGGCGTCGAGGCGCGCCGCGAGCGCGTCGGGTTCGAGCGCGGCACCAGGTTCTACGTCGAGCGATTCCACGCCGCAACCGTACGTGCGCGCGATCGCGGCAAACCGTTCGCCGAACGCGCCGAGCGAACACGAGAGCACCCGGTCGCCGGGCGAGAAGCAGTTTGCGACCGCCGCATCCAGGCCACCGGTTCCCGAAGAGCCCAGTACGAGCACGCCGCCGGCGGTGCCGAACGCCGGCTTCATCGCCCGCACGACGCGTTCGAGCAGTTCGCCGAAGGGCGCGTCGCGATGGTTGATCAGTGGACGTGCCATCGCTTCCAGAACGGGTTGCGCGACCGTTACCGGACCGGGGAGAAGCAGCAGCGACCTCTTCATGAGCCCCCCTTCGATGGATACCGCGCGCATCCGCCCGGCCGAGTTCGGTCCCTCGCGGGCGGCGCCGAGCCGCGTGCTGGACTTGCGGCGGGCGTTCGCGAAGCCTATACGCCCTGAGGCTTATACGGAGGGTCGACCGATGAAATTTTCGAGTGCCGTTGCCCTACCCGTCGCCGCGATTGCCGTCGCATTGAGTGCATGCTCGAGCGGCGCGGGTACGCTCGCACCGGCTTCCCCGTCGTTATCGCTCTCGCGCGCATCTCACCAGAAGGCTAGCGCGAGTATCTCGCATATCGTCCTCATCGTCCAGGAGAACCGCAGCTTCGACAATCTCTTCGCGACGTTCCCAAAAGCAAACGGCACGACCCAGGGTACGCTTCACACCGGTCAAGTCGTCCAGTTGACGAAGGCGCCGCTCGTATCTCGCGACATCAACCACAACTACGCCACGTATCAAACCGACTGCGATCTTCAGGGCGGGACGTGCAAGATGGACGGCTTCGACCTGTCGGGCATCGACGGGGGTCAGCCGGCCGGCAAGTATCCCTACCGATACGTCGATCCTTCACAAATTACGCCCTATTGGACGCTGGCTCAACAGTACGCGCTAGCCGACAACTTTTTTCAAACGCAAGGGAGCGGCAGTTTCGTCGCGCATCAGGATCTCATCGCCGGGGGCACAGCGATTAACTCGACCGAGAGTTTGATCGACGATCCGTCGCAGCCGAACTGGGGATGCAACGCACCGGCCAGCACGCAGACGTCGCTGATCACGATTCAGGGACAATACCTCTTCGATCAGGGCCCGTACCCGTGTCTGACGTATCCCACCGGCACGCTGCGCGATCTCCTCGACAAGCATCACGTCACGTGGAAGTACTACGCGCCGCTTCACAAATCGGGCACGATCGGCGTAATGTGGAACGCATTCGCCGCTATCGACGCCGTTTATAACGGCCCCGAGTGGACCACGAACGTTTCGATGCCGGAAACGAACGTTCTTACCGACGTGACGAGCGGAAAACTTCCGATGCTCTCGTGGGTGATTCCCAGCTCGCACGACTCCGATCACCCGTGGTCGGCGCACGGCATCGACGACGGACCGTCGTGGGTCGCGCAAGTCGTCAACACGATCGGACAGAGCAGCTACTGGAATTCGACCGCCATCATTATCCTCTGGGACGATTGGGGCGGCTTCTACGATCACGTTCCACCAGCGTTTTTCGACAGTGCGGGCGGCCTGGGTTTCCGCGTTCCCGTCATCATCGTCTCGCCTTACGTCAAGGCCGGCAGCATCGCGCACACGCAGTACGAGTTCGGCAGCATCCTCAAGTTCATCGAAGGACGCTTCAACCTGGGTTCGCTCGGCACGACCGACAAGCGCGCGACGTCGATCGGCGGCTTATTCAACCTCAATCAAAAGCCGATTCCGTTTCAGGTGATTCCGTCAGTTCGCTCGCGCGAGTACTTCCTGCACCAGCCTCCCGACTACCATCCGGTCGACACGGAGTAGCGTGCGCCGGCCGTGCTCGCGGTCGGAAAGGCGGCATCGTCGAAAGCCGCGAAATCGAACCTTTCTGGTAGCTGCTAGCTTACCTCGCGCATGCGGACGGATGTATTTCGATAGCACGCACAACGCCGCAAGGGGCGACAACTCACATAGAGCGCTGATTTCTAGTTAGGAGGGAATTGATGGCAGATATCGGTAGCACAGACGCCGCGGCCGCTTCGCAAGCCGACTCTCGGTTCCGCCATTGGATCGCGGTAACGATCACCGCGTTAGCTCTCGTCGGCGTCATCGCTCTTGCTGCGGTCGCGCTGGCCCGGAATGAAGACCCAATCCAGGTTCTCACGATGGTGCTGCCCGTTATTGGCACGTGGGTCGGCACCGTCCTCGCATTCTATTTCGGCACCGCAAATTTCCAAGCGGCAAGCCAAAGCGCTTTGGCTCTCACTGCTCAGTTGAGCCCGATTCAGCGACTGAGTTCCAAGCCCATCAGTGCCGCGATGATTTCTCGCGGTTCCATGTTCGCGCTGAAAGAGCCTCCGGATATCGTACTTGCACAAGCACTCGCACAGCTCAAACAATCGGGAAAAGGCGAGCGCATTCCGGTGCTGGACGCCAACGATAATCCCGTCTTGGTCGTCCACCGCAGCACCCTCGACGGCTTTATTGCGGCAAAAGCTTTAGCGGCACCCGGTCAGGACCTCACGGCCTTGACGCTGGCCGACATGCTGAAGGATCCGGACATAGGCAAATCTCTTGCCACCAGTTTTGGTACCGTCAACCAAGACGCGACGCTGGCCGACGCAAAGATGGTCATGGAGGCACTACCGGCGTGCCAAGACGTCTTTGTTACGAAGAACGGCACGAAGTCTGAACCGGTGCTCGGATGGGTTACGAACAACATTATCGAAGATAATTCGAAAGTGTAGCGATGGCGAAACCGCCGACCCGGCGCAAACACATTTAGCTCGATTGAGTCGGCTGCGCTGCAATCGCGTCACGGATCGATCGAGCCGGATAGTCGGCGAACGCGCCCTTCCACTTGATCTCCAGCGTTCGAAAACTGCCCGCCGCAGGATTGGTGTAAGGCTCCCCGTCGGCGGTCCGGACGACGTAGGCATCCGCTTCCCCATGTGGGTCCGTGACACGCACGAGTTTCCCGACCCCAGCAGTGACCGGAAGCAGGTACGTTCGTTCGCCCCCGCCGTTATAAGAGAAACTGGGATACGGTTGCGCGCTGGGAGTGACCGAGATGACTCGTAAGTAGTGCAGCGCGACAAAAGACGGCTTGGCGACTTCGCTAAGGTCTGCGACCTGCTTCCAAGCCGAATCCGTCGCCGCGCGCCAAACGAAGCGTCGCAAAGACGGGTCGAAGCGGAACTCGACGGGCCCCGCGACCGCGATCCGATCGTCACCGAACTCCTGCAGTATGAGATATGCGGTCGTCACGTCGTCGTCTCGGATGAGGCGGATCCCGCGGGTCACGGGTGCGCCGCCGGAATCGGCCCACCGGCTCCACCACGCTACTTCAAGGGTGCTAAACTGAACGAGCGTGTCGCGCAACGATACGCGCCCGGCGTCCTTGCCCGCGATGTCGATGCATGGCACTTCGTCATCGATGTCGCCGCGCAAGAGATCGTGATTCCATTGTTCGCTTTCCGCGGAGGGAAGCGCGACAAAAACCGGTGCCTCGATAAGGATGGGCGTCGAGGGGCCGACGTCGGGCATAGCCTTATCGGAACGTGAACCGTAACGAAGCGCTTTGTGAAGTAGGGCGGGCGGCAGATACGCCTCGGTCGCGATAACGGCTTGGTTATATTCCGGCGCAGATCCCTGAATCGCCATGACCGGCAGCGGCCGGCGCAACGTCGCCGTGCCGGAACTGGGGTCAGGCCCCAGCAGCATCGGTACGGAAAGAAAGCGCTTGAACCAAGAATCCACCGTGGGTGACGGAAAGATGTCATCGACCGAAGGAGCCGGTTCCGATGATGTCCACGGTCTCGCGAGCTCCAAGGGCGTGCCCTGCACAATGTAGTCCATGAGTTTACCATCATCGACGTCCCGATCGGCACGAATGAGGCACGCACGTTGCGCTAAAACGCGCGGACTCCGATAGAGCTCGGGGCCAAGCGCGAGGTCGACGAGATCTCCCCGCTCTGGAATCCCTTCCATATTCCATGCGGGCACGTCGAAGGCAAACAGGAATGCAGTCTCTGCGAACGGCGAGTACTCCAACCATTCGACGACACTCGGCAGGTCTTCGGGACTCGGCGGCCCTGGCGGACCGAGAGTCGACGCCACGGGAGTGAATTGGCCGGCATTGAGGGCAAACCACGTTGCGATTTCCGGCGAGTAAGTGACGTCCAGGTAGTTGGATCCGGCTCCGTAATGTTGCGCGAGCATCGGGATCCACAAGCCCCACATTGCAAGCTCCGCCACGTCGACATCCACTTTCAGCGGGGCGCCGATATCGGCCGCAAGTACCCGGCTATAGGTGCTCCAGATCGTGTTGCGATCGAGATGCCGGCGTAGACCCGAGGGGCGCGGGTCAAATCGGGACGTCTGCCCTCGATAGACGCGAATCTTATCCGCGGGGCATGAGGGAAGTGCAGCCAAAGCCGCGATCAGTCGATCGGCGCTTCGAATCGCCGCGCTTGCGTTCACGAATTCTTCCTTCCAAAGAGCGCCGGCTTTACGAGAAAGTGCCCATCGGCGATTTTCGAGAGCGCTTCAGCAGTTGCGGCCCCTTTCTGCGCGTTACCGGGAAATGAAAACTGTCGACCTACGAGTGAGGCAGCGGCCTTGGAGAATCGCGCCTCGGTCTGCGAACGCTTGGCGCGGTCCGGCTCGAGTTCAGCAAAGGTCTGGAGGTCGGCAATTAAGAGACTCGCGTAACGCGCGACGCCGGCGTCGATCGCCTGCGACGGTTCGACGGTGGCAAGACGGTCGATCGATCGATCGATCCATCCACGCTTTGCGTTCTCGGGTGCGACGCTCGCTGCCCAATATGCAGCGTCGGCGGCGAGCACGATTTGATTGAGCCGCAGTTCGTGAGGAAGGGAGCCGGATCGCTCGATCTGTTGCACCGATTGCTCGTATACGGAGCGGTATTGCTCTTCGGTCTGGGCGGTCATGAAGGCAATCTGCAAGACCATGTAGCTGCTCGCGAAGGAGTCATTAGCGGCACCGATGGCGTTGAAGACCGACCTGGCGAGTCCGTAGGCCGCGGCCGCCTCGTTCGGTTTGCCGGCTTGCAGCGCGCCGTCCCCGAGGCGACGGAGTTCTTCGCCCAGGGTTTGCGAAGGCTCGAACGCTTTCGCGTAAGCCTGAAACTTTGTCGCGTCGAGTTGAAGAGCGGCGCGTACGAGTTCATCTGCCGACGGCATACTGCGTCCTCGAATGGCGAAATCAGGGGCCCTGCTTTAGGACCCTCAGAGTTTTTGGAAGTACGACGCTCGGGTGCGGGGGCCCTATGCGACTCAGCTAACGACGTGTTACCTTCGCGAACTAGCGACTAGATTGAACTGCCATCGAGAGCCTTGCAAGTCGTCGACTGTGACGCGCGGCGTCTTCCGCTCAGGTGATTGCTCGGGGCGCCCTTTGCACGTCCTACGTCTAAGAGGCGTAACAGGCGGCCGTGTCGGATATCGAGAACGTTACCTAGCTGGTGGTTGCCAGCTGCCCGCGCCGAATACGGAGGGTGTAGCGTGCAGCTTCAGAGGTTACGCGCTCCGAGCGAGTACTCAGCGTTCTGAGCTTACCGGCCGGCTGAGAACGGCGTGCATATGGACGATCGCAGCGATATTCCGTATGGCCTCATCGCGATGCAATGGAGGCGGCAGAAAGTCGTCCCGTTTCTCGGCGCCGCCGCTTCCGTCGCCGGGATGGATCCGGGCCGGAAGCCAGTCCTCGATGCACGCGGCTTTACGTCGCTGCTTGAAAGCGATTCCGGTTACCCCGGCGATGCCTCGGATCCGTTATCAAAGGTTGCGCAGTACACCGAGGACTGGGTGGGCGGGCGGGCGGCCGTCCTCGAATACGTTTCGCGCCAGTTCAACGAAGTCTTCGACGACCCGAGATCGGGTATAGTTCTGCCTTACGAATGCGCGCTGACCCGTTTCTTGGAATCCATTCCGACGGCACTGCCGCGACTCATCGTCACGACGAACTACGACACGATCCTCGAACGCGTCTTCGAGCAGCCCTCCTTCAAGGACCACGGTATTCGATACGTCGCAGTGTCTCACGTTTCGAGCGGCAACCAAAGGTTCGGGCAACTAGTTTGCTACGACTCGCTAGCCGTTCCGCCTACGAATATGACCCCAAGCGAGTTCAACGAAAACATGCAACCGGGTGCGAGCTACGCCGGCGCGATCGTTATCTACAAGATGCACGGGACTTCGCAGCACACCGGAGAGGCCGGTATCGACGACTCGATCGTCCTGACGGAGTTCGACTATGTCAATTTCATGTCGAGCGATCTGCTGAGTTTGATTCCGCCGGCCATCATCGACTGGCTGCGTTCCTCGCACCTGCTGTTTCTCGGATATTCGCTCGAGGATTGGAACTTTCGAGCGCTACTGCAAAACTATATCACTCCTAAGTTGCAGTCGCAGCGATTGCCCCACTGGGCATGCCGCTTATTCGACGAGCATTCACCATCAGGACTCGTCGAGAAGAAGTTCTGGGATAAACGCAACGTGAATTTATACGATGTCGATCTCGGCGCAGTTCTTGGAGAACGTTAAGGATCCGCGATCGGGAATACGCAGTGAATCCTTATCCAGGTCTGCAGCCATTTGAAGGCTAAGAAGGATGCTCGCTACTACTTCGGGCGCGAGCTGTTTTTGGCCAGCTTCGTCACACGCGTTCGCATCTCCCCGCTTACGATTTTCTTCGGACGGAGCGGACTGGGCAAAACATCTTTCTTGCTATGCCGATTTATTCAGGAGCTGAGCAAAAACTCGGCCGTCGAGTATGTCAACACGTGGAGCTTCCGACGAAGCGTGGAAAATCATCGAAGAAGCGGTCTTCCCGTCTGTCTGGTCGCTGAGGCATCCGCATCCAGAAGCGAAGACGGATGCGACCTCCTGGACGCCCGAGAGCGATAACGAGCGGCAGCACGAAAAGCCGGTCCTTGATTCTGGACCAGTTCGAAGACGTCTTCAAAGGCTCCGGAGACCGTCGTAAGCTTTGGGAAACGTTGGCAAAAGTCGTCAACCTCGCGAAATTCCCCGATTCGCGTCGTCGTCAGCATGCGTGAAGAATGGCTAGGCGCGTGGGCGGACTCCACCGAGTTCATTCCCGACAGCTTACGCAACGGGATTCGTCTTCCACCTTTGACGGAGCTCGAGCTGACCCGCGCAGTCAACGAGCCGGCAGCGTTGGAGGGCACTGTCACGGTCGATCCGGCGTTTGCGACACGACTCATAAGGAGTCTGCGTACGCCCGACGTGTTCGATCTGAACGAGACCTATGTTCCGCCGGGGCTCGTGCAGCTCGTCTGCCACTGGCTATGGTGCAAGGTGGCATCGTCGCCGGCGCGCGCCATCGACTGGAGACTCTACGAAACCGTCGGCGGCCTTAAGCAGATTCGACGCGAACTTGTTTGGCAAGGTCTAAAGCAATCGGGCGGCCAGGAAGGATTAACCACCGACGGAATGCATCCTGTGGATCGGTGCATCCCAGCATCTTACCGTAGCGGGCGATGCAAAGTTCCTCACGACCGCATCCGAAATTGCGCGTCGGCTGACCGTCGACGATCTGGGGTTCGGCGCTCAGATCGTGCTGGGAACGCTGCCTTTGCACGATCGACAATATCTTCGGATGCTTCGGGAAAACCGCCCGGCGCCGAGCCTCTCGCTCGAATCAAAAATTGGCAGCGTACTGGATAAGGCCGTGGTGGCCAAATTCCTAAAGACACCCGAGCCGACGAAAGATAAGCGCAGGCTCTACGAACTCGTTCACGACGCACTGGGTCCAATGTTCCGCCAGTTCGCCTTCGAGTTTGATCAACGCCTTAAACTGCGATTTATCAAGATTGCCGGGAGCATTGTTCTTTTCCTCAGCGTAGCCGCGAGCCTCGCAATAACGTTTTCGCTTTTGCCCGACATTCATGAGGCGTTCCCCGCGGTGCCTCGCAGTCTCTACAACGGGATTCACAATAGCGCGATTTTCGAGCGCTTCGCGACCGGGATTGTGGGATTTATCGAACTCGCACTCATTGGCTGTTTGCTCTGTGGAGCATATTGGCTCATCTCGCCGATTATTTCACCGATGATCCTTCGCGCATTTTCCTGGCGTTTACGACCGGCGATAGAGGCGGGCCCGCGACCACTCCGGCAAACGATTGTAGGGTTTGGCGCTGCCTACAGCCTGCTCGTCGTGGCGCTTTTGGGCATTGCGGCGAACAGTTCCCACATTGAGGCATGGGTGACGCGACTAGTAAACGAGCCGGCAAAATGGAGATTCGATCAAAGAGGGAACATGAATGGATTCGCTGAGGACGTATCGGGCGCAGGCTACAGATGCATGCTTTTCGGCAGACACGCCGTTCGGCGCGTGGGCCGCGATCTAGCGACCAGTTTTACGCCCGACACGTATTGTGCGCCGCAGGCTTTTCGCGGCGACGATCTCAAGTCATTCACGCTCACGGCCTGGGTGCGGCCGCAGCTGGGTACGGAAGGCGACCTGGTTACGCTTGCCGCACCCGACGGCACGAGTCGCGAGGCTCTCGCGCCCGCGTTCCAACTAACCTTTCGGCGAGATCGCATCGTCGCAAGCGTCAAGGGACTTCAGGGCACGGCTCCCGTAACGCTCGCTGTGCCCGTCCCTTCACCTTCACCTGAGAACCCGCTCTTCGTTGCGCTCGTGCGCTACTCAGATCCAGGCACGATTCGGCTGTACGTAAACGAGTTACCGTTCGCGGAGCACGACGAGAAGGCTGCGCCGCTCTCCGGTGGGCGGATCGTATTCGGCGATGCGCCGGGCGACAAAATACGCGCAGGTCAGCCGAACGAGAAAGGCTTTACCGGCGAACTAATGACGGCATCATTTTACTTTCGCGAACTTTCATCGCGCGAACTTGCCGATATCGCGCGGTGCCCGCCGGGAGGTTGTGGAAACAAAGTCCCCGCGCCTACGAGGTGGGAGAAAAAGCACGCGACGCCGCAGCCGACGAAACGACCTAACGCTTCCTCACCGCCACGCGGCGTTTGCCGTTGACGGCGCGGCGCGGTTTGACTACGCCGTTGCGGCGCATCGGCACGACGTTGCTGTTCTCCGAGCTTTCTCCGCCCAACGGTACCGGCGAGATTATCCGCTTGCCGAGCGCGTGATGGAGGACTTCCGAGAGTTCCTCGACCGGAACGAACGTCATCGTGTCGCGGACCTCCCTAGGAATGTCCTCGAGGTCGACTTCGTTACGCTTGGGCAACAGAATCTTGCCGATGCCCGCACGTTTGGCGCCGAGCACCTTTTCCTTGAGGCCTCCGATCGGCAGCACTTGGCCGGTGAGCGTAATCTCGCCGGTCATCGCGAGGTTCGGATCGACCTTGAAGCCGGTGAGAATCGATGCGATCGACGTAGCGAGCGCGATGCCGGCCGACGGTCCGTCCTTGGGTGTGGCGCCGGCCGGAACGTGCACGTGGAGATCGTGTTTGGCGAAGTAATCGTCGGGCAATCCCAACTCGCTCAAGCGCGAGCGCAGGAACGATACAGCGGCCTGGGCGCTCTCTTTCATCACGTCGCCGAGCTGGCCGGTAAGGACGAGTTTTCCGGAACCCGGCATCACTTGCGTTTCGATGAACAGGATGTCGCCGCCGACGGGCGTGTAGGCTAACCCGGTCGCGACGCCGAGCGAGGCAACCCGCTTGCGCACTTCGTTGAAAAAGCGCGGCTTGCTGAGATACTCGACGAGACCTTCGGGCTTGATGCGCGCCTTGTACCGCGGATTTTCGGCGATCTTGCGCGCGATCTTACGGAAAACGGTGCCGATCTCGCGTTCGAGGTTACGCACGCCGGCTTCGCGCGTGTAGTCGTTGACGATCGCGCGCAGCGCCGAGTCGCTAATTTGCGCCTGCGTCTCCTTCAGACCGTTGGCCTTGCGCTGCTTCTTGAGCAAATAGCGCTTGGCGATCTGCACTTTTTCCATCTCCGTATAGCCGGGCAGCGCGATGATCTCCATACGGTCGCGCAGCGGCGGCGAGATCGTGTCGAGGCTGTTGGCGGTGCAAATGAAAAGCACTTGTGACAGGTCGAAGGGCAAATCGAGATAGTGGTCGCGGAAGTTGTTGTTCTGCTCGGGATCGAGCACTTCGAGCAGCGCCGACTGGGGATCGCCGCGGAAATCGGCGCCGACTTTGTCGATTTCGTCGATCATCAGCACCGGATTCTTCTTGCCGGCATCGCGGATGGCGCGCACGATCGTGCCCGGCATCGCGCCGATGTACGTGCGTCGGTGACCGCGGATCTCGGCCTCGTCGCGCACGCCTCCGACCGAGAGACGGGCGAACTTTCGTCCCATCGCGCGTGCGATCGATTGGCCGAGCGACGTCTTGCCGACACCCGGCGGTCCGACGAAGCAGAGAATCGGACCGGTCAGCTTCTTTTTCAGCTTGCCAACGGCCAGGTACTCGATGATGCGGTCTTTGATCTTTTCGAGATCGTAGTGATCCTCGTCGAGGATCGCGCGCGCCGCCTTGATGTCGATATGGTCGGTCGTCTCGCTGTTCCACGGCAGCGTGACCAGCCAGTCGAGATACGTGCGGATGACGCTGTATTCGGGGCTGGCTTGCGGCACTTTCGAAAGACGGTCGAGTTCGCGGTCGGCCGCCTTCTTTACGTCTTCGGGCATGCCGGCGGCTTCGATCTTCTCGCGCAACTCGTTGAGCTCGGCGAGTTGCGGATCGACCTCACCGAGTTCTTCCTGGATCGCACGCAGTTGCTGGCGCAGATAGAACTCGCGCTGATTCTTCTCCATCTCGCGTTGGATGTCGCTCTGGATCTTATGTCCCAGTTCGACGACTTCCAGCTCCTTGGTGAGCAGCATCGTGAGCTTGCGCATGCGTTTGGCGGTATCGCGCTCTTCGAGCAGCGCCTGCCGGTCGGACGTTTCAAGCCGCATCGTCGACGCGACGAAGTAGGTCAGCACGGCGGGATCGGTGATGTTCTGCACCTCCATCTCCATCTCGCGGGGAGCCTGCGGCAGATAGGAGAGCAGCTTCTGGAAAAGACCAGCCAAGTTTCGCTGCATCGCGACGAGGTGCTCGTCTTCGACGGTCACGTCGGGAAGTTCGGTGTACGCGGCCACCATGTACGGCGACACTTGCGTGAACTGCTCGATCTTAAAGACCTGCTGCCCGGCGACGATGCAGCGCAATGTTCCGTCGGGCACCTTGAGCATCTTCTGAATCACACCGATCGTCCCGATGCGCTGTACGTCGTCGGGGCCGGGGTTCTCGACCTCGCGGTCTTTGAGCACCGTCAAGCCGATCGGCTTGCCTTCGCGCAACGCCTCCTCGACGAGTTGAATGCCGGGCTTCTTGACGACCGCAAGCGGAATGACGGTGTGCGGAAACAGCACCGCCTCCTGCAACGGCAGAACGCCGATGACGCTGGCGGGAACGATTGTGGGCGTATTCTTCTGTTGGGGCATGGTCTTCAGATGTGGGTCCTCTTCACGAGTATGTGGAGTTCGGTGCGTGCGGGGCGGCGGTAGGCGGTGGCGGCAATCGGCAACGCGACGACGAGCAGGCCATCGACGTAGTCGGCAACGGCGCCGTCGTATTCCACCGCAACCGGGAGGGCGATGCGACGGCTAAAATCGCCGGACGCGATTTCCTTTTGCACGAAAGAGCCGTGCCGCAAACGCACCGCCTCGCGCCGCCGGCCGCGGACGTACAAGTACTGCTCGTCGAAACCGACGCGCAGCGACTCAGGGTCGGCTCCGGCGATCTCGATCACGACGACCACCTGGCGCCCGTCGTCGTCGACGAAGATATCGGCGTTGGGCTCGAACGTTCCGAGCCGGCCTCGCAAAACGAACTCCATTCCCTGCCTGAGACCCCTCATGTTAGCACTCGGATGCGGCGGGTGCTAAGAAGAGTGCCCCTACATGCTCGGGTCGGGCAACGGCCGACCGGGCGGCCAAGCGACGCACGGCATGATCTGGATCTTGAGCGTACTCAGCATCGTGGGCGGGATCTGGACCTGAAAAAACTGCTGGTACTTGGTTGCCACGCCGTGGTTCATCTGCGGCGGGAACTTCGAAACGTTCTGGCCCGGCAGGTGGGTGAACGACAGCACTTGGTTGACCTGGCTGGCCGCCGCGGCCGACATGTACGGCTCGGCGCGCTGCCCGAGCCACGACGAGCCGTCGGCGAGCGTGTAGAGATAACCGATCGTCTCGCCGGGCATCAACGACGCCGTCGACTCGACCTTGTCGATGCGGACGACCTGCATGTTGCGGATGACCGGAGGCTGGAGCACGTGCGGCACCGGACGCGGCGAGTCGAGACACGCACCGGTATCCAGGGGTTGCTGCATCTGCGGAACAACCGGAGCCATAGGCATCGCGGTTTGGACCGGCTGAACCAGCGCGATTGTAAGGGCTGAGAGAACGATGGCTTCAAGCATGTCTCGGGTTATTCGCAGCGCGCCGCTGCAACTCCGCGTCGCGGGCGCGCTTTTTGCCGCGGCGCTGGCCGTCGCGCCGCCGAGCGCCGGCGCCGCAACCATTCTGCCGAACGGAACGTACGTCTACGAAATCGCCGAGAACGGCAAAGCCGAAGCAACGAGCACGATTGTCGTCACGCGCACGCCCGCCGCCGTTCTCGTCAACGAACACGCATCGCCGATGGAGGCGGCCGAGATCACTCGGCGCACGTTCGACGCCACAACCTTTGTCGCGCGTTCGTTTGCGGACGAAGTCGACGGGCACGCATACACGACGGTCGCGATCGACGGCAACGCTGCGGTGATGGAACTGGGCGGCAAGAAGACCACGCTCACGGCGCCGGCGGACGCACCGTTCGCCGTCTTCGATATGTTCGTGGCGAGCTTCTTTCAACTGCCCGCGCTGCTGCACGCGGCCCCGGCGAATCGCTTGACGCTCGCCAACCTCTTCTTCGGTTCTCCGACGGTAACGTTGACGGCGGCGCCGGGCACGGCCGCCCGTCCGAAGCGCGTGCCGGCGGCGGACGTTTCGACGCAGGTGGGCCTCGACGGAAAACCGGGAACGCTATGGTACGATCCCGTCAATTACGTGCTCGACGAGTTCGACATGCCGGCCGCGCGTATGTCGTTCGTTCTCACCTCGCGCAACGGCGCCGTCACGCCGCTGCCATAGGGAAGGAACAATTGTCCACACTCTTGCGACGACTTGGGACCCGCGACGCCGCCCTGATCGTCATGGGCGGAATCGTCGGCTCGGGCATTTTCATGAACCCCTCGGTCGTCGCCGCCTTTATTCCGTCGGCGCCGCTGATCATGGCCGTCTGGATCGCCGGCGGCGCGATCGCCTTACTCGGCGGAGGGGTCTTCGGCGAACTCGCCGCGCGCCGGCCCAACGACGGCGGACTCTATGCATACATGCGCGAGGCGTTTCATCCGGCGTTGGCGTTCATGTACGGCTGGACGCTGCTGCTCGTCTCCCAAAGCGGCGGCATGGCCGCGGCCGCCGTCACATTCTCGAACTATTTCGAACCGTTGACGGGGCTTCACGTCTCGACGAAGGGCCTCGGCGTCATCGCGATCGCGGCGTTCACGTTCGTCAACGCGCTCGGCGTGCGCGCGGGCGCGTCAGCGCAGAACGGCTTCATGCTCGTGAAGATCGCGGCGATCGGCGGATTCGTCGTAGTGGGTTTGTTCGCGCCGCACGTCGCGGGCAGCGCGCCGGTTCATCCGTTCCGCGGCGGCGCGACGATTGCGGCCATGGGATTGGCGATGGTTCCGGTGCTCTTCGCCTACAGCGGCTGGCAGACGGCGACGTTCATGTCGGCCGAACTCAAGAATCCCGCGCGGACGCTGGCTCGCGGCATGGTGATCGGCGTCCTCAGCGTCGTCGTGCTCTACCTCGCGGTCAATGCGGTCTGTCTGCGCGTGCTCGGTGCGGGCGGTTTGGCCGCGACGACGACGCCCGCGTCGGCGGTGGCGCAACTGGCCTTCGGCCCGGTCGGCGCGCGCGTCATGGCGGCGATCGTGGCGATCTCGACGCTCGGGTTTCTCAGCAATCAAATCCTCACGTCGCCGCGCGTCTACTTTCAAATGGCTGCCGACAAAACGTTCTTCAAGCAACTGGCGTGGATCGATCCGCGCACGCACGTTCCGGTTCTCGCGATTCTGCTCCAAGGGTGTGTCGCCGGCATCATCACGCTTTCCGGCCGCTACGATCAAATCCTTAACTACGTGACGAGCGTCGACTACGTCTTCTTCGGTTTGGCGGCGATCGCGCTCATCGTCTTCCGAAACCGAGACGCCCGCGATCCGAGCGCGTCCGAGCCGGTGTATCGCATGCCGGGCCATCCGTGGACGACGGGAATCTTTCTGGTCGCCGCGTGGAGCATCGTCGGCGACGTGCTCGTGAAATCGCCGCTCTCTACCTCGATCGGATTAGGCATTCTCTTGAGCGGGCTGCCGGCCTACGCACTCTTCACCGCGTGGCACCGCCGCCGAGCGCCGGTCGCGCAGGAGACTCGATAGCGTGCGGTTTTTGCGCATCGCCGTCGTCACGCTCATCGCCGCCTACGAACTCGCCGCATTCGCGACGACGCTCGCGACCTTCACTCAGCCGGTCGCGGAGTACGGCTATACCGTCGGGCTCGACGGCACGACCGTCGCTTCGGTTGAAGCGGGATTGCCGGCCGCCAAAGCGGGGATCGAAGCGGGCGACGTGATTCCGTTCGCGTCGCTCTCCGTGCTCGGCCGTCTTAACTCGCTTTCCGGCCAACTCGTCGCGCCCGGGACGACGATGCATTTCACGGTCGTTCACCGCGGGCGCCCACGCCCGGTCACGCTGGTGGCCGAGCAACTGCCTTCGGCATACGCGCTGACGAACATCGCGTTCGCCATCGCCGGACTCGCGCTCGGTGCGGTGAGTCTGGTGCTCGTGCTCCTTCGTCCCAGCCGCATGACGTGGGGATTCGCGCTGATCGCGCTGCCCATCTTACTGCCCGACGTACTGGTGGAATGGGAACACGAGTCGGCCGTTCCCGTATCGCTTTCGTGCGAAATTTTCACGACACTCCTCGACGCGCTGCAGTTTGCCGGCATCATGATTTTTGCCAGCCGCTTTCCCAGCGACGAGCCGCACGGCTTCAACCGGTTCATCGACCGGATTGCCGCGCCGTGCGGCGTTGCAATCGCGGCGGTGTATCTGTACGTGGTCTTCACGATCTTCTTCGGAACGGTGCCGCCGCCGAGCTGGATGCTGCTCACGGAAGACTACCTCGCGCCGACCGTCCCCAGCATCGCCGGGCTGATCGCGCTCGTGACGACCTTCGCAATCAGCAGCGCGAGCATGCGCAGCCGCCTGACCCCCGCGTTGCTGGCGTTCGTTCTGACCATCGTGACCGGAGCGGCAACGCAGTACGTTCCCATCGCGACAAGCAGCGCTCGTATCCTCCTGCTGTCATACTTCGCCTTTCCGGTCGCGGCGATACTCCTGGCCGGGGCGGTCGCCTATGCGGTCGTTCGGCATCGCGTCATCGACGTGAGCTTCATCGTTGGCCGCACGCTGGTCTACAGCATTTTGACCATCTTCGCCGTCCTTATCTTCACGCTGATCGAGTTCTTCGTCGGAAAGCTGCTCGAACACAACGGTCTGGCATCGATTCTCGAAATCGTTGCCGCACTCGCGCTCGGCTTGTCGCTCAACGCGCTGCACAACCGTCTCGACAGGTTCGTCGAGCTCGTTCTCTTTCGGCGGCGTCATCTCGCCGAAGCGAGGCTCAAGCGCGCCGCCCTCACGCTGCCGCACGCCGTTTCGACCGAGATCGTCGCCGACATGCTCGTCGAAGAGCCCGCCGACGCGCTCGATCTGGCATCGGCAGCCATTTTCGTGCTCGGCGACGACGAATCGCGCTACGAACGCATGCGAGCCGAAGGATGGAGCACGCAGGATGCCGCCGGGCTCGACCTCGACGACCATCTCGTCGTGCGCCTGCGCGCCGAACTGCGCGCCACGCATCTCACCGACCTGCGATGGCCGCGCTCCGATATTCCCTCCGATAACCGGCAGCCGATCTACGCCGTACCGGTCGCGGTCGGTAACCGGCTCGATGCGTTCGCGCTCTACGGCGCACATAGCGGCGGCGAAGACCTCGACCCAAACGAGCGACGCAGTTTGCGGGCTCTCGCCAGGGCCGCCGCGTTCGCGTACGATCATCTGCGCGCTCAGGCCTTGCGCAAGAGTCTCGATGACGCGCGTGTCGAGAACGCGGCATTGCGGCGCGTCGAGCGCACGCTCACGGCGATCCTGGAGAAGCAGCTAGGAAGCTCCGAGACCGGCGGCGCTACCGAGTGACCGCGCGGTGATGTAGCCGGCCGAAGGGAACGTAGTGCCGCAGCGGGACCTCCGCGTCGCCCGCGTGACGTAGACCGAACACGGCGAACAACGTCGCGACGCCGATCGCCACCGAAACCCAGAATGCGGCATGCAGGCCTCCGGCGAGCGCCGCAGTCTGCGTTGCCCCCACATGCAGCAGCGCACTCGTTCGCAGTTCCTGGGCCGCCGCTCCGAAGGCCACGCCGAAACCGATGCCGAGTTGCAGCGCAAAGCTCAGCGCCGCCGACGCGCTTCCTTCGTCGGCTTCGTCAACGTGCGCGAGCCCGGCAATCATGCCGCTCTGGTACGCAAGCATGCCGCCGAATCCCCCGATGCAGGTGGCCGGAAAGATCGCGGCCCAGTACGAGGACGACGGCTGCATAAAGAGCAGAATCGCTTCGCCGGCGATCATCACGACGCTCGTGACGATGCCCATCGTACGCACGCCGATCGCGCGCGCGAGCCGCATCGTCAGCGGTGCCGCGATAAACGAGATCATGAGCGACGAGGGTAAGAACGCCAACCCCGCGAGCAGCGGCGAATAGCCGGAGACGCGCTGGACGTAGACCGACGCAAAAACCATCACGCCGGCGTACGACATCGGCTGCAGCATGACGACGCTCGCGCCGGCCAGGAGATCGGGGTAGCGGAGCAATCCAGGCGACAGGATCGGAACCGCAGCGCGCCGCTCGACCAGTGCAAGGCCGGCGAAGACGACGACCGTGATCGCGAAGCCGTAGAGCGTGGCGGGTGACGAAAAACCGCGAGTGGGAATTGACTCGATCGTATAGACGAAGGTTACGAGCGCCGTCGTCAGGAGCACCGCACCCGCGACGTCGAGTTTCGGTCGAGCCGCCGCACCCCGATCGCGCGCGATGAAGAACGGCGTGGCCGCAAGAATGACGATCGCGAAAGGCACGTTGACGTAGAGCACGGAGCGCCAGCCAAGATACTGCACGAGCACTCCGCCGAAGAGCATGCCCGCGGCGATGCCGGCACTGCCGATCGTTCCCCACAACGCCACCGCGCGCGAGCGCTGGGGACCGGCCGGAAACATCGAGAGCACGATCGCGAGCGCCGCCGGGTTGACGAGCGCCGCACCCAGTCCCTGCAACGCGCGCATCGTAATGAGGAAGGTTCCGTCGCGCGCGAAGCCGCCGGCGAACGACGCGACGGTAAAGAGCACCAGACCCGCGATGAAGAAGCGATAACGGCCATAGAGATCGGCGCATCGTCCGGTGAGCATAAGAAAACCCGCCAGGAAGATGGCGTACGTGCTGACGATCCACTGGCCTTGGCTCGCGCTCATGCGCAGCTCGGCCTCCATCGACGGCAGCGCGATCGAGACGATCGAGAAGTCTACGAGCAGCATGAAAAAGGTCGCGCTCAGCAGCATGAACGCGACCCAGTTCCGGGTGCCGATCGCCGGCGCGACCGTCAAGGCGACGATTTCACTTTGGCGAGAAAGCGGTACATGTGTCCCTTCTGCGTCGCGGTCCCGGAGATCTCTCCAGTGCTCGAGATCGTGCCGCGTACCGTGAATCCGCTGATACCGCCGATGTCGAGGTTGACGTTTCCATGCTGCACGGTACCGGTGACGTTGATGATCCGTCCGTAGAGCGGGTCGGGACGCGTCGACATCGAGCTGTACGTACCGCTGATGATGCCGTGGTTGAAGGTCAGTTTCATCTCGCCCGAATACGGCACGCCCCCGTTCCAGAGCGGATTGTAGGCGGCGATATAAGTCGCGCTCCAGACCGGACCGTGGCCCGCGACGGCGAGCGCGCTTGCGACCGCGCTCGCCGCGAGCGCGAGGGTGAAAACACCTATTCGAGTGCAACGGTCGAGCATGGCGTGTCTCCTCCGAATCCTGATTACGGGCGCATCAATTTTTCCCAGTCGTCGCGATCGATCCGCAGCGCTTCCTCTTCCAGCGACGAAAGCGGCGCGAGGGGTAAGCGCTCGCGCTCGCAGAGATCGTGCGACTTCGTATCGACGTAGAGTAGGCCGGTGACGAACTCGCCGCGGGAGTTTGCGTCGTGGATGGTGCGCAGCGCCTGCATCGCATCGGTCGGATCGTAATCGACGTCGAGTTTGCGCAGCACGATGTGCGATCCGTCCTCCAGTTCCACGTCGTGCGCGCTGCCGGGCTCGTAATCAACCGTTATCTCCCGGCCGCCCGCAATGTAATCGGCGGTATGCAAGACGACGTCGTGATCCTTCACGTAGGCGTAGCTCTTGGTCGAGCCCGCGTGGTCGTTGAACGTGACGCACGGGCTGACGATGTCGATGATCGACGTGCCGCGATGGGAGAACGCGGCCATCAGCAGCGGAACGAGCTGTTTGCCATCGCCGGAGAACGAGCGCGCCACGAACGTCGCGCCGAGCTCGATCGCCAGGCCGCAGACGTCGATCGTCGAGTACTCGTTGACCTTGCCGCCTTTTTGCGTCGATCCGACGTCGGCGGTGGCGGAGAACTGGCCCTTCGTCAAGCCGTAGCAGCCGTTATTCTCGATCAGATACGTGAGGTCGACGTTGCGGCGGATCATGTGGCAGTATTGGCCGATGCCGATGCTGGCGGTATCGCCGTCGCCGCTGATGCCGAGCACCGAAAGCTCGCGGTTGGCGACCTTCGCTCCGGTGGCGGCCGAAGGCATCCGGCCGTGCAGGCTGTTGAAACCGTGCGCCTGCTCGACGAAATACGCCGGCGTCTTGGAGGAGCAGCCAATCCCGCTCATCTTCGCCAGTTTGTGCGGCTCGACGCCGTATTCGTAGAGCGCCTTGATGAGATGGTTGGTGATCGAGTTGTGCCCGCAGCCGGCGCAGAGCGTCGTCGGCAGGCCCTTGTAGACTTCTCGCGTGAGTCCGATCAGGTTGACGGTCATGTAAGAACTACCCTCACTCGGCCACGACGGCCGGCGCACGCTCGGCCTCGAGCAGAGGATCGATGATGGCGTGGGCGTCGATTGGGACGCCGTTATAGTGACAGATGGATTCGAGACGCTGAACCAAGTGCGTCGGCAGCTCGGTGCGCAGGATACCGTAGAGTTGGCCGTCGCGGTTCTGCTCGACGACGTAGACGCGGTCGTGACGCTGGATGAACGGCGCGATCTCCGGTGAGAGCGGCAGCGCGCGCACGCGCAGGTAATCGACGTCGAGCCCCTCGTCACGCAGCCGGTCGCGCGCTTCGACGACGGCGTGATGGGTCGTGCCGTACGCGAGGATCGCGATGCGATGCCCTTTTCCTTGCACGACCGGGGCCGGGACGGCAGTGCTCGCGGTTTCGTGCTTGCGCACCAAACGGTCGAGGTTGCGCTTCCACACTTCGGGCAGTTCGGAGTAGCGCGCCTCTTCGTCGTGTCCGGTGCCGCGCGTGAAGAACGCCGCGTTATGGTGCTTCGTGCCGGGAAGCGTGCGATACGGAATGCCGTCCTTGTCGACGTCGCGGTAGCGTCCCCACGACGGCACCCGGTTGAGATCTTCTGCGGTGAGCACCTTCCCGCGCTCGAACGATTTCTCCGGATACGGCAGCGGCGGCGTCAGCCACGAGTTCATTCCGAGATCGAGGTCGCTCAGCACGAAGACCGGCGTTTGAAAGCGGTCGGCCAAGTCGAAGGCTTCCATCGCGAACTCATACGCTTCCCGGACGGTCGCCGGCAGCAGTACGACCTGTTTCGTGTCGCCGTGCGACAGCGTGTAGGCGAACGCGACGTCGCCCTGCATCGTCCGGGTCGGCAAGCCGGTCGATGGCCCGGCACGCTGCACGTCGAAAATCACGCCCGGAACCTCGGCGAAATATCCGAACCCTGCGTACTCCGCCATCAACGAAATCCCGGGGCCCGACGTCGAGGTCATCGCCCGTGCGCCCGCCCAGCCGGCGCCGAAGACCATTCCGGCGGCGGCCAACTCGTCCTCGGCTTGTACGATCGCGTATTTGTGTTCGCCCGTCTCCTTGTCGACGCGAAAGCGTTCGCAATAGTCGATGAAGTATTCGCACAACGACGATGACGGCGTAATCGGATACCAGGCCGCGACCGTGCAGCCGCCCATGACGCAGCCGAGCGCTGCAGCGCGATTGCCTTCCATAAAGAGCAGGCCGTCGGTCTTGCCGGTCATTCGCTCCAAACGGTACGGATCGCGTTTCTCGAAGTGCTCGCGCGCGTACTCGAGCCCGACGCCGATCGCGGTCATGTTTAACTCGACCGCAGCCGGTTTCGAGCGGAACTGTGCCTTGAGCCCCTCCTCGAGCGTCTCGGCCGGGATGTCGAGCAAGTGCGCGAGCGCCCCGACGTAGATCATGTTCATCAGGTATTTGCGCAGGTCGCCTTTGTCGGCGAAGCGCTCTTTGGCGAGTTGCGCGAACGGAACGGCGTAGTACGTCACGTCGTCGCGCAACGTGGCGCCCGAGACCGGGAACGCCTCTTCATGAATGATCGCGCCGCCCGGCTTGACGCCGGCGACGTCGCTCTGCCAAGTCGTTGTGTTGAGCGCGACCAGCACGTCGACGTCGCGCGTCCGGCACTGATACCCCTTGGCGGTGACGCGGATGTCGAACCAGGTCGGCAGACCCTCGATGTTCGATGGGAACACGTTCTTGGGCGCGACCGGGATACCGAGCCGCAAGATGGCGTTGGTGATGACGAGGTTCGAAGATTGGCTGCCTGAGCCGTTGACCGTCGCCACCCGAATGGTGAAATCGTTGACCGAGCGCTTGGGCATGGAAGCGTCTATTTCCGGCGCCCCGCGCCAATTACCCTGGCCGCCTCCGGCCTGCCGGCTACCGAGCGAGTATTAGACCAGCCCCAAACGTGACGCCCGGCACGAAGTGCATTGGATTCATCGGACCTGCCGTGAAATCGTAAAATGGATTCGAGGAACGCGAAAGTGCGTAGACGTCCGCAGACGGTCCCGGCCGAATGAGATATCCTAAAGGGCGGACGGCAAAATCCACGAGACTGAAGTTTCGACGTACGCTCAGCGAAATCGGCGTCCCAACATCCGCACTGACGACGATGCCAGGATAGGCCGTGGTTACGTATTCCGAATGCGACACGACGATCGCGTACGTCCCCGGGGCAGTCGGCTTAGCGCGTTACGGAGCGTCGTAGTGACGCTCTATGCAGATAGAAAAAGCCCGGCGTTTACCGCCGGGCCTCTATCCGTTGTCCTTCGTCCTTCGTCCTTCGACTTCGGCGCTTCGCGCCTCCGCTCAGGATGACACGGCTTCGCGCCTCCGCTCAGGATGACACCGGAAGCTACATCATGTCGTAGCCGCCCATGCCGCCGCCGGGCATGCCGGCAGGCTCTTTCTTCGGCTCGGGCTTGTCGGCAATCAGGGTTTCGGTCGTCAGAATCAGCGCTCCGATCGAAGCCGCGTTTTGCAGCGCCGCTCGCGTTACTTTGAGCGGATCGATGATCCCCGCTTCGAACATGTCGACGACTTCGCCGGTCATGGCATCGAAGCCGAAAGGCGCACTCTTCGAGCGCACGTTGTTCACCTGAACGGAGCCTTCGAAGCCCGCGTTCTCGGCGATCTGCCGCAACGGTTCCTCGAGCGCCTTACGCACGATTTGAATGCCGATCTTCTCGTCGGCCCACGTCGAGGCGTGACCGTTGGTCTTCGGCGGTTCGTACTTGTTGATCGCCTTGACCGCATGCACGAGCGAACTGCCGCCGCCGGGGATCATGCCTTCTTGCACGGCCGCACGGGTCGCGCTGAGGGCATCCTCGATGCGATGCTTCTTCTCTTTGAGTTCGGTCTCAGTTGCCGCGCCGACTTGAATGACCGCGACGCCGCCGGAGAGCTTCGCGAGCCGCTCCTGCAGTTTCTCGCGATCGAAGTCCGAGTCGGTGTCCTCAATCTGCTTTTTGATCATCTCGATGCGGCCTTTGATCGCGTCCTGCTTGCCGCCGCCGTCGACGATGGTCGTCTCTTCCTTGGTCACCGTGACGCGCTTGGCTTTGCCGAGCTGTTCCTGCGTAACCTTGTCGAGTTTGAGTCCCAACTCGTCGGAGATCACCTCTGCTCCGGTGAGCGTGGCGATGTCTTTGAGCATCTCCTTGCGGCGATCGCCGAAGCCGGGGGCCTTCACGCCGACCGACGTGAACGTGCCGCGCAGCTTGTTCACTACCAGCGTCGCGAGAGCTTCGCCTTCGATGTCCTCGGCGATGATGAGCAAGGGCCGCTGCATCTGAACGACCTTCTCGAGCAGCGGAAGGATGTCGGCGATGGCCGAGATCTTACGCTCGGTAACGAGGATGTACGGGTCGTCGAGTACGGCTTCCATGCGCTCGGAGTCCGTTACCATGTACGGCGAGATGTAGCCCTTGTCGAACTGCATGCCGTCCTTGGTCTCGACTTCCGTCTTGAGCGTTCTGGACTCTTCGACCGTGATGACGCCGTCTTTGCCGACCTTCTCCATCGCGAGCGCTACGAGCTCTCCGATTTCCGTGTCGTTGGCGGAGATCGATGCGACTTGCGCGATCTTCTCTTTGGTGTCGACGTTCTTCTTGAACGATTCCATCTCTTTGACGGCGATTTCCACGGCTTTCTCGATGCCGTGCTTGATCTGCAACGGATTGCTTCCGGCCGTCACGTTGCGAAGGCCTTCGCGGATGATCGCCTGGGCGAGTACGGTCGCCGTGGTGGTACCGTCGCCGGCGACGTCGTTGGTCTTCGAGGCGACTTCCTTCACGAGCTGAGCGCCCATGTTCTCGAAGACGTCGGGTAGTTCGATTTCCTTCGCGATCGTCACGCCGTCGTTGGTGATCGTCGGCGAGCCGAATTTCTTATCGAGGACGACGTTGCGTCCTTTCGGTCCGAGCGTAACCTTGACCGCGTCCGCAAGGATGTTGGCGCCGCGCTCCAGCGCCCGGCGCGCGTTTTCGTCAAAAACGAGTTGCTTTGCTGCCATGATAAAGTTTCAAAACTCCTTAGACGCCGGCCGGCACTTTGTCGACGACGGCGAGGATATCTTTTTCGGGAATGATGAGATATTCGGTGCCGTCGATCTTGACTTCGCTGCCCGAATATTTGCGATACAGAACGCGATCGCCGACCTTGACGCTCATGCCGAGTTTCGTGCCGTTGTCCAGCACGCGGCCGTCACCGGCCGCCCGCACCATGCCTTCTTGAGGCTTTTCCTTGGCGGTATCGGGCAGGAAAATACCGCCCGTCGTCTTGTCGTCTTGTTCGACGTGCTCGATAACCACGTTATCGTGCAAAGGCTTGAGATTCACGGATAACCAACCTCCCAAAGCTGTCTCTACAGGGTATTAGCACTCTCAGCGCGAGAGCGCTAGCCGTGCCATCTTAGCAAACCGAGGCGGGGAGTGCAAGGGGCCCGTCAAGGGGCCAGGCGAGCGAACTCCGGGCCGCCCAGCGCGTAGGCGAGGGCGAGCGCGACGGCAAGCAGCACGAAAAAGATGCGCGTGAGGAAACGCTGACTTCCGAGCCCGATAAGGACCAAGCCCAGACTGAGGCTGACGACCGCGCCCTCGGCGACGAAGGGACGATCGCTTCGGTGCAGGGAGAGCCATAAGAAAAAGGCCGTTCCCAGCCCGACGACCACGGCCAAGAGGCTCGTCGCCGTCCAAATGACCACCTCGTTCGGCTCCCGTAAGGAGCGGTCGGGCATCATGCCGATACTCTACCTTTCGATGCCTAGAGGTTGCTTGGAGACGCCGGAAGACGAAGCGGGCAACTGCGGGCGCTTTGTGGGGCTGGTCGAATCCCCAGCGCCATGACGACGAGCGCGCGCGTTTCTTGGGGTCGCGTCGCGGCGCAGGCGCTGCTGGCGGGGCTGACCGGGGCCGTCCTCTTCGACCTCTACCTGTGGGCCACGACGCTGCTGCCGCACGGCGAGACCATCGGCGGGATGTGGCAGTGGATCGCATCGACGGTGTTCGGTAAATCCGCGCTCGCCGATCCCGGGACGGCAGCGATCGGCGCTGCATTTCACGTCGTCGTGAGCATCGGCTGGGCTGCGGGCTACGCCTACATCGCCGTGATGCATCCGGCGACGACCCGTCGGTGGTTCGTCGCCGGGATCGTGTACGGACTCATCGTGTACACGATCATGCAAGTGATCCTGCTGGCCGACGGCAACTTCATCTATCCCCCGACGCCCAACGCCTTCATCAACGACCTGATCGCGCACGCGCTCTTTTTCGGAGTTCCGGTCGCCTTCGTGGTGCGGGCCCTGCAATCGCGGCCGGCGTGATCGGCCATCTGCGCATCTCGCTGCGCGCGATCCGCGCCAACGCACAACTGCTGCGCGACATGGTCGGACCGAAGCACGCCGCATTCGTCGTGAAAAGCAACGCGTACGGACACGGCCTGCTCGAAACGGCGCGCGCGGCGGAGCCGCTGGCGCGGCGCATCTGCGTCTACGCTTTCGAGGAAGCGGTCGCGCTGCGCGAGGGCGGCATCAGCAAGCCGATTCTCGTGCTCGGTCCGGTTGCGCCGGACGCCCTCGACGACGTCATGGCCGCAAAGCTCGACGTCGCCTTATGGGACGCCGGCGAGTTCGCGCGCCGGCTCGCCAACGCCGCGCGCAAGCGCCAGACCCGCGCGCCGGTGCACGTCAAAGTCAACACCGGGTTGAACCGCCTCGGATTCGAGCCGCACGAGCTCGCCGACGCGATCGAGGATTACCTTCACGTGTCGGAGATCGAAATCGCGGGCGTTTTTTCGCACCTGTCGTCGGCTGAAGAACTCGACTCGCCCTACACGATGCATCAACTCGAAACGTTCGAGCGCGCGCTGGCCGCGGCGGAACCGCTCTTCGAACGCCATAGCATCGTGCCGCTTCGGCACATCGCTGCGTCGGCCGCCGCGATTCTCTGGCCGCAGACGCGCCTCGACCTCTCGCGGTTCGGGATCGCGCTCTACGGACTGTGGCCGTCGAAAGCGACGCGCGAAGCCGCCGACTCCAACGGCATCGCGCTCGAGCCCGCTCTCTCGTACGAATCGGAGATCGTCGTCGTGCGATCGGTTCCAGCAGGCTCGCCGATCGGCTACGGCGCGAGTTACCATGCGCCGCGCGACATGCGCATTGGCGTCGTGCCGGCGGGCTACGGCGACGGCGTTCCGCGCGCGCTCTCCAACCGGGGGGCGTTCCTGGTCGACGGTGCGCTCTGTCCGATCGTCGGTCGCGTCGCGATGAATCTCACCGAGATCGACCTGGGCGCCGCCCCCGGTGCGCATCCCGGTTCGAAGGTCACGCTGATCGGCCGCGACGGCGACGCGTACGTGGGCGCCGACGATTGGGCGAACTGGGCCGAGACGATCAACTACGAAATCGTCGCGCGCCTGCCGTCCGAAATTCCGCGCGTCTACGAAGAGTAGCGCGCTAGGCGACGGCGGCGATCGCGTCTTTGAGTTCGATGGTTCCGGTGTAGAGCGCGCTGCCGACGATGCACGAATCGACTCGCGCCGGAACCGAGCGCTTTAGGGTCTGCAAATCGTCGATGTTGCGCGCGCCGCCGCTAGCGGTTACGGCCACTTCGGCCGCACCGGCGACCGCGTTGAGCGCGTCGATGTCGTAGCCTTCGCCCATCCCGTCGCGGCGGATCTCGGTGAAAATAACGCGCCCGATGCCCCACTGCGCGACGCGGCGCACGAGCGCGTCGCGGTCGACGGGCGTGCGCTCTTGCCAGCCGTGCGTCGCTACCTGCGATCCGCGTGCGTCGATGCCGGCAATGACCTTGCCGGGGAAACGCCCGGCGATGTGGCGCGCCAGCCGTTCGTCTTCGACCAGCAGCGTCCCGAGGATAATCTCCGAAACGCCGGCGGTAAATGCGGTTTCGGCGTGCTTGAGATTACGCAAGCCGCCCCCCATTTGCACCGGAACGTCGACGGCCGTGCAAATCGCCCGCACGGCCGCGAGATTCTCACCCGATCCGAACGCGCCGTCCAGATCGATCACGTGCAGTCGCTGTGCGCCGTCGCCAACGAAGTCCATGGCGCGCTCGACCGGGTCGTCGTCGTAGGCCGCGGTGGTCGAGGGATCGCCCTGGCGCATGCGGACGCATTTGCCGCCGCGCAGGTCGATCGCCGGGATCACCAACACCGCGGCGGCTTTCTCAATTCCTTGCCCCGTTCGACTCGCGCTTCTCCAGCGGCACGTACGGACCCGGTGGTGGACCGTCGTAGGTGGCCTGCGGCCGAATCAAGCGATTGTCGGCGAGTTGCTCGAGCACGTGGCCGGTCCAACCGGCGACGCGCCCGCATGCGAAGAGACAGGTGAACTCGTCGCCCGGGATACCCAAATCCGCCAACACCGGCGCGGTATAGAAATCGACGTTGGCGTAGATCGTGTTGTCGGGTTTCTTCTCTTGCAGTACCTTGCGACTCGCTTCTTCAAGCCGGTGCGCGATCTCGTACCAGGGGCTGTTGCCCTGTTGCTCCGAGAGTTTCTTCGCCATCGCTTCGAGATGGCGCGCGCGCGGATCGCGAACCTTGTATTCGCGATGGCCCATGCCCATGATGCGTTCGTTCCGTGCGAGCGCGTCGCGCACGTAGCGTTCGGCGTTCTCGGGCGTGCCTGCTTCCTTGAGTGCGCGGAACGCGGCCGTCGCAGCGCCGCCGTGAAGGTCGCCCTGCAGCGTGGCGAGCGCGGCCGTGATCGAGGCGTAGAGGTCGGCGCGCGTCGAAGCGGTGACGCGCCCCGAGAAGGTCGATGCGTTGTACGAATGGTCTGCGAGCAGCACGAAATACGTGTCGAGCGCGTCGGCTTCGACGCCGTTGGAAACCTTGCCCGAACGCATATAGAGGAAGTTCGCCGCCTGCGACAGGTCGGTACGCGGCTCGATCGGATCGAGCCCGCGGCGGATGCGATCCCACGCGGCCACGATCGTCGGCATCTTCGCGATGAGTTCGATGGCCACGTGCACGTCGGAAACGTGCTCGCCGCGCGCGTCGACCGGCGAGAAGAGGGAAAGCCCGCTGACGATCGTGCGCAGCACGTCCATCGGCCACGCCGTCTTCGGAACGTTCTGCATCGAGCTGATCAATGGTTCGGGCAGCGTGCGCCGCGAGCCCAATTCGCGCTTGAGCGTTTCTAGTTCGGCCCGGTTCGGCAGATAGCCGTACAGCAAGAGGTGAACGATTTCTTCGAACGTCGCACTCGGTGCGAGATCGTCAATATCGTAACCGCGATACGTCAGGCGGCCGATGGCGCCTTCGACGTTGCTGAGATGAGTGGTTCCTACGACGACGCCTTCGAGGCCACGGTCGACTACGGTTGACAAAGAGTCCCTCCACACAGAAATCCCGCGGACACGCGGGGAGCCTGATTTTTTCAGTCACCATTATCAACCCCTCTTGAGGCCCGTGCGTGCCACAAAGGCGGCTGCGCAAAGACGTCCCGCACCCCGGGGGCGAAGGGGGCGCCATGGAAAGCCTCGACCTCACCCGTCGCCCTCCGCGCGGACCCCGCCTGCCCTTGGCGGATCTCGATCTCTTCATGCTGGCGCGCACCGTCGACAAGCTTCGAGCGACCCTACCGGGCGGCAGCCTCGGAAGCTATCAAATCCCCGGCTTCAGCACGCGCTTACTGGAAGGGCTCGGCATTGCGGAGGAAGAGATACGCGACGCGGTAGCCCGCGCGAACTCCGACGAGGACGTCGCGGCGTGGGTCCGCGAGCACACCGACCCGGCGCGCTATGCGGAGATCAATGCTGCGCTGGAAGGGCGTACGATCGCCGACCGGATCGACGATCCCGCATGGGTTGCCAAGTATCCGATCGCGCAGACGCTTCCGCCCGAGATGCCGCTGCTCGACTTCCTTTCGGCCGACGACGGCGACATGTTTCCAAATCGCGCATGAGCTAAGGGTCCGCTCAAGCAAGCGTCGAACGATGCCCCATGCCCGCGGAAATTATCGTTTCGGCGGATTCGGGCGTTGGCGAGATTCGCATCGACCGCCCCGCAAAGAAGAACGCGCTCAACACCGCGATGTACGTGGCGATGGCCGAGGCGCTCGAAGCGTTCGATCGCGACGATGCCGTCCGCGTAGCCGTGATTTGCGGCGGAAACGATTTCACCGCGGGCAACGATCTCCGCGATTTCACCCGAGCGTCGGCCTCCGGCGATCGCACCGCGCTCGATGCGATCGTCGAGTTTCTGACGCGTCTCGCCGATTTCTCTAAGCCGCTCGTGGCGGCGGTTCGCGGTAACGCGGTCGGCGTGGGCACGACAATGCTGCTTCACGCCGACGCCGTTTTCGCGGGAACGTCGGCGCGCTTTCGTCTTCCCTTTACGCGGTTGGGGCTGGTTCCCGAAGCCGGCTCGTCGCTGCTCTTGCCGCTGACCGTGGGGCGCGTGCGCGCGTCGTGGATGCTGCTCGCCGGCGAGTTTTTCGGCGCCGGCCAGGCTTTTGCAGCCGGCCTCGTCACCGAAGTCGTCGCCGACGATTGCGTCGACGAAACCGCCCGGGCTGCGGCGGCGAAGCTCGCCGCGCTCCCGCCCCTTGCCGTGCGCGAAACCAAACGCTTGATTCGGGAGGCTATCGCTCAGAGCGTGCGCACGCAAATGGACGCTGAAATCGCAGCGTTTGCGGAGTGTCTCGTCTCCGAAGAGTTCCAAACGTCCGTTTCATAAGGTGCTTGATCGCAAAAGAAAAGGAGCCCGCACGATGCGTCCAAACTGGGGCAGCATTTCCATAAACGCACTTATTTTGGTCGTCGCGTTCATTGTGGATACGCGATTCACGGCGGTCCGAAGATGGACGCAATCCCGTCGGACCGGTCAACTACAACACGGTGCCGCCAACATCGCTGACGTCCAACCCGAACGTCGCCGTCGCAACGAACTGCATCAGCGGCACGACCTCCAATTGCACGCTAAGCATGCACATCGAGACGAGCGTCTCGCCGAGCCCAGCGCCCGAACCATCAGACCTGCCCGGCCGTCGGCGGCAGTGGCTGTTTCGTCATCGGCGGGCAGATGCAAAGTCTCGATGCCGCCGGCCTTCAGGAAACCGTGAATCTCACGGAAACGCTCGACTTCCAGTCGCATAAGACGACTCGCTCGCGAAGCGGCGGGTACGATTACCACCGACACGCCGCCTCCCGGCGACGCAAGCCCGTCGGATTACGTGCATCTGGAAGGGCCGACGTTCGACCTTCGGCTCAGTCATGGCCACCGCCGTGCAAAGCGAATCAAACGTGTTCGATGACGATCGATTTAAAGATGCCAAACCCGGCAGCCGTACAAGTGCTCGACAAGCTACTGCCTTGCGTTCTCGGGAAATCCATGGCGGTCAACCTCGTCGCCTGGGGCAAACGAACCCCCGAAAGCGTGACGGAACCGACGGACCTTACGGGAAGATCTATATCGGCCGTAAGCGTCGAGCCGCTCGCCGTCCACCATCGGCGCGTCGCGCTCGTTCGGATGAATCGTCCGGTCGATGCGATCGAGCGCGATCTCGTGTGCAATGCTGTCGCGCAGCTCTCTACCGCTCTCACGGAATATCCGCTCGGCGAGCCCGAGATATCGAGCCGCCGCTTCGAGTCGCCCCGAGCGCAAGTACGGCGCTGACCCCATGGAATCCACGAAAGGCGTATAGTCTGCAATGAAGTTCCAACGCCGCCTCGATCGTTCCCTGGAAAAAGTCGAGCGCATTATCGAGGCGATCCTCCTTGAGCGCGATCGTAGCCAGACCGTGACATGCGCTGCATTCGCCGTAGGGATCGCGCTCCGACTTCTTTTGCCGGAGCGCCTGTTCGAATAGCGCTTTTGCATCGCCAAGACGTTCCAAGTAGACGTTCGCCCAAGCCAACGCGATGACGAAATCGCCTATGAAGCGACGATCTCCGCTCACGTTAGCGCGCTCGAGAGCATCTTCGAGAGAGTCGTTCGCCCGTCCATAGTCATTTTTCTGACGCGCGAGCATGCCGAGATTCGCAATGCACAACATCACACCGCGCGTGTCGCCAGCGGCAGAGAAAAGCGGACGAGCCTCCTCGTAGAGCACGTTAGCGCGATCGAGATTTCCCCTTCGGTGTTCGACCTCCGCGATTCGAAAGAGCGAGTCGGCGATGCCGCGCGAGTCGCCCGCGTCGCGAGTAACGCTCGAGAGCGTCGTTCGAAAAAATCAGAGACGCTGCGAAATCGTCTTGCATGGTAGCGAATACTGCGGCGGCATGCAGAGCAGTGCGGCTCGCAAGAGACTGTCTTCGATTTCGAGCGCAAGCAGGCTCCCGAGCCGCGCGCGCGCTTCGGCGATGTTCCCCCGCACGCGCCAGTAAGGTGCGATATCGAGCGCCATTTGGGTCCCAAGGGCGACATCGTTGAACTACACCAGTCGAGCGCAGCGCGAAGGTTCGAGATTTCGTCGTCGAGCCTGCAGTGCCAACGCGGGACGCATCCGGCCCAGCCGTTTGCCCGCCGCAGCGAATTGCGCGAAGTATTGCGCGTGCCGGCGTTCGACCTCGGCCGCGCTCCCCAGCGCCTCAAGCTCGCGCCAGACAAATGCGCGCACGACCTCCAGTTGGCGAAAGCGCGGCTGTTCGGCGCGAGTGTCGGCGTAGAGGAACGACTTCTCCGTAAGAGATTGCAGGACGTCAACGATAGGCGTCCCCGCTGGAGGTGCAACATGCTCGCACGCTTCGAGCGTAAAACCGTCGGTAAAGGCCGACAACGCCGATAGGACATGCCTCTCCTCGTTGTCGAGCAGCTTATAACTCCAGTCGATCGTCGAGCCTAAGGTGCGATGGCGTTCCTGCGTACCGTCTCGCGTAGCCAGTAGAGGAAGCGGCTCGGTCAACCGCTCGTTCAACTGCCTGAGCGAAAACGTGCTTACACGCGCCGCCGCCAGTTCGATCGCGAGGGGTATCCCCTCCAACTTCCGGCACAACGCGCGAAATCTTGGTCGGCATCGTCGTCGGTGACGACGAGATTGCGGACGATCGCTCGAGCGCGCTCTAACAGCAGCCGCGCGCTGTCGTGCTGCATCAGCTCGGCGGCGCGCAGGTGCGCGGGGACTTCCGGCATCGTTTCGAGTCGGTAAACCGCCTCGCCCGTGACGTGCAAAGCTTCGCGGCTCGTGGCCAACACGGTGACTCCGGACATCGGCTAAGGATCGCTTTCACGACCGCCGCGACGCTGTTCAGAAGATGCTCCGCGTTATCGACCAGAAGCAACAAATTCTTATGCGCGAGCCAACCGGATCAGGGTTTCGAGCACCGGTTCGGAGCGCGACTCCGCAATCCCCAACGATGCTGCAATGGTCTGCCCGACGAGTTCGGCGTCAGTGATGACGCTGAGATCGACGAACCATGCTCCATCCCGATAGCGATCGATGATGCCGGCAGCCAGTTGCAGCGACAAGCGCGTTTTGCCGATTCCACCAGCGACCGGTTACCGTGACGAGACGATTCTCGGTCAGCAGCAATCGCGAAGTCATCGAGTTCGCGCTCGCGGCCGACGAAGCTCGATATCTGCGACGGGAGATTGTTCGGCCGCGCATCCAAGGACGCCAGGGCGGGAAATTCGATGCGCAACCCCTCGGCTTCGAGTTGGAAGGTCGTTTCGGCGTGACTGAGGTCTCGCAAGCGATGGGATCCCGAAATTACGTAGCGTTCGCCCCGAGGAAGGACGCCTTCGAGCAGTGCAGCCGTAGCTGCCGAGACGAGAATTTGGCCGCCGTAGCCAATCGACATGAGACGCGCGACGCGGTTCACGGTCGGACCGAAGTAATCACCGTCGCGTTCCACGGCACTGCCGGTATGAATGCCCATGCGCACGCGGAGATTGCCGACGTCGCGCGGCCAGGTGTGTTCGCCAAGCGTTCGTTGTGCGTCGATTGCCGCATCGGCCGCGTCCTCGGCGCGAACGAACGCGCAGCAGAAGGCGTCTCCGATCGTCTTAAAGACCACGCCGCCGTGCGACGTCGTGTCACGCCGCAGAATCTCGTCGTGCTCGGCGAGCGCGTCGCGCATCGCGTCGGGGGCACGCTCCCACAAACTCGTGCTGCCTTCGATATCGGTGAACAGAAACGTCACCGTTCCGCTGGGAAGGGAACCAGCGTGTGGTCTCAAGTCACTAGGCGACGGCGTCGCGCACGTCTCCACGCGCTAGGGCGTACCCGACCAACCGATCGACGAGTGCCTCGAAGGTGATCCCGACAGCAGCGCACGCGTCGGGCAGGAGACTCGTCGGCGTAAGCCCGGGTAACGAGTTGATTTCGAGAACGTACGGCCGCCGGTCGCCGCTCACGATGAAGTCGGTACGCGAGTAGTCGCGTAATCCGAGCAACCGATGCGTCGAGAGTGCGATCATCTGCAGCCGCGCGGCGAGGTCGGGGTCGATCTGCGCCGGGACGACGTGCGTGCTCCCGCCGCTTTCGTACTTCGCTTCGAACGAGTAGAAACCGTCGCGGTTGGCGACGATTTCGACGACCGGAAGCGCCTCCTCGCCGAGTACCGCGCACGTGAACTCGCGTCCGTCGACGTACTCTTCAGCCAGGATCTGCCCGAACGATTTCGAGGCTGCCAGCATTGCCGCCGTCCACTGCTCGTGCGTGCGCACGATCGTGACGCCCGCAGAGGATCCTTCGAAGCGCGGCTTCACGACCAACGGAAGATCGAGCGATCCCGGAAGCAGCGGCAGCGTGCCGCCGCTCAAATCGAAAAGATCCCAGGCCGCCGTCGGCAATCCCTCGGCGGCGAGCAATTTCTTCGTCAGGTGCTTGTCCATCGAGAGCGACGACGCTTCGACCGCGCTGCCGGTGTAGGGGACGCCGATGTATTCGAGCAGTGCCTGAATGTGGCCGTCTTCGCCGCCGGGACCGTGCAGCGCGTTGAAGACGGCGTCGGGGCGGCTCTCACGCACGCCGTCGAGGAAACGCTCGTCGTAATCGAGCGCCGAGACGTCGTACCCGAGACCGCGCAGCGCCTGCATCACGCCTTCGCCCGTGCGCAGCGAGATCTCGCGTTCGGCACTGCTGCCGCCCATCGCGACGACGATCTTTGACGTTCGTTTCATGCGTCGACGAAGACCCCGACTAAGTGCACTTCGAGTTGCAGCGCGACGCCGAACCGTTCGTAGACGGCGGAGCGCACGCGCGCGAGCAGCGTCGCGACGTCTTTGGCGCTGGCGCCGCCGACGTTGTTGATGAAGTTCGCGTGCAGCGTCGAGACTTCCGCGCCGCCTTCGCGCCACCCCTTGGCCCCCGCGGCTTCGATCAGCCGGGCGGCCTTGTCGCCCTCGGGGTTGCGAAAACACGAGCCGGCGTTGGGCAGCGCGATCGGCTGCGTGTCCTTGCGCCGAACGAGGCGTGCCTGCATCTCCTCGCGGACGGCACGTGGATCGCGCCTCGCAAACGCCAGCGTCACCCGCGAAACGATCGCGTCGCGAGCGAGCGACGAATGGCGGTAAAAGTACCGGAGGGTCACGGAATGCGCCGCCGGCTTGGCGGGCGAGTGCACCCAGACGTCGCGAACGAAGTCGCCGATCTCGCGGTCGGTGCCGGCGTTCATGCGCAACGACCCGCCGATCGTTCCGGGAATTCCCGAAAGCGAGCCGACGCCGGAGGCACCGCCGGTCGCGGCCTTCGCCGTCACGGCCGCCATGTTCGCCGAAGCGCCCGCCTCGACGACGACCGCGCCGGCTTCCACGGCGACGGTAATCCCTGCAAAATCGCCGCCGAGACGAATCGCCACGCCGCGCAGCCCGCCGTCGCCGATAAGCATGTTGCTGCCGCTACCAATCGCCATCCACGGCATCTGCCGCTTGAAACACCAGCGCATCAGCGCCGCGAGTTCCTCTTCGCGATGCGCCGTGACGAAGGCGTCGGCCGGGCCGCCGATCTTCCACGACGTGTGCGCCGAGAGCGGCTCGTCAAAACGCGCTCGTTCCGCGAAGATCTCGACCAACGCCGTTCGGTCGGCATCGGTCAGCAGCGAGTGCGTCGCTTGCGCCGTGGTGAGGCTCACGCGCGCACCGCGTCCGAGCGTTCGACGCGCTCGGCCAACCGTGCGGCGACGCCGGTGACGCTGCCGGCGCCCAGGAATAGGACGAGCGTACCGGGCGGCGTTTCCCGAAAGATCCGTTCCTCCAGATCCTCGACGCGCGCGACGTAACTCACCGCGGCGCCGGCGGCCGCCAGCGGTTCGCCAATCGAACGTTCGCTGACACCGGGGATCGCGGGCTCGGAAGCAGCGTAGACCGGTGTAAGATAGACGCGATCTGCGCCGCGAAGTGCATCGGCGAATTCGCGCGCGAGAAAAGCGGTACGCGTGTACCGGTGCGGCTGAAAGGCGACGATCAGCGGACCGCGATGATAGGCGCGCGCTGCCGCGATCGTCGCCCGCACGGCGGTCGGATGATGCGCGTAATCGTCGACGACGGTCATGCGATCGCCCGCCGCCAATACGTCGAAGCGCCGCCGCACGCCGCGAAAGCCGTGCAGGGCCGTGGCGATCGCCTCGAACGGAAGAGCTAGTTCGAGGCCGACGGCCACGGCGGCAAGCGCATTGAGCACGTTCATCTCACCCGGCACGCTCAAGCGAACCGTGCCGAGCGTCGCGTCGCGCGCGATCACGTCGAATCGCCCGTTCCCGCCCTCATAGCGAACGTTCGCCGCTCGCACGTCGGCGGGTGCGATGCCGAACGTGAGGGTGCGTGCACGCAGCGCGCGCGCGGCCAGCGATGCACTTCGCGCGTTGTCTATTCCGACGACGGCCGCGCCTTCCGGCGGCAGTCGCTCGAGAAACTCCGCGAACGCGCGCACCAGTTGCGGCAAATCGTCGTCGCTGACGAGGTGATCGTTCTCGACGTTGGTGACGACCGCGATCGCCGGCTCGAGCAAGGCAAACGACCCGTCGGACTCGTCGGCTTCGGTGACGAACCACGGTGACGTTCCGTCGTACGCATTGGCGTCGAGCGTACGGTCGATGCCGCCCAGCACCAAGCTCGCGTCGACGCCGCCAGCACGCAAGACCGCGTGCGCCATCGCGGTGGTCGTCGTCTTTCCGTGCGTGCCGCAAATTGCAATGCCGCGCCTGCCCGCGATCAGTTGCGCGAGCATCTCGCCGCGATGCAGCACGGTCGTACCGTTTCGCCGCGCGGCGACGCACTCGGGGTTGTTGCGGTCGATCGCCGAACTGACGACCACCGCGCGCGCTCCCCGCACGTTCTCGCCGCGATGGCCGATCGTTACCAACGCACCCTCGCGTCGCAGTTCCTCCACCAGCGGCGTCGCCTTGACGTCGGAACCCGTCACCGCTTCGCCGCGCGCGAGCAGGATGCGCGCGATGGCGCTCATGCCGATGCCGCCGATGCCGACGAAGTGGACGGGTTGCCTGGTCACTGTTCGTCTTTTCTCGCCGTAAGCCAATCGACCCGGGCGAGAATGGTCGCAAGCGGGTCGCCGGTTTGCAGGCGGGCCGCAGCGGCCCGCAGCGCGCCGAGCGCCGGCTCCTCGCTCGCGCGGGCAAAGGCGCGCAACGCGCCCTCGGGAAGATCGCGGTCTGCGACAACGACTGCCGCACCGGATTCGGCGAATCGCTGGGCGTTGGTCGCCTGATGATCGTCGGCAGCAAACGGATACGGCACGAGGATGGCCGGCTTTCCAACGGCCGCGAGTTCGGCAAGCGTTGAGGCACCGGCCCGCGCGAGAACGAGATCGGCGGCAGCGTAGGCAGCGGCGGGCTCCTCGAAATACGCTGCGACCGTCGCGTTCCCGGCCGGCATCCCGGCGCGAACCCGCTCGTAGTCGCCTTCGCCCGTGACGAGCAGCACTTGCCACGCCGGCGAGACCGTTCGCGCGATCGCGATTGCCGCGTCGTTGACCGTGCGCGCTCCCTGGCTGCCGCCCATCACCAACAGCGTCTTGCGCTTCGGATCGAGCGCGAGCGCCGCCACGGCGACGTCGCGCGACGGCAGCGCGCGGAGGCTCGCGCGCACCGGAACGCCGGTACGTACGTACTTTCCGGCAAAGCGCGAGTCTGCGTCGGCGAACGCGCCCCAGACTTCGTCAACGAGTGGCGCGAGCATCCGGTTCGTCAGCCCCGGCTTAGCGTTGGGCTCGAGCAGCACGATTGCGGCGCGGTGAATGCGCGTCCAGCGCAGCGCGCGCGCCGCGAGCACCGCCGGAAAGCAAACGTATCCGCCTGTGGCGACGATTGCGTCGGGACGGGAGCGCATCAGCAATGCCAGACTCTGCACCGTGCCGACGGCGTTCGCCCAAATCGTTCGCGCGAGATCGAACGAGAGGCGTCGCGTCAGCGGCCGCGCGGCGATCGTGTGCAGCCCGTATCCGGCGGCCGGCACGATCCGCGCTTCGAGACGGTCGGCGCTGCCGACGAATGCCGCGCTCGCGCCGCGCGCGCGCAGTGCATCCGCGACCGCTATTGCGGGATAGAGGTGACCGCCCGTGCCTCCGCCGGCAAACAGCACGCGGCGCCCGCCGCCGCCCGAATCACTACCGTCCACTGAGCCGACGGTGGCGGCCTACGTTTGCGATCAGTGCGACGGCAACGAGATTGACGACGAGCGAACTCCCGCCGAACGAGACGAACGGCAGCGGCACGCCGGTCACGGGCCACGACGACGTCACGACGCCGATGTTGATGAAGGCTTGAATCGCGATCATTGCGCCGCAGCCGATTGCGAGAAAGTACCCGAAGCGATCCGGCGCCGCCAGTGCAATTCGCACCGCGCGATAGGCAAACGCCACGAAGAGCGCGACGACGGCGAACGCACCCACCAGCCCGAGTTCCTCTCCCAGAACCGAGAAGATGAAGTCGGTGTACTGTTCGGGGAGATAGAAGAACTTCGCGCGCGACGCCCCCAAGCCCATGCCGAAAAATCCGCCGCTGCCCAACGCCAGCAACGATTGCACGATGTGGAAGCCGGTGTTCTGCGGATCCTTCCAGGGATCTAAGAACGCGAAGACGCGCGCGCGCCGGTACGGGCTGGCGATGACACTGATAATCGCGAGCGGCGCCGTGACCGCCAAAATTGCGGCCAGGTGAAAGACGCGAGCGCCGGCCGCGAAGAACATCGTGAAGGCGACGAAGACCAAGAGCGAGGCCGTCCCCATGTCGGGTTCTTTGAGGACGAGCACGGCCATGAGCAGCACCGGCACGCACAGAGGGAACAATCCGCGCGTCAGTGAGGTGATGCGGTCGCCGCGGTTGGAGAGAATCGCCGCGAGGTAGACGACGAGCGCGAGTTTGGCGAACTCCGATGGTTCGAAACTGAACGAGGAAAAGCCGATCCACCGCCGGCCGCCGTTGACGCCGACGCCGACGTGCGGCACGAAGACGAGCAGCAGTCCGGCAACTGCCGCCAGCAGCAGATACGGCGCCGCGCGCTTGAGGCTCGGAAGGTCCACGCGGTAGACGGCAAATGCGGCAATCGACCCGACGAGCAGCCAGATCAGTTGGCGTTTGAGATAGTACGCGATGTCGCCGTGCTCGGCGTAGGCGGTCGCGCTCGACGCCGAAAAGACCATCACCAAACCGATGCCGACCAGCGTCGCTACGACGGCGAAGAGCACCGCGTCGGGCTGCGCGGCTACGAAGGATCGCACCGGAACGCGATCGGCGGTATCGCGCCGCAGCGCCGTGCGGCCGCCTTTGGCGGGACGCGCCGAAGCGCTACGCACCGGCCGGCTCCGGCAATGCCGCGACCGCCGCGGCGAAACGATCGCCTCGATCCTCCGCCGACGCGAACATGTCGAACGACGCACACGCAGGCGAGAGCAGCACGACGTCGCCCGGATCGCTGAGATCGCGCGCGCGCCGCACCGCCTCATCCATCGACGACGCGCGTACGCCGGTGACGCCCCGGCTCGCACGCAAAACGTCGCCCGCGGCTTCGCCGATCGCCACGACCGCCTTGGCGCGGCGCCGAATCGCGACGCCGAGCTCGTCGAATCCCGTTCCCTTCGCGCGACCGCCCGCGATCAGCACGATCGGACGGTCGTAGCTGTAGAGCGCGGCGACGCTCGCGTGGGGATTGGTCGACTTCGAGTCGTCGACGAAGAGCACGCCGTCGATCTCGGCGACGGCTTCGAGCCGGTGCGGCATCGGCGCAAACGTGGCGATCGCGGTACGCAGCGCTGCGGGCTCGCAGCCGGCCGCCAGCGAGGCCAAGAGCGCGGCCATCGCATTGCGCACGTTGTGATCGCCCGGTAACGCGATCTCGTCGCGGGGAACGATCGGCACCGGCCGCGGATCGCCCGCAACCGGCGCGTATGTGAGCATTCCGTCCCGCAAGAACATCGCCGCGCGCTCTTCCTGCGCGCCGAGCGTGAACCAGAGTTGGCGTGCCTGCGCGCGTGCCTGACCGCATCCCCAGTGGAGCTGCGCGATCCGCGGGTCGTCGAGATTGCCGACGAACCAATCGCTGAGGCTTTGATTGGCGAAGATGCGGTACTTCGCTTCCGCGTACTCGTCCATCGAGTAGTAGCGGTCGAGATGGTCGGGCGCCAGGTTGAGCAGCACGGCGATCCGCGGTTTGAACGAGCGAATCGTTTCGAGCTGGAAGGACGACACTTCGGCGACGACCCAGTCGCGCTCGCTCGCGCCGAGCACTTCTTTGATCAGGGGATTGCCGATGTTGCCGCCGACGCGCACGCCGAATCCGCACTCACGCAGCAGGTGGCCGATCAGTGCGGTCGTCGTCGACTTACCCTTCGTTCCGGTCACGGCGACGATCGGCGCGCGGCAGAGGCGGTAGGCGAGTTCGATCTCGCCGATCACGGGAACGTTGGCGGCGTTGATCGCGCGTACGACCGGTGACGTCGGCGGAACGCCCGGCGAGAGGATGGCCGACGTCAGCCCACTCGCGAGCGCGGCCACGCCGGACGGCGCGACGAAGCGGGCGCCCGTGCGTTCGGCCGAAGCGATCGCATGACTCAGTTCTTCCGGAGTTTTTTCGTCGGTCGCATAAACTTCCACGCCACGTTCGCGCAACACGTCGACGCTGGCAAGGCCGCTTCGTCCGAGTCCGATGACGAGCACGCGATCGCCCGTGCCGAACGCAAACATGTCGCTCATCGCACGACCGCCAGCCCCGCCAGCGAACAGACCAGCGAAGCGAGCCAAAAGCGAGCGGTGACTTTGGTCTCGGGCCATCCGCTCAACTCGAAATGATGGTGCAGCGGACTCATCTTCAGGATACGTTTGCCGTTGGTGAGTTTGAAATAGGCGACCTGCACGATCACCGAAAGCGTTTCGGCGACGAAGACGCCGCCGACGAGCAAGAGCAGCAGCATCTCGCCGCTGAGGATCGCGACGCCCGAGAGCAGCGCGCCCAGCGCCAGCGAACCCGTGTCGCCCATGAAGAGCTTGGCCGGATGGCGGTTAAAGAAGAGAAAACCGGCGCAGGCGCCGGCTCCGACCGACGCACCGATCGCGGCTGCCGGCACGAGCGCCTGCGCTGCGATGGGAACGAAGACGGCCAACGGCGGGAGCATCGTTCCGGCCGCCAATCCATCGAGTCCGTCGGTGAGATTCACGGCATGGATCGTTCCGGTGATCGCCGCGATGCCGAGCAGCAGCCACACCCAGTGCGGCGCGCCGAGCGAGTAGGATCCGGCGTGAAAAAGCACGTCGCGTGGAAAGAAGCCGAACGACGCGTCGGTTGCGCGCAGGAACACCACCGCGATCAGCGCCGTCGCCAGGAACTTCGTGCGTGCGCGCAAGCCGCGATTGCGTCCCAACCGAACTCCCATGACGTCGTCGATCGCTCCGACCGCGGCGCACAGGAAAACGAGCAGGCCGAGCGCCGCGACCAGCGGCGCGCGCGCCGTCAGCAGCATGGCCGCGATTGCGGCAACGAAGACCAGGCCGCCCATGGTCGGGGTTCCCGTTTTGCGCTGATGACTCTGGGGCGCGTCCTCGTATGCGTGCTGGAACACCCGGAGCCGGCGCAAAAGCGGCAACAGCAGAGCGCCGGCGACGAGTGCGACAAGCGCGCCGAGCACGATCCAGTAGGGAGCGCCGGCAAAGATCAAGCGCGCGTTCACGGATCGCTTCTTTCGAAGAGCGGATTGCTTCCGCGACCGCGCCACTTCAGCACGACCAGGGGCGTCTGTTCGTCGCCGTTACCGTGCGGATTGTCGAGGAGTGCCCGCTCGATCAGCGCGGCGTCGACGCCGGCCGAAGCGCCGAGGACTTTCGCCTTCTCGAGATCGTTGGCGTCGACGACGGCGCATCCGGCACCGATCCGTTCGAACGCTGCCTGCGCGAACGCGGCCGGCTCGCGCGGCGCGAAGACGATCGCTCGTTCGTACGGCGGCATCGTGCCGGTATACCCGTCGATCGCCGCCAGCGCGCCGCCCATCACTTCGTAGAAGGCGCCGCGGCGGCCGAGCGCGCGGCCGATCAGATGCGCGAGCGTTGCGTACAGCACTTTGGGCCGTCCGGCGCGATCGATGACGAGCTGCATCGATTCGGGCTGGCTCACCGTCGCCATCGCGTCGGCCCGTCGCGACAGTGCGTACGCCAGCGCCGACGGTCGCACGTGTTCGGCTGCGACGTACTCGCCTTGCGCGATTGCCAAGGCGGTCTCCGAGACGGCGATGACGTCGCCGGAACGCGCAATGCCGATCACCGCGTCTGAGACGATGCGCAGCAAATCGTCGCCGGGTCGCACCAGCGGCGTGCGCACCGGAATCGCCACGACGCCTTCCGGCAGGCCTTCGCGCGCGACCGCCAACGGCCGGGTGGCAACGCTCACGTGCGCAACTCCGCGAGTACCTCCTCGAGCCGGTATTTTCGCGCGCCCTTCAACAACACGACGTCGCCGCACCGCGCGTTGGCCCGTAGCCAGCGTGCGGCGTCGCGGTTCGACGACACGTGCACGACGGCGTTGCAGCCTTCGCGCTCCGCGGCGCGCGCCAGCACGTCGGCGTACTCGCCGCCGACGAGCAGCACGCCGGCACGGCCGGCGGCATGCGCCCCGACGCGCTCGTGCAGCGCAACCGCTTCGGAACCGAGTTCCGCCATGCTGCCGAGCACGGCGATCGTGCGCGCCGCGTCTTCGTCTGCGAGCGCGTCGAGCGCGGCGACCATGCCGCCCGGGCTTGCGTTGTAGGCGTCGTAAATCATGCGCCACCCGCCCGGCATTTCGATCGATTCGTAACGCCCCGGCGGCATGCGCAGTGCGGGAATCAATTCGCTCATCGCCGCGAGATCGGCGCCGAGTTCCACCGCTCCGGCCAGCGCCGCCGCGAGATTGGCGCCGTTATGGACACCCGGAACCGTCACGCGAACGTGCCGGTCGAAGACACGGCGTCCGCCGGCGACGTCGATGAGATGCGAACGCGCCAGCAGCGCCGTGACCCGCGCGAACCCGCCCAGGCCGGCGCCGGCATCGTTGTCGGCGAGAAACCAATGCGGCGGCTGCGCCAGTGTCTCCGCGCGCGCCAGCGAGACGGCGTCGCGCGCGTTGAGCACGGCCTGCGCGCCGCGCGCGAAGAGCGCCCACTTCATCTCGGCGACTCGTTCGCGCGAGCCGGCGATCTCGAGGTGCGCCTCGCCGACGTTGGTGAGGATGCCGACGTCGGGGCGCGCGATGGCCACGAGTTCGGCGACGTCGTCGTAGTGGCGCGCGCCCATTTCTACGACGATCGCGTCGTGCGCGTCGTTCGACGCGTTCAGCAGCAGTTTGCTCACGCCGATCTCGTTGTTCTCGTTGGCGGGCGCGGCGGCAACGCGTTCGCCGTAGCGAGCCGTCAGCAACTGCGTGGCGAAGGCTTTGCAGGTCGTTTTGCCCGCGCTTCCGGTAATCGCCAGGACGCGCCCGTTGAAGCGATCGCGCGCCAGTGCGGCAAGCGCCATGTAGGCGCGCAGCGTATCGGCGACGACCATCGCGGCGGCGCCCTCACAACGCGCGTCGGGACGATCGACGACGACCATTCGCGCGCCGCGGCGTACGGCATCGGCGACGTAATCGTGTCCGTCGAAACGCTCGCCGCGCAGCGCCACGAACGTATCGCCTTCGGCGACGGTGCGCGTATCGGTCGAAACGCGTACTTGGGCCGGCGCGCACTGCGGATCGAGCAGCGTCGCCGACGTTGCGGCGACCGCATCGTCGAGCGACAGGTTCATCTCAGCGCTCCGCGCATGCGCAGCGCGCGGTGCGCCGCCTCGGCGTCGTCGAACTCGAACACGTCGTTGCCCACGATTTGATAGGTCTCGTGGCCCTTCCCTGCGATTAGCACGACGTCACCCGGCTGCGCCTCGGCGATGGCGCGTTCGATCGCGCGCGCGCGGTCGAGTTCGACGACGTGCGGGCGCGCGCCGATGCCGGCCACGATTTCGCCGGCGATCGCATGCGGATCTTCCGTGCGAGGATTATCGTTCGTGACGTAGAGGCGATCGGCTAAACGCGCGGCCGTCGCGCCCATCTCGCGGCGCTTTCCGCGGTCGCGATTGCCGCCGCAGCCGAAGACGACCGCGAGCGAACCGGTCGTCGTCTCGCGCAGTGCCGAGAGCGCCTGATTCAGCGCATCGGGCGTGTGCGCGTAGTCGACGATCGCGTCGACGCCGTCCTCGCGCAGCCGCTGCATGCGCCCTGGAACGCGTTCGAGCTGCAGTAGACCCCGCGCACTCACGGCGTCGTCGACTCCGAACACGCGCGCAGCGCCGATCGCCGCCAGCGCGTTGGCGACGTTGAAGCGCCCCGGAAAGCGGACGACGAAGCGCGTGCCGTCGAGCGAGAAAGCGACCGTGTCGGACGACGTTTCGACCCCGGTCGCGACGAGCGTCGCACCCTCGCGTTCGCCGTACGTCGTGACGCGCATTCCTTTTGCTGCGAGTTCGCGCGCCCAGCGCGCTCCCGAAGCGTCGCCGACGTTGAGCACCGCTTCCGCGGAAAGATCGAAGAGGCGCCGCTTCGCCGCGGCATACCGCTCGAGCGTCTGGTGAAAGTCGAGATGATCGCGCGTCACGTTGGTGAGCACGCCGGCGCGAAAGCGGACGTCGTCGACGCGGCCGAGCGCGAGCGCGTGCGAACTGACCTCCATCGCGACCGCGCGCGCGCCGTCGTCGCGCATCGCCGCGAGCAGTGCGTGCAGTTCGGGAGGCAACGGCGTCGTGTGCGCGAGCGTTCGATCGCTCGTCCCGAACGAGGCCCCGACGGTGCCGATCGTTCCCGTCGGCACGCCGGCCTGTTCGAGGATGCCGCGCAGCATGTGCACGGTCGTCGTCTTGCCGTTGGTGCCCGTGACGCCGACGACGTCGAGCGCATGCGACGGATCGCCGTAGAACGCCGCCGCCAGCGAGGAGAGCGCGCGCCGCGTATCGTGCACGGTCACCAGCACGGTCTGAGAAGATAGCCGCACCGGCGAGTCCACGACCACCGCGGCTGCGCCGGCGGCGATCGCTTGCGCGACGTACGCGTGACCGTCAAAATGCTCGCCGCGCAGCGCGACGAAAAGCGCGCCCGGCACGACGCGACGCGAATCGCTTTCGACGGCCGCGATCGCGCACGCCCCCGCATCGCCGCGCACCGACGTTTCCGCCGGCAGGCGTGCGATCAGTGAAGCGAGGTTAACGGTTTCAGCCATGCGGACCAGCCGCCGGCAAGACTCCGGCATGCAGCATCGCCGCACGCGAAATCTCCGCAAATGCCGGGGCTGCGACCACGCTTCCGTAGTAGGATCCGATGGGACGTTCGACCTTGACGTAGACGAGATAACGCGGATGCTCGTAGGGCACCATACCGATAAAGGATGCGGCGTAGTAGCCCGAGCGGTATTCACCGTCAACGACCATTTCGGCGGTTCCGGTTTTACCGGCCGTGGCATATCCGGGAATTTGCGCGGTCGGATCGCCGGTTCCGTGCAGCACGACCATCCGCAGAAAGCCGCGCAGTTCGTTGGCCGTGCGGCGCGAGAAGACGCGGCGAACGACGTGCGGCGCGACGCTGCGGACGAGCTTACCCTGCTGGTCGTATACCGCGCGCACGATGTGCGGCTGCATCAGGAGCCCGCCGTTGGCGATGGCGCAGTAGTAGCGCGCCATCGCGATCGGCGTCACCGAAACGCCTTGACCGAACGACATCGTAGCGAGCGACGGCGCGCTCCAATCGCGCGGAGGCGGGACGATACCGGGATTCTCGCCCGGCAGCTCGATGCCGGTTGGGTCGCCGAACCCCGCGCGGCGTTCCATGGAGTAAAACGTTCTTGCTCCGATCGACATGCCGACTTCGGCGGCTCCGACGTTATGCGAAAACTCGATGATCTGCCCCAACGTCTCGCTTCCGCCGGTACCGGCCATGAAGCCGTCTTCCGCATTGTGAATGATTCGCCCGCCGACTTCCAAGCGATCGCGCGCCGGAAAACGCATCGTCAGCGAGACCTTGTGCGACTCGAGCGCCGCGGCGGCCGTCACGAGTTTGAAGGTAGAACCGGGCTCGTAGGCATCCATTACTGCGCGGTTACGCCGGTGCGCGTCGTCGAACTTCCAAAACCGGTTCGGATCGAAGGTCGGCGCGTTGGCCAATGCGAGCACTTCCCCGGTATACGGATCCATGACGATCGCGGTACCGTCGAGCGCGTGGAACGTCGAGACTTGCGTGGCGAGCGCGCGCTCGGCAACGAACTGCAGGTAGGAATCGAGCGTCAGCTCGATCGTCGACCCGGGCTCGGCCGGCGAGACGACGCGTTCGCGCCCAAATGGAATCGGGCGCCCGAACTCGTCGGTTTCGAGCATTACGCTGCCCGAGCGTCCGCGCAAGAGCGCGTCTTCCGAATATTCGACGCCGTCGAGCCCGTTTTCGTCGGTGCCGACAAAGCCGAGCACGGTAGCCGCCAGCCGCCCCGACGGGTCGATCCGCAGTCCCGTTTCTTCTTCTTTTAAAGCGATGCCGTTGACGCCGAGGGCGCGCACGCGCTCGACCACGTCGTGCGGAACCTTGCGCGCGATCCACGCAAACCACGAACGCTTATCGTGGAGTTGCTCGACCGTCGAAGGATCGAGCTTCCCGAAGATGCGTTGCAGTTTCGCGATCGTCACGTCGGGATCGGAGAGGTCGCGCGGCACGGCATAGACGCTCTCCGAGGGCAGCGAGCGCACGAGCACGTTACCGCTGCGGTCGAGGATGCTGCCGCGCCGGGCGAAAACCTCAACCGCATTCGAACGCTGTGCCAGCGCCTCGCGCGCGTAGGCCGCGCCGTGCACCACTTGAACGTCGTACAAACGCCAAACGAGGTACGCGGCCGTCAGCAAGAGTGCGTAGAAGACCGACTTGGCGCGAATCGGCGAGATGCGTGCGAAGGCTCGCTGATGCAACGTATCGCGACCCGCGCGCTAACGCTGCCGGGTTGCCGCCGGAACGAAGAGTCCCGCCAGCGACGAGAGCACCGCGACCCGCGGCTGCTCGGCGACCGGCGAAGCCCTTCTCACGTGGAGCACGGCGAACTGTTCCGGCTCGGTCATTTTCAGGCGTGCGGCGATTGCGGAGAGACGATCGTCGGAGCGCAACGCCGCGATGCGGTCGTCGAGGCGCATCGTCTCCTCAAGCAGCGATTCACGCTGATGGGCGGCGCGCGCCACCGCGTACGAAAGTCCTGTGAGCGTCGACGTCAGCAGCACGTACCCCATGAAGAGCACGAGCAGACCGGTCACGGCGGCGGTTACGCGCCCGATGCTGGAGTAACGCGCGCGCGATTTGTGCACGATGCGGCGCCGCGTTGCGGCACGCGCGGTGCGTGGGTTGCGCACGCGGGCGGATCGGTCGACCGGTCGCGGTGCAATCACGTCAACTCGCCTTCCGCCGCGCGGCGCGCAGCTTGGCGCTGCGAGCGCGCGGGTTCTCCGCAATCTCGCGAGCATCGGGTAACAAGGGTTTCTTGGTCAGCATTTCGAGACGCGCGTCGTCCTTGAACGAGCGCTTGACGATGCGGTCTTCGAGCGAATGAAAACTTATCGCAACGACGCGTCCGGCTTCGCGCAGCCGGCCGGCTGCGGCGCTCAAACCGTCGCGCAGCGCGTCGAGTTCGTCGTTGACCGCGATGCGCAACGCTTGAAAGACGCGCGTGGCCGGATGGAGGCGCTCGCGATGACCGCGGCGGTGCACCACGCCCGAAACGAGCGAAGCAAGTTCGGTCGTCGTCGTCGGCAGCGCGCCGGCGGTGCGCCGTTCGACGATTGCGTGCGCGATGCGACGCGCGAAGCGTTCCTCGCCGTAGAAGTGGAAGATGTCGGCGAGTTCGCCTTCGCTCGCGCTGGCGAGCACGTCGTAGGCGCTGCGCCCTTCGTGCGGGTTCATGCGCATGTCGAGCGGCGCCGTCTTTCCGACGGAGAAACCGCGCTGCGCGTCGTCAAACTGCATCGAGGAAACTCCCAAGTCGAAAAGCACGCCGTCGACCGACTCGATACCGCAGCGGTCGAGCACGCTCGTCAAGTCGCGGAAGTTGGAGCGGACGAAGGTCAAACGCCCATCTGCGATCGCCGCCGTCCGCAGGCTCGCCAAAGGGTCGGCATCCAGCGCAACGAGACGCCCCGAGCCGAGGCGCTCTAAAATCGCACTCGCGTGACCGCCGGCTCCAAAGGTGGCATCGACGTAAATCCCATCCGGCCGGATCGCCAGCAACTCCAGGGCCGGACCGAGCAGTACCGGGACGTGATTCATGCGCGGCGCTCCACATGCCGTCGCTCCTACAGACCGAGGTCGGCCATGAAGCCGGCCACCTCGCCCTCGGGGGGCCGCTGAAAGGCGTAGCGGTCCTTCGCCCAAATCTCGACCCGGGTCAGGAGCCCAACCGAAACCACCTGGCGTTCGATTCCGGCGTATTCGCGCAATCGCACCGGAACCACGACGCGGCCTTGGTTGTCGCACGCAACCTCCTCGCTGTTTGCGAACAGGTAGCGCACGAAACGCCGGTAGGATTCGTCTTTCTGCGGCACCGACTCGAGCCGTCCGCAGATCTCCACCCACGTGGCGCTTGGATAGAGTGCGAGGCACGGATCCGGGTGCGCGATCGTCAGCACGAACTGGGCTCCGAGGCGCTCTCGGAACCGTGCGGGCACGATGAGCCGTCCCTTGTCGTCAAGGGCGTGCTGCTCCGAGCCGGCAAAACGCGGCAACCCAGCGTGCACACAATCCTCCGAGAGGCACCACTAGCCACTACTTCACACCACTATACGCCCCCAGGAAACTCAAAGCAAGTGTGAAGAGGATCGGTCGAGCACAACAAGCCCCCACTTCACAAATCGATGGGACAGGCGAACAGCAGTTCGGTTCGACACCAGCCGGTGCTAGGAAAGCGCTGGTTGTGGCGGCTCGCATCCGTTGCGGCATTTCACGATGCGGGTATGAAGCTTCTCATGAGAGCGACGTGGCGACCCCATGAAAAACACGGCCGGTTGACTCGGCAGAGCGATCTCCCCGATAGCGTCTTCGCGTTTCCGAAGGAACGTAAAGAACCGCTCACCGATGCGAAGCACGTTCGCAATGCGGTGGCGCGCTTCGATCAGGTGACCGGCGTCTCCGAGAGCGCACGCGAGCTGGCGTTTGCGAACATCAAGAAAGCGGCGAAGCATTACGGCATCGACGTGAGCGAATCGTCCGCGCAGGATCTCGGCGTCCACCCCCAGCGCAACCGCAAGGCCAGTGCGCGTAAGGGTGCGGCGACGCGCAAGCGCACGGGCGTTGCGAAGCGAGCCGCGCAAAAAGGCGCGGCCACGCGCAAGCGGACCGGCGTGGCCAAGAAGGCCGCCCGCAAGGCCGCAGCCAGGCGTAAGAAGCGCGCCGCGCGCTCTTAGGGCTCGCCGGCGGATCGTCCCTTAGACGTAGTCGCGCAGCGTCACGACGACGTCGCGCTGGGTGCCGTCTTTCCCGCTCACAGTCACCCGGATCGCCGTCCCCGGCGTGCCGTAGAAGAGTTCGCGCACTTGTTGCAGCGTCATGTCGGCGGCGGCCTTGCCGTCGACGCTGACGATCGTGTCGCCCTTGACGATGCCCACGTCGGCGGCCGGCGTTCCAGGACGCACGTCCAATACGAGATACTTACCGGCGTGATTGAGCAGGAAGAGTCCGGAGCGCTCGTATGAGTCCGGTTGGCCGTACGCCGCGTTCGGCGTCAGCGTCATCGTCTGCTTTTCGTAGTCGAGCGTCAGCGTGAATCGCCTGAAGAGATTGCCGCCGACATTCGCGGCGACGAAGGGCTCGGCGAACGCGCCTTTGGTTTGCGCCGTGAAGTCGCCGACGACGTTGGGCAGCGTAAATCCGCCGAAAGCGACGGATTGGATACGACCGAGTTTGCCGAATGCCGGGCCGCCGAATCCAAAGCCGGTGACGCCGACTCCGGTCAAGGTGGCCGGCACGACCTGCGGATGCGCGGCGAGGAACGGCGAGAAGAGCGTGATCGAGTCGCGCGCTCCCGTGTCGAGCGTGCACTGTGAGCCGACGCCGTCGATGCTGCAGGCGAACTGCGGCTGGCGGCCGTCGAGCACGAACGGCGAGGCGTTTGAACCGGACGGCGCCGCCGGCGCGTTGCCGGGCATGGCGAGCGTCACCGACTTGCCCGTATAGTCGAACGTGGTGATGAACCGCGACAGCACTTCGAAGCCGATCAGCCCGTCGACCGGGCGGCCGCTCGAAATGCCGAAGCCCATGCGCGTCGGCGCGACGCCGAAGAGTTGATCGCGCACCGTGGCATCGCCGATCTTCATCGTGTCGACCTTCGCAAAGCTCACCGATTCGGTGGCCGATCCGACGCCGCCGCCTTGAATCGAACCGTGGCCGGTTGCGCCGATTTCCTGCGCTACCGCCGGATCGACGATGTTCGCGCCTCCGGTGTCGTAGATGAAGCGGTAGGGCCCTTTGCCGTTCAGCATCACCGTAAGGTAGACGTGATTGTCGACGAGATCGATGGGAACGGTGGTGCTCGTCGCGCCGCCCGCGATCGAAAAGTCGTGCACGTTTGACGCGGGCTTGGCTAAATGCTCGGTCGCGCCCGTGGGATTGGCGATCGCTTGCGTGACGGTGACGTCGCTGGAGTTCCCGTCGCTCGACTGCGTGTGATTCGCACGCGGAATCATGAGACCGTCCACCGGCCGATAGCTTCCATACGTCGAAACGGTCGTCGTCGGACCCACGGTTTGCACGAAACGCATCGGCAGATGCGTCGTGCGATCGAACCACAACTCGAACGGTACGAGCGAGTGCGGTGCCGTGATTTTCAGGACGTCGTAACCGTGCCCCGCGTTTTGCTTGACGCCGGCGAAGGTGACTGCCGCTCCGCCGCGGTTGGGACCCCAAAGCGCGAAGTTGCCGGCGAAGGCCTCACTAATCTCCTGGGCGCGGCCGGCCTGGCCGCCGTCAACCCAGACGAGGCCCGACCCATCGCTATTCCACGCATCGGTTCCGTCGTAGCCGTCCCCGCCGCGCAACGGCGGCGTATCGAACGACTCCGCAAGGCGCGCTCCGGCGATCTCCAGCCACGACGTTCCGGAGCCGCTCATCCCGCCGAAGGCGACGGTTCCGTGGAGTTCCAGCGTCTTCACGCGTTCCAGCGCGGCGCCGCCCAAGGCAGCTCGCGACGCGGCCACCAGCCGGTCGACGGGATCGGCCGGCGTCGCCGCCTGCGTTGCGAGAGGGGGCCCTGCCGCGAGGGCTAGAGCGATAGCAAACTCGCCAAGCGTTCTCTGAAGCTTCATGCGACTGGTACGGGCGGCGGCGGAGATTTGTTTCCGGTGCGCGGGCAAAAGGTTATGCACCGTGGGCTGACCGGGTACAGTAAACGCGTCCGAAGGTAGGGGGAATCATCGCTTCACAACTGGGCCGACCGACTGCGCCGTGGGCCGAGGCCGACGCTCATCTGCATGCGCTGTCGGACTCACTGCCCGTCATCCTTTTTAGTGCCGGTCCCGACGGCTGGGTCGACTGGTACAGCCGGCGCTGGTACGAGTACACCGGTCAAACGCCCGAAGAGGCGGCCGGCTGGGGGTGGCAGGCGGTGCATCATCCCGACCACTTGCTCGACGTCATGCGAACCTGGCCGCACTCCATTTCGACCGGGGAGCCGTTCGAGATGGAGGTCCGTCTTCGCCGCAACGACGGGACCTATCACTGGTTTTTGACGCGCGCGGAGCCGTTCCGCGACGAGGCCGGCGCGATCGGGCGCTGGTATGGAAGTATCGTCGACATCGATGCGCAGAAATTCAGCGTCGACCGCAGCAAGCGCATCGCCGAAACGCTGCACGAAATCTTTCTCCCGAAGACGCTCCCGCAATATGCCGATCTGCGCATCGACGCCATGTATCTGCCGGCGGAAAAGGATGCGCTGGTCGGCGGCGACTGGTACGACGCGTTCGAACTTCCCGACGGAAGCCTGATCTTCTCGATCGGAGACGTTGCGGGCCACGGCCTCGAAGCCTCGATCACGGTAGGACGGCTCCGCCAAGCGATCTACACGATGTCGTGGCGCGGCGACGACCCCGGCACGATATTGAAGGAAGCCGACCGGATGCTCGGCCATCAGGATCCCGGAACGATGGTGACGGCGATCGTCGGCTCGATCGACGCCGCGCACGCGACGCTGCGTTACGCCGTCGCCGGTCATCCGCCGCCGATGGTCGCGCGCACCAAGGGCAAAGCCGCCGAGGTGTTGCCCTTCGGCGAACCGCCGCTCGGAATCGGTCTGAACGTCGATCCACAGACCCACGTCGTGCCGATCGCGCGGGACAGCGTCGTCGCGCTCTACACCGACGGCGTCATCGAGTTTTCGCGCGACGCCGTCACGGTGGAGAAGAAGCTCGCGCGGGCGCTGTCGTCGCTGGTTGGAAACGCCGGCATCGCTCGGCCGGCGAGAGTGCTCGCCGAAAAGATCTTCGAGGGCGCGCGTCCGTCCGACGACGCGGCGCTGCTCGTCTTGCAGTTCTCCGCGACGCGATCCGCCCCCGACGGCGATCCGGCTCCGCTCGAAAAAGTCTGGCGCTTCCACTCGAGCAGCGCGCATACGGCCCAGACGTCACGGCGCGAAGTCATGGCCTATCTGCGTGCGATGGCGCCCGCCTGCGAGAATTTCTTCGAGGTCGAACTGATCGTCGGAGAGCTGTTCGCCAACACCGTCCAGCACGCGCCCGGCTTGGTCGAAGTGCGCGTCGCGTGGTCGAAGGAGCGCCCGGAACTCATCGTACGCGATACCGGACCAGGTTTGGAGTTTCTGATTGGGCGGCTGCCGGAAAACGTCTTGAGCGAAAACGGGCGCGGCCTGTTTCTGCTCAAGACGCTCGCCTCGGGCGTTACCGTAAAATCGCGTCCCGGCTACGGAACGGAGTTGCGCGCGGTGCTGCCGATCTCGCGTGCTTTGCACGCGCGCTCGCGATCGATCAAGGCGCGCTTGCGCGCCAGGCCCCAGCGATAGCCCCCGAGATCGCCGTCGCCGCGAATGACGCGATGGCAGGGAATCGCTATGGCTGCGACGTTGGCCGCGCACGCACGCGCGACCGCGCGCGCTGCCCCGGGCGATCCGATCGCTGCGGCGACTTCGCCGTACGACGCGACCGACGCGTACGGTATCGACTGAATGCAACTCCACACGCGCATCTGGAACGCGGAGGCTCGGATGTCGAGCGGCAAGTCGACGTGCGGACGATGGCCCTGCAGATGCTCGGCGATGGCGTCCGCCCAGCGCAACAGTTGAGGATCGCCCGGCTCGCGCATCGGCTCGATGCGCGCGGCGGCGTATTCGCGCCGCAACTCGCGCAGCAGCGACGCTTCGCTCTCGCCGAACTGCACGAAACAGACGCCACGATCGGTTGCGCCGATCATCATCAAGCCCACGGGGGTGTCGATCGCCGCGTACGAGATCGCGACGTCCGCGCCCGCGGCGCGGTACTGCGCCGGCGTCATGCCCAGCCGTCCCGGCGCGCGTTCGTAGACGCGACTGGCCGAACCGTATCCGGCATCGTAGACGGCGGCGTCGACCGAAGCGGAGACTCGCAAGCCGCCCTTGAGTCGCTGCACCCGCTTTTCGGCAAGGTATCGCTTGGGCGTGACCCCGACGACGTCTTTGAAGCTGCGGGCGAAGTGAAAGCGGCTCATCGCGGCTTTCGCGGCGAGAAGGGCGAGCGTGAGGTCGTCGTCGCAATGGTCCTCGATATAGCGGCAGACCTCGCGAATTCGCTCAGGAACCGAACAGGGTGCGTGCTCTAACATGGGTATCACTCTAACTCCCGCCGACGCGACGGACCATCCGGAAGTTGCGGTGAAGGGACGAGCCTGCTTGCTTAGACCCATGGGCCGGTCGCCAGGCCCGCCGGGAACGTTGGAAGAAAGCGCGGTCACAAGGTTTTGAAGGGAACGATGCGGCCATTTTTTGCACTATTGGGGGTTCTGGGGCTGCTGTACGGCTGCAGCGGCGCCGGCTATCTTCCGTATGCGCCGCACGCCCTTGCGCCGGGCCAGCTCCACGTGCTCGTTTCCGACGCTGCGCACAACAACGGCGTTCCCGAGGCGCTGGTCCACGCAGTGATGATGGCGGAGTCGGCCGGCGATCCGTCGGCCATCAGCTCGGCCGGCGCGCAGGGCCTCATGCAGCTCATGCCGGGAACGTCCAGCAGTTGCGGGATCGCCAATCCGTTCGATCCGATGCAAAACGTCGAATGCGGAACGACCTTCCTCCATTCGCTGCTGGTTCGCTACCATAACGACGTTCGGCTCGCCGTCGCGGCGTACAACGCCGGACCCGGCGCCGTGGACCGCTATCACGGGGTCCCGCCTTATCCGGAAACGCGTGCCTACGTGACGCGCGTCCTGGCGGCGTACCGAAGCTACTAGCCGGCACCGTTTTCGCGATGGCGACGCTCACCCGCCCGCAACCGCTCCCTCGAATCAGCGCGGCAGCCTTTCGCCTGCCGATTCTCGACGGCTATTTGCTGCGCGAGATGGTGGGGCCGTTCATGTTCGCATTCGGCGCCTTCTTGCTGTTTTGGGCGCTGAACATCTTCTTTCTCGCCGCCGACTACATCATCAATCAGCACGCGCCGTTCTTTCTCGTGCTTCGATTCGTCATCTTCCGCATTCCGCAGGCGATTCCGATGGCGTTCCCGTTCGGGTGCCTTTTCGCCGCGCTGCTCTCGATCGGCCGCGTGATGGGCGACAACGAGGTCACGGCGATGCGCACCGCGGGCATCGCCGTTTGGCGCATCGCTGCCGCGCCGCTGGCATTTGGCGCCGCCATGTTCGCCATCTGCTACTCGACCAACGAGTGGATCGCGCCGCCGTCGGTCGACCTGTCGACGAGAACCTTCTATCAAATCATCTATCACACCGAGTCGCTGCCGGTCGAGCCGCAGTTCTTCCGCAAGGATCAGGATACCGGGAACGTCTTTTACGTGACCCAGGTCGCGCCCGATAACAAAACGATGATCGGCGTGCAAATCTTCAAGCCGGCGAAATACGGAACGTGGAACGAAACGCTGCAGGCCAAGCGCGCGACGGTGAAGGGGATTTCGCTGCAGCTGCACGACGTCGTCGACACGCGTTTCAACAACGACGGGTACATGAGCAGCCAGCAGCACGTGAACGAGATTTCGATCGGCCTGCCGATGGGCGAAACGGCCTCGCAGTTCGTCAGTAACGTGAACAACGATCCCTGGACGATGAGCAGCAAGTCGCTGCGCACGCAAGTCAACGCCTTGCAGGAGCAGGGAATCGGCGGCACGGCGCTGGGGAACCTGCAAATCAATCTCGCCAACAAGTTGGCGTGGCCGTTCGCCTGCATTATCAGCATCCTCCTCGCGCTGCCGCTCGCGTTGCGGTTCGGAAAGCGCGGACGCACGCTCGGCATCGCGATGGCGATCATCTTGTTCTTCGTGTACTACCTCATGATCTCGGCCGCGGCCGCTTTCGGACGTAACGGAGCAATCAATCCATTCCTCGCCGCGTGGCTGCCGAACATCATTATGGGGACGGCCGGTGCGACGCTGCTGTGGATGGAAGAGCGCTGAAGTAGAGCGGTGCCGCGCCGTAACGTGACGCCTCGCGGCTTGGCCGCGCTCGCGTGTCTCGTAGCGCTCTTGTGCGGCGCGGTTCCGGCGCTCGCCGACTCGCCCGCCGCGAGCGGCGACGAACGCGATCAGGCGATGGCACTCGTGCTGTTCAGCAAGCAAACCTGTGCGCAGCACACCAACACGAACTTGCTCACCGACGCAATTGCCCAAACAACGCCGCCGCCGTCGGCTTCACCCTCGCCGCCGCCGGAAGGGTCGACGCCGAGCGCGTCACCGACGCCGCTGGCGACTCCGGGCCTTCCGGGCGCCCCGCCGGGCGCCGGAAACGGCACCTATCAAATTTACCAAACGCCTCGCCCTCCGCCGGGATCGACACCCAACGTCTCGCCGCCGCCGGTTCCCACGCCGACGCCGAGCCCTCAGACCTCCGGCGAGCCGATCTTCCTTATTCGCGGCGGTGAAACGCCGCCGCCGCTTACGCCGGCCGGCGAGGCGACTCCGCAACCTACCGCCCAGCCGACCGGTGCGCCGACGCTGTCGCCCGGCTTCGTCGCGGTCGTCGCCGACACGGTCACCGGCGGCACGAAGAGAGGCGAACCCGGCGACGCCGTCGGCAACGTGCACGTCTTTTATCGCGACGAAGAAATCGTCGGCGACAAAGCCCATTTCGACGGCGACCGTACGGTGACGATCACCGGCCATCCGTTTCTCATCAATCACACGCACGATTCGATCCTCACCGCCGACGTTATCACGTTCGATACGATCGGCGAGACGGCGAAACTGGTCAAAGGCAACGGAGAAACGGCCCAAGGCGTCGAGCGCGGCTTCGTCCACTTCCAAGCCAACGATCTCCATACCGATCCGGACGGCTCCGCACACGGTCTCAATCCGAGCGTTACGACCTGCGAGAACCCGCGCGCCGGCTATCACATCACCGGAAAGTCTCTCGACGTTATTCCGGGCGACAAGATCGTTATCAACAAAGCGGTTCTTTGGCTTGGAGCCGCCGCGATATTCTATCTGCCGAAGTTGGTCATTCCGCTGCGCACCGTCGAGGATCAGCGGGCGCGTCCGCAATTCTTCCCGGAGGTCGGATACGACTCGTACGAAGGCGCCTGGATCAAGATGAACGTGCCGTTCGGCAAAGACCAATACTACTACGGCTATTACATCGTGAACTATTTTACGAAGCTGGGCCTCGGCATCGGCTACGTCGGCTTCTACGCGAGCCGCCGGGGTCGCCGTACCGTCAGCATCAACCTGTACGGTCAAAACAACGCCTCCCAAGGCGGGCGCACCTACAACGCGGCGATTCAGGAACAGGAAAACTTCTCGCAGCACTTGCGCGGTAATTTTCAGTACACCTATCAATCGAACTACGGCGCGCTGACGAACATCCCGCCGAACGAGTCGCTCAGCGCGGCGATCGCACACCAGACGCAGAACGCCTCGCAAAACTATTCGTACTCGCACAGTTCCGTCGGTACGCAGTCGAACAGCAACAGCATTTCGATCACCGACACGCGGCAGTTCAATCAAAACCTCGACCAAGCCGTCAGCATCAACATGTCGAACAGTTCGTCGAACTTCATCGGCGAGTCGTCGTTCAACGCCAGCACCGAGTTCGACTATCTAATGCACTACGTGACTGCCGGCGCCGATTATCAGCTCGAATTCGACAAGACCTATTCTCAGCAAGGCTTCGGCATCAATAAGATTCCCGAACTCCAAGTGCGGCCTAACGAGTTTTTCCCGCACTTCTTCATCCCGCTCTCGGCGCAGTTGACCGTCGGCGAGTACAGCGAACCGCCGGCCGACTTTCCGGGAAGCGAAAGCTTTGCAACGTGGCGCGGCGACGCCGGTCTTGTGATCGGCCCGGCTCTCGCGAAAATTTGGGGCAGCGATTTCGAAGGCACCATCAACGTCGACCAGTATGCCTACGGCTCCGGCGACCTCAAGGCTGCGATCGAACAGGACTTCAGTCTCACCACGCCGATCGGCAACCACTTCGTCAACTCATTGACGTATAACGAAGCAAACTACAATGGGCCGGCGCTCGTGCCGTTTCAATACCTCGACCAGCAACCGACGGATAACACGAAGAATGCGCAAGACCTCATCCGGTTTTTTAACGACGACGTTTATACCGTATCGTTGGGTCTTTCGACGAACTTTGACGGAATGGCTCAGCCGGTGAGCTATCAGATCATGGCGCGACCGTCGCAGCGCTCCGTCGTGCTGTTGAGCGGATCGTTCGTTCCCGGTCCGGGTTTCGGGTTCGAGACGACCAACCTGCAGTTATCGACGCCCTTCGGGCGCGACGCGTCGCTTCAGTTCGTGACCGACCTGGATTGGAAAGGCACGGAGCTGTTCTCGAACAAGATCATCTACTACACGCGTACGATCGGCAACTGTTACCAAATTCAAGTGCTTTACAGCGAGGCATCGCAATCGGTCAACGTGGGATTGAGCCTGCTCGCATTTCCGAATCAAACGGCGACGTTCGCGGTCGGCCAGCCCGGCTCAATCGTCCCGAGCACGTTTAATTTTTAGCGAGAGGCCGTGCACGCAAGGTTCGCATCGCTCCGCAGCGCGAGGGCGTCTGGACGAGGCGCGAAGGGCTGGATGCCCGGGAGCGCCGAGCCAGCGAGCAGCGTTTTCGCATGGACGCGAAAACGCGAACGTCCCGAGCGCGCGGAGCGATGCAAACCTAAGGGCATGGGCTCGAGGCGGGCCCGGGGCTCGGGTTGTTGGCGATTTCGATGCTGACGATCTGCGCGGCCGGATCGCTCGGCGGGTTGATGTCTTGCTGCTTGTAGAATACTTGGTCGAAACACGTGTTGATGTCGAGCTGCGGGGAGACGAACGTCGTGTCGGTGGCGCCCCCGGACCCCATCGAATCGAGGAAGACCAACTGATTCCCAACGGTCGCCTGCGTCGTAAAGGCATTGAACAACCAAATATGCGGAAGCGGCGACGGACTGGGAGACGGCGACGCGAAGTGTGGAATGAAGAGCGAGCGCTGGAACGTAATCTGGAACTCGGTGCTCGTTCCGTTGTTGTTCGGGATGTATTGAAGCTGTTGCGGCGTCGTACCGATGGTGACGAACGCCGGGGGGATGGCCGGATTCGAGTTCTTGAGAAACTGAATGACGTGGGAATAGGTTGCGCCGCCCTGGCCGGCGGCCAGCAGACCGGCGGAGAAGGCGTTCCAGTTCGACTGCTGCGGATTCGTAAGCGGTGTGATGCCGTCGCCGCTGGTGTTGAAGATGGTCCAATATTGATAGTTGGCAAAGTTGAACGTTCCGGCGATGTCGTACTTCACGAGCATGTAGCCCGGAAGCGCGCCGCCCGCCCCCAAGCCGGGAGGATTCGGCGTGACTTGCCGCCCGCACGCCGCCACAATGAACGCCGTTACTAGTACGAAGCCGAAAATCAATTTGCGAAGCATGTCGTCCTCGTCGCACGTGCGCGATGCCGTCGTCGCGGGTTGCGCGGCGGTCGCGCTCGCTGCGTCCTTCCCTAAACTCGGCGCGGCGTGGCTGGTTCCCTTCGCAGGCGCCGCTCAGTTTTGGGTATGGCAAGGAGCATCGTGGAAGCGCGCCGCGCTGCTCGGTTGGTTTGCAGGCATCGTCTTCTTCGCAATCGGGTACGCGTGGATCGGACACACGGTCGGCGGTTACATCGGCGCTTTCGGACCCTTTCTCATGTTCGGACCGGCGCTCGTCGAAGCGCCGTTTTTCGCGCTGGCTGCGGCGCTCGCCGCGATCGCGTATCGCTACACGCGCCCCGGCCTGGCGCCGCTTGCGGCGGCGGCCGCGTTCGCGTTCTGCGAATGGCTTCGCTCGGTCGGCATTCTCGGCGCTCCTTTCGATCAACTCGGCTACACGCAAGCCGGCACGCCGCTGCGCGCGATCGCAGCGTACTTCGGCTCGTACGGCATCACGCTGGCGATCTGCATTTTTGCCGCATACCTCGCCGACGCAGTGCGCAGACGCACGTGGCGCCCGTTCGTCACGGCGTCGGTCGCCCTTGCGGCAGTTACGACGATCGCATGGCTCGCGTGGCCCGCGCGACGCGTGCCGCCGCCGACGGTGGAAGTCGCTGCGATTCAGGGTAACATCGCGCAATCGCTCAAGTGGAACGCGTTGAACCTGGCGGTCTTCCGCTATACGCGGTTGACGCGTTTAGCCGCCGCTCGCAAACCCAAGCTCATCGTCTGGCCGGAGACGGTTGTCACGACGACCCTGAATTTCGACGACGCGCTGCTGGACAGGTTCACCAATCTCGCTCGCCGGACGCGCGCAACGATCGTCGCCGGAAGCCTGCGCTTCGAGGGCCGGCACGCCTACAACTCGCTCTACTTCTTTCAACCGGACGGCCTACTGCAAACCTACGACAAGCGGCAACTCGTCCCGTTCGCCGAATCGTTTCCGGGGCGTGACTTTCTTTCGTGGCTGCCCTACGTTGGCGCGCTGAGCGGACGGTTTTCGACCGGTAAGTCCGACGGCGTTTATCCGACCGCGGCGCACTTGAGCGTCGCGCCGCTGATTTGTTGGGAATCCGCCTTCGCCGACCTGGCGTTCGCGCAAGTACGCAACGGTGCGCAGCTCCTCGTGATCAGCACCGACGACGCGTGGTTCGGCACCACTTCCGGACCCTACATGCACGCGCAGATCGCCCAGATGCGCGCGATCGAGAGCGGAGCCTACGTCGTCCGCGCAGCTGCGACCGGAATCAGCGGCATCATCGCGCCCGACGGGTCCTGGCAGAAACGCAGCCGCATGGAAGAGCAAACGATCGTCGCCGGGAAAGTCGGTCCACGCATGCCGACGCTCTTCGCTCTCGTCGGCCCGACGACGGTCGGGTTGCTGACCGCCTGTCTCTATGGCGCTCTTCTTTTGGTCGCACGCCGGAGAATGGATGCTTAAGCGCATCGGCTGGAAGCGTGCGGCGACCGTCGCGGCCATTCTCTTCGGCATCTACGTGGTCGTCGAAGTCATCCTCGCGGGCGGCGGCACTCCCCCGATTCCGCCTTCGTCGGTGCAGATGAACCTGCACGGAGGCCACGTGCTTGCCAACCGCATCACGACCAAATCGTGGAGCTTCGACTACGATCGCGCGCAGTTATCGCCCGACGGCATGTCCGGCAGCGTCGACGGCGTGCGCAACGGGATCGTCTTTCGCAAGGGCAAGCCCTACCTAAGAATATCGGCGCAGCACATTCAGGTCGACGTCGACTCCCTCGACTTCACCGCCATCGGCAAAGTGCACGTCGAGCGAATCAACGACCCGCAGCGCCGGGCGTTCGACACCGACCTCGTGACCTGGACGAACAACGCAAAGCTCCTGCGCATGAGCCACCCTGCATACGTTCATACCAACGATCAAACGCTACGCATCGACGGAATTACGGTCGACTTCGACGCGAACACGATCCACCTCGGGAAACTCAGCGGCCAAGTCGACATGCAGAAGTAGGCGCGCGAAGCGCGGCCTACTCCCGCAGTTTCTTCTTGGCCTCGGCGATAAGTTTCTTGACCTTTTGGCCGCCCTTGTGGCCGATCTCTTCATAAAAGTCGGAGCCGTACTTTTCTTTAACGGCTTTCCCGCCTTTTTGACCGATCGATTCGTAGAACTCGACCCCGTGACGGTCGCGCGTCGCCTTGCCGCCTTTGCGACCTATGTCTTCGTAAAAGGTCGATCCGTAGCGGTCGCGCACCGTGTCGCCGCCTTTTTTGCCTGCCTCGCGCACCGACATCTCGCGCCCGCCGGCGCCTTCTTTGGGTTTGTCAGCCATCGGTCCTTACGCGTCGTAGCTTGTCGTGGTGGGTTTTAGGATGCGCCCGCTTTGCGCTTGGGGCGCTGGCCGCCCTTTTGGCCGATCACTTCGTAAAACGACGGACCGTACTTGGTTTTCGTCGCTTCACCGCCTTTACGGCCGATCTCTTCGTAGAACTCCGAGCCGTATTTGGCCTTGACGCGTTCGCCGCCGCGCCGGCCGGCTTCGCGTACGCTCATGCCGCCTGATTGTCCGACTTCCTGCGTAGCCATCGTCCTCAACCTCACTGGAAAACAAAAGGTGAACATCCGCATTCTATCCCTTCCAAGCGCTCGGCAAACTTATGAAAATCCCAGGAACGGGCCGGCGAGCGGTCTTACGGCGCGGCGAGCCGGTCGAAGAGGCGACGGACGCGTTCGCGGAGCGTCGCGAGGCCGGCGTCGTTTTCGATCACGTCGTCGGCCCGAGCGCGCGCCGTTTCGGGTGCCATCTGAGCCTCCATCCGGGCGCGCACCCGCCCTTCGTCGAGCCGGTCACGCGCTGCGATGCGGGCGAGCCGCGCTTCGAACGGAGCGACGATGACGACGGAGCGGTCGACGAGACGATCGTACCCCGTTTCGAAGAGCAGGGGCACGACGTGAACGATCAGCTGGCCGGGGCGAGCGTTGCGCTCGCGCTCGGCCGCCATCTGCCGAATCACTGGATGGAGAATGCCGTTGAGCCGCTCGCGCGCCGCGGGATCAGTGAAGACGATATCGGCGAGAGCGGCACGATCGAGGACGCCCCGTCGAGTGACCTCAGGCCACTCCCGGGCGATCGCGAGAAAACCGTCGCCGTTGGGGGCCGTGGCTTCGCGGGCCAGCGCGTCTGTGTCGATGACGAAGGCCCCGAACTCCGCGAAGAGGGCCGCGACCTCGCTCTTCCCGGTACCGATCCCGCCCGTCAAGCCCACGCGCACGGGCGCGCGCTATTGCGGGGGCGGCTCGAGCGCGGTCGGCTCCTCGGACGCGCCCGAAGGCGCCTCGGCTTGGGGCTCTTCGGCCGGCGCCTCGCCGACCTCGGCGGGAATGACGTCGATCTCGGGAACGACGAGACGATCGATCTCCTCGGGCGGCACGTCGGCGACATGCTGAATCGAGGCGGTGATCCGCCGCGTCGTGTGATTGATCGTCAGCAGCGTGACCTCGATATCCTGGCCGGGGCTATACTGCGCGGCGGCATCGAACTCGCCCTTAGGCACCATCGCGAGGATCCCCGGGATGACTTCGACCAGCAGATAGTTCGGCGTCACCTTGACGACCTGCGCGGAGAGTTTGTTCGTTTCGTAGAGCTTGTCGGCGTGTTCGTCCCACGGGTCCGGAAGCGCGTGCTTCAGCGATAAGCTGACCTTCTTCGCTTCGGGATCGAACTTCATGATCTCGACGTGAACGACGTCGCCGATCTTGACGACTTCCGACGGATGTTTGATGCGCGCGTACGACAGTTCGCTGTTATGGATCAAGCCGTCGATGCCGCCCAGATCGACGAACGCGCCGAAATCGGCGAGCCGCACGACCACGCCTTCGCGAATCTGACCGACCTCGAGCGTGTCGAGCAATTCCTGCTTCTTCGCCTGCAGTTCTTCTTCGAGGACGAGCCGCTGCGAGAGCACGACGCGATGCCGCTTGTGATCGAGATCGATAACCTTCAGGCGCAGACGCTGGCCGACGAGTTCGTCGAGATTGCCCACCGGCTGGCGCCGGATCTGCGATGCCGGCACGAAACCGCGCATCCCAAGATCGACCAGCACGCCGCCCTTGACGACTTGCGTGACGGTGGCTTCGATGACTTCGTCGCGCTCGTGCGCTTCGATCACCTTCTCCCACGTCTTGAGTGCGCGAGCGCGCCGCTCGGAGAGAAAGAGCGTTCCGTCCATGTCGTCGATGCGGTGGATCATCACTTCCAGCGTGTCGCCGACCTTGAGGAGTTTTGGATCGACGGCGAGCGACAGCTCGCGGAATGGAAGGACGCCTTCGGATTTTCCGCCCACGTCGACCAGCAGCTCGTCCTTGTCCTTTTGAACGATCGTGCCGGTGAGAACTTGACCCTCGTCGAGTACTTTCAGCGATTCTTCGTAGAGGCGCTGTTCGAATGCGAGTTGGTCTTCCTCGTGGGGTGCGGGAGCGATTTCAGTCGTAGAGATGTTGCGTTTCCTACCTTACATTTCGTATTTTTTTATTTGCGAACGTTACCGCTGGCAGCGCCGGCACCACCAGGTTCCGCGCTGTGCCAGCACCGTGCGCACGATCGGATGGCCGCATCGGAGACAGGGCCGGCCGAGTCGTCCGTAAACCGCGAGCGCGTTCTGGAATCCGCCCCGGAGGCCGCCCGCATCCACGTAGTCGTCGACGCTCGTTCCGCGCGAATCGATCGCGCGTTGTAGAACGTCCACGACGGCGTGATGTAGCCGGTCGATCGCCGGTTTCGTCAACGCTCGAGCGGGACGGCTCGGACGGATCCGGGCCTCCCACAGCGCCTCGCACGCATAGATGTTTCCAATGCCCGCAATGCGCCGCTGATCGAGGAGCAAAGCCTTGATCGGCGTCGTCCGCCCCGCCAGCATACTCAGAAAGGCTTGCGGTGTAAAGCCTGGAGAGAAGGGCTCGACGCCCAAGTCGCAGTCCCAGGGCTCGGCCGCTTCGACGAGGCGCATACGCCCGAACGTGCGGACGTCGGCGAAGCTCAGCCGCCGGCCGCCGGTGAACCAGAGCACGACGTGGGTCCCCGGAAAGTCGGGTTCGCGGGAGCGCTGCACGACGAGCCGTCCGGTCATCCGCAGGCTGGTCACCAGGCTGCGACCGGAGTGCAGGTCGACGATCGCGTACTTGCCGCGACGGCGAACGCCCGCGACGCGGTCCCCCGCCAGCGTGCGCGTGAAATGCGTGCCCGGCGGCGCGACGGCGATCTTGGCCAGACGGACCTCGGCGCGATCGATGCGCTTGCCGACGATCGTCGCGGCGAGACCTCGGACGATCGTTTCGACCTCCGGAAGTTCCGGCATTGCCTGGGTCGCTACGTCTTCGGGATCGCGAGCGTGACGCCGGGCGCGATGCCGTCGCGCGAGGCTTCGCCCGCCGGCAGTTCGATGACGTACTTCGCCACGCCGTTTTCACGGGGAATCAAGTCGTCGGGCATCGACGGCGCCGCCGGCGCGACGTTGCGAAAGACGGTGCGCACGCGCCCGTCGGCGCCGGCGAAAACCATATCCAGCGGCACGAGCGTGTTCTTCATCCAAAACGCGATCGGACCGTCGGAACCGAAGACGAAGAGCATACCGGTATGCGGCGCGAGCGAGGTGCGATACATGAGCCCTCGCTCCTGTTGCGCCGGCGTCGTCGCGACTTCCAAATGCAAATCGGCCGCCGGCGCGCTGACGATGACGACCGGCAGCGCGGGTGCAGCCGACGCGGACGCAGCGGGCGTGGGGGCGGCTGCCGACGTTGCCAGCGCGAAGACCATTACCGCGGCGCTAACGCGGAATCTGCTCGACATCGTACCAGTTGCGTCCGGATTTGAGCGTGACTTCGAGCGGAACGGAGAGTTCCATCGCGGCTTCCATGTGGTTGCGAACGAGGTTGGCCACGTCGTCTCGCTGCGCGCCCGCCACTTCGAAGATCAACTCGTCGTGGATTTGCAACAGCAGCGTCGCGTCCAAGCCCGACGCGCGTACTGCGCCGTCGACGTTCACCATGGCGAGCTTCACGAGATCCGCGGCACTCCCTTGCAGCGGCGCGTTGGTCGCTTCGCGTTCGGCGGCGGCGCGCAGCATGTAGTTTCCCGACGTGAGACCCGGCATGTATCGCCGTCGGCCCAGAATCGTCGCAACGTAGCCGTTGCGGCGGCCCTCTTCGAGCGTCCGGTCGATGAAGGCGCGCACCGATGGAAAGCGCGCGAAATACGCAGCGGTGATCTCCTTGGCCTCGGCGCGGCCGATCTCGAGACGTTGCGCCAAGCCGAAATCGGACATGCCGTAAAAGAGTCCGAAGTTCACGCTCTTGGCGATGCGCCGCTGTTCGGCGTCGACCCGCGCGGCGGCCGGAACGCTGAAAATCTGCCGCGCCGTAAAATCGTGAATGTCTTGACCTTCCTCGAAAGCGCTGCGCATGGCCTCGTCGCCGGATAGGTGCGCCATCAACCGCAGTTCGATTTGGCTGTAGTCGGCGGCGAGCAGCACGCAGCCGTCGCGCGCGACGAAGGCGCGCCGAATGCGGCGTCCGAGATCGCCTCGCACCGGAACGTTTTGCAGGTTCGGGTTCGTCGAGGAAAGGCGTCCGGTCGCAGTCGCTGTTTGATTGAAGACCGTATGCAGGCGGCCGTCGCGCGCGTCGATCAGCTGCGGGATCACGTCGACGTAGGTATTTTTGAGCTTCGTGACCTCGCGCCAGTCCAGGACGAGCGCGCAGATGGGATACTCGCGCGCCAACACCTGGAGCACTTCGGCGCCGGTCGCCCACCCGGTTTTGGTCTTCTTGCCGCCCGGAATCGCGAGCTTCTCGAAGAGCACCCTTCCGAGCTGCTGAGGCGATCCGATGTTGAACTCCTCGCCGGCAAAATCGAAGATGCGCCGCGCGAGACGTACGGCCGCGTCGTCGACGTCGCGGCCGACCGCGCGCAGTTCGTTGGGATCGACGGCGATGCCGGCACTCTCCATACCGGCGAGTACCGGGGCAAGCGGAACCTCAACGCCGTCGTAGAGCCGCAACTGGTCGCGCTCCTCGAGCAGCGGACGCAGTTTCTCGATCAGCTGCAGCGCCGCGTCGGCATGCGCGGCCGCCTCGCCTGGAACGCCTGCGTGCAAGTGCGCGGCGGCGGCATCTTCGACGTCGGCGAATCCTCGCGACGGATCGAGGAGGTGCGCGCCGATCATCGCATCGTCGACGAAGCGCGCGCCCTCGACTCCGCCTTCGCGCAGGACGCGCAGGACGCGCTTCGCATCGTATGCGCCGGCAGCGGCTCGGTTGAAAATCGCCTGCAACGCTTCGCGCACCGGCGCCCGCGCCAGCGCACCGGCGGCGAATCCCACGCCCGTTCCGGCCGCCGCGCTCGCGCCGACGGCATCGCCGAGCACGGCAAACGCCACGCGCGGCGCGTTCGCGAGCGCGCGCAGTTCCTCGGCGAGACGGACGAACTCCGGGGGATCGACCGAGGCGACGTAACTCCGGTAAACGCCGCTCAGCGTCGCTCCGCTCGCCAACAGCGGCAAATCCGCGGGCGCTTGCAGTTTGGCCACGAGCGATTTGAACTCGAGTTCGCTGTAGAGCGAATAGAGATCCGCATCCGCGGGTTGCTCGTAGCGGCTCGACTCCCAATCGACGTGCAGCGGCAGGTCGCGCCGCACGATCGAGACCGCGCGGCACAGACACGCCTGTTCGCCGTACGTCTCGACGAGTTTCTGCAGTTTGGGGCTTCCGGCAAGGGTCGGGTCGGCTACGAGGGCGTCGAGCGATCCGGCCGCCTGCAGCAGTTTGATCGCCGTCTTTTCGCCCACGCCCGGAATGCCGGGCAGGTTGTCCGACGGATCGCCCTTGAGGCCGCGATAATCGGGCAGTTGCCCGGGCTCCAAACCGAAGCGTTCGCGAACCGCCGCGGGATCGTAGCGCCCCAGATCGGTAATGCCGCGGCGCGTCATCAGGACGGTCGTGCGATCGCCGACGATTTGGAGAAGATCGAGATCGCCGGTAACGACGACGGTTTGTTCGCCGGCCTCTTCGGCTTGAATCGCGAGCGTCGCGATGACGTCGTCGGCCTCTTGTCCCTCTACTTCGAGGATCGGAATGCGGTGCGCCGCCAGAATTCGCCGCACGAGATCGAACTGGCTGCGCAATTCGTCGGGCATCGCCGTGCGTTGCGCCTTATACTCCTTGTACATCGCCACGCGCTCGGCCGGCATTCCTTTGTCGAAGGCGGCGACGACGTGCGTCGGCTTCTCGTCGCCGATGATTTTGTTGAGCATCATCGTGAAGCCGTAGGCGGCGTTGATCGGCACGCCCCGGCTCGTCGTCAAACCCGGCAACGCGAAGAACGCGCGGTACACCAACCCGTAGGTGTCGAGCAGCATGAGGCTCACTGCTGCAGTCCTAACGCACGACGACGCCGGAGGATCCGGCGCGGACGCTGCCGTCGTCGGAAATCTCGAGCACCGAGAGCGTGTAGCGACCGCTCTGCGCCGGCATCTGCACGGCGAACGCGTCGCCGTCGGCGCGTTCGACGCTCCACGACACCGCTTGCGATTCCGCTTGCGAGAGTGAGAGCCGGTCGGGCGGCTGCGTGCGGCGGACGAATCCGAGCACGTGCGCGTGGTCGCCGGTCGAATCGACCCACGGATGCCACGTCACAGCCGCCGGTGCGCTGCTCTGCGTCGACGTCAAACCGATCGCCAGCAGCGCGGGTGCGGAGTCAAACTGTGCACTTCCCGACGGCTCGCCGCGACTGACCCGCACCACGACGGTGCCGCGCGCCGGCGACGTGTCGTGAAACGATATCTTCGCCGCTTCGCCCGGCGCGAAGCTTCCGTCGCCGCCGAGGGCGAGCGCGACCAGTTGCGGTCTTCCGGGCGCATCGAGCGAGAGCGGAACGGTCGCCCATTCGATCGCGCCGTCGCGCACGAATGCGGCGCCCACACGCAGTTCGCCGGTCGCATCGACGGCACGGTAGTGCGCTTGCGCACGTCCACCGCCGTTGGTCACGACGTCGGCTTGCACGCCCTGCGCGCTCTCCAACGTGAGCAGTGCGTCGCCGGCCGACTGCGGCGCTTGCGCGTCGACCTCCACGTCGTCGCCGCTGCGGTAGAGCGGTTTCCCGACCGAAACTCGGACGTCGCCGCTGCCTCCGCCCGGTGCCGAACCGACGGCCTGCGCATCGACCAGGACGGCCGCCGCGTCGGTGGCGGTGCCGAGGTCGTCGACGCTGGCAAAGACGATATTCGTCCCGGGCTGCGGCGCGCCGAAACTGCCGCGCGCGTGCCCGCCCGCGTCGAGCGGGAGTTGCTGTTGTACGACGGTCGCGCCGTGCGTCAGGCGCACGGTCACGGTCGCTCCGGCTAAGGGCTTTTCGCCGGCGACCTCGTTGGCATAGACGTCGAAGCCGACGGGCGCATCGGGGCTCTGCTCGTCGCGATCGAGTTGTAGCCGTACCGCCGCGTGCGCCGTGGGAACGATGATGCGCGTGTCGGCGGTCGCGCCGCCGGAGTCTACGTGCACGCCGTACGTCGACGCGAGCTGATCGCTCGGATGCGGAATCGCGACCGTCGCGACGCCGTCACCGCCGGTGCGCACCGACTCGTCGAGCCAGACCGTCGTCGCCCACGGCGTATCCTCGGGAACGTATCCCACATAGACGTGCGGCGAGCGAACGACGGTGACGTGCACGACCGCGCCGGCGCGTGAGGAGCGAACGATCAGCGGCACGTCTTGACTCGGATCGCACGATCCGCCGCATTGCGCGGCGGCGTCGAGCGAGAGACCGGCGGAGTTGGCGTCGACGTGCACGGTCGCGCCGCCGACGCCGTCGCCGGCTTGCGCGAGCACCGCGTAATCGCCCGCGACCGCATTCTCCGGAACGGCGAACGACGTCTCGAATGCTCCGGCGGCATCGAGCGCAACCCGGCGTTCGCCGACGATCTTCGCTCCCGTACGCAGCGAAACGGTCGCGCTTCCGCCGGTCGGGCGCAACTCGTTGCCGGCGCGACTGCGCGCGAAGCCGACGATCCGCACCGACTCGCCCGCGTGCACGACGGCCGAGTCGACGCGTACGCCGACGATCGTATTCGGCAGCGGTGCTTCGGGCAGAAGGCTAAGGAATGCGTAACTGCTTCCCCACTGCGCGAGCGCGAAGACCGGACGCGGCGAGCGCCGCCACTGAACGAGCCCGTTCGCATCGGTCATCGCGGCTTCGAACTTGTCGTTCACGACGAACTGCACGCGCATTCGCGCCAGCGCGCGGCCGGTACCCAAATCGGTGCCGTAGACGAGCAGCGATCCGGGCGTCTCTTTCGATACGAGCCCGACGCGCGTGCGATTGATCCACACCTGTTCGCCGACGTCGCCGCGTCGCGCCTCGACGACGAAGAAGCCTTCGCGCGAACCGAGCTGCACGTCGATCTCGTTCGATTGAAACTGATAGCCGCCGGGCGGCGTGAACGTGAACGATGCGACCGGACGCCGCCCGCGCGTCGAAATCGCGCGCGGCCGCGCGTTCGAACCGGCCGTCAACACGTCGACCGGATCGACTTGATAAACGGAGAACAGCACCGGCGCGCTCGAGTAGGTATCCAAGCGAACCGTCGTCGGCCTCCACGGCACGTTCGAATCGCCGGCAAACAATGCGAAGTACGCGTCGAGCCGGTGCGGATCGACGATCGAGCGCTCGGCACGAACCGGCATCGCACTCAGCGTCAACGCGAGCGCGAGGATCCATAACGCACGCAGGTCCATCGACCGCTGCTTCGTTCAACGCCTGTCGACGGCCTCGCACGGGAAGGTCGCAACCCGGAGCGCGCGTAAGCGCTTAGCGGATGAAGAAATCGTGCCTGGGCGCCATCGTACTCGCCATTCTCGCGATCGCGTGCGCGCCGGCGCTCGCCGACACTACGCCGAAGCCGAGCGCGTCGCCGCATCTCATCAAAATTCCACCGCCGCATCCCCCGCCGGTTGCGCTCCACGCCGAATACGTGGTCGAGGTCAACAAAAAGGGTCAGGTTGTGCGCATCAAGTCGGGCAAGGGCACGAAGTACGCCAGTTTCAACTCTCAAACGTACGGTAACGCGTTGCAGATGTGGATTCGCAAAGCCGACGGGACCGCAGTGACCGGACTGTTCAGAGTGTCCTACGACTACAATCCGAAGAACCACGCGATCTCGCGCCACATCGCGCTGATCTCGACCGGCGGAAACTGGGCCAACGACGAGGGCGCGGCCAACGTCATGATCGATACCGCAAAGAAGGAAGCGCAAGCGGCCGCGAAGCTCAAGCAGCAACAACAGACGAAGCTGCCGTCGCTCAACAGCATCACGGGCGGAAAGCAGCCGACACCCAGCCCCCAGCCGACCATCCCGCACCGGTAGTGTTCTAGTGACGGGACGCTAGCGCACCCCCCCGATGCGATTCGTCACGTATTCGTACGGCGGTGAAACCGCGCCGGGCGTCGTCGAAGACGACGGCGTGCGCCGGATTTCAACCGCGACCCTGCGCGAGTACGTCGCACTCGCTCCCCACGAACGCATCGCGTGGCATTCGGCGGAAGATACGCTGCCGCTGCGCGACGTGCGCCTCGAAGCACCGCTTCAGCCGCCGCGCAACGTCTTCTGCGTCGGACGAAACTATCTCGATCACGCGAAGGAGGGAGCCCGCGCGTCCGGGCGCGAGTTGAAGCTCCCGGCCGCACCGACGTTCTTCACGAAGGCGCCGGCCGCGATCGCCGGCCCCGGCGCGACGCTCCATTTGCCGGCGAATCTCTCCTCCGAATACGATTACGAAGCGGAGCTAGCCGTCGTCATCGGCGCGAAGTGCAAGGACGTCTCCGTCGAGGATGCGCTGCACGTCGTTTTCGGCTATATGGCGCTCAACGACGTCACCGCGCGCAACATCCAACGCGAGCGCGGCCAATGGTTCAAGGGCAAGAGCCTCGACGAAAGTTGTCCGGTCGGCCCGTGGCTCGTATCCCGCGACGAGATCGACGAGCCGCAGCACCTGACGATCGTCTTCCGGCTCAACGGCGTCGAGAAGCAGCGCGGGAACACTGCCGATATGCTCTTCTCCGTTGCCGAGATCGTCGCCGACTTGAGCAAAGGCATGACGCTCTTGCCCGGCGACGTGATCGCGACCGGAACGCCGGCGGGCGTCGGATTCGCGCGCACGCCTCCCGAGTTTTTGGCCGACGGCGACGCGATGGAAGTCGAGATCGAGCGGATCGGTGTGCTGCGCAACGCCGTTTCGATCGCGTGAGGAACGCGCAGCGTAGGGAGTCCGGCGGTCCGAGCCGTATCACGGGGAGCTATGGTCGTCGCCGTCCCACGTGAGCAGGGCGCTCGCGAGCGCCGAGTTGCGCTCGTGCCCGAAACGATTGCGAGACTCGTCAAGTCGGGGGCCGCGGTGCGCGTCGCGCGCGGTGCCGGTGACGCCGCTGCGTTTCCCGACGAGCTGTACGAAAAAGCCGGTGCGGTGCTGGTCGACGGCGTGCGCGATCTCGCCGCGGGCGCGGGGGTCGTGGTCTCCGTCGGCCGCCCCAGCCCCGATGTGCTCGCGGCGCTGGAACCGGGCACGATCGTCGTGGGGTTCCTCAATCCGCTCGGCGACCCACCGTACGTCGCAACGTTGGCGCAGGCCGGCGTGACGGCGCTGGCGATGGAGATGATTCCCCGCATCACGCGCGCGCAAGCGATGGACGCGCTCTCGTCGCAGAGCAATATCGCCGGCTACAAGGCCGTGCTGATTGCCGCCGCCACGCTGCCGAAGTTTTTCCCGATGCTCACGACCGCGGCCGGAACGATTCCGCCCGCCAAGGTGCTCGTACTGGGCGCGGGCGTCGCCGGTCTGCAAGCGATTGCGACGGCACGCCGTCTGGGCGCCGTCGTGAGCGGCTACGACGTGCGCGCGGCGGTCAAGGAGCAAGTCCAGTCGCTCGGCGCGACGTTCCTGTCGTTCGACCTCGGCGCGGATGCCGAGGGGACCGGCGGCTATGCGAAGGAGCTGACCGCAGAGCAGCAGGACCGGCAGCGAGCCTGGATGGTCGAGCAGATCGGCATCAACGACGTCGTCATCACGACGGCGCTCGTTCCGGGACGCAGAGCGCCTATACTGGTCAGCGCCGGGGCGGTCGCCGCCATGAAACCCGGCAGCGTTATCGTCGATCTCGCGGCGGAGGCCGGCGGCAACTGCGAACTGACCGTCACCGACCAAATCGTCACGTCACCCAACGGCGTCACGATCGTCGGCACGACGAACCTGCCGTCGACGATGCCGTATCACGCGAGCCAGCTCTACTCGCGCAACGTCTTCGCGCTGCTGTCGCCGTGGCTCAAAGACGGCGAGATATCCATCGACATGAACGACGACGTCGCGAAGGGCGCGTGCGTCGCGGCCGGCGGACGCGTCTTGACCGGAGGGAACGTCTCGTGACCGATGCCTCGCATTACGTCAGCCTATTGACCGTGCTCGTGCTTGCGGTCTTCGTCGGCTTCGAAGTCATTTCGAAAGTCCCGACCACCCTGCACACGCCGCTCATGTCGGCCACGAACGCGATTCACGGAATCGTACTTGCCGGCGCTATCGTCATCGTCGCGCAGCTCTTCGGAGCGAAGGTCAACTCGCCCGCGTTCACGGTGCTCGCCATCGTCGCGGTGACGCTGGGCGCGATCAACGTGTTCGGAGGCTTCGCCGTGACCGAGCGCATGCTGCAGATGTTCCGTCGAAAAGAAAGCGGCAAATGACCGCAGGCGCGCTCGCGACCGCCCTGCTCGACTTGGTCGCCATCGGGCTCTTCATCTACGGGCTCCACGAACTGAACTCTCCGGCGACGGCGCGGCGCGGAAACCATCTGGCGATGATCGGCATGTTCATCGCGCTGGTCGGCGTTTCGGTGCAAACGCTCGGCGTCGGGTGGTGGGCGATCGCGCTCGGTACGATCGTCGGCGCGGTGGTCGGCATCGTCGCCGCGCTGAAAGTCAAGATGACCGCGATGCCGCAGATGGTGGCGCTCTACAACGGCGCGGGCGGCGGCGCTGCGGCGCTGATCTCGACGGTTGAGTTTTACGTCTCGCGGCAAGGAACGGTGACGGTCGACGACGTCATCGCGATTTCGCTCGTGCTCTCCGCGATCATCGGCGCGGTGAGTTTCGCCGGGTCGATTATCGCTTTTCTGAAACTTCAGGAAGTGATGACCGGCCGGCCGGTCACCTATCCGGGCCAGCAGATCGTCAACGCGCTCGTGGCGCTCGGCATCGTGGCGCTGGGGGGCTGGTTCGTTGCAACCCTCGGCGCGCTGCCGGGGTGGGGATTCGCGGCACTGCTGCTGGCTGCGTTGCTGCTCGGCGTGCTCTTCGTTTTGCCGATCGGCGGTGCCGACATGCCGGTCGTCATCTCGCTGCTCAACTCGTTCACGGGTTTGGCCGTCGCGATTACCGGATTCGAACTTTCGAGCACGCTGCTGATCATCTGCGGCGCGCTGGTCGGCGCGAGCGGCACGCTGCTGACCATTTTGATGGGACGGGCGATGAATCGGCCGCTCACCAACGTGCTCTTCGGCGCGTTCGGTGCGAAGGGCGGCATGGAGGTTGCATCGGGCAGCGGCGGACCGCAGCAGATTCGCAGCGCGAGCGCCGACGACGTCGCGATCATGCTCGCATACGCGGGGAAGGTTATCTTCGTGCCGGGCTACGGCATGGCCGTCGCGCAGGCGCAGCACAGCGTCAAAGCGCTGGCCGATCAGTTGGAGAAGCGCGGGGTAAAGGTGTTCTACGCGATCCATCCGGTCGCCGGCCGCATGCCGGGCCACATGAACGTGCTGCTCGCCGAAGCGAACGTTCCCTACAATCAGTTGCTCGACATGGAAGACGTCAATCCGGAGTTCCCCACGACCGACGTCGCGCTCGTCATCGGCGCCAACGACGTGACGAATCCGGCCGCCCGCAACGTCAAGAGTTCGCCGATTTACGGGATGCCGATTCTCGACGTCGACAAGGCGTCCAACGTCGTCGTGCTCAAACGCTCGATGCGCTCGGGTTTTGCGGGCATCGAAAATCCCCTGTACGAGATGCCGAACTGTTCGATGCTCTTCGGCGACGCGAAGGCGTCGGTCGACGGGCTCACCGCCGCCGTCAAGGCGCTGTGACGTCCTCTTCAAACAGGACGTCGTAGCGGAGCGTTCCTTCCGGCGTTACGCGCACGCCGGCGGTAGGTCTATGCGGGCGCAGCGTTGCGTCGTGCATCAGGTGGCGCACCTCCACGCCGTGCAACAGCTGCGCGGCGTCGGCGATAAGGCGGCGGTGGCAGCGCCACCACAGCGATTCCGAACACATCACGGCCGTCTGCTCGGATGCCGTCGCTTCCAGCAGTTCTGCCAAAGCGTGCGCGAACGCATCGGTCTCCATATAGTCCGCGTATCCGCGAAACGACGGATGGCGCAGCGCCACGTTCGAACTCTCAGGCCGCGTCTTACGAAAGCCGCCCAGGCGAGGCTCCCACCGATACGATGCCGCCGCAGCCTCGGGGATCCATTGCGACATCGCTTCGCGCGCGAACTGCGGATGGCGGCGGCTCTTGGGAACGGTGCGGACGTCGACCAGCGACGCGATCGACGCCACGCGAATCAGTCGCGCCAGTTCGTCCGCGGTCGCCGTTCCGTGTCCGAGCGTGATCAGCATGCGTTCGCGGACAACGCCGCAGCGCTTACACGACCGCCGGCGGCGGCTCCGGCAACGGCGGCGCATCGCGCAACGGCGGTGCAGGCGGCGCGGTCTTCTTTTTCTTGCGCTCGGTCCAGTTGACGACGATGACGTAGAGCACGGGCACGATCGCGAGGTTCATCACCGTGGAGACGATCATGCCGCCGAGCACCGCCGTACCGAGCGAGATGCGCGACTGCGCGCCATCGCCGTGTGCGAAAGCCAAGGGCAAGATGCCGAGGATGAACGCGATCGACGTCATGAGAATCGGCCGCAGGCGCTCCGCAGCCGCATGCGTGACCGCGTCGATCGTATCGCGGCCCTGCTCGCGAAGCTGGTTCGCGAACTCGACGATAAGAATCGCGTTCTTCGCGGCCAACCCGATGAGCATCACGTAGCCGATTTGCGCGTAGACGTCGCTGGACGTCTGCGGAACGATCACCAGATGACCGGCGAGCTTCGAGTGGATCACGGTGCTGATGATCTCGCACCAGCGACGAACGTAGATGCCGCCAACGGCGCCGACCAAGGCCAGCGGCACCGCCATCATGATGACGAAGGGCGTCGTCAGGCTTTCGTACTGCGCTACCAGGACGAGAAAGACAAAGAGCAGCGCCATCGCAAACACGAGTATCGTCTGCGGGCCGCTCTGCACTTGCTGGCGCGCGATGCCGCTCCAGTCGTACTTCATGCCCTTAGGCATGTTGTCGGTGGCGAGTTTTGCCATCACGTTCAACGCTTGTCCGGAACTGGCGTCCGTGCCCGGCGACCCGTCGATTTCGTAGGCGTTGAATTCGTTGAACCGCATGATCGCGACGTTGGCGGTGGTCTTGCTGATGTCCAAGAGTTGTGAAACCGGCATCAGATCGCCGTTCTGATTGGCGACGTAGATGCGGTTCAAATCCTGCGGTACGGTGCGGTATTTCGCTCCCGCCTGAATCACCACGTTGTACGATCGACTTCCGTAGTCGAAGAAGTTGACGAAGGCCGCCCCGGTCGTTCCGTTGAGCGTATTAAAGAACGAGCTCGGCGAAACGCCGAGCGCAAGCGCCTTCGAGCGATTGAACTTCGCCTGCACGTACGTGCCGGTCAGGAGCGTCGGAATGCGCACCTGCGATAGCTGTTTGTCCTGCTGCGCTTTGGCGAGGATCGTGTCGCCCGCGCGGTTGAGCGCCGGCAAGCCCAAGCCGTTAATATCTTGAATCTCGATGGCGAAGCCGCCCGTCGAGCCCAAACCGGGAATCGCCGGCGGATTCGCCGGCAGCGCCTTGACGTTCGGAATCTTTTGGAAATTTTGATAGAGCGCGTACTGCAGGTTGAACGAACTGCTTTCCAAGCCCTTGCGCTTGGAGAGCGGCCACAGCTGCACGAACAGCGTCGCTTGATTGGCGCTGCTGTTGGCAAAACCGAAGCCGATGCCCGACGTCACCGCTTCGACCTGCGGCATTTTGAGCATCATCTGCTCGAGCTTCTTCGAGACGGCCGTCGTCTGATCGAGCGAGGCGCTCGTCGGCAACGTCACCAGAACGTAGAGCAGACTCTGGTCTTCGGTCGGCAAAAATCCCTGTGGCGTAATGACGAAGAGCACTCCCAGCAACGCGATGCCGGCGAGAAAAACCGCGACCATGATCTTGGTCCTGGCGATCAGTTTCGGAACCAAGCCCGTATACCAGGTCTTCAATCCCGTTATGCGATCGTTGAACCACTTCATGAACGGGTTTTTGCTCGGCTCGTCGGCGTGTACGAGTTCGTACGTCAAGACGGGCGCCAGCGTCAACGCGGTGAACAGGGAAATGCCGATCGACGCAGCCATCGTCAGCGCGAACTGTTGATACAGCAAGCCGGTCGTACCCGGTAGGAACGCCACCGGAATGAACACCGACATCAGCACCAGCGACGTCGCAACGACCGCGCCGGTGATCTCTTTCATCGCGCGCTTGGTCGCCTCGAATCCGCTGACCTTGTCGTCGACGATGTGGCGCACGATGTTCTCGAGGACGACGATCGCGTCGTCGACGACCAAACCGGTGGCGAGCGTGAGCCCGAACAAGGTCAGCGTGTTGATTGAGAAACCCATCACCTTCATCGCCGCAAACGTTCCGATCAGCGAGACCGGAATGGTGATCGAAGGGATTAGCGTGCTGTGCCAGTTTTGCAGGAAGATGAAGATGACGAGCACGACCAGCAAGATCGCGATCAGCAGCGTGACGACGACTTCCTTGATCGAGGCGCGTACGAAATCGGAGGTATCGAACGCGATGGAATAGTCCATGCCGGGCGGAAAGTACGGCTTGAGGCGCTCCATCGTCGCGCGCACGGTCTTGGAAATCTGGAGCGAGTTGGCGGTCGGCTCGCCCTCGATCGCGAGAACTACCGCCGTGCGCCCGTTATAACGCGCCGACGTGACGTAGTTCTGCGCTCCCAACTCCACGTCGGCAACGTCGCCCAAGCGCAAATAGCCGCCGTTCGGCTGCGCCGCCACCACGATCTGCTTGAACTCGTCGGGGGTCTGAAGGCGCCCGTTGACTTTGATCGGGATCTGGAACGGCTGCGAACCCGTCGTCGGCGCCTGGCCGATCGCTCCCGGCGCGACGTCGGCGTTTTGCTGCTTGATCGCGTTGACGACCGTGTCGATGGACACTCCGTTGGCCTGGAGTTTGTGCGGATCCACCCAGATGCGCATGCCGTAGGTACGGTCGCCGAGCACCTCGACCTGTCCGACACCGGGAATGCGCTTGAGGTCTTCGATGACGTTGATGTCGGCGTAGTTGCTCACGGCGACGTCGCTGACCGACGAGCTCGTCGAAACCATGGCGACGGCGATGGTGATGTTGCCGGAACTCTTTTGCACCGAAACGCCCTGCTGCTGCACCGCCGTCGGCAGTTGCGCAAGCGTGAGATCGACGCCGTGCTGCACGTTGGTCTGGTCGGTCGTCGGATCGGTCCCCAGGTCGAACGTGCACGTGATCGTGGAAATCCCGTTGGAACTGGAGTACGACTGCATGTACTGGAGTCCGTCGGCGCCGTTGATGTTGATCTCCAGCGGGGTCGTCACGGAGCGCACGACGGCTTCGGCGTCGGCGCCGGGGAAGTTCGCGGTGACGGTGACCGTCGGCGGCGAGATTTGCGGGTACTGCGAAATCGGCAGAATGGGAATGCAAATCAAGCCTGCCAGCAATACTACGAAACTCAAGACGCCGGCAAAGAGCGGACGCTTGAGGAAGACCTCGATCAAATCTCAGACTCCTGGTTCCAGGGCGCTGAGCGCGCTTTTCGCCAACCGAGGGGTCTGCGGCCTCTCACGGCGCGTTTCGCAGCGACCACGCGTATGCGTTCCAGGTCGGCAGGAACGCATTGGGAGCGAAACGGTGCAAGCGCGCGCGATACGCGTACACGTAGTCGGCATTGAAGAGGTAGAGGATCGGCACGTTCTCGGCAACGATCCGCCCGATTCGCGCGTAGAGCCGCTTGCGTTCCGCTTGCTCGGTCGAACTCAAAGCCAACCGCTCCAGCGCGTCGACGCGCGCGTCGCACCACCGCATGTAGTTGGATGGCGCGCCGCACGCGAGCACCGACGAGTCGTCGGGATCGGCGCCCATCGTCCATGGAACGTATGCGAGGTCGAACGTGCCACGGGCAAGCACGCCGGTGAGCGGCAGAAAGAGCTGCGCGTTGGCGATCGCTTTGACGGTCACGACGACGCCCCGCCGGTGCAGCGACTCTTGCACGGCCGTCGCCACGCGAACTCCGGTCGTCGATTCCGGGAACTGCACGTAGGTCAGTTCCAGCGAACGCCCGCCTTTGCGGCGCACGCCGTCGACGCCTCGCCGCCAGCCGGCCGCGTCGAACAGCGCGTCGGCCGCGGCCGGGTCGTATCCGGGCTCGCGGATCGATGGATCGAACGCCCACGAAAACTGCGGCTGCAGCACGTTCGTGACCGGATACGTTCCCAACGTAATTTTGCGCGAGATCGAATCGCGATCGATCGAAAACGCAATGGCTCGGCGCACCGTCACGTCGTCGAGTGGCGGATTCTTGGTGTTGAACGCCAGTCCGGCGACGACGGCGGTCGGAACCTTCACGAACGCGATATCGCGATTGTTTCGCAGGATCGCGAGCTGCGAGGGCGCCACGAGATTCCAATCGAGCTGGCCGGATTGCATCAACAGCAGATTCGTCGTGGGATCGGGGACGACGCGCACCGTAAGCGCGTCAACCGGCGGCTTTCCGCGCCAGTATAGCGGGTTTGCGGTAAAACGCAGCACGTCGCCGCGCCGCCACGACTCGAAGCGATACGGTCCGTCGCCCACACTCGGTGCCGCGTTGAACGGTGCCTGCGCGAGCGGCTGCTGCTCGCGCAAGACGTGCGCCGGAACGACGACCTGCGACGATAATCCGTAAGAGAAATACGTCAACGCCGCCGGAGCCCACGCGTGCTTGAGGTGCACCACGACGGTGCGCTCGTCGGGCGCCTCGGCGCGTTCGATGAGATCGTAGCCTTCGCGCGTGCGCACCGGATTGCGCGGATCGAGAATCGCGCGCAACGTGAAGAGCACGTCACGAGCCGTGACCGGCACGCCGTCGCTCCACTTCGCGGCGCGCAGCCGATAGACGATCGTCCGCCCGTCGGCGGAGATGCCGCCGTCGGCGCGGGTCGGGAGGACCGAAAGCAGCGCCGGCCCGGGGCGCCCGCGCGAATCGAGTTCGACGAAGGGCTCGAAGACGAGACGGGCGACCTGCTGCTCGACCGACGCGGCATCGGGGTGCGCGAACAACGGGTCGAGGGTTTGCGGATCGGCGGCCAAAGCGAATCGGACGGTCGCGGGCGGTGCCGCGGGGCGCGAGGCCGATTGGCAGCCGCTTTCCACGAACAAACCAAGCAACAGTACAAAAACTCCGATGCGGGCACTTGCGCCGAATAAATCGTTGGTGCTATAGTTTGACGACCGAAGATTGTTCGGCAAATGCTCCTCCGTGGCGAATATGATAACGACGACCGACGAAATCGACGAGCTCGACCTCCAACTCCTGGACGCGCTGCAAAGCAACGCGCGGTCGACCTTTGCCGAACTTGGCTCGCTCGTCGGCCTGAAGGCCCCGGCCGTGCACGACCGGGTAAAGCGTCTCGAGCAGCGCGGTTACATTCAGCGCTATTCGGCGCAGCTCGACGTGAAGCGCCTCGGCTTGCTGCTCACCGCCTTCGTCAGCCTCTACACTTCACCCGACTGCAACTACGACGAGTTCACCCGAACGCTCGGCGGGATGCCCGAAGTCTGCGAGGTGCATTCGGTGGCCGGAGAGGAGACCTTCGTCTGCAAGGTCGTGACCGCGTCGACCAGACATCTCGACGACCTGCTTGCCCGTCTCAAAGCGATGCCGGGGATGGCGCGCACCCGCACGACGATCGTGCTCACGACGCCGTACGATCGCGGCGGGGTCACGGTACAGTCGTGAGCTCCGTTTCCGAACGCGGCCTCCACCGGCTCGGAACGCACCGCGTGCTCGAACCACTGGGTGCGATGCCGCAGGCGGCCTGGCGCCTCGACAACACCCCGGCCGTGCTCGACAACGAGATTCTCTGCGACGTCGAGACGCTCAACATCGATTCCGCGTCGTTCAAGCAGATCACCGACGCGTGCGAACGCGACGCCGAGCGTATCGCGGCGCACATCCTCGGTATCGTCAACGAGCGCGGCAAGCAGCACAACCCCGTGACGGGAAGCGGCGGCATGTTCATCGGTTCAGTTGCCGAGATCGGCGATGCGCTTCGCGGAAAGGTCGACCTCAAACCCGGTGCCCGCATCGCCTCGCTGGTTTCGCTTTCGCTGACGCCGCTTCACATCGAAACGATCGCACGCGTCGACGTCGCGACCGGCCGCGTCTGGATCCGCGGCAAAGCCATTCTTTTCCAAAGCGGCGTGTGGGCGAAGCTGCCGCCCGATATCGATGAAAACGTGGCCCTGGCAGTTCTCGACGTCGCAGGAGCGCCGGCGCAAGTGAAGCGCCTTTGCAAGCCGGGTCAAACCGTCGTCGTGATCGGTGCGGGCGGCAAGAGTGGCATGCTCTCGTGCGCCGAGGCCCGCCGTCAGGTCGGGCCGGAAGGCCACGTTATCGGCGTGGTGCCGCATCCCGAGTCCGAATCCGCACAACTGATTTTGCGGGACCATTTGGTCGACACGCTCGTCCGCGCCGACGCGCGCGACGCGCTGGAGTTGAGCGAACGGGTTGCCGAGGCGGCGCCGGATCTGGCCGACGTCACGATCAACTGCGTTAACGTTCCGGGAACCGAGATGGCTTCGATCCTTAGCACGAAGGACGATGGCATCGTCTACTTCTTCTCGATGTCGACGTCGTTTACGGGAGCGGCGCTCGGCGCGGAAGGCGTCGGCCGCGACGTGACCATGATCATCGGCAACGGATACGCCAAAGATCACGCACAAACCGCGCTTCAGACGCTGCGCGATCACCCGCACTTGCACGATTACTTTAACGACAAATACGCTCGCCCGACGAGGAGCCAGCCATGAACGACACCGCGATCCGCCACTTCAAGCCTCCGGCAGCGCCGGATCAATTCGAATACAAGAATCTCAAGCAAGGAGAGTTCTGGCGGCACATTCCGGCCTACAAAGACGTCGACGAGGCGACGTTCCTCGATCATCTCTGGCAGCAGAAGAACGCCGTGAAGACCAGCGACGAACTGCTCGCGACGATCAAAGACGTCTGCTCGCCGGAGTTTTTCTCCGACGCCGCGGAGGGTTTCAAACGCGCGCCGATGGCAGTGCGGGTTTCGCCCTACGCGATGTCGCTGATCGACTGGAACGATCCGATCGCCGATCCGATCCGCCGGCAGTTCGTACCGCTGGCCTCGGGCCTGCTACCCGACCATCCGCGCCTGACCCTCGACTCGCTGCACGAGCAGGCCGACTCACCGGTTCCCGGACTGGTGCATCGCTACGTCGACAAGGCGCTCTTCCTTCCGCTCAACACGTGCCCGGTCTACTGCCGCTTCTGCACCCGCAGCTACGCGATCGGCCCCGACACCGAAAACGTCGACAAAGTCGCGCTGGCCAAATCGCCCAAGCAGTGGGAAGACGCATTCAAATACATCTCCGAGCGTCCGGAACTCGAAGACATCGTCATCTCCGGCGGCGACACTTATCAATTGCCGCCGCGCAACATCGAACTCATCGGAAACGCGCTCCTCGACATTCCGCACGTGCGGCGCATGCGCTTTGCCACCAAAGGCCCGGCGATCATGCCGATGAAGATCATCACGCACGCCGAGTGGATCGACGCAATTACGGCGATCGTCGACCGCGGCCGCACGATGGGCAAAGAGGTCGTGCTCCACACGCACTTCAACGCGCCCGAAGAGATCACGTGGGTAACCGAAAAGGCGATGCGCATCCTGTTCGAACGCGGCATCTTCACGCGCAACCAATCGGTGCTGATTCGCGGCGTCAACGACACGCGCGAACGAATGCAGTTGCTGGTGAAGCGCCTCGGCTATCTCAACGTCCACGCCTACTACGTATACATGCACGACATGGTCAAGGGCGTCGAGGATCTGCGCACCACGATTCACACCGCGACCGACGTTGAGAAATTCGTACGCGGCAGCACGGCCGGCTTCAACACACCGACCTTCGTCTGCGACGCACCCGGCGGCGGCGGTAAGCGCGACGTCCACTCCTACGAGTATTATGACCGCGACAACGGCATCGCCGTCTACGCCGCTCCCAGCGTCAAGCCGGGACAGGCGTTCGTCTATTTCGATCCGATCGACAAACTGTCGGCCGACGCGCAGGCGCGGTGGGCCGTTCGCGAGATTCAGGATCAGATGATTCACGAGGCGGTGCGCAAGGCCGGCGTCGGCGACGAACAGCTGGTATTGGCGTAGCCCTAGGTCGACCGTCAGCTGCGCCCCAACCCGCAGCTGACGTCGAGCTACGTCTTCTTGAGCGCGATCGACCCGTTGGTCGTCGAGAGCGTGACCGCGGCACCCCCCGGAGAAAGCGCTTGGTCGACGCTGCCGCCGACGAACGAACCGCGATCGACGCGCACCGGCCACTCGCTGGTGATGCGGCCCACGGAAGTATCCATCTTCAAGCGCCCGATCTTCGCCGAAGCCGGGAGCGCGAGCGCGACGCTGCCGTTGCTCGTCGACAGCGACACGCGGGCGACGTTTCCGAACGCCGCGTACGAAGCGCTTACCGCACCGTTGCTCGTCTCGAGATGCGCGTCGGCGGAGAGACCGTCGGCGCTCACGTTGCCATTGCTCGAGTTCAAGTCGAGCGTCGTGCGTGGCGGTACGACGATGGAAAACGAAATCTCACCGCCGCACGAGCCGGCTCCGCATCCGTTGGGATAGACTCCGCGCAGCGTGACGACGTTGCTGCGGCGCCGGGTATCGACGCTTAGAGCGTTGACTTGGGCCATCGTGTCGGCGCGCTTGACGATCGTTACCTCGATGGCGCTGCCCGGGCGGCCGGTCGTCACCGCAATCTTTCCATTTGCCGTTTCGACCCGCAGCTGCGCGGCCCCGGAGACCGCGAAGCTGTAGTGCTGCTCGACGTGCTGGCCGCTGCCGAAGATCGACCAGGCCGCCAAAATCAGGGCGTACGTCATTACACCCCTCCTTACAGGGAAGCGGGCGGGACGGTTTCACCCCCGATGTGAACAAGCTCGCATGGAAGAAAAGCGGCTTCGGTTCGACCTCGTGATCGCGTTATCTGCGTTGTTGATCAGCGGCGTTGCGGCCGGCGCTTCGGCGTACCAAACGTACGTCATACGGCAGCAGTACAGCGCGACCGTTTGGCCCTACCTCACCTTCATCTCCACGTCGTCCCCCACGTTTTTCTGGCTGCGGGTCAACAACGCGGGGATCGGGCCCGCGCTGATCCGCACCGCGGTGGTCAGCCGCGACGGCAAACCGATCGTCATGCGGGCCAACCCCTCTACGAGTCCGGCCCTCTTTTACGCGATCGCCCCCGAGCGGAATGCGGCCGACGCCGACGAGCGCAGGTTGCACGTACACGGGAAAGAGTCGCTCACCGTCAGTTCGATCGTACGCGGCGACGTCGTTCCTGCCGGTTCGACACTCGATCTATTGCGCGTCGACGGCTCGTTCTTGACGCGCCACGTCTTCGACGACGTGCGGCGGATCGATATTCAGATCTGCTACTGCTCGCTGTTGGGCACGTGCTGGATCAAGCGGCTCTGGGATCCCGCGGTCGAGCCTCACCCGATCGCAGCCTGCCCAGAAACGTAGCCCTGCGCGGCTCGCCATGATTGTGCTCGGCCGGCGAACTAAACTGCGGCGGGTGAGACGCTTCGAGCGACCGGACGCATCGGGACCGGGCCCGCCGGCCGCAGCGTGACCATCGGCGCCGTCCCCACTTCAACGGCGGGATCCTTGACGAGCGAGTAGCGGCGTGCAATTGCGGCCACGACGATTTCAGCCTCGCGCAGCGCGAACTCGTCGCCGATGCAGCGGCGCGCGCCGCCGCCGAAGGGAAAGAATGCGAACGGCGGTGGTTCCCAGTTCAGCCAGCGATCCGGGTCGAAGCGCTGCGGCTCGGCAAAGAATTCGGCGCGCCGGTGCAGGAGCAAGGGCGCGAAGAGTATCGTCGTCTTCGGCGCGACGATCGTTCCGTCGACGAGCGTGACGCTCTGCTGGGACTCGCGACCGACCAGCCATGCCGGCGGATAGAGTCGCAGTCCTTCGCGCACGACGCGCCCGACGTACGCGCCGTCACCGGCGGCGGCCGCCGCGCCGAGGCGTTCGTCGACTTCCCGATTTTGCGCGAGCAGGTAGAACGTCCAGGTGAGAAGATTGGCGGTCGTTTCGTGGCCCGCCATGAAGAGCGTCATCACCTCGTCGCGGATCTCTTCATCGGTCGGACGGTAGCCGGTGTCCGCATCGCGCGCCGCCAGCAGCATCGACAGCGCGTCGCCGGTATCGCGCCCATCGGCTCTTCGCCGTGCGATCAGCCCGTAGATGATCGCGTCCAACTGCGCGCGCGCCTGATGGAAGCGCTTCGTCGACGGCAGCGGCAGACGCTGGCGCAAGTGCCCGAGCGGAACGAGCACGTGCGGAAATTCTTCCATCATCAGCCCGAGCGCTACGCTGACCTCGCGCGTCGAAGCGCTTTCGTCGCTGCCGAACAGCGTCGTCGTGGCGATGCGCAGCGTCAGCGCCGTCATCGCCGCGTACACGTCGAAGAAGGATTCCGGACGCAAACCTGCCACGAACTCGCCGGCCGCGCGCTCCATGATCTCGGCGTAGTTTGCAATGCGTTCGCGATGGAAGGCCGGCTGCACGATGCGCCGCATCTGCCGGTGCTTCGGCTCCTCGCTGGTCAGGAGTCCGTCTCCGAGCAGGAACCGCAGCGATCGCGCGCCGAGCGATTTCGTGAACGCCTGCTGCTGCGTCACGAAGACGTCCTTGATCAACGCCGGCTCGTTGATGAAGACGTACTTGCGCCACGGCACCGAGAACGCGAAGACGTTGCCGTACCGCGCGTTCATCTCGATCAGGAACGGTGTGAACTTCCGAAACGGTACCGGGAAGAGCCAGCGCATCGTCGTCCATTGCGGCGGCCCGGATATGCGCGCGCTCATCCGCCGGCCAGTTTGACGCGGCGTCCCTGCGCCGCGAACCACGCTGCAATCTTCTCCCGGTGATCGCCTTGAATTTCGACGGTCCCGTTCTTCGCCGTGCCCCCGCTTCCGCAATAGCGTTTCAGCATTTGCGCGATTGCGTCGATTTCGCGCGGCTGAATCCCCGTGACGATGCAAACGGTACTCGCGCGCCGCTTCGCGCGCATAATACGCACGACGCCATCGTCGGGCACCGCCGGTCTGCGTGCGGCGCGATCGTTGCGTAGCATGCGCGCGGGCTTCGGCGGGCGCAGAGCGGCTCACTGCGCCCGACTGCCGGGCGACGAGCACGGCGAACGCGAAACGGTACTAGCGCTTGGTTGCTATTGGAGCAAAAACTTGCGGCCGAGCGCGAGCAAGATCGGGCTATCTTTTACGTTCGTCGGGCGCCGACGTCTCGGAGGATCACACATGCGAATCACGACGCGCATCGGCTCGCTTCTGCTTGCTGCCGGTGCCATTTTCGTTTCGGGTTGCGGCCGCAGCCCTCAAACCGGAGCCGGCGCATTTCAAGGCGCGGCGTTGCGAGGAATACGCGCCAGACTTGCCGCGATGACGCTCCAACGCGCACGCTACCACGGGGCTTCATGGGCAAAGCCGAAACTTCATGCGTTGCTTGAATAGTCGACGCGGCGTCGCAAGATTGATGCGACGGCGCTTCATGCCCCTTTAGTTAAAGGGAGGCGCTTTGTTCGTCAACGCGAGGGCGTACACGATGCCGTCGTCTCCGACACCGAAGATCATATACGCGGAACCTTCCGTATATTCCAATCGATAGATCGATACCCAGCCAGCCGACGTCAGCGTATTTTTCACGAACGCCCAGGCCGGAGCTCCGAGTCGGCCCAAGCGTTGCGACAGCGTCCGTTCCGCCGAATTCGTAAGTGTCTCGTTGACGTCTTGTGTAACCCTCGAGCGATTCAATCGCCCGGCAGCGAGCTGCGCGTAGACGTTCTGCGCCGCGGATCGCACGGCCGGATTCTCCGCGGCGTTTGCCTTCCGCACGTCGGCGGCAGACGGCACGTATCCCCATGCCGGAATGGAAGGCCCCGATGCATGCTCATCTTGAAGCGGCATCGTCACCATTTGCTGGGCGCCAGCCGGCGCCGCGAGTGCAACTGCGATCGCTACCGCGAGTGCGAACGTCCCAACGTGCATGGCTGCCTCCTCGGCGAAAATGTGACGCCGTACCCGCTCCTTCGCCGTCCAAATAAAAGGCCTTAGCGACCGGCGCGAACCTGCCCCGCGCGGAGGGTGTCGGCAAGCCGACTCTCAAGGGGAGCCAGGACATCCTGGCTCCCCTTTTTGTGGGCAGGCGCGCAGCGGCTAACTGCCCAACCGGCAGCGGCGATGAGCCGACGAGTGTGCGTCTTCTGCGGTAGCAGCCTCGGAAATAACGATGCGTTCGCTCGCATGGCCGACGAGGTCGCGTGCGCGATCGTGCGCGCCGGCTACGGAATCGTTTACGGCGGCGGCAGCGTCGGCCTCATGGGCGTGCTCGCCGATGCGGCGTTGCGCGAAGGCGGCGAGGTCATCGGCGTCATTCCGCGAGCGCTCGCGGACGCCGAACTCGCACACGGCGGCCTCTCGCGTCTCGAACTGGTCGACGGCATGCACGAGCGCAAGGCCCGCATGCTGGCGTTGAGCGACGCCTTCGTAGCGCTGCCCGGCGCGTTCGGTACGATGGACGAACTCTGCGAGGTGCTCAGTTGGCGCCAACTCGGCATCCACGACAAACCCGTCGGGGTCCTCAACTTCGCCGGTTACTACGACCGACTGATCGCGCACTTCGACGAAATGGTTGGGCGCGAGTTCCTCTCCCCGGAGAACCGGGGACTGATCGTTACAGCCGACGGGATCGACACGCTGCTTGACCTGATGGGGCTAAAACCAGCTTAACCGGTTACCACCGTCCCTACGTGAGCGCGTTGACGGCCCACGCTGTAACGGCATAATATGGTTACAGCATGGAACTTGGGAGTTTAAGCCTCGATTTCGCCGCCGGCGGCCTCTACGAAGCTGGCGATGCGACCGGCGTTCTGGGCGAGATCCTCACGCTGGAGCCAATGATGCGACCGGAAAACCATGCGGACGCGATGCGCTTGCGCGAGGCTCTGGCACGAGCGTTTGCGGCCGCAGCCGAGAGAAGTCCCCTGGCCGACCGCGACGTGGCGACGATCAACAGTTACGCCGGCGACGAGTTACCTCTGCTGCGTTTGGCAAGCAACGGCCGCGCCACGCGTGCGTCCGCCGATCCGGTTCGCGCGAGCCTGGCCGCACTCGCTCGAGACGCAATTGAAACGATTGCTCGCGACGGCGACCGTCTTCGGGCCTGCGACGACCCCGCTTGCCGCCGCATCTTCCTCGATCGCTCGCACGGAAAGCGGCGCCGATGGTGTTCGATGCGCGGTTGCGGCAATCGCGCGAAGGTTGCCGCGTTCCGTAGGGCTCGTCTCGTTAAGCGACGAGGACGTCAGAAGCCGGAGGGCAGTTCCATGCCGAGATTCTTCACGAGGAAGGCGTAGATGTCGGCGGTCGAGTCGATGCTCTGCGTGAGCGTCGTGCTGCCGCCGTGACCGGCTTTTAGCTGCACGCGCAGCAGAATCGGCGCGCTGCCGGTTTGATCGGCCTGCATCTTGGCGGCAAACTTGAAACTGTGGGCGGGGAAAACGCGATCGTCGTGGTCGGATGTCATGATCAGCGTCGGAGGGTAGGCCGTGTTCGGTCGCACGTTCGCGTAGGGCGAATACTTATAGAGCCACGTGAAGTCGTTCGCGCCGCACGTCGCGCAGCCGTACTCCGGAATCCAGAAATTGCCGATCGTGAACTTATCGAAGCGCAGCATGTCGAGCACGCCTACACCCGGGACCGCCGCCCCGAAGAGATCCGGGCGTTGCGTCTCGACCGCGCCGATCAGCAACCCTCCGTTCGACTCGCCTTTGATCGCAAGTTTTGGCGTCGACGTATACTTCTGGGCGATGAGGTACTGCGCGGCCCCGATGAAGTCGTCGAAGACGTTCTGCTTGTTGCCCAGCATGCCGGCGCGATGCCAGGCTTCACCGTACTCCGACCCGCCGCGAATGTTCGCAACGGCGTAGACGCCGCCCATCTGCAGCCACGTCGCGATCGCCGTCGAGAAGCTCGGCGTGATCGGGATGTCGAATCCGCCGTACCCGTAGAGAATCGTGGGATTGCCGCCGTCGAGTGCCATTCCGCGGCGGTATGAAACCATCATCGGAACTCGCGCACCGTCTTTGCTGCGGTAGGAGACTTCACGCGTGACGTATTGGCTCGAATCGAACGAAATGCGAGGCTTGCGATAGGCGGAACTACTTCCCGCGAGCACGTCGTAACGATAGATCGTCGGCGGCGTCGTCCACCCGGCGTAGGAGTAAAACGTCGTCCGGTCGCCCGCGAATCCCTGAAAGCCGGTCGCCGTGCCGAGACCCGGTAAATTGACGTCGCTGAGGTGCCGTCCCCCCGCGTCGAAAACGCTCACCGCCGAGTGCGCGTCGGCGAGATACGAAAGGATGAGGCGCCCGCCGACGTAGGAAGCGGATTGCAGCGCAAAGCGCGATTCGGGAACGACGGTACGCACGAGCCCCGGTTTTCGGACGTCGACCGCGACCAACCGCGAGTTCGGCGCACCGAGCGTCGTCGTCAGGTAGAACGTGGGACCGCTGTTCCCAACGAAGTTCCACTGCGCGTCGTTCTTCCAGAGCAATTCGCGAACCGTATGCGACGCGTTGCGGAGATCGACGTACCCAACGCGGTTGTTGATCGATTCGTTCGACGACACGCTCAGGATCGCGTAACGCCGATCGTCGCTCACCTGCACGCCGTAAAGCCAGTTCTTGTGTTCGGGGCGGTAGTAGAAAACGGAGTCGGCCGACTCCGGCGTTCCGAGCTTGTGGTAGTACACTGCGTGGCCGTAGAGCGCGCCCTTCAGCGTCTCGCCCGCCACCGGCGCCGGATAACGCTCGTAGAGAAATCCGCCGTCGTCCGGCAGCCACGCCGCGGTGGAAAACTTGCTCCACTGCAGCGTGTCGGAAAGATCTTTGGCGGTGGCGACGTCGCGCACGTGCCAGGTGACCCAGTCCGAACCCGAGACGTGCGCTGCGTACGCGAGGTAACGCGCGTTCCAACTCGGAAACTCACCGCCGAGCGTCACCGAGCCGTCGGCAGAGAGCGCGTTCGGGTCGATCAGCACCCGCGGCGTCCCGTTGGGGCCGTGCATCGCGTAGAGTACCGACTGATCCTGCAATCCGGTGTTGTAGAAGTAGAAGTAGACGTCGCGCATGTGAAACGGCACCGTGTAGCGCTCGTAGTCGACGATCGATTGCAGCCGCGAACGAATCGCCGCGCGCTGCGGAATCGCGTCGAGATACGATCGCGCGAGTGCGGCTTCGGCTTCGACCCAGGCGCGCGTCGCCGGCGCATCGATGCTCTCGAGCGGACGATACGGGTCGGGAACGTTCGTTCCGTAATAGGTGTCGACGGTAGCGTCGGTGGGCGGCTTGGGATAGTCGAAGGTGCTTCCCATGAGGACGAGGCACCCGGTAAGCGCGAAGCCTGCGAAGGCGTAACGCGACATCCGATTCCTATTCTGCCAACGCGGTGGCGACAATGCGCTCTTGTTCGACGGCGTGTTGCCCGGCGTAGCCTTCACTCGGACTCGCGCGATAGCCCCGTCCGATGTATTCGATGTCGAATCCGTCGCGCTTGCTTTCGAGCAGACGCCGCCGCACGAAGGCGCGCGCCCCCATGTTCTTCGGCTCCTCCTGCACCCAGACGATCTTTTTCAATATCGGATAGCCGGCGATCACGCGATTGATCTCGCCCGCCGGCAGCGGCGCGAGCAGTTCGATGCGCGCGATGGCGGTGCGGCGCAACGACGCGTACGACGCGTGCGCGATGAGATCGTGATAGATTTTTCCGCTGCAGAGAATCAGCCGCTCGACCGCGCCGCGGTCGGCCACGCGCGGATCGTCGATGACCGGAGCGAACGATCCGAGCGCCATGTCGTCGAGACTGCCGGCCGCGCTCTGCGCGCGCAGGAGCGATTTCGGCGTCATCACGACCAGCGGGACCGCGATCGGCGAACGCGCCTGCATGCGCAGCAGGTGGTAGTAGTTGCTCGCGTTCGACGGATACGCGACGCGGAGGTTCCCTTCCGCGACAAGTTGCAGGAAGCGCTCCAGGCGTGCACTGGAATGCTCCGGGCCTCCGCCTTCGTAGCCGTGGGGAAGCAGCAAGACGAGACGCGAGTTTTGTCCCCACTTCGCCTGTCCGGCCGCGATGAACTGATCGACGACGATCTGCGCGCCGTTGAAGAAGTCGCCGTACTGCGCTTCCCACAGCACGAGCGCTCCCGGCACCTGCGTCGAGTATCCGTACTCGAAACCGACGCAGGCGTACTCGGAGAGCGGGCTGTTGCGAATTTCGAACGACGCCTGCGATTCGGCGAGATGCTGCAGGGGTATCCACGCAGCAGCGTGCTCGACGTCGTGAAAGACGGCGTGCCGGTGGCTGAAGGTTCCGCGCTCGGTATCCTGGCCCGTGAGCCGTATCGGCGTCTCGCCGGTGAGCAGCGACGCGAAGGCGAGCGCTTCGGCGGTCCCCCAGTCGACCGTACCGCGCTCGGCGATCGTATCGCGGCGTCGGTCGATCTGCGATACGAGTTTTCGATTGACCGCAAACCCTTCGGGAACGCGGCCGAGCGCCTCGGTCCACGCCTCGAGTTGCGTTCGCGGCACCGGCGCGAGCAGCGTGCCGTCGAAAGTGTTGCTGCCGGCCATCTTGCGGCCGGTCGTGTGTGTCGCCAGCACCCCCTTGACGGCTCTGCGCGCTTCGCCGAGGCGCTCGCCGGCTTCGTCGACCATCGCGCGCGACTGATCGGCGGTCAGCACGCCTTGATTCACGAGTTTGTTGGCGAAGAGTTCGCGCACCGTCGGATGACTCTTGATCTTTTCGGCCATCTGCGGCTGCGTGTACGCCGGTTCGTCCTGCTCGTTGTGCCCGAAGCGGCGGTAGCCGATCAGATCGATGAGGACGTCGCGCGAGAACGCGCGCCGGAAATCGACCGCCAGGTGCACCGCGGCGATGCATGCGTCCACGTCGTCGGCATTGACGTGCACGATCGGCACGTCGAAGCCCTTCGCCAAGTCCGAAGCGTAGCGAGTGGAACGCGCGTCGGCCGGATCGGTCGTAAAACCGATTTGATTGTTGGCGATGAGGTGAATCGTGCCGCCGGTTTGATAACCCGGCAACGACTGCAGGTTGAACACCTCGGAGACGATGCCTTGGCCCGTGAAGGCCGCGTCACCGTGAATCAGAATCGGAACGCCACCTTTGGCGTCGTATCCGGGAACGCCGCTCTCGTGGTCGGTCTGCAGTGCGCGCGCGCTTCCCTCGACGACCGGATCGACGGCCTCGAGATGGCTGGGGTTGTGGGCGAGCGTCACCGCGATCGACTTTCCCTTCGACGTGACGAACGTACCCGTCGATCCGTGATGGTATTTTACGTCGCCCATCACGTCGTCGTCGCCCAACTCGCCGCGGTACTGGGCGGCTTCGAACTCCATCATCGCTTCTTCGTAGGGCGCGTTCACGACGTGCGCGATCACGTTGAGGCGTCCGCGATGCGCCATGCCGAGAACGGCGTTGCGGACTCCGTCGTCCGCGAACATGTCGAGCATTTCCTCGAGCATCGGTACCATGACGTCGAGGCCTTCGCCCGAAAAGGTTTTCTGACCGAGGAACGTCTTGCGCACGTACCGGTCGAAGGCTTCCACGCGGGTCAAACGCGTGAGAAACTCGATCTGCCGCTGCGGCGAGAACTTCACCTTGTTCTTGCCGGACTCGATGTAGTCGCGCAACCACACGCGCTGACCTGCGTTCGAGATGTGCTCGATCTCGTAAGCGATCGTCGAACTGTACGTCTCCTTGAGATGCGGCAGCACCTCGTTGAGGGTGGTGCCGGGAACCTTGACGCGCAGCACGCCGGCCGGAATCGCGCTCATGAGTGCCGGCGTCAGTCCGTAGGTTTGCGGTTCGAGCGACGAGTCGCCAACCGGCGGCGTGCCGAGCGGGTCGAGATGCGCCGCGAGATGTCCGTGGCGCCGGTACGCCGAGACGATCGCCATCCCCGCGGCGACCGCGCGCAGCATCTCGTCGGAGGGTGGCGCCGCAACCGCGCCGGAAGCGCGGGCGGCCGGGAGCGTCGTCGTGATGTGCGGCACCGGAGCGGCTTGCAAACCGAGCGATCCGAAAATCTCTTCGTAGAAACCGTCGCGCCCTTGCAACAGTTCGTCGACCCGGCGAAGATACTCGCCCGACTGCGCGCCTTGAATCACGCGATGATCGTAGGTGCTCGTCATCTGCATGATCTTCGAAACGCCCAAGAGTTGGAGCGACTGTTCGTTGGCGCCGCTGAAACCCGGCGGGTAGCCGATCGCGCCCGTCGCGATGATCGCGCCCTGCCCCGCCATCAAACGCGGCAGCGAGGCGACCGTCCCGATTCCGCCGGGATTGGTGAGCGTAAACGACGCGCCTTGCAGATCGTCGGCGACGAGCTTATTGTCGCGCGCCTTCGCGACGAGATCTTCGTACGCGTTGCGAAACGCCGCGAAGTCGAGCGCGCCGGCGTTCTTGATCACGGGGACGACGAGAAAGCGCGATCCATCCTTTCGCTCGCTGTCGACGGCGAGACCGAGGTGGATGCCCGGCTCGAGCCGCGCCGGAGCGCCTTTCTCGTCGCGGCGGAAGGAATGCGTGATGAACGGCATCTCGCGCGCGGCGCGCACGAGCGCGTACGCTACCACGTGCGTGAACGAGACCTTCTCGCCGCGAGCGGCGGCTTTGATCGCGCCGTTCAGTTCTTTGCGCCGCGCGTCGAGTACGTCGACGGGCAACGCGCGAAAACTCGTCGCCGTCGGAATCGTTAGGCTCTGTTCCATGTAGCCGGCCAGCGCGGCCGCCGGACCCTTCAGCGGCGTCAACGTCGCGCCCGCGGGTATCGGGCCGCCGACGGCCGTGCCGTCGTGGCGCCGTTTCGCGCTTTCGATCTGCCCGACGACGTCGGCGCGCAAGATGAGGCCGTTCGGGCCCGACCCGCGCACGCGCGCGAGATCGACGTCGAGGCGCCGAGCCATCCGGCGAGCCGGCTGGTCGGCGAGGGCTTCGCTCGGCGGCGATTGTACCGGCGGCGCTGAGGGGGCCGCGGGCGTGGCGCCGTTCCCCGCCGCTATCGTGGAGGGACGTGCGGCCGCCTGCCCGTTGCTCTTGCTCGTATCGATCTCCGCAAGCACGGCGCCGATGGAAACGGTGTCGCCTTCGCCTACGAGGATCTGCGTGATGACGCCGCTTGCGGTGGCGGGCACCTCGACGTCGACCTTGTCGGTGGTTACGTCCACCAACGCGTCGCCCTCGGCCACGTAGTCGCCGACGCGTTTGCGCCATTCGACGATGGAACCTTCGGTGACCGACTCGCCCATCTCGGGAAGCGTCACCTTCACCATCGCGTCCACTTCTTTCGTTTACAGCTCCCGGAACTCAAAGAATTCTAACGCGCGCCTTCGCGACGGCCTACGACCAAACCCCGCCTGGGACACTAGTGTCCCGCGTCGATCCGGGTCAGGTGCGCGATCGCGAGGCTGCTTGAGGCGATGGCAATCCACAGGAGCGCGCCCAACGCAAGCGGACGCAGCCCGGCGTTGCGCATGCGACGCACGTCGGCGCTCAGACCGACGCCCGCCAGCGCGACGACGATCGCCGCCCACGCTACGGTCTGCAACGGATGCTGCCACGCGGACGGAATTGCGCCGAGCGAATTGACGCCGGCGGCGGCGACGAACCAGAGAACGAACCACGGAAAGATTTTTCGCCACGGAATCGCGGGCTCTCCGGCGCGCCGCGACGCCATCCGCTTCCACGCGTAAAACAGGACCATCGGTACGATCAGCAGCGTACGCGTGAGTTTGACGACGACGCCCGCATTGCCGGCCTGCGGCCCGTAAGCGAACGCTGCCGCGACGACCGAGGACGTGTCGTTGATAGCGGTGCCGGCCCACAGGCCGAACGCCGATTGCGAGAGCGCGAGCGCGTGGCCGAGCGGCGGAAACGTCAGCACGGCGACGACGTTGAAGAGGAAGACGGTTCCGAGCGCGTAGGCGACGTCGGAGGCGTCGACGTCGATCACGCTCGACAGCGCGGCGATCGCCGATCCCCCGCAGATGCCCGTACCGATGGCGAGCAGCCGCCGCAGATCGCGATCGAGCCCGAGCATGCGTCCGAAGACGTATGCCAGAGCAAGCACGATCGCGAACGTTCCCAGCATCACCGGCAACGCCACTGCGCCGCCGCGCACGATCTGCTCGACGCTGAGCGTCGCTCCCAGCACGACGATCGAACACTGCAGAAGCGTCTTGGAAGCGAACGAGGCGCCGGCTTCGACCGATTCGGGCACCGCTCGCAGCGCGGCGAGCGCGACGCCGGCAAGAATCGAAAAGACGGGCGCTCCGACGATCGGCGCCCATTTCCCAAGCAGCATCGCAATCGCGGCAATCGCCGCGCACGCGAGGATGCCAGGGAAAAGCTTCACCCCCGGCAGTTATGGCGCGCGACTAAAAATACCCGGCCGGCTGCGGACTTTGGGTGATAAGCATGCGGCGGTCAAAATGCGGGCGCCGATGGCGCAGGACGAACGCCGAGACGTCGTAGGCGTCGCCGGCCGAAAGCGTTCCGGGCGCGTTCTTCGGCATGTTATAGCGAACGAAGCCGGTCATGCGATCGATGTGGGCCATGCCGGCTCCATCGTTGAACGAACCTTTTCCCCATAGGGGAGGAAACGCGCCTTTGATTCCAACGCCGTCGATCTGATGGCACGCGATGCATTTATGCATGTAAACGTCGCCACCGCGTGCGACGTCGGGAGAGCGCGCCGGCAGCGGATCGATGAACCGATCCGAAGCCTTCACCGGGGTTCCGACGGGAATTCCGCGCGAAAGCCACGCGATATAGGAAACCATAGCGATCATCGCCGGACTGTTGTAGCCGGGCGGCCGACCGTTCATGCTGTAAAGGAAGCACTCCGCCAATCGGTCCTGGAGTGCGATCATCCGGTGCGCGCGCTTGTTCCACTGCGGAAAGCGTCCGTACGTACCGATGAAACTGCCGCCTTTCGGTTTCGTTCCCGCGTTGATGTGGCACGCGGCGCACGTCATTTGCGCGCGCACGTAGCCTTTCATCAAGCTCGGCGTGTCGACGATGATGGCGTGACCGTATGCGATCGATCGGCCGAGCGCGCCGGTCGGCAGCGCATGCGGATCGTAAAGCGCTTGCGAGCGCCCGCCGCCCGAGCACGCCGCGGCAGCAACGGCGAGCGCCGCGAAGAGAGTCCGCGCGAGGGACGCTACGCGCATGAACCTTATAACTCCGGAGCGATGTACGTGTAGCGGTACTTCGCTTGCAGCACTGCGATGGTCGCGACCATCGCCGGCACGACGATCGCACCGGGAATCAAATGCACGAGAATGTCGTCGGCGACGTCGGCCGCCGTCATTCCCGCCGGAGCGAACCCCTTCTTCACGATGCCGCGCGCCTGCTCTTCGGTCGCGGTGTGGCAGTTGAGATAGATCAAGCCGCGGCGCTGCAACGTCTCGATCGACGTATCTTGGTAGGTGCCTTTATCGTCGTCGGGACTCGCCGACGGATCGAACGGAGCGTGCGCCGCGACGAACGCGTTGGATTGCAGCGGCGCACCGGCGGCGTCGGTAAGATTGAAGTACTCGCCGATGCGATATTTTTTCCAGACGTAATCGGTGTAACCGTAGGCCGACGAGGGGCCGTGCGCCGCGAAGACGACGACGATTTTTTCGGGGCCATACCCGAAGCCGAACTGCAGGCCGTTGAACGAGTTCTTGACGTTGTTCCACATCGTCGGCCGGAACGCGACCGATTCGTAGAGTTGGCGGATATCCGCCTGGCGGCCGACGGCTGCGTCAAACGCACCCTCGTCAAAGTCGGACCGGCGCTCGACGAAACTCGTGCCGCCGGGCACGCCTTGCGCCGCTGCGCGGCTGCCGGTAGCAGCCAGCACGCCTGCGGCCGCGGACAAAAAGGTCGGACGATTCATGCCGCGCAATTTCCTCATTTATTAACTTTGGTCAATAGTTCCTCGGGCTATCGCCGCCTTCCCGCGCGGCGGCGCCTCTAGGACCCCTCCCCCGGCAAGTCAAAGGGCTCCTTCATGAACGGCTTCGACGTGGATCCGACGCGCGCGACCTCGCTCGATGTGGGACGGCGGTCGTTCGTCGGCATCGCGGCGGCCGCCGCCGCGGGCATCGGCAGCGTCGCCCCCGGACTCACGCAGCCGGCTGCGCCGATGGGGCAGACCCACGCACCGCTCGTGCCCGAGAACGATCCGAGCATCGCGACCAATCGCCCCCTCCTCAACGTCGACGGCACGACCGTTGCGGCCTACGCCGCTTGGCCGAAGCAGGCCGATGCTGGAACTCCGTCTGTCGTCGTCGTCATGCACATATGGGGCGTCGACACGTCGATGCGCGACGTCGTCCGGAGATTTGCCGCCGGCGGTTTCGCAGCCATCGCACCGGATTTGTACGCGCGCTCCAACGGTCCCATCGGCGACGGCGCCGCCGACGTCGCGACGTTCCGGCAATACGCTCGGCAACTCGACCCCAAACAATACGTCGCGGATCTTCGCGCGGGCGCCGACTGGCTGGCGGCGCGCTTCCCTTCGACCAAGACGGGCATCATGGGATTTTGCATGGGCGGACACATTGCGCTCGTGGTTGCCAGCGAGACGGCGAACCGCTTCGCGGCGGTCTGTCCGTTCTACGGAACGCCCGACGGCATCGATCCGCACGCGATCGCGATTCCGGTCTGCGGCAGCTACGGCGCGCGCGACACGAGCATCCCGGTCGCGGCGGTACGCGCGTTCGCTGCGGCGCTCACCGTTCCCAACGACATTCGCATCTACGACGAGGCCGGTCATGCGTTCTTCGACGATCAGCGCGCGTCGTACGTGGCATCCGCCGCCGCGGATGCATGGAAACGAACGCTCGCGTTCCTCCAAAAGTATTCGGGGGAGCCGGCAAGCTCGTGACGCTGACCCCGATCGTCCTCGCAGCGTTCGGGCTGGGTGCAGTCATCGGTGCGGTCGTCGCGTGGCTCTTCTCGCGAGCCGAACTCAGCGGCTTGCGCGCAACGCTCGCCGAATCGCAGCGCGCCCAGGAACATGCGGTTGAGGCGCTGCTCGAGCGCGCAAAGAACGAACTCCGCGACGCGACCGCCCATCGCGCGAGCGAACGCGTCGGCGAACTCGTCGCGCCGGTCGCACAGAAACTGCTCGAATTCGACCGCCTCCTTCAGGAACTCGAGGCGAAGCGCCAGCATGAAGCCGGCAGCCTGCGCGCGCAGATCGACAATCTGCTAGGGCGCGCCGAAAAACTCGAGAACGCGACGACGAACTTGACGACGCAGACGTCAACGCTGGTCACCGCGTTGCGGAATCCGGCGTCGCGCGGCCGCTGGGGCGAAATGCAGTTGCGCAACGTCGTCGAGAAAGCCGGGATGCTGGTCCACTGCGATTTCTCCGAGCAGCAGACGGTCGCGCTCGAAGAGGCACGCGTTCGTCCCGACATGACGGTCAATCTGCCCGGCGAACGATTCGTCTTCGTCGACGCTAAAGCGCCGACCGATTCGATGCAGGCCGCGCTCGAAGCATCCGACGACGAGACGCGCCGCCGGCTCGTGAAGCAGCACGCGCGCTCGTTGCGCGATCATGCCGACGCGCTCGCGCGCCGGGGATATCAAACCGCCAAGGGATCCGCCGACTACGTCGTGATGTTCGTGCCGGGTGAAGCTTTTTTGAGCGCCGCCTGCAACGAGGACCCGGGCTTCATCGAGTACGCGCTCGACAAGAACGTGCTCGTGGCCGGCCCGCTCTCGCTCATCAGCCTGCTGCGGACGTTCGCGATGGGCTGGCAGGCGGTGCGTCAGGAAGAGAATGCGAAGCGCATCGCGACGATCGGCAAAGTGCTGTACGAACGCGCGCTCAAGTTTTCGGAGCACCTGCTCGAACTGCGGCGCGCGCTGGAGAAATCCGTCACCGCGTTCAACGGCGCGGTCGGATCTTACGAAACCAAACTCTTGCCCCAAGGCCGTCGATTAAAAGACGAAGTCTCGCTCGGCGGCGACGATCCGTTCGAGATACCCCCGATCGACGTCGTTCCGCGCGACGTCACTGCGATCGATACCGGTCCGCGCGAGAAACGCATTCCGCGTTCGCAGCAACTCTTTGCCAACGACGAAGAGACGGCGTAGTTACGCTGCCGGCTACGGCCAAACGGTCCCGTCGGTAAACTCGACGCCCGTTACGTGGAAGATGATGCTCGCCGCGTGCAGCAGCGGTGCCGCCGAGACGTCTTGCTGCAGGGTCGTGCAGTTGTCGCCGAATCCGCGGTGTCCGACGCCGCCTTGCCACGCGCTCAGACTGCTCCAGCCGTGAATGTCGATTCCCGGCGTGAACTCCCCGCGCCGGTCGAGCTGCAACGTCGCCAACTGCCGGCCGCGCGCGCCTTCGAGCGCATACTCGAAGACGACGCGGCGCGCCGGCGCCGCGCCGGTGTTCTTGAACGAGACGCAGACGACGGCGCCCTTTCCGTCGCGCCGCACCGCGCCAAATCCGCCAAGCACCGAGATCGGCCCGGACGCTGCGCCGAGCGTCGCAGCGGCAAAGTCGAGCGACCGGTACGGATTCGGCGTCGGCGTCGGCGCCGGCGAAGGGGTGGGGGTTGCCGCGTTGGCGGCGGCGACCCAAACCATCGCCGAAACCGCCGCGGCACCGAAGATCGCGCCTGCCTTCATGCTCTTCGCTTTGAAGCGCGGCGCCTCGCCTCCTATCGCGGATACGCGAGGTGCGCGGTTGCGGTCGTCACGTTGCGGGCGACGAGTTCGACGAAGGCCTCTAGACGAAGGCCTCTTACGGAAGGTTACGGGTTTGAGTGGTCCGCCGACCAGGCTTTGAGCGCGCTCAGCGTGTTTTCGACGTGGAGCGATGGATCGAGGCTCGTGTACGTGTAGACGACGGTGCCGTTGGGCGCGATGACGTACGACGTCCGGTCGGCGTATTGCGGGTGCTTGGCGAGCACGGCGTCGTAAGACTTTTCGACCGTCTGATCGGTATCGGCCGCGACGGCGAATTTGCTGCGGCACTCGCTGACCGAGAACCGCTGCAGCGTGTCGAGCTGATCGTGCGAGACGCCGATGACCGTCGCGCCGAGCGCACGGTATTGGTCGATCGCGTCGGCGAACTCGTGCGCTTCGATCGTGCATCCGGTCGTAAACGCGGCCGGATAAAAATACAGCACGACCGGGCCCTTCTTCAGCGCGTCCGCCAGAACGAAGGTGAAGACCTTGCCGCCCTGGGTGGCCTGCAGCGTGAAATCCGGCGCCTTCGCGCCGACCGAGAGCGCGGCGACCGCGGGGAGCGCGAGCGCCGTGGCGATGAGAGCCAAAACGAGCGGGGTACCGAAACGGCGAATCATCAAAACGTTCCTCCAGCGCCACCTACCATAGCACATTCGCCGTTCCGAACGCATGAATGCGTGCTAGGATGGGCCGATGGAGCCGGTCGTTCGTCCTACCGCCGTCAGCATGCGCGTCGTGTGGATCGTCACCTTCGTGCTGCTCGTCGTCGTGGCGGGTTTCATCGCCGTCGGCGCGACCGTCGTGCTCGGCGTTTTGCGCATGATGGATCGCAGCGACGCCCACGTCTGCGGACTCGCGGCGGTGCGCCGCAGCCCGCTCGCGGCCGCGTTGCTCGGGATGCCGATCGCTCAACGAGGCGTGACCGCCGGATCCTCGTCGTCGCAGAACGGCGAGTTGAGCGAGCGCGTCACCTTCACCGTCGAAGGACCGCGCGGTTCGGCCTTCGTCATCGCCCAGGGGCACCGGTCGCCGCTCGACTCGCACCTCGACGTGCGAATGGGACGCGATCAGCGCGGCGTCACGATCTACTCCGGCCCGTTCGCGTGCCCGGAACTTCACGTCCGATAGTTACACCTTGAAGGTTACGTCGCCGAACTGCGTGGGGTCGTAGTTCCGGTCCCCGGGCGGACGCGGCTCGTTCTTCCACCATACGCTGTACCTCGCCAACCACTCGAAATTCTCGAAGAGATACGCGTTTTCGCGAACGCGGCGCAGCCTCTCCACAAATGGCAGTATGGTATTCCAGCGCGCCCGCACCATGAAGCCGACGGCGTCGACGATCAGCGACGCGTCGAGCACTCGCCGCCGCGCCAGCGTTGCAACCGTTTCGACGTATTGCGCGACGGTCAGAAGAGCGCTGTCGTCGTGCGATCCTTCGAACGTGCTGCGCACCGACTCGTCGTCGGGATAACGCTCGCCGATGCCCTCAAGTTGCGCGAACGCCGCGACGATTTGCGGATCGGTCAACTGACCGATGGCGTCGAGGATCGCCAAAGCGTTGCGTTCGTGCTCGAGCTGCTTGTTCTGCCGCGCGAGCAGAAACGTGGAAAAGCCGAGCGCGACGAGCGAAACTGCGATCGACGCGCCGGCGAAGAAGAACTCTTGGCTCAAGGAACCTCTGAAGAAGTCGCTGCATCGATCGCAACGAGCATTCCTGGCGCAGATCTAGGCGCAACCGAGGGAGCATAGCACGAAGCTCTGTGACCGAGGTTGCAACGACCAGCTGCGCCAAGAATGCCGTTGCCCAAAGGGTTAAGCCGCAAAGGCCGCGCCTGCGTCGTCGGCGGCTCGGTCACATACCGCAGAGGGTATGCTCCGTCGCCGTCTTCTAGCATACGCGGCCTTTGCGGCCTAACGATCGGTGCATGGACTTCTTCAGAGGTTCCTCAAAGCCCCATCAGGCGGGCGAGCACCACGCGCTGCACTTCGTTCGTTCCTTCGCCGATCTCGTTGATCTTTTGGTCGCGGTACATCCGCGAAATCGGATACTCGTCCATGAATCCGTATCCGCCGTGCACTTGGAGCGCCTCGTTGACGACGCGATGCGAGAGTTCCCCGGCGAAGAGTTTGGCGAAGCAGGCCGACTGTACGTAGTCGCGACCCTGATCTTTCTCCCACGCCGCGCGCAGCATCATCAGCCGCGCGTGCTCGATCTCGGTGAGCATGTCGACGAGCTTGAACGAGATCGCCTGAAACTTGCTGATGGGACGGCCGAACGCGTGCCGCTCCTTCGCGTATTTGAGCGCCTCGTCGTACGCCCCCAGCGACAAGCCGATCGAAAGGGCCGCCACGGAGATGCGACCGCCGTCGAGCGTCGTCAGAAACTGCCGGTATCCCTCGCCTCGCGGTCCGAGCAAGTTCTCCTCGGGCACGACCGCGTCGGCAAACGACAGCTCGCGCGTGTCGGAAGCGCGCCAGCCCATCTTCTGATACTTCTTGCTGCGCGTGAATCCCGGGGTGGCTTGCGGAACGATCAGGTTCGAAATCTCAGGCTTGCCGTCAGGGCGCGTCCCGGTGACGGCCGTGATCGTCGTGCCGCCGCTGATCTCGGTCCCCGAGTTCGTAATGAACGCCTTCGTGCCGTTGACGATCCATTTACCGTCTTTGAGCGCCGCCTTGGTCGAGACGTTCCCGGCGTCGCTTCCGGCATTGGGCTCGGTCAGCCCGAATCCCCAGAGCATCTTGCCCTGCGCGAGCGGCACGAGGTAGCGCTCCTTCTGTTCCTGCGTACCGAAGAGATAGAACGGCGTCGCGCCGAGCGAGACGTGCGCCGCCATCGTGATTGCCGTCGACGCGTCGGCACGCGCAATCTCCATGACCGCGAGCGCGTAACTGACCGTGTCGCCGCCGGCACCGCCGTACTCCTCGGGGAACGGCAGACCCATGAAGCCCAGTTCGCCCATCTTGGCAACGAGGTCGTAGGGGAAGGCCGCGGCGTGGTCCATCTTCTCGGCGCGCGGTTTAACCTCGTGCTCGGCGAACTCGCGCGCCAGGCTCTGGATAGCCCGCTGCTCGTCGGTCAAATCGAAGTTCATGGCAGAGGTATAGCCCCCATCCCGAGGAAAACTCCTCTCGCGGCGATGATATCCCTGCGCAGCGTTTCACTAGTCTACCCGAACGGCGTGCACGCCCTCGATAACGTGAACCTCGAAATCGCAAAAGGCGAGTTCGTTTTTCTCGTCGGTCATTCGGGAACCGGCAAATCGAGCTTGCTCCGTCTGCTCTATCGCGAAGCGCGCCCGACGTCGGGCGAGATCACGCTCGACGGCATTCGCGTCGACCGTCTCCGGCGTGCGCGCATCCCGGCACTGCGCCGTCACCTCGGCGTCGTCTTCCAAGATTTCAAGCTGCTCGTCGACAAGACGGTCTGGGAGAACGTCGCTTTCGCAATGCAGGTAACCGGCGCGCACACGCGCGACGTCATGCGCCAAGTCCCGCGCGTCCTCGATCTCGTCGGTCTGTCGCACAAGAGCCGCATGTATCCCAACGAACTTTCCGGCGGCGAGCAGCAGCGCAGCGCGATCGCGCGCGCCCTTGTGAATAATCCCAAGATTTTGCTCTGCGACGAGCCCACCGGGAATCTGGATCCGTCGACGACGTCGGAGATCATGGAACTCCTGCAGCGCATCAATCTCAAGGGCACCACCGTGGTTGTCGCAACGCACAATCAGGCCGTCGTCGACCGCATGCGGCGCCGCGTCGTCCGGCTCGACGACGGCCGCATCACGACCGACGAAGAACGAGGATACTACTATCTTGGACTGGGGCAGGGTCAAGTTCTTTCTGGGTGAGGTGCTGCGCAATTTCACGCGCAACGCCGCCATGCAGGCAACCGCCATCGGCACGGTCGCAATCACGATCGTCCTGCTCGGGCTCTTTCTGTACGTGCGCGCGGCGCTGGCGGGAATCGGGGCGCACCTGCTCGATCAAATCGAGATCTCGGCCTATCTCAAGCAAGACGCCGGGCCGGCGCAAGTGCGCTCGATCAGGCGGTTTCTCACCGAGGATCCTCGCATCGCATCCGCAGAGTTCGTTTCGAAGAAGCAGGGCCTGACGGAACTGCGCGAGCGCACGAAGGGCGTCATCGACACGGCGCTGCTCACCGAAAACCCCCTGCCCGACAAGTTTCGCATAAAAGTGCGCGTCCCCGAGCAAGTGCCCGCCGTCGCTGCCGGCGTTCGGCGCCTCGACGGCATCGACAACGTCGTCTATGGACAAACGGTGGTTCAACGTCTGCTGCGACTGGGCGACGTGCTGCGCCGCGTCGGCATCGCCGTGATCGCCGTCTTCCTCTTCGTCGCCGGCATCATCATCTCGAATACGATTCGCCTGACCGTTTTCGCGCGGCGCCGCGAGATCGCGATCATGCAGCTGGTCGGCGCGACCAACCTGTACATCCGCATACCGTTCATCTGCGAAGGCCTTCTCGACGGGTTGGTGGGCGCGCTGCTCGCGGTGGGCTTGCTGTGGCTCGCGCACGCGACGATTTGGCCGAGACTGCTCGAAGCGCTGCCCTGGGTGCAGCTCAACGTCGTGAGCGTCGGATCGGGTCCGCTGGTCGCCGAACTCTTTGCCGTCGGTTGCGCGGTCGGCGGCGTCGCGTCCTGGATTTCCGTCGGCCGGCATTTACACAATTAGTGGCCTGTAATACGAGTTCGATGCGTAAAGTCGCGGGCGCCGTATTCGGGACGCTGCTGGCGCTCGCGCCGGTGTGGGCCGCGGGCCATCCCCAAACGATCGAACAGCGCATCGAAGCGGAGCGCGCGAAAGCCGCGAAGATTCAGTCCGCGCTTCACGTCAAACGCGCGCAGCTTCACGTCGTGACGGCGCATTACAACGATCTGCAGGCGCAGCTTGCCGAGACGAACGACGCGATTGCCGGCGTCAACGCGCATATCGGCAGCCTCGACGCGCAAGCCGCCTCCACACAGCGGAGGATCGAGTGGAATACCGTGCAGCTCGACGCCGCTCGCGCTTCGCTAAAACGCCAAGACGACGCCTTGCGGCGGCGGCTCGTCGACATCTACGAAAACGGCGATCTCGGCTACATCAACGTGGTGCTGTCGGCGCAGTCGTTCAGCGATTTCGTCGAGCGGTGGGAGGATCTGCGGCGCTTGATCGCCGCCAATCAGCGGACGGTGCGCGCCCGCAAGCAAGCCGAGCGCCGCGTCGCTTCGGTGGAAGCGGCGCTCGAATCGACGCGGTTGCAGCTTCAGCAAGAGCAGCAAGCCCAAGTCGAAGCGCGCAATCAGCTCGGTACGCTGGCGGCCGAACGACAAAATCTCGTGAATCTCACCGGCGCGCAACGGCATGCCGTCGCGACGCAGGTTGCGCAGATGGAGGATCTCTCGGCGGCCGAGGAGTCGCAGCTCGAGGCCCTCATTCAACAGCGCCAACGCGAACTGGAGGCTCAGCGCCGGGCAGCCGGCATCACGGGCGGCGAGGAGACGGCCGGGGGCAGCGGCAGCTTTTCTTGGCCGGTGACCGGGACGATCACCTCACCGTTCGGCTGGCGGTCCAATCCCTTCGGAGGGTCGCCCGAGTTCCATCAAGGCCTCGACATCGCTGCCCCGACCGGCACCACCGTAACGGCGGCGGCCGGAGGAACCGTTATCATGGCGCAATGGTACGGAGGGTACGGCAACTACATCCTCGTCGATCACGGCGGAGGCTACTCGACGGGATACGGCCATCTCTCGGCGATCTACGTCTCGAACGGTCAGAGCGTCAAGCGCGGACAGGCGATCGGCGCGGTCGGCTCGACCGGAGCGTCCACCGGGCCGCACCTGCATTTTGAAGTAAGAATTGATGGAAAACCCGTAGACCCCGCCCCCCGCCTCCATTAAGACTTAGCGAGTATCCTTCGTTGGAAGAAACCTCTACCTGGGTATGCCAGGTAGTGGAAAGGACGTATGACCCTTCGAATCCGGGCGCTCCTGGCCGCACTCATCGTCGTCGCCGTCGCCGGCGCCGGCGCACTCTTCATCGCGCACCGCACGGCGGCGGTCGCACAACAGAACTTCGACGTTGCCACGACCGGCGACGTGCGCGATCTCTTTGCGCCGCTCGGCTCGGGAAGTCCGCAGATGGCGGGTTTGGCCGTACGCAAGCTCGCGGAGAGTTACTACAAGCCGGTCGATCCCGACGCGATCGTCGCCGGCGAGCAGAGCGCGCTCCGCGCCTATCTGAAATCCAAGAACGTCGCAAACGTCACTCTGCCGTCCCAAAACGCTGACGGTAACGCTGCCCAGGATGCGGACCTCGCCGTCACGGAACTCGCGTACGCCCAGCAGCATTACGCCGACAAACTCGGCGCCGCCGGCCGCAACGATCTCTCCGAAGCGGCGTTGCACGGCATCATGAACTCGCTGAAGGATCCGTACACCGTGTATCTCTCGGCACGCGAGTATCAAGGACTTCACGAGTCGCTCAGCGGCGGCAACTTCGGAGGCATCGGCGTCTACATCTACCAGCTCAAGGACGGACGAATCGTCGTGCGTCCGCTCGAACAAATGCCGGCCGCGCGCGCCGGCATGAAAGCGGGCGAAGTCGTCGACACCGTCGGCGGAAAACCGGTGCGCGGTCTCGCGCTCGATCGCGTCGAAACGCTAATCCGGGGCGTTCCCGGATCGACCGTCAACATGACGACGCACCCATTCAAGGCCACCGGCCCCGAGCACTCGTACGCGATCGTGCGCGAAGTGATCCACGTTCCGTCCGTGCACGCGAAGATGGAAGACGGCGTCGAGTACGTGCAACTCACCGATTTCGGCGAGACGTCCGGCGACGAAGTCCGGGCGGCGATGCTCGACGGGCACGCCAAAGGCGCCAAGGGCTACATCCTCGACCTGCGCGACAACGGGGGCGGCTTCCTCGAGACCGCGGTGCAGATTTCGAGTTTGTTCGTCCCGCAAGGGACCATCGTTTCGACGATCCGCCGCGACGGCCAACGCACCACGAGCGAAGCGCTCGGCACGGCGATTCCCGGCCTGGAGCCGCTCGTGATTCTCGTCAACAAGTACACCGCCAGCGCTTCGGAGATCACCGCGGGCGCATTGCAGGATTATCATTTGGCGACGCTTGTCGGCACGCGAACGTTCGGGAAAGGCGTCGTCCAGAGCATCTATCCGATGCCGGATCAGAGCGCTTTGAAGATCACGACCGCGCGCTACGTCACCCCGCTCGGACGAGACATCCAGCACCGCGGCATCGAGCCCGACGTCGTGGTCAACCAAGACGTCGACCCCGCGCTCATCGACACCCCCGCCGACAAACAACTGGCGGCGGCGAAGGCCCGCTTACGTTCACTCGCTCGCTAATTTGGAAAATATGAAACGCTGTCTCGCACTCTTCATCGGCACGTTCTTCGCGACCACGCTGATCGCGCTCCCGGCGGCATCGAGCACGCCCGTCGCCGCGCCGGCCCATCTATCGGCATCGGATGCCAGCGAAATCGCCGTCGGCTACCAGCACCTTACCACCGACTATTACAAGCACGTCGATCCGCAGACGGTGTTGAACGACGTCCGCACGCAACTGCTTGCCGCGATGCGGACCGCCGGCATTTCGCACGCGTCGTTGCCGGTGATGAAAGCCGTCGATGCGAACGGTTCGAACCTTCACAGCATCGACCATGAAGTCGAACTGGCTGCCGGAGAATCGCGTGCGAAGTTCACGACGCACGAACTCGCCTACATCACGCTCGATGCGATCATGCGATCCGTCGGCGACCGCTATACCGTATTTCTCACCCCGAAAGAGTTCGCCGGGCTCAATCAGGATCTCGACGGCGGCGATTTCGGTGGAACCGGCATCGTCATTCAAATCGACGATCAAACGAAATATATCTTGGTCGAAAACGTCGTCCCCGACGGCCCCGCCGACAAGGCCGGCGTAGAGCAAGACGACCTCATCACGGCAATCGACGGCAAGTCCACCAAAGGCTTGACGGTGCAGCAAGCCAGCGAAAAGCTTCGCGGCAAGGAAGGCACGACGGTCAGCCTCACGCTGCAACGCGACGCCGCGACCCTGCCCGCGCCGATCGCAATCGTGCGCGCCAAGATCCATCAGTTGAGCGTCTACGAAAAGATGCTCCCCGGCAAAATCGGCTACGTCGAGTTGACGGTCTTCGGACGCGACACCGGCGCCGAACTCACCAGCGCGCTGACGCGCCTGCAGCAGCAGGGTGCGAAGGCAATCGTACTCGACTTGCGCGACAACGGCGGCGGGTATCTCGAAGCGGCGGTCGCGGTAAGTTCGAAGTTCATCTCGAGCGGGCCGATCGTCTCGGTCGAGTCGCGCGCCTCGAACATCACGACGCTCGAAGCCGACGACACGGCAATCGATCCGCTGCCTCTGGTGGTGCTCGTCAACGGTTACACCGCCTCGGCGTCGGAAATCACCTCCGGCGCGATTCAGGACAGCGGCGTCGGAACGATCATGGGAACGAAGACGTTCGGGAAAGGCGTCGTTCAAACGATTTATCCGCTGCCCGACGGCTCCGCGGTGAAGATCACGACGGCGCGCTATCTGACGCCGCGCAACCGAGACATCAACCATCTCGGCATCACGCCCGACGTCGTCGTTGGCGAGAACAAGCATCCGCAGTACGGAACGCCCATCAAAGACGATCAGCTGGAGCACGCGCTTCAGTACCTCAACGAGAAGCTCGCGAAGCTCAGCGTCGAGAACGGCGTCTAAGGAGGCCGGTAACCTCTAACGCTCGGCCAACGCGACGGTGACCCCGTCGCGCGCGGCCGCATCGATCGCCTCGAGAATTCGAACCGGCGCCGAATCGGAATTCGACCGGACTTCTCGTCGCAATGCGGCCCCGAGCCCGCCCGGACCCGACCCGATCACGAGAACGTCGACCGAACTCCAGGAGGGGTCCGCCGCTTAGAGTTTTTTCTTGGAGGCCGACGCCGTGGTTTTTTTCTTTCGGGTGGTTGCTGTTTTCTTTGCCGGCGACTTTTTCGCTTTGGCCGGCGGCTCGCCGGTTTCCGCAACCGCTTTCCTGCGCGTTCGCTTCGGTTTCTCTTCGCCGGCCGGCAGAGCCGCGATCGTCGCACTCTCCAGTTTCGCCGGCGATGCCGTAGCGGCGGAAGCCCGGCGGCGGCGTGCGGGCTTCGTCTTCTGTGGCTGCTCGGGAGCCGCGGTGAGGCTTGGCGGCGGCGCTTCAACCGCCGGAGCGGCCGCGCGAACGCGCTCGATCGCTCGCGATGGTTCTCGCGGAGCGGTCTGCCCGGTAGGGGCGGCTGCCCCATCGGAGCCCACCCGGAAGATATGACGATCGGGAACCGGACGCTGCGGCGGCGACCCCGTCCCCGGCTGGCTGCCTTCGCCCGCCTGCGATCCGCCTCGGCCACGGCGCCGGCGGCGCCGGCGATGGCGATTCGCGTCGACCCCGAGGCTTTCGTCCGCGGGCGGCCCGGCCTGCGCCGGCTCCGCATCTCTCGGCGCCACGCTCTCCGGCGGTGATGCGGCGGCCTGGAAGGCCGGCTCGTTGGCGCGCCCGCCTCGGCCCCGGCGTCCCCGGCGGCGGCGGCGGCGCTTGTGGCGTCCGTCACCCTCTTCGCCTTCGCCATGGTGAATCTCGCCGCGAGCGATGATGATCGCATCGGCCTGTTCCTCGCCGCGACGCTCCGCCAGCAGCGCCTTGTCCTGCGCCTCTTCCTCCTCGGTTGCCGTCGTAATGCCGATTGGAGCCCGTGCCGACGCGTAATGCGCCGCCTCTTCGGCGAGTTCGCGCAGTTGCTTGGCCTGCTCGGCCGCGGTCAGAACCGCCTTGCCGCGACCGCGCCGGCGGCGCTTCTTCGCCGCCGAAACTCCGGCGGTGACGACTTCGGCAAGCACGTAATCCTGTTCGTCATCGACGTCGAGGACGCGAATGCGTGCAGTGTTGCCGGCGTTATTTGCACCGTTCTCGACCTCGACCACGCGGTTGGCAATCACGGCCGCAGCCGACGTCGGATTCGGCAGGCGTCCCGGAAGGAGTTCGACCTCGTGTTCGTCGCCGACGCGAACGACCTGGCCCGGCGCTTCGTGGAATGCGTGAACGACGTCGATGCGCGACTTTTCGGGGTGCAGCATCGGATCGACGCGTACGTGGATGGGATGCCCGAGGCCCCGCGCGAGTTCTTCGCACTCGTCCTCGTACCAGAAATCCATCTGGGTCGCCACGGTCGGCGCGACGTACGCAACCACCTCGCCCGAACCGTTGCGGGAGCTGCGGATGTGGCGGAACGTTTCGATCGCGACCGACTGCGCCGACATGACGCTGCCCATCCCCGAGCACGTCGGACACGCTCCACGCAGCTGTGCGCCGAGATCTTTTCCGACGCGCTTGCGCGTGAATTCGAGTAACCCGAGGTTCGAAAACGATTGAATGGTCGCGCGCGTGCGATCGCGGCGCAGCCCGTCTTCGAGCGCCTTGATCACCTTACTGCGCGACGACTCCGACGCCATGTCGATGAAGTCGACGACGATGATGCCGCCGATGTCGCGAAGGCGCACCTGACGAGCCAGCTCGCGCGCGGCTTCGAGGTTGGTCGTGAGGATCGTGTCCTCGAGGTTGCGGCCGCCGGTGAACTTTCCGGAGTTGACGTCGATGACCGTCAGCGCTTCGGTCGACTCGATGACGATCGAGCCGCCCGACGGGAGATTGATCTTCGGCTTCATGAGCTTTTGCAGCTCGTCGCCGATGTGGAAATCTTCGAAGAGCGCGGCGCCCCCATTGTAGTGCTCGACGCGATCGAGATACTGCGGCCCCAGCAACTGCAGAAAGTCGCGCACCTTGCGGTACTCACCTTCGTCGTCGATGAGCACGCGGTCGACGTCGGCCGTGATAAAGTCTCGCGCCGCCTTGTAGATCAAGTTCATGTCCTTGTGCAGCAAGGACGGTGCGGCGGCGCGTTTGTACGTCTCAAGAATTCCGTGCCACATGCGAATGAGCACGCCGAGATCCGCGATCAGTTCGGCTTCGCTCACGCTGGCCGCAGCGGTCCGCACGACGGTCGCCATGCCTTCGGGACGGATGCGCTTCATCACGCCTTTGAGCCGGTTGCGTTCGTCCGCGGATTCGATCTTGCGCGAAACGCCCGAATACTTGCCGGTCGGCATCAGAATCAAATAGCGCCCCGGCAGCGAGATGTTCGTCGAGATGCGCGCGCCTTTGAGGCCGCGCGGCTCTTTGACGATCTGCACGAGAATGTCGTCGCCGCGCTTGACCTTCTCGCCGATCGTGAAGCCTGTGTGGCCCTGGGTGATCTCGACATCGCCGATGTTCAGCGGCTGCTTGTTGATATCGTCGACATAGAGGAAGGCATTGCGCCCCAGCCCGATGTCGACGAAAGCCGCCCCCATTCCGGGCAGGACGTTCTGGACTTTTCCTTTGTAGATCGAGCCGATGACCTTCTCTTCGCGCTCGATGTAGAGTTCGGCGAGATCGCCGTTCTCCAAAATGGCGACCCTGTTTTCCCATGGGTCGCTCGAGATCAGAATCTCGGTTGACAAATTGTCCTCAAGCCAATCGGGCCGCTCCGGCGCGCCGGTCTCTTGCAGCCGCTGCGCCGCGACCCAGCGGGGGTCCAAAGTCCCCGGGATCGCGCTTCGCTGCGGGCGACGCGTGGCGTCGCGACGGGCAGCCCTAGAAAATTTCTGAAAAAGGCGGTTCCGGCGGGGTCCTTTCCCGCCGGTCCGGAACCGGACCTTCCCACATGACAACCCTCCGAAGGTGCGCGTTCGTTGCACTGCTCTTCACCGTAGCCGCCGGGTGCGGCCGCGCCCCGGGCCCCTCGCGCGTCTCGACCCCCTACCTCGGTACGTTGCTGGACGACACGCTCGTCGAGGCGTCCACGACGGTCCTGGTGACCAAGCGCGAGGTCGTCATCGCGCTGAATTGTGCCCCGCTCGCCGGCGCGATTGCCTCAAATGACGAAGCGGCAATCGACCGGGCCGTCGCAGACAAAGCGGTAGCCCGCCTGCCCGCCGGCGTCACCATTTACACGCCTCCCTTTTCGGCCCAGAACCCGCGCGCGTCGCCGCTCGTCGTTACCGACGACAAGCACGCCGGGCGCCTCTGCACGCCCGACGCCTACGACGTCGCGAAACAGTAGGCGCGACGATGACGGCTATGCGTTCCCGAGCACGTCGCGGTCGCGTTGGGAGTGAACGTTCAGCAGGATGCCGACCGCGGCGAACCCGGTGAGTATCGCCGAGCCTCCAAACGAAACGAAGGGCAGCGGAATGCCCGTGATCGGCATGATGCCGATCGTCATTCCGACGTTCACGAGAATGTGAAAGAAGAACATCCCGACGAGGCCGCCGGCGAGGAGAAATCCGAACCGGTCGCGCGCGGCGAGCAAACTGCGCACCGCGCCGTAGAGCAGCACGCCGTAAAGCGCGAGCAGTGCGACCGCGCCGGCGAAGCCCCATTCTTCCGCGAGCACGGTAAAGATGAAATCGGTCGAGTTCTCCGGCACGAAGTTCAGCTGGGTCTGCGTGCCGTGATACAAGCCGCGCCCGAATAACTCGCCGCTCCCAACCGCAATCTTCGACTGATTGAGGCTGTAGCCGGCGCCGAGCGGGTCGAGTTTCGGATTGAGAAAGACGAAGAGCCGCGCTTTTTGAAAGGGCTTGAGGACGGCGTTGGTGCCGATCGCGACGGCGGCCACGAGCAGCACGGAGAGCGCGTAGACGGCGAAGTCGCCGAGTTTCGGCAAGCCGAGAAAGAGTTGCGCGGTCAGAATGGCGAGCAGCACGAGGGCGGTGCCCAAATCCGGCTGCTTGAGAATCAACAGCGCCGGAATCGCGACGGTGAGCAGCGGCTTCCATAGGTCCTGCAGCCGGTCGTAGCGGCCGCGACAAAGCACCGCCGCCAGCGATATTGCCAGCACGAGTTTGGCAGGCTCCGACGGCTGGAACGTGCCAAGCGGTCCCAACGAGATCCAGCGCTGCGCTCCGAGCGCGCTGTGACCGCCGCGCAAGATGAAGACCAGCAACAGTAGATTGACGATGTAGAGTCCCGGCGCCCAGCGCTGCCAGTTGCGGTAGTCGACGAGCGAGAGGCCGACCATGAGGACGACTCCCAAACAGACGTAGAGAATCTGCCGGTGCGCCTCCCCGGCGAACTGCGCGTTGCGCAGGCTCGCGGAGCCGATGCAGACGACGCCGATCGCCGTCGAAGCGACGGCCGCAATCGCCAGCGGCCAGTTGTAGTTGCGGAGGAAACGCTTGGTTCCACTGCCGAGGGTGAGTGTCGCCACGCGGTACCGTTCGACCGCGCGCCCTGCGAGCGCCTACGGTGCGGCGGCGACCGCTGCGGCCTTCGCTTTCTTGCGGCGCCGCCGCTTGCGTTTGGGCGGCGCCGCCGCCGGGGCATCGGGAGAGGTCGCAACGCTGCCGTTCGACGCGGCGGCGACCGCTGCGACCGTCACCGGCGCGGTTTCCACCGGCGGCAACGCGGCGGCGTGCCCGTTGGTGCGACCGACCGAAAGGATCGGAATGTTCGCGAGCATCGCGAGCGTCCGGTCTTGCTGCTCGAAGGTGACGTCGATCCGTTCGCGGTCGACTTCGACGTAGCGGGAGATGACGTCGACGAGATCGCGCTTCATCGCGTCGACCATCTCGGGTGCCAGTTCCAGATGGTCGGTCATCAAGACGAGGCGCAGCCGCTCCTTAGCGGTCGAACTCGAACCGGACTGGCCGAAGAGGCGTTTGAGAAAATCGATCACGCGCGTTTCCCTCCGAATATCGAGCCGATGCGCTCGAGGAGGCTGCGGTTTTCAGGCGGCATCGGCGCCGGAACGTCCTCTCCGGCGACGCGCGCGGCAATCGCACGGTAGGCCGCGCCGGTCGGCACGTCGTCGCGCAGCGCCAGCGGTTCGCCGCGATTGGTCGCGACGATGATTTCGGGCTCGTCGGCGATCACGCCGAGCAGCGGCAACCGCAGGATGGCGTTGACGTCCTCGACCGAGAGCATCTTGCCTTTCTTCACGAGGTGCGGACGCAGCCGGTTGATCACGAGTTGAGGCTTGAACGCATTACCCAGCAATCCGACGACCCGATCGACGTCGCGCACCGCCGAAACCTCCGGCGTGCAGACGACGATCGCCTCGTCGGCGCCCACGACCGCGTTCTTGAACCCGAGTTCGATCCCCGCAGGCGAGTCGATGAGGACGTAATCGAAGCGCTCGCGTAACGAGCGCACGAGCGCGCGCATCTTCTCGGTGTCGACGTCTTCCTTTTCGCGCGCCTGCGCGGCCGCAAGCAAACGCAGCGTCGGAGAATGTTTGCCGGTGACGAGTGCGTCGTCGAGGGTCGCCGTGCCCTCGAGAACGTCGAGAAGGTGGTGCTTGACGCGGCTTTCGAGGCCGAGCACGATGTCGAGGTTGCGCAATCCGACGTCGGCGTCGATCAAAACGACCGACGCACCGCGCTGCGCGAGCGCCGTACCGAGGTTCGCCGTCGTCGTCGTCTTGCCGACTCCGCCCTTGCCGGACGTGATGACGATCGCGCGTCCCAGCCGCGCGGCCGGCGGTTGCGTCGCCGTATCGGCGTGCTCTTGCGGTATGAGAACGTGCATGCTATCCCGCTTTCATAGCGTCGATCAAACGCCCGAAGAACCCTTGGCCGGCGAAACTCGTGAACGGCACGAGCTCGCCCTCGAGCCGCCGCACGATCTTATCGTAGATCACGCGCACGCGGCTGTTTTGGTCGAGCACGACTGGCTCGCCGCGGTTGGTCGTATCGATGATCTCCTCGCTATCGGGAACGATGCCGAGCAGTTCGACCGCCAGGATCTCGCAGACGTCGTCGACCGAGAGCATGTCGCCGCTGCGCACCATTTCCGAACGCAGCCGATTCACAATCAGCCGAATCGGCTTTCCGCGATCGGCGAGTTTACCGACGACGCGGTCGGCGTCGCGAATCGCGCTGACCTCGGGCGTCGTGACGACGATCGCCTCGGCGGCTCCCGCAACGGCGTTGCGGAACCCGGTTTCGATGCCCGCCGGACAGTCGATGAGCACGTAATCGCTCTGCTCGGCCGCGCGCTCGACGATCGACGAGAACTGCTCCTCGGTAATCGAATCCTTCTCGCGCGTCTGCGCCGCCGGCAGCACGGAGAGCGAGTCGAAGCGCTTGTCCTTGATCAATGCCTGGCGCAGTTGACAGCGTCCCTCTGCGACTTCGACCAAATCGAACACGATGCGCTTTTCCAATCCCAAGACGAGATCGAGATTGCGCAAACCGATGTCGGCGTCGATGAGAATCACGCGCTTTCCACGCTTGGCCAGCGCGGCGCCGAGATTGGCCGTCGTCGTCGTTTTCCCCACGCCACCCTTACCGGAAGTGATGACGATTCGCCGAGCGCTCACGATAACGTCACTCCTCGCTCGACGTCGTCGAGTTTGTCGTAGGGGACGATGGCAATGCGGCCGTCGCGAACGACGGCGGCCTCCGGCCGCGGGGCGCGCGCCGGCGCGCGTTCGTCGGCAGCGATGTGCGTCGCGATGCGCAGCTGCGTAGCGTCGAGATCGAGTGCGTAAACGCGCGCCGCCTCGTCGCCATGCGCACCCGCGTGCGCCACGCCGGCCAGCCTGCCGAAGACGAGGACGTCGCCGCTGGCGATGAGTTCGGCACCCGGGTTCACGTCACCGACGACGACAATGTGTCCGGCGTGGTGGAGCGTTTGACCGCCGCGCAGCGTGCCCGCGTGGTAGAGCGTTGCGGGAAGAGCCTCGACGAGATGGAGCGCGGGCGTCTCGGGTGCGGCCGGCGGCGGATCGGCGGGAAGCTCGGTTCGGCGAACGCTTGCTTCGCCGCGCCGCCGGCGATCGGCGATGTCGGCGCGTGCCCCCGCAAAATCGGCGATGAGCGAACGAGCGGCCTCCGAGAGCGCCGCCTCACGTGGTGCCCGTAAGGCACGGCGGCGAGCGAACTCCCCGGCCGGGTCGATGGCTTCAAACGGGCAGCCGCTCGCAGCGGCGGCCGCCTGCACTGCGCCCGAACCGGCGAGTGCGCGCAGTTCGATGCCGGCATCGGCAAGCAGCTCTCTCAAACGCGCGATCTCCTCGGGCGACGGAGCGGAGGAGCCGAAGTTCGCGATCGCCGAGACGCCGCGATAGAAGCCCGGCCGCTCCTCAAGGCGAGCTTGCAATTCGTTGAGGGCTTCTCCGAGCTCGCGACCCGCGAGCGCAATTTCGAGCCCTTGTTTCCTGCCGCGTAAGAGTGTCACGAGTCCGCTACGAATACTCCGACGATACGATGTCCCGCCCCGTTCACAGCGCGTGCGCCCCGCACCCGCCTCCATCCACATCGGACTCGCAAGTTCTTGCCGTTATCCACATATCGTGCACAGCGGTCACGCTGCAACATCGCGAGCCGCTCCGGAGTACCGTGAAGGAAAGCCCATGATACGCAGACTCGCTTCCGCCGTCGTTCTGCTCTCGCTGGCGATCGCCGCCGTCCCGGCGCCGGTCAATGCCATGTCGACGGCCGCCGAAATTCAACTCGGTCAGGAGGAGGACCAGCAGATCGTCGCCGGGAGCGTCATCGAGACCGATCCGCTTCTCAACGCCTACGTTCAAGGCGTCGCCGAGAACCTCTGGAATCAGGTCGCCCGCAAAGACGTCCCCTACTCGGTCAAGATCATCAAAGACGACAGCATCAACTCGTTCGCGACGATGGGAGGCTTCGTCTACGTCAACGAGGGGCTGGTCGACTTCGTACAGTCCGACGACGAACTCGCCAGCGTGCTCGGGCACGAAACCGGCCACATCGAACGGCGTCACGTTATCACGACGCAGTCAAAGGCGCAGATCCTCGATATCCTCTTCGGCATCGCGTCCCTCTTCTCGCCCCTCATCTATAACTTCGGCGGGTTAGCCGAAGCCGGCTTGATGGCGAAGATCTCCCGCGAAGACGAACTGCAAGCCGATCGCTACGGTCTGCAGTTGATGTCGCGCGCGGGATACGATCCCGAGTCGATGGTGACGATGATGGCGCACCTGGCGGTGTTGCAGGACGAGAAGAGCGATCTGCTCACGAAGTACCTCGAGGACCATCCCGACCCGAAGAATCGCGTCGCGCATCTCATGGGATATCCGGAACTCGATCCCAAGGACGTGACGACGACGCAACAGCTGGTGCAGGCGTCGAGCGACGAAGAGCGCGCACGATACGAGTTCGGGTCGATTCGCCTCACCAACGTGTTGAAGAAAGACCCGCAAGACGCCGAGGCGTTGCTCGAGATGGGCCAATCGGATCTGGCCCTCGGTCTCACGAGCAAGAGCCAGCAGACGCTCGCTCAGGCGGCCCAACTCGGCTCGCCGCAGACGCGCGCCGCGGCCGGCCAGCGGATGGCCGCGTTGCGGCAGATGGAAGTGCAACGCGTGACGTTGACCCATCCGAATCTCCCAAAGCTGCAGAACGCGGTCCAAGCGGCGCAAGCCTCCCAGATCGAGTCTGCGACGCAGATCGCAGCGCGTGCCGCCGAAGCCAAAGATCAAATCAAGGCGATCAACAGCCGCGTCAACTCCCTGCAATACGAAATTCCCGATTTCAGCCGCATCAACATACGGCGCGGCTCGCGCGTCGAAGCAGTGGTAAAGAATCTCACGCTGATGTCGCGCTCGATCGACAGCGCGCTGCAGGACGCACGCGCGCCGATCGGCGGCGTCGGCACGCTCGAAAAAGGCAAGGAGACCGGACTGCTCAAAGACGGCGCCGACATCTATACGGAGATGCTCACGCCGTTCACGACGCCGCCGATTCCGGCCGACGCGCTGGCAATACTGCCGTCCTATCCGCAGATGATCGCCGATCTCTCGCTCGGCGACGGCGACATGCTTCGCTCGGTCGACGCGGCGCGCGCGTCGCTGACGCAGGTCGACCAGTCGGTCGGCGATCTCGACGAGTTCCTGAAAGAACTCGATCACGTGCAGCTCAGCTTTAACGGCGACATCAGCGAGAGCGCCTATGCGTCGCTGCAGCCCGTGATGGAGAAGTCGGTCGCGGATTTCAACGCCGCGGCAACGTCTGCGTCGCAGGCTTCCCAGCTCTACAACATGGCGCGCTCGCGCCAGTTGTCGGCGCGCATCACATTGCTCGGCGTCGGCACGTCGCCGCAACGGTATTCGACGCTGCAGTACGCACTCCAGCAGCGCTTCGGAACTCCCGGGGTCGATTACCGCACGATGCTGCGCGATGGCCTGACGCCCGGAGACGTCACGCTCGCGACGATCGTCGCTGCCGACGTCAAGAGCACTCCCGAGGCGATCATCGCCGAAGCCAAGAGTTCCAAGCAGACGATCGTGGACGTAGCCAACGCGCACGGCATGCACGCCTGGCCGCTCGAAATCTTCGCCGGCTTGGTCTATCTCGACTATACCGACGACCCGATGAAGGAACTTCGCCGGGCCGACGGCACCGAAGCCGCCACGCTCCAGGAGCTGGGGCTGTAGAAAGGACTCACATCCAATGGCCGCCGCATTAGGCGCGAAAGACATCGTCCGGTTAGTTAAAAATGGCGTCGACGTGCGCGCCGTTCAGGCGCACGCGCGCAAACCTTTCCGCTTTCTGCTCTGCGGCGATCCGGCGTTGGTCGCCGAAATGCGCGCGCTCATGCTTTCAGGGCACGACGACGGCACCGTTCCGCTCGACGCCGCGGCATGTTTGGAGACGATCGCAGCGAACGCGCCGCCGGCCGCAACGCCGCGCGACGCGACCGCAGCGATTTTTCTGGGGCGGCCGGGCGATCTGAGCGGCGCCGATCTCACGGCGGTCACGTCGTACGGCGTCCCGGTCTTGGCGCTCACGATCGATCCCGATTCGTCTGCGAGCGGTCCGCCGTCGGCGCCGGGACGCGGCGCCGTCGCGGAATACGTGGTGCCCGCTATCTCGCGCGAAGCGTTGCGCGGGCGCGTCTTTCCGCATCTGGTGGAGTGCGCCCGCGGTGCCGAGATCGCGGTCGGTCGCCGCTTGCCGGTGCTGCGCGAAACCGTCGCGGCAAAACTCTCGCGCGATGCGGCCCGCAACGCGCTGAAGATTTCGCTCGCGAGCGCGGTCGTCGATCACATCCCGGTGGTCGGGTTGGTGCTCGGCGCCTTTGCATCGGCCGGTGACATGGTGGCGATCACGGGCGTTCAAATGATGCTCTTCCTGCACATCGAGGCCGTCTACGGAAAGGATCCAGACCTCCAGCGGCTCTGGCAGTTGCTGCCCGTGGTCGGCGGCGGCTTCGGATGGCGCGCGCTCGCGCGCCAGTTGAGCGGTTTCATCCCCGTCGCCGGCATCGCCATCAAAGGCGCGATCGCCTATGCCGGGACGATCGTCGTCGGCGAGAGCGTGACGTTCTTTCTCGAGCACGGCCGTCACATGTCGAGCGGACAGGCGGCACAGCTCTTCGAGCGGACGAAGAACGACGCGATGGGATTCGCGCGCGACCTTATCTCGAAGATTCGCTAGTTCCGTCTACAGCCGTTCGAGCAGCGGCTCGTCGCCGAGGCGCTGGAGTTCGGGCGGGACGCGTTCGCGAACGCGGCTCGCCAACTGCGCCGCCAGTTCGTGACGGCGCTGCGGTGTGAGCGCGTCGCGGCGATCGAGAAAACGCCGGACGAGGGCGCGCTCTTCACCGGAGAGATATCGCGTCGCTCCATACTCGGGTTCGGGTTGCGCGACGAGCCGTTTTGGCATGGCCAAGCGCGCGTCGCGCACGACGATCGTGCCGGCGGCGATATCGCCGAGGCGTTTGTTCTCGGGCGAAACGAGCATGCTGACCGCGGAGACGGCGTAGAACCCCAAACCGAGTTCGCCGACGCGGATGAGGTTGCGAACGAGCGCCGCGCCGAAATCGACCGGATAGCCGCCGTCGCGCACCGTGCGAATGCCGAGCGCGCGTTTTCCCGGAGTCTGCCCGCTCCAAAACGTTTCGAAGACGATGAAGTAGCCGAAGAAGAGCATGAAGACGACGAATACGACGATCGCGACGGCGATCGCGTCGGCATATCGCTGCAATTCGGGCGGCACGGCACGCTTGGTCGTTTCGATGCGCGACACCGCCAGCCCGAGCCCCGTCACCAATGCCGCGAAGACGCCGATTTGCAGCGCCATGTCGAGGACGAGTGCGAGGAAACGGCTACCGAGTCCGGCCAGTTCGAAGCGAAAGGCGATGCTCTCGGGCGTGCGGACGTCGACGTTCCGGTCCATGCTCCGCGCTTCGCCGATTCAGGTTTCCTTCATGCCGGTGCCGTACGTTCTCGCGAACCCGTCTCGGAGGCAACCATGGGTCAATCAACGCTTTCGCGCGCTTCGCGCCGCTTCGTTCCCGCGTTTCTTCTCGCGGCCATGGCGGCAGGCGGCTGTTCTGCAAACGGCGGCGCCGGCTCGTCGCTGCCGGGAGGCTCTTCGCTCGCGGGCTTGGCGCACCGCGCGGGGCACGCGTCGACCGGTCTCGGCGCGACCCTCACGACCTCAAACCACGGCCAAATTTTCGGTTTCGACATCGATCAAAACGGCGGCGACGGCGTGCTCGCGACGGCGGCCAACGTCGAGATGTTCGACCAGGACAACGGACAGATTACCCGATCGATTCCCCAGAAGACACCGCAGGGAACGACGTACGGCATGGACGGAATCTTCGGAACCGACGTCGGCTTAATCACGCGCTACGTCGTGCCCAAAGGCTCGATCTACGCTCACCGGTATTACAACGTGATCAGTCCGGTGACCAAAGGCAAGTTCGACGCGAAATGGAAGCCGCCGATTCCCGACGTCGACGTGCTGCAAGGCGGCAACAATCAAAGGACGTCGACGAGCGTGCTGTTTGCCATCGAGTTGAAGAATCAGGACAATCCCGATCTCTTCGTTACGAACATCGCCGCCAACACGGTCAGCAAGGTGATTCATCTAGACCCCAACGCATTCGGCCTCGCCTACGGTCCTCAGTTGGCCCAATACACGAGCGCAAACGAAGCCGTCATTGCGTATTCTCCCGACGCGGGCGCCGTCGGCGGCCGCCCGCCGATCAACGCGATCTTCAATCTTTCAACGGGTCAGGAGACGAAGGTCATCGGCTACAATCTCGGACCGTACCACGCCGGCGGCGTCAACGGCTTGGCGGTCGATCCCAACACCGGCATCGCTGCCACCACGACCGAGCTCAACGCGCAAGTCGAATTCTATGACTTGAACAAAAAGGAAGGCCTTACCGCGGTACAGTTGCCCTGCACCGGCAATGCCGACCAAACGTTGAGCGGATCGGGAATCGCGGTCGACCCCGTCAACAAGCTCTTCCTGGTTTCGGAGCAGTACTATTGCCAGCAGAACCAGGGAAGCGCGATCGTCGTCTACGACGAGCAGGGGAACTTGGTCGAAACGATCACCGGCTTTACATTCTCAATCGGTGAGCCGGCAGCCGTCCTCAACCCGAGCAAACGCATGGGCTGGACGTTCGGGCCTCACTTCGATCAACTCCAACAGTTCTTCTACTAAGGAAGGTCTCATTTATCCCAACTCGTCGTCAGCTCGGGTCTCATTTACCATAGTAAACCTCGACCCTCGCTTCCTAGATTTGGAATAAATTCACCCTTCCTTCACTTAAGTAGATTGCGGCTGCGGCTGCCCGTTCGTCGTCGTCGTGCTCGAACTGTTCTGAGTGCTCGAACCATTCGATGAGTTCGCACCGTTCGCGGGTTGCGTCACCGTGGTCGTATTCGTCGTGGACGACGTGCTCCACGGATGCCAGTAGAGAAACGCGCCGACGATAACGATGACGGCCACGACGAACACCGCGACGATGGCTGCGCTCGGTCCGGATCCGCTATCTCTGACGACGACGTTACGATCCTCATTCATATAGTTATCCTCCTCGTAGTGCGCCGTGCGGCGAGCGCGCCGGCCTTGGGCCCATACTGCCCGGCGGCCACCGCTTCCAAACCTTCGATCATCATTGCGTCCTTTCGGGGTTTCGTAGTGACCGAGCCCGGGTAACCGTTGCGCATGAGCGATCACATGAAGGATGCCGCCGCCGATTTACACGATGCCGGCGAGGAAATCAAACACCGTACGGTTGCCGAGGCCGAGAAGTTGAAGCGCGACGCTTTGGGAGACGAACTCACGACCGGAGAAAAAATCGAGTCGGGCGCCAACGAATTGAAAAACCGCGCGCAGGCCGAAATCGACAAAGCGAAGCGCGAACTGCGCGATCGCACCTGACGCGAAGCGCTTTCCTTATATGCCGATCGTTGAAGTTTGCATCGTCCTCGTCGTCGTCGGCGTGCTGCTGTGGCTCGTCAATACGTATATTCCGATGGCGAGCGGCGTCAAATCGCTGTTGAATGCGGTGGTGATTATCTTCCTTATCGTTTGGCTGCTCAGGGTCTTCGGGCTCTGGAGCTATATCACGCACCTGCGCACGAGTTAGCCCCTCGCGCTTACTCGTCAAGCGCGTCCGCTGCCACAATCGCGGCTGCCATTGCGAGTTCGTGATCCCGGTTCCACGGCGGTCCGACGGTCTTGCGCAGCGTTCGGAAGTAGCCGCCAAAGTCGATGCCGAGTGCGCGGCTTGCTGCGTTGAAAACGCTCTTCGGATCGTACCAGTACACCGGCCACGCACGAGCAGCCGCAGCCCTGGCCAGCGCTTCCCGATACATCACCCAATCGGCAACGTTGCGCGCGCCGCGATCGTTGATTCGTTCGGCGATCGTCGGTGGAAGCGGCTGCCGTTCACGAAGGGCGATGCCGAGAACGTGCGGCACGTCGCTCGAGACCGCGGCGAGCGCAACGGCCGCATACCTCTCAGCCGATGCTCGCACGCGTTCCACAAGCGCCACGCCCTCGGCAAGCGGGAGCACCTGGGCTTCGTGATGATGCGGAATCGCCGGCAAGTCGTCGTCGACGAGTTCCACGCGCCGCCGATCGAGCAGCCTGCCGTCGCGCGCCGCAGTCACGAGTATGGCCCAGCCGCCGTGATCGGATACTCCGACCACGCCGCCGATTTTGGACGCGGCGGTCACTTTCATCTTACCGAGCGCACGCACGGCCATTTATCTCGGGGAAGCAACCTTGTAGATCGCGCTGCTAAAATAGGATGCTACGTACAACGAACCGTTGAGATAGGAAACGCTGCCGGCACCCGGGATTTGCTTTTTCGTCGCAAGCTGGGTTTGCACGCCTTCAACTGAGTATTCCCATAAGCCGCCTCTGTATTGCGTTACATAGAGGTTCGACTTCTTGTCGATGGCGATACCAAGGGGAGAGTCCCATTGGCCGCCGACTGGCGAAATATGGCCGTTGGGCGCAATTTCGATGATGTTCCTTTCGTCGCATATGACGTAAACGTTTTGAGACGGATCGGTGGTTAGCGGCCCTGGATCGGGGCATGAAGATGCATCGGCGATTTGCACTGCGTCGCGTTTGGGCGTAGCCTTGTATACCGCCTGTTTGGCAAGGTCGCTGACGTAGAGGTTGCCTTTCGAGTCCAAGTCTATGCCGCTCGGTAGTTCCCAGGGGCCGCCGATCGTGTGAATCGTGCCGTCAGCGAGTATTTCCTTAACGGCGTAATTGCCGATGTCCGCGACGTATACATCGCTGCGGTAGGTAGCCACACCATCAGGATTTCTAAATCCGGCCCCGACCTTCGTTTGCGTTCCATCGGAAGCTATCTTCGTCAGCTTGCTGGCCCTCCCCGAAGCTACGAATACATTGCCCCTCGTACTGCCGGAGACGCTCGTCGGACGCTGGATTTCAGCGTATTCCGTAACCGTCCACCGAGAATCGGCCGCCGTTACGCGTCGATCAATGTTAGGAACCGCAAGAAGTGCTGATGGCGCGCCGGCACAACCGGCAGTCGCTGCCGCAAGCACGTATAACAGAACAAACCGCCCTCCAAGGAGACCGGCGAATCCTATCGGACTATCTTCCGCTATCATTTACAGGTTTTTCTTCCCATTTGGCGCCAAACCTGGACGCTCGGTCTGCATGCGCGGACTGGCCGTCCTCAACATCGAAGTACCGGCGCGTGCGGCAATCGGCGTTTGTCGAAAAGCGATCGCCCTCGTGGGAGCGGCTCGACGCGCTTGCTGCGAAAGCGGGGCGGAAAGGCGTTCGTGGCCTGGGGGCCGACGGCGCCGACGAACTCGGGCGGCTGTACCGCGCGACGACGAGCGACTTATCCTACGCTCGCGGTCGCGGATTCGACCCCGCGCTCGTGGAGTACCTAAACCGTTTGACGGCGCGCGCCCACGCATACGTGTACGGAGGTTCTGCGCAAACCGGCGGCGCGCGAATCGCCGTCTTCTATCGCGAAACGTTTCCACGTGAGTTTCGGCGTTCGTTTGCTTACGTGGCGATATGCACGGCGATAACCGTCGCCTTCGCGGTCGTCGCCTACGCCGTCATCCGCGCGCATCCGGCGGCCGCGTATTCGCTGCTTCCGGCCGGACTGGTGCCCGATGAGATCCGCAAGAGCCTCCACGACTCGAACTTCGCGATCGACCGCGACTTCGCGCCGGCGATGTCGGCGGCGGTCATTACGAACAACATCCGCGTCGCGATCGCCGCATTCGCCGGTTCGATCACGCTCGGCGCGCTCACGGTCTATATTATCGCCTACAACGGGCTAATGCTCGGCGGCATGGGAGCGCTCTTCACGAACGCCGGCTTCGGCTACGACTTCTGGGCGACGGTCGCACCACACGGCGCGATCGAACTGACGGCGATTCAGATTGCCGGCGCGGGCGGGCTGCTCATCGCCGCGGGCGTCCTCTATCCCGGGCGCTTGCGACGCCGGGACGCGATCGTCCGCAACGCCCGCCGCGCGGGAACGCTGATCGCGGGCGTGGCGTCGATGCTCGTCGTCGCCGGAACGATCGAAGGCTTCATTTCCCCCCAACGCTGGCCCCCGGACGTGCGCGTTGCTTTCGGTGCGTTGACCGGCGTTGCACTCGTGCTCTACTTCGGCTTCAGCGGACGGCGCGTCGGGGCTGAGATCACAACAGACCGCGCTGCTTGATACGCAAGTACTCGTCGATCAGCGCGGTCGTGAGTTTCTCTGCGGGAACGTCGATGACGACGACGCCCATGCGCGCCAGCAGCGCGGCCGCAGTGCGCCGCTCCTCCGCAAGCCCGACCGCGACGCCGGCGCGGTAGGCGCTCCCCACGTCGCGCGGCGCCTCGGCTAACGCGACGTTGACGGCAGCGTCGTTCATGAAGACGCAAACCAGCAAGTGGTGACGCGCGACGGATGCCAGCTCGGCCAGCAGCGCGCTCTGCGAAACCGGATCGATCACATCGGTCAGAAAGAGCACGAGCGAGCGTTTGTGGAGGTGGGAGCGCAAGTAGAAAAACGCGCGCGCGTAGTCGGATTCCTCGAACTGCGGCTCCAGATCGTATAGAAGTTCGGTCATCGCGGCAATCGAGGAACGCGTCGAGCGCGGCGCTGCCGCCGCCAGGATCTCGCTCGCGAACGCGACGACGCCGACGCGATCGCTTGCCAAGCCGGCGATGGCGGCTACCGAGAGCGCGGCCGTAACCGCATAGTCGAACTTACGAAGTTTCTCGCCGATGCGCGCCGTCATCAAGCGCCCGGAATCGAGCACGAGCATCACGTTCTGGCTGCGCTCGACCTCGTGGTGCGCGACCATTAGTTTGCCGCGGCGCGCCGTCACCTTCCAATCGATTGCCCGGAACGCGTCGCCGTCGGCGTATTCGCGCAGCGATTCGAACTCGGTGCCGACGCCGCGCAATCGCATCTTCCGTAGTCCCGCTTCGATCGTGCGATTGCGCACGTGCAGCGTCCCGTAGCGTTCGACCGCCGAGAGATCGGGAAAGACGCGGAACGGCTTTTGCGCGGCGACCGCCATCCGCCGCCGAACGAGCCCGATCGTATTTTCGTACCACACGAAGAGGGCGCCGAAGGCGTCGGCTCCGCGCGCGACCGGCGTCACGCTTGCGGACACGTCGACGCTCGAACCGGGCGGAACGCCGGCGATCGTATCGTCTTCACCGAATTCCAGCGTGCGGACCGGCGTTTCGACGATGCCTACTCGGATGCGGCGCGCGGACCGATTCACTACGCGGTACCGAAGTTCGAGCGTGACGCGTAATGCGAGATGGTCGGCCGCCACGCGTTCGACCGTTACGTCGGGGTTGCGCGGACCCCAAAGTAGGTCGAGGATCGTTGCGGCGGCCAGCGCCGCCAAAGCGGCGAAAGCTAACGCCACCAGGACGTGCAGTCCCGGCGAACAGGCAAAGAGCAGCGCAATCGCGCCGAGCAGGTAGAGAAAGCGCGGCGTCAGCCAAGCCGGCAGCCACACGCGCGGACGCACGCGCCCGGCGTCAGGTTTCGGCGCCACGCGGAACCGGCACCGTCGCGAGAATGCCGCGCAGCACTTCGGCTGCGGAGATCCCTTCGATTTCCGCGTCGGGTGCCACGATGAGCCGGTGCGGCAGTACGGCGGGCGCGACGTCTTTGACGTCGTCGGGCGTCACGAAGGCGCGGCCCGCAATCGCCGCCGCCGCCTGCGATGCGAGCAGCAGCGCGACGCCTGCGCGCGGCGACGCACCGAGCGTCAAACGCTGATGGGTACGCGTCGCCGCGACGATGCCGTACACGTACTCGCAGACTCCGCTCGACAGATGCACTTCGCGAATGGCACGTTGCGCGGCGAGCACTTCTGCGACGTCGGTCACCGCGACGATGCCCGACGATGCCAGCGCGCGTGCGTCGAACCCGCCGGCAACGCGTTCGAGCAGTTCGATTTCGCGCACGGCCGCCGGATACGTCGAGGCGATCTTCACCATGAAGCGGTCGAGTTGCGCCTCCGGCAGCGGGTACGTTCCCTCGTATTCGATGGGGTTTTGCGTCGCGCAGAGCAGGAACGGCGACGGCAGCGCGTGCGCGACGCCGTCGATGGTGACGAAGCCCTCTTCCATCGCCTCCAGCAACGCGGCTTGCGTCTTCGGCGGCGTGCGGTTCACCTCGTCGGCCAGGACGACGTTCGCGACGATCGGCCCCAAGCGCGTCGTGAACTCGGTCGTCTTCGGATTGAAAACCGTCGTACCGACGACGTCGGCGGGCATGAGATCGGGCGTAAACTGAATGCGCCGGAACTCTAGACCGAGGAGCATCGCGAAGGCGCGCACCGCGAGCGTCTTTCCCGTTCCCGGAACGCCTTCGATCAATACGTGGCCGCGCGCCAGGAGCGCGACCGTCAAATTGAACGCTGTGGTTTGCGCATCCACGACTACGCGCTCCAGGCCCTGCGCGATCCGCGCCGCCAACTCGCCGGCGCCGTTCATCCCCACTCCTTGCGCAGGCGGTGCGCGATCGCGGCCGCCGTAAGCAGCGACGAGTCGGCCGGGCGGCCAAGCCCCCGCAGCCGCTCGAGTTCGTCCAAGGCCTGGCGCGTCTTCGGATCGCCGTGACCCCGAGCCCTGCGCGCCGAATCGTCGGCAAGACGCGCGATCAGCGTTCCGGCGCCGCGCGCGCGGCGCATCAGCTCCGCCATGGCGGTAACGTAGGCCGAAGAGTCGCGGCCGACAACGGCCGCCGGCGCAACCGGCGGCGCAAACGGAACGTTGGCGCCGATCAGTCCGAGCACGACGATAGCGCAGACGATCCAGAGTGCGGCGCGCACGGGTTGCGGCAACACGTGCCAGAAGCCGAGGTCGTCGTCGTATCCGTGAACGTATTCGTCGAACGCGACGGTGCCGTGCCCCGCGGCGACGTCGTAGGCGAACGCAGCGTTGTCGTCGTTGCGCAACGTCGCGTTGCTGAAGATGTCCGGCGCGGTGATCGCGATCACTTCACCTTTTCCATACCGGTACGCGACGGCGACGATTCCGCGTGCGTTGGCGAGCAGCGGCATGCCTCGTCGCAGCGCGAACGGAAAGACGGCGGCCACCTTCGCGCCGACATGCGACACGCCGGCCGTGTAGCGATTGCGCGCGAGCGCAACCGCTCCGTACGCGTTTGCCTGCGCGCTGACGCCGACGGCCGGCGCGACGTCGTCGGATCCGGCGAAATCGGTGTCGAGCGCCACGAGCCGTCCGCCCCCGGCGACGAATCGCTTCAGCGCCGCCGCATCGTGGGCTCCCAAACCGTGCGCCGCGGGATCGCCGGCATAGCTCGAAATCACCAGCGTCCCGACGCCGGCGTCGAGCAATCCGAGCGGATGCTGAAAGCGCCTCAACGATACGCCCGTCGCGAGCAGTACGTTGTAGAGCGCGCCGTAGCCGCGCACTCCGGTGTCGTAGGTGGAATATGTCGAAGGCGCCGAGCCGCGCTGCACGCGTTCGCGTTCCAGGGCGAGCAGCACCAATGCGGCGACTCCGATCGCCAGCACGGCGATTTCGAAACGGCGCGTCGTCATGCCGGGGTGTCGCCCGCCAGCCGGAGGTACGACGTGCGCGCGCGCTCCCATTCGGCAGTCGCGAGTGGGCGTTCCGCATAGGTGCCGGCGACGAACGCGGAGGCGACTTCGTCGAACGGCCCGACGAGCGTGTCGTCTCCCGCGCGCAGCGTCCGCCGCAGATCCCCGACGGTCGCGCTGCGGTCGTCGCGCACGACCCCGCGTGCGGACATCGCGACGATCGCGGCCGCGAACAGCGCTGCGGACGCGCGCGTGTAATCGCCGCTCCGTGCGAACGCGCACGCCGTCGCGTAAAGTGCCGATGCGTCTTGCGGCGTCTCGAGCCGTTGCGCGCGAACCGCGGCACGCCGGTCGATCGCCAAACCAGAAATCAGACGAAAACCGACGACCAGCAGCAGCAACGCGACCAGGGCCATCAGCGCGTCTCCTGCGAAAACGGCGCCGCTGCCTCCCAAGCGGACGCGCCCAAATGCGGCGCGCCAGAGATCGTTCCAGCGATCGCGCACCCACGTCCAAAACTCCAACCACGGCGACGTGCGCTCGACGGCGGGCCGCGGGGGCGCGAGACGATAGCGCCCGCGCACCGCGAGTTCGGCGGCGACGAGACGCGTGAGATCCGCGGGGGGTCGCGCGGCGGCGCGTCGCGATTCGAGCACTTGCGGCGAACGATGGCTAGCGGCGGCCCACCGTGCAACCAACGCGGCGCGCGTCGAATCGTCGCTCGCCGGAGCACGCACCGGCACAAAGATCGCCGCGCACGCCGTAGCGGCGACGACGGCGCGTCGCCACCCTTCCGCCGTCACGCGACGACGGGAGCCGAAGCGATGCGCTCGATCTCCGCTTCGAGATCGTAGCCTTCTCGACGTATGCGAACGTCGAAGTAGTAGACCGCTATGAGCACGATCGAGAACGGAGCGATCGCCGCGCGCAGCAGCGCGGAGACGATCACCTCTACCGCGACCGCGTGCACCATCAGCGCCAACAGCGCAACCGCCGAAACGACGATCGACCCGCCGAAGATCACCGCAAACGCCGCCAGCGCGAAGACCAGGGCGCGCGGAAGTTCTTTGCCGGTGAAGACGCGGCCGAATCCCGATGCGACCGCCGCGATCGGGCGTGCGTTTTCGATGGCGACGGCGTTCATGGCGAAGGCGAGCGCGATGAGCACCAGCGCGAGCGCCAGCAACAACGCCAGCGCCAACACGAGCACCACGACGAAGGCGAGGATTCCCAACACGATCGACGCTTGCGCGAGCAACGCCGTTACGACTCCCGCCGCGACGAGCACGACGAAAAACGCCACGTACCACGCGATGAAGACGACGACCGCGACGAGTTGCGTGAGCAGGATTGCACCCCAGTGCGGCATCACGCTGCGATAGCACGCGCCGAACTCGACCGGCCGGCCGCTGTAAAGCCGCGCAACGCCGATGGCGACCGCCACGAAGACGAACGGCCAGAGCGCGTAGTAGATCAGCAGCATGGCAGCAATCGCCGCAATATCGCCCGGCGACGAGAACAGGCTCGCGAGCGCGGGAGCCGGCGCATTGGGATGGGTGAAGACGCGGATCGCCTGATCGAACTGCGCCAGTTGACTCGAATCCAACACGTACTGAATCACCGCCAAGGGCACGATCAGCACGAGCACGATCGCCAGGAACGGCCAAAAGTTGCGAACGTACAGCGTAATGGCCCGGTCGAAAATCTCGCCGAAGCCGAGCGGACGCAGGTCCATCGCGCGGCGCTTCTGGCAGGGCCGCCCAAAAACCCCCGGGTAACAGAGTCGAGGTGATCGTCGGAACGCTCGCCGCCATCTGGCGTTACCCGGTAAAAAGCCTGCGCGGCGAATCGCTTACCATTGCCGAAGTCACCGATTCGGGCATTGCCGGCGATCGTACGACCGCGCTCTTCGTCGGTCACGGTCACGCGCGCGCCGGAAAGACCTATCGCGGCAAGGAACACGAGCGCTTGCACCTCACCGCCGATCCGGACGAGGCCCGGGCGCTGGGCGCCGCGCGCGGCGTCGAACTCGAACGGCGCGACGGCGGCCGTTTCTTCGATACCGCACCGATCTCGCTGATCGTCGATCGTTGGCTCGACGAGCTTGGGACGTTGCTAGGCCGGCCGGTCGAGGTCGAACGCTTTCGCCCAAACTTTCTGGTGCGCGCCGATGCGGCATTCGCTGCCGGAGAGGCGGAACTCACCGGTTGGGAATTGCAGCTGGGCGACGTACGGCTGCGCGCGATCAAACCGATCGAACGCTGCGTCGTCGTGACCTACGATCCATGCGGGGGACCGTCCGACCCAAACGTGCTGCGCCAGGTTTCACAGCACCGCAACACCTGGATGGGGATTCTCTGCGACGTCGTGGGCCCGGCGACGGTGCGCGTTGGAGACGCCCTGCGCTCGCTGCCGTAGGCGTCCGTTTTTGGGGCACTCTCGCGCTCGTGTCCCGTCGCACACTCGTGGATGCCGAGCGCGGATTCAGCCTGATCGAGACGATCGTCGCCGCGGCGATCGCGTTGCTTCTCGGGTTACAGTTGCTCGCGATGACGCATGCAGCCGTCCTCGGTGCTCGCCATCTCGACGAACGGCTGCGCGCGCGCGATTCCGCCGATAGGCTCGAAGAGCGCCTCATCGCCGACGCCGCCAGCGCGTGGTCGGTCTTCGTTCCCGCCGCCGACGTCCACGGCGAACGCAATGCCGACGGACACGAGGTCGATTTCGTCACCGAAGACGGAGCGCACGCCCCCTCGTGGTGGGCGTACGCGTTCGACGCCGGCTCGCAGCGCGTCACGCGTTACGCATACGTGCCGGGCGGCCCGGTGCTTTCGGGAGACCGCTACGACGATCTCGCCGGCCTGAGCGCGCAGACGCACCCGATCTCGGATCTGGGCAGACGCGCGAGCGGCGTCTACGACCCGCTCTTCGCCGGCGCGTCGGCTCCAAACGTGGAGGTGACCTTCGGATGGAATCCGGCGGCAACCGGCGGCAATCGCGTGGCGGCGGTGCGCGTCACCGGCGATGGCATCGATCGCACGCTGCTGCTCTCGGCGGCTACCGCGCCAAGCCGCTTCACAGTCGTCGTGAAGTACACGCCGGCGCCCGCATCACGTTGAGCGCGTCCTTCGACTGCGCCGCGCAACCTGTGCTGAGCGAGCGAAGCGAGTCGAAGTGCGGCTCCGCTCAGGGCGACGTGGGGGCTACAGCGTCGTGCGGCCTTCGAACGCTTTCGCCAACGTGATTTCGTCGGCGTAGTCGAGATCGCCGCCGATCGGCAACCCGTAGGCGAGACGGGTCACGACGACGCCGAGCGGCGCGATGAGACGCGACAAATAGAGCGCGGTCGCCTCACCTTCGGCGTTGGGATTGGTGGCCAAAATGATTTCGCGCGGATCCTCGCGACCGATTCGTTCGATCAACTCTTTGACGCGCAACTGACCGGGACCGATGCCGTCCATCGGCGATATCAAACCGCCGAGCACGTGATACCGTCCTTTAAACGCACCGGTCCGCTCGACGGCATAGACGTCCTTCGCCTCCGCTACGACGCAGACGGCGTGCGCGTCGCGGCGCTCGTCGCTGCAGATCGGGCACGGATCCGATTCGGTCAGCGAAAAGCAGGTCGAACAGAAGCGCACCCGATCCTTGACCGCTACGATGGCTTCGGCGAGCGCCTGCGCTTCGTGACGCGGACGGTTGAGCAGGTAGAAGACGAGTCGCGCGGCCGTCTTCGGACCGATGGTTGGAAGCTTACTGAACTCGTTGATGAGGGCCGCGACCGGCCCGGCGATGGAACCGGAACTCGGCATCTCGCGCGGATTCTACGAAAGGCCCGGAATGCGCATGCCGCCGGTCAGCGAGGCCATTCGCTTCTGCGAGGCGTCGGTCGATTTCGCGAGCGCGTCGTTCGTGGCGACGACGACGAGATCTTCAAGCGTTTCGACGTCGTCCGGATCGATCGCGTCCTTAGCGATGCGGACCGACCTCACGCGCTGATCGCACGTCGCCTCAACCGTCACCAGTCCGCCGGCGGCCGTGCCGGTCACGACCGTATTGGCAAGCTCCTCCTGCGCCTTGGTCATCTCGGCTTGCATCTTTTTCACTTGCGCCATCAGTTGTGCTTGATTCATCGTTCGCGTATCCGTTCGCTGGCATAGTTGAAGAGCGCTTCGGCCTCGTCGTAGGCGCCGCCGGCCGTCACCGATGCGACGCCGCCCGGCTCCGTGCCTTTCGCCTTCGGCGCACCGCCGGTACGCACGGCGATCCGCAGCGGAGTGCCGAGGACGTCGGCGGCGGCGGCTTCGATGAGCGCGACGCGTTCGCGAACGATCGCCGTATCGACGGCGCTGCGCGCCGAGAGGACGATCGCGTTGCCGTCGAGAGCCTCGATCGTCGCACCCGAAAGCGCGCCCTTCAGCGGGTGATACTCGCTCCCGGCTTTGCGGGAGATGCTCGTCCAGGCCGCGCGAACTTTGCTCAGGGAGAGTCGCCCCGGCGCGGGCGCAGCGGTCGCGGCGCCATCGGAGACCGGGGCTTGCAGGGAGACGCTCTTGGCCGGCTCTGCCGGCGCCTGCTGACGCTCCTCCAGCATGGCCACGCGAGCTGCAAGCCCGTCTAGGCTCGTGTCTTCGGCCGTCAGGATGAGGCGCAGCAGGGTCGTCTCCAACTCGAGGCGCGGATTGCCGCCGGTGCGCGCGAGCGACAGCGATTCGGTGAGCCCGCGCAGCGTCCTGACGAGCACCGCCATGGGAACGCCGCCCGCGCGCTCGCGGGCGCGCTGTGCGTCTTCGGGTGCCAGATCGCGCGCCAGCAGTTCGGGATCGACGCGCGCGACGAGCAAGTTTCGAAACGCTGCGACCAGCGCACGAATCAAGGTGAGGATGTCGGTTCCGGCGTCGGAGGCTTCTTCGATCGTGGCGAGCGCCGCCGCCGGATCGCGCGCGATCGTCGCGTCGAGCAGGCGGTGCGCGACGTCGCGGCCGGTGGCGCCGAACGCCAGGTCGAGCGTCGCGATCGTCATCGTCTCGGCGCCGGAGAACGCGGCCGCCTGCTCGAGCATCGTCAATGCGTCGCGCAGCCCGCCGTCGGCCCGGTACGCGATCGCCGCAAGCGCCGCGGGCTCGGCAACGATCCCTTCGGCGCGAGCGATCTCTTGCAGCCGCTCGATCATGACCGGTATCGCGATTCGCCGAAACGCGTACCGCTGACAGCGGGAGAGAACCGTCAGCGGCAGGCGCTCCGGTTCGGTCGTTGCCAGAATGAAGACGGCGTGAGCCGGCGGCTCTTCGAGCGTCTTGAGGAACGCATTTGCGCCTTCTTTTGTGAGCATGTGCGCTTCGTCGATGATGTAGACTTTCATGCGCATGCTCGCGGGAGCGAACTTCACCGCATCGCGCAGCGCGCGAATCTCGTCGATGCCGCGATTGCTCGCAGCGTCGATCTCCAGGACGTCGAGCGCGGTGCCGGCGATCATGGCGCGACAATTCTCGCACGTATTGTCGGGCGTCGCCGTAGGTCCGTTGGCGCAGTTGATGCAGCGCGCCAGAATTTTGGCAGCCGAGGTTTTTCCGGAGCCCCTCGGTCCGGAAAACAAGTACGCGTGGGCCAGCTTGCCGCCTTCGATCGCCGCGGTCAACGTCCGAACGACGGCGTCTTGTCCCACGAGATCTGCGAACGAAAGAGGGCGCCAGGTCCGGTAGAGCGACACACTCCAGTCTTACGAGGAGGGTTTGGGCGCGCCTGCCGGTGGGTAGGCTGAAACGGTCCGGTTCCGGACGGGTTTAAAGAGGTTGGCTGGAGCGCGCAATAACGCTTCGGCGCTTCCGGTTTACGAAGGGAACCGTCCATTGGGTTTTGGAGACCTGCACGTGGCCTTGCGGAAACACTTCGGTTTCGAAGCGTTCTATCCGGGCCAAGAAGAGGTCATCTCGCGCGTCCTGCAAGGGCAGGATACCTTAGCTATTCTCGCCACGGGCGCGGGTAAGAGCCTCACCTACCAACTTTCCGCGCTGCTGCTCGAAGGCACTACCGTCGTCGTCAGCCCGTTGATCGCGCTGATGAAGGATCAGCTCGACGTCCTGCGCGAGCGCGGCGTGAGCGGCGCCATCGCGCTGAACTCGACGCTGTCGGAAGAACAAGAGGCGCGGGCGCGCGAACGCATCGCGTCGGGCGCGATCAAAATCGCATATACCACGCCCGAAAAACTCGAAGACGAGAGCTTTCTTCGCTTGCTGCAGTCGATCGAGGTTCCGCTCTTCGTCGTCGACGAGGCGCACTGCATCAGCCAATGGGGACACGATTTCCGGCCCGCGTACTTGGCGCTCGGCGGCGCGATCAAGAAGTTGCGCAAGCCGACGGTTCTCGCCTTGACGGCGACGGCAACGCCGTCGGTCCGCGAGGACATCCTGCACCAACTCGGCATCGAGAACGTCAAGCCGATCGTTCGCGGCTTCGATCGCCCAAATCTCGTGTACGAGGCGCGTAAGGCGCACAAGGCCGCCGATAAGATGAAGATCCTCACGTCGCTCTTCACCGGTCCCGGAGCGCTCGAAGGCACCGGCATCATTTATACGGCGACGATCAAGAACGCGCTCGAGGTTCAGCACCACCTGACGCGCGAGCTGAACGTACCGGCGGCCGTCTATCATTCCAAACTGCATAAAGAAGACCGCACTTCGGTGCAAAATCTCTTCATGAGCGAGGCGATTCGTGCCGTCGTCGCGACCAACGCGTTCGGACTCGGCATCGATAAGTCGAACATTCGCTTCGTCGTGCACTACGATCTCACGGGTTCGCTCGAAGCCTACACGCAGGAAGCGGGACGCGCCGGGAGAGACGCCCTACCGTCGCGCTGCATTCTCGTCTATCGCATGAGCGATACGCGCGTGCAGAGCTACTTCCTCACGGGGAAGTATCCCGACATCGAAGAGGTGCAGCGCGTCTTCGGAACGATCGAAGTCTTCGGCGAACAAGCGGACGGCGTTTCGATGGCCGATCTGCGCAAGATTCTCCAACTTCCCCTTACGAAGCTGCGCGTGATTCTCGCGCTGCTCAAGAAGTCGGGCTACATCGAATCGGTCAAAAAGTCGGCGTACGGCTTAACCGAGGCCGTTCGCAAAAATCGCGCGCTCGTGCTGAGCTTGGCCAACTACGAGACGAAGAAGTCGTACGATCAGAGCAAGCTCGGCATGATGCTGCAGTACGCGGAGACGACCTCCTGCCGCCGGCGCTTCATCCTCAACTATTTCGGCGAGGATTTCGACCGTTCGAAATGCGGCGCGTGCGACAACTGCCTGCGGGCGGCAGGCCGGAGAGTCGACGAGGGAGCGGCCACCGGAGGGTTCAAGATCTCCGATGTGGTGCAGCATCCCAAGTTCGGCATGGGAACGGTGGAGCGCGCGGAGCGGGATTTGGTGACGGTGCTCTTCCCGAGCGTCGGGTATAAGACGCTGCTGGCATCGGCCGTCCACCGCTCCGGAAAAATTGCTTCGTAGCGAGACGATCTCTCGCTTCTTCGCGCCGCTCGCCCTCTTAGCGGCGTGCTTCGCGGCTCCGGCGGCAGCACAAACGCCGGCGACGCCTGCGCCTACGCCCTCGCCCTCCCCGAACGCGCCGGCGACGCCCGGCGCGCAACCATCGGCGGCCCCGTCGGCTCCCGGCACACCCACGCCAACGCCGCCGCCGATCACGGTTGAGCCGGCGAGCGCGACCGTTCCGGTCGGCAGTTCGGCGCGCGTCGTCGTCGGCTCGGCAATCGCACCGATTGCAGCGGTCGTGCACGATCCTTCGGTCGTCGACGCCACCATCGACCAAACGTCCGCGGCGGTCACCCTCTCCGGAAAGAAGCCCGGAACGACGGTCGTCACCGTCTCGGACGCGCGCGGACTTACGCGCGACGTGCAAGTGCGCGTCGCGTTCTACGCCGGCAACGTCGCGCCGCAGACGACGCTCTCGATCACCGGCGATCCCGCGTCGGCGGATTTCATCCGGCAGGAAGTAGTGGCCGCGGTCGTCCGTGCGGCGCAAGCGCGCCCGGGCGCGCAGATCGTCGTCTCGACCGACGACGTCGCATTCTCGGGCACGCTCGCGCAGGATCGCGTCGCCGTCGTCAACGTCCCCGTGCTGATTCAAGGAACCGATTACATCGAAGTGGATGCGACGACGCGCGTCGACGTACGCAACGTCGCCGCGCCGCGCATCTCTCCCGATTCGCTCATGGTAAGCGACTATCCCGAGCGGCTCGTTGAAAACGGGACGCTCTTCACTGCCGATCTGCGCAGCGACCAGCCTTCGCGCTTTCTCTACTTTCACTACAATCCGCCGGGACAGCCGCCGCGGCGCGTCGTGCTGCGCGTCGAGAACACTTCGCCCGAGCCCGCGAGCATCCAGTTCATCAGCGGACGCGGCGGGCCGACCGCCAACGAGATGGAGGCCGGCCACTCGGCGACTCGCGCGTTCTTAATCGACGTCGTGCAGAATCAAGGACGGCTAATCGCGATTCCCGGAAATACGTCGCTGAACATCGCCGAACAAGATTTGCCGCCGGGAACGATCGTCTGCAACCTCTTGCAGCTGCGCGCCCTCTCCGGAAACGGCAGCGTCCACCTCACGTTGACGGCGCAGCCGGCCGACGCCGATGCCGCCGTTGCGGCCGGCGGCGCGCTGCTCGAAGCGGAACACAAGCACGCGCGCGGCATCTATCCGATTCCGGAGTTCTACTACGCAGCGCAGTGGAACGTCAACGACGACTACCTCGAGGTTCCGATCGGACAGATTCCGTTGCCCAACGATCTCCTCGGCCAAGCGCTCGCGGGAGATTACGGCGTGCTGCAGTCGTTCGTCGTGACCGTGCACAACCCGCTCTCCACGCCGCAGGCGATCGCCATCTACGAAAATCCGCGCGGCGGCCGGGCGACCGCAACCTACATCATCGACGGCGTTCTCGTGCAGTCGCATCAGGTTCCGCCGTTTTCACGCTACAAGATTCGCCAATACGTCATTCCGGCACGCGGATTCGTGCGCGTCACGATCGTGACGATGCCCGAAGGTGGATCGAGTTATCCGCTGCGGCTGATCTTCGCGCCCGACGACGGAAGCGTGGCGCCGGGCGCAGCCGGCTCGCCGGTGTACTAAACTCCGGTTTCTTCATAGAGCGTGCGCATGCGGCGTGCGCTCGCCGGCCACGAGAGGCGTGCGATCGCCGATGCGCGCGCGGTCGCGGCGCGCGCATCTTCACCGCCGTCCATCGCCCGTTCGAGCGCCTGCGCCCACCGCGACGCATCCTCGACCGGAACTACCGGCGCATCGTTGCCGACAACCTCGGGCAACGCACCGCGATCGGAGACGACGCACGGCGTGCCGGCGCAGAGCGCCTGCGCGGCGGCGTAGCCGAACCCCTCGTAATGGGACGGCACGGCAACGACCGCGCAGCGCGCGTACAGATCGAGCAGTTCGCGGCGCTCGACGTATCCGCGAAACTCGACCCGATCGGCGACGCCGAGTTGCCGCGCCACGGCCGCGCACTCGCTGCGATAGGGGGTCGGCGGCCCGACGGAAACGATACGCGCGCGCGCGAGCACGGGAAGCAGGCGCACCAGTGCATCGAGGTTCTTGCGCCGTTCGACGGTTCCGACGATGAGAATCGTACGCGCGTCTCCACCGTGCCGTTCCAGCCTGCAGAAATCCTCGGCGACGCCGGGATAAACGACGTGCACGCGTGCGGGATCGTAGTCGTCGAGCACGTGCAGCAGCTCCCCGCGCGAGAACTCCGAGTCGACGGCGATGCGGGCAACGGTGCGGTAGCGATCCAAAGAAAAGCGTCCGAAATAATAGCGCGCGTAGGCGGGTGCGTGCGCTTGCACGCGCAGCCACGCGACGTCGTGCACGGTTGCGACGACCGGCAACGGCGATTTGAGCGGCACGGTCCCCGATGCGCAATGCAAGACGCGGGCACGCGCGCGCGCAGCGCGCCGCGGCAGCAGCACTTGATCCCACCAGATGCGCCGGTCGAAACGCCACGGATCGAGCGACGGTTCGCAGAGCTCTACGAGGTCGATCTCGGGGTCGTCGCGCAGCGCGTGAGCCAACCCTCGGACGTATTCGCCGATGCCGGTGGCCGTGCCGATGGCGAGTTGCGCGTCGAGCGCGACCCTCAATGCAGCTCGCGCTCCAAGGCTCGGACCATCAGCGCGTGCGAATCGATCCGACGCGCGCGGTCGAGGTAACGGCGAGCCGCGGCAGCGTCGCCCCGCCGTTGCGCGACGACGCCCAGGCCGGCGATGGCGTCGGCGCTGGCTGGATCGGCAGCAACGGCGCGCGCGAAGAGCGCGGAGGCGTTGTCGAGGTCGCCGAGCAGCACGGCTTGATTGGCCGCGACGATGGCATACTTCTCGGAGAACGGCGCGAGATCGGTCGCGGTCTGCATGCTGCGCATTCCTCGACGCAGCCACGCCATCTGTGCGGAGCTTCCCGAGACCTCGCGCCAGGCTTGCCGATTGGCGAGGTCGCCCATGCGCCAGGCCGTCGCGGCGACCGCGTCCGGATGGGTGGTCATGAGCGAGAGCCGCACGTTGAGCGTGCGCTCCAGCGCATAGGCTGCCGCCGGGCTCGTGGGCACGAGCGAGCGCACTACCGACTGCACCGCGTCGACGTCGGGCGCGGCGAGAAAATACTCGAGTGCCAGTTCGCCGTCGCCCCGCGCGGCCGCGACGCGAGCGAACAGTGCGTCGCGCGCGGCGGAGGGCGGCAGCCGCAGCGCGTAGCGCAGCGCTTCACCGTTTTGTCCCTGCGAGAGCGCGTACGCGGCCAGCGTCGACTCGACGTATGGTGCGGGCGCAACGCGGTCCAGCGCGCGATAGACGGCGAGGCCGAATGCGAGGGGGACGCGCGCAGGCAACGCACCGGGCGAAGCGGCGGGCGCGGCGAACGCGTCGGAGGCCAACTGAATTGCGCCGAACGCCGATAGCAACGCAACGACGACCGCGGCGACGACGCTGCGCGTGAGGGAGCCCCGGAAGAAGTCCACGTACCGATCGTTTAGCCGCAAGGGCTGCGCCTGCTAGGAGACGAGGAGGGAGCATACCCAGCGGTCTGTGACCGAGTCGGCGACAACGCAGGCGCGGGCCTTGCGGCTAAACCCCTTGGGCAACGGCGTTTTCTGCGCACCTCTTCGTTGCATCCTCGGTCACAGAGCTTCATGCTATGCCCCCTCGGCTGCGCCTAGCCGTGCGCAGAAAATGCTCGTTGCGATCGGTGCAGCGACTTCTTCCGGGGTTCCCTAAAATTTGACGGTGAAGTTCACGTCTTCGCGCGTTTCCGTCGACGTGTTGACCGGAATTAGGCTGTCTTGATAGCGCAGCTGGCGCGCGGAGATCGACAGCGTACTCGAAGAATGCGGGATCTCGAAGGTAAGCTTGCCGCCGTACGAGTTGTCGATGGCATCGAGATTCGTCAGGCCGGGGAGACCGTATCCGCCGAACATCCGGTTGGCGGCGTAGTCGAGGTTCAGCGTCAAGCCGTTTACGACCGGAACCGCCACGCCCGCGCCGAGCGAGACTTTGCTGACGTCGGCGTAGTTCGGCACCGCCAGCGGTACGCCGGCTCCGGGCAGTTCCCACGAGGAGGTGTCGCCGAGCGCCGCCGGCGTGAGGCCGCTCGCGTCGCTGCGTGTCAAGCGCTCGTAATCGCTCGAAAGGCCGAAGGTCAGCGTGCGCCTTCCGGCGCGCACGTCGAGGTTCGCGCCGGCGCCGGCGGCGTTGTCGTTCAAGCCGACCGATGGCGCCGCCATCGAAGCGCTCTCCAATCGCGTCGTGAATTTGACCGGTCCTAGGTGCACTGCGGTTGGGATCGCCGCGGAAGAACCGGCAGAACCCGGCACGCCGCTTTCGCCGAAGGCAAGCGCTGAACTGGCGGCGACCGCGGGCGGTGCGCCGTGCACCAGTCCGCCGAGCGAAAACGCGCCGGACTGCGGCGAGACGAGCGTGACCGGTGCGATCGGCCGGTACTCGCCGGCGGTGAACGTCGCCGCCGAAACGCGCGCCGCGTTGTCGCTAGAAACCGCCGTATCGTCGTATTGCGGCGTCACCGCAAAGCGGAGATCCGTGCGCAGCAGCGTCGCGCGAATGTTCTGCGCGAGGTCGAACGCATCGCCGTTAGCCGCGACGACGCGGGGCGAGCGCGCCGACGCGAAGGTAGGCGAAGCCGATTCGCGATCGAAGGTCGCGGCACTGCCGGCGGGTTGGGTGCGCAACGCGAGATCGCGCAACGGGGATTCGCTGACACGATCGCCGTAGGCGGCCGCGAGCGACGCGCTCGCGTCCGACGACTCGCCGAAGATGCGCAGCATGAGTTGCGACGGAAGATCGAACGCGGTCGTGCCGGCAACTGCCGGCGAAGAAGCGAAGGCAACGCAAGGCAACAGCGCTGCAGCGAGCACTGCCGTTGCGATTGGGCCGGCCAGCCTACGCACGTCCTCCTCCGCTATTTCGAAAAGACACCCTTCCCGTAACGAATCCGAAGGCCGGCGCCGTTCGCCTCGTCCGGACATTACATCTTGGAGGCCCCTAGGCGCGGTCCCTGGCGAGAAATCGCCGGGCTATCAAAATTGCGGCATAGTCGTCGACCGGGACGGGCGGCAACTGCAGCCCGGTGGGAACCAGCCGCCGCCAGCCCCGCGGCGGGTGCTCCCGAAAGTAGAGCTCGCGGGCCTCTCGGGAGGTCTCGAACTCGTCGACGAGGTGAATCGGGAGACCCAGCCCGCGCAGCTGCTCCCCGAGGCAGGCGGCGTTCGTCCCGCGCCCGAGTGCGATCGCCGCGATCGGACGGGCGGCGGCGATCTCGCGCAGACGTTCGAGGACCGACGTGACCGGCACGACCCCGGATGCCATCACCTCTCCCGCGGCGTCGAGCAGAGCGAATCCCGCCTTGTCGCGGCCCGGGTCCACTCCGAGCACCGCGTCCCTCACGGCCGTGACTGCGGCGGCTGGGTCAGCACGATGACGATGGGAATGCCGCCGATGTGCGGGTAGAAGTCTTCGGCGGCGAAGGCCGTCAGCGCGTAGGTGCCGGGCTTGTCGATGCGCTGCTGCATCTGCGTCGCATTGGGAATCAACTGCAGCGCCTGGACGTTGTCGGCGAGGAAGGGCGGTAATCCGAGCCGGCGAGCCGCGATCGAAACGTAGTTCTGCAGCTGCCCGAGAGCGATGTACGCGCTGGCACCGCTGCGACCGGGTATCGTCAGCTGCGCGATCACTTGACCCTTCTGAAAGAAGCGCCGGTCGTTGGTGCCGTTGACTAGAAAGTGGATCTCGTCGTTTACGAAGAGGTTTTGATCCGACGTCACCGTGAGCATGACGCTGGATTGCGCGATCTCCGCCAACAGCTTGGGACTGTCGGCCAGCGCGGCGAGCTTTTTCTCGGCATCCGGCGGTATCGCGTAGATCTTTAGTCCGAGCTGCGGGTAGTTCGCATTGACGAACTTGACCGAATCGTAGTAAAACGATCGAATCGTCGCCAGACGCTGCGCGCGCGACGCGTTCTGCTGGATAGTGCGATAGAACGGAACCATGAGCGCATCGACCTGCACGACGAGCCGCCCGGTGTTGACCTTTTTTTCAAGATCCCGCTCCCGGCGCGTGAGTTCGGTGATCTGCTGATTGAGCGAGTTGAGTTTGAAGAACGCCGTTTTCACCTGCTCGGACGCAAAGATCGCAACCAGCGTCACGACGAGGGCGATGATCATGCCGGTCGCGATGGCGACGATCGTCGACGTGTAGCGCGGCCGAATTCCGAACAGCGTGAGCCGTTGACGCCCTACTCGGTGGCCGACCCGGTCGCCGACGTAGGCCACCGCGCCCGCGATCGCCATGACGAACGCCACGTTGCCTACGCCGCGCACGAACTCGATGAAGTTCACGCTGCGCCGGGGCCCCTAGCGTCCCGTTTCACTAGACCATGGCCGCCCGGCGGAGCCGCTCGAGGCCGATCGCCGTAAAAAGAATGTTCGGCATCCAGGCCCACAGCCACGCAAGCGTCAGAAAGGCCTCGCCGACGAACGAGCAGACCGTCATGACGATATAGTAGACGAAGACGATTGCCAGCGACAATCCGAACCCGAGGCTCGTGCTGCTGCCGCCGCTTTGCATCGCCCGCAGCCCGAACGGAACCGCGATCAAAATGAATACGAAGCACGCAAACGGTCGTGCGAGCTTCTCCTGGTAGGTCGTCACGTATTTTCGCAGCTCGCTCTCCGTGAGTTGGCCCGTGCGTACGATGGCAGCGATTTGAGCCCGGCTCATGCTGTCGGGATCGTCGTTCTTGATGCGCTTGACGAGGTCGGTTGGATTCTGGCCGATTTCGACCTCCTGCCGCGGAATCGGCGGCTCGGCCAGCACGGAGCCGTCGGGATTGAAGCGGTAAAGGCTCGAATCTTGCAGCAGCCATTTGTCGGCCGTGAACTCCGCGCGGTCGGCGAAGACGATCTGGCGCGGCCGGTTGCGGCTATCGTATTGGATAAGCGTTACGTGCAGCAGCGCCTGCGAGTTCGGCTCGTAGGCGGTGGCGACGGTGAGTTGGCGTCCGCCGCCGGGGAGCGGTGCCGTCACCGTCAGGTCGCGGCCGAATGCGCTCGTGTGATTGATGACGGCGCTCTCGATCTCGACCAACTGGTCGTTCGCATACGGAACGAGTTTTTCCTGAAGGAAGAGCGTCGCGAACGACATCACGATGCCGACGGCCAGCAACGGCGTCACGATCCGCGCGAACGTAATGCCCGCGGCTTTCATTGCCGTCAACTCGCTGTCGCTGGAAAGCCGCTGAATCGCCAGCAAGGTGCCGAGCAACAGCGCCATCGGTATCACGAGCACGACGTAGGCCGGCAACGACCACAGAAAAACGAGCAGCGCCGCCCACAGCGGCGCGTGCTCGCTGCTCACGAGTTTCCCAACGTTGAGAATCTCGGTCGCCGCGAAAATCAGCGTAAACGCGCCCAAGCCGAACCCGAACGGCCCCGCCAACTCGGTCAGCATGTATCGGTCCAGAATAGTGAAGCGCAATGCTAGACGAAGTCTCGGGAAACGCCTGCGCACGCCGACGCGATCGTTTGGGGCGCCCACGGGGAACGTTCGACGGCCGAAATGCTTAAGCGCCCCATGGTCTGGGGGCCCCACGACGTGGGGGGCGAGGAGGCTGGACCGAAGCGCCTTTCAAAGCCTAAAGCCTTCGCCCAGATAGAACGTCCTTGCGATCGGGGAATCGAGCACCTCCTGCGCCGAGCCGGAGACCTCGATGCGCCCGTTATTCATGATGTAGGCGCGATCGACGATTGCGAGCGTTTCGCGCACCTGATGATCGGTGATGAGGATGCCCAAACCGCGGTCGCGCAGTTGACGAATCATCGTTTGGATGTCGGCGACGGCGATCGGATCAATGCCGGTAAAGGGCTCGTCGAGCAGCAAAAACGCCGGTTCGATTGCGAGCGCGCGCGCGATCTCGACGCGTCGGCGCTCGCCGCCCGAAAGACTGTCGCCGCGCGCGTCGACGAAGGCACGCAGACCGAACTCCTCGAGCAGCGCGGGCAATCGGCGCTCGCGCTCTTCGTGCGGCATCCCGTTCTGCTCCCAGATCAGCCGGATGTTGTCGCCGACCGAAAGTTTGCGAAAGATCGAGTTTTCCTGGGAGAGATAGCCTACCCCGTTGCGCGCACGTGCGTACATCGGAGCGGACGTGAGGTCGATTTCCTTCGTCTCCATGTCGAGCAGCACCGTGCCGCCGTCGGGCTTCACCAAGCCGACGACCATGTAGAAGGTGGTCGTTTTGCCCGCGCCGTTGGGACCGAGCAACCCGACCACTTCGCCGGTGCGCACCTCGGCGGAGACGCCGTTGACGACGGTGCGCTCGCCGTAGCGTTTGACGAGACCGCGCAGCTTAATCGAAGATTCTTGACCGTTCATTGCATCCGCATGTGCGTGAGTGAGATGTCGGATTCGAAGCTCGAGCCGGTGCCTCGAAAACCCTTGGGATCCGTAATGACGACGTTTCCGTTTCCGCGCAAAGCCTGGCCGATACGGTCGTAGACGAGCCGGTCGCAGTCGAGCTGCATGCCCGTGCTCGTCTGCGCGTGAACCGAGTTCAGCAGCGTGATCGTATCGGCGTCCTCGTCGAGAATCGCTTGCGGCGCGACCGCGGTCATCGTTTTTCCGTCGCGATCGTGGAAGGTCACGTGCGCGTCTTGAAAAACCGCTCTCGCCTTGCCCTGCGGTCCCCTGCTCTCGTACGATTTCGCAATCAATTCATACTCGATGCGGTTTTGGACTTGCTGAATGATGCGCACGGGCCGCCGCGCGCTGCCCTGACCGGTGATGTGCAGCGACGGATGGGCCGCAGCAGGACGTTGCGGGGTGCTCCGCCCCGAAGGCGTGGGGCGGCCGGAGGGAGCTTGGGGGTTGCAGGCACAGAGCAAGAGAGCGGCCGTTAACGGACCGGCCCAGCGCAGCTCACCCGCTTTCACCGTTGCCGGTCGCCGGCGGTAGGCGGCTTCTTCGGACCGGCCGCCGCCAGCGCCAAGCCCATCGCCGGCAGCCACAGCCCGAAGATTGCAATGCTCATCGTATCGATCAGGCCTTGCACGGCGATACCGACGAGTCCCGCCGTTACCGCCAACGCGAGCACCGGCGAGGCGGGCGCGCGCGATAGCCGTGCGCGCAGTTCGCCGGCGAACTTCCATGCCAGCCATGCAAACGCGGCCAGCAACAGTATTCCGCCCTCGGCGAAGAACGTCAGGTAGATGCTGTGCGCGTGAAATGCCGTTGCATCGGCGTCCGGAACGTGCACCAGCGCGTAAAGCAGCGGAAAGTCGAACGGTCCCACACCGGTAAGCGGGAAGCGGTCGATGATTTGCAGCGCCGCCTGCCAAATCGCGATGCGCGTGTAATCTTCGCTCGGGTCGTGATGACTGTTGAAGAGCAACAGTACCGCGAGCACGCCGGCCGCGACCGAGAGCAGCGCGACGGCGCCGCCGCGCCGGTTTGCGCGCGAGCGCACGGCCACCAGAAACGCCGCCGCCGCCGCCGCGCCCATCCATCCGGCGCGCGAAAACGTGAGCACCAGCGCGGCCAGCCCGATCGCCATCGCAGCCCATCCCAGCGCGCGCAGCGCGTTCGACGCGCCTTCGCGCGTCGCAGCGTAGGCGACCGGCAGCATGACGATGAGGTACGCCGCGAGTTCGCCCGGCAAAACGAACGTGCCGGTGGCGCGTCCGTGCTGCAGGGCGTAGAGTGCGGCGGGCGTGCGCATTACGACCATCGCGATCGCGGCCGCGGCCGCCAGCGTGCCGGTCGAGAGGTACGCCCAGAAGATCGCTTCTGCGACGTTCGGTTCGCGATAGAAACGCAACAGCGAACAGTGCCACAAGATGCCCGTACCGAAGATGCCGACGAAGAGCAGGCCGCGCAGCGGATCGAATCCGGCAAGCCCCGCCAGCGTGGCCGCGGCGAATCCCGCGAGCATCGGCAGCAGCAGCGGCTGCGAGTTCGGCGCGCGAACGACGAAAAGCAGCGCGCTCGAGTACGCGACCAAAACGCCCACCAGCGCCAACACACCCAACGCGATCGGTTTCGGTACGACCGAAACGCCGGGATACGCCACGCTCGTCAGCACGATGAACGCCGGATAGAGCGGCAACGCCGCGTAGACGGCGGCGAAGCCGAGTGGAAGCGGACGCCTCAGCATTCGCCTGCCGCCGCAACCGCGGCGACGCGTTCGGCGACGCGGCGCGCTGCGCCGGGTTCGCCGATGCGCTCCCTTCCGGCCGCCGCCATCCGTGCGCGCCGCGCCGGATCGTCGAGCAGAGCCAATACGCCCGCGGCCGCGCTTGCGAACTCCGCGGGAAGCACGGTCATCGCTTCGCCGAGCAGTCCCGATTGGCGTTTGCGGTACCATCCCGAATCGCGTCCGGGCGGCTCAAATGCTACGACGGGGACGCCCGCAGCCGCGGCCGCTTCGTTTGCGGTTCCGGCCTGTCCGAGCACGAGCGCCGCGCGCCGCAGCAGCGGTCCGATCGCGCCACGCCACGCCCGCGCGCCGACGCGCCCCCCCGCCGAGAGCGCAAACGGAATCACGTCGTCCGCCGTCACCGCGACCTCCCACCCGCCGCGACGCGCGATCGCTTCGAACTCGTCGGCGTCGAGACCGCGCGCGACCGAAAGCACCGCTCCGAGTCCGGGCCGAGCCTCCGCAACGCGACGCGCGACCTCCAAGAGAAACGCGGCGCCGGCATACGCACCGGAACGGCTTCCCGGAAAGAGCACAATCGCCGGCGAGAAGCCGTCGACGGCACGCTCGGCGCGCGCATCGTCGGGCGTTGCGAAGAGATCCGCGATGACGTTTGCCGGCGCCTCGACGTTCAGGCCGTGCCGTTCGAGGCGTTGCGCCGTCGGTGCGTCGCGCACGAAGCGCGCGGCCGCGCGGCGCAAGAGCCGCTCTTCGAACGGCCCGTACGGAGCGACGTTGACGCTCTTGGCGGTTCCCACAAAGATTGTCGGCGCGCGCGCTTGCAGCGCCATCAACAGCGCGAATGCGTCGCCCACCGCGACGGTAGCGGCGTACTCGCCGCGCGCCGCGCGCAAGAAGCGCCGCTGCGCGAGGGTGAGAGCGAGCAGTCCGGCCCGAACGTCACGTGCAATGTTGCGAAGGTTGCCCATCGCGATCAAACCGCCGCTCGGCATCGCGGCGCGCGGCCCAACGTCGTGCAACGACTCCGACGGAACGTCGCCGACGAGTGCCAGATGGTCGAGTCGCAGATTCGGCCGCAGCGCGGCGAGTTCGACCGCGATGCGCTCGGCAATCGCGGCCTCGCCGTGCCCGTTGCTGACGAACAGAACCGCGGTCATGCCGCCGGCAGCAGCGGTACGAGCCGGAAATCGGCTAGTGCGAAGCGAGCGCGCGATGCATTGTACTCAAGTTCGCTCCGAGAAACGTACCGACCGTACGGTCCGGCGTGAACGATCGGCACGTCGCCGGCATACTCCGGTTCGAAGAGCGTGTCGTGGCTGTGGCCGCCCAGCAGCAGATCGATACGCGGGACACGCCGCGCCAGCGTGCGGTCGAGCCGCAAGCCGACGTGCGAAAGCACGACGAGCAGGTCGGCAGCCGGCATGGCGCGCGCATACGGCTCGACGGCGTCCCACGGATCGAGAAAGCGCCACCCGAAGATGCGCTCCCAGGCGCTGCCCGCCGGATATTGCATGACGAGCAGCCCGAGCACGTGAACGCGCACGCCCTCGCGTTCGAACGTCAGCGAACGTGCGAAGGGCAACGGCCGGTCCTTCGTATCGACGAGATTCGTGCAGACGAGCGGATGGCGCATGCGTCCCGCACGTGCTCGCAGCAGCGGGAAGAGATAGTGAAACTCGCGGTTGCCGATCGCCTGCGCGTCGTAGCCGGCGGCGTCGATTTCCCCGACGATCGGCTCGTCGCGCCGGTACACCGTTTGACTGCCGCGCAACGAGTCGCCGCAGTCGAAGAGCAGTCCGGGCCGCGCTTCGCGCAACGCCCGCAGCGGCGGCACGATACCGCGGCGGTCGTGAAGATCCGAGGTGTGGTAGATGCGAATCACGGCGCCGGTCCCGAGGCGCCGGCGCGCGACTGCGCCAACGCGACCGCGAACCGCGCGCAGCGTTCCAACGCGTCGGGCGGCCCGAGCGCCCGCTGCAGTTCGTCGAACTGTGCGTACTGCCGGCACGGATCGCGAAGCACCGCATCCATCGCGTCGGCCAGCCGTTCCGGTGTCGCCTCCTCTTGAAGCAGCTCGGGCACGACTTCGCGCTGCAGCACGAGATTCGGCAGCGTGATAAAGCGGTGCTTGATCATCGTGCGGCCGTGCTTGACGAGAACCGGCGTGATGATGTAGAAGGCGACCGCCGGAACGCCGCACAGCACCGTCTCCAAGACGGCCGTTCCCGAGGCGACCCAGGCGGCGTCGGCTTCGGCGATCGCCGCAATCGTACCGCGCACCACGCGTGCTCCAGTGAGACCGTTCCGCCGAATCGCGTGCTCGATGCGTACCGCCGCGCGCTCATCGGCCGCACCGAAGATGCCGCGAAGATGCGGGCGGCGGCGCTTGAGCAGCGCGAACGCGCGCGCTAGGGCCGGCAGATGGTATCGGAACTCACCGGTGCGGCTGCCCGGAAGCATCGCAACCGTTCCACCGTCCGGGGACGGCGCTTCGCGCGGCGGCCGCCGCTGGTAACGCCCCACGAGCGGGTGTCCGAAATACACGATCGGCAAGCCGAGGCTTTCGTAAAACGACGCCTGATGCGCGAACGCCGTCATCGGCACCGCGACTGCGGCGACGGTGCGTGCCTTCTTCGGATTGTCGAGCCACGTTCCAGGCGGAAAGACGTCGACCACCGGGCCGGCATAGCCTAACCGCCGCAGCGTCATCGCCAGGCGCAGGTTGAAGACGCCGAAGTCGACGAGCACGACGAGATCGGGTTTCGTCGCGACGAGGTGAAAGGCCGTGCGCCACATGATCGCTAGCAACTTGGGAATGCGCGGAATCGCCGCCAGCGGCCCCATGCTCGCCCATCCGGCATGGTCGCGCCACAACTCAAAACCGGCAGAGCGCATCGCATCCGACCCGATGCCTTCGAACTGCGCCTGCGGATCGATCTCGCGTATCGCTTGCGCGAGCAGCAGCGCACTCGATTCTCCCGAGGCCTCTCCTGTGGAAAAAAAATAGCGCACGTGAAGTGAGGCTCGCGCCGCCTACGCGACGTACCGCTCTCGGGACGCTCGCGTTTTCGCATCCGTGCGAAAACGCTGCTCCCTGGCTCGTCGCTCCCGGCATCCAGCCTTCGCTCCTCGTCCAGAGGCCCTCAAGCCGGCACGTCGCGTAGGCGGCGCGAGCCTCACTTCAGTACGCCACGCTCGGAAGACGATTCGAGAAACGCGATGATCTCGCGGCCGGGGGCGGTCGTGACGTCGTCTTTCATCGCGTCGAGTGCCTTCGAAACGGTGAGTTTCGGATCGTAAAGGATTTTGTAGAATTTCTTGATTTCGTTGCGCTCTTCGGGCGAGAAGGCGGCGCGCCGCAGTCCGACGCTGTTGAGGCCGTACGGGCGTGCCGGATTGCCCTCGATCAGAAAGAACGGCGGCACGTCCTTGGTGAGCTTCGTTGCGCCCCCGATCATCGCGTACCGCCCGATGCGCGTGAACTGATGGACGCCGGCCTGGCCGCCGATGGTGGCGTAAGCGCCGACGTCGACGTGGCCGGCCAACTGGGCGAGATTGCTCATCGTCACGCCGTCTGCGATGTTGCAGTTGTGCGCGATGTGCACGTAGGCGAGCAGCAAGCAGTCGTCGCCGACCGCGGTCACTTCGTCGCGCCCGGTCGCGCGCTGGATGCTCACGTACTCGCGCAACACCGTGCGATCGCCGACGCGCGTGAAGGCGCGTTCGCCGCTGTATTTCCTGTCCTGCGATGCGGCGCCGAGCGTCGCGAACGGATAGATTTGGCAATCCTCTCCGATGCTCGTCCAGCCGTTGATCACCACGTGCGCCTGCAGCACCGTTCGCGCCCCGACGGTAACGTGTTCGCCCACGATGCAATACGGACCGATCTCGACATGCCTGCCGAGCTCGGCGCTCGGGTGGACGATCGCGGTCTGATGGATCACGCGTGCAAAACCGACGCGTCGGCGCCGAACATATGCGGGTCGGAGACGATCGAGAAGCTCAGCATCGCGGAGCACGCCAGTTGTCCGTCGACCATGGCGACCGTCGAAACCCAGCCGATGTTGCGCCGGTGGCGCACCATCGTCACTTCCATGTCCAGGCGATCGCCGGGAACGACCGGACGCCGGAACTTCGCTTTGTCGATGCCGGTGAGATAGGGCGTCTTGCGGGCGAACTCGCCGGGCTCGAGAACGACCGCGCCGCCGAGCTGCGCCATCGCTTCGAGCATGTAGACGCCGGGCAGAAGCGGATTTCCCGGGAAGTGCCCGGTGAAAACCGGCTCGTTGTACGTGACGTTCTTGTATCCGCGCACGCGCACCATCGGCTCCAGCTCGGTGATGCGGTCGATGAGCAAAATCGGGTAGCGATGCGGCAAGACCTCGAGAATCTGCCGGATGTCTAAGGCTCCCACGCGATCTCCTTCACGGCGCCGCGCAGTGCGCGGGTGGCAAGCGCGTGCATCTCGTGACCGCTCTTCACGGCCACGACCTCGAATTGCGGCCACGCTCCCAGCAGCGCGAAGTCGCCGATCAGATCGAGCACTTTGTGACGCACTATTTCGTTCGGCCAGCGCAACGGCTGCATCGGTCCCTCGGGCGTGAAGACCAGCGCATTTTCGAGACTTGCGCCGCGCGCCAGCCCGCGCCGGCGCAGTCCTTCGAGTTCGTGCAGGTAGCCGAACGTGCGCGCGCCCGCGATTTCGCGCCCGTAGAGTTCAGCGTCGACTTCCGCATCGAAATACTGCGTACCGACCGGCGGCGCGAAATCCGCGACGAATCGCACGCGGAACGCCGGCGCCGGCAACGCCGCGACGAGACGATCCCCGGCGCGAAGCACGTAGGGCTCGGTCAATGCCAAGACGGCGCGCGGACGATCCTGCACGGCGACGCCGGCTCGCTCGATTGCGGAGACGAAGTTCTGCGCGCTACCGTCGCAGATCGGAATCTCGGGTCCGTCGACGGCGATGCGCGCGTTGCTCACGCCGCACGCGAACAACGCGGAGAGCAGATGCTCGGTCGTCGAAACCGAGGCGCCGTCGCGCCCGATGACGGTCGCGCGAGACGTGTCGACGACGTTCTCGGCAACGGCTGGCACGCTGACGGTGCCGCTTGGATCGTGCGGCGAACGTAAGAGAAAAACGATACCGCTGTCGGCGTGCGCGGGCTCGACGTCGACGGTCGCGAGCTCCCCCGAATGCAGGCCGATGCCCTCGAATCGCATCGCCGCCGCGAGCGTCGCCTGCTTCAACTCAGTTCGATCGTTTGGGCTCGATTGCGCGCTCCAGTGCGTCGACACGAGCAACGAGCTTTGGCAGCTTGCGAATCATGACCTCTCGCCGCAGCTCGTCGCGGTGTTCACGTGCCGGATTGCCCGAAACCGTGATGCCCTCGGCGACGTCGCCCCACACGCCCGATTGACCGGCGACGGTCGATCGCGAGCCGATAGTCATGTGTCCTCGCGTACCGACTTGACCCGCAATCTTTACGTAATCGCCGACGACGGTCGAGCCGGCCAAACCGGTGAGCGACGCGAGCGCGCAATGCTTGCCGATCCGGCAGTTGTGTCCGATCTGCACGAGGTTGTCGATCTTCGTACCTTCGCCGATTTGGGTGCTGCCGGTTTGCGCGCGGTCGACGCACGAGTTGGCGCCAATCTCCACGTCGTCGTCGAGCACGACGTTGCCGACCTGCGGAATGCGCTCGAGACGCCCCTCGACGAAGGCCCAGCCGAAGCCCTCGCTTCCCACCACGCTTCCGGCGTGGAGCACGACGCGATTGCCGATGCGGCAGCGTTCCATGACCGACGCGTGCGCGTGCAGCCACGCCGATTCGCCGATCGAAGCGTCGTCGCCGACGTACGCACCGGGTCCAATCACGCTGCCGGCGCCGACCGTGGCACGCCGTCCGACGTACGCACCGGCGCCGATGTACACGTCTGCCGCGAGGAGCGCATCCGGCTCGATCGCCGCGGCGGCGTGCACGAACGGCCCTTGCGGGCGCTGCGGACGCAGCGCTTCGAGCAGCCGCGCGAGCGCGAGCCGCACGTTCTCGACGACGAGCAACGGCTTCTCCGGCGCGGGCCGTGAAACGGAAGCATCGACGAGCACCGCCGCCGCGCGACTCTGCAGGGCTGCCGCGAGGTAGCGTTCGTCGGTAGCGAACGTCAGCGTTTCCGAATCGGCATCCTCGACGCCCGCGATGCGCGCGATCGGCATGGCGCCGTCACCGACCACCGTGCCGCCCACGCGCGCAGCCAGTTCGTGCAGCGTTCCTAACATCTAGCCGCTCGGCGTCGGCGTCGCCTTCTCCGTGATGTTCAGCGATTTCTCGACGTCGCCCGTGATGTCGACGCCGCCGTAGCCGATGCCTTCGCGCGTCACGATGAGCTGCAGCTTCTTCTGTTGAGCGATCTTGGCGGACGCGTCGCGAATTTGCTGCGTGAGCTGGTCGGTGATCCTCGAGTACTTTTGCTGCATCGCGAGCGTGGCCCGCTGCTTTTGCGCGCGATTGCCGCGGCCGCCCGCAATGGTGCGCTCGTCGGCCAACAGCTGGTTCTGATAGTTTTGGTACTCCGGCCAGTTCGCGACGATCCGCTGCACGTCGACGAGTCCGATCGGACTCGACGCGCCGCAAGCCGCCAGCGAAAGGGTCGCGCCGAGCGCGGCCAGCGTGAAGACGAATATCTGATATTTCACTCGTGTAAGCTTTCGACGTCCTTGATGAGATCGTTGGTAAGGTCGTAACCGCCGGCAGCCCCCGCAACGCGATCGAGCACGACACTGAATCCGCGCTCTTTCGCGATGCGCGCCCCTTCGCGCGTTACCTGCTCGACGATCTGCTGGTAGAGGGCATCTCGCCGTCGCTGTAAGGCTTCGAGTTCTTTGGCCGCGGCCCCGGTCGCTCCCACGTCGGCACCGTGGAGGGCCGCAAACTGACGATCCAGGTCGGCCTTCGTCGCCTGATAGTCGGCGACCGTCTTCTGGGCATCGGCCTGAAACTGCGACGTAAACTGGCGATGAATCGCGGCGAGCTTATCGCGCACGCCGGCCGGGAGGTTGGCCGGAAGCGGCGGCGGCCCCAAACTGCGCAGTTGAGCTCCGACCTCGTTGCGGCGCTCCAGGATTTTGGCTTGGGTCTGGCCGGCAATGGCGCCCGTCTGCGCCCGGACGGCGGCGCCGGTCTGGGCGCTGAGCTGGGCGCGGTACGCGCTCAGGGTCGCGGTGTCGGCGCGTCGTTGCGCGTCGAGTTGCGCGACTTCCTTGGAGTTAATCGCCGCGAGCTGACCCTGCAACTGCTTGCGCGTCGCTTCGTCGAGCGCGAGATTGGAAAGCCGCGTCTTGATCGCCAGGCGCTCCGCGGCGTCGCTTTGCGAGAGTCGCAGCGAGAGATCCGTTTCGTTTTGTTGCAGCTGGGCAGCCTTGGCCGCGTATTTCTGTGAAGCTTGCTGCTGCAGTTGGCGTGCGATAGCCGACGTCGCGGCGTTGTTCTGCGCGACGACGCTCTGCTGGTACGCCATGAAATCCTGGTTCGCCGCCGCGGCGGCCTGGCGCGCCTGCTGCGCCGACGTCGCGCTCATTTGGCCGGCCGCGGAGGCGCCACCCTTGATGCCCGCAGCGTTCAGTGCGGCGGCGACGGCTTGGCGTTCGCCGCCGGCGTACTGCTGCTGCTTTTGCGCGAGAATCGCATTGGCACGGTTCTGCGCGTCGCGCAACTGCCGGTTGAGAACGGTGGTCTGGCCCGCAATCTGCGACGCGCTGAGCGGCACGCGCGGCGCGGCCGCCGCGAGATTGATCGCGGCGATGCCGTCGTCGAGCTGCTTCAACTGAGGGTACAGCGGATCGTGTTTGACGACTTCGTCGAGTCGGATGTAGCCGGTGCCGCGAATCGAAGACGAATGAACGTCCACGCAGCCGGCGAGCAGGAGCGCCGCGGTCGCCAGCGCCAGCTCCGCATACCGGCGACTCCTACTTGCCGAGCGCATTCTGGACATCCGCCGTGATGTCCGTTCCTCCGTAAATCACGTCGGCGCGATCGATGACGAGAAGCAGTTTCTTGCTCGCCGCAACGTCGGCCGTCGCACGTTTGGTCTGATCCACCAGCGGTTTGAGCAGCTGATCCTGTTTGTCGCTCAGCGTTTTGTTGAACTGCTGGTAAAGCTGCTGCTTATCGGCGGTGCTTCTCGCCGCCGCCACTTTCGGCGCGAAGAGCGCCCGCTGCGTGTTGGCAAACTGGTTCATCTCGTCGTTGGCCGTTTTGACCCGCGGCACGCTGTCGAGCACGTTTTGGTCGACGAAGCCGATCTCCGAGGGCGCCGGCGTAGCCGCCGGCGGTTGTATCGCCTGCGCACTCATGAAAAGCGTCTCGACGTCTTTGGTGACGTCTTGTCCGCCGTAGACGACGATCCGCTTGTCGACGACGACCGTGAGGTTGTGCGCCCCGGCGACCTGCGCGATCGCGAGTTGCGCGCGCTGAAAGAGCGGCCCGACGATCTCGCGCTGCTTGTCGGTATACTGCTGCTGGAACTGCATCGAGATCCTCTGCCGCTCGGAATCGCTGCCCGCGCGCTTCACCGCGTTGTTGAACTGCGCGTCGAGTTGCGACTTGTACGACGCCAGCGTGCGATTGGCGTTGACGAAGACCGGCATGTTCGCGAGATCGGCTTGATCGACGAAGCCCACGTCGGTGAGATCCGCCGCGATCGCGGCGGGCGCGATTGCCGCCGTCAATACGAGCGCCAGTATTGCTGGCAATGGAATCGATCGAACCTTCATATCCTTTCCCTTAGCGACCCTCGCGTCGCCACTAGAAACTCTGGCCGATGCCGAAGCTTGTGTGCGTTCCGTACGCGCCGCGCGCGAAGTCGATGCGCACCGTGTGCAACCCTAACTGCGGCACGTCGAACCGGATGCCGGCCCCGTAGTCGCCGTAAAGCGCCCAGTCGCCCGGATAACCCACAATCCGGTTGGTGTACGGGTTCAACAGCGGATAGGCGCCGCGGATTCGATAGTCCAGTTCGTCGACGAAGACCGCCAGCGTGATGCGGCGGTCGAGCGCCAGCGGCTGGCGCAGCTCGATCTGTCCCAAGCCCGCGTCGGTTGCGTAGAAGACCTGGTTGTATCCGCGCATCTGCTGGTCGGAGAACGTATAGAGGTTGCTCGGCGGAATCACGCCCGTCGACGCGTCGAGCAGGAGGTGTATGCCGAGGGTTGCGCTTTTGAGCACCGGGAAAAACTTCGCGATGCCCAGCGCCGGCTGCGTGAACTGGAAGTTCGAGCCGAGTGCGGGCATCGAGAACGTTCCCGCCAGAAATGCGTTTGCGCCGTGACGAGGATTGAACGGATCGTCCAGCGTGTTCGTCGAGAGGTTGAGCGTCGCGGTGTTCAGTTTATACGGCGCGCCCGTATTGACGTTGGCGATCGACGACGCCGCGATACCGAACGAGCCGCCGTAGGAGTTGATGGTCGAGTTGATCGGGCCCGGCGTCGGCCCCACGAAAATGTTCGGCTGATTGCCCTGGAAATAATACGGTGAAGGCACGGTCGTGTTGTAGCGAATCGTCTGTGCGCCGAGGGCGAACGAGAAAAGCGTGTAATCGCTCAAGCGACGTCCGATATTGGCCGAACCGCCGATCGAACTCGACGTGTTCGTCGCGACGATGCTGCTGATCTGCGCGTTGTTCGTCCCGGGATAGAGCGTCACCGGTATCGGCGCCGGCGTGCCGCCGATCGACGGGATGCTGGGACTCGTGGCCGTTACGCCGTAGACCGGATAGTAATACGTGTTGTTGTTCGCGAACAGCTGGGCGCCGACGCTGTACTTCTGCGATTGCGGCGAGTTGCCGAGATAGGGAATCGAAACGGCGATCTGGGCGACGCCCGTGCGCGCGCCTTTCTCGAACTGAACCGATCCGGAGTTGCCGGTGCCGTGCAAGTTACTATCCGAGAAGCCGAGGGTGCCGTAGAGGCCCTGGCCCGTCAGTCCGCCGGAATACCCGAAGCCGACCGACGCCTGCGCGGTGCGCTGTTCGGTGACGTGCCAAACGAGCGTCACGTCCTGCGGCTTCTTCGGATCCGGACCGGGCTTGACGTCGGGTTCCACCTTCGAGAAATAGCCGAGCGAGTTGAGCCGTTCGTAGTCGCGCTTGACCCCGTCGGTATTGAGCACCATGCCGGGCACCTCGCGCAGCACGCGCCGGATGACCTGGTCCTTCGTCCGCGAGTTGCCGGTGATTTCGACGACGGAAACGCGCGCGACGTAGATGTTGTATTTAACGTTGGCCGTACCGGCCTTGAGGTCGATCGACGAGGGGTCGATACCGCCTTCGAAGTTTCCGACCTCGAGATGATACTTGTCCTCGTAGAGTTTCTGCAGCGCCTTGAAATCGGCGTCGCGGACTTCGTCGGAGTAGATGGTGCCGGGCTTCAGCGTCAAGGCGGGAAGAATCAGCGGCGGGGGCAGCAGCGGATCGCCGCCGATGATAACCTGCTTGACGACGAGACCCTCTTGAACGACCAGCGTCAGGACGCCGCTCTTCGGATCGAGGTTGAGATCCTTGACGTGCGTGGGAACCTGTCCGCCGTAGCCGATGCGCTCGTAGTAGTTGTTGATCTTCAAGACGTCTTGTCGAAACGTGTTCGTGTTGAAAACCTGACCGACGGAAAGGTCCATCAGCGCCAAGAGCGTGTCGCTGGGCACCTTTTGGTTGCCGCTGAAGACGATCTTGGTGAGGACCGGATTCTCCACGACGCGATAGGTGATGGCGATGCCGTTGGGACGTTGACGCACCAGCGGCGGCGCAATGTCGGCGAAGTAGCCGAGCGAGTTAATGCGCGCGAGGTCGTCTTGCACGATCTTGGGGTCGTAGGCTTCTCCCGGCCTCGCCTGGATGACCGCCATGATCGTGGATGTCGGCACGTGCAGATTTCCGGTGACGTCGACCGATACGATCTTCGGAGGAGCCGCCGCCGAGGCCGGCTCGGTCGCCGGAGCGGTCGCCACGACGAGAGCGAGCAGAGCGCCCGCCCCGCACGCAAGTGCGCGAAGGGCGCGCCGAAGGTCAACGGTCATGCGAAAAAAGTTCGTCCTCGAATTCTGATAGAGAGGCGCTGAGGGCGTCAGCGACGGGCCGGCGGCTCCGCGCGCCAGTTCTGACCCGGGTCGCCCTGTTCGCCCTGCCCGACTGGGGTCCTTGCCCGGTAGATGAGGCTGTGATTGGACTTTGATGAGGCACTACAAATATCGCTGCAAGCTGAAGCTGAAGCCGTTTGTCCCAAGCAGAGGAAGCGTGAGGAGCTGGTTGGACGAGCCCAGCACCGTGACGGGTTGCTCGAAGAGTTTAATCGGACCCGTTTGGTAGTAGAAACTCAGCGTCGCGGCCGTAAAGGCGCTCGGATTGAACTTAATGCCGAACGACTGGATCTGCGGGAGGCCGAAGGTCGTTGCGTAGATGGCACTGACCGACTTCCCGAGCAGCCGGGTCGCGGTGACACCGACATTGCCATAGTAACCGAGCGTCAGGTTAACGCTCGAGAGTCCCAGGCCCTCGCCGAGCGCGTTCTCGACCGGCGAGAGCAGACCGGCCGCAAACTGCGCGTTGAGCAGGTTGAACGCCTCCTGGCCCGCGGTGATGGTCCCGTTGTGCGTTTGGTAGGCGCCGGGGGGCAAGGGCGAGAGCGTCCCGTAAGGGGTGATCCCGCCCGGCGACTGCACCTGATACGGGGATTGCGAGTTGAACGCGATTCCGCCGATGAACCCGCCGAACGGCGCGATCATCGAGAGCACCTGCTCGCGCGTATAGCCCGGCGGATTCGACGTGAACGCGATCTTCAGCCCCTGGATCTGTCCGTCGACCGTGATGGTGATGTCCGCCGATCCATACGGATTGCGGGCGCGGTCGGGATCGGGATTGACGACGTTCGTTGTGGCGACGGCGTGGATCGTCGGCTGAATGCCGTCGCTCGGATCGAAGGCAACGCTTCCCTCGCGGACGCGGAAGGCGCGGTCGAAGTACGTCAGCGTTCCGCCCGTGGATGCGATCGTTCCGGCCAGCTGCGGCGATGCCAGCGTGCCTCCCAAGTGCACCGAACCCGCGGCGCCGATGTCGAGCCCCGCGCCGTAGCCGCTGCCGCGCACGCGCACGTTCTTTCCGGCGGTCGCATCGAGGTCGAACGCCACCGGCGGCAAAGGTAGCGCCGCGGCCGGCGCGTTCGCAGCGGCTTGCACGAACGCCGAGAACGGCAGCGTGGCGTCGTTGAGCGTCACCTTTCCCGAGAGCAGCGCCGTCGACGACGGCGTCTTGGCAAGTGCGACCTGGGCATCGAGCGTACCGCTGCCGTACGCCGGCAGATTGAACTGCGCTCCGCGCGCGGTCATCTTTGCCGAGAACGCGTAACCGGCACCGGCGCTCGTTCCTTTGGGGAGCGTCAGATTGCCCGATCCCGCTACCGTGCCCGAACCCAGCCGGGCGAAGATGCGATCGAAGGTCGCCCCGGTGCGATTGAAGACCAGTCGCGCGGCGACATCGGAGATCGGCGTCCGCTCGATATCGCTAACGTACGATCCCTTCGTCAGTTGCGCGTGTCCCACGACGATCGGCGCGCGAATCGTCCCGCTCAATCCGAAGTGGCCGTCGATCGTTCCACCGAGCTTCGTTTTGTTGCCTAACACCACATCGAATACGCCGGGATCTAAACCGACGACGTCGACGTCGACATTTAAGGGTTGGTCCGGCGGGCCGATGCGAAACGGCGACAACTCGAGCGGCAGCGACCCTGCGAGCGACGCCTCGCCCCGCGCGAACGTCGCGCCCGCGTTGGAGAGCACGAGCGTGCGTCCGTGCAGGCGCACTTCGCCGAAGAGCGATTCGATGCCGACGTCGTAGGCGCGCACGTTCGAGGCATCGAGGCCGGCCACGTACGTAGGCGAGGCAAACGTGCCCCCGATCTGAAGCGTCGATTCGAACGAACCCGTCACCGGAATCTTCACGCGCGCGAACTGATAGATGAGACGCGGCAGATCGTTTGTCGCCGCGTGCACCTGCAGATCGAGCGGATCGAGCGGGCGCAATCCCAGCGAACCGCTGGCCGTCGCGGAGAGGCCGGGCGTTACGAGTTCGGCACGATCGACGACGACGCGTGCGCCGTTCGAATGCACGCCGGCCGTCGCCGTCTCGAGCGTCAACGGGCCGAGGGTGCCGTTTTCGATCGAGGCATCGCCGCGCAGCGCGAGTTGCGGATAGCGCCCGCGAACCGTTGCGCTCCCCGAGGCCTTTCCCGTAATCGGCACCGTCGGAAATCCGAGCGCCGCAACCCACAGCGAGAGGTCGAGATCGCTGATCGTCGCGTGCAGATCGTAGCGCGAACGCGCGAGCGTTTGGTAGAGACTCGCTTCCGGCGAGAAGCCGACGGATCCGCCGGCGCGAAGCCTCCCCTCCGCCCCGCCGATTGCAAGCGAGCCGTCGACGACGTTGCGCGCGCTCGACCACGACGCATAGGTGTCGCCAATCGGAAGATTGCGGTAGCGGAACGACCGCACCGCAACGTTCCCGCTGGTCGAAAGGCGGTCGCCGCTCACGGCGGCCGCGATTTTCACTGGACCGCTGCCGTCGAGCGTATCGCCCGTGTCGAAGTAGTCGTTGAAATCGGAGAGATCCGCGTGCGGTGCGTCGACGTCGATCGTGCTGTCGCCCGGATGCGTCGCCGCGTTGAAGGCGACGCGCGTCGTGGCCACCTGCACGTGTCCGTCGCGCGCGCCGACGCCGCGCGTATCGGCGGCCAGCGTCGCGCCGCCGTCGATAAATCGCAGACCGTTGATCGATCCGGCCGGGACGCCGACGTGCCCGGCAACCGTCGGCGCGGCGGCCGCTCCCGCGACGGTGAGTTTGGCGTTAAACGTTCCTTCGGTTGCGTAGTTGGGCAGGTGAAACGATCGCAGTGCGCCGGCGATATCGGCAGCGGGAACGTCGGCGGTGAGCGCGTAACGCGGGCCGTTCGACGCGAGCGATCCGAGGCTGCCGCCGACGCGCGCATAGGTCGTGCCCAGTTCGCCGAGCACCCGGTTCAAGTACGCGGTTTGGCCTGTCAGGCGCACCTCGCCGTTTCCCGACAGCGCGAACTGCTGCACGCGTCCGTTCGCGATCGTCACGCCGCCGCCGAACGACGGAAGGGGCGCGCCCGCCGCCAAATCGCCGCTGGCCCAGAGGCTTCCCGATTCGAGCGGAAGTCCGAGCCCGCGCAGCTGGTCGGCACTCAAGCGGTTGGCGATCAGCGAGAGCGCGCCGCCCGAACCGCCGGAAGAGAAATCGAGCGTGCCCGCGGCGACGACGTCGCCGCCGGCCGCGCGCGCGTGCGCCGAATAGACGCGCAGCCGATTTCCTTCGATGCCGAGGGTGATGCTCGCGTCCGAGATCGGAACGCCGCGCAGCGTCGCGTCGCGCATCGTGAGGTGCGACGCTTGAACGACGATGCCCGACGGCAGCACCGCGACGGCCGTGGGCCCGGCCAACGCACCGTGCGCGGGAATCGCACTGCCGAGAAACGGCTGCAATCCCTCGAAGGTGCCACGATAGCGTCCGCTCGCAACGAACGCTTGGGTCGAGAAGGCGCCGCTGCCGGCGAACGCGCCCCACGGACCCGATGCCTGCAGCCGTCCGATGTGCGCGCCGGTAAGCGTTCCGCCAAACGACGCGTCGATGCGATCGAAATGCATTCCAGCAATCGTCGCATCGCTCGCGGCCACCCTGCCCGCGAGCACGACGTCGTTGCCGGATCCGCCGCCGGCCACGGCCACGTTTGCGATGCGGCCGCCGATCGGCGGAATCGCCGGCAGCGTCATACCGGGGAACCGCATGGCGGAGGAATGCATGCGCAGATTGCTCGCAACCGCCCAGAACGCGCTTGTGGCGTGCGGGCGGTCGAGCGTGTATCCGCCGTCGAAATCGCCGCGTTCGGTATGGAGCCAAAACGGGGCGATCGTCGCCACCCCGTTGGGATCGAGCGCGAAGAGCGCGGCCACTCTAGCCGCACCGCGCGCCGACGCAGCCGCACCGCGCACGCGAAACGTCGTGTCGTCGCCGGTCGCCGCGGCATCGACGAGCATCGGCTCGTGCCCGAGCATTTCGTCGAGGTACGGCAGCCGATCGGCGGTCCCGGCGATGTGCACCGCCAACTGAGAGCGCAGCCGGTGCCCAATGTCGAGCGTTCCGCGGATTCCGACGTCGGTGCCTTGGTAAGACGCGCGCAGCGGAGCGAGCGCGACGACGTTGTCGCGATACAATACGCCGGCGCGCAACCCGTCGAAGGGGAGATCGCGGTAGATCGCGCGCCCGGCCGCAGCTCGCGCGACGATCAGCGGATTGTCGATCGGTCCTTCGACCAGGACGCCGAGGTTGATGACGCCCGAGATCGGCTCGCTGCGCGTAAACGCAAAGGCGCGCCGCAGCGAGGCTAAGTTACCGGTGCCGTAGATGCCGAGCCGCAGTTGCGCGGCACCGGTCAGATCACCGGTCAAGTCGTAGATGCCGCCCGACACGTGCAGTGGTATCCCGGCCAGCGACGCGTGGATGTGCTTCAGGAAAAACGCATTGTCGACCAGCTGCAGCCTGCCGTGAATCGCTTCGACCGGTGCGGAGAGCGCCGCAAGCGCGAGCGCGCCGCCGTCGATGTCGAGCTGCAAGTTCGCATGGTATTCCGGCGTAACGTTCGGCTGCACGTCGAGGGCGTAGATGCGCCCGTCGAAGTTGCGAGCGCGCCCCTTGAGGATGCGCACGACCGGCGTGTCGGCAAAATAGTTCGCCAACGCGCGCAACGGGAACCGCGCCGCGCGTGCCCGGTGCATCGCGTACCCGCGCACCGCGTCGATCGTACCGACGATCGTGAAGGGCATCGGGCTGCGCTGCGCGAGAAACGCACCGCCGGCGGCGTAATGCGTTCGCCGCGCGGTGTCGATCGCCGCATCGACGTTGAAGCGCACGATGCGAATCCGCTTCGCGCTGCCGTCGTAGGCTTGCGGTTCGCGCAACTCGAGCGTCGCGCCGTGCATGTGCAGGTCGAACCGGATCGGCACCCCGCTGACTTGCTCCGGCACCGGCGCGTGAGGAAGGGCGCGCGCCGCGGACGGAACGATAAAATTGTACGTGCCGTCGGAAAAGCGTACGATCGTTAGGTTGGCGTCGCGGACCTCGACGCCCACCAATCCGAAGCGATGCGCGCTACCCGGCAGCAGATCGCGCAGGGAGTAACGCACGTCGATGCGCGACGCCGAGAGCAACGGGACGCCGCCCCGCGACACGCGGACGTCGAGCAGCACCGCGCGATCGACGCCGATGTGCTGCTCGCTTAACGCGACCGTATAACCGCTCGCGAGTCGCGCGGCGGTTTCGAGAGTCCAGCGAACGACGTCGTGGCGGAGGGCAATCGCCGCTCCGAACGCGACGATCGTGACCGTTAGGCCGGTCAGCCACCAACGCTTACGCACGCCCAGGAACCTCGCATCCATTTACCCTTCGGCGACGGCCTGCCCCCTGCCGGTGCGGCGTTACGATTCGATGAGCGTTTACGCGGCGGTCGCTCGGGGCACCCGGCGACTATAGGTCGAGGTTCTTGACGCTCTTGGCGTACTCGAAGATGTATTGCTTGCGCGGTTCGACCTTGTCGCCCATGAGGTCGGTGAAGATTTGCTCGGCCTCGACCGCGTCCTCGACGGTGATCTGCTCCAAGCGGCGGTGGCCGACTTCCATCGTCGTCTCGGCAAGTTGCTCGGCATCCATTTCACCCAAGCCTTTGTACTGCTGAATAGTGAAGTCTTTGGGATCGGCGTCGCCGATGATGCGTTTGTAGTCGGCGTCGCTAAAGGCCCACCACTGCTGCTTGCCCTTGCGGATGCCGTAGAGCGGCGGTTGCGCGATGTACACGTAGCCTTGGTCGACCAGCGGTCGCATCTGCCGGTAGAAGAAGGTGAGCAGCAGCGTGCGGATGTGCGATCCGTCGACGTCGGCGTCGGTCATAATGATGATCTTGTGATAGCGGAGCTTGCCGAGGTTGAACTCGTCGCCGAAGCCGGTTCCGAAGGCCGTGATCATCGTGCGGATCTCTTCGTTGGCGAGCACCTTGTCGAGCCGCGCTTTCTCGACGTTGAGAATCTTCCCGCGCAGCGGCAGAATCGCTTGCGTGTTGGGATCGCGTCCGCCTTTGGCCGTTCCGCCCGCAGAGTCGCCCTCCACCAGAAAGATTTCGCTCTCGGCCGGATTGGTGTTCTTGCAATCGACGAGTTTGCCCGGAAGGCCGGAACCTTCGAGCGCGTTCTTGCGGCGCGAGAGATCGCGCGCCTTCTTGGCCGCTTCGCGCGCGCGTTGCGCCTGCATGCATTTCTCGACGATTACGCGCGCTTGTTTCGGATTCTCCTCGAAGAAGAACTCGAGGCGCTCGTTGACCAAGCCGTAGACGATGCTGCGAACTTTGTTGTTGCCGAGCTTGGTCTTGGTCTGTCCCTCGAACTGCGGGTTCTCGAGTTTCACCGAGACGACCGCCGTCAACCCTTCCATGATGTCGTCGGACGAGAGCGACGGTTCGGACTCCTTGAGGACTCCCCGTTTGCGCGCGTAGGTGTTGACGGCGTTGGTTACCGCGGTCCGAAATCCCAGCAGGTGCATGCCGCCTTCGATCGTGTTGATGTTGTTGGCGTAGGCGAAGATTTGATCGCTGTACGTGCCGGTGTATTGCATCGCGACCTCGACGTCGACGCCGTCGCGCTCGGAATGCGTCGACACGATCGGATGCAACGGATCCTTTTTCTCGTTCAGCCATTCGACGAACGAGACGATGCCGCCCTCGAACTTGTAACCGCGCTCGCGCGGCTCGTCGCCGCGTTCGTCGCGCAGCGTGATCGAGAGGCCGCGATTGAGAAACGCCAGTTCGCGCAGGCGTTTCTGCAGGATGTCCCAATGGAAGTCGCTGACTTCGAACACCGTCGGATCCGGCAAGAACCATTGGATCGTGCCCGTTCCCTCGGTGCGCGCGACCTTCTTGAGTTTCTGCACGGTCGCTCCGCGCTCGAACTTCATCTCCCAGAGCCAGCCGTCTCGCTTGACGCGCGTAATCATCCATTCGGAGAGTCCGTTGACGACCGAGATGCCGACGCCGTGCAAGCCGCCCGATACCTTGTATCCACCCTTGCCGAATTTGCCGCCCGCGTGCAGGATCGTCATCACGACCTCGACGGCGGGCAGTTTCTCCTCGGCGTGCAGATCGACCGGAATGCCGCGCCCGTCGTCTTCGACCTCGCACGACCCGTCCTTGTGCAGCGTCACCTTGACGTGCTTGGCGTAGCCGGCCAGGGCTTCGTCGACGGCGTTGTCGACGGCCTCATATACCAACTGATGCAATCCGCGCTCCGCGGTGTTGCCGATGTACATGCCGGGCCGCTTGCGCACGGCGTCGAGCCCGCGCAGCACCTCGATCTGTTCGCCTGTATAGTTACTGGACATCCGTCTTCGTTTGTCGTTCCGTTCCGTAGAGTAGGTCGTTCAGCTCGTCGCCGAGCACGTTGCGCACCGTCGCCGGATCGATGGCTTCCGGCGAGAGCTTGCTCTTGAGCACGACGTACGAGCTTGCGATCGTGCGTTCGCGGCCGTCCCGCGATAGCCGTTTCGAGGCGCGCGCCCGCACGAGCGTCTCCCACCACCGCGAGAGCAAACGGCTTCGAATCGCCTCGTAATCCGCGGGCGTGAGCCCGTCGATTAGTTCTGCCGCGCCACCGTAGCTCAGCCATGGTGCCTCGAAGAGCAACCGCGCGGTCGCAGCCTCGCGCCGCTGTGCCCGCACGTTGCGGCAGATCGCGCAGAGCCCGTCGGCACGCGGTGCGATCGCGGCTCCGCAGCGTTCGCATTCCTTCCACCCGGCTCGGAGTTTTGCCCGCCGGCGCGCGTCGACGGCGGTGCGGAACCGGCGCAGCGCTTCGGCCGCGCTCGACGCCGGCGGATCGGCGGCCCGTGCACCCGGCTCGACGCCGGGCTGCGGCGCTGCTGTTCGCGCGCGCGGCCACGTAGGTCCGCGCACCGGCAGCTTCCCTACTCTAAACCGCAACCGCTCGATCGAGGTTTGCGGCAGCCGAGCGTGCACTGCCGCCAAGATGTGATCCGCGAGGAAGGTCAGCTGCTGGCTCCAGGCGCTCGAGCGGGTCGTCACCCACAGCGCATCGTCGAGAATGCGCGCCGGGTGGGTGTTGCGCGCGACGTCGTCGCCGACGATCTCGCTCCAACCGGCACTCAGCAGCGATAACGGGTCGGAGGTCCAGCGCGCGCCCTTCTCCGGCGACCAGCGGCCAAGCGCCTCCGTCAGCGGTTTCAACATATTGCCGCCGCGATGCGTGCGCCGCTGACGACGCGCACGTGCGTATTCGAAGGCAGCGCGCTCGGAACGTGCGTCGCCGTGACGAAAGCCTGCTCGTAATCGCCGACGCCGGCAAGAAACGCGCCCGCACGATCGTCGTCGAGTTCGGAGAGGACGTCGTCGAGCAGCAGCAACGGCGCTTCGGCGGCGCGCTCCCGCGACACGGCATATTCGGCCACCTTCAACGCGAGCACGGCCGTGCGTTGTTGCCCCTGCGAGCCGTAGACGGCGAGCGAACGCCCGTCGAGCGCGAGCGCCAGATCGTCGCGGTGCGGTCCTGCAACCGCAGACTTGCGTGCTCGTTCCGAGACGGCGACGTGCTGCAGCCGCGCCGTCAACGATGCCTCGACCGCTTCCGCGGTCGCCGCGTCGAACGGCACGTTCGGCTGGTATTCCACCCCGAGCGATTCCGCGCCGTTGGTGAAGCGCGCGTGTGCGGCGTGCGCCGCGTGCGCGAGGCTTTCGACGAACGCGGCGCGTGCCAATACGATACGCGTGCCCGCGGCGATGAGTTCGCGGTCGTAGACCGCCAGCAACTCCGGATCGCCGGGCTCCTCGGCCCGCAGCAGCGCGTTCTTCTGCTGCAAGGCGATGCGGTAGCGCGCCAACTCACGATAGTAGCCGGGGTCCTCCTGCGAGAGCGCGACGTTCAGGAAGGCGCGGCGTTGACTCGGAGCGCCGGCCGCCAACTGCAGATCGGCCGGCACGAAAGTCACGACGCGCAACTTCCCGAGGAAGCTCGAATACCGAACCGGACGGCCGTTGACCGTGTAGGTCTTGCGCGTGCTGCGATGTCCTTTTGCGATGGTGCAGGCCAGATTGACGCTCCCGGCGCGGATGCGGCCCTCGCCCGCGATGGTTGCGGTCTCGGCGGCGTAGCGAATGGCGTCGGCGTCGCGACTCGTGCGAAACGACTTTCCCGTCCCGAGCATCGCGATCGCCTCCAGAAGATTACTCTTTCCTTGCGCGTTCGCTCCGATGTATAGATTCAAACCAGGCGCGGGCTCGACGTCGAGTTCGCCGTAGTTGCGAAAATCGAAGAGCCGCACGTGCGTCAGCCGCACAAGTGCAGGACGAGCCGCTATTGACGCAACGGCATGAGGACGTACAGCTGCTGTCCGGAGTCGAGCGGTTCGAGCGGTCGAATCGCCGCCGGCGAGAGCGGGCCGAGGAACTCGACGACCGTTTTATCGCTCTTGACGTGATTGAGGATCTCGACCAAATAGCGGGCGTTGAAGGCGATCGAGAGATCTTCGCCCGTCTGCTCGATTTCCAGTTCTTCGTAGGCCGTGCCGGAGACGTCGGAGTTGGCAGTGACCACGAGCGTTTGATTCGAGATGGCGAGCTTGACCATGCTCGCGCGGTCGCCCGCAACGAGTTCGGCGCGGCGGAGGCTGCCGATGAGGGCGGCCGTCGCGACGGTCATCGTGCGATCGAACTTCGCCGGAATCACCTGCTGGTAGTTTGGATACTGTCCGTCGACGAGACGGACGGTAATGGAAACGTCGCCGGCGGTCATCTGCAACTGATTGCTCTGCGCCCCCAGCGCGCTCACCGCGATCGTTTCGCCGGCCCCGAGATTGCGCGATGCTTCGGCGAGTGCGCGCGACGGAACGATATACTTTTCACTGCCGGTAATGCCGTCGTCGAGCGTCGTCACGAATTTCGCCAGGCGATATCCGTCGGTGGCGACCATCGTCAGCGCAGCGCCTTCGATCTCGAGCAGCGTACCCATCAGAACCGCGCCCCGAGCCTCCTCGCTGGAGGCGGCGAAAATCGAGCCGTCGATGGCGTCCCGGAACTTTTTGGCGGCTATCGTGAAGTGCGATCCGCGCGTCGCGGCGGGCAGCGGCGGATACTCCTCGGCCGGCAGCGCGTGGAAATCGTAGTTACTGCGCTCGCACTTGACGCTGGCGCGGGTCGGCGTGCCGGTTAACTCGAGCGTGCCCGTCGGGAGATTCCCCAAATAGCTCGAGAACAGTTTGGCGGGAACGGTCACCGATCCGGCCTCGCGGATATCCGCCGGGAAGCCGTGCTCGAGGGTAAGTTCGAGATCGGTGGCGCGGACCGCGATCTTCCCCTCCTCGGCCTGCAGGAGCACGTTCGACAGAATCGGCACGGTCGTATGCGCGTTGACGACCTTGCTTGCGGCACCCACCGCGGAAGCGATGTCTTTGGTATTGCACGTGAACTTCATTTTCTACCGTTTCTACCGTTCCAAGAGCGCCGTACTCGGGAGTACGTAATTATACATAGAGCCGTAACAGCAGTAGGGCGGTGCATTCTGAGGAGAAGTGCCCAGCCGCGCGGCCTGGCGGGGCCCTGCGTCGAGAATAACGTGTGGACGCGCCGCGGCGCGCGATGCACATGTGCACGTCATCGAAGCTGCCGAAGGAGTTATCCCTGCGGGCGAGGCTGCCCTGTGTATGAGACTACGGATTCTGGCACATAGCGACGAGCTGACGGATTTTATTCCGATAGGCCTCGTCGCGTTCCATCTGGTCTTTGATCTTGTCGCGCGCGTACATGACCGTCGTGTGGTCCTTCTTCCCGAACTCGCGCGCGATCTGCGGCAGCGAGTATTCGGTGAGCACGGTCGCGACGTACATCGCGATCTGCCGCGGTGCGGCCAAACGCTGGTCGCGCCGGCCGTTGTCCATCTCTTTGACGGTCAGCCCGTGGGCGCCGGCGACCGTCTCTTTGATCTTCGCGATCGTGACGCGCTGGAGCGGCGCGTTGGCGACCGCGCTCTTGAGGACTTCCGCGGCGAGGTCGATGGTGATCGGCGAACGCGTGAGCGAGGCGTACGCGACGACCCTGATCAGCGCTCCTTCGAGCTCGCGGATGTTCGACGGTATGACTTTCGCAATGAACGACGTCACCTCGTCGGGGACGGGGATCTTCTCGCTCTCGGCCTTCTTACGCAGAATCGCCTCGCGCGTCTCGAGATCGGGCGCCTGAATGTCGGTGAGCAGTCCCCATTCGAATCGCGAGCGCAAGCGCGATTCCAGCGTCTGGATCTCTTTTGGGGGACGATCGGACGAGATGATCAACTGGCGTCCGGATTCGTGCAGCGCGTTGAACGTGTGGAAGAACTCTTCTTGCGTCGTCTCTTTGCCGGCCAGGAATTGGATGTCGTCGATCAGCAGCACGTCGACTTGACGGTAGCGGTTGCGGAACTCCGGCGTCCGGTTGTTTTGCAGCGCGATAATGAACTCGTTGGTGAATTTTTCGCAGGTGAGGTAGACGACGTTGGCGCTCGGGTTGTCGAGCATGACGCGGTGGCCGATCGCGTGCATGAGATGCGTTTTGCCCAATCCAACCCCGCCGTAGAGGAAGAGGGGATTGTAGGCGCGGGCCGGCGCGCTGGCGACGGCTTGCGAAGCGGCGTGCGCGAACCGGTTGGAGTTTCCGACGACGAATTCCTCAAACGTGTAACGGACGTTGAGGTTGGCGGTGCGGAGTTCTTCGGGAGCGCGCGCCGCGAGTGCCGCGGCGGCCGCGGCCGGTTCGACGGGTTCCGCTACCGACAACCGTAACTCGAGATCGGTTCCGAACACGGCTCTTAAGACGTCGATAATCTGCGGTTGCAGTTTCGTGCCGACCCACTCGCGCGCAAACTTACTGTGCACGGCGAGATGCAGCTCGTTTCCGTGCAGGCCGACAAAGCGCATCGGCTTGATCCACATCTCGAATACCGGTTTGGAAAAGCTCGCTTCCAGCGTTCCCAACGCCGACTGCCACAGTTCGTTCGAGATGTCGGAATTGCCAAGCGCCAGCGCCATCTTCTGCATCCTCTAGCGTCCGAGAAGTTGGGCTGTCGCAGCCCGGGAGGGCGCAAACTCTTGGCTTAATGAAGCGGTGCTCCTGCGAGAAATATGCACGACCTTATACACTTATCCACAGGCGGCGGCCTACGCTGTTTCCGACTCTTTTCGATGCTATGAACCGCCGGCGGCCCTTCCGATCGGACGTTGAATTCCTCATATGCCGCCTGCGTTTCGCAGGCTCTCCTGCCGCCCTGCGTGCCGAATTTTTCCACAGGGTTGTCCACATGTGTGGAGAGCGGGGCGGCGGACCTCCTCGGAGCGGGAGTGCTTGGCTGCTCCGTCTAGCATCGAGCGGCGCCCCAAAGCCGCACGAAGAGGTACGCCGCCGGCACGCCGATGACGGTTGCGGGCACCCAGCCGACAAAGGGCGGCAGGCGCACGAACGCGATCTCCAGGAGCACCGCCAGCCCAAAGAACCCGAGGATGAGAAAGGCGCGCTTCCAGATCACTCGGCCCAGATTCGGTCGAGACCGAAACTGACCCACTACCGAGAGCGGGCGCCGCAACTTTGGCCGCCGCCGCGGCGATATTTTCACTGTCGGCGTGCACGCCCGGCCAATCGGTTTCCCAAGGAGATGCAGGCTCGTCGGCGCCGGTGCCCGCGATCGGCCTGCGCCCGGTACGGCCCGACAAGGACTGCGGAGGGACGGGCGGCGTCACGGTTACGCCGTGCTCGGTTTTTTAACGAACGATACAAAGCGCGGGATCGTCGTGACGGTGAGCGGCCCCGGCGTCGTCAACTCATCGCCGGGCCATCTCGACTCGTGCTTCAGTGACGTCTCTGTTATTACGCGCAACGTCAAGGTCACAGTCAAACGCGCTGGCGGATGACGTCCGGGCGCGCGTGCGGCCGCGCAGACGTCGAACTTGACGGCGAGGACGCGAGCGGAACGATTACGTCCTACAAGACGTGTGCGCGCGCTGATTGCGCGCTTGCGCTAGGAGCGCGCCCTACGACCACGATGTTATCGTCGCCGACCGATACCGTCGTCCGCCGACAGAACGCATGCGTCCCAGTTGGGCTTGCGCCGAGAGGAGTCGAGCGCGCGGCGGACGCATGGGCGCCGGGACCAACCCTCTCGACGAAAGGGCCTTCATGGCGAAACTGGACAAAAACGAGACGATCGCGGTCGAGCTGACCAAGCTCGTCGCCACACAATCCAAGCCGGCTTCCGCCGACTTCTTCCGTCTCTCGACCGACTTCCTCAGCGTCTACCGGTACATCCTCAAGGACCTCCGCGAGAACGGCTAGGAACGCGCCTTGCCACGGGCGCCCGCCTCCTGGTATAGTAGCCCGGCTATGTTCCTCTTCGATCTCCAGCTCTTCGCCTCGAAGAAGGGCGCCGGTTCCACGCGTAACGGCCGCGACTCCAACGCGCAGCGCCTGGGCGTCAAGCGCTTCGGCGGCGAGAACGTGACCGCGGGCAACATCATCGTCCGCCAGCGGGGCACCCGGTTTTATGCGGGCCAGAACGTCGGCATCGGACGCGACCACACGTTGTTCGCCCTGATCGACGGCACGGTCGCGTTTTCGAACCGCCGCAACCGTAAATACGTCGACATTCGTCCGGCCGCATAGCGCCGGCATCTTTTCGGGCGCGCGCGCCGAACCACAGCGGCGGCGTGCAGTTCATCGATGAAGCCGTGATTGCCGTCGCCGCCGGAAAGGGCGGAGACGGCATCGTTGCATGGCGGCGGGAAAAGTATATCCCCAAAGGCGGTCCCGCGGGCGGCGACGGCGGCCACGGCGGCAGCATCTACCTGCAAGCCGACGCGGAACTCTCGACGCTCGTCGAGTTTCGCTACAAGCGCACCTTCGCCGCCGAGTCCGGGCGGCCGGGCGGAACCTCGAACAAGTCCGGAAAGAGCGGAGACGATTTGACGATCGGCGTACCCGCCGGCACGCTGGTGTATCGCACCCTCGAGGGAAAAGCGGAAGCGTATTTCGCCGACCTCGCCGTTCCCGGAGAACGATTGCTCGTCGCTAAAGGCGGCCGTGGGGGGCTGGGCAACCAGCACTTTGCAACGAGCGTTCGGCAAGCGCCGCGGTTTGCCGAGCGCGGCGAGCCCGGCGAACGCTGCGCCCTGCGTCTCGAGTTAAAACTACTCGCCGATTGCGGCGTCGTCGGCGTACCGAACGCCGGCAAATCGACGCTGCTCTCGGTGGTGTCGGCGGCGCGGCCGAAGGTCGCCGACTATCCCTTTACGACGGTCGAACCGCAACTCGGCGTCGTGCGCGTCTCCGACGAGGAATCGTTCGTGCTGGTCGACGTTCCGGGCCTCATCGAAGGCGCGCATGCGGGCGCCGGCCTCGGCGATCAGTTTCTCAAGCACGTCGAGCGTACGCGTGCGCTGGTCCACTTACTCGACGGGGCGAAGCCGCTCGACGAAATTCTGAGCGACAAAACGACGATCGAACGCGAGTTGGAAGCGTGGAATCCGAAACTGCTCGAGAAACCGACGCTGCTCGTACTGAACAAAATCGACTTGCCCGATGCGCGCGAACGCCTCGCCGAGTTGCGCGCACGGTTTCCGGAGATCGCCGGCATCAGTGCGGCGACGCTCGAAGGCGTTCGCGAACTCGTTTTCGCGGTCGCTCGCGCCGTAGAGAACGCGCCGGTTCCCGAGCTCGTTGTGCCGCCGCCGGCGACGATCGAACTCGCGCCGTCCGACGCCTTCGTGCTGGTGCGCGGCAGCGACGGCGCGTTCGAGCTGTCTGGGAAGCGCGTCGAACGGCTTGCCGCGATGACGAACTTCGACTCCGACGAGTCGCTCGCGCGCTTCGAGCGCGCGTTGGCGAAGATGGGCGTCGAGAAGAAATTACGCGACATGGGCGCCGCTGAAGGGGATACCGTGCGTATTGGGACGTACGAATTCACGTACTCATGAAACTCGGCATTTTCGGCGGCACGTTCGATCCGATCCATAACGCCCATCTCTTCGTTGCCGAATCGGCGCGTTTGAGCGAAGGGCTCGACCGCGTATTGTTCGTTCCGGCAAACGCGCAGCAATATCGCGATCGAGCGCACGCGCCGGTCGAGCACCGCTGCGCGATGATCCTCGGGGCGATCGCCAGCAACCCCGCATTTGCCCTCGACGACACCGATTTGCGCGAGGAGGCGACGGGCTATACGGCCGATTTGATTCCGCGCCTCGCGCAGCGGTATCCGGGGGCGACGTTTACCTTCATCATCGGCGCCGACTCGCTCGTCAACACGGCGTGGGTGCGCTTTGACGAAGTCTTGGAGTCGCTCGAGCGTTTCGTCATCGCACCGCGTCCGGGCGTTCGCGCCGACGCGCTCGGCCGCGTGCTCGAAGCGGTGCCGGGTCGTCTGCGCGATCGCGTAACGTCGCTCAATCTGCCCGAGGTTCCGGAATCGGCTTCGGCGATTCGCGCGCTGCTCTCGCAGGGGCGCAGCATTCGCTACTTGGTGCCGGACGCCGTGTGGCAATACATCGTCGCACAGCGGCTCTACGGTTTCGGCGATGCGTAGCGCGCTCGTCGCGTCGCTTGCGGCAGCGGTCTGCACGAGCGGTTGCGGCGGCAACGCTTCCCCCGATGACGCCGCCGTCTGTTCCGCCTACCACGGCGGACGATCGCGCGTAGAGGTGGTTGCCGACGGCCGCGTCACGGCCGTGCTCGGCGTGGCCGAAGGCCGCGTCAGCCCGCACGAAGGGTTCCTTATGCGGCTCGACTCCGGCTGCGACGTCGTCGTGCGCGTCGAAGCGAACACCGACCTCACCGGTGAGTTCCCGATCGCTCGCGGCGACCGCGTCGTCGTCAAGGGTGAATACGAGTACTATCCGCGCGGGGGCGTGATCCATTGGACCCATCGCGATCCGCGCGGCCGGCACGAAGGCGGCTACGTCGAACTCGGCGGACGCACGTACCAATAACGCCGATGGAAGAACGTTGGATTACACGCGTCGTTCTCGCGAGCACTTCGCCGCGCCGTCTGGAACTGTTGCGCTCGCTCGGTCTCGAGGTCATCGCGAAGCCGAGCGGTTACGGCGAGCCGTCAATCGCGGGCGTTTCGCCCGAGCGGCTCGCGACGCTCCACGCTCGTGAGAAGTTGGCGAGCGCGCTGCGCGCCTGCGCTGCCGGCGACGGCGCTGCGCTGCCGGTGGTGGCGGCCGACACGGTCGTCGATCTGGGCGGCCTGGCGCTCGGAAAGCCCGCCGACGCCGTGGATGCGGGCCGGATGCTGCGGCTGCTCTCCGGTCGCGAGCATCGCGTCCACACGGCATTCGCGCTCGCGGTGCCCGGCGTCGCATCGGTCGAGGAACTCTCGACGACCGTCGTACGGTTCTACGCGCTCGACGATCGCGAGATCGCCGAGTACGTAGCGAGCGGGGAGCCGCTCGACAAGGCCGGCGGCTACGGCATCCAAGGGCGAGCCGCGGCACTGGTCGAGTCGATCGGCGGCGACTTTTATACCGTGATGGGATTCCCGCTCGCCCGCTTCGTTCGAACCGTGCGCCGGTTGGGATTTTCGCTTCCGGCCGCGAATCCCGTGGCTCCTTCTACTGCGGCCTCGGCCGCGCGCACCCCTGGGAGCGGCCGATTTTCACGTACCGGGACGAACGCAGACTCCTCGCGCTGATCAGCCTCATTATCGTGGCGGCGTTGGTCGCGCTCGTGCAAATCAACGCGCAGCGCGCGAGGACCGAAAGTCCGATCTCGGCGGTCGCGACGTCGCTCTTCGCGCTTGCGCAGAGCGCGGTTTCCATCACGGCGAGCGGCGTGCGCGGCGGCGCCGCCGCGATCGTCGAAGTGCCGCAACTCGAGCGCGATAACGCGCGGCTGCGCGCCGCGAATACCGCGCTGTCGGCCGAGAATGCGCGACTGCACGAACTTGCGGCAGCCTACGCGGCGGAGGCCGGGGTTCGCATCTCGCTCGATCTTTACCATGGCATCGAAGCGCGAGTCATCGGCTTTCCGCCCGAGAACGAATCGCGCGCGGTGACGATCGATCGTGGAACGAACGCAGGCGTGCGGCGCGACGACGGCGTCGTCGCAGCAAACGGCGTGGTCGGCAGAATCGCGTCGGCCGGTCCGCTGACCAGCACGGTCGTGCTCGTCACCGATTACACGAGCCGAATACCGGCGGTCGTACGCCGCGGCCGATGGTGGGGAATCGCGCGCGGCAATCTCGGCAGCGTGCGCTTGGAGTACGTGTCGCAGGACGCACCGCTGAAAGCGGGCGACGTCGTCGTCACCGGCGAGGGGCGGTCGTTCCATTCGGGCATGCCGATCGGTATCGTCAGCGCGACGGAGCGCGGCGACGCAACGCTCTACCAAACGGCGGTGGTGACGCCGGCGGTGAATCTCGGCGCCCTCGATCGCGTTGTCGTCATTCCGCGGTAAACCGCAGGCGGCACCGTTCGTCGGGCCGCGCTGGTACGTCGCGGCGGCGTGGCTCGCGGCGGCGGTCGTCGTGCAGTCGACGCTCGTGCACGATGTCGCGATTCGCGGCGTCGTTCCGAGCGTGGTGCTGGCCGTCGTCGTGTGGTACGCGCTTCGCGTCGACGTGCTGCGGGCGGCGACGTATGGGCTTGCCGCCGGGCTCTGCGAAGACGCGCTCTCCGCGACGACCGGTGCGGCGTGGACGATCTCGACGTTAGTCGCCGCCGTCACCGCGGGCATTCTGTCGCGCGGTTTCTTCGCCGACTCGGTTCCGTTGGCGGCCGCCATTACCATCATCGCGACCCTGCTGCGCGCGCTGCTCTTTTGGGCGATCATGTCGTTCGAAGGCTATCCGCCGGGCTTGGGTGCGATGCACGCCCGCGAGGCGCTGGTTGCGGCGGTGCTTAACGCGGCACTGATCGTTGCGGCGACGCTCGTCGTTCGCCGCATCAGTCCGCGCGCGGCATGAATCCGAACCGGCCGCCGAAACCGCCGGCGTGGGAGCGGCCGGTGTGGCGCGTTGCGGCGCTCGTCGCGTGCATGCTGGCCGCGGGCATCGCGCTCGTCGTCCGCCTGGTTCAGGTGCAGTTGATCGACGGCGAAAAATATCGCGCCGCGGCGCAAGCCAATCAGGTGCGCCTGATTCCGGTCGCGGCGCCGCGCGGCGTCATCTACGATCGCCACGGCACGGTGCTCGTGCGCAGCCGTCCCTCATTCGTCGTCGGATTGATTCCCTCGCAAATCGCCGACATCGACGGCGAACTGGCGACGCTGGCGGCGACGCTCGGGGTCGATCCCGGCGTGCTGCGTTTCCGATTGCTCCATCACCGCGGCGTAAACTACCGCGATTTCGACGAGGTCGTCGCCGGCGAACCGTACGGCCCGGTCGTGCTCGCGAGCGATCTTCCGGTTGCGACGGTCGCGCGTCTTTCGGAGCTGCTCAGCGAACTGCCCGGCGTCGATTTGGAAGTGCAGCCGACGCGCGACTACCCGTACGGGGCCCTGGGCTCGCATCTTTTCGGTTACGTCGGAGCGATCGCGGAGCAGGAGTACAAGCGGCTCAAAAACGAGGGCTACTCACCCAACGACGTCGTCGGCAAAGACGGGCTGGAAGCCGTTTACGATGCATACCTGCGCGGCGTGCCGGGCGGCGAACGCGAACTCGTCGACGCGACCGGCGCGGTCGTTTCGACGATATCCTCGCAACCTGCCGTCCCCGGCGATACGCTGGTAACCAACCTCGATTGGCGGCTCCAGCAGATCGTCGAGAACGCACTCGCCGGCGAGATTGCCTCCTGGGGACACGGGCGCAGACTCTCCGGAGCCGTCGTCGTGGAGGATCCGTGGACCGGCGGAATCCTCGCGCTGGCGAGTTATCCCAATTTCGATCCGCGCGATTTCGCGAGCGATCGTTTCAAACGCGTACAGCATTATCTCACCGACGCAAGCGAACCGCTCTTCGATCGCGCGATCGCGGCGGCGACGCCGACGGGGTCGACGTTCAAAATGGTCACCGGATCGGCAGCGCTCACCGAAGGCGTCGTCAAAGTCGATCAAGTCGTCTACGACACCGGCGGCTGGAACTGCGGCGGCTACTATGCGCGCGACATCGCCTCAGGCGGTCTCGGCAACACGACGTTCGTTCCGGCGCTGGCGGCGTCGAGCGACGGCTACTTCTTTCGCCTTTCGTGGTGGCTGGGTAACGAACGTTTGCGCAAGTACGCGCTTGCGTTCGGTCTCGATGCGAAGAGCGGCATCGACTTGCCGGGTGAAAACGAAGGCAACTGGCCGACCAATGCGTGGGAAATGCGCACGTTCGGGGTTCCGATGCAGCCCAGCGAATCGTGTTTTTTAGGGATCGGTCAAGGCGCGATGCAAGCCACGCCGCTGCAGATGGTCAACGTCGCCTCGGCCGTCATCAACGGCGGGACGCTCTACAAGCCGCAGATCGTGCGCGAGATCCGTTCGCCCGGCGGCCGCATCGTCAAACGCCTCTCGCCGGAAGTGATTCGCAACGTTCCGGTGACGCCGGAGGCGCTCGCGGCGGTGCGCGCCGGCATGGCGAAGGTTACCGATCCGGGCGGCACCGCCTACGGATTGGCGATTGCGGGATTACGGTATTCGGGCAAGACCGGCACCGCCGAGACCGCCGGCGGCAACGGGCCGAATACGACGTGGTTCGTTGCGTGGGCGCCGAGCGATCGCCCGAAAATTGCGGTGGCCGTCTTCGTCGATCGCAGCGGCGGGTACGGCGCGCAAGTCGCCGCGCCGATCGCACGTCAAATTCTCGTCGATTACTTTCACAAGAAGCCGTAATTGAAGCGCGCGTCGGAGTCCCCTCGCGACCTCGCCGATGCGCGCTTCGCCCTTCGACTGCACATCGAACTCGTTCGGCGCTTCGCTTACGCCGACGAGGCGAGCAGCGCGAGCGTCGCCGAGATGCGCGACGCGCGTTCTCCGGGATTCGCGGCGAAATAGCGTTCGACGCAATCGGCGTTGCCGCGGCGCGCGAGCGCGTGCGCGGCCGCTAAGGCGACCGCTTCCGACGAGTCCTCGAGCGCGCGTTCGAGCAGCGGTCGCGACGCGTCGTCGTCCAGTGCGCCGATCGCGAAGGCGACGTCACAGCGTTCGGATTCCGAGAGTCCGGCGAGATCGTTGCCGGCGCCATCGGTCCACGTGTCGCCGCCGGCAGATCGCGCGACGACGGGACGAGGCCTCACGCGCGCTGCGAAAAGTACGAGCATCGCCAGAATCAGCACGGCCGCGACGACCGCCGCGGCGAGGATCATCGCGCGGCCGCGTTCAGGCCGGCGAGCACGTCGTCGAGTGCGGCGTCGAGTGCGCCGTCGCGATCGCGCTGCAGCGCGGCGACGAACTCCGCGGACTCCAACTCCGTCATGGCGTCGAGCCGGTCGCACAATTGCGCGCGGTAGCGTGCGAACTCGGGAGTCGATTCCGGCAGCAAGCGCGCCAGCGCCGCCCACGTCGTCGCGCCGGCCAGTTCGGCGGCTTCGAGCCGATCGGCGAACTCGGCGAGCGCCGCGGGTTCGAACGTGCCGGCGAGCGCGGCGGCGGGATCGGGCGCCCCGGCCGGCGTGCCGCGGGCGGATGCAGCTTCGTGCAGCAGCCGCTCGACGACCGAGCGCAGCGACGGCGTTTCGACGTCGCGCGCGGCGATCGCGTAGTTGGGCAGGCGCAGCTTGATGAAGAGCCGGTCGAGCTCGTCGCGCAAAGCGTCGCGCAGTGCGGCGAGCGCGCCGGTGTGTGCGTCGCCGACGGCGTCGGGCAGGAAGGCTCGGACCGCAAACAGGTGCGTCACGAACCCTTCGAAGCGCGCTTCTTCGAGAAAACGTGCGACTCGCACAAGCCGATCGCGCGAGAACTCGAGCAGCGTTCCGGCGCGCGGTGCGTCGCCACCGGCACGTGCGGCGATCGCGGACATCCCGGATTCGAGCGCGATCCCTGTAGTGCCGTTGCGTTCGGCGACCGGCGTCGCGGGCGGAAGTTCCAGGAAACGGTCTTCGGTGAGCGCGCGACGGCCGCGGCCGAAGGCAGGCCCGAGCATGCCGTCGAGACCGAAGGGCAGCCCCGCGATCGAGTTCGCGAATGCAGGCGTCGCGCGCACGTGCAGTTCTTCGGCAGCGATTTCGTCTTCGCGTTCGTCGTCGTAGCGAACGCGCGCTTTCACGTCGATCGCTTCACCCGCGGGAAGGCCGTTGTGCACGACGTCCTGCCAGCGAATCGTCGCTTCGACGCCGGGATCGACGTCGTTGAGCGCGATGCCGGGCTCGGCTGCGAACGGCGCTGCCGCGCCCGCGTCGCGAATCGAGACGTCGTTCACCGTCGTCGAGTTCGGCACGTAGATCAGCGACGCAGGACGCGCGACCGATGCACAAACGCGCCGCGCCGGACCGTCGCCGCCGTTACGTAAGTGCAGCGTCCATTCGATCGTCTCGCCGGCGTCGACGAAGCCGGCAGGCTCGCTGGACAGCGATCCGACCGAAAAATCGGGCTGCGCGGAGGTCGCGATCGTCAACCGAGCGAGCGGCACGGGGAGCATCGCCGTCGCCGTGACGACGCCGTCGACGGTGACCGGATGCTCGCGCGCGATACTGCGCAACAGCCGCAGCCCCAAGCGCGCTCGCGCGTGAGCGCCCGCGCGAACTTCGCCGAAGACGAGCGCCGATCGCTCGCGCACTGCGCCCTCGACGCTCTCCAGACGCGCCTCCGGAGACACGTAGAGGCGCAGGCGCACGTCGTGCGCGACGTCGGTGCCGGCGTTGACGAGTGCGACGTCGACCTCGGCGATTTGGTTGGGCCGCAAGACCCCATCGCTCGCCAGCTCCAGCCGCGAAGTCGCAGCGTCGAACGCCGGGTGCGAATCGACGAGCCAGAAGATGTCGCCGAGCGGCGTTTCGCCGAGTTCGCGGGTGTGCAGGCTCGCGCCGAGGCGTATCTCGGTGCGATCGGGATACGGCGAGCGTACGTGTGCGCGCAGCGTAAGCCGCCGGCTCGCGTATGCGTCGAGCGTGCCGAGATCGGCCGTGTCGCCGTCGAGCGGCAGGCGCGACGTGCGCTCGAAGACGCGCAGTTCGTCGAGTGCAGGATCGGTGCGCACGTGCAGCACCGCATCCGAAGCGGCGGCGGGCCCGTCGTTGGCAACGGCGATGACGGCTTCGATTTCGCCGCCGGGCTTCACCGATGCGCCGCTTACGCGTTGCAGCACGTTGCGGCGGGCCGGCAGCGCTGGCTCGGATCGGACCAAGACGCTCGCTTCCAAGCGACGCGAATCGCTTTCGCGTGCCGGCTCCCACGAGAGAACCGCGGCGACGTGCAGCGCGGTAGCGTCGGCAAGCGGTGCGGCGACCGTCGCTTCGGCACGTAGCACGATGGTCGTACCGGCGTCGATGGAGCCAAGTTCGAAGTGGAACGGGTCCTTGCGGCGCTCGCGCACGGGGCGGCCGTCGACGGTCGACGCACCGCGCACGGGCACGAGCGCGTCGGGCAGTTCGAGCGCCGCCGTCACGTTCTCGGCCGCCGCCGAGCCGGCGTTGCACGCATTGACCGTCAGCGCGAGCCGGTTACCCGGCCGCGCTTCGACGGACGGCTCCACGCGTAACGACGTTTCGTCTCCGAAGAAATTAGGCGCCGAGCGTACGGTGAGCGAGGCTGGAGCCAGCTCGAACGCCGGCGTCTCTTGCGATGCCACCTCGGCGCGCGCAACGACGACCGCCCCATCGGCTAACGGCGCCTCGATGCGAATGCGATACGTCAGCGTCGCCGATGCGCCGGCGGGCAGCGTGCGCACCACGACCGGCGCGTAGACGCGATCGAAAGCGGCGCCGAGTTCCCGTTCGAGTTCGCGGCCGTTCACGCGCGCCGATCCGCCGACGTAACTCGCGAGGTCGGGAATTGGAGCTACGATGACGACGTCGTGCGCGCTCGATTCGCCGGCGTTGTGCACGCGCACGATCGCCTCGGCGGTCGCGCCCGGAACCGGAGCGTCGCGGGACTCCAAGGAGACGATCGTCAGCGCGTTCCGAAGTTGCGGACGGCTGCGCACCGCGAGACGGGCAACGTTCGATCCGACCGGCGCCAGCTCGAATGAGGCGACTGCCGCCTGCACTTCAATCATCGTACCGTTTTCGATTGCGCCTGCGACGCTATACGCTACGACGACGGTGCGCTCTTCCCCCGAAGCGACGTCGCCGATGTCGGCGCCGCCGCTCGATAGAATGGGCGAGTTTCCGAGTTCGTCGTCGAGTATCTCACCGCCGAGCTTACCGCTGCCGACGAGGTAGAGCAGTCCCTCGGGCAACGTAAAGCGGACGCGCACGCCGGTAGCGGGAGCGCCCCCCTGGTTGCGAAACGTGAACGCGGCGTACACCGTCATTCCAGGTTCCAGCTCGCGTTCGGGCGAAACCACGAGCGTCCGGAGGCCCTCCGGCAGCGTCGGAGCGCCGGGCGCGAAGACCTCCGACAGGGCGCGCATGACGCGATGACGTTTCGCCGCCCGCGAATGGCCCCCTTGACGCAAAATCGTTGTGCCGATGCCTGAAGGAGTCACGATGCTCGCAGTTCACGAAGATCGTATCGCCGCCGCCGTCGAGCGCCTCGGTTCCGAGAACGCGTTCGAGGTGCTCGCTCGCGCGCGCCAGCTCGAGGCGCAAGGACGCCGCGTCGTGCATATGGAGATCGGCGAGCCCGATTTCGACACGCCGGATCACATCAAGAAGGCCGCCGCCGAAGCGCTATACGACTGTCACACGCACTACACGCCGTCGGCGGGCATTCCCGAACTGCGGTCGACGATCGCCGACTACGCCACACGCTTTCGTCGAATCGCACCCGCGTATACGATCGAGAACGTGGTCGTCGCACCAGGCGCGAAACCGGTGATTTGGAACGTGCTTTCGGCGCTGCTCAATCCCGGCGACGACTTTATTTATTTCGATCCGGCGTATCCCGCGTATGCATCGTGCGCGAGCTATCTGCAGGCAAACGTTCACGCAATTCCCTTGCTCGAATCGCGCAATTGGCGAATGGATCTCGACGAGCTCGAGAGCCGCGTGTCGAGCCGTACCAAAGCGATCGTGATCAACTCGCCGCACAACCCGACAGGCGGGGTGCTGACGAAAGGCGACCTCGAGCGGATCGCCGACATGGCGCAGCGGCACGATTTTATGGTGATCGCCGACGAAATCTACAGCCGCAACTTTTATCTCGACAGCGACTACGTTTCGATCGCGTCGCTCGACGGCATGCGCGACCGTACGATCGTGGTCGACGGTTTTTCGAAAGCATACGCGATGACGGGCTGGAGGCTCGGGTACGCGATCATGGCGCCCGAGCTGGCGAAGACCGTGACGCTCTTCAACAACAACACGTTCAGCTGCGTGACCGCGTTCGTCCAAATGGCCGGCATCGCCGCGTTGACCGGACCCGACGAACCGGTGCGGCGCATGAACGAAACGTTCCGTCAGCGGCGCGACCGGCTCGTCGCCGGTCTCAACGACATCCACGGCATGTCGTGCACGCTCCCCGAAGGAGCGTTTTACGCCTTTCCCAACGTGTCGGCGATCACCGGCGACGATCGCGCGCTCGCGAAGTTCCTTTTGGAAGAAGGCGGGGTTGCGTGCGGCGGCGGCTCGTCGTTCGGCGCGGCGGGCAAAGGATATCTCCGGTTTTCGTACGCGGCCTCGCTCGAAGACATCGATTGGGCGCTCGAGCAAATTGCGAAAGTGTTGCCGCGCTTTAAGGCGTAGCCTCCGCCGATGAACGCGGCAAGTGCGGCGGTGCGCATCGTTGCGGCGTTGGGTTTGATGCTGCTCGTAGCCGCCCTCGTCTACGCGATCTCAAACGGGCGGCTCTTTCTCTTTCCGTTTCTGCTGCTCGTCGGATTTCCAATGGCGGCGGTTTTTCGCGCGCGCCGGCCGCCCCCGCCGGAATCCGGCGAACCGTTACCGCCGCCGCCCCGAATTTCGCTCAACTAGTGAGATGGGACACTCGGGCGCGTTAACATAAAACTCTCGGCGCTTCTGCGATCAAGGCGAGATGGAGCTAGCCGTTGAGACGCACCCGTGCGAACGTGCGCATCGTTTGCCCGATCGTAGTGACGAATGCGGTTGGACGCTGCGCTCCTTCGTCGCCTGCAATGAAGACGAATGTATCTCCTTCTAACGTGTAGCTTGCCGGCAAGACTTTCCCCGCGTCCGGGCCGATGGAGTCGACCCAGTCGATAGCTTTCGGGCTAACCGATGCATCTATGGAGAACGTACCGTTGAGCGCAACCGACCCGTCCAAATTTCGAACGGTGAAGGAGTGCCTGGAGAACGTCGTTACTGCCCCAACGTCAAACTCGTCGTCAGGATTTTCGATCCCGTCAGCCTCCTTATGGACCTGACGCCAGCTGCCTTGCAGTTTCGCGACTTCCCGCTCTGAAACGGCCGTCTGTTCCGGCGAGGCCGATCCTTGCTCGTTCAGTACGCCTTCGAACTTTGAAAGGGCGACACACATGGGTCCGTTCTCTCAATCACGTTGTGTTACACACGCCCTAGTGTGATGGAACGGTAGCGCGAGCGGGCGAGATCTCAACCTCGCCGGTGATGCCGACGTTACCTTTGTGCGGGCGCCGCGCGATGTTATAGAAGTGCCAATGCATGAGGCACAGCGATACGAACTGGTAGAGCGGCATGCGCTCGCCGCGCATCGCGAGATTCTCGTCGACGTAGAGCCGAACGTATTGCGGAAACAAACGCCAGAACGCGGACTTCCGAGTCAACTCGCGCGCCAGCCGCAAAACGACGAGCAGAGCGCCAAAATTGCGGGTGACGGTCGAGCGGAAGCCCGTCATGCCGGCGGCGCGGTCCAGCGCTCGGCGTCGCGCGCGAAACGTGGCCGAACGGTAGCCTTTGAAAACGCGACCGAAAAACACCGGCGCTTCGTAGAGCCGGCGGATCAGGTCGGCGTGCCCGGTTCGCAGCTCGGCCTGAGTCATGAGTTTCGGAACGAACGCGACTTCCGGATCGGTGTAGTTCAATCGGCCTTCCGCCTTGAGGCGGTCGTAGAGCGGCGTCGTCGGAATCGGCGTCAAAATGCTGACCATTGCCTGTCCGACGCCGCTTTCTTCGATGAACTCGTACTGTTCATCGAAAATGCGAGGGTCGTCGTTGTCGAAGCCGACGATGAAACCAGCCTGCAAGACCAGACCGCCGTCGCGAATTCGGCCGATTTTCTCGAGCAGCGAATCGCCGCGCGTGTTCTGGAACTTCAACGTCTCGATGAGTGATTCGGCGCGCGGCGACTCCAGGCCGACGAACACTTGGCGGAAGTTCGCCTGCACCATCATCTCGATGAGTTCAGCGTCGTCGGCCAGATTGACGCTCGCCTCGGTATAGAGCTGCATGGCATAACCGTTGCGTTTCTGCCACTCGATCAAGTGCGGCAGCATCTTCTTGACCGCGACCTTGTTGCCGATAAAGTTATCGTCGACGAGAAAACAGAGGCGCGCGCCGGTACGCTGGACGGCGTCGAGCTCGGCGAGAAACTGCTCGGTGGTTTTCAGGCGCGGCCTTCGGCCGAAGATCGTGATGATGTCGCAGAACTCGCATTGGAAGGGGCATCCGCGCGAAAACTGGACGGTTGCCATTCCGTAACGCGACATGTCGAGCAAATCGTACCGCCCGGTCGGAACCTTGCTCATGTCGGTCTTTTCGGCTTGCTCGTAGCGCTCGAGGGGCGCCTCGCCGTTAGCAAACGACGTGAGAAACGCCGGCCAGCTCTCGTCGGCTTCGCCGATGAAGCGCACGTCGCAGAGCGGCGCGAGTGCAGTCTCCGCGACCGTGACGTACGGTCCGCCGACGATGACGAGAGCGGGCAGGTTGCGCAGTCGCGTGAGAATTTCGACCATTCGGTCGCGCTGGACGATCATTCCGGTTAAGCCGACGATGTCGAAGCGCCGAAGATCGTCCCAATCGATCGACCGGACGTTTTCGTCGACGAGTTCGATCTCAACGCCCTCCGGAACCAACGCGGCCAGGGTTGGAAAAGCACCCGGCGTGCTCCAGTAACGTTTGTTGCCCGGCAGCATCGGCAACGTGAAATCGAACCCCCAGAACGATGGTTCGAATCGGGGGTTGATGAGGCAGACGCGCAGCGGCTTTGCCCGCGTGATCGCCGGCGAACCGGTAACCGCGGCAAGCCGCTCGCTCAGAACGTCCACTGGTCCGTCGTGCCTCCTTGAACCTGGCCGAGCCTTCAGCGGACGTCCAGCCATTTCCCTGGAGCCCCGAACGATGAGCGCTCGATGAGCGCTTACGAGAGTTTCATCGCGCGCTTCACGTCGGCGAGCACCACCGCGGCAATCGCGCGCGTGCGCTCGGTGCCCTCTTCGATGATCCGCTCCACCTGGGCCGGATCGTCTCGATACATCGCGTAACGTTCGCGAATTGGACGGAGATAGGCGTTGAGCGCAGCGGCGAACTCGGATTTGTCCGCAACGCAGCCGAGTGCGCCGCTCCGGCAGGCCGCGGCGATCCCGTCGAGCCGCACGGGATTGACGAAACGCCACAGGGCGAACACCGGGCAGACCTCCGGCCGACCCGGATCGCCCCGCCGAATCTTCTGCGGATCGGTAATCATCGCGCGCACCTTCTTCTCCGTGGCGGCTTCGTCGTCGGCGATGAAGATCGCGTTGTCGTACGACTTGCTCATCTTGCGTCCGTCGGTTCCCGGGACTTCCGGAAACTCCGAAAGCGTCGCTTGCGGTTCCAGTAAAATCTCTTGGCCGTCGCCGTAGAGGTGGTTGAAACGGCGAACGACCTCACGCCCGAACTCCAAATGTGCCTGCTGATCGCGACCGACGGGCACGAATTCGCCGCGCACGATCGCGATGTCGCAGAGCTGCAGCAGCGGATATCCCAAAAACCCGTAGGTGGCGATCGACGGTCCCAATGCGTCGATCTGTCCTTTGTACGTCGGCACGCGTTCGAGCCACGAAACCGGCGTGATCATCGACAGCAAGACGTTCAGTTCGGCAATCTCGGGGACGCCCGATTGCAGAAAGATCGTCGATTTTTGCGGATCGACGCCGGCCGCCAGCCAGACGGCCACCATTTCGTTGCGCGCGGCGCGAATTTTTTGCGGATCTTCGAACTCGGTCGTGTACGCGTGCAGGTCTGCGATCTCGAAGAAGGCGTCGGCGGTATCGCAAAAGTTCGCCCATTGCGTCAGCACGCCGACGAGATGTCCGATGTGCTGGCCGCCCGTCGGCCGCGATCCCGACATGACGCGCGGCTTCTTGACGGTAGTGCTGGCGGTCATGGGGCGTCCGCTTTGCACGCCTCGCGAGCGGCGACCTCCGCCTTCGATTGGGAGACTAGTGACGTGCGATTTCCGCGCGCACGAACGCACGTGCTGCGACGACGGCCTGCGCGAGCGGCGTGCCGGCCGCGAGCTCGCAGGCCAGCGCCATCGCAAGCGTGCAGCCCGTTCCGCGCATCTCGCCCGCGATGCGCGGCTCGCAGAAGAGTTCGACGCCCGAGGCGGTCGCCAGCGCGTCGACGGGATCCCCCTCGAGATCGCCCCCGGTGACGAGCACGGCGCGCGCGCCGCGCTGCTGCAGCCCGACGGCCGCACCGGCAATCGTTTCACGCGTGACCGGATGGACGCCGAGCAGCGCTGCAGCTTCGACGACGTTCGGCGTGAGCACGACGTTGGGCAAGGTGGCGAGATTTTCGGCGACTTCGCGCTGCGCCTCGGCGTCGCAGAGCCGCCCGCCGCGAGAGGCGGCCGAGACCGGATCGACGATCGCATCGAGCGTGGGATGCGCGCGCAGCGCCGAGGCGACCGCGCGAACGTTCTCGGCGCTCGCCAGCGCGCCGACGCGTACGGCGCCGGCGGCGTCCCAGGGCAGCGTGGCCAGCTGCTCGCGCAGGTTCTCGACCGGAACGGGATGGAGGGCACGCACGCCGCGCGCATCTTGCGCACTCACCGCCGCTACGGCGGTAAAGACGCGCGCACCCCACCGTGTCGCGACCACCACGTCGCGGCCGGTCCCAGCGACGTTCCACGGGTGGGTCGTGCCGATCGAGAGCACGATCATCGCATCGCCGCTTCCCAGGCGCGCACGAGGCGTTTCGCCGCTTCGGCCGGATCGCGAGCCGCGGAAATCGCCGCGATCACGGCCGCCATTGCGACGCCGCAACGCGCGACCTCCGCCAGACGCCGTTCGTCGATGCCGCCGATCGCCGCCACCGGGAAGCGGCTCGCGGGCGCGATGCATCGCAGCCCGTCGATGCCGATCGGGTCTCCGGCGTCGCCTTTCGAAGTCGTTGCAAAGACGGAGCCGACGCCTAAGTAATCGACGTCCTCTGCGTTCGCAGCGCGCGCCTCCTCGAGCGTTCCGCAGGAAACGCCGATCAACCGATCGCCGACGGACGCGCGAACGTGCGCGATATCGTCGAAACCACGATCGCCCGGCCCGAGATGGACGCCGTCGCAATCGAAGCGCAGCGCCGCATCGGCGTCGTCGTTAACGATGAGCAACGCGCCGCTTTGGTTTGCGACGTCGCGCAGCGCGCGCAGCGTGCCAGCGACGATGCCGTGCTTCGCGCGATATTGCAGCACGCGAATGCCGGCTCGCGTTGCGTCGCGCGCCAGCGCGACCGGGTCGGATCCGCCTTCGTTGAGAATTGCGTAAACGCCGTACAGCCGGGACGCGCGCCGCGCGCGCGAACCGGACGCTAGGCGCGCCGGTTCAGACGACGCCATAAGAGTACGTTGACGGCGGCGTACGCTGCGAAGAGCGCGACGACGAGTACCGCAAACGCCGTATTGTGACGCGCAAGCGCGAGCGGAAGCAGCAGCGCGAAGCATAAGACGGCCGCCATCGCGATCGTGAGGACGCGCGTAATGGGAACCATTGCCGCGTCCCTACTTCGGTGCGTCGTCGCCGAGCAGCAGATCACCCAGCCGCATCAAATCGTCCTCGTTCGAAAAGCGAAACTCGATGCGCCCGCCGCGGCCATAGCGCACCAGCGCGACGTGCGTCGCGAAGCGTTCGCGCAGGCGATTTTCAAACGACTCCTCGTCGGTCGTGAGCGCGCGCATCGCCGCGCGCGGCGCCGGCGCGGAGACCGTCTCGTGGGCGGCAATGCGTTCGAGCGCGCGGACCGTCAACCCATCACGCACGGCCCGCTCGGCGAGCGACTGGCGATCGGCGGGAGCGGCGGCGAGCAGCGCGCGGGCGTGGCCCGGCGAGAGCCGCCCGTCGGCAAGCATGGCCTTGACCCCGTCCGGAAGTGCGAGCAGCCGCAGCGCATTGGTGACGGCCGGCCGGCTCTTGCCGACGCGACGCGCGACCTCTTCCTGCGTCAGGGCGAACTCGTCGATGAGGTGCGCAAAGCCGGCTGCCTCCTCGAGCGGATTGAGATTCTCGCGCTGCAGGTTCTCGATCAGGGCGACCTCGAGCGCGTCGCGGTCGTCGCTGGTGCGCACGATCGCCGGAACGCTCGGCAACCCGAGCGATGCGCAGGCGCGCCAGCGCCGCTCGCCGGCAATCAGTTCGTACCCGTCACCGCGGCGGCGCACGATGATCGGCACAAGCACGCCGTACTCGGCAATCGACGCTTGAAGTTCGTCGAGCGGCTCGCGCTCGAACGTCTTGCGCGGCTGATACGGATTTGGCGTGATGCGGTCGACGGGGATTTCCCCAGGCGACTGGCGCTCGGCCACGGCCGGCGCCGAATCGCCGAGCAATGCGCCGAGGCCGCGGCCAAGTCCGCGCCGCGGCGCGCTCATGCGCGCGCTCCGATCGGCACGAGCACTTCGTGTGCCAATGCGAGGTACGCTTGAGCGCCGCGGCTCTTCGCGTCGAAGAGAATAATAGGCTTGCCGAACGATGGTGCTTCCGAGATACGCACGTTGCGCGGGATATGCGTTTTAAAGAGCTGCTCCGGGAAGAACTTGACGAGTTCTTCAAAGACTTCAGCTGCCAGGCGCGTCCGCCCGTCAAACATCGTTACCAGCACCCCGCCGACGCGCAGCGATGGGTTCAGCGCTTCGCGCACCCGCCCCACCACGGCCGTGAGTTGCGAGAGGCCTTCGAGCGCGTAGTATTCCGCCTGCACGGGGATCAGACACTCATCCGAAGCGGTGAGCGCGTTGATCGTAAGCAAGCCGAGCGACGGCGGACAATCGATGAACACGAAATCGTAGCGTTCGGCGATCGGCGCTAGGGCTTGACGTAGCCGCGTCTCGCGCGACATCGCCGAGACGAGTTCGATCTCGGCACCCGCGAGGTTGATCGTCGCCGGTACGAGCGAGAGACCTTCGATCTCGGTCGCTATCGCGACGTCGTCGATCGACGCTTCTTGCAGCAGCACGTCGTAGACGTCACGTTGCAATGGCGCTTTGTCGATACCGAGTCCGGTCGTGGCGTTTCCTTGCGGATCGGCGTCCACGACGAGTATTCGTTGGCCTAGAACCGCTAAGGCCGCAGCGAGATTTACCGCGGTCGTAGTCTTGCCGACGCCGCCCTTTTGATTCACGAGTGCGATGATGCGCGCCACTCTGTCATCCCTTCGCTACGGAACCGCGTTCCGATTCGTGCCAATACGTTTCGAGGAGGCGGAGCAGCGCGGTGCGCTCGTTACGCTCGGGCGCGTCGGTGACCTGCTCGAATAACCAATGCAGCGCCGCACCCACGCGGCGGTCGCCGCGAAAACCGCGTGCCGCCTCATCCCGGGCGACCATCGCGGCGATGACGTCATCGCCGCCGATGGCAAGGTCGGCAATCGAGAATGCGGGCTTGCGAGCGATCTCGTCACGGACTCGCACGGCGAAACGCCGGTTATGGTCGCCGCGCTCTGGAAGCCCGGAACCGCGCACGTCGGCGCCGCGCAATGCAAACAAGTGTTCGATATTATCGATCCCGATCCGCCGGACGAAACGGCGGACCGCCGCGTCGCTCATCGATTCGTCGGTCGAGAACATGTGCTGCCGCACGAGCCGCTCGACGCGCCCGACGGTCTCGTTGGAGAAGCGAAAGCGTTCCAGCATCGAGCGGGCCATCTCGGCGCCGACGATCTCGTGCCGGTAGAAATGCGGGCCGGCTTTGGTCCGGGGCTTGCCGACATCGTGCAGCAGGGCCCCTAGGCGAAGGAGCAAATCGCCGGGCGGCGTCGCGTCAACCGTCGCCATCGCGTGATGCCAGACGTCGTATGCGTGCCACTCGTTCTGCTCGACGCCGACGCCCTCGATCAGCTCGGGCCAAAGATGGGCGAGCACGCCGGTGTCGCGCAACAGCTCGAGCCCGACCGAAGGACGGTCGGCGTGGGTAAAGAGTTTCGTCAACTCGTCGTGAACGCGCTCGGCGGAGACGGTCGTGACGAGCGGCGCGGCGGCGGTTATGGCGGCGCGGGTTGCCGGAGTCGGCGCGTATTCGAAGCGGGCGGCGAACTGTGCGGCGCGCAGCATGCGCAGCGGATCCTCTTCAAAGCTACGCGGGGTGAGGATGTCGATGCGGCGGCCGCGGATGTCCTCCGCGCCGTTGTAGGGATCGATCACCTCGCCGGAGGGCAACGCGCGTGCGAGCATGTTCATGCGGAAGTCGCGGCGGGCGAGATCCTCCTCCAGCGGCACGTCGGGACCGCCCTGAACGTCAAAGTCGCGGTGTCCAGGACCGATCGAACGTTCTCGTCTCGGTAAGGCGACATCGATGGTCTCGCCGTCGGCCGTGACCTTGAGGATCGAGAAGGACGCACCCACACGATCCACCCGTCCGAGCCGTTCCAGGCGGGCGACCAAAGCCTCGAGCGGCACGCCGGTCACCACGTAGTCCGAGTCGCCGACGTCACTCGATCCGGTTTCGGCAGCGCGCATCTCGTCGCGGACCCGTCCTCCGACAACAAAGAGCGAGCCCTCAGGCAGGACCTCGGCGAGCCGTACGTCGAGCGGTCGAAGTTTCACGTAGAACTACCCGGTGAAACAACCTCCGATGGTATCCGGTAGCGCTCCACCATCTCACTAAAACGAGCGTGCGAGTGGTCGTCGATTTCATTCCAGGGAAGCGCCGCGAGCAGGGGGGCGAGTTCGGAGCGCAGCGCTTCACCGCGGATCATTAGCTGGAAATAGTGCCGGCCGCCGTGATGATACGGCCCGTAAAGGCGCGACCAGCGGATGCGGTCGTTGAGCCAAAGCATGAGGCGCTCGTGCCGGACGTGCATGCGCAGCGTGATCTGCGGCTGCTTTCCGTCGCCGCCGAAATGACCTTCACCGATCAGCAGCCCGAGGATGATACCTTTTTCGAAATCCGACAGCGTCGCGTCCAAGTGAAGCTCCCCGAGTTGTTTCACCGGGAAGTTCGACGTGAAACCAACGTGCCCTGTCAGTTCGGCATGGCGTTGGCATGCCGGTCGAATATGATGCTGCCAGGATTGGAGGGCTTCCCGTGACATCTCGCTTTGCTACGATTATTGGCCTGGCGGTAGCGATTTCTGCCTGTTCTCAGACGCCGTCTTCGCTCGGTCCGTCCAGCTCGGCCGGCCAGGTTCTCCGGCGGCCCGACGCGCCGGCGAAGGTTCCGCCCCGCGCCTCGTGGATGCGGCGAGACGTCAGCAACCCGCAGCTGCTCTACGTGACCAACGCCAATAGCGTCACGATGTACTCCGGCTTGGGCGGATCCTCGTTGACGCTCGTCGGCGAGATTTTCGGTTTCCAAGGCCCAGTCGGCGAATGCACCGATGCGCAGGGCGACGTCTTCGTTGCCGACGGTCCGGCACGGGTCGTCGACGAGTACGCGTACGCGAGCATCGTGCCGAAAAACGTCATCACCGACGTGCTCGGCGAGCCGTACGCGTGTGGGGTCGACGCCGCCAGCGGCCGTCTCGCCGTCACGAATCTCACCGATGCCAGCGGCGGCGAGCCCGGGAACGTCCTCGTGTACCCCTCGCCGACGGGCACGCCGGTTGAATATTCCGACCCGCAGATGAACGAGCCGCTGTTCTGCGCGTTCGATCGAAAGGGCAACCTCGACGTCGACGCCTACGACAGCTCATTCCACCCCCTCGTGGCGCAACTGCGGAAGGCCGGTACGACGCTCAAGACGCTCACGTTGAGCGGCTTGGACCCGAAAAAACTTTACGAGCCGAGCGGACTGGAACCCGCCGGTCCGGTCGTGATGTGGGGCGATACCGGCGACGTAAACCTCGACCAGTTGAAGATTACCAGTTCAACGGCGACGCTGGTTGCAACGCTGCCGCTGAGCAACCTCTACTCGATCGGGCAGTTCATCACGTACGGGTCCGGAACGTCGGAAGTCGTCATTATCCCCGACTACAGCGGCAGCCGGTTGCAGACGTACTCCTATCCGCAAGGGACGCTGCTCTTCACGACGACCGCCGGCATTTCGCTGCCGGTCGCCGCAGTGATCAGCCGGCCCTGAAGCACGTTAGGAACACCCATCGCCGGACTGGGCCTTGAGACGTGCTTTCCGACGCCGTAGCTCGCTTAAGTGCCACTTTTCTGACACTTTTAATGTGTCGCAAAAGGAACAAACGCCACTCGGGCGACGATCACGAGGCCGGCTGCTTCTAGCGAGCGACGCGGCTGGGTTTTGTCATGACGTCGCGTCGATTTCGTCAACGCCGAACGACGCAAGCGTTTGTCTACCGACAAGGAATCATCGCGGCAATGACGCCGCTCGATCTCCGTCATCGTCCGCCGCGCGGACCGCGCGAGATGATGTTGGGATTCTATTTCATTCCGCGAACGATCGATAAGTTGCGGGCCGAGCTTCCCGGCGGCAATCCCGGTCCGTTCCTCAATCACGACACCGGCTTCAGCGCGTACGTCGTGCGGCGGGTGGGATTAGACATGAACGAGCTGCGTAGCGCGGTCGCGGAATCTTCCGACGAAGGCGCATTGATCGAGTGGCTGCGTGCCCGGATCGATCCTGAGCATGCGTCGACGCTCAACGCCAAGCTCGAAACGTTCGTATTCGAGCGAATGACGCCGGAAGATCAGCAGCTCGTTCGCAGTCGTCACCCCATCATGGCGCATCGGGGCGACCTTTCAAAAATCCTCGATATCCTCGAGGCCGACGACGCGGCGTTACCGGCTCAATAGGGCGCCCAGCGCGACGCCGACCGCGACGCCGATCGCGAGTCCCCCCGCGATCTGATGCGTCGACGCCCCGATCGCGACGCCGATCGCGGCTCCCAAAGCGATGCCCAAGCCGAGGCGACTGCTTTTGGCGCTCACGTTTCGAAGGTTTTGACGGAACCGCAAACTCACATGCAGAGTGGCCGTTTGCTCGGGATGCCGTCTCGGCGCGGGAAGCGCGGCGGCGTCGCCGTCTTTTTTCGTAGAATGACGATGCGGCGCTGATCGCCGATCGCATGCTCTTCGGCCATCTCGGCGCCGAGCACGAGCGCGGCGTCCGCCAGGGAGCTGCGTTCGCGGTCGTCCATCGTGCCGCGTTGGAGGATTGCCACTCCGCCCGGTTCGATGAACGGCAGCAGCAGTTCGGCGACGGTCGGAGCAGCCGAAACTGCCCTCGCCGTGCCGCTCGCGAAGGCATCGCGAAGGCGCGGGTCGCGCGCCGACGTTTCGGCACGTTGCGCGAGCACCTCGCCGGCGAGACCCAACGTCGCTAGCGTTCGGTCGAGAAACCGAGCCTTTTTCGCGGTCGCTTCGACGAGCGTCAGCGGCACGCCGGTCGCGATCGCGATCGGGATCGCCGGCAAGCCGGAGCCGGAGCCGACGTCGACGAGCGTTTCGCCGACGAACGGCACGGCGGCGAGGCTGTCGAGAAGATGCGGCACGAAATCCTGGGGAGTCTTCGCGCCCGTGAGATTGAACGAGCGGTTCGCTTCGAGCACGAGGCCGGCGTAACGCGCGAGCGGAGCGATGAGGCGGGGCTCGACGCCGGCGGCCTCGAGCAGATCGGCGACGCCGGCGCTCAAGTCGCCGCGGTTTGACGCGCGCGGTGAACGAAAAGCCCGACGATCGCCACGTCGGAGGGCGTGACACCGGGGATGCGGCCCGCCGAGCCGAGCGTACGCGGCCGCTGCCGCGAGAGTTTCTCACGCGCTTCCCGCGAGAGCGCCGCAATCGACGCATAATCGAACGCGTCGGGAATCGCGACCTCGCCGGATTTGGCGGCCTTGTCGATGGCGGCGAGTTCGCGCTGAACGTATCCCTCGCATTTGATCTCGATCGCGACGCGTTCGCCGGTTGCGGAGTCGAGCGAGGGTTCGAATCGGTCGCTCACGTCGCAAAACCGCACGCCCGGACGGCGCAATGCGTCGGCGACGGTCGCGCCGGCATCGAAGGCGTCGCCGCCGATGTGCGGGCGAGCGACTCGCGTGCGCCGGGCGAGCGCGATTCCCTCGCGGAGACGCCGCCGTCGCTGCTCGAATGCGTCCCACGCCTCGTCGTCGACGAGGCCGGCCTCGCGTCCGATCCGCGTCAACCGTTCGTCCGCATTGTCGTGACGCAACACGACGCGATGCTCCGCGCGCGAGGTGAGCATGCGGTACGGTTCGTCGACGCCTTTGGTGACGAGATCGTCGACGAGCACGCCGACGTACGCGTCGCTGCGCGCCAGGCGCACGGGCGATGCTCCGCGCGCCGCGCGGGCCGCGTTGATGCCGGCGACGAGCCCTTGCGCGGCCGCTTCTTCGTATCCCGAGGTTCCGTTGAGCTGACCGCAATGATAGAGGCCGGCAATGCGGTGCGTCTCCAGCGTGTCGCGCAGTTCGGTCGGCGGCACCATGTCGTACTCGACGGCGTAGCCGGCGCGCGCCATCGTGCACGATTCGAGTCCCGGGAGCGTGCGCAACATCTCGAGCTGCACCTCGGCGGGGAGTGAGGTCGAGAATCCGCCGACGTAGAGCGTCGGTTCGTCCCATCCTTCGGGCTCGACGAAGACTTGGTGCGTCGGGTTGTGCGCAAACTTCACCACCTTGTCTTCGATCGACGGACAGTACCGCGGCCCCACACCACGGATGAGGTCGAGCCCGTAGAGCGGCGAGCGGTGAAGATTCGAACGCACGAGCGCGTGCGTGCGTTCGTTGGTCTGCGTCACGTAACACACCAACTGCGGACCGGCGAATCGCGGTTCGCTGCGATACGAAAAGAGCAGCGGATGCGGGCTGGGCGGCTGCGCGTGCATCGCCGCGGGATCGATGGTCGTCTTGTCGATGCGCGGCGGCGTCCCGGTCTTCAGGCGGCGGGTCGGAAAGCCAATCCGCCGCAACGCCTCGGCCAGCCCGTTCGCCGGCGCCTCGCCGATGCGTCCCTCGGCGCGTACGACGTCGCCGCGGAAGGACTTACCACCTAAGAAGGTTCCGGTCGCGAGTACGACCTGCCGCGCGTAGTAGCGCTCGCCGCCGGCACACGCGACGCCCCGAATCGCGCCCCCTTCGACGATGAGATCCTCGACGAGCGCCGGCACGATGGTGAGATTCGGTTGAGCGCGCAGTTCGGCAAGCGCCGCACGCGCGTACGCCGGCTTATCCATCTGCTGGCGGAGTGCGCGAACCGCCGGCCCCTTACTCTCGTTGAGGAAACGCGCGTGGAGACTGCAGCGGTCGGCGATGCCGCCCATCGCGCCGCCAAGAGCGTCGATTTCGCGCACCAGCTGACCTTTTGCGCTGCCGCCGATCGACGGGTTGCACGGCAGCGTGCAGATTTTCTCGGGGTCACCCGTCACGAGCAGCGTCGGCACGCCGATGCGAGCGGCGGCCAGCGCCGCCTCGACGCCCGCGTGCCCGCCGCCGACCACGATGACGGCCGCATCGTCGCGCGTCACCGCCATAAGACCTCATTCACGAGCAAGACGGTTACGTATTGACTCGCAATTCGGTATCGCTCCTTACGGGATTGCCGCGGCGGGCGTATTGAGATGCGCGCGCAGCCGGAACGAGAGCGCGATCATCATGATTCCGAAGACGACGGCATACGCCGCGATGATCCAGATGATCGCCAGCGCCGCGGCAAAGGGACGCCAGAACATCAGGATGCTGAAGAGAATCGAGCAGATGCCCGCGAGGATGAGGAGCCATTCGTTCGCGATCGATTTGCGCAGTTGAACGGCTGCCGCGATTTCGAGGATACCGGTAATGAACGCCCATGCCGCGATCGTGATGTAGAGTGCGAAGAGCGTGATGCCGACATCGTAAAACGTGATCGCCGCGATAATCCATCCGACGATGCCTTCCAACACGAACGGCCACCAGCGCTCGTGCGCCTGCGCCGCGCGCACCGCGGCAACGATGGCGAAGACGCCGTCGACGAAGGCGTAGGCGCCGAAGAGGATGCCGATGACGACGAGGGTGATGCCGGGCCACAGGAAGGCCAAAATTCCGAAGATGACGGCCGCAATGCCGCGGATCAGCAGCGCCCACCAGTTGCGAGCGAGAACCTGAACCATATCGCTACTCCTTCATCAGTTTCCTAAAAAGCGGCTATTGGAACACCTTACCGTTCTGCAAGACGACGCGTTTGACCGTGCAGACGTACGGATCGGGACCCTGCCACGCAAACCCCACCATGCCGTTGGTGAGATTGTGGTTGATCTGCGCTCCCTGCGCGAACGTTCCGCGGTCGGTTAAAACCGCGCGATTGTGGTGGTAACGCACGAGAAAATCGATCTCAACCGCGGGCGACGGGTGCGTGTTGTCGTACACGACGTTGATGCCGTTGGTCTGACCGCCGCCGTTATTGTTCACGACGCAACTTTGGATCGTGACGCCGAACTGCGACGCAACCTTGGCGCGGGCGGCGGCCGGCCCGAGGAGAACGACGACGGTGAGGAGCGCGAAAAGCGTGCGGTTCATGCGAAGCCTTTTCGGTTACTTTCCGATGCAGAAACGGGAGAAGATCCCGCCGAGGACCTCTTCGGCGGCGTCACGCTCGCTTACTTTTCCGAGCGCCGCGAACGCGCGATGCAGCTCGCCGGCGACGAAGTCGGTTGGCTCACCTGCGGCCAGCGTGCGGCTCGCCGCCGCAAGCGCGTCGAGCGCCTCGTCCACGGCTGCAAACTCGCGAACGGACGCCAAATGCGGGCGCTCGAGGTCGGGGAGTTCGCCGCCCCAACCGGCGCGCGCGACCGCGGCGCGCAGGCTCTCGAGCGACGCCGGGATGCGCACGCTGCCGACGATCGCGCCCAGCGTATCGGCGACGGCAGGCTCGGCCGCGCCGAGATCCGCCTTGTTGAAAAAAACCACGCGCATCAGTTCGTTCGTCTCCTCGAGCAGCGCGCGCGCCTCTTCTCCCAGCGGCTGCGATCCGTCGAGAACGACGAGCGCCAAGCGCGCCGAAGCGAGCGCGCGCCGCGACCGCTCGATGCCGGCGCGCTCCAAGCGATCGGCATGGGCGCGAATGCCCGCCGTGTCGACGAGACGAACCGGTACGCCTTCGATTGCGATCGTCTCCTCGATCGTGTCGCGCGTCGTGCCGGGGGTTTCCGAGACGATGGCGCGGTCGTCGCCGAGCAAGGCGTTGAGCAGCGACGACTTGCCGGCATTGGGCGGTCCGACGATCGCGACGGTAAGCCCCTCGCGTACCAGCCGCCCGCGCTCGCCGTCGGAGTGCAGGCGATCCAGCGCGTCCGCGAGGCTCGCGATTTCCGACGCGAGGCGAGCCGGCTCGGGCTCGGCGACCTCGTCGGGAAAATCGATCGCCGCCGCGAGTTCCTCGAGCAGCGTGCCCACCCGGGCGCGCAGCGCGCCAACTTCTGACGCCAAGCCGCCGCCGAGATTGGCGAGCGCGGCACGCGCGGCAGCGCGCGTCTCGGCGTCGATGACGTCGGCGACCGCTTCGGCCGCATGCAGCTCCATCTTGCCGTTGAGAAAGGCACGTCGCGTGAACTCGCCCGGCTCCGCCTGGCGAGCGCCGCAGGCGATCAGCGCGCGGACCACCTCACGGGCGACGATCGGCGAGCCGTGCACGTGCAGCTCGAGGAGATCCTCGCCGGTGTAGCTCTCCGGCGCCGGAAAGAAAAGCGCGAGCCCACGATCGAGCAGACGGCCGGTTTCGTCGACGAACTCGGCGAGGGCCGCGACGCGGGGACGAAGCGGGTGGCGCGCGCGCACCAGTCGCCGGACCAGATCGCCGGCGTCCGGTCCGCTGACGCGAACGATCGCGATCGCTCCTTTTCCCGGCGGAGTGGCGATCGCCGCGATCGTATCGTCAGCGAGCACGCTCGATCGCCGCGAGCAATCCCTGCGAATCGTCGGTGCCGAGGATCACGTCGGAGCCGTCCCGCTTGACGATGCGGACGCCCTTTCCAAGCGCGACGTTCCAGACCCAGCCGCGCAGCGTGAGATGGACCCCGACGCCCATCCAAAACGTCACCGCAACGATTTCGGCGCTTGCGATATCGGAAAGCGGTATGCGTCCGCCGGGCCAGCCGAAGGTCATCGCCCAGCGAAGTTGCGCCGCCGCGCCGCCCGCCAGCACGTCGACACGCAATCGCGCGAACGCCCAATAGATCGCTGCGAAAACGACGGTGAACCAGAGGAGGGGGGCGAATTTGGCGGCGATGCCGATCGCGAAAGGCACGATCAAAAGCAGCCCGAGCGTAATGTAGACCCTGCCGACCTGCTCGTGATGGTACACGCTAGTGTCCCCGTCTCACGTTAGGCGTCCTTCGACTTCGCATCGCGGAGCGATGCTCCGCTCAGGATGACATGGAAACGGGGAAGACGACGACCCGGCGTTCGGGTTCCTCTCCCTCGGATTCGGTCCGCACCAACTCCGATTCGGCCAGTGCGAGGTGCACGATTTTTCGCTCGGAGGGAAGCATCGGTTCGAGCCTCTGCGGCGAGCGCTCGCGAACGCACCGGTCGAGCGTTGCCAGTGCGAGCGAACGCAGCTGCTCGGCGCGGCGCGCGCGATACCCTTCGGCGTCGATCGTGTAATAGCGGCGATTGTTGCGCAGGCCCGCGTTGAGAATATTGTTGAAAATCAGATTGAGCGCCTCGAGCGTATTGCCGTGGCGGCCGATCAGCATGCCCAGGTCGGGTCCGCTGACCTCGAGATACTCGCCTTCGGCGCGCGGAATGTAGTGCACGTCGACATGCTCCAGCCCCATCAGCGAGAGGATCTCGCCGAGCAGTTTGCGCGCGGGCTTGGCGGCATCGGGCAGCTCGCTCTCGGGTGCGCTTGGACCGGCCGGTCGCGCCGGGCGCCGCACGGGCATGCGTCCGCCGCGCCGTTCGCCGCCGCGCCCGCGCCCGCCGCCGCTTCCGGTGGTTCCGGGGATCGCGCGGTCGCGGATGTTGGCGGGCTGTTCTTCGAACTCGAAATCGTCTTCGTAGAGCATGTGCGTGGACGCTATGCGCCTTTCTTATTTTTCTTTTTGGAACGGCCGGAGCCTGAGGAGCGCCCGGGTTTGGGCGTTTTGGCGGCCGAAGCGCCGTTGCTGCTGGAAGTGCCCGGCAGCGCCTTGGCCGCCGCGTCGTCGGGAGCGGGGACGTCGGTGATGACGTGCGTGTTATCGGCGAACGAGAGCGGTTCGTGATAGCGGCGCAGCATGTAGAACGTCTGCGCCATCGTGAAGGCGTTGTACGAGAACCAATAGAGCACCATCGCCGACGGCCAGTGATAGCGCCAGCCGAAGAATCCCAGCATCAGCGGCGATATGAACGACATCGTACGCTGCATCTGGGCCTGCTGCGGATCGGTCGCGGGCATGCTTCCGAAGCGCACGCTCAGATACATCGACACCGCGTACAGGACCAGCAGCACCACGTCGCTGTGGGCGAGGCTGGTCGCGAGAACGTTCGGATACGCCTGTGAGATCGAGGTGCCGATCCACAGCCAATGCTGGTTCTCGAAGAGATTCTTGTGGTTCATCACCACGTAGTAGACGCTGAGAATGAACGGCCACTGCACGAGCATCGGCCAGCAGCCCGCCAACGGGTTGACGCCTTCGCGCTTGTAGAGCGCCATCGTCTCCTGTTGGAGCTTCGGCGCGTCGTCTTTGTAGCGCGCCTGCAATTTTTTGATTTGCGGCGCGACACGCTGCATTTTCACCATCGAGCGAAACTGCGCGGTGTTGAGCGGCCAGAAGAAGATGCGAATCAGCGCCGCGAGGATGACAAGGGTCCATCCCAAGTTTTGGATCGGCTTGTCGATCGTGAGCACGACCTGCGACATCACGTTGACGATCGGATCGAGCCACGACGTGGCGAGCAGAAGGTGGAGGGCCGCCGGCATCATCTTACGTACCGCGTCCGTCGACGAAGTCGACCCCGCCGGGGTTCCACGGATGGCAACGCGCAAGCCGTGCGATTGCGAGCCAGCCGCCGCGCAGCACCCCATGCTCGCGCACCGCGACGAGCGCGTACTGCGAGCAGCTCGGGTAGAAGCGGCAAGCGGGTGGCAGCAGCGGCGAAAGGGTCAACTGATAGAGGCGTATGAGGGCGGCAAAAAGCAAACGCATACTCAGGCCCGCTGCAGCGCCGACAAAAACTCGGCGCGCAACGTAGCGAAATCGGCTTGCGCTGCACTCGGGCGCGCGACGATTACCAACCGGAGGGCGCGGCCGCATTGTGCGAGCGCATCGTCGACGATGGCCGCGAGGCGACGGCGCAGTTTATTACGGACCACGGCTTTTCCGATCGCTTTGTTCACGGTGATGCCGACCACCGACGTGGCGTCGTGCGGAAGAGCATCGGTGAGATACAAGGTCAGGGTTCTGCCCGCGGCGCGCCGGCCGTACCGTCGCAGGCGGGCAAACTCCGCTCGGCGGCGCAGGCTGGCGTAGCGGCGCATCAGACCGCTAGGCGGTGGCGTCCCTTCTTGCGCCGCCTTGCGAGCACGTTACGGCCGCTCCTGGTGCTCATGCGCTCCAAGAAGCCATGCACGCGCTTGCGGCGGCGGTTATGCGGCTGGTACGTCCGCTTCATCGAAACACTTCTCTCTTTACAAAAACAACTGCCGCAGGCCGAACCCGGCGGCAGACAGCCCTTGATTATAGGCAGCCGCCGTCGGGAGCGTCAACCACGAAACAAGCGGCTTGCCGTGGCGGCGATAAAGAGGTGGCTCCTTGCGGCCGCGGGTCCGCCCCACGACGTGCGCTCACTTAATCGCCGACCCACCAGCGCCGCGTCCCAGAGTCGAGGTGGACGTGCGAATCGTAGTAGCCCATGCCGCCCGAAAGACCGCGCGACCAGCACGCCGCGAAGAGATCGCGCATCGGGACGCCCGGTACGTACATGTCGACCGCTTTCGCGTAGAGATGTTGGCTGTTGCGCGCCGCACCTTCGACGTTCGCGTTGGTCTGGGCGCACCGGTAGCCGCTGGTGACGACCAACGGGGAACGTACGCCGCGCGCGGCCAGCAAACGCTGCACCTCCCACATCACTTCGATCGTCACGACGTCGAACCGCACGTAGCGAGTGCCCGTGCACTTCATTCAGCCGGGCAAGCCGACTCAAAACGCGAAGATCGAAAGTTGCTGATCGGCAAGGTTCTCATGAATCTACTCAATGCGCACACGTTCGCAGTTATCCAGAAGCAGCTAAGGGGCCCCGGCAGTCGCCAGGACCCCTTAGTTTGTCACGTTGCGAGATGCGCTGGGTTAGTTATTGACCGGTATGATCCCGAATGTCCACGGGCCCCAGCAGGTGCACCAGGGCCGCCATCACACTGAATATACGAGAGACTAGCGGCCGCTTTGTCGTTCGTTCCTAATGTTGTATGGCTTCCCGGTTAGGGTGATGTACTGGAAGCTCTGGTTATCTTGCGTAGTGTCGGTAAAGAACGGGTTGGGATTCCGGTAATTGCTCCATCTTGTGGGGTTGGGCTTTCCCTTGAGGTTCGTGATCGTGGTGGTCAGGTAATATTCCGGCGCGCACGTATACCCGGTCGCTGTGCACACATTCTCGATGTAGGGTCCGCTCGGAGTCTGTTGGTTGACGTCGATACACCCGTACTGATAATTCGAACACGGATTCCGGCTATCAGGGTGTAAGTTGCGTACCTTGAACATACCGCGTGGCGGTTTACGGAGATGCATTGGGTGTACGATTGCTAACGCGCCGTTGGGGATAGCCTGAGAAGTCCGCCGTTAGGGATCCCCTGGGAAGTGCCGCCACTGGAGCAGGCTGAAAGCACGAGACTTGCCGCGAGTGCACTACTCGCGTAAAAGCCGATAAAACGCACTATTAACTCCTTAGTAAGAGAAGCGTTCGCGATCGCCACGCCCAGCTAAGCGTCGCCGTTGCCTACCATTCGGCTCATTGCTTTCTGGGCCTGCCGGTGGGCCAATTCCCTCGCAGAGACCCCTCGGCAGCGTGAACCCCGGAGGATCGTAGGAAGGCGTCTGCCGTTTCGGCCATGACTGCGTCTATCCACTAGTGGCGCGCCGTTCTATATTGGTTTGGCGCAGCGCGTCGGCACTTCGCACCGGGCGATCCAGCGCTCGCGTGACGACGTCCGCCCAGTTGACGCGCTGCGTCTCCCAGGCCCCGACGCGCGCTTCGAGCGCCTTCCTCCGCGCCAGCCATACCGCCGAATCGGTGGCGAGGGCCACGATGCGTCGGGCAAACTCACGCGGATCGTCCGTCACGTCGACCTCAAGGGCGTCCGTCAGACCCATGCCTTCGGCTCCGACCGTCGTCGCCACGACGGGTACGCCGTATTGAAGCGCCTCCATCGTCTTGATTTTGACCCCAGCGCCCATCCGAATAGGCGCGATGGCAATGCGAGCCGAGCTGTACAAAACTCGAAGAGATGCAACGAACCCGAGCAGGACGACATTCTCCCCGGCCAGTTGCGCGACCGGAAGGGGCGGGTTCTTTCCCGTCACGAGCGTGCGGAACCCCGGCAGGGCGCCGCGAACGTGCGGCAGCACCTCCCGGCAGTACCAGCGCAGTGCATCGACGTTCGGGGAGTCGTCGCCGCCGAGCCATCCGGCGACGAAGACCGCATCGGCTCGCGTCTCCGGATCTGCTGGTCCCATCTCGATGGCGTTCAGCAGTGGCGCCATGAGCTCAACTGGCGCGTGGTTTGGAATTGCTTCGAGCCAGTCGCGTTCCTCGTGCGAAATCGCGACGACCGCGTCGGCAAAGTGGGCGACGTGCGTTTCGACCCGTTCCATCGCCGCCGCTTCGGCCTCGCGGAGCGAGCGCTTTTCGTCGTCCTCCTCGAGCTCAACTTGAATCCAGAGGCGCTTATGGTAGAGCGCCTCTGCGTCGTAGACGATTCTGGCGTTGGGTTGTGCGCGGCGCAGCAGCTCTAAAAATAGGTCGGCGTTGTGCGGGCGCGAGACGATCACGACGTCGTAGCGGTTCTCGGGACGCGCGAGGTGATCGGCGAGGCTCTCCTCGACGACATCGACGCCGAACGCCGCGAGCGAGTTTTCCTTTGGAGGATGGCCTCGGTCGCTCGGGTAGATCGTGGCCGCCACTCCTGCCCAACCGAGTTCCTCAAAGAGCTCTTGCGCCCGCACGAACCCGGATCCCAGCCCTGGATCCGGCAAGCGATCGTCGATCACGAGCACGCGCGTCGGGTTGCCGCGCCGGCGCAGCACTGCGTTCGCGACCGCAACCGGAGATTCGGGCTCCGGCGCCGCGTACAGCGGCAACACATCCGCCCATTTTTCGCGGAGCAAGGCTTGATTTCTTCGGAAAAGAAACGATCGAAACGCTTTGTCCGGCGTACTGGCGGCTTCCACGTGCCGGATGACCGCGCGCGATTCGTAGAGCAACTCGCGGCCCAGCCGATGGCGTAGGCCGAGGCAGAGATCGGCATCCTCGTAGTACGCGGGAAAGTACCGGGGATCGAATCCTCCCAGCGTTTCGAAATCGGCGCGGCGGACGAGCAGCCCATTCGCGGAGACGTAGTCGACGGGTCGGACATACGAGTAGGCCAGCGACCCGGGCCGGGCGCCGCGTCCGAGTGGGTGCGTCGATCCGTCCGACCAGATGATTCCGCCCGCCTCCTGCAGCGAACCGTCGAGGAAGAGAATGCGCGATCCGACCGCACCGGCATTCGGTTGGGCGAGCGCGGTGTCGACCAGGGCGTCCAGCCACCCCGGTTCCACCTCGGCGTCGTCGTTGAGAAAAATGAGAAACTCGCCGCGCGCTCGGGCCGCTGCGTAATTATTTCCGCCGCCGAAGCCAGCGTTGAGCGCGAGCCGGTGCGCGTGCACGCCGCTAACGCTCTTCAAGAACGTCTGTGCGGCGCGCGGTTCGGTGCCGTTGAAGACGAGGATGACCTCGTAGGGAGTCCGTTCGGCGTCAATCGTGCGTTCGAGCCGCGACAGGCACCCTGCAAGATGTTCCAGCTGCTCCTGCGTTAGAACGAGGATCGACACGCTCGGGCGATCTGTCTGAGGAAACGCGATCACAAGGGGCGACTTTCGCCGGGCGTCGTCGCGTTCCCCGAAGGCTCCGAGCCGTCGCACTCGAACTCTTCTCGCCCCAGCCGTCGCAGGAGCCGAAAAGAATGCACTCACGCACGCTCAAGCCGCGAAAGAACTATCCGAAGCACACTGAGTTGACGATCGCGCCGCCCGATCCAAATACGAGTTACTCGCACATGCTGGAGATGGTCGGAGAGCGCAAGAAGGTGCTCGATGTTGGTTGTGCGAGCGGGGACTTTGCCAGGCTGTTGGTCAAGCGCGAGTGCGACGTGATCGGGATCGACGTCAATCCGATTGCGGTCGAAGAAGCTCGCAAATTTTGCACGAAGGTGTTCGTCGCCGATCTCGACGAGACGGTAATGCCGGCTCTTGTCGGCGATCGGCAATTCGATAAATTATCTTTGGCGATGTGCTTGAACATCTACACGAACCCGCGCGCACCCTCGACGAATCGCGAACATTACTATCGGAACACGGCTATGTCGTCGCATCTATTCCGAACATCTCGCACGGTGCGATTCGCCTGGCACTCTTATCAGGACGCTTCGATTATCAAGAGCTCGGAATTCTGGACGACTCTCATCTGCGGTTTTTTACGGCCAAGACGATCGACGAACTCTTTCTCACGGCGGGCTTCCGCGTCGAGACGATCGAACGCGTAACGCTACCGCTGTTTTCCGATTCCGATTTGGTTCCCGCGCTGGATCCGCGCGACTTTGAAGACAGAACCATCGCCGAGATCAAGGCCGACCCCGACAGCGAGACGCTGCAGTTCATTCTGAAAGCCTTTCCCCTGAGTAACGAGCAACGCTTGCGAACGATTTCAAAGCGTTTCTTATCGGCAAACACCAAATTGACGGCAATAAGGCAACAGGCGGCACGTCGCGAGCGCGAAGTTCTCGGGCTGCGGCAGACGATCGAATCGCAGCGCGAAACGATGAACCGGTTAGAGGAGCAGTCTCGGGCGTCGGAGGTCGAGCTGGGAACCGCAAGTACGCGGTTCAGAGAACTTGAGAATGCCTATCGCGAGTTGGAGCTAGACGGTTTAGCAAAGCAGAACGCCGCCATCGAGCGGACCATGGCAGCGCAGGCCGAGCACGCGCGTTCGATCGAAGCCGTTGCGACGGTGCAGGCGAAGCTCGAAACCGCCGAGCGCGACTTAGAGGAAGCTCGAGCCGGCGCACTTGCGGGCGGCCGTTTGCCCAAACTTGAGGAACTCGAGACGGGCCTACAATTGGCCGCTTTACAAACGGAGTTAGCGCAGAGCACGGAACGCAACGACTTGCTGGCGGCAGATCTTGCCTCGACCCAATCCGAGATGGCGGCTCTGGCAAAGGAGAACCTGCGGGCCGAGACTCAGCTCGATGCGGCACGTGCCGATATGGAAAGTGTGTCCGTGCAACTGACCGCAGCTCAGGAGCGTGCGAGCGTATTGCAAACCGAGACGGAGTCCCTGCGCCTCCAAGCTGAGTCCTTCCAAACGCGGATCTCGGAAGCGGAAGCGAAGTTAAGGCAGAGCTCCGAAAGCAGCGATCTATTGGTGGGCGACCTCGCTGCTGAGCGGGAGCGTAGGGTCGAAATGGAACAACGCGCTCGAGTGCTGCAGTCTAACGCGGAAGTGCTCGAATCGAAAATGGCGATGCTTACGAACGAGCGCGATCAAATGGAGGCCAGTTTCCGTTCGGAGCGCGCCGAGGTAGCAGCGCTGCGAAACGGAAAAGCCGAATTGGAAACGCGGATCACCGTCCAGCAGCAGGAGGCAGCGCGCCAAGAGTCGCTGATTTGCGCCCAACGCGATCGGAACGGAACCCTGCTCGGACAAATTACGGCATTGCGGTCTGCCGTCGAATCGCTCGACGCAGATGTCGCCGTCGCATCCTCGACGCTCGCGCGTTCGCGGGCCGAACTGCAAGCCGAGAGGGAGACGTACGCGGAGCGGATCGCGCACACGGAAGCGGATTGCGACGAGCTTCTCACGGAGGCCGTCGCCGTCGTCGAGGAAATGCGACTGCACTCGGTCGCCGAGAAGGCTCGTTCGGAGTCGGAGAGGGCAAAGCAACGCGCCGATGTGGCTGACCTGGAGTCACAGATGAGAGCGATTCGGGATGCATCGCTCGCCGACAGGCTCGTGACGCGCGAGTACGCCGACGATTTTCGGCATCGGGCAGAACACTTGCAAAAGGAGTTCGAAAGCAGCACACGCCAGCGAGACGATCTCTATCTGCGCGTAGTCGAGTACGACCGCGTGATGCGCGAATCGGCCGAATATAGCGGAAAGCTGGAGGCCGACATTCGGCATCTCGAGACGACCCTCTGCGAAGCGCGGGTTCGTGGCGATCTGATCGGAGCAGAACTGGTGGGCGTAATGGCGCAAACCGAGGCGGCGATTGCGGAATTGACGCAACGATCGGAGGCGACCGTCTCGGAGTTGACCGCGCAATCGGAGGCGACCGTCGCGGAGTTGACCGCGCAATCGGAAGCCACCATGGCCAAACTCAACGCTCGGGCGACCTCGCTGGAAATCGACGTGGCGCATCAGCAAGCTGCGTTGCAGCATTTACGCGAGACGGCGGAATTGGAACGAGTGCGCGCCAACTCGGCGGCAGCCGAGCTGGCTTCGCTTACCGTCCGCCACGAGATTCTCCAAGCCAACCTGGCTGAAATGGACAACTTGCTCGTGGCGCAGACGGAACAGCTGCTTGCGAGCACAAGCGACGAGCGTAACCGGCTCTTGACGCTCATCGATACGGTGCAATCGAGTCACTTCTGGAGATTGAAGAGCTGGTTGGCGAGACTTCGTTCCCGCTCGTTCGGCTCGTCGGCACGGGGGGCGTGATAGATGGGTCGCGAGATATATTGATGAGGTTCGCGTTAGGCACAGCTTTGATCTAGTCGACTCGGCGAATTACTCCGAACGCACCAACGCGGAGACCCATTTGTTAGGAAGGAGTTAAGAACGGTACCGAACTCAGTGGGTGCCCGTTCGTATTTGGGTCAAAAAGCGCCTCGTTAAACCAAGGCCTTCCTAAGGTGGAGGCGTCGCTTCTCGGGCCTGGCGGGACTTGCACCCGAGCCATAGAAAGATTAGCACGGGAATTCCATTATCAGGAGGCAGTATGCGCGTCAGGCTCGTAATTTTTTTGTGCATTGTTTTTTTGGCCGCTGGTTGCTCGTGGAAAAATGCGTCGGCGCCATCCCCGGTTTCGGGCGACTCCATTCTTCCCGCGCTGGCACCATCCGATAGCAATGCACACCCAATTGGCCACTACATCAAACACCTTATCATTGTTATTCAGGAAAACCGGACGCTCGACAATATTTTTGCAGGCTTTCCAGGAGCGGACGCACCGATGTACGGGTATTTGTCGAACGGGAAAAAGATCGCGCTCCACTCTAAGAACTTTGATGGCCCAGATGTGCCGCACGCGTTCGTTGTGGCGCTCACGGACTGGGACAACGGCAAGATGGATGGATTCGATCAGGGCATAATAAAATTTAGGCACATTCCGAGCATGAAGCCGACCTATCCCTTCGCCTACTTGGATCGCACGGACTCCGCACCGTACTGGAAAATGGCAAAGACCTATGTTCTTGCGGACCATATGTTCGAGGATGAGTTCGGCCCCAGCTTTACCTCGCATTTTGATCTTAATTACCGGAACGAGTCTCCTCAAACCCAACGTTGCGTTGGTTGACACGCCCTCCGATGCGCCGTGGGGATGCGACGCGCCCAAAGGGACGACGACTCGGATGCTGTATACGGATCGCAAAGAAAATGTCGACGGACCGTTCCCGTGTTTTTCTCAGTTTACGACAATGGCAGGAGCACTCGACAAGGCTGGAGTGTCATGGAAGTATTACTCACCCACGATACACTCACCAGGTGGCATTCTCTATTCGTCTTTTGACGCCATTCGGCAAGTAAGACGCGGCCCAGACTGGCAGAGAAACGTCATTAGCCCTCAGACCACGATTCTTGGCGACGCTGCCAAGGTGGGCGGGCTACCTGCAGTCTCCTGGGTCGTAACCGAAGGCGTCGACTCCGATCATCAAGGCCAAAACAGCGATACTGGGCCGTCTTGGGTAGCAGCCATTGTCAACGCCGTCGGTCAAGGCCCGTCATGGAAATCTACCGCGATCGTAGTGCTTTGGGACGATTGGGGCGGGTGGTACGATAACGCCGCTCCGCCGCAACTCGACTTCATGGGGTTAGGTGAAAGAGTCGCCTGTCTTATCATTTCGCCGTATGCACGACCACATTACGTTTCGCACACGCAATATGAGTTCGGTAGCGTACTAAAATTTGCGGAGAGCGCATTTAATCTGGAACCCATCGGTGACTTCGACGTGAGAGCTAAGAGCATATATGACTCGTTCGATTTTAGGCAGAAGCCGCTCACCTTTCACAAGATTCCAGCTAAATATCCGCCTTCGCACTTTCTAAACGAGCAGGGTCCGTTCACTCCGCCGGATGACGAATAGCTTTAGGGACAACGAGGGCGTTCCCGCGCTATTAAGCGCGTATCGCGAAATTTAAAGAATTATTGCGTGTCGGCGACTCAAAGTTAGAAAGAATAGTTGCGCTTGCGGTCACAGGGCGACTACTTAGTTCTTGCTGAGCATTCCGCCCGTTACACCGCAGGCTAACTCGCATCTTGATGCCGCGCTTGCACAAGGTGATGGCGCTCGTCTGCAAACGCCATCTCGAGAGCGCTCGCGATGACGCCTTACCAACGCGCCCGCTCCTCTTCTCACGCCCTCACCCGGCTTCGATTGCGTTGCGCCGGGCGAACCCCTCGACGGATCGACGACAAGTGCTATCATACGGCGCGCGAACTCGCGGGAATCGTCCATCACGTCGGTCTCAACTCCGTCGCGAAGGTCTAATTCCTTCGGCCCGATAACCGTCGCGACGACCGGCACGCCGTCACGCCGTATTGAAGCGCCGCCATCGTCTTTATCTTAACGCCGGCCCCCACGCGAATCGGCGCAATGGCTAGCCGGGGGCGCCGATAGAGATCGGCAGTCGACTCGACGAATCCGCTGCCCTCGGTGGCCACCGAAAATGTACCATTTGTGGCAGGTTGAAAATGTGCCAGGGGTCGGCGGCCACTTGAAGGTGTACCGCCGCTGAGGTGATCAAGCCCGGGCATGTCAGGGTGGTGTTGCAAGATGCCATTTGTGAGTCGACTGAGTATGGACAAGCGACAATCAATCATCGGTCTGCTGCGCCCCCGATGGCCCGAGCGGCGGATCGTACGAGAGACCGGCTTCCACCGAGCGACGATCCGGCGTGTCGCCCGCGAACTCGCCGCCGAGCCGCAAATCACGCCGCTCCGCTTAAGCTCAAAAACGAGCACCGCGCCTCCCGGAGATCACGACCTACGCAGATCACTTCGCGACGCTAACCCAAGGAGCACCGTCATTACCGCCGATGAACTAGTCTGCGCCCTTCCGCGACTGCGATTGGGCGGTGTGGCCGATGCGCTTTCCATCCGATTCCGACAAGCCAGGGCCGACAGCCTGGGGCCGTTCGATTTTTATCGGGCTACTCGTTCACGACGACCTGCAACGGCGGCGCGACCGATTCATCGAGCGACTCGTCAGAGCCGTCGGCTTTCGCGATCAACGAACGCTCGATGTCTCGATTGGAAGTTCAACGCGCTCGACCGAGCGCTCATCTTTGAGTTGGCCAACTGCTGTCGGCGCCGGGATAAGACGGACCCAGTTTGGCCGTTTTAAGACGGACCCACCTAGGCGCCAAGCTACGGCGTAGAAGCGGTTGCACCTGCCTTGCGCTTGCGAAGTCGGTAGCTGTCGCCTTTGAGGTTCAGCACGTGGCTGTGATGTAAGAGGCGATCAAGTAATGCGCCGGCCATCGTTGTGTCGCCGAGGATGTCGCTCCACTCGGCGAAGCTCTTGTTGCTCGTGATGATCGTCGAGCGATGTTCGTACCGCCGTTCGATGAGTTGGAAAAACCACGTCGCCGCAGCGCGATCGAACTGTACGTAGCCGATTTCGTCAATGATCAGCAACGGGACGTTACCGAGATGACGCTGCTTGTGTCCCGGAATGCCATCGAGCTGCGCGATGCGAATGTGATCGAGCAAATCTTGGGCCGTTACGAAGTACGCGCGGTAGCCGGCTTGAACGGCGTGCAACCCTAATCCGATGGCGACATGCGTTTTGCCAACGCCTGGTGGGCCTAGCAGCACGACGTTTTCCGAACGGTCGATAAACGCAAGATTCTTGAGCTCGATCAGTGCCTTGCGATCGAGCGAGGGTTGAGCTTCGAGGTCGAAGGTGTCGAGACTTTTGAGCGTGGGGAAGTGCGCGAGCTTGGTACGCGTGACGACGCCACGTTCAGCGCGCGTGGAGAGCTCGTCGCCGAACAAGGCATCAAGGACATCGAGGTGTGAAAGTTCACGTTGATCGGCACGCTGCAAGTGTTCGTCTAATCGATCTCGTGCCGTCGTCAACTTGAGCGTTTCGAGTTGCCGGCGAACCCGATGGAGCACGAGTTCGCTCATACGGCTACCCGATCGTAGTCGGCCAATGGCCGCTGCTCGACAACGATGGCTGGTATATGGCCGGCTCGCTGCCTTAGCCGAGGAACGCGTCGACGCCGATAGCACAGCTGCGTCAGGAGATTACGCTTGACGACGCCGGCGCCGACGAGTTGTTGCAAGATCGGTGCGACGACGTCTCGGCCGAACTCATCATGCCGATCGAGGACCTCGCGAAGAATCGCCAGCGGCGCATGAGGGGCGCGCTTTTCGATAAAATCGGCATATCGACGGCCGACATCGCCAAACTCGCGCGCGACCTGCCGAGCCAACTCTGAAAACCGGTCGTGACGCGGCTTGATCGGCTTGGGAAGGTCGGCCGGATCTTGCATTAGAGAGACGCCAATCGGCGCGTACTGGTGACGCCTGACGCTTTTACCGCCGACGACGATAGAGAGGCCATCGACCCGAAGTTGCACGATGACCGGCATGCGAGCGTGCTCTTCCGGTAGCGAATAGCGAACCTTGCGATAGCGAACCAGGCCGTAGGCATCGGCGACGCGCGGCTCTTCGAGTACCAGATCGTATTCCGGGACGATGTTGAGGAGCGTTTGCTCGCTGGCCAGTCGGCTCTCTGGCATTTCACCGATTGCGCGATGAATCCGGCGGTTTGCGCGCTCGAGCAGCCACTGCTCGGCTTCGGCGTTGAGTAGCGCGAGATCACCGAGATCGCGGCCGACGAAGAAG
>CAWAIE010000002.1:0-316837 GCA_963782065.1 Vulcanimicrobiota bacterium
GCGGGAGCGTGTAGGAATCGAACCTACCAGCCGCCTTGCGACGGCCTCAGCGATTTTGAAGACCGTGCGAACCACCAGATTCGTACGCTCCCACGATTCAAGAAAGTGTTGTATATCAAGACTTTCCAGGCCACCTGCGCGCTTAACGAGGGCGAAGGGAATTGCCAATGGGTGGCCATCCAATCGCGCTAGGCGCCTTTCTGCCGGGTGAAACCCAATCCAAGGCTGCGTCGCTGGTGGGCCAGCGCTCGCACCTGAAGCTCGCGTACGACCGTGGTTCTTATGTCTCTTCCTCAGCCAGTTTTTTCATCGCATCTGGATCCACCGGGCGCCCCATGGAATCGAATCCACTCCGCGAAGCCAGGTATGCCTCCTCGACCGTGTCTGCCGCCCCTCTCGTGTATGCGCTTACGGGGCATGGTGAGAACATGCTTCTTTCAGCGTCGAGTTTCTCACTCTCAGCACGGCCATAGGCCAGGCGTGGCAGAAGCCATATCGCAGCCAGTCCAACTATAAGCATAACGACGACGCTCCACCGTGTCGTCAGACCAGCGAGAAGGACAATGACTACAGTCCCTCCCAAGCCGAAGAGTGTGGAATGACGACGCAAGAACGACTTCATACGTTTGATTTCTTCATTGCGTGGTCAGCAGCGCGCCGTACTTCTCCTGCTTCGGACGCCTTATGTGCTGCTGGGTATCAGGCTCGAAGGAATACCGAATGTTCCGTCCACGACTTCTACGAAATTTCGCTCTTCGCGCAAAATCAGACGTTTGGATTGAGCCCGATCGAAATTCTCACGCGCCTCGGGATCGTTCTTTAAGCGCGCTCGATACGCTTCGTACGATGCGAGGCCGTCGAACGCGATCAAGCCCCACGCAACGTCGTTGGTTCCTTCGTACGGAAGGAAATACCCGACGAGTTGACCTCCGCAGCGGGGGATGATGCGGCCCCATTCTTCGGCATACACCCTGAACTCGTCGCGTTGAAACGGATCGATCTGATAGCGAATGACGCAGACGATCGTCATACGTGTCCTCCTTGTGAGCCAGTGACTTGGTACAAGCGCGCTAAGGCTGCTGAGGCGGCGGAGAGAACCGCGAGACGCGACCGTCGCGGAACGCGATCCAGAACGAGTTGAAGGGGCTGCCCGCGTACTCCCAGCGGTCGGTCCTGCGCACCTCTTCGAAGTTTTTGAATTGTCGCGGATACCCGATTCGCCACGCAACCTCGTCGCGCGTCATCCCCTGCACGATTGCCGGATATGCCCCCCTCAGCGCCCGCATGGGCGGCGGTGGCGAGAGCGAAAGCGTCACGTCGAGCTGCCAATCGGCAAGTACGATCGCCGGACAACGCTCGATCGTCGAGCCGGACGATCCCCCGATCCCTTGCGGCTTCGCGGAGGGTCTTTCAACCAAAAGCCGCAACGGCTCGACCGCGAAGAAATGCGGCGCCATGTCGTCGCCGCCGCTAATGGTGGTTCCGGGCCAAAGTTCTTCGACTTGGCCGCGGTCGCGCACGACCTCACGTACGCGAACCGGTGTCGCGGCAGTATACGTTTCGAACGCGTTCGGGCAACCAATGACGATCCCGCCGTATCCGTAGACGTTGTGACCGGCGAAACGACGCTGGGCATCCCGCAGATGCGAATCGCCGCCGCGCGTATCGGGCCACCACGCGACGATCTGCCAACGCTGAATTCCCGGGCGGCTCCAGTCACCAAACGGAAGGTCGGTACCGCCGCTCGTCGCGGCAAAGCCACGTTTGGCATGGAGCGCCACGTCGTACATTCCCGGCTTGCCAGGCGGGCCTGGGAAGTCCACAGACATGGAATAAACTTGCTGCTTTTGATCCCCTTGCAGCCTGTGGTCCCCCACGCCGACCGGCGGCACGAGCGCGGGTGCTCTTAATTTTATCGCCAACGGCACGGCGGTCGCCGCAGGATCGCCGCGCAGAGTAGCGGTGAACGCGATTCGACTGGGATCGACGGTATACGGTGCGCCAAAGCTAAACGCGTGCAGGGTCGGCACGCCGTCGCGAACGCGAAGATCGAAGCTGACTGACTGCGGAGGCATGTGTGTCCGACGTGCAGAGTCGCTGACCGCAGACGAGCGCGGCGACCCACACGCGACGGTCGCGATAGCAAGGAACGCGAGCGACGAGACAACGAGCCTCCAAGACGCCGGCATGTTCGCGGGTAATGCGGGCCGCTTCAGAGCGTTCCCTTGCCAGAGCAAGCAGGCGGGCGTATAATGTGCCCAAGTGCTGGGAGGGCCTCACGTCGCTCGACGAGACCCTCCACCGTTGGACGCAAAATCGCCCGTTGCTCCCCCGTTTTTATCCTATTATTTCATCCGGATCGGCGAAAGTATCTAATGGTGCACGAGTAGGGATGTGCCATGGATTTCGCGTTACGCGATGCCGTTGAAGATGACGTCGACCAATTCTTAGCATTGGTCAGCGATCGCTTCCTCTATGACGAAGCCCGCTTATCGGACTTGCGCTCGATGTGGCAGCACGTCATCGCATCGCGGAGCGGGTTCGCCCACGTCATAGCCGACGCAGACGATCCTTCGCGCGTGATCCATTTCGGTTGCGTCGTGTTTGTGGACGACGAGAAGGCCGCGCGCTATCACCGCTGCGAACGGCCTGGGATTGGGTTTCAGCTTCTCGACGAGTGGCACCGGACAGGCTCGGCATTCCTGTCGCAAACCGAGATAGCTCGGGCAAACGCCGGAGCGGGCCTCAATCTCATCGTTGCGCATCACGGCTACGTCGAGCCGTCCGACGAGGAATCTCTCGAAAAACTGCGGTTCGCTTCCAACGAACATTCCGTGAGGGATTTGCGGGGCTGGAACCTGCGAAGCTTTACGAACGAGGTTTTTGCCGCCAACCCGCAGCGCGAAGGGAAACAGGCAGGCGAGGCTCTGGGGTTAAGAGTGGGGGAATATTCTGCCGAGCAACTGCGCGAAGCCGGAATCCCCCCGGAAAAGAGACCGTATCTCTGGATGGCGACACGTCAAGATCTGGGGAACGGTCCGGTCGGCCTTGCGCTCGGGATGCTCTTTCGCTCCTTCGATCCGCCACGCTTTGGCTTCAGCACAACCGAACAGCAGATGCTGAGATTGGCCCTCGACGGCCATACCGACGTTACGATTGCCGGTCTCACGCACATGTCGCTGACCACGGCAAAGAAGCACTTTCGAGCGATCTACGACAAAGTCGCGATAGCGAATCCGTTCGAATCGGAAACCGCGCCGCTCCCGAGCGCGAACGGGGGGCGCGGCGCGGAAGTTCGTCGCCATCTCTTGAATTACATCAGGGAGCATCCCGAAGAGTTGCGCCCTTACGCGCGGGCAGCGAGGACCGAGTAAGAGGCTTGACTTTTTGACCGCGTGTTTCTTACAAACCCTTCAGGGTTAGGTCCATGTGACTAGACGACAGAACCGTTCCGATTTTGGCCGAGGCGTCGCCGGAGAACTGTTTGCGCACCTTTCCGCCGCGGATGAGAAACGCGGAGTACGTCAGATTGTTGCTGCTGAAGTCACAGGTCTCGCCCCATGGATGGCTACTGCAGCTGCCGGTTCCAGGCCCGGAGAAGTTGCCGCTGATCGTGCTCGCTCCTGAGGTGATCGAAAACGATCCGGAAACCGTCGCTTCTGAAGATTGTTCGCACCGCGCAAAGAACTGCCCGCCGTCAGCAAACGTACCGGGATACGTCCCGGTGGCACTGCCGGAGTCGCTGACCGACACGTAGCCTTCACCGCGGCCCGAGGGACTGCAATCAGGAACCTTCGATTGGTCGCCCAACCCGTCAATCGTTTCGTTGTTTCTCCGCGCGGGTGGTGACGATAATTCCGAGATCGGCGAAGCAACCAACATCGCGGCACTTTGCGCAAGACCGGCGTCCGGCGACGGCGTGACGTTCGCGGTGCCGCTGCAGCCGGCGAACACGACCGTGACCATGCATACGCACAATGCGTGTTGAGCTGAGCGTCGAATGCGCATGAGTTCTCACCCGAAGTGGAAGTTTCATTGCTGACCGGCATCGATCGACTCGCCGGCGACGGTTTCGTACGCGTAACCAGTCAGCGTGCCTGCGACTAATCGCGCCCAGCCGTAGTGAGTTTGCCCGAGAATCTTGAACTCCAGGCCAAGTAGTCCTGTGCCTTGCTGCCAATAACCGTGACTATAAGGCGGGTGGTGCGGGGGTAAACAACCCTCTGCGTATCCGTACAGCAGCGATGACGTGTGATCGAAGCTGAGAGCAGAATCGATTGGGCTGCCCGAAACGAGTTTCGCGGCCCACCCTTCTTGCACGCCGTTTGCAACGCCGTTGTGTCCAAGGTCTTTCGGCTCCAGGGAAAGAGCGCCAATTGCGCCACAAATCTGAGGGGGACCAATCCCATGTGGTCCGTAGATTGGGGAGTAGGTTTGCACGAACGTGAAGTCGGGCTCGCCGTCGTTGTCGAGATCCACCTTTAGCCGGCCGTTTGACGGAATCTGTTCTTTGACCGGTGTGTAGACGATCGAATTCAGCCGCATGGCACCGGCCGCGACGTGTGATGCGCCTAACTGCATTGGTGCGACAGGGGCGACCTGCGATCCACCGCTGCCACAACCGGCGAGAAGCGTGACGCTTACGGCCAACGCGCAGGGGGCAAGCTTTGAAATTCGCACGATGTCTTTACCCGTTTCCTTTCTAAGGCCGCGCGGCCCAGGTCGGGGTCACGCAGTTGATGTCGTCGCGGGCCGTCCCACCAAGCCTACCCGGCTTAGTGATCCTACGAAAGTATCTAATGGTGCGGCCACCGATCGATTTACATCCGTATCGATTCGATCGACCACCGGCCGAGCGTTTTCAGGGCGTGTCGCCGTCCCGAACGTTTTCGAACGCCTCGGCCGCTAGAGTTATCGTCATCGGCACCCGCTTCGGCCAGCCCGGCCGCTTTTCTTAAGGAATATTGATCGAATGACGCACGGAGCCATGAAGCTTTCGAGACGGATCCAACATGCACTCGGCGTTTTCGGCGCCATTGCGGCGCTTGTAGGGTGTGGCGGATCGCACATCGCCGCACCCGTATCTACTTTTGCGCAACGTAGTGACGCGATGGCCGCGCATCCGGACCAGAACCGTTCGTGGATGGCTCCCGACGCCAAGCCACAGGACCTCCTGTACGTCTCGGACCTGGCCACGTACGAGGTAGACGTGTACTCGTACCCCGGGGGTAAGTCCGAAGGAAGGCTGACGGGCTTCGCCGGCCCCGAAGGCGAGTGCACCGACGCGACGGGAAACGTGTTTATTACGAACTTCGGATCGTCCAATATTCTCGAATATGCGCACGGCGGCGCGAGCCCAATCGCGACCTTGAGCGATCCGGGCTACTATCCCGTCGGCTGCTCCGTCGATCTGACGACCGGAAATCTCGCCGTTGCAAACTACGTGACGACGGGTGGCGGCGGCCAAGGCGGCGTTGTGATCTATAAGGGCGCCAAAGGCAGTCCCAAGGCTTACACCGACCCCAAGATCGTAAGCATGTCTTTCTGCGGTTACGACGATGCGGGCAACCTCTTCGTCGACGGTCTGACCTCAGCCAGCGCGTTCGCATTCGCGGAACTTCCCGACGGCGGCACGTCGTTGAAGAACGTGTCGCTAAATCAGAGTATCTCAATTCCCGGCGGCATTCAGTGGGACGGCACGCACGTGACGGTCGGGGATCGGAAAACGAACGTGATCTATCGGTTCGCCATCAGTGGAACCAGCGGGAAGAAAGCCGGATCCACTCATCTCACCGGTGCTTCTGAAGTCAGCCAGTTCTGGATTGGCGGCCTCAGGGTTATCGGATCGGATCCCGTCGCGGGAAACGTCAGGTTCTGGAGTTACCCCGCAGGGGGTTCGCCTACTAAGACCATAACCGGCCTCGACCAGCCGGTTGGGGCAGCCGTCAGCCTCGCTAAAACTTGAAGTATATGAAGGTTGCGGTCGTTCCGGGCCACGACAGGAGTTCGACGGCGAAGAGCGCGGCAACCAAAACGGCGGCCTGCATTCCCGAAGGTAGTGCACGCCAAGAAACGTTTGCCACGAAGCGATTCATTACCATACGAACGATGCCGAACGACACGATGCCGATGCCAAGTTCGGTCTGCCACTGGCTCAATAGCCAACTCCCCCAGCCGCCCGCAAACATCTCCCGGTATACTTCACCCGCGACGCCGAATCCAGGTGCACGAAACAATACCCAACCCAAACTCACCAGCACGAACGTAAAAGCCACTTGCGCGTAGTAACGCACGCCTTGCGTGCTCGTAACGACTCCGTTCCCCGCAAGGCGCTCGAGCGATAGCAGCACGCCGTGATACGCTCCCCACGCCACAAACGTCCATTGCGCACCGTGCCAGAGACCGCCGATCAACATAGTCAGCATGAGATTCTTCACGGTAGCGAGCCTGCCGTGTCTATTCCCGCCGAGCGGAATGTACACGTAGTCGCGCAGCCACGTCGACAGCGTGATGTGCCAGCGATGCCAGAAATCGGCAATCGACTGCGCAAGGTATGGTTGAATGAAGTTCTCGGGAAAGACGAATCCAAAGAGCCGCGCGGAACCTATCGCGATATCGCTATAACCCGAGAAGTCAAAGTATATCTGCATCGAAAACGCGAACGCCGCGCAGATCGCACCGAGGCTGCCGTGATAGCTTCCTACGTTGCCGAAGTACGTATCGCTGATCTGCGCGAACTGATCCGCAATGCAGATCTTTTTGACCAATCCAAAACATATCCGCACCAGCCCATAGTTCACGTCGCCGGCGTTCGGTTTTCGCCAGTTTACGAGCTCGCCCAAGAACAGGCCGGCTCGCACGATCGGGCCGGCCAGAAGCTGCGGGAAGAACGAAAGGTAGACCGCATAGTCGAGCAGACTTTTGGTCGCCCGTATTTTTCCACGCTCCACGTCCACGATGTACGAAATGCTTTGAAACGTGTGAAAGCTGATACCGATCGGAACGACTAAGTTCACCAGCCACGGATTTTCGTGCATGCCCAGCAGTGCGGCAACCGTCCCACTCGCGAAGTTGAGATACTTAAAGGTCGCGAGAAAAGCAAGGTTCAAGGCGACGCCCAAAGCCAGAAGCGCGCGCCGCGACTTCGCGGGTGCGCCCTCCAAAACGAGCGCGATCGCAAAATCCGACAGCGTCAGTATCCACAGGAACAGGACGTACCATCCGTTCCAGCGAGCGTAGAAGTAATAGCTCGCCACGAGCAACACGATCTGCCGCGGCTTGCGGTACTCTCGAACGGCATAGAATATCGCCGCCACGACGGCCACGAATATCCAGAACTCATACGACTGCAGCGGCAACGGACTGCCTATGCCGACGAAAGTCCGCAGACAGCCAAGGAGTCTCCACGAGCATTGCGGCGCTAAACTTCCGGCTTGCCGATCGATTCGATCGTCCCGGCCGGTAGGCGCATCGCTCTTGCCAAGCGCCCGAGCCACGTCGCGGCCCAGCAGTGCGCTGAATAGGTCGCTGCCACGCTCGTTCAGGTGATCGGCGTCGGCAAAGAATTCGGGCCGCTCGAGCGCCAAGTATCGCGGCGTCGCCAGCAACCGGGCACCGTCGCGCTCGAATCGCTGCAAGGTTGCACCGAGCGGTTGTCCGACCCCCGAGTTGACCGGTCGCGTCGGCAACCGCACGAAGATCACCGGAACTCCGGCTCTGAGGTAACGCTCGACGAGCGGCCCAATCCATCGCCGGCGATAGAGCGCGTAGGATGGGCTGGGATTGAACGCCGCAAAGACTTGCACCCGAATGGCATCGCGCTCTGATTGCGTAACGGCGCGTGGAAATGCGATATTCGCGTGCCGGAAGTCGACCCCCAGACCTGCTAAGGATTCGGTGCGCGGATGCGAATCGAACACACCGTTGCCCGCAGACTCATCCGCCTTCCGTATCGCTCTCCAGCGCGCCGCCGGATCTGCGACGAGCGACTGAACGTCGCTGCGCAATACGGGTCCGCGCAAGAGCATATCGGCTCCGATGCTCAATCGGCTGCGCCAGTCGCCGAACGATTCGGTGAGCTTGGGAAGGTCGTGCGGGTAGACCTGAAAGACGATGTAGTGCAAGTCCATCTGCCGCATGTCGCCGTCCACGCTTCCGATCGCGCTGGTATCGTCGCCGTAGGTATCGAGAGGAATGACGATCGCCCGAAACCGGTTCGCACGCGGATCGATCGCCCGTGCGAAAAAATACCAGCAGCGCGGCGTCGTTCCCGGAACGCTGCCGTTCACGAATCGAAACGCGCCGGAAGTTGCCGCCGACGCGAGGCGAGGATTCAATCCCGAATAGATGCGCGAGTCTCCGAGCACCAACACGTCACGCCGGGAGTCTAGATCCGCCGCGCGGATACGCGCAACGGCGCCTTCGAAAGCACCGGTGGTTGAATCGGGATCCAACATCGGGCGATACAAGCCGGCGTAAAATGCGACGACGTCCCCAAGAATGAAGACGACGAGGGCCGCGATTATGACTTTGGGAGATCGCACTTACGCAGGAGGATTTTACAAGCGACCACGCGCTTCCCACAACGTAAAGCCGGAGTATTCGGCGCGGACTCGAACTGGAGGCTCCGTTATATGAGTAGATTTTCGAGTTTACGCTGCGCCGCCGTCGCGGCATGCGCGCTCGTTCTCTCTGCATGCGGCGGAGGCTCGGGCGGAGGCGGTTCGCCCGCGGCGCCGGCTACTCCGCCGCCGGGACCGCCCGGCAAACGCTATCCGAAGATCGATCACGTGGTCATCATCGTTCAGGAGAACCGCTCGGTCGACAATCTCTTTCAAGGCTTTCCCGGCGCAGATACGCAGTCGTACGGTTTCAACCGGCACGGCGACAAGATTACGCTCATGCCCGTTCCGCTCGAAGCGTCGTTCGATTTCGAACACGATTCGACGACTTTTTTGAGCGCTTGCGACGGCCGTGGATCGTATCCGGGAACGAACTGCGTGATGGACGGCTTCGACAACGGTCATTGGACGTGCGGAAAGCAGGGCCACCCGCCATGTCCGAACGCGAACCCTCCGTACAGCTACGTGCCGCATGATGAAACGAAGCCGCTCTTTTTCATGGGGGAACACTACGTCTTTGCAGACGAGATGTTTCCGTCGAACTTCGATTCGAGCAGCTTCGTCTCGCATCAATACATCATCGCGGCGCAAGCCGCATCCACGGTGAACTTTCCCGTCGGTCCTTGGGGCTGCGAGGGCGGCTCGGGCTCGAGAATCCCGACCGTAACTCAGCAACGAACGATCGGCGGGAACGTCGAACCGTGTTTCAACCACGCGACGCTTGGCGACGAACTCGACGCCGCGAACGTCTCGTGGCGATACTACACGTCGCCGGTAGATAACTTAGCGAGCGGCGTGTGGAGCGCATACCAGGCCATCAAGCACATCTACGACGGGCCCGATTGGAGCAAGAACGTCGTTACGCCGCAGACGCGCTTCTTCGACGACGTCTCGAACGGGGCGTTGCCGGCCGTGAGCTGGGTCACGCCGACCTGCCAAAACTCCGATCACCCCAACTGTGACTCGAACACCGGCCCCGATTGGGTCGCCTCGCTGGTCAACGCGATCGGCAAGTCACAGTATTGGAATTCTACCGTCGTCTTCATCTTCTGGGACGATTACGGCGGGTGGTACGATCACGTCCCGCCGCAACTGGTCGATTACGACGGGCTAGGCATTCGCGTTCCCCTACTCATGGTTTCGGCGTACGCAAAAAATGGCTGCGTCTCACACGTGCGCTACGAACACGGCAGCATCTTGAAGTTCGTCGAGGATCAATGGGGGCTGCCGCGTCTCTCGGCCAGCGACCAACGCGCCAACCCCATTTCGCCGAACTGCTTTGAATTCTCGCAAGCCCCCAGGCCCTTCACCGCGATACCCGCGTCACGGGATAAGCAGTATTTCCTTCGTCAGCCGCTCGACACGCGGCCGCCCGACACGGAATAGACGCAGCACGTGTTCGTCTGCATCTGCAATGGTCTGACGGAAACTCGGATTCGTGCGGCCATCGAGAGCGGCGCGCGTACCCACGACGACGTCTACGCAAAGTGCGGAGTCGTCGCCCAGTGCTATGCGTGCGCGGAAGAAATTAACGCGATGGTCGCCGGCGCTAATCCGACGTCGGAAGCTTCGCCATCGCCTGCTGCAGATAGTTCTCGCGGCCGAGCGACTTGACGAGCGCCAGCTGAGTCTCTAGAAAATCGACGTGCTCCTCGGAGTCTTCCAAAATACGCGCGGCGATCTCGCGGCTCGCGTAGTCCGCCTTCGTTTCGAAGAGTGTAATCGCGGCGGCCGTGTCGTTGCGGGCAATCATCTCGAGCCGTAAGTCGCATTCCAGCGCCTCGATGCCGTCTTCTCCGATATGCACCTTTCCGAGATTTTGAACGTTCGGGAGCCCCTCGAGGAAGAGAATGCGCTGGATGAGCCAATCGGCGTGCTTCATCTCACCGAGTGATTCATTGTAGATGCGCTCGCCCAACCGGTAAAAGCCCCAGTTCTTGTGCATCCGGGCGTGCAAGAAGTACTGATTGATTGCCGTCAGTTCGTTCGTGAGCATCTTATTCAGCTGCTCGATGACTCCAGGCTCGCCTTTCATACGCCGAGCGATACGACGGTTGTCTCCATTTGACCTATGCCGGCCTTAAGCGACGAAGGCTACGGCGGGCGACCGATTGCGTCGCAGAAAGTCGCGAGATCGATGTTGCCGCCCGAGATGACCGCAACGATCGGACCCTCTCCGGCCTTGCCGCTCAGCGCGGCGGCGACCGGCAGCGCGCCCGCGGCTTCGGCGATCACGCGCGACCGCTCCGCGAGAACGCGCATCGCGCGCCGCGTTTCGTCGAGCGTTACGACGATCGATCCGTCGACGAGGCCGCGCATTCTTTCCCACATGCGCGGAAAGACGCTCTTCCCGCCCGCCCCGTCGACGAACGACGGTTGCCACTCCTCGAACGCAGCCGCTTTCCCGAGTTGAAGAGAACGCGCGTACGGCGCGGCGGTTTCGGGCTCGGCAACCAAGACGCGAACGTTCGGCTTTTTCGCGCGCACCGCGGTTGCAACGCCGGTCACGAGACCACCTCCGCCCAGCGCGGTGATGATGGTTGCGACGTCAGGCAGATCTTCGACGATCTCGAGGCCGGCGGTGCCGTTGCCTTCGATGAAGTGATCGTCGTCGAACGGGTGAACGAACGCCCCTTCGATGCCGGGAAACGTGCGGCGCTCGAAGCCCTCCCAACACGCATCGACCGTAGCCTTCACGACCTTCGCGCCGAGAGCGCGCATCCGCTCGATCTTCGTTTCGGGTGCCGTTTCGAACGCGACGACCGTACACGGCACGCCGGCGTTGCGCGCGGCGTACGCGACGCCTTGCCCGGCGTTCCCGGCGCTGATCGTCCAGACGCCGAGCCGGCGCTGCTCCGAATCGAGCATGGCCACCGCGTTCGCCGCGCCGCGCAGCTTAAACGAGTTGATCGGCTGCAGATTCTCCAACTTGAGAAAAATCTTCGGCCCGTTCGTGCCGTGTAGCTCCAGCAACGGCGTACGCACGACGATGCCCGCGATGCGCGCCCGCGCCGCCTCGATCGCCTCGACCGAAGTTGCCGTTACGGCGGGCAGTTCTGGTTTTGCCACGCCTTGAAGCGATCGCATTGTTCCGTCGTCCAACGCGTGCCCGAACCGCTCGGCGGCATTGCGCCGCTGACGACGACCGAGTAGATCGCGTCGGCATGGTTCACCACGTCGTCGTGGCTGCTCAAGTCCATACCGAACCCCTTCATGTGCTCGACGTCGATGTCGGTGAACATCGGTCGAATGTCTTTGGCAAAACTCAGGGCTGCGTCTGCCATGTGCGCTGTTCCTTTCTAGTCCCAGTAAGACCGAAGGCCGGTGGTCGCGGGTATTGCGGCAGCGGGGAAGCAGCTCCCTGGGTGCCGTCGAATTCCCTGTAACAACCGAGCGTCCCCGGTCGTTTTTGGGTCAAAGGAGCGCGCCATGAAACTCCTCTCGATCGGTACCGCACTTGCACTCGCCGCGCTAGGAGCGAGCGCCGTCGCTTCCGGACAGAGCGTCCCACTGCAACTCACGGTCTTTCCCTGCGCGGCCGATTCGGCCGCCCCGCCGTCGCTGAGCGCGTGGGACTGGCGCCGGGCACCGTCAGTGAAGATCCAGCCGGCGCCGAGCTGGCAACGGATCGGCGCGATATGGCAAGGCTCGCTCACGCTCGCGCCGGGACGCTACATGTTGTACGCGGATTCGCCGCACTGCAGCGGTAGCTACGTTCACTGGGTTGGGATTCCCGGCGAGCAGCGCCACCTTACGCTCACCATCAATAAACTGAAATCCGGAACGCTCGTAGACGGTCTGCACTACGGACTCATTTACGGTTATCTGCCCGCGCCGTCGGCGACCGTCGAGGTGATGCGTGCAGACAGTCTCGCCGGCGAGCAGACACGTCGACCGGTTCCGACCGACGGCGACACGTACCAAATCGCCAATCTTACGCCCGGCCAGTACGTGGTGCGCGTGACGTTCGGCGGCGTCGTCACGAGCCGCGACGTCACGCTCGGCCGCACGTCCGATACCTTCACGGTTCGTGCCGATCTCACGCCCGCCGACGCGGCTCGAATGGTCGATCAGCAGGCCGCCGGAAGCCGCTTCGTTTACGTTAAAAACGACCAGGACGTGCGTATGACCCGGCTCGTATTAGGCGCGGCGTCGGCGAATGGATGGACCACCGAGCCGCTCCCACCGACTACGTCGGCAGGCCGTGAACCGAGATCTTGAACGGCGAATGATCGATCTCGATGTAGAAATACTGTCCGGGCTGTACCTTCTTCGGAAGCATCCCATGGCTGAACATGATGATTGCAACTTGCATTTGCGGGACCGTAAAGCCGTGACGCAATAAAATGGTACGCGCCTGGCCGCCGCTCTGCATGGCAATTGCTGTTTGCATTGCCTTCATCTCCGTCGGCGATGCCATAATTGCGGCCTGCGCGGTCTTGGCCGTCGCCTCCATTTGCTGCACTTCGGTCATGTGGGCGGCCGACATGGCGACGGCCCGTGCACCGGTCATGCCGAGCGCGCTGCCGGCGATGACGGCGGCTGCGACGATTGCCGATAGTTTCATCTTCTTAAATACTCCTCTGTAGGAAAAGAACGCGCCCGTCTCCGGACGTTCCGGGGGCGTGCGCTCCCTTGTATCCCGGCACGGCGAGCACCTTTCTGCCATAGTACGGCGTGCCGTGCTGCTGCGCGATGGCGCGGCCCGTCCCCGCTGGAAAAAGGGGCGCATGATGCCATTTTATCGTTCCAGCGCCCGCCTCTACTCGATTCTCGCCGCTGCCGGGAGCCTGGCCGCCTGCGCCGGGCAGGGCTTGCCCAGCACACCTCCTGCCGGTCCGGCTGTGCCGGCCCTCGCCGCCCGAAGCGGCTGGCTATCGCACGACGCGAAAACCAAACCGCGCATTTACGTCTCCGATTTCACCGCCAACGCGGTGGTCATCTATCCGCAAGGCAAGACTAACCCGAAGCCGATCGGCGAGATCACCGACGGCATTGCCGGTCCGCTGGGGAACTTCGTCGACAACCACGGCACGCTCTACGTCGCCAACAGTTCGAACAATACGATTACCGAATATCCGCCCGGCGCGACCTCGCCGAGCGTCACGCTCTCCGACGGCATCAACGCTCCGATCAGCGTGGCCGTCGATCGAGCGGGCACCGTGGCCGTCGGCGAGTTCGTCTCGCAAACGATCCTCGAGTTTGCGCCGGGCGCCTCGTCGCCCTCGGTCACGATTACGTTGCTGACCTATCCGGAAGGCCTCGCGTTCGATTACGGCCGGCACCTGTACGCCGCGTGGAACCAGAATAACGGCAACGGGCTGAGCGGACACGTCAGCACGTGCGAACGTCTGCGCAGCGTCTGCGTCGATCGAGGCATCGTCGCAGGCCAGAGTGGCGGCCTGGCGCTCGACTCGTCAGGCAATCTCATTCTCGGCGATCAAACGAATGCCGCGATCAACGTTTACGCACCCGGCGCGACGGCGCCCACGCGTACGATCGCCATGCCGGGTCACGACCCGATCAAGTTCGCGCTCGACAAGGCCGAAAAGACGCTCTACGTCGCCGACATCGACGGCAGTCAGGTGTTGACCTACGACTACGCGAGCGGAGCGCAGACCGGCTCGATCTCGACCGGCTTGGAGTCGGCATGGGGCGTGTCGCTAAGCCCGGCTGCACCGTACGCCCGGTAACGTCGCCCTGCAGTCGAACGCGGCGCAAACGCGGAAAGAGTTCGGTCGCATCGGGACGTAACCACCTGGGCCATGGCCCGGTCCGATCCCACTCGCTCGGACTACTGCGCGACGCGACATCTCCTGCGCCATTTACGACACGCGCGCGAGCTGCGGCGCAATCCGCTCGCTCACGATGCGTTCGCTGCCGTTCACGGCGATGCGGCGCTTGGCGCGATCGCGTCGCGCGTTTACGCGGCGCTGCGCTCGATGGACGCACGATGGCCCACAGCGCGTCAACACGCGCGCTACTGCGCACTCCTGATGCGCGTCGACGTTCAACGCCACGATCCGGCACGCGTCGCGTCGGATCTCGGCCTTTCGACGCGGCAGTTCCATCGCGAACGGCGGGTCGCACACGAACGGTTTTTCGAAGCGTACCGTGCGACGCTGCCGAGCGCGCTCGACGGCGTCCCCTCGTTGCCGCACGAACTCGTCGTGCACGCCGCCGGGCTGGCAGATTCGGGTGAGATCGCGTCGGCGAGTGCGCTGCTCGATGACGTGGCACGCAACGCGGACGCTGCCGATCGCTGCGCAGCGCTCGTGCAACTCGCCGAGATCGACGCGTGGACGCATCGTTTGGACCGGGCGCGCGCCGGCGTACGCGCTGCCCGAGACATCCTTTTGGAAATCCCTGCCGGCGAGCCGCGTTACGAGGATCTGCACGACGCGTATGCCGCGCTCGCGCTGCTGCTGCAATGGTTCGAGTGCGGGCCGTCGGCTGTCCGCGCGCGCAACGGGGATGAACGCGCGGCCGCGCTACCCGGACCGCGCGAAACGTTCGTGCGCGCGGCGGCGGCGTTGCGCAGCGGTGAAGCGGCGGATGCGTCGCGCTTGCTGCGCCGGCTCAACGCCGTTTCACGGCCGCTCCCGATCCGGTTGACGGTCGATCTTCTGACGCTGCAAGGTGAGGTTTCCGATTACAACGCTGAAGACGAATCGGTCAGCGAGAGGCTCTTCGAGCACGCCGAAGCAATGGCGCGCGCGAACGGTTTGAGCGGCCGCGCGCTCTATGCAACCCACCAACTGGCGTTGACGCGATGGGCGCACACGCGATCGGCGTTCGATCGAGACGCTTATCGATCGCTGGTCGACGGCGTCGACCGTTCGCTCGCGCCGCGGCTCCGCTCGTACCTGATTTTCTCGTCGGCCGACGTCGAGCTGGCAATCGGACACCCGCGGCGCGCGCTGCGGGCCGCGCAAACGGCGGCGTCGATTTCGACCAACCATTACGAAACGTTCTCGGCGCAGGGCTTGGCGGCAGGCGCGCTGCTTCGCCTCGGGCGCGTCGCGGATGCGGGCGAGCAGGCCGCTCGGGCCGCCGACGCGGCGCGAAAGGAGGGCCACGCGCGCGTCATTTCGCTCGCGCAGCGCATTCAAGCGCTCGCGCAACTCTCGCAAGGCAATCGCCGCGCCGCGCTGGCCGCCATCGAAGAGTCGATCGCATACGCAAAACGCTTCTCGAGCGCACACGCGCTCGCGCAAACGCGCGCGGTGCTCGGCCGGATTACGGCGCGCTAGTCGCGTGGGGATCGAGCGCGATGCCCTCGACGTCGCCGCTCGGGCTCATCCCGTCATCGTAACTGTAGAGATACCGAACGCCGTTGATGCCGGCGTAGCGATAGACGTCGATCTGCCCGTACTCGGAATCTGCCGCTTGAAAGACGTCGCCTTGCGCGTTGACCTTTCCGAAAACCGACTCGCCCTGGAGCGCGAACGGACCGTGCGCGACGCACGCGGCCGGACAGCCGGTATACACCCAGAGCGCGTGCCCGAACGTGTCGAGCGCGAGCAAGCGTCCCTGCCGGTCGACGTCGAGCCCGCCGGGCGTCGTGTTGCGGTATGCCGCGATGCTCGCACCTTTACCCTTGCCGGCTTTCCACCACACGAGCGCGGCGCCGCTGCCCGGTCCCGAAACCGACGGCGTCGGATAACCCGACGCGTAGACGTTTCCGGTGGCGTCCTCAGCGACGGCGAAGAGTTGACCGCGGATCGCGCCGCTCGACAGCACGCGCGTGCAGCCGCCGCTCAACGTGCAGACCGAGACGTTTCCGAACGACTGTCCCTCGGCTTGAAGGTTGGCAACGTAAATCGGGTGCGCTACCGCGTCCAGCGTCGCGGCATCGGACGGCTGACCGTCGCGATCGGGAAAGCTTCCGAGCTTAGGTCCGCACATCTGCGGGCCGCGAAAAACGTTGACCGTACGGCTGCCGCCATCGGGATCGACGAGGTTTCCCGCCGGATCCACCTCGACGTCGACCACGTAGGCCGCCGGCAGCGAGCAGACCGGCGGCAAATTCTTTCGAGCATCCGCGGCATATCCAAGAATGTCGTTGGTGTAGTATTCGGCGACGTAGGCGCCGCGCCGAATTGCGGCCGGAGCCTCACGGTACCAGGAAGGCCGGGGATGCGCAGCGGGCGCACCCTCGGCCGTCGAGGGCGCGATGCCGAGCGTCGCGCCGTTCGCGCACGCGGCGAGCAGCGCGGCGGCTGCAAAAGCAAACGAATGCAAACGCACGCGAGCCTTCCTCAGCGCAGCGCCGGATCCAGCGCGACGCCATACGGGATCGCCGTATTCGTCCAACCGTGCGTGATCGTGTCAACCAGCTTGCCCGACGTGTAATTGTAACCCTCGACCTTCGGCGTCGAGTAGTTCGCGTAAGCGATCCAGACCTTGTTCTCTTTTTTGTCGAGCGTCGGCTCGTTGCCGAACGCGGGGATCGTTCGCGACGGTCCGCTCGTGTACGGAGGCGACCAGATGCCGAGCGAGTTCGAGAGCGTCTCCATGAGCAGATCGCCGTTCTTGTCGAAGGTCATGTCGCCAAGCGTTGCGTCCGCAATGGCCACCGGTTGCCCCGTGTGCGATCCCGCCGGAAACTCCACCATCGCCGGCGGACCGCCGGTCGGCACGTACGAAACGTAGACGTTATTCGACGCATCGACGCCGACGCCGATCACGATCTGGAAGTTCGGATAGGTGAGCGTCGCGGTCGGATTCGTTTTACCCCTCGCCCATACCGTAACGTTTCCGGGCGGTCCGGCCGGGCCTTCGGCGTTGGCGGCGTAGACGGTGCCGTGGCTATCGACCGCAACCGAAATTGGGTAGTAATTCGGATCGTTCAGCGTTCTGAACGGCGTCGTCGATCCGCGCTCGAACGCCACGACGTTGAACGCATTCGTGTTGGCGACCCATAAGCGATGTTGCGCGTCGACCGTCATGCCCTGCGGGCTAACGAGACCGGTCGTCAGTTGCCCGATCGGCTGCTGATTCTTACCGCGCTCGTCGAAAATGTCGATGAAACCGCCGTCGTAGGAACTCGCGTAGAGCAACGACGTCGTGACGGCAGGTTTGGACAGCCACCCCGCGCTCGGATGCGCCGCGCGTACCGGATCGCCGAACCGTACGACTTGACCGCCGGCGCGGATCATTTGCGGTTGGCCTTGCGAGTTTGCCGGCGCGCCGGGGAGCGACTGACCGGAGCACGCCGCGAGGAGGGCCAATGCCATCGTCGCCGGCAGTGCACGTCGTATTGTCATCGTTAAAGCCTCCAGGAGAGAGCAGTTTTGCGCGACTGCGAGAGTTGGTTCGCGCGCTGCTCTCCCCTGGAAGGCCGCCGCGGCATCGCCGCTTTTGGCAGAAAGGTACGTGCCGGCGAAAAAGGCGCCGCTACGCGCCGGTCACTTGCGGCAGCTGATCATCCAATCGATTCCAAACTTGTCGGTCAACATGCCGAACGTCCCGCCCCAAAACACTTCCTGCATCGCCATCTCGACGGCGCCGCCCTGAGCCAAACCGTCGAAGATGCGCTTGGCTTCCGTAACGTCGTCGACCGCAAGCGAGAGTGAGATCGGACCTTCGCCATATTTTTTCCCGGGGGTCGCGTCGGACGCCATAAATGAGACCGCGCCCGATTTAAAATTCGCGTGCATGACTCGATTGGAAGTCTCCGGGGTAACGGGCGGGCCACCCGAATCGGCCGGCATCTCGCTCCAACGGCTGATTCCATCAATCTCGCCGCCCAGAATCGTCTTGTAGAAGTTAAGAGCCTCTTCACATGATCCGTCATAAAACAGATAGGGCTCGAGTTGCGTCGCCATGGTTTTCTCCCTTAATGTTCGACAATGTGTTGGCGTTGACGAGCCCGCCTGATTGGCCGCACCTCCGCCGCCCTCCTCGCAGCGGCTTCTCAGGTCTCCTCCCAGGTTCCCCAGGGCGGCACGCGCGAAGCAGACCGACGGTGAAAACTCGTCCGGATCTCCGCAACGTCGCGATCATCGCCCACGTCGACCACGGCAAGACGACGCTCGTCGACGCGATGCTCAAGCAGAGCGGCGTCTTTCGTGAAGGCCAGCACGTCGCCACGCGCGTGCTCGATTCCAATCCGCTCGAGCGCGAGCGCGGCATCACGATCTTGGCCAAGAACACGGCGGTGCGCCACGGCGCCGTCAAGTTCAACATCGTCGATACTCCCGGCCACGCCGACTTTGGCGGAGAAGTCGAGCGCGTGCTGCAGATGGTGCAGGGCGTGCTGTTGCTCGTCGACGCCGCGGAGGGCGTCATGCCGCAGACGCGTTTCGTGCTGCGCAAGGCGCTCGAACTCGACCTCAAAGCGATCGTCGTCGTCAATAAGATCGACCGGCGCGACGCCCGCGCGCGCGAGGTCGTCAACGAATCGTTCGATCTCTTCATCGAGTTGGGCGCGAGCGACGAACAGGCCGATTTCCCGGTGATCTTCACCAACGCCAGGGCCGGCATCGCCTTACGGTCGCTCGAGGACACGGGCGACTCACTCGAACCGCTCTTCGAGACGATCGTCTCGCACGTGCCCGAGGCCCCCGCCGAGGAGGGCGCGTTCCAGCTGCTCATCTCGGCGATCGATCACAACCGCTACGTCGGGCGCATCGGCATCGGGCGCATCTTCCGCGGATCGTCGCGCCCCAACGCGCCGATCGCCAAGGTCGCACGCGACGGCGGCATCGTCACCGGATTGCGTCTCACCACGCTGCTGACGTTCGCGGGATTGGAGCGAATCGAGGTCGCCGAAGCTTCGGCCGGCGACATCGTCTGCGTCTCGGGCATCGACGATCTCAATATCGGCGACACGATCGCCGACGGGAACGAACCGGAGGGCATCCACGCCGTCGCCGTCGACGAACCGACCGTCTCGATGTCGTTCAGCGTCAACAACTCGCCGTTCGCCGGACGCGAAGGCAAGTTTCTCACCTCTCGCCAAATCCGCGAACGCCTCATGCGCGAACTCGAATCGAACGTTGCGCTGCGCGTCGCCGACACTGCCTCGCCCGACACGTTCGAGGTGCGCGGCCGCGGCGAACTGCATCTCTCGATTCTCATCGAAACGATGCGGCGGGAAGGCTACGAACTCGCCGTTTCAAAACCGCAGGTCATCGTCATGGAGCGAGACGGCAAGCGCTGGGAGCCGGTCGAATACGTCGTCGTCGACGTCCCGGCCGAGTATGCCGGCGCCGTGATCGAATCGCTCGGGCGGCGCAAAGCCGCGATGTCGAACATGTTCGACGTCGCCGAAAGCCGCCGTCTCGAATATACGATGCCGACGCGTGCGATTTTCGGTCTGCGCGGCGAACTCCTGACGCTGACGCGCGGAACCGCGGTGATGTCGCACACGTACTACGACCATCAGGAGTGGCAGGGCGAACTGCCCGGCCGCAACGTCGGCGCACTGGTCGCCAGCGACACCGGCCGCACCACCGGCTACGCGCTGAGTGGCCTGGAACAGCGCGGCGACTTCTTCGTCGGTCCGGGCGTCGAAGTCTACGAAGGCATGGTCGTCGGCCGCGCCAACGACGACAAAGACGTCGCGATCAACGTCGTCCGCGAGAAAAAACTCACCAACATGCGCGCCGCCGGCTCCGACGAAAACGTGCGGCTCGCGCCGCCCGACGAACTCTCGCTCGAACGCGCGATCGAGTTCATCGACGACGACGAACTCGTCGAGGTGACGCCGAAGTCGATCCGCCTGCGCAAGCGCATGCTCGACGAGGGCGAACGCCTCAAAGCCCGCAAGCGCGTCGCCCTGTCATCCTGAGCGATTTCACGCGCTCCTTCGACTGCGCGCCTACGGCGCTCCGCTCAGGATGACAGGGCGGGAGCAGTTTCCGGTGACACGACGTTGAACGTGAGGTCGCCACGGACGTTGTCGAAGCCGATGTCGACGGTGTCGCCATCGTTGATCTCGCCGCCCAAAATCTTGCGGCCGAGCGGCGTCTCCAACTCTTTTTGAATCGTTCGCTTCAGCGGACGCGCGCCGTAGTTCGGATCGTAACCGGCCTTGGCGACGTGCCGTTTGGCGGCCTCCGAGAGTTCGATCGTGATGCGGCGTTCGGCGAGCCGCCGGCGCAGGCGACGCAGTTGGATGTCGACGATTCTTTCGAGTTGCTCCTCGTTGAGCGCGTGGAAGACGATGATTTCGTCGACGCGATTGAGGAACTCGGGGCGAAAGTGCTGGCGAAGTTCGTCGAGTACGGTCGCGCGCATCACCGCATAGTCGGCGCCGTCGAACGAGCCGCGATGCTCGAGGATGCGGTGGCTGCCGATGTTCGAGGTCATAATGACGATCGTGTTCTTGAAATCGACCGTGCGGCCCTGACCGTCGGTGAGCCGTCCGTCGTCGAGGATCTGCAGGAAGACGTTGAACACGTCGGGGTGCGCCTTCTCGACTTCATCGAAGAGAATCACGCTATACGGGCGGCGGCGCACCGCTTCGGTGAGTTGGCCACCTTCGTCGTAGCCCACGTATCCGGGTGGCGCGCCGAGCAGCCGCGCCACCGTGTGCTTCTCCTGATACTCCGACATGTCGATGCGAATCAGCGCGCGTTCGTCGTCGAAAAGATACTCGGCCAACGCGCGGGCGAGTTCGGTTTTGCCGACGCCGGTCGGACCGAGGAAAATGAACGAACCGATCGGGCGATTCGGATCGGCCAGTCCCGAACGCGTCCGCAGTACCGCTTCGGCGACCGCGTCGACCGCTTCGTCCTGGCCGATGACCCGCCGGTGCAGTTCGTCTTCCAAGTGCAGCAGCTTTTGACGCTCGCCTTCGAGGAGTTTTGTGACCGGAATACCGGTCCAGCGCGCGATGACCTCGGCGATGTCGTCTTCGTCGACTTCTTCCTTCGATAACCGCGCGCCGTCGCGTTGCGAAAGGGTCTGCTCCTCGGCAGCCAGGTCTTTCTCCAACTGCGAGAGCGTGCCGTAGCGTAGCTCGGCGGCGCGATTGAGATCGTACTGGCGCTCGGCGCGATCGATCTGCACTTTCGTGTCTTCGATCCGTTCGCGCAGCGATCGCAGCTTCGTAACGGCGCTCTTCTCCGCATCCCATTGCACGCGCAGTTTCGTCTGGCGCTCGCGCAGTTCGGCGAGTTCCTTCTCGAGCTGCTCGAGGCGGCGCACGCTCGCGCTGTCGGTCTCTTTGCGCAGCGCTTCGCGCTCGATCTCGAGCTGCATCACGCGGCGGGAGACTTCGTCGAGTTCCTGCGGCATCGAATCGATTTCGGTGCGCAATTTCGCGGCAGCTTCGTCGACCAAATCGATCGCCTTGTCGGGCAGAAAGCGATCGGTGATGTAGCGATTACTCATCGTCGCAGCCGCAACAAGCGCCGCGTCCTTGATGCGAACGCCGTGGTGCGCCTGGTATTTTTCGTTGAGCCCCCGCAGGATCGAGATCGTATCCTCGACGCTCGGCTGATCCACGAAGACCGGCTGGAAGCGCCGCTCGAGCGCCGCATCCTTTTCGACGTACTTGCGATACTCGTCGAGCGTCGTCGCGCCGATCATGTGCAGCTCGCCGCGCGCCAGCATCGGCTTGAGCAGATTGCCCGCATCCATCGCGCCTTCGGCCTTTCCGGCGCCGACGACGGTATGCAGCTCGTCGACGAACAGCACGATTTGGCCCTCAGAACTTGCGACGTCTTTGAGCACCGCCTTGAGGCGCTCTTCGAACTCGCCGCGATACTTTGCACCGGCGATCAGCGCGCCCATGTCGAGCGACACGACGCGCTTGTTCTTCAGACCCTCGGGGACGTCTCCGCGAACGATACGCTGTGCCAAACCTTCGACGATCGCCGTTTTGCCGACGCCCGGTTCGCCGATGAGCACGGGGTTGTTCTTAGTGCGGCGCGAGAGCACTTGAACGATGCGGCGAATCTCGTCGTCGCGTCCGATCACCGGATCGAGTTTGCCGCGTTCGGCCTCGAGCGTGAGATCGCGGCCGTAGCGCTCCAGCGACTTGTACGTGCCTTCGGGATCCTTGGTCGTGACGCGCTGGTTGCCGCGCACCTCGCGCAGCGCTTTCAGCAGCGAGTCGCGCGTGACGCCGGCATCGCGAAAGATGCGTCCGATTGCACCGGGCGCCTGCGCCATCGCCAGCAGCACGTGCTCGACCGACGTGTAGTCGTCTTGCAGCGCCTTGGTTTCGTTCTCGGCCGCGCTCATGACGCGCGCGAGGGCGGGCGAGAGCGTCACCTGCGCGCTGTCGGCCGACGCGCCGCTCAGGCGCGGCAGCTGCCCAATCGCCTCGTCGAGCCGCTTCGTGAGCGCGGGCACGTCGGCGCCGGCCTTTGCCAGCACGTCGGCCGCGATGCCGCGCTCCTGGTCGAGCATCGCGGCGAGCATGTGTTCGGGCGTCGTTTCGGTGTTGTGTTCGGTCAGCGCGCGGGTGTAGGCGGCGTTGAGCGCCTCGCCCACCCGTTCGGTCATCTTGTCGACGTTCATGGCCTCACCATCATACCGCTCAATGCAACTGGGCGTAGTCGGCCGCGAGCCGCATCGAAAGCGCGTGGAGATCCGCGGCCTCGGCCTGCTGAGCCGCGGTCGGCGCCTGATACGATGTGGTCATCCGCGCGAGCGCGTCGAGCAGCCGGTCGCGCAATCCCTGCGGCGCCCCGAGGTCTTCGACGTTGCGCGGGCCGTACGTCAGCTTCGCGCGGAACGTTCGCAACGCGGCGGCTTGTTGTGCATTCGCATGTGCGAGCCGCCCATCGATCGCGTTGAGCATCTTGTCGGCGGCACCGAGTTCGTCGTAAATGCCGGCGAGGAAATCGTGGCGCAGCACGTATTGTTCGCGCGTCGCGCTATCGCGCGGATCGGCCAAGACGCGCAACGGCTGTTCGACCGTTCGTCCGCCGGCGTGCAGCCGCAGCGTGAACGAGCCGGGCACGACTTCGGGCCCTTCCCCGGGGCCGCGATTCTCTCGATACGTGCCGTGCCATTGCTCGGGGCCATCTTCGGCGAGATCCCAACTCGTGCGATTGATGCCCGCATCGTTCGAAACGTCGTCGCCGCTCAGATGGCGTACGACGCGACCGTTGCCGTCGACGACGTCGATCGTCGGACGCTGCGCCGCCGGTCTGGGCAGATAGTAACTCAGCAGCGCCCCGTACTCCGGATTGTCGCCGACGAACTCGTTGTCGGGCAGCGTGCCGCCCTCGAACGAGTTCACCGGCGCCCACTGCCACGTGCGATAGGCGTCGCGCGGCGCGAAGAACGTTGGACTTGCGGCGGCGCGCGCCGGCGGCAGTTCGCGCAAGGGACGCAGATCGTCGAGAATCCAGAGTCCGCGCCCGTGCGAAGCGACGAGCAGATCGTCGGTCTGCGGCACGGTTTCCAGATCGTAAACCGCCGTCGCCGGCATGTTGAGGCGCAACGATTGCCAACTCGCGCCGCGATCGAACGACACGAAGACGCCGCGCTGCGTTCCGGCATAGAGCAAGTTGCGGTCGTGCCGGTCCTCGCGCAGGGAGCGAACGAAGAAATTCGACGGAAGGTTCGACGCGATCGACCGCCACGTCGTGCCGCCGTCGTCGGTGAGATAGACGTGCGGGCGGTTGTCGCCGACGAGATGACAATCTTCAACTGCATACGCGGTTGCCGGCGAAACGTGTCCGGGCTCGACGGTCGAGACGCGACACCATTGCGGCGCGCCGGCCGGCGTGACGTTTTGCCAGTGCGCGCCGCCGTCGCGCGTGAGTTGAACGAGGCCGTCGTCGGTGCCGGCCCAAATCGTCTCCGCGGCCAGCGGCGTCGTCTCGACGTCGAGAATCGTGTCCGACGTTTCCGCGCCGGAAACGTCGAGATCGATCGGGCCGCCCGAGGCCGTTTGATGCGACGGCTCGTTGCGCGTGAGGTCGGGACTGATGACGCTCCACGTCTTGCCGCGATCCGCGCTTTCGAAGAGCGCGTTGCCGCCGGCGAGCACGCGCGGCGACGATCCGGTGGTGAACGCAATCGGCGTGTCCCAGTTGAAGCGGTAACGCAGCATCGACGGCGCTTCCGCATTGCTGCGCGCGTACGGCGACACTTCGTCGGCCTGCTGCGTGCGGCGATTGAAGAGATACACTTGGCCCGTATCGGAGTTCGTCGACGTGGTCCAGATCAAGTTCGGATCGGTCGGATCTACGAGCGCCCACATGCCGTCGCCCGGCCCGACGATGTACCAGTCGCGATTGAGCACGCCGATGCCGTTGTTCGCCGACGATGGTCCGCACCACGAGTTGTTGTCTTGCAGACCTGCGCACACGACGTAATCCGGCGCCGTACTGCCGAACCCGGCGTGGTACGTTTGCGAGAACGGAAGGTCGTAGGGTTGCCAGAAGTGCGCTGCGGCGTCGCCCGAGAAGATCGCGCCTTCGTCGGTTCCGACGGCGATGCGCCTGCCGTCGCGAGACCACCATGCGACGTGATAATCCCAGCCGGCGTTAGTCGAAATCGGTTTGAAGGTTTTGCCGCCGTCGCTGCTGAGCGAGAGGATGAGGCTGACGCAGATGAGGCGATCGCGGTTGGCCGGATCGACGAAGATCCGGCTGAAGTAAAACGGGCGCGCGCCGACGTACGGGCTGTGCGGCATCAGCGTCCACGACGTGCCGCCGTCGTCGGAGCGCCACAAGTCGCCGTGCTTCGACTGCACGATCGCGTAGATGCGTCCGCCGCGCGCGGCCGCCAGTCCGATGCGTCCGGTAAGGCCCGCGGGCAGTCCGCGGCCTTCGAGTTTGCGCCAGCGCGTGCCGCCGTCATCGGAACGATAGATCCCGCCGTTGCGTCCGCCGCTGGTGAGCATCCAGGGCCGGCGGCGAATTTGATACATGCCGGCGAAGAGCGTCGCGGGACGGTCCGGCACGCGCACCATATCGGAGATCCCGCTCGACGGCCCGGCGTAGAGCGTGCGCGTCCAATGCGCGCCCCGATCGTGCGTTACGTATACGCCGCGCATCGGTCCGTCGGCGAAGACGTTGCCTAACACCCCGACGACGACGGTGTGCGCATCGCGCGGGTCGATCGAAATGCTCGAAATCGATCCCGCGTCGGCGAGCCCCGCATGCGTCCACGTCTTGCCGCCGTCGCTCGAATGGTAGATGCCGTCGCCGCTCTCGACGTCGTTGCGCGGATTCGACTCGCCGGTGCCGGTCCACACGTCGTTCGTATCGTTCGGCGCAATCGCAATCGCGCCGATCGCCGCCGACGACTCGCGATCGAACAGCGAAACCCACGACGCGCCGCCGTCGACGCTCTTGAAGACTCCGCCATCGGCTCCGCCGGCGTAGTAGAGGAGCGGATCGCGATCGCTTCCTGTCACGGCGGTCGTGCGGCCGCCAGAAATTGCCGGTCCGATCGAACGGTACTGCAGCGCGCCGATGCCGTTCGGCCCCGTCTGCGCGAGAGCCGGAACGCACAGCGCGCACGACGCCGCCAGCAACGCGATTGCGTGACCGAATCTTCGCAGAACGCTCATCGATAGACGCATACCATCGAGCGCCCCCGTCTCCTTCCAATCGTGTCATCCTGAGCGGAGCATCGCGCAGCGATGCGCAGTCGAAGGACGAAAGAAGGGCGCCGCGTAAGGCCAGAAAAGAAATGTTGGAGATCGCGTCGGGATGCGTGCGTGCCTACTATTTGTTCGACGTGGCCGACACGATCGACCTGACGAACGCCGGCGGACTCGGCGCGAGAAGCCGCGGTGCCTCCCAGCTTCCGCTGGGATCGCCGATCTCGCCCGCATATCTGCAGTTTCCCGTTCCCCCGGTCATCGAAGCGCTTCCCGATGCCACGATTGGCGATCTCGCGTGCACCGTCCGTTTGAAAGCTTACGATTACGGCGTCATGTCGTTGCGGCTCACGTTCGACGCACGCGGCACCTGGGAGGCGCTGACGGTCGTAGCCGACCGCGTTCGAGCCGACGAACGGATCGCCGCGTTCGCCCAGGCGACCGTCGAGCGTTTTTGCGACGAGCGCGCTCGCGCGCTGCGTGCGCGCCATCCGGCTCTTGTCGAAGACTACTTCATCATCGAAATCGAGCGTTTTTCCGAGAACGTCGACGCCAAGACGCTCCTGGAGAAAAACGCTGCTGCGCTCGCGAGCCTGATGCACGGAGAGCGCCGTCCGCTGTCGACAGGCGAGGCCGAGGAGGCGCTGCGAACCCGCTTCTCCTATTACGAAGACGATCTCACGATCGTGCAGTGGGATACCGCGTTCGTCTACGATCGGGCAGAGAGCGCCGGCGCGATCGAGGATATTCTCGAGTTCGCGAACACGCAACTCCTGGAGTTGCGCACCTACGACGCGCTGCTCGACCGCGAGCTCGACGGCATCTATAAAATCGGCTCGGAAAAGCCGGCGCGATCGCCGCTCGGTCGCCGCGAATCCGAGCAGGCCGAGTCGCTGCGTTATCTCATCGTCGACGTGCTCGAGCTGCTCGACCGTTCGAGCAACGCGCTGAAGATCGTCGGCGACGCCTACTACGCGCGCATTTACCGTTCGGTGGCTAAACGTCTCGGGTTGGCGGATTGGCAGCGGCAAATCGACGCGAAGCTCGCGTCCATCGGCGACATCTACCGATTCCTCAACGATCAGGCCCGCAGCCGCCGCGACCAGTTCCTCGAAGTCATCATCGTCGTGCTGGTCGCAATCGAAGTGCTCATCGGCATCGCGACGCTCGTCCATTTGCCGCGATAGCGCGCTTATACATGACCGGGCATGCTTTGCTTGAATCGACGTTGAAGTTTTGTTAGATGAGCAAACGGCACGCTCACGGCAAAGCGCCGAGTACCCTATGCGGCGAGCCGATCAGTGCGTCTGCCGACGTCGGGGTCGTTCGGCATGTGGCGGTCTGCCTCAACCTCCTCGTGGAATGCTCCGACTGGCTGCGGTCGGCTAAAGACGGAAGCCACGGCGCGGAATGCCAGCGCAAACTCATTCTCCATCTTGGGTCGTGCCTGCATCAGGCCGTCTACGGAATGCTGATTCTCGTAAAGCATGACGCGCTTTCGGCAGCATTGGTGCTCGAACGCAGCACGCTGGAATACTACGGGCGCGCCGCCTATTTCGCCAAACACGTCGACCACGCCGTATGGATCGTGTCGGTCGAGCGAATTCAGGCGTACCTCGACCGAGCCGCCAGCGTGGAAGAGCATGTTGAACTGAGCCATCTGCTGAGCGACGCGCGACGCCAGCACATCAACTTGGCGCCCGAGTCGAGACAGGCTCAGGGCCTGCTCCCGTTCCACCAGGTAAAAATCGCCGATATGCTACGCGAAGGATTGGGTGCCGACGCACTGCGCCGTTATCGGGCGGCGAGCGTCATGCTGCACGGCGATCCCTACGCCGGCACGCTTGCGCGCCATCGCGAGACGGCGGCCAACGCTGCGCTTCTGCAAGCCGCTTCTGGAATCGTATCGATGTCGAACCTCATGCTCTCCTGGTTGGAGCGGCCGCCGCGCGGCCTCACCGAGCGCGTTCTCCAGGCAGAAGACGAAACCAATCGTTTGTTCCAGCGCTACGGCGACGCGTATCTCGTCGACGGCAACTTCGCGCCCGATGACGGCGACGAAGAATTAGACGCCCATCTGGGGAATCCCGGATAAATGCGTATTGCCATGATGTTCGCATCCATCGTGCTTGCTGCGGCGTTGCCGGCAACGGCGTCGCCGCTTGCCGGGCTGCACGGCCTCGTCGGTACGTGGAACTGCACGTACCGCGCGGGAACGGTGCGCTTACCCTACCGCGCCACGTACGCGTACGATCTCGACGGCGGCGCGTTGCGGCAGACCGCCTCCTGGGCTGGGGGCGGCGACGAGGAGTTGCTCGCGTACGACGCGCATCGCGGCGGCTGGACGGCAGTCGTATTCGACGGCCAAGGAACCGCCACGGTCATGCGCGCGAACGGCAGCAATCCGAACCACATCGCCTACCGCAGCGTCTACCCCGATGCAAGCATCGCTGTAACGTTCGACCACGTCTCGGCGACGGAGTACACGCTGCACGGGACCGTGCATTCGGGCGGCAAAACGATCGCCTCCGTCGATACCTGTTTGCGCAGCGCGCCTTAGCGTTTGCGGAGGGTTCGGAAGTCGCCATCGCGCACGGTGACCCCATTTGCGTCGAGCCATTCGAGCAGCGGGACGGCAAATTTGCGCGACGTTCCGAGCAGGTCGCGAAACTCTGCCGCCGTCATGCGCTGGTTAGCGCGAAGATAGGTTCCGACGCGGGCGCGGATCGCGGCAATCTGCGATCCGAGATAGCAGTCGTCGCCGACACGCACCAACGCGCCGAGGGCGAACAGCGTGTCGAGTGCAGCGGAAACGCCTTCGACCTGCGAGCGTTTTACCGCGGCAACCACGCCGGCGAGCGGCACCGGGACGAACGACCGAGGATCGCGCGGTATGAGGTCGTCGAAGAGCGCGCTCTGCTCCGGCGAGAGCGCCGGATGATGATCGAGGGTCGCGTAGTAACCGCCGCGTCCCGCGAGCCGTCCGCTTTCGACGAAGGCCGCGAGCACCCGCACGAGTAGCGGTTCGTCGACGCCCAACTCGCGCGCCAGCGCGAGCGACGTCATGCCGAGCGCCCACGGCCGCACGAGTTGCAGTGCCTCGAGATGCGCGAGTGCTCGCGCCAGGAGTTCGCGTGCCGCCGCACCGTCGACGTAGGCCTCCGGACGCCGAATGGCGAGCGCATCGTCGCGCTGCGCCAGCCGCTCGAGCGACGCGCGCGCGACGCTTTCGCGAACGTTGGCGGCGTACGCGACCCCGGCAGCGTCGAGCGCGGCGAACCCCGCGTTGCGCAGCGCCGCCGCAACGGCCGCTTCGGCCGGCGTCGCGCGTGTCGGCACGGAAGCGACTGCCAGCGATTCAACCGATCCGCCGCCGAGCAGCGTCTTAGGCGACGTGCGGCGCACGACGAAACGCACGCCCGGAAATGCAACCGCGCCCGAGCGCAGATGCAGGCTCGCGGGCACCGCGTGCGCCTCGCGCGGCACGCTCTCGAACGCAAGCGTCCCGAGAATCTCCGCCGCGCCGATATACGCGCGCACCGGCGTGCGCCTGCGCAGCAACGGCAGCGCCGCTTCGAGCGGCGTGAACGTGACGGCAAAATCGGTGCGCGCGGAAAACTCGGAACTCACCGCCGTCTCGCCGCGCGCGATCGCCGAGCGATCGACGCCTGGAAGATTCAACGCGACGCGCGTGCCGGCAACCGCGCGTTCGCGCGCTTCGCCGAAGACGTGGACGCTGCGCACGCGCGTCGGCGTGTTGCTCGGTTCGAGCGCGAGCGCGTCGCCGGTCGCAACCGTTCCCTGCATGAGCGTGCCCGTGACGATCGTGCCGCGTCCCGGCAGCGTGAAGACGCGATCGATCGGAAGGTAAACCGGCGCGCCATCGTCGCGTGGCGGCAACGCGCACAGCGCTTCGGCAATGCGCGCGCGCAGCTGCGGTAAGCCTTCGCCGGTGCGGCTCGAAACCGCGACGAGTGCCGCATTGCCGGCGATCGTGCCGCGCAGGGCGTCGACGACGCGCTCGATCGCCACCGATCGCGTCTCGTGCGGCACCAGATCGATCTTCGTGACGACGACGATCGTCTGCGCGACGTTGAGGAAGCGCAGAACGTCGAGATGCTCGCGCGTTTGGGGCATCACGCCTTCGTCGGCAGCGACGACGAGCAGCAGCAGTTCCATGCCCGCTGCGCCCGCAAGCATGTTGTGCAGAAAACGCTCGTGCCCGGGAACGTCGACGATGCCGGCTTCGAGGCCGTCGTCGAGCACCAGCCGCGCGAAACCGAGGTCGAGCGTCATGCCGCGCAAACGCTCTTCGGGCCATCGGTCGGGGTTGGTTCCGGTCAGCGCTTCGACGAGCGCCGATTTTCCGTGATCGACGTGACCGGCGGTGCCGACGATCGGCATGACCCGGCGTCAGCCCTTTGCTTTGATGCGATAGTCGTCGAGAATTTCGCCGGCTGCGCGGAAACCCGTCTCGGCGCCGCCCTCCATGAAGCCTTGATTGCTGACCGACGTGTGCTCGCCGGCGAAGTGCACGCGCCCTTGTTGAAGCGCTTCGTGCCCGGCGATGGTCGTATATTGGCCGACGAGCCAGCACGAGTAACTCGCGAGAATGTTCGGATCGGCTTGTGCGTTTCCGAACGTCGCTTTGCCGTTCCACGCCGGTGAGACGCCCGGCCAAATATGATCGAGCTGTTCGAAGAAACTGCGTACGTGGCGGCGCACGGCGGGAGAATCGCCGATGCGCGCGTAGGGCATCGGCGGCGTGTCCATCATTGCCGCCGGTCCCGCGGTGAACACTTCGATCAGCCCGTCGGGCCCCGCTTGGCCGAGCGAGAAATCCAGCGCGCTCTGAACCGGCAGCGTGGTCCATATCTGACCGCTCGTCGGTTCGGGCCACGCGCCTTTGCGCATCCACGCGCGACGGTCGAACTGCAGGTGCAGTTTCGTGTGATAGCCGTACCCGAGGTTTTCGATGGCGCGGCGTTTGGCGGCGTCGAAGCCGGCCGACGAGTAGTCGACGCCGCGCAGCGCGATGAACGGAATCGCCAGCACCACGCGATCCGCAGAGACTTTCTCGGTCTTGCCGCCGGCGGAGAACGTCAGCATGTAGACGCCGTTGGCTTGACGACCGATCGCGAGCAGCTTTCGGTCGAGCAGAATGCTGCCGGCGGGCAGCGTCGCGGCGATTGCCTCGGGCAGCGCCTGGCTTCCAGCCGCGAAGATGTATTTCTGATCCGACGATCCGAGCACGTTCATCTCGTGGTTCTGGGCGTAGTGGCGCTGCTCGCCCAGCTGCACCACGAGATTGAGCGAGCTCAGTTCTTCGGGGCCGCGACCGTACTCGTTCCAATACGAGACTTCGATCAGGCGCCCGAGCCGCGACGACCTCCCGCCGGGAACGTAGCGCGTAATCCAGTCGCGCATGCTCATCGCGTCGAGACGCTTAGCCTCGGCGGTCGCGTTGGCGTAGGTCGTCACCTCGTTGACCCTGCCGAGCTGCTGCTGCATGATCGGATAAATCTGCGCGAAGTCGCGATCGGCTTGCGCCATCGGATAGTAATGCCCGTCGAGATAGCACGTGTCGCGCGCGTTCGGCGGCCGAGCCGCGATCGTATCGAGCAGGCCGAGCCCGAAGCGGCGCGCCAGCTTGTGCATGTTCACGTGGAGCGAATCGACCATCGCGCCGCACCACTCGGTGTGCTGGTGGTCGTCCCAGTAGTTGCGCTCGGAGTGCATCCGGCCGCCGACGCGCAGCGACGATTCGTAGATCGTCGAGTCGATGCCGGCGTCGCGCAGGCGCATCGCCGTCACCAGCCCGGCGATGCCCGCGCCGACGATGACGATGCGCTCGCGTCCGCGCGCCTGCGATCCGGCGCACGCGACGAACTCCGGAACGACCGCCGCACCCAGCGCCGTGATGGCCGTTGTACGCAAAAACTCGCCGCGCGTTTTCGCGTGGCCGGCGGAGATGCGGCGCAGCGCGCGCATCAGCGGCGTTCTCGACAACGTTATCCTCCGTTCTCGGGCGCCAGCGGCGCGGCGAACGCGGGAACGTCGCCGAACTCGAGGAGCCTGGCTAGCAGTTGCAGCGCGAAACGCGTCTCCGGGTCGTCGAAGCGCACGCCGAGCACGTCGGCGGCGCGGTTGAGGCGGTAGCGCAACGTGTTGGGATGAATGCCGAGGGCGATCGCCGTCTCGCGCATGTGAAATCCGGTGCGCGCCAAGCCGAGCACCGCGCGGCCGAGGCCGATGCCGCCGCGCTGCGCGAGCAGCGGCGCGAGCCAGTCGTGCATGAACGTGCGTCGTGCGTCGACGTCGCCGGCGATGACGCGCGGAACGAGCACGTCGTCGAAATAGCAGGCCGTCTTGCGGTTGCGATAGCCGAGCAGCGAGAGCGCCTCGCGGTAACTGCGCCGCGCGCCTTGCGTCCCTTGGTACGAGCGGCCCGCTACGACCGTCAGCGCGGCATCGTCGAGCGCGGTGAGCAGCGCGCCGAGCGCGACATCGTCGGGAAGCAGCAGCGGCACGCGGTTGAGCACCGCCGAGACGAGCCGCTGCGCGCCGTACCGTTTGAGAAATGCGCTCGCGCGTTGCGCGACCCGGTCGCGCCGCAAAAAGCCTTCGCGCCCGAGCGGCATCTCTTCGGGCAGCAGCACGATTGCGACGCGATACGCGCGCTCGGGATCGAAGCCGAGCAGTCGCACGCGCTCCTGCGCGGCCGGAGAGGGATCGCTCTCCGATTCGAGCAGCGACAACACCGACGCGTAGCCGAGCGTCGCTTCAAGCGACGCCAGTTCGCGTTGGTGCGCGACGTGAATCGCGGCGACGAGCGCGGCGTATTCCGATGCGCGATGGTCGAGTTCGGAGAGCGGTTCGTCGCCTTCGAGAATCCACACCACGCCGACGAGTTCGGCGCCCAATCGAATCGGGCAGGCGACGCGTGCCGCCAATCCGATCTCCGGCATCGCCGCGACGCGAATCGGTTTCTCGCTGGCGCGCAACTGCCGGTCGAGTCCGGCCACTTCGAGCGCGGCCAGCATCGTCGGCGGCGTCTGCTCGGCTTCGAGCGTCTCGCGCCGCACGGCATCGGCGCGGTCGTCGATCGAGCAGTGCGCGAGCAGTTTGCCGCCCGGATCTTCGAACGTCACCGACCGGCCGATCAGCGGGCAGAGAATGCGCGCGAGATCGTCGAGCGTCGCTTCGCGCGACGCGGCGCGCATCAGCGCGTGATGGATCTGATCGGCGCGGTCGATCACGCGGTAGGGCTCGGCCATGATCGCGCGATGCAGTTCCTCGGTGACGCGCGCGAACGGCACTTCGAAGGGAATCTCGACTAGCGGCAAGCCCGCGCGATCGGCCGCCTCGCGCTCGGCCTTCGAAAATGCGGCGACGTAGCGCGGCACGGCGAGCCCGACCCCGGCGATGCCGCGCTCGGCGAGCGCCGCGACCAGGCCGCGCTGCGCCGCCGTCGTCTTCGGCCAGCTGTAGCCGGTCGTCAGAAGGAAGTAGCCGGGCGGGACCCACGGCGCCGGGTCGGGCATGTCGACCACGTGCGACCACAGCACCGGGCGCTCGAGCCCGCTCGCACCGGCCACCAGCCGAGCGGGCGTCATGGCCTCCAAATCCAGCACGTCGCGGACGCACAACTGGCTGGATTTTTTGGAGTCGACCGCTAAAAAGGACGGTAAAATTGTACGCATCATACGTGGTTCGTGCTTGGGGGCTGCGTTTACACTTGAAGAGCGGCGCTTCCTTGACGACCGAACGTGCGCGCCGCAGAGGATGATTGTGCCGAGTTCCACCGCCACCGATCGCGGGCTGATGCAGCGTCGCGAGGAGAGCGTCGCCCGCGGAGTCGCCACCACGCATCCGCTCTTCGTCGAGCGGGGGCAGGGTGCGGTCGTTTGGGACGTCGACGGGCGCCGCTACGTCGACTTCGTCGGCGGCATCGGCACGCTCAACGTCGGTCATGCCAACCCGGCGGTGGTCGCCGCGATCTCCGAACAGGCCGCGCGCCTGACGCACGCGTGCTTCCAAGTCGCGATGTACGAACCATATGTCGCCGTCGCCGAAGCGTTGAACCGGCGCGTCCCCGGATCGTCACCGAAGAAGACGCTGCTGCTGTCGACCGGCGCCGAAGCGACCGAAAACGCGGTGAAGATCGCGCGCGAATACACGCGCCGCCCGGCCGTGATCGCGTTCCGGCACGGCTATCACGGCCGCACGCTGCTCGCGCTCTCGATGACCGGGAAGAACGAACCCTACAAGCAACACTTCGGCCCGTTCTGCAGCGAGATCTATCACGCGCCGTTTCCCTACGAGCATCACGGCGTCACGACGGAGCGCGCGCTGCACGCGCTCGAAGAGATTTTCGAGGGCGCCGTCGCCGCCGACCGCGTCGCGGCGATCATCTTCGAACCGGTGCTGGGTGAAGGTGGCTTCGTACCCGCGCCGCCGGAGTTCGTGCGCGAACTGCGGCGCATTACGTCGGAACGCGGCATCGTGCTCGTCGCCGACGAGATCCAAACCGGATTCGGTCGCACCGGCACCTTCTTCGCCTGCGAGCAATACGGCATCGAGCCCGATATCGTGACGATCGCGAAATCGCTCGCCGGCGGATTGCCGCTCGCGGCCGTCACCGGCAAAGCCGAGATCATGGACGCGCCCGCGCCCGGCGGCCTCGGTGGAACCTTCGCCGGCAATCCGGTCGCGTGCGCCGCGGCGCTCGCGACGTTCGAGATTATCGACGAAGCGTTCCTCGAACGCGTGCGCGCCATCGGCGCGCGTCTGCGCGAGGCGCTGCACGCGCTGCAAGCGCGTTTTCCGCAGATCGAAGACGTCCGCGGGCTCGGCGCGATGGTCGCGATGGAACTCGCCACGGGCGCACCGCACGTCGTCGAAACCGCGCGCGAGCGCGGCCTGCTGCTGATGCTGGCCGGAAAGCGGAACGTGATTCGCTTGCTCGTTCCGCTCGTCATCGGCGACGCCGAACTCGAAGAAGGGCTCGCGATCCTCAACGCAAGCGTCGAATCGGTGCTCGGAAGCACCGCGAAGGGCTGAAAAAATTACGAACGACCGAGAGCGCAACGCCTACGAATACACCCAACGCGTCCTGCGGCTGATCGAAACGCCGGAGATCACCTCCGACGAGGCACGCTGGATCACGCACGAAACGGTCGAGGCGTTTCGCGAGCACATCAATCCGGGCTTCCTCGAGTATCGCAAAGCCAGCAACGCCGACGAAGCCGAAGCGGTCGTCGAATGGGCCGATGCCGGCCCGAACTCCTATCGCGACGTCGCCGGACGCGAATACATCGACTGCCTGGGCGGCTTCGGCATCTTCAACGTCGGCCACCGCAATCCGAAAGTCGTCAAAGCGGTGATGGATCAGTTGCGCCGGCAGCCGCTGCACAGTCAAGACTTGCTCGACCCGTTGCGCGCGATGCTCGCCAAAGCGCTGACGATGCTCACGCCGCCGGGCCTCGATTACACGTTCTTCTGCAACAGCGGCACCGAAGCGGTCGAAGGCGCGCTCAAGCTCGCGCGCGCGTTCGATCCGTCGAAGCAGACGATCGTCGGCGCGACGAAAGGCTTTCACGGCAAGAGTTACGGCGCGCTTTCGGCCAGCGCGAAGGCCGAGTTCCGCCGGCCGTTCGGGCCGATGCTGCCGAACATCGAACACGTTCCGTTCAACGATCTGCCGGCGCTCGCCGACATGATGACGTCGTGCAAAGCCGTCGGCGAAGACGTCGGTGCCGTGCTGCTCGAGCCGATCCAAGGCGAAGGCGGCGTGAACATTCCGTCGCCGGAATACTTGCCGGGCGTCCGCAAACTCTGCGACGAGTTCGGCTCGCTGCTCATCCTCGACGAAGTGCAAACCGGCATGGGGCGCACCGGCACGATGTTCGCCTGCGAGCGTTACGGCGTCGCGCCCGACCTGATGTGCCTGGCCAAAGCCTTCGGCGGCGGCGTGATGCCCGCCGGCGCGGTCGTCGGCCGGCGCGCGATCTTCGCAAAGCTGTTCGACAACCCGTTCCTGCACACGTCGACCTTCGGCGGCAATCCGCTGGCGTGCGCGGCCGCGCTCGCGACGATCAACGTGCTGATCGAGGATCGCCTGCCCGAACGCGCCGGCGTGATGGGCGAACGGATGCTGGCCGGCCTCCGCCGGGCTGCCGCCGGGCATGAAGATGCGGTCGTCGACGTGCGCGGGATGGGGTTGCTGATGGCGCTGGAATTCTGCGACGATACGACGGGGTTCGAGTTCGGCAAACGGATGCTCGAGCGCGGCGTGCTCGTCTCCGGAACGCTCGTCAATGCACGCACGGTCCGCGTCGAGCCGCCGCTGACGATCGCCGAAGAGCAAGCCGATTACGTCTGCCGCGCGGCCGCCGAAAGCCTGAACGCGATCCCCTCGAACAAAACCGCAACCGGAGTATAACCATGCAAACCACGACTGCGCGCCCGGCGATCGACGCCGAAGATATTCTGCGCAACTTGCCGCACATCGGCGGCGTGATTCCGATGTACGTCGACGGCGGGTGGCGCCTCGCGCAATCCGGCGCGACGCGCGACCTCGACAACCCGTCGAACGGGCAGCGCATCGCCACCGTCACCGAAGGCGCGCAAGAAGACGCGGAACTCGCGATTCGCGCGGCGCGCCGCGCCTTCGACCACGGGCCGTGGGCCTCGTCGAGCGCGCTCGACCGCGCCGCACTGCTGTTGAAGGTTGCCGACGCCATCGACGCGCACCGCGACGAGTTCGTGCGCATCGACACGCTCAACAACGGCAAGCCCCTGCGCGAGTGCGAGTACGATGCGATCGACGCCGCCAACTGTTTCCGCTATTACGCCGGACTCGCGACCAAACCGCACGGCCAGACCTTCGACGTGCCCGCGCCGTCGCAAACCTTCACGGTGCGCGAGCCGATCGGCGTCTGCGGACAGATTATCCCGTGGAACTACCCGCTGCTGATGTCGGTCTGGAAACTCGCGCCGGCGCTCGCAGCCGGCAACGTGTGCGTGCTCAAGCCCGCCGAACTGACGCCGCTCACGGCGCTCCGGCTGGCGATGATCTTCGAAGAACTGGAGTTTCCGGCCGGCGTCGTCAACATCGTGCTCGGTCCGGGCGCGACCGTCGGGCACGCCATCGCCGCGAGCCTGGAGGTCGACAAAGTCGCGTTCACCGGCGGCACCAAAACCGGCCGCAGCATCATGCAAGCCGCGACCGCAAACTTGAAGAAAGTCTCGCTCGAGTTGGGCGGAAAGTCGCCCAACGTCGTCTTCGCAGACGCCGATTTCGACACCGCGGTCGACTACGCGCTCTACGGCATCTATGCCAATGCGGGCCAGGTCTGCTCGGCGGGTTCGCGCCTTCTGCTCGAGAAATCGCTGCACGACCGGTTCGTGGAGCAGCTCGTCGATCGCGCCAAGAAGATTCGCGTCGGCGATGGCTTCGATCCGAATACCGAGATGGGTCCGATCATCTCGCCGGTGCATCGCGAACGCATCGAGTCCTACATTCAAACCGGACGCGAAGAGGGTGCCGCGCTGCTCTGCGGCGGCCGGCGCTTGGGCGGCGCGCTGGCCGCCGGCAACTTCATCGAGCCAACGATCTTCGACCAAACGACGCCCGAGATGCGCATCGTGAAGGAAGAGATCTTCGGCCCCGTGCTCGTCGTGCAAACCTTCGACGACGAAGCCGACGCCGTCCGCATGGCCAACGACACGGTCTACGGTTTGGCGGGCGCCGTTTTCACCCAAGACATCGCCAAAGCGCATCGTGTGATCCGCAAACTGCGCGCCGGCATCACGTGGATCAACACGTATCATCCCACCTATAACGAAGCGCCGTGGGGCGGCTACAAACAGTCGGGTTTCGGCAGCGAACTCGGCACCTACGGCTACGACGCCTACACCGAGGTGAAGCAGATCAACGTGAACCTCGACGTGCAACCGACCGGCTGGTTTAGCGGCTGAGCGAATCGCTCAAGTAGGCGAGGGGTTGGAGGCTAAATCGGGCCGGGCTTTTTCCAGGGGAAGCGCAGGCCCGCTCCCCCACGTGCGTCGTAGGCAGCAACGTTTGACAGCTCGACCGCTATGTTTTGCGATCGGGTGGTTTGCTCGTCGACACAAGGCTACTTCAAAAAAGGAGATTCTCTCTGATGCGCCACCTCGCACGATGGGCCGTTACCGCGGCCCTCATCTCGGCTGCACTCACTCTGGCGGCTTGCAGCGGTCCCAGTTCGTCCGCCGTTCCGGGCACGGTGGGCGTGGGAACGCTCGGCGCTCCCCAAATGGCCGAAGAGTCGCATATCAGCGCGCTCGGCATCCAGCCCGACACGACCTGCCCCAAGCAATACTACAAGTGCTACACGTTCTCGCTCAGCAAAGGACTTGCGATCGACTGGTGCTACGGCCCGTCGAGCAATCCGTGCAGCGAAACCGGTAAATACAAGTGGAGCGGCGGCGTCTGTTCGTATTCAAGCAAGCTGTGCTACCCGCCGCACCCCTTCCTCAAATCGTTCGTCGTCAAGTGGAGCGGACCGATCAAGTGCAAGACGACGTGCACGGGCACCTACGAGCTCGACAAGCTGACCAAAGGATCGCCGGCGCCGAAGAAGACCACGAAATACGCCTTCAAGCAAGATATCCACGCGTGCCCGAAAGCCGGAGGCAAATGCGTCGACACCCACATCGGCCTAAGCGTCAGTCCATAAGCACAACCTCCGCTCCGTATACGAAGGAAAAGGGCCCGGCAGCACGCCGGGTCTTTTTCACGCGGGAAAGAGGCTCGGCGCTCCGCCGAGCCTCTTTTCGCCGCGTATTCGCCTTGAGCGCCGGCGGCGAAGCGCCGCGCACGTTGGCGGCACGGCCGGACGATATTGTTTTCCTGTAAAGGAGAACGCTCATGCGTCATTCGCGTCAATGGATCATGCCCGCGATAATCGTATCGTCAGCTCTCGCTCTCTCCGCCTGTACGGGCGGCGGCACGTCTCCCATCACGGCCGGACCCGGCCTTTTCGGCGCGCCCGCCGCGCAGCACGTTGGACGGGCCAGGCTCACCCTCGTCGGCGTCCGACCCGACAACACGCCCACCTGCAACGCGTCGGAGTTTCCAGGCGGGTGCTTTACCTTTTCAATACACCACGGTTTGGATTTGCACTGGTGCTACGGGTTCCCGAGCGATCCGTGCGGACAAACGAGTGACGTCACCGACTGGAGCGGCGGCGTGTGCAAGGCAAAGTCTTCATGCGCCACGGCGCTGCACTCGTTCAAGGTCACCTGGACCGGGCCGATTGCATGCGGTCCCTCAGAATGCAGCGGCGGCGGCTCTTACGAAGACGATTCAATGGTCAAGGGCAGAACGGCGCCGAAAAAATCCAAGGGATACGCCTACAAGCAAGTCATCAGCGGCTGTCTCTCGGGTTGCGGCCCGCTGCTCACGATCGGAATCCGCGTACTGAAATAAGGGCGCAAAATGGTTTGCTTGAGTCGCTGGCAGGGGCTCCAAAGTCGGACCGTAACGTCCTAGCGTTCAATCGATACGAAGAGGCTCGGCGTGACGCCGGGCCTCTTTATTTATGTAAACGCGGCTCCAAATGTGCCCACGGCTGCCCGGCAAGCAGGGAAGCGCCTAGTTTACCGATACTAGCCGAATACTCGGCACTTGGGTGATCAGGTTAGGTTGAGGTTTGGCTGGGCCGCTCCGGCGGCTCTTATGTCGGCGTTTGCGCTGTCGGCGTGCGCCGGCGGCGGCTCGTCTCCCAATCCAGTGGCCCCCAGCGCGGGCTCCGCGGCTGAAGCCCAGCACGCGAGTCCGCACTTGTACGCCGATTCCACCGGCGCGCGATTCGATGCGGCGTGCCATAAGAAATATCTTGGCTGCGACACGGTTTCCCTCACCGGCAGCGTGGTGGGCGACTGGTGCGCCGGGAATGGGCCTGCTCGTTGGGAAATTGGCTTTAAACGTCGGGCCCTAACTCTAACCCGAACGCTTAGCAACAGGCCCGGCATGTTGCCGGGCCCCTTTACGCTTCCGCGGCTCGCGATACGAGGGTCAACGTTCGAACGTCGGCGCCGTCGAACGCGGGCGCGCCCGAAACGTCACCGAGCGTCGCTCGAATTTCGAAGAGCCGGTCGAACCGGCAGATCTCGAACACGTGCGCGACCGAACCGGTCGCGCCGACGAGCGCGAGCCGGATGCCGCGCTCGAGCGTCTTCTCACGCAGGCCGAACAGGCACGTCAGGACGCTCGAATCGACGTACGAGACGCGGTGGAAATCCACGACGACCAACTCCGCCGGCGTGAAGACGGAGAACGCGTCGCCTAAACGATCGCAATCCGAAAGGTCGAACTCGCCTTCGAGTTTGATGACGAGGACGTGGGCCGGGCGCTCGGCGGGGCCGGCTTCGTGCAGTTCCATGGGCTAACCCTCGAGTGCCGTTTTCAGCGGCACGCGCGGCAGCCCTCTTGTTCACAACAGCACGCTTCGTCCCGAGCTCGGTTGGCAGGTGTGAAGGGCCGGGCACAACATGACTTGGGAGGAGGCGGTCATGCCAATCAATCGTAAGGAACAACGAAGCGACGTGTCGGCACGCGTGGGCAGCCCGGGCAACGCGCAGCGCGTCACCGTGAACCTCTCCGACGACATCGGCGACCACCTGCATGAGATCGCCCTGCAATGCCGCGTGAGCGAAAGTTCGGTCGTGGAGATCGCGTTGCGCCAGCTCTTCCGGCGGGTCAGCCCCGCCGCGTTGGCCGCCTTTCTCCACGGGCACGGCGCTTGCTTGCGGCGTCGTAAACCGTGAGCGCCGGCCGAACCATCAAAGATTTGGCGACGCTGCTGCGCGCCGTCGCCGCCGCGGGGGAGGATCCCGACAAGCTCGAGGATCTGCTCGATATCGTGACCGCTCTCGACGGCATCTTCGAAGGCGCCGTGATGTTCAAGGGTGGCTACGGCGGCGGCTCGTTCGTCATCGCGTCGTCGCGCGGATTGAGCGGTGAAGCGGCGCGGTCGTGGCTGCGCTGGCCGCTGCGGCGGCTTTTCGCCCGCATGAAGCCGGCGCGTATTCTCGACCCGGCGCGCGGGGAGCGCGCCGCGCTGGCGATTCCATTCTCACACCGCAACGACCGCCGGGTGATCGTCGCGCCGCTTGCAGAGGCGGCTTCCCCGCTCGGCACCGACGACTTCCTCGCGTCGGTCGAGAGCGTCACCGTTCCGCGAGAATCCGCTGCGTCGCCGCTCATGCCGGTCGCACTTTCCCCCGGTCCCGTCGTAATGAGCTTTGCCACCTGCGCAGATCTCTGCGACCGGATCTCGGCGGCGCTGGCGCGGCGCGGATGGCCGGTCGAGCCCGTTTCCACTTTCGGGAAGCTCACCCGGCGGATGCAAGAATCCTCACCGGAGATCGTCGTGGTGGATGCGGCCGAACTGGCCGATCCCGTCTCCGCAATTACGAGCATCCATCGCATCGCCGACTACGGCGCGCTCTGCGTTCTGGCATTTTATCAAGAGGAACCGCACGCCTTGTTTCCGGCGATCGTCGATCGGTGGCTTCCGCACGACGCATCCGAAACGACGATCTTCAAAACGATCAAGAAACTCGCCCAGGAGGCGTCGGCGTTGCGTCACGCTTCCTTGCACGAGGAACGCGTGATGGCGCAGCGGCGCGCGTTGAGTGCACCCAACGCGAATGAACTAGCACGGCTTGCGGCCGAACGGGCGGCCGAAGCCGTGGGCGGATGGGCGTGCTGTTCGCTGATCAGCGAATCGGGCACCGTCTATCGCGCGGAACACCCGCACTCTCCGCAACCGGTGCTTGCATCGATCCCCAAAGGGTTTCTTAGCGGCACGCGCTCGTTCTATTCCGTATTCGACGACGGGTTTCTCGACGAGTTGACCGACGCGCCGAAAGACCGGAACGCGTTTCTCTCGTTACGGCCGGCGTCGGCTGCGTCGGTAGCGCTCGTATCGCAGGACGGATATCACCGCGGGGTCATCGTCGCGTGCTCTTTCGATCGACCGGCCGATACGCAGGCGTTCGAGGTGCTCGCTAACCTTGCCGACGTCGTCGTCGATCGATTCGAAGAGTTGCGAGCCGGCATCAAACCGATTCCCGAACTGCAAAAAGAGCGCTCTTGGGAGCGACTGCGCGACCGTATGATCGATCTCGACGTCTATCGTTCCGCCGATTGCGCCATTCCGTGGCGATACCGTCAAGTAAGCGAAACGCGCGGCCTGCTCACGCTCAACGTGGAGGAAGACGGCGAGGCCGTCAACAGCCTGATGGAGTCGTCATTTCACTTGCCGTTGGCCGACGCATTTCGCGGCCGCGACGGCTCGGCGCCGTTCTTCGTCGCGACGATCGACGCCGCATCGCAGACGATGGACTACGCTACGCTGGGCTTTTCGGCCCCGATCCTCTTCGACCGTCCCGGGCCGGTAGCCATGATCGGGCGTACGCGGGGTATCACGACCGGCACGGCGAGGCTCGATCCATCGGCAAACGCGGTCGTCTGCGACGCGGCGTTGTTAAAGTGGCTGAGTCAGCGGCTCGGATCTGACGACAGCTTGCCCGCGCTCCTCGACCGCGAGCAGCCCGCCGGGTTCGCGTCGATCATTACGTTGGGCTAGTCGCCTCGAAGCGCGACATCCATTGTCGCACCGCAGTTACGAGCGCTTCGGCTGGGTAGATACCGTCGACGATGCCGGTCGCAATCGCATTGCGTGGCATGTCGGCAAACTGCGCGTCGTCGGGGTCCTGAACGAACGTCGCTCCGCCTGCCTCGTGAATCGCCATCAGCCCGGCCACTCCGTCGTCGAGCATTCCCGAAAGCAGCACCCCACACGTCCGCGTACCGAAAGTCGCGGCAGCGCTGCGAAAGAGCACGTCGATCGAAGGCCGAGGCTTGTTCTCTGCGGAGCACTGCTGCACGCGCATCACGCCGTCTTGAAGGATCAAATGGTTGTTCGGAGGCGCGACGGTGATGCGTGCCGGGGCAATCGGCGCGCCGTCGATTGCGTGCGACGCGAAGAGCGCGCCGCCTCGCGCAAGCAGGTGCGGCAACGCGGAGACGCGTGCGCCCCGGACGTGAGTCGCGACGAAAACCGCGGCGGGAAAGTCCGCCGGAAACGCGGCGGTCATCGTCAGCAGCGCTTCGAGGGCGCCGGCGGAACCCCCGACGACGACGGCGGGAAAACCGTGAGCTGCCGGCTTCTCCATTTCGGAGGCGTTGTTCCCCGATTGGACAAGAACCTCACATGAAGGACGAAGGCCTTCGCGACGAGTCTTATCTCGTCGTCGTCGGCGCGTCGGCCGGCGGAATCGAGGCCCTGATACGGCTCGTGGGTGCGCTTCCCGAGGACTTCCGCGCCCCCGTCGTCATCGCGCAACACTACGCTCCCAACGTCCCCAGCCATTTGGCAGAAATTCTTCGCCGCCAGACGCAGCTGAACGTCGTCACGCTGGCCGATCAAGGCGACGAGGAACTGCAGCCGGGGACGATTTATCTCGCTTCGTCGGGACAAAACGTGGCGATCAGCGGCACTCGCGCCGTCGGAAGCGGCCGTCTGCGCGGGCATCCCGTCCCGTCGATCGACGCCCTGTTCATCAGCGCCGCGGAGAGCTTCGGCGACCGCGTCGTCGCGCTCATCCTCACCGGCATGGGCACCGACGGTGTGGCCGGCGTTCGATCGGTGAAGGAGCACGGCGGAACCGTCCTCGTGCAAGAACCGGAGTCCGCCGCTTTCCCGGCATTGCCGGCCGCCATACCGCTCAGCCACGTCGACTACACCGCAAATCTCGATGCGCTTGCGCCGCTGTTGACGACGTTGACGATCGGTCCGAGCGACGGCGAGATTACCAACCCCGACGTCCTCAGCGCCTTTCTGAACCAGTTGCGCGGCCGCACGGGAATCGATTTCCGCCAGTATAAGACGCCGACGATCGTCCGGCGCCTTTCGCGGCTCATGGCCACGACCGGGTGCGAAACGCTGAAGGATTACTTGCGTTACCTCACGTCGCATCCCGAGGCGTATCAGCGGCTAATCAGCACGTTCCTCATCAAGGTCACTGAGTTCTTCCGCGATCCGGCCCTGTTCGCTCAGCTCCGCGAGCAGATACTGCCCGACATCGTCGAGTACGCGCGCGCCAATCGCGCCGAACTGCGGCTTTGGTCGGCGGGCTGCGCGACCGGCGAGGAGCCGTACTCGCTGGCAATCGCACTCGCCGAACTGCTCGGCGACGACGTCGAGACGATGCCGATCCGGATTTTCGCAACGGATCTCGATGCCGACGCGGTGGCGTTCGCGCGGCGCGGCGTCTACCCGGCGAGCGCGCTCAAGGAGATGTCGCCGGAGCTGCTCTCAAAATACTTCACGCGCTTAGACGGCGCGTTTCAAATCAAGAAGCGCATTCGCAACCTCACCGTTTTCGGCGAATACGATCTCGGCCAACGCGCGCCGTTTCCGCGAATCGATCTCGTCTTGTGCCGGAACGTTCTAATTTATTTTACGAAGGAACTCCAGCAGCGGACGCTTCAGCTGTTCGCGTTTTCGTTGCGGTCGGGCGGGTATTTGGTGCTCGGCAAGTCGGAGACGACGAGTCCGCTCTCGCAGTACTTTTCGACGGTACAGCCGTCGCTGAAAATCTTCCAGCGTCAAGGCGAACGGCTGCTCATACCGTCGCCGGCGATTGGCAACGGGGCGCGCGAGCGGCCAACCACGCGGCGCATCGCGACGTCGCCGGCTCTCCAGCGCCGCGCCTCGAGCGAGTCCGCCGCGCCGCGCTGGTCGCTGGTGGATCGCCTCGGCGCGTTTCTCTTCGACTCTCATCTCGGCGTGGTCGTCGTCGATCGAAACTACGATATTCTCACGATCAATCACGCGGCACGCTCGATGCTCGGAATTCACGGACAGGGCATCGGCGACGACCTCGTGCATTTGGCTGCGCTTCCTTCGAACGAACTCAAGGCGGCGCTCGACGCAGCGTTCCGCAACGAGATGCCCGGCAGCAGCCGCGAGCTCGAGATTCGCGACCTCGCTAGCGACTCGGTTCGGCATCTGCAGATCTCGTGCTATCCGGATCGCACGCTGAACAAGGACGGCCGCATCGAGGGCGTTTTTGTGATGGTCGCCGACGTGACCGAGGCGACCGCGCGCCTGCGCGAACTCGAGGCCAGCAATCGCAGCAACGAGGAGTCCTCTGCGAGATTCTCGTTGCAGAACGTCGAACTGCAAGCACGCCAGAAAGCGCTCGTCGACGCCAACAACGAACTCACGAGCGCCAATTCGGATCTGCGCAGCGCCAACGAGCACCTTCTCATCTCGGCCGAAGAAGCGGAGGCGGCGGCCGAAGAGGTCGAGACGCTCAACGAAGAGATGCAGGCGACCAGCGAAGAACTCGAGACGCTCAACGAGGAGCTTCAAGCCACGGTCGAAGAGCTGAACACGACCAACGAAGAACTCGCGGCGCGCAGCAACGAACTCGAACGTTCGGCGCACGAGCGCGAAATGGAGTTACAGATCGCTCGCGAGTCGTCGACGACGATGCAGTCGGTCGTCGAACGGATTCCGCTTCCCCTTTGCCTGCTCGACGAGAAGCGCAAAATAGTGACCGCATCCGAGCAATATGTCGGCCTGCTCGAACGAAACGACGGCGCGCTTCCGGCCATCGGCGAGGCGTGGAAGCACCCGCCCCGTTCCATCGAACTGACGAACGCCGACGGCACGGCGACGTCGTACGGAATCGAGCAGTTGCGCATCCCGCAAGACGGGGCTGAAGTTATCGTCTTGCTTCGACGATAACGGGAAGTTCGCGCGGTTTTATCCGAGCGTTCGTTCGCCGTCGCGCGAGGCGGCTCGCTCGCCGTCGTGCGAGGAGTTTCGCGTCCCGTCCGCTTGGATCGTGAGCCGCATGAATTCGGCGGCAAAATATTCCAACGCATCGACGGGCGGAAGCTCGCGACATTCTTCGGCGCAGATGCCGTGCACGACCGTACGCGCTTCGGCCAGGTTCGGGACCGCCCGCGAATCGGCATGACGAATCGCGCGCTCTTTGAGGCGCTCCCAAACTCGTTCTATTTCCGTCATTGCCGTGAGTTCCGGGGTCCCTTGCTGTTATGAGCAAGGTATTACGCACTCCGCCCAGCAGCCCCTCCCTCGACGTCATCCTGAGCGGAGGCGTGCGAGGCCGAAGCGTTGAGCCGAGCGTGCGAAGCCATGTCATCCTGAGCGGAGGCGTGCGAAGCACGCCGCAGTCGAAGGACGAGGGACGAGCCGCGCGCTACGAGCGAGCCGTTTACCGATCGGCGCCGCTCGTCCTTCGACTACGCGCTTCGCGCTCCGCTCAGGATGACATTGCACAGCGCCTCCGCTCAGGATGAGATTGCGTAGCGCCTCCGCTCAGGATGACAAGGGGCGGTGGCTTACTTCGGTTGCGGGACGATTCGCAAGTACGGCTTCGGCGCTTTCCAACCGTCGGGAAAGATTTGACGAGCCTCCTCGTCCGATACGACGTTTGCGATGATCACGTCGTCGCCCGGCTTCCAGTTCACCGGCGTCGCAACCCTGTGTTTCGCACTGAGCTGGAGTGAATCGAGGACGCGAAGCACTTCGTCGAAGTTGCGGCCGGTGCTTATGGGATACATGAGCATCAGCTTGATCTTCTTGTCCGGCCCGACGATGAAGACCGTGCGCACGGTCACGTTGTCGGCCGCCGTACGGCCTTCCGACGTCTCGCCCGCGTCGGCGGGAAGCATTCCGTAGAGTTTGGCCACTTTGAGTTCGGCGTCGCCGATCAAGGGATAGTTGAGCTTGTGACCTTGGGTTTCTTCGATGTCGTTCGCCCACTTCGCGTGGTCGCTCACCGGATCGACGCTCAGTCCGATGATCTTGGTGTCGCGTTTGGCGAACTCATCCTTCAGGCCCGCGAGATAGCCGAGTTCGGTCGTGCAGACCGGCGTAAAGTTCTTGGGATGCGAGAACAAGATCGCCCAACCGTTGCCGATCCACTCGTGAAAGTCGATCGTCCCCTCCGTTGTATCGGCGATGAAGTTCGGTGCGATGTCGTTGATCCGCAGGAAACCCGTCGACGCTTGCGTCGCGCTGGTGGTCATCACTATTCTCCTTGAACCGTGCTCAGGGCGCGGCGATTTCGGTGCCTCGACCGCGCGGACCTATCGGTTTTCGCGGCTCCGATGCTGCTCTCACCAGGGGCGACCGCGGTCCCCTTGAAGCAATCGCGTCCGAGGAGGGCAAAACCGTGACTCAGATTCAAGACGGTCCCAAGAGTGCCGCGAGTGCCTACAGCCTACAGGGCACGCTGATCGAAGCGTGTTCGTGCCGCACGCTTTGCCGCTGCTGGATCGGCGAAGATCCCGACGGCGGCGCCTGCGACTCGTTCCTTGCGTATCACATTGATAAGGGCGAGATCGGCGGCATCGACGTCACGGGGCTGAACTATGTGCAGGTCGTCAAGATTCCCGGTAACGTTCTCACGCCGAAGAGCTGGAAGCGCGTGAGCTACGTCGATGCACGGGCAACCGACGAACAGAAAGCCGCGATTCTGGCTGCCTGGCATGGCCGTTTGGGCGGACCGCTTGCCGACCTCAACGGTTTGATTGCTGAGGATGTCGCGATTGAAACGGCGCCGATCGAACACAACACGACCAATGGTGAGGGCACGCTCGTCGTGGGCGATAAACTTCGCGCGACCATGGCGCCGTATCGCAGCCCGTACGGAGCGATCACGACGCTGCGCGATAGCCTCTTCAGCACCATACCCGGTTCACCCGCCGTCGTTGCGAGGGCCTCCGAGCACGTCGTGAACATTCCCGAGCACGGAATGGTGTGGACGTTCAAGGATCGCAACGCGATTCAGGGCGAGTTTCTGCTCGAAGGATGACGTAATGGCGGCACACACGACGCACCGCCACGCGCGTGTCAGCACCTTCGCCGTTCTCGGCTGCGTCATCGCGGCCGCATGGGCAGTCTGCGCGTGGGCAGAGTTCAGCGGCATCGCCGCTCAGCTTCACCATCACGCGCTCTACGAAAGTGGACGGCCGTATTGGCTGAGCGCCGTCGTCGTGCTCGTCGCGTGGCAGTTCATGACCGCTGCCATGATGTTGCCGTCTTCGCTTGGATTCATTCGGCTTTATGCGGCAACGGCAGGGCGGGCGCCGGATTTCTCGCTCGCCCTGATCTCGTTCTTAGGCGGCTACTTCGCCGTCTGGACGGCATTTGCGTTGGCCGCGTTTACCGGCGACATGCAGCTGCATCGACTCGTCGATGCGTGGCCGTGGCTATCGGCGCACGCGACGCTCATTCCGGCCGCAACGCTCGCCCTCGCTGCGATCTATCAGTTCACATCGCTCAAGGATGCCTGCCTGAAGGCGTGCCGCCATCCGGGCATCTACCTCATGAGCCGTTATCGTCGCGGCGCTCTGAACGGCTTGCGCCTCGGCTTCGGCCACGCACTGTTCTGCGTCGGCTGCTGCTGGGCGCTGATGCTCGTGATGTTTGCCGCGGGGGTCGCACATTTGGCGTGGATGGGCGTGCTTGCGGCGATTATGTTCCTCGAGAAGGCGACCCCGGCGGGAGACCGCATCGTCGCCCCGGCCGGCGCGGCGTTTGCCGCACTTGCCGGCATCGCATTGTTTGCCCCCGGCGCGATCCCGGGTTTCTGAAGGCAAATGCGTTGACGATGCACGTCGGGATTGCCGGCACGGGGAAAATGGGTAGCGCGATCGCGCTCAATCTGCTCGACCGCGGTTACGGCGTCTCCGTTTGGAACGTCGACGCCGGCATGACGGCGGCATCGGTCGCCGCCGGCGCAACGCCGTTCGAAGAGGTCGAAGCGCTCGTAACCAGCGTGGATGCGACGATCGTGATGCTCTGGGACGATGAAGTCGCACGAGAAATCTCCCTCGGCCGAATCATTCCGGCGGCGCGCCGGGGCTCGCTCGTGATCGAAACCTCCACGCTTTCGCCGCACATGTACGAGTCGCTCGCAGAAGCGGCCGAGCAACGAAACGTGGATTTCCTGGCCTGTCCCGTCTTAGGCAGCGTCGACGGCGCACGCAGCGGCACGCTGACGATCCTTCCGGGAGGCAGCACGCGCGCTTTCGATCGCGCCCGGGAACTCTTGAGCGCGATGGGCTCCACGCTGAAGTTTACCGGTTCGCCGGCGGCCAGCGGACACCTCAAACTCGCATATAACGCGTTGCTGTGCGTGAATGCCGATGCAATCGGCGAGTTGCTCGGCATCATGCGGAGCGCCGGCGTCGATCGCGCTCTCGCCGTCGCGACGCTCGCTCAAGCGCTCGAGCGCGTTGCCACGAAGCGCGAGCAACTCATCGAGCGCGATACCGAACCGCGGTTTTCGGCGAACGCGCTCCTCAAGGACCTTCGCCTGGCGCGCGTTGCCAGGCAGCGGCTCAATGCGAACGCGCCGCTGCTGGAGTGCGCGCTTGCTGAGTTCGAGAAGGCGGTCGAGACGGGTGTGGGCGATCGAGACTACATCGCCGTCAGTCTCGCGCTGGAGCGTGCGGATGCTGAATGACGATGTTCGCCGGGTGCGTAACCGGTAATCCGCTTGAAAATTCTCGACATGTGGCTTTGATCGGTAAAGCCGGCTTCGATCGCAATATCCGCGAGCGGTTCCTCCGAGTCGGTGAGCCGGCGAGCGACGTACTGAACCCGCGCTCCGATGATCGCATCGGAGATCGTGTGGCCGCGGAAGCGGCGAAAAGCCCGGCAGAGGTGCGTCGGATGGACCCCGGCTTGCGACGCGAGCGCTGCGAGATCGAACGGCTGCCGAAATCGTTCGCACACCGCAGCATCGGCTACCGATAGCCACGCCGGCTCGCGAAACTCATCGCTCGATCGCTTGACGACGTGACCGCAGAGTTCGTAAACAAGAGCTTCGATGGTCGATATCGCGCCGTCGGCCCGCGCCAAAAACTCACGGTAGAGGCGCAGCACCAGCCACACCGGGTCGCCGCCGGATAACTCGAAGACGTGCGCGCGGGCGCCGCCGAGTTCGCCGATCACGCCCTCCCATCTCGGCAGGAGGTCGATGGCGAAGAACCGGCAGGCGCCAAGAATTCGATCCTGATGCGTCGTCCCGGCCGAATGAAAAACCAGCGTGTAGGGCTCGTAACGCAGATCGAAACCCTCACCGCGCTCTTCGTAGGCGCCCTCGAGAAGCAAACTGAAATACGCCGCCTCGTGTTGATGCGGCGCTACCGACTTCGCGATCGCGTGCCGCACCTCGGTGAGCAAAACGTCTGCCGCTTCCCACGTCGTGCTCTCACCGGTATAGTAACCCGGCGGGAAGCTATGCATTCAAGAAACGCTGCGGGGCGGTGGCGAAGAGCTGTTGATGCGCCGGCATGCAGAAATAATAGCGAACTCCGCGATACGATAGCGAGGGCGAGTCTTTCGGATCGATCGTCATCCAGCAGACGGCGCACGTCGTTATTCCGGCCGATGCGATCGGCCGCTTACGATAGGCGGCGTTACTCGCGTCGCGCCAGCTGTTGCTCTGGTATTCCATGTCGTAGGCCGTCAAACGTGCCGCCTCCGCACCATAATAGCGCGCCACGACGTGCAAGGCGAGATCGATTCCGGCCGAAAGCCCTGCCGAGGTCGCGATGGAACCGTTGTCGACGAATCGGACGCCCCGGACGACCGTCACCTTGGGATAATCCATTGCAAGCTCCGTGAATGCGCTATGGTGGGTCGTGGCCCTGTGACCGTTTAGCAAACCCACTTGCGCCAACACGAGCGCGCCGGTGCAGACCGACATGACCACGTCGGCGTGACGCGCCACGCCCAGCAACCATCGCTTGGCCGCGGCGGTCGGATCCGATTGCGCCGGAACGACGACGACTTTTGGCGCAGGGGCGTTGCCGAAGGCGAACTGAGGCACGATCGTCGCGCCATGGCTCACCACGACGGGCTTCGTCGTTTCCGCAACGGTGTAGAGATTGAAAGCCGGTTCAGCCCGACCCATGACGTGCGCGTCTTGGAAGACTTCCCATGGCCCCGCGAAATCGATCATGACCGCACCGCTGGAGAGCAAAAACGCCACCGGAACGCCGTCGGCCGGCGGCACGAGCGGCGAAATCGGCGCGGCGGCTTCCGCCGTCTTGGCACCGGCTTTCAGTGGCAACGCCAAGCTGAAGAGTCCCAATGCCGCGGCTTGTCCGAGGATATGCGAACGTTTCATGCACCGAGCGTACCGCCGCCGGCGAGGAACGTCTTGTACGCTTTTAGCGGCTGAGGCCGGCGATGACGCTGCTGGACCGCCTAGAGACTGGCCAACGCTTATCGCGATTTAGTCGTCGTCGAGGTCGGCGAAAGCCTCGGCCACGTCGAAGCGCAACCAGTCGAACGCCGGATGCTCGAAAGTTTCACCGCATTCGTATCGTCGCCTCGACGTTGCGTCGTGCGCGACGATCGCGCGCGCGCCCGGGTCAACATCGAGCACGAGCATTGACCCGGTCGTCAAATAGCGGGCAATCTTCTCTTCAAGGTAGCTTCGTCTGTTCGTGGGAGACCACACCTCGACCGCAATATCGGGTGAAAACGGCGGCTCTTCACGTTGTTCCGCGGTCAGCGAGCGAAGGCGTTCGATTGAAACGTACGCGATGTCGGGAACGAGCTTTGTGTCCGACTCGCGCAAGCCGCTCGGCCAGACGTCGAGTTCCGGCGCAACGCGTCCGCGCTTTCCCGCACATCGATGCAAAATCCGACACAGCGCACCCTGCACGAGCGCGTGGGTGAGCTTGGGACTCACCTTCGGGTAACGCCGCCCGTCGAGATATTCGATCGCAGGATGGTCGCTAATGAGTCCGACGAGCATGTCACGCATAGTATATCACGTTCCGGCGCCGTTTCGACTACGCGTAGGCTTCGTCTTCGCGTTTGCGGTCGAAGGGCTCAGGATGATGTAACGATAGTGAGGGCGGCGATGACGGCATCGTCTTCACCGGGCGCGATCGTGCGCAAATCGAGGAGTACGTTGCCGTCGGCGATGCGGGTGACGATCGCCGGGCCGGCGCGGCGCAGTTTCGCCGCCGTCTCGTCGGGACGCGCCACCGCAAGCGCGATCGCCAGCGACGCAATCCGCGTCTGGGGCAGCGCACCGCCGCCCGCATACGCGTCGCTCTCGACGATGTGCGCGCCGGGAATCGCCGCGAGATACGCGCCGGCACGCGCACGAAGATCGTCGAGCGTCGCGCCCAACATGCGATACAGTGGTATTTGCGCGCGCGATTGCGGCGTGCGATGGAGGCGAAGCGTCACCGCCAGCGCTGCGAGCGTCATCTTGTCGACGCGCAGCGCGCGCAGCAGCGGGTTGGTGCGTAGCCGTGCGATCGCGCGCTCGTCGCCGGCAATGATCCCAGCCTGCGGGCCGCCGAGCAGTTTGTCGCCCGAAAACGTGACCAGCGCGATGCCTTCGGTCAGGGCGTCGCGCACGGTGCGTTCGTGCGGCAAGCCGTATGCCTCGAGGTCGACGAGCGCGCCGTTGCCGAGATCCTCGACGACCGCGACGCCCGCGCGGCGCCCGAGCGCCACGAGTTCGTCGCCGGACGCCTCGTGCACGAAGCCTTCGATGCGGTAGTTCGAGGGATGCGTTCGCAGCAGGAGCGCGGTTCTGGGTGAGAGCGCCGATTCGTAGTCGCGCGCGTAGGCGCGATTGGTCGTGCCCACTTCGCGCAGCACCGCGCCGCTGCGCTCGAGCACTTCGGGTAAGCGAAAACCGCCGCCGATCTCGACGAGTTGCCCGCGCGAAACGACGACCTCGCGGCCTTTCGCAAACGTCTCGAGAACGAGCAGCACCGCGGCGGCGCAGTTGTTGACGATCAGCGCCGCTTTTGCACCCGTCAACTCGCACACGATACCGGTGACGTGGTCGTAGCGCGAGCCGCGCCGTCCCTCGGTGAGGTCGTATTCGAGATTCGAGTAGCCGTGCGAGACGCGCTCGACCGCTTCCAGCGCCTCACGCGCGAGCGGCACGCGTCCGAGATTCGTGTGCGCGATGATTCCGGTCGCATTGATCGCCGGAACGAGATCGTGCAGCGCGGCGTGGTCGAGTTGCGCGACGACCTTCGCGATCAAGGCGTCTTCTGCGGGCGTCTCCGGAAGAGCACGCGCGCGGTCGAGCACTCGCTCCACCGCGCGTTTGATCGTTTCCCGCCCGAGCGCCGCCTCATAGCGTGCGACCGCGGGCTGTTCCAGAATCCGGTGCATCGCCGGCAGTCGCCGGCGCGCGTCGTCAGGCGACGTGTTTGCCGAGCATCGCGGATATCGTGTTCTCGGGAACGTATCCGACGATGCGATCGACCGGCTGGCCGCCTTTGAAGAGGATGAGGCACGGTATGCCCGACACCTGATATTGCCCGGCCAGCGAGGGGTTGTCGTCGGTGTTCAGTTTCAGAAATTTCGCTTTGCCGGCATTCGCCGCGGCGACTTTCTCAACAACCGGACCGAGCATCTTGCACGGACCGCACCACGGGGCCCAAAAATCCACCAGCACCGGCTGCGCGCTCTGCAATACTTCGCGCTCGAAATCGGCTTGGGTAACGTCGGGTAGCGCACTCATAGAATGTTCTTCAAATCCTCCGTCTGCTAAAGACTCGTTACGTTGAGGCGAGGGTTTCACCCCCGTCGCTGCGGTTCTTCGACTGCGCTCCCTGCGGTCGCTCCGCTCAGAATGACACGGCTTCGACGACTGGCTCTACAGTTCGGGTTGCGTGGGTTCGCCGGTGATCTCGGTGATCTGCTTGGCCTGCTTTCCGAGGTTCGTGACCGCGATGACTTCCTCGCCGTCGCCGAGGCGCTGGAGACGAACCCCCTTCGCGTCGCGGCCGGTTTTGCGAATCTCGGAGACCTTCAGGCGGATGACCTGATTGCCCGAGGTGATCATCAGAATTTGGTCGTCGGGGGCGACGAGAATCTGATCGACGACCTGTCCGATGTCGTCGCGCTGGCGGGCGAAGGCCTTGACGCCCTTACCGCCGCGCGAGGTGTGGCGGTATTCGTCGATCGGCGTGCGTTTGCCGAACGCGAGCGAGGTCACCAGCAGCACTTCGCGGCGGCCGTCACCGACGACGTCCATCGCGACGATCGTGTCGCCGCGCTCGAGCGTCATCGCCTTGACGCCGCGCGCCTGACGGCCCATCGGGCGCACGTTTTTCTCGTTGAAATGCACCGCCATGCCCTGCGTCGACCCGAGGATGATGTCGTGCGATCCATCGGAGAGGTCGACCGCCAGCAGTTCGTCGCCCTCGTCGAGATTGATCGCGATGAGGCCGTTGCGCCGGACGTTGGAGAAATCTTCGAGCTTCGACTTTTTGATGACGCCGCGTTTGGTTACCATGACGAGGTACTTCTCGCCGCCGAACGTGTCGATCGGGAAGACGGCCGTCACTTCTTCGCCCGGCGGGAGCGTGAGCAAGTTGACGAGCGCCGTTCCCCGCGCCTGGCGCGTCGTGTCGGGAATCTCGTAGCCGCGCAGGCGGTAGACGCGCCCCTTGTTCGTGAAGAAGAGCACGTGGTCGTGCGTCTTGGTGACGAAGAAGTTGGCCACGACGTCTTCGCGCTTGAGATTTGAGATGCCGACGACGCCGCGACCGCCGCGGTTCTGCGTGCGGAACGTATCGACGCTCACGCGCTTGATGTAGCCGCCTACCGTATACGTGACGACGACGTCGATGTTCGGAACGAGTTGTTCCATCGACATCTCGTCTTCGGCGGCTTCGATCGTCGTGCGCCGAGAATCGGCGTAACGCCGCTTGAGTTCGAGCGTTTCGCTCTTGACGATCTGGGCGACGCGGCGCGGGCTGCGCAGAATGTCTTGCAGTTCGGCAATCGTTTTGATCAGCTCGGCGTACTCGTCCTCGATCTTCTTGCGCTCGAGTCCGACGAGCGTGCGCAGCCGCATGTCGACGATCGCCTGCGCCTGCACATCGGTGAGGCTAAAGCGTTCGCTGAGGCGGCGTTTGGCTTCGTCGGTCGTCTGGCTCGCGCGCACGATTTCAATGACTTCGTCGATGTTGTCTAGCGCGATGCGGTAGCCTTCGAGCAGATGGGCGCGCTCTTCGGCCTTGCGAAGATCGTATTGCGTGCGACGGGTGACGACGTTGCGGCGATGCGCGATGAAATGCTCGAGCAATTGTTTGAGCGTGAGCACCTGCGGCTCGATTGCCACCGACCCATCGGCGCGCGGCTCGCCGACCGGTACGAGCGCGAGCATGTTGAAGCCGAAACTCGCCTGCAGCGGCGTGTGCTTGAAGAGCTGGTTAAGCACGACTTTCGGCGTCGCGGTTTTTTGCAGTTCGACGACGACGCGCATGCCTTTGCGGTTCGACTCGTCGTCGAGGCGCGCGATGCCCGTGATGCGCTTTTCGGCGTGCGCTTCGGCGATCGCCTCGATGATGCGCGACTTATACACTTGATACGGAATCTCGGTGATGACGATCTTGTGCCGACCGCGATCTTCGATGATTTCGGCTTTGCCGCGAATGCCGATCGAACCGCGTCCGGTCCGGTAGGCCTCGCGGATCGCTTCGTGCCCGAGAATCGTGCCTCCGGTCGGAAAGTCGGGACCCTTGACGATGTCGGCCAACGCGTCGTCGGTCGTCTCGGGATCGTCGATCAGCGCCTCGATCGCGTCGGCGATCTCGCCGAGATTGTGCGGCGGAATGTTCGTCGCCATGCCGACGGCGATGCCCGACGAACCGTTGATGAGTAATTGCGGCAGCCTGCCCGGAAGAACCGTCGGCTCGACGCCTTGGTTGTCGAAGTTGGGAACGAAGCCGACGGTCTCTTTGTCGATGTCGGCGAGCAGTTCGAGTGCCGCGCGCGCCAGGCGCGCTTCGGTGTAGCGATAGGCGGCCGGCGGGTCGGGATCGATCGAACCGAAGTTGCCGTGCCCGTCGACCAGGGGATAGCGCAGCGTGAAATCCTGCGCGAGCCGCACGAGCGCGTCGTAGACGGATTGGTCGCCGTGCGGGTGATAACTCTTGAGCACCTCGCCGATGATACCGGCGCACTTGCGGTGCTGTTTGGTGGGGTCGAAGCCCATCTCGCGCATCGCGTAGAGGATGCGCCGCTGCACGGGCTTGAGGCCGTCGCGGACGTCGGGCAGCGCACGCGAGGCAATGACCGACATCGCATACGAGAGATAGCTCTCTCGCATTTCGTCTTCGACGTTGACTTGATGGATGATGTCGTTATTCACGCAGCGTGGGCAGGTTCGGGCTCAACCACAAATACCCTGGAAACGCAAAAGTGCGCCGCGGGTTTCGTCAGTGGTCGTCGGGAGCCCGAAGCGACGGCCGTTGACGGAGGAAGTACGAGCGCGAATACTTCGACGGGATCGCCGAAAACGGCCGCGGACTCTGCTGGAAATTGAAGGCGTCGGTGATGTTGTTGGCGCGGGCGTCGGTCGTTCCGAGGCTGCCCAGCGACCACGTCGATTCGATGAATTTCACCAGGCTGCCGAACTCGTATTGGGTGTGCGAAACGTAGCCTTTTTTGGCATACGGCGAGACGATCAGCATCGGCACGCGCATGCCGAGTCCTTGATAGTCGAGCTGCGGCGGAGCGACGTGATCGTAGAGTCCGCCCCAGTCGTCCCAGACGACGACGATCGCCGAGGTATTCCAATACTGGCTTTGGCCGATTGCGTTGACGACCTGCGCGATCCACGACGGTCCGGTATCCGGCTTCGAGCCCGGGTGGTCGGAGTTGGCGAAGTCGGGACAAACCCAGACGACCGACGCGAGCTTTCCACCCGAAATGTCGCCGAGCACGTTCTGCGTCGACGAGACGTTGCTCTGCCACTCCGAACCGTAGCGCACCTGTCTTATTGCATCGAACGCGCTCCAAAGATCGCCGAAATCCGTTCCGATTACCGGCGCGTAGTATTTCCAACTCACGCTCTTGGCGTCGAGCAGATCGCGCAACGTTTTATAGGTGAAGCACGGAAAGGGGCCGGCAGTCGGCAGGTAGACGCCGGACGTCGTGATTAGCGACGTCACGGTTCCTTTCGGTGAGTCGCAACCCCAGGGCTGATTGCTCGGATTATCGATGATCGCTTGCGTCGCGTTGATGAGCGTGCCGCCGGCGATCAGATCCTGATGTCCCGTAAAGCTGCTGCTGCCTTGCGTCGAGAACGTGTGGTCGGCAAGCACGTACTGGTTGGCGAGATTCCAATACGGTTGCACGTCGGCCGGATTGGCGTATTGATAAACGTAGGAGCCGGGGTTGTGCTCCACTTCGATCGTGTTGAAGCCATCCATCTTTCCGCCGTCGTACGCCGTGAGAAACTGCTGGTGCGTGTTTTGCGGCGTCAGGTTCATCTCGAGCGGCATCTGCTTGAGCGGGATCGTAATCTGTTTGCTCGGATCGTTGAGATCTTGTCCGAGCCCCTGCTTCACGGTGTCGGCGCCCGGGTAGCCGTTGAACAATGCGTCGACGGTGCGATTTTCTTGGATGAGAATGATGACGTGCTGAATCTTTTGACCCGGCGGATTGGGCGTGGGAGTCGGACGGACCGGCGGCGTCGTGCCGCCGCCGCCGCCCGACGATGAACCGCAGCCCGCGGCCGCGAACGCGGCAACGACGATGCATCCAGCGAAAGCCTTGAGAACGTTCGTCATGTTCGCCGCTTCCGTTCGCGGTGACGGTACGTGCTATCCTCGGCACGGGGCCCAAGCTGAGGATTCGCTTCAAAGCGTTCCGAGCGCCGATAACTGCGGTCACCATTGAAATCGCCGTCGCATGCCATTTTGCACGACGAAGCCGAAATGCGCGCGTTCGCCAAGCGTTTCGCACTCGGCTTGAAACGCGGCGACGTGGTCGCGCTATCGGGCGCGCTCGGCAGCGGGAAGACGACGTTCGTGCGCTGCGTCGTCGAGGCGCTGCACGGCCGGGACGAAACGACCAGTCCGACGTTCACTTTTTGGCACCGCTACGCGGGCGAACCGCCGGTCGACCACATCGATCTTTTTCGAATCGAAGATCCGTCCGAACTCGTCGAACTCGGCCTCGAGGCGGCCTTCGACGGGGCGTCGATCGTTTTCGTGGAGTGGTGGCGCAACGCACCGCAACTCTTATCGACGCGAACGTACGACGTGCATTTTGAAGGCGCCGGTGACGCGCCGCGCACGATCGACGTTCGCGAGGTGCGCGCGTGAACGTGTTGGCGATCGACGGCGCGCTGGGCGAATTCTCGGCCGCATTCGCACGCGGCGAACGCATCGCTGCGGCGCGCGCCGCGAAGGGAAACGTCGCGCTCGAATCGGGATTGGCCTTGGTGCGTGACGTGATGCGCGATGCGGAGGTGTCGCGCGAGCGAATCGACCGGCTCGCGGTCGGCGTCGGTCCGGGAAGCTTCACCGGACTGCGCATCGCGATCGCCTATGCGAAGTCGCTCGCGCAAGCGTGGAATCTCCCGCTCGTGCCGGTGTCGTCGTTCGATCTCTTGGAGTACGGGCACCGGCTCGAACGCGTCCTCGCCGTCGTGACCGGCCGTCCGGGCGTGATTTCGGTTCGCTACCGGGACGGAGGCGTCGTGCGCCGAGCCTCCGGCCGAACGCGCGACGCCCTCGCGGAAGCGGCACCCGGCGGCGACCGGCCGCTCGTCGTCATCGGGGGTTCGAAGGACGTACTTGCGGAGCTTGCCGAACGCGGAATCGTAGTGGAGTCCCTCGACCCTTTGGTGACGCCTCCCGCCGCCGCCGCCGCGCTCGCGGCCGGCGCACGCGAACCGGCCCGCAGCCCGCACGCCGTGACGGCCGACTACGGCGAGCTTCCGGCCGCGAAGGTGCCGAAATTCTCGTGAGCCACTCCCCGTGAAGATGGAACTCGACGCGCGTCCCGCGCCGGAAAACGATCGGCTCGAGATCGTTCCGATGGCCGCAGCCGACGTCGCGCCGGTGACGCGCATCGAAAAAGCCTCGTTCTCGACCGTCTGGCCGGCGGACGCGTTCCACAACGAATTGAACGCGAACAAACTCGCCCACTATTTCGTCGGACGAATCGGCGACCGCGTCGTCGCCTACGGCGGCATCTGGGTGATACTCGAAGATTCGCACGTCACCACGATCGCCGTCGATCCGGCCTATCGCGGGCGTCGCTTCGGCGAAGTCATGCTGTTGCGGCTCATCGACGAAGCGCTCGAACGCGGCGCTGCGTGGATGACGCTCGAGGTGCGCGAGAGCAACGTCGTCGCGCAGCATCTCTACCGAAAATACGGTTTCACGACCGTCACCATGCGCCGCGGGTATTACAGCGACGACAACGAAAGTGCGTTAGTGATGTGGGCGGGAAACCTCAAGAGCGACCTCTACCGCAACCGCTTGACGGTGTTGCGCGCGCGCTGCGAACGTTGACCTTTACCGAACTGGCGCGGCGCGTGCGGTCCCACATCGGGCAAGAGCACCGCTACGCGCACAGCGTTCGCGTGGCGCGCTGCGCCGACGTGCTGGCGCAACGCCACGGCCTCGATTCGCGCAAAGCACGAACGGCGGGCATGCTCCACGATCTCGCGCGTCTGTACGAACCGCATCGCCTGCTCGAAGAGTGTGTCGCGCGTGCAATGCCGATCGGGGCGTTCGAACGCGCGCATCCGATGCTGCTGCACGCACGTCTGGGCGCGGTGCTGGCGCGCGAACTATTCGGTGTGCGCGACGACGACGTTCTCTCCGCGATAGAGAAGCATACGACGGGCGCCGGCGAGATGTCGCCGCTCGACTGCGCCGTGTATCTCGCCGATTCGCTCGAGCCGAACCGAAGCTTCGCCGAGCGCGGCGATCTCTGGGAGTTGGCGTTGCGCGATCTGCATGCGGCGACGCGCGACGTGCTGCTCCTAAACATTCGCCACTACGCCGCAAAAGGCAAACCGCTCGCGCCGCCGACTGCGGCGGCGGCCCGCACGTTCGGCATCGCGCCGAGCCTAATCGAGGAGGTCACCGTATTCGCGATCTGATCGACGTCGTACGCGATGCCGCGCTCGACAAAAAAGCCGAGGATTTCACCGCCATCGACGTAAGCGGGCGAACGATTCTCGCCGACACCTTCGTCGTAGTCACCGGACGTTCAAAAATTCAAACGCGTGCGATCGCAGATTCCGTCGTCGAGGCGGTCGAGCGCGACGGCGGCAGCGTCAACCGCGTCGAAGGCTACGGCGACGGCGGCTGGATTCTCATCGATCTCGGCAACGCAATCGTCCACGTCTTCACGCCCGAACAACGCGATTTCTACAACCTCGAGCGGCTCTGGGCGCAGCCGGCGCAGCGCCTCGTCTCGGGCAATCCGTGAGGGGTCGCCGCCCGACTCACGAAACGCGCTCCGCCCGTGCCCGCCGCGAGTTCTGGAAGCGCTTAGGCGTTTGGATATTCATCGCGTTCTTCGCACTCAGCGTCGCCGGCGGCCTCATCGTCATCTCGATCAACCTGCACTAACGCTCCGTGTCATCCTGAGCGGAGCGTCCGTAGCACGCGCAGTCGAAGGACGCGCGCGGCATGTCATCCCGAGCGGAGGCGCGAAACGCCGCAGTCGATCGGAACGGTGAAGGGAGACATTATGGAATCGGACGCTTTTGCGGCATTGAAGCAACGGCAGCGCGAGATGTGGGGCTCGTTTGCACCAACGGCGATGTTTACAACGCCGGTCGCAGCGCATTTGGTCGGCTTCGCCGGCGTCGAAAGCGGTGAAACGGTGCTCGACGTCGGCACGGGAACGGGCGTTGTTGCGATTACTGCGGCGAACGCAGGCGCACGGGTCAGCGCTCTCGATTTGACGCCGGCGCTGCTGCAAGAGGCCGTGCAAAACGCAAAGGTTGCCGGCGTCGACGTTGCATGGGTCGAGGGCGACGCCGAGAGACTTCCATATCCAGATTCGTCGTTCGACGTCGTGCTCAGTCAGTTCGGACATATGTTCGCGCCGCGGCCCGACGTCGTGGTGGCCGAGATCCGCCGCGTCCTCAAGCCAAACGGCCGCGTTGCATTTGCGACGTGGCCGCCGGAGGAGCTCATCGGTCAGATCTTCCAGTTTATCGGTCGCAACTCGCCCCCGTTACCGCCCGGTGCCGAGCCGCCGCCAAAGTGGGGGGTTCGGTCAATTATTACCGACCGGCTCGCGGGAAACTTCGGCGCGCCGTCTTTCGCAAGCGGCGTGATGATTTGGCCGGCGCTCAGCTTACGACACTATCGTGCATTCGTCGAAAGCTCGGTGGGGCCGTTCCAAAAGCTCGTTGAGAGTCTGGCGAACGATCCGGTGCGACTCGCCGCGATTCGAGACGAGTTCGAAGCGCTCGCCACCCCGCATTACAGCGATAACGTCGTTCGTCACACGTACTTGCTTACGAGGGCACAACGAGTTCCGTAGAGTCCTTCGACTGCGGCGTGCTTCGCACGCCTCCGCTCAGGATGACGTGCCTTATCCTTTCTGGCTAACGACCGCGCTGAACGGTTGATTGAGGCCTTCCGTAAAGCTGTTGACGAGCGATCCGTCTTGCAAGTTGTAGATCTGCACGGCGTTGGCAGCGTAGTCCGGAACGATCACGCGATCCGCGCGCCTCGAAAATCCGTACGTTAAAAACGTCTGCGCGAAGTTTACGTCCCCTACAATGGTAGCGCGTTTTCCGGTGACTTGAATTTTCAGCGCCTGCGCGCCGCCGTCTCCGGATTTTCCGCTGCCCATCAAGAACGATGGATTCACCCACACGATTGCACTCGGAGCGGATTGCCGCGCCTCACCCGCAACGACTTCGAACATCTTTTTTCGCGGCCCCAACTGGAACAGACGAATGTACGCGTCTCTGTAACACTCGTCATATCCACACGCCTGGCCGGTGGCATACAGGTTGCTTTTGTCGTCGTACGATAGAAAATAGGCACGGTAGAAGCCCGTCTTCGGCGCGTACGACGGACCGGTCTTCGCGCCGGGCGCATAGACGATCACCTCCGCATAGTTGCGAAAGTGTCCGTAGGGATGCTCGTAGGAGACGGCCAGATTACCCGTCGTACTATCGACCGCGCACGCGTAAGGGAATCCCAGCTTCGCGGTAATTGTGGCGATCGGTGCAGTGCCGCCGTGCGCGTACTCGTAGACATTGCGGCTGGTGTAGTCGGTTATCCAGACGTTACCGGCGTTGTCGGTGCACATCCCACCCGGTGACGTGAAGCCGGTGAGGGTGCCGACGAGTATGATGCCGCCGCCGTTCTCGTAGGTGTAGACCGTAACGTTCGATGCGTTCGAGACGTACAGCAGGCTCGACGATTTGCTCGCAGCCGGCGACATCACGGATGCGAGGACGCCGTTGTGGAGCGGCGTGGTCTGCGAGGGTCCGGCGCAAGCGGCCAGCATCGCGGCTAAGAGCGCGCGAGAAGCATTCCTTCGAACGGGCCGAATACGCATCGTTGGGTCTCCTTTTTCAACGAATCGAACCCGTCTCCAAACGCTCGCCGCCGGCAGCGTCAAAGAAAGGGCTACACGCGTGAGGACTTCCACAACTGGTCGCGCCGTCATTGTAGCGGGCGGATTTTTATTGTCCGCGTGCGGAGGTGAGCGCCAGGCTGCACTGCCCGTCGACGCCGGCTCGCAGTTACGACCGGGTGTGCCCCGCCACGCTTCGTGGATGAGCCGCGCCGCCAAGACGGCCTCGCTCGTGGTGTATATTGCAGACGGCCAAGCGGTGGATGCGTACGTCTATAAGACGCACACTCTGCTCGGGCAGTTGGCTATCGAAGGAGCAAATACACTCTGCTCCGACAAGTCTGGCAACGTTTGGACCAGCGCTTCGAATAGAAACGGCAGTCAGATGCTGGAATACGCACCCGGCGGAACGCAACCCATCGCGGAGTTGTTTTCCTACTCTCCGACGGGCTGTGCGGTCGATCCGAGGAGCGGCGATCTTGCAGTCGTTACCTGGGGCGACCCGAGCGGCAACCAAAACCTCGAGATCTATCATCACGCGCAGGGACTGCCAAAAACCTACTCATACTCCGCATTTCAGCATTGGAACTACTGTGCTTACGATAGCAACGGAAACCTTCTGATCCAAGGTTATGCACCAGCCGGTCCCGGAGGCCAGCGAATCGTCATCTATGCCGAACTTCAAACCGGTCAAACGAACATTCTTCCAGTAGACATTTCGACGACCGATGCCGGAGGCGCCGGCGTTCAATGGGACGGAAAATATTTCTTGATAGGCTACAACTACGACAATACTATGCACCGTTACTCCGTCCACAACGGTCAGGCGACGGAGATCGATCAGATACAACTCGCCGCGGGACAACTCCACCTGAACGGATTCTGGCTTCATCACGACACATTGGTAACCGACCTCGAGTCGGTTAACGACGAATACAGCGTCGGTGGTTTTCCGTATCCGGCAGGATCGCCTGAGGAACGCGTGTACCCTCTCGACAACGGCTATCCGTACGCGATAACCGTCACTGCCAAGCCAAAGAATCAGTAGGAAGGTTTCCGTATGAACTCGCGATCGCGCAAACCCGTAGGATTAATGGGCTTACGTAATCGTCGACGGCCCGCAGAGTCGTGCGACGCATCAAACTGCGGTCCAAAAATATCTCCTGTTCCGCCGGTATGCATACGGAATCTTTCCGATTCGCAGATATGACAGACTCCTTGAGTCCGACAAGAAAAAATAGGTTTAGCCAAACGTTTTGTTACACTTGGTGTACTGGTTCAAACATCATGAACGGCCATACGAATCACCGAAATCAACGTAAAGCCGATGCTGGCGCCTGTTGAAAAGGCCTCGCGCTATCTTTGTCTTGGGGCTGTTGTGTTGATGGCGGCATGTCAAGGCAGTTGGGCCGACCAAACCGTGGTTCACCTTGCTCCCCTCGGGAAGACGGGAGTGAAAGGCCTGGCTATAGTCTCGATCGGGCGAACGTGTGACGACGATGGTCACTGTCGACTAGAAGGCAGCTACATCATGACGCAACTGACGTCAGACAGCTTTACCTCGCTCTATAGGATGATTTTGGCCGAAGGGGACTGCGCCCGACCGTCAAAGACCGGCATCCTTTTATCTGAGGGCAACGGCGATGTTCTCAATACGCAGGGAGCTTCTAAGCACGTTGATATACCGATCATTTCCCTTACTGGTGGAAACTATGTAATCGTCGTTCAGAATCGGACCCACGTAGCGGTCGCATGTGGTGTTATACACCGAGCAGGTGTGGTTTGAGACGCGCCTTGTGTGCGCTTGTTCGAAAGACGTATCCGCCAGCCCATCTCAACGCGACTTTGGTGGGACAGTCGGAGTTTCAGTTTCCGGACTACGGCTTCAGCACGTTCGCAATCCACAAGCACCGGCTTGCGGCACTGGGCGAGCACAACGTCGGCTACAATCCATCGAAAATCGCTAAATTTCCCTATCCAAGCGGCACGCGGGAACGGCACGATCAAACCACCGGCTTGCCGCGCGGCGTTGGGACTAGCGTTGGGACCAGCGACCGAAAGTAGCGCGTCCTTCGACTACGGCGTACTCCGCACGCCTCCGCTCAGATACTGTCTTGGCAAGTCAAGCCCCGACGAGGGCCTCCTGATGGTCGCGTTTGAGAATGGTAAAGGCGAGCACCACGAGTTTGCGCATGACGGCTGCGATAATGACCTTGCCGGGTTTCCCTTTGGCCTTGAGGCGCTCTGCGAAAGCTTTGAGGATCGGATTATGTCGGATCGCCACCATAGCCGGCATATAAAGATCTCGGCGCAACGAACCGTTGCCGGTCTTGCAGATCCGAGGGGTACCATGGATCGATGTCCCGGATTGTCGTTCGCTCGGTGTCAAACCGGCATAGGCTGCCGCCGCCTTTCTATTGCGCAGCCGCTCTGTCGGCAGTTTGGCCACGATCGCCACCGCCGTGAGGGTGCCAATGCCCGATACCGCGGTGAGCTTTGCTACCTGCCGTTTGAGCACCGGATGCTTCTTGACATGCTCGCGCAGCTGCCGATCAATCGCAGCCACCGATTGGCCGAGAGCTTTCGACTGCTTCGCGTGCAGTCGCGCAAGCTCTTTACTGACATGGATTTGACTGACCATCTGCGTAAGCCGCACCTGGTCGTCGACCAACTGGGCCCGATAGCTCAGCAGGCCGCGCAGCTCCAGGATTTCGGGCGCCGAAGGACTCCAACGATCCGGTTTCTGCGTCTTGCAGAACTCCGCAATCATCTGTGCATCGACCTGATCGGTCTTGGTACGACGCAGTTGGCTACGCGCAAAATGCACCGTACGATTGGGGTTGACGACGCTGACCTCAATGTCGGCCTCGTGCAACGCCGAGGCCAACCCAAACCAATAGGCGCCGGTGGCTTCCATGCATGCGTGCACTTGCCCGGAGCCGTGCTTGCGCAGCCAGGTCCGAAGACGTCGGTACCCTGCCGGAGCGTTGGGAAAACTATCCTTGGCTTGCTTCTTTCCTTGGATAAGGCACGCGTGAAAGTCCGCCTTCGAAATGTCGATGCCCAGCACGTCCACCGAGGAACTCTCCTTTACGATGATGTAGCGAACCTCAATCGACCTCATTCATCCGGGCTCAACCCTAGCGGCGGCCCAAGATACTGTTCGACATGGTCCGCTGTAACAAGTTGGTGCGAGCGCCGATCTGAGCGACGGGCTGCAAGGCCCATGGATGACAGCGGCGCTCTGACACCGTGTAGGGGATAGCTTCTATGGCTATCCCCTACCTCTCATCATATGAGGATGACATGTGGCACGCCTCCGCTCAGGATGGCACGGCGGCGGAGGGAAGGATTGTCGACAATGTGCAATACTCGCCTCCATGCAGAATATTGAGTTGCGCGAAGATCCCGCCGACGTTCATGCCCGCCACGTTCTGACGCCGTGGGTGGCCCAGGGCAACCGCCGGCCACCGACGATCGTCCGCGGCGAGGGGTGCTACCTCTACGACGACCGCGGAAATCGCTACCTCGATTTTGTCTCGGGGCTGGTCGCGGTGAACCTCGGGCACGGGCACGCCGGCCTCGCCAAGGCGATCGGCGAACAGGCGGCGCGGCTCGGGTACGCACCGCCGAGTTTTGGCGACGAGAATCGTGCAAGGCTCGCGCAGGCGATCGCCGACATCGGTCCGTGGAACGGCGAAGGCCGAATCTTCTTCACCACCGGCGGCGGCGAGGCGAACGAAGACGCCGTCAAGTTCGCGCGCGCGCTGACCGGACGGCACAAGGTGCTCACCGCATACCGGTCGTTCCACGGATCGGCGCCGGGCGCCGGAACGCTGACCGGTGAGAACCGCCGCTGGCCGAACGAACCCGGACTTCCCGGCGTCGTTCGTTTCTTCGCGCCGTTTCCGTATCGCAGCCCGTTCTTCACGCGCGACGCCGGCGAAGAGTGTGTGCGAGCGCTCGCGCACCTCGAGGAGATCGTGACGTACGAAGGCGGCGACCGCATCGCGGCGCTGCTCGTCGAACCCGTCGTCGGCTCGAACGGCGTCGTCGTCTATCCCGAAGGCTACTTGCGCGGCCTGCGCGAGTTGTGCGACCGCCACGGCATCCTGCTGATCTTCGACGAGGTGATGACGGGCTTCGGGCGCACCGGCGCCGCGTTTGCGTCGGAACGCTTCGGCGTTGTCCCCGACATGTTCACGTTCGCCAAAGGCGTGACGTCGGCATACGTTCCGCTCGGCGGCGTCGCGGTGCGCGAATCGCTCGCATCGCACTTCGACGCGCATCCGCTTCCCAGCGGGCACACCTTCAGCGGCCATCCGCTGGCGATGGCGGCGGGCGTCGCCGCGCTCGACGCGTATCGCGACGAAAATATCTTCGAACGCGCAAGAGAGATGGAGAAACCGCTGCGCGCGCGCCTCGAAGAACTTCAACGGCGCCATCGCACGATCGGCGAGGTGCGCGGCGTCGGCGCCTTCTTCGGATTGGAACTCGTGCGCGACCGCGAGTCGCGCGAGCCGCTGGTCGCGTGGCAAGGGAAAGAATCGCTCAACGCCTTCTTCGCCGACGCGCTCGCGCGCGGGCTCTACGTTTTCGGGCGATACAACGCGGTCGTGATCGCGCCGCCGCTGGTTGCCGGCGACGCGGAACTCGACGAGGCTGCCGAGCTGCTCGACGCATCGCTCGCGAAATGGGAGGCCGCATGACGACGACGCAACTACCGGTCCTCGATCCCGCCACGCGCGAGATCATCGGAACGGTTCGAGAGAGCGGCGCCGCCGAGATCGATCGCGCCGTGCGCAACGCGCGCGCGGCTTTCGAAACGTGGTCGCGCGTTCCCGTCGTCGACCGCACGCGCCTGATGTTTCGCTTTGCCGATGCGCTCGAGCGGCGTCACGAAGAACTCGCAATCTCGGTCGCTCGCGAGAACGGCAAGACGATCGGCGACGCGCGCGCCGAGGTGCGGCGCGGCATCGAAGCCGTCGAGTTCGCCTGCGGCATGCCGTCGCTGATGATGGGCGACGCGCTTCCCGACGTGGCGCGCGGCATCGACTCGATCTCCGTGCGCTACCCGCTCGGCGTCTGCGCCGGCATCACGCCGTTTAACTTTCCGGCGATGATCCCGCTCTGGATGGCGCCGATTGCGATCGCCGCCGGCAATACTTTCGTGCTCAAGCCGTCGCCGCAGACGCCGCTCACCGCCGACGCGATTGCAAATGCAGCCGCCGAATGCGGCTTCCCGCCGCACCTTCTTACCGTCGTGCATGGCGGCACCGAAACCGCCGAAGCGATTGTCGACCATCCCGGCATCGCCGCGGTGTCGTTCGTCGGATCGTCGGCGGTCGCGCGGCGAGTGCACGAGCGCGCGTCGCACGCGCACAAGCGCGTACAAGCCCTCGGCGGCGCGAAGAACTATCTCGTGGTGATGCCCGACGGCGTTACGCCGGCGACCGTCTCGGGGATCATCGCGTCGGCCTTCGGCGGCGCGGGGCAGCGTTGTCTCGCGGGCTCCGTCGTCGTCGCGGTCGGCGACGCCGGCGACCGGCTGGCGCCGCTGCTCGTTCAGGCCGCGACGAATCTGCGCCTCGGGCACGGAACCGACGGTTCGGTCGATATGGGCCCGGTCGTGAGCGACGACGCGATGACGCGCATCGGCGGCTACGTCGAACGCGCCCTCGCCAACGATGCGCAGTTGCTGCTCGAGCCGAAGCCGGCACCGAGCGACGGCTCCTTTCTCTCGCCGGTGATCTTCGACCGCGTCGACGCGTCGAGCGAACTGGCGCGCGAAGAGATCTTCGGCCCGGTGCTCGCAATCGTCCGCGCGGATTCGCTGGAAGAAGCGCTGGAGGTTGCCAACGCTTCACGGTACGGGAACGCCTCGTCGATCTTCACCGCCGACGGCGGCGCCGCACGTACGTTCGCGTCGCGCATCGAGGTCGGCATGGTCGGCATCAACGTCGGGGTGGCCGCGCCCATGGCGTTCTTTCCGTTCGGCGGGGTCAAGGATTCGATCTTCGGCGATTTGCGCTGTCACGGAAAAGATGCGGTGGCGTTCTACACGCAGCAGCGCGTCGTGATCAGCCGCTGGCCCGAGTCGCGATGAACGAACCTGCCGCACTTCGCGCGGGCTCGCTGACGTTTCTCGAGGTGCTCGCCACCTCGATCGCACTCATCGGGCCGAGCATGACGCCGATCCTCATCGCGCCGTACATGTTTGCCAACGCCGGCAACGGCACGTGGCTCGCCTACCTCTTCGGCGGAATCATGCTCGTCTTCGTCGCGCTGAACATCAACCAGTTCGCGCGCCGCTCGAGTGCGGCGGGATCGCTGTATGGATACGTTTCCGAGAATCTCGGCGCGACCGTCGGCGCGCTCGCCGGCTGGTCGCTGCTCTGGGCCTACGGATTCGTCGCGGCGGCAACGCTCGGCGCGATGGCGCTCTTCGTGCAGATCCTGCTCGCCCTGGGCGGCCTGCACGCGCCCGCGATCGCGATCGTCTGCGTGCTCGCGTTCGTTGCGTGGCAGTTGGCGTATCGCGGCGTGCAGGTTTCGGCGATCGTGATGCTCGTTCTGGAAGCGGTCTCCGTCGCCGTCATCACGGTGCTCGTGGCGATCGTGCTCGTCAAGCACGGCCCATCGATCGACGTCGCGCAACTCACGATCAAAGGCGGATTTCCCGGCGGCGTCGGGTTGGCGATCATGTTCGCCGTCTTCAGTTTCGTCGGCTTCGAAAGCGCGACCGCGTTCGGCGCGGAGGCGAAGAACCCGCTCGTGACGATTCCGCGCGCCGTTCTTGGCAGCGTCATCTTCGCGAGCATCTTTTTCATCGTCGCGACCTACGCCGAGATTCTCGGCCTCAGTCACGCTGCGACGACGCTCGACAAAGAAACCTTCCCGCTCGGAACGCTGGCCGGCATCTTCCACGCCGGGTACCTGCTCGTTCCGATCGCGATCGGCGCGCTGTGCAGCGCGTTCTCGGTCTGTCTCGCGTGCATCACGACGGCCGGGCGCGTCGCTTTCGCGATGGCGAACTCCGGATTGCTTCCGCCGGCGTTTGCGCGCATCGAAGCGCGCCACGACACGCCGAACGTCGCCGTGACCGTCGTCACGGTGCTAACGCTGATCGTCACCGGCGCGTCGCTGCTCGGCGGCGTCGCGGCGATCGACATCTTCAATAACTGCGGGACGCTGAGTTCGTTCGGCTTCATCGTCATCTACGCGCTGATCTCGGTCGCGGCCGGCGTCTACGTCAAACAGCGCGGCGAGCTCCGCTCCGCAGACTTCGCGGTCTCGGTGCTCGCGGTCGTCTTACTGCTCGTGCCCGCCGTGATGCTCTTCTACTCCGTGCCGGCCGCGCCGCAGCGTTGGTTCGTCTACTACTTCCTCATCTTCTTGGCGCTGGGGTGGGCGTGGTTCGCCGCGAGCCGGCGCGCCGCGCGCGCGCGATGACCGCCGGAGCGCTGGAACGCGCCTCGACCGCGACGCGCGTCGCCGGATTGCTGCGCGAACGCATTGCCGGTGGTGCCGCCGCGCCGGGATCGCGCATCGTCGAACTCGAGATCGCGCGCGAACTCGGCGTCAGCCGCAGTCCCGTGCGCGAAGCGTTGCTGCGGCTCTCCGAAGAAGGGCTCGTCGCGATCCTTCCGTATCGCGGTGCGATCGTCGTTCCGCTGCAACGGCGGCGGTTGGTCGAACTCACGGAGTTCCGGCTCGCGCTGGAACGGTTCGCGCTCGACCGGCTGATCGAGCGCAACGATGCCGCCGCGCTGTCGCGACTGCGCGCGCACGTCGCCGTTCTTCGGCGCGCGCTGCGGAGCCGCCACCGCGAGCGCATCGTCGGCGCCGACCTCGATACGCACCGCGCGCTCGTCGCCTCGGCGGGAAATGCCATGCTCGAACGTGCCTACGAAGGCTTGCTCGCGCAAATACGCCTCTACATCGGCGTCACGAGCGCCCGCTACGAGCGCGCCGAGGAACTCGCCGAGGAGCACGACGCAATGCTCGACGCGGTCGAGCGGCGCGATTCCGGGGCAGCCCGGGCGCTCCTCGACGCTCACGTCCGTCACGGTTTCAACGAGGAAGGGAGCGCTGCGCGGCAGGTCCCGCGCGGCGAAACTTCGCAGCGCCCAAAAGGTAAGAACGCCCGGAGGATCTCGACTCGATGAAGCGCCCGTTTGCCCTCGCCTGCCTCGCTCTCGCCCTGATGCTGCCGGCTCTGCCCGCGGCGGCGCGCGACTTCGTGCAGGATCAGGCCGGCATGTTTTCGGCTGCGACCGTCTCGTCGTTGAACGAGCGCATCGGAAACTTCAACGCGCAGACCGGCAAGGAGATCGTCGTCATGACGGTCGCATCGCTCGGCAACGCGACGCTGCAGGACGCGGCGAACACGGCGTTCTCGCAGCAGGCCGTCAATGGGGTTCTCATCTTCATCGCGCGCGACGACCGCCGCGACATCATCGTTCCCGACCGCGCCGGCTCGCAGGCGGGCTGGTTCACGCCCGACGTGCTGGGTTCGATTCGCACGGCGATGGAGTCGCAGTTCCGCAGCGAAAACTTCGACGCGGGCATCACCGGCGCGGTCGACGGCGTGCTCAACATCTATCGCGCCCATGTCGGAAGCCAGCGCCAAACGAGTTCGTCGCCGGCGGGGGCGCTCGTGACGCGTCCCAACGTCGCCACGAGCACAGGAGTACACATCTCGATGTTTTGGTGGATCATCATCATCGTCGCCGGTTTCTTGATTCTGCGCTCCGTGATGCGCGCGATGTCGGCGCCGCGGTATTACGGACCGCCGGGATCGCCTCCAGGCACCGGCGCACCGGGCAGCATGCCGCCTCAGGGCTATGGCCCCGGCTACGGCGGCTACGGGGGTGGCGGCTACGGCGGCGGCGGGAGTTTTTGGAGCGGACTGCTCGGCGGTCTCGGAGGCGCGTGGCTCGGCAACGAGATGTTCGGAAATCGCGGCGCAGGCAGCGCGATCGGCCCGGGCGATGCGGGCCAAGCCGCTGCGCCCGATTCCGGCGGCGGCTGGGGCGGCGGCGACTCTGGAGCCGGTTGGCAGAGCGACGCGGGCCAAGCGGGAGCCGGCAGCGGCGGCGACTGGAGCGGCGGAGGCTTCGGCGGCGGTGACGGAGGCGGCTTCGGCGGGGGCGACGGCGGAGGCGGAGGCGGCGGCGACTCCGGCGGAGGCTGGTAGCTCCGGCTAGGAGTGATTCTTAAGCGAAAGTTCGTAAGCAGCGATCATGTATCGCTGCTTCGTTTTTGCGCTCGCGTTGGTTTTCGTCTTCGTTTCCGCCGGGGGCCGGGTTCGCGCCGGCGACGTTTATAACGTCGTTTCGGTGACCGGGGGATTGCACTGGCGTCTCATCGGACCGTTTCGCGGCGGTCGCGCGCTCGCCGTAGCCGGAGTTCCCGGCGAACCCGACCACTTCTACTTCGGTGCGGTCGACGGCGGCGTGTGGGAGACCCGTAACGCCGGCCGCACGTGGACGCCGATCTTCGACGCCGAGCCGATCGGGTCGATCGGTGCGATCGCGGTGGCGCCGAGCAATCCGCGCACGACCTACGTCGGCAGCGGCGAGGCCGACATGCGTTCGGACATCGCCTACGGCAACGGCGTCTACAAATCGACGGACGGCGGAAAAACGTGGACGCATCTCGGTCTCGACGACACGCGCCAAATCGGCAGCATCGTCGTCGATCCGCGCAACGCCGACGTCGCCTACGTCGCAGCGCTCGGCCATCAATACGGGCCGAACGCCGAACGCGGCGTCTTCAAAACGATCGACGGCGGAAAGACGTGGAGCAAAGTGCTCTACAAGAACCCCGATACCGGCGCGATTTCCCTGGCGCTGGATCCGAGCAATCCCAACGTGCTCTACGCCGCGCTTTGGGCAACCCGCCGGCCGCCGTGGAACGTCTATCCGCCGTCGAACGGACCCGATAGCGGGCTCTTCAAATCGACCGACGCCGGCGCGACGTGGACGCGGTTGAGCAACGGCCTTCCCGCGAAAGTCGGGCGCATCGGCATTGCAATCTCGCCTTCGAATCCGGCGCGCATCTACGCGCTCGTCGACTCCGACGTCGCGCACGGCGGCGTTTATCGGTCCGATGACGCGGGCGCGACGTGGACGCACACCGACGGCGAGCGGCGCATCTGGCAGCGAGGCTGGTATTTCGGCGGCATCACCGCCGATCCCAAGGACGCCGGCGCCGTCTACGTGATGAACACGTCGACGTATCGTTCGACCGACGGCGGCAAGAGTTTCAATGCGGTGAAAGGCGCGCCCGGCGGCGACGACTATCACACGTTGTGGATCGAACCGAACGATCCGTCGCGGATGATTCTCGGCAGCGATCAAGGCGTCGTCGTCAGCGTCGACGGCGCGGCGACGTGGAGTTCGTGGTACAACCAGCCGACCGGGCAGTTCTACCACATCGCCGCCGACGACCACTTTCCGTTCTGGGTCTACGGCGCGCAGCAGGATTCGGGTGCGGCGATGCAGCCGACGCGCAGCAAGTACGCGGAAATCTCGAACTGGGAGTTCCGCCCGATCGACGCGGGCGGCGAGAGCGGCGAGATTGCGCCCGATCTCAAGCATCCGGGCCTCGTCTACGGCGGCAGCGTCACCGCGGAGCGCGTCGAGACGGGCTGGGAGCGCAACGTCGATCCGACGCTCGACTATCCCGACACGTTGTGGCGTAACACGTGGACGCTGCCGATCGTCTTTTCGCCGGCCGATCCTCACGCGCTCTACACGAGCCATCAGAAGGTTTTCCGGTCGCGCGACGGCGGCAAGACGTGGAATATCATCTCGCCCGATCTCTCGCGCGCGTCGGAAGGCACGCCCGGAAATCTCGACCCGACGACGCTGGCCGACACCAACGGCGTTTCGCGTCATGGCGTCGTGTACGCGATTGCGCCGTCGCCGTTGCGTGCAAGCGTGATTTGGGCAGGCACCGACGATGGTTTGGTTTGGCTCACGCGCGACGGCGCCGCGCACTGGCGCAACGTTACGCCGCCGGCGCTCACGTCGTGGAGTAAAGTCGGTACGATCGAAGCGTCGCATTTCGATTCGCACGTTGCGTACGCAGCCGTCGATCGCCACCGTCTCGAGGATTACGCGCCGTACATCTATCGCACCGGCGACGACGGCGCGACGTGGACTCCGATCGCGTCGGGGATTCCCAACGGTTCCTTCGTCAACGTGGTTCGCGAGGATCCGCAACGCCGCGGCTTGCTCTATGCCGGAACCGAAAAAGGCGTCTACGTTTCGTACGATGACGGCGCGGATTGGCAGCCGCTGCAACTCAACCTGCCGGTCACGTCGATACGCGACATCGTCGTGCACGGTAACGACGTCGCGATTGCCACGCACGGCCGCGCCTTCTGGGTGCTCGACGACGTCGCGCCGTTGCGGCAACGCGCGGCCGCGCTCGCCGCCGGCGGAGAGTATCTCTTCACGCCGGATGCGGCCTACCGTTTACGCCCCGGAAACGACGAAAGCACGCCGCTGCCGCGCGACGAGGCGTGGGCCGAGAATCCGCCCACCGGCGCGATTCTCGATTACTACCTCGCAACGGCGGCGCGCACGGCGGTCGTCCTCGAAATTCTGGGAGCCGATGGATCCGTGCTGCGGCGCTGGTCGAGCGCCGACAAGCCGCAGACGGTCGACGCGAAGAAAATCACCGTCGTTCCGTCGTGGGTTACGGTCGAACAGCCGCCTTCGGCGGATCCCGGTGCGAACCGGTTCGTGTGGGATTTCCACGTGAAGGACGTCCACGGGCCGCTCGCACCGCCGGGAACGTACACGGTTCGGCTCGCCGTCGACGGAAAAACGCTCACGCGCTCGCTGCGTCTCATGCGCGATCCACGCATCGAGGCGAGCGACGCCGATCTTCGCGCGCAGTATGGGCTCGCGCAGGAAATCGAGGCGCTGCATACGCGCGTCGACGACGCTCGCACGAAAGCCCAGGCGCTCGAACGCACGTCGCTCCCGGCCGCGAAGGCGCACACGCTGCGGGTCGAAATCGCCGGCGAAACTCCGCCCGCAAATCCCGACGACTCCGAAGGCGCGTACTCGCACGATTTCACGAGCTTCCTCTACGTCTCCAACGCGCTGGACTATCTCGAAAGCGCCGTCGAAAGCGCCGACGCCGCTCCTACGCCCGATATGTATTCCGGCTTCCGGAAGCTGCAAGCGATCTACGCGAAGACGCTCGCCCGCCTCGAAGGCCTGCAGCTCGCCCCGTAATTCCGATGTCATCCTGAAGCGGAGCATTTCTTGTATCTCATCCTGAGCGGAGCGAGCGATAGAGCGTAGTCGAAGGACGAATGACGAACGCGCATCATCAGCGCACCGGCAAGGTCGTCTTCGGGTCGTTCGTCGCGCCGCGTCCATGCGGCGCTCCTACTACGCCGCGCTCGCGCCGCCTGTTAAGGAAAATTATGGCCTCCAGCCAAAGGCGCTCGCGTCGGAGTCCCCTCAGCGACCTTGCCGGTTGCGCTGACGCTTCGCGATGCTGCGAGCGGTCCTTCGACTGCGCGCCTACGGCGCTCCGCTCAGGATGACATGGCGCTGCGCGATGCTCCGCTCAGGGTGACACGGGGCGGTTAGTGGCGGAGGACCTCCGCGTACCAGCGCTCCAAATCGGTGTGGAACTGGGCGAGGGCCTCGGGATGCAGGTACACCATGTGGCCCGATTCATAGAAGCCGTAGGTGATGTTCTTCTGCAGCGGCGGCGCCAAATTGAGATGGTTGAGCGTGTACACCGTCCCGTAGAACGGCGTCGCCATATCGTAGTAGCCGTTCGCCGAGAAGACGTGCAGCCCCGGATTGAAGGTCATAGCTTCGGCGAGATCCTGCGCGGTGTTGGTCGGCAGATTGCCGTTGTGCTTCCAGTCCCATTGACGGTTGATCGAAAAGACGAGCGGCAGATACTCGAGCGTCGGGTTGTAGTGCAGCAGTTGCCGGATGTAGTAGTTGCCGGCGCCGACGAAGGCGGCGTCGATCGCCGAGTCGGTTGCGTCGAACTGTGGCCGGCCGGCGATGCGGTCGAGCGTGTACGACGTGAAACGTGCGTCATAACGCCCCATCGTCTGGCCTTGGTTGCGCATGAGTTCGGTGAGAAAGCGCCAGTACGGTACCCGCAGATTCGACAGGCGAATGTAGTTCGTCGACAACCCCGTGTATTGGTGCAGTTTCGCAACGACGTCGTCATAGGTCGACGGCGAAAGGTTGGCGCCTTGCGCCAGCGCGTTGAGGTACTCGCCGGTCGCGAACTGCTCGACCTGCGGCAGCAGGTTCTGCAACGTCGTCTGCGGCCCGGGCAGCGCGTTGTGATACCACGCCGCCGCCGCCTCGGTCGGAAGGTAGAGCGGAAACGCCCAATCGCCGCCGCCGATCGCGGTCGGCGTAAAGTTTATGTCCCAATCGAGGTTGAAGTCGAGAACCGACGAGAGAAGCACGACGCCGTTGATGCCGATGCCCTGCTTCTGCAAGTTGTCGACGAGCACGGCGGTCCGCGGCGTGCCGTAGGATTCTCCGAACAGGAACTTCGGCGAGTTCCAACGGCCGAACGTGCTCACGTAACGCGAGACGAACTGCGTGAACGCGCGCATGTCTTGATCGACGCCGTAGAATTCGTCGGGTTTGCCCGGCGGCTCGACGCGGCTGAAGCCCGTCCCCGGAGCATCGACGAAGACGAGATCGCTCGCGTCGAGCAGCGAGTATTGATTCGGGACGAGATTGAATGGCGCGTTGGCGGCCGTGTCGCCCGTAATCACGCGCATCGGGCCGAACGATCCCATGCGCAGCCAAACCGTCGAGCTGCCCGGGCCGCCATTGTAGAGGAACGTCACCGGACGCGTGCGCGGATCGACGCCGTCGAGCGTGAACGCCGTATAGAACATGCGGCCGGCCGTTTGCCCTTGCGGATTCTGCAGCGCGATCGTCCCGGCGCGCGCCGTGTACGGAAAGGTGTGACCGTTGAGCGCAAACTCGTGCTGCGTCACGGCATCGGGTGCGACGGCCGGCGGGGGAGGCGGGGCCTCGGAGGCCGAGGCAGCGGGGCCCGCGGCGCGTGCCCCCGTGACGCTCAACCCGGCGACGAACGCGCAGGCGGCAAGCGAGATCCAAATCCTCTTCACGTATTCTCTTCCCAGCATTAGCGCAGCACCATCGCATACCAGCGTTCCAGATCGTCGTGGAACTTCGAAAGCGCCGCCGGATGCAGATAGACCATGTGTCCCGATTCGTAAAAGCCGTACGTAATGTTCCGCTGCAGTGCCGGCGCGATGTAGAGATGCGTGAGCACGTATTGCGTCGCGAAGAACGGCGTGGCGAAGTCGAAGTAGCCGTTGGCCGAGAATATCTTCAGCCGAGGGTTATACGTCATCGTCTGCGCCAGATCGGGCGCGACGTTGAACGTCTGCGGATTGCCGCCGTGCTTGAAGTCCCAGCTGTTGCCGTCGGCGTAGATGAGATCGTAAATCTCGCTGCGGTAGAGCAATGGCGGATCGTACTTGAGCACCTGCTGCATATAGTAGTTGCCGGTCGAGACGAACGCCGAGTCGATGGCCGCGTCGGTGGCGTCCCAATCGGGCGCGACTTCGGGACGGTCGAGGACGTAGGTTTGAAAGCGGGCGTCGAGACGGCCGACGGTGATGCCGCGCTGGCGCAGGAGTTCGTTTTCGAACCGGTCGTACGGAATGCGCAAGTTCGAGTTGCGAATGTATTGCTCCGAAAGACCGGTGTAGCGATGGAGTTTCGCGACGATGTCGTTGTAACGATTGGGGTCGATCTGCGCGCCCGCCGCGAGCCCGTCGAGGTATTCACCGAGCGCAAAGCGCTTCGTCTCGCCGATCAGCCCGCTCAATCCCGGCGAGCCGGGAACGGCGTGATGATACCACGCCGTGGCGGCTTCGGTCGGCAGATAGAGCACGTAAGCCCAGTCGCCGCCGCCGATCGGCGCTCCGTCGTTGTAATCGACCGATGGATTGAGGAACGACGAGAGCAGCACGATGCCGTTCAATCCGATGCCGCGCTGCGCGAGCACGCCCGACAGCACCGCCGAGCGCGTCGTGCCGTAGGATTCGCCGAACAGAAACTTCGGTGAGTTCCAGCGATTGAAGTTGGTGAGATAACGCTGGATGAACTGGGAGAACGCATCGGCATCTTGATCGACGCCCCAAAAATCTTTCGGCTTCCCGGCACCGATGATGCGCCCGTATCCGCTGCCCGGCATGTCGATGAAGACGAGGTCGGTCTTGTCGAGCAGACTGTAGCGGTTGGACGCGAGGTTGTAGGGCGGTCCCGGCGTCGTCGCACCGTTGGTACCGGCCTGCACGCGCACGGGACCGAACGATCCCATCCGCAGCCAAATCGTCGAACTTCCCGGACCGCCGTTATAGAGGAACGTGACCGGGCGATGCGTCGGTTCGGCGCCGTCGAGAGTGTAGGCCGTGTAAAAGACGCGCGCCGTCGGCTGATCGTCGCCGTTGCGCAGCGTGATCGTTCCGGCACGGGCGGCATAGGCGAGACTGCGCCCTCCGAGCACGATGGTGTGGTGCGTAACTGCATCGGGCGTGAGTTTGGGGATCGGGGGCGGCGCGGCAGCCGTCGCGCGAACCGAGAATGCACCGAGCACGGCAACGGCAACCGCCAGCACCGCACACGACGATCGAAGTCGTAACCTCAACGAAACCTCCAACGGGCAGGCGGCAAGATTAGGGCTTACGGCGCGCGACCCTTTCGTCGCTCGCGCCGCACTCAATCAAAGTTTCGTCAAAAGCGACGCATCACGCCGGCGCGTGCGCGTGCAAATCGAGCCCGTACGCCCGATCGATCTCGGGCGCGTAGCGGCCTTCCACGACCCGTCTCTTGATCTTCATGGCGGGCGAGAGCTCGCCGCCTTCCACGCTGAATTCATGAGGGATGACGATCGCGCGCCGAATCTGCTCGTAGGTCGCCAGATCGCGCGTCTGCTTCTCGACCAGCCGGCTAACGAACGCCTTGACGTCGGCGCGAGCAGCCAGCGCCTCGGGGGGCGCGTCGAGAGGCAGGGAGAGCTCGATTCGCAGCAGGTCCCAGTTCGGACAGACCAGGGCCGCCGGGTGAGGACGGCCGTTCCCCACGACCATCGCCTGCGCAACGAAGACGGAGCGTTTGATCGCGGCTTCGATACGGGCCGGCGAGATCCACTTGCCGGTGTCGGTCTTGAACACTTCCCGTTTGCGATCGGTGATCCGCAGGAACCCGAGCGCGTCGATCTCGCCGACGTCGCCGGTGTGCAGCCAGCCGTCGACGATAGCCGCGGCGGTCGCTTCGGGGTCGCGATAGTAGCCGCGCATCACGTGCCGTCCGCGCGTGAGAATCTCGCCGTCGCCGGCGATGCGCACCTCGACACCCGGAATCGGCTTTCCCGAAGCGCCGTATTCGTTGGCGGAGAGCCGGCTCACGGTGATCACCGGCGACGTCTCGGTGAGACCGTAGCCCTGCATGATCGGGACGCCGAAGCCCAAGAACGTCATTGCGGTGTCGACGTGCAGCGCGGCGCTGCCGCTGACGAAGAACTGCATGCGGTCGAGACCGAGGGCAGCGCGCACTTTGCGCAGCACGAGCCGGTTCGCGATGGCGTAGCGCAGCGCGAGCGCCGGCGAAACGCCGCCGCCGAACGTCTTCGCACGCGCGTACGCGCGCCCGACCGCGAGCGCCCACGGCACGAGTTTGCCTTGCAGTCCGCCGGCCTTCATCGCCTTTCCCGAAACGCCGGCGAGCACGCGATCGAAGATGCGCGGAACGCTCGTCATCACCGAGGGCCGCACGTCGCGCATATCGTCGAGTAACTGGCCGGCATCCTGGCAGATGAAGTAACGCACGCGCGCCAGCAGGTAAATGTAGGCGATCGTGTGCTCGAAGATGTGCGAATAGGGCAGAACCGAGAGCACCGGATTGCCCTCGGCGAGTCCGTCGAGCCCGCACTTCAGTGCCGAGCGCGCGTCGAATCCCACGTTGTCGTGCGAAAGCATCACGCCTTTGGGATCGCCGGTGGTTCCCGACGTGTAGATCAGCACGGCAAGATCGTCGGGATGGAGCGTGGCTTCGTACGCCGCCGGAATCTCGGGACGTCCGGCGCGCGCCGCCGCGCCAATCGTTTCGAACGCCGCCATACCGTCTTCGCCCGGCGAATCGAAGACGACGGTGCGCCCGATAACGGCGCCGCTCGTGCGCACGCGCTCGAGCGTGGAAGCCGAGTCGGCGAAGAGCAGTTTCGCCTCGGAATGGCGCAGGATGTACGCGACGTGGTCGAGCGCTTGCGTCGGATAGATCGGAACGACGACGCAACCGGCGAAGATCGTTCCGAAATCGGCGACCAGCCAATCGACGCAGTCGTGCGCCGCGAGCGCCACGCGATCGCCCGGCGCGAGCCCCGCCTTTCGAACGGCGCAAGCGACGTTCTCGATGCGTTCGAGCAATCGCGCCGATGACGTCGCGGTCCACGCGCCGCCGGCGCGCTCGCTCAAAACATCGTCGCGCGGCGGCTCGAGCGCGCTGCGGATGAGTTGCGGGAGCGTTTCTTTCGGGGGAAGCTCCGCGTACATGTGGAGGCTCGACTTCGCTCGCACCCGCGAGGTTCCTAGACCCGGTTACGGTTCGCGCAAATACGGGCGCGCGCGCTCCAATCGCGTCTGCGTCATGCCGGCAACGTCGAGCAACTGGTCGAGCGATGCAAACGCTCCGTCGACTGCGCGCAGAGCGACGATGCGCGCGGCAATCGACGCGCCGATTCCGGGAACCTGCGCCAGTTCGTCTTCCCCGGCGGCATTGACGTCGACGCTTGCGGTTTCCGGCGCGGTCGCGAGCGAGTCGCGGCGATGCGATCCGCGACGATGGGCGCGCCGGTGCGAGGAGGACGGGCGCGAGGCAGACGGGCGCGCGCCTTCACCGGCGAGCGGCACGTAGACCTCGTCGCCGTCGGCGACGAGAGCCGCCAGGTTCACGCCGGCAGCGTCGGCGCCGGGTGCGAATCCGCCCGCGCTCGCCACCGCACCGGCGGCCCGTTCTCCGGCGCCCGCGGGGTAGAGTCCCGGGCGGCGCACGGCACCCGCCACATAAACGATCGCGGCGCGCGCGTCCGTGCGGGAGACAGCGAAGCGAGCACCGCGACGCCCCTTGAATGGAGCGGGGAATGCCGACGGAGCGGCTGCGGTTTGCAGGGCGGCCCGAGGAGCCGGGTGCCACAACGCGACTGCGGCCAGAACGAGCACGCCCGCGAGAAGCCCGATGCGCGCGACCATGCGCCTCCATCACGCGACGCCGACCGACCTGAAAGGTAGCGCGTCCACGCGAGGAGCGTGTACCATTGCGCCTATGGCCCAGGCCTACGATTTTCGAAACGTCGAGCGCAAGTGGCGGGAACGCTGGGATCGCGAGCGCATCTACCGCGCGCTCCCCGACGACGCGCGCCCGAAATACTACGTGTGTGAGATGCTGCCGTATCCGTCGGGCGATCTGCACGTCGGCCACGCCAAGAACTACACCATCGGCGACGCGATCGCGCGGATGATGCGCATGCTCGGCTACAACGTGCTGCACCCGATGGGCTGGGACGCCTTCGGCCTTCCGGCCGAGAACGCGGCGATCGCACGCGGCATCGATCCGGCCGTGTGGACGTCGTCGAACATCGCGAACATGGAGCGGCAGCTGCGCGTGCTCGGGACGAGTTACGATTGGACGCGCGAACTGACCACCTGCAGCCCCGAATTCTACCGCTGGAATCAGTGGCTCTTTCTGCGCCTCTACGAGCAAGGTTTGGCCTACAAACGCGAAGCGCCGGTAAACTGGTGCCCGCACGACAAGACGGTGCTCGCGAACGAGCAGGTCGAGGACGGACGGTGCTGGCGATGCCAACACCTCGTCGAACGGCGCAACCTGTCGCAGTGGTTTCTGAAGATCACCGCGTACGCGGATCGCCTGCTGGACGGTCTCGACGAACTTCGCGGCTGGCCCGAGCGCACGATCGCGGTGCAGCGCAACTGGATCGGCCGCAGCGAAGGCGTTCGCTTCGGTTTTCGCGTCGAAGGGCTCGATGCGAACCTCGACGTCTTCACGACGCGCGTCGACACGGTCTTCGGCGCGACGTTCGTGGCGATCGCCCCCGAGCATCCACTCGCCCCGCGTATCGCTGCGATCGTTCCACCCGACCGCGCCGATGCGATGGCTTCGTTCGCCGAGAGCCTCCGTTCGAAATCGGAACTCGAGCGCACGAGCCTCATGGAAAAACAGGGCTTGTTCACCGGCGCGTACGCGATCAATCCGCTCTCGGGAGCACGCGTGCCGATTTGGGTGACGAACTACGTGCTTGCCGAATACGGTACGGGTGCTGTGATGGGGGTCCCGGCGCACGACGAGCGCGACTTTGATTTCGCGCGCCGCAACGAGCTGCCGATCGTGCGCGCGGTCACGCCCGCAAACGCCGAACCGCTGAATTCGCTCGACGCGCCCTTCATCGACGACGGCGTGCTGGTCGATGGCGGCGATTTCACCGGCATGACGAGCGAGCGCGCGCGCGACGCGATTGCCGCACGTTTAGTCGAGATGGGCGCAGGCGAGAAGACGGTGACGACGCGGCTGCGCGACTGGCTCGTTTCGCGTCAGCGTTATTGGGGCACGCCGATCCCAATCGTCTACTGCGACGGCTGCGGCGAGGTGCCGGTTCCCGACGACCAGCTGCCCGTCGTGTTGCCGCTCGGCGTGAAAGTGACCGGCGAGGGTTCGCCGCTCGCGCACGTCGCGGCGTTCGTTGAGACGACCTGTCCGAAGTGCGACGGCCCCGCGCGGCGCGAGAGCGACACGATGGACACGTTTTTCGAATCGTCCTGGTATTACTTACGCTACCTCGATCCACACGACGGCGCCGCGGCCTGGGAAAAAGCCGACGCGGAGCGCTGGATGAACGTCGACCAATACCTCGGCGGCGCCGAACACGCGGTGCTCCATCTGCTCTACTCCCGCTTCTTCTACAAGTTCTTTGCCGACCGGGGCTGGGTGACCGGGCACGACGAGCCGTTCGAGCGGCTCTTCCACCAAGGCATGGTGCTCCGCGACGGACAGAAGATGTCGAAGTCGCACGGCAACGTCGTCGGGATCGACGAGACCGCCGCCCGCAGCGGCGTCGACGCGATGCGCCTCTTCCTGCTCTACGTCACGCCGCCGGAAGACACGAGCGAGTGGAGCGAGGAAGGCATCAGCGGCCGCATCCGCTTCCTCAACCGCGCGTGGCGCGCGTGCGAGCCGTTTTTCGAGACGGCGCGAAACGTGGACGTGCGCGCGCTGCCCGAGGCGACGACGGCCGAAGAGAAGGCGCTCGTCCGCGCGGTCGCGATCGCCGCGAAGTCCGCACTCGACGAGACCGCCACGCGCCGCTTTCACTACAACGCGACGATCGCGAAGCTCGACGAACTGGTCAACGCGCTCACGCCCGCGGCGCAGCGGTTTCCCGAATCGCCGGCGACGCAGTACGCCGCGCACGCGCTGCCGGTCTTGCTGGCGCCGTTCGCGCCGCATCTTGCCGACGAACTGTGGGAGCGTTTCGGTCACGAACGGTCCGTGCATCTCGAAACCTACCTCGAGCCCGACGAACGCGCGCTCGCGCTCGAACAGGTGACGCTCGTGGTGCAGGTCAACGGCAAAATTCGTGCGCGCATCGGCGTGCGACCGGGCTTAACCGAGGAGCAAGCCTACGAGTTTGCGGCGGCCGAGCGCAACGTCCGCGCGCAGCTCGAAGGCAAAGAGGTGCGCAAGCGCATCTACGTCCCCGACCGTCTCCTCAACCTCGTCGTATCCTCGTAAGCCCTGTATCAACGTGCGCTGAAATATTCGTAGGTTGCGCACATGCCGTCGAGGAGTGACGTCTCAGGCGTCCAGCCGAGATCGCGGCGCGCCCCGGCCGAATCGAACTGCGCGTCGCGCGCGTCGCCGGGGCGCCGCGGCGCGCGCGCGATCGGCGCGTCGAAGCCGCTGATCTCTGCCAGGGCGCGATGGATCGCGTTCACGCTCGTCTTGACGCCCGTCCCGATGACGTAGCAGCGGCCCGAGCCGCGCTCGAGCGCTTCGACGTTGGCGCGCGCGACGTCGGCGACGTAAACGTAATCGCGCGTCTGCTCGCCGTCCCAGTCGATGCGCACGCCCTCGCGACGCACGAACGCCGCCGCGAAGATCGCGATGACGCCCGCCTCGCCGTTGGGATCCTGACGCGGCCCGAAGACGTTGCCGTAGCGCAGCGCCGTGAAGTCCAAGCCCTTTTCGTCGCGGTAGTAGCGTAAGTAGTGCTCGGCGACCATTTTGCTGATGCCGTACGGCGAGGTCGGCTGCTGCGGCGTGTCGTCGGCGATCGGCAGGCGCTCGGGATTGCCGAACGTCGCACCGCTCGACGCGAAGATCACTTTGCGCGCCTTCGTCCGCGCCGAGTTTTCGAGAACGTTGAGCAGTCCGATGACGTTGACGCGCGCATCGTAGATCGGGTCGCGCACCGAGATCGCGACCGAGTGCTGCGCGGCGTGGTGATTCACGATTTCCGGTTGGAACTCATCGAAGATTCCACGGACGTTCTCATCGCAGATGTCGGCTTGCACGAAGCGGGCGCCTGTCGGCACGTTCTCGCGCCGCCCGCCGCCGTGTTCCCAGAGCGAGTCGAGCACGAGCACGTCGTGGCCCGCCGCGACGTAAGCGCCGGCGACGTGCGACCCGATGAAGCCGGCACCGCCGGTGACGATAATGCGCAGAGAAACCCTCTATTCGCGGTCCGGTGGTTGTAACGAGGGTTTCTCGTGTAAGAAATACGAGGCCGGATACTTCGCCGGAATGGGCACGAACGGGCGCGGAGTTCGCTTGAAGTTAAAACTGTCGACGATGCTCGCAGCACGCTGGTCGGTGTAACCCAACGATGCGAGCTTAAACGTCTGCTCCATGAACCTCAGAATGCTGCCGTATTCGTACTGCGTATGAATGACCTGGGTTTTTGCGTACGGAGAGATGATGATGCAGCCGACTCTGATCCCGAGCCCTAAGAAATCGAGTTGCGGCGGCGCTGCGTCGTCGTACCAGCCTCCCCAGTCGTCCCATAAAACAACGATTGCGGAGGAGTTCCAATACGACGACTGACCGACGGCATTGACGACCGATGCGACCCACGACGGTCCCGTGTCGCTTTTGTTGCCCGGGTGATCCGAATCCCTGAAGTCGGGGACGACCCACGACACCGATGCGAGACTGCCATTCGCAACATCTTGGAGGATCGCCGTTTGCGGGGAGACGACATTCGCCCAATCGGTTCCGTATCGCACGTTGCTGATCGCATCGAAGACCGAAAACGTTAGTCCCCCCCAATCGCAATCGCCCGAGCAGCCGACGACTTTGGGAGCGTAGTACTTCCACGACACGCCCTCTGAATCGAGCGAATCGGCCATCGTTTTAAACTGCGTGAAGCACGGGAATGGCCCTTTGGAAGTCACCTGCCGCTTCGAGTTGACGACCGAAGACGTGGTCCCGCTTGGCGCATCGCATCCCCATGGCGTATCCGAGGCCCAGTCCGTCACGGCGTTCGTCGAGCTCAGTTTATCGGTTCCCGCGACGAGATTGAGGTGCGCCGAGAAACTCGCGCCGAACTGGGTCGGAAACATGCGGTCGGCGAGCGCGTACGCCTTCGCCATGCTCCAGTACGGCTTGACCAGTTTCGGATTGAGGTACGAGTACGGATAGAGCGGCGACGAAGGCATGCTCGAGTCGAACCCGTTCATCGCACCACCGTTCCAGTCGGTGACGCCGGCCAAGAAACTGTGGTTCAGATCCGCGCCGCCGAAATCGACCTTACTCAACGGCACCTGCGTCCCGTCGTGCTCGTATCCGAACGTCGGAGCGTCGGCTCCGGGAAATCCCGAAAAAATATTAACGAAGCTCCGGTTCTCCTGAATGATGACGATGATATGTTTGATCTTCGTGCTCGGATCGGCATTCGTAACGACGGCGGATTCTTTCGATGGCGACCACTCCGAGGTGGGAGTTACTCCCGGCGTGCCGGAGGACGAGCACCCCGTTAGAACCGCGACAAGGAGGCAGCTCAGCGAACGCGACGGCAGCCTTTTCGCCATGCTAGACCTCTATTCGGTGTCCGGCGGCTGTAACGACGGTCGCTCGTGCAAGAAATACGAAGGCGGATACTTCGCCTGAAATTGGTTCGAACGAGCGTGGCTTTTTCTTGAAGCTGAAACTGTCGACGATGCTGGCGGCTCGCTTGTCCGTGTGACCCAACGATGCAAGCTTAAACGTCTCCTCGATGAACTTGAGTATGCTGCCGTACTCGTACTGCGTGTGAACGACTTGCTTTTTTGCGTACGGCGAGATGATGATGCAGCCGACTCTGATCCCCAGTCCCAAGAAGTCTTTTTGCGGGGGAGGTGCGTCGTCGTACCAGCCGCCCCAATCGTCCCACACGACGATGATGGCGGAAGTGCTCCAATATTGCGACTCGCCGATCGCATTGACGACGGATGCGACCCACGACGGACCGGTATCGCTATCGCTGTCGGGATGATCCGAATCTTTGTGATCCGGCACGACCCAGGAAAGGGACGCGAGGTTCCCGTTTGGGGCGTCTTGGAGGATCGTCGTTTGAGGATAGATGACGTTGCTCCAATCCGGTCCGTTTCGGACGTTGCTGATGGCGTCGAATGCCGACCATTCCAGCCCGCCGTTGTCGCACTGACTCGGGCATCCGACGGTTTGCGGCGCGTAGTACTTCCACGAAACCCCCGCAGCATCGAGCGTATCGGCCATCGTCGTAAACTGCGTGTAGCACGGGAAGGGCCCTTTGGATGTTTCAACGCGCTTATTGTTGACGACAAACGACTTTGTGCCGCTTGGGGCGTCGCAGCCCCATGGCGTATTGGTCGCATAGTCGGTCACGGCGAGCTGTGGATTGAGCTTATCCGTTCCGGCAACGAGATTGAGGTGGGCGGAAAAGCTCCCTCCGAACTGCGTGGGAAACATACGGTCGGCGAGCACGTACGAACTGGCCATGCTCCAGTACGGCTCGATCAATGTCGGATCCAGGTACGAGTACGGGTACAACGGTGCCGAAGGATTGCTCAAGTCGAAACCGTTCATCGCGCCGTTGTTCCAATCGGTCAGCGAGGTCGTGAATCCGTGCGCGATGCTCGCACCTTTGAAGTTAATTTTGGTGAGTGGAACCTCGGTTCCGTCGTGTTCATATCCGAACGTTGGAGCGTCGGCTCCGGGAAAACCCGAGAACAGATTAACGAAGCTTCGATTTTCCTGAATGATGACGATAATGTGTTTGATTTTGGTGCTCGGGTCGGCATCCGAACCGCCGCCGGCTTTCGCAGGCTGAGGTCGAGCTGCAACAAGATTCGCCCCCGGCGTCGTAGACGACGAGCACCCCGTTAGTACGGCCGCGAGAAAGAAACTGAGCGAGAGCGACGGCAGTTTGTTCGCCATGCCACACCTCCAGTGTGACGTTCGGGGTTCGGGCGCGCATCGAGCTTCCCCCGCCCGCCTTTCCGGTGCCGCAGGCCGTCGCAGGGGTTGGCACGATGCCGCCCTTCGCGCTCGTCCTTTGCGCGGCCGCCGCGATTTTGGGAAGCCTGGCCGCGACGGCGCAGGCGCTTCCGCTCGACGCACGTGCGGCGATTGCAGCGGCACTCGTCGCGCTCGGCGCATTTGGGCTGACGCATGCGTGCAAGGCACCGCAGTTTCGCGCGCTCCTCGCGGCAAGCCTGATAGCGTCCGCGGCGAACGCCGTGCGCCTCACCCGCATGCAACCCGGCATTGCGCCGCAGCGGACGGCGCAGTACGGCGGCGTCGCGCTCGAGCGAACTCCAACGGGATTCGTCGCCGCTCTCGATGGAGGCGTGCGCGCGATGGTGCACGTCAACGGCGAATCGCCGCCGCCCGGATCGCGCATCGTCGTACGCGGAAGGTTAACGCCGTTCGACGAGGCGCGCAATCCGGGCGAACCGAGCGAACGCGCGATCGCGCGCGACCGCGGTCTCGACGCACAAATCGAAAGTGCGGCGGTGCTCTCGGTCGCATCGGGTTCGCCGTGGGACGCGCGTACGTGGCCGGGTCGCGCGCACGAATGGGCGCACGCGCAACTCGCGTCACGTCTCGGCGAACCGGGCGCCTCGGTCGTAGCCGGCGAGTTGTGGGGCGAGCGCGCGGCGTTGCCGCCCGATCTGCGCGAGGAGTTTCAAGAGACGGGGACCGTGCACGTGCTCGTCACGGCCGGATTGCACGTCGGCGCCGTCGCGGCGCTCGTCCTCGGAGGGCTATCGCTGTTCTCGTTGCCGCGTGGGCTTGCGTGTGCGATCGCAATCGCTGCGATTTGGGCCTTCGCGTGGTGCAGCGGCGACGCGCTGCCCGCCGTTCGGGCCGCGACGATGGCGACGGCGGCGCTCTGCGCGCGAGCCTGCGGCCGCGCGACGTTCTCTTGGAACGCGCTCGCGCTGGCGGCAATCGTCATCGCGTTCGTGCGTCCGCAGAGCGTCGCATCGGCGTCGTTTGCGCTGTCGTTCTCGTGCGTCGGCGCGATCTTTGCGTGCGGAAGCGCGATCGAGCGCTGGATCGCGCAGCGCATCGAATTACCGGCGCGCGTGCGCGAAGGGCTCGTCCTATCGTTGGCGACACAATGCGGAACGTGGCCACTCACCGCGGCGATCTTCTTGCAGTTCGCTCCGTACGCGTTGCTCGCGAACCTCGCCGTCGTACCGTGCGTCGGCGCGACTATGGCGCTCGGCGCGCTGCAGTTGGCCTTTGCGTGGTGTGCGCCGCTCGCGCAGGCGGCGGCAAATCTCGACTCGTGGCCGCTCGCGCTGATGCTGGGCGCCGTGCGAACGCTTTCGAGCCTTCCGGCGGCCCGCATCCCGATGACGCCGGCGCCGGTGTGGTGCGTTCTCGCCTACGACGCCGCGCTCGCAACGGCACCGCTGCTGCTGCGCCGCGGAGCGCACACGCTTGCGGCGGCGGCGCTGCTTCTCTCGACCGCGTTCGTTCTCGACCCTCCCGTCATCGCGGACGGCCGTCTGCGCATCACCGTCATCGACGTCGGCCAGGCCGACGCCATTGCCGTGCGCACGCCCGCCGGCCACGCCCTGCTCGTGGATGCCGGCGGCCGCTTAGAGCGAGGAGTCCCCGGTGCCGATTCGGTCGCCGAAGCGGTCGGCGAACGCGTCGTGGTGCCGTTCCTCCTGCGCGACGGCGTACACGCGCTCGATGCGGTGATCCTCTCGCATCCCCACGGCGACCACGCGGGCGGCGTCGCGCCGGTGCTGCGGCGGTTGCACGTCGCGGAGTTCGCCGACGGAGGACAGCGCTATGGCGGACATGCGTACCAAGACGCGCTCGCAACGGCGAAGGCCCAAGGCGTACCGGTCGTCTATCCGCGCGCCGGCATGGAATGGCGCACCGACGACGGCGTCGTGCTGCACTTCCTCGGACCGTCGTTGCCGTTCATCGCAAACTCACGCAACGACATCAACGAAAATTCCGTCGCGTTCATCTTACGGTATCGATCGTTCTGCATGCTCTTCACCGGCGACGCCGGCGCAGCCGCCGAGCGACGTTTCTTAGGCGAAGGCGTCGATTTACAATGCGAGGTTTTGAAGGTTGGGCATCATGGGTCGGCCTACGGTTCGACGCCGGCGTTCATCGCCGCCGTGCACCCACGCTACGCGGTCATTTCCGTCGGCCGGCACAACCTGTTCGGCCATCCGGCGCCCGCGACGATCGCCACCCTGCAACGCTACGGGGCTACGATTTTTCGCACCGACGAAGACGGTGCGATCGCTATCGAGACGGACGGCACGCAAACCTCGATAGCTCCCATGCTGCGTTAACCTCGACTGCGCTCCTTCGACTGCGCGCTTCGCGCTCCGCTCAGGATGACATGTGTTCCGCTCAGGAAGACATATGTTCCGCTCAGGATGACACGGCGGTATCTAGCGGAAGGCATTTTCGTGTGACACGTTGCCACGCCAAACGTCATCGCGACGTGCGTATTCGTTCGGCTCGGCGGTAGCGCTCGGCTCGGGCGCCGAGCGGCTGCCGGTAAACGCGCGATCCTGCGCCGGTGCGGGAGGCGTACCGCCGCGCAACAGCGCGTTGGTTTCTCCATAATCTACGCTTCGTTGTGCGAAGAGCGCTTCGCAACGCCCGTCGCGGAGAAATGTCTCGGCTGCGTCGCGCGCGGCACCGAGCGCGAGCTTTGCCAGCGACGATCCGGCGCTCACGCGGCGAACGCCGAGGTGGTACAGCTCGGATGCCGGTGCGAGGTTCGGCACCGCCAGGAGGTTGAGCGGAAGATCGACCGCATCGGCAACGCTGCGAATCGCATCGCGCTGCCTGAGATCCGGAACGAAGATTCCGTCGGCTCCAGCCGATTCGTAGCGTTTTGCGCGTCCGATCGCTTCGCGCACCGCTTCGGTGCCCGAGGCGAGTTCGCGAAGGAAGACGTCGGTGCGCGCATTGACGAAAACTTCGAGACCGGCTTGGCGCAGACGGCGCTTGATCGAGACGATTTTTGCGACCAGCAATTCGGGTGCGTCATTGCCGTCTTCGAGATTGATACCCGCGATGCCGAGCCCGCACAGCTGCGCGACGAGATCGGCGACCTCGTCGGCGGAGTCGGAGTAACCGCCTTCGATGTCGACCGTCACCGGCATCTCACCGGCGACGGCACAAATCGCGCTTACCGACGACAGCAGGCTGGCGCGCGGTAACGCGTTACCGTCTGCATATCCGCGCGACCAAGCGAGCCCGGCGCTGGTCGTCGCAATCGCCTTCGAACCCGCCGCGACGAAAATCGCCGCCGAAACGGCATCCCAGGCGTTTGCGAGCATCAACACGCGTTCGCCGTGGTGCAGCTTTCGAAACTCGGCGTAGGCATTCATGATGAGTAACTCCAGTCGTCATTCCAAACAAAAACGATACGAAATCGGCGCGCAACCGTACTCGCGGAGGGAAGCGGCAGTGCGTAGCCTGTATTCCGCACGCATGCATCGCCGTTTCCTTCGCGCAGCGTTGGCTATCGTCTTCATCGCCGGATGTTCGGGCGGCGGCTCGGGAGGCGGCTCCTCGGCGGTGCCGCCGTCGGGCGCCGACCCCTCGCCCACGCCGCCGAAGGCGCCCAGCCCCCTGAAGCACATCGTCATCATGATTCAGGAGAACCGCAGCTTCGACAACTTCTTCGCGACGTATCCCGGCGCCGACGGCACGACGACCGGCAAGACGCACGACGGCGAAACGGTTGCGCTGCAAGAACGTGGCCTGATCGCCAACGACGTGGATCACCGCTGGCAGGCATTCGTGACCGAATACCGCGGCGGGAAAATGAACGGATTCGATTTGATTCACCTCGGCGCATGGGGCGGTGGACCGCCGGCAAACCTCTACGTGTATCAATACGTCAAGCCGTCCGACATTCAGCCGTACTGGACGATGGCGCGACAATACGTCCTCGCGGATCACATGTTCGAGACGCAGAGCAGCGGAAGTTTCATCGGCCATCAGGATCTCATCGCCGGCGGCACGACGATCAACTCGACTCAGAGTCTGGCCAACTACCCGACGAACACCCCTTGGGGATGCGATGCGCGCAGCGGTACGAAGACGTCGCTGCTTACCAACGAGCGCCAGCTGTTACCGGGCGCGGGTCCCTTCCCATGTCTGACCTACCGCACGCTGCGCGATTCGCTCGACGCCGGCGCCATATCGTGGAAGTACTACGCGCCGCCGTTCTCGACGATCGGCGACATCTGGACCGCCTTCGACGCGATTCGGGCCGTCCGGTACGGTCCCGAATGGAAGACGAACATTTCGTCGCCGGAGACCACGGTCTTCAAGGACATCTCGAGCGGCAAACTTCCTGCGGTCTCGTGGGTGATTCCCGATTTCCAGAACTCCGACCATCCCGGCCACAACGTCACGGGGGGCCCGTCGTGGGTTGCCCAAGTCGTCAACGCAATCGGAAAGTCCGAACTATGGAAGAGCACGGCGATCGTCGTGGTGTGGGACGATTGGGGTGGCTTCTACGATCACGTTTCCCCGCCGCAACTGGATTACCAGGGCCTGGGATTCCGCGTGCCGATGCTCGTCATCTCGCCCTACGCGAAGCAAGGGTACGTGTCGCACACGCGGTACGAGTTCGGCAGCGTCCTGAAGTTCGTCGAAGACAACTGGGGATTGCCGCGCATCGGGTCGACCGACGAGCGCGCGGCAAGCATCGTCGACGTCTTCGACTTCAAACAGCCTCCGCGCACGTTTTCGCCGATCCCCGCGGCGTTGTCGCAACAATATTTCCTGCATAGCCGGCCGTCGCACTTGCCGGTCGACACCGAGTAGGTGAGGGAACCTAGGGCGTGCGCGCCGGCTTGGGATGCGGCGATGGGGACGGCGTTGGTGCGGCGATTGTGGCCGACGTGATGCGGTCGAGCCGCGGGAAGCTCTTGTCGAGATAGGCTTTCCCTTCGGCGGCGATCTGGTCTTGGCTCGGCTGCTCGCCGTAGCCCGCATAGATCTTCATCACCGCGTTCATCCCCGAAACGACCTTTCCGAACGGCGCGAAGCCCATGTGGTCGAGCCGTGCGTTGTCGCCGAGATTGATGAAGACTTGCGTCGTGCGCGTATTCGCGCCGGCAGACGCGAAGCTCAGGTACGCCGCGCGATTGCTCTGTTTCACCGGATCGTCGGGGATGCTCGCCGCGCTCCAGGCCTTGTCGACGGCCGGACTTGGATTGAGCCCGAACTGCACGACGAATCCCGGCACCACGCGAAAAAAGGCGGCCCCGTTGAAAAATCCGTGCTTGACGAGGTTGTAAAAACGGTCGGCGCCGCGCGGTGCCCAGGCGCGCGTCACCGCGACGACGAACTTGCCCGCCGTAGTGTTAAAGACGGCGTCGTAACGTGCGGGAGCCTTGGCCGTCAACGCGGCCGGGGTGGTCAAAGCACCGTCGGCGACGGCGGGCAACGGGCGGATTGCCACCGCCGAAAGAATCGAGACGATCGTTAAAAGCGCGCGTTTCATGCGTTGCCCTTCGCTCCGCCGGGGGCTTGGAGCCTCTCGCCGGCATTGCAACCATCGAGAGGATTCCCTCGTTATATGGAGTGCATCATGACGCAACTTACAGTCTCGGCGGCTCCGGTCGCCTCGCTCGATATCGTGAGCCGGAAGTCGAAGGACCGGCTCGTCCCGCAACCTGCCGAGCCCGTCTATGGCGGCTATGCCAACGGCCGAGGCGAGATTTTCCTGTTCGGCGAGACGCTCGTCTATCGCGTAAACTTCAAAAATCAGACGGTGCAGCAGCGCCCGCAGCTCAATCCCGCCGCGCAGGCCCGTTACGATGCGACGAAAGCCGGCGACCCCTTCGAGTACTGCAACGTGCGCTTTCGCCGGCTCAGCGCCGACGAGATCGTCGATATTTGCTCCTCGGGCGCGTTCCGCATCACGCCGAAGCTTTTGAGTTAGCCGCCGCCAAGCGGGCGGTGAAGACGTAGAGCCCGAGTACGACCAGGACGAACGCGATCGCGCCGATCGCGGTGGCCGGCGAGGCGAAAGCATCGCCGACGAGGGCCAGCGGCTCCGCGCGATTGGTCGCCACGATTAAGCCGGCCAATAACACACCGAAAAGACTCTCACCCACGATCAAGCCCGATGCCGTCAGCACGCCGAGTTGTTTTGCTCGCGCGGGGTTGCGGCTGCGCTCGGCCCAACGGTTGTAATACCACCCGAGGACGGCGCCCAAGACGACCGGCGCCGTCGTGGACGCCGGCAAATAGATTCCCAATCCGATCGCCAGTGGCGGCAGACGAAAGCGCGTCGTTACGCGGAGCAATTCGTCGAGCGCGACGGCGGCGACGCCCACCAGGGCGCCCGCGCCGATGAGTCGCCAATCGATCTGTCCCTGAATGACGCCTTTCGCCAGCGCCGATATGAGCGTCGCCTGCGGAGCCGGCAGCGGCTGCGCCACGGTGGCGTGATGCGGCGCGCCCGCAAAGCCGTACGCGTGATTGAGCAACCCAAGAATCGGCGGAATCACGATCGCGCCCATGCCGACGCCGAAAACCAGCGCAACTTGCTGCCGCCACGGGGTGGCGTCGACGAGTTGGCCCGTCTTGAGATCTTGGAGATTGTCGTTGGCGATCGTCGCGACGCAGACGAGCACGGCGGTGACGAAGAGCGCGAACGCGACGAGCGCCGACGCCGCCGCGGGCGTCGAATGGTCGCCGAAGATCACGAGCAGCAGCGACGCGCCGATGACGGCCAAAATCGCCAAACCGGAGACCGGACTGTTCGACGAGCCGATGAGCCCGGCCATATACCCGCAGGCCGCCGCAACGAGAAATCCGACGATCACGACGTATGCGACCGCCGCGAGCGCGAGCGGTACGGCTTGCGACTGCAGTGCGCTGCCGTGCAGGAACGCCGCCAGCAGCGCCGCGAGCGGAATGAGGCATGCCACGGAGATGATGCCGACGAGTGCGATCGGCAGATCGCGCTCGGTGCGCGGCAGCGCCTCGCCGCTGCCGCGTCGCCGCGAAGCAGCAATCGCCGACGCGACGCCGCCCCATACCGGCTTCGCCAAGCGCCCCAACGTCCAGATGGCGGCGACGCCGATCGCACCGGCACCGACGAAGCGCACCTGATGCGCCCAGACCAACGTAGCGACGCCGGCCGCCGGCCCAGCCGCCGGATGGAGCGCGGTGAGCAACGGCGTCGCAATGCCCCACGCGACGATCAAACCGCCCAAGATCGCAAGCCCGACCGAGAGCCCGATGAGATGCCCGGCGCCGACCAGCGCGAGCGAGAAGGAAAAGCCGAAGCCGGTCGCCGCCGCACCGGCGCGAAAATAGGCGGCAATCTCGCCCGCGAAGACGCGCGTTGCCACGATCAATGCGAAGCCTGCCGACGCGAGCGTGCCGGTCACGAGTGCGATCAATCCCAAGCGATTGTGCTCGACGTCGCCGGCGGTCGCGCCGCCGACGCCGACCTTCAAAACCTCGGCTGCGGCGACGCCTTCAGGGTAGGGCAGATCCGATTGCGTCACGAGCGCGCGCCGCAACGGCACGCTGTACATCACGCCGAGCGTTCCGCCGAGCGCGCACATCGCAAACGACTCCCAGAACGGAAATCCGCTCCACCAGCCGACCATCACCAGTCCGGGGAGAACGAAGATCACTGCGGAGATCGTGCCGGCAGCCGATGCGACCGTCTGAACGATGTTGTTTTCGAAGATCGTCGCGTTCTTGAACGCGCGCAACACGCCCATCGATATGACGGCGGCCGGAATCGTTGAAGCGAACGTGAGCCCGACTTTCAAACCGAGATAGACGTTCGCCGCGGTGAAGACCAGCGTTATTGCGGCGCCCAGCACGAGTCCGCGCACCGTAAGCTCGATCCGCGAGCTTTCAACGCGTCGCCGGTCGTTCATCGCGCGTCCTTCTTCGAGCGAGACGACAAAGCCCGCAGCATAGCTGCGAGCTTTGCCGTCTCCGGCTCTCTTCTCCACCTGCGTGAGACCGTTTCCGATCTCTTACCGACGTCTTCCGAGTCCGGTTCGTTCCAGCACCCGAATCGACGCTTTTTAAACGCCGACCGCCTTACGTGCGTGGACCGCGGCCCTTTACATTCCGCACTTCCAGTGGAAGTGCGACCATGGTATCAAAGCGCTCGCGAGCCTTCAAGCGTCTTTGCAGACGCTCCACATCGGCTCCACAGGAAATTTTACTTACTCACACGTTATGAACGAACGCGCGTGCAGTTTTTGACTTAGGGAACCTTTAGATTAAGCGCGCGCCGACGAAGAGCAACGTTACGGCGACGGCGGGACGCAGCCAGCGCGCGTGCATCCGCCGGCAGAGCCTGCTTCCGAGATACACGCCCGGAAGCGATCCGATGAGCAGGTTGATCGCCAAACCCACGTTGACGTCGCCCATCGTCCAGCGGCCGAACGCCGCGGCCGGAATCAAAAAGGCGGCAAACGCGATGTCGGAACCGATCAACTCCGTCAGACCCACGAACGGCATCGCGAGCGTCAGCAGCGGCAGCGTCACGGCGCCGCTGCCTATCGACGTGAGCGTCACGCACAGGCCGACGACCGCGCCGATCGCGATCACGCGCGCACGCTGGCGCGGGCGCCACTGGAACTCCTCGCTCCACGCCTGCAGTTCCAATTTCTTCAGCCACGGCTGCGCGAGGATCATTCCGGCAGCCAGCAGCAGCGTCACGCCGATTGCGCGCCGCGTCCACAATTCGATGACCGCGATGTCGACGTGATGGCGTAACCAGAAGAGCAGGCCAAGTCCGGCAAAAGAAGCCGGCAAGCCGCCCCACAGCAGGGCCTTGACGATATGAGGGTTGACCGTTCCCTGCTGGCGATGCAGGAAGGCCGCGTACAGGCGCGTCGGGACGCTGTACAGCAAGTCGGTTCCGACGGCCGTCAGCGGATTGACTCTGAGCACCTGAACGAGCAACGGCGTCATGATGCTTCCGCCGCCGACACCGGTCAAGCCGACGAGAAACCCAACGATAAGGCCAATAAGAATAAGCTCGAGGTCGACAGTCATTTCCCGTAACTCCAAGGCCGCGCCCGACGACCTTTGGCCGCTGCTGAGGCCCTAGCACGGTTCGCGCCGGTTGGGCCGGTCTCCCGGCGAACCGGCCGTCTACCGGCCCTGGGAGCCGTTCAGATCAAACGCGTGCCGACGAAAACGAGCGTCACGGCAACCATTGGTCGCAACCACGACTGACTCAGCCGGCCGCACAACTTACTGCCGATATATACTCCGGGAAGCGATCCGATGAGCAGCTTCAGAACCAGCGGAAGGTTCACGTCTCCCATGCTCCATCGCCCGGCCGCCGCGGCGGGAATCAAGAACGCCGCAAAGGCGATGTCCGAGCCAACCAGCGTCGATATTCCGACTAACGGGAGGGAGAGCGACAGCAACGGCAGCGTCACGGATCCGCTTCCGATCGAAGTCGCGGTGACGATGAGGCCGACGATTGCGCCGATCGTGATGACGCGAACGCGCTGCCCCGGGCGCCATTCGAAGTCGGCGTTCGCGGTGGGGAGAGCGCGCCGCCAGAGGAAGGGCTGCACCAGAATCACGACGGCGGCGACGAACAAGACGTATCCGATTGCGTGCCGCGTCGTGAGCTCGAGCGCTTTGACGTCGACGTGGTGCCGAAGCCAGAAGAGGACGCCGAGGCCTACGAGCGACGCAGGCAGGCCGCCCAAAAGCAGTGCCTTCACGATCTGAGGGTTGACGGTGCCCTGCTTGTTGTGCAGGTAGGCGCCGTAAAGCTTGGTCGGAACGCTGTACAGCAAGTCGGAGCCGACGGCGACGAGCGGATTGACCTTGAGAACGAGGATGAGCAGCGGCGTCATGATGCTCGCGCCGCCGACGCCGGTAAGCCCGACGATCGTCCCAACGACGAGTCCGACCAGTACGATCTCGATATCCAGAGTCACGAGGTACCTCTCCGGTTCGGGCCATATCCCAATTACAATCGCGCTGGAATGGCTCCCTGTAAAGGGAACCCCAGTCACCTTCCCATTTGAGAATAGTGATTAGAGTCCCTTTCTCAAAAATGCAACGTGACCGTAGTTAGCTTTTGAGCCCCGCTCGCCCCCATCGGGCATGCGCCGCTTAGGCCATCAGCCGAGGCGATGCCGCGTTCTCAAGCCCGGGCCGCTGCCTCACCTGCCCCGTTCTCGAAGACCCGCAGGTCGGTCGGCGCCATGAAAATCTCCTCGCCGGTCGCCAAGCCCAGTTCGCGGAAGCGCTCCTGCGACATCTCCGCATGAACGGCCGTTCCCCACTCCGTCACCGCCTCGACCTTCACCAGCGGCCCGGCGGCGTGGATGCGTTTTGCGACGGCGCGAAAGTGGTTTCCGTTGTCGGGCCGCCGGCGCGATACCTCGAGCAGATGCGGACGCACGAAGCCGAGATGCTCGGTCGCGCTATCGTGAATGTACGCCGTGCCGTGTTCGAGGCGCGCGTGGAAGAGATTGACGTTGCCGAGGAAGTTGAACACGAACGACGTTGCCGGGTTGTTGTACACCTCCTCCGGCGCACCGACCTGTTCGATGCGCCCGCGATTCATGACGGCAACGCGATCGGCGACTTCCAACGCTTCCTCTTGATCGTGCGTCACGAAAACGCTGGTGATATTCGCCTCTTCGTGCAGATGGCGCAGCCAACGCCGCAGTTCGAGCCGTACCTTTGCATCCAACGCACCGAACGGTTCGTCGAGCAGCAGCACGCTCGGCTCGACCGCCAGCGCGCGCGCCAATGCGACGCGCTGACGCTGCCCGCCGGAGAGTTGCGACGGATATCGCGACGCTTGGGTGCGCAGTTGAATGAGTTCCAGAAGGTCGTTGACTTTCGCGCGAATTTGCGCCTCGGCGGGCCGCGACGATCGCGAGCGCACGCGCAATCCGAACGCGACGTTTTCGAAGACCGTCATGTGCCGAAAGAGCGCGTAGTGCTGGAAGACGAAGCCGACTCGGCGCTCGCCCGGCGAGCGGCTGGTCATGTCCGCGCCGTCGAATCGCACGGTGCCGGCGTCGGCGTATTCCAAGCCCGCCACGATGCGCAGCAAGGTCGTCTTTCCCGATCCCGACGGCCCGAGCAAAGCCATCAGCTTTCCGTCGGGAATGTCGAGATCGACGCCCGCGAGCGCGTCGAAAGTGCCGAAGGCTTTGCTGATGCCGCGCAGACTAATGCTCATGGCCGGTCCTCCACTCGACGGCGGTCTTAACGACGAGCGTCGCGAGCGCGAGCAGCGCCAGAAGCGACGCGACCGCGAAGGCCGCCACGTATTGATAGTCGTTGTATAGAAACTCGATCTGAAGGGGCATCGTATCGGTAAGGCCGCGGATGTGTCCCGAAACGACCGAGACCGCGCCGAACTCGCCCATCGCGCGTGCGTTGCACAGGATGACGCCGTACAGCAGCGCCCATTTCACCTTGGGGAGCGTCACGCGCCAAAACGTCTTCCATCCGCTCGCGCCGAGCGCCAACGCGGCCTCCTCCTCGTCGTTTCCCTGCGCCTGCATCGTGGGCAGCAGTTCGCGGGCGACGAACGGAAACGTCACGAACGCCGTAACCAAGACGATCCCAGGGATCGCGAAGATGATGCGTATGCCGTGCGCGATCAGCCACGGCCCGATCAATCCCTGCGCCCCCAACAGCAGAACGAAGACGAGCCCCGCGACGACCGGCGAGACGGAAAACGGCAGATCGATCAACGTGATCAGCAGGCTCTTGCCGGCGAACTCGAACTTGCCGATCGCCCACGCCGCGGCTACGCCGAACACCACGTTCATCGGCACGGCGATGGCCGCCGTAAGCAACGTGAGCCGAATCGAAGCCAACGTGTCGGAATCGGTAAAGGTATGCGCGAATCCGGCGATGCCGCTGCGGAATGCCGTAGCGAAAACGATCGCGAGCGGCAGAAAAATGAAGATCGTCAAGAACGCGACGGCCACGGCGATGAGCAGCCACCGCACCACGACCGGTTCCGAGGTTGCGCGCGAGTGCGCCGCGGCGGGAAGGCGGATCGGCTGAGGTGCGTTTAACGTCAGCACCTTAGCCACTGCGCGCCGCCTTCAGCGGGCGATCCTCGCGTCGCGTCGAGCTCCACTGTTGAAGCACGTTGATCGCAAGCAGCATCGCGAACGAGACGACCAGCATCGCTACGGCGATCGCCGTCGCTCCCGCGTAGTCGTACTGCTCGAGTTTGGTGACGATGAGCAACGGCGTGATCTCCGTGCGCATCGGCATATTGCCGGCGATGAAGATCACCGAGCCGTATTCGCCGACGGCGCGAGCGAAGGCGAGCGTGAAGCCGGTCAGCGCCGCGGGAAAGATCGTCGGAAACAGCACCCGCGCAAACGTCTGCAGTCGCCCGGCACCGAGGCTCGCCGCCGCTTCCTCCAGCTCCGCGTCGAGATCTTGAAGCACGGGCTGCACCGTGCGCACCACGAAAGGAAGCCCGATGAACGTCAACGCGATGACGATGCCGAGCCGCGTGTACGCGACGTGCATGCCGAGCGAGAGCAACGGCCGGCCAAGCCAACCGGTCGAAGCATAGATCGCAGTAAGCGCGATGCCCGCGACCGCCGTCGGCAACGCAAACGGCAGATCCACCAGCGTGTCGAAGAGCCGCTTCAGCGGAAACGTGTAGCGAACGAGCACCCACGCGGTCAGCAGTCCGAAGACGATGTTGATTGCGGCGGCGACGAGCGAACATCCGAAACTCACTTCGTATGAAGCCAGAGCTCGCGGCGACGTCACGTCGTGCCAAAACGTTCCCAACCCGAGCGACGACGCTTTCCAGAACGCCACCGACAGCGGAATCAAGACCATGAAGCTGAGATAGACGACGGTGAAGCCGAGCGTGAGCCCGAATCCCGGCACGATGCTGCGCCGCCGCAGTACGAGGGCCACGAACGCTCCTACTGGCTCGGTTGATAGATCTGGTCGAAGACGCCGCCGTCGGCAAAGAACGTCTTCTGCGCGTTCTGCCAGCCGCCGAAGGTTTTGTCGACGGTGACGACCTTCACGTTGGCGAACGTCGACGCATAGCGCTTCGTCACCGACGCCATACGCGGCCGAAAGAAATGGCGAGCGACGATCTCTTGCCCTTGCGGCGCGTAGAGATACTGCAAGTACGCCTGGGCGACGGCGCGCGTGCCTTTCGCGTCAACGATTTTGTCCACGAGCGCGACGGTCGGCTCGGCGAGAATACTCAGCGACGGAACGATCATTTGAAACTTTTGCGGGCCGAGCGTGTGCGTCGCGAGGAGGGCGTCGCTCTCCCAGCCGACGAGCACGTCGCCTAAGCCGCGCTCCACGAACGTCGTCGTCGATCCGCGCGCGCCCGAATCGAGCACGGGGACGTTTTTGTAGAGACGCGTGACGAAGTCGCGCGCGCGCGCCTCGTTTCCACCCGGGCGTTTCAACGCATACGCCCAGGCCGCCAAGAAGTTCCAGCGCGCTCCGCCGGAGGTCTTGGGATTGGGCATGATCACCGAGACGCCGGGCTTGACGAGATCGTTCCAGTCGTGGATTCGCTTGGGGTTGCCCTTGCGCACGAGAAAGACGATCGTGGAGGTGTAGGGGGCGCTGTTGTCGGGCAGCCGCGATTGCCAGTTCCCCGGCAGCAGCTTCGCGTTCTGGGCGATCGCATCGACGTCGTAGGCGAGCGCGAGCGTCACGACGTCGGCCTGGAGACCGTCGATGACCGCCCGCGCCTGCTTGCCCGAACCGCCGTTCGACTGCTCGACGGTCACGGTCTGCCCGGACTTAGCGCGCCAAAACTTCACGAACTGCGCGTTGAAATCGTTGAAGAGCTCGCGCGTCGGGTCAAAAGAGACGTTCAGAATCGTCAGCGATCCGGCGGCCCGGCTCCGAAGAGGCGCCCCAAAGCCGAGGAAGATGGCGGCCGCCGCCACGATTGCGAGGATTTTTCCGGGCCGGTCCATGGTCGTTGGGCTCCTTCGGGGTTCGAGAAGTGGGCAGGCAAAGGTAACTTCAGTCAGCTTCAAGGAGTAGGATTAGTAACTTCAGTCAGCTTCAAGGCGTCGATTAGTGACCACAGTTTCTTTTCCTGGCACCTCCGCAAAAAGTTTTGCGTCGGCCAAAAAAAAGATCGCACCGCCTGGGCGGTGCGATCGCGGATTCCCCCGGGGAAGCTTCGGGCTTTACGGCTGCATCGTCGGCGTAGAAGATGGCGAGGGCGAAGGCGAAGGGGCGGGCTGTGCCGAGGCCCCGAGCGCGCCTGCGCCGATCACGACCATCCCCGCCAGGGCGAGGCCGACAAACCATCGGCTCATGAAATCCTCCTAATCGAAGTTCGAGTGAGACTCTTCTCTCTCGTACCACTTCCGGGCACCGGTCACACGCGCCGGGCGGCTGGTCGCTGGAGGAGGGTCGCCGCGCGCGCTGCCGCAACCCAGAAATCCAGCCGATGAGCCTTCTCGAACTTCCCTACACGACCGACGTGGCCGCCGAAACCGACCCCATCTTCGAGCGCGTCGCGCACGTCATTCCGCGTGTGGAGTGGCCGCTTCACGCCCCCTACGTCGCCGCGATCAACCGCCTCAAGCGAGAGCGCCGCGCCGTGATCTTGGCGCACAACTATCAGGTTCCGGAAATCTTCCACACCGTCGCCGATATCGTCGGCGATTCCCTGGCGCTGGCGATGCAGGCGGCGCGCACCGACGCCGACGTGATTTTGCTCTGCGGCGTGCACTTCATGGCGGAGACGGCGAAACTCGTCAACCCGAGCAAAACCGTGCTCGTCCCCGACCTGCAAGCGGGATGCTCTTTGGCGGAGTCGATCACCGGCTCCGACGTTCGCCTGCTGCGCGAAACCTATCCCGGCGTGCCGGTCGTCACCTACGTCAATACGTCGGCCGAGGTCAAAGCCGAATCCGACGTGTGCGTCACCAGCGGCAACGCATTGCAAATCGTCGAATCGCTCGGGGTTCCGCGCATCATTTTTCTGCCCGACGAGTACCTCGCAAAGTACGTCGCGTCGAAGACCGACGTCGAGATCATCGCGTGGAAGGGCCACTGCGAAGTGCACGAGCGCTTCTCGGGCGAAGACGTTCGCCGCTTCCGCCGCGACGATCCGGGGCTCGTCGTCATCGCGCATCCCGAATGTCCGCCCGGCGTGCTCGCGGAAGCCGACTACGTCGGCTCGACGCAAGGCATGACCGAGTACGTCGGCACGTTGAGCGAATCCGCGGCGAGCGAACGCCCGCGGGTGCTGTTGATGACCGAGTGTTCGATGGCCGACAACGTTTCGGCGCGCTATCCGTCGGTCGATTTCGTGCGCCCGTGCAACCTCTGCCCGCACATGAAGCGCAATACGCTGCCGAAGGTGCTGCACTCGCTCGAGGCGATGGAGTTCGAAGTGACGATCGCGCCGGAGGTTGCGGAGCGCGCACGCCGTTCGGTCGAGCGCATGCTCGAACTCAGCCGGCAGCCGCGCGACTGAGCGCCGCGGCCATGGAGGAACGCCGCAGCGGCGCCCTGGTTGTGGGCGCAGGCATCGCCGGGCTCATGGCCGCGTTGAAACTCGCGCCGATGCCGGTGACCGTGCTCTGCAAGACGCGACTGGGAAAAGGCTCGGCGACCGATTGGGCGCAAGGCGGCATTGCGGCAGCGATCGGCAAGGACGATTCGCCCACGCTTCACGCGATCGACACGCAACGGGCCGGCGCCGGCATCAGCGACGAAACGATCGTCGAAATTCTCACGCGCGATGCGCCCGCGCGGGTCGAAGAACTGCTCGAACTCGGCGCCGCGTTCGATCGCGACGACGCCGGCGAACTCGCGCTCGGGCGTGAAGCGGCGCACCAGCGCCGCCGCATCGTCAAGGCCGGGGGCGATGCGACCGGTCACGCAATCCTGCGCGCTCTCATCGAGGCCGTCGAAGCGCAGCCCTCGATCGCGATTGCCGAGAACGTCACCGCTCTCGATCTCATCGTCGACGAGGGCAGCGTGCTCGGCGTTTACGGCCGCGACGATGCGTCCGGGGCGAGCGTCGCCTTCACCGCCGGCGCGGTCGTGCTCGCGACGGGCGGCATCGGCCGTCTCTACCGGTATACGACGAATCCCGTGCAGGCGACCGGCGACGGCATCGCAATGGCGGCGCGAGCCGGAGCGCTGCTCGCCGACATGGAGTTCGTGCAGTTCCATCCGACGGCACTGGCCATTGGGCGCGATCCGATGCCGCTCGTCACCGAAGCCGTGCGCGGCGAAGGCGCGGTGCTGGTGAACGATCTCGGCGAACGATTCATGGTTGCGATCCATCCGGACGCGGAGTTGGGTCCACGCGACGTCGTCGCGCGCGCGATCTTCGAACAGATGCAGCGCGGACGCACCGTCGGGCTCGACGCGCGACACGCCATCGGCCGGCGCTTTCCCGACGAGTTTCCGACCGTCTTCGGGTTCTGCATGTCGGCCGGCATCGATCCGCGCGTACAAAACATTCCGGTCGCGCCGGCGGCGCATTACCACATGGGGGGCGTCGCGGTCGACGAGTGGGGGCGCACCACGCTTCCGCATCTCTGGGCGTGCGGCGAGACGAGCGCCACCGGCGTGCACGGCGCAAACCGCCTTGCGAGCAACTCGCTGCTCGAAGCGCTCGTGTACGGCTCTCGCGTCGCGACCGATATCGTCAACGCCGACGCCCACGCCGGCGAAAACCGTATCGCCGCCATGGAGAGCCCACTCCAGGGCGAAGGCGACGCGCAGGCGATCAGCGACCTTCGCAACGTGATGTACACGAACGTCGGGCTCGTCCGTCACGAAAGCCGCCTGCGCGAAGCGCTCGGGCGCATTCGCGAACTCGAGCGAACGTTCGCCCGTGCCGGCGATCTGCGCAATCTGCTCGTGGTCGGGCGCCTCGTCGCCGAAGCGGCGCTCGCGCGCCGCGAGAGTCGCGGCAGCCATTTCCGAAGCGACTTCGCCGAAGCCGACGAGGCGCTCGCGAAGCGCTCGTTCACCCGGTTCGCAAACGTTGTCTGAACCCGATCGCCTTACCGTCGAACCGATCGTGCGCGCCGCGCTGCTCGAAGATCTCGGGCACGGCGGCGACCTGACGACCGACGGCATCGTACCCTGGGACGCGCAGGCTCGTGCGCGCATCGTCGCGCGAAAGCCGGGCGTCGTCGCGGGCCTCGGAACGGCGCTCCTCGCATTTCGCCTGCTCGACGATGCAATCGAGTGCATCCCGGCATCGGCCGACGGCGAATCGATCGCCGCGGGAGCGAGCGTCGCCGAAATCCGCGGCCGTGCGCGAACCATCCTCACCGGCGAGCGGACCGCGCTGAACTTTCTCTGCCGGCTTTCGGGAATTGCGACCGCGACGCGTGCGCTCGTCGACCTGATCGCGGAAACGCGTGCGCGCGTCGCCGACACGCGCAAAACGACCCCCGGCCTGCGCGTGCTCGAAAAGTATGCGGTGCGCTGCGGCGGCGGCGACAATCACCGTTTCGGCTTGGACGACGCAGTGCTCGTCAAAGACAATCACCTCGCGCTTGCGGGATCGATTCACGCCGCCGTCGCCGCCGTGCGCGCGCGCGTCGGACACATGGTGAAGGTCGAGATCGAGGTCGACACGCTCGAACAGTTGCGCGAGGCGCTCGAGGAACCGATCGACGCCGTGCTGCTCGACAACATGACTCCCGACCGGCTCGCTCAGGCCGTGCGCGCCGTCGCCGGACGCGTCGTCACCGAGGCGAGCGGCGGAGTGACTCCGGATACGATTCTTTCGATCGCGCGCAGCGGCGTCGACCTCGTCAGCGTCGGCTGGCTCACGCACAGCGCCCCGGCGCTCGACTTCGGCCTAGACGTCACGTCATCCTGAGCGGAGGCGCGCTTTCCTTGTGTCATCCTGAGCGGAGGCGCGCAGCGCCGCAGTCGAAGGACGGCAATACGGACGAAACCCGCGCGGCATAAGCGCAACCCGCAAGGTCGTCTTCGTGTCGTTCGTCGCGCCGCGTCCATGCGGCGCTCCCTACTACGCCGCGCTCGCGCCGCCTGTTAAGGAAAATTATGGCCTCCAACCAAAGGCGCTCGCGTCGGAGTCCCCTTAACGACCTTGCCGGCTGCGCTTATGCTGCGCGCGGCTTGTGTCGCGTGCGCTCCTTCATCCTTCGACTGCGGCGCTGCGCGCCTCCGCTCAGGATGACATGTTTAGTCTAGCGGTAGCCGATCAATGCGATCGCGACGACGCCGCCGATGGCAGCGACGACGAGCGAGAGCACGTAACCGGTCGTAACCGAGAGCCGCTCGACCCGTCCCCGGCGCAATCCGCGGTCGGTGACGGCATATCGCCACGCGCCGAGGATGGCGATGACGATGCCGAAGAGCGCCATGCCCGTCCCGAATGCCGTCGAAACGCCCTCGCTGCCATGGTTCGCGTGCACGAGCAGCGAGAACTCGCGGGCGAACAGCGCGAAGCGAGCGATGACGAAGCCGAACGCGATGAAGGCGAGCGCGGTGCGCGCGTAGGCAAGAAACGTTCGCTCGTTGGCGAGCGTATCGGTCGCCCGCACGTCGACCAGTAAGTCGCTCATCGTTACGCGGATTCGACCAACGGGCCGCCGCTCGCTCTAAGGGCGCGAGCGGAGCGGCTTCCGGGCGGCGCGAATCCGCACGAACATGTCGACCGAAGGCCTTGCCGAATCCCCCGCCCAGCAGCGGGCTACCCACGATTCCGAAACGCCCGCCGCCCTGGAAACCTTCATGGCCGGCGGCTGGCTGGAGCGCTCTCCGAAACTGCAGCCGCATCCGCAGCGCGAACGCCATCGGGCGCGCCGAGCCGCGCTTTCGCAGGCTTATCGCGGCGCCTACGTCGTGATTCCCGCCGGCCGCGAGCGCGTCCGCGCGAACGACACCTACTTTCGCTTTCGACCGGGCAGCGATTTCGCATATTTGATGGGCGACGGCGAGCCCGACGCATTGCTCGTGCTGGAACCCGAGGGCGCCGGTCACCGGACGCTGCTGTTCGTCCGCGAACATAACCGCGGCACGCGCGAGTTCTTCACCGACCGCACCCTCGGAGAACTCTGGGTCGGACGCCATCGCGGCGTCGAAGAGAGCGCCGCATACTACGGCGTCGACGATTGCCGTCCGCTGCGCGATCGCGTGGCCTACCTGGCCGGGGTGGGTGCCGCACCGGCGGCCCACGCGTTGATTCGCAGTGCCGACGACGCGGTCGACGCGGCGTTACCCGAAACCGGCCGCGATGCGGAACTCGCGACGCACCTCGCCGAGATGCGGCTGGTGAAGGACGAGTACGAACTCGAGGAACTGCGAGCCGCCTGCGCGCTCACCAAGCGCGGCTTCGAAGCGGCTATCCGCGCGATGAAGGGCGGCGCGAGCGAACGCGAGATCGAGACCGCATTCAGCAGCCGCGCGCGCATCGACGCCAACGACGTCGGCTACTTGACGATCGCCGCTTCCGGCGAACGCGCCTGCACGCTGCACTGGACGCGCAACGACGGCACGCTCGCTCCGGACGGATTGCTGCTGCTCGATGCGGGCGTCGAACGCAACTCGCTCTACACCGCCGACGTGACGCGCACGCTGCCGGTTTCGGGAGAATATTCACCCGAACAGCGAGCCGTCTACGATATCGTCTGGCAGGCGCAGCGCGCCGGAATCGCAGCGGTCGTTGCCGGCAACGATTTTCTCGAACCGAATCGCCGCGCGATGCGCGTGCTCGCCGAAGGCCTGATCGATCTCGGCATCTTGAACGTCGCGCTCGACGAGGCGCTCGATCCCGGCAACGAATTCTTCCGGCGTTACACGCTGCACAACGTCAGCCACATGCTCGGCATCGACGTGCACGATTGCGCCCGCGCACGCGCGCAAGCGTACCGTTACGGAACGCTGCGCACGGGGATGGTGCTCACCGTCGAGCCCGGGATTTACCTGCAGCCCGACGACGCGACCGTACCCGAACGCTTTCGCGGCATCGGCGTGCGCATCGAAGACGACGTCGCGGTCACTGCGGACGGTGCCGAGAACCTATCGGCGGCACTGCCCTCCCAGGCAGGCGACGTCGAACGCTGGATCGCCGCCGTGCGGGAAGGCGCTACCGGCTAAGCCGCCGCGCCGCGATTCAGGTGGGCGTGATCGTGCTGCCGGGCGGCTGCGATCCCAGCTGCGGCGGCGGGGGCGGCGGAGGCGGAGCCGGCGGGTACGGCGATTGCGGCATGCCGCCGCCGTGCGCGGCCAGCGCATCCTCGATCGGCCAGCGCGTGAAGGCCAGAATCAGCATGCAGATCAACGACCCGATCGGGATGAGGCAAATCAAACCGAGGGCGCCGTTCATTCCGGTCTTCGCAAAGACGCGCCAGAAAACCCAGACGTAGAAGACCGTAATCGCCAGTCCGCAGATTACGGCGAAAAGGACGAAACCGCTGAGTATGCCGGCAGTCGCGGTGTCGGTCGAGTTCATGCAAGAGCCTCCACGTATATCGAAAAGAGGAGTAGCTTCAAGGGCGAGTGCGCAGCCGGGGGCAACATTCCCTTTATCGCGTTATCGCGCACAGACCGTGCGCTCAATGAACGGTTCAACCGCGCGGCGGCGATCCCCACCCGGACTGGACGTAGGCTCCGTCGACGACGATTGTCGGTACCGTCGGATCGTCTTTGGTGAAGCCGTACATCGCGCGCCGCTCGGCGGGATCGTTTTGCGCGTCGTGCACGACATAATCGGTGCCGGCCGCATCGTAATGAGCGATCGCCGCGCGGCAGTACGGGCACGAGGGCGAAATATAGAGGTCGACTCGGCTTTTCGGCGGGATCCGCTCGACGTCAATCTTCATGTGAGCCTTCTTCCAGACGGCCCAGCCAAACCCGTGTCGAAGTTCCGCGCATGCCGCTGGTCGTAGTTCCGACGCCGTTGGGAAATCTGCGCGACGTGACGCTGCGCGCGCTCGACGTCCTGCGCGAAGCCGACTCGATCGTCGCCGAAGACACGCGGGTTGCCCGCCGGCTGCTGACGGCACTCGGGATCCCGGGTCGCGAACTGCTGAGCTACCGCGAGCAGAACGCCGCCGCGATCACCGGCCGGATCGTCGAGGCGGCTCGCTCGGGGCTCGTCGCCCTCACCTGCGACGCCGGGATGCCGGGCATCTCCGATCCGGGAAGCGACCTCGTCGCGGCGGCGCGCGCGGCGGGCGTGGCGGTCGAGGTGCTGCCCGGTCCGAGCGCGGCCTTCGGCGTTGCGGCGCTCTCGGGGTTTCCGCTGCGGCGCTTCCGTTTCGAGGGATTCCCGCCCCGAGCCCCGCGCGCCCGGCGCGCCGCGCTGGCCGGAGCGCTCGACGAAAGCGCGACCAGCGTCTGGTTCGAATCGCCGCAGCGAATTCGCGCGACGCTGAGCGATTTGGCCGCAGTCGCGCCCGACGCTCGCGTTTTCCTAGTGCGCGAATATACGAAACTGTACGAGCAGCACGCGCTCGGAGCGCCCGACGAAGTTGCGGCGCAACTGGCCGATCCGGTTCGTGGAGAGATTGCGTTCGCGATCGCGCCCTATACCGCGCGTCGCGAGGAGGCTCCACGCGACGCCGATGCGGCGATCGACGCAATGCTCGCGCAGAACCGGCGCGCCGGCGAGATCGCCAAGACGCTCGCGCGCGAGGGTTTCGGCAGCCGGGCCGATCTCTACGCCCGCGTCACCGCGCGCAAATCCGGCAAGGGCCGCGCCGAATCCACCGAAAGCCGACGAACATGACCCGGGCCTACTACGTCACCACGCCGATCTACTACATCAGCGGCGACCCGCATATCGGGCACGCGTACACGACGATCGTGGCCGACGTGCTGGCGCGCACCGCGCGGACGAGCGGGCCGGCGCATTTCCTGACCGGCACCGACGAGCACGGTCAGAAGGTCGCCAACGCCGCCGCCGCGGCCGGAAAGACGCCGCAAGCGTGGTGCGACGACTTGGTGCCGCGCTGGAAAGCACTCTTCGCCGCGTACCACGTCGCGAACGACGACTTCATTCGCACTACGCAGCCCCGGCACGAGCGCGTGGTGCAGGCCGTCTTCGAACGCATGCGCGAGAACGGCGACGTGTATCTCGGCACGTACGAAGGCTGGTACTGCGTCTACGACGAGACGTTCTGGCCGGAATCGAAGCTCGTCGGCGGACGCTGTCCCACCTGCGGGCGCGAGGTCGGAAGAATCTCGGAAGAAGACTGGTTTTTCCGGCTTTCGAAATATCGCGACCGGTTAATCGAGCATTTCCGCTCGAACCCGCAGTGGGTGCGGCCGAAGAGCGTCTACAACGAGATGATGGCGCTGCTCGAAGAAGGGCTCGACGATCTCTCGATCACGCGGACGAACTTGACGTGGGGAATTCCGATTCCAGGCGGCGGCGGCGTGGTGTACGTCTGGTTCGATGCACTGCTCAACTACATCTCGGCGATCGGCTGGTCGACCGATCCGGCCGAGTTCGCGCGGTACTGGCCGGCCCGAACGCAGTTGATCGGCAAGGAGATCGCGCGCTTTCACACGATCGTCTGGCCGGCGATGCTGTGGTCGATCGGCGAAACGGCGCCCGAGCTGGTTTTCGCACACGGCTGGATCACCGTCGACGGTCAGAAGATGGGAAAGAGCCTCGGCAATGCGGTCGACCCGTTCGCGCTCGCCGACCGCTTCGGTGCGGATTCGCTGCGATATTTTCTTCTGCGCGAAGCGCCGTTCGGCAGCGACTTCTCCTATTCGGAAGAGAAGATCGCGCAACGCCACAACAGCGATCTCGGCAACGACCTCGGCAACCTGTTGCACCGCACCGCTTCGATGATGCAGAAGTATCGCGACGGCGTCGTTCCGAAGCGCAGCGCAGAGAGCGATTTCGCGCGGCGCTTTGCCGGACTGCCGGTGCTCGTGCGGGAGCGCATTCTCGATTTGCGCTTTCGCGAAGCGCTCGAGGCGGTGTGGGAACTCGTCACCGCGCTCAACCGCGCCGTCGACGAGCGCAAGCCGTGGACGCTCGCCAAAGAAGGCCGCGACGAAGAACTCGACGCGCTGCTCTACGATCTTTGCGAAGGCTTGCGCTGGCTGGCGATGCTGCTCCATCCGGTGATGCCGGAACGGATGGAGGAGATGTGGCACCGTCTGGGAGCGGGCGGCAGCGTCGGCGACGATTGGTCGGAGGCGCTGCGCACCTGGGGCGGACTCGAACCGGGAAGCCGCGTCGCCGTCGGCAGCGCGCTCTTTCCGCGCATCGAACTCGCCGCGACGCCGTGACCGATACGCACTGCCACGTGCACGACGCGAAGTTCGACGCCGATCGCGCCGAGACGATCGCGCGTGCGACCGCGGCCGGCGTCACGCGCCTACTGACGGTCGGCTGCGATCTTGCCGACAGCGAGCGCGCGATTGCGGCCGCAGAGCGGTTCGGTTTGTACGCATCGGTCGGCATCCATCCGCACGAAGCCAAGGACGCGCCGGCCGACGTCGCAGGCGCATTTGCGCCGCTGCTCGAGCGCGCGCCGGTCGTTGCGATCGGCGAGACGGGCCTCGACTACTACTACGATCGCAGCCCGCGCGACGCGCAGGCGGCGGCGCTGCGCGCGCAGATCCGCATCGCACGCGAGCGGCACCTGCCGGTTATTTTCCACCAGCGCGATGCGTTCGAAGACTTTTTCGCGATACTACGCGACGAGTTCGCGCCGGGCATGCGGGGCGTCGTCCACTGCTTCACCGGCACGGCCGAAGAAGCGCGGCGACTGACGGGCGAGTTCGGCCTGTTGTTGGGAATCGGCGGCGTCGTCACGTTCGCAAACGCGTATGCATTACGGGATGCGGTGCGCTCGATCGGTGCCGGCGGAATCGTCCTCGAAACCGACTGCCCCTATCTCGCGCCGGTTCCGATGCGCGGCAAACGCAACGAGCCGGCGTTCGTCACGCACGTCGCCGCCAGGGTCGCCGAAGTATTGGACGTCAGCCTCGCCGAGGTTACGGAGACGACCGACCGCAACGCAGACCGTTTGCTGCTCTCATCCATCACCGAGGTAGGAAAACAATGAAACGCGTCACCGGAATCGGCGGAGTTTTTTTTCGCTCGAAGGATCCAACGGCAACCAACGCGTGGTACAAGGAGCATCTCGGCGTACCGGTCGGCGAACACGGGCATGCGTCATTTCAGTGGCGCGACGACGAGCAGCCCCAACGCCGGGGCGTCACGGCTTGGGCTGCATTTGAGGCCGATACCGACTACTTCGGCACGTCTGGCCAACAGTGGATGATCAACTACTGCGTTGAAGACCTGGACGCACTTCTCGTGGAGCTGCAGCGCGAAGGCGTGGAGATCGGTCCACGCCGCGAGGAGCACGCGTATGGAAAATTCGCTTGGATCGTCGACCCCGACGGTAACCGCATCGAACTTTGGGAGCCGCCGCAAAGCGACGAGTAAAAGGATGCATGTTACGGTGAAAACTTCCTAGCGTCGGCCCAACGAGCTTCGACGCGCGCTCGGGCCGCTGCGACGGTCGAGGCATTACCGGTGCAGAGCCCCCAATCGATCATATCGAGCTTCGGACAATCGGGTGATGCGTTCGCGGACCCGATCCACGCGCGCGCTCCGGCGAGTGAAAGCTTTTCGGTGGAGCTCGTGAGGCGAACCTCGGCGCCGTCGCGAGCGAGCCGCGCCAGCGCACCGCGTTCCCGAGAGTTGCGCGCTTCGCGCGACGACACGAGCAGGCGCGGTTTGAGGCCGCGGCGCGCGAGATCGTCGAGCGCCCTGTAGACCGGGTTGCCGTAGCCGAACGACTCGCTTTCCGCGACGACGTCGTCACCCGTGCGAGCCGCCCGCAGCAGTTCGGCCTCGCGTTGCAGCGCGCCGCGCTTGGTAAACGCGAACGTCGCGTCGGCTGCGTCGCTCGCGACGCCGGTTTCGACTGCGGCGGAAACCTCGCGAACCGCGTTGCAATCGGAATCGGCGACGACGAAGTCGTTCGCACCCCAGTTTCGGTCGTCGAGAAACAGTTTGCCGTCGGCGACCAGCGCTTTGGCGTGCACCGGCGCGTCGCCGGCGGCAGCGGGCGTCGCTCGCGCCAGCCGCGCATCGACGCCGCAACGCTTGAGTTCGCGTACGATGCGGCGGTTGTACGTCGCCAGGTGGTCGCCGGAGTCTCCGAAAGGCGCGCCCTCCAAGCGCACGCGTACGTGCGCGCCGCGCAGCGCCGCCGATTCGAGCGCGTCAAGCAGTGGACCGCGCCGCAGCGTATAGGCAAGGACGCCGACGCTGCGAGCGGCGGACACGGCGGCCGCGGCGGCAGCGGTCGTGCTGAGCCGAATCATCGGGCGTGCAATCCCGACGAACGTCGTCGCCCGCAAGCGGCGCGCCAGGAGAGCTTCTAGGGCGCTGGAAAGCACCGGGACCGTGAATTCCAACCCGATCGGCGAGGGGCCGAGCGGCGACAAGGGAGCGTTCGTGCGCGAGATGTTCGCGCAGATCGCGCCGCGCTACGACACCGCCAACCGCGTCTTAACCGCCGGCTTCGACGAACACTGGCGCCGCCGCGCGATCGCGCTGCTGGCGCCGCCTGCCGGCGGGAGCGTTCTCGACGTCTGCTGCGGCACCGGCGATCTCGTCTTCCACCTGCTGCGCGTCGACCCCACGCTCGACGTCACCGGCGTCGACTTCTGCGCGCCGATGCTCGAGCGTGCGAAGGAGCGCGCGGCCCGCAAAGCGCGCGGTGCCGCAACGTTCGTCGAAGGCGACGCGCTCGCGCTTCCGTTCGCGGCCGGAACGTTCGACGGGGCGACGATGGGTTTCAGCCTGCGAAACGTCGTCGACATCGATGCGGTACTGCGGGAGATTCTGCGCGTGTTGCGCCCCGGCGCACGGTTCGTCAACCTCGACGTCAGCAAAGCGCCGAACAAACTCTGGAAGCGGATGTTCGACGTCTACTTCTACGGCATCGTGCCGGTGGTCGGCAGTTACGTCGGCGGGTCGCGCCGCGCGTATTCGTATCTTCCGAGTTCGCTCACGCACCACCCCAACGCCGGCGAACTGCGCGAACGCTTCGCGCGCGCCGGATTCGCCGATTCCGGTTACGTCGCGCTCATGGGCGGCGCGATCGCGATCCACTTCGGAAGCAAACCGTGCGCGACGCCGTAAGCGACTTGCGGGCGACCGTCGAGTCGTTCTTCGCCTCGACGTTCTCGACCGACAATCCGCTGATCACCGAAGCGGTGCGGCGCATGCTGGCCGCAGGCGGAAAGCGGCTGCGGCCGCGCGTGACGCTGCTGGCGGTCGAGGCGTGCGGCGGCAACGCGCTCGACCACCTGCACCTTGCGGCGTACATGGAACTCATCCACGTCGCCACGCTGATTCACGACGACGTCGTCGACAACGCGACGACGCGGCGGGGCGTCAACGCGACGGCGGTCGACTACGGCAATCGCGTGAGCGTGTTGGCCGGCGATTACCTCTTCGCGTGGATTTTCAAGAACGTCACGCTCAACTATCCGCACCCGGTTCCACACGTGCTTTCGGCGACGCTGGCCGACATCTGCGACGGCGAGGTGCTGCAGCTCCAAGCTCTCGGCGATTTGGATTTGACGCCGGGCGGCTACGTCGAGATCGCTCGCAAGAAGACCGCCTCGCTGTTCACGGCGTCGGCCGAATGCGGGGCGATCATGGGCGGCGGCGGTCCACACGAAATCGCGGGGCTGCGCGCATTCGGCGACGCCTTCGGCATCGCGTTCCAAATGAAGGACGATTTGCTCGACATCGTCGCCGACGAACGCTCGCTCGGCAAACCGGTCGGCAACGATCTGACCGAAAGGAAGGTCACCATTCCGCTCATCGAGGCGCTGGCCGCGGGAAACGGCAACTTTCACGCCGAGGTCCGGCGTTTCTACGACGGGAGCGCCAACGACGGGATTCCGGCGATCGTGAGCGGCATCGAGCGCCAGGGCGGCCTGGCGGCAACTCGCGCGGCGATCGCGCGCTTCGGCGGACAGGCAAAAGCGGCGCTGGAGCCCATCGCCCCCAGCGCGGCGAAGGAAGAACTGGCGAGGCTCGCCGACGCCCTGCTCGAGGAGTAGGGTAAAGACAAGGAGACCATTCACATGACGATACACCCACTGCTCGCGATCATCGACGCGCCGATCATCATCGGCATTCTAGTCGTCGCCGCACTGCTCTTCGGTGCGGACAAGCTGCCCAAGCTCGCGCGCAGCGCCGGCCAGGCGAAGAAAGAGTTCGTGATGGGGCAAATGGAGGCCGACGAGGCTGCGATTCGCGCCCGCGAAGAGGCCCGCCAACGCAATGCCGAGCAGCACGCCGACATCATGAACAACGTCGAGGCCGGTGCGATGACCGGCGAATCCGTCCCGCCGCCGACGCCGGGCAAGGGCACCCTCAGCTCGTAGCGTTCATGCCTCACACGTGCTGATGCAGTCGCCCGCGGCGCGCCCCGACGACGAGGCGCCGTGGGATCAGAAGGAGATGCCGTTTACGGAGCACCTGCGGGAGCTCCGTAGCCGTCTCTTGATCTCGATCGCGACCGTCGGTGCGATCGCGGTGCTGCTGTTCTGGCCGTCGCAGTTCATTATCCGCTGGATGATGGACAGCTATTTTCACGGCATCCAGCTGCACGCGTTCGGACCGGCCGACGTCATCTTCACCGAGTTCAAACTCTCGATCGTCGGCGGCATCGTCGTGGGGCTGCCGGTCTTGCTCCAACAGCTCTGGCTCTTCGTGGTGCCCGCAGTCCATCCGCGCACGCGCCGGATGGTCTACGCCTTTGTCATTCCGTCGCTGCTGCTTGCGCTGGCGGGCCTGGCCTTCGCGCACTTCGTCGTGATTCCGCGCGTGGTCGCGGCGCTGCTGCACATCACCGACGCCGTCGCGACGCCGACGTTCGGCATCGCGTCGACGCTGAACTTCGTCATTATTTTGCTGGCGCTCTTCGCAATCGTCTTCCAAACGCCGATCGTGCTCATCGGTCTCGCGCGTCTGGGAATCGTCAACGCCGCCACGCTGATGCGCTACCGCCGCCACGCGATCTTCGGTTTCTTCGTGGCGGGCGGGCTCGCCGCGCCCGACGGCAATCCGTTGACGATGGCGATGCTCGCGGTGCCGATGTACGTGCTGTATGAAGCGTCGATTTGGGTCATCGTGCCGCTCGAACGCGCGTGGCGCCGCGCCGCTGCGGCATCGTGACGTTCGCCGCAGATTTCTACGGACGGTTCGTTCGCACGTTCGGAAACGTGCTCTTCGCCGTCTCGCTCTTCGTCGTGTGGGGTTTGCTCACGCTCGTCGGCGTCATCGTCGATCAAGGGAAGGATCCGTCGCAATATTTTGCGAGTTACGCAGCGCCGATCGCGCGCGCGATACTGCGGCTGAACTTCGACAACGTCTATCACTCGCCGTGGTACGTGGGCATCGTCGGGCTCATCTTGCTGTCGCTGGCCGTCTGCACGTTCAAACGCGTGATTCCGGCGCGCTTGCCGCGCCTGCATCCGGTGAAGATCGAGAAGATTCCGCTCAACGCGACGTTCGACGCCGAGGGCGACGCAAATGCGGTGCGCGCCGAGATCGCGGCAGCGCTTTCGGCGCGGGGCTGGCACGTGCGCGAGCGCGTCTTCGGCGGCGACGAGTGGAGTTTTGCCGACCGGCACAATTGGGCGCGTCGCGGCGTGCTCGTCGCGCACCTCGGATTCGTCATCGTCGCCGCCGGCACGACGCTCTACTGGGCGCGCGGCTTCTCGGGCGAAACCGCGGTGCTCACCGGGCAGGCCGTCGAAATTCCACAGACGCACGCCGTTCTGCGCCTCGATTCGTTCCGCTACAAAATTCAGCCGATCATGACGAAAAGCGGAATGGTCTATCAACCCGTCGACTACGTTTCGCGCGTTACCGTAACGGGCAACGACGGCGTCGCGCGCGCCGAGACCGTGCGCGTTAACCATCCGATCGACGTCGACGGCACGCTCTACTATCAAGCGAGTTACGGTTTCGGGATTCGTTTCCGCGCGGAGCACGACGGACGACCGGTTCCGGCCGCGTCGGCGCGCACGCTTCTCGAGGGCGACGCGCTCGACGTTCCGGGCACGGGACGCAGCGTAGTTTACGAACGATTCGTGCCGACGCTCGACCGGCAAAGCGGAATGCCGTCGGCCGATCCGCGCGTCAACGCTCCAGGCGTCATCCTCGGCGTCGAACAGGGTGGAAACTCGCTCGGCGAAGCGCTCGTGCCGCTGCGTACGTGGATCGACGCCGGCAACGGCTGGCGCGTCATTCCGGAACGCTACGTGCTCTACAGCGGCTTCCAGTACCGTTACGATCCGGGCATGCCGCTCGTCGGCATCGGCGCCTTCGTGCTGCTCGCCGGATTGATCGTCTCGTTCTACTTTCTTCCGGCGCGGCTCTTCGTGCGCGTCGACGAGAACGGCCCGCATCGGTCGCGCGTAGGAGTGGCGGCTACGACCGTCAAGGGCTACGACGTTTTCGAGAACGAGTTCGCGCGACTGGTGGTAGCGTTGAAGAAGCCGCCGGATGCCGAAGGCGGAGCCGGCCAGCCCGAGTGGCGTCCGGCCACTTAGGCGCACACCGAAGGAAGAGGGAATGTCGCTCGACGAGGTGCTCATGGTCACGGCGCTCGGGTGTTACGTGCTCGCGGCGCTCAGCCTGCTCGGATTCTTCTTCTCGCGTCAGGAGTGGCTGCGGCTCTTCGGCATGCCGCTGGCCATTATCGGATGCGTCGCGCAGTTCGCGCAGCTGTTCGCGCGCTTCGAACTGACCGGCATCTGGCCCCTGCTGAACCTGTACGGATCGCTCTCGCTCTTCGCGGCGATGGCGGTCGCGATCTACATCGTCTTTGCGTTCCGCTACGATCTGTGGTTTGCGGGCGGCTTCGTCCTCGCGATCGCGGCCATTTTTCTCGCCTACGGCGTGACCTGGAACGAAGGCACGATGCCGGCCGTTCCGTCGCTGCAATCGTATTGGGCGAAGATCCACGTGCCGCTCGTCGTTTCGTCGTACGCCGCGTTCCTCGTCGCGTTCGTCTTCTCGTGCATCTACCTGCTGAAGTACTACGCGATGCGCGCAGTGGCGAGTCGCACGGTCCCCGCTACCGCGACCGCCGGCGCGAACGCGACCTTCGCCGTCGGCGGCTCGGTCGGCGGCTGGCTCGATGCGCTGCCGAGTCTGGCGCAACTCGATACGATCGTCTACCGCGCCGTCGCGATCGGTTTGCCGCTTATCTCAATCGGCATCATCACCGGAGCGATGTGGGCGAAGGAAGCGTGGGGAGCCTACTGGCAGTGGGATCCGAAGGAAACCGCGGCGCTCTTTTCGTGGATCATCTACCTCGCGTACATGCATCTGCACACTCGGCATTCGTGGCGCGGTTTGCGCACGAACTGGGTCAGCGTCATCGGGTTTGCGTCGATCATCTTCTGCTACCTCGGCGTCAACATCTGGATCTCCGGACTCCACAGTTACAAGATGTGAGCGGCCGAAGAGCCCAGGTGCACGAGCCGCCGCCAGCGGCGCAGGCCGGGTTGTCGCCGTCCCGATTTTCGTCGGATTCACGAGCGTTTGAAGCGCCTGAAATCACCGCACGGGACTTTTTTTGCAGCGTTCGGGCAAAGGTTCGCTTTACAATCCTGAGAAAGGGGCGGTCAACCGTTCCTACCCCGGGAGAACGAGAGTGTCGAATGAAGGAGCCGCCGGCGCTTCGCAAAGCGCTGGGCGCAACGCCGTGAGTGCCTACGAGCAGCCGGAGACGCCGTTGGAGGTGAGCCGGCGCACGTTCATGGCCAACGCAACGATGACCGTGAGCGGAATCATCGGCATCGTCCTGGCCGTGCCGATCGTCGGATCGCTGCTGCCCAGCGGCAGCGAGGGCACCGGCAGCTGGTCGCCGTTGACCAAGACCGAACTCGACGCGCTCGGCGAGGCGACGTCCAAGCCCGTGAAAATGACCTTCACTCTGAAGTACAAAGACGGCTACCTGCCCACCAAGGAGGCCGACGAATACGTGTGGGGCATCAAAATTGACGCCGCCAAGTTCCAGGCGGCGCGGCCCGACATCTACAAAGTGGCGGGCGGCGCGGTGAAATACCAAGCCGTCAACTTCGGCTTCGTCGTCTTCAGCCCGATCTGTCCCCATCTCGGATGCCGCTTCAACTGGAGCGCCGCCGCGAACAAGTTCATGTGCCCGTGCCACGGTTCGCAATACAACTTCGACGGCACGCACGTCGCCGGTCCCGCGCCGCGCGGCCTCGATCCGCTTCCCTTGCGCGAGCAGAGCGGCACCGCCGACGTGACGTGGATTCAGTATCAGGCCAATACTCCAGCCCGAATCATCGTTTCGTACTCAGCGTAGGCCGAAGGAAGAACATCGATGCTCAACTGGATCGACAAGCGGACCGGCTTCGTTTCCATGACCAAGGACTTCCTCACCGAGGACGTCCCCGGTGGAGCGAGTTACTGGTACGTCTTCGGAAGCGCGACGCTGTTCGCGATGATCGTTCAGATCACCACCGGCATCTTCCTCACGTTCTTCTACGCGCCGTCGGCCGACACCGCATGGGAATCGACGCGTGCGATCTATCTCAACCCGTACACGCACTTCCTCTTGTCGATACACTATTGGGGCGCGTCGGCGATGATCGCGCTCGTCTTCCTGCACCTTTTGCAAGTACTGATATGGGGCGCCTACAAATCGCCGCGCGAACTGCAATGGGTGGTCGGCGTGCTGCTGCTGCTCGTGACGCTCGCACTCGGACTCACCGGCTATCTTCTCCCATGGGACATGGACGCGTACTTTGCATCGCAAGTGTCGCTTAATATCATGGGCCTTCCGCCAATCGTCGGGCCGATTATGCAAAATATCGCTCAGGGCGGCGGAACGATGGGCACCGCGACGATCAATCGTTTCTTCGGTCTGCACGTCTGGCTCATGCCGGCGGCGCTCGTCGCGCTCGTCGGTGCGCATTTGGCGATCTTCCGGCACAACGGTTCGGCGGGACCGGTCGTTGACGATCCGCGCAAGCTCAAGATCGGACGCTTCTGGCCGGATCAAATGTTTATGGATGCGGCGGCCTCGTTCTTGGTGTTCATCGTCATCATTTTCTTGGCGCTCTTCCTTCCGCCGTTCCTCGACGCGAAGGCCGATCCGACGAAGTTTTTTGTCCCCTACCCCGCTTGGTATTTTTTGTCGCTTTTCGGCTTACTGAAAGTCGTTCCACCCGAACTCCACGTTGCCGGATTGACGATAAGCCTGGAACTGGTTGCCACAATCATTGTACCGACGATCTTCTTGATCGTTGTGCTTGCCATTCCGTGGCTGGACCGCAGTATAACCCGCAGCTTCGGTTCGCGTAGGGGCATACTATGGGGAGCCACGCTCATAGTGATCGCGATCATAGCGCTGTCGATCTTTGGCCAGCTTGGAATCATGGCCCAACAAGCCGCGGCGCCGCCATCTCCGAGTGAGGCTACCGTCCTTGCGATGACCGGCGAGTCGACGACGACCGCGACGGTCGGCGGAGGCGCTCCAGCCGCAGAAGCGGCGAGTGGCGCCGCGATGTCGGCATCCTCCGGTAACGGCTCCAAAGTCTTCCAGACGAACTGTTCGTCGTGTCACGGCGCGACCGGCCAAGGCCTGCCCGGCGCGTTCCCGCCGCTGGCAAACAATCCGACCGTCACCGGCGATGCGAACAAAGTCATCGGCATCGTGCTCAACGGACTGCACGGCTCGATCACCATCAACGGCGCCACGTACAACGGGCAGATGCCGGCCTGGAAGGGTACGCTCTCGAACGCCGACATTGCCGACGTCATCACCTACATCCGCTCGTCGCTCGGAAACAACAAAGCCTCCGCCGTCACGCAAGCGCAAGTCTCCGGCTACAAGCCGTAACTCAATCATGTCATCCTGAGCGGAGGCGCGTAGCGCCGCAGTCGAAGGACGGCTGGCATAGTACACGGTCGCCGCGGGGACTCCGACGCGAGCGCCTTTGGCTGGAGGCCATAATTTTCCTTAACAGGAGGCGCGAGCGCGGCGTAGCAGGAGCGCGGCATGGAGGCCGCGCGACGAGCGACCCGACGGCGACCGTGTACTATGCCAAGCCGTCCTTCGACTGCGGCGCTACGCGCCTCCGCTCAGGATGACATGCAGACGATCTCTGCTCAGTCCTTCGACTGCGCGCCTGCGGCGCTCCGCTCAGGATGACATGCAGAAGCGTGGCGCTCCGCTCAGGATGACATGATATGCGCGGCGCTCCGCTCTGGATGACGTGCAGAAGCGCTCCGCGCACGTCACATTCTGCATAGCGGGCCGTCGTAGAGGAAGAGCGCCGCGTTCATGTCGGTGGCGATGAGGCGGCGGCGGCGGCCGTAGGTGGGATCATAGGCGGGCCGCTTCTTGGGCGCGATGACCCACGTGCGTTGCGCGCCGCAGATCGCAACGCGCGGGTCGATGCCGTCGGTTTCGGGATCGCCGCCGCTGGGCGGCGCGAGCACCGCCACGTCGGGACGCGTATAGAAAAGCAGCGCGTTGCCTCCCGACGTGCTCTGAATCGCGACTTTGTCGAACGGCTGGCGCTCGCGGTTGATGATCGCGGCGAGACGCGGAATCGGCTTGTAGGCTTCGGTGTGCGGCAAAATGGCGAGCGCGAGCACGTCGACGGCGACGAGCGCGGTGACGGCGAGCGCGTACGGCGCGACCCGCACGCCGGCGCGGCGGGCCACGAGTAACGCGGTCAGCAGCGAACCGGCAAAGATGACGGCCCCCATCGCGATGAGGCCGGGAACGAACTGCGAAACGGTCGTGTCGAGCGCGTTGCTGCGCATGAACATTGCGATCGCGAACGCCAGCGCTCCGATCGTGAGCGCGACGGCCGACGCGGAGATCACGGCCGAGCGCGTGCCTCCGCGCCGCACGACCCCTTCGAAGTAGAGCGCGGTGAGGAGCGCGAGCGCCGGAAACTCCAATGCGACGTAATTCGGGAGTTTCGTGCGGGCGAAACTGAAAAAGACGAGCGGCACGACGATCCACGTGGCCGCCAAGCGCACGAGCCGCGCGAACTTCGGATCCAGCGGCACGTCCCGCAGGCACCGGTAACCGTACACCGCCGCCATCGGCAAAAACGCGCTCCACGGGAAGAATCCGAGCAGCACGACGGGGACGTAATACCAGATCGGACCCGACTGGTTTTCAATGACCCCGGTGTAACGCTGAATCGTGTAGTGACCGAAAAGGCGATCCAGCGGGAAAAACTTGTATTGCGCGACCAGCGCGACCGGCCACGGTACGACGATGGCCGCGAACGCCAGCAAGCCGAGAAACCACGCGCGCGCCGACGGAACGATCGTGCGTTCGCTGCGGCCGTTCCACATCGCAAACGGAACGATGACGAGCAGCGCGATGACGGGTGCCACGAGACCCTTGGCCAAAAACCCGAACCCGGCCGCGATCCAGCCATAAACGACGTACCGGTCGCGGCCCGTTTCGAGTCCGCGAAACCACCAGAAGATCGTCAACGCGACGGTGAGATCGAGCAGCGCGTCCATGATCGCGAGCCGGCCGATGACGGCCATCATCAGGCAGCTCGAGAGAATGACGCTGGCGTAAACGCCGACGCGCGTGCCCGCTTGGCGGGCGATCGCGTACCCGGTTGCGGCGGCGAGCGCGACCGTCGCGAGCGCCGAGGGCAGCCGCAGCGCAAACGACGTCACGCCGAGCAGAGACGCAAATGCCGCACCCAGCCAAAAATAGAGCGGCGGCTGGACGAAATACGGTACGGAGTTGAAGTGCATCACGATCCAGTCGTGACGGATCAGGATTTCGCGAGCGACCTCGCCGTACGCGGTCTCGCTGTTGTCCCACAACGAGCCGACGCCGAGTCCGGGCAACGTGATCAGCGCCGCCGCGGCACCTCCGACGAATGCCGCAAGCGCGGGGCGCTCCAGCGCTTCCGATTTCGTTTTTCGGGCCACTCGCGGCGGCTTTTGCCAGCGGACGCGGAACTCTTTTCATAATTCTATGCTTCCCGTCACGTTGCGGCCGGACGGCCGGCACGCCCTCGTCGTCGGCGGCGGTCCGGTCGCGGCGCGTAAAACCGAAACGCTCGCATCGGCCGGTTATCGCGTCTTCGTGGTAACGAGGGCGATTGCCGACGAACGCTTGCGTTCGTTGACGTCGCCGCACGAGGTCGCCGTACGCGCGTATGCCGCGACCGACGTCGCCGGTGCGGCGCTCGCAATCGCGGCGACGGGCGACGCAACGGTCGACGCGCGCGTCGTTGCCGACGCGCGTGCGGCGGGCGTGCTCGCGTGCGACGCGAACGATCCGCGACGTGGCGACTTTCACATGCCGGCGACCGTACGCCGCGGCGAACTGACGATCAGCGTCGATTCGGGCGGAGCGGCGCCGGCCTTTTCCAAGCGCGTTGCGAACGAACTCGCCGATTCGCTCGGTGCGGAGTACGGCGGCGCGGTACGCGCGCTGGCGTTGATGCGCGAAATCGTCAAAGAAACGCTGCCGCCGGAACGGCGTTCGGAGGTCCTGCGCGCGTTGGCCGCCTTACCGGTCGGCGAACTCGCCGCGATGGACCGCAACGCCGCGGGCCGTGCAATCGAAGACGCCGCGCGCACGAGCCTTCTCGCGGCACGTTCGGCGACGGCGACGGTCGTCTGCGCGTCGCGTGCCAGCCCGTTGGCGATGACGCAGACGCGCGCCGTCGCGGCTCGTTTGGCGGCGCGCGGAATCGCAAGCACGATTCTCGCGGTGACGACCGCCGGCGATCGCCGTCTCGATCGCTCGATCGAGAGCCTCGGCAGCGTCAACGTCTTCGTCACGGAACTCGAAACCGCGCTGCACGAACGGCGGGCCGACTACGCCGTGCACTCGTGCAAGGATCTGCCGAGCGAACTCACCGCCGGCATGCGCATCGCCGCGATCTCCGCGCGCGAAGATCCGCGCGACGCATTCTGCAGCGAACGCTACGCGTCGTTCGACGCGCTTGCGCCGGGCGCCGTCGTCGGCACTTCGAGTCCGCGACGCCGCGTGCAGTTGGCCGCACTGCGCCCCGATCTCGCGTACGAGACGATCCGCGGCAACGTCGATACGCGTTTGCGCAAACTGCGCGAGGGCCGCTACGACGCAATCGTTCTCGCGATGGCGGGCTTGAAGCGCTTGCGTCTGCAAGCAACGTATACGGTGGCGTTCGACGTCGAGACGATCGTGCCGGCGGTCGCCCAAGGAGCGCTCGCCGTGGAAACCCGGTACGATGACGATCACCTCGCGCGCGAGCTGCACGAAGCCGTCAACGACGATGCCGCGGAGCTCTGCGTGCGCTGCGAACGCGCCGCGCTGCGCGCGTTGCGCGCCGGATGCAGCGCTCCGATCGGGATCCACGCGCGGATCGAAAACGGAACGCTCGACGTGATCGCGGCGTATGCCGCGAGCGGCGAATCGCCGGTTCGCCGGCTGCGGATGCGCCGCCGGTGCGACGGCATCGAGGCGGCCGAAGCCCTAGGCATCGAACTCGCCGCCACGCTCGTTCCACTGCGCTCGCCCCGCGTCGTGCTGCCGCGCACGCAGCCGCGGCCGAGCCGCATCGCCGCCGCCCTGCGGGCGGACGGGGTCGAAGTCGTCGAGCTGGAGGCGGGGGACGATGGACCCGACCCCGCCGAAGGCAGCATCGATATGGTCCTGTTCCCTTCCAGCGGCGCCGTCGAGGCCGCCGCACCCTTCCTGGCCCGGCTCCGCGGTGCGGCCCGCCGTCCGGCGGTCGTGGCGATGGGACCGGCATCGGCGCAGGCAGCCCGGTCGGCCGGCTACGAGCCCGATGCCGTGGCCGCCGAAGCCTCGATCGAGGCGTTCGTCGCCCTGATCAGGGAGCGCCTCGAAGGCACGCCGTGATTGCCGTCCGTCCCCGTCGCTTGCGCCGCACCGACGTCGTGCGCGCGCTCGTTCGCGAACACCGCGTTGCGGTCGAACAACTCGTCGCTCCACTCTTCGTCGCGCAGCGCGACGAAGATGCGGGGCCGATCGGCGCGATGCCGGGCATCTCGCGGCTCACGCGCGACGGCGCGGTCGCCGAAACGCGCGAACTCTACGGCCTCGGAATACGCAGCGTGCTGCTCTTCGGAATCCCCGCGCACAAGGACGCGATCGCGTCGAGCAATTACGATCCCGAAGGCGTCGTGCAGCAGACGGCGCGATCGATCAAATCCGCACTGCCGGAGATGCTCGTCGTGGCGGATCTCTGCAACTGCGAGTATACCGATCACGGACACTGCGGCATTCTCGGCGCCGACGGCGACGTCGACAACGACGCCACCCTCGAACTTCTCGCGCGTACCGCCGTCACGTACGCGGCGGCGGGCGTCGACGTCGTCGCGCCTTCCGACATGATGGACGGGCGCGTTGCCGCGATTCGCCACGCCCTCGACGCGCGCGGCCATACCGGGGTTGCGATCATGGCGTATAGCGCCAAGTACGCGTCCGCGTTCTACGGGCCGTTTCGCGAAGCGGCCGGCTCCACGCCGCGATCCGGCGACCGTCGCACCTACCAGATGGATCCTGCCAATGCCCGCGAGGCGCTGCGCGAAATCGCGCTCGACGTCGAGGAAGGCGCCGACGTCGTGATGATCAAGCCCGGACTGCCGTATCTCGACGTCGTGCGTGCGGCGCGCGACGCGTTCGACGTGCCGATCGCCGTCTTCAATGTGAGCGGCGAGTACGCGATGCTCAAAGCCGCGGCGGCAAACGGATGGATCGACGGCGAGCGCGCGATCGACGAAACGCTCGTGGCGTTCGTGCGCGCGGGCGCCGACGTCATCATCACCTACTTCGCGAAAGAGTACGCCGCGCGAGCGTCGGAGCGGGCGCGGTGACGGAATCCGTCGGATCGGCCGTCGTCGTTCTCGCCGGCGGACGCGCGACGCGGCTGACCGGAAAGCTCGAGCGGCGGATCGCAGGCGAGGCGATGCTGGAACGCGCCTGCCGCAACGCGCGCAGTCTCGGGCTGCCCGTCTACCTCGCCGGCAGCCGGCAGTTCTCGCCGGCGCTCGCGTCGCGCCTCGACCTGCCGATGCTTCACGACCGGTGGCCTGGCGCCGGCCCGTTGCGCGCGCTGCTTTCGGCGGCTTGCACGCTGGATTGCGAGCGCATCTTCGCGCTTGCGGGTGACGAGGTGGCCGCCGGAGCCGAACTCTTCCGCACGCTCGAGGCGGCGTGGTTCGAGGGCGACGAAGCCGTCGTTCCTCGTCACGGCGCGCACATCGAACCCCTGGCCGCAATCTATTCGCGCCCCGCGCTCGTGCGCGAAGCCGGCGAGCTGCTCGCGCGACGCGACGAGGCGATGCACGCGTTGATCGCGCGGATGCGCGCGCGATTTGTCGACGTCCCGGCGGAGCGTTTCGCGAACGTCAACACGCTCGAAGACGCGGAGCGCGTCTCGGAAACGCTCGCGCGGTGAGCCTCGAGCGTTCGATCACCGCGTTCGCGCGGGCGAAGCGCGTCATTGCGGGCGGCGTCGACTCGCCGGTGCGCGCTTTCAAGGCGGTCGGTTTGACGCCCGTCTTCATGAGGAGCGGCGCCGGCGCGATCCTGCACGATCTCGACGACAACGAATACATCGATTACGTGCTTTCGTGGGGACCGCTCTTGCTGGGACACGCCCATCCCGCAGTCGTCAAGGCGATTGGCGCCGCCGCGGCGCGTGGAACGTCGTTTGGAACGCCGACCGAAGCCGAGAGCGAACTTGCCGAGATCATTATTTCGATGCTGCCCTGGATCGAACGCCTCCGTTTCGTCTCGAGCGGCACCGAAGCGACGATGAGCGCCATCCGGCTCGCGCGCGGATATACGCATCGTTCGAAGATCGTGAAGTTTGCCGGGTGTTATCACGGACACGCCGATGCGTTCCTTATCGCGGCCGGATCGGGCGCGCTCACCAACGGCGTTCCGAACTCTCCGGGCGTGACCGAAGGAACGGCGCGCGATACGATCGTGCTGCCGTTCAACGACCCCAGCGCGGTCGAGCGCGCGTTCGACACGCATCCGGGCGAGATCGCGGCGGTCGTCGTCGAGCCATATCCGGGAAACATGGGGCTGGTCTTGCCGCGGCCGGGATATCTGCAGCGGCTGCGCCAGTTGTGCACGCAGCACGACGCGCTGCTGATCTTCGACGAGGTGATGACCGGCTTTCGCGTCGCCCGTGGCGGTGCGGCCGAGCGCGAGGGCGTCATGCCGGATCTGACCACGCTCGGCAAAGTCATCGGGGGCGGCCTGCCGGTCGGCGCTTTCGGCGGCCGCGCTGCCGTCATGGCATATCTGTCGCCCGAAGGTCCCGTCTATCAAGCCGGCACACTCTCGGGAAACCCGATCGCGATGGCTGCGGGAACGGCGACGCTGAAAGCCGTGCGCGACGACGCGACGCTCTTCGGCCGGCTCGAGGTGCTGACGCGCCTGCTCGTCGACGGCCTGCACGAAATCATGCAGAAACATGGAGTCGCTCATTATTCGACCCATGCGGGCTCGATGTTCTCGACGTTCTTCACGGAAGGCCCGGTCACCGATCTCGAGAGCGTGCTGAAGTCGGATACGGCACTTTACGCGAACTACTTCGGAGCCATGCTCGATCGAGGCGTCTACCTCGCGCCGTCGCAATTCGAAGCCGGCTTCGTTTCGACAGCGCACACGACACGGCATGTCGAGCAAACGCTCGCCGCCGCCGACGACGCTCTGTCGCACTCGCTGGCGACGGCAAAATCGTGATCGATCCGGCCGACCGCCGCCAGGAGCGGCGAACGCCCGAACCCCCGTTCGCCTCGCTCGTCGGCGTCTCGATCCCGCGACTCTACGCGTATCACCGCGCCGTTCGCCAAGCGCAGCAGGCCGGCAAGACGACGATCACATCGCACGGACTGGCGGCACTTCTCGGCCACACGATCGCCAGCACGCAGATACGCAAAGACCTCTGCGCGCTCGGCCCGCTGGGAAGGCGCGGCCACGGCTATGCGATCGATCCGCTAGCCGAGCAGCTCGCCTGGGTTCTAGGATTAGAGCATGACTGGCGGATCGCGATCGTCGGCTTCGGCTATCTGGGGCATGCGTTCGCCGCATTCATCACCGCACGCGAGGCGCGCTTTCGCATCGCGGCAATCTTCGATCAGTCGCCCGCGGTGATCGGACAGAGCTGGCACGAGATCCCCGTGAATAGCATCGACGACCTCGATCGCGTGCTGCCCGCGAGCGGCTGCAATATCGGCGTTATCGCCGTTCCCGCCGACGCAGCACGGCCGATCGCTCGGCGCCTCGCCGGCCTCGGCGTGCGCGCGCTGCTCAACTTCGCGCCGATCGCGCTCGACCTGCGCGCGCCGGTGATCGTGCGCAACATCGATCTCGCCGGCGAGATCGCGGTGCTCACCCACCGCCTTACGCTCGAAAGCGCGGAGACGATGTCCTAATGCCCATCGTCTGCGTCGGTCTCTCGCACCACACGGCTCCGGTGGAAGTCCGCGAGCGGCACGCTTTTCCTTCGTCGCGCATGGCCGAAGCGCTGGTCGCGCTGCGCGACTACGAGGCGGTCCGCGAAGCCGCGATGCTGCAGACGTGCGGGCGGCTGGAAATTTACGCCGAGCTCGACGACTATGAAGGCGGCGTCGCGCAGATCAAATCGTTCCTCACGAACTTCCGTCACGGCACGACGGGCTACGACATCGAGTCGTTCCTTTACACGCTGCTGGGCGGCGAAGCGATCGAGCATCTCTTCCGCGTCGCAACGGGGCTCGATTCGATGCTCGTCGGTGAGGCCGAGATCCTCGGACAAGTCAAGGACGCCTACGTTCAAGCGCAGCACGCGAAGTCGCTGGGCAAATCGCTGCACCGCCTCTTCCACGACGCACTGAAAGCCGGAAAAGCGGCGCGTGCGCAGACGCGCATCGGCGAGGAGTCGGGATCGATCGCGACCGCCGCCGTGGAGGCTGCCAAAGCGCGGCTCGGCACCCTCGAGGGCGCGACGATCGTCGTGATCGGCGCCGGCAAGATGGGGCGCACCGCCGTGAAGCGATTGCGGCAGGAGGGCGCCGCGCGCGTCGTCGTCGCCAATCGCACCGCATCGCATGCGCACGAACTCGTCGCCGAGACGGGTTTCGGCGAAGTGATGGAGATGCCCGGATTGGTCGAAGCGATCGCCGCCGCCGATCTCGTCGTCGCTTCGACCGGCGCCTCGCACTTCGTGCTCAATCCCGAGCGCGTCGGCGAAGCGATGGCGCGCCGGCCGCAACGCCCGCTCTTCGTCGTCGACATCGCCGTCCCGCGCGACGCCGATCCCGCTATCGTCGAAATCCCCAACGTCTCACTGGTCGACATCGACGGATTGAAATCGGTGATAGACGCCAAGCTGCTCGTGCGACGCGAAGCAATTGCCGACGTCGAAGAGATCGTCGCGGAGTGCGCCGCGTCGTTCGGGCAATGGTATCGTTCGCGCATCGCCGTTCCCGTCATCGAAATGCTCACGCAGAAAGCCGACGCCGTCCGCGCGGCGGAACTGGAGCGCCTTTTCGCGCGCTGTCCGGATTTAACCGAACGCGAACGCCTGCTCGTTGCCGGCATGGCCGCGACGATCGTCTCGAAACTGCTGCACTCGGTGATCGTAAAGGTCCGCGAGAAGGCGACCGTCGATCGGGCCGAAGCGCTCTCGCACGCGCGCGTGCTCGACGAGCTCTTCGAACTCGACCTTGCCGAACACATCGCCGGCCTCGCTCCACTCGCACCGGGGCCCGATGACCGGTAAGGGCGGGCACGTATCGTTGGTCGGCGCAGGCCCGGGCGATCCGGGCCTGCTGACGTTACGCGCGCTGCGCGCGCTCGAAACCGCCGACGTGCTGCTCTACGACGCGCTCGTCGGCGAGGCCGTGTTGGCGCTCGTTCCGCCACGGTGCGCGCGCGTCTTCGTCGGCAAACGCGGCGCCGAACATGCGATGCCCCAGGCCGAGATCGAGGCATTGATGATTCGCGAGGCGGCGCACGGGCGGCAGGTCGTGCGTCTGAAGGGCGGCGATCCATTCGTCTTCGGGCGCGGCGGCGAAGAGGCGCAGGCGCTGCGGGCCGCGGCCATACCGTTCGACGTAGTGCCGGGCATCAGTTCGGCACTGGCCGCACCGGCGTACGCCGGCATTCCGCTCACGCACCGCGCGCACAACGCTGCGTTCACCGTTGCGAGCGGTCGTGAAGATCCCGCCAAGCCGGGCTCGCTGCTCGACTGGGAAAAGCTCGCCGACCCGCATGCAACGCTCGTCTTTCTCATGGCGGCTGGAAACCTCGGCGAGATTGCGGAGAGACTGCTCGCAAGCGGCCTGCCGGCCTCGACGCCCGCCGCCGTCGTGCAGGACGGCACGCGGCCGACGCAGCGCACGTGCGTCGGAACGCTCGCGACGATTGCATCCGACGCCAAGCGCGCGGAAATCGGAGCGCCTGCGGTCGCGATCTTCGGCGACGTCGTGCGTTTGCGCGACGACGTCGCGTGGTTCGAACGGCTTCCGCTCTTCGGAAAACGCGTGCTCGTCACGCGACCGGAGGCGCAGGGCGAAGAGTTCGCGCTCGCGCTCGCGTCACGAGGTGCGGAGCCGCTGCGCGCGCCGGCGATCGTGCTCGAACCGCCCGACGATCCGGCGGCGGCGCACCGTTGCATCGACGAACTTGCCTCGTATGCGTGGATCGTTTTCACGTCGACCAACGGCGTCGACGCATTCTTCGACCGGCTTGCGTCGCTCGACGCCGACGCGCGTTACATCGGCGGCGTGAAGGTAGCGGCGATCGGAACGAAGACCGCGGCGCGGCTTGCGCGATTCGGAGTCCGTCCCGACGTCGTGCCCGCGGAGTTCGTCGGAGAAGAGATCGCGCGCGCGCTCATCGAAGCCGCGCACCCGGGCGATCGCGTGCTCGTCTATCGCGCGCAAGACGCGCGCGATATCCTTCCGCAGATGCTGGCCGACGCCGGGCTCGAACCGGTGGTCGTCGCGGCGTATCGCAGCGCGACCGCGCGCGACGCGCACTTTCGCGACAAGGTTGCGCGCTGCGACGTCCTGACCTTCACGAGCGCCGGGACCGTGCGCGGATACGTCGAGCAGTTCGAAAACGCGACCGCGGCAGCGGCCGCGGCGCGCGGAAAAGTCGTCGCCTGTATCGGGCCGATTACCGCCGAAGCGGCGCGAGCGTCGGGCATGAACGTCGACGTCGTCGCAACGTCGTACACGACCGACGCGCTCGTCGAAGCGCTCGAAGCGCATTTCACGACCGATCCGTGATCCAGGCCGTTTTAGGCGCCGCGCTGGCGGCCGCAGTCGCCCTCGCGGCCTTGCGCGCCCACGCGTTGACGCGCGGAGGTGCGGTCGCCGCGTTCGGGGTGGGGACGGCCGTGTTCGCCGCGGGCGGCTGGCGTGCCGCGCTCGTGTTGTTCGCGTTTTTCGTTCCCTCGGCATTGCTCTCGCGCGTCGGGCGCACGCGCAAAGCGGCGCTCGCGGGGATCGGAAAGCACGGCGCGCGCGACGCGTGGCAAGTGCTCGCCAACGGCGGCGTCGCCGCGCTCTGCGCGCTGCTTGCGACGCGCGGCGGCGCGGTCTTCGCAGCCGCATTCGCCGGCGCATTTGCGGCCGCCGCCGCCGACACGTGGGGCACGGAGATCGGGACGCTCGCGCGCGGCTCGCCGCGTTCGATCGTCACGCTGCGTCCCGTTCCTCGAGGCATGTCGGGCGGCGTCACCCTCGTTGGAACGCTCGCGACCGTCGCCGGCGCGGCCGTTGTTGCATGCGTCGCGCGATGGAGCGGCGTCGCGGGCTTGTGGCCGGTCGCTGCCGGCGGAATCGCCGGCGCGCTCTTCGATTCGTTGCTCGGCGCGACGGTTGCAGGCGCAACGCTGGTGCGCGCGCTGCGAATGCGCGTGCGAAAGTAATCCGCATTCGTGCGGCTCGCCGGCGGCGCTGCGGCGCGGTGCGGCGTGGATCGAAAACGACGCCGTCAATCTCGCAGCGACGATCTGCGGCGCGCTCGTCGCCGGTGCCGTCGCGTTGCTCCCGGAGGGACGGTGAATGGCGAAGAAACGTCTCGACGCGTACTCTCCCAAGAATCGAGCGCAGCTGCACCGGCTCGCGCGGCGTTCGGCCACGCCCGAACACGAAACGCTGCCGCCGTTTCCGGCCGGTCCGTACGACGTCGTCTACGCCGATCCACCGTGGTTCTATTACGGCAGCCAAATCAAAGATGCGGCTGCCGCCAAACACTATCCGCTGATGGCGTTGGACGATCTCGCGAACCTGCCGGTAAGGCAAATTATGGCCAAACGCGCCGCGCTGTTTCTTTGGGCGACGTGTCCGCGGCTCGACTTCGCGCTCGAGTTGATCGCACGCTGGGGCCTTCATTACCGCGGTGTCGCGTACGTGTGGGTGAAGACCAACGCGCGCGGCGGGATCATTCGCGGACAGGGCGTCTCGCCGACGTTCACCAAGCCGACGGTCGAGTTGGTGCTCGCGGCGACGACGATGCCGACCGGCCGGCCGTTTCCGCTGCTCGACTTCGCGCAGGGCCAGGTCGTGCTGCACCAACGGGGCGCGCATAGCGAGAAGCCTGCCGTCTTCCGAGAACTGATCGATCGGTTGCTCGGCAATCGGCGGCGCATCGAACTCTTCGCACGCACGCGCGTCCCGCACTGGGACGCGTGGGGCGCCGGTCTCTAATGGTTCTCTTCGTTTAACCGCCGAAGCCGCTCGGGTAATTCCGGGACATGACGCAACGTAATCACCTCACCACCGCGGGCATCGCGCTCGCAGCCTTGTTCGCCGCACTCTCGATGGCGGCTCCGGCGTTCGCGCAAACGTACGCGTATCCGACGTACACGACGTGGCAGCCGGATTGGAACGCGGCCAAGTACGATAAACATCACGTGATGCTGGGTGTCGTCACGGACTTCGCGCCCTATCGCTTGACCGTCCAGCACCGTAACGGCACCGTCCAGACCGTCGACCTCAAGAACGGAACGCGGATCTATCCCATCGGCGCCACGCCTTCACCGGGCGAGCGGGTCGCGCTGGTCGGGTACTACAGCTACGGCACGTTCGTCGTCAACCGCGTGATCTTGCGAGGCTAGCGCCGGCGAATCCGTTCGTCCGCCGCTTGGTCACACGGCCGGCTCCGTCACGCGCGGGGCCGGCCGCACGTTGAGACGAAGGGGACGTCCGGAGGAAATCGATGCTGACCGCAGCCGCTTCGCAAGGCCCGATGCGACGAGCGCTGCTCGCCTCGTTCGGCGTGCACGTGCTGGCCGCGCTGCTGATTCCGGCGCTCGCCTTTACGATGACGTCGGGCACTCCGGTCGAAACGATCACCTTCACCCGCGTCGCGCACATCGAGATCCAACGCCGGGAGCCGCCCCGGCCCCAGCCGCGCGCGGCGGCACCCGTCCGCAGCGCCGAGCGCGTCATCTCCGAAGCGACGCGCGTGGAACTGTCGCACACGGCGCACCGCATCTCGTCGCCGCCCCCGGCGACCGCCTATCGCCAATCCACCGCCCCCGTCGTGGCCTCTGCGCCGCGTGCCGGCAACGGAACGACCGACGGCGAGGCGGCTCCGCAGACGACGGCCTCACCCGCGGTGCGAGCCGTTTCGAGCACCGTCGGCCGCGACACCGGCGGGTACTTGCCGTTCGGCGCGCAGCAGCCCGATCCGGTGCTCGACCCGAGCGTGCGCCGGGAACTCGCGACGCTCGGCGTTCACGTGACGCTCGTCGTCACGGTTGGTGAAGACGGCCGTACGAAGACCGTCGAGTTTCAGCCGAACGTCGACGCGCAAACGGAGTCGCGCATTCAGAGCATGCTCGCCGATGCCAGTTGGGATCCGGCGGTCTGCGGCGGCGGCATCGCCTGCCAAGGGCAAGCGACGATCAGACTCTGACCAGCGCAAGGAGTTGCGCGCCGAGTCCGTCGGCGCTCGCGTTCTCCGCGCACGACCGTAACGCACAGCCTCGCGCCGCGAGCATCAGCGCCGGCATCGCGTAAGCGTCGGCTTGCGCGAATCCTAAATCGCGAAACGCGGCGCTTCCAACTTCGGGCGGATTTGCGACGAAGAGCAACACGCTCGGCGCTCGCACCTCTCGAATCACGCTGCGCGTGAGCCGCAGGTCGCGGGCACGCGTGCGATTCGACGCAAAGCGCGTCGTGAGCAGCGTGAGGTCGCGCTTGCCGCAGCGGCCGTCGACCCGCAGCAAACCGCGCCGCTCGAATGCTTGCAGCGGCGGCGCCGGCAAGTACGATTCCTCCACGCGCGTCGCAACGAAACGCGCGTTCCAAAAGAGCGCCTGACCGCCGCGATGCGCCCACTGATATCCGAACTGCGTTGCGAGTGCGAGCGCGTCGCCGTCGTCAATTTCGCTCAACGACAGCACGTCGGGATGCGACGCCGTCACGCGTTCCGCCAGCGTGCGCCGCGCACCGGCCCGCGCCAGGCCGCCGGCGCCGAGGCAGACGACGGTGATCGAGTCGGCCGAGCTGCCTACAGAATCGATTTGCCGAGGCCCGAACAGATCAATCCAACCGCCAGGGCAGCCGTTTGATTCCGCCGGTCGAGAATCGGATTGATCTCGACCATTTCGATCGAGCCGAGGTGACCGCTGTCGTAGAGCATCTCCATCACGAGGTGCGCCTCGCGGTAACTCAATCCGCCTTTCACCGGCGTTCCGGTACCGGGCGCTTCGCTCGGATCGATGCCGTCCATGTCGAACGAGACGTGAATCGGCCGGCCACCGCCGCCCGCGATCGCGATCGCCTCCTCCATCACGCGCGGCATGCCGAGTTTGTCGACGTCGCTCATCGAAAAGGCTTTGACGCCGAACTCGCGCAGCATCCGCTTCTCGCCCGGATCCACGTCGCGCAGCCCGATTTGCGTCGCGTGCTCGGCGAGCGCGACTCCGTTCTTCAGCGCAAACCACAGCGGCATCCCGTGCACGTTGCCGGTCGACGAACTCTGCGGACTGTTGATGTCGGCGTGCGCGTCGATCCATACCAGACCGGGAGGCCTTTCGTACGCTCGCGTGAGTCCCGCCAGCGTTCCCATCGCGATCGAATGATCCCCGCCGAGCACCACCGGCAAGCCTCCGGCGCGGACCGCGGTTTCGACCACAACGGCCAGTTGTTCGCAGACGCTCGCAATAACGTCGAAATATTTCGCAGCTGCGTCGTCGACCGAGGCGGACTCGCGGATCGGCACCGCGAGGTTGCCGTGATCGGCGATCGTTTCGATTCCGAGCCGCTGCAATTTATCGTGCAGTCCTGCGTAGCGCACGGCAGAGGGCCCCATGTCGACGCCGCGCCGGCTCGCGCCGAGATCCATCGGCACGCCGACGATGTCCACGCGGCGAGGCGTCACGAGCGCGGGGTTCACGGTGCGGCCTCGTTCTCGGCGGCGACGGCGAAAACCCGCATCGCGACGACGCGCAGAATTCCCGCCGCCGGGATCGCCACCAGCAACCCGAAGATGCCGCCCAGGTCGCCGCCTACCAGCAGCGCGATCAGCACGATGAAGGGACTCAAGCGCACGGTCTTACTGACGATGTTGGGTGCGAGCAAATGTCCCTCGGCCTGAAAAATCACGACGAACGCGACCAGTACGAGCAGCGCGTTGAGCAGCCCGTTGCTCGCCCACGCGATCGAGAATGCCGGCAAGAATGCGAGAATCGCTCCGACGTAGGGTACCAGGTCGCCGATCGCCGCGATCAGCCCGAGTAAAAACGCGTAGCGGACGTGGAGGATCAGCAGCGCGATAACCACGAGCACGCCGACCGAGAGCGCGACGAGCAACTGTCCGCGAATGAAGCCGCCGACGACTTTGTCGACGTCGCTCAGCAGATCCAGCGTCGCGCGCCAGCGGCGCGGCGGAACGATCTTCGAGAACTCGTCGCGCAGATGGTCGAGGTCGAGCAGCAGGTACGCCGTCATCAACGGAACGATGACGAACGTCGCGACCGCCGCAAACCCGCCCGCCAGCAAGAGCACCGCGTGACCGGCACTCTCGATGCCGCGCGTCTTCACGAAGAGCGCGACCTCGGTGGGAATGCGTGCGATCTCGTCGCGCATCCAAACGGGCAGACGCGACGTCAGCGGATCGTTGGGATCGTAGAGAAAGCTGTTGGCTCGCGCCATCACGTCCGGATAGTGCTGTGCGAAGGCGCTCACGTCGTCGCTGAGATGCGGGACGACGAACCATCCGAGCGCCACGATCGCGACGAGAATGGCGGCGTAGACGATCAAGATCGCGACCGCAAGCGGCATGCGCGTTCGCAGACGCCGCACCGCCGGATGGATGAGATACGCCAAAAAGATCGCAGCGATGAGAATGTAGACGACGGTGCGGATGCGCGCCAGAAACCCGAACAGGAACGAGAGCGCGATCCACGCGAGCACGAGAAGGCCGACGAACTTGATTCCCAGCGTCAATCGGCGATCGGTCGCCCATCCCCACGGATTGCGATGGCGCGGAATCATCGCGACGACGCGTCGGTGCCAGTGGCTCGTTCCGCCGCGCGCGAGGGCCAGATCCGTTTCACCGTGCGCGATATTGCGTTCGCACCGAACTTGATCGGCGAACCGAACGGGCTCGCGCGATAGCCGTCGTCGATGTCGAGCAGCCAAAGGAAAAGCCGATAGCGCGCCGGCATCGTCGCGCTCCACGCACGCGCGCGTTCGCACGCCTGCAGGTCGCGCGCTGCGACGGCCTCGAGCACCGCGCGGTCGTCGGGCGCGTCGCACACGATCCCGGCGAAATCGCAATGGCTCAATCCAAGCGCGCGAAGAAGCGCGCGATCCATCGGACTCTGCCCGAAGAGATAGTCGCCGAGCGTTCCGGCAAGCGCCGCGCGCGTCTTGTCGATCAAGCGAGGTAGCCAATAGATGCCGCCGATTTCCTCGCTCCAACGCCGCGGCGGCCCCGCGTGAAGATCGCGTACCGTCATGCGGCGGTGCGTTCGCCGGACTTCAACCCCAAACCCGGCAGGAACGCCGCTGCGGCACACCGCAATCGCGCTCATGCAGCGTTACGTTGCAGCCGCAATCGCGGTTGCCGCTCTCGCCTTGGTCGCCACGACCGCCCGCGCTGCCGCCTACCTTCCTGCTCCGCTTGCTCAGCTCCATCGCGACGCCGGCAAGCTCGCCGCGCGCCTGCCCGCGCCAAGCGCGCTCGAAGTCTTCGATTTGAGCACGGGATATCACACCGGCCTCAACGCGGGCGCGAGCATGCCGGCGGCATCGACGATCAAGATTCCGGTGATGGTCGAGGTCTTCCATCAACTCGAAACCGGCCGCTTCGATCTGCAGCGCCGCGTCGTGCTGCGGACCTCCGACAAGGATTGGGGATCCGGCGTACTCTCCGGCGCACCGGCCGGCTCTTCATACGCCGTATCGGATCTGCTCGAGAAAATGATCGACATCAGCGACAACACCGCAACCAATATGCTGATCCGCCTCGTCGGGCGCCGCAACATCAACCGTTCGATGAGCGACTTAGGCTTGGCGCGCACGCATCTGCGCGACGACATCCGCACGACCGGGTGGAGCGTGCGACGCGAACTGCGCACGTCGCCGGCCGACCTGGTGCGGTTGCTCACCCTGATGGCGCAGCGCCGTTTGATCGACGAATGGTCTTCCAACGAGATGATCTCAATACTCGAGGACGACCAATACAACACGCTGATTCCGGAACCGCTGCCCGACGACGTTCCCATCGCGCACAAGACAGGCTCGTTCTTCGATACGCTCAACGACGCGGGCATCGTCTACGCTTCCGGCGCGCCTTACGTCATCGCCGTAATGACGACCGCACTTCCTTCGCAGGACCTCGGCCGCAGCTTCATTCACTCGATCTCGCGGCTCGCATACGCCGAAGAAGTGCGCCTTGCGCACTGGCGCAAGGGCAGCGGCCTCACCTTTTCGATGGCTCCGAGCGAACCCGGGACGACGTCGCCCGACGTCCGCTACTGGAGCGGCGCCGGCGAATCCGGCGGTTCTCTGCTCGGCGGCGGAGGCAATCCCTAGGCGCGCGCCGCTTCGCGCGGAACCCTCATCTGCGACGGCGCGTACGTGCGCGTAATCCAGTGTTCGTAGCGCGGTTCGCGACCGGTCACGACGCGTTCGTAGAACTCAGCGACGCTCTTCGTAATCGGCCCGATGTTGCCGTCGCCGACGGTACGCCGGTCGATCGACGAGATGTACGCGACGCCCGCGGCGGTTCCGGTGAAGAACGCCTCTTCCGCGCAGTAGAGTTCGCCGCGATCGATCGAGCGCTCGACGATTTGAAGCCCGAACTCGTCGCGCGCGATGTCCATGATCGCGCGCCGCGTGCAGCCTTCCAGGACGTTCTGCGACGGGTCCGGCGTGAAGACCACGCCGCGTCGCACGAGGAAGACGTTTTCCGCGGAACCTTCGGCGACGTGGCCGTCGTGCGAGAGGAGAATCGCTTCGTCGAAACCGTTTTCGACCGCTTCGCTCTTGGCGAGCGCCGAGTTGACGTACAGCCCCGTGATCTTTGCGCGCGGAGGCGCCATCGTGTCGTCGGCACGCCGCCACGAACTCACGCAGACGTTCAGCCCGCGCGACGTGTCGAGGTAGGCCGTAAACGGAACCGGCACGATCGCGAGAGCGTCGGGAACGCCGTGGAGGCGCACGCCGATGTCTTCGGCGGCCTTATACATGAAGGGCCGGATGTAGAGATCCCTTCGCACGTGGTTGCGCCGGCAGAGTTCGAGCGTCACGTCGATGAGTTCGTCGGCTCGTTTTGGAACCGTCATCGTGAGAATCTTTGCCGACGTGATTAGCCGTTCGTAGTGATCGCGCAGCAACACGAGAAACAGCTCGTCCTCTTCGGGAATCCAATAGCCGCGAATGCCTTCGAAACATCCCGAGCCGTATTGCAGGCCGTGGGTGAGCAGACCGACCTTGGCATCCTCATAACGGACGAACTCGCCGCCCGCGTACACGATCGTCGACGAAAGATCCACGGTAGACTCCTCCTGCGGGATGCCCGGGCTCGGTAGGTGCGGTGAGGAAGGCTCCGCCTCCTTCGGACGGCGGGCGATTTGGTGCGCCGAGCATTGCCGGGGTAGGATGACGAGATGACGCACGGCTGGGTGCTTGGCGGCACGACGTTCTTGGCGTCCGCGGTGGAGTGCGTGGAAGCGGCCACCGTGGTGCTCGCCGTAGGATACGCGCAGGGATGGCGCGCCGCATTGCTCGGTGCGGCGCTGGCGACCGGCGCGCTCGCCATCATCGTCGCTCTCTTCGGTCCGCTGCTCGCCAACGCCGCGGCGCTAGCCAAGATTCAACTCGTCGCGGGACCGTTTCTCATCGTCTTCGGCATCGTCTGGCTGCGCAAGGCCGTCCTGCGATTCGGCGGACGTCTGCGCTTGCGCGACGAGCGCGCCGTCTTCGACCGCGAGACCGTGCGCTTGCGGGGCGGCGAGGGCCGGATCGGTCTCACGGTCGCCTTTCAAGGCGTCTTCGTCGAAGGGCTCGAGGTCGCGGTCATCGTCGTGACGTTCGGCGCGGCCAGTCTCACCGCGCTCGCCTGGTCGTCGGCCGGCGCCGCAGCAGCGTTCGTGGCCGTCGCGGCGGCGGCGCTCGCGCTGCACAAACCGCTCGCACGAATACCCGAAAACGCCATGAAAGCGCTGGTCGGAATCATGCTGATGTCGGTCGGCACCTTCTGGCTGGGCGAGGCGTTGGGCGTTGCGTGGTTTGCCGGCGACGTTACGCTCTTCGTCATTGCCGCGGCGTATGCGGCGGCAGCGGCGATTGCCGTCTACGTGCTGCGCCGCACGACGCCGTCGCAAGAACGCGCGAGGTAACGCAGCGCCCGTCCGGAAACCGTCGTTCATGAAACGATACCGGCGGCTGACGCATCCGCTCGTGCGTGACGGCGGCTCGCTGCGCCGAGCAACGTGGGACGAGGCGCTCGATCGCGCCGCGGCGGCGTTGTACGACGCGCGCGAGCGCGACGGGACGCGCACCTTCGGCATGTTCAGCTGTTCGAAGGCGACCAACGAAGTGAACTTCGTCGCACAGAAGTTCGCACGCGTCGCCGTCGGCAGCCACAACATCGACAGCTGCAACCGAACGTGACACGCCCCGAGCGTCGTCGGTCTGACGACGGTCTTCGGCGCGGGCGGCGGCACCAGCTCCTACGAAGAAGCTGAGCGCACCGGCGTCATCGTCTTGTGGGGGTCGAATGCACGGGAGACGCATCCGATCTACTTTCATCACGTCCTCAAAGGCATTCACAACGGCGCGAAACTCTTCGTCATCGATCCGCGCCGGACGAGTTCGGCGCGCTGGGCCGACGGTTGGCTCGGGCTCGACGTCGGTTCCGACGTCGCGCTGGCCAATGCCGTCGGCCGCGAGATCCTCGCCGCAGGGCTCGAGAACCGTGCCTTCATCGAGCGCGCCACCAGCCACTTCGAGCATTATGCCGCCAAAGTGGAATCGTACACGCTCGAATACGCCGAGAAAACGACCGGCGTCCCGGGCGAGCGCATCGCAGAGCTGGCGCGCACGTATGCGAGCGCTCCCAGCGCGCAACTCTGCTGGACGCTCGGCATTACCGAACACCATAACGCGGTCGACAACGTGCGCGCGCTGATCAACCTCGCGCTCCTGACCGGTCACGTCGGCCGGTACGGCTCGGGCGTCTGTCCGCTGCGTGGCCAGAACAACGTGCAGGGCGGCGGCGACATGGGCGCTCTGCCCGATCGGTATCCCGGGGGCCAGTTCGTGGGCGACGCGCACATACGAACGAAATTCGAGCAGGCCTGGGGCGCCTGGCTTCCTCCCACTCCGGGATGGAACCTCACGATGATGTTTGATGCGATCGAGCGCAAGGAGCTCGACACGCTCTACGTCCTGGGCGAAAATCCGGCGCAGTCCGAGGCCGACCAGCATCGCGCGACCGCACTGCTGCGCAGCCTGCGCTGCCTCATCGTGCAAGACATCTTCTTGACGAAGACCGGCGAGATGGCCGACGTCGTGTTGCCGGCGGCATCGGGCTGGTGCGAAGGCGAAGGCACGGTAACGAGCAGCGAACGGCGCGTGCAGCGCGTACGTAAGGCGCTCGAACCGCCGGGCGAGGCGCGCGAGGATTCGGCGATCCTCTACGCGCTCGCGCATCGTTTGGGTCACGACTGGGGCGAGGCTCGGGCCGAAGACATTTGGAACGAATGCCGCTCGCTTTCCTCGTGGCATACCGGCATGAGCTACGCGCGTCTCGAGGAACTCGACGGCATTCAGTGGCCGTGCTACGACGAGAAACATCCCGGCGAACTCTTTCTGCACGCGCGGCTCTGGGAAAATCCTATCCGTGGACACCGCGCCCCATTTGCGGCGGTCGACCACGACCCGCCGGTCGAGGCGCTCGACGACGAGTTTCCTCTGCGCCTGACGACCGGACGGCGCTTGGACTCTTTCAATACCGGCGTACAGAGCGGAGGATACGCGTCGCCGTTGCGCCGCGGCGAGACGCTCGACGTTTCGCCCGCGGATGCGTTGCGCTACGGACTCCGCGACGGCGAACGCGTGCGCGTGAGTTCGCGGCGCGGATCGGTGACCGCTCCGGTGCGCATCGACGACGGATTGCGCGCGGGGCTCGTCTTCATGACGCCGCACTTCAACGACGAGGTCGCCACCAATCTCCTGACGATCGACGCGACCGATCCGAAATCGGGAACCGCGGAGTTCAAAGCCGCGGCCGTGCGGGTCGAACGGCTCGCGCAGGCGTAGCGTGGACGCACACTTCACCGGCGCGGTGCCGACGGCCGAAGAACGCGCCGCGGTCGATCGCGTGCTGGGTGATTCGCTCGGCGAATCGGGAGCGTCCGCGCGCCGGCGGCGTCATCTCCTGCTCCCCGTGCTGCACGCGATCAACGCGCGCGCCGGTTGGATCAGCGGGGGTGCGTTGAACTACGCGTGCGAGCGTCTCGCAGTTCCCCCGGCGGATGCCTACGGCGTCGCGACCTTCTACGCGATGTTCTCCACGACGCCGCGTCCGCCGTCGGTGCTTCACGTCTGCGACGACGTCGTGTGCGCGAACGCCGGCGCGCCAGAAGTATGCGCCGCCCTCGAATCCGCGTGCGGAACGGCCGGCTCGCCGACGTCCGACGGGCACGCCACCTGGCAGCGCAGTCCGTGCTTGGGCCTGTGCGATCGCGCGCCGGCGGCATTGCTCTTCGTGGCCGGTGAAGAACCGATCGAACGTCAGATCGCGCCGATCGCCTCCGGCGACGCGCGCGCCTTACTCTCGAATCCCGGCGCCGGCGTTTGCGAAGAGACTGCGCCGCGCGTCGGCGGATCGCCGCTGCGGCTGTTGCGGCGCGTCGGACGCGTCGATCCGGAGAGCATCGCGGCGTATCGCGCGCACGACGGCTATCGGGCGCTGGCGCGCGCGCTGCAGTTGGGACGCGAGCGCGTCGTCGAGGAGGTCGTCGCGTCGAAGCTGCTCGGGCGCGGCGGCGCGGCGTTTCCTGCCGGTCGCAAGATGCAATCGGTCGCAGCCGCTACCGCGCAGCCGCACTACCTCGTCTGCAACGCCGACGAATCGGAACCCGGAACGTTTAAGGATCGCGTGCTGATGGAGCACGATCCATTCGCCGTGATCGAGGCGATGACGATCGCCGCATTTGCCGCGGGTTGCGAACGCGGCTTCATCTACGTGCGCGGCGAGTATCCGTTGGCGGCGCGGCGGCTCGCCAACGCGATCGAGGCGGCTCGTCGCGAGGGGTTGCTCGGCGGCGACGTGATGGGCGGCGGATTTGCGTTCGACGTCGAGATCCGGCGCGGCGCAGGCGCGTACATCTGCGGCGAGGAGACGGCGCTCTTCAATTCGATCGAAGGCAAACGCGGCGAGCCGCGCAGCAAGCCGCCGTTCCCCGTCGAGTCGGGACTCTTCGGCAAGCCCACGCTGATCAACAACGTCGAGACGCTCGCGAATCTTCCCCACATCGTGCTCGAGGGCGGCGCCGCGTACGCGCGGCTTGGAACGCCCGACTCGACCGGAACGCGACTCTTCTGCCTCTCCGGCGCGGTGCGCGGGCCCGGCGTCTACGAAGTGGAACACGGAACCACGCTCGGCGCTTTGCTCGAACTCGCCGGCGCTCCCACGGCCGGCGAGGTCGGGGCGATTCTGCTCGGCGGCGCGGCGGGCGGTTTCGTCGGACGCGACGCGCTCTCGATGCCCCTCTCGTTCGAAGGCGCGCGCGCGGCCGGTGCGACGCTCGGCTCCGGCGTGGTTGCGGTATTCGACCGCGCGACGCCGTTGATGCCGGTGCTGCAGCGCATCGCGCGGTTTTTCCGCGACGAGTCGTGCGGGCAGTGCGTGCCGTGCCGCGTCGGCACCGTGCGCCAAGAAGAAGCGCTCCACGTAATCGACCTCACGCTGCTCGACGACGTCGCACGCGTCATGCGCGACGCATCCATCTGCGGACTCGGTCAGACCGCCGCCAATGCGATCGCGTCGGCCCAAAAGCTTGCCGGCGTATTTCCCGAGGCGGCGCCGTGATTCGCGGACCGCTACCCTTGCGTCCGCCGGAAGCGCCGCGGCGCGCCCTCGCCGTTACGATCGACGAACGTCTCGTCACCGTGCCGGACGGTTCGACGATACTCGACGCGTGCAACGTCGCCGGCGTCGAGACCCCGACGCTCTGCTATCTGCAGACGCTGACGCCGGTGAACGCCTGTCGCGTCTGCGTCGTCGAGCTGGAGGGCTCCCGCGTGCTGGTGCCGGCGTGCGCGCGCAAAGCGGAAGACGGCATGAAGATTCACACCGATTCGCAGCGCGTGCGCCACAGCCGCAAAATGGTGCTGGAGTTTTTGGGATCGTCGGTCGATCTTTCGACGGCGCCCGACGCGCAGCGCTACACGCGCCGGTACGGCGCCGATCCCGGCCGCTACGGCGAAAGCGCCGCCACCGTCGCGCAGCCGGTGAAGATCGACAACGAGCTGTACGTCCGCGACTACTCGAAGTGCATTCTCTGCTACAAGTGCGTCGAAGCCTGCGGCGCCGACGCGCAGAACACGTTTGCGATCGCGACTGCCGGTCGCGGATTCGACGCGCGCATCTCCACCGAGTACGACGTTCCGCTCCCCGACTCGGCCTGCGTCTACTGCGGCAACTGCATCGCCGTCTGCCCGACCGGCGCGCTGATGTTTTCTTCCGAGCACGAGTTGCGCGCGCAAGGCCTCTGGGACGAGACGCGGCAAACGCAGACCGATACGATCTGCCCCTACTGCGGCGTAGGCTGCACGCTGCGCCTGCACGTTCAGGACGACTCGATCGTCAAGGTCACGGCGCCGCTCGAGAACGCCGTCACGCACGGCAACCTCTGCATCAAGGGACGCTTCGGAACCACCTACGTGCAAAACCGGCCCGACGCCGGCGACGATGAAGGCGGATGAGATGCGCGTCCGGCCGGGGCGCACCGTCGAAACCACGGTGCTCTCGCTGGACGGTACCGGACGCACGACCAAACAAGACGCCGTCGTCACCGAGGAGCCGCTCGAACTTCGATTGAGCGCCGGCGGCGAGACGGCCGCGCTCGCCGTGACGATGCGCACGCCCGGCAACGACTTCGAGTTAGCGGCCGGATTCGCGTTCGGCGAGGGACTGGTTCGCGCGCGCGAGGAGATCGCGCAGCTCACGTATTGTTTGGATCCGGCGCTCGATCCCGATCAGCGCTATAACGTCGTAAGCATCGAGCTGGCGCGCGGCACGCTTCCCGACGTGACGCGGCTCGAGCGGCATTTTACCGCAAGCAGCGCGTGCGGCGTCTGCGGGCGCGCGCAACTCGACTCGTTGCGCGACCGCGGCGTGGCGCCGCTCGACGACGCGTTGTCGATCGCACCCGAACTGCTCTACTCGCTGCCGGAGCGCATGCGGCAGGCCCAGCGCATCTTCGAATCCACCGGCGGACTCCATGCCGCCGCTCTCTTCGACGAAACCGGTTCGCCGATCGTGGCGCGCGAAGACGTCGGCCGCCACAACGCGGTCGACAAAATCGTGGGATGGGCGCTGCTCGACGGCCGCCTCCCCTTCTCGCGCTGCATTTTGATGGTGAGCGGACGCGCCGGCTACGAGATTTTGCAGAAAAGTGCGGTCGCGCGGATTCCGATCGTCTGTTCCGTTTCGGCGCCGAGCAGTCTCGCCGTCGAACTCGCGCGCGAGTTCGACATCACGCTCGCCGGCTTCGTGCGCGACGGCCGCGCAAACGTCTATAGTGCCGAGCGCCGAATCGCGCCCTAAAAGCATCTCTAACGATGTCAGGATGACATGGGTGCGTCGCGCTGAAGAAACTCGCGCAGCAGAGCGTTGAAGCGATCGGGCGCGTCGGCATTGGCGACGTGGCCGGCGCCGGCGACGACCGCAATCGTGGCGCCGGGAATGCCGCGTGCAATCTCCTCCGAGAGCGCTTGCGGGGCGATGGCGTCGCGCTCGCCGCAGAGCACGAGCGCCGGAACTCCGATCGTCGGGAGCACGTCTCGATAGTCGCCCGTCCACGTTGCCTGCGTCGAGGCTACGTAGCAATCGACGGATTTGCGCGCCATCTGCTCGATCGTTTCGCGCAGCCGTTCGGGCGGCAGGCCGAGTTTCGCGGCGCGCGACTCGGCGAACGCGCGCATGTCGCCGGCTTCGCGCGCGGCCGCCTTCACGCCGTCGGCGTAGGTTTGGGCTTCGGGGTACCGCGCGAAACTGCCGGCGATGACCATCCTTTCGACACGCTCGGGGACGCGCTTCCACAACTCGAATGCGACGACCCCGCCGAGACTGCAACCGACCAGCGTGAAGCGATCGACGCCGCGCGCGTCCGCGATCGCGAGCACGTCGTTCGCAAGACCTTCGCGAGTAATCAACGACGGATCGGGATCGGGCAGCGCGCCGTTGCCGCGCAGCTCGATCGCGCTACAACGGTACTCCGCGGCAAACGCGTCGAGTTGCGCATCCCAGATCGCCGCGGTCGACCCGACGCCGTGAACGAAAATCAGCGCCGGCCCGCGATCGCCCGCCACGCGCGCGGCGGCCGTCGCTCCGTCGGGAGTGGTGACGCGAATCGTCTCGATCACGAGGCTCTCACGCGCTTGGCATTGACGAATGCGAGCATCTCTTCGAACGGTTTCGCATTGAGCACGTCGTCTCTAGTCAAACCCGCGCGCCGCGCCTGACCGATCGCGAGTTCGGCGTTGATCAAATCCCGCGTCCGGTGCGCGTCGCTGTCGGCCGTGAAGGTCACGCCGAACGACTTCGCCCTGCGCACCAGCGGGGCCGGCAGATCGAGACGCATCGCTTGGCCGTCGATCTCCAGCGCGGTACCGGTGCGCGCCGCCGCGGCGAAGACGGCGTCGTAGTCGAATTCGTATCCGGCGCCGCCGTCGAACCGCCGGCCGGTTGGATGTCCGATGATCGTCACGTACGGATTCTCGCAGGCGCGGATCAGGCGCGCGGTCATCTCGTCGCGCGACTGATGCATCGCGGAGTGCACCGATGCGACGACGACGTCGAGTTCCGCCAAGACGTCGTCGCCGTAATCCAGCGATCCGTCGGCGTGAATGTCGACTTCGCTCGAGCAGAGCGTACGTACGCCGTAGCGGTCGCCGAGCGCCTCGATCGCGCGGCGCTGCTCGCGCACGCGTTCTGGCGACATGCCGAATCGGCGTCCGCGCCCTTGCGAGTGATCGCTGATGGCATGATACTCGTATCCCCGAGCGGCGGCCGCGGCGACCATCGCTTCGAGCGAATCGTCTCCGTCGCTCCAGGTCGTGTGCATGTGAAAGTCGCCGCGCAGATCGGTCGCTTCGACGAGCGCGGGGAGTGCGCCGGCGAGTGCCAAGTCGATCTCATCGAGCCCGCTGCGCAGTTCCGCCGGCACGTACTGCATGCCGAGCGCCGAGTAGACGCCGGCCTCTTCCGAGCAGACCGTAGCGTCGCCGGTTTCGAGATTCAAGATGCCGTTTTCGCTCACGCGCAGACCGCGCCGAACGGCGTGCTCGCGCAGTTTGATGTTGTGTTCCCGCGAGCCGGTGAAATGTTGGAGCAGATTGCCGTAGAGGTGGTCGGGAAGAACGCGAAGATCGATTTGCAGGCCGCCCGGAAGCCAGATGCTCGCTTTCGTCGGTCCCTCGGCGAGCACGGCCTCCGCTCGCTCCCAGCGCGTGAAGTGCGCGACGACGCCGGCGGCGTGCGGCGATGTGCACACGAGATCGACGTCGCCGACGGTGACTTCTTGGCGGCGCAGACTGCCGGCGGGCAGCAGGCGGTCGACCGGCGGACCTTCGCGCACGAAGCTCATCGCTTCGTAGGCGACGACGAGCGCCTCGGCTAGGGGTGTCCGGCGCAGCCGTCCCTTATACGCCAGTATGCCGCGTTTCCAGTTCTCGATCGTCTTGGCGCCGAGGCGAGGAACGTCCGCGAGCGCATTCGACGCGATCGCCAGCTCGAGATCGGCCAGCGACGCGATGCCGTAGTCGCTGAAGAGCGTGCCGGCGGTTTTGACGCCGATGCCGCTTACCGAGAGCACCTCGAGGATCGAAGAAGGGAAGCGCCGGTGCAGATCTTCCAGATGATCCGAGGTTCCCGACGTCACCAGTTGCTCGATCGCCGCGCCGATCGACTTGCCGACGCCGGGGAGTTTAAGGTGCTCGCCAGCCCCGAGCAGGTCGCCCAGGGGCGGTGCGTTCTCGACCGACGCCGCCGCCTTCTCGTATGCCATGTACTTGTAGAACGACTCGCCCGCCATTTCCATGAGCGTGCGCGTCTCGAGCAGTTTGGCGGCGACTTCGGCGTTGGAGAGCATCGGTATCGGTAGGCTTCCTTTTGAAGGGACGTTGAATGAAGGCCTCTTGAGCTTTCTCTTGCGCATGCGCGAGGCATGCTTCGCAGCGAGCGGCGCGGCGGTCGGGCCGGTAACGCTCGACGTCGATCCGGGCGAACGCGCGGTCCGCGTCTGCGCGTCGGCCCGTGAGGCGAACGTCGTCGCCTTGCTCGCCGCGGGGATCGTCAAGGCCGGGAGCGGGTGCGTGCTCCTCGACCAATACGATCCACGCGTGCAGCCTGCGCACTGCAAACGCATCGCTGCCTTCGTTCCACACGATCCGTTACCGCTGACGGGGATCGAGTTCGACCGCTACGTCGCCTACCGCGCCGCGCTCTGGAATCTCGATCCGAGGCGCGCGCTCGCACACGCGAAACTGCTGATGGAACGGCTCGACGGCGTGCACGAAGCCTTCGCCATTCCGCTTGCGGGCGCGCTGATCTGTAATCCGAAGATCCTCATCCTCGATCGGCCGCAACCCGTGTATGCGGCACGCATCGTGGTCGCCGCCGGACCGCGGGCAATTTTTTCGACGCATCTCAACCCCGCCGACGCCGCCGCATTCGCGAACGCCCCCGCGCAAGAAGCCTTGGCATGAGGGGACGGGCGACGATCGCGATTCTCGAAATGCGCTTGCGTGCCGAGCGGCGCACGCTCGCGTTTGCGTGCGCGACGGCCGCGGTCGCCGGGTTCGTCGCGCCGCGCGGACTCGCGGGTCCGATCTTTTTCTGTTCGGTGCTCGGCATCATCGTCGCGCTGGTGCAGAGTCCGGGGCGCTTTCCACATCTCGATCTTTGCGAGCAGGGCGCGCCGCTCTTCGGCCGCCAACTCGCGCGCGCGAGGGCGCTGGTGCCGTGCGCGATCGTCGTCCCGGCGACGTTCGCGTACGTCGCTGCAGCGGCGGCATTTGCGGGCCTGCGAGAGATTCCGCTCACGCTCGTCGTGACGGTGGCAGCCGCGGTCGCGAGCACGCTGATCGCGTTGTGCGCGACGATTCGCATCGGAGCGGCGCAGCTTCTCTACGTCGCGATGGCCGGCGCCGCGAGCGCGGTTGCCTTTACCCTCGCGTCGGTCGCGCACTCGGTCTGGGGCACGTTAGCGTTCTGCGCGCTCGCGTCGTTTCTCGCCGTACGTCAATACGGTGAAGCGCTCGCTCGTTACGATCCCGCATAATCTTCCAGGGAGGCACGCGAGGGGACCGGGCTGGAAAGCCCGGTCCCGTTGTTCGAGGATGCGTCGGTTTTTGCGCCGTTAGGGTGCGTTTCGTACGGTGAGAGTAGCGCCGCGATGCCCGTTGTCGTCGTTTCGCATGCCGTTTTGCCTAGCGGCGACGAAGTTTGCGGTGCACGAACCTTTTGCAGATCCGGCCGTAACCGCGTAGCGATGATTCGACATGCGCGTAACGGTCGCGACGTTCCGAGCGACGCAGTCGTCGCGTTCTTTGATGGTTTGCCGATCGTTGTCGCCGCTGCTCACGACAACGTCCTTCGGGCCAGGTTGCATCGAATCGAATGCCAATCGGCACGGCAGGACTTTGATACCGTCGCTGCGGTCACACGATTGACCGTCCATCGGGGCGGCTTGCGAAACGTTCGACGAAGGGACGGCGTTCGCTGGTGGTACCTGTGCGCCGCCACCGCATCCGGCGAGCGACGCCGAAGCGAGTGCGAACACCGAGGCTGTGCGAATTGCGTGCAACGTCATGGGGTCTTGCTCCTTTCTGTGTACGACCTCAAGGAGCAATATCGTGACGCTTACAGATGAAGCGACGATAAACGCCCGTTCATGAACGTGAACGGGCGTTTATCGCGTGAGATGGAAAGACGAAAGGAACTTTACGACGATACGAGCGGCGGAGCGATCGTTGCGAGTTTTTCGAGCATCGCGCGATTAAACTGCGGGATGTCGTCGCCGCCTCGCGTCGACACCCAGTTCGAATCGGCCACCGTCGGCTGGTCGCGATAGAGTCCGCCGGCGTTGCGAATGTCGTCGGCGATCGAATGCGCGCCGGTGATCTGGCGCCCGCGCACGAGTTGCGCGGAGATGAGCACGTGAGCGCCGTGGCCGATCGAGAACATCGGCTTCTTGGCGGCGTCGAACTCGCGGCAGAAACGCTGGACGTCGCGATCGGCGCGGATGTGGTCGGGCGAGGTCCCGCCGGGAACGAGCAGCGCGTCGAAATCCTCGGCGGTGCAGTCCGCGACCAACTCCTCGGCCTTCACGCCCTGGCCGTCTTCCAGCCCGCGCTTCCCACGAATGCGCTGCTTGGCGCGATCGTCGATCCCGACGATCGTCACCACCGCTCCGGCGTCTTCAAGCGCGCGCCGCGGTTCCATCAAATCGACTTCCTCGAAGCCGTCGCCGATCAGCGCGGCGATCCGTTTTCCCTCGACTCCTTGCATCAGGAACCCCTCGTTCGCGGTGCCCCCGCGAAGAACCCTACAGGGTGCCGCCGGTCTGTTCGACGGCCGCCCGCAGCAAGTAGGCCAGTTCGACTTCCGTCTTACCGCCCGCGTCGAGCAACGCGTCCTCCGCCAGTGCCTTGAGCGTCTGATTGCGGCGCGTCATGTCGCCCTCGGGAACTCGATGGCGGGGATTGATCTCGCGCATATAGATGCGCGCGTCATAGCGCACCGGCCCTTCGGGCAGAAAGTAGAGCGGATCGAGCCCGAACGCAAAGACCTCCAGCGAGAGGATTTTGGCGCGCTGCAAAAACTCGATCGGCTTTAGACGCAGCACCGTCGCGAACCGCGCGAGAGCGCTGACGCCGACGCGGCGCTTTCCGGCAACGACGGCGGCGAACTCCTCCGGCGTCAGGCCGGCCGCTTCTCCAAGCGTTTCGACCGCCACCTCGCGCTCGCGCGCGAGCGCCGCCAGGGCCTCTCCGAAAACCGCGCCGCCGGCGGTTCCTTCGCGCCCGTCCCAGGCAACCTCGCCGCTCATCGCTCGCTCGCCGGTTCGGTCGAAACGTAGACGTCGTCGCCGTCGACGCGCACGCCGAACGGCAGCAACGCGGCGAAGTCGCCGATCGTCATCGAGCCGTCGCGCAGGTCGAAACACCACGCGTGCCACGGGCACGTCACGGTCTCGCCGTCGACGATGCCTTCGCCGATCGGGCCGCCCTGATGCGGACAACAGTTTTCGTACGCGTGCAGTTCGCCGGAGACGTCGAAGATCGCGACCTCGTGCGCGCCGGCGCGTACGATCGTCGCCACGCCCGGTGCGACGTCGGCGCGACGCGCGACGCGCACGAACACGTTCTCCGCTTCGCCGGCCTGGGTCAACCGAAGACGCCCCGCGTCAGGCCGCCGTCGATCGAAATCGTCTGGCCCGTCACGTAGCTCGACGGCCGTCCGCACAGAAAAGCTACCAGAGGCGCGAACTCTTCGGGCGTCGCGACGCGCTTCATCGGCACGTCGGCTGCGGCCGCGGCGTGCATCGCCGCATCGTCGCCGCCGTAGAGTTCTCGCAGCCGAGCGGTGTCCACTCGACCGGTGGCGATACAGTTCACGGTTACTCCCTCGCCGGCAACGTCGACGGCGAGCGTGCGCAGCGCCGACACGAGGCCCGTTCGAAATGCGTTCGAGAGCACCAGCGTGCCGATCGGCTGTTTTACCGACGACGACGTCAGCGCGACGATGCGTCCCCAGCCCGCGGCGCGCATCGCCGGCAACACGCCGCTCGTAATTGCGAGCATGCTGCGCAGCACCGTGCGATAGCCGGCGTCCCAATCGTCGAGCGTCATCTCGTCGAAGCGGCCGGGCTTGGGGCCGCCGCCGTTGAGCACGAGTATCTCGACCTCGCCGAATGCTGCCCGCACCGCGACGAGCATTGCCGCGATCGAGGCGGCGTCTTGCTGGTCGAATGCGAATCCGCGCGCATCCGCGGCGCCCAGCGATCGCGCGCGCTCCGCAAGCGCGTCGAGTGCCTCCGCGCGGCGCGCACCAATCGCCAGCCGCACGCCCTCACGCGCGAGCGCAAGCGCGACCGCTTCGCCGATCCCCGAACTCGCGCCGGTGACCAGCGCGGTTTTCCCTGCGATCTCGAGATTCAATCCGTCGCTCGTTCCTAGTACGGTACGCCGGCTCGCCGGCGCGCGCGCAACGCTTCCATGTACCACGTGAATTCGTCGAAGAACTGCGCCGCGTACTCCACCGTCTTGGGATCCGACGGCGTGCCGTCTTCGGCGAACGCGTCGCCCACGTGCGCGCTCGGGAAGAGGCTCGGTATCGTCACCATTCCCATCTCCGCGAGCGTCATGCGCAACTGCATCGCGCCGCGCACGCCGCCCCAGCGTCCGCCGGAGTAACACGCGATTGCGGCCGGCCGCCAAAAGTACTCTTCAAGGAAGTGGTCGAGCATGTTCTTGAGGGCCGGCGGAATGCCATTGTTGTACTCGCCGGAGACGATCGCGAAGCCGTCGGCGCGCCGAAAGAGCGCAGCGAGTTCTTCCAACACGGCGGGCGCCTCGCCTTTTGGAAACTCCTTATACATGCGATCGAGCAGAGGAAGCGGCTTTTCCAGCGGATCGACGAGCACCGCATCCATGCCGCGGCGCAGCAACTCCCGGTGCACGAAGCGCGCCGCTTTGATGCCTTGACGTGCGGTCCGCACCGAACCGTAGATAACGGGGACGAGGAACGGCGTCTCCACATCGCGCCGATTGCGCCAAAAGGGTTGCTTCACCCCCCAGCCGTCTGCTATGGTAGCCCGGTCGCCGGGACGGACGCGCGCGGAGCGCCGCGCCTGTACCCGAGCGAGACCATCCTGGATAAGGAGTTCGTTTCGTGCCTCTCACCAAAGAACGCAAAGCCGAGATCGCCACCAAATACGGCCGCGGGTCCAACGACACCGGTTCGGCTGAAGTGCAAGTCGCGGTGCTCACCGCATCGATCAACATGCTCACCGAGCACCTGAAGGTCCACAAGAAGGATCACCACAGCCGTCGCGGCCTGTTGCTGCAGGTCGGGCAGCGCCGTCGCTTGCTCAACTATCTTCAGAGCAAAGACGTCGAACGGTATCGCACGTTGATCGCCGACTTAGGCTTGCGCCGCTAAGGAAGGCTCCCTACGTTGCTAAGCTATTGTTTGCGGGCGAGGGCGCGGCGAACCGCTTCTTTGATCGCACCGACGCCCATGCCGTAGAACTCGATGAGCTCGACGGGATCGCCCGACTGTCCGAATCGATCGTCGACGCCGACGAACTCGATCGGAACCGGCCGTTTCTGTGCAAGAATCTCGGCGACGCGCGAGCCCATGCCGGCGTGCTTTTGGTGTTCTTCGACGGTGACGACCGCGCCGCACGTGGCCGCCGCGTCGACGACTGCGGTTTCGTCCATCGGTTTGACGGTATGGTTGTTGACGACGCGGCATTCGATTCCGTCGCGCGCGAGTTCGTCGGCCGCGATCAACGCGTTGTAGACGAGGATGCCGCAGGCCACGATCGCAACGTCGCCGCCTTTGCGAAACGTCTGCGCGACGCCGACTTCAAACGGCGTCTGCGCGCTGGTGACGACCGGCGACTTCTCGCGTCCGAAACGCAGGTAGACCGGACCCCAACGCTCCGATAGCGCGAGCGTCGCTTTTTTGGTCTGCGCCGCATCGCAGGGCACGACGACCGTCATGTGCGGAATCACGCGCATGATGGCGATGTCTTCGATCGCCTGGTGCGTGGCGCCGTCGGGACCGACCGAGACGCCCGCGTGCGCTCCGGCGATCTTCACGTTGGTTTCGTTGAGCGCCATGATCGTGCGCACTTGTTCCCACGAGCGGCCCGGATTGAACATCGCGTAACTCGCGATCCACGGGATCTTCCCGACCGACGCCAGGCCGCCCGCCATCGCCACGAGCAACTGCTCGGAGACGCCGATTTCGATGTACTGCGCGGGATGCGCGTTCTTGAACCCTTCGAAGCGCGTGGACTCGGCGAGATCGGCGCAGATGCCGAGGACGTCGCGATTGCGCGTGCCGGCCTCGATCAAACCCTCGCCGAAGCCGTTGCGCGTCGGCACTTGTTTGAGATCCCCGCCGCGATAGTCGAGCAGATGCATCGCGGAGGCGGCGGCGTCGAGCACGCCCGTACCGGTGCTAGACATCGGCGAGAATCCTTTCCCTCTGCTCGCCGAGTTCGCGCAACGCATCGGCGGCTTGCTGCGCGTTGGGCGGCTTGCCGTGCCACGTGTAGTCGCCTTCCATGTACGAGACGCCCTTGCCGGGCACCGTGTGGGCGATCACCACCTGCGGTTTGCCGGAGACCTTTCGCGCGCGCTCGACGGTCGCGATGAACTCCGCGATATCGTTGCCGTCACACTCGAAGACTTCCCAATTGAACGCGCGGTATTTATCGGCGAGCGGTTCGAGCGGCATCACGTCTTCGGTGCTGCCGTCGATTTGAATGAAGTTGCGGTCGACGATGCTCGTAAGGTTATCGAGGTGGAACTTCGCCGCCGTCAGCACCGCCTCCCAATGCAGTCCGCATTGATGCTCCGCGTCCGACGTGACGACCCACACGTGGAAGTCTTTCTCGTCCATCTTCGCGCCGAGCGCCATGCCGACGCCTTGAGCGAGCCCCTCGCCCAGCGGTCCCGACGTCGTTTCGACCGACGGCAGCGAGACGCGTTCGGGATGCCCCTGCAACCGCGAGCCGAATTTGCGGAGCGTGAGCAATTCTTCGACCGGAAAATATCCGAAGTTGGCCATCGCCGAGTAACGGACCGGAGCGATGTGGCCGCACGACAGCAATAGCCGGTCGCGCTCCGGCCAGTCGGGACGTTCCGGGTCGTGGCGCATCAGGAATCCGTAGAGCGCCGTGAAGACGTCGGACATGTCGAGCGGACCTGCCGAATGACCCGATCCGGCGGCGAGCAGCGAACGGATGATCCCTTGCCGCACGTCGTTGGCTTTGAGTTCCAGTTCCTTGCGGCGCGCCGGCGTCAGCGTTTTCATGGAGGCCGTTATACCAGGGGCCGCACCTCGTGCCCTGGCGACGCTGCGCTCAATACCCGAGCGCGGCACCCGACGGTCGCCGGCGGTCGCTGCCGCCGTAGCGAATGCCGGTCGCGGGGTCGACGAAAACCGCTTGCGCGCTGCCCCATGGCGAACGGCTCTGCAGCGCGTAGCCCATCGAACTCAACGATGCGATTGCCGAAGCCGAGAGCGCGCCGGGTTCGTACTCCACCGCGTCGGGCAGCCACTGCATGTGCGTGCGAGGCGCGTCGACGGATTCCCTGACGTTCATTCCGTAAACGAGCGCGTCGAGTATCGTTTCGAGCACGATCGTGATGATGCGCGAGCCGCCGGGGCTGCCGGTTACCAGGATCACGCGCCCGCTTTTCGTGACGATCGTCGGTGCCATCGACGAAAGCGGTCGCTTGCCGGGGGCAACGTCGTTGCGCGCGCCCTGCACCAAACCGTACATGTTCGGCGATCCCGGCTTGGCCGTGAAATCGTCCATCTCGTCGTTGAGAAAGAAGCCGGTATCGCCGGCGATGACGCCCGCGCCGAACCAATCGTTGAGCGTGTAGGTGACCGCGACCGCGTTTCCCCAACGATCGACGATCGAGTAGTGCGTCGTATCGCCGCCCTCGTGCGCGAGCGTTCCCAGCCCCGGCTTGACGTCGATTGACGGCGTCGCGCGGTCGGGCGAAATCTGCGCGCGCAGCGTTTCCGCGTATTGCGGGGAGAGCAGCCGCGCGACCGGGTCGCGGACGAAGTCGGGGTCGCCCAAGTATGCGTTGCGGTCGGCGTACGCGCGCCGCTCGGCTTCGGTGACGTAGTGGACGCTTCGTACGCTGTGCCATCCCCACGCGCGTAGCGGAAACGGCGCGATGACGTCGAGAATTTCGCAGAGCGTCACGCCGCCGGAACTCGGCGGCGGCGCCGAGGCGACGTCGTAACCGTGATAGGTGCATCGCACCGGCGGCGACTCCTCGACGCGATAACGCGCAAAATCCTCGAGCGCGAGAATTCCGCCGCCGGCACGGCTTGCCGCCACGATGCTGCGTGCGATCGCGCCGCGATAGAATGCATCCGGACCGCCCGACGATATCGCCATCAGCGTGCGCGCCAACTGCGGCTGCACGAGTACGGCGCCGGCGGGTGGAAGGCGTCCGTCGTGCATAAATATCGCGCGTACGTTGGGTTGCGATGCGAAACCGTACGCGCCCCCACCGCCTTGCGACCGTGCACCGTCGAATGGGATCAGGTCTCCGCCGGCGAGCGTGAACCCGTCGCGTGCGAGCGCAATCGCCGGTGCCATCAGCGACGCGCGCGACATCGTGCCGAACTCGCGCCGCGCGGTTTCCATGCCGAGCACGGTGCCCGGAACGCCGACCGCGAGCCAGCCTTTGCGCGAGCGTTCGGTGACCGCGCGTCCGCGCGCGTCGAGATACATGTCGCGGCTCGCGCTTGCCGGCGCCTTTTCGCGGAAGTCGATGAAGCGTTCTTTCCCGGCCTGCGTGCGCACGAGCATGAAACCGCCGCCGCCGATGTTTCCACAACACGGATCGACGACGGCGAGCGCGTAGCCGACCGCAACCGCCGCGTCGACGGCGTTGCCGCCCGCTCGCAAGATCCGCAAGCCCGCGAGCGTCGCATACCGCTGCTCGGTGACGACCATCGCGTGCGCGCCGGTCACGGGCTCCGGTGCGGTCGCAGGCAAGGGGGCCGCGCCTGCCAGCAGCACGCAAGCTAAGGCCGGGAGAGCCAAAAGTCGCATTCCGCCGTCATTTTGGCGCTCGCGCCGCAGTCCTTCGGAAGGTTCGCTTCCCGAAGCCCCCGAATTGCGGCGAGTTAAACATAAAACAAAGCGAAAGCAATTAGGAGACACCGTGCCCGATTCAGTGACCCTTGAGGTCGGCGGGCGCACGATGATCATCGAGACCGGCGAACTCGCGAAGCAAGCCAATGGCTCTGCGCTGGTTCGTTACGGCGATCAAAACGTCGTGCTCTGCGCCGCCACCGCCTCCGCCAAACCGCGCGAAGGCATCGACTGGTTCCCACTCACCTGCGACTTCGAAGAGAAGATGTTCGCCGCCGGAAAAATTCCCGGCGGTTTTATCAAACGCGAGGGCCGTCCGAGCGAACACGCCGTGATCAGTTCGCGGCAAATCGATCGGCCGATTCGGCCGCTCTTTCCCGCCGGCTTCCGCAACGACGTGCAGATCGTTGCGACCGTGCTCTCGATCGATCCCGAACTCGATGCCGACGTGCTCGGTGTCTGTGCGGCCGGCGCCGCACTCGCGCTCAGCGACATTCCGTTCGACAAAACCGTGGCGGCGATCCGCGTCGGACGCGACGAGAACGGCGCGTTCGTCGCCAACCCCACGCTCCCGCAATACGAAACCGGCGGGATGGAGATCGTCGTCGCCGGCACCGCCGATGCGGTGATGATGGTCGAAGGCAGCGGCCGCGAGATCGACGAGGAAGATTTCCTCCGTGCGGTCGAGTTCGCGCACGGCGAGATCAAGCGCATCGTCAAGGCCATCGATCAGCTCGCGAAACGCAACGGCAAGAAAAAGCGCGAGTATCCGGTTCAGAAGGTCAACTCCGACCTGGAGAAATGGGTACGCAAGAGCTTCGCCAAGGACGTCGCCAAGGCGATGCGCATCGTCGACAAAGGCGAACGCGAGCGCGCGTTCGCGCTCCTGAGCGTCGATGAAGCGCTGACGCGCTGCGGCAAGAAAGATGCCGACGTGCGAGCGCTGCTCGAAGTGCCGGCCACTTCCAAAGAGTTCGACAAGATCGTCAAGGCAATGGAAGAGGACGAGTTGCGCACGATGGTCGTCGACGAGAAGATCCGCCCGGACGGCCGCAAAGCCGACGAAATCCGGCCGATTTGGACGAAAGTGCACTTCGTGCCGCGCGTTCACGGCTCGGGCGTTTTTACGCGCGGTCAGACGCAAGTTTTCACGGCCGCGACGCTGGGCTCGTCGAGCGACGCTCAGCGGCTCGACGGCATCGTTGCGCTCGAAGATAAGCGCTACATGCACTTCTACGACTTTCCGCCGTTCTCGGTCGGCGAGACGCGCCCGATGCGCGGTCCCGGCCGGCGCGAGATCGGCCATGGCGCCCTAGCGGAGCGCGCGCTGCTGCCCGTGTTGCCTCCGAAGGACGAGTTTCCGTACACGATCCGCGTCATGAGCGAAGTGCTCGAGTCGAACGGTTCCTCCTCGATGGCGTCGGTATGCGGCTCGACGCTCGCCCTGATGGATGCGGGGGTTCCGATCACCGGTCACGTCGCGGGCGTGGCGATGGGATTGATTCTCAAAGGCGACAAGTACGCGATCCTCACCGACATTCAGGGCCTCGAGGACGCGCTCGGCGAGATGGACTTCAAGGTGGCGGGCACCAAGCGCGGCATCACGGCGATCCAAATGGACATCAAGGTCCAGGGAATCACGCTGGAGATCATGCGCGAGGCGATGTCCGCGGCGAAGAAATCGCGCTACTTCATCATCGACAAACTCGCCGAGACGATCGCCGAACCGCGCACCGAACTCTCCAAGTACGCTCCGCGCATGATCGTGCTCAAGATCGATCCGGCCAAGATCAAAGACGTGATCGGTCCCGGCGGCAAGGTAATCAACAAGATCATCGCCGACACGGGCGTCACCAAGATCGACATCGAGGACGACGGCTCGGTTTACATCACGTCGCTCGACGGCGAATCCGGCGACAAGGCGAAACAGATCGTCGAAAACCTCACCAAAGAGATCGTCGTCGGCGAAACCTACACCGGTAGAGTCACGCGTGTGATCCCGATTGGCGCGTTCGTGCAGATCCTTCCCGGCAAGGAAGGTCTCGTGCACATCAGCCAGTTGGCGCCGCAACGCGTCGAGCGCGTCGAAGACGTCGTCGACGTCGGCGACGAGATCACCGTGAAGGTCATGGAAGTCGACGGCCAAGGCCGCCTCAACCTCTCGCGCAAAGCGGTGTTGGGTTCGAGCAACGGCAGCGGCGACCGCGGCGGTGATCGAGGCGGCAATCGCGGCGATCGCGACGGACGCCGCCTACCACGACCGGCGGCCGAACCGGCCGAAAATGTCGAGGCTCCGCCGGTTGCGGCTACCACACCCGCTGCGGATGCTCCGGGCGCCCCGCCGATGCGCCGGCGCCGGCGGCCGCACGGCCGTCGCGAGGAGTAACTGTAAGGGCTTCCCCCTAGGGGCTGGTAAGGCGGAGGCCGACGTCGAGATAGGTGGTGCGCTGGCGGTCTTCCACGCCGGCGTACCATCGTAGCCGTCCGGTAATCGGACCCGAGATGTCGCCGTCGACGTGCTCGAACGGCGCTCCGTTGAGAAGATCGCGCCGATAGACGGCATCGACACGCAGGGCGCCGCCGTTGTCGTACGTCAGCCAGAACGCGTTGACCGTCGCCGGAGTCCCGGACGGGTAGAACGGACTGTACGGCGGAGTGGCGACGGTCGTATCGTCGACGTGCATCGTCCAAGCGCGTAGCGAGATCGCCGGTGCGATCTGCCATGCGACCGAGACGCCGGTCGACGTGACGGTGCCGTTAGTGGATCCCGCGACGTGCTGCAACGCCCCTTCGACGGATACGCGAAGGCGCGCTTGATCGGTGTAGGTGAGCGTCGCGTCGTAGAGCGCGTTGCGGTCGTAGACCAGTCCATCGTCGCCGTCGTTCGGCGCGTACTGCTGCCAGAGGTTCGGCAACGTAAACGATCCGCTCGCGCCGAGGTTCGCACTCCATTTCGAATCGGGAAAAAGCTTCACGAGAACCGACGGCGTAGCGAGCCGGGCGCTCGCCGGAACGGACGTGCCGTACGATCCGCCGGTGAATCCGGCGCCGAACAGGCCGACGCCGGCACTCGCGTCGACGTCGCTGCTCGTCGCATCGATGCCGGCGTCGAAACGCGTCTGCGTCAGCGTGCCGGCGATGCGCGCCTGCGAGTAGAAAGAGTCGTCGTAGATTCCGGTCGACAAGCGATCCGACGCATCGGCGAAGAGCGCGACCGGCCCGCGCGAACGCGCACCCGCGCTGAAGCTTGAATCCGACCATACGTCGGAGAGCGCCGTTCCGCCCAAGGCGGCGCCGTATCCGCCGCGGTCGACGACGTATGACGCGTAGAGATCGGCGTTCGGCTGCGCGTCGTCGAACGAGGCGCGCGCGAAACTGAAACTCGAATTCAGCGCCGAAAGCGGGTCGCCGTATTGCCGTCCCTGCGACGTGCCTCCCGAAAACTCCAACGTTTGCGCGGTCGAGAGCGGCAACCGGAGTTCGGCGTCGGAGCGCTGCCGCGACTCCGACGCATTACTATACGTCGCGGCGACGACGCGCGCGAAATCCGAGCCGGCCTGAAGCCGCAACGTTTGATCGCTGCCGGTCAACGCCGCGCCCGCGTTGCCGTCGTCGAACGGATCGAGCGCGACGATCCCGGAACCGGCGCGGTCGCCGTACGCGAAGGCGTCTTCGGGCGGAGCAATCGCGCCGGTCTGCTGATACGCTTGCGGAATCGTCTCGTACGGCGAGGTGCCGTCGGCGAAATCGTAGTTGGGTACGCCGGCGTCGAAAAGTAGCGCGTCGCTGGGCGACAAGCCGCGGTCGCTGAGTTGCGATCCCGGCAGCGCGGCCGTCGTCTGACGCAGCAGCGTGTAGGGACGAAGCGCCATCGCGGATTCGACGTGAGCGTAGGGCAGATTCGCGAGGTCGGCCGGCGACGGCGAATCGTCGAAAAGCGCGTCGAAGCGCCGGACGATGGCGACGGCCGGTTGCCCGTCTTGGACGGAGAGCTCCACCGGCATGCAGTACCGGCAGGCGATTGCAAGGCGCGCGGCGCCTTCGGCGGCCAGCGCGAACGTCCCGGCGGCGTCGGTCGTGGCCGATCCGAGGCGAACGCCCGAGCGGGCGAACGCCGTTACGGCCGCGCGCGCGACGGCCGCCCCGTGCTGATCGCGCACGGAGCCGACCACTAAGGCCGTCTGCGCCCCGGCGGGGGACGCCGGCAGAAAGCAGGCGAGCAGCGCCGTTGCAAAAATGCGGGTGCGATTCACGGATTCCTTAGAACTTCGGCTATAATTGAAACCGATGTCAAGCGCCATCTGGCGGCGGCTGCTGGGAGCGGTACTTCTGGCAGGCGCAATATGCTGCGGAGCGGCCGCACTGGCCCGCGCCGGTTCCCTGGAAGACCTGCTCGCGGGCCAGCTCGTCGCGTCCGAATCTCCACCCCTGCTCGGGCCGATTACGTCGGCCGGCCGCAAGGGATGGGAGTGCCGGCCCGAACGCGCGGCCGGCGCTGCGGAGTGGCGCGCCGCGGAGCTGCCGCCGGGTCCTCACGCGCGCTAGAACACCAGCGATGCGGGTTGCGCTTCTCCTTCTGCTCGCGAGCGGCTTCATAACCACGGGGGCACTCGCTCAAACCTACCCAATGCAGACGCCCGTGCCGCGGACGACCTCCGTACCGGCGCTGCGCGCCATGGCCGTCTCCCGTGAAGTCGAGGAGCGTTTCCGTCTCGGGCTCGAGGCCCTCTCCGCGGGCAAGTTTTCCGCTGCGGCGGCCGAGTTCGACCGGGTCGTGTCGCTGAACCCACCCGAGCCCAAGGGTTCCACGGCGCGGTACGACGCGGCCGTCGCCTATGCGAACCTGGGACGCTACGACGACGCAGCGCGCAGTCTCCGCGCGGCTATCGCCCTCGATCCCGGGTTCCTCGCCGCCATGGCAAACCTCGTCGCCGTCGATCTCGCGCGCGGAGACCTCGGCGAAGCGCGCGCGGTCGCCGACCGCTACGTGGCGCTCGATCCGGAATCGGCCCGCGCCCTCTATTCCCGCGGGATCGTCGCGCTGCGGGCCGGCGACGCCGGGGCCGCCCGGGACGACTTTGGAAAGCTGCTGCGCTCGAATCCGGCCTATGCCGTCGCGCACTACGACCTCGCGCTGGCGGAGGAACGTCTCGGAAACGCCGCCGGCGCCGAACGCGAACTGCGCAGCGCGCTGGCTTTGGCGCCCACCTACGCACGCGCCCAACTCGCCCTCGGCGCGTTGCTCCTCAAGGAAGGCAGGCGCTCCGAGGCTCGCAACGCCTTCGTTCAAGCCTCGCGCGACGCGACCGACCCCGCGCTGCAGAACTTGGCGGCTGCGATGCGCGATTCGATCTCGATTTAATCTTTTTTCATCCTGGCACGTTAGCGTCGAGGAAGAGAAAGAGGTGTACCCATGCTCAATAAGCACATTGCCTTTGCCGTGGTCGTCGCCGGAGGGATCCTGGCGGCCTGCGCCGCGCGCGGAGGCGGCGTCGGCGTCGTACCTGCCGGCGGCACCGTGGCGCTGCCCGCATTCGAACCGGATATCACGATCAACGCGGTGCTTCCTAAGAACACCGTCGGCGAAGAACTTCCCAGCGCCGGCCTCGGAACGTACAATTCGACGTTCTGGAAAGCCACGGTCGGCGGCTTTACGCAAACGCAATATTCCCAAACGCTCGGCTTTCCGCCGGACACGAAGATCACCTTGCACAACCTTTCGAAAACCACGCCGCACACGCTCAACGTCATCGAAGAGATCAAAGGTCCGCCCGTGCACTATCCTGCAAAACCAAACCTTCTGACGAGCCCGAACGGACACGGCATCATGGGCACGGGTTATCGCAGCGGCATAGTGCAACCCGGCAAATCGATCACGATCACGCTTTCGAAAGCCGGCACGTACATCATCGGCTGCGCATTCCATTACTCCGAGGGCATGCGCGACGTGTTGGTCGTAAAAAAGGGCGCCGTGCCCGGAAAAGAAGCTTCGCCGCCGCCTAAGGCGACGCCGACCCCTTCGACCGGACCAAGCCCGACCGGCTACGGTTACTGATCGGCTCGCGCTTTAGACTTTCTTCACGAAGGCTTGCTACCGTCGCTCCATCACACACCCTCACTTCTCGAGGAGATTGTCTTATGAAGAAATCCGGTAGCGCCGCGTTGGCGGTCATCGCGTGCGCGCTGGCGGCGTGCGGCGGCGGCAACGTGTCGCCGAACGCCAATCCGGGAACGTCGTTCGTTCAATCGCTCGGCCCGCAAACGGAGTTGCAATTCACTCTGCCGGCCAAAACGATCGGCGAAGAACTGCCGACTGAAGGCGTTAAGACGAAGGTAGACCCTAAGTGGGGACTCGTCGGCGGCTTCACGCAATCGACGACGGCGCAAGTGCTCGCGTTTCCGCCCGATACGGTCGTGACGATCAAAAATCTCTCCACCCTTTACTCTCATACCCTCAACGTCGTAGCCAAAGCGAAGAAATCGCCGGCGAAGTTTCCGAAGAATCCGGCGCTCTCGACTCAACCGATGGGCAACGGCATCCTCGGTCTCGGCTACGCCAGCGGATCCATCGCGCACGGTAAGTCCGTCTCGGTGACGCTGTCGAACCAAGGTACGTATCTAATCGGATGCGCCTTCCATTACCACGAAGGCATGCAAGACGTCATCCGCGTCGCCGCTAAGGCAACGCCGGGGCCGACGTTCGTCCGCTGATGCGTCCCGTTCTCCTAGGAATGCTGGCGTTTATTGCCGCGCTGTACGTCGCTCCGGCGACGGCAGCGCCGGCGCCGCCGGCGACGCCACAACTCGTCGATCAGACGGGGAGGACGTTCACGCTGCGCTCGCTAGAAGGAAAGCCGCTCATCGTGACGTTCGTCTCCGCCCACTGCACGGACGCCTGCCCCTTGGTTAACGCGCAGTTCTCCGGAGCCGCGTCGGAAATTGCCCGCCAGGCGCTTACGACCCGTCTGCTGACGATCACGCTCGATCCGCAGCACGATCCGCCGAGCGTCATGCGCGGCCTCGCGCAACGCTTCTCCGCGAATCCACGTTACTGGCTGGTGGCGAGCGGCCGCAGTTCCGACGTCGACGAGATTCTCAACGCGTTCGGCGTCGTCGCGAAACCCGGGAAAAGCGGTTACCGCGAAGCCCACACGACGTTCGTCTACGTCTTCGACGCACGAGGCACGCTGACCAAGACGCTGCTGGCCAACAGCAATCTTACCGGCGATATCCTCGCCGAAGCGCACGCGATGACGCCGCGCAGGGTCGGCCGATGAAACGCACCGTCCTCTTTTTACTCTTCACGACGCTGCTCGCGACGGGCTGCACGCCCAACGGCCTCGGCGTCTCCGCCGGAGGCGGCGGCGGCGCGACCGGCATCAACCACGTCGTCGACGTCAATCTGACGCTGAACGCTCCGGCTCAAACGCCATACGGCCAAAGCGGCGGCATGAAGCCGCCGGTCTTGGACGTCAAGGTGGGCGATACGGTGACGTTCATGAACAGTGACGGCTTCGCGCACACGTCGACCTCGATTACGCCGAAGCAGAGTAACAACGAGACGAAGTTTCCGACAGCCTACCCGTTTAGCGGTAAGGCCTTGAACCAGACCGGATCGACGCTATCGGGCGGCTGGTCGAGCGGCTCGATGCAGGCCGGCTCGGGTTCGCAAACGGTCAAGGCCGACAAGCCCGGCACGTATCTCTATGGCTGCTTCTACCACTATGGCGCGCCTATGCGGGGAGCTATCGTTGCACAATAGACAATCGCGCCTTGCGATCGCCGCGCTCGTCGCGGCGATATTATTTTCGGCGCTGTGCGCAACGCCGGCGCGTGCGATTCCGATCTTCGCGCAGCGCTACAAGCTGCATTGCGGAGCGTGCCATAGCGTCCTTCCCGAACTCAACGGGTTCGGCAACTACTTTCGCATGCACGGATACCGTTTGCCGATCGAGCGGCACGGCACGACGATGTTCGCTATTCGCTATCAAATGTCGTACTCGCAAGATCCGGCTGCCGGCACGCGACGCTGGACGCCCGGCGGCATCCTGCTCGGCAACGCCGACGTCGGCAATATCTCGCTCTACATGCACTACAGCCTCGGAGCGGGGGGCGGCCCGAGCGCGCTCTATCTCGGATTTCTCACCGACTACAACGCACACACGAAATCCGAATATCGGCTCGGTTTGTTCGAACTCCCGCTTGCGCAATCGCCGGGCGAGCGTTTGGACGATCTCCAGCAGTACGGCTACTACGGGGCGCACGTCGGATTGAACGACTTGCCGCTTTCTTCGCCGCGCTGGGGCGTTTGGGACCAGCGAACGATCGGGAATCTCGTCGCCAATCTGACGTTCGCCGTCGGCGACTTCCAAGGCGCGCCCTACGGCGGCAAGCCGGTGAACACCGGCTTGACGACCTACGTTTCGACGCCCGAAGTCGGGGTCTGGCTCAATCAAGGCATCTTTTCGAAGGGCAGCATCGAGTTAGACGGCGGCGGCGAGGCGCTCGAAGGCGTGCGCCACATCTTGCCGACCGGAAGCACCGCGTTCAACGACGCCTACTCGCGCTATGGATTGCTCGGTCACGCCACCCTCGGCCCGGTCGATCTTCAAGCCGAGCAGTGGTGGGGTAACGACAGCGATGCCGACGGTTTTGGAACGAGGCAAGCGTCCAGCGGTGGCTACGTCCGCTTGAAAGTGTATCCCGTTCCGCATGCGTATCTCGGCGTTCGGTACGATGCGCAGGCCAATCCAATCGTCACCCGCGATTTCGTCTACTACGGGGCCGTGATGGTCGCGCCGTTCCGGTTCTTGCTGCAGGAGGTCGCCCCGATCGGCGCGCCCGGCCAGCATCCTAACCTCGGCGGCGCGATGACAGTAGCTTTCCCGGGTCCGTGGAACTACTAGGGAGGATGATATCGTGCGCATCTTAGTCGTCGAGGACAATCTGCCCATCGCGCGCGCCGTGCGCTCGATGCTGGAAGCCCAAAAGTTTGCCGCCAGCATCGTAACCGACGGCCGCACCGGCTTAGACCGGCTCGTCGGGGAGACCTACGATGCCGCCATCGTCGACGTCGGCCTTCCCGGAATAGACGGGTTCGCGGTGGCGCGAGGCGCGCGTGCCGAAGGCGTGCGCACGCCGATTCTCATGCTGACCGCGCGCGATGCGGTCGAGGACCGCGTGGCCGGGCTCGACTGCGGCGCCGACGACTACTTAGTGAAGCCGTTCGTCGAGAACGAGCTCATCGCGCGTCTGCGCGCGCTGCTGCGCCGCAGCGATCGCCCGCCGGTCACCTCGATCGAAGTCGGGGGTCTGCGCGTAGACATCGGCGGACGCAGCGCCTTTTATGACGCCAAGCCGATCGATCTCGGCGCCACCGAGTTCCGGCTGCTCGAACTGCTCGCGCGCAACGCCGGGATCGCGCTGTCGCGTTCGCAGATCCTCGAACGCGTGTGGGACTACGACTTCGAGGGTTCCAGCAACATCGTCGACGTCTACGTGAGCCAGTTGCGCCGCAAGTTGCGCAAACTCGGCGGCGAGGGTCTCATCGAAACCGTCTGGGGCGTCGGGTACCGCTTGCGCAATTGATCGCGCGCACTTCCGCTCTCTATCTGCTCATTTTCATTTGCGTCCTAGCGGCTCTGGACGCAGGCGCGTACGCATTCATGATGCGGGAATACGCGTCGTTGTTGCAGCCGGCGTTGGAAACGCCCGAAGGCCAGACCGCCATGGCGACCGCCATGCGGCGCGTCCTCGTCACGATACTCTTGCTCGACGTGCCGCTCGTCGTCGCATTCGGCGCGGCTTCGTATGCCCTCGCGCGCGCGACGCTCGCCCCGATCTTTGCGGCGCGCGATCGCGAACGCGTCTTCGCCTCCGACGTCGCCCACGAACTGCGCTCGCCGCTCGCGGCGATTGCCAGCGTCGCGCAGGCGGCGCGCTCGGCGGAGCCTACGGCGATGCGCGCCGCATTCGAGGAGATCACTGCGTACGCGTTCGACGCCTCGGCGATCGTCGCCGACCTGCTGACGCTGGCCCGGCAACCGCGCCAGGGCGTCCTGCAGTGCGAGCCGGTCGATTTGGCCGCCGTCGTGACGCGCAGCGCGCGCGACGTGACCTCAACTGCGAGCGAGCGCGGCGTTCGCGTCGAGAGCGTGGCCGCCAGCGCAATCGTCGACGGCGACGAGCGGCGCTTGCGGGAACTCGCGCGTAATTTGCTCGAGAACGCGGTGCGCCACGCGCGCACGTCGGTGACGATAGCATCGCAACGCAACGGACGCTGCTGCGAAATCGTCGTCGAGGACGACGGCGAAGGCATTCCAGCCGCCGATCGCGAGCGCATCTTCGAGCGTTTCTACCGCCGGTCGGAAGACGGCGCCGGCACCGGCCTCGGCTTGGCCATCGTGCGCTGGATCGCACAGGCACATGCGGGATCGGTCGCCGTCGCGCAGTCGAACGGCGGAGGCGCGCGCTTCATCGCATCGATCCCCGAGCACGTCGCAACGCCTTAAGCGCCTCGAACGCTCAACGAGGGCCCAGGAAGGCGCGCTCGGAGAGGGGCGCGCCGCGACGAGGTAAAGGAGCAGGGATGCCGTTCTCGTCCCTGCGCGGTTTCATCGACGCGCTGCGCAAAGCCGGCGAACTTCACATCGTCGAGGCGCGCGTGGATCCGTATCTCGAGATTGCCGAGATCACCGATCGCGTCGTCAAAGCCGGCGGCCCCGCGCTGCTTTTCACGCGCGCCGGCGGATCGAGGATTCCGGTACTGACCAATCAGTTCGGCACCCGGCGCCGCATGGCGATGGCGCTCGACGCCGCCGATCTCGACGAAGCGGCGGGCCGCGTGCGCAGACTTGTCGACATCGCGCCGCCGGGATCGTCGCTCGGCGAAAAAATCGGCGCACTGATGCGGCTCGCGCCGCTGGCCAACGCGACGCCGAAGATCGTCCGCAGCGCCCCGGTGCACGACGTTGTGACGCGCAAGCCGGATCTGACGCAACTGCCGATTCTGACGACGTGGCCGCTCGATGCCGCTCCCTTCATCACGCTGCCGCTCGTCATCACGAAACATCCGCAGACGGGCCGCTTCAACGCCGGAATGTATCGCATGCAAGTGTACAACGCGCGCGAAACCGGCATGCACTGGCAACGCCACAAGCAAGGGCGCGCGCACGCAGCGGCCTGGGGCGACAAAGTTCCGGTCGCGGTCGCCATTGGAACCGAGCCGGCGCTGACGTATGCCGCTACCGCGCCGCTGCCGCCGCTGCTCGACGAGTTCGCCTTCGCTGGGTTGCTGCGCGGACGGCCCGTCGAACTCGTGCCGGCGCGCACCGTCGACCTGCTCGTTCCCGCCGAAGCGGAGTTCGTGCTCGAAGGTTACGTCGACAACCGCGACTTGCGCGTCGAGGGTCCGTTCGGCGATCACACCGGCGTGTACAGCCTCGCCGACCGCTATCCGACGTTTCATCTGACCTGCATGACGCACCGGCGCGACCCCGTTTACGCAGCGACCGTCGTCGGCAAACCCCCGATGGAAGACGCGTGGCTCGGAAAGGCGACCGAACGGCTCTTCCTTCCGTTGCTTCAACTCGTGCTTCCCGAAGTCGTCGACATGAATCTTCCGGTGGAAGGCGGATTTCACAATCTCGCGATCGTCTCGATTCGCAAAGCCTATCCGGGCCACGCGAAAAAAGTCATGAGCGCGCTGTGGGGACTCGGCCACATGATGATGCTGACGCGCGTGTTGATCGTGGTCGACGCCGACGTCGACGTCCAGGACCCGCGCAGCGTCGCGTGGTTCGTTCTCAATAACCTCGCGCCCGATCGCGATCTCGTGATGATGCCCGGCCCGGTCGACGATCTCGACCACGGTTCGTACGAGATCGCCTACGGAACGAAGATCGGCGTCGATGCGACGCGCAAGAGCGCCGCCGAAGGGTACGCCCGCGAGTGGCCTCCCGACATGGTGATGGACGCGAAGCATCGCGCGCTCGTGACGCGGCGCTGGCGCGAGTACGGCCTGGAACGGGTCGCCGACGGCTTGCGCGCCGACGACTGGTCGGGTCAGGGACCGGCGGCACTGGCACGGCTGCTGCACTCGGACGGCGAGCCGCGATGAAAGCCGCGCTCTTCCTGCGGGAGATTCGCATCGAGCATACGCTCTTCGCGTTGCCGTTCGCATACGTCGGCGCGCTGATCGCCGCCGGCGGCCTTCCACCTTGGCCCGTGCTTGGCTGGATCACGTTGGCGGTGTTGGGCGCACGCACCGCGGCGATGGCCGCCAATCGCTACTTCGATCGCGACATCGACGCGCGCAATCCGCGCACCGCCCGGCGCGCGCTCGCCAGCGGCACGCTCTCGCCCCTTTCGATGCTCGCGGCGATCGTCGCAGGCCTCGCCGTCTTGCTGTGGGCGGCATGGATGCTCAATCCGCTCTGCGTAAAACTGCTTCCGATCGCCGGCCTGGGCGTGCTGCTCTATCCGCTTTGCAAACGCGTCACGTGGGTCACGCATTTCGTGCTCGGCGCGGTCGACGGACTCGCGCCGCTGGGCGCCTACATCGGCGTCGCCGGTCGCGTCGGTTGGCCGGCACTGCTGCTCTTCGCCGCCGTCACCGTCTGGGTCGCCGGCTTCGACATCGTGTACGCGCTGATGGATCTCCCGGTCGACCGCGCCCAAGGCATTCAATCGCTGCCGGCGCGTTTCGGTGAAGGAAGCGGGCGCACGCTGCCGATCGCACTTCACGTCGCAATGGTTGCCCTGCTGGCGCTCGCCGGCGCAGCCGCGCACGCCGCGCCGCTCTACTATGTAGGCGTCGCTGCGGCCGCCGCGCTCGTGCTCTACGAGGACCGGCTGTTGCATGCGGCGGAGAATCTCTTCGTGCTCAACGAGCGCGTCTTCATCGCCAACATGGCGTTCTCGGTGGTCTTCCTTGCGACGACGCTCGCGAGTTATATGCGCGCGGCCGGAGCGCAGGCATGAAACGCTCGGCATTCATCGGCGCGGCCGGCGGCGCCGTAGCGGGCGCGCTCGCGACGCCCGCGCGCGCGCAGTATCTGAACAACAACCCGACGTACTTGCAGCAAATCTCGATCGGCGTCAACGTCACGCTCTCGGGCACGCTGGAAAAATACGGCACCGAGGTCGTGCGCGGCGTGCAGGCCGCCGTCGACGAAACCAACCGCTTTACGGCGCCCATCGCTCGCGTCTGGGGCATGCGCGCCTACGACGATCGCAACGACATCGCGGTCGCGGCCACCAATGCCAACGTCGCCGCCGCCGATCCCAGCGTCGTCGGCATCGTCGGCAACCTCACCGCGCCGATGACGCTCGCCGCTCTGTCGCGCTATGCCAACGTCAACTTTGCGGTCGTCGTTCCGACCGTCACCGCCGACGCGGTCACGAATCGTAACTATCACAACATCTTCCGGCTGCCGGCCAAAGACAGCACCTCGGGACGGCTGTTCGCTTCGTCGGTCTTGCCCGAAAAGCGCGGCGTTTCGGCGATCGCGGTCTCACTCGACGGCGACTACGGCTACGACGTCGCACGCGGCTTCGTGCAAGAGGCGAAATCCGAGCGGCACGATGCCGACGTGCTGCTCTTTCCGATCAAAGGCTTCGATCCGGCGCAGGCCGCGCGCTCGGTGTTACAACACAGCCCCGGCTACGTCTTCCTGTGCGGAACGACGGCCGGGCTCGGCCCGCTTGCCGACGCACTGCGGCTCGCCGGTTACCGCGGCGACTTCGGCGCCAGCGACGGTTTTTACAACGGTGAAACGCTTGCCACGTATACGAAATCGCTCGACGGAGCGTACGTCGCATCGTCGCTGCCGCCGGTCGACCGCATTCCGAGCGCCGTCGGACTGCTTACGGACTTCGAGCGTGAAGTGGGCCAGATCACGGCGTTCTCCGCCTACGGTTATGCGGCCGCGCAAGTGCTGATCTTTGCGTCGCAACGCACCGCCGCGTACACGCGCTACTCACTGCTCGCCTCGATGCAGCGAAGCCCCACGTTCACGACGCTCGTCGGTCAGTACAGCTTTAACGTCTTTGGCGACCCGCTGATTCCGAACATCTACCTCTACACCGTCGGTTCGGGCGGCTTCAAGTACGTTCGTCCCGCCATCCGCAACGGCTTCATCTACTAACCCGGCCCATGCCGCGCTAGCGGGCGTATTCGTTGTCGGGAACGACGCGCACGTGATGGGGCGGCGGTACTTTCGCCGCAGGCGCGGCGTCGGAGTCTTCGAGCGCCAGCACGAAACGAAGTCTCCATGCGCCGAGCGACAGGGTAAAGGACGTTCCGAGTATTTCCATCTTTAGGCCTCCACGCGGCGCCATTGCAGCACGGCGAGCGTTAGGTAAACTATGGCGAGAATCGCTAGGGCAGGCAGTTCGTATTGCGGCAGCACGGCGGCCGCGCCGACGGGCCGGCCATCTACCGTGGCCGGAACGCCGAAGTGCAGGTAATAAAAGGGATTGATCACCGCGAGCGGGGTGACGATCCAGTGGATCATCTGCGCGACCTGAGAATCGCCGAGCTTCGCCTTTGCAAGCGGAACGATGATGAACGACGCCAGCGGTATGAGCCCGAGCACGAGTCCAAATCCGCGACGCATTGAAGCGGTTGCGGCACAAAGGAACGCATACCACGCGGTGATTCCGAGCCAACCGAGCAGGATGGCGGTTGCGTCGCTTGGGCCGAAGACGAATCGCGGCTGCTGGAACACGGTGTGTGCGGCGATCAAGAAGACGATCGACAGCACCCATACCCCCAGCAATCCGAGCAAATCCACGCCGATGAGCTTCAACGCCAGCGAGACCCTGCCGATCGGCTTCGTGAGCGCTATCTCCAGATGGCCGTCGTTCTCGCGCGCGAACGGTGCGGCGAGAATCGTCGCGACGATCAGCGTGATCGCGGTCGCGATTGCAGCGTGCAGAAAAAACGTCTCCGGCTGGTCCGTCTCGATCGTCGTAATCGTCTTGTGGCCGTCCAGCGACGAACGGACGTCCACGCTGCCCATCGTAACGCTCTTGGGCGTGTCGGAATCTCCGTGCGACGACGTAATCGTGATCCGCTTACCGCTATAACCGTTATCGTCGATGACGACGTTTACGTCGTGTTTTGCGTTGTCGATGGTCGTGCGTTGGGTTCCGTCCGGAAGCCTCGTTGTGACGACGTGCGAACCGGGATCCGTCTGCATGCCGTGCACGAACGCGAGGGCATCGTCGTGCCCGGTCGCCGCCAGCACGAGGCGCAGCGCGATTTCGAGCACCAGAAGGGCACCCAAGACGATCGCCGTCCACTTGAGGGCCGCTCGAACGCGCAGCCATTCCACGTAAGTCATGTGTTACTCCCCGAAACGACGCCCGCCGTTGCATCGGCCGGCGAAACGGCGTAGAGAAAAATGTCTTCCAAGTTCAAGTCGAGCACGCGCACGCCGCTGGCGCCCAAGTGCGTGAGCCGCGTGGCGATATCGTCGGCACCGGCCAAAACGAGCAGCCGTACGATGCGCTCGGTGCGGTCGACGCGCGCGATACGCGGATCGCCGGTAATGCCGTCCAGCGACGACGTCGCGTCGGGTACGATGCCTTCGACGATCTTACGATCGGCCTTGAGATCGTCGACCAAACCTTCGAGCACCAAACGCCCGCGATCGATCACCGCAATCCGCTCGGCGGCGCGTTCGACTTGACCGATTTGATGCGAGGAAAAGACGACCGAATTCCCGCGCGCGGCTTCGTTGATGATCAGGCTTAGGACGTGGCGCTGGTTCACGGGATCGAGCCCGCTCGTCGGTTCGTCGAGCACCAAAATTCGCGCGTTACGCGCAAAGGCGAGCGCCACCATCACGGCGGTGCGCATGCCTTTGGAGAGCGTGCGAACCCGTTTGCGCGGTTCGACGTTGAACTGTCCGAGCAACTCCATCGCGCGCGCCGCTTCGAATCCCGCGAACGCGCGTCGATTCATCTCCACGTGTTCGGCCACGCTCATCCATTCGTAGAGCACGCTGCGCTCGGGCACGTACGCGATTTCCGCAAACGTCTCGGGCGCAAGCGGACGGCCGTCGTAGAGCACGTCGCCGCCCGAGGCGCGCGACAAGCCCAAAATGCATTTGAAAACGGTCGTCTTACCGGCCCCGTTCGGTCCGAGCAGGCCGTAGACGCTGCCGGACGGCACCTCGAGCGAGAGGTCGGCGACGGCCGGAAACTTGCCGTAACTCTTACTCAGGTGAGAAATCTGTATCGTACTCATGCTCCCTCCGGAAACCACCGGTCGATCGACACGTCGAAGAGTTCGCGAACCTCGGCGCGCGAGAGCCCGACGGCTTTCGCCTCGCGCAGCGCCACCGAGAGGGCGTCGCGTGCCACATCGGCTGCGGCGCTTCTCGCGGAGTCGAACGCTCCGTCACCGCGAACGAACGACCCGCGTCCGGGGGCGGTCTCGATAACGCTGTCGCGTTCGAGATCGCGATAGGCTCGCGCGACGGTGTTTGGGTTGATCGTGAGATCGAGCGCGAGTTGCTTGACGGTCGGGAGCTGTTCGCCCGCCTGTAAGACCCCCAATGCGACCGAGCGCTTGACCTGTTCGATGATCTGAAGGTAGATCGGAACGCCGCTGCGCGAGTCGACCGTCAGTACGGCCGGCATGTCGTTTGCTCGAGCCTCCTAGAACTTCGGGCCCCAGCCTTGGAAGAGACGGCTGGCTGCGTGGCCGGGAAGGCGCACGGTGGTCCGGAGCTCGCGGGAGACTTCGTTCTGGGTCGGGTCCACTGCGAAATACGTCATGGTTGTCGGTCCTTTCAGCTCTAGTACCAACTTACTGTTGTACTAGTACGCTAGTATAATAGGACAGGCCGGTGGGATTGTCAACCCCCAATGAGGCCAACCAGGAAACGGCTGCAAGGCGGGGGCGACGGCGCTCGCCAAGCCGGAGAGCCAATGCATCAGTCCCTGTTCGAAGGTCCGTTCTCGCTGCGGGACCCCGCGGAGCGGGTGGCCTTCTGGCTGACGGCGATCTGCGCGCTGCCGGCAGCGCTGCTCATCGGTTACGTGCTGCACGAATCGATTGGTGCGTCGCAGGTTGCGCTCTTCATCGTCATCGCGATGGTCTACGTCACGCTGGCGCGCGGACGGCTGCTCGGCTCGAGCGTGCGGGTGCACGACGCGCAGTACCCGCGCGTCTTCGCCATCGTAAAGCGCGCGTGCGCGGCCCTCGAGATTCCGATGCCGCTCGTTTTTGCGCGCGAGGACAATTACGTTCCCGTTGCGGCGCTCGGTTTCGGAGAGCCGTACGCGCTCGTGCTGAGCAGCCATTGGATCGAAGTCTTTCGCGACGACGAGCTTGCGTTCATGATCGGTCGCGAACTCGGACACATCGCCGCGGGACACACGCGTTTCCTTTCATTGCTCAGCGTCAACGGTAAGGAGAATCCGCTGATCTCGCTCATCTTCGGCGGATGGCTACGCCGCTGCACGATGACGTGCGATAAGGTCGGACTACTTTGCTGCGGTTCGCTCGACGCGGCGATTCGCGCGATCGGCGTCGCGGAGTTTCACGAGTTCGGACGCAAGGTAGATTATCAGGCGTTTGCCGAGCAACATATGGAGATCCAGGCCGACTCCGTTTCGCGCTGGGGCACGTGGCTCGGCAGCGAGCCGTACGCTACCGCGCGCATCGCCGCGCTGGGCGCGTTCATCGCGTCCCCGGCCTACGCTGCAGGAACCGCGTGGTTCGCCCGCGAGCGCGGCGAGGAGCCGCCGACACTCGCCTCGCCCGGTTCCACAACTGTCGACAGTCGCGACTGCGCCGGTTGGTGGCGGCGTTTTGCCGCGGTTGCGATTGATGCCGTCGTGGTACTTGCGATCATCAACTCGTTTTCCGGCAGCGGCAGCAGCAACGGCGGTACGAGCTCGTCGAGCCCGGTTCAAATTCAAGTGTCCTCCCCCTCGCCCTCGGCGGTGCCGGCGACGAAGCCTTCGGCGTCCTCGGGGCAGCAGAAAAGGACCTACCGGTGGCGCAATCCGCTCGCCGGCGCAATCGAGTCGTCACCGGGACCGTCGAGCCGTCCGAGCCCCGCACCGTCGGCCACGGCAACAGCCGCAAGCGACGATATCTCGATTGGTCCCGTCACGATCGACACGAGCGGCAACTCACCGGTCTTTCGCATCGGCGGCGTCAGCGTCGCGGCGAAGCTCCTCAATCCCAACAATTCGACCGGAAAGACGTTTTGGTTTGCGGTCTACATGGCGCTGCTCGTCAGTTTGGCGGGCCAGACCTTCGGCATGATGATCGCCGGGCTGCGCGTCGTCACCACCGATTTTCGCCGGCCGGGCGTGTGGCGATCGGCCGCGCGCTATCTGCTCGCGATGCTGCTCTGGCCTCTCATCGTCGCGATGAGTTTCTTCTGGCGGCGCGTGTTGTTGCACGATCGTTGGACGAAGACGCGCCTGGTGAAGGTCGAGCGCGTCGTCGCGCGCATCACGGGGACGAGTTAGGCGCCTCCACGCCGGTTCGGAGCGCGTTGCTGACGCGCGTCACGTAGTTGTGGAGACCGATGGCGGCGACGATTTCGACGATCTCACCCGCATCGTAGAAACGCTCGAGTTCCTCGGTGACGGGCGCGGGCAGGGCGCGCGGCTCGCGCGTCAGCGCGACGGCCGCAGCCAGCGCCGCTCGTTCGGCCGGCGTAAACCGCGGGCTGCGCGCGAAATCGCCGAGGGCCTCTAGCGCCGCGCCGTCGACGCCGAGCTCCAACGCGATCTCGCTGTGCACGCGCGCGCAGCGCTCGCAGGCGTTGAGCCAGGCGACCATCAGCGCGACGAGTTCCTTGGTGCGGCGCGGCACCGACCCGTCGTCGACCGCCGCGACGTGACGCGCGAGGGTGCGAGCCAGTTGCGGGCGGGGCCGCAACGACTCCCAGAGATCGGCCACGCGCGTCGCCCCGCCTTACGCGGGTTTTTGCAGTTCCGCGAGTTGCGGGTCGCTGCGCAGCGCACTAAAGCGCGGGTCGCTCGCGATTTCCGCGCGCAGGAACGGCTCGGAGGGTTGGTGCCGCAGCCACGTAAGGGCGAGATGGTGCTGCCCGACGGCGTCCATCGCTATCGCTAAATCGCCGGGATCGACGTAGTCGGCGTGAGCGCGCGCGTACGCCAGTTTCGAGCGCGCTTCGCTCATGCGATTCGACTTCGCATAGATCTCGGCCAGGAGCGCCGACGCCTCCGCGCGCGCGTGCGGATCCTGCGACATACGCGCAAACGCTTCGATGGCACGGTTGTCGTCGCCGCGAGCCTCGTACGCCAATCCGAGCGTTCCGTAGACTTCCAACCGCTTCGGCGAGAGATCGAGGGTTTCGCGCGCGTACGCAATCGCGTCGTCGTAGCGGCGTTCCAACCGCGCGGCGCTGCCCAGCCACGCCGTCGTCGCGACGGAGAGCGGGTCGAGATCGGCGGCGCTACGCAGTTCCGCATATGCTTGTGCGAACTCTCCGTGCTCGAAGAGCGCGATGCCGTACCACTCGTGCGCCGGACCGCTCGAAGGATCGAGGGCGATCGCGCGGCGCAACTCGGCAAGTCCGCGTTCCATCTGCGCGTTCGACATCGAACCGCCTTCGGTCGCAAGCATTCCCAGCACCGCGTACGCCCCTCCGAAGTTGGGATCGATGGCGAGTGATTTGTTCGCATACGCGCGGGCACGCGCGAAGTAGACGCGGGGTTGCGACGGGCCGTACCGATAGTCACCCATGATCGCGTTGGCGGCAGCCAGCGCTCCGTAACCGCGGGCGTCGGCGGGATCGCTGTCGACGACGCGCGCGAAGTACTGCAGGCTTTTGGCGATGCCGTCGGGAGTGCGCAGGTTCCAGTAGTAGCGTCCAATTTGATAGAGCCGCGCGCCCTCGAACGAAAGCGGGTGGTTCGTGGTCTCGCGCGCCGCCAGAATCTTCCATCCGGCGCTCGCCGCTAGGAGCAGGGCGAACGCCGCCGCGACGGCGACGGCCCACGGGCGACGCCGCGGCGGCTGCGCAGGCACTTCGACCGGCTCGGCAAGTGCGCTCGCGTCGCGCCGGCGGACCTTGGCGGTGAAACGATACCCGCGCCGGGGAATCGTTTCGATCGCTTCGACGTTCCAAGCGCCGCGCAGCGTCTTGCGCAGTACGTAGACGTTTTGGGCCAGGTTCGCTTCGTCGACGTAGCCTTCGGGCCAGATGCGATCGAGGAGTGCGGTCTTGGTCAGCACCTCACCGGGATGCTCGACCAGCGCCAGCAAAGTATCGACGACCTTCGGTCCGAGCGCGACCGGCGTCTCACGGTCGAGCAACAAAAGCCGTTCGGCATCGAGTTGGAATGGACCGAATTCGTATACGCTCACGTCGCGCTCCTCGAAGATTTCTTGCGGAATCTTTGATGGCTTTCTGAGGACGCTCCCACCGGTTCCGAGCGACGCTGTACGCGTGCGTAAAGCGATCGGGCTCACCCTCGCTCTTTCGGCCGGGGTCGCGTTCCCCGCTACACCTCTATACGCCGCAGTAACGCAGAAGTTTTCGTTTCCCGTAACTCGGGCCGCCCATCCCCTCCCGCTGGATCCAAAACTGGCCGATCCGGGCTGGCTGGCGGGCAGGGTGCCGGACTCCGGCGCCTGGATCGACGTCACTACGCGCTCCCCGGCAACCGAGCCGACGGACGCCTACTTCCTTTACGACGATCGCTTTCTCTACGTGGCCTTCAAAGCCACCCAAAACCCGCAGACGATCGTCGCCACCCAGACCACCAACGACGTGGGGTTCGGGGTCGACGATTTCGTCGGGATCGGCATCGACACGAGCGGTGCGGGTTCGCAAGCGTACTACTTCGAAACGACGCCGCGCGGCGTGCGCTACGAACAGGCTCTGGAAAACGTTCGATATCGTCCCCGCTGGGAATCGGCGGCAACCATCGGCCCCGACGGCTGGAGCGCGGTGCTCGTGATTCCCCTCAGCGTGCTCAAGGTGCGCGGCGGCAAGGACCAGACCTGGCGCATCCAGTTCGTCCGGCAGCTTGCCGCCAAAGGCGAGCACTGCGTGTGGGCATACGACGGGCTCATGCAAGACGCGGGTTCGGGAAATTGGCCGACGTTCGCGGACACCCGTTGGTGGGCGGCGGCCACCGGCATCTCGACCGGCGGAGCCGGCCGCAAGCCGCAAGGCCGAGTCGACGTCTTCGGCTTGGCGAGCGTCGGACAAGATCGCAACCTCTTTCAACAAGCCGACGGCCTTTTTTTGCCGATGCAGGTTCGCAACGTCGGATTGGACCTGAGTTATCCGATCACGCCGACGATGAGTTTCGTCGGCACGATCGCACCGGATTTCTCGAACGTCGAAATCGATCAAGAGACGATCGCGCCGCAAGAGTTCCGGCGCCAACTCGTGGAGTACCGGCCGTTCTTCGCTCAAGGCGCAAACTATATCAACGCAAACTCGGGACCGCGTTCGCCGACGTCGGCGATCTCGACCGTTCCGAACTACGTCTTTTACTCGCCCGACATCGGCCCGTTCGATCGCGGCGCGAAGGTCGAAGGCACCTTCGGCGATCAAAGCCTCGGCGTGCTCTCGTTTCGCGGTTTCGATCAAACGACCGGCGATACGTTCGACGATCAAGCCTACGGTTACGAGCACGCCCTTCAGGATGGAACGTTCCTTTACTGGAGCGACGGCGTCTTCGGCCATCACAGCATCTCCGGCAACGACACGACGATCGAGGCCGGTATGGAGGGACGCAACCTCAAGAGCGGATTCGTCTGGTTTGCCGATTACGCGTTCGAGAACGGCGACTGGATCCTGCCGGGCCACGCCGATCTCGGCGACGTGTTCGTCGACGTGCACAAGCCGAACTACGAAGTCAATGCCGGCTATTTCGACGTCTCACCGTTCTACGATCCGATCGACGGTTTTACAACCAACTCCGACATCCACGGGCCGCAAGGCTTCTTCAACTTCGACGGTTCCACGACCGGCATCAAGAACTGGGCACTCTTCATCGGCGGCGACCGCTTTCTCGACAACTCCGGCGCGGTGCACCAAGCCGACACGCAAATCTTTTTCAACGCAACGTTCAAAAACGGGTTCTCGATCAACGGCGCCGGCGCGGCGATCGGGCAACTGCGATCGTACGGCGTACCGGCCGGGCCAGATTGCAGCGGACCGATCGTCTCGCAAACGTCGTTCAGCGGCTATCCTTGCTACCTCGATGGGATCACCCAGCAATTCAATTTGAGCACGATTCCGATCGGCTACGGCGACGGAACGCCGCGACCGATCGACGTTTCGTACTCGTGGGGACCCTTCGGCGGCAACGAAACGCATCTCTTCGACATTTCGACGGCGCGACCGGTCGGCCGCCGCATGACGCTCGGCCTCGAGTACAGCGGCACGTACGAACGGCCGCTCGCCGGACCGGGCGCGCTCGACTCGCAGTGGCTGCGGCGCGTGTCGGTCGGTTACAATCTCGGCCCCGAGAGCACGCTCACCATCTCGTTTCGCAACATCAACGGTCTCGGCGGTTTCTCGACGCAACCCGGTACGAACGTCGCGATCGGGTTTCACGCGCGCTTCCGCGGCGGCAACGAACTCTACGTGAACTACGGCTCTCCGGCTGCAAACACCACGCTGAATCGCACGATAATGAAATACGTTTTCCACGTCGGGGCGGACGAAGGCACGTAGCGTTTGTCGTCGCTCGTATCGCCCTCGGGATGTTCGCGATTTTGCCTCCATGCAAAATCGCTACTCCCTGGCTCGGCGCTCCCGGCATCCATGCCTCCGCGCTCGTCCAGAGGCCCGAGGGCTGACACGAGCGCCGACTAACGTCTACGTGCCTTCGTTAAGAAGAATTACGCGAGGTAGGGTTCGTGGGGGAGAACGGGGGCGAGGATGCGGTTCATCTCCTCGAAGATTTTCGGATCGACGTCGAGATCGGCCGCGCCGAGATTTTCATCGAGATGCTCGACCTTCGTCGCGCCGACGATCGTGCTCGTGACCGCGGCCTCGCGTAAGCACCACGCTAAAGAGAGTTGCGCGAGCGTGCAATCGGCCTGCTTTGCCAGCGGGATGAGGCGCGCAACGGCGTCGAGCACCGGCTGCGTGAAATAATCCTCCATCATCTCTTTCTGTGCACCCGCGGCACGCGTTCCCGCGGGCGGATTGCCGGCGTCGACGTATTTGCCGGAAAGAATCCCCATTGCGAGCGGCGACCAGACGACGTTGCCGAGTCCGTAGTGCCGGCAGACCGGCAGGACGCGCTCCTCGATGCGCGGCCACAACGCGCTGTATTGCGGCTGATTGGAGATCGGCGGCGTCCAGCCGCGCGCCGCGCACAGCGTTGCGGCAGCGGCGATTTGGTCGGCGTTCCATTCCGAAACGCCCCAGTAGAGAATCGTTCCGGCGCGCACCAGGTCGTTCATCGCCGAACACGTTTCTTCGAGCGGCGTCGTCGTATCGTAGCGGTGGCACTGGTAGAGGTCGATATAATCGAGCCGAAGGCGCGCGAGCGAGCGTTCGACTTGATCGCGAATGTGCTTGCGCGAAAGACCGCGGCGCGTCACTTCCTCGCCTGTCGGAAAATATACCTTGGTCGCGACGACGAGCGCGTCGCGGTCGAGTTCCTTGAGAATCGGCCCGAGCACTTCCTCGGCGCCCCCGTGCGCGTAAACGTTCGCGGTATCGAAAAAGTTCACGCCGCACTCCCACGCGCGCAAAACGCACGCGCGCGCGGCGTCGCGATCGACGGTGCTTCCGAACGTCAGCCACGATCCCAGCCCGACGACCGAAAGTCGCAACCCCGAGTGTCCTAAGTTTCGATATCGCATCGCGCCTACTCCGGCACGATAACGCGCAAGGCCTTCGGGAGTATCGTAAAGGTTGCCGGAGTGTTGCCGGCGGGCTCGCCGTCGGCGGTCACGTGATGCCGGCGATGCTGGCGAACGCTGAAGCGCTTCGCGCGAAGGGTGCGAAGCCCCGGCACCGACTCCCGGCGTCCTCGCAGGATCGCGCGCGCCACGTCGAACGCCTGCCGGAACGTTTCGATTTCGACCGAAAAGAGATCGAGCCAGCCGTCGTCGATCGCAGCATCCGCGACGGCGAAGATGCCGCCGAACCGGGGACTGTTGGCGACCGTTAACTGAATGGTTTTGAAGCGGACGACCGTGCCGTCGTAGGAGACTTCGGCGAACATCGGGCGCGAATACCAGAGCGCGCGCAGCGCGGTCGTTACGATCCCAAGGTAGCCGAAGCGCTGCTTGAGTTCCGTGGTCTGCATTCGTGCGGCGCGGCTCGAGATGCCGATGCTGGCTTCGCTCAAATAATGCGTGCCGTTGACGCTGCCGACGTCGACGGCGCGCGTGCGTCCGGCGGCGACGGTTTGGCATGCGGCTGCGACGTCGATCGGAATGCCGAGCGTGTGCGCGAGATCGTTGAACGTGCCGCTGGGAACGATGCCCACCGGCACGTTCCAACGCAACGCGTATCCAATCACCCGCACGATCGTGCCGTCGCCGCCGACCGCGACGATCGCGTCGCATGGCGCGACCTCGCTGGCACGATGGTGCGCCGCGAAGGGAACGGCCTCGACACCGGCCTCGGCAAGTTGGCGAGCCGCGATGACGCCGATCCGCCGGCCGCTGCGCGATCGTCGATTCACGTCGAGTAAGACGCGCATGCCGATGCCTAAGAAACTTCGTCGTCGCCGCGCGAGCGGGCAATCAGCGCGCGGACTGCGGCCCACACCGCAATCACAGCGAACACCAGCGTTCCGCCGAACATCGCGACGTAGCCGAGATCGATGCCCATCTGCGTCAGCGGATCGACGTAGCCCATGGCATTTTCGGTCTGTGACAAGTTCACGAAAACGCCGTGGAAGATCAGCCACGTTACGACGCTCGCGGGCGCCGCGAGCGCGAAGATGATTGCGTATCGCTGGAAGGACGTCAACGGAGCGCCAAGCCCATGGGCGTCCACTTGCACGGGGTCGCCGTCAAACCTCCGCACGCGTGCGGGGCTTGCGCGCGCAAAACCGAATGCAACGCCGGATGCGCCGCGCACGACCCTCCGACTCGCTTCCGGAATCCCGCTACGAGGTGCTCGCGCTGTTTGCCGGCGCGATGATTGCGGCATCGCTCTTCGTCGTCTCGACGGGCACGCTCGTGCCGTTCATCGAGACGGCGCTCTCGCTCCCGCCATCGCAGCTCGGATTGGTCTTCTCGGTACAGATGATCGGATCGATGCTCGCAACGGCTGCATCCGGCGCGTTGACCGATCGGTTCGGCGACAAAGCCGTCGTGTTCTGGAGCGGCTGGGTCATGGGAGCCGCTTTGCTGGCGGCCGCGGCGATCCGCGACGCGCGCTGGCTCTTCATTTGGCTGGCAATCTACGGTATCGGGTACGCGTCGGTCACGCCTGCCGGAAGCCACGCTATCGTCTACTTCTTCAAAAAGGAAGACCGCGGTTTCGCGATGGGGGTACGCCAGTGCGGGGTGCCGATCGCCGGTGTGATCGGCTCGGCGATTCTGCCGATCGTCGCGATCCGCTTCGACTACCAATGGGCGCTGGTGGTCGCCGGCGTCGTGACGATTGCCACCTGTTCGATCGCGGCGATGCTCTATCGCGAGCCGGCGGCGCTGCGCGGCGAGCAGGTCTCGCTGCGCGCCATGTTTGCCGAGATCGTGCAGATGTCGCGCGACGTCCGGCTCGTGCTGATGACGTTGACGTCGATGGTGCTCGTCTGCGTGCAGATGGTGCTGCTCGCTTTTTTAACCCTGACGATCGTGCACGAAGCGAAGTTCTCGATCGGCCTCGCGGTCGCGCTCTTCACGCTCTCGCAAGTCTGTGCGGTCGCGGGCCGCGTCTCGTGGGGCTGGATCAGCGATCGGCTCTTCGGCGGGCGCCGCGCGCAGCCGCTCGCCGTCGTCTGCGTGATCACGGCACTCCTGGCATACGCAACGTCGGCCGTGTCGCCGCACTCGCCGCTCTGGGCGGTGGCGGCGCTCGCCGGCGCGTTGGGCTTCGCCGCCGAGGGCTGGTTCGGCGTCGCCGCGATTGCGTTTGCGGAGATCGGCGGCGAAACGCACGCGGGCAGCGCACTCGGCGCCGCGCTCACGTGGGTCTTCTTCGCAGCTTTCGTCGCGCCGACGCTCTTCGGCGCGCTCGTCGACACGCACGGGTATCCGTTTGCGTGGCGATCGCTCGCGCTGCTCTCGATCACGGGCATCGTGCCGGCGCTCTTGGCGGGCGTGTCGATGCGTCGCACGTCCGCTGCCGAAACCGTCTAGATGCGGGCCGAGCACGCGATCGTTCGACTGCCGTCATCCGATCTCGCCGAGGGCATCACGAGCGCGACGCTCGGAGCACCCATCTATACCGATGCGTGCCGGCAGCACGCTGCCTACTGCAAGGCGCTGCGGCAAGCCGGCACGGTGGTCGCAGTTCTCGATGCGGACCTGCGACATCCCGACGCGCACTTCGTCGAAGATGCGGCCGTCGTCGTAGGGTCGACGGCGGTGTTGACGCGGCCTGGGGCGGCGGCGCGCCGCGACGAAGCGCGGGCGATTCGCGCACCGCTCGCGGAGCATTTTCACGAGATCGAGGAGATCGTCGCTCCCGCAACGCTCGACGGCGGCGACGTCTGCGACGCTGGCGACCGCATCTTTGTCGGAATCTCGCAACGAACCAATCGCGACGGCGCGGAGCAGTTCGCGCGCATCGCGCGGCGTGCCGGAAAAATTCCGGCGATCGTCGACGTCCGCGGCGTCGCGGGCGCCTTGCATCTCAAAAGCGCGATGGCGTATCTCGGCGACGAGCGTTTCGTCGCGACCGCCGCACTGGCGCCGCTTCTGCGCGAGCCGCGAGAGCGCGTGCTGCTGGTCGCGCCCGGCGAGGAGTATGCGGCGAACTGCGTGCGCGTCAACGACGTCGTCCTCGTCGCCGCCGGCTACCCGCACCTCCGTGCCGCACTCGCGGGTGCCGGCTACGCGAGCGTGCCGCTCGACGTTTCGGAGTTTCGCAAGATGGACGGCGGATTGAGTTGCCTATCGCTGCGTTTCTGACGTGATCCGGCATTAAGGGAGCAGTGCCTTGAGGCAAAAAATGCTACCGCCGGCTTTTTCGAATTCCGACGCGTCGACGACGACCGGCGTCAAGTTCTCGCGCTCGAGTATGCTCCGCAGCGCCGGCGTGAGGTGCGAGACGATAAAGTGTCGGCCGACGGCGACGCCGTTGCAAACGAATTGCAGCGCGTCGTCGCGGGCGATTTCGTGCAGCCGTTTCCAGCCGCGCCGCAACGCGTCGAGCGACTCCGCCGCCAGCGCATCCGGATAGACCATCGCCGCGTCTTCGTTCAACGGCGCAAAACAGGTGTCGAGGTGGTAGAAGACCGGATCGACGAGCTGTAGCGGCTCGATTTCGAGACCTTCGGCACGCACCGCGCGCGCGAATCGCGCTACGCCTTCCGCCGACGAGCGGAATCCGTGTCCGGCCCACACGACGTCGCGCTCGGGGTGCTGCAAGAGGTCGCCGTGCCCTTCGAGGAACTCGCCTTCAAGGCCGGCATCGACGATCGCGAATCCGTTGCGCGCAAACCATTCGATGTAGTACGGCACTTCGCGCCGGCGCGAGGGGTAGCGCATGCGGCTCGGCACGACGAACCGCGCGTGAAGCGTGCCCGCTCCGACGAACGCCTGATTGGCAGCGAATACCATATCCTCGAAATCCTCGACCGCATCGACAACCTGCGGCGCCACGCCCAACCGGTCAAAGGCGTCGTGCAGCGACGTCCACTGCCGCGACGCCGCTTCGCGGTCGACGACGGCATCGACGTGCATGAACGGATTCTTCACGTCGCGCACCGTGAAGAACGACGGCCGGCACATGAGGACGCCGGTCACGTTATCGCTCTCGCGTTCGTTGGTTTTCCACGATGGCATCGGGATTCCGCATCGCCGATCGATCAGCCCCCATTCGAGCCGCCGTCCTCGCGGGCATCGCCGGCAACGTGGCGATCAGCCTCTATCTGTCGTTTGCGCTGCCGGTTTTCTTCGGGCGATCGCCGCTGCTGCTCTTTCAATGGGACGCCTCGAACATCGTCGGCCCATGGGCCTATACGCACGGCCTGACGGCGGCGGCACTCGGACTGTTCTTCGATTTTATCGTCTCATGGTGCTGGGCCGCGGCCTTTACCCTGCTCTATCTCAACGCGGCAGCAGTGCGGCGAGCGCCCGCGCTCTTCGGCCTGGCCTTCGGCGTCGTCGTCATGCCCGTGATGATCTTTCTCGTCGTGCCGCTCGGACACGCCGCGCGCGCCTCGACCAATCCGCTCTCGCTGCTCAACACGCTGGTCGCGCACACCGTCTTCTTCGGATTGCCGGTCGCGCTCGTGGTCGCACGGATCTGCGCGCGCGCCGCGGGACGTTGAATCCGTCGAGAGGACAGGAGTTCGCGCGCGTCGGGCGGACAAGGACGGCATGCAAAAAGTGAACACCAATCGGATGACGCCGGAGCGATGGACGTCGCCGAAAGGAACCATGGCCGGCGAAGGCCTCGAGATCTCGATCGAACTCGGCCGGAACCCGGCATCGACCGATTTCAACGAACGCCATCCGTTCGACGTCGAGATCGCACGCATCCCGCCGGGAAAGGCGCCTTACCCCTATCACTCGCATAGCGCGCAGTGGGAGTTCTACCACGTCGTCTCGGGAGCGGGGTCGGTGCGACACGACGAAGGCGTCACCGCCGTCGAGGCCGGAGATGCGTTTCTCTTCAAGCCCGGCGAGGCGCACCAAATCGTCAACGATGGCACGACCGATCTCGTCTTTTATTGCGTGGCCGACAATCCGGTCGGCGAGTCGTGCTACTATCCCGACAGCGGGAAGTGGCTCGTGCGGTCGCCGGAACGGCGGCTCATTCGTTCCGAATCGCTTGACTACTTCGACGGCGAGGAGTGATGGCGAGCGAGCGCGGGCGGCGCGCGTTTCGAATCGGATCGATCGTGGCGGTTGCAGCGGCGTTTCTCGCCGGTGCGGCACTGGCGCACACCGTCTTAGCACCGACCACACTTCCGAACGGCTGGACGATCGCGCGGCCGCCGGCGGTCGTGCAGACGGGGACGATGCCGCAGGGTATGGCCGCATCTCCCGACGGAACGTCCATCGCGGTCGTCGAGGGCGGCTACAATCCCCCGGCGCTCACAGTCTACCGAGTGCCGGATCTCGCGCGCGTCGCCTCGATCGCGCTTCCCGGCGCGTTCGGCCGCCCGCTCTGGCTCAGCGGCAATCGCGTGCTGGTTGCGGGCGCGAACGCCGACGCCGTGCTCGACGTCGACGTCGCGGCGCAACGCGTGCGGCGCATCGCGTTGCCCGCGCATTCGTATCCAATTTTCGTTACGGCAACGCGCGATGGATCGACGCTCGCCGTCGCAACCGACGGTGACGGCGCGGTACGGATCGGAACCCCGGGAAACGTCGCCGCGGCGCGTTCCATTGCCGTCGGCGCGCAACCGGGCGGGCTCGCGTTCGACGCGCCGGGAACGGCGCTCTTCGCAACGTCGCGCAGCACGAGCGAGCTGGTGAAGATCGACGTCGCAACCGGCGCGACGACACGCCGGAAAACCGGACTCCATCCGGGCGCGATCGCCGTCGTCGATGCGAAGGTCTACGTCGCGCAGAGCGACGCCGACAGCGTCGGCATTTACGACGCAGGCGACCTCCACGCCGTGGGAAGCGTTGCGGTCGGCGACCGGCCGGGCGGCGTCATCGGCGCATCGCCCAACGACATCAGCGTTGGGCCTGCCGGCATTCTGGTGAGTCTCGGCGCTGCGAACTCTGTCGCCGTGATTCGCGACGACCGCTTAGCCGGTCGCATGCCTGCAGGATGGTATCCGACCGACGCTCTCGCCGTCGGCAGCACGCTGTACGTGCTCGACGGGAAGGGCGAAGGCGCGCGTCCGAACCCGCGCTATCGGCGCGACAGCGATCGCGACTACATCGGAGCGATCGAATACGGATCGCTTCGCGCATATCCGTTACCGGCTAACGGCGCGACGGCGTACGACGCCAATCCGCAAGGTGCGAGCGGTTGGAATACGGCCGCGCTCCACCCGGTCGTGCGCGCGCACGGTCCGATATCGCACGTCTTCTTCGTGCTCAAGGAGAATCGCTCGTACGACCAAGTGCTCGGGGATATGGCCGGCGGAAACGGCGACGCGGCGCTGGCGCGATTCGGCCGGAGCGTCACGCCGAACGAACACGCGATCGCGCGCCGCTTCGGCCTCTTCGATAACGCGTACACGAGCGGCGAAGTGAGCGTTCCAGGCCATATGTGGTCGGAGGCCGCGTTTGCCGACGACTACGTCGAACGTTTTTGGCCGGCGCTCTATGGGGGACGCTATACCATCGACGACATCTCCAGCGGCGACGGCCCGCGCGTGCCCGCGGGAGGCTATCTGTGGGACGCCGCGCGCCGTGCGAACGTCACCTTTCGCGACTACGGCGAACTCGCCGATGCCGACAAATCGCATCTCGGCCGTTGGGTTGCCGACGTTCCGAGCCTGAACGGCCGCATCGACCCGCTCTACGCCGGCTGGAATCTCGACGTCAGCGATCTCGAACGCGTCAAGGAGTGGCGGCACGATCTCGCCGCGCGCGTCGCCAACGGCACGTTGCCGCAACTCGAGTTCATCTGGCTGCCGGGCGACCACACCTACGGCGCCAAGCCGGGAAAACTCGCTCCGGCTTCGTACGTCGCGATCAACGACGAAGCGCTCGGGCAAATGGTCGAGGCGCTCTCGCACTCGAGCGTGTGGCGCTCCTCGGCAATGTTCGTCATCGAGGACGACTCGCAAGACGGCCCCGATCACGTCAGCGATCAACGCACGACGATGTTCGTCGTCTCGCCGTATGCACGCGGCAGCGTGCGCCACGAGCACTACTCCACGCTCAGCATCTTACGAACGATTGAAATGTTGCTCGGAATGGCGCCGCTCTCGGCCTACGACGCGACCGCCGTCCCGATGGATGCCGCTCTCACCGCTACGCCCGATCTGCGCCCGTACGCGGCGATCGCGCCGAAGATCGACGTGACGCGACGCAACGGCAAGGTAGCCTACGGCGCCGCGCTCAGCGGCCGCATCGATTTCTCGAGACCCGATGCCGCGCCGCCGGGAATGCTGGAGCGCATTCTTACACGCGACCCGGCGTCAGAGAACCTCCGAGGGCACTGAAACCTCGCCGCCCCCGCACGCGGCGACACGGTCTTCGAAGAAGCGCCGCTCGGCCTGATTGCGCGCGAGTTTGTACGCCGTCCGGAAGTGTTCGCCCGCAATTGCCCGCCGTCCGCGCCGCTGCTCGAGTTCTCCGAGCGCGGCGTGATAGAACGGGTAGCGTTCGAGCCGCCGGCGATCGCCGATCTCTGCAATCGCGTCGAGTCCGCGCTGCGGGCCTTCGAGCTGCGCGACGGCGATCGCGCGATTGAGCGCAACGATCGGCGAAGGCGCGACCCGCATCAGCGCGTCGTAAAGCGAAACGATTTGCCGCCAATCGGTGGCGTCGAACCGCGCCGCCGATGCGTGCTCGGCAGCGATTGCCGCTTCGACGTGATACCGGCTCAGCGCCGATCCGGTCGCGGAACGCTCGAGCCAGTCTTTCCCGGCGGCAATCATCGCACGGTCCCAGCGCGTGCGGTCCTGTTCGTACAAGGGGCTCAACGCTCCGGAAGCGTCGAGCCGTGCCGGCAGGCGAGCGGCGTTGAGATCCATCAAGGCGCAGAGCGCGCGCGTCGACGGTGAATCGCCGAGCGGGTGTTCGGCCAGCAGACGCCCTAAACGAATCGCTTCGCGGCAGAGATCGGTGCGAACGACGGTCTGCGCCGACGCGCCGTGATAGCCCTCGCTGAATATCAGGTAGAGCGCGCGCTGGACCGCCGGCAGGCGCTGCGCGAAATCGGCGGCGTCGGCGATGTCGAAAAGCGCGCTCGATTCGGCGAGCGTCGTTTTCGCGCGGGCCAGACGCTTCTCGACGGCGGCGTGCGTGCTCACGAACGCGGCCGCGATCTCGCGCGCACCGAAGCCGGCGACGAGTTGCAGCACGAGCATCGTCTGCGCCGTCTCCGGAAGGCGCGGATGGCAGCACGAGAACATCATGCGCAGTTGATCGTCGGCGATGCCGGTCGAGTCGAAGATTTCCTCGACCGCATTGGCAAGAGTCCACTCGGTATGGAGCAGGCGGCCGAGATCGGGCGCAAAGGTGCGTGCGGTTCGCTCGCGCCGAAGCACGTCGAGCGCGCGGTTCTTCGCCGTCTTCATCAACCATGCGGACGGATTCTCCGGTAGGCCGCGAAGCTTCCACACCTCCAAAGCGCGGCAAAAGGCGTCTTGAACGACGTCTTCTGCCAGCGCCAGGTTGTGCAGGCCGAACAGCCTCGTGAGCGCGGCGACCATGCGTCCCGCCTCGTGGCGAAAGAGATGATCGCTCGCGTCGGAGTTCACATATCCATCTTCATGACCGGGCGAATCTCCACGCTTCCGCCGACTTCGAGAATCGGACATCCGCCGGCGAGCTGCGCCGCGCGCTGCAGGCTATCGGCTTCGACCAGCGTGAAGCCGCCGACCAAATCCTTCGCTTCGGCGTAGGGACCGTCGGTGATCGTACCTTTTCCGTTGACCACCTTTCCCTCATCCTCGAGCGGTTGACCCGGGTCTTTCAGGTTGCCGGAGCCGGTGAGCTCCTTCATCCAGTTCATCCACTTTTGCATGATCTGTTGGGACTCTTCGGGCGTCTGGCCGCGCCGGCCGCCGCGATAGAGATAGATAAATTCACTCATGACTCTACTCCTCCGTCGTGTGGTGTGTGAGCGGTAGACGTTCGAAGACCCGCGCGCCGGACAATTTTCCGCCAGATCCGCCAACCGTCGCACCGAGGGCCGCCTGGGACGGCCGCCGTATCGTTGCCGTATGCTCCAACGTTCTTTCCGGATCGCGTGCGTGGCCGTCCTGATTTTCGCCTCTTCAGCGGTGGCCGACGCCGCCGTCCCGCCCCCCTTGCCGGCGCCCGTTGCGTCGTTCGACGTCGGATCGCTGCACGTCGATCAATACGGCAGCGGCCCGCAGTCGCTGATTTTCATTCCCGGCCTCACGTGCGGTCCGTGGGAGTGGAGCGGTCAGATCGATCACCTTGCGAGCAACTACTCGGTCTACGCCTTGACGCTTCCCGGTTTCGACGGCCGGCCGCCAATCGACGGACCGCTTTTCGCGACCACGACCGCCGATTTCTGGGCTCTGCTGGACCAGAAGCACATCGTCAAACCCGTCGTCATCGGTCACAGTTTGGGCGGAACGATGGGCTTCATGCTCGCGACGCAACATCCGGAGCGGTTACGGGCAGTGATCGCTCTTGACGGCCTGCCGATCTATCCGGCGAACGTCATGATGTCGCCGGCACAAGTGAAGGCTGCGGCGGCGAGTGCGGCTGCAGCGATGGCAAAGCAAACGCCGGCACAGTTCGAGGAGACCGAACGCACGAGAGTGCTTCCCTTCCTCGTGACCTCGCAATCCGATATCAACGCCATCGCGCCGCTCGCCGCCAAGAGCGATCCCGCGACCAGCGCGAGATGGTTTCAAGAAGATCTGCTGCTCGATCTGCGGCCGCAACTGCCGAAGGCGAGCGTGCCAATTCTGTTGATCGCGCCATACGATGCGAGCATCGATGCGCGATTCGGGGCCACGTCGAGCGCATCGAAGGAAGCCTTCTACGGGCAACTCGTCAAAGCGGCGCCGAGCGTACGCATCGTCACGATCGACCGTTCGCGTCATTTTGCGATGTACGATCAGCCGCAAGCGACGACCGACGCGATCGACGCGTTTCTGTCGAGCCTTCCACCCGCGTAGGCCGGCGGATCCAGCACCGGCATGTACAGCGCGGCGATCGTCCTAATGATGGTGGTTCTGCCGCTGTGCTGCGTTCTCGTCGAGCACCGAGTCGACGGCGCGGCGTGGACGTTCCTGATCGGGAAGTGGTTCGTCTTTTGGGCGGTTGGGGTGCGAGTCTTTCTCGCCGGGGTGATGCAGTTGGCGCGTCCGCAGTTTACCGCGCACCGCATTTTCCATTTTGAAACCGACGACGCGCTGCCCATCGTGCGCGAACTCGGGATCGCAAACGTGGCCGGCGGACTTGTCGCAATTGTCTCGATCGCGAACCCAACGTTCGTGTTGCCGATCGCCATTTGGGCCGCGATTTTCTACGGCGGCGCCTCGGTCGCGCACATTTTCGGGCGCGAAAGGGCCGCTTCGGAAACGGTTGCAATGGCGACCGACATCTTCGCGTTCGTCGTATTGCTGGCGATCGTCGCGTGGAGCATCTTCTAGCCGGGCCTTACGCTCCTATTCGGTATCGACCGGCATATTCGACGGCGGCCGGTGCAGGAAGTAATCGCAACTGCGCTGCGTCGGTATCGACTCGAAACTGCGCGCCGGTTTTGTGAAGTTGAAAACGTCGCCGATCGACTTCGCGCGCACGTCGGTCGTTCCCAGCGATCCGAGACCGAGAGTCTGTTCCGCGAACTTGAGAATGCTGCCGAACTCGAAAGGCACGTGCGAGACATTGCCCTGGGCGACGTACGGCGAGACGATTAATGCGGGGACGCGAAATCCGAGTTGGCCCGACGAATAGAACTTCGGCGGAACGTGGTCGAAAAATCCGCCCCAATCGTCCCACACGATGACGATGGCGGTCGAGTTCCAATACGGACTCTTGCCGATCGCGTTGACGACCGAGGCGATCCAGTCGGGGCCGTCGTCCTGTTGATTCTTGCTTTGCGGATGGTCTGAGTCGACCTGGTCGGGAATCACCCATGAAAACGCCGGAAGCTTACCGCTTGCAATGTCGCTGCAGACTTGCGTTTCCGGCCATACCACGTTCACTCCCCACTCGGATCCGTAACGGACGGCCTGTATCGCCGCAAACGCGTTCCATTCGGTGCCCGCGCCGCCTCGTGTTTTGTTGATGTCGTAGGTCGGCGTATAATACTTCCAGCCGACTTTCTTCGCATCGAGAAGATCGCGCATCGTCCCGTAGGTCAAACACGGAAACGGAAGCTTATATTTTGAGGGGTCGCCCTCGTAGGCGTCGTTGACCGTAATCAACGGCACGTACGTTCCGTAGGGATTGCTCGGACTGGGCGTCGGCGCGTCGCATCCCCAAACCTTGGCTTCATTCGGAAAGTCGATCAAGCTGTTCGTTTGGTCGATCGCGGTCGCGCCGGCAATAAGGTCTTGGTGCGCCGTGAAGCTGCCGCTTCCCTGAGTTTGGAACATGTGATCGAGCAACACGTAGTCCTTGGCGATCGTCCAATACGGCACGAGTTTCGTGGGATCGACGTACTGATACGCGTACAGACCGCCCGGGTTGTTGCCGCCGATCTTCGCCTTGTCGAATCCGTCCATCTTGCAGATGCCGCTGGACTGCAAATCGCACTCGGCGAGAAACGTCTTCCAATCGTGATTGATGTCGGCCGCCGCGAGAGGGCTTTTCTTAAGCGTGACTTTCACGCCTTTGGACGTGTATCCGTACGTCGCGCCGTCGGCTCCGGGATACGTGGCGAAAAAATCGTCGAAGCTGCGGTTTTCCTGCACCATCAGCACGATATGCTTAATGTACTTGCCGCTAACGACGTTTGGCGATGCCGATCCTTGGCGCCCCGGCTCGAATGCGGCATTGTTGGAAGAACACGCCGTCACGAGCGCCATGCCGAAGAGCACGAGTAAAGTGCGCCCGAGCGTAATGTATGTCATCGTTTCCACCATTTTATAGCGCCGGCTAATCAAGTCGGCTAGAACGCAAAACATTCGGGTCTTCGACCTTACATGCAAAGATTTCTCAAGTGCGTCTCAAATCCCCTCAGTCGTAGTCTGCGACGTTCGCCGTAACACGAGATGCTTATGGGGGACAAGATTCGTCGATCCCGCGACGTGAGTAGATGCATTCCGAGACGGACAGGTAAACTTGCAAGTTTACCTGATGATCTGCTATGCTTGCCCCGTGGGCAAGATCACGGAACGAGCCTCACCCGAGGCGGCAGTCGAGGATCTCTTACAAGCGACTGGCCAACTGCTACGACGCTTGCGCACGGAAGCAAGCGGCGACAACTTGACGTGGTCGCAGACCGTGGTGCTCGGCCAATTGGCGAAACGTGGCCCAACGACGACCGCGGATCTCGCCCGAGGCGAAGCCGTGAAGCCGCAGTCAATGAGCGCAACGCTCGCGGCATTGGAAGAGCAGGGTCTCGTCGAACGGCAGACACACCCCAGCGATGGTCGACAAGTCCTCTTCGTATTGACGAAGTCGGGCGTCGCAATACGCGAGGCCCGCTCGCGCCTCAAGCGCCGGTGGCTCTCGGGCGCGATCGAACGACTCAAGCCCTCCGAATTACGTGCTCTGTTTGGAGCCGTCGAAGCGCTGAGGCGTCTAGCGAACTCATGACGGCTGCCGCTACCGTCGCAGCGGAGCGCAAGAGCGCGTTCGGCTTCACCTTCGTTGCGCCGCTTGCGCTCGGCTCGAGCCTCAATCCGATCAACTCGACGATGATTGCGACCGCTCTCGTGCCGATCGCACGCAGCCTGAATACAAGTGCGGCCGAAGTTGGATGGCTGATTGCGGCGCTCTACCTCGCAAGTTCGGTCGCGCAACCGACGATGGGGCGCCTCGCCGATCTCTTCGGCGCACGCCGCGTCCTCTTGTGCGCGCTGTCGCTCGTCGCTCTGTCGGGGGTGGTTGGGTGGCTCTCCACATCCCTCGCGGATCTCGTGGCGGCTCGCGTTCTCCTGGGCATCGGGACCTCTGGGGCCTACCCGGCGGCGATGCGCATCTTCCGCGTGCAGGCCGACCGTCTCGGAGTGCCGCCGCCGCGCGCGGCGATGAGTTTTCTTTCCCTTGCGGCGATCGGAACGATGGCGGTCGGCCCGTTACTCGGCGGCATTCTCACCGGCGCTTGGGGCTGGCACTCGATCTTCACCATCAATCTTCCGCTCTCTGTGCTGACCGCGATCCTCGTGCTCTTGTGGACGCCGAAGGATCCGCCGCAAGCGCTGAGTCTCGCGACCGCTGTAAAAAGCATCGATGTGATCGGCCTTTTGCTCTTTGCGGCCACGCTCACCGGACTCATGAGTTTCGTCATGCGCCTCGCGCATCCAATCTGGTGGGTTCTCGCGATCACGGTCGCGCTCGGTACGGCACTCGTCGCGTACTCGCGGCGTCGTTCGGATGCCTTCTTCGACGTTCGCATGCTCGCGCGCAACACGCCGCTCGTCGTTACCTACGTGCGTGCATGCGTCCTCGCAACGATCACCTATTGCATGCTCTACGGCTTCTCACAATGGCTCGAAAGCGGCGCCGGGTTCTCGAGTTCCGTGGCGGGTGCAATCATGTTGCCCATGTCGGTCGCCGCCGGCGCTTCTTCGTTTCTCGGTGGGCGAACGAGAGGCATTCGGATCCCCTTCATCGTCAGTATCGGCGTTATGGTCGTCGGCTGCTCGGCGCTCGGTTCGGTCAGCTTCGGCGCGCCCGCCTGGTTGATTGCGGCGGCTGCGATACTTTTCGGATTCCCCCAAGGCATGTTCTCCGTCAGCACGCAAGCCGCGGTATATATACAGGCGCCCGCAAGCGAGATCGGTGCGGCCGCCGGCCTGCAGCGCACCGCATTCTATCTCGGAGCCATCATCGCCGCAAGCGTCTTAGGCCTCGTATACGGGCAAACCGCGACTAGCGGCGGTTTTCTTACACTCACCATCGTGATGGGCGCGCTCAGCGCGCTGCTGTTCATCTTTACCATCTTCGACCGCACGCTTCCGCGCGGCCGCGTTTGACAAGGAGATGTCCTATGCCGCTTACCCAACTCGACCCCATCGCCGCGCTCGTCGTCATCGACCTCCAGAAAGGTGTCGCCGGCCTTCCCTGGGGACCACACTCCACGACCGACGTCGTGAAGCGTTCGGCGGAACTCGCGAGCGCCTTCCGTAAGCGCAATCTCCCCGTCATCCTCGTGAACGTGGAAGGCCGCGCGCCTGGGCGCGTGCAGGCGAGCTTCGATTTCAAGCCGCCCCGGGACTGGGCAGAGCTCGTTCCAGAACTCGATCGTCAGCCGAGCGACTACACGGTGACCAAATATCAAATCGGCGCGTTCTATGGCACGGGACTCGAGCGCATACTGCGGCGCGCGGGCGCCACCCAGCTCTTCCTGACGGGCATTGCAACGACTGCCGGCGTCGAAGCAACGGCGCGCGAGGCCTACGATCGCGGTTTCAACGTCGTGCTGGTTGAAGACGCAATGTCAGACCGAAGCGCCGAGAATCACGTGCACGCGGTCGATGCCGTCTTCCCGCGGATCGGTGAAATGACGACCACCGCCGACGCACTGGCTATGCTCAGGAGCTAACGTTCGTTTTGCTCCTTCGCGAGCGATCTGCCCAGAAAGGGGCGGCAGCAAGTTTTTAAAAACCGCTTCGCGCTTCGCGCTACGCTGTGGTGGCAGCACCGTGGGCACACCGCGTCGGGCCAAATGCAAAAGCGCCATAAAGGCGCTTTTTTCATCTGGTGCCCAGAAAGGGACTCGAACCCCCACGGTGTTGCTTGTAGCCGCTTCGCGGCAGCAAGTTTTTAAAAACCGCTTCGCGCTTCGCGCTCCGCTGTGGTGGCAGCGCCGTGGGCACACCGCGTCGGGCCAAATGCAAAAGCGCCATAAAGGCGCTTTTTTTATCTGGTGCCCAGAAAGGGACTCGAACCCCCACGGTGTTGCCACCACTGATACCTGAAACCAGCGCGTCTACCAATTCCGCCATCTGGGCGCGGGAGCCGACCGGATTCGTGCCGCCTCAATAGCCCGCCTCCCCTGTAGCGAGCGGCGGCGCAACCGGCCGCTGCGAGCACCGGGTTGTGAGGGCGACCAATGTCCCTCTCCCTACTCAACGTCGAAACGCCGGCGCTCGATCCGTATTCGCAGGCCGTCACCGCGGCGGCCGAACGCGTCAGTCCGGCGGTCGTCTGCATCGAAGTCCGAAACGGCCGCCACGGCGGCAACGGCTCCGGCTTCGTGTTTACGCCCGACGGATTCGTACTTACGAACAGCCACGTCGTGCACGGCGCGGAGCGCATTGCGGTCGCATTGCTCGACGGGCGCGAACTCGGAGCGTCGCTGGTCGGCGACGATCCGCACGCCGATTTGGCCGTGCTCCGAGTCAACGCTCCCGAGTTGGCGCACGTCGCGCTCGGCGACTCGTCCGCGCTGCGCCCCGGACAACTCGTCGTTGCGGTGGGGAATCCGTTCGGCCTCGCCTACACGGTGACGGCCGGCGTCGTGAGCGCGCTCGGACGCACCCTGCGTTCGCAGTCGGGGCGTCTCATGGACAACATCATTCAAACCGATGCGGCGCTCAACCCGGGGAACTCGGGCGGACCGCTCGTGACCGCCGACGGCGTGGTCATCGGCGTCAACACCGCCGTCCTGCCCGGTCAGGGACTTTGCTTCGCGATCGCGATTAACACGGCCAAACACATCGCCGGATTGCTCGTGCGCGACGGCAAGGTGCGGCGGGGCTATCTGGGCCTCGCGGGTCAGGACATCGTGCTCTCGGTTGCTGCGGCGCGGCGCTTCGGTTTGGACGACCGGCGCGCGCGTCATGGTGGCCTCGGTCGAGCCGGGGAGCCCCGCCGATACGGCCCGGATTCAAGCCGGCGACGTGCTGGTCGCCTTCGAGGGGCAGCGCGTGCCCGGACTCGACGCGCTCCACAAATTGCTCACGAGCATCGATCTCAGCCGGCCCTACAAACTCGACCTCCTACGCAAGAGCGAGCGGCTCGCGCCGATAATCTTGCCGGTTGAGTCGCCTCATGATTCGTAAACTTTTACCGATCCTCGGCGTTACGTTCATCGACATCATCGGCTTCAGCATGCTGATTCCGATGCTGCCGTACTTCGTGACGCACTTCGGCGCCTCGCCGTTCACCGTCGGCGTGCTCTTCGGAACGTTTTCGCTCTGTCAACTGGTTACGGCGCCACTCTGGGGAAACGTCTCGGATCGCTTCGGACGCAAGCGCGTGCTGATCATCTCGCAGATCGGTGCGACGATCGGCTGGGCGATGCTCGCCTTCGCTCCGAGCATTGCGTTGGTCTTCGTGGCGCGAATCATCGAGGGCGTCTCCGGCGGCAACATCAGCATCACCCAAGCCTACGTCGCCGATCTTGTGGAGGCGAAGGACCGCTCGCGGGCATTCGGTCTGATCGGCGCCATGTTCGGAGCGGGGATGGTCTTCGGCCCATTCGTCGGAGGACTGCTCTTCTCGCGCTTCGGTTTCTCCGCGCCGTTTTTAGCGGCGGCGGCGCTGCAGCTCGCGACGCTCGTGATCACGATCGTGATGCTGCCGGAATCTCGCGCTCGGGTCGACGACGAACACCGCGTTCGCCTGCGCGAAATCCTTGCCACCTTTCGTAAGCCGCGTTTGGCTCGGATTCTGTGGCAGAAGCTGGCAATCTCCATGGGCCTCTACGGCTGGTTCGCGGTCATCTCGTTGTACCTGCAGCGCCAGCTCGGCTTCTCGTTGACGCAAACCGACTATTTCTTTTCCATCTTTGCCGTCTTCAACGTGTTCTGCAACGTCTTTCTCGTGGGGCGCATCTCGTCGCTGCTCGGCGACCGGACGATGGCGAACGCCGGGCAAGGCGATCGCCGAATGTCCAATGTCGGGCTCGCTTCGCTTATCGTCGCATTCGCTTACGTGCCGTTCGTTCACAACCTCGGCGGCTTGGCTTTCACGATGATCCTCTTCTCGTTCGGCATGGCGTTAGTGAACACGGGCATCACCGCGCTCATCAGCAATGCCGCCTCCGATCGCGAACAGGGAGTCGTGCTCGGAACGTCGTCGTCGCTCGACTCGCTCTCCGGGATTCTGGCGCCGCCGGTTTCTACCGGGCTGCTCGGCGGACTCGGCCCGGCGTTCGCCGGCGTCGAATCGTTCGCGTTCATGACGATCGCGCTCGTCATGGGCTTGTTCAGCGCGCGCGGCGAATCGCGCGGCAGCACGAACGACGACGAAACGCTGTCGCTGGCGTGCGACGTCGAGACGGCCAGGGCCGAAAACCTTCGCTAACGCATCCTATTTTGGGCTGACCGTCACCCCGACGGGTTGATTGAGCGGAGCGCCGATCGTCTTGAGCGATGTGCCTCCCGCCGGATAGCTGAAGTATTTCAAAGTGCTGCCGCAATCGTCGGCGGCGAGCACGCGGCCTTTGTCGATCCAGTATTGCAACACGTCGCAGGAGTCGGTTAGGGGGACCGTTCCCACAAGCGTTGCCGTGCTGCCGCTCACGGTGACGCGATCGATCTGGGACGCGCACTCGATACAAACTTGATCGCCGACGGCGAGATACTGACCGTCCCACTGGATTGCGCCCGGCAGCGAAACGCTGAAGTTGAGGCTAATCGCTTGCGTGCTCTTCGCACCGGCGGGCAGCTCCGCGAATTCGAACGCGATGTGCATGTCGGTGCCGTCAATGAAGAGACCGCCCGTATTGTCATAGCCGATGAAATAGTATCGGAAGACGTTCGGGGTGGAATACGTCGTAGGCTTGCCGGTGGCGTGTTTGTAGACGTCAACCGCGCCGGGCCCGTCGCCGAGCGGATTGTAAGAAATCGCGAGATTGCCCGTCGTAGGATCGATCGCGCAACTGTTGGGCGTCGCATTCGGCGTCTTGAACGTATGGATCGGTTTGCTGCCGTCACGATCGTACTCGAGCACTTTGCTGGCGCCCGTATCGTCGATGAAAACGTGCCCGTCGGCGTCGACGCACTCGTAGTGAACCGCCTGGAAGCCGGTCAGCGTGCGTTTCAGCACGCCGCCCGGATAGGAGAAGACGAAGACGTCGTTCGCGTTTAGATCGGCGACGTACATAAGATTTCCGGTCCGGGCATTCGGCGCCACCGTTGACGACTGGCCGGACTGCATCGGCGGCGGCCCGCCCGGGCCTCCGCCGCACGCGGCGAGCAGCGCCAAGGCAATGAGAATGCCGAGCGTTCGAACGCAACCACGAGAAGCCGCCATGACCGTCCCTCCATCGCGAGCCTTTCGTTCAATCATAGCCCTCGCGTGGGGCTGTAAGCATGGGCAAATTGCCTATGTCTTGGCGCCAGCTCCCGGGGAGACGTCGGCAAGGGCCGATGCGAGCTGCCAGCGCGACCGGATGCCGAGTTTGCCGAAGATCGCTTCGCAGTGGTGGTGGACGGTGCGCTCGCTCAAGGCGAGCGTGTCGGCGATCGCGCGATTGGTCGTGCCTTCTGCCGCCAGCAGCGCGACCTCAAGTTCGCGCCGGGTAAGCTGCGTTGCGAGGCGCCGGGGAACCGGAGTCCCGCTCCACCGCTGGCGCGGCGCCCCTCCGGCGGCAGAAGCCGCGAGGGCTTTCAAGTGCGGTCTCCGGGCGCGCTCGAATCCGCGTTCCGCGCGCAGCGCCAAATCGCGCGACCGCGCGGCCGTCTGGCGCCGTGCCGCGACGAGTGCATCGAAGAGGTCGCGGTATGCCGGCAGCAGCGCACCGTCGCCGTCACACTGGCGCGCCATCAGCGCGCTGACGCGCGGCAGAAAGGCCGCGGGAGCGAGGCGCGCGAGCCGGATGCCGAGCAGCAGGCTGTTATCGAGCGATTCGAGCCATGGAAGCGTCCGCAGCAAAAGCGCGTCGTGCTCTTCGCGGTGGCCTTGGTGTTCGAACCGCGCGCAAAACGCCTCGACGAGCGGACCGCACAGCCACTGTTCGCGACGAGCGAATGCGAGATCGAGCAGACTCGGATCGTAACTCTGACGCAGCAGCGCGTCGTCGCAGAGCGCGGTCGCGAGCGGAATTCCCACCGCGGCCGCAACGAGCAGATCGCCGGTGTTGCCGCTGCGCATCGCATGGAACTCGCGCAGCACATCGGCCGAGCCGTTGAGATCGCCGGCGGCAAAGCGCGCCTCCGCGAGGCTCACGAGCGCGACCGGCTTGGTGCTCGCGAGGGCGCGCAGCTTCTCGAGGGTGCCGCGGGCGGTCGTGCGTTCGATCGAACGCGAGAGCGCCAGCGACTCCTCGAGCAGCGCGACGGCACGTTCGAGATCGCCGTCTTGTACGAGGGCGGTTCCGTAGTTGATCAGAATTCGCGCGCAAAGTGCCGCCACGCCGTACCTGCGCGCGGCGACCAACGCCGATTCGAACGCCTTGAAACCTTCTGCAATCCGCCGCGCCTTGACGTCGGCGATGGCGCGCGCCTGAAAGTAGAGCGCTGCCATCTCGTCGTCGTTCGCATCGACCGCGGGCGCGACGCTCGCCAGCGCGCTTTGCGCCTGCGAGGCGTGGTTTCCGATCGCGAGATCCACGGCGACGCGAATGCGCGCCCGCAGCGACTCACGCTCCGCCCTTCGACTGCGCTCCACTTCGGCTCGCTTCGCTCGCTCAGTATCGCTCCGCTCAGGATGACGTCGCCGGTTAGGCGGCGGTTTTCTTGCGGCGTTTCGCGTGAGGTTTGTCTTGCGAAGCGCTGCGACCGTTGGACGAACGGCGCTTCTTGCTCTCCTCGAGACTTGCCGCCAGCACGTCCATGAGATTGACGACCTTCGAGCGCGGGGGCGCCTTCTTGGCCTTGGGCAGTTCCTGTCCCTTGGCGCGAGCGTCGATCATCGCGAGCACTTCATCGTGGTAGCGGTTGACAAACTTTTCCGGCTCGAACTCGTCGACGCTCATCGTGTCGATGAGCATTTTCGCCATCTTCATCTCTGCCTCGGGAAGCCTCTCGCCGTCGGGTAACTCGAGCGTGCCCGGGCTAACGATCTCGCTCGCCCAGTGCATCAGTTCCAGCACCAATGCGTCGTTGAGCGGCTTGACCGCCGCGATGTACTCCTTCGTGCGGATGACGACGCGCGCGACGGCGACGCGGTTGCTCTTTGCGAGCGCTTCGCGCAGCAGCGCGTAGGCGTGGCGCCCTTGTTTGGTCGGCTCGAGGTAGTACGGTTTGTCGAAGAACATCGGGTTGATTTTGTCGAGTTCGACGAACTCCAAGATGTCGACCGACTGCGTCGCCTCGGGATTGACTTTCTTGAAATCCTCGTCGGTCAAGATGACGTACTGGCCCTTCTCGTACTCGTATCCCTTAACGATTTCGTCCCACGGCACGGTCTTGCCGTCGACGCTGCAGACTCGCTCGTACTTGATGCGCCCCTCGTCCTTTTTATGCAGCATATTGAACGAGAGTTCGTCGGTTTTGACGGCCGAAAAGACCTTGACCGGTATAGTGACCAACCCGAAGTTAATGGATCCGGACCAAATTGCATGCGCCATAGCCTGGCTATTCTACCCGATTTGCGGCGCCGTTTCCCGTCCTTCGACTGCGCTCCCCTTCGCTCGCTGCGCTCGCTCAGGATCGCTCCGCTCAGGATGACATGGGGGCTAGCCCCAGTTGGCCTGGGCGCGGGCGATCGCGCCTTCGAGCCGCTGCTTCTTCCACGCCGTTCCCGCCCAGGGGTCGCCGCGGCTTTTGAGACGCTTTGGGGCCGTGCGCATCGTGAACGCCGCGAACGCGTCCGAAGGCATCGTCGCACCCCGCTTGCGGGCGAACGCTTCGACTTCGGACCACTCGAGCGGCGTCGAGACCGGCGCTCCGTCCCGCGCGCGCACCGAATACGGCACGACGTAAGTCTTACCGCGTCCGACCTGCACGTAGTCGAGATAAACCGCCGCCGGATCGCGCTTCGCGATCGTTCGCTGCAGCGTCACGGCATCGCCCAGTTCCGCGGCGACGTGGCGCGCGAGCAGCTCGGCGAAGAGCTTCGCACTCTCGTAGGAGTATCCGGCGGCGAGCGGCACGAACGCGTGCAGCCCCATACCGCCCGACGTCTTCACCAGCGCGTTCAGTCCGATGCCCGCGAGCGCATCGCGGATTGCGAGCGTCACGGTCGCCAGCGTCTTGAGCGTGCACTTTTCTCCCGGATCGACGTCGAAGAAGACGAAATCCGGCTCGTCGAGCGTCTTCACGCGCGACGTCCATGCGTGCAGCACGATCGACGCAAGGTTGGCGACATACGCGAGCGTCGGCTCGTCGTTGCACACGACGTACGTCACTTTCTTTCCACCCTCCGCCGACGACGCGGTGACGCGTGCCACCCAATCCGGGACGCCCTTCGGAAGATGCTTTTCGAAGAACGAGAAACCGTCGATGCCGTCGGGATAACGCTGCAGCGTCAGCGGACGGTCCTTGAGATACGGCACAATTGCTTCGGCGACGCTGCGGTAGTAATCGATGAGATCGCCCTTCGTGTATCCGTCGCGCGGCCACAGCACTTTATCGAGATTCGAAAACGACAGGCGCCGCGAACCAACCGCGGTGGGAACGCGCTCCGACACGATCAGCTCTTCTCCAGGTGCGCCGGCAGCTCCAGCGCGACGGCCTTGGCCGGCTTGTCGAAGCGTTCCCCGAGATAGGCGGGATGGCGCAGCAGCAAATCGCGCGTCCATTCGGTGAAGCGCACCTGGACGACGAGTTCGGGTTTCACCCAGTGCGCCGGCTCCGCCACATCCACGGGCGTGTCGAAGGGCGACGTCTTGCGTTCGAGCCGCTGCAGGCGCGCGTGCAGCGCGGCGAGCGTCTTGTGCGTAAACCCCGTGCCGACCGATCCGACGTAACGAAACGCGCCGTTATAGTGTGCGCCGATCAGCAGCGCGCCGAACCCCTTGCGGCTGCCGCGAGGCTCGGTCCAACCGCCGACGACGAACTCGCTCTCGAGCTGCGCCTTGATCTTTACCCAGTCGCGCGAGCGTCGCTCTTGATACACCGACGCGCGCTTCTTGCCGACGATCCCTTCGAGTCCGCGTTTCTTAGCAGCCTCGAAGAACTCCAGGCCTTCCCCGGCGACGTGCTTCGAATAGAGGACGAGTTCGTGGTCTGCAATCGTGCGTTCGAGCAGCGCCTTCCGATCCTCCAGCGGCGTCTTGCGCAGATCGCGGCCGTCGGCGTAGAGCAGGTCGAACGCGACGTAGGTGAGCGCCGGTTTCGACTGCTGGTAATCCTGAAGACGCTGAAACTCCGAGCGTCCCTTTGCGTCGAGGCTGACGATTTCGCCGTCAACGACGATCGGCACGCTGGAAAACGCCTCCGCCAACTCCTCCATCACCGGAAAGCGCGCGAGCAAGTCGAGATCGTTGCGCGATACCAGCGTCATGCGTCCTTTGTCGTCGATCGTGCAGACGGCACGGTATCCGTCCCATTTTATCTCGAAGAGCCACTCGTCGTCGTCGAACGGTGCGTCGACGAGCGTCGCGAGCATCACCGACTTCAACTTCGGCAGCGGATCGCGTTTGACGCGCTGCGGCAGCCGCGGCGCGGCCGCCGAGCGCGCTTTCGGTTTTGATTGCCAGACCTTCGAGCGCGGATTGCGCGCCACGTCGTCGAGCGTCTTTCCGCTCTTCACCGATTCCGGATGATCGGCCGGATCGTACTTCGGATCGGTATGTTCGTCGCGATCCTTGACCAGCAGCCACGGATCGCCGTGCTCGCCCTCGCGCCCTTTGATGCGCACGAGCGTGAACTCGCCGCGCAGTTTCTTGCCGTGGAGCACGAACTTGATTTTGCCGGCCGCGATCTCGGCCGCCGGATCGTCGCCCTCGGCCAACGCGTACGTTCCCTCATCCCAGACGATGACGTTGCCGCCGCCGTACTGACCGGCGGGAATGTTCCCCTCGAAGTCGCGGTAATCCATCGGGTGGTCTTCGACGTGCATCGCGAGCCGGCGCTCGATCGGCGCAAGGGTCGGCCCTTTGGGCACGGCCCACGAGGCGAGCACACCGGCGGCCTCCAGCCGAAAATCGTAGTGCAGGCGCGTCGCGCGATGCATCTGCACGACGAAACGCAGCCGCTTACCGCCGGCAACCTTCTTACCGCTCGGTTCCGGCGTGACGGCGAAGTCTCGCTTTCGCTGATACGTCTTTAGTTCGCCCGGCGGGCGTCCCGCATTCTTCTTCGAGGGCATTGGCTGCGCCGTTCGACGTGGGGCAGCGGCTTACCGCGCGCGCGCCGAAGGCCACGACGTGTGGAGTCTTGCCGGCTTGATTGCAGCGCTCGCGATGGCGCTCTTCGCGCGGTTTCGCAGCCGCCGCGCGGGCGGCTTCTACGACGCGCAGGTCTACGCGATGACGGCGCGCACGCATCGCGGCTTTGCGCTCGCCGCCTTGGCGTTTGCGGCCTTCTTCGCCGCAACCTTGGCGCTCGGGAGCGAATCGGTAGGCATCGTGGGGCTGGCGGCGTACGCCGTCGTCGCCGTATTTTACGGCACGTCGTTCCTACGGGGAGCATCCGACGATGAGTGAGTTTCGATTCTCGCCGCGCGCGAATCGCGCGAACGAGATCGCATGGTCGGCTTGGGGGCCGGATGCCTTCGAGCGGGCGCGCGCGCAAGACAAGCCGATTCTGCTCGCGATCTCGGCGGTGTGGTGCCACTGGTGCCACGTCATGGACGAAACGTCGTACTCCGATCCGGACGTCATCGCCACCATCAACGACCGCTACGTACCGGTTCGCGTCGACAACGACCGCCGTCCGGACGTCAACGCCCGCTACAACATGGGCGGCTGGCCCACGACGGCGTTTCTCGCTCCCGACGGCACGCTGCTGACCGGCGCGACCTATCTCCCGCCCGAAACGCTGCGCCGCGCGCTCGACGATATTGCAGCGTTCTACGCCGGGAACAAAGACGCGATCGCGGCGCGTTCCGCGGCCGCACCGCCGCGCGAAAACGCCGGCGGCGCAGCGATCGAGCTGCGAGAAACGATGATCGTGCGGCTGGTCGAACAGTTGACGGAGTCGTACGACGAAGAGTATGGCGGATTCGGCGACGCGCCGAAGTTTCCGCAGCCCGAACTGTTGGAGTTTCTGCTCGGCGAATGGCGCGCCGGCGGCGACGCGCGACTCTACGCCATGGTTGCGGAGACGGTGCTTGCGATGGCACGCGGCGGCACGTACGATCACGTCGAGGGCGGATTTTTTCGCTACTCGACGACGCGCGACTGGTCGGTCCCGCACTTCGAAAAGATGGCGGAGGATCATGCAGGGCTCGTGCGCGTGCTCGCGCTCCTCGCGCTCTTCGCGCCGGGAACGGAGTTCCGCGAGATCCTGGTTTCGACGGTGCGCTACCTGCGCGCGGTGCTGCGTGACCCCGCGACGCATCTGTTCGCCGGAAGCCAAGACGCCGACGAGGCGTATTTCGCGTTGCCGCGCGACGCGCGCTCGGCACGAGAGGTGCCCTTCGTCGACCGCACGGCGTACACGAACTGGACGTGCGGACTGGCCGGCGCGTGGTTCTACGCGGCGCGGGCGCTCGACGACGACGCGATGACGGCCGAGGCAAGCGCGACGCTCGACGCCGTGCACGAGCGTCTCATCGATTCCGAGGGCCTCGCCTATCACTACGTCGTTCCCGGCGCAACTCCGCAGGTGCGCGGCCTCCTCACCGACCAAGCCGCATATTTGCGCGCCCTCCTGGACGCGCACGAGATTTCCGGCGAGCGACGGTTTCTCGAACGCGCGGTCGCGCTCGCCGATCGCGTAATCGAGCGTTTTGAGGCCGACGGCGGCGGTTTTTACGACCGCTTGCCGGTCGACGAGCAACTCGGACGCCTAGAAGTGCGCGACCGCCCGATCGTCGACAACGCCGGCATCGCCGATGCCCTCCTGCGCTTGGGCGCGCTGACCTTGCAGCCGCGTTACCGCGAACGGGCGGCCGCGGTGCTGGCGGTCTATTCGCGCACCTATGCGTCGGCCGGATCGTTCGGGGCCGGATTCGGGCGCGCGCTCCGGCGCCTGCTCTCACCCGAACTCTCGGTTCGCATCGTCGGCACGCCGGAAGCGACCGACGCGTACCGCGAGGCGGCAATCCGCTTGCCGGCGGCCGCGCTCGCAGTTCGCACCCTGCCTCCCGATGACGCGACTGCGGCCGGCCTGCCCGCGCAGCCCAGTCCCGCCGCCTACGTTTGTCTGGAAATGGCTTGCGGTGCGCCGGTTCTCGAGGCGGCCGGCCTGCGCGAAGCGTACGACCTTCTCGCCGCGGCCCGGAAGCCGTGAAACACCCGCATTCGCGAGCCGTATGGAACGGTGGAGGACACGATCTTGACCCCGTACGCCCAGATGCTCGCCGTTCAGATGCGCCCCGAAGCCCAGGCGACGTTCGCCTACGAGTACCAGCGCTACGCGAAGGACCCGACGGTCGCATTCGTCTTGACACTCGTACTCGGTGTCGTCGGCGGTGAATCGTACTACCTCGGAAACTACGTCCGCGGCATCCTGATGACGCTCTCGCTCTTCTCCGGCATCGGTCTTTTCGTTACCGTGCCGATGTGGATTTGCCGCTGCTTCACGATCCAGAGCGAATGTGACGGTTACAACGATTACGTCGCGTACTCGCTCGCCATCCGTTACTGGCCGTACGAAGCGCGCAGCGACGAACAGCCGCCCGCGCCGCCGCAAGCTCCGGCGCGCTCGCGTCCAATCGGCGGCCTTCCGATGACCACCCGCTAATACCGGCGAACCAGCCCTCGTCGTCTCAGACCGAAACCGCATGCAGAGCGACGCGCGCGATCGCGATTCCCGCAGCCGCCGCCGATATGCCCAAGATTACGGTCCCGGCGGCGTATGCCAGCGCCATGCCCACCGACCCATCTGATAAGAGCGTAAGCGTGTCAAAACTGAAAGTTGAAAACGTCGTGAACCCGCCTAGAATGCCGACCATGACGAAAGCGCTTATCAACGGGGAGACCCCCAAGCTCGACTGAACGTAAGCGGCGACTGCGCCAATCAAGAAGGAGCCGATCACGTTGATGAGCGCCGTGTGCCAGGGAAACCCGGGGCCAACCCTATCGATCATCCAAAGCGTCACGGCATAGCGAAGCATCGACCCGATCGCGCCGCCGGTGCCGACGGCGAGAAATGCGACTACCGGCTTCACCTCGGCGTCCCCGGCTTATACGCGATAACGTCGATTTTTTCCAACGTTACGAGACCCTCGGCAACCATGAGGTCGAGCGTTGGAAGAAACGCAGCGACCTTCTCTTCAGAATCTACAAGTTCGATGACGACCGGCAAGTCGGAGGACAGGTCCACGATTCGAGCCGCATGGACGACCGAATGCGCACCGAAGCCCAAGATACCTTTGAATACGGTCGCACCGGCCAAGCCCGCTTTCCGCATCTCTTCCACGATGGCAATGTATAGAGGCTGACTTTTCCAGCGATCTGACTCTCCAAGGAATATCCGGACGAGCTTAGCGGTGCCCTCTATCCTCACGGTGATTCAACCTTTCTTCCCCTACATAGAGTTCGATTACGTTCGAACGAACGTGTTCCAATACCAGCAGCCCCAGAAGCCGACGACGACCGAATATGCGACGAGCACGTACCCCCAAACGGGGAAACGTTTGCGGACGCCGAGCATCATCAAGGCCACGAGAAATGGCTCGAAATCGAGCGCGTGGCGCATTCCGAACTGCGCGTATCCGTTGACGTAGTAGAGAAAGTTTGGCACCGCGTTGAGAATCGTCGCGCCCCAGAGAGCGACGACCCAGCGAGCCGGTCCGCGCGCGAGAAACGCGAGCACGAGCGCCGGAGACGTCCACGTAAGCGCGATGCCGGTGAACTCGGGACGCAGATACGGAAACTCGGGCAATCGCGTCGGACCGCGCGCGAAGAACGACCAGAGCTGCTCGGGAAGATATTCGAGCCGGAACGGCGACCCGGTTGGGAAACCTGCGTCGTCTTGGTGATACCATGCGGTGTAGCCGATGTCGCCCCACGTGCCCCAGCGAGCGCGGTTGTAGAGCAGCCACAGCAGCGCAACCGGCAGCAAGGCGGCGGCGAATCCGGCGAGACTATTTCGCCACGACGGCGCGACGGCGAGCGGCCTTTCCGAGTCGGTGAAGCAGAGGTAGGCGTAGACCGGCACCGCCAGCACGAGCGAGAAGCGCGATTCGAACGCGCAGGCTGCGAAGAGTGCGACGAGCCACGCACGCCTTTTCCCCGCGAGTTCGACGAGCGCGAGCAGCGTGAAGCAGACCGCCGACACGTGCGCCAAAAACCATACGTCGCCCAGCATCGCGCACCATAAGAGGTCGGTTCCGGCCAACAGGAACGCGCAGATCCACGCATTGGCCGCCGCCGCGAGGCCAAACCGTTCGCCGAGTTCCCACGCCGCCCCGATCGCCACGCCGGCCAACAGCACTGCGAGCAGCGTCTGATTCGCCTGAACGCCCGCAACCGCGACGTAGGGCAGCAGCAAGATCGCCGGAAGCGGCGCTTCGATCACGTAATGCACGCCGCCGTAACCGAGCGCGTCGATGTAGGCTCCGGGCCAGTCGATCCACGTGTGTCCGTGCAGAAACGCCTGCGCCAACAGCACGTAGTTGTCGTAGGATGTAGCGCGGCCGCGCGAGACGATTGCGGTGAGGACGAGCGCGACGAAGCCCGCGACGTAGGCGGGCTTGACGCGCTTCACGGCAGTGGGCCGGATTGCCGAAGCGGCCTCGGCGGCACGAACGTCGAGGGCGGCAGCACTTCGGGAAAACGATAGTCGCCCCACGTAATGCGCTCGCGCGCCGGCTTCCCCTTGACGTTGGCATCGATGGTCGCCAGCACCGGCATCCAGTAACGCCCAAACGAAGCGTACACGACTTCACCCTCGCCCGTAGCGTCGGCGCCGGCGGTTCGAAAGCGCACGACGCGCGGAAGGAATCGCGCGCCGTCGATCGTCACGCGCTCGACCGCCGCGCCCAACGGCTTGACGAACGGCGTCACCTCGTATGCGTAATCGTAATGCGCACCGTCCTTCGTCGCGGTGAGAAAGAGAATTTGATTGGAGAGCGTCCGCGGCGCGAGCCGGCCCACCGCATACGGATCCTCGTGCCTCGAAAAACGCACCCGTTTGCGCGAGAGCGTGGCGCCGTCGACCGAAAGCGTCTCGTCGCGGACGTCGCTGCCGCTGCGGAAGATCGTATGCCGCTGCTCGATGTAGCTCGGACCGAGTTGCGAAACCGTGTACGTGAACACGACATCCTTCGGAACGGGTACGGCCTCGATCGCCATCGCGTAGCGCGACAAAACGTATTGAGAATCGAGCGGCGCGGAGAGCGCGGACGCGGCGAGGCCGAAGCACGCGGTCGCGAGAACGACGGGCGCAGCGACGCGCCGCAGGAGCCTGTCGCTCACGCGAGCACTGCGGCGCGTATCGCCTGCAGCGCGGCTTGCGCACCGGCGGCGTTCTTGCCGCCGCCTTGTCCTTGCGCCGGCTGGCCGCCGCCCTTGCCGTCGATCAACGGCGCAGCGAGCTTCACCAAGTTTCCGGCGTGGACGCCGCCGTTGACGAGATCGTCGCTCGCGCTCACGACAAGACTCACGCTCGCGCCGTCGACGCCGATCAAGGCAATGACGCCGCTGGGAAGCCGATTGCGCAACGCGATCGCGAGCTGGCGCAATGCATCGTTGCCGGCCTCGTGCACGACCGCGCCCACAAAGGCGCGGCCGCCTTGGCGTTCGGTTTTCTCGAGGTACGTCTGCGCGTCCGCGGCGGCCAGACGCGCCTTGAGTTGACCGAGCGCCGTCTGCAAGTCGCGGACGTCGCGCTGCAGTTTGCCGACCCGATCGCCGAGTTCTTCGGGCGACGTCGCCAGCGACGATGACAAGTTGCCGATGAGATCGGTTTGCCGTGCGACGTAGTCTTCGGCGGCTTGCGAAACGCACGACTCGATGCGCCGAATGCCGCTCCCGATCGACGACTCCGAGAGGATTAGAAACATGCCGAGTTCCCCGGTCGAATGCGAGTGCGTTCCGCCGCAGAACTCCACCGACGGACCGGCGGTCACGACGCGAATCATCTCGCCGTATTTCTCGCCGGCCATCCAGATCGCTCCCGTGCCTTTGGCTTCATCGAGCGGGAGCACGCGCGTCTCGAGATGCGAATCGGCGCGAATCATTTCGTTGACGCGATGCGCGACGGCACGTTTTTGCTCGGGACCCAGCGCCCCGCCGCCCCAACGAAAATCGAATCGCATTCGATCGATTCCCACCCACGAACCGGCTTGGTTCACGTCATCGCCGAGGACGTCTTTGAGCGCGCGCTGCAGCAGGTGTGCCGACGTGTGGTGACGGCGAATCTCGCGTCGCCACCAATCGTGCACGGCCGTGCGGACCTGCTCGCCGGCGGCGATTTCGCCCGCGACGACGACGCCGGCGTGCGCGATCGCTTCGCCGAGATACTGCGTGTCGCGCACGTCGAAGGTGCCCGACGGCCCCACGATCATGCCGCGATCGCCGATCTGGCCGCCCCGCTCGGCGTAAAACGAGGACGAGTCGAGAACGAGCGTGCCTTCCTCGCCCTCGCGCAGCGACTCGACGTGCCGCTCGCTGCGTAACAACGCAACGACGCGGCCCGAGCCTTCCAAGCCTTCATAACCGGTGAACTCGCTCGCGATCGCGGGGGCGTCGGTGACGCCGATGTCGGCACGCTTCGCGGCCGCATCGCTGCGGGCGCGCTCGCGCTGCTCCTCCATTAACCGCTCGAAGCCGATCGCGTCGACGGCAACGCCGCGCTCGCCGGCGATCTCGCGCGTGAGTTCGATCGGAAAACCGTACGTGTCGTGGAGCGCGAAGGCCGAAGCTCCATCGACGATGCGATCGTCGGCGGCGGCCTCGTCGAGCAGCCGTTCGAGCATCGCCGTCCCGCGCTCGAGCGTACGGTCGAAGGTGCGCTCTTCGGTCTGCAGGGCGCTCGCAATGCGAACGGCGTTTTGGCGCAACTCGGGATACCCGGGTTCGAGCGACGCGACGACGGCGGGAACGAGTTCGGTGAGAAATCCGTCGGGATATCCGAGCAGCCGTCCGTTGCGGATCGCGCGCCGAATGAGAAACCGAAGCACGTACCCGCGCTCGGTGTTCGAGGGGTAGATGCCGTCGTTAATGAGAAACGTGACCGCGCGCGCATGGTCGGCGACGACGTTGCAGCGCACGCGCCGTTCGGCCTCCGTGAGCCCCGCCCCGACGTTCGGCAGCGCGGCCACGATGTCGGTAAAGAGATCGGTCTCGTACATCGAAGCCTTGCCGTTGCAGATCGCGAGCATTCGCTCGAAGCCCGCGCCCGTATCGATCGCCTTGCGCGGGAGTTCGGAAAGCGTGCCGTCGGCGGAGCGATTGTATTGTTGGAAAACGACGTTCCAGAACTCGACGAACCGCGAGCCCTTGTTGGGACCGTCGTCGCCGGGACCTTCGGCGTGCTCCTCGCCCAAGTCGTAGAACAGTTCCGTGCACGGACCGCACGGACCGGTCGGGCCCATCGTCCAGAAGTTATCCTCGTCGAAGCGCGTGACGCGCGCGGCATCGAGGCCGATATCGTTCGTCCATATGCGGGCCGCTTCGTCGTCGCCGGTGTGCACGGTGACGTAGAGCCGGGCGGGGTCGAGGCGGAGCACGACCGTGCAAAACTCCCACGCCATCGCGATCGCTTCGCGTTTGTAGTAGTCGCCGAAACTGAAGTTGCCGAGCATCTCGAGAAACGTCCCGTGACGCCCGGTACGGCCGACGTTCTCGATGTCGCTCTTCGCGCCGGCAACGCGCAGGCAGCGTTGCACCGTCACCGCGCGGGGTGCGGGCGGCGGCTGTTCGCCCAGGAACACCGGGACGAACTGCTCCATGCCGGCGATCGTAAACAGCGTCGTCGACATTTCGTGCGGCACCAGGCTCGCCGGGGGCACCTGTTTGTGCCCTCGCGCGGTGAAGAAATCGACCCACGCCCGGCGCAACTCCTGACTCTTCATACGTCAATCACACATGATACCAAAAACTGGCGCCCGAGGACTCCGATTTTCCTACGGAAGCCCCGATTTTTATCCCAATTCGTCGTCAGCTTGGGCCTCATTTACCATAGTAAACTTCGGCCCGCGCTTCTTCCCCGCATGGATGCGGCTAATGTCGCCGAAGCGCTGGATGCGCGTGAGGCGACCTAGACTTGGAATTAAACGGGGCTTCCGACGCTACTCGGCTAGGACCGAGCGTAGTTTGTCGAGCGCCTTCGCCTGCAGGCGGGAGACGTGCATTTGCGAGACGTTCAGCCGGCGGGCGATCTCGGTTTGCGAGACCGACTCGTAGAAACGCAGGTAGATTATGACGCGCTCCCGGCCGTTGAGCGCCGTGAACGCGCGCTCGAGATTCGCTCGGTCTTCGAGCAGTTCGAGCCCGGCATCGGAGACTCCGACGGTGTCGGAGAGTGTCTGGGTCTTGCGATCCCCTTCGCCGGAAACTTCGCTGTCGAGCGAAAGCAGGTTATACGCTTGGCCGAGTTCCTGCGCTTCGAGAATTTCTTCTTCGCCGGCCGAAAGGTGCTTCGCCAACTCCGCAACGGTCGGACTGCGTCCCAATGCGATCGCCAACTTGTCGCCGGCGCGGTTGACGGCGAGATTGAGTTCCTGCAACCGTCGCGGAACCTTGACGGCCCATCCCTTGTCGCGGAAATAGCGCTTGATTTCTCCCACGATCGTCGGCGTGGCGTAGGTCGTAAACTCGACGCCCCGCTCCAAGTCGAAGCGGTCGATCGCCTTGAGCAGGCCGACCGTCCCGACCTGAACGAGATCGTCGAGGGGCTCGCCCCGGTTCGCGAACTTTGCGGCCAGGAAACGCGCGAGATTCAAATGCGCGACCGCGAGTTCGTCACGCAAGCGTTCGTACTCGGCGTCGGCCTCGAGCGCGTTGCTCTGGCAGCGCTGCCGTGCCGTGATGAATTGCGCGAAAAGTTCGCGCGTTCGCTCGCGGCTCGGCCGCGGCTCGCTACGCTCGTGCACTCAGCCGGATCGACCGGCGAGGCGCTTCACCATCCTGAGATCGGTGCCCGAGTCGGGATGAACGTCGTAACTCACCTCGTCCATCAGCGTACGTATCAAAAACACACCGAGTCCGGCGGCGCGTGCCTGCTCGAAATCTAGAACGCGCAGCGGTTGCGCGCCGGCCGCGCGGCCGGAGTCGCGGACGCGCACTTGCAGTGCTCCGGGCATCGCCTCGCAGGTCACTTCGATGAACTCGCCGTGACCGGCATGCTGGATGACCGCCGTGCAGGCTTCGGCGACGGCGAGCTTCACGTCTTCGATATCCTCGATCGAAAACTGGAGCCGGTTCGCGACCGCAGCCGTCGCCAGCCGCACCAGCGCAACCCATTCTGCCCGGCACGGAACCCGCAGCTCGACGATCTCCGCCGCCGCGTCGCGTTCCACGGCCGGATTCACGCCAAGGCCTTCATCGCGGCTTCCTCACCGTCGAAGATGCCGAATATTTTGACGAGGCCGGTGATGTCGAAAATCTTCTTGATCTGCGGGTTGGTGCAGACTAAGTTCACCGATCCGCCGTGCTCGCGCACGCGCTTCAATCCGCCGATGAGCACGCCCAAACCGGTCGAGTCGATGTAACGGACTTTTTCGAGATTGATGATGAGATGGTAAACACCGCGATCGATCAACTCGCCGATCGCGTCTTTCACTTTGGGCGACGTGTACACGTCGATCTCCCCGCTGAGATCCACGACGTAGCAATCTCCCGGCGCCTCGCGCACGTGCACCTTGATGTCCAAGATCTATTGCTCCTCGCTCGGGCGCGTGAGGTCTTCGCGCGCTTGCTCCGCACTGTTCTTGCCCTCTTCGACGGCGGCGTCCACGCTGGCGCGGGCGCTGTCGACGACGTTCCTTCCGCGTTCGTAGAGATCGGCCGCGCTCGCTTGCCACTGGGTGGCGACGTCGCCGACCTTACCACGCAAATCGTCGCTTGCGTCCTTGGCGAAGTTACCAGCCTCACGCGCCTTGCCGACCAGCAAGTCGCGCGTCTCCTCTTGCGCGAGCAGAACGGCCGCCGCTCCACCCACGATTGAACCGATGAGAAAACCGGCGAAAAATCCGCCGCCTTTACCGTTAGCCATAAAAATGCTCCCGCTAAGATTGGTCCGGTGAACTCTTTCCCGTAACCAAGCGCCGCAAACCGCTGGTGATTCCCGTGATCGTCGTTCCGACGTTCACGATCGCCGGCGTCAGCGCGTTCTTTGCCAGCTCGGCGGTCTGCGAAACGCTCCCGGCAACGTCTTCGAGCGACTGTGCGACCCCGCTCAGCCGCGCGACGGTTCGATCGGCGGTGTCGGCGATGGCGTCGACGTGGCCGAGCGTCTTGGCGACGGGCTCCCCCAGGTTCTCGAGTTGACGGTCGACGCCGTCGAGCGTCACGTTCACGCGCGTGAGGGTCTTTGCCAGGGCGAGCATACCGATCAATATCCCGACGCCCGCGAGCAGCACGCCGACGCCTGCCAGCACGTCGAGCACCAGGACGCCGATCTCGGTCGAGGTCACCAATCTTCTCCTTCTTTAGGACGGTTGCGTGCAGTCCTAGCGAGCGCAGCCCGTTCGGTCCGCTCTCTCCATATCCCCGTTCGTAGGTCTATTCTACGCCGAAGCCGGGGAGGTGCGGCGCAACGCCTCGACGATCGGCGGCAGAATCGCCATCACGCGATCGATCTCGGCACCCGTCGTCGGGGATCCCAGCGAAAAGCGTATCGTCGCATCCTGGGTGCCGGCACCGAGCGCGCGCATCACGTGGCTCGGCTCCAGCGTGCCCGACGTGCAGGCGCTCCCCGCGGAGACGGCCACGCCGGCAAGGTCCAGGCGCGCGAGGAGCGATTCGGGACCGACGCCGGCGAAGGTCGCGCTGACGATCGCCGGCAGCCTGGGCGCCCCGCTTCCGTTGATGCGGACCCCGGGGACCGCCGAGAGCATTCGCTCCTCGAGCCGGTCGCGCAAGGCCGTGACGCGGGCAGCGTTCGTTTCGCGCTCCGCGACCGCACGTTCCAGCGCCGCCGCTGCCCCGACGATCCCGACGACGTTCTCGGTCCCCGAGCGGCGCCCGAACTCTTGGCCTCCGCCGGCGATCGCCGCGGCAATCGGCGTCCCGCCGCGCACGTAGAGCACGCCGACGCCTTTGGGTCCGTGGAACTTGTGCGCCGAGAGCGAGAGCAGATCCACGCCGAGGGCGACCGCATCGATCGGAAGCCAGGCGGCCGATTGCACGGCGTCAGTATGAAAGACGACGCCGCGCGCGCGGGCGAGGGCCGCGATTTCGGCGATCGGCTGGATCGTGCCGATCTCGTTGTTCGCGTACATGACCGACGCGATTGCCGTATCGTCGCGCAGGGCCGCCGAAAATGCCGCCGGATCGACGAGCCCGTCGGCGTCGACGGGAACGATCGTGACTTCGCAGCCGATTTCGCGCAGTGCGTCGAGGGCGTGCAGTACGGCGTGATGCTCGATGGCGCTCGCGACGACGTGGCCCCTCCAACCGAGCGCACGTACGACGCCGGTCAGCGCCAAATGGTCGGCCTCGGTACCGCTCCCGGTAAAGGTGATCTCGCTTCGGCGGGCGCCCAGCAGAGCGGCGACGCGATCGCGCGCCGCATCCAGCAGCGCGCGCGCTCGGCGCCCCTCGGCGTGCAGGGAACTCGGATTAAATTCCGCACCGGCAGAGGCTGCCCGCATCGCTTCGGCGACCTCGGGCGTCACCGGCGTCGTCGCCGCATAATCGAGGTAAATACGCGCCGGCTCGCCGCTCACAGGGCGCTCCCAGAGTCGTGCTTTATCATCATGCTCGTGCGAAGCTCCAACGCACAACTCCGAGAAGTAGCAACGGGAAAGAGCGGTTCGAGTTCACTCGGGCCGCTTTTTTTCTGCGCGCTTTTTTAACCGCTCGGCGATGCGCGCTTCGTCGCCGCGGTCGCCCGGACGATAGTAGCGGCGCCCCGCAAGATTCTCAGGAAGGTTGACTTGCACGACGTCGTAGTCGTCGTGCGCGTAGTGATACTCTTTGCCGTAACCCAGCGCTCTCATTAATCCGGTCGGGGCGTTGCGCAGGTGCAGAGGAACGGGATCGTTGCGCGTTTCGCGCACGTCTTCCAGCGCGGCCGCGTATCCGCCGCCGACGCTGTTGCTCTTCGGTGCGGTCGCGAGATAGAGCGTGGCGTGCGCGAGCGCGTAGAAGCCCTCCGGCATGCCGATGAAGTGCACGGCTTGCTGCGCCGCCACGGCGACTTCCAAACCGCGCGAGTCGGCTAAACCGACGTCCTCCGACGCGAGCACGACGAGCCGGCGCGCCACGAAAAGCGGGTCTTCGCCACCTTCGAGCATGCGCGCCAACCAGTAGAGCGACGCGTCGGGATCGCTCGCGCGCACCGATTTGATGAACGCGCTGATCGTGTCGTAGTGTGCTTCGCCGCCCTTGTCGTAGAGCGAGCCGCGCCGTTGCATCGCTTGCTCGACGATCTCGCGCGTGACCGAGGCGATGCCGTCGTGCACCGGCGCGGAGGCCGCGGCGAACTCGAGAGCGTTGAGCGCCGCGCGCGCGTCGCCGTTTGCCAACCCGACGAGAGCGTTTCGTGCCGCCTCGTCGAGGTGCACGCGAGTCGCGCCGAGGCCGCGCTCGGAGTCAGCCAGGGCCCGGTCCACGATGCGCCCGATCTCCTCGTCGGTGAGCTGCTTCAAAACGACGACGCGCGCGCGCGACAGGAGCGCGGAGTTCACTTCGAACGACGGGTTCTCGGTCGTCGCGCCGACGAGCGTGATCGTGCCGTCTTCGACGTAGGGCAGCACCGCGTCTTGCTGTGCCTTGTTGAAGCGATGAATCTCGTCGATGAACAGCACGGTTCGCAGGCCGGTGCGCCGGCGCACCTGCGCTGCGGCAACGATGCGGCGGAGATCCGCAACGCCGGCGCTCACCGCGGAGATGCGTTCGAAGTGCGCGCCCGTGGTGTGCGCAACGAGTTCCGCGAGCGTCGTCTTTCCGGTGCCGGGCGGACCCCACAGAATCATCGACGGCAACGCGTCTTGTTCGATGGCGCGGCGCAGCGGGCGGCCCGGGCCGAGAATCTCCTCTTGGCCGACGAACTCGTCGAAAGTGCGAGGTCGCATTCGCGCCGCCAACGGCACCGCGCCCGGCGACTCGAACAGCGATCCCGAGGTCACTGAGAGTCTGCTGAAGTAGCCGCTGCACCGATCGCAACGTGCATTTTCGGCGTAGATCGAGACGCAGCCGAGGGAGCATACTCGCAAAGTCTGTGATCGAGGCTGCAACGAAGAGATGCGCCGAAAATGGCGTTGCCCAAAGGGCTTGGCGACAAAGGCGGCGCCTGCGTCGTCGCCGTCTCGGTCACAGACCGCCCTGGGTATGCTCCCTCGCCATCTCCTAGCATTCGCCGCCTTTGTCGCTCAAACGATCGGTACATGTGCTACTTCAGCAGGCTCTTAGGAGATGCTGCGGGCGATGGCGCGGGTGACGAACCGGCCGGCACGGTGACCGGATTCTTCGGAACGTGGATCGGACGCGGCGTCGCCAGGCCGCGGTGCAGTTGTCCGGGGAACTGCATCGTGACGTTTCCTTCGGCGTGCGCCTTGTCGGTGATGGTGTTGTAGACGACGCTCTCGGCGTTGACCTTGCGGGCGCCCTGAACGATGCGGACGTTTCCCTTCAGAAGCAGATCGTGGGTCGCGTCGTTGAGCGTCCCCGTATCGGAGTCGACCACCGTATCGGCTTGCACGTAATGCACGTTGCCGATCGCCTTGTAGACTTTCGCGGTACCGTCGATCTCGGCTTTGTCGGCGGTGAGCGTCGAAGGCCCGTTCGATCCGGCGTTTTGACCGCCGATCCCGCCGTAATCCCCCTGCGTGTCGTGCATGACGACGTGTCCGACGAGGTTGACGATCTGCGTCTTGTAGTTACCGTTGGCGCGATCGGCGCTGACGTCGCCGCCGTTGCGCGTCATGACGATCTTCGCCGGCGTCGAGAAGTCGCCGGTTTTGAAGTTCGCGTCGACCGAGCTGGCGTGAACGGTCCATACACCCAAATCGAAAGCGGCCCCGGCTCCCGATGCTGCGGCGGGAGGCGCCGGCGGCTTGCCTGCGTGAGGGGAGGCGGGACGCGCCGAAGCGCGCGGCGCCGGCGTGGCCGCCCATGCCGGCGACGATGCCACCGCCGCGACGACGATGAGGGGCCAGATCGAGCGAGTCATGACGGTTGGGTGCGCACCTTTATGGTAGGACGTTCGACCGGACCTAAGAGTTCCGCCAGCCGAGTTGCGGAGATCGCGCCCTCGCGCAGCAACCGCGCGTGCGCCCCGGTGAGATCGACGATCGAGGATTCGCGGTCGAAGCGAGTGGGTCCGTGCTCGACGAGCAGGTCGGCGGGCGGCAGCATCGAGCGGTCGGCATCGCCGCGGTATCGCGGTCCCCCGGCGGGGTTGACGGTCGTTCCGGCGAGCGGACCGCAACGATCGAGCAAGGCGCGAGCGAGCGGATCGTCGGGAACGCGGAATGCGAGCGTCTGCAAGCCGGCCGCCAGTTCGTCGCTGACGAACGGCGGCTTTGCAATCAATAGGATCACGGGCCCCGGAAGGAGCCGTTTTGCGGCCAGCACGGCCAACGGATTGTCTCCGGCGTACTCTAGAAACTCCTGAGGCGTCGCGACGTGCAACGTGAGCGGCCGGTTGTCGGGCCGTCCTTTGGCAGCATAGATCCGGTCGATCGCTTCCGAACGGTAGGGATCGCATCCGATGCCGTAACTCGTATCGTTCGGGAAGATGACGGTGCCCCCGGCGAAGACGGCGCGCGCGACCTCTTCGGCAACGTCGGCCGCGGGCACGACGCGCGCGTCGATCACGCTACCGATGCTCACACGCGAATGCGCGACCCCGTTCCGATGGCGACGCACGACAGGGGATCGTCGGCGACGATCGCCGGCACGCCCGTGACGTCCGAGAGCAGTTTGTCGAGACCGCGCAGGAGCGCGCCGCCGCCGGTGATGATGATGCCGCGATCGATGATGTCGGCGGAGAGTTCCGGCGGCGTCTTTTCGAGCACCGCCTTCACCGCTTCGACGATCGCGCCGACGGGTTCCGAGAGCGCTTCGCGAATTTCTTCGCTCGTAATCTTTACGGTCTTGGGCAGGCCGTTGATCAAATCGCGTCCGCGAATCTCCATCGCCAGTTCCTGCTCGAGTTTGTACGCTGACCCGATCTTGATCTTGATCTCTTCGGCGGTTCGCTCGCCGATCATGAGATTGTAGACGCGCCGGATGTAGCGAACGATCGCTTCGTCCATCTTGTTTCCCGCGACGCGAATCGATTGCGAGACGACGATGCCGCCCAGCGAAATGACCGCGACGTCGGTCGTGCCGCCTCCGATATCGACGACCATGCTGCCCGACGGACCGTCGATCGGCAGTCCCGCCCCGATCGCCGCCGCCATCGGCTCCTCGACGATGTCGACGTCGCGAGCGCCGGCGAGTTTGGCGGCGTCCTTAACGGCGCGTTCTTCAACGCTGGTGATCTCGGCGGGCACGCAGATCGTGACGTGCGGTTTGGGTTTCACGATCGACGACCACCACGACCGGTCTTTCATCACTTTCTTGATGAAATACGAAAGCATCGCTTCGGTCACTTCGAAATCGGCGATCACGCCGTCGCGCAGCGGCCGGATTGCCTGAATGTGCGCCGGCGTTCGACCGAGCATCAAGCGCGCTTCCTCGCCGACCGCCAGCACGCGACCGGTGTTCATGTCCTTCGCCACGACCGAAGGCTCGCGCAGCACGATGCCTTTGCCCTTGACGTGCACGAGCACGTTGGCAGTGCCGAGATCAATACCAATGTCCATTTAGAAGGCGCTCCGCCCTAGGCTCCGCGCCCCCCACGCAAAGCGTGGGGCCCCCGGACCATGGGGCGCTTGGAGATATTGAAGCGCCTGAGGTTCCCCCAGGGCGCCCCTAACGAGCATCGTGCCGTTGCTTGAAATTGATCGGTACCTCGTCGGGCTTGTGCTGATATGTTACTTATGCTGATATTCTCGGATACTCGCTTGTTTCGAAGAATCCGGTCGGTTCCACCAGCGGGGTGACGCCGCTGCTGCGCTGCACTTGCCCGCCGAGTTCCGAAAGCAGTTCTTCCAAGCGTTCGTAGCCGCGGTCGATGTATTCGAGACCGATGATCTCCGTTTCGCCGGCCGCTGCGAGCCCGGCAACGACGAGTCCTGCGCCGGCGCGGATGTCGGGCGCCTCGACCGGAGCGCCGGAGAGTTGCTCGACGCCCTTAATGACCGCCGTGTTGCCTTCCATCGCGACCTTGACGTCGGCACCCATGCGCGCCAGTTCATTGACGTACGAGAAACGCGCGTTGAAGATCGACTCCTCGACCACGCTCGTGCCCGGACAGGTCGTGAGAAAACCGACCATTTGCGGTTGCAGATCGGTGGGAAACCCGGGATGCGGCGCCGTGAGCACGTCGGTGCCGCCGGTGATGCCGTCGGCGCGCACGCGAATCCAATCGTCGCCGGTCGTCGTCACGACCCCGCATTCCGCAAACTTGTCGAGCGCGCTGCGCAGGTGCTGCGGCCGGCAGCCCGTGACGGTGACGTCGCCGCGCGTAACGGCGCCCGCAAGCAGCAACGTTCCGGTGACGATGCGGTCGGGAATGATGTCGTATTCGGTGCCGTGCAGTTCGTCGACGCCATCGATGACGATCGTGTCGGTGCCTTGTCCTGAAATCCGCGCGCCCATCGCAACGAGAAAGTCGGCGAGGTCGACGACCTCCGGCTCCATTGCCACGTTTTTCAACGTCGTCACGCCTTGCGCAACCGAGGCCGCGAGCATCGCGTTCTTCGTCGCTCCCACGCTAGGCAAACGAAACTCGACCGCGGCGCCTTCGAGGCGGCGCCGGCGCGTCTCGGCGATGAGGTAGCCGTGTGCGTTACGCACCTCGCATCCCAGCGCAATAAATGCTTGCTCGTGCATGTCGGTCGCGCGCGTGCCGAGCACGCAACCGCCCGGCAGCGGCACTTCGGCGCGACCGAACCGGCCCAGCAGCGGACCGACGACGTCGAACGAGGCCGCGAGCTTACGCACCAGCGCGTAGGGTGCCCGGTACGATGCTACGTTGGAAGAATCGATGGTGATCGTATTGTCGCCTTCGTAGCGTATGCGCGCGCCCAGCGCTTCCAGCAACGACCACATCACCGAGACGTCGGTGATCCGCGGCACGCGACCGAGCGTGACCGTGCCCTTCGCCAGCAGCGTCGCAGCCATGATCGGCAGGGCGGCATTCTTCGCCCCGTGCGTCGCTACCGACCCTTCGAGCCGCGCGCCCCCGCGAACGCGCAGCGTGGTCTCCAATCGATCGAGCACGAGTCTATCTTGCGAGGCCCCGCGACGGCTGTCCTTCGCGGCCGCTCCTCAGCGACCGCTAATGCTGGCCGGTGAGGCGCAGCTTCGCGTTGGAGAAATCCACCTCGGCCTGCGCGCGCGCGAAGCCGGGCGATTCGATGCTTTCGCTCTTTTGACGCTCGAGCGCATCGGCGAGTTCCTCGCGCGTCGTGGCGACGTCGACGTCTTCGAAGCGCAGCGCTTCGTCGACGAGTACCGTCACGCGATCCGGGAGCGCCTGCATGAAGCCTTCGCCGGTGGCCAGCTCCAGCCGCTTCGTCGCGCCTCCCTCGACCACGTTGGCGCGCAGAATGCCCGGCTTCAGCGCGGCCAAAAACGGCGCGTGCTTGGGGAGAATGCCCTCTTCGCCTTCGGTCGTGACGGCGATCACGAGTTCGGCGTCGCCGTCGAAGACCAGCCGCGCCGGCGTGATGAGTTTGAATGGGACGGAGACGGCCATCGTGCTACGTCGCCGCTCCCATCTTCTCGGCGGCTTCCTTCACTTCGTCGATCGTTCCGACGTAGAAGAACGCGGCCTCCGGCAAATCGTCGACCTTGCCTTCGAGGATCTCCTTGAACGATGCGATCGTCTCGGCGAGTTTTACGTACTTGCCCGAGCGTCCGGTGAACTGTTCGGCGACGAAGAACGGCTGCGAGAAGAAACGCTGAATGCGGCGCGCTCTGCCGACGATCACTTTGTCTTCCTCGGCGAGTTCTTCGACGCCGAGAATTGCGATGATGTCCTGCAGATCTTTGTAGCGCTGCAAGACTTCCTGCACGCCGCGCGCGACGTTGTAGTGCTCGTCGCCGATGATCTGCGGATCGAGAATTCGCGACGTGGAGGCGAGCGGGTCGACGGCCGGATAGATGCCCAACTCCGAAATCGGACGCGATAACGCGGTCGTCGCGTCGAGATGGGCGAACGTGACGGCCACCGCCGGATCGGTATAGTCGTCGGCCGGAACGTAGACGGCTTGCACCGACGTGATCGAACCCGTGCGCGTCGACGTGATGCGTTCTTCGAGCACGCCCATATCGGTGCCGAGCGTCGGCTGATAGCCGACGGCCGAAGGCATCCGTCCCATCAGCGCCGAGACCTCCGAACCCGCCTGCAAGTAGCGGAAGATATTGTCCATGAAGAGCAGGACGTCGGCGCCGAGTTCGTCGCGAAAATACTCGGCCATCGTGACGCCGGTTTGCGCCACGCGAAAACGTACGCCCGGCGGTTCGTCCATCTGGCCGAAGACGAGCGTCGTCTGCGCGAGCACGCCCGACTCTTTCATCTCCGTCCAGAGGTCGTTGCCTTCACGAGTCCGTTCGCCGACGCCGGTGAAGACGGAGAAGCCTTTGTGCACGTAGGCGATGTTGCGGATCAGCTCCTGGATGAGCACCGTCTTGCCGACGCCGGCGCCGCCGAAGAGACCGACCTTGCCGCCGCGCGTGTAAGGCGCCATCAGATCGACGACTTTGATGCCCGTTTCGAAGATGCGCGGCGTCGGATCCTGATACTTGAACTCCGGAGCCGGCCGGTGAATCGGCCACATCGCGGCGGCTTTCACCGGTTCGTCGCTGTCGATCGTCTTGCCGAGCACGTTGAAAATGCGTCCCAGCGTACCTTCGCCTACCGGAACCAGAATCGGTGCGCCGACCGCCGTGACCGCCGCGCCGCGCACGAGACCGTCGGTCGAACCCATCGCCAAGCAGCGAACTTGATCGTTACCCAGTTCGTCCTGCACCTCGAGGGTGAGTTCGCGAGGCTGCATGGCGGTGCCGCCGAGATCCATCGCGGCGTGTGCGCCGTTACTCGACGCGTGCGAGTCGTCGTTCACGCGCACCAGCAGCGCGTCGTTGATCTTCGGAAGCGTGTCGGGCCCGAACTCGACGTCGACGACGTTGCCTAGCACTTGCACGACTTTTCCGGTTGGGTTGGCCATAATACTCGAATCCTTTTTTCGGTCTTGCAAAAACTCGTTCACTCGACGCCGAGCGCTTCGGCGCCGGCGACGATTTCGAGCAGTTCCTTGGTGATCGCGGCTTGTCGCGCGTTGTTCATCTCGATCGTGAGCTCGTCGATGAGCTTCGACGCGTTGTCGGTGGCGTTGCTCATCGCGACGAGTTGGGCGGCAAAAAACGCAGCCTCGGTTTCGAGCATCGCCGAGTAGATAGTGAACTCTAGGTACTTCGGGAGCAAGCGCGAGAGCACGAACTCGGGCGACGGCGCGAACTCCACCGCCCCGCGCGGCTGCTGCTCCGCCTCGGCCTTCTCTTCGACGGAAGATGCGATCGGCAGAAGGTCGCGACGCTCGGGCTTTTGCGACATCATCGAGATCAGGCGCGAGGAGACGAGCGTGACGGTGGAAACCGCACCCTGCTCGAAATCTTGCGTGACCCGCCGTGCGACGTCGCGCGCCGTCTCGAGCTTCGAACCCGCGCTCAACGGCCACGCGGGACTATCCGGAAATCCCCAGCGCCGCACCGCGTTGCGCGCCTTGACTCCAACCGCATAGTATTGGGCGGTTCCGCGCTCGCGCGCATAGAGTTCGGCCGAGCGCACGACGTTGGAGTTGAACGCTCCGGCCAACCCTTTGTCGGCCGTCATCACGATCACGCCCGCGGGCGCGCCTTCCTTGCCTGCCTTCATAAAGGGGTGGTCGACGTGCGTGACCGCGCCCATCAGATCGTGCAGCATCTCCGCCAGCGTGTCGGCGTACGGCCGCGCTTGCTTCTGCGCGGTTTCGGCACGCCGAATCTTCGCCGCGGCGACTTGCTTCATCGCCTTGGTGATCTGCTGCGTGTTCTTCAGAGACCGTATGCGGTCACGTAAATCCCTAACTGAGGGCATAGTGCTCGGCGTAGTCCCGGGAAATGCCGGCTAGCGACGGAGAGTTGGTTTGGGGCGCCCTCGGGGAATCTTTGCCGGCCGGAATGACTAAGCGCCCCATGGTCGGGGGGCCCCACGAAGTGGGGGGCGCGGAGCCGGAGGCGGAGCGCCTTCTAACTAAAACGTTTACCAGCATGCCATCACTGTTAGAGCTCTAGAAGCTCTTGTTAAATTCAGATATTGCCGCATCGAGTTTTTTCTTGACGTCGTCCGAGAGCTGGTTGCTCTCGGCTATCGACTTGGGAATCTCGGGGTGCGTCTCGTGCAGGAAGGCGATGAAACCGCGCGCCCAGTTCTGCAGCCGCGGCGTTGCGATGTCGTTGACGTAGCCCTTGGTCGCCGCATAGAGGATCGCGACCTGATCTTCCATCGATTGCGGCTGATACTGCGGCTGTTTGAGCAACTCGGTCATCTTCTCGCCGCGCATGAGCTGGTTCTGGGTCGACTTGTCGAGATCGCTGGCGAGCTTGGCAAAGGCCGCCAGATCGCGATATTGGGCAAGTTCGAGCTTGAGTTGGCCCGCGACCGACTTCATCGCCTTCGTCTGTGCGGCGCCGCCGACGCGCGACACCGACAGGCCGATGTCGACCGCGGGACGGATGCCCTGGAAAAACAGCTGCGGCGTCAAGTAGATCTGCCCGTCGGTGATCGAGATGACGTTGGTCGGAATGTAGGCGGCGAAGTCGCCGGCCTGCGTTTCGATGACCGGAAGCGCGGTCATCGATCCGCCGCCCAGGTCGTCGGAGAGTTTGCAGGCGCGTTCGAGCAGCCGGGAGTGCAGATAGAAGACGTCGCCGGGATAGGCCTCGCGCCCTGGCGGCCGGCGCAGCAGCAGCGACATCTCGCGATACGACTGCGCGTGCTTGGTAAGATCGTCGTAGATGATCAGCACGTCCTTGCCTTGATACATCAACTCTTCGGCCATCGCGCAGCCGGCAAAAGGCGCGATCCAGCGCAGCGCGGCGGCTTCCGACGGGCTCACCGCGACGATGGTCGTGTAGGCCATCGCGCCTTTTTGCTCGAGCGTTTGCGCGATCGCCGAGACCGTCGAGTTCTTCTGACCGATCGCGACGTAGATGCAGAAAACGTTGCGTCCCTTTTGATTGATGATCGTGTCGAGCGCGATCGCCGTCTTGCCCGTCGACCGGTCGCCGATGATCAGCTCGCGCTGACCCTTGCCGATCGGAATGAGCGCGTCGATCGCGCGAATGCCGGTCTGCAGCGGCTGCTTGACCGACTGCCTCTGCACGACGCCGGGAGCGACGTTCTCGACGGTACGATAGCGGTTCGTCTCGACCGGGCCTTTGCCGTCGATGGGCTGGCCGAGCGGATTGACGACGCGTCCGAGCATCGCCTCCCCGACCGGAACCGACGAGATGCGCCCGGTGCGGCGAACCTTGTCGCCTTCCCGGATGTCCTTGTCGGGCCCCATGATCACGACGCCGACGTTGTCCTCTTCGAGGTTGAGCGCGACGCCTTGCAGACCGTTGGCGAACTCGACGAGTTCCGACGAGCGAACCCCGCGCAGTCCGTAGACGCGCGCGAGATTGGCACCGACCTCGATGACGGTGCCGATCTCGTCTTCCTGGAGATCGGTCTTGAAGCTCTGGATCTGTTGTTTGAGAATGCCGGCGATTTCGTCAGCGTTGATCATACGTTTTACCGTCCTAGTGTGGTGCAAAAAGGCTGCGGGCGAGGCTTTCTAAACGGCCGGCGACCGTGCCGTCGATGCGGCGATCGCCCATCAGGACGCGCACGCCGCCGATCGTCCGCGGATCGACGACCCGCGTGACGTCGAATTTCTTGCCGAAGATTCGCTCGAGACGCGCAACGAGAGCGTTCAGTTCCGCGTCGGGCATCGCTCGTGCCGACGTCACCGTCAGGCCTTCCTCGCCGCGGGCAGTGCGCTGCAACTTGCGATACTCCGTCACGAGCTGCCGTAGCAGCCTCTCGCGGTGTTTGCGAACGAGAAGCAGCACCGTGTGCAGCGCCACCTCGCTCACGCGCGACTCGAAGGTTGCCACGAGTACGCGCTCCTTCGCTTCACGGTCGACCACCGGCGCAACGAAGAAATCGCGCGCGGCCGGGTTCCCGTCGATCGCCGTCGCTATCGTCGCGAGATCGTCTCCCACCGCGTCGGCGTTACCGCCGTCGCTCGCCAGCGAGAAGACGGCGAGTGCATACCGCCGCGCCAGCTTTTCGCTAGCCATTCGGACGCTCCAACGAGGCCGCGAACCGGTCGACCAGGCGCGCGTCGAGCGCGTCGTCGACGCGCGTTGCCGCCTCCTCGCGGGCGCGGGCGAGTGCTTTATCGAGCATCTCGAAGCGAAACCGGTCGCGCGCCCCCGCAAGCATTCCAGAGAAACTCGCCTGTGCGCCGCGCACGCTATGCTCGCCGGCCTCGCGCGCATCGTTCACGATGCCGTCGCACTCGCGCGCCGCTTGCGTCTCGACGCGCGTCTTGATCGCCTGCGCGTCGTTGCCCGCGCTCTCGATGTCGTTGCGCAGCAAGTCGAGCATCGCCTTGGCCTCGTCGCGGTGGCGTTCGGCTTCCGCGACCTGCTTGTTCGCGCGATCTTGCGCCGCCAAGATCGCGGGCTGAATGTACTTGAACCAGAGCCAAATCAGCACGCACATGAAGAGCACGGCCGAAACGACCTGGCTCCAGACCGCGATTTTGATGTAGAGATCGCCCTGGCTCACGCGCCCACTCCCAAGCTGCGCTCGACCATGAGATCGGCGAGTTGTTTGACCAGGCGCTCCTCGCCCGCACGGGCACGGTTCAACTCGTTGTCCGCGTTGCGCTGCGCCTCTTCGACGATCGCTTGCGACTGCGATCCGAACTTTGCGGCAATGTCCGCCGCTTCGTTCGATGCGTCGGCGCGCGCTTTGGCGAGGTAAAGCTCGGCCTCCCGGCGCGCCTGCGCGCGGATACCTTCGGCCCGTTCGCGCAGCGCCTTCGCTTCGGCTTGATACGTGGCGTAGTCGGAGACGACGCCGTTGATGTATTCGCGCCGCTTACGGATCGCTCGCCCAACCGGCCGCAAGAACACAACGTCGAGCAACGCGAAGAAGATCGCGAAGTTCGCGAGTTGCACCCAGAACGTGCCGTCGAGCGAGAGGAACATTCGGCCCCGTTCGCGTCCCTAGTGTCCGGCCAGGCTGGCGAACACGCCGTTCGGCAGCCCTGCGACGACGATCAGCATGTAGAATGCGAGCCCCAGCGCGATGATCGGAAATGCCTCCAGCACGCCCACGCCGAGGAAGAGGAACGTGAAGATGTTCGGCCGGGCTTCCGGTTGCCGCGCGATCGCCTCCACGGCCTTACTCGCCACGATGCCGTCGCCGATGGCCGAGCCGAACGCCACCCCGGCGACGATGATTCCGAATGCCAGCAGCGTGAAGGCTGCGACCAACGCTTGAGAAGTCAAGAGCGTAACCTTTCCATCATGATGTCAGTGTTCTTCGCCTATCGACAAAGCCAGGTATACGATCGCCAGCAACGTGAAGACGAACGCCTGCACGGTCCCGACGAAGAAATTGAAAAACTGAATGAAGAACGGCAAGACCGTTACGGCGAGCGACAGATTCACCGGACCGACCGTAACTTTTGCGACGATGATCGACGCGATGATGACGAATAACAATTCGCCGACGAAGATGTTGAAGAACAAGCGTGCCGCGAGCGTCGCCGGTCGCGCCAGTTCTTCGAGCGCGTTGACCGGCGCGAGCAGCCAGTGTGGTCTGGCCAAATGTTTTAGGCGCGCCCAGCCGGTCATCCTGAATCCCGCAATCCACGTCATGAAGAAGACGATCAATGCGAGCGGCACGGTCGTGTTCAGGTCGGCCGTCGGCGATCCGCCGAAAGGAAGTCCGAACGCCTTGAACGGCACGATGCCGAACTGGTTCATCAAGAAGATGAACACGAAGAGCGCGATGAAGAACGGCACGAAGGGCTCGCCGCGCGGCCCGAGCGTGCTGGTGGCGAGATCGGCGATGTAGTTGACGACGCCCTCGACCACGACCTGACGCCTCGTCTGATATGCCGAACGATAGCTCGCGCCGACCCAACCGAAGAAGGCCAACGACAGGATCATCACGAGCCACGTCGTGACGATCGTATCGCCATGCACGGACCCGAGCACCGGAAGGTGCCAGAGGACGTGTTCTCCGAGGTTTTCTTGCAAGCGTTACTCCAACACCGATCCTGCGCTCATTTTGTCCCGGAAGCGCGGTAAGCGCCAAGCGCAAACATCGCCAGCGGAAGGAAGAATCCGGCGAAGTACCAGGCCATCGACCACCAGGGACCTAGCACGGCGAACGCCACCGGGACTATACCGAAGAGGCCGATTCGCACGAAACTACTTAAGACGAACCCGACAACGCTCCGGCGATCCAACAATCGTTCGCCGCTGTGCATCGTCCAGAGCGCGTTAAGTACCCCGCACGCTCCGCCCGCCCATAGCGCGAAGGCCGGAACCGGCAGCCATCGGACGAAGAGCGCGCCGGCGATCGCGACGACGAGGAGGCTCCGAATCGCTGACGAGCGCTTGAGAGAGAAGTAGCTAGCGAGATCGGCGGCCGCTTCGGCGCCGCTGTCGTTACGGCGGGTGGGAAGGTTATCCTGCTCGGCCACGCATCACATCGAGCGCAGCACGAGCCGGTACGCGAAGTATCCGCCGGCAACTAAGCCGGCGATGAATCCCACGCCGGCCCACGCGCCTTGACCGGTCGCGTGCGCGATCCAGACGCCGGCGAGCAATCCGCACAACGTGACGACGGCGAAGGTCGCACCGGCGGCCACCACCGGGACGAGCGCTTTCACGGAATGGCGGCTGGCGCGCGCGACGGGGGGACGCTCTCGAAAGGCGCCGGGTAAGCCCCGCCCCGCAGACGCGCCAGAAGCCAGGCGACGATGCGCCCAGCCGCCCGCCCGTCGCCGTATGGATTTACCGCTCGCGACATGCGCGCGTAGGCGACCGGGTCGCCCAAGAGCCGCGCGGCCGCGGCGACGATTCGCTCGGGCCGGTGCCCTACCAGCTCCAGCGTCCCAGCCTCTAAGCCTTCGGGCCGCTCGGTCTCTTCACGCATCACGAGCACCGGTTTGCCCAAACAGGGCGCCTCCTCTTGAAGCCCCCCCGAGTCGGTCAGCACGAAAGTCGCCTCCCGCACCGCGAAGACCATCTGCGCGTAGTCGATCGGCTCGACGAGCACCACCCCAGGCTCGCCATCGAGGACGGCGTGTGCGATTGGAGCGACGCGCGGTGACGGATGAACCGGCCAATAGAGTTGCGGGCGCTGCGGCATCCGCGCGATCTCGCGCATCGCCTCGGCCATCTGGCGCATGAACTCGTGATTCTCGCGACGATGCGCGGTGACGAGGACGATCGGCCGCCCCCGCTCGAGTTCGCCCCAGCGCGGCGGCGCCGAAAGATCGCTGCGGCCCGCGGTCTCCAAAAACGCGTCGATGACCGTGTTACCGGTGACTACGATGTCGTCGGCAGCGACGTTTTCGCGCAGCAGGTGCTCGCGCGCGAGCGGCGTCGGTGAAAAATGATACGCGGCGATCGTTCCGGTCAGCCGGCGGTTCATCTCCTCCGGATAGGGCAACCAGCGATCGCTCGTGCGCAATCCGGCTTCGACGTGACCGACCGGAATCTGCCGGTAGAACGCGGCGAGCGCCGCCGACGTGCTGGTTGTCGTATCGCCGTGCACGAGCACGACGTCGGGCCGCGCGCGCTCGAGCACCGGTTCCATTCCGGTCAAGACGCGCGTAGTGATCTCGGTAAGCGTCTGGTCTTCGGTCATCACGTCGAGATCGTAGTCGGTCTCGATCTTGAAGAGCGCGAGCAGATCGTCGAGCATCCGGCGATGCTGGCCGGTAACGCAGACGAGATCGTCGATCTTCGGCTCGGCGGCAAGCGCGTGCACGACCGGGGCCATTTTGATCGTGTCCGGACGGGTTCCGAACACCGTCATTACGCGAAGGCGCGCCACTGCGCTTAGGTCGTGTGCCGGAAGACGTGCGTGAACTCGCCCGAGAGCGCGAGCGCGACCGCACCCAGCACGAAACATACGGCATAGATCAAGAGCACCGCTTGGCGCACGTTCAATCCGAAACGGAAGATCAGTTGATGGTGGAAGTGGCCGCGGTCGGCTTCCGTAATGCGTTTACCGGCAATAGCACGCCGCACGATTGCGGCCGCGGTGTCGAGGACCGGCAGCGCCAGCACGACCAGCGGCACGACGACGCTGATCGCGATTGCCTGTTTGCTCGCGCCGATGATCGAGATGGTGGCAAAGACGTACCCGATGAAGAGCGAGCCGGCGTCGCCCAAGATGATACGCGCCGGATTGAAGTTGTAAGGAAGGAATCCGAGTGCGGCGCCGGCCAGCGCGATGACGACGAGCGCGACGACCGGATTGGCGTGCAGCACGGAGATCGCGAAGATGAAGACGCTCGAAATGACGGTGACGCCTGCCAGCAGTCCGTCGAGACCGTCGATGAAGTTGATCGCGTTCATCATCCCGACGTACCACAAGAGGGTGATCGGAACGGAGGCCCAGAGCGGAAGTTCGATCCAGTTCGTGTTGGGATCGTGATTGAACGGGTTCGTGACGCCGGTGATGATGAAGCCGTAAAAGAGCGAGATGACCGCGACGAGGATCTGCGCCAGAAGCTTGTTGCGAGGACGCATTCCCATGATGTCGTCCCAGATGCCGACCCCCAGAATCAGCAAGCCGCCGAATAGCAAACCGACGAGCTGATGGATGGTGGCAAACTGATCGGAGAGCACCTCGACCTGCTTGACGTGCGTTTCGTGCATCGCCGACGGAAGGAGCGCAAACGGCGACGCCAGCGCGAAACCAAGCACGGCGAAGAGCGCGCAGGCGAACCCGAAGAAGACCGCCACGCCGCCGATCCGCGGCTTCGGCTGCGCGTGCATCCGGCGCTCCTCTTCGCCGCGGTCGATCACGCCGAGATGCGTCGCCAGCCGCTCGATCAGCGGCGTCGCCGCCGACGTCACGAGCACGGCGACGCCGAAGGTGACGAAGTAGATCGCCGCCGCCGTCCAGCCCGAACTGCTCACGCGCGCGAGCCTTCGAGTGCGTACTGCACGAGTGCCACGCCCGCCTCGGCCAGCAATGCTCCCGCGACCTCGTCCGGGTAACTTCCGCCGTAGACGATCTTTCGGGCACCCGCGCTGATCAAGAGCTTCGAGCAGTTGACGCACGGCTGGTGCGTGCAGTATGCGGTCGCGCCTTCGAGGCTCACGCCGTGCAGCGCGCCCTGCACGACCGCATTCGCTTCGGCGTGCGTCGCACGGACGCAATGTCCCCCGACGAGCGTGCAGCCGACGTCGGTGCAGTGCGCGGTGCCGCGCGGCGCACCGTTATAGCCGGTCGTCAAGATGCGATGCTCGCGGACCAGCACGCAACCCACCGAAGCGCGCGGGCACGTTGACCGCGTGCTGACGGTCTGCGCGATTTGCATGAAATATTCGTCCCATCCGGGGCGCACGAGCGATGCTCCTAGGAGTCCTACGGTACGCCGAAACCGCCGGTCAGCTCGCGGACGCGGCCTGCCAGCGCGGGAATGCGGGCGCGCGTCTCGACGTCACCCAGCGATTCGACGATGATGCGCGCCACCTCGACGCAGTCGGACGCTCCGAAGCCGCGCGTCGTGATCGCCGGCGTGCCGATCCGGATGCCGCTGGCGATCATCGGTTTTTGCGCATCGAAGGGAATCGCGTTCTTGTTCACGGTGATCCCGATCTCGTCGAGATACGCCTCAACCGCCTTGCCGGTCAGTCCCTTCACCGAGACGTCGACGAGCAACAAATGCGTGTCGGTGCCGCCGCCGACGAGCCGAAGCCCGCCGCGCACGAATTCTTCGGCCATCGCGCGCGCATTGTCGACGACGCTCCGCTGGTAGCGCTTGAACTCCGGACGCAACGCTTCCCCGAAGGCAACGGCCTTGGCAGCGATCGTGTGCATGAGCGGACCGCCCTGAATGCCCGGGAAGACGCTCTTGTCGATCGCTTGCGCCCAGGCTTGCGTGCAGAGAACGACGCCGCCGCGCGGGCCGCGCAGCGTCTTGTGCGTCGTCGACGTCGAAAAATCGGCGATACCGACCGGCGTCGGGTGCAGCCCGGCGGCAACGAGCCCGGCGACGTGCGCCATGTCGACGAGCAGGGTCGCGCCGACTTCGTCGGCGATCTCGCGAAACGGCGCGTACTCCATCGTGCGAGGATAGGCGCTGGCGCCGGCGACGATCATCTTCGGCCGGTGCTCGCGCGCCTGCCGGCGCACTTCGTCGAAATCGATCAGTTCGGTGTCGCGGCGCACGCCGTAGGCGACCGCGTTGTAGAGTTTTCCGGAGAAACTCACCTTCGTGCCGTGCGTGAGATGACCGCCGTGCGCCAGCGACATGCCCAAGACGGTGTCGCCAGGTTGCAGCTGCGCCATAAAGACCGCCATGTTGGCCTGCGCGCCCGAATGCGGCTGCACGTTGGCGTGCTCCGCGTTAAAGAGCGTCTTGAGCCGATCGATCGCCAACCGCTCGGCGACGTCGACGAACTCGCATCCGCCGTAATAGCGCTTGCCGGGGTAACCTTCCGCGTACTTGTTCGTCATAACGCAGCCCATCGCTTCGCGAACCGCCGCACTGGCATAGTTTTCGGATGCGATGAGTTCGAGGTTTTGGATCTGCCGGCGCTCCTCGCCGGCGATTGCCGCGAAGACTTCCGGATCTTCGGTTTCGATGTGGCTGCGTGCGAGCACGTCCATGATGATGCGCGAGTCTCCTAGCGTTCCGCCTACGGCTTTCCGACGAGGTTCGGCGGCGTTTGCGCGTCGGTCACGGCCTCCCGCTCGACGTCCTTGAGCGTCCGCTCGCGCTGCGCGTCTCCGAACTCGAAGAGTTGTTCGACGCGATACGCATGGCGTCCGCCGTCGAAAGGCGTTTCCAAGAAAATGTCCAGCATGCGTTCGATCATCTCCCAACCGGTGAGGCGCTCCGAAAATGCCATGACGTTGCAGTCGTTGTGCCGGCGGGCGAGTTCGGCCGAATAGGGCTCGGCGACCGGCGCGCAGCGAATGCCCGGAACCTTGTTCGCCGCCATCGCGATGCCGAGACTCGACCCGCATACGAGGATGCCGCGCTCGGCTTGACCGCTCGCGACGGCTTCCCCGACGGCGTACCCGTACTGCGGATAGTCGACCGGCGTCGAATCGTGCGTGCCGAAATCGAGCACCTCGTGACCCTTGTCGCGCAGGATGCTCGCGATGTGGTCTTTGTATTCGAAGCCGGCATGGTCGGCACCGACGGCGATATTCATTCTGCTTTCGGAAACCTCGTAAAGCAAGGGGCGCGCAACGAACGGTCGAACGACGGACGCCGATGAAGCTGGCCTGCGCGAGCGGCGCGCTCGACTCTTCGTTCGTCGGCGGGGACCTCACCCAACTCGAGTTTCTCGACCTCTGCGCGCACGAGTTGGCCTGCGACGGCGTCGTGTTGGACGTGCGGCACTTTCCGCGAACCGACGGCGACTACCTCGCACAGGTGAAGAAGATGTCGGCGGACCGCGGCCTGACGATCGCCGCACTTGCGGACGCGGCGTTTTTTGGCTTCGAGGAGCGCCGGATGACCGAGGCGTTCGAACTCGCCGCCGCGCTCGGAGCGCCGCTTCTGGCGGGCGAACTCGTGCCCGAAACCGGCGCCTCCTGGAGCGAGCAGCTTGCAAAGCTGAATGCCGCCACCTCGCTGGCAAAGTCGTTCAACGTGACGCTTGCGTTGCGCAATGCGCGCGGCAGTTTCGCGGAAAGCACGCACGACTGCAAACGCGTCACCAAGGAAGCCGACTCCGCGTGGCTGCGCTTCGGGCCGGTTCCGAAAGCGTTCGGCCCCGCCGACGATCCATCGGCGTTGGCGCCGAACAGCGTGTTGTTGTGGGACGATGCGACCAACGCCGACGAGCGTTCGATCGCGCGGACGTTGCGCTGCTTCCCGGAGTTTCGCGGTCATCTGGCGATCGATGCATTCGGAGGGAATGCCGAGATCGCGATCGTGCGCCGCGCACTGCGCGCATGGCGCGCCGCGCTCGCGTCACTCAACCGCACGTAGCGTCTGCCGCCTCGGTGATCGAACCCGCGTCTCGCAGGTGGGTGCGGCCCGGGCGCCGTGCCGGCAGGCGTCGAGAGCCCAAGCCGTCGCGTCGTATCCGGAGCTGATGCTCCCTAGGTATCACTATCGGCTCGGTACCTTATGGCGGTACGCGCCACGCGCAGTCGAGCCCCTCTACCGTACCACTCGGCGTCAAGCCCGCGAATCGTTGCCGATTCGCGCGCGGCAGGGGTCAACTAGGGGCCGAACGCGATCGCGACCGGACCATCCACGCCCGCGGTGATGAGCCGGCGAACGCCTTCCCTGCCCGGCGCGTGAATCGAAATAACTTTGCCGTTATTGAAGGGGCCGCCATTGGCAACGTAGAGATTGCGGTTTGCATCCAGCGCGATAGCAACCGGTAGGCGTACGTGCTTCTGGATTTTACGAAACGCAACCTGACTGCCCGGTGCGTATTCTGCAACGGTGTTGTTTCCGAAGCTTCCGACGAAGAGACTTCCCTTGGGATCGAAGAGCAGGGATGCCGGATTTTTTAAGCCGTGCGAAATCGTTCGCAGCACCGACGTGCTGCCCGGAGCGTACACCGTAACCGTGTTCCCCGAGTCGTTCGCGACGTACAGATTTCCGTTATCGTCGAAGGCCAGCGCCCACGGCTGGGCGAGGCCTTGCGTGATGGTTCGTAACAGTGTGGTCGTACCGGCCGCGTAGACCGTCACGGTTTCGATCTGGAACGTATTCGCGACGTATAAATTTCCGGCACTGTCGAAGGCTAGGCTGAAGGGAGACGTGAGACCGTCGGAAATCGTTCGCAGCACCTCGTTGCTGCCCGGCGCATAGACGGTCACGGTAGGGTTGACGAAGAGATTGGCGACGTACAGATTTCCGGAGGCGTCGAACGCGACATACGACGGAAGGTTCACACCGTCGCTGATCGTCCTGAGCACGCGGTCGCTGCCGGGAGCGTACACCGTCACATCGTTGGCGATGTAGTTTGCCACGTAGAGATTTCCCGAGGGGTCGAAGGCAATCGCGTACGGAGTGTGGATGCCTTTCGAAATCGTCCGCAGCAGCCTGTTGCTCGCCGCAGCGTAGACCGTCACCGTATCGTTACCGGAATTGGCAACGTAGAGCTCTGGGCCGAGGACCGCCCGGCGCGCCAACGCCCCCGTCGCATGCGATTGCGGCGCGAAGGATTGCATCGGAGTGAGACTCGTTTGAGCGGCGCTGGAACAGCCTTCGCAAACGGTGAGGGCAAAGGCGATGATCGCCGCGCCGATTCGTGGGTTCATGTTTCCTCTGAATCCGGCCCGTGCCTGGTTGGTTCCCCAGCATACCACCGAGCGGCCGGAGCGGCAAGGGTCGCGGCGATCGTCTAGCCTGCCCGGGCGCGCGCGTGATTGGCGGGCATGACGTACGTTGCATCGCCGCATCGCGCGCGAGCGTGGGTGCACCACGGATCGCTGTCGGTTGCGGCGTGCGCAGATCGCGACTATCGCGCGGCTAAATCTTACTTATCGCAAGATGCCGTCGAACGGCGACTCTTCGATCGCATCGAGCACGCACGCGACCGCCGCTTTCATCTGACGATCAACCATCGCAACGACGACTCGTTCGATCCCGACACCGGCACGATCGCGTGGGATCCGCACTCCGCGCTGCGCACGACCGCAGGCGGTAAGCAGTCGCCGGCGCTCGGCTTGGGTCACGAAATCGATCATGCCGTCGAAGCGCCCAGGCGCGAAGCGGCGTTAGCGTTGCGTTCGAACCGGGCATACGATACCGCCGAAGAGCGGCGCGTCATCACCGGATCGGAGCGGCACGCCGCGCGCACCCTCGGCGAAAGCGTACGGTACGATCACGCGGGAAGCTGCTACCACGTCGCTTCCGTCGTCGCGATGGCCATATTCGCGTAGTCGAACTGAGGGAACGCGCCCCGGCGGGTGGAAATCGCCCGCCATGCCCGCTCTTTCGATCTCGGTTACGCCGCTCGAACTGCCGCTCGTTCATCCGTTCAAAATCGCGCGCGGCGAAGAAACGGTCGCGCGCACCGCGCTAATCCGCGTGCGCTGGGGCGACCTCGAAGGCATCGGTGAGGCGGCACCGGTCGAGCGTTACGGCGAATCGGTGGAGAGCGTCGCCGATTACTTCCGCGCGCATCCGATCGAGGGAGACGATCCGTACCGTCTCGAGGCGCTGCTGCACGGCGGCATTCCACCGGCGGCACGCTCGGGACTCGACCTCGCGCTTCACGATCTCATCGGGAAAGACGTCGGCAAGCCGGCATACGAACTCTTCGGCCTGGATCCCGCGCTTACGCCGGTCACCTCGTTCACCATCGGCATCGCCGATCTCGAAACGACGCTGCGCAAGGTCGCCGAAGTCGGCGATCATCCGATCCTCAAAATCAAACTCGGCAGCGGAAGCGCCGCCGAACAAATCGAAACCATCGCCGCGATTCGCGAACGCTATCCCGGCGCGATCCGCATCGACGCGAACGAAGGCTGGGACGTCGAGTCTGCGGTGGCGATTCTCAACGAACTCGAACGCTTCGACGTCGAGTTTTGCGAACAGCCGGTGCCGGCCGGGCATCCGCACCAGCTGCGCGCCATCCGCGAACGAGTCGCCATACCGATCGTCACCGACGAAGACTCGCTCGACGCGCGCGACCTGCCTCGCCTCTACGGGTGCGTCGACGGCGTCAACGTGAAACTCGCAAAGACCGGCGGCCTGCGCGGAGCGCTCGCGATGATCCACACGGCCCGCGCAATGGGCATGAAGATCATGCTCGGCTGCATGGTCGAAAGTGCAGTCTGCGCGACGGCGGCCGCCCACATCTCGCCGCTGGTCGATTGGGCCGATATCGACGGCCCGTTCCTCACGGCTCGCGATCCGTTCGCGGGCGTCACGTACGATCGCGGAAAACTGATTCTTCCGAGCGCTCCGGGTCTCGGCGTTCGCGAAGTCGTCGCGGCGTGAATCGCCGCCGGTACGCGATTCTCGCCATCGACCGGTTTGCCGTCGATGCCAAGACGGCGCACGGCGTGATCCGTTACGGCGAAGACGAGGTCGTCGCCATCATCGATCCGTCGTGCGCGGGAGGCCGCGCGGGCGACGTGCTTGCGCATCTTCGCAGCGATGCGCCGATCGTCGCGAGCGTCGGCGAATCGCTCGCGTTCGCGCCGACGTCGCTGTTGATTGGAACGGCGCCCCGCGGGGGCGCGCTTCCGCCGGCCTGGCGGCGGGCCGTGCTCGACGCCATTGCCGCGCGACTCGAAATTGTCAGCGGACTGCACGACATGCTGGCCGAGGACCGCGAGTTCGCCATGGCCGCGCTGCAGGCCGGAACGTCGATCTGGGACGTACGTAAGCCGCCGGACGTTCCGCTCTTCGGCGGAGCGGTCTACGACGTCGCCGCCCCGGTTCTGCTCACCGTCGGAAACGATTGCGCGGTCGGCAAGATGAGCGTTTCGCTCGAGATCGTGCGCGCCGCGCGCGAAGCCGGCATCAACGCGCGCTTCGTTCCGACCGGTCAAACCGGGATCATGATCGCGGGCTGGGGAATTTCGGTCGATCGCGTCGTTGCCGATTTCGCGCCCGGCGCGGCCGAGCAGCTGGTGCTCTACGCCGCCCGCGAAGGTGCCGAATTAATCGTCGTCGAGGGTCAAGGTGCGATCAATCATCCGGCGTACGCGCCAGTGACGCTGGCGCTGATGTTCGGAAGCGCTCCCGACGGATTAATTCTCGTCTGCGACCCGCAGCGCAAACACCTCGAGGAATACGATACGCCGGCCCTCGGATATCGCGCGCTGATCGACCTTCACGAACGATTGATCGCGACGGTGAAGCCGGCCGCCGTCATCGGCGTGGCACTCAATACGCGCGGACTCACCGACGCGCAAGCGCGCGACGAGATCGCGCGCGCGCGCGATGAGACGGGACTTGCCGCCGACGACGTCGTGCGTTTCGGCGCGGCGCGACTCTACGACGCGATGCGGACGAGCATCGTCAAACGCGCACGGCTGGGCGGTTAAGGCGGCGCGCGTGAGCGGGCGGCTGCGTGCCGGTTGCGCGATTCTGGGCGCGCTGATCGCCGCCGGCTGTTCGCGCACCGGCGCGCCGGCACGTCACGCGGGGGAACGCAATCCATGGACGGTTCCCGGCGTGCTGCGCGTTGGCGCCGACGAAGAACCCGACGGATTGAATCTCATGTTCGCGCACAGCGCCGCGAGCGACGACGTCTCGGGCTTGCTCTTCTCGTTCATCTTGCGATACGACCGGCACGGCAACTATGTGCCCGATCTCGCAACCGCAGTGCCGACGCTGCGCAACGGCGGTATCAGCCGCGACGGCAAAACGATCGTCGTGCACTTGCGCAAGGGCGTCGTCTGGGCCGACGGAGCGCCGCTGACGGCGGCCGATTGGCTCTTCACGTACCGGGCGGTTCTCAATCCGCGCAACAACGTCAAGACGCGCTACGGCTGGGACGCAATCGCGTCGGCCGATGCGCCCGATCCGCAGACCATCGTGATCCGGCTCAAGCGGCCCGACGTGACCGCGTTTGGAATTCTCGCCATGGGAGGCGCCGGATACCCGCCGCTTCCCGCGCATCTGCTGGCGTCGCAAAGCGATCTCAACACGTCCGACTTCAACAACCACCCCCTGTCGAGCGGGCCGTACGTTCTGCGCGCGTGGAATCGCGGAACCTCGCTCGTCTTCGGACCCAATCCGCGGTACTTTCGCGGATCGCCGAAGCTCCAGGAGATCGATTGGAAGATCGTTCCCGACGTCAACACGCTCTTCAACCAGTTGCGTACGCACGAGATCGACGTCTATCCCGGCGTCGACGCCAACTCCGTTCCGCGGCTCGGCGGCATCGCAGGCATCGTCGTGAAGCGGCAACTGCTGGCGAACTGGCGCCATCTCGGCATCAATACCAGCCGTCCGTTGCTGCGCGACGTTCGCGTTCGACGCGCCATCGCCGATGCCATCGACTGGAAGCGCATCGACGACACCGTCTACCACGGCATCAACCGCTTGGCCGTCTCCGACGTCTTCCCCGAATCGTGGGCCGCGCCGTCGCTCCCGCCCTACCCCTACGATCCCGCCGGCGCGCGCGCTTCGCTCTACGCTGCCGGTTGGCGGATGCAGCCCGACGGGGTTCTCCACAAAAACTCGTCTGCGATGCATTTGACGGTCTCCGCGACGATCGGCCATCAGGAGAACGAACAATCCGAAGTGCTCATGCAGTCGATGCTCAAACCGTTCGGCATCGACCTGCAGATTCGCAACTATCCGGCCAATCTGATGTTCGCACAGAACGGTCCGCTTTATACCGGCAAATACGATCTCGAGTGGTCGGTTGAGACCAATGGGCCCGATCCCGACAACGCCGGAAGTTGGAACGGCGCGTTCATTCCGCCCAAAGGCGCCAACACGTCGTGGCTCGACGATCCGGTCGTGAACGCGACGAGTACGGCTGCCCAGCGCACCTTCGACCAAGGGCGACGCAAGGCGCTCTACCAAGTCGAGGAGCGCCGGCTGCGCGAACTCGTGCCGGCCGTCGTCTTCACGTGGGAAACCGGATATGCGGCGATGAATTCCGACGTCCGTAACTTCGTCCCGGCGGCCTTCATCGCCAACACGTGGAATGCGTGGCAATGGAACGTGTGAGTTGCGGCTTTGCCGAAGTGCGCGGCGTACGCGAAACCGCGCGGCTGCTCTTCGAGCCCGCGCGTGGCGGCGTCATTAGCTGGAACACGTTCGCTCCGACGGGGCGCATCGAGTTTCGGCTGCTGCGTGCCCATGCTCCGGCGACGCCGTGGATGGATTACGCGCTCTGGCATCCGAACGGATCGAAATCATTCAGTCCGGTGCACGACGGCGTGCGCGTCGACGTCGACGCCATTCGTGCCGAGCAGCCGTTCGACGGCGTCGACGTTCGAGCGGACGGCGTCGATTTCAACACGCTCGCCTTCTCGTCGCCGGCACGTCCGCATCCTTCGCTTCCCTACGCGCGGGGTGCGCTGATCCTCGATGTTCCCGCGCGCTCGCAATACGCCGGCGAGGGCGAGCGCGGCTGGTGCAGTCCGGCGAGCCTCTCGATGCTCAACGCCTATCACGGCCTCGACGTCTCCGTCGAGGCAACGGCGCGCGCCGTCTTCGACCGCGCGTACAACGGCACCGGAAACTGGACGTTCAACGTCGCGTATAGCGGGAGTTTGGGACTGCGCGCGGTCGTCGCGCATCTGCGCAACCTCGATCACGCGCAGCGGCTGATCGAACGCAACCTTCCGGTCGCCATTTCATACTCGTGGCACGACGGCGAACTGCCGGGAGCCCCGCTGGAACACTCGGACGGCCATCTCGCCGTGCTCTGCGGATTCACGTCGAGCGGCGATTGCGCCGTGAACGATCCGGCAGCACCCAACGTGCGCGTCGTCTATCCGCGCGACGCGATCGAATCGATCTGGCAGCGCAACGAAGGCGTCGCGTACGTCGTGGCGCCCAACGGCATCGACTATGCGAGCGTGCTTGCCGCACCCTAGGAGTCCGCAAGCGACGCCGACGGATTTCGCGGCGGTGGCCGGCGCACCGCTGCACCTCGCGCTCGTCGAGCCGGAGATACCGCCCAACGCCGGCAACGTCGCGCGGCTCTGCGCTGCCACCGGTTGCGCGCTGCACTTAGTCGAGCCGCTCGGTTTCAGCATCGCCGACCGCGATCTCAAGCGCGCCGGCCTCGACTATTGGGATCGCGTCGCGCTGGTCGTCCATCCGTCGCTGACCGCCTTCTTAGACGCGACCGCGTCGCGTTCGCGCTGGTTCTTTTCGACGCGTGGCGAGCGGCGTTACGCCGGCGTGCCGTACGCCTCCGGCGACGTCTTGGTGTTCGGCAAGGAGACGCAGGGATTACCCGCCGAGTTGCTCGCGCGCTATCCCGATCGCGTCCTGCGTATCCCGATGCGTGAGGGCGGCGTTCGCAGCATCAACCTCTCGACGGCCGTCGGGATCGCCGCGTACGAAGCGCTCGCCGCTATCGGCTTTCCGGACCTGTGCTGATTTCGGCTTGGGCATCAGCAGCGACGCGCCCAGTGCGAAGAACGCGAAGACCGTCGCGGTCGCAAAGACCGCAACGAGACCCCAGCGATCGCCGATCGCGCCGAACAACGGCGCCGTAAATCCGCCGATCGTCACCGATAGACCGAGCGTCACGCCCGCGGCGATGCCGATACGCTGCGGCAAATACTCCTGACCGACGACGACGATGACGCCGGCCGACAGACCGAGCGCCACGCCGAACGCGCTGGCGAGCGGCACGATCAGCGCAAAGACCGGGAAGAACGCTCCGGTCAGCGCGAGCGCGCCGGCGCCGGCGACGGTCAGCACGAGCGAGAGCGAGATGATCCGCCGCCGGTCGAATCGATCGGCGAGCCTTCCGCCCGATAGCGTGCCGAACGCTCCGCCGAATAGCATCGCCGCAAGCGCCGCCGACCCAAGCACTTTGTCGACGTGCGCGACCGAGATCGCAAAGATCGGCATGAAAGTCACCGCGGCGAAGAAGACGGTCGAGCGGAGCGCCACCATGACCGTCATGATCGAGAATCCTCGCCAATCGTCGATTCCCGGGCGGGCGCGATGCCGGTGGTGCGCCTGCAGCCGCGCCCGCTCGAATCGGGGCAGCTGGCGAACGAGCAGCGTGGCGAGCACGGCTCCGGGGACGACGAGAAACGCCGTTCCGTGCAGCCCAAATGCGATCAGCAGCGGCGTAACGATGACGGGCCCCATCGCGAATCCCAAATAGCCGCCGGTCGTGAACCAGCTCATCGACGTGGCGCGCGCGACCCCGCCGAAGTAGTTCGCGTAGCGTGAGGCTTCGGGATGAAAGGCGGCGACGCCGATGCCCGAGACGAGCGCTCCCAGAAACATCAATGGCATCGAGGAGGCGAAACCCACCGCCGACATGCCGGCGGTGGCGAGCATGAGACCGCCGGGAATCACCCACACGAGCGAACGCCGGTCGGAGAGATGGCCAAAAAGCGGCTGAATCACCGACGACGACAGATTCATCGCAAGGACCAGCGTGGCCGCGGAAGTCAGGGAAAGACCCCGGTGCGCGATCAACCACGGGATGAGCGCCGGCAGCACGCTCTGGTTCGCATCGTTGGCGACGTGCGCCAGCGAAAGCAGCGCGATGCCGCGCCGATCCGGCTGGTGTGCCGCCGCGGCGCCCGTCGCGTCCGTCATTGGAAGTGTAGCGTCGCACGAAGCGGAAAGGGCAACGCATGAAAAGGTCGCTCGCCGCGCTCGAACGCGCGGTCGTCGGATGCACCCATTGCCCCGAACTGCGTGCCTACGCCGCCGGCGTCGCGCGCGAGAAGAAGCGCGCGCACGCGCACTGCGCGTATTGGGGTAAACCCGTTCCCGCATTCGGGCGCGCCGACGCGCGCGTCGCCGTCGTCGGACTGGCTCCCGGCGCGCACGGCAGCAACCGCACGGGCCGCCCGTTCACCGGCGACGCCTCCGGCGACTTTCTCTACCCGGCGCTGCACCGGGCCGGATTCGCGACGCGAGCGCGTGCGGCCGACCGAAACGACGGACTGGAACTCGTCGATTGCTTCATCACCGCGGCACTGCGCTGCGCCCCGCCGAAGAACAAACCGACGCCGCAGCAACTGCGCAACTGCCTTCCGTACCTCGTCGAAGAGTTCGAGGCACTGCAAGGCCTGCGCGTCGCAATCGGCTTGGGGTCGATCGGATTCGCGGCGATTCTCAAAGTCTTGCGCGAGACGCAGTGGAGTCTCGACCCGCTTCGGCCTCCGTTCGAGCACGGTGGCGAATCGACGGCTACACGCGGGCCGCGCACCGTCACGCTGATCGCATCGTATCACCCGAGCCGTCAAAACACGAACACCGGCGTGCTCACGAAACCGATGTTCGACGCGATCTTCGCTCGCGCACGAAAGATTCTCGCCGCGCCCGTCAACGCACCGTCGGCGACGGCACGGTAAAAGTGATCGGGCGACCGCAGCGATCGGTCCAGGTCGTCAGTCCCCATTTCGTCGTTCGCGCGATCGTCTCGGTGTCGATATGGATGACGCCGAACGTGCGATAGACGTCTCGCAACACGTCGCGCCGCACGGACTCGCTCGCCGCCTTGCGGACGTGCACGGATGCCAGCGACGAATCGGCGTTGCTCGTAAGCAGCACGTCGCTGCCGTCGAGGCTGATTTCACGCGATTCGCACGGCGTCAGCGGGGAAAGATCTTTCGACAGTGCGGCGGCGTGGCGCCCCCCGGCGCAACCCCCCGTTACGACGGCCAACGCGAGGGCGAGCCACGGGTACGGCCGCACGTTTTACGCTACCCCGGCGCCTTCGGAACGATGCTGCGCAAGTGCAGATCGGAGACCAATCCGTCCGGCACGGCCGAAGGCGCATCCATCATCAGGTCGCGCGCCACTTGGTTCTTCGGAAACGCGATGACGTCGCGAATGTTCTCTTCGCGGCATGCGAGCATCACGATACGGTCGATCCCCAGGGCCATGCCGCCGTGCGGCGGCGCGCCGTAGTCGAGGGCACGTAGAAAGAAGCCGAAACGGTCGTCGATTTGCTCGGGCGTCAACCCGAGCATCTCGAAGATCTTGCGCTGCCAGTGCGCCTGATGGATTCGAATGGAACCCGATCCGAGCTCGTAACCGTCGAGCACCATGTCGTAATGCTGCGCGCGCATTTTCGTCGGATCGCGCTCGATGAGTTCCCACTCGCCGGGAGCGGGCGCCGTAAACGGATGATGGGCCGGCGCGGGCTTTCCGGTCGCCTCGTCGATCTCCAGATACGGAAAGCCCGTCACCCAGCAGAACGCGTAACGAGACGGATCGCGCAGACCGCAGCGATCGCCGACGTCGTTGCGCATCTTGCCGGCCACCGCGTACGCGAGTTCGGGACGCGCGTCGGCGAAGAGCAGGATGGCGTCGCCCGGCTGCGCGGAGGCCGCCGCCAGCAACGCGTCGAGTTCGGTCTGCTGCAAGAACTTTGCAACCGGCGACTTCACGCCGTCGGTGCCGAACGCAACCCAAACCATGCCCTTCGCGCCGTAGGTTTTGGCGCTCTCGGTCAACGCGTCGAAATCGCGGCGCGAGAGCGACGCACCGCCCGGATAACGCAGCGCGACCACCGCGCCGCCCGCATCGAGCGCGCCGCGGAAGACGGCGAACTGCGTGCCCGCGAAGACGTCGCCCGCGTCGGCCAGTTCGAGCCCGAAGCGCAGGTCCGGCTTGTCGAGCCCGTACTTTGCGATCGCCTCCGCGTGGGTGAGCCGCGGGAACGGCGGCAGATCGATACCGAGCACCGACTTCCACACCACGCGCAAGCACGACTCCATCGTCTCGAGCACGTCCTCTTGCGTGCAGAACGACATCTCCACGTCGAGCTGCGTGAACTCCGGCTGGCGGTCGGCGCGCTGATCCTCGTCGCGCATGCAGCGCGCGATCTGCATGTACCGCCCGAAGCCGGCGACCATGAGAATCTGCTTGAGCATCTGGGGCGACTGCGGCAGCGCGTAAAACGTTCCGGCGTGCACCCGGCTGGGCACCAAATAGTCGCGCGCGCCTTCGGGCGTCGATTTGATGAGCATCGGCGTTTCGATCTCGACGAACTCGCGCGCATCGAAGAAATCGCGCATGGTCTTGACGATGCGATGGCGCACGCGCAGGTTCTCCTGCATCCGGTTGCGCCGCAAATCGAGGTAGCGGTACTCGAGCCGCAAGTTCTCGTCGACCGGGTCGTCGGCGTTTACCTGAAACGGGGGAACTTGCGACCGGTTGAGTATCTCGAGATCTTCGACCGCGACCTCGACGTCGCCGGTCGCCAGACGCGGATTCACGGTCCCCTGCGGTCGGCGGCGCACGCGGCCACCGACGCGCACTACGTCCTCGTGGCGCAGGTGTTCGGCCTCGCGAAAGTTCGCCTGCAACGGGTCGAAGACGATTTGGGTCAGGCCGCCCGCATCGCGCAGATCGGCGAAAATGAGGCCGCCGTGGTCGCGCCGCCGGTTGATCCAGCCGCAGAGTTCCACCCGGCGGCCGTCGTCGCCGGCGCGCAGCGCGCCGCACGTCGTTTTCACGCTATCCATCGCGCTTGTCGCCGGTCGCGAGCGCTTCTTTGATGCCCGACACGTAGTAGTACTGTTGCACGAGATCGCGAGCGAACTTCGATGCGCCGGCGCGCGCGTCGAAGAATCCCAGCACCGCCGGCCAGCGCGTCAGCGCGGCGTGCACACCGAGCGAGACCGGCGTCATGCCGAGATTCAATTTTACCGCAAAGTCGGGATGCTTTCGATAAAAGCGTACGGTCGAGCGCCCTGCGAGCTTCATCTTCTCCTTTTGATCGTCGTGCGCGACGTCTTGACAATGATAGTTCACCGCGGCCGGTTCGTAGACGATCGCGATGCCGGCCTTTTGCAGCCGATAGCCGAGTTCGAGGTCCTCATGGCCGTAGCCCGTGAACTTCTCGTCGAAGCCGCCGACGCGCAACACGTCCTCTCGGCGCACCGAGGCGTTGCCGGTGAGAAAGTAGAGCCACGACAAGTGCTTACGCGAGTGCGGATGCAGGTGGCCACGCTCCTGCGGCCGGTCGCGCTTGCGCTCGTAGTCGGCGAGGTCCTTCACCTGCACCTCCCAACCGACGACCGCAATGCCGCGGCGTTCGCGGTGGCGGCGCAGGTGCTGCGAGAGCAGGTCGGGCGACGCGAGGATGTCGGAATCGTTGAAGAGCACCACCTCGCCGCGTGCCGCCTCTATGCCCGCGTTGCGCGCGGCCGCGCGCCCCGAGTACGGACCCGGCAGATGGCGCACGTTGGGATGCTCGGCCGCAACGCTCGCGAGATACTCCGCGGTGCCGTCGGTCGAGTTGGAGTCGCAAATCAGCAGTTCGTACAGGTCGTGCGCAACGTCCTGAGCCAGCAGCGTCGGGACGACGTGCTGCAGCGTGTCGAGGCGGTTGTAGGTCGGAATGACGATCGAGACGTCAAGCATCGGGAACCTCGAGCAGCGTGGCGACGCCGCTTTCGATCTCGCCGCAGAACGTCGCCAGCGACGCCGCGTCTTCGTTCGTCGGCTTGCGAACGAGCACGTGGGGCACGCCGTACGGCGCCCATTCCTGCGAGTTCAGGCGGAAATAGCGGTGTTCGAAAGCGACGACGGTGGGCCTTCGCACGGCACTTGCGACATGGGTAGCACCCGTATCGACCGTTACGACGAGTCGCGCGCGCTCGAAGATCGCCGCCCACTGATGAAATGGGAGCCGGCGCAGCAATCGCGCGGCGTCGCCGGCGGCCTCGAATGCAGGCGCAACGTCCTCGCATTCGCGCGCGCAGGTGATCACGACGGGCGCGTACGATGCGAGCCGGCGAACGATGGCCAGTGCCGTCGGCAGCGTACTCCCGTCGCGGAACCAGCGCTGCCCGAGATGGACGACGATCGGGTTTTCCGGCAGCGTCCGCGCGATCTCGCGGTCGGCCTCGGTGACGTCGAGACGCAACCGTTCGATGCGCCGCGTCGCACCCGCCAGCGCGACCAAGTCGAGCAGCTGCACGACCTCGTGGCGAACGATTCGATTCGGGCGGCGTTCGCCGAGTGCGGGATCGGCTTCGGAGATCATCAGGCGGTTGACGTAGAGCGACGCCGTCAAACGCGCGAACCAGCGGCGTTCGTAGGTGTAGCCGACGCGCAGCGGGGCCCGCGTGGCGCCGATCAGGCGAAGGTCGATGGCCCGCGGCGCGAGCGCGATGGCCGCGTCGTAGCCCCGCAGCGTGCGGCCGAACGCGCGCGGTTCGATCTCCCGCGGCAGAACGATGAGTTCGTCGACGTCGTCGTTTCGTTCCATCACGACGCCGTTGTACGGACTGACGACCAGCGCGACGTGCGCCTGCGGAAACGACGCGCGTACGGTCGCGATTGCCGGAGTCGAGAGGATCAAGTCGCCGATGCGATCCGTCCGCGACAGGAGAATGCGCTTCACGGCATCGACCGCTCGAGTTCCTCGAAGTACGCTTCGGCCGCGAGCGCGCGCGCGGCACGCAGTTCGCGATCGCTCAACGGTCGATCGACGGAGAGATCGCCGAGTCGCGATCCGAGGCGGTCGGCAAGCCGAAACCGGCGCGTCGCGCGATGCCAGCCGCGCTGCAGCGGATTGATCCCGGTGGCGAGGTACGTTCTCCACACGGGATGCAGCCGCGCGAGGTGCGCCGCGGTGCGCGCCTGCGCGCGCGCCTGCCGAACCATCACGGCGACGCTGCCGCTGCGCGGCCTCGGCTTGAAGTGATATGCCAGCGCCTTCGGATTGAAGACCGCCCCGACGCCCCTGCGGCGCAGGCGCAAGCCGAGTTCGATGTCTTCCCAGCCGTACTCCGAAAACGATTCATCGAAGCCGCCGGCGGCGCGCACCGTTTCGAGCGGCACGGAAACGTTCGTCGTCCAAAAATAGTTGCCGCTGTAGTTGCGGATGCTCCAGACCGGAGGCGGCAGAACGTCGAAGCTTTCGACTTCGATCGCGCCGCCGCGCACGATCGCGCGCGGGTGAGCCGCGTGCGAGCGCAAGTGCTCTTCGACGAAGTTCGGAAGCACCAGCACGTCGTCGTCGATGAAGACGATGCGCTCGCCCGACGCTCGCGCGATCCCCGCATTCCGACCTTTCGCCAGGCCGGAGTTCGGCTGCCTCACCACGGTGAAGCGGCAGCCGGCGCGCTCGCGCGCGCGTTCGATGACGGCCGGCGTATCGTCGGTCGAACCGTCGTCGACGAGCACCACCTCGTAAGCACCCTCGGGAATCGTCTGCTCGAAGCACGCGTCGAGCACGCGGGCGAGCAGCGCGGCGCGGTTGTACGTGCAGAGTTGAATCGTCGCCCGCACTTACATCACCATGTCATGTCGCATGTCATGTTGAGCGGAGCATCGCACGATGTCACGTTGAGCGGAGCATCGGATAATGCCATCCTGAGCGAAGCATCGCACGATGTCATCCTGAGCGGAGCGCCCGCAGGCGCGCAGTCGAAGGACGAGCGACGCGCAGTGATACACGTGGCAAGAGCACTCCGATGCAAACGCGTGCCGACCCTCGGGACGTTCGCGATTTCGCGTCCATGCGAAATGGCTACTGCCTGGCGCGCCGCTCCCGGCCTCCATGCCTCCGCGCCGCGTCGCAGAGTCCCGCGGGTCGGCACGCGTCTGCATCGGAGTGCTCTTGCAAGTGACCGTTGCGCGTCGCTCGTCCTTCGACTGCGCATCCTGCGCGATGCTCCGCTCAGGATGACATCGTACGATGCTCCGCTCAACATGACATGCAACACTAGACGGCCTCCGCGGCGGCGAGAATTCGCGCGACGTCGAGATGCGCGACGCACGCGTAGTCGGCGCAACGCTCCTTCGTGTCGCCGCGATGGCAAGGATACGACGGCCGCACGATCGCCGTGCGCGGGCCGAGCGGCGCCCAGCGCTCGGGAAAGTCGGATTGAAACGGAAAGATTCCAACGGTGGGGCAGCCGACCGCGGCGGCGACGTGCATCGATCCGGTCGTGATGCCGGCAAAGAGCCGCGCGCGCTGCGCGAGCGCGCCGAACGCTCCGATTCCAAGCTTTCCGGCAATGGAAGTCGTGGGCGCGCTGCCGCCAATGGCGGCGACGAGCCGGTCCGCCATCGGCATGTCGGCCGGGCCGCCGCTGACGACCAGCGACAGATCGAAACGCCGATGGAGCGCCTCGCCGAGCCGCGCCCATCCTTCGATCGGCCAAGAGCGGCGCGACGCGATCGCGTTGCAGGGATTGACGATGACGAAATCACGCGCGCCGTTGCGCGAAACGAGCGAAGCGGCGGCCGCTTCGGCGGCCCGTTCGTCGGCCTGCGTCGGGACGAAGCGGTAGCCGCCGCCTGCGTCGTAGCAGCCCAGAGCGCGTGCGTAGTCGAGCAGAATATCCGACCAGTGCGACGTCACGTCGCCGTTTTCGCTACGCACCATCACGCGGTTGGTGAAACGGTGCGAGTAGAGCCGGCGCGCCTGCCCCACGCGTACGGGAATTCGCGCGAGTTGCGGGACGCGGGCCGTGCGCGGCGTCGCCCACGTCACGACGCACGCGTCGTAGCCGTTCGCCGCGATTTCGTCGGCGAGTGCGCGCTCGTCGCCGCCCGCGTCGATCAGAACCGCATCGAGATCGGGAACGCGCTCGAGCGTCTCGCGATGCCCGGGCAGCGTAAGCGCGTCGACGCGTTCGAAGCGCTGCTTGAGCGCGCGCCCGACGATCGAGGCAACCAGCGAATCGCCGATCCCGCCACCCGCGCAATAGAGGAGCGCGCGGCTCACGACGTGCTCCGCGGGTGCGTCGCGCCGAGCGTCCGAATCAGTTCGCGCGCGTAAATTGCGTCGAGAAACTGCGCGCGAGCGACCGCCTTCAGCCACGCCGGCGTTCGTTCGTCGCCGGCGATCCCGGCCAGCGTCGCGGGAAGCCATTCGGGCAGCAGACGTGCGCGCAGCAGGTTCAGCGGGTGGGCACCCGTGGCCATCCGCGCGCGCCGCGACGGATGCCTTTCCAGAAAGCGGCGCGCCATGCGCGCTTTCTCGACGGCCTTGCGCGCCTGCGCGTCCAGCGTATCGTAGCCGGGCGGTTTGACGTGCCAAATCGCCGCGTCCCAAGCGAACTTCCAGCCGACGCCCGCCTCCCTCAAACGCATTCCGAGCTCGCTATCCTCCCAACCGTAGAGGTCGAACGATTCGTCGAATCCGCCGACCGACTCGAACGACGCGCGTGGAACCGATGCGTTGCACGTGCAAAGCGACGCACGCGAGAAATTCGCCGGCGTCGCCTTCGGCTCGCTGTCGTACGAGGCCACGTTGAGAATCGGCCCGTTGACGATGCGCGCCGCGCCGCCCGCGTGCGCCGCGACGTGAGCGGCGAGCCATCCCGGCGGTGCCTTCACGTCGTCGTCACAGAAAGCGATGAGGCCGGCGCGCGCCGTCGCGACGGCCCGGTTGCGAGCCCGCCCGCGATTCGGCTCGGGTTCGTACACGTACTCAACGTCGAAGGGCGCGTGCTCCGCAAAACGCCGAACGATCTCGCGCGTCGCGTCGCTCGAACCGTTGTCGGCGACGATCGTTTCGAACGGCGCTTGCAGCGTCTGCGACGCCAGCGATGCGAGCGCGCGCTCGAGAAACTCGGCGCGATCTCTCGTAGCGATCACCACCGCGACCGCCGGCGTCACGCGCACAACTCCAAAAGCGAGCGCGCCATGCGGCCGGCGGCGCCTGCGTGTCCGGCGTAGAGTGCGCCCAGACGCGCCCCCGTCGCCGCGATCCATTCGCGATCGTCGTATCGTTCGAGCGCTACGCGCGCGATGCGCCCGGGCGTCACGGTTCCGTGCACTTCCCACACCAGCATCTCCCCGGCGTCGATGTTCGGTTGCGTGTGAAAGCGGAAGCGGCGCGAGATGCCGACGGCCACCGCGCGTTTAAGCGGCACTCCGAGCAGCGGCAGGCGGTCGAGATAGGTGAGCGGCCCGTTGAAGGCGATGATCTCGGGCGCGTTGAGCGGCGTGATCGTCAGCGCGGGTTTGCCGAGCACCGCCAACTCGATCGTCTTGGTTCCGGGAATCGTCAGCACGAGGCGCGCGCGACTCGCCGCCGCGAGTGCGTTGAAGAGCACGGGAATCCGCGTGCCGCCGTCGAGCGATTCGAGAAACGCACGATCGCCGTCGACGATCAGGCGTCCGCGCTGCGCGAAGACGCGCGGGTCGCCCCCGCGCTCGATTGCCACGCCGACTTGCGCGAGCGGCGTGAACGGCGAAATCCCGAACGCAACCGGTAGTTGCGGGCGTTCGCGCAGCATTCGCAGTGCGGCCGTGAAGTAGAATGGGATGAGGTTCTCGACTTCGTACGCGCGCGATCCCGGCATCACGAGAATGCCGTCGTCGGGCGTGCCCGGCTCCGGGGAAGCCTGCGCCTCCAGCAGCGCGCCGTCGACGGCGAGGTTCCCGACGCATTCGATGCGCTCGGGCGGCGTGCCCCACGCTTCGAGCTGTTCGGCATTGGGGCGATCGACCGCAAACGCGCGATCGAACAGCGCGCGATAGCGCCGGCGCGAGAACTTGTACGTTGCAGCCTTTCCTTTCAACCGCGCATGCAGCCGCGCCGCGTGGAGCAAATCGCCGCCGGCGTACTGCACGGCGTCGACGCTGGGCGGGACGCCCGCAACGCTGCCCCCCAGCGCGAACTTCACGTACGTCTTCGGGTCGTACGCGAGCGCCTGCGGAAAGAGCGCGCGCACGGTCTCCGCTTCGCGACCAGTCGCATAATCGTCGGGAACGAGAAAGACGTGCACCTCGGCATCGGGCGCGTGCTCGTAGAGCGAACGCAAGAGCGGGCGCAACCATCCGGCCACTTCGCCGGGACCGTTAGCCGTGACGGCGATACGCATCGAGGATGCGGGCGATCGTGTCGGTCGTGCTGAACCCCGCGACGTGCGGCGCGAGAGCGATGCGCCCGCCGTGCTGCAAGACGACGGTGCGCTCGGGCAGCTCGCCGGCGTCGTACTGATCGCTCTTCACGTGAACGTCCGGACGAATGCGGTCGAGCAGCACTTCCGGGGTGCGCTCCGAGAAACCGACGACCGCATCGACGCTCCGTAACGCGAGCAACACCTTCGCCCGCTGCTCGAACGGCACGATCGGACGCGAGTCGCCCTTGATCGTCCGCACGGAATCGTCGCGGTTCAATCCGACGATCAATGCATCGCCTTGCTCGCGGGCCCACGCGAGATAGGTCACGTGTCCGGCGTGCAGCACGTCGAAGCAGCCGTTGGTGAAGACGACGCTGCGGCCGGCGTCGCGCAGCCCTTCGCGCCACGCAACCGCATCGTCGGCTTCGAGCAAACGACCGAACGGCTCAAACACGCGCGTGCTCGACCAGCGCGAGAATCTCGCTGGCGGAAGCGGTGGCGGTGCCGAGTTTCTCGACGACCGCTCCGGCCGCAAAGTTCGCGAGTTCGACCGCCTGCTCGATCGCCGCGCCGGCGGCGAGCGCGAGCGTGAGAACGGCGACGACGGTGTCGCCCGCGCCGCTGACGTCGAAAACCGTGCGCGCGACCGAAGGAACGGCGAGCCGTTCGCCGTCGCTGCCGAAGAGCGTTATGCCGTGCTCGCCGCGCGTTACGACGGCGTAGCGGCACTGCAGCCGCTCGAGCAGGCGCGCGCCCGCGGCCTCGAGTCCGGCGTCGTCGTCGACGGCGATTCCGGTGACTGCTGCCGCTTCGGCGGCGTTGGGCGCGACGCACGTGATTCCGGCAAAGATATCGATGTTCTGCGGTTTGGGATCGGCCAGAATCAGCGGACACCCGAACGCCGCTTCGACGATCTCGCGCGATAGCAGTCCTTTCCCGTAGTCGCTGAAAATCACCGCGTCGCACGCGCTCGCGCGGCTGCGTACGTAATCGGCTACGGCGGCGCGATCGTGCGGCGCCAGCGGCGCCGTCGCTTCCCAATCGGCGCGGACGACCTGCTGGCTGTGCGCGACGACGCGCGTTTTGCGCGTCGTCGGGCGATCGCGCGCGACGCATAGGCCGGCGGCGTCGATGCCTTCGCCCTCGAGCAGCTCGCGCACGCGGGGACCGAACTCGTCGTCGCCGACGGCGCCCGCAAACCACACTCGCGCCGCGAGCGCGCGCAGGTTGTTGGCAACGTTGCCCGCTCCGCCTAGCGTGAAGCTATGGCTCGTGACCGCCACTACCGGTACCGGCGCTTCGGGAGAGATGCGCGTGACGCCGCCCCAAATCCACTCGTCGATCATCGTGTCGCCGACGACGAGAATCTTGCGATTGGAGGCGCGCTCGAAGAGCGCGCGAGCGTCGATGGGCAATAAAGCCGGCATCCTGCCGCTCAGGAGTTCGCGGCCGCCAGGCCGTCGTCGAAGATCAGACGCTGTTCGACGAGATCGCAGACGATGTGCGCCATGACCTGGTGGACTTCTTGGACGATCGCGGCGTAACCGTCGGGACCGAGGAGAATCAAGTCGGCGACTTCGGCGACGCGGCCGCCGCCGTTTCCGGTAAACGCGATCGCGATCGCGCTGCAGCGTTTGGCGGCTTCGAGCGCAAGCACTACGTTGGAAGAGGTTCCGCTAGTCGTCATGCCGATCACCACGTCGCCCGGCCGCGCGAATGCTTCGACCTGCCGCGAAAAGACGCGCTCGTAACCATAATCGTTACCGATGCTCGTGAGCGTCGACGAGTTCACCGAGAGCGCTTCGCTATGCAAGCCCGGGCGTTCGCGCAGAAACCTTCCCGAGAGTTCGGCGGCCATGTGTTGCGCCTCGGCCGCACTGCCGCCGTTTCCGCACCAAAGCACTTTCTTGCCCGCGCGCAACGCCGCGACGATGGTTTCCGCAATCGACTCGACTTGCGCGCGGTAATGCGGAGCGTCGAGCAGTCCGCGCCGATCCTCGAGCAGTTCGTCGAAGTCGCGGCGTCCCATGACGCCGGTCACGGCTCGATCCAAAAAAGGTCGGCCCCTTGCGAGACGAGTTCGCCGTTCTCCGGTAGAATGCGCGCGATCGTTCCGGCGTAATCGCTTTGAATTTCGTTGAAGAGTTTCATCGCCTCGAGTATGCAGAGCACGTCGCCCGCCCCGACGCGGTCGCCCACGGCGACGAACGATTCTGCGTCGGGCGACGCCGCACGGTAGAAGACGCCGGTGAGCGGCGCCGTCACGCGCTTGACCTGCGGTCCGGCAACCGGCGCCGTCTCGACGGGGTCGGCAGGTGCCCCCGGCGCGGATGTTGCGGCACGAGCCGGATCGTTCGGAATCCGGCGGTCGATCTCGTAGACCGCTTCGCCGAGCCTGACCTTGACGCGGTCGAGATCGTGCTCGCGCATCAGCGTCAGCAACTCGCGGAGGGTCAGCTGCTCGCTCTGGTGGTCGTCCATGAATCCCCTTACGTCGTCGACGCTTCTACGAAAGCGGCAGCAACGTCTTTTGCCGAGCCGAGCGGCAACCGCCGGTCGGTGCGTCCTTCCAAGTCGCGGAGCACGACGACGCCCGCTGCAAGTTCCTCCGAACCGAGGATCAGCGCGAAGCGCGCCCGGTTGCGGTCGGCAATCTTCAGGTGAGCGAGCAATTTGCGCTCCTCGTAGTCGGCATAGGTCGGCTCGCCGAGCACGCGGCGAAGGGCTGCGACGATCGGCACGATAGCTCCCCTTGCCTGGGTGCCGAGCGCGATTGCCTGCACCCCGCGCCGAGGCGCCTCCTCACCGGCGCCCGTCGCCTCGAGGACCAGCAAGAAGCGTTCGAGCCCGAGCGCAAACCCGACCGCCGGCACGTCGGGTCCGCCCAGCGAACGCACCAGGCCGTCGTAGCGGCCGCCTCCGCAGACCGCGCTCTGGGCGCCTAAGAGGCTCGAGGTGATCTCGAAGACCGTTCGGTTGTAGTAGTCGAGGCCACGCACGATTCGCGGATCGACCGAAAAGGGAACCCCGGCAACCTCGAGATACGCCTTGACCGCCTCGAAATGTTCGCGGCACGCGCCGCAGAGCACCGACTCGAAGGCAGGCGCCGTTTCGACCAGCGGGAGATCGGCGGGATCTTTGCTGTCGAGCAGGCGCAGCGGGTTGCGCTCCAAGCGACGGCGCGAATCTTCGCTAAGCGCTCCCAGATTCGGGCGAAAGTGTTCGAGCAGCGCTTGCCGATACCGCGGCCGGCATTCGCCGTCGCCGAGCGTATTGAGCCGCAGCTCCGCATCGGCTATCCCGCAATCGCGCACGAGTTCCCAGGCAAGCGAGATGACCTCGACGTCGGCTTCGGGACCGGCATAGCCGAAGCACTCGACGCCGAACTGATGCGACTGCCGATACCGTCCCTTTTGCGGGCGCTCGTATCGGAAGATCGGGCCGATGTAGTACAACCGCTGCGGACCCTGCGCGAAGAGGTGATGCTCGAGTGCGGCGCGCACGACCGGCGCCGTCCATTCCGGTCGCAGCGCGAGCTCGCGCCCTCCGCGATCGGTGAACCGGTACATCTCTTTCTCGACGATGTCGGTCGCGTCGCCGACGCCGCGCACGAAGAGATCGGCCGATTCGAAGAGGGGCGTGCGAATTTCGCCGTACCCGAAGCGCTCGGCGAGCTTGCGGATGCGCGATTCGAGCGCGTTCCAGCGCCCGGAAGCGGGCGGAAGAAGGTCTTGCGTTCCGCGCGGAGCTGCGAAATTGGCGGCCATTACTCGTTGAAGCGCAGCGCCATCCAGAACGTAGGCGCGCGCTCGACGTAGGCCGGAACCCTCAGCCTGGCGATCGCGAACTGCTCCGAGGCCGTACGGCCGGCCGCGTTCGCGACCATTGCCACCACCGGATTCGACGCCTTCACGTCGTGCATCGCCCGACCTACGAGATAGCCGTAATACGCGCCGATCAGGAGATAGCACGCCGCGATCGCCGCGAGCGTCCACACCGTGGTCTCGAAGATTCTTCCGCCGACGGCGCTCCGCTGCATGGCGCGGGAGTTCGCGGGCGCGGCGACGGTTCCCCGACGGCGATTGGGATCGTGGTCGCCGCTCGCGCGCGAGGGATTGCACGACGTGCGCGTTGCGTTCTTTGTCGCAGCGGCCGTAGCGACGGCAGCAGCGGTACCGCCGGGCGCGCTCTTCGGCGTCCTGGCGACTGCCGCGAGCGCGCTCTTCGAAGCGACGCCGTTCGTCTTCGCCGGAATCGTATTGGGGTGCCTGACGGGTCGCCGCGAAGCGATCGCCTTCTTTGGCTGCGGCTGCGGCAGCGGACCCTCCGCTCGTTCGATTCCGGCCGCCGCTGCAACGTGGGTCGTCTTCGGACCGGTCGTGGCGCTCGCGCGTTTTCTCGCCGGGGTGACCGTCGCCCGGATCGCGGGCCCGAAATCGTCGGGCGGCGCGCACGATGCGTCGCACTGCCGTCCGCATCCGCTCGGCGAGCTCGCGGCGCTGTTGCCGGCCGCACTCGCCGCCGGCGCCGTCGAGCAGTTGCCGCTCTTGACCACTGTCTCGCACTTGGCTCCGCTGGCGCAGATCGCGGGCGGCGCACTCTTCGGGTTTGCCGCGTCGCCTTGCGGAATCGGCACGGCCGCAATCGGGAGCGCCTTACACCAGCGGTCTCCGCTCGCCGCCTCGGCGTTTCTCTGCGTGGCAGGCATCGTCGATCTGCGGGCGATCGCCGGTCGCTCGCATCGAACGCCGGAACGCGACGCGTTCGCCTCGGCGCTTCTGACGGTTGCGCTCGCGGTGGTTGGATCGCGGCGCGGCGACGCGCTCGTCCATCCCTCGCTCGCAATCGCAATTCTCGCGTGCGGCGCGACGTGCGCGGTGTCGGCGCTGCGCCTGCGGCGCCGGCGCGACGCGCGCGCTCTGCCCGCGCCCGCCCTCATGCTCGCCGGTGCCCTCGTCGCGGTACCGCCGCCTGCGTACCGCGCGACCGAGACGACGCTCGCCGGCGCATTTCCGGGAGAGCACCTGACGTTCACCGGCACGCTCGTGCGCGCGCCGCATTCGGCCGCGCTCGTGCGCTACGCGATGACGTGTTGCCGAGCCGACGCGTCGCCGGTCGTCGTACGTCTCTCGGCCGCTCCAGCCTTCGATACCGGAACGTGGCTGCGCGCCGACGGAATCCTTGCGACCGTGAACGGTGAACCGCAACTCGTGGCGCGACGCGTCGATCGCATCGCTCCGCCGGCCGATCCATTTACGTATCGCTGAGCGCAAACGCCGGCTAAGCCGGCTCGAGCAGTTCCACGGGAATGCCGTTAGGATCTTCGACGAACGCGATCGAGCGGGTGCCGCTCGGCGACTTGTACACGTCTTTGAGCACGCGGACGCCGTTGCGTTTGAGTGCGTCGACGTACTCGCCCAAGTCTTCCTCGACCTCTATCGCCAAATGTTCGTAGCGATTGCCGAGTTGATACGGCGGATGCTCCTCGAGGTCGTAGACGAGCTCGACGTACGCGTTCCAATCGCGACCGACGAACGCCATGTCGCAGTTTCCGGGGTAATGGTGCGGACCGCCGAGCAGTTTGAGGCCGAGCTTGTCGGTGTAGAACGAAATCGACTCGTTCATGTCGTTGACGAAGATCGACGTGTGCAGGAATTTAGTCATGCGCGCTCCTCACGTACCGGTGCGTTAGCGCACCGCTATCGCCCACGGATTCGCCATATCGGTATTTTTGCCGGCAATAACCCGGACCGGCGCGACGTTCCCATGGGCACCCGCCGCGAAAACCGAAATTGAGTTGGTGGTACCCGACTGCAGTACGTAAAGGCGTCCGCTTCCGTCGACGGCGATTCCGGCCGGCGCCGCGTAGAGTCCCGTCTTCTCACCGACGATCACGCGGATCGGCTTCACGTTTCCGTGCGCGCCGGCCGCATAGACCGTCACGCTGCGGGTGGGACTTCCTTCCGCGTTCAGCACGTAGACGTTTGCGTGCGCATCGAGCGCGATGCCGACCGGATATGCGAGGTCGGTGCGCGAGCCTTGAATCGTCCGCATCGGCTTGACGTTGCCGCCGGCACCGGCGGCGTAGACCGTCACGCAGCAGTTGACGGGACGACCGTCGGCGACGTAGACGTTCCCACTCCCGTCGACGGCCGATCCATAGACGTAGAATAGCTTCGTCGCCGGGCCACGAATGCTGCGAATCGGCGCGACGTCGCCGGCGGCGCCCGCTGCATAGACGTTGACGGTCCAGCATCCCTGCGTCGGATCCGTGCATCCCGAATCGACGCCGTAGGTATCGACGACGTATAGGTTACCCTCCCGATCGAGCGAGAGCGCGCTCGGCGACTGCAGCTGCGTGGACGGTCCCGTAATCGTGCGCAGCGGCGACGCATTTCCACTCGCTCCCGGCGCGAAGACGGCGACGTTGCTCTGTTTTTCGAGCGGCGTGTAGTTCGAAACGTAGAGGTTACGCGCGCCGTCGAGCCCCACCGCTCGCGGATAGATCAGGCGAGTCTTTGCGCCTGCGATGCGGTAGGCGGGCGCAACGTTCCCGTCGGCGTCGCGCGAGAATGCCAATACCTTGTCGTCGTGCGGATGGGGACTCTGACCGGCGTTGTCGGTGACGTAGATGCAGGTTTGCGTCGCGCACGTCGCGGCCGCCGCGCGTTCGGCGGAAACCGCGAAAGGTGCCCGCGCCGCCGGAATGCCGCCGCCGCACGCCGACCAAACGGCGGCCGCGGCGAGGATCGCGATAAGCCGTCGCATCGGCATCGCGCTACGGCGCCACCGTAAAGACGGTGCCCGCACCGTGCGCACCGCCGAACTTCGCCGTGCCATAGAGCGCGCCGTCGAGCAAAACGAGCGTGCCGAGCGGATTGGCGCCGTCGGGGCCGCCGGCAAAATCGTGCAGCACCGTCTTGACGTTGGAGGAGGCGTTTATCGCGAACACCGTTCCTTTTCCGTGGCGTCCGCCGTAACACGTCGTTCCGTAGAACGAACCCTCGACGAAGATCAATCCGCCGAAGGGGTTGGCGCCGTCGCCGTAGCCGTTGAAACTGTGCACGACCTGCTCGCCGCCGAGCGCATTCACCAAATAGACGGTGCCTTTGCCCTTGGCGCCGCCATATGGCGTCGTTCCGTAAAACAATCCCCCGACAAAGACGACGCCGGCTTGCGGAGTCGAGGCGTCCGGCGGTTTCAGAAACCGGTAGATGACGCTTTCGTTTCCGGATGGCGTCATCGCGAAGACGACTCCGCATCCGACGCCGGCGCCGCAAGTCCCGCCACCTTCGTTGGTCGCGCGCTTGGTGGTCGTGCCGTACAGCGTGCCGTGAACCGCAACGAGATTCGAAGTCGGCAACGACCCGTCGGGCCGGACTCCGAACCGGTGCAGCACGGCTTCCTGCCCGGAAGTGTCGACGCGAAACGCCGTGCCGCAACCGGTCGGACTGCCGATGCATCCGCTGTTGCCGCCCCCGAAGGTCGTGCCGTAGAGCGCGCCGTGAGAGGCGAGCAGCGTCGCTTCTGGTTTGGCTCCGTCGGGCGATCCCGTAAAGGCATGTACGACGCGTTCGGCTCCAAAAGGATTCACGGCAAAAACAGTTCCGTCGCCGTCAGCACCGCCGTTAACGGTCGTACCGTAGAAGGTTTGGTCGATTTCGACAAGTCCGCCGAGCGGATTTGCGCCGTCGGAACCGCCGGAAAACCGGTGCAGCACGTGTTCGATACCCGACGTGCGGACGCGGAAGACGGTGCCGCACCCGCCGCTGCAGCTCGTCGTGTCTCCACCCAAATAGGTCGTTCCGAAGAGCGCGCCGTTGGCTGCAAGCAACCCGGCCTCAGGTTGGGCGCCGTCGGGGCCTCCCGCGAAGGCGTAGATCGTCCGATACCCCGCTGAGGCCGCCCCGGGCACCTTCGCGGGTCGCGCAGCGCTCGCGGCGAACGGCGCGCCGCTTTCGAACGCCGGGCCCGACGGCGGCAGGCCGCCGCGGGCGCAGCCGCCCGCAACCAACGCTGAAATAGTGAGGAAACGAAGCATCGTTTTCATAGCGTGTGTACCGGAACTCTCTGTTCGCGCAAACGCCGCAGCGTTCTTCTGACGGCGCGGGGAGCGCGGGACGCTTCGAAGAAAGCCGCGAATCGTAGTTTTGAATAGCGTCACGATCGAAGGACGGTTTTACCGTTGACCGGAGTAAGCGTGCGGGTGTTGTCTCGAGCGTTGCGGCTTCTGCCGTGTGCTGCGGCATTGCTCGCGTGCGCGTGCGGCGGAGCGACTGCGGTCCCCCCGGCGGCCGTTCCGGTCGCCGCGTCCTCCCGCGCCTTTCCGCCCAAAGGCATCTCCGTTATCTCGCACGTCATTATCGTTTTGCAAGAGAACCGCAGCTTCGACAATCTTTTCCAGGGGTTCCCGGGCGCCGACGCCCAGTCGTACGGTTACACAACCAACGGAACGAAGATCACGCTCCAGCCCATCAGCATGGCGGCGCCGTGGGACCTCCAACACAACTCGGTTTCGTATTTTATGGCGTGCGACGGTCAAGGGAGCCTTCCGGGGACCGACTGCAAGATGGACGGTTTCAACCGGGAGACCGCAACCTGCGGCTCGCGAGGCGAACCGCCATGTCCGAGCCAGTATCCGCAATACGGCTACGTTCCGCACAGCGAGACGAAGCCGTACTTTGCGATGGCGTCGCAGTACGTTTTGGCCGACCGCATGTTCGCCACCAACTTCGACGCCAGCAGTTATGTCTCGCATCAATACATCATCGCCGGTCAGGCGGCGTCGACGGTGAACTATCCGGCAACGACCTGGGGATGCGACGGCGGTCCTAAAGATACGGTTCCAACGGTCACGCAGCAGCGCGGGTACGGTCCGCGCCTTCAGGCGTGCTTCGATTATCCGACGCTCGGCGACGAACTCGACGCCGCCGGTGTCTCATGGGGTTACTACACGTCGAGCCTTGAAGACGGCAGCGGAAACTTGTGGAGCGCGTATCAGGCGGTCAAACACATCCGTTACGGTTCGGATTGGAACTCCGACGTGATCAGCCCGCAGACGCGGTTCTTCAACGACGTGAAGAACGGCAAGTTACGCGCCGTGAGCTGGATCATGCCGACCTGCCGCACGTCCGACCATGCGAGTTGCGATTCGACGAGCGGACCGCATTGGGTAGCCTCGCTTGTCAACGCCGTCGGCAAATCCAAATATTGGAAGTCGACCGTGATCTTCATCCTGTGGGACGATTACGGAGGCTGGTACGATCACGTTCCGCCGCCGTTGGAAGACTACGACGGCCTCGGCATTCGCGTGCCGCTCATCATCGTCTCGGCGTACGCGAAGAAAGGGTACGTCTCACACACCCAATTCGAACACGGCAGTCTGCTGCGTTTTATCGAGGATCGTTTCAGCCTGCCGCGCCTCGGCGCGACCGACTCACGCGCGAACTCTCCGGCCGACGACTCCTTCAATTTCTCCGCGCCTCCCCGCGCATTCACCCCGATTCCGACGCGCCTTGGTCCCGCCGACTTCGAGCGCTTCCCGCCCGACCCACGCCCCGTCGACACGAACTAGCGTCCCTTTGCGCGCTTCGCAATATCATTGCGTCGTAGCAGGAGCGCCGCATGGACGCGGCGCGACGAGCGACCCGCACGCGACCTTGCCGGCGTAGAGCGTCCTTCGTCCTTCGACTGCGCGTGCTTCGCCGCTCCGCTCAGGATGACACCGGAAGTGCGCTCCGCTCAGAATGACATAGAGGCGTTAGTGTAAGAAATATCGGTGCGAGGAGAAGACGAGTGCTAAAGCGAGGCGATCGGCGGCCGCGACGACCTCGGCGTCGCGCACCGATCCGGCCGGCGCGATGACGGCCGTGCATCCGCCTTCGGCCGCGGCTTCGAGACCGTCGGCAAACGGAAAGAAGCCGTCGCTCGCGCATGCGGCGCCGGTTACGCCGGCGCGCTTCGCTGCAATTTGAACGGCGCTGACGCGATTGGTTTGACCGGCGCAGATGCCGAGCGTCACGCGATCCTTGACGATGACGATGCCGTTCGACTTGACGTGCCGGACGACGTCCCACGCGAAACCGAGATCGTTCCACTCCCGCGGCGTCGGAAGCCGCCGGCTCACGACGCGCCAGCGCTCGGCCGCGGCGTCCGGGTCGTCGTCTTCGGCTAGAACGCCGCCGAGCGCGCTGCGCACGCGCAGTTCGCGCGCCAGTTCGTCGGGTAACGAAGCCGCAAAGCGCATGATGCGCACGTTCTTCTTTTTGCGCAGTAGCGCCAGCGCGTCGTCGTCGAACGACGGCGCGGCGACGATTTCGAGAAAGTACGAAGAGAGCACTTCGGCGCCCTCGAGATCGACGCGCGCATCGACCGCGACGATGCCGCCGTAGACCGAAATCGCGTCGGCCGCGAGTGCGTCGCGCAAAGCGGCCGCGCCGGTCGGCCGTTCCGCGGCGCCGCAGGGAACGGTGTGTTTTACCGCGACCGCGCGAACGAGCGGCCCGCGATCGCCGAACTCCGTTCCCAACGGCGCGCGCGAGAGCAGGCGCAGGGTTGCGTCGAGGTCGAGCAAGTTGTTGTAGCTCAGCGACTTGCCGTGTAACTGTTCGGGGAGCCGGTCCCTCCGATCGAGATAGAACGCGGCGCGCTCCTGCGGATTGGTTCCGTAGCGAAGCCGTTTGGCCAGTGGAAGCGTCAGCGCGAGCGCACCGGGCAAGTCGCTCGGCAGAATCTCGCCGGCCGTCGCGAGGTAGTGCGAGATCGCGACGTCGTACTCGGCGGTTCGCTCGAACGCCGCCACCGCAAACCTCCGGCGTAGTCCGAAGCCGATTTCGTCCGCTGCCAGCGCGCGAAGAAACTCGGCGTATTGCGAAGGATGCGTCAGCACCGCGACGTGCTCGAAGTTCTTGGCCGCCGCCCGCAGCAGCGCGACGCCGCCGATGTCGATCTGTTCGATCGCTTCGGCGGGCGTCGTCCCCGATCGCGCCACGGTCGCCTCGAACGGATAGAGATTGACCGCGACCGTATGAATGCGCGCGACGTTGTAGGTCCGCGCCTGGATCCGATGCTCTTCGTCGTCGCGGTCGTACAGGATGCCGCCGAAGATCTTCGGATGCAGCGTCTTGACGCGGCCGCCGAAGAGTTCCGGGAACCCGGTCACGTCGCCGACGTCGCGCGCCGGCACGCCGTGCGATTCGAGGTACGCGCGGGTGCCGCCGGTCGCGTAGATTGCCGTTCCGCGCTCGTGGAGCGCGCGTGCCAAATCCTCGGCGCCGGTTTTGTCGGAAAGCGACAGCAGTGCGGCCGGCCGGTCCGCCTCAGGCAAGCGCGAACTCCGGTTCGCCCGGTGAGAGTTCCGCCGAAACGATCGAACTGATTCCCGGTTCGCTCATCGTCACGCCGTAAAGGCGATCGGCCATCTCCATCGTCTTCTTGTTATGCGTTACGATGATCATCTGCGACTCCGTCGCGAAACTCTCGACCATCGCACAGAACCGCTCGACGTTCGCGTCGTCGAGCGCGGCGTCGACCTCGTCGAGCAGATAGAACGGCGCCGGCTTCACGACGATCAGCGCAAAGATAAGGGCCGCGGCGGTCATCGCGCGCTCGCCGCCGGAGAGCGCCGCCAGCGCCATCTGCTTCTTGCCGGGCGGCTGCACGGCGATCTCGATGCCCGTCTCCGAGAGATTCTCCGGATCGGTCTGCCACATCGTCGCACGCCCGCCCGGGAAAAGGCGCGGAAACATTTCCGCGAAGGCTTTCGCGACCTTCTCGAACATCTCGTTGAACCGCGCTTGCGTTTGAACCTCAATTTCGCGAATCGACTCGAGCAGCGTTTCGCGCGCCTGGGCCAGATCGGCGAGCTGCGTGCGCAGAAACGCTTCGCGTTGCGCGACCTCCTCGCGTTCGGTTTCGGCGTTGAGATTGACGTTGGCGGAGAGGCGTCCGAGATCGTCGCGCAGACGCGGTAAGTCGTCGACAACCGCGTCGGTCTCGTCGCGATAGCGCGCCTCGACGTCGCGGCATTCGTCGTCGGTGGCGGGATTCTGCGCGAACTGCGACACGAGCATCCCCAACTCGGCTTCGATTTGCGCCATGCGCGTGCGGTGACGTTCCCCACCGCCGACCGCGTCGCGCTCTTCCATCTCGGCCATGCGCACGTCGGATTCCAGCTGCGTCTGGCGATCGACCAGCGACTCACGCTCGCGCCGCGCTCCGTCGAGCGCGGCGTCGAGATCGCTGACACCGCGTCTGAGCCCTTCGACGTGCGCGTGTGACGCGCGCGTCTGCTGGGCAAGCGAGGCGATCTGCGCGAGCATCTCTTCACGCGCGACGCGCGCGCGCTCGCCGTCCTGATCGAGCATGCCGAGGCGCGCCGCCTCCGCATCGCGCTCGGCCGAGAGCGCCGCCGCGCGTTCGCGCAGTTCGGATGCGTGCGTAGCGGCTGCGGCCTGCGCGTCTTCGGCGCCGCCGATCTCCTCGCGCGCTCGTGCCAGTTCCGACTCGAGCCGCTCGCGTTCGGCGTCGCCGCGAAGCTGCTCTGGTTCAGCCCGCTCGAAGCCTCGCTCGCCCTCACGCGCCCGCCGCGCATTTGCGATCAACTCCTCGACCAGCGCGCGAACGCCGTCCAGCTCGGACTTGAGCCGCGCTTCCTCGCCGGCCAGCGCCGCCGTCTCCGCGCGGGCCCGCGCGAGCCGCAGTTCCACCTGCGAGTGCGCCTCGCGACGCCGGTCGCGACTCTCGATCGACGACTCGGTGCGGACGTGCGCGGCGTGCAGCCCGCTTTCGCTTTCGCGAAGTTTGACGCGCAGATCGACGAGCGCCTCGCGCAGCGTTTGCGCTTGGACGCGACGCGACAGGATCGAGCGCTCGCGTTGGAATCGTCCGCCGGTGATCGCGCCGCCGCCGGTAATCTGTTCGCCGGTCAGCGTCACGACGGTGTCGCGCAGCCCGCGCTCGCGCACGAGCCCGATGCCGGTCGAAAGCTGATCGACGATGAGCACGTTGCCAACCAAAAAGTCGACGATGCCGCGGTACTGGGGCTGCGTCTCGACCAGCGTATGCGCGTAGCCGATGACGCCCGGCGTGCGGCGCAGTTCCTCAGAAAGCTGACGCCCTTCGCGATTCGCCAGCGTGTCGAGCGGCAAAAACGTCGCGCGTCCGCTCTCCTTGCGATTGAGAAACTCGATGGCGCGTTCGGCGTCTTCAGAAGTGCGGGTGACGACGTTGGAGAGGCGAGCGCCGAATGCAACGTCCATCGCGCGCGCGTAGCGCTCGTCGGTCGCGATCAAATTCGAAACGATGCCTTCGATGCCGCGCAACTCGCCGCGCTGCCACGCGTCCACGATCGCGCGCGTGCCGGGAACGTGTCCCTCAAGCGAGTTCTCCAATTCCTCGATCGTATGCAGCCGCGACTGCGCGCCGGTCACTTCCGCGGTGCAATCGCGGTGAACCGAAAGGGCCCCCGCGAGTTCTTCCTGCGAGAGCGCGGCTTCGCGCTCGGCATCCTCGACGCGTCCGCGCGCGTCGAGAAGCGACTCCTCGAGCGCGGCCATTTCTTTGGCCCGCTCTCGGTGGCGGTGGGCTGCGCCGCCGGCTGCGATCTCGGCTTGTTCGGCGCGCTCGCGCGCGGCTCGGAGTTCCTCGTCGTAGCGGTCTGCCTGCGCTCGCAGGTTCTCCGCCTGCACGCGCCGTTCTGCGCGGCGTTCCGCATGCCGGGCCGCCGCCGATTCCACCTCGCGCAGCTCGGTGAAGATCGCGTCGAGACGGGCGCGCGCCTGCGCGAGCGCCGCTTGTGCCGCGAGTTCGCGTTCGCGCGCGCCGTCGAGTTCCGCGCTCAGCGGTCCCAAACGCTCGTGCAGTCCGGCAACCGATGCGGTGAGTGCGTCGCGCTCGGACGCGACGCGCGCGACGTCCTCCGACGTCTGCGTCGATTGACGCTCGAGTGCTTCGCGCCGCGCCAGCGTAGCCGCGTAGTCGGCTTCCTCGCGCGCGAGATCGGCTCGGCGGCGTTGCCCTTCCGAGCGCAGTTCCTCCAGCTGCAGTTCCTGACGATAGACGCGCGTTCGCACGTCGGAGAGCTGGGCCGCCAGCGACGCGGCCTTTGCCGCCGCCAGTCCGCGCTGCTCTTCGTTTTTTTCGAGTTCGACGCGCAACGCGTCGCGTTCGGCGCGCCGCGACGCGCCGGCGCGGAGGTAGCCGAGAATCTCGAGGTCGCGGACGCGCGCCCCGACCTTGCGATAGCGCTTGGCGCGACGCACCTGCGTGTCGAGTTCGGGAATGCGGTGTTCGAGTTCGGAGATCAGATCGCTGATGCGAATCGCGTTCTGTTCGGTCTGCTCGAGCCGGCGCATCGATTCGGCCTTGCGCGCAAGAAACTTGTTGATGCCGGCCGTCTCCTCGAAAAGTGCGCGGCGGTCGGCGGGCTTGCTCGTGAGAATTGCGTCGACCTGACCCTGCGAAACGATTGCATAGGATCCCGGCCCCAAACCTGTCCCCATCAGGAGGTCGAGAATGTCGCGCAGTCGGACGGCGCTGCGATTGATGAAATACTCGCTCTCGCCCGCGCGATAGGCGCGCCGCGTGATCTCGACCTCTGAGAATTCGATCGGAAGACGGCCGTCGGCATTGTCGAAGAGCACCGACACTTCCGCAAGGCCAAGCGGCTTGCGCGTGTCGTTGCCCGCAAAGATGACGTCCTCGAGCTTGCCGCCGCGCAGACTCTTGCTCGACGTTTCGCCGAGCACCCAGCGGAAGGCGTCGACCAAATTCGATTTGCCCGAACCGTTCGGCCCGACGATCGCGGTGATGCCGCTCGCGAACTCCAGCGTCGTCGGGTCGGCGAACGTCTTGAAGCCGAACGACTTGATCTTCTTGAGCTTCACGCCGGCAACTGCAATGCAAGAAGGGCGGCCGCGGCGGCAGCCTGCTGGGCGGATTTTTTGGAAGGGCCGCTGCCGCTTCCCAGCGTCTTCCCTTTGACGGTCACGCGGGAGTTGAACGACGGCTGCTGCGGCGTGCCGTCGTTCGTCTCACGGTAGACGGGCGTTGCGGACCACTGCGCCTGCGCGTAGTGCTGCAGGCGCGACTTCGCATCGACCGGGGCATCGCCGGAATGGTCGAGCAGTTCCACGTGCTGGGTGAGCACGAAGTGCCGTGCCTTCTCCATTCCGTATCGCAGGTAAAGCGCCGCAACGAACGCTTCGAATGCGTCGGCGAGGACCGACGTGTTGTCGGCGCCGCCGCCGCTGCGCAGCCCGGCGCCCAGTTCGATGACGTCGGCGAATGCCAAGCGACGCGCGGTGGCCGCCAGTTGGGGATCGTTGACGATCGCCGCCTTGCGCTGAGTAAGCAACCCTTCGGGCTCGTCTCCGAAACGCTCGAAGAGCCAGCTTGCCGTAACGAATCCGAGCACCGAGTCGCCCAAGAACTCCAGCCGCTCGCTCGAGACGCCGCCGCGCTCCCGCGCGTAGCTCTCGTGCACGAACGCGCGCTCGATTCCGCCGAGATCGCGGGCGCCACGCACGCCGGCGAGCCGAAGAAGGGCGCGCAAACGCTGCCGACGCGCCTCGCCCGCCACTTACCCTTCCTCGCGGACTTTGCTGAAGACGATGACGCTGTTGTGACCGCCGAATCCGAACGAGTTCGACAGTGCCACGCGAACCGGTGCGCTGCGTGCGACGTTCGGAACGTAGTCGAGCGTGCAATCCGGGTCCGGAAACTCGTAGTTGATCGTGGGCGGCATGAGGTCTTCTTGCACCGAAAGCGCTGTCGCCACGCCTTCGATGCCGCCGGCCGCGCCGAGCGCGTGTCCGTGCATGGATTTGGTCGAGCTGACGCCCATCTTTGAGGCATGTTCGCCGAACGCTTTTTCGATCGCTTTCGACTCAGCCGGATCGCCGATCGGCGTCGACGTTCCGTGGGCGTTGATGTAGTCGACGTCTTCGGGGCGGATGCCGGCCTTGGCGAAGGCACGGTTGAGTGCGAGCAGCACGCCGCTGCCGGCGGGATCGACGGCGACCAGGTCGTAGGCGTCGGCCGATTGTCCGTAGCCGAGGATCTCGCAATACATCTTGGCGCCACGCGCCCGCGCGCTCTCGTACTCCTCGAGCACGAGCACGCCCGCGCCCTCGCCGAGCACGAAACCGTCGCGCTCGCGGTCGAACGGCCGGCTGGCGCGCGTCGGCTCGTCGTTGCGCGTCGACATCGCGCGCATCGAAGCGAATCCGCCGATCGCCAGGGGAGAGACCGTCGCTTCGCTACCGCCGGTAATCATCGCGTCCGCGTCGCCGTAGGCGATATAATTGTACGCCGTGACGATGGCGTCGTTCGCACTCGCGCACGCGCTCGCAGCCGAGAAAATCGGCCCCTGGAAATGATATTGCATCGAAATGTGGGCCGCTTCCGCGTTCGCCATCAGCATGGGAATGAAGAAGGGCGTCACCTTCGCCCACGTGCCGTTGTCGTTGGCCTTCTCCGAGTTGAGCCAAAAAGTGATGATCCCGCCGATGCCGGTGCCCAGCACCGCCCCGGTCCGCTCGGTAAAGGCCTGGTCGCTCGGAAGGGAGGCATCCGCGATCGCCTCGCGTGCCGCCACGACGGCAAACTGGGTGAACCGGTCCATCCGCCGGGCTTCCTTGCGGCCCAGCAGTTCTTCGGGGCGAAAATCCTTCACTTCGGCCGCGATGCGCGTGGCGAAGTCGCTGGGATCGAACGTGCTGATTCGGGCGACCCCGGAGACGCCGGCGATGAGATTCTGCCAGAACTCGGCGCGGTTGTTGCCGATCGGGGTCACGGCGCCCAGGCCCGTGACGACGACGCGCCTGCGAACGGGCGCGGGTGTGTTGGTAGCGCTCAAGCGTGACCAACTTACGGCGGACCGCAGACGGGACCTGCGACCCCAGCCCGCGGGCGCTTGGTGAGCAGGGGTAGGCGGGCGCCCGGCCAATAGACACTCCCCTCTTCCGAATCACCGACCGGGGGCGATTTTACGTTAGGAGAGCGGCATTGTCGGTCCTGAGCGTTCGTCCGCGTACGCGCAACGAAGAGCGTCCTATTGCGGCGCGAGTCGTTGCCGTCATTCTCAATTGGAATGCGTGGCCGGACACGATCGCGTGTCTCGAGAGCCTGCTGGCGTCGCGTCAAGTGCCACGCCGGATCGTCATCTGCGACAACGGCTCGGCCGATGACTCGATCGCGCGCATCAAGGCGTGGGGACGCGGGCGCGCCGACTTCGCGTCGTTCGGAAGCGCCGAAGAAGCCCTCGACGGACCCGGCACGAGCGCCTCGATCGTGCTCCTCGAACTGCCATACAATGGCGGATACGCCTACGGCAACAACATCGGAATCCGTTACGCGGTCGAACGGGCGAATGCAGAGTTCGTCTGGATCCTCAACAACGACACCGTCGTCGAATGCGACGCGCTCGCACCGATGCTCGAGGTGGCCGACGGTCATCCGGACGTCGGCATCGTCGGAGCGCAGTTGTTGCGCCACGACGAGCCCGACAGAGTTCAGGCAATGGGCGGCGGATACATCATCCCGGTCTTGTGCCACGACACCCAACTCGGCGGCGGAGCGAAGGCGACGCGGGAGAAACGCGACCCTATTCCGCTCGACCATCTGGTGGGCGCGAGCCTGCTGGTGCGCGCCGAAGCCGTGCGCGACGTCGGCTACATCGACGAAACGTATTTCCTCTATCGCGAAGAGACCGACTGGTGCATTCGGATGCGCCGCGCCGGCTGGAAGCTCTACTGCTGCCCGAACGCGATCGTCTGGCACAAGCAGTCGCACTCGATCGGATTCAAGAGTCCGCTCCACGACTATTACGCGGTGCGCAACATGCTGCGCCTCGTTTGGAAGTTCTATCCGATCGCCGCGCCGACGGCATTTCTCTACTTCGCCGTGCGCTGCATCGCGCCGAAACTGCTCCGGCTGGAGTTCGCGCGGCTGCTCGCCGTCCTGCACGCCTTCTCCGATTTCTTCTCCGGCGTCGCGGGGCGATCGTCGCACCATTCCGACCAGCTGTTGCTCAAGAGTTACGTCGCCGGAATCGGCGTGAGGCCCACGTGGCGACCGTCGCTGCGCGCCGCCGGGATCGCGGTCTTGCTCCTCATCAGCGGCGCCGCCCTTTGGGGCGACACCGGACGGCTGCCCGCAGCGCGCGTCCCGGTGGCCACGCGGCCGGTCGCACCCGCCGTCCGTTCGCACGCTCGCTCGGTCTCGGAGAAGGCGCAAGCGTTGGCACGAACCGTCAGCATTCGCTAGCGTCCCGTCGCTAAGGCACCTCGGAGTCTCGCTTCGTTCGGGACGCCCGAACCGGAACCAGCGCCAGCCCTACGATGAAGAGTCCCACGCAGGCGGCGATCGCGGCGAGACCCGCGCGAAAGAGTTCCGCTCGCAGCGTAAGGCCGGCGCAAGCCGTGAACGCGCCGTCGGAATAGCGTTGCGCGCACCACGGAATGCGCCACGAGTCCCCCCAAGTTCCCCACGCGATCGTCCAATTCGACGGCCATCCGCTCGAAGCGGCGTCCCACGCGTGGCGCAGCGCTGCGTCTCTTTCCAGCCTCGCGTGCAGACCGCTCAGCGCGGCGGCACCGAGCGATTCCGTCCGCCATTTGCCGTCGAAACTGCGCGCAGGCTGCCACGACTGCGTCCACTCGTCGAATGCAAACGCACGCACGTCGCGCGGCACGCCGCCTGCGCCGACGTCGAGTGCGTAAAATGCCGGGTTGTTGTGATAGACGGGCGACACCGAGCCGAATACGATGACCGGAACGTCGTTCGCGAGCCGAAAATCAAAACGATGCGCGTGGCCCGCGGCGACGAACGCGACGCGGTTCGCGCCGTTCGAAAGCGCGGATAGCAGCGCAGCGTCGGCGCCGGCGTCGAGAAAGGGCCACGGGAAGTATCCGTGCGTCGTCTCGGTCGAGAACGCATCGTAGCCGGGAGGAACGTGCGTCACGACGACATTCGTCGTGCCGGCCGGCGTCGACGCGAGCGTCGAGCGCAGCCACTCGAGCTGCGCTTCCGGGGCCGCACTCGTGCCGTGTGCGCAGTTGCCCAGATACATTACCGAGAGCGGCACGTCGTCGAGGACGACGAAACGCGTTCGAGGCAGCGGCGAGTTCGCGGCGTACGAGCCGTTGGCGGCAAACGACGCCGCGAACGTCGAAGCCGCACCGCCGCGGTTCACCAGCGGTTCCCAGATACGCGCGATCGCGTTCGCGAAGGGCGTGCCGAAGGCCGTGTGATAGTCGCCGCAGGGCGCGTCGTTGTTGCCGAGCGCGACCGCAAAGCGCGCGTGCGGGTAGGCGCGCGCGAAAGCTCGGGCGATGATACGCATCGTTTCGACGGCGGCTGCGTCGTCGGAGTGACCGCCGCCGCGCCGCGCGCGGCCGGCCAAGTCGTGCGCGAAAAAGTCTCCGGGCAGCAGCACCGCCGCCGGATCCGGCACGCGCCGCCGCATCTCCGCGAGCGCCGACCGAAAAAGCGCGAGGTTCGTGTCGCTGCCGAAGAGACTCGGGCGCGCCTGCCGGTCGAATGGATCGAGGTGAACGTCGCTGACGACCAGCCACGTTTGCGCGACGGCGGCCGTCGCACGTGCGGGCGCGCCAACCAGCGCCGCCATCGCGAGCGTGAGAACCGCGACCAGCGCGCTGCGGCGTAACGAATCGGTCGATCGGTGCGCGAGCGTATTCAGAGGTGCCTCCGGATTCGATTGGCAAAGACCATTTCATGTCGAGCGACGAAGCCGCCTCGTTCGGGCGTTACCTCCTCGGCCGCGAGATCGACGCCGCCTCTCGCGCTGCCTATGCGACGGCCGCGCGCGAGCTCGTCTACGACGGCAGCGATCGCGTTACGGCGTTCGCGCTGCGCAGACCCTGGTCGATCGGTCCCCTCGACGGCGCGCTCGCGCTCGTGCGGCCCGACGCGCCGCTGCGCAAAAAACTTCTGCTGATGGCAGCCGTTCTCGAAACCCGGCCCGAGTATTGCGACGATTTTCTGCCGCGCGATCGCTCCACGCGCGACGCGCTCGCGGTCGTTGCGAGCGTCGCACGCGCCGCCGTGCTTGCCGGGTTTGGGATGCTGTTGCTGCCGTTCGTTCGGTGAACGATTTCGACTGCATCGTGGTGGGTTCGGGCGCATCCGGCGCGACGGCGGCGCAAACGCTGATCGAAGGCGGCGCTCGCGTCGCAATGCTCGACGCGGGCCTGCGCGACGATCGCTACGCACGGCTCATCCCGGAGAAGACGTTCGTCGAGATTCGGCGCACCGAACCCGAACAGTACCGGTACCTGCTGGGGGAACGTTTTGAAAGCGCGGCCTTCCGCAGGGTCGGAACGGGTGCGCAACTGACGCCCCCGCGGCGTTTCATCGTCGAACGCGTCGACGAACTGCTTCGTCTTCGCGCCGGCGCCTTCGCTCCGCTCGAGAGCCTCGCGTTCGGCGGGCTGGCCGCCGGCTGGGGCCTGATGTGCGGCGTCTATTCGGAGGCCGAACTGGAACGCGCGTCGCTCCCGAAGTTGCCGATGCGCGACGCCTATCAAATCATTGCCGACCGCATCGGCATCAGCGGCGCCGCTGACGACGCTCGCCGATTTACGCTGGGCGATCTCGCGCGGATTCAGCCGCCGCCGCCGGTGGACCCGACGGCGGCATTGCTTGCGGCGCGTTACCAACGGCGCCGAGATACCGTCAATGCGCTCGGCTACGTGCTCGGCCGTCCCGCGCTGGCGTTGCTCACGCAGCCCAAGGACGGTCGCGGAGCGACCCGCCTGCGCGACATGGAGTTCTACTGCGACGACGGCGGCGCGGCGTGGCGTCCTTCAGCGACGATCGCGCGACTCGCGGCGCACCCGAACTTCGCGTATCACGGCGGCGCGCTCGTGACGCGGTTCGACGAGTACGAAAACGGCATCGCGCTGACAGCGCTGGATTTGCGCGACGGTACGACGCAGCGGTACGGCTGCCGGCGGCTCGTCCTCGCCGCCGGCGTGTTCGGAACGGCGCGGATCGTACTGCGTTCGCGTGACGAGGCCTCGAATTTGCCGTTGCTCTGCAATGACTACACCTACGTGCCGTGTCTCGTTGCTGGCCGACTCGGACGTTCGATGCCCGAGCGCACGCAGAGCCTCACGCAACTCGCGCTCTTTCACGAGCGCGCTGACGCCGACATCGCCGTCGGTACGATCTTTTCGTATCGTTCGCTGATGCTCTTCCGGTTGCTGCGCGAGATGCCGCTCGGCGTGCGCGACGCGCGGATTCTCATGCAGTTCCTGCTCTCCGGCTTCATTATCGCCGGTTTCGATCACCCGCAGGCGCGGACCGAAGGAAAGCGCGTGTGGCGGGAACCGGATCGGTCGTCGCCGACCGGCGACCGGCTCGCGGTCGCTTACGAGCTCACGGATGCGGAACGCGTCGATCATCGCGCGCGCGAGCGCGGATTCGCGCGCATCCTGCGCGTGCTCGGGGCGTGGCCGCTTCGCAGCGTTCATCCGCCGCTGGGATCGAGCATCCATTACGCGGGCACGCTACCGTTCGATGGCGACGAACGTCCGCTCACGCTCGCGCGGGACGGACGATTGCATGGTACGCGCAACGTTTACGTCGCCGATGCGTCCGGATTCACGTTCCTGCCCGCCAAACCGGTGACGCTCTCGCTCATGGCCAACGCGCATCGCGTCGCCGGCGGAGTCGCGCGGCGACGGTGACGGAGTCTTCCAAATCCCGTGGGGTGCTCGTCACCGGCGGCGGCGGCTTCATCGGCGGTGCGCTGCTGCGCGGATTCGACGCGCGCGGATGGCGCGCGATCGCGTGCGGGCCGCGCCGTCCGGCGGCAAACCGGTTCGAATGGCGCGCGTACGATCTTGGGTGGCGCCAGTTGCCGGACGAACTCTTCGAGGGCGCCGGCGTGCTGGTGCACGCCGCCTACGCCAAACGCGACTACGACCGCAACGTCGCGGGAACGCTGCTTCTCTGCGATCGCGCCTCTCGATGCGGCGTGCGCCACATCGTCTTTCTCTCGAGTTTAGCGGCGCACCCGGCGGCGCTCTCCTCGTACGGCAAGCAGAAATACGAACTCGAACGGATGCTTGAGGCGCGCGGAGCGCTGGTCGTGCGGCCCGGCTTGGTCGTCGGCGGCGGCGGGCTCTTCGGCGCGATGTGTGCGTATCTGCGCGGCCATCGCGTCGTCCCATTGATCGACGGCGGGAGGCAGCCGCTGCAGACCGTCTACGTGGACGATCTGGTCGACGCGCTCTGCGATGCCGTCGAGCGCAACGCCGCCGGGACCTTTACCGTGGCCGAATACGACCCCGTAGCGTATCGCGACTTCTACGCCGCACTTTCGCATCGCATGCGCGCGCGCGTGCGATTCGTCGCGATTCCGTTCTGGGCGGCCGACCTGGCGCTGAGGGCGGCCGGCGCGATGCGCGTCGCGCTGCCGATCGATCGCGACAACCTGCTCGGCCTGCGCGCCATGCGCGCCGATCGCGGATCGCGCCTCGATCCCCCCGGCCGGCAGCTGGGCGACTATCGCGAGAACCTCGCACGGGCAGCGGCGGTAGGGGTGTTCGAGCGAATCGCCTAAGAACCGGCGCGGGTGTTCTATTGAACGTGACGCAAATTCTCGTGACGGGCGGACTGGGATTTATCGGATCCGCCTTTATCCGTTTGGTGCTAAAGGAACGACCTGCCGCGCAGGTCGTTAACCTCGACGCGCTCACATATGCCGGGAACCGCGCCAACCTCCGTGAGATCGAAGCGGATCCGCGCTACCGGTTCGTTCGCGGCAACATCTGCGACGCAGGCGCGGTTCGCGACGCGATCGGCGACGGTGTCGACGCGATCGTAAACTTTGCAGCGGAAACGCACGTCGACCGGTCGATTCTCGAACCCGAGGCGTTCCTGCGAACCGATATTCTGGGGACGCACGTCCTCCTCGAAGCGGTGCGCGAGCGCGGCATTCGCCGCTACGTCCAGGTCTCCACCGACGAGGTTTACGGCGACGTCGCCGACGGGGAATCGTTCGAAACCGACGCGCTCTGCCCGCGCAGTCCGTACAGCGCCAGCAAGGCCGGCGGCGACCTGCAGGTCCTGGCATATTTGGCAACGTTCGGGGCGCCGGTGCTGATCACGCGCGGCTCGAACACCTACGGACCGTATCAGTTTCCTGAGAAGTTGATTCCGCTCTTCGTGACCAACCTCATCGACGACCAGCCCGTCCCCGTTTACGGCGACGGATTGCAGGTTCGCGACTGGCTGCACGTCGAGGATCACGCGCGCGGTATCCTGCACGTGCTCGACTGCGGCGAGGTGGGACACGTCTACAACATCGGCGGCGGCAACCCGCACACCAATATCGAGATCACGCAGCGTCTCGTCGAGGCCTGCGGGCGATCGATGCAGACGCACGTGAAACACGTCGAAGACCGCGCGGGACACGACCGTCGCTACGCCATCAATACCGAAAAAGCACGCGCCCTAGGTTGGCAAGCGCGCGTGCCTTTCGACCGCGGCCTCCAGGAAACGGTCCGGTGGTATCAGACGAACGAATCGTGGTGGCGTCCGCTTCGAGATGCGGAGTTCGCCGCCTATTACGACCGCCAGTACGCTCGCCGCTAGTGCCGTGAAGATAAGGATTTCATAACGTGAAAGGCGTCATTCTCGCCGGCGGTCTGGGTACGCGACTGCGCCCCTTGACGAAGGTCACCAACAAGCATCTGCTGCCGATCTACGACAAGCCGATGATTTACTATCCGATCGAGACGCTCTGCGACGCCGGCATCTCCGATATCATGATCGTGACGGGCGGAAACTCCGCCGGCGACTTTCTACGCTTGCTCGGTAACGGGCGAGACTTCGGTCTCAAGGATATTTTCTACACGTATCAGGATGGCGAGGGCGGCATTGCCGACGCGCTTTCGCTCTGCGAGCACTTCGCGGACGGCGAACGCATCGTCGTGATCCTCGGCGACAACATCGTGCAGGATTCCATTCGGCCGTACGTAAGGGCGTTCGAGCGGCAGGGAACGGGAGCGCGCATTCTGCTGAAAGAGGTTGCCGATCCCGAACGGTTCGGTTGTCCGCGAGCTCGATGGAGACAGGATCGTGCGCATCGAAGAGAAACCATCCGCAGCCCAAGAGCCGCTACGCCGTCACCGGAATTTACATGTACGACCACAAGGTTTTCGATTTTTGCCGCCGCCTCGTTCCATCCGACCGGGGCGAACTGGAGATAACCGACGTGAACAACGCCTACATTGAGGCGGGCGAGCTTCGATACGACGTACTCGCCGGCTGGTGGGCCGACGCCGGACAGTTCGAGTCGCTCTATCGCGCCGGCTCGCTGGTCGCGCAACTGCGGCGCGATCGAGAAGCCACAGCGACGCGGAGCGGGTGCGCGATGAACGTCTGCTCGAGTCTTCGCGTCCATCGTTCGCTACCGCTGGCTCCTCTACGAGCTGGTCAAGAACGACGTCATCCTGCGCTATCGAGGATCGTTTTTCGGGTTCGCCTGGACGCTGTTGAATCCGATCATCTTCATGGCGAATCTATACGCTCGTCTTTTCGATCTACCTCAAATCGCCGATTCACGACTTTCCTCTCTACCTGCTCAGCGGCATGATTCCGTGGATTTGGATGTCGACACGCGATCTGCGCAGGCCGTGACTTCGATCATCGACGGGCGAACCTACGTCGGTAAGACGCTGATGCCCACCGAGATTCTCGTCATGGTTCCGGTGTTCTCCAACGGCGTGAACTTTCTCATCACGATCGCTTTGCTCTTCCCCGTGAGCTTCTGCATTTGGGCGTTCCGATCTCGTGGGCGTTGCTGTTTCTGCCGCTGCTTGGCGCTCATCGAACTGATCATGACGCTCGGATTCTCGTTCATTCGTCGCGACCGTCAACGTCTTTTATCGCGATATGCAGCAAATCGTCGCGTACGCGCTGCTCGCGGTCTTCTTTCTCACGCCGATCTTTTACGCGCGCTTCGTCGTACCGCCGGGTCTGCAGTTTCTCGTGAGGTGGAGTCCGGTCGCGGCCCTGGTTTCTGCGTATCAGAACTGTCTTCTACTACGGCGTCCCGCCGAGCTTTCGCGACCTCGCGTTTCGCGGGCGCGTTCAGCGTCGTCCTTCTCTTACTGGCGCTGGTGTATTTCAACCGGCACCGCGACTCGCTCGGCGAATACGTAAGCCTGATTTTTCAACTAGGAAGCGCGGGTCGAAGTTTGTATGGCAATGAGACCACGCTGAAGACGATCGATCGTCTAGGTGGAGACCGTCGAGATGAACTCTCGCGCTCGTCTTCGCCAAGCCCTAAATCCTTGAGATTGATCGTGGCACCGGAGCTGAGCGCGATCTTCGTCGCCTGCCCGCACCGTAAATGATCGGACAGTCGATCGATAAGTTCTCCCACCGCCGGCGTCGCGGCAACGCGGTTTCCGTCGACGGCAACGCAGAGTTCGGCGCCCGGCGCGATGCCGTCGGGAACGGTGGCGTGCACGGTGAAACGCGACACGTCGCGCTCCGGAACGACCGCGAACTCCAGCGCTCGCGCCGGCCCATCCGTCGCCGTATCCGCCTTCGGCGGCACCACGCTGAGCGACGCAGCCGACGAGCGGTAATCGCGGATACGCGCCATCGTCGGGCGCGAGCGGCGGAATATCGAAATACATTGAGAGAGCGCGATCGGCGGCTTCGAGATCCGCCGCCGAAACGATGCGCTCGGGTGGCCGCACCGATGCGTCCGGCGAAAGGCCGCGCGCGTAATACGGTTGCTCGGCGGGCTCGCGACGCCATCACCGCCATCATGTGCGTCGGCGTGAGGTAGCCGGCAAGCAGCGCACGCTCGTCGCACGCGTGCACGCAATCGACGAACGCTCTGTCCCACGCCGCGGCCGCATCGAAGCTTGGCCCGAAGCCGCGATCGACGAAGGGATCGATCGCATTGCCGTAGCCGACGAAAACGTGGAAGTGGAAGCGTTCGAGCAGCAGCGGGAGCACGTCTTGAGCGCGAATCCCTTCGAAGCCCACCGCCGAACAGTCCCAGTCGACGAAGGACTCTTCGTAGCGGCGGAACTGGTGATGAAAGCGGTGCGATCGCGGAAGCTTGCGCCAGAACCGCTCGACGAAGTGAAGCGCCTCCGGCCAGCGCTGGTGTCCGTTTCTGCCGATGACGTCGTTCGCGACGAAGAACGCGCCGGGCGCGAGAGCATCGCGCACCGCGTCGAACAATCCCTCGAGATTCGTGACGTGGTGGAGCGATTGATTCGCGACGACGCCGTCGTAACGGCGGCGCGGACGCCACTTGTTGAAATCGCCGCGCAGAAAATGCAGTTGCGACGACAAGCCCGCGGTGCGCGCGTCGCCGGTCGCGCGTTTGATCAGCGTCGGATTGAGCTCGAGGCAATCGATGCGAAAGTCTTCGAGGCCTCGCGCGCGCAAGAGTTGCGCGATTTCGACCTCGTTGTTGCCGTCGCCCGAGCCGATGCTGAGAAAAACCGGGCTTCTTAGCCGCAGACCGGAGCGCGCTTTCGCGCAAGAATTTGGCGAGAAAGGTTGGTGCCGACCGGCATCCGAGACGTTCGAGCATCGCGCGTACGAACGTGTTCGACCAATAGTGATAAATCGGCGGAAGGTCGTCGAACTCCGAAACCGTATCGAAGCGCCTGCGTTCCTGAGCGAGGCGCCCCGCATACGAGATCTCCCGCGGTCGTGAATGCATCGCGACGATCTTCGCTCGCTGCGTCCCTCGGCCCCCTCGCACAGGAAACTTTGCTTCCGCCCGGTAACTTTGCGAGCCATGAGACATTTCGCCAGAGCCGGGGTGGCCCTTACGATGTCGGCGGGCCTGTTGCTGTACGGGGGCGCCGCAGCACGTGCCGACAACGAACTCGCCGCAAGTGCGTCGACGTTCTACGTGCTCGCCCCGGAAACGATGCCAGCGTCGCGGCCCTTGCACACAAAGTTGCCGACACGCTGCAGGCGCTCTTCGACCGCACGAATGGTCCCCGGCACCGTCTGGGTGATGCCCGCCTCTCGTGGGGCCCTAACGACCTTGGCGATCAATGCTTAAACGATCCTAATCTTTCGAACTCCAGAGCGCCGCAGATTCTCGGCGGCATGATTTTGGAAGGGACGAACACCTACACGGCAACGGACCCTTTCTTTCTCTGGGCACACGGTTGGGCAAAGGTTAGCCGAGCGCTCAGATCGTTTCATGTCAAGGCACCGGCTTCAAGAAGCCGACGATCACTTGGATGTCGGGCAAGCTCAATGGTTACGGATCTCGAAACGGCGTGCGCGTCGAAACCGTAGCGGCGAGCGTTCTCGCGCTGAATCCACGCGATATCAACGCCGTCGACTTCGCCGCATTCGCGCTTGCGAGCTCCAACCGGCGCGTCGCCGATACCGCCGGTAAACGATGCCACGACCACCACCGATGCGCTCAACCGCGTCGTCAACCAACTGCTCAACGATCTCAACGCCGGCTGTGCTCGCCCCGAATGCCAACGTTCACCTGATGTGCTCGAAGCTCGGACTTCCGATGTCGCGAAGCGCTCCGACGGCTGCGGCTCCGAGCAGCGGACCGGCGCCGGTTCGCCCGCCGCAAGCCCGCCGGCGAGTACGCCGCCGAAATAAGGTTCACGCGTGGAGGGCGCGAGCGCCGGCTCTTTTGCGTCATTCCCGCCTTCCGCGCCGCTGCCACGATCGCCGACGTCGTCGCCCGCGCGCTGGCGTACGCGAGCGACGTCGTGGTCGTCGACGACGCGTGTCCGGAAGGCTCGGGCGCGGTCGCGACGAGCCGCATTCCCAGACACCGCGAACGTCCACGTCTTGCAGCGCGAACGCAACGGCGGCGTCGGTGCGGCGATGAAGACCGGGATCGCCTTCTGCATGGAGCACGGAGCCGGCGTGATCGTGAAACTCGACGCCGACGGACAGATGGATCCGGCGTTCGTTCCGGTCATCGGCGGCGTCTTCGAGACCGATCCGACGCTCGTATGCGTGAAGGGTAACCGCTTCTTCGACTCGTCGGTGATGTTGCGCATGCCGAAGCGCCGGCTCTTCGGCAACGCCGTGCTCTCGATTCTCGTCAAGTTCGCCTCGGGCTACTGGAATCTCGTCGACCCAACCAACGGCTACGTGGCCTTTAACGCTCGTCTGCTCGCCGCGGTGCCATGGCGCTCGTTCGCCGATTCGTACTTTTTCGAGATTTCGGTGCTGTGCGAACTAGGACTGCGCCGGCTCCCGATTCTGGAGCTCGAAATGCCGACGATTTACAACGGCGCACCCAGTTCGCTTTCGATTCCGAAAGTGCTCTGGGAGTTTCCGCCGCGGCTGCTGCGATTGACGTTACGCCGCATTCTCCTGCAGTATTTCGTCTTCGACGTCAATCTCGCGTCGCTCTACCTCGCATTCGGAGCGCTCTTGCTGCTCGGCGGCGGCGCGTGGGGCGCGTATCAGTGGATCGTCAGCTCGGTCACGCACGTCTCGCGCTCGACCGGCACGGTCATGCTCGCGGTACTGCCGTTCCTGATGGGTTTCCAACTCGTGCTCAATGCCCTGATGGTCGACGTCCAGTTCGCGCAAAAGACGAGTCGCCTCACCCGCATCTAACGCCGTACGTCATCCTGAGCGGAGCGTGCACTTCGGGTGCACTTCGGCTCGCTTTCGCTCCGCTCAGCACAGGCTCAGCGCCGCAGTCGAAGGACGAGCGCAGCGTACTTTGCATGTCATCCTGAGCGGAGCGTGCGAAGCACGCGCAGTCGAAGGACGAGCGCAGCGTACTTTGCATGTCATCCTGAGCGGGGTTAATCGGGGTGGACGTAGAGGTGGTACGACGTCCCCGCGTAGAGGTACCTCGCGATAGCCCCAGCGGCACCTCGCGATAGCCGGCCCTCTCGAGCTGCCCGGCCAGCACGCGTTCGATGCCGGAATCCAGCAGCTGCTGGTGGCTGAAGAACACGGCGCGCGTATGTAAGTCGGCGAGAAACTCCGCCGCTTCGCCGGCATCGATCGCCTGAAGCAATCGAAAGTAGCCGGCCGGACCCGTCCAGTTGCCGATGCTCGTCACGCCGTTGCGGCGGAAATAGTAGTCGAAAGCGTTGTCGGAGATCACGAAGACGTTGCCGGAGTAACCGTGGCCGCGCATCCACGCCGCGGCGATCTGTTCGTCGGCGTATCCGTCGTCGTTGGCGTAGAGGTACGCTTGCTCGCCGCGATAGTGGGCGAACGCGTGCGCTTCGCTGAGAATATCGTTTTGGATGAAGTCGCCGTCCGGCGAGAGACTCGTAAACGGCGGCAGCGCGGCGACGAGCGCAACGGCTGACCGCCAACGGCGCCGCTCGCGGCACCCGCTGCGCCAACTCCACGAGCAGCATTCCGACGCAGAGCGCGAGCAGCGGATAGAAGAGCAGCGCGTACCGCAGCAGCGAGGTCGTGACGAACCAATAGAGTACGAAGACCGTCAGCACGAAGATCGGAATCGCGATCTCGGCCGGGACCCTTCGCCGAAACGCGAGGGCCGCCAGCACCACGATGGCCGGCACGTAGAGGAACAAAACGAGCGCCGACGCGCCGTATTCGCGAAAATCGGAAGAGGTCGGTCGCACGTACGCGCGCACCGGAAGCGTCACGAACGCGCGCGGCGACTTCGACGTCGCCATGTCGTTCCAGAGTCCGTTCCACTCGATCGTTTTCCATAGGCCGTCGCGTCCGTAGAGGGCGATGTTGAGCGTCGGCGCGATCGGATCGCCGGCCAGTACGAGATTGCGCACGTACCACGGCGCGGCCACGGCGCAAAGCACGGCGAGGATGCCCGCAACCGCAGTGCGGCGCGCGCCGATTGCGGCAGCCGCCCACGCGAGGGCGATCGCCAATACCGGCAGCAGCACGAGGAACGACGCCTTCATGCCGACCAAAAAGCCGGCCAGCACCGCCGACGCGAACAGCCAATCCGCCCGCGACTCGCGGATGCCGATCTGCATTGCGACGACCGCGAGCAAGGCCATCGCGCCTATCGGCACGTCGATGTAACCCAACACGGAATAGTCGAGGAAGATCGGCGTAAAAACGAGCGCAGCGACGGCGAGGAGGCCGATCGCGACGGACCAGCCGCGCGTGCGCTCGGAGCCGGCACAATCTTCGACGGCAGCGTAGAGCCCAAGCGCTCCGAGCAATCCAAACGACCACGTCAAGAACTGAACGAACGCGCCGGCCTGCACCACGATCCATGCCGTGAAAAACAGCAAGAAGTTATTGGCGTAAAAGATGAACGCCATGAACGGGTCGACGACGAGCCGCCCGGCGTTTGCCCAGTCCTGCGCGTAGGCGAGATGGTAATAGATCGCGTCGGAGTAGCCGGTGCCTTCAGGAATGACGGCGCGCGTCGCGACGGCCAGCATCGCGACGTACACGAACGCCATCGGTACGCTCGCGCAGGCCGCCAGCGCTCGAAACCGCGCTCGCCAGAAATTTCCGCGTAGCGGGGAGGTACGCCGTAACGCGCACGCCGCGGCAAAGACGACGGCGAGTGCGACCGCAATGCCGGCCGGCGTGAGCCATCCCATCGATCCGATCGAGAACACGGTCAGTCCGGCGATCGCGGCGCCCAATCCGCACGTGCACGTTGCGCGCATCGCCGCGCGCGACGCGCCGCCGGGTTGCGGCGAATCGCACCACGGGAAGGCTGCCGAGCCGATCAAAAAGAAGATCAGCAGGGTCACGTGTGCGATAGCGAGTCCCAGCACCAAATGCGTCAGTGCAAACATTCACCAGCCCTTTGCGCGACCGCGCGCGCGAAGCCTTCCAGGCTGCTTGCAGCCGCAATTGCCGTCGCGTGCGCGTTGGTTGCATGCGGTCCGCGCGACGCTGCGTACGATACGTCGGACTTTCGCATTCACGACACGATCGCTCCGCCGGACGTCGCCGTTCCCAGCAATCTCGGCGACGGCCCGTCGGAGTTCGACGGTCTCTACATCGAGGGTTCCGGTGCGTTCTCGTGCTGCTGGATCGCACCGCGCGCGACGCTGCTCGTTCGCAAGCGCAAGGCGGCTACGCATCTCGTCGGCGGCTTTCGCGTTCCGGATCTGCCGCGCTTTGCAGGCGGACAAGTCGTGACGATTCGGTTCGGCAACGGCGCGCCGCCGCATCGCTTGCAGTTGCAGCCCGGCATTCAGCGGCGCGTCTCGTTTCCGCTGCCCGCGAATCTTCGTCGGGCGACCGGCCTGATCCCGATCGACGTCACGACGGCGGTCGATTTCGTGCCCAGCCGCGACACGCCGCCGTCGCACTCGCTGCTCGCGCTGCTCCACTTGCGGGCGGCGGCGCCGGTCGACGACACGCGCAGCCTCGGCGTCGTGTTGCTCTACCTCTACTTCGAATAGGCGCTTGAGATGAGACGAACGTTTTCATGCATCGCTGCCGCGCTCGGACTGGCCGCCGCATTAACCGCGTGCGCGCGCGACCGCGCGCAGGACTCCTCGAGCGGATCGAGCGCGGGCGGCGGCTCGACGATCTATCCGGCCGGCATCGTTGCGCCCGCCGATTTTGCCGACGCGATGCACGCCGGCATCTACGCGTCCGACGCGCCGAAGACGTGCTGCTTTCTCGCGGGCAGCGCGCTGCTCACGCTCGACAATCCACCCGGCTCGCAGTTGGCCGTCTTCACGTTCTACGTTCCGTCGGTCGCGCCGCTGGCGAAAAATGCCGAACGCGTGCACGTGAGTTTCAACGGAAGGCCGGCCGGAGCGCCGGCGGTGCTCTCGCCGGGAATGCAGGACGTCACGTTCGCGATTCCGCCGCCGCTTCGCGGGTTCCGGCATTTGACCGCCGCGCTGAACATGTCGGTGAAGTGGGTGCCGAAGAAGATCGGGCTCAACGAGGACCGGCGAGAGTTGAGCGTGATGCTCGTCCGGATCGGCTATATTTAGGAAGGCGTTTCGGGTCGCCGCCGAGCACGGCCCGCTCGTTTTTGCTCAGCGAGGAGGCCGCTGGCTGCGGCACAACGCCGCCGCGCGCTACGCCTCGCTGCGGCGCTCGTTCTCGATGCGGCGCGCATTTCGATTGCCCGCCGCGCCCGAACCCGTTGCATTTCCCAGCTCGGAACATCCGGTCGTCTCGGTCGTCGTCCCGGCGTTCGATCGATGGCCGTACACGAACGCCTGCCTCAAAGCGCTGCTCGCGGCTCACGATCCGTCGATCGCGACGGAGATCGTCGTCGTCGACGACGCGTCGACCGATCGCACCGCGGAGTTGCTCGCCGCCTGTCGCGGCGTGCGCACGGTACGCCTGGAATGCAACGCCGGATTCGCGGCTGCGTGCAATGCCGGCGCCGCAGCCGCGCGCGGAGCGTACCTGCACTTTCTCAACAACGACGCGCTCGTGACCAACGGGTGGGAGGCACCACTTCTCGAGACGTTTGCCGGCGATCAACGCGTCGCCGCGGCCGTGTCGCAGTTACGCGATCCCGCCGGACGGATTTCCGAAGCCGGCGGCGTGATCTGGAGCGACGGGCAGGGTTCGAACTACGGACGCGGCGCCTCCCCGCACGACTGGCGCTATCGCAGTCCGCGCGACGTCGACTACGGGTCGGGTGCGAGCCTCATGGTGAACGCAGAGGCATTTCGGCGCGCCGGCGGATTCGATCCCGCATTCACGCCCGCGTACTACGAAGACGTCGACCTCTGCTTTCGTCTGCGCGCAGCGGGCGGACGCGTCGTCTATCAGCCGCGTTCGGTCGTCTCTCATGCCGAAGGCGTATCCTACGGAAGCAACGCACGCGCCGAGGCGCGCGCGGCGCAAGAACGCAGTCGCGCGATCTTCGCGCAGCGGTGGGCCGGCGCACTTCGCAAGCACTGTGCGCCCGATCGGCGCAACGTCGAGCCCGCGTCGCGCCGGCTCTCGCGGCCGACGATGCTCGTCGTCGACGAGCACGTTCCGTTCGCCGATCGCGACGCCGGTTCGCGTCGCATCGCCTTCCTCGTCGATCTGCTGCGCGAGCGTGGATGGCGGGTCGTTTTCGCCAGCCTCGACGGCGCCGAATACGAACCGTACGCGTCGATGCTGCGCTCGACCGGCGTTGACGTCATCACCGGTTTCGGTCCGAGCACCCTGACGGCGATGAAGCGGGAGAACGTCCGCCTCGACGCGGCGTGGCTGTCGCGTCCGGAGCCGGCCGCGCGCGTGCTCGCGACGATCCGGCGCAAGTTCGGCGTGCCGATCGTGTTCGACACCGTCGACCTGCACTATCGCCGCCTCGAGCGTGAAGAACGCGTGCGAGGACGCACAACGAAATGGCGCGCGATGCGCCGGCGCGAGTTCGCGCTTGCACGCGAGGCCGACGTCACCGTGACGGGGGGCTCCTCCGAGTGCGCGCTGCTGCGTGCCGAAGGAATCGCGCACGCGTTCGAGTTCCCCGTGATCGAACCGCTGCCGCCGGCGCCGCTCGCCGGATGGGACGTCCGCGGTGGAATCGTCTTCCTCGGAAACTACGCGCACGCGCCGAACGTCGACGCGGCGCGATGGCTCTGCGAAGCGATCATGCCGATCGTATGGCGCAGGCTTCCCGACGTCCACCTAACGATCGCCGGCGCGGATCCCACCCGCGCGGTGCGCGCCCTCGCGCGGCAGCACGTCGAGGTCGCGGGATACGTCGCCGATGCCGCGGCGCTGTTGGCACGGGCACGCGTATTCGTGGTGCCGCTGCGCTTCGGTGCCGGCACGAAAGGAAAGACCGTGTACGCGCTCGCTGCGGGGATTCCGGTCGTCTCGACGACGGTCGGAGCGGAAGACGTCTTTAGCGCCGCCGAATACGACGACACGCCGGATGAGCCGGAGCGCTTCGCGGCGCGCGTCGTGGAACTCTACACCGATCGCGCGCGCTGGGAGCGGCTTTCGACGGCGGGCCGCGCGATTGCGGCACGCTTTACGCCCGCGGCCGCCGGTCGCAGGCTCGACGCAGTGCTCGCTCTCCTTGGGAACGGCCGCTAAGCGGTCTGCAGCGCGGAGATCTGCTCCAGCAAACCGCGAAGTTGGACGGCCACGACTTCAGGCGTGAAGGGGCGCAGCGTCGGCTCGGCGGCATCGGAGATGCGCTGCCAACTTTCGGCGTCGCCATACAACGATAAGACGGCTTCGGCAAAGGCGAGCGGCTCGGCGTGAGCGATTATGGCGTTCTCACCGTCGCGCAGCCCTAGCCCTTCCGCGCCGATCGGGGTCGTCACGACCGGCAGCGCGTAGGAGAGTGCCTGCCCGATCTTCCCTTTCATGCCGGCGCCGAACCGCAGCGGCGCGACGAAGACACGGCTTCGTACGAAGAACGGACTAACGTCGCGCACGTACCCCGTCACGCGCACTCTGGCAGATTTCAATGCCAGGACGGTTTGCGACGGATTGCTTCCGACGAGGGTGAGCATCGCGTCGGGGAGGCGTTGCCAGACGATCGGCATCACGTGCTCGCAGAGCCACACGACGGCATCGACGTTTGGCGGATGGTGGTAGTTCGCGATGAACAGCAATCCGGTCGTTTCGGCGAAACGGCGTGGTTCGCCGACGGCCATCGGGTGAATCGTCGGAACGACGTAGACGTTCCGCAAGCCGAGTTCTTCGAGCACGCGCCGCTCGTCGCCGGTCACGACGACGGTGACGTCGGCGCTGCGCGCGCACTCGAGTTCTACCTGCAGGGCCTCGCGCCACGCGCTCGCGTCCTCGCCGAGCAACTCCGCCTGCCGGCGCATGCGCACGTGGCTCAGGTCGACCGTATCGTACACCACGCGCACGCGCCCGTTCGCTCGAATCAGCGGTGCGTATTTCCGATAGAGATCGGGACGAGAGATCCACGCGAGGTCGATCAGCGGCAGGACGTCGTCGAGCGCCTCTTGCTGCGTTCTGCCCCCGTCGACGTGGTGCAGCACCTCCACGCCCATTTGCTGCAGCTCGTTGGTGTAGGGCTGCAGCGGGGCGTAGTTATCGGGCAGGAAAATGACGCGGTACCCGGCTTCGCGGAGCATCGTAACGATGTGCTGCATGCGTTGCGAGCCGGCTTCGTGGTCGTACATCGGCACGAACGAGTCGACGATCAGGATCGTCTTACCGGGCGTTCCGCGACGCCAGGCCGGCACGACGTTCGCGTGATTGTTGTCGAGGCGCGTGCCGAGTTCGGTCGCCCACTTCTCGCGAAACTTGGGCCGGTTGATCTCTTGGAATCGCTTGACCCCGGCGCGCTCGTCGCCCGAAGTAACGCCTTCGTAGTGCACGACTTCCGCGCGCGGCTGGTAGACGACGCGATAACCCAACGATCGCACGCCGAAACACAAGTCGGCATCCTCGTAGTAGGCGGGCCGGTAGGCTTCCGAGAAGCCGCCTAGTCGCTCGAAGAGTTCGCGCCGGACGAGCAAAGCCGCTCCCGAAACGTAATCCGCGTCGCGCAGAAAATTGAATCGCGGATCGTCGGGATTCTCGGCATGGCCGACGTTCCAGCCGGTCGCGTCGCGCCACAAGATATTTCCGGCTTCCTGCAGACGCCCGTCGGGATAGAGCAGCTTGGCACCCACGACGCCGATCTTCGGATTGCCTTCGGCGGTGGTCACGAGATGCTCGAGCCAGCCGCCGCGCACGACCGTGTCGTTGTTGAGAAAGCATAGGTACCTGCCGCGCGCGATCGCGGCGCCTCGATTACAGGCACGAACGAACCCTTCGTTTCTCCCGCTGCGCACGTAATCGATGCCCGACAGTGGCGTGACGACGTCCGGCGTTCCATCGAACGATCCGTCGTCGACGACGACGAACTGGACGTTCAACGTTTCGAACCAGGAATCGGCGACCGAACGAAGGCAGCGCGTCGTGACGTCGCGGTGGTTGTACACGGGAATGACTATAGTCACCATTGGCGGATCGGCCATCGCGCGCTCCGACGCCCGCTGATTCCACGCTTCGATCAGCAGCGCTTCGGCCTCGCGCAGCATCGTGCCGCTCGAACGGGTCGCGATCGCACGTGGGCCAAACTGCGGCGACCACGCGGCGTAGACGTCGCTCGTCGATGCGATTCCGAGTACGCCCTTGATGGAAAACCACAGCATCCGCAGCGCGTGAAAACGGCTCGCCGTGATGCGCTCGTAATCGGAACGAAGGGCGTCGAGGCGATCCTGCTCTTCACTCAGGCGTGCGACGAGCTCGCCGTAGATGCTGGGCTGGGTCACGAGCGAACCTTACCGTACGGCGGGGGGACCTCCTACCATGCAGCAACGAATCATTCGACATGACCGCTTTATTAACGACGAATGGCATGGTCGACGGGACGACGCATATCATGGTCGAAGCGATCGGAATCTCCAAAAGCTTCCGTTTTGCGGCGTCCGGTAGACCCTCGACCCTCAAGGACCTGGTTCTCCAGCGCGTACGTTTTGACGGACACTACGGTATCGTCGACGCGCTGCAAGACGTGAACTTTTCACTGAAGCGCGGACAATCACTCGGTGTGATCGGTGAGAACGGATCGGGCAAAACGACGCTGCTGCGAATTCTCGCCGGCATTACGCAGCCCGATTCGGGCGCGGTTCGAATCGGCGGGACCGTCGCGCCGCTGCTCTCGGTCGGCGCCGGTTTCAATCCTTATCTCTCCGGCCGCGAGAACGCACTGATCGAACTGCTCACCCTGGGCATGACCCGTACGGAGGCACAGGCGCAAATCGACGACGTCGTCGCCTTTTCCGAACTGGCCGAATTCATCGACGCGCCGCTGCGCTCGTACTCGGCGGGAATGACGATGCGACTCGCATTTGCCGCCGCAATCCGCGTCGATCCCGACGTGCTGCTCATCGACGAAGTCTTCGCGGTCGGCGACGAGCGTTTTGCCGCAAAGTGCACCGCTTGGCTGGCCGATTTCAAGGCGCGCGGTAAGACGACGATCTTGGTGACGCACGACTCGCATGCGGTCGCGGCGCAATGCGACATCGCGCTCTGGCTCGACAAAGGCCACGTCGCCGCCTTCGGTGAGCGCATGGACGTGATCCGCGCCTACGCCAGGGCCACGAGCGGGAAGCCGGTCGCCGATGCCGTCGCGCCGCGCGCTGCCTCGCTCGAATCGGCGACCGCGATGGCCGACACGTACCGCGCGCGCATCGCCGGATTGTTGCCGCTGCTGCGGCTTCCGCTCATCGGCTACGTTCGGCAGACCGGGAAGAATCAAGGGTGGATACGAGGACGGTTGGACCGACGGCGCGCTCGAGTTCACCTTCGAGCCGCTGCGCGACGTTCGCAGTTGGGTCGTGCAAGCCACCGTTCCGGCCGGGATGCCGGCCAAAAGCGAGGTCGCCGTCGAAGTCAACGGCGCACTCGTCGCGCACGCGCCCGCTTCCGCCGGGAAGATCGCGCTGCGCTGCGACAAGCGCATTCCGCGCGGACAATCGACCAACATGCGCATTACGTCGGCCACGGTCAATCACAACGACTTAGGCATCAGCGGCGACGTGCGGGATGTTGGGGCTCGCATCGACGAAATCGTCTTCGACCACTAGAGGGCCTGATTTCCCCCAACTCGTCGTCAGCTCTGGCCTTATTTACCATAGTAAATCGCGGCCATCGCTTCCTAGATTTGGCGAAAATCAGACCCCCTAGCCGTTAACGCGGCCGGCGCCTCCTAGACCCGAACTAAACGTTCGCGCTCGTTAGGTAGTGCCGTAAGAATCGCGGCCATCGCTTCCTAGATTTGGCGAAAATCAGACCCCCTAGCCGTTAACGCGGCCGGCGCCTCCTAGACCCGAGCTAAACGTTCGCGCTCGTCAGGTAGTGCCGTAAAAATCGCGGCCGGGGCTCCTGACGATTGGGACGAATCAAACCCAAAAAAATGTGCCCGCTTAACGCGGGCACATTTTTAACGCGGGTGGTGGGGGTCGTTACTCTTCGTCGACGATGCCGCTGTCCTGATGCGTCACGAAGTAATGCGCGTCGAGATGGCTCGGAATCGGTTGGAACGGCGCCGGTTTGTGCGACGTGTTGAAGAAGTCGTCGAAAGGTTGAGCGCGCGCGTCGGCCAGTCCAAGATTGCCTAGATCGAAGACTTTCTCGATGAAGCTCATGCTGCTCACCAGCTCGTACTGTTGGTGCGAGATGTAGTGCGTCTTGACGTACGGTGAAATGACGATCAGCGGCGTCCGGAACCCGAGGCCTTCATATGCGTGGGTCACTACGTCGGGAATTTGCTTCGGCGCGACGTGATCGTACCAGCCGCCCCAGTCGTCCCACATGATGAAGATGGCGCAGTTGTTCCAATACTTGCTCTTGCCGACGGCGTTCACGACCGAAGCCACCCATTCGGGGCCATTTTTTCCCGAATCTGGCCCCGGATGATCGGACTCCAAGGGCTCCGGCGTCACCCACGACACATGCGCCAAGTCGCCGTTTTTGACGTCGTCGACGAAGGTCGTGTCCACCCTCATGTTCGCCCAGTCAGGCCCGTAACGCACCGCCTTGACGGCATCGAAGCCGTTCAGCGATGACGTGACCGGCTTGGAAACGTAGTAGCGCCATGACACTTGCTTCGCGTCGAGAAGATCGGCGATCGTCTTCGGATAATCGAAGCACGGATGCGGGCCGTTCACTTCGTGTCCCGTCGCTTTTGAAAAATCGTGCGGCAGCGTCGAATAGCCGTAAGCGAGCTTCACGACGATGCTGCTGGGGGGGCCGTCGCAGCCCCACGGATTGAGCGAGGGCACTTCCGAGGCATGGGCGGACTGCCCGGCGATGTAGTACTGATGCGCCGGGAACGTCGGACCGCTGTTCGACGTAAACGTGTTGTCGCCGAGCGCGTAATCCTTGGCCATCGTCCAGTACGGTTCGATATCCGACTCTTTCACGTACGAGTACGCCATTTGCTTGTACTTCTGCTGTGGATAGTAGCGCCAGCAGGCAGGATGATTGCGGAAGTCTTTGCAGCCGTGGACCCAGCCCTCGATCATACCGTCAAAGCCGTCCATCTTCCCGTAATCGTAATCTTGGAGAAACTGTGAGTGGCTGTGATTCAGCACCCAAGGCCACTTCAACGCAATCGGCTGCAAGGTGTACGTTTTTCCGTCATGACCCTTGCCGGTGTCTGCGCTGTTGGCTCCAGGAAAATCGTGGAACATGTTGTCAAAAGAACGGTTCTCTTGAACGATGACGATGACGTATTTGAACCGCTTCGACGCTTGCGCCGGCGTTTCGTTACGAAGTGCGGCATATGAACCCAGCACCGACGGCATCGCCGAACCATGCGTGCCGGATCCCCCGCACGCCGAGAGCAGCGACGCTGCGAATATCAAGGCAAGCGTTCTCATCATGTAACGGCTCCCAGGGTGACGTACGATAATAACGGCTACAGGGCTTCGCCGCGGATGGGTTCGTCCCTCGCGCGCACAGCATCGACGCACCGGGAACGCGCACGCCTTGCGGCGCACGTAGCACCCGTGGCCTCAGCGTCGCGCGTCCTTTTCGTCTTCGCGCATCAGGACGACGAATATATGGCCGTTCCGTGGCTGCTCGAAGAGCGTGCCGCGGGCGCACGGATCGCTTGCGTCTATCTCACCGACGGCGGCGGGCACGGCGTCGACCCAGCGGTGCGCGACGCAGAGAGCCGCGCGGCACTACGGACGCTCGACGTCCGCGACGACGCCGTCGTCATGCTTGCCGCGCCGAACGGACGTATCGGAGACGGGCAACTCGCGCTACGCTCGCTCGAAGCCCTAGCGGCCGTGGAAATGTGGATCGAGCGCAGCGAATTCGCACCGCAACGCGTGTACGCCCCGTCGTACGAGGGCGGACATCCCGATCACGACGCCGCGCATCTGCTCGCTTCCGTCGTCGCCGTCGAGCGCGGCATCGCCGGCGACGCTTGGCATTTCTCGCTCTACAACGCATATCGGCGTCCGCGTCCGTTTTTTGCGACGATGCGCCAGTTGCCGACTTCGTCAACGTCGCGCCGCGCGGCCATGTCGCCGGCGACGCGCTGGCGAGCGACGTGGCTCTGCGGCCACTATCGCTCGCAGCGGCGCACGTGGCTGGGACTTCTCCCCGGTGCCGCGTACGCGCGTCTCATCGCGCTCCGCGAGCGCGCCGTTCGTTTCGACCTCGATCGTCTGGCAAAGCGTCCGCACGAGGGCGAACTCCTTTACGAGCGGATGTTCGGGACGAATTTCGCAGCGTTCGAAACGCAGACGCGCGCCCTGCGCGCGCGTCTGCTCCTCAGCCGGCAAAAACCGGCAGAGTCTTAGGCTTCACTCAATTTTTGTCGTCGTCGACCGGCTGGTTCGACGGCCCTTCGTTGATGAAGTGCGACGGCGGATACTTACACGGAATCTTCTGGTAGGCTCGCGGTTTCTGCGAGAAGTCGAAGGCGTCGGTGAGCCCGTTGGCGCGTTGGTCGGTGTAGCCCAACGACGGCAAGCTGAAGACGTTCTCCGTGAACTTCACTACGCTGCCGAACTCGAACTGCGTGTGATCCACATAGCCCTTCTTCGCGTAAGGCGAAATGATTAGCATCGGCACGCGGAAACTCAAACCGAGATAGTCGAGCTGCGGCGGCGTTACGTGGTCGTACCAGCCGCCCCAGTCGTCCCACAGCACCACGATCGCCGTCGACTTCCAGTACGGAGACTCTCCGACGGCGTTGACGATGTTGGCGACCCACGACGGCCCGGTGTCGCTATCGGAATTACGGATGATCGGAGTCCTTTCCGGTCGGAGTGATCCACGTCACGGCGGCCAACTGCTTCGGCAAATCGGTGAGAATCTTGGTCTGCGGCGAGATCACGTTGTTGGTCCAATCGGGGCCTTCACGCACCCACTTGATCGCGTCGAAACTTGAGTAAATGCCGCCGGGTCCGCCGATAGCCGGCGCATAGGCCTTCCACGGAAGCTTTTTGTTATCGAGCAGGCGCGCCACCGTATCGTACCGAGTGAAGCACGGAAACGGTCCGTTCACGTTCCGGTGCAGCTGCTTGTCGATGGTGGGCGTCGTCGTTCCCGCCTGAGCGTCGCATCCCCAGGCCGTGTCCCCGCTCGGGGTATCGACGAGCGCCAAGGTCCTCGCGTCGTTGAGATAGGTGTTCGCCGCAATCAAGTCGATGTGCGCGGTGAAACTCGCGCCCCACTCGGTCGCAAAGAGTTTGTCGGCGACCACGTACTGCTGCGCCATGGTCCAGTACGGCGCGGCCTGCGTGCGGGGGAGATAGCTGTAGGGGAACGTGAGAGGATCCGGCGGATAGCGCCACTTCTTGGTGGCCAGATAGAAACCGTCCATGTTCTTGTTGTCATATTCAAGGATCGCCGCCGCGTAGCCATGCGCGAGGTCGAGCTTGCCGAGATGACCCGTAAACGGCTGAGGCTTCAACGTAATCTTTTCAATCTTGCCGCTTGGGAGCTTGGCGTTTCCCCACGACTGGGTGTCGGCCCCGGGATAACCCTGGAAAAGGTTGTCGAAGCTGCGGTTCTCTTGAATGATCACGACGACATGTTTGATGTAGTGACCGATCGGAAGATCGGCGACGGCGCCCATCGGAAGTGCCGCCGGCAGCGCACCCGATCCCGGTTCGCTGGAGCCCGCCAACCGGCCCGAAGCGCATCCCGAAACCAGTGCGGCCACTAAGATAGCAACCGTTACTCTCGCTCGCATCGATCCCCCGTCCGGACAGCTCCGCCAAGCCGCGCTGAACGCGGCATGCAATTTCATTCGGTGCCGCTCGCCGAAGGCCCGCGTCCCCTCCGGCAGAATCCATTGGGTCCTTAGGTGAGAAAGTCGGGATCGCGGCGGTTTTCGGAAAACGAGATTCCGCGCCAGTTCGTCGCGTACGGCGTCGTCGGCGTCGCGGGAACCCTGCTGGACGTCGGACTCTTCTGGCTTCTCGTGCGCGCGGGCGTGTGGACGCCGGTGGCGGTGACGCTGGCGTTCTTCATTGCGACCGCCGCGCAGTTTTTCGTCAACCGGCGCTGGAGCTTCCGCGCGTTTCACCGCCCTGCGAGCGTCCAAGCGCCGGAATACGCAATCATAACTTTGGTCAATTGGCTATTGGCGCTGGCGATCGTGGAAATCGGGATTGCATGGCTGCATCTCTCGCCGCTGCAGGCGAAAGCGCTGTCGATACCGCCGACGGCGATCGCGGGCTTCCTCGGAAATCGCTATCTCACGTTCGGCGCCGGCATTCCGGCGACGTTCCGCCGGCATGCGGGCCGGACGAGAGCCAGACGGCGGGGGGGAGTCCGTTGACGTCAACGAACGTGTCGACAACAATTTTCTGCAAATTTTTCTTCGGAGGTTTTAACACGAAGGTGAAGTGGATGTTCGCCCAGCGGGTCGGCGTATTTTCCCTCGCCATTGGCCTTTCGATCACGGCGTGTTCGGCGCCGGGTATGCGCGGCACAACGCCTGCGCCGATCGAAAACGGTCTCATGCCGGCGCAGGACGCCGTCCCGGGATTCACGCTCTCTAAATACGTCAAACACATCGTCATCATCGTTCAGGAGAACCGCAGCTTCGACAATCTCTTTGCCGGTTTCAAAGGCGCCGACGCACCGATGTTCGGTTACATCAAGCAAACCAACGGCACGAAGGTTACGGAAGAAAAAGTTACCTTTAAAAAGATCAACTGGTTCGCGCCGACGATCTATCACGGCATCGAGTGGGTCTTTACCGCATACGACAACAAGGGGATGGACCAGTTCAATCTGGTGCCGTTCGACAAGCCGCCGAACCAAGCGTCGGGTAAGGCCGCTTACGCCTACCTCGATCCCAAACTCATCCCGCAGTACCGGCAGATGGCCTACGACTACACGCTCGCCGATCATATGTTTCCGACCGCGTGGGGCGGCAGCTTCTCGGCGCATCTCGATCTGATCGCCGGTACGACGCGGCTCAGCAGCAGTGAAGCGGCGACGGTTCCGAACAACACGCCGTGGGGCTGCGACGCGCCCAAGGGGACGCAGACGCAGATTCTCACGCCTCAACATCACTGGTCGACGAATCCCCCGAACAGTATCCCGTGGGGGCCTTTGCCATGCTTCGATCAGTTTACGACGATGGCGCAGACGCTCGATGCAAAGCACATCAGCTGGAGCTATTACGCTCCCAGCGTGACCGAAGACCAAGCCGGCCGCGTATGGTCGGAGTTCCGGGCGATCAAGGCCGTTTTTCACGGACCCGACTGGAAAGCCCACGTCATTTCGCCGGAGACGACCGTTCTGACCGATATTTCGAACGGGACCTTGCCACAGATGTCGTGGGTCGTTCCCAAAGCCCATAACTCCGATCACGACGTCGGCGATACGGGCGGCCCGGCGTGGGTCACGTCGATCGTCAACGCGATCGGCGAGAGCAAGTATTGGAACAGTACCGCCGTCTTCGTGCTGTGGGACGACTGGGGCGGATGGTACGACAACGTGCCGCCTCCGCAACCCGACTGGGTGGGCCTCGGCTTTCGCGTACCGTGCATCATCATCTCGCCGTACGCGCGGGCGCACTACGTTTCGCATACGCAATACGAGTTTGGAAGCCTCTTGAAGTTCGCCGAGCAGGCCTTCCATCTGCCCTCGCTCAATCACACCGACGCGCGCGCGACGAGCATCGTCGACTCGTTCGACTTCATGCAAAAGCCGCGGACGTTCGAACCGATCAAGTCGCCGCTCGACGCGGAGTACTTCCTCCATCAGCCTAACGACAGCGGGCCGCCCGACGATGAATAACGCCGTATCGACGACGATAGGGCGAGTGCTGGCAACGGCCATCGCACTCACCCTCGCGCAGGCCGCGGAGGCGACGGCCGCAACGACGAGCGCCGCAACGCTCGTGCCGGGGTTCTATCGCGACCGGGGAAATCCGACCGTGTACCGCGTCCAAGACGGATCGGTCTGCGCGGTCGTTTCGGAGGGCCATCTCAAAGCGCTGGGTGCGACGCACAGATCGATCCAGGTCTTGACCGACCCGGTCGATTTCTTGAACGGCAAAGCTTTCCAACCTCCGTGCCCGTGGCCGGACGGACTCTATCGCCCCCGCGGTGAGACGACCATCATAAAGCTCAGCGATGGCACCGCCTGTTTACTCTCGTCGACGGAACAGGATGTCATTGAAGTCGGCAGTCAGGACGACGTCACCGCCGGTAAGAAGTTCATCGGTCGCTGCGTTCACTAGCACCCGATAGCCGGAATTACAAGGATGGCCGCTCCGTACCGAGAAGTTCGGGAGCACTTTCATCATTGAACGCATGAGGGTTATTGGGTGCAGCAAACCGTCGAAGCCGGCACGATTGCCGAACTCCTGAATCAGAAGCTCCCGACGTACGATCCGCACGACGTAAATCCGCCGAACCGCCCGCAATTCCACAGTCAGTTTGGGGGATTGTGGACCGACTTGAGCAACGCCAACGCGCTGCTCGTCGGCAAGGTCGCGACCGGCGAGATCTCGCCTGCTGAAGGGCGCCTCGTCGCCGAATTCGTCAAAAACGGCTACGTGCTACTTCCCAAGGCGGTCGACACGGCTCTCGTGGATCGCGTTCTCAACGATTACGAAAGTATCGTTTCCGGAAAGATTCAACGCAAAGCCTCGTACTGGGACGAAACCGGTCATCACATCGAGACGGCGAATCGCGAGAACACCCTGCAGAAAGAAGCGAAGATCCTCGACATGCACGAGGCGTCGGAGGCGGCGCAGCAGGCGATCTTCAGCCCGACGATTTCACGTTTCCTCAACATCGCGTTCGATCGGCCGGCACTCGCGTTCCAATCGCTCGGATTCCTGCGCGGCTCGCAACAAGGCGTGCATCGCGACACCGCCTTCGTTCGGGTCAGCTCGTCGCAGGAGTTCGTCGCTTCGTGGATCGCTTTGGAAGACGTTACGCCGGGATCCGGCGAGCTGGAATACTATGTGGGAAGCCACGCGCTCCCGGACTATTTATTTTCGGGCAGCGCTCGATGGGCTACGCCGGGACATCCCGAGGTCTTGGGCTATTCGGATGCGCTGCATGCGATGGCCAAAGAGGCGGGCCTCGAGTTCACGCAGTTCCGGCCGAAGAAGGGCGACGCGCTCATTTGGGCCGCAGAACTCATGCACGGCGGTTCGGCAATCGAAGACGAGAAACGAACGCGAAAGAGCCTCGTCACGCACTATTGTCCCGTCGATCAGCACCCGATGTATTTCTACAAAGGGAATCAAATCAAACGGCCGTCGATCGGCGGCAACTTCATCTGTGCCGAACGCTGGTCGTAGCACGGCATACGGCCAAATATTTACTCGGTATCGACCGGATTTCCCGAAGGGCGCCGGCGTAGAAAATAGTCTGCCGACCTGTGCGAAGGAATCGGACTAAAACTACGCGGCGACTGCTTAAAGTCAAACACGTCCCCTATCGACGTCGCTCGGACGTCGGTCGTTCCGAGCGAACCCAACTTAAACGTTTCTTCAACGAACCGTAAGATGCTGCCGAACTCGTACTGCGTATGCGAAATCGTGCCCGCGGGTACGTACGGCGAAACGACGATCATGGGCACCCTAAAACCCAATCCGCCGGCATTGTCTAAGAACGGTGGCGGCACGTGATCGTAGAATCCGCCCCAATCGTCCCATACGACGATAATGGCTGTTGAATTCCAATAGCCGCTGTTCCCGACGGCATTTACCACCGACGCCACCCAAGAAGGCCCGTCATCCACGCCGTGGCCATCTCCGGGATGATCGGAGTTCGGCTGATCGGGGATTACCCACGACACGGCCGGCAACGCCTTGTTTGAAATGTCCGTAAAAATATTTGTTGTCGGAATCGAAATGTTCGTCGCCCATTCCGGACCTTGCCTGACGACCTGAATCGCAGCAAAAGCGTTCCACAGGCCGCCAACCGCTCCGACTTTGTAAACGGGCGCGTAATATTTCCACGATATGCCCTTAGCGTCGAGCAGATCGCGCAACGTGCCCGTCGGGTACGTCAGGCAAGGGAAAGGACCTTTCCCTTTCAGATATTCTCCATTTGTCGTAATCAGATCGGTCTTCGTACCCGCGGGCGCGTCGCAGCTCCAGGGCCCCGCAGTCGGTGTGTCGATGAGGCTGTCCGTCGCGTCAATCGCCGTAGCGCCGGCGATGAGATCCTGATGTGCGGTAAAACTACCGCTGCCCTGCGTTTGAAACATCTGATCGGCCAATGCGTATTGCGCGGCCATCGTCCAGTACGGCTGAATCTGCGTGGGTTTAACGTACTGGTACGGATAGGTGCCGGCTTTCTTGGTCGAATGGATGAAGGTGGACAGATCGAAACCGTCCATCGCGCCGGCGTCGTAGTCGGTAACATAGCTTTTCGAGTCGTGCGAAACGTCGAGGGAGGCCAGCGAATGTTCCTGAAGCGGAATCACCTTACCGTTGTGCCGCTTCCCGGTTGTCGTACCGTCGGCCCCGGGGAACGTTGCAAAAAGGTTATCGAAGCTCCGGTTTTCCTGAATGACGAGAACGACGTGGGTGATTTTGCTCAGGTTTTTCTGAGAAACGGCCGCCGACATGGAGGTCGTCGGCTTTTCAAGACCCGGCGCCATCTGCCCGCCGGCACCGTTGCCGGAGCAACCGGCAAGTGCCAATGTTGCCACGAGAATCGTTGGAGTGCTTTTGCGTACCGGACTCATGTTACGGTCCTTTCCGCGTCGGTGTACCCGCCACGACGAAGCGGGCGAACCTTATTGGCTGTCGGGCGGCTCGAACGACGGGCGCTGGTGTAGGAAATACGACGCTTTGTACGCCGAAGGGATCGGTGTAAACGCCCGAGGTTTCCGGTCGAAGTTAAAGCTGTCGGCGATGCTCGCAGCGCGTGCGTCGCTATAGCCGAGCGACGGAACGCCGAAGGTGTGCTCTACGAATTTTAGAATGCTGCCGGACTCGTATTGCGTGTGGACGACGGCGTTTTTGGCATACGGCGAGATGATCAGGCAGCCGACGCGGATTCCCAGCCCCAAGAAGTCCAGCTGCGGCGGCGCGGCGTCGTCGTACCAACCACCCCAGTCGTCCCACACGATGACGATTGCCGACGAATTCCAATACTGAGACTGGCCTATCGCGTTGACGACCGACGCGACCCACGACGGTCCGGTGTTGCTCTTACTATCGGGGTGATCGGAGTTTCTGTGGTCGGGTATCACCCACGATACCGCTGCGAGGTTGCCGTTTTTGGCATCGTCGAGAACCGTCGTTTGGGGATAGATGATGTTGCGCTGCCAATCCGGCCCGTTCCTCACGGCGCTGATGGCATCGAACGCCGACCACTCCAAGCCGCCGTTGTCGCAACGCACCGGGCAGCCGACGGTCTGCGGCGCGTAATACTTCCACGTTATGCCCTTCTTATCGAGCGTGTCGGCCAACGTCTTCCACTGCGTGAAGCAAGGAAACGGTCCGTGATTGTTTTCTTTGCGCTCCGAGGTCACGACGAACGACCGCGTGCCGCTCGGCGCGTCGCATCCCCACGGCGTGTTGGTGGCGTAGTCGGTCACGGCGAGCGTCGGACTGAGCTTGTCGGTCCCCGCAATCAAATTGAGATGCCCCGAGAAGCTTCCGCCGAACTGCGTCGGGAAATAATGATCGGCAAGCACGTACGAGCCGGCCATCGTCCAGTACGGCTGCACGACGGTACGCTTGAGATAGGAGTAGGGATAGAGCGGTGCGGACGGACTGCTCTGATCGAAGCCATCCATCTTTCCGTTGTCCCAATCCGTCATCGATGTATTGAAACCATGCGACAAACCCATTCCTTTGAAGGTTATCGGGGTCAGATTCACCTTGGTCCCGTCGTGCGTGTAGCCGAACGTGGGTGCGTCCGCTCCCGGATAGCCTGCGAAGAGGTTGTCGAAACTACGATTTTCCTGAACGATGATGATGACGTGTTTGATTTTACTGGCGGCACCGGCGTCAACGATCACCGGCGACGACGCCGGCGGACGCTGTGCAATCGGCCCGATTGCGGCCGAATCGGAACCCGAGCAGCCCGCCGCGATCGCCAATAGAGTACAGCAAACGGAGAGCGAACATAGCCTGCGGACCATCGTGCACCTCCAACGATTATGAGGCCGATATTTTTGTCGGACCCCTGGAATTTACCTGGAACCCACGGGCAAGCTTTCGGCCGCCTATCCAGCTGTAATATCGGTGGAGGTCTCAGAACTCGTAGCCGAACCGTTCGATATCGCGCTTGAAGTAGCGCGCCACGATGTCGCGCGTCTCCTCGGAATAGTAATCGCGGTATGCTTTGCGCCCGTCGCTGCGGTTCTCGTGCGGAAGGCCGGTCCGGTGCAGCCCGATGCGATCGCACACCGCCGCAAAGTCGGCCTGAAGGTTTTCAAAACGCCCGACGAAATCGACGATGCTTGCGCCGTCCTCGTCGACGATCATCGACGTCATGTCGACCGGCTCGAGGAGCGGGTAAATTCTGACGAAACGATCGAAATCCGGGCAACGCCGGACCGCCTCGGCTCGATCGGGCTCCGTGAGCTTCACGTGGCTTTGCGCGACGTAACGCTTCTCGAAGTGGTACGCCGAAACGACGAGATCCCAAGGATTTCGCACGAAGGCAAACCTGAAGAGGCCATTCCACTCGCGCCGGCCGATCAGTTCGCGGACGATGACCGCCGGCAAGTGCCACTGCGGGTAGTGGTTGGCCGATCCGATGAGATAGAAGCCGCGCAGCCGTCGAAGCAGGCTGCGACGTCGCGGATGGGCGCATAGAATGTCCCAGATCCCGACTTCGTTCAAATGGAGGCGTGGATCGGCGGCTTCCAGCGCGCGCACGATTGAAGTTCCTGCAGTTTTGCGCACGTGAATGAACGCACACGAAAGCGATCGTGACACTGGCATGGGTGCCGCTCCTGTGATACGGGGTTCTTGTGCATCGTGGGGAACCTATCGAGTGATGAACGTCAATCCCTTCGCGTGGACGGCGCTGCCGGCGGTGCAACTTCGATTGAACGAGCGCTCCAGCGGCCGCAGCGACGTGGGCTGGCACGCATACTGCCTGTCTCTGCTCGATCCCGCTCTGCTCGGACGGGCGCGCATGCTGGTTTTGGGTCGCGAACTACTCTGGCTCGAACGCGATCTCGCGCGCCGCAACGTCTTCGAACGCTGCGACGTTGCGGAAGCGGAGGAGAGCGAGCTGCCCCCCGGCGAGTACGACGTCGTGTGGTGCGACCGGACCCTGTGCCGGGTCACCGATCTGGAACGCGCCGTCGCGGTAATCGCGCGGGCCCTTCGCCCGGGCGGATTTCTTTTTGCCTACGAATACGTCGGCGCCGATCCGGCGTCGGTCGGTCGAACCCAACGTGCCGCGGTTCAAGCGGCGTTTTCTCTTATTCCTCGCCGATACCGCATCGCGGATCCCTCGCGCGCGGCGCTCACGAAGGTCGGCTTCCCTTTTGATTCCGAGGCTGAAAGCGCGCCGGCTGCCGTATCATCTCGAATCGTGCGCACGCTGCGGGAGCACCTCGTGCTCGAGGACTGCCGCCCGCTCGGAGGGACGCTGCTCCAGTACGTTCTCAAAGAAATCGCCGGACACTTTGGCGCGGGCGATCCCGCCGCCGATGCGGTGCTGGAGATGCTGTTTAAAATTGAGGATGCGCTAATCGACAGCGGCGAGCTTGAAAGCGACTTCATGTTGATCGTCGCGAAGCCGAAGTAGGCGGTGAATGCTGCGGGCAGGGCGGCGCGAGCGCCGACGAAAAGAATGAGCCATGGAGCGGGTTGACTCGGAAGGCGGGTTACCGGAGGCCCTTGCTTCTGCAATCGACGAAGACTTCTATCTCTTCACCTACGGCGAGTTGTCGGAGGGAGAGACCGCGGCATCGCATTACGCTACCATCGGATGGCGCCAAGGTTACGATCCGAACCCCTGGTTCTCGACGCAGACGTACCTCGATGAAAATCCCGGCGTCGCCGAGGCGGGCCAAGTACCGCTCTTTCATTTCCTCGAAATCGGCGCCGACGAAGGAAAAGAATGCCAGGCGTCTCGTTACGCGGCGGCCTATTTCAATCGAAGTCTCGGACTTGCACCGAGCGAAAACGAGTCGGAGAGTGGACGTGAGGGCGACGAAGGCAATCACGAACGGCTGGCGATTCGCGGCGAGTTCGATCCGCACTACTACTTAACGATGAACGAAGACGTCGCGCAAGCCGGCGTCGACCCTCTAGCGCACTTCATCGAGTTCGGTTGGCGCGAGGGGCGCGACCCCAATCCATACTTTTCGACGAAGGCCTACTTGGAGGAGAATCCCGACGTCGAGAGCGCGGACATCGATCCGTTCTACCATTACATCGTCGCCGGACGCGCCGAGGGCCGCCGTCCGCGTCCGATGCTGGGCTTTCGCTACGACGTCCTTCTCAACCAAGACTCGCTCGGCAAGCGCATGGCCAGCGCGGCCCAAGTGCCGGGCTCGCAACTCGGATCGAAGCGGGAACTGCTGCAAGCGCTCTCGGCGCTCACGCGATCCGGCCGGCAACGGCTCTACGTTTCCATCAGTCACGACGATTTCTTCGCCAACGTTGGAGGAGTCCAACTCTGCTTACAGTTGGAAGCCGCCGCATTTGCCGAGCGCCGCTTCGACCATCTCCATTTTTTCCCGGGGCATACGCTCCTGGTCACGAACGACGACGACAATCCGGCCACCGGAGTGTTCGTCAACGACGAATTCGCCGGCTACTTTCGAACCAATACAATTGCGAATGCGCTGCGCGAAGCCGTCGACACGAAATCCGAATGGCCCGAGCGAACGTTTGCGGTTCATAGCCTGCTCGGGCACAACGTCCGTTCGCTGACGAACGTGTTGAAATCCCTACACATGCCGAGCGGTTACTTCTGGCTCCACGACTACGCCAGCATCTGCGCCGGCCTCCAACTCCTACGCGACGACGTCGAGTTCTGCGGAGCACCCAACCTCGACAGTACCGCCTGCGAGATCTGCCTCTACGGAGAGCGGCGGCGTATTCAAATCGCCGACCACGCACACTTCTTTGGAAAGTTTGCGTTGACGGCGTTGGCACCGTCGCAAACGGCGCTCGATACCTGGAAACGTTCGACGGCGCTGGTCGCCCGCGGCGGCGAGCGGATACAGGCGCATTGCCGGCTGGCCCCGCGACGCGCGAAGGAAAACGTTTCGAAGGCTTCAGCGGGAGTGCTTCGCGTAGCCTTTCTCGGTCAGCCCGCGGTGCACAAGGGGTGGCCCGTTTTCCGGGATCTCGCGTTGCGGCATGCCGGAGACCGGCGATACGAATTCTACCACCTCGGGCTGCAGGAGCAACCCAGCCTTCCGGTGCGCTTCGTCGAGGTGCGCGTGAACTCCAAGCATCGCGACGAGATGATCGATCGAATCGAAGAACTCGAAATCGACGTCGCAATCGTTTGGTCGCTCTGGCCGGAGACCTTCTGCATCGCTGCGTACGAAGCGGTGGCGGCCGGCGCGATGGTCGTAACGCCCTCGTACAGCGGAAACGTTGCCCGAATGGTCGCCGAAACCGGCAAAGGCATCGTGCTGAGAGACGAACGCGAACTCATGCAGTTCTTCGAATCGAGCGAAGTGCGTCAGCTCGCGCGATCGAAACGCGCAGTCGAGCGCTTCAAACTCGAATTCGGAGATCTGACCGCCGCCTTCGTAGGCGAAGGCCGATGAAGGTTCTCTGCTTCAGCAGTTTTTCGTTCGGGTATCTGAACCGGGCGCGCATCCTCTTCGAGTCGCTTCGGCGACATCAACCCGACTGGGAACTCGTGGCACTGATCGCCGACAAACCTCCGCCGTCACTCGCGCTGAACGTCGACGCCGAGCCGTTCGGCTCGGTGCATTATGCCGACGAACTCGACATTCCGCAGTTTCGCTCTTGGATCTTCAAGCACGATCTTATCGAAACATGCACCGCGGTCAAGGGACCCTTCCTGCGCATGGCCTGTGCGTCCGGCGCCGACGCCGTCGTCTATCTCGATCCCGATACCTGCGTTTTCGAATCGTTGTCGCCCGTGGAGCAGCTGCTCGAAGAATACGATGTGGTCCTGACGCCGCACACGGTGACTCCGACGTTCGATCCACAGGCGGTTATCGACAACGAGATTTGTTCGTTGAAGACGGGCGCGTTCAATCTGGGGTTCTGCGCGATCCGGACCACCGGCGAAGGGCGCCGGTTCGCCGATTGGTGGGCCGATCGTCTTCTTAATTATTGCTACGACGACATTCCGAACGGTCTCTTCGTCGATCAGCGTTGGTGCGATCTCGCGCCGGCGCTCTTCGATAAGGTCAGCATTCTCCGCGATCCGGGATACAACGTCTCGAGCTGGAATTTGATCGACCGGGAGTTGGAGATCGGTCGCGACGGTCGTGCCACGGTGAATGGGTCGCTCCTGCGATTCTGGCACTTCACGAAACTCGGCCGCATCGCCGACGTAATGACGAAGCGATATGCCGGCGACAATTACCCCGTGTACGAGCTGTGGAACTGGTACCGTCGCCAGATCGTTCGCACGACGGACCCGTCCATTCCCTCCGATTATTGGGCGTACGGCGTCTACGACGACGGCGCTTCGATCGAGCGGTCGCACCGCCTGCTGTACCGCTCCGACCCCGGCCTGCAGAAGCAGTTTTCCGATCCGTTTCGCAGCGGCAGCGGGTCGTACTGCGAGTGGCTCGCTCGAGAGCGCGAAATGGATCCCGATCGCGACGGCGGCGCGGAGTGAATGGAACGATGAACGACGACGAAAACGCGAAGGCGCAATCTTCCGACAGCGATGATGACCGGTACGCCGTGCCGTTCGAGACCGAGTTTGAGGCGCAACGCCGCAGGAGCGAGCTCGAGCACCGTCTGCAGGCTGCGCTCAAGGAGATCGATCGACAGCGCGGCCGCGTCATTGCGCTCGAGGATCAGCTTCGCGAGCAAGAGCGGCCGGGCTACGAATATATCCTGTTGCCGAGCGAAGGTGCCCCCGTTCCGATCGAGGACGTGAACAGGTTTGCCAAAGACGGTTGGCGCTTGGTGTCCGCGTGTTACGGAAACGATTCGATGTGGATCGTCATCATGGAGCGCCCCCGCTAAGCGCGGTCGTACCATTTGTGGATGGTGAAGGTCGACGATGCCACTTCGAAACGGTGGCGGACGAGTACGCGCTGCATCGCGACGTTGTTGACGTGCGTGGAGACGATCAGGCGGCGCGCGCCGGCGTCGGCGGCCCAGCGCAACACCTTGACGCCCATCGCGTAAGGGACGCCCGAGCCTTGCGCTTCCGGCGCAATCGCCAGCAAGACGGCCTCCATTTCGGCCTCGGAGTTGCGGCGTAAGGTCACGAACCCGGCGACCCCGTCGCCGCCGCACGCCACGAAAATTCGTTCGGCGACGTTCTGATCCGCGCACGAGCGGGCGGCCCAGTCGCGGTAGATTTCGGCCGCATCTTCGCGGCGCAGCCGGCGGTCGGCGTGGTAATGGCCTTCGTAACCGGAAAACGCCCGGGCCGCCACGCCGGCGATCGCCTCGGCGTCCTCAGGCCGCGCCTCCCGAATCCAGTCGAATCCGTGCTCATCCTCCAGCGGATGCTTTCGCAGGTCGCGCCGGTAACGAACCATGCAATCCATCACGCGGCCGCCCGCCTCCTCAAACGCATGCACCGTCGCGATCGCCGTCGTGGGGCAACGTACGATCAGCAGCTCGACGCCGTTGTCGCCGCAGAAGGTGTCGCAGCGCGACACGTCGCCTGCCTCTTCCGCAAACGCGCGCGCCGTTACAAACCCGAAACGCTCGCGATCGATTGCCGAGAGTTCGATCGTCACCGCCGATTAGACCGGGCAATTCGCGCAACCGCTTCGACGACCGTCGCGACGTCGTCGTCGGTCATGCGCGGCTGTCCCGGAAGCGTGAGAACGCGCTGCGAAGCGGCGGAAGCCACGGGAAAATCGTCGGGACGCCACCCATACGCGTTGCGGTAAAACGGATGCAAATGCACGGCTGCGTAGTGAATGCCGGCGCCGACGTTTTTCTCGCGCAGCAGCTCCACAAACCGGTCGCGCGTCACGCGCAGGCGGTCGAGCCGGACTTTGACGACGTAGAGGTGGAGCGCGTGACGCTCGCCTTCCGCATTGGGCCGAGGGATCAGTTCGATCTCCTCGATCCCGGCGAGTTCGCGGTCGTATGCCGCGGCGATCGCCTCACGGCGTTCGAGGAACGCTTCGATGCGCCCGAGTTGCACTATGCCCAGTGCGGCGTTGAGGTCGGTCGAGTTGTATTTGAACCCGGGCAGAATTGCGAGGCTCGGATTGAGATTCTTCGAGCCGTAACGTGCCCACGCGTCGGACGATAAGCCATGCTGACGCATGATGCTCGTGCGTTCGGCGATCGCGGGATCGTCCGTCACGATCATGCCGCCTTCTCCGGTCGTGATGTTCTTGTTCGCATAGAATGAAAACACCGCGACGTTTCCGGACGCACCGACCATGCCGCCGCCCCGCGTCCGGCCGCCGATTGCGTGCGCGGCGTCTTCAACGATCGGGAGCGACGGTCCGACCCCCCGGCGTACGCCGTCGAGATCGAACGGGCGGCCGGCGAAATGCACGCCGACGACCGCCTTCGTCCGCGGCGTGACTGCAGCGGCCACGCCGGCGGGATCGATGTTGAGCGTGACGGGATCGATGTCGGCGAAGACAGGCGTGGCACCGCAATGCTCGATGACGTTGACGGTCGCGACGAACGTCATCGGCGTCGTAATCACTTCGTCACCTTGACCGACGCCAAGCGCCAGCAGCGCCAGGTGGAGTCCGGCAGTCGCCGAGTTCACGAAAACGCCGCGTTCGACGCCGACGTACTCCGCGATGCGCCGCTCGAACTCCGCGCACAAGCGGCCCTGCCCGATCCAGCCCGAGTCGAGAACTTCGAGCAGCGCGTCGCGTTCCGCCGGTCCGAGCGTCGGAGCGCCGAACGGCAGAAACTCGCGACGCGCCGGCGCCGCGGAACGTTCAGGATCGATCGATCGCATGCGTCGAGCCGGCGGATCGGGAGGCGTGAAGCGCGGCGACGGCGTTGCGCAGCACCTCGTTCGATCCCGAAAGATCGCCCCGGTTGAGGAGGGCCTGAAAGGCCGAGTCGGTTCCCCATGTTTCGCGCCGAGTGCCGAGGACGTGTTCCCGCAAATAGTGGATGATGCGCACGTCTTCGAGTTCGCCGGCGTGCAGTCCGTCCGCCCATTCCTCGTTCGGATAGTTGTACCGCAAATCGAGCGAGACGTGGGGAAGGTTCGCATCGTATATTGCCAGCGTCAGTGCGAGTTGGCTATAAAAGCCCGGATGAATCGGCGCCGCCAACGTCGCATCGAGACAGCCTCCCATGCGTGCCGCGATCTGCGCGAACGAAGAACCGGGAAAGAAGACGACGCCGTAGTTGTAGTAGGCGGGTGCAAACCGGTGGCGCGGATCCGCCAGCATCGAGCCCCAACCGGTGTGCTGGAAGCGAGCCGCAGGCAACCGCCGTCCCATCGCCGCGAAAACCGTCTGCCAATCGATGTTCGAGCCTTCGCGCGCGAACGGCGGAACGTGCGCGATGACGCCGCCGATCGTCTGCTGCGCGACGATCGTTTGGAGCAGATCGTCGACGTCGCGCACGAGCATCGTGTCGGCATCGAGAAAGAGCACCACGTCCGCCTCGGTAGGAGTCTCGTAGCGATCCAGCGTGGTTGCGTGGTACGAAAATCGGCGAAATCGTTCGCGATCGACCCACGACCAGCGGATGCGTTCGCGGCTCCACGGATTGGCCGCAGTCAGATCGTACGGCTCGCAGTCTTCGCCGACGGAAATCAGGAATCGGGCGTCGGCGGCCAGGCCGCCGCGCAGCGCAAACGACCGGCAAATGTATTCTACTTGCCGGAAAAAGTGCGGAGCGGGACTGATCGGAATCCGTATCTCAACGTTCATCGTTGTTCGCAGGCTACCGCGACCTTTTCTCGTTGCGCGCAGGGCCGTATAAAGATTCGACGGAAGGGAGCCTTAGAGTGACTCCCGGTGCGGACCTTCCCAACGCGCAACTCACGTCGGCTCTCGGCGAAGTCTGCCGGCCGCTTCTGCCGGCCGCGGAACGTTTGCTCCCCTATTTGCAATCCATCGATCGACGCCGCTGGTATTCGAACTGGGGCGAGTTGGCAAAAACGCTCGAAAGCCGCCTGAGCGCGCACTTCGGTCTGCTCGAGTACGGATGCGTGACGACGAGCAATGCGACCGACGCGATTACCGCGTCGCTCGTTGCCGTCGCCGGCCGTGCCTCGGCCGCCCGTCCATACTGCCTCATGCCGTCGTATACGTACGTCGCCACCGCCGCGGCGGTGCTCAACGCGGGGTACGAGCCGTACTTCGTCGACGTCGATCCCGCAACGTTCGCGATGAATCCGGCGGCACTGGAAGCGCATTCGGCGCTGACGCGGGCGGGCGCGATCGTCGCGGTTTCGCCGTACGGGCGCGCGCTCGACGCCGCGGCGTGGGGAAGGCTCTCCGAACGGACGGGCGTTCCGGTCGTGATCGATGCCGCCGCCGGATTCGATTCGTTCTTTTCGCGAAACACAACGGCCGTGCACGGCATTCCGGTCGTCCTCAGCTTTCACGCCACGAAAGTTTTCGGCGTGGGCGAGGGCGGCGCGATTCTCTGCAGCGACACCGAGCTTTCGAAAAACTGCCGGCGCGCGCTCAACTTCGGATTCTTCGGCAGCCGCGAAGCGCAGACCGCCGGAACCAACGGCAAAATGAGCGAGTACCACGCCGCCGTCGGCTTGGCCGCGCTCGACGAGTGGCCGGACAAACGTCTGCGCTTCTTGCGCGTCGCCCAAACGTATTCGAGTGCGGCCGAACGCTTCGGAATCGGCGACCGCATCCTCGCCGAGACGGCGTGGGCGTCGAGTTACGCGCTCTACGCAGCCGAGACCGGCACCGCCGCCGCGCGCGCGGCCGAACGGCTTCACACTGAGGGTTTCGGCTTTCGCTGGTGGTATGGCGAGGGCGTCCATCGCGAGCCGGCTTACCAGCGTTTTCCGTCGGATGCGCTCCCGGTGACCGACGACCTCGCACCGCGGCTTATCGGACTTCCCATTTGGGTCGATATAGACGACGCCGTCGTCACCGGCGTCGTCTCCGCAATCGCCGGCGAGTAAAAACACGCGGACTAAAGGCGCAGACGGTTGCTGGGAATCTTCAGCCTTACGCTCGGCGGACCGATGACGACCGAGTGTGCGGGCAGATCCTCGGTGACGTAGGCGCGACGCGCCACGATGCACGCCTCGCCGATCGTGACGTGGTCGAGGACGTCGGAGAAGCTGATGAACGTGCGTTCGCCCAAGGAGGAACTCGCCATCACGATCGCCCGCGTCAGAAAGCAGTGATCGCCCACGCGCGCGTGGTGTGCCACCACGCCGCCCCAGAACATCACGTCGTCGCCGATCTCCGAAAACGGATGGACGTAGGACGCTTCGAGAATCATGCAGTTCTCCCCGACGGGCGTGCCGTAGTACGACGCGTGCGGGTGAATGAAGCTGACGAAGCGATAGCCGCGCGCGCGGCCGTCTTCGAAACGTTCCTTGCGTACGGCGTTGAGTTTCGCGTAGCCGATCGGCGCGAAAAGCCGCACGGCATCGGGCGGAAAGCGTCGTTCGAGATCTTCCCACGCCACCAGCGGCAGACCCTCGAAGGTCGCTGCGTCTAGGCGGTCGGCGTCGACCGCAAAGCCGACGACGCGATGTTCGCTGAAGCGCTCGAAATAGAACTTCGTGAGTTGCGCGGAGTCGCCGGCTCCGAAGACCACGACGTCAGCCACGATCGGAGCCGATGACTTACTCCGTGTCTACCGGCAAGTACGACGGAGCTTGGTGCAGGAAGTACTCGCGCGAGCGCTCGGACGGAATCGGCGAAAACGGGCGCGGGGATTGACTGAAGTGGAACATCACGCCGATCGACTTTGCCCGGGCGTCGGTCGTTCCCAGTGAGCTGAGGCCGAACGTACTCTCGATAAATCGCAGAATGCTGCCGAACTCGAACTGCGTGTGCGAAATCGTTCCCGCCTTGATGTAGGGCGAAATGACGACCGCCGGAACGCGGAATCCCAGACCGCCCGCGTCGTCGGAGAATGCCGGCGGCTCGTGATCGTAGAATCCGCCCCAATCGTCCCACACGAGAACGATCGCCGTCGAATTCCAGTAACTGCTCTCGCCGATCGCATTGACGATCTGGGCGATCCACGACGGCCCGGTGAACGCGCGATGGTTGTCGGCCGGGTGGTCGGAGTTCAACTGGTCGGGAATGACCCACGAAACGGCGGCCAACCGATGATTCGTGACGTCGTCAAAGATGTTCGTTTCCGGGCTCGAGATGTCGCTCGTCCAGTCGGGCCCGTTACGCACCGCATCGATCGCGTCGAACGCGTTCCAATCGCCGCCGGGCGTGTTCGCCTTCAGCGGCGGAACGTAGTAGCGCCACGAAATGCCCTTCGCATCGAGCAGGTCGCGCATCGTGCCGGTCGGATAGTTCCAGCACGGGAACGGGCCCTTGCCCCTGAGAACCTCCCCGCTGGTCGTGATGAGCGACGTCCGCGTCCCTTTCGGCGCGTCGCACCCCCAGGGCGAACCCGAAGGCGTGTCGATGATGCTGTCCTTGGAGTCGATCGCGGTGGCGCCCGCGATCAGATCTTGATGGGCCGTGAAGCTCCCGCTGCCTTGAGTCTGGAACATGTGGTCGAGCAACGCGTACTGTTTGGCCAGCGTCCAATACGGTTGGATTTGCGCGGGATTCACGTACTGATACGGATACGTTCCGGCTTTCTTGGTGCTGTGAATGAAGAGCGACAAGTCGAAGCCGTTCATCTTCCCGCCGGCATAGTCGGTGACGAACGTGCGCGAGTCGTGCGAGATGTCGAGCGACGAAAGGTTATGCTTCGCCAGCGTAATCGTCTTGCCGTTGTGCATTTTTCCTTGCGTCGCGCCGTCGGCACCCGGAAAGGTTGCAAAGAGGTTGTCGAAACTGCGGTTCTCTTGAATCAGCAGAACGATGTGCGTGATCTTCGTCGAGCGGTCGGGAACGACGTTCGCGTGCGGCACGGCGGCACCGGCCGCCGATTGCGGTGCGATTGCCGCACCGCCCGGTCCGCCGGAACACGCAGAAACGCACAATGCGGCAGCGGCTACAGCTGCAAGAGTTCGCGCCGACAACGACACAGACGCGAGCTTCCTGAAAATCGCCGCCGCGCCCTTTAACGCTCTCGAGCCGCCGAGCGGAACGTACGAGCGCGCAACCGGGCGAACCAGTGCTTGATACGCCAGAAGTGGCTCGACTGTACCGTATCGATCAGCGTCAGCAAACGCTCGCGCTCGGCGCTCGTCCCCGCAAGCAGCTGTTCGGTCTGAGCCACCAGCAGGTTGTCCATCTCCGCGAGGCTGCCGTGCAAAATTTCGTGACGGACGGTCAGCGTTGCGAGGTCGGCCGCAGCGCCGTCGGCGCGCGCGCGCTCGCGGTCGGCGGCGTCGCGCAGATGCTCGAGCACCACCTTCTGATGCGCCACGTCGTTTTCGAGCGAGTTTGCGCGCGCGCTCAGTTCGATCGCAATCGCCTCCGAACGCTCCGACAGCTCTGCGACCGCGGCCTCGGATTGCACGGTCAATGCCGCGATCTTGGTCTGCGATTGCGCCGTCAACTCGGCAATCGCGGCCTCGTATTGTGCTCTCAACTCCGCCGTTGCCGCTTCCGATCGCGCCGATTCGGCCTCGGCGAGTTCGCCACGGACGCGCGCTTCGCAGAGACTCACTTCGAGCCCGTGGATGTCGGCCTCAAGTTTCCCGGAGTATTCAGCCGACTCGCGCATCACGCGATCGTTTTCGACGACGCGGAGATAGAGATCGTCGCGCTGGCGGATGGCCCCTTCGAAATCCTTCTCGAGGCGCTCGGCGCGTTTGCGGAACTCGTCGGCGTACTCACGCATCACGAGCTTATCCGCGAGCGACGCCTTGCGAATCGCCTCCAGTTGCGACTGCAGTTCGGTGAGGTTTGCCGCGTCGTCGCGCCGGCGCATGCCGGCCGTCAGGCGTTCCGCATCGAGCTCCACGCGCAGTTCGTCGACGGCTGTCGCAGCCTCGGTCAACAGCTCGTCGCAGTCCGACTCCGTCCGCGCGATGCGTCCGACGACCGCCTCGCGTTCGGCGCGCAGCACCGTCTGCGAACGCGCGAGCGCGAGCGACGCGCCTGCGATCTCGGCGTCGAGCGATTCGATCGCGGCGCGCAGCGCGATCCCGCGCGTTTCGAGTTCGGCGCTGCGGCCACGCTCGGTCTCGAGTTGGTCGTGCAGCGCAAGCCGCAGCTCGCTCTCGCTCACGAGGTCGGCGCGCAGTTCGACGGCGTCGGATTCCGCGCGCGACATTCTGCCCGCGGACTCCCGTCGCTCCGAGCGCAGCAGCGACTGCGCGCGCGAAAGCTCCAGGGAGAGTCCCTCAACCTCGCTGTCGAGCGACTCGATGGCCGAATGCAGCGCCATGCCTCGGGCCTGCAACTCCGTCGCGCGCCGCCGTTCCGTCTCCAGCTCGCCGAACACATCGCCGCGACGATCGTTCTCGGCCCGCAACGAGCGGACGGCGGAGTTCAGTTCCGCGCTGCGCTCGCGTTCGGTCTCCAACTCGCCGAGCGCCCACGCCTGGCGGTCGCTTTCGGAGCGCAGGCGCTCCTCCAACTCGATTCGTCCTTCGGTAAGCGCGGCAATCTCGGCCCGCAGCTCTTCGACGGCAGTCTGCAGCGCCTTGGATTGCCCGCGCAACACGTTGCCCTGAACGTGCTCGACCTTGAGGTCGTTGCTCAGTTGCGCGGTTCGTGCGCGTTCGGCGTTGAGTTCGTCGCGGAGCGCACCGCCTTCGCGCTCGAGCTGCGCGATCGACTCGCGCGCAGTGCCGTGGGCGTCGCCGCGCGCCGCCACCTCGGCCTGCAGACGTTCGAGGGCCTCGACTTTCGACTGGAGTGCCGAAGCCGTCTCGACGGCGCGCGCGTACTCCGCCTGCGCCGCCAGCGTCCGCTCGATCGCCGCGTTCTGCTTCGCCAACGTGTCGATTTCGAGCCCGCGGCAGGCGTCCTCGAGTTCGTTTACGCGCGCCTGCGCCGCCTCGAGCCGCGCGAGAGCGCCGTGCGTCTCTCCACGCAGCGTCTCCATCGCCGCTTCTTGCGACTCCACAGTGCTGCGCAGCGCCTGCAGTTCGTTCTCGCGGTGGGCGATCTGCTGCTTCGTCGCCGCAAGTTCCGTGTTGGCCGTCAAGAAGCGTTTGGCGATCGTGCGCAAACGCTGATCGTTCGTCAGCGGATAGGCTTTGACGACGAACTGCAGCGTCTCGCTCTCCGGATCGTTTCTGATCTCGGCGACGGCTCGTTCGTCGAAGTCGCGCGGATCGAGCGACGGCACCAGAGCGGAGTCGGCGAAGAGCGGAAGCGACACGCGCTCGACCGCGTCGATTCGGAAGCCCGCCGCGAGAAACAGTTCGTCGATCGTCTTGGCCGTAAAGAAGCGAAGATTGGAATCGTCGAGGATGCCGATCTCTTGATAGTCGAAGCGTCCCGAAAGCAGTGCGAGGCGAATCGCCCCGTGCGACACGTTCGGAATCGATGCGACGACGTAGCCGCGCTCCGAGAGCAATCCACGCGCTTCGTCGAGCGTGCGCGTCGGCTCGTGCAAATGTTCCAGCACGTCGCCGAAGACGACGGCGTCGAAGACCTTTCCGTCGAAGAGTTCGGGGAGGATCGTTTCGTCGAGATCGGCGACGACGACGCTCGTGCAGTACTTGCGCGCCTCTTCCGCGGCCACGGGGTTGACGTCGACCCCCACCACGTCGCACTCGCGCCTGACGAGCTGACCGGCGAGGTATCCGCTCGCACACCCGACGTCGAGAACCTTCTTGCGCTCGCCGACCATTTCGAGGACGTACGCGTAACTGGAGTTCGGATCGGGAGTAACGACCGCCGGCTCGACGTGCTTCGGATAGTTCTTTCGCGGCTTGAGCGTGCGAGAGTGCATTCGTCCGGCTCCTCCGAAGGCAGGGGCAAGGAGAGTTCGGGTGCGGCGGCTCGGAGCCTTCGGGGAATGCACGCACGTGGAGCGAAAGACGCCCCGCGTGATCGCGTTTCCGCAGACGGATCGCCCGCGCGTTTCGATTCTCATCCTGACGCAGGATCAGCTCGAGCATCTCGGAGGCTGCCTGGCGGCGCTCGAACGCACGATCGACGCCGAACGGACTCCCTACGAGGTCATTCTCGTCTTCAACGGCACCGAACCGCGCGCCGCGCAGACGTTCTTGAAGAGCATTAACGGCGTGCACGCGCACCGGCTCGCGCTCAATCTCGGCTTCGGCGGCGGCAATAACTACGCGGCGGCCCGAGCGCGCGGCGAGTTCCTCGTCTTCCTTAACGACGACGCCCAGGTCGAGCCCGGATGGCTGGATGCCCTGCTCGACGCGGCGCGCGCCTATCCGAACGCCGGCGCGATCGGCTCGCGCATTCTCTTCGTCGACGGTTCGTTGCAAGAGGCCGGTGGAATCATCTGGTCGGACGGGTCGACCCGTCCGCTCGGGCGCGGCGCTCGCCCCGGGTCGCTCGCGTTTACCTACCTGCGCAGCGTCGACTACATCTCCGCCAACGGATTGCTCGTCCGGCGCGCCGACTTCGAAACGCTCGGGGGATTCGACCCGCGGTATTTTCCCGCGTACTACGAGGATACGGATCTCTGCCTAGGCCTGCGTCATCGGCTCGGCCGGGAACTGCTCTACGAGCCGCGCGCCGTCATGCGTCACGTCGAAGCCGCCAGCACGCAAGACAACGCGTTTCGGTCGTTCCTTTTCCGCCGGAATCAGGCGTTGCTCCGCGAGAAGTGGGCGCAGGTGCTGCCGCAATATGCGGCGCCGGAGCCCGAGTCTCCGATTGCGGTCGCCAACGCGGTGCTGCGCCGCCGCGGGAGTCCGACGCGCGTGCTCGTGATCGACGACCGTTTGCCGGATCCCGGAATGGGCAGCGGCGGCCTCGGGTCGGGATTCGTGCGGGCACAGGAACTCTTCGCGGAACTCGGCGCCGCGGGGATGGCGGTCACCATCTACCCGAGCGACCGGAGCCATCCACCAAAGGAGAACTCGCTCGCGGCGCTGGGCGTTGACGTCGTTGAGGAGAGTCTCGCCGATCATCTCGCGCACCCCGAGAACCGCTACGATGTGGTGGTGGTCTCGCGGCCGCACAACGCCGATCTCTTCTTCGAACTGCTGCGCCGCGCGCTGCCCGGCGCCAGGCTCATCTACGATGCCGAAGCGCTCTACCACAAGCGGCTATGGATTCAAGTGCAACTCGAGGAGGACGAAGAGAAGCGGAAACTCCGTGAAGCCGAAGCGGCGGCGATGCAACGGGTCGAGACACACGTCGCCCACTTTGCCGACGCGGTCGTGGCGATCTCGCACGAGGAACGCGATTGGCTCGAGGCAATTCCGCATCACGCGACGGTCGAACTCATGGTGCCGCTGCTCAGCGCCATCGAGATGGGTCCCGCCGATCCGGCGGCGCGAACCGATGCGGTCTTCGTCGCCGGATGGCTTGGCGGCGACGACTCGCCGAACGTCGACGCGCTGCGCTGGTACTGCCGGGAGGTGGTGCCGCACGTCCGCGCCGCGCTGCCGGCGTTTCGCACCCTCGTAACGGGAAAGAACCCGCCCCTTTCGGTCGCGCAACTGGCCGGGGAGAACGTCGTCCTCCTCGGATTCGTTACTTCCATCAGGGACCTATATAATGTCGCTCGCATTGCCATCGCGCCGATACGGATGGGCGCGGGGGTGAAGAACAAAACGATGGAGGCGCTCCAATATGGCGTACCCGTCGTGGCGACGGCAGTTGGAGCCGAAGGCATGGGTCTGACGGATGGCCTCGAGATCGACGTAACGGACGATCCGCGAGAGTTTGCCCGCCGCATCGTCAACCTCGCCACCGATTCGGCGGTGTGGCTGGCGCGGCGGAAGGCACTTGAAGCGCGCGTCCGCACCTGGGAGACGCAGCGCGTCAACTGGGGAGACGTCATCACGCGGACGCTGGCAAGGTCCCCCGCGGCGGCGGGTGACCCGCTCCGGCGAGCTCTCTAAAGGAGTCGCTCGCAAGGAGCTGGTGCTGAAACCGGCTAACCGCAAACGAGCCCAGTTTGCCTACTGGGCGTGTTAGCGTGCTCCCAAGCGGGCACGGCGATGGGGAGTGCGTGCACTCGAAGCCTTCGAACTATCCGCGGCTGGCGCCGAGCGTCATCCGGCGGCCGCGACTTGAGACCTGGCTAGGACGCTTCGACCGCGTTCCGGTTCGCTTTTTGGTCGCGCCCCCCGGCTACGGGAAGACGACGGCCATCATCGCCTATTTGCGCAGCCGCGGCTCGGTCGGGCTCTACTGCAGCGTCGAGCACGGCGCGACGGCCGCCGACGTCCGCGAGGCGGTGGGCCGCGCCTGTGGTGCACCCTGCGCGAGCTACGGAGATCTTCTCGAGTTGCTCCGCACGCGCGCGCCGATCGAACTCGCTTTCGACTGCAGCGGCGCGCCCGACGCGGATGCCGTCGCAACGATCCGGCGGCTGATCGACGATCTGCCCGAGGGCCTCTCCCTGCTCGTCGCTTCACGCTCCCGCGCCGAACTGGAAGTCGGCAGGCTCGTATCGAGCGGGATGGGATCGCTGTGCGATGCGTCTCGGCTCGCGTTCGACCCGGCGGAGGTCCGTCATCTCGCCGAAACGTGCCGCGTCCCATTTACCGAGACCGACGTCGGCCGAATCCTCGATGCGTGCGACGGATGGCCGCTGGTGCTCAGTTCTGCGGTGCGTAAGGCCGCTGAAGACGGCTGCAATCTCGCCGCGGCGCTGGAGAACTGGCGCAACGGACACGGTCATCTCTTCGGAGAGTTCGTGACGGCCGCGCTTGACGGCACGCCGCCGGCGCTTGAGGAGTGCGTGCGTCAGCTCCTTGCGGGTGCGGCGCTTCAGGATCAAGAGCAGTTGCGCGCACTCGAAGCCGAGGGGCTGTTCGTCGTCCGCGACGGCGAGGAGTACCGCCCGTTGCGCGCGCTGGGGATGGTGCGAGCGGCGCGCCGAGCCGCCGCGTATCAACGCCGCGCGACGGCAGTGCCGTTAAGCGTGCGAATGTTCGGGCGTTTTCGCGCCGAGATCGACGAACGCCCGATCGAATGGATTCGCCGACGAGACCAGCAGATTTTCAAGTTCGTCGCGCTGAGCCACTCCGGCAGCGCGACGCGCGCGGAACTGGCCCAAACGTTTTGGCCCGAGGCGGAGAAGCATCTGGTGGCGCAAAGTCTGCGCACGGCCTGCAGCAATATCCGCAAGGCCATCGCGCGCGTCGCGGGCTACGACTACGTCGACCTCTATTTCCGCGCCGATCACACGAGCGTTTCGCTGGACTTGAACAACGTCGTCGTCGATGCCCGGAAGTTCCTCGCGCACACCGAGGACGGTTTGCACCAATACGATCGCAACGATTTCCAAACGGCATACGCCCACTACCGCTTGGCCGAGCAGGTATACGTGGGCGAACTTCTGGGCGGTGAAGGCGCCGAACCCTGGATCACGACGCACGCGGCCATGCTCGAAGGCCGTCATCTCATGGTCGTAGAGCGCCTTGCGGAACTCGCGGTCGCATTGGGAGACTACGGCTCGGCGGTCGTCTACGCACGGAAGTTCGCGGAGATGGTACCGGATAGCGATTCGGCGCGTCATCTGCTCGAGCTCGCGGTACGGCAAGCCCGCACGCACCGGGTCAAGAATCTCGGAGAGCCGCGCACAACCGCCGCGCTGCCGGACGACCCCTCGGCCCTTCTCGCACAAGGCTAGTGTTCCGTTTTACGGCGGTGCGAACCACGGTCGCGTGGGCGGCGGTCGCCGTGTTGCTGTGTGCATCGTTTGCGCTGCAGTGGCAAGTGCTCGCGCGCACCGGCTTTCAAGCCGGCGACTTTCGCGCGTTCTATTGCGCGGGGCGCGTGGCGGGCGCGGGCGCCGACCCGTACCTGAACGGGCCACTGCACGGGTGCGAGGCATCGAACGGCCCGCAGCTGATGTTTCGAAAGGAGCCGCGCGTTACCGTACCGGCGCCGCTTCCAGGATACGTGCTTACGGTTTTCGTTCCGTTGGCGCGACTGCCGTTCGGCGTCGCCGCAGCGATCTGGCTCGCACTTCTGACGCTCGCAACGATTGCAGCCGTCGCGTGTGCG
>CAWAIE010000003.1:0-1120399 GCA_963782065.1 Vulcanimicrobiota bacterium
TATCCCAGGAATGTCCGCCGGATTCATCATTCGAGTTCGAAAGTCGCCTCGGTCATCGCTATAGCATCACGCTCGGCTGTATCGTCACGCGGCGATTGAGGACGCTTATAATATATGCTACCCGACCGCATGGACCCGATAGGCAACGCATCGCGTCAGGTTTTGGAGTGGGGGTTGGTTCCGGCTTCAGCGTTATACTCACTTGCGGCGCATCGCGAACCGTAAATCCGACCACAGCCATACCCGCCCCTACATGAAAGTCGAGGTTATACGCATTCGATGTAGCGACGTTTGAAATGGAACCGTCAGAAATGGCTCGTTGGTATACGGCGATGATTTCACCCCCCACAACACCTGGAAGCACAAACTCCTCGGTAGGGGGCGTTAGATCGTCCGGTTGTTCAGTAGATTGCCTCGTCGCGAGGAACTTCGCTGTGCTGCCCTTCACGATGACATCGCGATGTTCTGTAGTGTTCTGACCTATGAATGACACCAAGAAGTAACCTTCACCAGCTTGTATCGAAACTACGTACGGCTGAAGGCTGAAAGGCGCTGGCGTAGCGCCGTCGAGCCCCGAGGCCCTATAGGCGTTGAGCAAAGCGTGCGTCGCGAAGCCTGATATGGCTTGGCCTATGTAGCCATTAGCCTGATCGGACACCGGACTAACAGCGGCAACCAGCACCACAAAGCCGAATATCGCGCTGTTCATCGACGCTTCTCCCCTCGAGACAGCTTTTATATGGGTTGGAGATCCGTTCTTTTCGCAAGACTTGCCAAGGCCTCCCAATGCCCCGGATGCGGGACGCGCGTTCCGGCGCGGATCCGCCAGCAGGCCGCGAGCGACTATCGGTCAAGGTTCCGAAGGGCCGCTTCGATCTTCACGATGGTCGAGAGATGTGGTGTCGCGCCTTGGTTCACGAATGCCTGGACTTTAGAACGCGCAACGCCGCTCATGCGAGCGATTCGCTTTATCCCAGCCGCCCTTACCGCCGTCCGCAAGGCATTCAGGTTCGCTTCGGGACCGCCGTACGCTAGAACACCAGTCGCGCTGAGCATCTGCGCCGTATAGTCTTCGTCGGTATCGGTCGGATCGACGGTGATCTCTTTTCCGATGCGCGTTCTGGACTTAAACGTGGACCGGCCGCGGAATGGTCACACCTCGCATGACGGTGCTGGGCTCGCTACCATCGGCGTTGAGGCGCTTACGGTCGACCGTTCGCAGCGTTCCCTCTACGAGTTCCCCCATAAGTTCGCAAGCGGGGAAACGCGTCAAAGTCCCATGCGGTGCCACAGGTTAAGCAGCGCCACTCCTGTTCGCGCCATTGCGCGGGTTTGTCGAAGAGGAGGCACGACGGCCGTGGCTTCTTGCAGCAACAGCTGGACGGATCGGATTGCTCTCACAACGCGCTCGCGATGGCGGTCAGTTCGATAGACCCATTTCGAACGTGGCCGATGGTCGTAGCGATTCCGGGGCGTTTGAGACTCTTGGCACTTTCGTCGGTGTCGCGGATGACTTCCGATATTTCCAGTCCATCGCCGTGCAGTTCGCACCGATTCTCGCCTCTTGGGCGTCAAGTGAGACGCCCGTCATTGCCTGGTCTTCCGTACTAACGCGCCAGCGTAGGCGATGGTACGACGGTCGGCGGCGGCGATGCGGGCGCGGCGGGCCCTCACGAGTTGGTTTCCTCCTTCTAACCGGTGTACATCGCCGGTCGGCAGTGTACAGAATTAAAGCGCGAGCGATCTGTCGGTAAAGACAAATGGAGACTGTCTAACGGTCGTCTAACGGATCTGTAAAAAGCGTTAGGGATAGGGGGGACAACCCAAGCGTCGAAAACGAGAAAAACCCTACAGGAAGGGGCTTATCGGTATTCGGCGGGAACGGCCGGGACCCCGATTCACGGGTTCGATTCCCGATGACTCTAGCGACTAAGAATAGTGCCGGGTTGACGCAGCCCAGGAAGCGCGAGATAATTGCGGTGCGGCAGCTTACGCGACTTCTACTCGCATTATAATGCTGGCGAAAGTCCACGGTTAGAGTCCGGAGCTTTCAAATGAAGGCCTCTTTTCGTTGCGTTGTTGAGCTCGCGCCCTGTGATGAAATCCCAGCAGCATAAATCTCATGCGATCAGTTGAGTCGTTTCCGGCACAAGGCCGAACTGCTGAACGGGAAGCGCGCTGCGTCAAATGGTTGCTTTTTACAGAATCGTTCAGGTCTTTCCGGCTAAAGAGCGACGTTAGGCTGTACTGACATGGAAGCTAAGCAATTTCTGCGGTTTGAGGAACTGCCGGACATCCTCACGCCCAAGGACCTCCTCCACTATTTGCCCATTGGGCGGGATGCGATCTACAGCGCCTTGCAATCCCAAGCCATTCGCAACATTCGTGTGGGTCAAAAATTCCTAATCCCACGAGAAGCGCTACGGGAATTCCTTGGCGGTGCCGTCGAATGATTTCGTCGGCTAGGACCCATAATTTCTGAGGAGAATCAGTTATGGGTTATCTAAAGAGATACGGTGACCGGAAATATCGCATTATCTACGATCTGCCTCCTGAGCGCGGCAAACGTCGTCAGAAACGCGAGACCCTGGAAGGCGCATCGAAAAGGCAAGCCGAGGCGATTCTGGCGGAGCGCGAAGCTACAGTTCTCGCGCAACGCAAAGCAATCGAAAACGGCGATCAGGTCAAAGACGAAGTAACTCTTGGAGATTTGTTCGACAAATTCATGGAAACTAAGAGAGCAACCAAAGAGTCAACGACGGTAAATCGATACGCTACGTACGTTTCGCTTTACCTAAAACCGCGCTTCGGTTCGATGAAGGCTGGATCCGTGAAGCCTTTTCATCTCACCGACGCGTACACGCAATGGCAAGTGAAAGGCCCAAATGGTAAAGCCGTATCCGGTCGAACCGTCAGGCACGTTCACGAAACGCTTCGTAATATCCTAAATTGGGGCGTCCGTCGCGAACTTCTCAGTCGGAACATCGCCGGTCTCGTGAGCGACGACGATCTCCCTAAGGTGGTCAAACCAAAGCCCGTCGCACTAACAGACGAGGAAGTTCGGGACCTCCTGAAAGAGGCCAAGTCTCCCACAGGGCGCTCGAAGAAACGCGGCTATCTCAGCTCCCAGCCGTGGTTTTATCCGGCAGTTGCCTTCGCGGTGTACACCGGAGCCCGGCGCGGGGAAGTGTTGGCCTTGCGGTGGAGTGACGCAAACCTTGACAAGGGGTCCGTCACGATCGCCAGATCGATTACGGAACAAATGGAGATTAAGTCTCCTAAGAATGATCGGACGAGGACGATCTCCGTGCCCGATAAGCTCTGCGCGATTCTCAAAAGTCATAGAGCAGAGCAGGCCAAAGAACGGCTGGCCCTCGGAGCCGCATACAAGGATGAGGATCTTGTTTTCGCCCGTGCGGACGGCTCGCCGGTAGACCCGTGGAACTTTGGTCGGGCGGTGATCGACTGCATCAAGCGGGCCAAGGTCACGCCTATCACGCTACACGGGCTTCGCGACACCCACGCGAGCCTGTGTGCCAAGGCTGGCGTTCCGCTCGAAGTCGTAAGTCAGCGCCTCGGCCATGCGTCTATTGGTATCACGGCCGAGCGGTACTTACACGTTTACTCAGACAGAGATGCCGACGCCGCTCGAGCCTTCGAGAGGTTGGTGGGCTAGGGAATCAAAAGGCTCCGTTGCATTTCTGTTGCACGGAGCCTCAGGCGTCGCGAAAAACTCATATAGGATAAGGACGATTTTGGTAGCCCCAGCGGGATTCGAACCCGCGTCACCGCCGTGAGAGGGCGGCATCCTAGGCCTCTAGACGATAGGGCCGTGGCTCCGGGTGATGGGCTCGAACCATCGCATGTCGGCTTCAGAGACCGATGCCTTACCAGCTTGGCTAACCCGGATTGGTCGCGACGGATATACTACACGACCTTCAAGGCATCTTGCAACTTGTGGCCTATCGGCGGCGATTTCCGCAGGTCGGGGTTTGGCTGTGGCAATTCGGGCAGAGCATGCGCAGATTTTCTAGGCGGCGATCGTCGCGAACGCCGTTCACGTGGTCGATTTGGACGCGGAGCGGTTCGCCCTGCCACTCACTTGGCCCACACAAGTCGCATCGATTCCGAAGGAGGCCCGCCTGGAGAAGCCTTCTCTTGACGCCACTCCTGCTTCGGCTCGTCGCGAGGAGCAGATCAAGCGGTCGGGCGAGGGGTCGCGGCCTGATTTCCCCACGGTACTTGGCCTTCATCCACGCTCCTCGAGAAAAACCGAACTTCGCGATGCAACGCACTAGGGGATGGCCTTCATCGTAGTAGCCTTGCACCGCGGCCCAGTCGTGACGCCGGCGCGCGTCGTGCCCAGCGTTCGGGAACGGCATGCATCCGCGTTTGGCTGCCTTCGCCCACGCGGTGTACGTAAATCCGAACCGCTCGCAACAACGCTTGACGCTGTGTCCTTGATCGAAGAACGCTTGAACCTCGTCCCAGTTGATTCGTTTCCTCAATCTGCGCCGCCGACCATCGCGCGATGGGGGTTTCGGAGATTTTTTCCTGAGAATGTCGGAGTCTGGCTGTGGCAGTTGGGACACAGCATGCGCAAATTCTCAAGACGCCAATCGTTTTTCACGCCGTTGATATGGTCGATGTAAATGGAGAGTGGCTTACCGCGCCACTCATCGATCCCACATTTGGAGCAACGTTCCTCGAACAATCCGATTTCGATCAGGCGGCGTTTGATGGCGCCACGCGCCATGCGTTTCGAGATCATGACGTCGAGGGGAAGGGCACGTGAGCGTGCCCGCAGTTCGCCTCTCGCGATCGCGTCGGTCCAAGCACTTGCATCCATTCCGAACCGGATCAGGCACTCGCTATAACTAAAACCTGCATCGACGTAGGCCTGGACTTTCGCCCAGTCATAACGACGGCGGCGATCTTCGAAGGATCGCTTACCCGTGCGTAGTTCGCCGCGTTTGATTGCCTTGTTCCACGCGGTATGCGTGAACCCAAATCGTCGGCTACAGGCAACGAAGCCGTTTCCTTCGTTGTGGTATCGCTGGATTGCGCACCAATCGTAAATGCGTTTCATGCACGCAATCGTAACCAATGTGTGTGCTACCTGTGTGGCGTTATTTTTCGTCCTTCGACTGCGCGTGCTTCGCACGCTCCGCACTGGATGACATTGCCTGCGCGATGCGCGCTCTGGTGACAGGGGCTGCGCGATTTTCCGCTTGTCCTTCGACTGCGCGTGCTTCGCACGCTCCGCTCAGGATGACATAGCGTGAGTCGGGACGAAAGAAAAAGGCATGCAGGCGATTGTGTTGGTGGGAGGAGAGGGGACGCGGTTGCGTCCGCTGACATACGGTACGCCCAAGCCGATGGTGCCGATCGTCAACACGCCCTTCCTGGCCCGCACGATGGAGCGCCTCTACGAAGCCGGCATCCACGACGTGATCCTCGCGGCAGGCTACATGCCGCAAGCGATCGTCGATTATTTCGGCGACGGCTCGCGTCTCGGCATGAAGATTACGTACGTGATCGAGGAAACGCCGCTCGGCACGGCCGGTGCGCTCAAGAACGTCGAGCGACACATACGCGGCCGGTTCTTCGTACTCAACGGCGACATTCTCACGAGCCTCGACCTCGGTGCGATGCTCGCATACCACGAACGCAAGGGCGGCATCGGCACGCTGCACCTGATTCCCGTGGAGGATCCGTCGGCATTCGGGTGCGTCGTGCACGACGGCGATGGTTTGGTCAGCGCATTCGTCGAGAAGCCGCCGCGAGAGCAGGCGCCGACCAACGAAATCAACGCCGGCACGTATTTGCTCGAGCCCGACATTCTGGAAATGATTCCGCCCGGTCGCAACGTGTCGATCGAGCGCGAGACGTTTCCGGCGGTCATCGCGGCCGGCAAAAACCTCTACGCGTACACTACCAGCGACTATTGGATCGACGTCGGGCGGCCGGAGCAGTATCTCGCCGCCCACCGCGACATCCTCGTTGGGACGATGCCGCTGAAGCTCGAGCCGGGGCTCACCGGCGCGGGGTGCAGCGCGCTGGAAGGGCATCCAGGGGTCGTGCCGCCGGTCCACGCCGCCGACGACGTGGTCGTCGATGCGACGGCGACGATCGGCCCGAACGTCGTGCTCGGCCGCGGCTGCACGCTGGGCGCTCGCGCCGTCGTCCGGGAGTCGGTGCTTTGGGACCGCGTCCGGGTCGGGCCAGGCGCGCACATAGAGGAAGCGATCGTGGCCAGCGGGGCGACCATTGGCTCCGAAGCCAAAGTCGGCAAGGGCAGTGTGATTGGGCACGATGTGACGATCGAGCCCGGACAAGTGCTGGAGGCAGGCAGCCGGGTCGGACCGGTTCGGTAGAAGCGGCCCGCCGCAATCAAGCCGGTGCAGTCGCTCGTGATACCATGATGGCATGACGAAGCGGTCACACAGCCCCCTGTCAGATCCCGACAGCGCAGCTCTTTCGAACGTAGAGCAAGACACCGCGGAAGAGAAAGATATTCAGGATCAGGTGGATTTGGCGTCCGCGGTCCCTCAGCCGGGGAAGCCGGAGCTTGAACCCGAGGAAGAGGATTCGGCCGCCGCGCTGCGCGGCCGGCCCGGCGGGTCCGCGAAGCGATCGTCGCCGGCAGGACGGCCGTAGGCTCGTAAGCCAAGTGAGCAAGGGAGCGGCTTCACCGTAACCATCAGGCGGCGGCCAGGGTTAGAGCAGGCAGGCGGGTCCTTCGACTGCGGCGCGCGATGCGCGCCTCCGCTCAGGATGACATCGTGGGGGGCCGAGGTTTACGTCGCAACGGGCGGCGGGTACGTCTAGAACCACAGTAAGTGGAGGGTTCCTTACCGTCATGTTGCCGCCGCGCGCGTTGTTCCTAGGGTCGTATCCCCCGCGTGAGTGTGGAATCGCGACCTTTACTAAAGACGTCGTCGATTCGTACAATCGAGCGTTCGGAGTTTCGAGCGAGGTCATCGCGATCGACGAGCCGGGCGCCGAAATGCGGCGCTACGGCCCCGAAGTCGTCGCCCGCTTGAGCGAGCAGGACCGCTACAGTTACGGCACCGTCGCCGACACCATCAACCGCGATTCGGCCGATCTCGTCAACGTTCAACACGAATACGGGCTCTTCGGCGGCGAACGGGGAGAGTGGCTGATCGACTTGATGCGCGCCGTCAGGAAACCCGTCGTCGTGACGCTGCACACCGTGCTGCCCAATCCCGACGAGACGATGCTGCGCGTGACGCGCGAACTCTGCGACGCCGCTGCGCGCGTCGTCGCGCTCTCGGAAACCGGCCGCACGCTGCTCGAAAGCGTCTACGGCGTCGATCCGTCGACGCTGCGCGTCATCCATCACGGCGTCCCGGACGTGCCGTTCCAAAGCACCGACGCCGCCAAAGCCTCGTTCGGCATCGGTCAGCGCGCGGTCATCTCGACCTTCGGACTGATCAGTCGCGGTAAAGGCTTGGAGTACGCAATCGAAGCGATGCGCGAAGTCGTCAAGCGCCATCCCGAAGCGCTCTACCTCATTCTCGGCGCGACCCATCCGGTGGTGCGCCGGCAGGAAGGCGAGTCGTATCGCGAATCGCTGCAACAAAAGGTCCGCGAATACGGACTCCAATACAACGTGCAGCTCGTCGACAAGTACTTGCAGTTCGACGAACTCGTCGGCTATCTCGCCGCGATCGACATCTACTTGACGCCGTATCTCAATCCCGACCAGATCGTCAGCGGCACGCTCGCGTATGCGGTCGGATGCGGCAAGGCGATCGTCTCGACGCCGTATCTCTACGCGCAGGAACTCCTCGCGCACAACCGCGGCTTCCTCTGCGACTTCCGCGATTCAAAATCAATCGTGCGGCAACTCAATCTGCTGCTCGACCATCCGGATCTGCGACGTGCGACCGAACGGCGTGCCTACCGTTTCGGACGGCAAATGACGTGGCCTCACGTCGCGGTCGAATACGGCAATCTCTTTCTCGAGGTGGCGCCGCCGGACTCGTTGGAATTGGTAACGTCGGCTTGAGAAATCGCAGCAGCCTGGTTCCCGGGCTCGAGCATCTCGCCGTGCTTTCCGACGACACCGGCGTCATTCAGCACGCCACCGAATCGGTGCCCAATCGCGCGACCGGCTACTGCACCGACGACGTCGCGCGCGCCTTCATGGTGGTGCTCGCGCGGCTGCAGTCGGCTCCACGCGACGAACTCGCGGCGCGGCTGGCGTCGACCTACCTCTCATTCCTCGATTCCGCACAGCTCGACGACGGCCGCTTTCATAACTTCATGAATTACGAGCGCGCCTGGCTCGACGACGTCGGCACACAGGACAGTTGCGGGCGCGCGATGTGGGCGCTCGGCTACGGGATGCGCTACGCGCCCGAGCAGTCGTGGCGCCGGCATTGCACGACGCTCTTCGAACGCGGGCTGGGCGCGATCGACACCTACGAATACGCGCATCCGCGGGCGTATACAATCATCGGATTGTCGCATGCGCTCGCCGTTCGCCAGGAGCCGCGGTATTCGGCCGCGACGCGCTACTTGGCCGACGCGCTGATGGAATCGTACGAGCGCGAACGCCGCGACGATTGGACCTGGTTCCTGCCCGCCATGACCTACGACAACGCGCGTATGCCGGAGGCGATGATCCGCGCCGGAGCGAGTCTCTCCGACGCGAGGTATAGCGAAACGGGCATTGCGACGTTGGACTTTTACGAGCGCGTGACGCTCGATTCGGGCATCTTCGTCCCGATCGGCAACCAAGGCTGGTATCCGCGCGGCGGGACGCGCGCGATCTACTCGCAGCAGCCGCTCGAAGCTGCCGCGCTCGTCGATGCCGAACTCGCGTCGCTCGATGCGACCGGCGATCTCGCGCGCTTCGCGAATGCCGAGCTGGGTTTGGCGTGGTTTTACGGCAAGAATTCGCGTGCCGAAACGATGGCGCACGGCGGCGGATGCTACGACGGTCTCGAAGAGAACGACGTCAATCGCAACATGGGCGCCGAGTCCACGCTCGCCCTGCTCGCGGCGGCCTATGCCCTGGGAACCCTGCGAATGCGTTCCGCATCGAGTGCGCGGCTCGCGCCGCTCCGTTCGATCTCGCCCCGGTCGGGTTAGCACGCACAGGCCCGCTTGCGGCCGGCGGCGAACCTGCAGTGATGCTCCTGGAAACCGAAGTTCTCAACGACGCGCAAGCCGCCGCCGTTCGGAAAACCGATGGCCCGGTGTTGATTTTTGCCGGTGCGGGCAGCGGCAAAACGCGCGTCCTGACGCATCGCATCGCCTATCTGCTGGGCGAAATGCGCGTCGACCCCAGTCGCATCTTGGCCGTGACGTTTACGAACAAAGCGGCCGGCGAAATGAAGTCGCGGCTGAACGACATGATCGGCGTGGCCGCGCGCGACCTGTGGGTGGGGACGTTCCATTCGATGTGCGTGCGCATTCTGCGCCGCGACGGGTCGCGCATCGGCATCGGCCCGCGATTTGCCATCATCGACGACGCGGATCAGCGGCAACTCGTCAAGGAAATACTCGACGATCTCGATTACGACGAACGGCAGCTCGCGCCCGGCGCGTGCCTAGCCGAGATCGGAAAAGCGAAGAACGCGTTGGTTTGGCCCAAAGCGTTCGCCGAACGAGCCACCTCGTTCGCCGCCGAACGCATCTCCAACGTCTACACCGAATATCAGCGTCGCTTGGCGGAGTCGGACTCGCTCGATTTCGACGACCTCATCGTCCGCACGATCGATCTGCTCGAGCGCGACGAAACGACGCGCGAGAAGTACCAGCGAAAGTTCGAGTACGTGCTGGTCGACGAATACCAGGACGTCAATCCCGCGCAGTACCGGTTGGTCGCATTGCTCGCAGCGCACCACGGAAACGTCACCGTCGTCGGCGACGACGATCAGTCGATCTACTCGTGGCGCGGCAGTGACTACCGCATGATCCTGCGCTTCGAGGAAGATTTTCCCGGCGCGAAAATCTTCACGCTCGAGGAGAACTACCGCAGCACGCAGCGCATTCTCGACGCCGCCAACGCCTTGGTCGAGCATAACAAGACGCGCGCCGCGAAGAGACTCTACACGCGGCGCGACGGTGGCGAGCCGATCACGGTTTACGCCGCACAGACCGAACGCGACGAAGCGCGCTACGTCGTCGAAAAGGTCAAGAACCTGGTGCGGGACGGGGCGGCCTATCGCGACTTTTTAGTGCTCTACCGCACCAACGCGCAGTCGCGCGTCTTCGAAGAAGCGCTGCTTGCTGAGGGCATTCCTTACCGCGTCGTCGGCGGCGTCGGTTTCTACGCGCGGGCCGAGGTCAAGGACGTGATCGCGTACTTGCGCTACATCCTCAATCCGTCGGACGCGCTTGCGTTCAAGCGCATCGTCAACGTGCCGCGGCGAGGCATCGGCCAGCAAACGCTGGCGGCGCTGGTGCAAGCGGCAACTGCGGCACACCTCTCGGTCGGCGAGGCGGTTTTCTCCGGCGAGCTGCTGCGCACGGCGGTGCCGAAGAAGCTCAAGGAACTCGAGCGCTTCGCCGGCTTGATCGAAGAGTTTCGCAAGCGGGTCGACGCGATGGGCGTCGCCGACTTACTCGTCGACGTCATGGAAGGTTCCGGCTACGTACGCGAACTGCAGGCGGAAGATACGCACGACGCCCGCGCACGGTTGGAGAATCTGCACGAACTCGTCGGCGTGGCGCGCGAATACGAGGCGAACGATCCGGATCCGTCGCTGGCCGGTTTCTTGGCGAACGTTGCGCTGATCAGCGACCTCGACGCGCTGGAAGACGACGCGTCGTACGTGACGTTGATGACGGCGCACGCGGCCAAGGGCCTCGAATTCACGAGCGTCTTCATGACGGGATTGGAAGAAGGCGTCTTTCCGCATAGCCGTGCGCTCAACGACACGACCGAACTGGAAGAGGAGCGGCGCCTCGCGTACGTCGGACTGACGCGCGCGATCGACCGCGTCTTCTTGACGTTCGCATTCCGGCGCGCGCTCTACGGCAACACGTACGCCTATCCAAAGTCGCGCTTCCTCGACGAGATTCCGGAGTTGGAGTTCCTCGAGAGCGACAGCGTGCCGCTCCCGCGACCGGGCGGCGGGCGCTGGCGCGAGGTTTCGATTCACGAGTCGGCGGGCGCGGGCGTGCACCTCGGACTCGAGCGCGGCGACAAGGTTCGTCATCCGAAGTGGGGCGAGGGCACGATCGGCAGCGTCGTCGGCGCAGGCGGCGACGGTTTGGTGACGATCGACTTTCCGAACGTCGGCCAAAAAATGCTGATGCTCAAATACGCGCCCCTCGAAAAAATCTGAGGAGCTCGCCGTCCTTCGACTGCGGCGCTACGCGCCTCCGCTCAGGATGACACGACTGCGGCGCTACGCGCCTCCGCTCAGGATGACACGACTGCGGCGCTACGCGCCTCCGCTCAGGATGACATAGTGTGAGTCCGATTCGTGTGGCGGTGGCGGGCGTCCACGGGCACATGGGCCGCATTGCCGCGTCGGCGCTCGCGTCGTCGAGCGAGTTCGCGTATGCGGGCGGGCTCGCGCGCCGCGCCGGACCGGAAAGCGATACGTTCGATTCTCTCGCCGCGCTGCTCGCGGAACGCAAACCCGACGTGCTGCTCGACCTTACGACGCGACCCGATTCGGTGGAGATTTCGACGAGCGCGCTGTCGCACGGCGTACGCCCGGTGGTTGGTGCGAGCGGTTGGACCGCTGCCGAGACCGAGACGCTCGCGCACCTGGCCGAAGAGCGCGGTTTGGGCGCAATGATCGTTCCGAATTTCTCGACGGGGGCCGTGCTCATGCTGTGTTTTGCGCGCGCTGCAGCGGCTTATTTCCCAGCGGCGGAAATCGTTGAGATGCACCGGAGCGGGAAGAAAGACAAGCCGTCCGGAACCGCGCTTGCGACCGCGGCGAACATCGAGCGAGGCGGCGGCGCGAGGCCGGAAATTCACAGCGTTCGACTACCTGGTTTGATCGCACATCAGGAGGTCATGTTCAGCGGGCCTGGCGAGCTGCTGACCATTCGGCATGATTCGCTATCGCGTGAGTCGTTCGTGCCGGGAATTTTCGCGGCCTTGCGCGCTGTGATGCGGCTGCGTGGATTGCTGGTTGGGCTCGAAACGATCGTAGACACGCTTGCAACGGCGAGGGTCACGTCATCGACGTAGCGGTAATCGGTGCGACCGGCGCGGTCGGCGAAACGATCGTCCGGGTGCTGGAAGAACGGCGGATTCCGGTGGGCGAACTCGGCGCGTTCGCGTCGTCTGCGCGCCCCGGCGCGGTCCGGTTTCGCGGCGTCGCACTCGACGTGCGCGCGACGACGCCCGAAGCGCTGAGGGGCTTCGACGTCGTGTTCTTCGCCGGCGGCGAGGACGCGAGCGAACGTTACGCACCCTCGCTGGTGGAGCGAGGCTGCGTGGTGATCGACAACAGCTCGACGTTTCGGATGCGCGACGGCGTGCCGCTGATCGTGCCGGAAGTCAACGCCGAAGCGCTCAAGGCCGAACACCGGCTGTTTCCGGTAGCTAACTGCACGGCGATACTGCTCTGCACGGCGCTCGCGCCGATTCGCAACGCGGCCGGTTTGAAAAGGGTGCGCGTCGCGACGTATCAAGCGGCGAGCGGCGCGGGCAGGGCCGGTCTCGACGAACTGCGCGCGGGTGAACGCGCCGCGGTGCTCGGCGAGCCCGAGCCGCCGCCGATCGCGTTTCCGAGCCCGCTGGCGCGCAATGCCGTGCCGCAGATCGGCACGCTCGATGCCGACGGATACAGCTCGGAGGAACGGAAGATCTGCGCCGAGACGCGTAAGATGCTGGGATTGCCGGAGTTGTTCGTCAGCGCGATGGCGGTGCGGATTCCGGTGCGCAACGCGCACTCGGAGGCGGTCTTCGTGGAGACCCTGCGCGCGACGAGCGTGGCAGAACTCGGAGCCGAATTCCGGAGCGCGCCGGGCATCGTGTTCCACGAGGCAGGCATCGTCACGCCGCGCGAAGCCGAAGGCGACGATCGCGTGCACGTCGCACGGCTTCGCTCGGAATCACCGGCGGGGAACGAGTACGCGTTTTGGTGCACCGGCGATCAACTCCGCAAAGGCGCGGCCACCAACGCGGTGCAGATTCTCGAACTCTTGTTGGCGCGAGGCTTCGTTAGCGCGTGAACGCGATCGCGCGCGTTGCCGTCTTGAAGTTCGGCGGAACGTCGGTGGGGACGCGCGAGCGGCGCGAAGTCGCGTATCGTCGCGTCGCGGATGCGCGTGCCGCGGGCTTCGCGACGGTCGCGGTGGTGTCGGCGATGGGTCGCCCACCCGACGCGTACGCCACCGATTCGCTGCTCGCGCTGCTCGACGGCCGCAGCGGTTCGGCCAACGCCGACGTGCTGCTCGCCGCCGGGGAATTAATCGCGGCCGCGGTCTTCGCCGACGAAACGAGTGCGCACGGCATTCCGGCGGTCGCGTTGAGCGGCGCGCAGGCCGGCATCGTTACCGACGAGCGTTTCGGCGATGCGACGATTGTGCGCGTCGAGCCTCGCGCCGTCGTCGAGCTGCTCGATCGTGGTGTGCTTCCCGTCGTCGCGGGATTCCAAGGACGCAGCGAGAGCGGCGCGATCACGACGCTCGGGCGCGGCGGCACCGATCTTTCGGCGATCGCAATCGGTCACGCGCTGCAAGCCGAACGCGTCGACGTGTATACCGACGTAAGCGGCGCGATGACCGCCGATCCGGCGCGCATTCCCGGCGCGCGCACGATCGAGCGCGCGTCGCTGGAAGAGATGGCCGAACTCGCGCAGCAGGGCGCCAAGGTGATGCACCACAAGGCCGCCGAGTACGCTGGCCGGACCGGCACGCACTACGCAATCAAAGGATTGCAGAGCGACGCCGGTACGATCGTCGACGACCGCATCGATCACCATCGCGCCGTCACCGGCGTCACGTCGACCGGCCGGATGACGTGGGTGCGCGTGATTCGCGGCGACATCGAATCTCCGCAGCGGCGCATGCAAACCGAACTCGAGATGTTCGCTCGGCTGGCAGACGCGTCCATTTCAATCGACCAGGTGACGATCAATCAAGCCGGCGTCGCGTTTGCGGTGCAGGGCGACTGCGGGAACGAACTGCGCGCGTTGCTCGGCGATTTGAATCTCGCCGTGCGCGTGCGCGAAGGCTGCGCGAAGGTGTCGGTGGTCGGCAGCGGGATGCGCGGGACGCCCGGCGTCGTTCGCGAGGTCGTCGCGGCGCTCTCGCGCGCGAACGTCGAGATCATCCACTGCACCGACAGCAACGTCACGATTTCGCTGCTGGTGCCGGCCGACGATGTGGCGCGCGCCGAACGCGCCGTGCACGACCAGTTTCATCTCGACGAGGAAGACCCACGGATGGGTCCTTCGACTACGCCTCCTTCGACTGCGGTGCTTCGCGCCTCCGCTCAGGATGACATGGGCTCCGCTCAGGATGACAAGGCGTGACGACATGGTAAAACTTGGCGCGATCTTTACCGCGATGATTACGCCGTTCGATTCCGGCGGCGCACTCGACGCGGTCGAGGCGGGACGTCTCGCGCGCTGGCTGGTCGATCGCGATACCGACGGATTGGTGGTGGCGGGATCGACCGGCGAAGGACAGTCGCTCGATAATGCCGAGCGCGTCGCGCTCTGGACCGCGGTAAAGGAGGCCGTCGGCGACCGCGCCGCGGTGATCGCCAACGCCGGCACGAGTTCGACGCGCGAATCGGTCGCGCTGACGGCGCAGGCGCAGACCGCCGGCGCCGACGCGATTCTGGCGGTCGTGCCGCCCTACGTCAAGCCAACGCAAAACGGCATGCTCGAACATTTTGGGGCCGTCGCGCAGGCGACGAGCCTGCCGGTGATCGTCTACAATATTCCGGGCCGAACCGGTGCGAACATGTTGCCGGAGACGCTGCTCGAACTGGCCGCGCGACACGCGAACGTCGCGGGCGTCAAAGAGTCGAGCGGCGATTTGAAGCAAATCGGCACGATTCTCGCGCGTCGCGCGCCGGGCTTCAAAGTGTGGGCGGGCGACGATCATCTCTTTCTTCCGTGCTTGGCGATGGGCGCCGATGGCGTCGTCGGCGTCGCGACGCATCTCGCGTCGCGCGAATACCGGCGCATGCTCGACGCGTATCGCGCGGGCCGCACCGGCGAGGCGGCGGAGATCCATCTCGGGTTGCTGCCGCTGATCGACGCGCTCTTTGCGACGACGAGTCCGATTCCGATCAAGTGGGCGATGAACCAAATCGGTTTTCGCGCGGGTGCGTGCCGGTTGCCGCTCGACGCGATGCCCGAGGCGCTGGCCGCGCGGTTGCGTCCGTTGCTTCCGGCGGAATAACGACGCATGGCGGATTCCGTGGAGATTCTCGGCTGCCGGCTCGACGCGATCGATGCGGAGAGCGCGGCGGAACGGATTCTCGCACTCGCGCTGCACGGCGACGGCGCGCAGGTCGTCACGCTCGGCACCGAGATGGTCGTGGCCGCGCAGAAAGACGAGCGATTCAGAGCGGTCGTCAATGCCAGCGCGCTTTCGTTGTGCGATACCGTCGGCGTGCTGACCGTCGCGCGCCGGCGCGGTGCGACCCTGCGCGAACGCGTGACCGGCGTCGAACTCACCGAGCGGCTCTGCGCGCTGGCGGCCGCGCGCGGCGTCCCGGTCTACTTTCTGGGTGGGGCTGAAGGGGTTGCCGCCGACGCCGCCGCGATTCTCGAGGTACGCCATCCCGGACTGATCGTGGCGGGATCGCGGAACGGCTATTTCACCGACGCGCAATCGGGCGAAGTCGCTGCGCAGATCCGCGAGAGCGGCGCGAAATTACTATTTGCGGGGATGGGTTCGCCGCGACAAGAGTTTTGGCTGGCCGAACATCTTCGGGCGACCGGCTGCGGCGCCGGAATCGGCGTCGGCGGTTCGTTCGACGTCCTCGGCGGGCGCGTCGTTCGAGCGCCGCGGCTCATGCGGCGCTACGGGCTGGAGTGGCTCTATCGCCTGGCGAAAGAGCCGCAACGCTGGAGGCGACAACTGGCGTTGCCGGCCTTCGTCTGGCTCGCGGCGCTCGAAGGTTTCGGGTTGCGCCGCAAAAGAGGTTCGGTGAATTCGTGAAGGCGATGATCTTGGCGGGCGGCCTTTCGACTCGGCTCTATCCGCTCACCAAGCAGGTCCCCAAACCGCTCGTGCCGGTTGCCGGCGTTCCCAACGCCGAGCACGTGATTCATTACTTGAAGGCGCACGGATTCGACGAAATCGCGATCAATCTGCACTACCTTGCCGAGGCAATCGTCGACCGGCTCGGCGACGGTTCGCGCTTCGGAGTGCGGCTCGAGTATTCGTACGAGCCGGAACTGCTCGGCAGCGCCGGGGCGATGAAAAGACTCGAGTCGTTCTTTTCGGACGGAACGTTCGTCGTCTGCGGTTGCGACGACCTCACCGATTTGCCGCTGGGCGACCTGCTGGCGTTCCATAGCGAGCGCGGCGCCGTCGCAACGATCGGCCTCGTCGAGTGCGCCGAGGTCGATCAATACGGCGTGGTGGTGCTCGACGATCGCGGCAAGGTCGTCGGCTTTCAAGAGAAGCCCGCGAAAGGCACCGAACGCAGCCGGCTCGCTAATACGGGCATCTATGCGTTCTCGCCGGAAATCTTCGAGCATATTCCCGCCCGGACGTTTTACGATTTCGGCAAACAAGTGTTTCCGGCGCTGCAATCGGCCGGCGAACCGTTTTACGGATTCGACGCACGCGGCGCGTATTGGAGCGACATCGGCACGCCGTCGGAGTATCGGCGCGCGAGTTTCGACGTTGTCAGCGGCGCGTTCACGATTCCGGCGACGCGGGCGTCCGGCGTCGACCCGACGGCGTCGCTCGGTAAAGACGTGCGCATCGTGGGACCGGTGTGGGTCGGCGCGCGCGCGCGGATCGGCGACGGCGCAACGATCGCCGGCCCGAGCGTGCTGGGCGACGGCGTACAGGTCGGCGAAGGCGCGCGCATCGAGCGCAGCATCCTATGGGAAGGCGCCTCCGTCGGAAGCGGTGCAACTCTGCGCGACACGATCGTTGGTAAAGAGTATCGCGTCGATGCCGGCGAGTCGCTGAACGGCGCGCTCGTCGCCAACGAAGCCGTTCCGGCGGTATAAAACCTTCGCTCTTCGTTCTAGCGATCGACGAGGCGTGCGATTTGATCCCGTAACTCCTCGAGCTGGGAATCCTTCACTCGTGCTTGTGTAGCGCGTACGCGGCGTTTCGGCACGGTCTGGACGTTCCAGGCGAGCGCATAGGAGGACTTGCTGCAGCGGTTCTCTTTCGTAGGAGGAATAGTAATCGTCGCACCGGCGATGCAGAGGTTAGAATCGGCCGTTATCGGCACGAGTAAGAGATAGTCCATTTTATCGTCGTATAAGCGCTGACCGCCCACGACGATCGCCGGGCGCAATTTATTGGACTCGCCCGATTCAGGCAACGCATCGCGCCAATCGACTACGACGATGCTCCCAGGCGTCAACCGTGAAACCACTCCGTAGGATCGTCTGCCCACCCTTCGGGGTGAGCCTTGTTGTATTTCCGAACGCGTGCTTTGTCGGCTTCCATTTGCATTGCGCAAGCGTCGCCGTACGCCATGATGGCGCGCCGAATCACCTCGGTTTCGGAGGTTTTTGCCTCGCGCGCAAGGCGCTTCACGGTCTGGTTCTGCTCCACGTCGAGATAGACCATTTTCTTGACCACGGTAACAGTATGCTGTCATGACGTCAGATTGTCAATGTGCGGTCGAATGGGAAATTTCTTGGCAGTCGGAGCGGGCGGGTGTATGCTTGGTTAGCTAAAAGGAGGCTTTTATGCGCTACCTGACTATGGCGATCGGCGCCCTTGTGATTATTGCGTCCTTCGCAATCGGACGCGTTACGGCGCCGGCGCCGGCCGCTGCGGCGATGCAACCCGACGTGAAGTTTTCACACTTCGAGTGCTACATGGCGCAGATGAAACCCATTCAACAAGAAGTAGTCCAATTAACGGACCAATTCCAGTCGTACAAGACGACGGTGGGAGCGCCCCAGTTCTTCTGTACGCCGGTCACGAAAAAAGTGCTCTCCGGAGTGAACATGCGGGTTCCGTTGCCGGCCAATCATCTCGCGTGTTATCAGATTAAAGGTCCGGCCATTCAACAGTCGCGACCCTATACCAATCAGTTCATTATGGATACGGTCACCGTCGGCGTGCCGCAGTTGCTCTGCGTACCGACGAATAAACAAGGTTGACGCGCGGCCACAGGCCGAGATAGCGACGCGCCGGTCTTCATGGCCGGCGCGTCCGCATTCGTGCCGATCGGGGTACCCTCGGGTCGTGAGTTTCTGGGCGAACTATGCGCTTGCGCTGGCGCTCGTCGCGATTGTGTTAGCGGGCCTCGCGTTCGTCGGACGGTTCGTCAAAGGCGCGGCCTGGCGCGCACGTTCAGACGGACGGTTCGTCAGCGTGCTTGAGTCCGCGGTCCTCTCGCCGCGCGCGAGCATTCACGTCATAAAAGCGGGACGGCGGTATCTGCTGATCGGCGTCACCGATGCGCGCGTCTGCGCCCTTGCAGAAATCGATGCGCAACCCGACGAGTCGCGGTAATTCACGCGGTGCTTCGTCCTTCGACTGCGGCGCTACGCGCCTCCGCTCAGGATGACATGGAGCGTGCCTCCGCTCAGGATGACATGGAGCGTGCCTCCGCTCAGGATGACATGTTAAAGAGCGCGTGCCGTGCGCGCTTCAGTTAAAAGTATTTGAACTGGGCGAGTTGGCTGGCGCCGGTTTCGGTGATATAGATCTGCGCATCCGGGCCAAACGTCATCGCGGTCGGTTGCGAGTTCGCGGTCGGGATTGCAAAAAGTCTGACCTTTTGATTCTTGGGGAAAAACTCGCCCATCTGATTGCCGGCTGTATCGGTGAAGAAGAAGTTGCCGTCGATACCTTCGAGGATGGAGTCGGGCGTCTTCGTGCCCGCAAGCGGATACTCGGTGATCTGTCCGGTCAGCGTGATGCGTCCGAGTTTCTGCGCGTTGTGTTCGGTGAACCATAGGGCATTGTCGGTTCCCGCCGTGATGCCCGCGGGACTCGCGTTCGCCGTCGGCACTTTGAACTCGACGAGTCCGGAGCAGCGCTTGGATACCGGCAGACGCCCGACGCTGTCGATGCCGGGCTCGGTGAACCAAATCGCTCCGTCGGGACCGTTGGTGATGCCGAGCGGCTGCGCGCCCGTGGTGACTCTGCAGAACGTCGCGTTGCCGCGCTGGTCGACGCGCCAGATCGAACTCGTTCCGGGATCGGTCACCCACATGTCGCCATCGGAACCGAGCGCGATGCCGGTCGGCCGCGCCGCCGGATTCGGCAGCAAGAAATCGGTGAAGGTCGGCGTGGGGCCGAGCGTGATTTGTCCGATCTTCCAAACGTTGGTTTCGGTAAACCACATCAGCGAGTTCGGACCGGAAGCGATGCCGTTCGGACCGGCGCCCGCCGTCGGCGTCGAGTTTTCCAAGAATTTCGCAGAGGTGTTCAACTGTCCGATTTTGCTGGCATGAAATTCGGTGAACCATAGATTCTCGTCGGAGCCGACGGCAATGCCCATCGGTTGGCTGCCGGTGGTCGGGATCACGTACTCGCTGGTCACCTTCGGCACGAAGGGCGGGGACGGCGTGGCCGTGCCGCTGGTCAGCGGCGTGCCTTTCCCGCAAGCGGAGAGCAGCGCGGCGAAGGCAACGGCGCACGCGCGCGAGCGCCCCGTCGTGAGGAGTCTCATCATCAGCCACCCCTTATTGGCGCCCCCTCGACTGTGCGCCTTCGGCGCTCCGCTTAGGATGAGATGAGGATCCGCCGAAGTGACACCTAAACATTTAGTTGACATCGGCGGGGCTTTGACGTAGACTGCAACTAAGTTATTAGGAGAACCCGTTTCGGAGGCTGTTGACGCGTGGCTCGAAAGCGATCGAAGACTTTGACCGAAGCCGAGTTACGGCTGATGGAAATCCTGTGGGAGAAGGGGCAAGCGACCGTCGCGGAAGTGACCGCGGCGCTGCCGCCGCCCCCGTTGGCCTATAACAGCGTCCTCACGACGATGCGGATTCTGGAACAGAAGGGCTACGTCGCCCACGAAGAGGCCGGACGCGCCTTCGTCTACCGCCCGCTGCTGGCGCGAGACGACGCGGCGGCCAGTGCCGTCGGCCATCTTCTTTCACGATTCTTTGAAAACAGCTCGAGCTCGCTGGCCTTACGATTGATCGAGACCGAGCGCCCCTCGGACGACGAACTTCAACGTCTCAAGGCGCTGATCGAGCAGTACGAGGAGGGCGGCTCATGATCGCCTCGATGCCCACCGGGCTCGCGCACTTCGCCGGCGCAGTTACCGCGATTGCGGTCAACGCGCTTTGGGAAGGCGCCCTGCTCGTCGTCTGCATCTGGCTGCTGTTGCGGGCTTGGCCCGGAATCAACGCCGCTACGCGTTACATCGTGTGGAGCGCAACGCTCGTCGCGACGGTGGTCGTACCGATCGCAACGACGCTTCCGTTCCTCACGCCGTCGTCGCCGACGGCGGTGACCGCGGCGGCGGTGAGGGTGCCCATTCCCATGGTGACGCACGCCCTCACCGCCGTTCCGTCCCACGCCACTCGAGTCCCCAGCGTCGAAACGTCTCGCACCGGCGAGCCGACGAGTGCCGCATTCACGGCACCGCGCCTCCCGGAACGTTTCCGCATAACGCTGCCACTTCCCGTGGTGCTGGCAGTCTTGGCAATCTGGGCCGGCCTCGCGCTGTTCGCGTTCCTGCGGCTGGGAATCGGGCTGTTCCGGCTCGAGCAGCTCAAGCGCGACGCGCTTCCGCTGCCGATCGAGTACCGCGACGCGATGGCGCGCTGGACGTCGGCCGGGAAGGGTCGTCGCGACGTGCGCCTCTGCGTGAGCGACGAAATCGACGTGCCGGTTGCGGTCGGGCTCTTCGATGCGATGATTTTGATTCCGCGCTCGCTGCTCGAGCGGCTTTCCGAGAGCGAAGTCGACCAAATCAGCTTGCACGAACTTGCGCATCTGCGCCGTGCCGACGATTGGACGAACGGCGTGCAGCGCGTTGCTATCGCGCTCTTCGGCTGGAATCCGGCGGTGCACTTCGTCGGCCAGCAGCTCGATCTCGAACGCGAGGTCGCGTGCGACGACTGGGTGCTTGCCGCGACCGGACTCGTGCGTCCCTACGCCACGTGTTTGGCGAAGATGGCTGAGACCTCCGCATGGCCGTATCGTCCGATGGCGGCGCCGGGCGTCTTCGCAACGCGCAAACATATCTCGCTGCGCATCGAGCGATTGCTCGGAGCGGGACGAAATGCGGCGACGAGCCTGTCGCTCGGGCCCGCGGCGGTGACGGTCGCCGTCGTCGGCGCCCTTGCCTTCGCGATGCAATTGGTCGCGCCGTCGGTAGCGGCACCACTGCAGGCGCAACCAGCTACGCACGCTCTGCAGGTTGCGGTACAGCGCGAATCGGTCGTGGAGAAGAACGTCGTGACTCCGCTTCGCGCCGAACCAACGCCGACGCCGTCCGTCGAAGTCAAGATGAAGACCCTGACCAAGACCAAGGAGATCTACAAGTACATTCGCGTGCTTGCGGAAGTGTCGCCCGAACCGCTCACGAGCGCTCATCCCGGCGTGCACGTGCACATGCCGGCGATGAAGATGCAGGTGCCCGCAGTCAACGTGCACGTACCGCGCCAGACGATCGTCATTCCGCCGATCGACGTCGACGTTCCCGCCTTCGAGCATGCGTTTGCGACGGGCGCAATGGCAGCCGCCTCGAAGTCGGTATCGGCGGCAACGCGGGCGGCGATGGCTGCCGCCGCGCCGCACGCAATGCACCTGGCTGACAGCAGTTCGGTGCGCAATTGCAGCGGCTGCGATATGAGCGGCGCGAACTGGTCGGGCCGCGACATGCGCGGCATCAACCTCACCGGCAGCGATCTGAGCAAGGCGAATCTGTCGGGAACGAATTTCAGCGGCGGCACCTTCAACGGCGTAGACTTTACGGGGTCGAACCTGCGCGGAGCCTCGTTCCGCAACGCAAAGCTGACCGGATGCGACTTCACGCAAGCAGACCTGACCGGCACCGACTTCACCGGAGCGGTGCTGACGGGATGCGACTTCCGCAAAGCGCAACTAACGTCGTCGGAGGCGCGCTCGGTGCTCAACACGTGCACCGGCTGCGACTTCTCCGATTCGAATTTAGGCGGCCTGGATCTCTCGCACGTGCACGTGAACGGCGTGGATTTTTCGCACGCGAATCTCGCCGGCGCGAACCTGACCGGCACCACGTTCACCGGAGTGGATTTCAGCGGCGCGCGTCTCACGGGAGCGATTCTCAGAAATGCGGTGTTCAACGGCTGCGATCTCGGCAGCGTCGATCTCTCGCACGTCGATCTGTCGCAGGCGCGGTTCGTCGGAACGGACTTTCCCGGGAACGAAAGCCCGAAGCCGTGACCGGCTAGCGTAAGACTCTGGTTTCGTTTCGCAACGGCCTCGCAGAGGAGGCCCTGGTTTCTTGCGCCCTCATCGCACCGGAAAGGAGCGACCATGCCGAAGACCATCGCCGTTCTCGCCGCCGCACTGCTGCTCGGGCTTGCGCCCGGAATGCCGAAATCGTGCGTCGGCTGCTCGTTCGCAGGCCGCAATCTCGCCGGATTCGACCTCGGCGGCGTGGCCTACGTCGGAGCGGATTTCGCGCGCGCCGATTTGCACGGAGCGAACCTGCAGCGTGCGGCGCTCACCGGCGCCGACTTCAAGCACGCCGACCTGCGCGGCGCAGACTTCCGCGGTGCGCATCTCGCCGGCGTCGACCTTCAGGGCGCGCGAATCGCCGGTGCGCGCTTCGACGGAGCCGACATGGCGGGCATCGACCTGCGCGACGTGTTCGACGGCATCGGCGACGCCGACGCGCGCAGCGTGCTGAGCAACTGTGTCGGGTGCAACCTGCGCGGAGCGAACCTGACCAACCGGGATCTCCACGGCATCGCGGCGATCGGCGGCGACTTTCAAGACGTGCGGGCCTCCGGCGCCGGATTTGCCGGCGCGGATCTTCAAGGCGCGGACTTCGCGGGCGCGAACCTGCACGGCGCGAACCTGCGCGGCGCGAAACTCTGCACGCGCGAGGACAACGGCAGTCGCATCGAGTGCGCCGAGTTCAAGGGTGCGGATGTCGGCGGTGCGGATTTTCGCGGTACGCTGCTGTGTAACGGTCGAGATCCTCACACGTGCGTGGCTCTCGATGCGAACACGCTGCGGGCGCACGCACGCTCGACGCTGGCCGGCGCGACCCTGCCGTGAAGCGCGGCGCCGGGGCAGTCTTTGCGAGCCTTTTTGCGCTCACGCAAGCGCCCGCGGCGGCATTGAGCGGTTATCCGCATATCGTCGTACCGAATTTCACGCCGCCGTTCAGTCCGTCGTCGCCGGCCACCACATGGGACAAGGCCGCCGCGGTAAAACTCGGGTGGAACGTGCTCGCCGAGCGCCCGGCGCGCGACGCGACGACGGCGGCGATTTCGACCGACGGTACGGCGCTTTTCGTTCGTTTCGACGCGACTCAGCAAGAGCCGATCGCGGCCGCGCAGCACACGAACAACGTCGGCCAGGGCAGCGACGACGCCGTCTGGATCGACCTCTGGCCCAACGGAACGAACGGTTTCTTCTACCAGTTCCAAGCCACGCCTAACGGAACGCACTATCAAACGTCGTCGGAGAACACGAGTTACTCGCCGAGTTGGGAGTCGTTCGGCGCGGCGCACGACGGCGGCTACACGGTGACGATGCGAATTCCGCTGGAGATCATGCGCGGAATCGCCGCGTCGCATCCGTGGAAAGTGCAGTTCGTGCGGTCGGTGCACGCGACCGGCGAGCAAGACGTGTGGTCGTATGACGCGACGCAGAACAGCCCCGACGACGTCGCGCGAGCCGGAACGATGACGATGCCGCTAGTCAACGTGCGGCCGTCGCGCCCCAAACCGCGCGTCGCGACCTACGCGCTGGCGGAGGCGGCATCGAAAACGATCGGCGGATCGACCAGCCGCGTGGGCGCGGACCTCTCGATTCCGATCACGCCGACGGCGGCGTTCGTCGCGACGTTCCATCCCGACTACTCCAACGTCGAGCTCGACCAACAATCGATCTCGCCGACCGTGTTCGCCCGCTACTACGCCGAAGTGCGGCCGTTTTTCACGCAGGGCGCGAACTTCTATCAGCAGTTCAACTGCGACGCGTGCCCGCAGATTCAAGAGTTATATACGCCGGCGATTCCGACGCCGCGCGAAGGCTACGCGGTCGAGGGGAAACAGGGCCCGTTCTCGTTTGCGACCTTCGACGCCCTCGGCGACGACGGGCGCAGCGACATCGCCAGCGCGCTGAACTACTCATCGCCGGATCAGCGCTGGTACATCTCGTCGCAGCGCGTTGCGGTGAACACGGCGGACTTCGTCGACGCGGTGTTCACGACCGGGATCGCGTATTCCGACCTCAAACACATCTCGGCATATTTCAACTACGGCAGCGATTCGGGTACGAACGTGCTCGTGCCCGATCAGGCGCAACGCTACGATTTCGGCGGCGGCTGGGCGAACCAAGACTTCGGATTCTTCGGTTCGGTTCGCAAACTCGGCGAGTACTACAATCCCGCCGACGGCTTTATCTCGCATCCGGGCATCGCCGGTTACGCACTCTACTCGGCGAAAATCTGGACGTTCGCGCCGTCGGACAGACTCGCCGCCGTCGGCGTCGCCGGGTTTATCGACCGCTACCAGGGCCCGACGCAGGGGCAGGCGCAGAGCGACAACTCGCTGCTCCTCGACGTGCTCACCAAGAGCGCGCTCGACTTTCAACTCTTCTCAGGATCGAACTACTGGCGTTTCAACGATTCTGCGACCGGCACGGGTCTGCTGACGCCGATCTCGCAGAACGCCGGCTTCGCGTTCACCTATCATAGCGGACTGCAGACCAACAACCCCGGCAACTTTCCCTATCACGGCTCGTCGCCGTATCCAACGAGCATCAGTTACAGCACCGGACAATACGGCAACGACGGCGGCAAACTCGACACCTGGTTCCGGTCGTCGACGATGCGCGTCGGCAATCGCGGCGCGCTGACGCTCGCGCTCGACGACACGGCTCAGTGGTTTCCGCGCGTCGATGCCAACATCCAATGGTTCGAAAGCGTGAGCTACTCCTATCAGATCACCGCCAACTCGTCGTTCGGCATCGGCGTGCGGCGCGTGGTCGGGTATCCGCCGCAGCCCAACGGAGGCGGCGACTGCCTGGGCACGTGCTCCAACATCAGCGTCGCTTATCACCTACTGACGCGGCATGCCGAGTTTTACGTCGCGTACGGTAATCCGAATACGCTCGTAACGGTGCCGCAAGCGATATTCAAAGTGATCTTTTATGCCGGTGCAGAGAAAGGAACGTAGCGTGTCAGCGTTTTGGCACATGACGCCGCGATGTTGGCACATGAAACCCGATTGCATTCGGCGCGTACATACGTCAGTTTCCAGCGTGACCATGGGGCAACTCGCAACCATCAATAGGAGACGATTATCGTGAAATCCACCATGACGTTCGCACTTGCCGGGCTGCTGCTTGCGGCGAGTGCGCTACCCGCTTCGGCCGCGTCGGCAATTTCGGTTCCGACGACGCGGACCGCGCCCTCGGTCGATCCGCGTGCCGACGACGCAGATTTCCAACCTGCGGCCGCCGCGCAGCTCGGATGGAACAGCACGCAGTCGCGTGACGCCAACGAACAGACGGTCGCGCGCGTAGCGACCGACGGAACGTATCTCTACGTGCGCTTCGACGCGGCGCAGCAAGAGCGCATCAATTCGGCTTCCGTTACCGATGGAAAGAGCGACGGCGATCTCGTGTGGATCGACGTGCAGCCCGGCGGCGCGTCGGGAACCTCGTATCGCTTCGCGGCGGCGCCCGACGGCTCGAGCGGCGCGACCGCGACGTCGGGCACGGCGCCCGCGTTCCAAGCCTCGGGTGCGACGTATGACGGCGGCTACACGGTCACGATGAAGATTCCGATCGCAGGCCTCGAGGGCGCGCAAAGCGGCTCGTGGAGCGTGCAGTTCGGGCGTGGCGTGCATGCAAGCGGACAGCAGTTCGTGTGGTCGCACGACGGCAACGTCGCCGACTCCGGAACGATGACGATGCCGACTTCGGTCGGCCTCACCCCGTAGCCGCGCCGTAGAAAGAAGCGTAACAAGCAGGCCATTCCGGGCGTTGGGGGAGTAGTATGGGACAGATGCACAAGGCACTCCCGGTAGCGCTGATCGTGGCAGTCGCCGCGTTCGCACTAGCTCCCCCGACCTCGGCGGCCGGAACCTCCGCAACCCCGGAACCCAAGAGCGGGACCCCGCCGCCGCAGATTTACCACATCATCACGCGGCCGCTCTGCTCGGAACTGCACAAACACATCGCGCCGGCGATCGGCATGATGCTGCAGAACGATCAGAACATCAAGAAGGGACCCGAACTCTTCTCGCGTTACAATCGCGATGCGCTCACCGGCGTCGATAACTCGGTGAGCAACTCCGCCGGACCGAACGGCGGCACCGTGATGTCGGGCGAATCGGGAGGCAGCAACATGACGGCCGGCCAGAATATGGCGCTGCTCGGCATGGAGAACCTCGTCAGCCCGATTGCCAACAACATTATCGCGACGCAGAAACTGCTCGATTCTCCGGCACTCATGCAAGGCACCGGCAACCCCGACGATGACAAGCAGTTGCAAGACATTCGCGCCAAACTGCTCAAGGCGCTGGCGACGCAAAACGCGGCGCTCGACATCATCGGCGGTTTCGTTGCGACGCAGCAGATGGGCGACCTGCAGCACGCAGGGCAAGAATTCATCAGCGCGGTGAATCAACCCGACACAACCGGAAGCAGGACTGGGATCGGAACGCCGTCGCCGAATCCGCTGCTGGTCGATCCGAATCAAGCCGGCCTCCCGGCGAATCCCTACGATCTCAATCTCGCCGCCATTCCGGGGCTGGCGCTCGGTTACAACCCGGTCACGCGTCTGCTCGAAGCGCTGCATTGGACGATCCAGGAAACGACGGCGCGCGAAAACGAAGCGGCGAAGACGGTCATGAACAGCGCCGCCCAGTGTTCGGCCGCGGCGCCCAAACCGGTCGCGACGACAAAGCCTTAATCGGGCTCCACGGTTCCTCCGAACGGACTGCGGCGCCTTACTTCCTACGGCCTTGAGGTATCGATCCAGCGCTTGCTGGTAAACCCTCCGAGTGATATGCTATCGGCAGCCAACCAGGCGCCGGTCAGGGCCGTGGGAAGGCAATCGCGTTTTTTCCCGCTGGACCCTTAATGGCTCGGTGCCGTTGTGCTTCGCGGAGGAAACATGCACTCTCGAATAGGCGCAGCGGTCGCCGCCCTCGGCGTCATTATTTTAGCCGGCTGTTCCGGCGCGTCCCAATCGAATCTCACTCCTAAAGATGGGGCGAATGCGTCCGCCCCGATCGTTGCCTCGCCGCTCGACATCACTTCGGCAAACAATGCGCCACTGCACGATATTTACGTTGCCGATAACAGCGGAAAGGTCGTAAAGGAAATTCCAAAAGCGTGCCGCTACGCTAGTTGCGTTGTTACCGTCGGCAAGAGATTCTCGTGCCCGACGTTCGTGAGCGTCGACGCATCTCTCGACTTGTACGTGAGCAACACTTGCGACTACAATACGGCCGTCTATAAGATGTCACCCGGGTGTAACAACGTCAGTTGTGCTTCAACAATGCCTGGCGATTATCTCAATCCGTTCAACACGGTATCCGACAAGCACGGCAACCTGTATGTCCCCGACTATAGCCACGGATACGTCAAAGAAGTTCCGGCCGGCTGTCAAAACAACTCGTGCGTGCTGAAATTGGGCGGGAATGCTTTCGTTGGTCCGAGATACCATCCGTGGGATTACGGACCCACCGATATTGCGCTCGACACGCACGGGAATGTCTACGTTGCCTCCTACTATTACGTTTCAGAAATGCCGCGAAATTGCCGCTCGGCGTCATGCGTGGCCCGTCTAGGCGGCGGATGGTACATTCCTTGGAGCGTCTCACTGGACGGAAACGGTAACGTCTACGTTGACGATCGCGGAAATAAGGAAGTCAAGGAAATGCCCCAGCATTGCGCTTCGGAGTCGTGCGTAAAGGTAATAGTGGGCGGTTTCAGCGACCCGGTCGCAGCAAAAGCAGACGCTACAGGTAACGTTTACGTTTCGGACGACGGCAATAGCGCGGTAAGAGAGATTCCAAAGGGTTGTCAGTCGTCATTGTGCCTGGTAACGATCGGTGGAGGATTCTCGCAACCATTTGGACTCGCCGTGGGACCATAGAAAGACGCCGGACTGAGTTCGATCAGCAACTGGTGCTCTAGGACCGAAAGAATGACCGCGGTCTTCTTTAATCGCAGAAGCCTCTGCATTCGCAAGGAACCGTTGAACACAGTCGAGGTCTTGGAGAAGTAATCTTCGCGTCTTGCTCCTGCGCGAGGATGCCGTGAGTTGAAAGGCGTCCGCCCTTCGTGGCGGGCGCTTGGCTCCCCGGGCGGGGAGCACCGGTTGGCTACGAGAATCATCGCCCCTAAAAGGAGCCAATGAGTATGCGTGTGCGACATTTTGCTTTTCTCGGAGCGTTATCGTCGCTTTCGATTTTCGCGGCTTGTTCGGCCGCTGGTCCGCCGGCTCCGCTCATTTCTTCAAACCAAGCCACCATACTTTCAGGTCAGACGAGAGAGCAGAGCGGCGGTACAAAGATCCAGCACATCGTAATCATGATTCAGGAAAACCGCAGTTTCGATAACTTGTTCGCGACGTTTCCCAATGCCGATGGCGCGACGTCGGGTTACTATCTCAAAAACGGCAAGAGAATCCTGATTCAGCTCACCGAAGGCGGGCTTCCCAACCTCGACTTCAATCACACGTATAAACCGTACGTCGCCGACTACGATAACGGCGGAATGGACGGCTTTGCTCAGGAAGGCTACGACGGCAACCATCCCGCCGGTACAAAAATGTACCAATACGTCAACCCGTCAAACATTCAGCCGTACTGGACGCTGGCGCAGCAGTATGCGTTAGCCGACGAGATGTTCCAAACGCAGGGCAGCGGAAGCTTTACCGGCCATCAAGACCTCATCGCCGGAGGCACGCGTTATACGTACAACAACCACACCGGCAGCATCATCGACTATCCGAAAAACGATAGCACCAACTGGACGTGCGGCGCGCCGCTGGGAATTGTCACGTCGATGTTGACGAAGAACAAGCAGTATCTCGACGGCGGCGGTCCGTTCCCGTGCTTCACGTATGCCGGCGGTACGATGCGCGATCTGCTCGACGCCAAGGGCGTGACGTGGAAATACTATGCGCCGCCGGGGAAGAACGATTCGGTAGGGGTACTTTGGAACGCCTATGGAGCGATTCAAGCCGTTTATAAGAGTGCGGAGTGGCCGCCGAGTTCGCAACCCTGGAATTGCGGCAATGCGAGTTGTGTGACGTGGCCGCAGACGAACATCCTCACCGACGTTACGAACGGCCAGCTGCCCGCGGTGTCGTGGGTGATTCCCGATCAAGTCGATTCCGATCACCCGCACTCGCTCAACGGAGAATACGACGGCCCCTCGTGGGTCGCGTCGGTCGTCAACGCGATCGGCACAAGCAGCTATTGGAACTCAACGGCGATCGTCGTCGTATGGGACGACTGGGGCGGCTTTTACGATCACCACACTCCGGCGTTTTTCGATAACGCGGGCGGCCTCGGGTTCCGCGTGCCGATGCTCGTCATCTCGCCGTACGTTCCGGCCGGGACGATCGCGCACACGCAGTACGAGTTCGGCAGCATTCTGAAGTTCGTCGAGCAGACGTTCCACCTGGGGTCGATGGGGACGACCGACGTTCGCGCGAAGTCAATTGGCAACATCTTCAACTTCAACAAGAAGGCGCGAACTTTCAAGGTGATCCCGTCGGTGCGCGGGCGCGAGTATTTCCTGCACCGGCCGCCTTCCAACGCTCCCGTCGACACCGAATAGCTGTTGTGGCCTAAAAACGGGGATGATCAACTGATGAGGTTTTCAAGCGCTATTGTCCCAGCTCTTGTCGCCATTGCCCTCGCTCTGAGCGGGTGCTCGGGAGGTGCGGGCGCGCTTGCACCGGCTTCCCCCGCGCTGTCGCTTTCGCAGGCATCTCACCAAAAGGCGGCCGCTAGCATCACGCACATCGTGCTGATCATCCAGGAAAACCGCAGCTTCGACAATCTCTTTGCGACCTTCCCAAAGGCCAATGGTACGACCCACGGCACCATGCACACGGGCCAAGTGATTCCACTAAAGATGGGACCGCTGGTTTCGGAGGACATCGACCACGAGTACGGCGACTATCAGACCGACTGCGATCTTCAGGGCGGCAAGTGCAAGATGGACGGTTTCGACCTGCAAGACATTGACGGGAATAAGAGCCAGAAAGCCGGCAAGTATCCCTACCGATACGTCGACCCCTCCCAGATTACGCCGTACTGGACGCTGGCGCAGCAGTACGCGCTCGCCGACAACTTTTTTCAGACGCAAGGCAGCGGCAGTTTCAGCGCGCACCAGGATCTCATAGCCGGGGGCACTGCCATTAACTCGACCGAGAGTCTAATTGACGATCCTTCAACCGGGACTTGGCAATGCAACGCACCGCCGAGTACGGTGACGTCGCTGATCACGATCCAGGGGCAATTCCTCCACGATAAGGGCCCCTACCCGTGTCTGACGTATCCCACGGGCACGCTGCGCGATCTCCTCGACAAGCATAAGGTTACGTGGAAGTATTACGCGCCGCTTCAGAAGCCCGGGACGGTCAGCGAGATGTGGAACGCGTTCGGCGCGATCGACGCCATCTATAACGGCCCCGAGTGGACCACGAACATCTCGATGCCCGAGACGAACATTCTGACTGACGTAACGAGCGGGAAACTACCCATGCTTTCGTGGGTAATCCCGACTTCACAGGACTCCGATCACCCGTGGACGATCCACGGCGTCGACTACGGACCGTCGTGGGTCGCGTCGGTCGTGAACGCGATCGGGCAAAGCAGCTACTGGAACTCGACCGCGATTATCATTCTCTGGGACGATTGGGGCGGCTTCTACGATCACGTTCCACCCGCGTTCTTCGACGACGCCGGCGGTCTCGGTTTTCGAGTTCCCGTGATTATAGTTTCGCCGTATGTCAAGGCCGGCAGCATCGCACACACGCAGTACGAGTACGGCAGCATCCTCAAGTTTATCGAAGGACGCTTTGGTTTGGGCTCCCTCGGCACGACCGACAAGCGCGCGACGTCGATCGGCGGTTTATTCAACCTCAATCAAAAGCCGATTCCGTTTCAAGTGATTCCGTCGGTCCGTTCGCGCGAGTACTTCTTGCACAAGCCTCCCGACTACCATCCGGTCGACACTGAGTAGCTGAGCCTGGGTAAAGGACGTCTCGTAGACCGGCGGTTCAGGGAGCTTTAGCCGGAACCGCACGCAGCGGCTCGAATACATTCGCATGATCGTTGCCAAACCGGAGCTGCCGCTGTACCGGCTTTATTTGTTGCGAGCAGCCTTCGGGCTCATCGGTGTCGCGCAAGGGTTGAAGACCTGGCCGGCGATCCTGCACCATACGCATCCCTGGGATTTCTGGCACGGCGTCGGGACGAGCTTCTTGGGAGCGCTAACGCTGCTCGCGCTGCTGGGCATTCGTTACCCCGTACGCATGATGCCGCTGATGATCTTCGAGTTGGCATGGAAGCTCATCTGGGTGCTTGCAGCGTACCTGCCGGCGTACCTCGCACACTCCGTCGATGCCGACGTTGCGGACAACTTTTTCGGGATATTCCTCGGCGTCGTGGTCGTCCCGCTCGTACTCCCTTGGGGCTACATCTGGAAGAACTACGTGACCGCAACCGGAGACCGCTGGCGCTAAGCATGGAGGAAATGAGAGCGGTCGTGAGATCGCTGGGCTTCATCATCCTCGTGCTGTCGACGACGAATGTGGCCGGAGCCGTATCGGGTGACACGATCTACACCCGGCCGGGCGAGCGCATATCGAGTAGTCATGGTCGTCTGAACTTTTACTGCGTGGGGTCGAATTCGCCGACGGTCGTCTTCGATGCGGGATTCGGCGATTGGTCTCCATCGTGGGCAGCCGTGCAGCCGCAGGTCGGGCAATGGGCGCGCGCGTGCGCGTACGATCGCGCCGGATATGCCTTTAGCGACCCAGCGGTTATGCCGCGTACCAGCGTCCGAATCGCCGACGAGCTGCACGCCGCATTGCACGCCGCTTCGCTTGCGCCGCCGTACGTGCTGGTTGCCCATGCCTTCGGCAGTTACAACATGCGAGTTTTTGCGGACCGCTATATGAAAGAGGTGGGCGGAATCGCGCTGGTCGACGCCGACGACGGTGACGTCGAGCCTAAGAAATGGCAGGCACGCGATGACAAAGCCTTTCAGAAAATCATCGTCGCATTGCGGCAATGCCGCAGTGCCCTTGCCGAAGGACCGCCAAAAAGCTGCGACCGGATGTTCTTTCGCGGCCTGCCTGAGGCGCGCTTTTCCAGCGAGTTGAATGCCGCGCTCCTCCACTTTGCGCGGACGCAAGTCTCTCTTTACGATGCAATGATTTCCGAGATGGAAGAAATGTCTTGGGATCAGACGTATCTGCAGCGGCACGTGACTTCGTATGGGTCGCGCCCGATTCGCGTGCTTACGACTTGGCATTTCGGGAAGCCGCCGCCCTCGCCGGCGAGCGTCCATAGTTGGCACGTGGCATTCGAACGCGACTCGGCAGCGGCGCAGGGCTCCTGGCTCGGCCTTTCGACGAACTCGCGCCAGATTTTCGATTACAACGTGAGCCGTCAATACATCCAGCTCGATGACGTTTCCGCCGTGCTTCAAACGATTCGCGAGGTTATCGATATCGTGAAAGCGCCGGCACGGCACTAAGAGGATTCACCTATGCCTAAGTTCATCACGATTGGATACGGGGACGAAGCCGGATACAACCGCTTACCGCTCGACATTCGTGACGCGGCGCATCGTCACGATGAGCACCTTCTTGAGTCGGGCGCAATCATCGGCATCGCGGGGACTCCCGTGCAGGTCCGAAATCCAGGCGGTAAAGGCGTGCAAACCAGCCGCGGTCCGTTTATGCGAGCCGACCTGCCGATCGCGGGCTTTGCTTTGATTGACGCCGCAAATCTCGAAGACGCAATCGAACAAGCCGGGAACACACCCTGCGCCGTTGCGTACGGCGTCGTGGAAGTCTGGCCGCTCGAGGGTTAGCTCCTTGGCTTCGACGTCTGTCTTTGGTTGCGGCCGGCGTCCTTCGACTGCGGCGCGCTTCGCACGCCTCCGCTCAGGATGACATGTTGGATGACACGGGCTGCGGGGCACGGGGCGCGCACGGGCTGCGCCTACGATAGCCGTCGGAGGAACAATTCGCATGCAAGACCATCCTTCAGGCAAGAAGTCTCGTCACGTCGGCGCGTGGATCGTTGCGGTCGTGGCCATTTTGGAGATTGCCGTCGCCGTCGGAATCGTCGAGTGGGTTCGCAGCGGAGCCTGCGCGCTCCCTACGGCGGGTACGGTGCAACGCATGATCGGTGGAGGGGGCGGACCGGAGACGCAGCCCACCGTAAGCACGCAACCCAACCCGAGCGGCAACCTGCAAACCGCCGCGCCGGCAGTGAGTTCCGAGCCGAGCCCGTCTTCGGCCGCAAGCGGCAGCCCAGGCGCGGGTAACGCGAACGTGTCGGGCGATCTCAACCAGGTACCGGATCCAAAGTGCGTCGGCAAGACCGCGGCCGGTCTTTTGAATGCCGGCGCGTCGACGACGCCGCCGTCGTGCCCCCCGATGAGTCCCACGCCGGGCATGCAAACGAATTCGCCGTGAACGGCTAGGCCGCGCAGTTCTTCGTCAGCGATCCCTTGTACTCGACCATGCGCTCCGGTTTCATCTCGAGAAACGAACCGGAAGCGAGCAGCGGGGCGACGTTGAGTGCGTTGAGCAGGAAGTTCACGACCGAAACGATCGGCTTTGGCAGCGTCCAACCAACGCCTGCGCTGAAGTCCATCGTAAGCGTGGCCTGGCGGCAGTCGACCATCGCTTCCGAAGCTTGCTTGAGCGCGCTGACCCCGGTGCTCAGCGCCAAATAGGGACCGGTCGCGAATCCAAAGGCACCGATGCCCACTAAGAGCTGCTGTCGCAGGCCGAAGGCTAATGAGTTGATGCCCATGGAAACGCCGCTGACATTGCCCGACGGTGATTGCGCGCTAACGTTGGGCGTGCTGCCGCCCCAACGACTGTTATAGTAGCCGACCGAGAGACTGCAACACGCCTTCCCGCCGGCGGCGACGATTGCGACGTGGAGGTCGTTGCGGTCGTCCCGCCGTGGCAGCCTGCCGGAGCGACGATGGCGGCACAGAGGAGCACCGAGATCAGCGAACGATTCATGCTCCCAATCTACACTTGACGCATGCCGCCGGTGTGCGCGCACGCTACCGGCACGCGTCGTTGTTATGCTGCCGTTTGATGACTACATGCCGTTCGGTGGCGCTCGCGGTGGCGCTGCTTGCGCTTGCTGGCTGCTCATCGCGTTCTTCGACTGCGCCGCTTCACGGCTCCGCTCAGAATGACATGGGGAGTGCCGCGCCGAGTGCCAGTTCTTCGACTGCGCCGCTTCACGGCTCCGCTCAGAATGACATAGCGAGTGCGAGCTCCGCTCAGAATGACACGGCGACCGCGAGCTCCGCTCAGAATGACATATTGAGTTTTGCGCGGGGGACGTTCGTGCGAAGCTGGAGCGCCGGCGCGTCGCAATCGGGCGGCGAGGCGCTGCCGGGCGGATGGGCGTATCACGTCGACCCGGCGTTTTCCGGAACGCCGGAGCTCGTGTTCGAGTTGCCCGCGGTAGCGTCGCTTTCGACCATTTCCGCCGTGGCAACCGTGCCGGCGGCCGCAACGGTGCAACTGCACTTTGCCGTCGCAACGAACGACCGAACGGCCTTTACCGACGTGGGAACGATCGAGTTGACGAGGGCCGATCAATCGGGATCCTTGCAAGGGCCGTATGCGGCCCGCTGGCTTCGCGTGCGCATCGAGCGCCCGCGGGGCGCTGACGTACAGATTCAAACGCTGACGGCGAGCGGAAGCGTCGCAGTGCCGCACGCGTCGTTTGCCGGCTTGTGGTCTCCCGAAAACGTCTTCGGTTCGGACGCGTTTTTCGGCGGCGAGAAGGGCAGCATTCCCGACGGCGCCGGTACGACGGGAAACTACCAAATCGCAACGATGGAACGCGACGGGTCGCTCGTTGAAGCGACCTGTGTCTCATACAGGGACGTAAATCGCGGGCTAATCGTCGACGGCACGGCGCGGTTGAGCGGTGGTGGGTCGCTCTCCGTCGTCGGGCAGGGATCGCTGATGGTAGGCCTCACTCCCGACGGCGATCGCGTGTTCGCGCGCCGGATTACGCATGCTCCGGCGTGCGGCCGGGCGAGGCTTGGGGCTGGGCCCACGGTTGCGGTGATCGGCCGGTACCCGAGCCAACTCGCCGACTACGATCCCCGCATCGCCAAAGGCTACCGCTACGAGACGTTCATGCTGCCGATGCTCACCACGAGCGATTTGCAATCGGCGCGCGTTGCAGTACTCGCGATGAGCTGTGCCGGCGATAAGGATGCCGCCGACTGGCAGCAGCGCGCATTGCTCGACTTTGTCGCCGGCGGTCGCGTGTTACTCGTGCGCGACGCCGACCTGTGCTCGAAATCGGCGTACGCCTTCATTCCATATCCTTTCACGACCGCCGCTAGCGGCGCTGGCGCGGCTCGCGGCAGCGTGTTGTACGTTGCCGATTCGTCGGCGCTGGCGAGTAACGATCGAACGGATGCCCAACACTACGTCGACACCGCCGCTTACCTCAAGAACTACCTGCAGCAGTTGGGCGACGCCGACGTCATGCAGACCAACGACGCGCACTGGTGCGGTCTGATGTTTGCCAAGAATGCGACCGGCTCCAGCGGCTGGGTGCGCGCTTACGCTCGTTATGGCAAAGGGCTCATCATTTACGACGGCTTCGACGCCGACGACCGGCGTGCAGGCATTCCTCAAGCGCTTGCGCTGAACCGCCTCGCGTACAACGTGTCGCCGGGGGCAGACTTGCCATGCATCGCGCGCGTCGCGGCGCCCCTGGCGCTGTTGTCGTCGGTGCACGAGACGCTCGATTTCGGGAGGTCGCGCGACCTGACGATGACGTTTAGCGTCGTTCGTCAATCGGCGGGCGCGGCTCTGCCGGTGACGATGTCACTCGAAGGCGAGCGTGCCGCGGGTTGGCGATCCGGCGTCGATCGCCGCGCGTTCACGCTTGCCACCGGCGCGCAGCCCGTTCACGTGACGCTGCACGTACCGGCAAATGCGACGCCGACGCGGCACATGTACACGCTGACGGCGACGAGTTCGGGCGGGCAGAGCGCGCAGGCGGCGATCGTTCTCGACGTCAGCGAGCCCCTCGCGAAGGAACTCGAAAGCAGCGGGCGCGCGCGCATTTACGGGATTCATTTCGACGTCGGCAGCGCGCACATCCAGCCGCAATCGCAGTCGGTGATTCGCGAGATCGGACTGGTGCTGCGAGACCACCCGCAGTGGCGCATGGAGGTGCAGGGGTACACCGATTCCGACGGCGGCGCACCCTACAATCTGGCGTTGAGCCGGCACCGCGCCCAGGCGGTGGTCGGTGCCCTCGTCGCCCGCTACGGCATCGCCCGCGCGCGCTTGACGCCACGCGGATACGGCTTGACGCGTCCCGTCGCGTCGAACGCCACGGACGCCGGCAAGGCACTCAATCGCCGGGTCGAGCTGGTTCGCGTTTAAGCAAGCCTCGCCAAGGGAACAACCGGTCCTAAGGTGTGGGATTTGAGCGTCAACCACTTTCGTTGCGATTTGCGCAGGAGGGCCATTTCGTGAAAACCATCAGTACCGCTCTGCTTGCGATCTCGATCGTAGCCGCGTTCACCCTCGGCGCGATCGCGGCGCCATCGACCGCCGGCGTACACGTGGCACAAACGGGGTCGACACCGGCGGCGAATTTCGGATCGCCGCCGTCGGGTCAGATTCCCATTCTTTTTAACGATCACCACGTCTATTCCAAACCCGACGTCCTCAAACAAGCCCGCGTTCTGGCGGCTTTAGCCAGAGGCGGCACCCTGCTGATCCCGTTGCGTTCGATGTTCGAGCAGATGGGTGCGACCGTATCATACGACGCCGCAAGCAAGACGGCGACGGTGAGCAAACCCGGCTCGGAAGTTAAAGTCACCGTCGGGAAGCCGGAAGTCGTGATCAACGGTGAAGCGCATCCCTTAGACGTCCCGCCGATCATGTATCAGGGCAACGTGCTCGTGCCGGTCCGCGTCATTTCGGAAGGAATGGGCGCGTACGTGCAATGGGTCCCGGATCAGCACGTCGTGGTCGTCCGGTACGTGCCGGCTACGCCGCCGCCACCGCCGCCGCCGGCAACCGCTGCACCGCCGCCACCGCCGCCGACGCCCGCGCCGACACCCAAGCCCGCGTATAACGATATCTTCGTCGTGGGCGACTACATCATCTCGCCTAAGGTCTACAACGAGTTCAGTCCGGGCAATACCGGAACCAGTTCCTACGCGATACGAGGCGCATGGGAGTTCACCGCCCTCAACATTCCGTGGATGATCGAATCTTCATTCGAGCAATACGGTTATCCGCATAACTGCGGCAGTTCTCCGAGTTCGACGGCGATCGATCCGCAGTGTTTCGTTACGGGAATCGGCGGAGGCTATCAGACCTTCGTTCCAGCATTCTCGGCTCGCGACAGCGACATCGACGATCGCTTGGCGATTCGCGTCTTCAATCCGCGCGTCTACATCGGCGTCGGATACCTCTGGCACTGGACGAACTACGGGTACCCGACCACACAGGGCGTCGGTTTTGGCATCGACAAGCTGCCGGATCTCAACATGCCGCTCTCGTTCTTCGGGAGTTTCTGGTACTACCCGAGCATCACCGGTAACTTTTCGAACGACGAGTTTCCTCGGTCAGTCACGGGACACCCGGGCCTTACGCCGGCGACGGTTCAGTTGGGATATCAGCTGTACAAGTATCAGGCAGGCGCAGCATACGTGATCGGAAGCAGTCCGATCTTCATCGAGGGAGGCTGGATGGGGGTCAACTTGAGCAATAAAACCAACGCTCCCGTCGGGTCGACCGCCAACGGTCCCTTCGTCGGTTTGGGCGTAAAGTTCTAACGCTCGACGCTCGACTCTCACGCAACGAGCCGTGGCAAGCGCCGCGGCTCGTTTTTCCTTGTTCGACATGGAACGCGCGGCAGCAGGCGAAGCGAACCGAATGGCCCGACGCGCCGCTGCTCGGACGGAGGCTCCACTCTTAGGCCCCGAACCCGACATCCGGATTCGGCTGTTCGGCCACGTCGCCATGGAGGTAAACGGCGAGCCTTTTCGACTCGCGACGCCTCGTAAGACGCTTCCCATCCTGGCGTATATGCTCCTCAATCGCAACGCACCGATCGCGCGCGACTTCCTCGCGTACGTCATGTGGCCCGACGACGAAGAAGAACAGGCGCGAACGAAGTTGCGCATGAGCCTCTACGACCTGTCCCGCATTCTGCCGCCGCAACTCGATGGACGCGCGCTGATCGTCGACGGCGACAGCGTGCGCTTGCGGCCGGACCTGCGCTTGTGGCTCGACGTCGAAGAGTTCGACCGGCTCACGACCGATCCGGAGCGACTCGGAGAAGCAATCGACCTCTATCGCGGCGACTTGCTCGTTGCACTGTACGACGAGTGGGTTTTCCCCGAGCGGGAGCGGCGCCGCAACGCCTTTCTGGGAGCATTGGGACAGCTGGTCTCTCAAGCGCGGCGGCAACGCGATTTCGCACGTGGAATTGCTCGGGCTCAGCAAATCCTCGCGCTCGATCCGTGGCGCGAAGACGTGATGCGCCAGCTCATGGCGATTCGCTGCGAGTCCGGCGACCGGGCCGGTGCCCTCGCCGAATACGAGCGCTTTGCGCAACTGCTTCGAAAGGAACTCAACGTCCAGCCGATGGCGGAAACGCTCGCGCTCCGTGAGACGATTGCGCGCGACGAAGCCGGTCAGCCGGAAGCCGCGTTCGAGTCTGCCGCCGCATCGGCGTCCGTTTCTTCGGCAATCCTGCCGTTCGTTGGTCGCCGCACCGAGATGGAACGGCTGCTCGAAACGTGGAGCCGTGCCGCGCGCGGCCGGGGCGCCTGCGTATTCGTCGGTGGAGAGCCCGGCGTCGGCAAATCTCGGATGGTTCTCGAACTCGCGCATGCCGTCGAAGAACGCGGAGGCCGAGTGCTCGTTGGGGCGACCGGTTCGCCCGAGGCAACGCCCTACGAGAGCATCGTCGACGCGTTGCGTTCGGCGCTGCCGTTAGTCGTATCGTTGAAAGCCAGCCTATGGCTCGCGTGCATCGCGGAGCTGCTTCCCGAGATGCGCACGCGCCTTGCGTCGCTGCCCGAGGTTCCGCGCATCGATGCCGAAAGCGAACGCATCAGGTTGTTCGAATCGCTCTTCCGCTGCGTATCCGGGCTCGCCCAAACGCGCCCGCTCCTGCTGGTGCTCGAAGACATGCATTGGGCGCAAGCCGCCTCAATTGCATTCCTGCGCTTTCTGTTGCGCCGGATTTCCGGAGTGCCGGTCATGATCGTCGTGACGTATCGTGACGATGAAACGCCGAGGCCGCATCCGCTGCATCGACTCAGAAGCGAGGCACGCGCGGATGCCTGCGCGCAAAGTTTGTCGTTGCGAACGCTCTCGCTCGACGACCTGCGCGAACTGACCGAAGCGGTGCGCGACGTTGCCGATCTCGCGGCCGCCACGCTCCTTACCGTTTCGCACGGGAACCCGCTGTTCTTGACGCAGTTCATCGACGACATTCGAAAGGGCGAGCGCCCTGCGCCATCTGCGAGCCTGCAAACGCTCGTGGCCACTCGCATCGGCCAACTCTCGGAAGAGGCCCGCACCGCCGCCGAGATTGCCGCGTGCATCGGCGTTCGATTTTCGCACGACGCGCTTCGCGAGGTGAGCGGATGGGACGAAGCCTCCCTCGCAAGCGCGCTCGACGAACTCTTCGACCGGCGTATTGTGCGCGAGGCGAGCGGGCGCGGGCTTTTCGAGTATGCGTTTTCGCACAACCTCGTACACGAGGCGATTGTCCACGGAGTGCCGCCGGAACGTGCCGGCGCGCGCCATCGCCGGGCGGCGCGCGTGCTCGAGGAACTCTATGCGGATCGGGCGTCGGAGCTTTCGGCGACGATCGCTCGGCATTACGAGCTTGCGGGGGATGGATCCAACGCCGCGCGTTGCTACCTCGCGGCAGTACGGCGATCGATCGGGCTCGGCGCGTTGGACGAGGCGCGCGCACTGGGCAACCGCGCGCTGGTGCTGACGGACGACGCACGCTTACGCGCCGACATTTTTCTCGAACAAGAAGCGATCGAATGCCGGCAAGGAAACCGCGCCGCTCAAAAGGCAGCCTTATCGGCCTTAGAACAACTCGCGGCAGACCTCGGCGATCCGGATTTACGCTGCCGCATCCTCTTGCGCCGGATCGAATTGGCGTTGAGCGTCAGCGACCCGGCAGCACTCGAAAGATCAATCCGCGAGCTGCGGGCGTGCGCGCCGCAAGGCGATATTGAGTGGAGACTGCACATCGCCGAAGCGAAACTCGCGTTTTCGCTGGGTCGCCTCGCCGAATCGTTTGCGTCGGCCGAGGCGGCGCTCGCCTGCAGCCGAGCAATGCAAGACGAGATCGGAGTCGCGCAGGCGCTGTGCTGGCTGGCAAACGTGGAGACTCACCGCGGCAATCTTTCCGAAGCCGAAGTCCTGTTTGAAGAGGCGGGGCTGGCGGCCGCGTCTGCGACCGATCCCGTGCTCGAGGACTCCTCGCTTTCGGGTGCCTTCTCGCTCGCATATCATCAGCGCGACATCGAGCGCTGCCTGAATCTCAGCCAACGGCGGCTCGACCGGGCCGTCGCGCTGGGGGACGGGTTTGCCGAGGCTCGCGCACGCGGTCACCTGGCGGTCGCGCTCTGCGCGGCGGGTACGCGATATGCCGAAGCGCGCGCGCACTTTGCGCACGCCGTGCACTTCTTAACCGAGGCCGGAGATTTGAACGGAACCGCGGGCGAGCTTTTGAACGAAGCGGTTCTCGAAACGCGATTGGGATCGTTTCACAAAGCGGTAGCAGCCACCGAGAAAGCGGTCGCGCTTTTCGAAACCTCGCATGACGACCGGGGCCGCGTGATCGGGCTTGCGAACCTCGGATTGCTTCGCGCGTGCGCGGGGGACGTCGCGGGCGCGCGGTCGGACGCGCGCGAAGCGCTCGAACTGGCGCGACGGCTCCAGTTCGGTTTGATCGAAGCATCCGCGCTCGAGAATCTGGCCTTCGCCGAAGCCGCGGACGGCAAGCTAAGCCAAGCAATCGCGCACGCCGAAAAAGCGCTCGACGTTCGCGCGCGTTCGCAGTCGCAGGTGTGGACGAGCAAGACGCTCGCCGATCTGGCCGTGTGGCACGCCGCCCAAGGCAATCTCGCTGCAGCGCGCGATTGCGTGCGCCGCCTGCTGGACGGCGAAAAAGCGATCCCGACAAGTACGGAGTGGCCGGAATATTGCTATTGGGCGGCCGCGCAGGTTTTTCGCCTCGACGGAAATATGCCCGAGGCCCTGCGGCTGCTCGAGCGCGCACGACGGACGATGCAAGCCACGGCAGACGGCCTCGACGCCGCCGATCGCGAGAGCTTCGCGGCCGTGCCGTGGCACGCCGATATTACGGCGGCCGCCGGCGCGAACGTCTGGCCCGAGCCGCCGCGCTAATAAAGCAGTCTGGGGGCGCCTGCGACGCTAGCATTTGACGCCGGAGGCGGCTCCATGCGATAGTGAGGTAACCTCCGCGCGATCTTTCGGATGAACTGCGATCGAGCCGCGCACACCCTTGAAAGATCGTTCAATCATTTCCACCTTCGAAAAACTCGGCTTGCAGCCGCCGTTGCGGGCTGCCCTAAAAGATCTGCGTTTCTCCGAACCCACGCCAATCCAAGTACTTGCGATTCCACCGGCCCTCGAAGGCCGGGACGTTCTCGGCAGCGCTGAGACCGGCAGCGGCAAGACGGCTGCCTTCGGCCTTCCCATCGTTCAACGGTTGATGGAGAAGCCACGCGGAAAGACGCGCGCACTCGTTCTCGCTCCAACCCGCGAACTCGCCGATCAAATCGCCAAGCATCTGACATCGTTCGCCAAACATACGAACGTCACGGTGGCTGCGATTTACGGCGGCGTCGGCTTTAAGCCGCAGCTCACCGCACTCAAGCGCGGCGCCGACATCCTGGTCGCGACGCCCGGACGACTCCTCGATCACCTCACGCAAAGAACCGCGCGGCTCGACGATATCGAGATGCTCGTACTCGACGAAGCCGACCGCATGCTCGACATGGGGTTTCTTCCCGACGTTCGGCGCATTATCGCTCGGGTGCCGGCGAAGCGTCAAACATTTTTCTTCTCTGCAACGCTGCCGCCGCAAATCTCCGGTCTCGTCCGTGAGATTCTCAGCGATCCGGTTCGGATAGAACTGGCGGCGAAGGCCGCTCCGGTGAAGACGCTCAGCCAAACGCTGTATGCGGTGCCCCAAGAGAAGAAAACCGATCTGCTGGTGGAGCTGCTTAAAGACAACAGCATCTACTCGGCGATCGCTTTTACGCGGACCAAAGCCCGCGCCAACCGTCTGGCGGCCGCACTTCAAAAGCAGAGGATCCCCGTCGATCTGATTCACGGCGATCGCTCGCAGCCGCAACGGACGCGTGCGCTCGAACATTTCAAGCAGGGTCGCTATCGCGTACTCGTCGCAACCGACATTGCGGCACGCGGCATCGACATCTCGGCTCTCGGGCACGTGATCAACTACGACGTCCCACTGGTTGCCGCCGATTACTTGCACCGAGTCGGGCGGACCGCGCGCGCGAAAGCAGCCGGCGACGCCATCACTTTCGTCTCCTCCGACGAAGAGCCGCTCGTCAGACAAATCGAATACACGCTGGGCAAACGCCTCGAGCGCACCAAGAATCCACTCTTCCCCGAAATCGACACCGAGCCGCCCAAGCCCCGCGTCGTCTACCGCTCGCGTACGCGCCGGCGCTGATCGGCCATCGAGCTGCGCACGTAGGAGAGATTTGTGGCCGCTTACGTCATCGTCAACGTTGCAACCGTGGACCCGACGCAATACGAGACGTACAAAGAAATCGCGCAGCAAACCGTGGCGCAATACGGCGGCCGCTACGTCGTGCGGGGCGGTGCGATGAAGATTCTCGAAGGATCGTGGCAGCCCACGCGCATCGTCGTCTTAACGTTCGAGAGCTTCGAACGCGCTCTGCAATGGTGGAACTCGCCGGAATATGCGCCTGCGAAGGCACTGCGTCAGAAGATCAGCGAGACGGACTTGCTGGTCGTCGACGGCTACGACTCGGTCGAAGTGACCCCTTTCGCCATTTGAGCTATTGAGTTAAGGAAGAAACGCGACGCTTCCGGGGAACCGTGAGGTATGCCGTCAAGCGGGCCGCCCCCCGACGTAAAGAAACCGGTTATTCTTGGGGCCGGGAACTGCGTCGTTGCGGTGCTTCTGGACGCGGTTCGAGAACTGTCGGGGGCTGGAAACGCATTTGAGTTCGTCATGTCTCAGAGCAGCCCCGACGGACGCACGCCGGTCGATCGCGAGGTCTTATCGCGGTGCTCGTTGCTAATCGTCGAGGCGTCGCCGTGGAAGAAATATCACGCGCTCACCGACGCGGAACAGCTCCATTTGCCTGCTTCCTGCCGCACCGTGCGCGTGCCGACGATTCATTTTAATAGCCTATGGCCCCTGATGACGACCGATCCCCGAAACGTTCCGGATCCGCCTCGCGCACCGTGGGGCCTCTTTCCATTCGCGATCGCGGATCGCCTCGCGCTGAATATCATACGTGCCATTGAGAACCCAGGCGATCGGCTGGCCTCCTACCTTGCAGTCGATATAAACTTCGTCGTGAATATCGGACGAAACCACGAAATAGAAGCAAGCGACATGATTTCGCGAGAGCGTGACTGCGACATCCAAGTCGCCGACTACGTCATCGCCAACTTCCGCCGCCGGCGGCTGTTTTACATGTTCCATCATCCCACCGAAGAGTTCATGACGTTTATCGTCATGCAATTACTTTCACTCGCAGCGGTCGGCGCGACCGTGGGCGGTGCTGGGCAGGCCGATCCCAGCGTCGTTCAGCGCTGGATGAGCAGAAAGCGACCGTTTTACGGACAAGCTCCCATTCATCCAGCCGTGGCCGAACATTTCGAGCTGGAATGGTACGATCCGGACACGAAGTACCAATGGCTCGGCGGACCGTACACGTTTAACGAGTGGACCGAGTTCTATCTGAATTACGATGAAAAAGCGGCTGTCCGTCGATAAGCTTCCGAATACGGTCGGCGAAGCAATTATCTCGCGCGCCCTAGCGTACCCAACCAAAGCGTTCTCCGTCCTCGCACACAACGGCGCAGTCAGCACGTTGACCTACGGCGATCTCGCGCGGGAGGCTGCAGGCATGTCTTGCCGGCTTCGCGATCGTGGCGTAACCAGAAGCGACGTCGTCGTCATCATGATGAATCACGACAATGCGATTTTTCCAGCGTTCGCCGGCGCGATGCTGCTCGGCGCCATCCCCAGCATCTTCCCCGTGCTCTCGCCGCAACAGGATGCCGAGCTTTTCTGGGCCGCTCACCGGCGCCTGTTCGAACGGCTTCAGCCGAAAATTATCGTAACGGACACGGCGAACGTTGGCGAGCTACGCGGGCAGTTTCCCGGTTTCGCCGACCGGATCGCAACGTATCCGCATTTTGCAAGAGCCGGCGACCTCGGCGCATTTCCGATCCCGCAGAGCGATGAAGACGACATCGCTTTTCTTCAGCACAGTTCGGGCACTACGAATCTTAAGAAGGGGGTGGCGCTTACTCATCGCATCGTGCTTGCTCAAGCGGCTGCCTATTCCAAGGCTCTGAGCCTTACACAGGACGACGTTATCGCCAGTTGGCTACCGCTTTACCACGACATGGGCCTCATCGCGTGCTTCATACTGCCGGTCTTGTTAGGCATTTCAACGATTAACGTGAGCCCGTTTGAGTGGGTGTCGCGTCCTTCGATGCTGCTCGATGCGATCGACCGTTATGGCGCAACCCTTGCGTGGATGCCGAATTTTGCCTTCCTGCACATCGTTCGGACGGCGCCGCACTCGAAAACGTGGAACCTATCTTCACTTCGTGCGCTCATAAACTGCTCGGAGCCGTGCAAACCTGCAGCGTTCGACGCCTTTCGGAAGAGATTTGGCGGATGTGGATTGAGGGCGGAGGCACTTCAGGTGTGCTACGCGATGGCAGAGAATGTGTTCGCCGTTACTCAGACCGACCTGTCGGCTCAACCGCGCCGCGTTACGCTCACGGAAGATGCACGCAGCACTGAATACCTTTCGTGCGGCAAACCGATCGACGGCGTTTCCGTTCGCATCGTGTCCGACGACGGGAACCTGCGCGATGACGGGGTGCTAGGGCAAATACAGATCGCCGGCTCATCGTTGTTCGGGGGCTATTTCTTGCAGCCGGAAACGGCTTCGCTTCGGAACGGCTGGTACGCGACGGGCGATATGGGCTTTATCCTCGATGAGGAGCTGTACGTCACGGGCCGAATGGACGACATGTTGATCGTTCGCGGGAAGAATCTCTACGCGCATGAAATCGAACGGACGATTCGCCACGACGGCCTAAAGCCGGGGCGCGTGGTGGCACTGGGAATTTACAACGAGAGGCTTGGCAGCCAGGACCTCGTCATCGTGGCAGAGCGCGCCGATGACGCAACGGATGCCGACGTCAAAACGACTCGGCTCATAAAAGCCGAAGTATTCGCTACCACCGGGGCGACTGTTTCGGACGTACGCCTCGTGGAGCGCGGCTGGCTTCTAAAAACGACGAGCGGCAAGATCAGCCGCGAAGCCAACGCCCGAAAGTACGTTAAAGATTTTGGTCTGGCCGGACAGTCTCCCTAAAACTATGGACCAGATTACACGAGGCGAGATAATGCATAGGCTGGGCGGCGTCGCCGCCCAGACGTTCAATTGCCGCGAAAGCGACTTCGGCGAAGCGACCGTAGCCCCGGATATTCGAGGCTGGGATTCGCTGAGCCATACGGTGTTCATCATGAACGTCGAGCAAGAGTTCGGCATCGAGTTTCCGTTGGAGACGATTTCATCGCTCGGCAACGTGTCGGATTTGGTTATGGCGATCTCAGAACTGCTGAATCACAGCTCCTGAGCCGTCTCGCCGCCGCCGGTCCTGCGAGCGAGGTGATCTCAAGTTGCTTGGCGTGCCAAGCAGCTGAAATCTCGTCGGCCCATCGGATGCTGAGCGGAGAATTGGGGGTATAATCGAGGGGACCTAGCGACCGGTTCCCGAGGAGGATAGAGATGTTTCGGATATTGATCGCGGTGCTGGCTTTCCTAGCGACTACGGCGCCGGCCCTCGCGGCGGAATGCAGCGGCGTTGACTTGGCGGTCCGTTCGGTGTCCGTGAAAAGCGTCAGTACGAGTGGGGGTCTGAATCACTACAAAATCACGGGTACGGTGACCAACGTCGGCTCGGCATCGCAGGGGGCGGATGCCTTGCAGTCGATCGATATTTATCAGGGAAGCGACAAGGTAGATACCAAAAGCGTTCCGCCGCTCTCCGTCGGCCACGCATACACGTTTGAATACGTTTCCGTCCGTTCGACCGAAGCCGGAAGCGGCACGACGAAGCTGCGGTTCCAACTCAACATCACGCGCCCATCGCCGGCGGATTCCCAAGTCTGCAACATGGCTAACGATAGCTACACGTTAACGTTCTAGGGGGTCGGGTCAGCGTTTAAAGGGTTTGCTCGCTGAATCGCCGCTGAACTGTTCGACCGTCTTGCCGGTTTTCGGATCGACCGTGTAGAGCAGATCGGCGATCTCGTCGGCGTGATCTTCCTCGTCCTTGAGGATCTCCTCGAACATCCGCCGGCTCACGGGATCCTCTTTGCCGAAGAACTCGATAATGTCGCCGTAGATCTTAATGACGACGCGCTCGGCGAGCAGATCTTCGCGCAGGAGATCCGCGAGGGTGTGACCGCTCTCGAAGGATGAGAAAGCCCGCTTCGTGATACCGTTTGGATCGAGGTTCGGGACTCCGCCGAGTTGCTTGATGCGGTCGGCGATGAGTTCCAGATGCTTCTCTTCATCGAGCCAGTGCTCTTTGAAGAGCTCCTGCAACTGGTCCTGATGAATCGAGGTGGTCATATAGTAGTGCTGCTTGTAACGCAGCACGCAGATGATCTCCGAAGCCAACGCCGCGTTGAGCACCTCGTAAACCTTGTCGAGAGGCAGCGAATAGTAGGGCGTTACCGGACCGTTCTGCATGGCCTCGCGCACGGTCGATTGGATCTTTTTGACGTCGGACAGGATCGACATTCGGTGACCTCACTTTGGCGGCAGCGGCTTCTCGAGTGTTCCGGCTGCTGGGGTTTGCTACTGCAAATCGCTCGTCCTTTCCATGGGGTAGGCCGGTCCTTGTCGCTAGGACCGTGGCCCGCATTGGCATAAGGAGGCTTTCCTATGGCTCAGAGAGTGGAAAACATCGTATTGGTCCACGGAGGATTTGTAGACGGATCCGGTTGGATGGGCGTCTATAGCATCCTCAAGGAGGACGGGTTCAACGTGAGCATCGTCCAGAACCCGACTATATCGCTTGAGGGTGACGTTGCGGCCACGAAACTGATCCTCGACCAGCAGCCGGACGGCGCCATTTTAGTAGGTCACTCGTACGGCGGCGCGGTTATTACCGAGGCGGGGATGCACAATAAGGTTGCCGGTTTGGTCTACGTCACCGCCTTTGCACCGGATGCGGGTGAGTCGGTAAACACGCTCATCGCTAATCCGCCGCCCGGCGCGCCTGTGCCGCCGATCCTCCCGCCCGTTGACGGCTATCTGTTCTTGGACAAACTGAAGTTCCAAGCTTCGTTTGCGGGCGGCGTTGATGACGCTACCGCAAAGTTCATGGCGGATTCGCAGGTTCCGTGGGGGCTGAACGCGCTCGCCGGCGTTATTACCACTCCGGCATGGAAGAGCAAGCCGAGTTGGTATTTGCTCGTTACCGATGACAGAATGATCCCTCTGCCGGCGCAGCGCTTTATGTGCGAGCGGGCCGGCGCAACGCCGAGCGAAGTCGCCGGTAGTCATGCGATCTACGTGTCGAACCCGAAAGCCGTCGCCGACCTCATCAAAACTGCCGCAACTTAGCAACTGGGTTGGACCGGAGCACGGCGACCGCGACCTCTAAGGAAAAACAAGCGACAACATCGCCATTGGCGGCCTTTCGATATCAGACGTTCACGATCGTGTGGATCGCGACCGTCGTTTCCAATGTCGGCGGGTGGATGTACAGTGCCGCCGCGGGTTGGCTGATGACAAGCCTCACGACGGATGCGTTCGTGGTTTCGCTGGTCCAAGTCGCGAGCAATGCTCCTCTTTTTCTCTTTGCGCTCGCAGCCGGCGCTCTGTCCGATACAATGGACAAGCGACGGCTGCTTATCGTCGGGGAGTGCGTTACGGCAATTCTCTCTGCAGCGTTTGCAGCAGTTGTGTTTCTAAATCTGACTACGCCGACGTCGCTTCTGTGGTTCATTTTTCTCGTAAGCGTCGCCAGCGCCTTTACTGCTCCAGCATGGCAAGCCGTCGTTCCAAGTCTCGTTCCGAGAGCGGTCCTTCCCAGCGCGATCTCGGCCAACAGTGCCGGCTTCAATATCAGTCGCGCCATCGGTCCCGCGCTTGCAGGAGCCATCATCGGCCCATTTGGGATTGCGGCACCTTTTATCATCAATGCCGTAAGCAACTTCGGCGTTATCGGCGCGCTCGTGCGATGGCGCCCGCCAGCGAACGCAAGCGGGCTCGAGCCGGAACGCTTCGTCAGTGCGATTGGGATCGGCTTGAGGTACGCCGCCAACAATCCAGGATTGCGAAGGACGTTCGTCAGAACGGTTGCGTTCTTTGCGTTCGCAAGTGCGTACTGGGCTCTTTTGCCGCTCGTTGCGCGCACGCGACTCTCCGGTGGACCGGAGATATACGGAATCTTGCTCGGCGCTATTGGGATGGGTGCCGTCGTCGGCGCGCTATTGATGCCTTCCTGGAAAACTAGGATCGGCCCCGACAAGTTAGTGGCGATCGCAAGCGCAGGGACGGCGGCCGCGCTCGTGCTTTTCGGCGTCGCCCGAAATCCGTTAGTGGCACTCGTTGCGAGCATCATCGCGGGTGTTTCGTGGATTGCGGGCGTAGCGACGCTTAACGTTTCGGCTCAAGAAGCGTTACCCAACTGGGTTCGGGGCCGGGGGCTCGCGATGTACATTACCGTGATGTTCGCCTCCATGACCGTCGGCAGCGCGATTTGGGGTCAACTAGCGAACCTCACGAGCCTTTCATGGGCGCATCTTGCGGCGGCCGCCGGTATTCTTCTCGCAATCCCGCTTACGTGGCGCTTGAAGCTGCCGACGAAGGGAATGCTCGATCTCATGCCGTCCATGCACTGGCCGGCACCGGTTATTTCATATGCGATCGCGGAGAGTGATGGACCGGTCCTCGTTACGGTTGAATATTATCTCGCAGATGAAGGTAAGCGCGATGCTTTTCTCGCCGCCCTCATTCATTTGCGGCAAGAGCGGCTTCGAGACGGCGCTTACGCCTGGGGAACATTCGAAGATACGGCGCAACAGGGCCGCTTCTTAGAAACATTCTTCGTTTCTTCGTGGGCCGAGCATCTGCGCCAACATTCCCGCGTCACGAATGCCGATGCCGTTCTCCAGCAGCAGATGGATCCGCTTTTGCGCGGGGAGCCAAATATATCGCATCTGATCGCCCCCAACTACTCTGCATCATCTAAACCGTAGCCGCGAGGCGTTGATTAATGGCAGGCAAGCGCTAGTCCCGTGGAGGAGAAATCTAGTCGGTGGGCACCACTCTACTTTGGATGGAGCAGCTTTTGAGGAGAGAGGAAAGAGAAAATGTTGAAGGTCGGCGACCGCGTTCGCATCGATGCGAGCGCTGAAGAGGGCACGGTAAGAGAGGTTCATCCGCACGAGATCCTCGTGCGAGTGAAGGTTTCCGGAGGACACGAAGATCGTAAATATGCCCACGAGGATCTCAAGCTCGAGCCTACGCTAAACGAGGTCTCCAAGTTTGTAGATCATTAGCACGCGTCCTTCGACTGCGCCTCCTTCGACTGCGCCGCTTCGCGGCTCCGCTCAGGATGACATGGCGCTCCGCTCAGGATGACATGACGCTAAGGGCGCTCGAGAAATTTAGTCAGGACAGCCATCGTCTCGCTTGGACTTTCTTCCATCAGCCAATGGCCGGTATTCTTGAGCACGACGACGGTTACGTCGTCGGAAATCAAGCGGGCTTGCGCGCCGAGCTGAGCGCCCAGCGATTTATCGCCTCCGATCGAGAGCACGGGCATGTTGAGCTTCTTCGCAGCCAGTCTGGCAAAGCCGGCGGCCGTGCGCGGGAAGGATTCGAAGTAGGCCCAACCGGCAGCCATCCGGCCGGGGCGCGAATATGCCGCGACGTACCCGGCGCGATCCGCCTGTGAAAGCGAACGGCTTTTGTCGGCGGCGAACTCGTTCCAGTAGTAGTCGAAGTAGATGCGTTCGCGGCCAGCGACGAGTGCGAGCGGCGTCGGCCCGTGAAAGCGGAAGTGCCAGAGATTGGGGTTGTTGTATATCGGCTCCCAGCCGCTGACGCCCGGCAGAAAGGCGTCCATTAACGCGAGCCGGTCAACTTCATTTGGGTACAACGCCGCATAGGCATAGGCAACCATAAGCCCGATATCGTGCCCGACGACGCGAGCGTGGCTGAATCCGAGCGAATGCACCGCAGCGTGCACGCGTTGCGCCGCGATTTCCATATCCATGCCTGTCGAGGGAATCGACGAGTTCCCGATCCCGGGAAGGTCGGGGGCGATGACAGTGAAACGCGGAGCTAGCGCGATTGCGAGGGGCTTCCACATTCGAGAGTCTTCGGCATAACCGTGCAGCAAGAGGACGACCGGGCCATGCCCTCCCACGGTGACGCTGACGTCGCTGCCGCCGACGCTCACGAGATGCGTCGTGAAACCTCGCCCGAAGTCGACCGGAAACGCGCGCGCGCTTTGGGGAACGAGAATCGCCGAACCGAATGCGATTGCAGCGAGGGTTATAAACTTCATAGGACCATTATACTCCCTGAGCGGGCTGCTTCGCTCCCATGATAAGTAGCCACAGCGTGATGGCGATTTCGCCGAACTGCACCGGGAAGACAATATTTGAAACCATCTCGGCATACTGGGGCAGCAGCACGCCGGCAATGACTTGCACGAGGTAGGCAAAGCAGTTCAACATCAGCCATGGCGAAAGAGCGCCTCGTGCATCGCGATGTCGTGTGCCGTTGCGGCCGCGTTCCCGGAGACGAACAACACGTTCGGGATGTATACCAAACGAATGGGGCCGACCAAGATCAAGAGCAGGTAGAGGAATCCCGTAATTCGCGCGTTTTTACGGAGTGAGCTCATGAGGCTCCCTTCTGTGCACGAACCGCCGATACCGTGAGGAGGAAGAGAGGGTCGGGCGAGGCGAGACTCCCAAATGAGTGATCAAACCATTTCGTCCAGCGCCCTGCTGCTCGCATTCGGTACCGGCCTGGCGGTCGGAGTCGTCTTCAGCTTAGTGAAGTTGCCGTCGCCCGCGCCCCCATTCCTTGGCCTTATCGGACTCGTGGGAATGTTTATGGGTCAACGGCTTTGGCCGTTTCTCGCATCCCGGTTCTTTCATCATTAACCATTCATGGATTGAGCTCGTAGACGGTTCTGCCTGGAACGAACGAGTGGCCGCGGGCGTAACGCACCGTAGACGCTCCGAAGGGGCGGCGCGTTTACCGGGCGTAAGAAGCGTTTGCTGTAACGGAGAACCTACGAGTGAGCTATCTTGTTCTCGCCCAGCCTGATGGCGTTGGCGAGTCCTAGCCCCGAACCATCACCGACGATTCCTACGCACCACCTGGAGTATCGCTTTGGGTGGAATTCAAAAGTCGCCGACTCCGGGCCGTACACCGGAACGTTGAAGGTCGACCTTCAGGCGCCGGTTACCGATGGGAGCGCGGCAGGCACTTATTTTAACGGGCTCGGCGCCGGGAAATCGACCTGGCAGAAAACCTTCCAGTTGACCAGAGGGGTTAGCGCGTGGGACTGTGCCTTCACGCTGAACGACAAGGGAATGATCCGGGATCGCCGCTGCGCCTTATCGAAGCCACGGGCACGATCGCGCGGCGTGGCGATCGTTATCGGGAGGAAACGATTAGCGTCACGACTCGCATCGCGTACGACCCGGTCGCAAACGTGCCCGTGCTCGTGGACCAGGAGATGCTTCACAATCGCAACCAGCCCCGCGGACTAGAGACGATTCAACTCAAGCTGATAAATAGCGCTCCTTCGAATTGAGTGTGAAATGAGAGAACGCAGCCATGTCATATTCGTCGTCCGGGCGGTCGCCTTAGCACTGGCGGCCGCGCTGCCCGCGGCGTGCGCCGGTTCGTTCGGCGCGTCGCCCGGTGCGCAGCGCTTCGGCAGCAGCGTGCTCCACGCCGGCGGATCCACCCCAATCAAGCACGTCATCATCATCATTCAGGAAAACCGGACATTCGACAACCTGTTCCACGGTTTTCCGGGTGCCAACACGGTCAACACGGGAAAGGGTCACGGTACGACCTACACGCTCCAGCCGATCGCGCTGAAGTGGCGCTGGGACTTGAATCACGACCATTCACAGTTCTTGGAAGACTACGATCAGGGCAAGGACGATGGATTCGACGACGAGATCTTAGGCTATAAGCACGGACCTGGCTGCCCAGACGACCCGACTCGCCATAACGAACCCACGTGCTGGATCATCTCGAAACAGCCGATGTGGAAGCAGATGGCCTTCTCATACGTTGACCCGCAAAAATGGTTGCAGCCGTACTGGGCGCTTGCTTCGCAATACGCGCTTGGCGACGAAGCATTTGCGTCGAACAGCGGCCCTACGTACGTGGCGCATCAGTATTTGATCGCCGGCCAATCGGGTCACGCGGTCGAAGTGCCGAGCACGCAGCCCTGGGGTTGCGGCGGTCCGCAAGGCGGGTCGTATCCCGAAAGCGTCAACCTCTTAGCGTACGGACAAGCGAATCCGCCGGTCTACTCGAAGGCCACCGGTCACGAGGTAGCGGGGCCATTTCCGTGCTTCACTTATCCGACGATCGCCGATCGGCTCGACGGCGCCGGGGTCTCGTGGTCGTACTACGCTGAGAAATCAGGAGCCGGCGGCAATCTGAACGGCTTTGCGTCCATTCAGCAAATCTACAAGGGCCCGGATTGGAAGAACATCAAGTCGCCGGACACGCAGATTTTCAACGACATCACCAACAAGCAACTGCCGGCCGTATCATGGGTGATGCCGTCGGGAAATAACTCCGATCACCCCGGTCCCGCATCGGGCGACCAAGGACCGTCGTGGGTCGCCTCCATCGCTAATGCGGTCGGGCAGAGTTCGTACTGGAACAGCACGGCGATCATCGTGATGTGGGACGACTGGGGCGGCTGGTACGATCACGTTCATCCGCCGCAGTATGCCGACCCGTCGACCGGAGCGCGCGAAGGCTTGGGCTTCCGGGTGCCGCTGATCGCCATCTCTCCGTACGCGAAATCCGGCTACATCTCGCATCAGCAGCACGAAATCGCGAGCACGCTGCACTTCATCGAGGAGATCTTCGGCTTACAGCCCATTTGCACTCCCCATTGCACGCCGGCAAATCACTTTGCAGATCAGCGCGGGGACTGGTTCGAAGACATGTTCGACTTCACGCAGCGGCCGAAGCACTTCAAGCCGGTGACCGTGAAATACGACGCACATTATTTTCTCACCCATCCCGACAACACGCCGGGCGATACGTACTAATAAGGTGAGCGAGGAACTAAACGCGCTTCGAAAGCCTCGCGGAGTCGGGCATCTACGAATGCCGCACCTGCTTACGCGATTTCCCGAGAGGATGGTGTGGGCGGCCTTTACGTTCGCTTCGAGCTTTGTAGCGATAGCCACCCTCGCCGCGCTTGCGATGCTGCTCAAAGCGCCTTTCGTTTTTCCGCCTCTGGGCGCGACGGCAATTCTGTTTCTCTACAGTCCATCGCTGCCGACCGCGAGCCCAAGAAGCGCGATCTGCGGACATGGAATTGGTATCCTTTGCGGCTATGGCGCGCTATTGGCTACCGGCTTGCAGCATGCCCCATCGGCAACCATTGTCGGCGTCGACGGCGCGCGCGTTCTTGCCACCGCGCTCGCGCTCGCGGTAACCGCCGCCCTCATGATCTTGTTGAAAGTGGTGCATCCGCCCGCTGGAGCGACGGCGCTGATGGTTTCGTTAGGCGTCGTAACGAACCCACTTCAACTGCCGCTCTTAGAAGTGGCAGTCGTTTTTCTTGCCCTCGAGGCATACGTCGTGAACCGGCTTGCCGGCGTCGAGTATCCGATCTGGACGCCGCGAGTGCCCCTGAGCAAGGAAGGCGCCCAACTCCTAGCCGATCGCTTGCCGTAGCGAACACCGATGGCTCAGTGTGACATTGAGCGGGCGCTTAGCTTGCGAAGAGTTTGATATAATCGGTTGTCTTCGTGAGAAGCTCGTTCACGGTCTTCTGGTTTAGGCCCCAGTCCATGCCGATGTGCTGAACCGCGATGGTGAGGTGCGTCGTCACGCCGCGATCGAGCATCGCAATCGAGACGGTAAAGGCCCCCGAAAGCAGCGACATCGGCTTCTTGGCCTCGACGATCGCGCCGCTGGAGGTATCGAAGGCGGCGCTCAACACGTAGTTGCATGCGGCCATCGCCAACACGAGCGCGCGACCGGTGGTCTCATAGGCGGCCTCGACGTCGCGCTCGATCGTCGCGCTGGCCGACAGCTTATGAAAGCGCTGAGCGAGTTCGTCTTGGATGCTCTCGGAGGCGGTGAAGATACCCGCAGGAGTGCCCGTCAGCAGCGCCGCTACCGCGGCTAACTTGTCGGGCGAGACGTCGGAATCCGAGCCTGCCATCCTCCCGCTATCGCGAATGATGTCGGCAATGCGGGCGCGTGGCGGCTGCGAATCGGACGTCATGCGCAGAGCTTCTACATGACGCGGTCAGACCATCGTATTCGCCGGTCGGCATGGAATTCTGGCCGCTCCCGGGTACGGGGATAAGATGCTTTACCGGAGAGTGTTCGGGTGCGTCATCCTATTTTTGCTGGCGGCGCGGCAGGCTTACGGGAGCCCAAGCGATTCGTGGCACGTACCCGCTACGCCGCGCGTCGTGAGCGAATCGGTCGTTTTCCAAAACGCGGGCGCGACGCTGCACGGCACGCTCTATCGTCCCGATGTTGCAGGCGCGGTGCCGGCGGTAGTTGCATTTCATGGCGCGAGCAACGGACGCGCGAACGACGCACTCTACGAGCATCTTCGAGAAGGGCTTCCGGCGATGGGCGTGGCGGTTCTCATCTTCGATCGTCGCGGCAGCGGACGTTCGACGGGTTCGCTCGCCAATATCGACTATCAAACGCTCGCCGATGACGGCATTGCCGGCGCGCGAGCCATCGCGAGACTTCCGTCGATCGATCCCAAGCGAATCGGGTATTGGGGCATCAGTCAGGGTGGGTGGTTGGCTACGCTCGCGGGCGGTCGCGATCGGCATGCAGATTTCGTTATCTCGATCTCGGCCCCGCTCACTTCACCCGAGCAGCAAATGGAATTTGCGATGTCGAACCGGCTCGAGATACTCGGATACTCGCAAGCCGACGTCGGCGCGATGATGGCGGCGCGCAAAGCCTGGACGGCATACTTGCGCGGGCGGGGCACGCAGCAGCAGGCGGTCGATGCGCTCAGCGCGATTGCGAAAAAGCCGTGGTTCGACCTGATGTATCTCCCATCGCCGGCGGAACTTACGAAGACCTCGTCGACGTCGTGGCGTAAGAAGATGGACGTTAACATGTTCGGCGCGCTCGACGACGTCCGCGTTCCGGTTCTCTGCATCTACGGCGGTGCCGACCCGTGGATTCCCGTGCAAGAGACGATCGCGCGCCTTCACGTGCTGGAAAAGACGCGAACGAACGTCAGCGATGCGGTGATCGCGCACGCGAGCCACGAGATGGCGTTCGTGCCGAAAGAGCGCATGGAGGTCGGTGCGGCAAAACCCGAAGCACCCGCGTATTTCATGGTGTTGGCATCCTGGCTGGAACGGGTGCTCGCGCGCACGCTGCCGAACCCCACCGGCCATGGGAGATGAGGTTGGGAGTATTCATGCAAACTTTCCGGACCGGTTTGTAACGGATTTCCCGGTCGATTCGACGGGATTCGCGCTGCAGGCCGGAGCGTGGAAGTTCGATTACGATAAGCTCGATCGAGACGGCATCATCCAAAATGCCAAGATGGACGGACGGCCCCGATTCTGCGCCGAGACGTTTGCGGATTTCAAAAACTTCAAAATCATCGAGTTGGGCCCAAGCGATGGCTACAACACGCTCGGAATGGAACTGGAAGGCGCGCACGACATCGTATCGATCGAAGCGAATACGGCGGCCTTTTTGCGTTGCCTCATCCTAAAAAACGCGATGGGGTTGCGAGCAAAGTTCTTGCTCGGAGATTTTCTCAAGTACCTGGATCAGCCCACTGTATCGGCGGATTTGATCTACGCTTCCGGCGTGCTTTATCATTTGCGCGATCCCGTCGAATTCTTGGTGCGGTGCGGACAGCTGACCCCGCATTTGTTCCTTTGGTCGTTTTACTACGACGCCGAAAAGGTGCAGCAGCATCCCCACGAGCGGGAACGCTTCGCGGCCGATTTCAACGAACGCCGGTCGGTCGCCGGCGCGACGTTCACCTACCACCGGCGTTTCTATCAGGCGGAGCTTGCAGCCGATCCAAAGTACCAAGGTGGACCGGAGGACTACGCAAACTGGCTCGATCTAGTCGAACTTCGTCAAGCCGTCGGACTCGCCGGGTACGAAATCGTCAAGGTCATCAATGACGAGTATATGGGAATGCCGGCGATAAACATCTTCGCGCAGAGGCGTGAGGCCGGACGCGGCGGTCTCGCTCGCCGCTGGCTCGGTGTGTAACACTTGGCTAGCCGGAGAGGTCGAGGGCAGCGATGCGGTTTGACGAGTTGAGCGTGAACGTCGCAATGAGGTTGCCTTGCGAAAAGCGCATCAGATACTTGTAGACGTCGGCCTTCGGCGAGCCGGACGCGCCTTTGAAGACGACGGCCTGTAGTTGGCCCAGCTCTTGCAAGCCCGATTCGAGCTCCTTGAGAACTGCGTCCGGATACTGTTTTGACAGCGCGGGCGTTAGCTGCGATCGATCGATCTGCCCGTGCAGCATCTCGTTAAGAATCTTCGTGAATCGTTCCGTGTGCGCCGGATCTTGGCCGGCGGCAGGCTCGTCGTAGGCCGATGTGACGAATGAGGGCCGCTTATATGCCGCCGCGCAGCCGCTCAGATTGAGGCCGGTAGCCGAACCGGCTCGGACGAACGCCACGGTGTTTGCATCCACGCAGGGCGGGTAGTCGCTGTCGTGCGACGCACCCGGAACGAGCATCATACGGGCGTTGGGCAAATACGCGAGCGCTGCGTGGGCGTATTGCGGCGGCGTTGCAGGGTCGTCGCTTCCCGAAATCATCAAAATCGGCGCGTCGCTGCGTACCGGTTCGGCGAAGGCCGCCGGTACCGGATCGACGTTCCAGAGCTTGCACGCGCGCTGCTGCGCTCGCACACGTGCATCGCCCTCGAACGTGCCGGCGCTGTATCGCGCGATGTCCGCTTCGGTGATGAACGGAACGTCCTCGGCGCACGTCACGGAAAGATTGAGACCGTCGGCCACGATATTCGAGAAGTAGAGTGCCATTTGGGTGACCATCTCGCCGAGCGGCGCATAATCGCCGTGATAGGCCCGCTCGATCGTTACGGGGATGTACGCGGCGCCCGCAGGGAAGTACAATTCGTGGCGGATCGTCTCCGCGAAGATCTCTTTCGTGAGCTGCACGTCCTGCTGGCGGTGCGTCGCGACGTTTTGCACGGAAAGGGTGACCGGACCGGAGTCAAAGCGGTGCGCTACCGCCGCAAAATGTTCGGCGAAGTGGGGAAAATGCGCCGAGCAGGTTGGATCACGACGGCAAGCCTGTTCGAGGTTCTCCATCGCCGTTTGAGCGCCGCGGGCCATCGGCAGCGGAATGATGTAGAAATGCGGCGGCGCTACGCCTTGAAGCACGACGCTTTCGACGCTGTCGGGGTGACGGCGCGCGTAGTCGAGATAGAATTGCGTCCCGTACGATCCCCCGAACAACACGAGTTTCGGGTACCCGAGAGCGGCGCGCACGTCGTCTAGGTCGTCGGACGCTTCGCTGGTAGAGTAGAGGCTCAGATTCGCCTGTGCTGCAAGGCGGTCACGACACGCGCGAACGGCTTCATCGGGCCACAGCTGGCGAAAGTAGAGTTCGGGGTGAGCCGCGGGCGCAAAGTCGCACCGTTGCGGAGCCGACTGTCCGGTGCCGCGATTGTCGACGAGCAGGATATCATAGCGCTGGCGAAGCGTCGCAAACGCTCCGGTCGCATCCGCGAAATCGTTCGCCACAGCCGTCGCCGAAGCGCCTGGGCCGCCCGGATTAAAAGCGATTGCGCGATGCGATCGTTGTTTTGCCTCGATGACGACGAAGTGAATGTCGATCGTGCGCCCCGTGCGAGTCGCGCGATTTTCGAAGACGGTGAGGGTTCCGCAAATCGCCGGTGCGCGGGATTGGCCCATCCGGCAGGGCGTTGTCTTCAGTGGCGCGGGAGATGCCGGCGCAGCGGATGGAAGCGCTGGGCTTGCCGAGACCGCGAGCCCCGTCAGCAGAAAAAATCCCAGAAGTGCTGCACCGAGTGCTATCGCGGGTTTGGTCACGTTGCTTTCCTCACCGCGCGTCCTTCGACTGCGGCGCTTCGCGCCTCCGCTCAGGATGACTATCGGGGGTGGGCGCTTGCATGATGACGGCCTGCGGCGCGCCCATCCCGATACCGTTGCGGTGAAATGCTTCGCCGACGCGTTGATTGATGTCGCGCGCGAGCGCCGCACGTTCCGACGGTAGCGTTTTGATCCACGCCCGCAGGACGACGCCAGCGTAGGAAACGGAGTCGACGCCGAGCACCTTCGGCGGTTCGAGAATCGCGTCGCTCCACGCCGGGTCGGTGGTGAGGCCGTCGAGCACCTGTTGGAGCACTGCCGTGGCGCGTTCGACGTTGCTCGAAGGTGAAATGGAAACCCGGAAATCCACGCGCGCCCAACTGCGCGTCGAGTTTTCGACGGTCGTTATGGTGCTGTTCGGTATCGTGACGAGACGTCCGTCGTCGGCTCGGAGGCGCGTGATGCGCAGCGTGAGATCTTCGACCGTTCCGGTGACGCCGCCGATCGTGACGATATCACCGATCGCGAACTGATCTTCCGCTAGGATCAAAAACCCGTTGAGGTAGTCTTTGATGAGGCTCTGCGTCGCGAACGAAAATGCGAATGCGACCACGGCCCCGATCGTCAAAACCGACACCGCCGAGACCGAGAGGATCGAGAACGTCCAGACGATCGCGATAGCCCAGAGTACGATCGTCTTGAGGTTGTCTGCCGATCGAATCAAGGTCGGGCTGCGTAGTTTGATGCGCGCCCGCTGATCTGCCGTGAGCATGAGGTTCGCGCGCCAAGCGTCGGTCGTGCGGACGATCGCGATGCCGAGCAGGCGATCGAGCACCAAGATGACGATCCACAGCAGGATGAGTTGGAAGACGCGTCCCGAGAGCTGATTGGCGAAGGCGCGCGTCGCGGGGAAAATCGTCAGCAGCCAGTAGGCAGTCACTGCCCAAATGCAGACCGCCGCCAAGCCCAGTGCCCACAGCAGTCCCGCGACGAACGCGCGCCGCGTCTCGGAGTCGAGCGCGCGGCCGGTCTTGCGCAGTCGGCGGCGCAACCAGACGATTACAATCGTAGCAACTACGACGCCGACTAATACCCACGGCAGTTTGCGCAACTGGTCGCGCACGTAGCCCGGTTCCGACGCCACGATCGCGCTACCGAGCGCGCGCTGCAACGTCGATTCCCATTGCAGCGCGAGCTCTTCCTTAGCAGCCCCGTTGAACGATGCGTCGGACTCGGTGACGGTCATGATGGGAAGCTTGTTGTGCTTGCTGCCGTCGGTCGCGTAGAGCGCGGGGTAGCCGTTGTCGTCCTCGACGTCGACCTTGAAGGTATTGATATCGAAGCGCGAGCCTTTCGACGAGATCGACGCCGGCACGATCTGGCGCAGATTCGCCTCGATAATATAGACGCGCTGAACGACGGGGGGCACTTCCGCGGCGTCGTTCGACGGCGGCGCCGCGATCGTAAACAGACGCTGTCCCTGGAAGGTAACCGGCGCCGTATCGAGATTGTTGACGCGTTTGACCGCGACGCCGTACGGCACGGCGGTGGCCTGCGATGAGGTAATCGGCAGCGAGAGCCCTTGCGCCGCCGCAATTCCCGGCAGCGCGAGAAGTGCGGCGGCCGCCGCCGCGGCAGAGATTCGAGTCAAGGGTGCTATTGGCTGACGACAGCGCCGAACGGCAGATTTATATCCGTGTCGAACTTCGAGTAGAACGTGCCGTCGGAGAGGTTGTAGATGCGGACGAGGTTTCCGAGATGATCGGGCACGACGACGCGTCCGGCGCGTCGCCAAAAGCCGTACATTTGCTGCGTTCCGGCGAACGTCAGAGAGTTGACGACGGTTGCGGTCGAGCCGGAGACGAAGAGTTTGTAGGCGCCGGGCGTTCCTTCACCATTCAAGTCGTTGTCGCCGACCAGCAGCGTCGGTTTGATCCAGTTCACGGCCCCTGGAGTGTGGAGCGCTCCGCCGCTGATCGTCAGCGGGGTCAACTCGCTCGCGCCTTTAGCGAGTTTGAAGAGACCGTTGCCGTAATCGTTCTCCGCACCGTCGGCGAAGAGATTGCTTTTGTTGTCGTACGCGAGGAAATCGACCTCGCTGAAGCCGTTCTGCGGCTGGTAGGAGCGGCCTTGGTGCGATCCCTTCGCATATACGACGACCTGTCCGTCGAGCGAACGCCTGTTGCCGGGCTGTTGATTGGTGACGGCGAGGTTGCCCGTGTTCGGATCGACCGCACAGTCGAACGGATGCCCGACGCGTTCGGAGATCGTGAAGATCGGCGACGTGCCGCCGTGCGCGAACTCCTCGATCTTGCGCGTGTCGTAATCGGGAATCCACACGTCGCCGGCGCTGTCGGTGCACATCCCGGTGGGGAACGAAAACCCGGTGAGCTTTCCGACCAAGACGAGTCCGCTGCCGTCGAGATAGGTGTACACGGTGACGTCTTGCGCTCCGGCGTTGGAGACGTAGAGCAGGCTCGTGGTTTTCGTCTGCGGCGTCATCCACGACGTGCTGCGATTGGGAACCATCGTTGTGGGGGGGACGCGGGCGCGCCGCCGCAGCCGGCGAGCATGGCGGCCGCTCCGAGCAACACCAAGGTGGATTTCAAGCCATTCGGCATCCTAACGCTCCTTATCTTAACGCTTCCTCGTGGGGACGGTTACGTTCGCCAAAGGAGCCGGGCTTGCCCATAGGACGAGCGGCAGCATTTGCCCCACCCTTGCGCCCCAAGACCGCGCCAGGCTTCACGCCGAGCACCTCGCTAAGCAACCCCGGAAGGTAAATGTCGATGTCGAGCTCGCGCTGTGAGGCGTGCACTCGCCCGGCGCGATGCCCAGAACGTCCACCGAGGAATTCTCCTTTACGATGATGTAGCGAACCTCAATCGACCTCATTCATCCGGGCTCAACCCTAGCGGCGACCCAAGATACTGTTCGACATGGTCCGCTGTAACAAGTTGGTGCGAGCGCCGATCTGAGCGACGGGCTGCAAGGCCCATGGATGACAGCGGCGCTCTGACACCGCGTAGGGGATAGCTTCTATGGCTATCCCCTACCTCTCATCACATGAGGATGACACGGGGGCTCCGCTCAGGATGACGAGCCGGCGCTCACGAGTTTGAGGGCGTTCAACGAGTCGCTCATAATCTGCGCGAGGCTACGATCGTCGTCACCCGCGATCCAGCGTTCGAAAGCAATCCGAAAAACTGCAACGCCCATCTCGGCGGCGAGACTTGCCGCCGGATCGGCGACGCCGCGCCGGCGCACCCCCTCGGCGAGCGCCGAGGCTAACGATGCCAGCTTGATCCGCTCGCGTTCTAGAAGTTCGGCGTTTTCAGAAATCACGGCATGGCGCCGTCGCGCGAAATCGCGGCGCGCTTCGAAGAGGCCGGCGGCCGCCTCAACGGCCGTGCCGACGGCATCGATTGGCGACAGGGAATCCGGCGCATCGTCGAGAGCGCCGACGAGCCGTTTCTGCAACTCCTGCGCACCGGAGAAGAGCACTTCGCGTTTGTCCGCAAAGTAGCGGAAGAACGTTCGCTCGGTCAGACCCGCGCGCTCGGCGATCTCCGCGACGGTGGTTTGGGTGAACCCCTGCTCGCCGTAGAGTTCGAGCGCCGCGCGTTCCAAGCGGCTGCGCGCATCGGGCTTCCATCGACCCATAGCCGGAGTATACCACGTGATGACAGCGGTTGACATCGGTGGTATAGTAATGACAGTAACTGACATCAGCCAAGCGAGGGGTTATTGGAATGCGAATCTTCGTCACAGGGGCCAGCGGCTTCATCGGCTCCGCCGTCGTGCAAGAACTGATTGGTGCGGGCCATCACGTGCTCGGGCTCGCGCGCTCGGATGCGGCGGCCGCATCCATTGCCGCCGCCGGCGGCGAGGTGCATCGCGGCGCGCTCGATGACCTCGAGAGTTTACGCAGCGGTGCGGCATCATCCGACGGCGTGATTCACACCGCCTTCATCCACGATTTCGAGAATTTTCCGGCGGCGGCGCAGACGGACCATCGCGCGATCGAAACGCTCGGCGAGGTGCTCGCAGGATCGGATCGGCCGTTACTCGTGACGTCGGGCACCGCACTTATCGGGCCCGGACGCGTGGTGACGGAAGAAGACGATCCCGATGCGAGTCTCCTTGCGACGTGGCCGCGCAGATCCGAAGAGACGGCACTGGCGATGATTGCTCGCGGCGTTCGCGCCTCGGCGATACGACTTCCGCCTTCCGTGCATGGCGAGGGCGATCACGGATTCGTTCCGCGGCTGATCGGAATCGCTCGAGAAAAGGGCCGCTCAGCTTACGTTGGTGACGGCCGCAACCGTTGGTCTGCGGTGCACCGCAGAGACGCCGCACGTCTCTTTCGGCTTGCGATCGAGAACGGCTCGACGGGTGCGCGCTACCATGGAGTCGGCGACGAGGGCGTGCCGTTTCGCGAGATCGCCGGCATCATCGGGCGTCATCTCGACGTGCCGGTCGTTGCGATAGCGCCCGAAGAAGCGGCCGACCACTTTGGCTGGATCGCACGGTTCGCTTCAACCGACGTTCCCGCGTCGAGCGCGCTCACGCAGCAGCGGCTTGGATGGCATCCGACGCATCCCGGGCTTCTTGCGGATCTCGGGCAAGGGCATTACTTCGAGAAAGCGGCAATTGCATAGCATGGAAACACTTCCGGGCGGAACGTTCACCATGGCCGAGGGCCTCACGGTTACGCGCATGGGATATGGCGCGATGCAACTGGCCGGCCCGCACGTTTTCGGGCCGCCTCGCGACCGCAATGCTGCCGTGGCCGTATTACGCGAGGCGATCGAACTCGGCATCAACCACATCGATACGAGCGATTATTACGGCCCACACTACACCAACGAAATCATCAAAGAAGCGCTGCATCCGTATCCGGACGATCTGCACATCGTCACGAAGGTGGGAGCGCGCCGAGACGCGCAGGGCGGTTGGCTGCCGGCACGGGCTCCCGAAGAGCTGCGTCAGGCCGTGCACGACAATCTCACGCATCTCGGACTCGACGCACTCGATGTGGTGAACCTTCGGGTCGGCGGATTTTCCGCGGCGGAGCCGGGCTCGCTCGCCGAACCGTTCGGTGCGCTCGTGCAGATGCAGCAGGAGGGTTTGATCCGGCATCTCGGCGTCAGCACGGTCACACCGGAGCAGATTGCCGAAGTCCAGTCGATCGCGCCGATCGTCTGCGTGCAAAACTTCTACAACATCGCGCATCGAGACGACGATGCGTTAATCGATGCACTCGCCGAGCAAGGGATCGCATACGTCCCGTACTTTCCGCTCGGCGGCTTCACGCCGCTGCAATCGGATACGCTCAACGCGGTCGCGCAGCGTCTCGGTGCAATGCCGATGGGCGTTGCGCTCGCATGGCTGCTTCACCGGTCACCGAACGTTCTGCTCATTCCCGGGACGTCGTCGGTCGAGCATCTGCGTGAGAACGTGACCGGTGCCGCCTTGCGCCTGCCCGACGATGCACTTGCCGAACTGGGCGGCATTACATAGGGCATTCGCGCAACTTTGCCGGGCGTAACGGCGGTCGTATGACGGTATGAAAACCGCTAAAATTCCGAACTCCGAGCATCCCATCAGCGTCGAGCGCAGCCGGTCGCGCGTTCGGGTCACCGCCGCCGGACGCGTCGTTGCCGACACGGAGCGCGCGTTGACGCTCCGCGAAAGCGACTATCCGCCCGTTCAATATGTTCCGCGCGAGGACGCGGATATGTCGATGCTGGAGCGAAGCGATAACGAAAGCTACTGTCCGTACAAGGGCGATGCGACCTATTACGACATTACGGCCGGCGGCGATCGCGGCAAGAACGCGGTGTGGACGTACGAGGCTCCCTACGACGCCGTCGCCGAAATCAAAGAGTACCTGGCCTTCTATCCGGACCGCGTGGACTCGATCGAGGAAAGGCCGAGTGGGCGCATCTAGCTTGCGAGCTTCAGTTCGTAGCGGAGCGACAACGCATCGGCGTTTTCGGCCACAAAGCGTCGCAGCTCGGCCGTGCCTTCAACCTTCGAGTCGCTGAAGATATCGAGGAAATGTTCGAGGCTCTCGACGGCGTCGGACCAGCGTGGATCGTCGGGGAGACCGGCGGCGTGGTGGAAGGCGTCGGCCAAGTCTTGGGTTGCGCGTCCGGCGGCGTAGGCTGCTCGCACGATTGGCGGTCGCGGGACGTCGAGAAGAAGATGCGCGATGTCGTCGCAGAGTCGATCGCAAGCGGCTTCGTGTTCCAATGTAGGTACCTCCTTAGTTGAGGCTGCGAAGAGGCTTGCGTTTAGAATACCGGCTGCGCAGTGCTATGACTAGAACCTGGATTATCCTAGCATTGGATGAGATAATTTAGATTCGTCCTTCGACTGCGCCGCTGCGCGCCTCCGCTCAGGATGACACGCGCGCTCCGCTCAGGATGACACGCGCGCTCCGCTCAGACTGACATAGGAAGGGCGTTGACATGCGAACATACGTTCGATATGCTGATGCCTCATGGCGTCGCCGGCTGTCGCACATTCCTTAGACTGGGAGTCTCCCATCCAGGGACGGCGCGAGGCCTTTGATGCCCTGAAATCCGCGGTCAGCGCGCAGACGCTGGCCGCGCCCCGGCAACTTCCGCCCGACGCCGTGATTCCGACTGCCATTCCGGATCTCGACCGGGTGTTGGGCGGAGGGTTGCCGCGCGGCGCGCTCGTGACGTTCGAGGGAAACACCGGACGCTGGAGCATCGCCGCACGCTTGGCGGCGCAGGTGACGCGCCGGGCGCTGGTCGCGATCGTCGACGACGGCGGCCTCTATCCGCCGAGTCTGGCGCGCGCGGGCGCGCGGCTGGATCGCGTGCTGATCGCGCCGGCGACCACCCCGCGCGCGATCGCCCGCGTGGTCGACATCGTGCTGCGAACGCGAGCCTGCCGGCTCGTGCTGGTGGCGGCGCCGGATCTTCGTGCCGCCGTGTGGATGCGGCTGGCGCGGCTCGCGCAACGCGCCGGCGTGTTGCTCGTCGCGATCGCCGCGCGCGCGAGTGCCGCGCTCGCTGCGGCAACCACGTTACGCCTCGAATGCACGCTCGAGCGGCCGCTCCTCGCAGGCCCACGCGGGTTGTGGTGCACGCTCGCCGGTTACGACGTGCACGTGCGCGTGCGCAAACATCACGGCCGCGCTTGCGGCGAGCACGCGTATGTTGCTGTGCGTTAGCGCCGGCGCGCCTTCGCCGGCGGCATGGGAAGAACTGCTCGACGCGCTCGACGCCGTCTCACCGCTGGTCGACGACGTGCGCCTCGGATTGGCGTTTCTCGACATGCGCGGCATTGCCGGAACGCCGGCGCAGTGGATGGCGCAGGCGCGTGAGATCGCCAGGCCGTTCGGCGTGACGTTGCGCTTGGGCGCCGGTACCAACAAAATCGTCGCGCGTGCGGCTGCGTCGCAGGCGGACGGCAGCACGTGCGCTTCCGGCGACGAGCGCGCGCTGCTGGCATCCTTCGAGTTGTCGCTGCTCGACGTCGACCCGAACGTCGTCGAGCGTCTGCGGTTATTGGGCGTCGCGCGGCTCGGCGATCTCGCGCGCTTGCCGCACGGACCGTTCGTGCGGCGTTTCGGTCCGGAAGCGGCGCGCTGGCACGAACTCGCCAACGGCATCGATCGCACGCCGTTCGTTCCGCGGGCGCACGCGGCCGTCATCGAAGCTTCGGTATTTGGGGAAGGCCGTACCGAAGACGAGGCGCAGGTGATTTTCGCATTACGCGTGCTGCTGATGCGGATTGCGGCCGACCTCGAACGCTGCGGCAAGCGGGCCGGCGCGCTGAGACTCGACGTCGAGTTGGACGACGCGCAGACGCGGCGCTTCGACGTGCCGTTGGCGTCGCCGACCGCGCAGGAGCGCGCGATGCTCGACGTCGTTCGCGCTAAACTCGAGGGCGTCACGTTTTCGGCGCCGATCGTCGGCTTGCGCGTGCGCGCCGCCGGTCTGGAAGAAGGAGGAGAGGCGCTGGGATTGCTGAGCGGCGACGATTTCGACCCGCAGGCCGTCGCCGTCACGATCGCGCGCATCGAGGCGGCGCTCGGCGAAGCGGTGCAGCGCGCCCGCGTTCGTCCCGCTCACGTGCTCGAAGAGCGTTTTGCGTACGAACCGTTTGCCGTGCCCAAGCGCACGCTGCTGCGCAACGACGACGCTGCAATTGGTGTCGAAAACGAAATCGTGCCGCAACTGCGGTTGCTCGCGGTGGCCGAGATTGCGGTGCGCGTGCGCCGGGGCGAGCCGGCCTTCGTCGGCGATCCGCCGCAAGCCGTGCGCGCATGCGCCGGTCCGTGGCGCGTGGAGTTGGAAGCGTGGCCGGGCACGAACGCCGTTGCACGCGACGAATACGACGTGCAGCTCGCCGACGGTTCCATCTACCGCATCTACCGGCAGGGGCCACATTGGTACGTGCGCGGCGCTTATGATTGAGGAGAACACACTGATGCTCGAGCCGCTTGCGATTCCGAACCTCTACTTCTGGTCGCGGGAGCGACAAGGGTCGTCGCTCCCCGAGAATAGTTATCTGTTCTCGACCCAACGCGGGAACTGCGTGATCGACCCGCTAGGCTTGGATGAGGCCGCACACGATCGAATTGATGCGCTCGGTGGAATCGCGACGGTGATTGTCACGAGTACGCGAAATCAGCGCGATTCGCGCTCGTTCGCGACCCGATACGGCGCCACGATCGTAGACGGCCCGGAAGACGGCCAGGAAGTTTTTCCCGGCGTGACGGCGCTTCGTCTGGCGCATCAGCGGAACGAACCTGAATTCGCAATCAACATTCGCGAACAGGCCACCATCGTTGTGGGAGATTGCCTGCTCGGCACGCCTGCCGGGGCGCTCTCGATGCACGTCGACGTCGCGTATCCCGACGCTCGCGCTGCCGCCTTGGAGCTGCGGCGCATTCTACGTGAGAACCCCCGCGCGATTCTCGTGGGCCGTGGTCAGTCGATCTTCTCCGGCGCGTACGACGTGCTATACCGCCTTCTCTACGAGCGCGTGGGATGCGAAGTTCACCGCGTGAATCTCGACGAGCTGTCGTTTGTCGACGAGCGAGCCGAACGCGACTCGCAGCCGAGTGTGTTTGCGTGTCTCGATGCAGAAGTCGGCTTTCTCATCGGCGCGCGTAAACTTGGGTACCGCGTGAGCACGCTGCCACCCGGTAAGCGTTTCTGCCCGCTGCACAGCCACGCTCGTGAGGAAGAGCTCTTCTTCGTGCTCGACGGCGAGCCGAGCATTCGAACGTTATCCGGCACGTTGCGCTGCCGCAAGGGTGACTTCGTTGCATTTCCCGTAGGCGAGAGTGGCACGCATCAGCTTCTGAATGAAAGCGACGCGCCCGCTACGGTTCTGCTGCTAGGACGCGTCGAAGAAACCGAAGCCTGTTACTATCCCGATTCCGACAAGTTGCTGCTCGATACCGAAGTCCCACTCGCCGGCGGGCGCCGGTCGATATTGGTCAAAGGCAGCCCCGACTTGGACTACTTCGAGGGCGAGCAGTAGCCGACGTGGAACTGTTTCGGGACAGGGAGGGGTGCCGTTAGAGGCATCCCGCGTCTTCATATTACGTAGGCAATGAGGTTCAATGCGAACGAAAGGTTTTGGGCCAGGCGCGCTGATAGCGGCCGGCCTTGCGGTCACGCTGACCGCGTGCGCCACAAACGGCACCAACGGCGCGCAGCTACCATTGGTGCCGGTTCAGCACGTTTCTCAACTTCGTCTATCCGGTTCGTGGATGACGCCGAACGTGGTGAGGGGCGAGCTCCTCTATACGACGACTTCCGAAAATGCCGTCCACATCTACACCTATCCGCAGGCGAAGCTGATTGGATCGCTGACCGGTTTTAGCGAGCTGGAAGGACTGTGCAGCGACGCCAGGGGCGACGTATTCGTGGTCGACCAGGGTGATGGGAAGATCAAGGAATTCGCACACGGAGGACTCAAGCCGATTGCAACGCTCGACGATACGGTTGGTGACGGGGTCAACTGCGCGTCGGATCCGTCGTCGGGCGATCTCGCCGTTGCAAATTTGCGGGGCCATTACGGCAGCGGGCCCGGAAACGTGGCAATCTACCAAGGCGCACGCGGAAAGCCCGCGGTTTACTCGGACGCAAAAATGCCGTTCGTGTGGTTCGTGGGCTACGACGGTCAAGGGGATTTGTTCGCCGACGGAAGTCCCTATCAATCCGACGGCTTTCGCCTCGCCGAACTCGCTAAAGGCACGCAAACGTTCGCCAACATTGGCTTGAACAAGCCCGTGAAGTTTCCCGGAAACGTTCAGTGGGACGGTACGTATATGACCGTCGGCAACCAGAGTGTCGAATCGGGAGGCTACACGATCTACCGAACGCAAGGAAAGAAAATCGCCGGAACGGTCAGACTTGGGAATTTGGAGTCGTACGGCAACTACTTGATACTCGGGAAAACGGCCCTTCTCAGCCAGGATGGCCTCTCGCTCTTCAACTATCCGGCGGGCGGTGCTCCCATCAAGACCTTTAAGCTCGCCGGCGGTCCGCCGGGCTACATCGCCGTGAGTAAGCCATGATGCGCCGCGGCAGCTTCGTCATTCTCGCCAGCGCAGCGTTGGCAATCAGCGCGTGCGACGGCGTCGCAAAATCACCGATTGACCCGGCGCCAAATGCAGCATTTCGTGCGGCGGCGCCCGCGTCGAGCCGTCAAGGGCAGCGGCTGTTCGTTGCGTTCAAGGCAAAGCCGACGGGCTGGATTGGCGAGTATTCCACCGGGAGCTCGCCGACGCTGCTGGTCCAAATGACGAAGAACTTCGACGGTCCCTACGCAATCTACGCGGACGCTAAGGGCGTGGTCTACGCGGCGCAAACGGGATTCAACGAGTACGACACCGCTACCGGCGACTATCTTCGGACCGCAAAAGGCGGTAGGCCGACGCCGGCGCCGCCGCCCGTCGTAGCCCCCAACGGCACAATTTATTGGGGAATCTACAACTTGCCACCACAAGGGCAAATCTACGGCATCTTGCCAAAACATACTGAATCCACGCTGTCGAGGCGTTCTCAGGGTCCGGTCGGCATCGTCCTGTCGCCGGATCACCACGTTTGGGTCGACGCCGTAGGAACATCGGGAACCAACGAATACGACGCTTCACTGCATTGGATCCGTCGCGTCAAAGCATCGCACATTGTGGCATTCGACGAAAACGATGCATATGCCGTCGGCAGCGCCTCCAATACGGTAGACGTCCTCGACGCGACGACGTTTAAAGAGATAAGAGGAATCTATGTCGCGAACTATCCTGTCAAGGTGGCCTTCGACGGGGCACACAATGCGTATGTTACGAGCGTGTATCTGTACGATACCGGCGGCGTGCTCGCAGAGTATAAGGCGGGCACGTCACATCTGGTGCGAAAGATCAGCCTTGGTACCGGAATACCCTTCAAGAGTGCGGTAGATGCGAACGGCTATGTGTACGTTGCAAATACGTTTGACGAAGAAGTCGACATTTATCCGCCCGGAAGCGGGAAAGTCTCGGGCAAGATTTCAAACGGCGATATTCCTAGGCTGGTGACGCTTTCGCCGCCTGCGAACTAGGACCGGCGCAAGATGGCCGAAGCTGCTTCCAATGGAAAGGTTGCCTGCTCGAAATCGGCGCTAGTTTATAGGGGCGTGTCGAAAATTGCGGTGCTCATCCGACGATAGGGCAGGGGTCGATTTCGGCTCCCGACCGCTTAGGGGGAATCGTTCGATGTTGGTAGCCGCAACCGTCGTTCGGATACTCGTTGGGGTTCTTTTTACGCTCGCGGGCGCCATGACGCTGTTCATGACCCATCCGCAGCCACTCCCGGGCTTAGCGGGGGAATTCAACGACGCTTTTGCGCGATCGCACTGGGCGATGTTCGTAGGGACGGCGCAAATCATTATCGGCGTGCTTCTGCTGGCGAATCGCTACGTGCCGCTCGCGCTCGTCATACTGGCAGGATTCCTTTACAATAGCTTCGCCTTTCACATCACGATGTTCCCGAGCGCGCTGTTCGCGCCCGCGATCGTAACCGTGCTTTGGTTCGTCATCGCATGGGTGCATCGAGCATCGTTCGCCCCGCTGCTGCAAGCGCGATCGGTCGCGTCGAAAGAAGGGTGACGGCGGTCCTTCGACTGCGCGCCTACGGCGCTCCGCTCAGGATGACACGGGACCAGCGGATCCGGCCCGTCACCTGCATCACCACGAACAGCGTGACGATCGCACCGACGGTGATGGTGAGGCCGCTCCATCCTTCATTGAATAGCGCGTACGAGAACAAGATGAGGTATACGAGCTGCGCGAGGCCGCTTTCGACCGCGGCGAAGCGCCAGCCGACCACCAGCCGGAGATACGAGATCGTCAGAAAGAGCGTGACGAGCGAGCAGATGACGAAGGCCGCCTCGATCGCGATGCGGTCGACCAGATACGCGAAGAGCAGGTGGAACGCGAAGAACGAGCACGCGAGAAAAAAGTAGTTCATGGGATGCAGCTGCACGCCGCGCAGCGTCACGGCCATAAACATAACGAAGAAGTAGAAGAGCAGGGCGATCGGCGCCCAAAAGGTGATGCGCTGCGCGAGCGGACCAGGCTGCATCGGGTAGGGCACGGTCATGCCGATGCCGTTGGAGGTCACCAGCGTTCCGTAGTTCCACTGCAGTCGCCAGCCTTTCGCGAGCCGTTGTTCGCTGCTGGGCAGCAGCGTTTGCGGCGGAAAATCGATGGCGTCGAAGTTCGTGCTCATCGTCAAGGCGAAATCGTCGACCGACTGCACGCCGTCGCCGAAACTGTAGGTCCACGCCTGCATCCCGCGCGAGAGATAGCCGACGTCGATGACGGTCCGGCCGCCCGGCGCGAGGGCGAACTCCAGGGTGCCGCGCCCGAGCGCGGTCGCGTCGCCGATTCGCCGGCCTCCGATCGTGCAACTGAAATTCGTGTAGGTTCCGCCGTTGGACGGGAATGGAAAATGCAGCGTGAGGCGGCTGGAGGGCGTGTCGTTGCGGACGCGATAGCGCGCGGAATACCCGACGTCGTAGAGGTTGTACCAGAGCAGGCCTTTGCGGCGCTGCTCGAGATCGAGCGCGACGTCGACGCGACTGCTCCGTATCGGGACGATTTCATCCTGGTACGAGCGCTCCATGCGTTTCTTATCGGCATTGTACGCATCGACCGCGATCCGCGCGGTGACCTGCGGCGCGGCTTGGGTCTGCGCCTGACCCCACTGTGAGGTGAGCTTCCCAATCTGCGCTTCGTCGGACGATTGCGTTCGTTGGACGAGCGTGGCGCCGAGGATCATCCAGGCGAGAGCCGCCCCGCAGAAGATGACGGCGAGGGCGACGAGATGTTTGAGCATGCGCGAACCTCACGACGGCTATGCGTAGCTTTGCGATGCAGAGCTGGTAACTTTGTAACACAAAGTAAAGGTTCGTGCAAGAGGTTGCGGCGGCGACCTGGAAGATGAATGGAAAATTTCACGTCTTGTAAGGAGATGCTCTCTTGAACGCACCCTTGGTTCGAGCGCTCGCGATTGCGGGCATCGCCTCGTTGGCCGCTTGCTCGGGTGGCTCGGGGAGTTCGGCGCTTCCCCCTCAACCGCAAGGGGCGGCACCGGCGGCCGGCGCGGCCTCGAACGTCCGCGCGGCGTGCCCGGAAGCGGCTCCCCCGGGTTACGCGCGTTGCTTCGCGCTCATCCGCACCGACGTCACGCCGCTGCGCGACGTTCAGCCCAACGTCAACGGCTACAAGCCGTATCAGTTACAGGCGGCATACAACCTCCCGTCGTCGACGAACGGTGCGGGGCAGGTCGTCGGCATCGTCGATGCGTTCGACGATCCAAACGCGGAGAGCGATCTCGCCGTCTACCGTGCGGAGTTCGGACTCCCCGCTTGCACGACGAAGAACGGCTGCTTCACGAAAGTGAGCCAGAGCGGATCGCATACGAAGTTCCCCAAGCCAGATCCGGAATGGGCGGGTGAGATCTCGCTCGACCTCGACATGGCGTCGGCGATCTGTCCGAACTGCAAGATTATCCTGGTCGAAGCGAGCAGCAACCTCTTGCGGAGCCTTGCGGCGTCGGTCGACCGGGCCGTAAAGATGGGGGCGACGGTCGTGAGCAACTCCTACGGCGGAACGGGCGGCGGCGGTTCGAACCGCAACTACGATCATCCCGGAACGATCATCACTGCGAGTTCCGGCGACAGCGGCTACGGCTACTCGTCGCCCTGCGATTACGCGACGGTCGTGTGTGTCGGCGGCACGTCGCTCCACAAGAGCGGCAACAAGCGTGGCTGGGCCGAAATGGCGTGGCGTGGCGCCGGCAGCGGCTGCGCGTCCCTCGTGACGAAGCCGTCGTGGCAGACCGACCAGGGGTGCACGCATCGTTCGGAAACCGACGTCTCGGCGATTGCCGATCCGCAGACCGGCGTTGCGTTCTACGACACGTTCCCCAGCGGCGGTTGGGGCATCGTCGGCGGTACGAGCGTCGCTTCACCGATCATTGCATCGGTGTTCGCGCTCGCCGGCAACGCGTCGACGCAGAACTACGCGGAAGGCATCTGGGCTGCCGGCGGTTCGTCGTCGCTCAACGATGTCACGAAGGGGAGCAACGGCAGCTGCCCGACGAAATTCCCCTACATCTGCGACGCGGGACCGGGATTCGACGGCCCGACGGGATGGGGAACGCCCAACGGCATCGGCGCTTTCTAGGACTCGCGGAAAGGCACGAAGAGCACCGGCATAACCGGTGCTCTTCGTTTGCGACGCCTCGTCGTAGACGAGAAGCGCGGGTTAGATGCTCTGCGCTGCCACCGTGCCGAGCGGCTCGTCGAAATTCCCCGTAAAGATGGCGATCGGTGAACCGCCGGCCGGGTAGTTAAAAACCTCGCCGTTGTTGTTAAAGGCATCTCCGCAATAAACAACACCCTTCGCGATCCAGGTCTGCGCGCAGTCGCCCGAGCCCGAGAACGATATCGTGTGCTGCAAGTTCGCCGACGTTCCCTGTATCGTGTACTGATACATCTTGTTCGCGAGTTGATCGAAGACGGTCAGATACGTGCCGTCCCACTGGACGGAACCGGGGAACGTCACGGTATTGCTCGTCGTGATCGTTTGGACTTTGGTGCTGCCGCTCGGGAGCTCCTCGAGCTGGAAGATAGAACCGCTGGTAAAACCGTCGAAGAATAAATTGCCCTTGTTGTCGTAGCCGTTGAAGTACTCTCTCGCCAACGGCGAGGCGATGAACGTGCCCGTGCCGGTCGCGTTCTTAAAGATGGCGACGTTGCCGGCATGCGGCCCGTCCAAGATGCCCGCCGCGAGGTCGCCGGCCGTGTTGATGGCACAGCTCGACGGCATATCCTGGTTGTCGACGCTCAGGGTCTTAATCGGCTTATGGGGGACCACGTACTCGGTCATGTTGTCAAACGCCGCCATGATCCAGAAGGTTCTACGCCCATAGCCGTGCAGGACGTTCGTGCAGCCTTGGCCGCCGACGTCGTTGATCTCACCGGTCTGTGCAACGTTCGTCGGATAGTGGAAGATGCTGGCGAAGCTGCCGTAAAAGTTGATGGTATACGTGAAGTACTTCGCCTTCGCGTTAGTCTTCACGTCAGGAATAACGTTGGTCCGGTAGTAGGGCAACCGGGTTAAACTCAGGCGCGCTGCCGTCACCGGCCTGCCGTTCATGTAGAGCGTTCGACCCATGTGTGCGCCGTTGAGCGCAGCGTTTGACGGGGCGACCGCTGAGCCGCCGGCGCACGCCGAGCATATCGCCAGGGCAACGAGAGCACCGGCGGATTTCATGAAACCTGTAGTCTTCACTACGTTACTCCCTTTCAAAACTGGAAACGATCGCAGGGTCATCTTCTCGACAGAAACCGCCCGCCCGGCTGGTCGAAGCTGCCCGTAGGCTCGGCTTCTTTATCGGGGAAGTGCCGACGACCTTGTAAGCTTGACCTGGCCTCCAATCAAGCTTGCGCGAGCGCTGTTGCCGCGAGACTTACTTGCTCTTGCAGGCCACGAAGGAAGCGCTACGAACCCGACTTCGTTCATTACTGCATCGGGAGCGAGGTTTAGGGATGCCGACTTTCAACAATCGAGTGCGCGTGCTGATCGCGGGAACACTTTTTGCTACCGCGGCGTGCGGGGGAAACACGGCCGTTCCAACCGGAGCATCGCAAGTTTTTGCGCCGGGCGCGGCTTCCATCGCTCCGGACGACACTACCTCGATTCTGAAGAAACTGACGCAGAACGTCGTCATCGGATCGACGGTCGATGCCACAAACGGCGACAAGGGTCCGCGCGCGCTCGCACTGGTCCGATCGACCTTCGTCCTCAAGGCGGGACAGCTGCTCGTCTGCAACTTCGAAAACTCCGCGGGTGCTGCCGGGAAAGGCAGCACGATCGAAGTACTCAATCCCAAGGCGCACTCCAAGCCGGTGACCTTCACGCAAAACACCAAGATCGAGGGATGCGACGGCGACACCATCACGGAATCGAATCAAGTATGGGGCACGGGAATGCTCAGCGGATTCGTCTCGCAGTTCGACCAAAGCGGTACGCTCCAGAAGAGTTATAGTACGGACATCCAGGCTCCACTCGCCGACGCCGACGCCTTCTGCGGGTTGCCTTACGCACCTGAGGATATCTACGTTTCGGATTCCAAGACCGGCGCGGTCGTCAAAGTGGCGTTCGTTTCCGTTAGCGGCAAAACGAAGATCACCCAAGTGATTAGCGGCTTCGCGGTGAACAAGGGCACCGGTTGGAGCGTCTTGGGCCCATCCGGAATGCAGTACGATAGCCACAGAACCGGCAGTCTCTGCAACGACACGCTCTACATCGTGGATGGGGTGACGAACACGGTCGTCGCCGTTTCGACCGCCAGCCAGCTGCTCGAGAAGAACGAGATCGTCGTACAACCCGGCGGGAAGACGTTCAAGTGCGCCCACCCGGAATCGACGTGCGCGAAGCTCGTGCATAGCGGCTCTCCGCTCAACGGGCCCGAGGCTTCAGCGCTTCTGCCGAACGGAAACCTCATCATTGCGAATACGAAAGGCGGAAACAAGCTTGTGGAGATGACGCCGACCGGAAGGGTGCTTGCAACGAAAACAGTCTCCACGGGCACGACCGCTCACGTCTTTGGACTCGTCGCAACCGGCACCGGCGATAGCGACACAGCGTTGTTCTATACCGATACCGGGACGAACACGCTGCACGAACTCAAACAATCGCCCTAGTCGGGCGGTCCCCCATTGCGTTCGATGAGCTTGTTGCTATCTTCCAACGGTTGATGGTTGATCAGGTATTGTAGCCCGAACGGGGCGGCGAACGGTTTAAACTTCGACGGAGATCGGCTAAAATCGAACATGTCGACGATCGAGTTGGCGCGCACGTCGGTGGATCCCAGCGAGTTCGTCCCGAAAGTTTGTTCGATAAATTTAAGTACGCTGCCGAATTCGTATTGCGTCTTCGATACGAGGTGCGGCTTCGCGTAGGGTGAGACGACGATCAACGGCACGCGCATGCCGAGGCTCGTATAATCCAGCTGAGGCGGGGGAACGCTATCGTAGAACCCGCCCCAATCGTCCCACATGATCAGGATCGCGGTGTCTTTCCAATACGAACTCTTCCCGACGGAGTTGACGATTGACGTCACCCAGGAAGGACCGAGGTTGTTGCCGCTGGCGGGATGATCGGAGGCCGCGAGGGTCGGCATAACCCACGACACTTGAGGCAAATGCCCGCTCTTGATATCGGCAAAGATTTTCGTGTTCGGGATGGTGACGTTCTTCCAGTCTTGGCCGTACCGGACGCGCTTGATCGCATCGAACGCATTCCAGACGCGGCCTCCAAAATCCACGTACGGAGAGTTCAGATCGTAGGACTCGACGTAGTACTTCCATGAAACGGCTGCCGCATCGAGGACGTCGGCCATTGTCTTGTATTGAGTGAAACACGGAAACGGGCCGCCAAAATCGTTTACTCGGCCACTGGTGTAGATCACCCCGGTCACCGTGCCCGGAGCGGCGTCGCACCCCCAGGGAATGCTCGTTGGAGTATCCGTGAGCGACATATTAGCGTTTAATCGCGTTGACCCGGCAATGATTTCCTGATGAGCAACAAAACTGTCGGTCGTCGCCGTGGAAAACATGTGATCGGCCAGTCCGTATTGGCTCGCCATATCCCAGTAGGGTTGAACTTCGGATCGTTCGACGAAGGCGTAAGGATAGAACTTCGCGGGGCCGAGCGAGCCTTTCGTACCAAACGTTATTTTGTCGAAGCCATCCATCTTGCCGCCATCGTACTCGACTTCGAGGGTCTGGTGACTGTGCGCGATGTCGGTTCCGCCAAGACACTTGCACGTTTCCAACGTGATCGGACGCATTCTCACGATGCGCTTGTGCGGATCGGGGTCGTTGCAAATCTCGTTGAAGCCCGGGGGCGTGTATGGCACGCAGGCGCCCGTCGTGCTCGTCTCGGCGCCGGGGAACTTCATGAAGACGTTGTTAAAGCTGCGGTTTTCTTGAAATACGATAATGACGTGTTGAATCGGCGATGACGGCTTGGACGAATTCGCGGGAACCGGCGCCGGTGCGTTCGTCGTGATGGTCGAGCTGCATGCGGCGAGGAAAACTGCGGTTAGGGTTGCCGGCAGCAGGGCCGCCAACGAAGCGCCGCGAGCCCTCATACGTGCCGCCGGCGAACTAGCGTCGTCATTCACCATTCTTACCTCCGAAGAGATTGTATTTCGGACTCACAGTTCCACGAACGGCGCCTGGTTCCATCGCGGCCGAACGGCATTGCCGCTGCCGGGGGCTTTGCGGCGACCGGCGAACCTCATGGCGCCTTCACTTCTTTGAGGATCTACGCATGAATTTAAGCAAGCTCGTTGCGGCTTCGCTGAGCGGCGCGCTCCTGGCGGCATGCAGCGGTTTCGGCGCCTCGACGCCAACTACTGCCTCCAGTGATGCGGTCTCTAGATCGTCGCATCAAGCAAGCTCCGGGGCAAAGTTGTACGTCGCAAATGCCGGCAGCAACACGGTCACGATCTACGGCTCGCACAAAGATAGGCCGATTCGGAGCATCTTCCGCGGCGTAAACCGACCATCGGCACTGGCCTTCGACAGTTTGGGGAACCTCTACGTCGCGAACTACATGCACAATAACGTAAGAGTATTTGCGCGAGGCACCTACGCGTTGCTAAGGACGATCCACGTGGGCGGTCCCGACGCACTAGCCTTTGATTCGGCAGGAAACCTCTACGTTGCCGATGGCCACACGGTGGTTGTATACGCTCCGGATACTACCGCGCCGCTCAGGACGATCTCGCAAGGCATTTCTGACCCCACAGCACTGGCCTTCGACGGGTCCGGTAATCTTTACGTCGCAAACTACGGTGCCAATACCGTAACGGTCTACGCACCGAACAGCGTCGACGTAATAAGGACGATCTCGAATATGGTTTACACACCGCTAGCGCTGTCGTTCGACGAATCGGGCAACTTGTACGTGGCTAACCAATTGCAAAATTGGATATCCGTTTATGCGCCCGGCAAGTCAAAACCGCTACGCGTGGTTAATGATGGTGTAGATTTTCCGAGAGCGATCGCGTTCGATACGGTGGGAAACCTCTACGTAGCAAACAGTGAAAGCAATGGCACGGTGACCGTCTACGCGCCCGGCAAGACGTCGCCTATGCAAACCATATCGGATGGCATCAGCGCTCCGTGGGCGCTCGCATTCGATGGCATAGGCAGACTCTACGTCGCGAACGAATCCGCAGAGAACGTAACCGTGTATGCTCCCGGCAGCACGTCGCCGCAACGCACGATCCAGTATGGTGTCGATGCACCGACGGCGTTAGCGTTTGGTCCTTGAGGGCGACCGGCACACTCGGTTCACGGTGACGGGGCTTGCCGCAGGAATAAGGCGGTTCGTGCACGTAAGGAGGCGGACGGTAACGACCGCGCTTTTGCGGCCGTTCTAGGAGGCTTTTGTCTTGAGAATCCAGGCCGGTTTCGGATCCATCATCGCACTCGCATCGGTAGCTTCGCTGGCGGGTTGCGGCATGGGATCCAGCACGAACTCGCTCGTCCCGTCGACTGGGCAGTCCGGTTCGTCGTCAATGTCCAGCGCAGTCGCGCAGGTCCGTGGTGGATTGGCGCTCCCCGATGCAACGCCGCCGAAATGCAAGAAGCAACAGACGTCCAGCGATCACGCAACCGCCAAGGAGACGTTTTCGACCAAGGGCGGCAATCTTTGCATCCCGTTATTTGGCGGCCTGGGAGGATCGGTCACGTATCCGCCGGCCAATCCGTCCGTAGCCGTAACCGCGACCAGCAGCACCACGAACTACAACGGTAAGTTGCCTTCCCTGCACTCCGGAACGCCGGTATTCTACTTGCAGCTCGCAATCGCTGGCCCCACAACGTTTGGATCCAACGCTCCGGTAGGCGGCGGCCTGACCGGCGCAGCGATTAAGGCCGGCCATCCCTACACCGCATACGCGCAGGCCGTGATCGCCGGCTTCCCGATCAACTTCACGCCGTGCTACACCGTTGCCAAGAAAGGCACGTACGGAGGCGTGATCGGCGGCCTCGGAACGCTGATCAAGGGACAGACGCTCCCGGCAGCGGCTTCGGGCGTCATCGAAATCTACGCGGGCAAGAGCGCAACCGGAAAATGTTAGCCTAAGGCCCGTCGATTCCAAACGTTAGGCGCCGCCGAGTTGCGACCAACTCGACGGCGCTTTTCGTTTTGCTAAGAGGGCGCAGCTTAGGGTGACATCGAGAAAACGATGCCGAGGCCGTTTGCACCGCCGGATGAGGTCGTACCGTAGAGCGTGCCGCCCACAGTGATTAGGCCGCCTTGCGGGCTACCGCCGTCGGAGTAGCCGGTGAAGATGTGAAGAATGGATTCGTCGCCTTTCGTCGTGATCGAAAAGACGATGCCGCTGTAGTTTGCGCCGCCCGTCTCGGTCGTGCCGTACAGCGTTTTGCCAATTTGAATCAAGTCCCCATTTGGCTGGGCGCCATCGTTACAAGACGGGAGCCGGCAGAAGCTGTAGATCACCCGTTCAACTCCGGCGGTCGTGATCGTGAAAACCGTACCGGTGCCGGCCGCGCCGCCGAGTGTGGTCGTGCCGTACAGCGTGCCGTCGACGTTGGTCAAGTTACCTCTCGGGTTAGCGCCATCGGTCAGACTACCGGTATTACCGGCGAAACGGTAGACCTGGTCGTACATTCCGGAGGGCACGATCCGAAAGACGGTGCCGCATCCCGAAGGGCAGTTTGCATTGACGCCTCCGTAATAGGTCGTGCCGTAAAGCGAACCATTCAACTTGGTGAGACTCGCTACCGGGTACGCGCCGTCGGCCCCGCCGGTAAATCGGTGGAGCACGGACTCCTGGCCGTTCTTGGTAATCATATAGACCATGCCGCATCCGCGAACGACTCCCGAGCAGCGCCCGTCGCCGGAATCCGTCGTACCGTAGAGCGTGCCATCCACGTCGGTGAGGCCGGCAAAGGGATGAGAGCCGTCAGTCTTGGCGCCGGCAAAACTGTAACGTTCCGTCTCCGCGCCCGCGGTCGTGATCTTAAAGAACGTACCGCATCCGCTTCCCTGTTCTGCGGCTTTGCAGTGTGTCTTATTTGCGCCACCGTAATAGGTCGTGCCGAACAGCGCGTGGTCTACGTTGGTCAGAGCACCAATCGGATTCGCGCCGTCGCTCGGACTACCGGCGAAGCTGTAAAGCGATTTATAGGTACCGGAGGTCGTGATACTAAAGACGGTGCCGCATCCCGAGCCGGCGCAGGTATCAACACCGCCGAACTCGGTCGTGCCGTAGAGTGTGCCGTCAACGTCGGTTAAGCCGGCCCAGGGACCCCAACCGTCGCTGCCGTTTCCGAAGCTGTAGAGCACCTTCTCCGTCCAGTGTGGACGCGCGTGCGAATACCCACGTGATGCAGGCTGCGATCGCAACGAGGGCATCGGCGAGCCGTTGCTCGGAAGATTCGTCTGAGCCGAGCACCCGGTAAAAAATATCACGGTAAAAGCGAAAAACGTTACGCCAATTCGCGGGTGCATGTTTTCCTGTTGCGGCATGCAGTGAATCAGAGCCCCGACAACGAGAAAATAGTCCCGCCGTTGTTCGCGCCGCCGGCAATGGTCGTGCCATATAGCACGCCGCCCACGTCGATGACGCCGCCGGCTGGGCTTTGGCCGTCTGGAAAGCCTGCGAAGCGGTAGAGCACGGTTTCTTTGCCCGATGTCTTGATTTTGAAGATGGTGCCGGCACTAGAGGAGCCGCCGCCACCGTAGTAAGTCGTGCCGTAAAGAATGCCGCCCACATTCGTTAGCTGGGCGAGCGGTTGTGCGCCGTCTATCCCGCCTTTGAAACTGTAGACTACCGTTTCCGTCCCCGCGGTCGTGATTTTAAAAACCGTGCCGCATCCCTTACCACCGCACCCCGTTCCACCGCCCGCGGAGGTCGTGCCGTAGAGCGTACCGCTCACATTGGTCAGGCCGGCGTACGGGACCGCGCCGTCGCTGCCGCTCGCGAAGTTGTGGAGCACTGTCTCCGTACCATCGGTCGTCACCTTGAAAACCGTACCGTAGTTTTCTTCACTACAGCCGGCGGCCGTACCGTAGAGAACGCCTTTCACATTGGCGAGACTCCCGAGGGGGCAGCCGTCGTTCCCGCCTGTGAAGCTGTAGAGTTGACGATACTTCCCCGATGGCGTGATCGTGAAGACCGAACCGAAGCCGCTTGTGCCGCCGCGGACGGTCGTGCCGTAGAGCGCGCCGTCAAGGTCGGCCAGAGCGGCGACCGGTTGTGCCCCGTCGGGCGCGGCCATGAAACGGTAGAGGGTGGTTTTCTTTGAAGGCGTGATCTTAAAGATCGAGCCGTTGCCGCTGCTTCCGCCACCGTAATAGGCATCGCCGTAGAGCGTACCGCCGACATTGGTCAGACCGGCATACAGATCCCAACCGCCATTGCGAGCGCGCGCGTACGAGAACGTATACAGCCGGCTATACCTGCCGGAGGTCGTGATCGAAAAGACGGTTCCTACGTCGCGTGTGCTTCGGCCACCCCCGTATGAGGTGGTGCCGTAGAGCGTCCCGTCCACGTTCGTTAAACCGGCATTCGGCCAGTAGCCGTCGGTCCCGCGTCCGAATCCGAAACTGTGAAGCACGGTTTCGGTCGAATGCGAGCGCGCGAGCAGCGGCACATTGGCCGGGGTAAGATTCGATTGCGGTGTTCCCGAACAGCCCGAGAACGTAACGAGCGTACACAGAGCGACCGACTGCGGTAATTCGTGAGTTCATGTTCCTCCCTACTATTTATCCATGCGGTGATGGCAAACTTCGAAACGATTGCCCAGGGGGTCGTCGAAGAAAACTGCGTAGAACGTTGGATGGTGCTGATCGAAGTATTGGGGACCTTCAATATTTCGAGCACCATGCGTACGAACGACTTCCGCAACTTCGTCAACAAAAGCGGTGCTTGGAGCGGCGAAGGCAATACGCGTAGCCGTGGGTCGCGCAGCGGGATCGGAGAAAATATTGAAGAAATCCGCCCGGATACTGCCGTAGCGCCGAGTATAGCCGTAACGCACCACCCGCGGCGTCGTCGGCTCGGTACCGAAGAGCGCCATGAGGGCATCGTAGAACGGGCGCACGGCATCTGCATCGCTAACCCGCAGATCGATGTGACTGAACAGCGGAAACGGATACGTTTCAAAATAGCGCAAGCGCGCCTCGCGTAAATCTTCGTTTTGCTCGATCCGATCCATCGTCATCTCCTTTGACATCTCCTTTGATCTTCGTAATTGCCGGAACGTAATCAGAATCCCGATAGTGAGAAAACCGTGCCTTGGAGGTACGTCCCACCGTAAAAGGTCGTACCGTAGAGCGTGCCATTCAGCTCGGTCAGGCGTTCACTCGGAGCACGCCCATCGTAGGGCGACTCGCCGAAACTATACAGAAGGCTGAACGCACCGTCCGTCGTTATCGCAAAAACTGTGCCATCGTCGCTTGAAGCGCCGCCGCTATTCGTTGTGCCGTAAAGCGTACCGTTCACGTTGAGGAGACCGGCATACGGATGCGTGCCATCGGCGCAGAGCGCAAGTTGGCAGAAGTTGTAGAGCACCTTTTCTTTACCGGAGGTCGTGATTCTGAAGACCGTGCCTTCGGCGTATGCACCGCCGAAAGCAGTCGTGCCGTAGAGTCTACCGCCGACGTTGACCAGGCCGCCGAGCGGATCTTTCCCATCGGTCTTGTTTCCGAATCTATGGAGTTGGTGATACACGCCGGCAGTCGTGATCTCAAAGATCGTTCCGCATCCCGAACCCTGTACGCACCCCGATCCACCACCGTCGGAGGTCATGCCGTAGAGCATGCCGTTTAAGTAGAAGAGATCGCCGGGGTCCGCGCCGTCAGTTCCGCCTCTGAAGCTATAGAGGATTGTCTCCAGGCCCTTCTCGGAAAGCTTGAAGACCGTTCCGTTACTATTTGCACCGCCTGCGAAGGTCGTGCCGTATAATGTCCCATTTACATCGACAAGACCCTCAGGGTTTGCACCGTCGTTCGGGCCACCTCCAAAGCCATAGAGTTGCCTTTCTTCGCCGGATGTCGTGATCTTAAAAACCGTGCCATCGCCGCTCGCACCACCATCATACGCCGTGCCGTACAGCACGTTGCCTACGGCAGTCAGGCCTGCTTGGGGGTCATGACCGTGTCTTCCCAATGCGAAGCTGTAGACGATGGTTTCCACGCCGGAGGTGGTGATTGAAAACACCGTACCGGCACCCAACTTACCATGGGTGCCCCCCGCATACGTAGTGCCGTAGAGCGTCCCGTTCACATTCGTCAGACCATTTGGAGCATTGCCGTCGGTCGGGCTACCGGCGAACGAATGGAGCACCGTTTCCATTACGGTGCTCTTTCGCATCAGCGACGAGGCAGAACGGCCGAGTGCCGCCTGCGACGGCAGCGGAGGCGTGAGCAACCCGTTGCCCGGGAGATTCGAGTGAGTTGCTCCGGAACACGCGGCAAGCGTGATGACGCAAAGGGTGGTTATGGCTGCGGCTGTTCGAGAGTGCAAGTTTCCGTCCCAAAGCAAACCGATGCCTAACGCGTAAGGTCCAGATGGGGAAGCACGAACGCCTTCCCACGGACCTAGCCGGCACTTGGTTGGCCGGCCCATCGTAGCACCGAAACCCTGCGACAGCAAGCGAAGCGTGGATGATTTAGCTGCGCGCCTTCGACTGCGCCGCCGCGCGGCTCCGCTCAGGATGACATACTAAAAGAGGCGCTCCGCTCAGGATGACATACCCAAAGGCGCTCCGCTTAGGATGACATAGTTTCAGTATGACATGGTAACGGTGAGGCGGACGCCGCAATGCACTTGACGAACCTCCATTAGTCACTAAGAGGAGTGCAAATTATGTTCCAATCCACGGCTCGACCGAATCGTATAGCGGTCGTCGGAATGATCGCCGTTGGAGTCGCCATTGTTATCTCTAGCTTCGGCATCGTACGTGCAGAGCACGCGTCTCCAGGCGAGAAGAAGACCTTCAATTGCAATAGCGGCGCCGCGTGCCTCGAGGGCAACTCCACGGGGAGCGGTACGTGGGGGGTCTATGGCGTAGGCACGAGCGCCGACGGCGTTCACGGCGTCACGAGTTCGACCAACGGGAACTCGGGTACGTCGGGCATCAGCACCGGGACCAGCGGTTCGGCTCACGGCGTCTACGGACGTTCTTCGAACGGTCAAGGCGTTTACGGCACGTCGTCGAGCAACAACGGCGTTGAAGGTCACTCGACCGCGTCGGGCGGTTCGGGCGTGGCGGGCATCCAGCGCGGCACGTCGAGCAGCGGCGACGGCGTGTATTCGGAGTCTGCCGATACCACGAACTTGTACGAGGCACTCGAGGCGAAGGCCGACAGCGCCAATACGTATATTTTCGAAGGGTTCAACGCTAAGACGAACGGCCTGTGCACGATCGACTACAACGCGACTCTGGCCTGCACGGGAGGTGCCGAAGTGCTAACCGTGCGCACGCGACACGCGAACTCTCGAGGTCAACACGTGTTGGCTTACGCGGCGGAGTCGGCAACGGCGACGATCGAGGACGTCGGAACGGCGCGGATCAGCGGCGGCGTTGCGAACGTCGCGATCGATCCCGCCTTTGCTTCAGTGATGGATGGCAAGTGGTACTACGTGTTCCTCACACCGCTGGGAGACACACGCGGACTCTACGTGAGTGAGAAGAGCGCGACGGCTTTCCAAGTGCGCGAAAATGAAGGCGGACGTTCGAGGGTAGCATTCGACTACCGCATCGTTGCGCATCCGCTCGATGCGAAGAACGACCGGCTGCCGCTCGCACCACGCGTGAGAATGCGAGGATGAGGGCTAGGATGAAGACTCCATACGCGCTCGTCGCAGCCTCGCTGAGCGCAGCGCTCTTGGGCGCATGCGGAGGCCCCGTTGCTCCCTCCGGGTCTGCAGCGACGTCGACTGAGTCGCGTTATAGCCGCTCGCCGTCGAACATGCATCTCTACGTCGTCAATACGTCGGCAAACACGGTGACGGTTTACGATCCGAATACCGGTCAACTGACGCAGACGATCTCGAACGGCCTGCAGTATCCGGGGCGCTTGGCGTTCGACGAGTTGGGCAATCTCTATGTCGCAAACTGCGGCGGTTGCGTCGTGCCCGCGAACTATACGGTCACGGTGTACGGTTCGGGTGTGAAGAAGAACTTAAAGAGAACGATCTCGGAAGAGATAACGACTCCGCTGGCGTTGGCATTTGACGCTTCCGGAAATCTCTACGTCGCGGACAATCGCCGGAACCGGGTGACGGTGTACGTTCCGGGTAGTTCATCCGTTCTACGGACGATCCACGACGGTGTGTCTAGCCCCGATGGGCTCGCGTTTGACTCCGCGGGAAATCTTTATGTCGCAAATGCAGGTGGGACCGTGACCGTCTACGCCCCAGGGAGCGACTCGGTGTTGCGGACGATCTCCGACCACCTGAAGGCCCCGTTCGCAATGGCTTTCGATAGCGCCGGCAATTTCTATGTGACGAACTCTTTCCCTCATAAAAAGGGCAACGTGAAGGTGTATGCTCCCGGCAGCGGATCGGTTCTTCGAGAAATTTCCGAGGGAATTGACTCGCCCGCTGCCCTGGCGTTTGATGCTTCGGGCAATCTCTACGTTGCGAACTGGAAAGGTCGCAGCGTGTCGGTATACGCCCCAGGCAGCACGTCAGTGCTGCGAACGATCACTCAAGGCGTAGATTTTCCGCTCGGGTTGGCGTTCGACCGCACGGGCAATCTCTATGTCGCAAACGAAGGAGCCAACACCGTAACCATTTACGCGCCCGGCGGATCGTCGCCGCTTCGTACGATTTCGAAGGGCCTCAACGTGCCCTTCGCGTTGGCATTTGGGCCATAGTCTTGAGCCTCGATCTTAGCCGCGTCAGTTTGGGCCTCTGCATAACGGTCGCATTGATTGCTTGCGGTCAGCCCAGCACATACCCCGAACGTGCGGCGGTAACCATTCCGCAGAGAGCGGTGGTTGGCGCAGCAGGTCACGACTTTCGCTACGAGTTTACGGCCGGCGAGGACGGCAATGCACCATTCGGATCGCTGATCGAACTGAATGGTACGCTCTACGGAACGACCTTCGGCGGCGGTGGCTCCGGGTGCGGGTACGGCGAAGGATGCGGCACCGTGTTCACCGTCAATCCCTCGTCGGGTAAAGAAAGCGTTCTTTATCGCTTCCAGGGTGGAGCGGACGGCGCGAACCCTGAGGCGAGTCTCGTCGCGATAAATGGGACGCTCTACGGCACGACATACTTCGGAGGTGGGCCGGGCTCCAACTGCGTTCGGAATAATGGAACGGGCTGCGGAACGATCTTCGCCGTCGATCCGTCGTCGGGCCATGAGACCGTGCTCTACAGCTTCCAAGGGGGACAGGACGGCGCAAACCCCTTGGCAGGCCTCACGGCGGTGAACAGTACACTCTACGGCACGACGTTCTCGGGCGGGGTTGCCTGCAGTAGCTATTCGCGAAGTTGCGGAACGATTTTCGCATTTAATCTCACAACAGGGCAGGAAGGCACCGTCTATCGATTCCAAGGCGGGCAAGACGGAGCGACGCCGACCGCAGCCCTACTGCGCGTGAACAACATGCTTTATGGAACCACCCTTAGAGGAGGCGGTAAGAGCTGCAAGAGCTACGGCATCGGCTGCGGTACGATTTTTCGCTTCGATCCATCATCGGAGACGGAAACGGTTCTCTATCGCTTTGGCGGCCATAAACAACATGACGGCAAATGGCCGGAAGCGACTTTGATTGCCGATAAAGGCCGGCTCTTCGGGACGACGATCGCCGGCGGCGCCAGCGGCGTCGGAACGATCTTTCTGTTTAATCTTGCGTCCGGGCAGGAAACGGTCGTCTCGAATTTCCCGAACTACAATCATGCGCGCCCTTCAGGGCAACTGCTAATGATTAAAGGGACGCTCTACGGCACGACTATGTACGGGCCTCGCCATTTTCAATATGGCACCGTGTTTGCGCTCACCCCGCCTAGCGATCAGCCAACGATTGTCTATCGTTTCTCGGGCAACGCTGGTGAATATCCACAGGCGGGCCTCGTCACCAACCGGCACGCGACGACGCAACATACGCTGTACGGCACGACGCCGAACGGAGGAACCCGCAATCCGAGTTATGCCTGTTGCGGGACCGCATTCGGAATTGGGATATAAACGCCGATAACGGCCGCATTTCAGGGCCGGATTGCAAGTCCGTCTGGAAAGGCCATGCCGTCCGAAATCGTTTGTAGCAAGTCATTAGTCCCAGGAGCGTAAACGGTAACGGTGTTGACGCCGGCGTCCGCGACGTACAGATTGCCGTGACGGTCGAACACAAGTGCCGTCGGACGGCTAACTCCTTGGCTGATCGTGCGTAACAGGGACAAGCTACCCTGTGCGTAGACGGTTACGGTGTCGATATTGACGTTCGCGACGTACAGATTCCCGAGTGTGTCGAAGACGAGAGCCACCGGGCTCGTTATGCCGTCTGAAATCGTTTGCATGGGGGTCGTAGTGCCCGGTGCATAGACCGTCACCGTGTTGGTTCCAAAATTCGCCACATACAGATTATTTGACGCGTCTAAAGCAAGAGCAAAGGGACGTTGAAGGCCGGCCGTGATGGTTTTTAAGACCGAGCCGCTGCCCGGAGCGTAGACGGTCACTCGGTTTCGACCTTTGGAGTGGGCCCCGAGGTTGGCCACGTACAGGTTCCCAACTGCATCGAACCCCAGCGCACTTGGCGCCTTTATTCCCTGCGTGATCTTCCGAAACGGCGACTTACTACCCGGCGCGTAGACCGCAACTTCGCTGTGACCGGCGACGTATAGGTTTCCGGCGCCATCAAACGCCAGCGCGTGCGGCTCGTCGATGTGGATTGTTCGCAGCACCGCGTTCTTGCCAGGGGCGTAGACGGTGACGTCGTTCACGTTATAGCCGAGGGCTTTGGCGACATAAAGGTTACCGGACTGGTCTAGGGCAAGTGGGCCGGGGACGCTAATGCCTTTTGCGATCGTGCGAAGAAGCGTGTATGTTTTACCACCGTACACCGTCACGGAGTTTTGGCTCCCGCCGAGATTCGCCACGTACAAGTGGAGATTCGCAACCTGAGGAACACGTGCACTGAACGGCGCGCCTTGTTGCGAATGCGCGATCGACCCCCACGTTCCATTGCTGCCGCACGCGGCCAAACCGATCGCGCAAAGACAGGCGCAGATCACGTACGGTAGCCTCATTTCCAATCTCCCTCAGACTGCTTACATACTGACGTGGCGGCGGACCTTCGACTGCGGCGCGGAGCCTATGCTGAGCGAGCGAAGCGAGTCGAAGTGCGCCTCCGCTCAGGATGGCATGGCGAGATACGGGGCGCAGCTTGTTCGCTATCGTCCGAGCGCCTCCTTGGATTGCCGTCGATCGGCGGGGCGGCAACGAGTCATCGGAGACTTGGCAGCGAACGAGCGACTTCGTTATGCTCGCTGCATTGTTGATCGGCGTCGTCGTCGGCCTACGAACGTTGACAGCGCCGGCCGTATTGCTATGGGTGCGCGACCGTGGCGGATTCTGGGCGATCCTCATATCCGTCGGCGCGGTCATCGAGTACTTCGGAGATACTCGCCCCAACGCGCCCGCGCGCACCGGCCCAACCGGACTGGTGCCGCGCATTCTCGCTGGAGCGTTCTGCGGCTGGCAACTCGCGGCGATGCACGGCGGCTCGACGATCGGCGCAGCCGTTCTCGGTGGGGTTGGCGCCGTCGGCGGAGCGTACGGCGGCCTGGCACTCCGAAAGAAGGCGATCGACGCGATTGGGCTGGTTCCATCGGGTTTGCTTGAAGACGCGATAGCAATCGGTCTAGCGTATCTCATCATCGCCAAAGCCTAAGTCGCGTACTGCGTAGCTGTTATCGAGCCCTCGATAAGTAACGCTGTCCTTGTGGCATGCGGAAAGAGGGACGCCCGAAACCTTAGTAAAAAGGCCACTGAAATGTCTTACTCTCGACCTTCACTAGCGTTCGCTTTCAGCGTTCTCTGTCTGGCCGCGTGCAGCTCCGGGATCCCGCAGTCGTCGTCCATTCCGAGGATCAGTGGCAGCGACGTCGCAAGCACGGCTCAGGCCGATGAAACGCTGTCTTGGAGTCCCGACCCCGTCATCGTTAAATACAACGGCGAGAGAGCCGAAGCAAAACTCTTCTTCGGCCCGAAGAGACTCAACGATTTTCGCTTTGTAATTACCTGCCCCGACGTGAGCTTTCACGTCGGAGATACCAGAAAACAGTCAAAGGATTTATACTATAAACCTGTGATTCTGATCGCTCACGAGCCGTTGAAACCCATCTGCACGCTCACGGCTACGTCGGAAAGCAACATGACGGCACAGCTTATCGTAGAAATTCAGCGGTAACCGGACGAAATAACAGGAAGACAAAACGAGCCCGCCGCAGCGGGCCCGTTTCTGCAACGCGTTCGACTCTCGGACTTTACAACGAGAGTGAATATACGGCCCCATTGCCGCCGGCGCCGCCGTTGAGGGTCGTGCCATAGAGCGTGCCGTTTAGGTTGGTCAGGGCATCGCCGTACGGGTGCGCACCGTCGGGGCTGCCGGCGAAGCTGTAGAGAACGACCTCTCCGCCAGACGTCAATGCCAAGAACACCGTGCCGTTACCGCTTGCACCGCCGTAGAGCGTCGTGCCAAGCAGCGCGCCGCCCACGTTGGTCAGGTCCGAAAACGGGTCTGCTCCGTCCGCACCGGCCTGGAAACTGTAGAGAACGCTTTCTGCACCGGATCTGGTGATTGCGAAGACGGTTCCGGCGTCGCTCGGACCGCCGTTGTACGTTGTGCCATAAAGAATGCCTTTGATGTTGGTAAGGCCCAGCGGGCCTATTCCATCGGAGCCGCCCTTAAAATTATACAGGACCGTTTCGGTGCCGCTTCTCGTGATCTTAAAGACCGTCCCAAAGTTGCTCGTACCGCCCCCAACGGTTGTGCCATACAGCGTGCCTTTGACGTCGATTAGGCTGCCGTAGAGCGGGTACGCACCATCACTACCACCCGTGAAACTGTGGAGAACGGTCTCCCTGCCCGATGCCGTGATCTTGAAAACCGTTCCGATGAAGCTCGTACCGCCCTGTTCGGTCACACCGTAGAGCGCGCCGTTGACATTGGTGAGTGCTGCCTCTGGGTCGGCACCATCGGCCCCGCTAAACTGGTGGAGAACCGTCTCCGTGCCGGATGTCGAAATCTTAAATACCGTCCCGTAGTTGCTCGAACCGCCCTGAGTGGTCACTCCATAAAGGGTGCCGTTCACGTCGGTCAAGCTTGCGTGGGGAACGGCGCCATCCGTCCCGCCTGCGAAGCTATAAAGAGTGTTTTCGGCACCGGACGTCGTGCTAGAGAAGACCGTCCCGACGTTGTTCGCACCGCCCGTCGTCGTCGTGCCGTACAGCACGCCGTTGACTGCCACCAATCCGCCTTGCGGCTGCGCGCCGTCCGACCCGCCCGCGAAGCCGTAAAGGGCGTTTTCCGTCACGATCTGCGGCCCAATCTTACGGCGCATGCCGGCGGCGTTGAGGAGGCGGTTCGGGATCAATTGAGATGCTTCAGATGAGCCGGCCGGCAGCGTCGAGGAGCCTGGGGCACTGCTAGAACACCCCATGAGGATTACTGCCACGCAGACGCCTATCGCGTGGCGAGCCGAATTTGAATTTCGCATGAGTTCACACCGCGTTTCTCCGAAAGCGAGTCTTGCGCTTCGGAATCGACTATGCGCCTGCAACGCATTTCCATTAAGTGAAGAAATGCGTCATCGAGGCCGGAGCGCAGATCGCAGGGTTGACGCAAAGGGCGTGGCGCTGCCGGAAGACCTGCATGCAAAGAGCCTAAGCCAGGCGCAGCAGGAAAAAACCCTTGATAGCAAGCTTGCGTCTTTCTACTGCTCTTGTCAACGCCCGTTAGGCGCAGAGCCGCCACGCTCGCCGATCGGCGTGCCGGGTCGCGGTGCAGCCGGCTTCCGGTCGAAGCATACAATTGATAGACTGAGCAGGCGTATTCTCGACCGACATTTTGGAGGGTAAAAGTGATGAAACGCTTGTTCTGGATCATGGGAACGTGTCTTACGGCGCTCTTAGCCGCATGCAGCGGCGGTAAAAATGCGCCGTCCTTATCGACGGGCACCCTGAACGCGCTTCCGGTCACCCCCGCATCCGCAACCGAGGGTTCGACTCATACGCACTCGGTGGCCGGCCCCAATCTCTACGTCGCGAACTACGGCGGCAAGGTAACGGTTTATGCCCCGGGCGGCGACTCGGTGTTTCGAACGATCGGATGGGGTGTCAACCAGCCGTATGCGTTGGCGTTTGACAGTTCAGGCAATCTGTTTGTCGGGAACATCGCTCACGGCCTCGTCAGAGTCTACGCGCCAGATAGACGAAGCAACAGACCGGTGCGGACGATCTCACAGGGCGTGACCGATCCGGAGAACCTCGCGCTTGACAGCTCCGGAAACCTCTATGTATCGAATTTCTGCTGCAACGATACCGTCACCGTCTACGCCTCGGCCAGCGGGCAGCTTTTGGAAACGATTTCGCAGGGTGTAAACTTACCCGGCTCGCTGGCGTTCGATGGCGCCGGCAACCTCTTTGTACCAAACTCCGGCAATAGCACCGTGACGGTTTACGCTCCCGGCAGCGACCAGGCGTTGCGTACGATAACCGATGGCGTGAAGTTTCCGGTCGCAGTGGCGTTCGACAGTTCGGGGAATCTCTACGTCGCAAACCTCGGCAGTGCTAGCGTTACGGTTTATGCTCCGGGCGGCAACACAGTGCTTCGAACCATCTCGGACGGCGTGCACTATCCGTTGACCCTGGCGTTTGACAGGTCTGGCAGACTGTACGTCGCAAACTTCGATATTAACACCGTAACGGTCTACGCTGCCGGCGGAACGAAGCTCCTACGGACAATTTCGCAGGGAATGTCTGCACCCGATTCGCTAGCATTTGATGCATCCGGTAAACTCTACGTGGCAAACTGCGGTCTGGGCTGTGGCGGGTCGGTACCCGGCACTGTGACAGTCTACTCCGCGACCAAACGCACCCTACTGCGAACTATTTCGCAAGGCGTGGATAAGCCGCGTGCGCTGGCATTTGGCCCCTAGCACATAGGACAAAACCAAGCCACTGAAAACCTGCGCGTGGGAGGGCCAAGTCATGACGCAGGAGACCTTAAACACCGTTGCCTCCGTGGGCACATTTATCGTGATTGCGGCGACCGCGATCGCCGCTGTCGTGCAACTGCGCCATTTGCGCGACCAGAATCAACTTACCGGCTTGCTAACCGTCCTGGAGCGAGTAGAGGATCCGCAATTCAACGAATGGGTGGATGGGGCAAGGGAACTGCTCAGATCACGTATGCCCGATCCCGCCTACCGGCGTACGCTCCTGGACGGGACGTTTGAGCGAAGAAACAACCCGTGGCTAACTCTTGCGAACTCATATGACTGGGTCGGTAGCCTAGTGAAGCACAAGCTGATCCCTGAGGAGTCGTTGCTCGATGTGTATTCGAGCAGGATCATCGACGCATGGCAGATTGTCGAAGGTGTCGTACCACTAGTACGTAAGCGCGGGGGACCGGGCGTATGGGAGAACTTTGAATATCTCGTCGTCCAAGCGCGCCACTGGAGCATGCTCTATCCGGACGGAGCTTATCCGAAAGGCGTGCCAAGGCTGCAGATTGATGTTACATGGCCGGAACTCGCATAAGAAAAACGACGGGGCGTGAATGTCCCGTCGTCAAGCGATTCGAGCGGCTCGGCTAGTGGCCAGGCATCGAGACGCCTTGCGCCTTGAGCGATTGGCTGATGGCGGCGAGTTGTGCGCTCGAGAAGATTTGGTGGAGCGCTTGTTGGAGCTGCGCGGGGGTCATGCTATTGATGTTCGGCTCGAGCTGCTTGAGCTGGCGGAGCTGGCCGATCGTCGGGTGTGCGGCTTTGACGGCGGTCTCTAACTGTTGCTTCGTGGGCTGCGACTGGGCCATTGCGGCGGCCGGAGTAAGAACCAGGGCTGCCGGCGCAACGGCGGTTCCGAGGACGCCAGCGAGAGCGAGGAAGCGAAGTGCTTGCATGAAGAGAGCCTCTTTCTTAGGGTGGGAAAAAGTGCAGGTGACGTAATGCATCCTCCCGTCGCCAGGGGACGGCGGATGCCAATCGGGGATGTTTTGGTCGGTTGCGACAGTACCTCTTTATCGCAACTGCCGGCAGAGGGGTTGCGGCCCGGCGTCGCCCGAATGCCGTCGCGGACATGCAGGCGCCGCCGTTCAGGCAAATGCTCAAGCGTCTTCGTCTGGAAGCGGGACTTTCGCGCGACGCGGTTGCTTGCGTGCTTGCGACGCTGCTCGCGGCACCGGGCTCGGGCGCCACGGCCGGCTTCGAACAGCACGCGTGCACGTACGACAAGCTGCCTGCCTTCTGCGGCACGCTGCGCGTTCCGGAAGATCGGTCGAACCCCGCCGGCCGCACGATCGTGCTGCACTTCGTGCGCGTTCCCCCGGTTCGTACGAGCGGCACGCCGGTCGCGCTGCTCGACGGCGGTCCGGGGCAGAGCGCGATCTCCGATATGAGCGAAGGCCTTCGCGAGGATCCCTTGTATGGGCCGCTGCATGCGACGCACGAGTTCTTGATACTCGATCAGCGCGGCACGGGGTTGTCGCACGAGCTGCAGTGCCGCATGTACGCAAAACCCAGCGACGTTTACGCGGAGATCTATCCGCTCGAGACCGTTCGCCGCTGCCGCGAACGGCTCGCAAAGACGAGCGACCTGAACGCCTACGGGACCGATGCGGCAGCGGACGATCTCGACGGGCTGCGGCGGGCACTCGGGTACGGCAAGATCATCGCGATCGGCGGATCGTATGGCACGATGGCCGCGCTCGTCTACTTACGCCGGCACGAAGCTGCCGTACAGAGCGAACTGCTCATTAGCGTCGCCCCGACGTTCTTCAAGATTCCGCTGCCTCAGCTGCAGGCGGCCCAGCGCGCACTCGACGCACTGATCGGCTCCTGTGCGCGCGATGCCGCTTGCCACCAGCACTTTCCGGCGTTTGCCGCTGAGTTCGCGTCGCTGCTGGCGCGCAGCTCCGGCGGCATTCCCGTCGACTACCGCAACGGGCACACGGGCGAGCGCGTTCGGGCCAAGCTCATGCGGCCCGTTTTCGCGAACGGGGTGCGGCTGTTGCTGTACGCGCCGGATACCGCCGTTTGGCTGCCGTTGCTCGTGCACGATGCCGCCCACGGCGACACGACGCCGCTCGCCAAGGTTATCGCGCTGATGTCGGAGGCCGTCAACGGCGGTAATCCCGGCGGTCAAGCGATGGGCGACAACATCGGCGTCGACTGTCAGGAAGGCGTGGCGTTCATCACGCTCCAAGAGGCCGCCCGGGAGTCGCAAGGCACGTTTATGGCCGGCACGATTCTCGACGCACGCCGCGATACGTGCGCGATCTGGAAAGTGCGTCCCGCCGAGCCAAGCTTCATCGAGCCCGTACGCTCGAGCGTTCCCGTGCTGATGATGTCGGGCGCGGCCGACCCCGCGACGGATCCACGTTACGCGACGCGCCAGCTCGCATATCTCCCGGACGGACGGCAAATTCTCATCCCGAACGGCGGGCACAGCAACGACGATCCGTGCCTTACGAAGCTCGAACTCCGCTTCGTGCAGTCGTCATCGGTAACCGGCCTCGACGCGTCGTGCGCAAAGGGCTTTAAGCGGCCGCCTTTTGCGACGCAGCTGTCGCAGATCCCAAGCCAGGTGCTTCAGTAAGCGAAATCTTAATAGAGCGCGCTTGCCTGGGCGCTCACGTGTAGCAGGCGACGATTGCTTCGATCACGCGCTTTGTCTCGTCAGGATCGCGGACCTGAATGCAGACTGCTTGCGTCGATCGCACCGGATAGTCGTTCCCGCCCGGAAATAGAGCATCACCAACGTAAATCATCTGGTCGATCGGAATGCCGAGGATGTCGCGCAGCTTTTGGATCCCATACGCTTTGTCGATACCCGGAAGCGTTATGTCGATCGACGTCGTTCCGCCTAGCTCTACGGAGAATTCCGGAATCGAGACGTCGAGCAAGGCTTTGATCCGTTTACGCTTTGCAAAATCGGGATCCCACTTGCTCTTTTCTTCCAGGGGAGCCTGTTGACCGAGGGCCGAGAACGTGATCTGACTGCCTCGATCCTCGATCTGCTCGCCCCACACTTTCTCGACTTTTATGCCGGATGCGGCAACGGCATTTTCGATGGCGCCTTCGATCGTCTTTTTCTGAGCGTCGCTCAGATCTTCGGAGTAGAGGGTTGTCCAACCATCCCGGTATTGCACGAACTTGGTTCCGCAGGTCGGCAGGATGGACAAATTTGCGAGGCGTGCGTCTTTTGGGAGATGGCCGAGCACTTGCTGCTCGAATTGCGGGAGGGCTCCGCCCGAAATGATCGCACATTTGACGACGTCGAGAAGCTTGCGAAGAAGCGTCGCCATCTCGTCGTCAATCGCGGCTTTGCTCTCAGCAAGCGTCCCATCGAGGTCGAATGCGACGAGCGTCTTCATTGGGTGTTCATGAACCTAGCTCCCTTGCGTGGGTACGGGTTTGGCCATCCGGTGCACGCTCCCTTGGGACGGACATTCCGTGCGCAGTAGCAGCTGAAAGGACCTCACGAACGTTCATACCACCGCCACTTAGTCCGTGCAGGAGAAGGCCTTTTGGCGCGGGCATTTACCCCTCTCGACGGCCGTAAGCGTGATCATGGATTCGGGTTTGCCGACTGGCCGTTAAATAGCCACGCTTCCCATGTGGAGGATACGCATGCGAAACGGCGGAGCACGGCTAATGGCGCTGGTGATGCACGACGATGAGAAGCGCGAGTATGCCTACGGTCCAAGCAGCCCGCACACGGAAACGAAGTTCGGCGCGTTCACTCAGGCGTTCTACGACGAAGCGAAGGCAAAAGGCTGGATCGTCATTAGTATGAAAGACGATTGGAAGCAACTTTTCCCGTTCGAAGCTTAGGTAAGACGCTTTGCGCGGAGTGCGAGCTACTCAGTATCAACGGGAAGATACGACGGCCGCTGGTGTTCGAAATACGATTGCGGCAGCGCTGCCGGAATTGGCTGAAACTTGCGCGCCGGCTGACTGAAATCGAAAACGTTTCCAATGCTGGTCGAACGAACGTCAGTGGTTCCGATCCGAGCAAGCCCCCAATTGTCTTCGATAAACTTGAGAATGCTGCCAAACTCGTACTGCGTGTGCGAGACGTAGCCTTGCTTTGCATACGGTGAAATGACCAGCATCGGCACTCGAAGACCGAGGCCCTGATAGTCGAGCTGCGGCGGCGCGACGTGATCGTAGAAACCGCCCCAGTCGTCCCAGATCACGATAACGGCGGTTGAGTTCCAGAGTTTCGTGTTTTTGCCGATGGCGTTCACGACTTGTGCGATCCAGGACGGTCCACCCGTTACGTGGGCGCCGGGGTGATCGGAGTTGAGGGCGTCGGGAATCACCCATGAAACGGCGGCCAACCTGTTGCCGGCAATGTCTTTAAAAACGTTCGTTTCGGGTATGGAGATGTTCGTCGCCCATTCGGAGCTGTACCGGACCGCATGGATGGCAGCGAAGGCATCCCAGATTTTACCCACGTTGGTGCTGGTCGGTGGAACGTAATATCTCCAAGGGACTTTGCCCGCATCTAACGAGTCGCGCAGCGTCGCGTAGTTGAGACAAGGGAACGGCCCCGCACCGCGCAGGAACTGGTGATCGCTCGTGATCAGCGAGGTTACGGTTCCCTTGGGAGCATCGCATCCCCACACGTTGCTCGAAGGATAGTTGACCAAACTCTGCGTTGAATTGATCGCCGTGCTCCCAGCGATGAGATCTTGATGACCGATGAAGCTGCCGCTGCTCTGCGTCTCGAACATGTGATCGGCAAGCACGTATTGTTGGGCCATCGTCCAATACGGTTGAATGTCGGATGGGTTTACGTATTGGTACGGATAGAGTTTCGCCGGCTGTTTGTTGCCAAACGCACCGAAGTTTATCAAATCGAAACCGTCCATCTGCCCGCCGTCGTATTCGGTCTGGAAGCCTTGCCACGTATGGTCGAGGTCGGTCGCGATGAGTCCAACTTCCTTAAGCGGTACGGTGCCTCCAGTGTGAATCTTCCCAGTGGTCGTGCCGTCTGCGCCGGGATACGTTGCAAAGAAATTGTCGAAACTCCGATTCTCCTGAATCATGATCACGACGTGCCGGATGTATTGCGGAGGCGATGCGGTCGGCGCCGGCGTGGGCTTTCCGGGACCGCCCGGCGTTACCGATCCCCCGGACTGCGAACCTCCTCCCCCGCATCCTGCAACAAGAAAGCAGGCGGTGAGTGCGACGGCTGAAATGCATCTTCGCATTCCAATAGGCTTCGACAATCGCCGCCAAGCCCCCGGGGCTTGATTGCGACTTAGATCGGGTATCCGGCTGTTCGTTAGGGGGTCTTCCCAGCGCCATCATGCGAAGACGCCACGAGCGCCGCGCGCGTCGTCACTCCGTACGCTTTGAACAGCTGCGCGATATGATTGCGTACCGTGTGCGGGCTGCGTCCCAGAATGGCCGCGATTTCCGCGTTGCGCTTGCCGGATCGAAGCAGCTCGAGCACTTGGCGTTGCACTGCCGGCAGTTCGATCCGACTACGCGTGGCCGCGATGGTCGAAGCAATCAGCCGCGCGATCCAACTGCGCGGCCACGGCGAGATGCACCGATCGGCACGTTCCAGCCACCGTGCTTCGCGCGTTGCTTCAAAAAGCCCCAAGGCGCACAAAGCCGCTCGCCATCCGTAGTGGAAGTCATTGAAGATCGACCAGGCTTCGAGTAACAACGTTGCCGCAGCGGCGCGGTCGCCCAGATTGAGCTGCGTGACGCCGGCGGAGTAGGCCTCGAACGCCCGCACGCGCGGATCGCTGCCGTAGACCAGCAGCGCGGAAACCTTCGACGTCAGCGATCGGGAGAGCGCCAGGTAGCGCTGCGACACCGACGGATCCACATCAGAGAACAACTCGGCAGCAACGAGTAGCGCCGCGCGTTCTTCGTCTTCGGTCGTGCCCCACTGAAGACCCATGGCAAGCTCGTCGGCCTCCAGCAGCAGGTCGAGGGCGAATGCTCGCTCACCGGTTTGCTTCGCGAGCCGTGCCCGGTCGAGCAGGCAAAAGACGCGCCAATAGTCCGTCGGCGCCTGCTGCATCGCCGTCCGCAAGCGCCCGAACGCCCCGAGTTCGTTGCCCTCTAATGCATCGTATGTTGCGAGGAAACGCGTGACCTGGAACCGGTGAAGCGCGATACCGTTGTTCCAAAGCATGGAATCGTAGATCGATCGGACGCGCGCGCGGCTCTCGGGGAGATTCAACTCCCGGCCGAGCAGTGCCAGCGTCAACAGCGCATTTGCGCGATAGAACTCGTCGCGCTCCGGAGCGACGTCAAGCTCGTCAAGGGCGGCCTCAAGCTCGCTGACTTGTTTTTCCACTTGGCAGCGGCGCAGCGCAACCCACGAGAGAAGGACGTGCGTTCGCGCCCGGTTATTCGGATCGGGCGATTCGAGTTGCGGTGCGATGATGCTTTCGGCCGTGCGATGATCGTGCTCCGCCCACGCTATCGAGGCCCGGTAGTACTGGGCGTCGTCGGTCAACGGACTCCGCTTAGGCAGTCGCGTTAGCGCCCTATCGAGCAAACTCTTCCCCGCAACGAAATCGCGCGTGAGCCCGAGCGCCGTGCCAAGCAGTACGTCGCGCTCGAGCGCACCGGTGGCCGAACCGGTCTTGATGCCGGATAGCCGCCCGATGACGTCGATGAAGCGCCGCTCGCGTATCGCAAGCCGGGAAGCCGCGAGTATCGCGCGCGGCGAATTCCCCTGCGCGAGTTCGCGGCAGCGATCGTGATCGGCCGCTCTAAGCGCCCGGAAGAAATCGCTTTCTCGAAAGGTCGCTCGCGCGCGCGGCGCTATCCGCCGCGTGGCTACTTTATCGCGAGATCGAACCATGCAAACACGCTCCGTTCGCCTGCAGGGATCATCCCGGCTCTCGCCCTACTAGTACGATGAGACTAGTACGTTCGTACTAGACAGGCACATCGCCTGCTCCCTTTGAGGACGGCTTCGCATGGACGACGGGCAACCCATTTCGAACAGCCTACCCGGCTCGCGCTTCCTCGCCGAGGCGGCCCTCAAACGCCTGCACTACTACCCGCGCGCCCTGCAAGCCGTGCTCCACGCGCATGCGGCGCTGCCGGAGACCGTGCGGCTCGAAGACGTTGCCGCTCACGTCGGTATGGCGCCGGCGAGCTTTTCACGATTCTTTACCGAGAAGATCGGGCTTCCGTTTACTGCCGTCATGAAAGCGCTGCGCATCGAGCTGGCAGTGACGCAGATGGAGTCGCGTTTCTGTTCGGTCGAGGTGCTGGCCAACGCCAGTGGTTACGTCAGCAGCTGTGCGTTCACCCGGGCCTTCAAAGAGGTCGTCGGTGTGACGCCGTCCGACTATCGCCGCCGGCATCTCGCGTAGCATGACGAATCTTCGGCGGCTGCTTCAGCTGGGGCGTCCGGCGCCGTGGACGCTGGCGGTCGTTCCAATCGCCATTCTCCTTACGGCGATCGCGTCTGTGCTTCCACCGCTCTACATCGGCCGCATGATCGATCTGCTCGGCCGACACGACTCGACGGGCGTGATGCGCCAGCTGGGGCTGTACGCCATCGTTGCCGCGTTCGCGGCCGCATTGAGGCTCGCCGACGGTTACGCCACAGGCGTCTTTCGGTCGACCTTCGCGCGAAACGTGCGCGCCGCGCTGATAGGTAAGCTGCAACGAGCGAGTTACGCCGCCCTCGGGCGATTCGGCCCCGGTGAACTCAGTAATCGCGCCATCGGCGACGTCGATTCGCTCTCCGTGCAGTTTCAATACGCGCTGTTTCCGACGCTGCTGAGCCTCTGCACGCTGATCGCAACCGTCGTGGCGATCGCCCGCGAGAATCCGCTGCTGGCTCTCATCGCCATCGGCTTCACGTTGCTCACGGCAGTACCGCTGCGCGTCGTTTCGCCGCGCGTCGCGACGCTACGGAAGCACCAGTCGGAAGCCGGCGACGACCTGTACGCCTACGTGCAAGAACAAGCCACGTGCGACGGACTCGCGATATCGCGAAACCGGCACGCCGCGCGCGCACTGTTTCGCCGGTTCGAAACCATCGCCGCGCGGATTCTCCGCATCACGAACGCTCAAGTCATGGCAAGCGAGTCGGCAGGCTTCGCTGCCTCGTTGCTGAGCATGCTCGGCCCGGCAGCCGTGATCGGTGCCGGCGCATACCTCGTGGTGCACGGAGCGATGACGACCGGTACGATCGTGACGATTCTGATCTATCAAAGCCGGATGTCGGCACCGTTCAACGTGTTGGCATCTTCGCAAGTCACGCTCTCGACGCTTGGCGTGCTCGCGCGCCGCCTGCTCGACGTATTCGACCTTCCCGACGAGCCGCTGGGCGGCGTATCGTTCACGCCGGGTGCGATCGCGTTCGAGCGCGTTGCGTTCGGTTACGGCGGTCGCACCGTGCTTGCGTCGGCGACGTTTCGCATCGAGGAGGGCGCTCACGTCGCGCTCGTTGGTCCGAGCGGCGCCGGCAAATCAACCCTCGCAGCGCTCATGCTTCGCCTCTACGAGCCATGCGACGGGCGGCTCGCCGTCGGCGAAACCGATCTGCGCGACGTCAACCTCGCATCGCTGCGCGGCGCCGTCGCCGTCGTCACGCAGGAACCGCTCGTGTTCGATGCAACGCTGCTCGAAAACCTTACGCTGTTCGATCCCGATGCGAGCGCAGAGGCGATCGCTCACGCGATCGACGCGTGCCGATTGGGCACCGTCGTCGCCCGTCTGCCCGCAGGGATGAACGCGCGCCTCGGCCATCGCGGCCGCACGCTCTCCGGCGGCGAGCGCCAGCGGATTTGCCTCGCGCGAGCGATTCTACAGCGCCCGCGCGTCCTCGTCTTGGACGAGGCGCTATCGGGCGTCGACGTCGAGACGGAGGCGCTCATTCTGAAGCTGCTGCGCGCCGACATGCGCGGCCGGACGCTCATAGCGATCACGCATCGGGTGCCGGCGAGCGTCGCATTCGACGCCACGTTCGCAGTGAACGAAGGCAGCGTCGTCGAGCATGCGGCGGTGGCGCTATGAAGCCGAGCTACGATGCCCGGCACGATCCATTGGTCGTCGGGCGCACCCCTCTGCTCCCGGTCTCCACGATCACAGCAATTCTCGCCGCGCCCGAACCGCTGAACGAGCTGCGCCGCACGTTAGCCGAGAGCGAACTCATTCGAACGGCACTGACGGCGGCTTCGCCCACGCTTGCAGCGGCCGTCGACGAGTGGGCTCGTGGCGCGCAGCCGCGCAATGCGACGGCACCGCTGCGAGCGCTGGCGTACGTCAACCGCATGGCGACACGCGCCACACCGTTCGGAATGTGCGCCGGCATCGGTTACGTGAGCGTCGCGGACGGCCGCACGACGCTACGCGTCGATGAAGGCGCGCGCCGAACGTGCACCCGCGCCGACATGGGCTTGATGCACGAACTGATTCGCGCGCTTGAATCGGGCGATGCAAGAGGCCGCGTCGCGTACTCCGCGAGTCGCGCCGCGATCCAGCGCGGCGATCGCCTCTACGTGACGAACGTCACGCTCACATCGTACGAATCGACCGAGCAAGGATACGCAACGGCCCAAGTGCCGGTCTCCTTGAAATTCACCGATGCGGTTCGCTACGTGCTGGACCGGGCGCAGCGTCTCGTATCGTATGAGGATCTCACGGACGCGCTCGCGAGGCGTTTTGGCGAGCCGGTCGGTGAGGCGCGGCGCGTGCTCGACGCACTCATCGAGTCGGGGCTCCTGATCTCCGAACTGCGCGTCTCGCCAGTGGGCGATCCGCTCGGGAGCTTGCGCAGCCGCATTTCACGGATCGATCCTCCGCTGGGCGAGCGGTTAGAGCAAGCCTTCGATGAGGCAGCGCGGTGGGACGTGCTGTCGCTTGAGGAGCGCACGCAGTCGTCGCTAACCGGCGTCGTGGAGCAGTTTGGTAGGCTGCACGAATCGGCGATCGCTCCGGCCGTACAGGTCGACATGCACGTGCCGTTTGAGGGCGCGCTGCCGGCGCACGTGCTCGGCGAGGTCGAGCGGCTGGCCGAATATCAGGTGCGCTTCTCACGAGTCGCCGCGCTAGACAGGTTTCGCGCGCGGTTCTTGGAGCGCTACGAGGGTTCCGAGCGCCTCGTCCCGTTGCTGGAGCTCGTCGATCCGAACCTGGGTCTCGGCCTGCCCGAGCCGCTCCGGCTAGAAGAACGCAAGCACCCGCGACGCGACGCGCTACTCACGCGCCTCGCGTGCGAGGCGCTCGTTCAACGCGCAGAAGAAGTCGCGCTGACGGACGAGCACATGGCGCGGCTCGCGCCGCCGGCGAACGGTGCCGCCGTTCCGGCTTCGGCGGAGTTCGGTTTTCAGGTTGCGGCAGAATCGTACGAGGCGCTCGATCGCGGCGACTACCGCATCGTCCCGGCGCCGTTCTTTGCCACGAATCGCGCGGCGCGCGGTTTGGGGCGCTTCGCACATCTATTCGACGCGCAGACGCGCGTGCGAATAATCAGCGCCGCGCGTTACGGGCTCGACGAGGAAGCGCTCACCGCCGAACTATCGTATGCGCCGCCGTCGGCACGCGCATACAACGTGATGATTCGTCCGGCGGCGTTTGATGCCGTCATTCCCGTCGCCGTCGCCACCGGAAGTTCGGCGCTCGAAGTTACCCTCGACGACCTCTGGGCCGGGCTCGACGGCGGCCGCTTCTTCCTGTGGTCGCAGTCGCGCGGATGCCGCGTGATTCCCGTGGAGAGCCACGTCTTCGACACCGATCGCGGCGCGCCGAACGTTTGCCGCTTTCTAGCGTCACTCGCCGCCGACGGTCGCCGCGCTTTCCAAGCCTTCGACTGGGGCCCCGCACGAGGGTTCACGTATTTGCCGCGCATACGCATCGGCAAGCTCGTGCTGGCGCCGAGGCAGTGGCGCTTCGAGCGGTCCGATCTCGGCGCGCCGGCGACGGAGTTCATACGCGATGCGCAGCAGCTCCGCACGACGTGGGCGATTCCACGCTACGCGTATCTCACCGAGGGCGATAATCGACTTCTGCTCGACTTCGACGCTTCGATTTCGTACGAACTTTTGTACGACCAATGCGGTGACGAAGCCGTGACTCTCGTCGAAGCGCTTCCCGATCCGAGCAACACCTGGACCGAAGGTCGCAACGGCCGATACGCCGTCGAGTTCGTGGCATCGGTTCGCGCACGGAGGCTCGAAAAGGCACCACGGGCACGACCGCGCGTGCCGCGTCCGTTGTTGCACCGCCGTTCGTACGGGCTCGGGTCGGAGTGGGTCTACGCGAAGCTCTACTTGGCGAAGCAGGCAATGGACGATTTCATCGTGCGCGCCCTCACGCCGGCCGTTCATGAGTTGGCTGCCGATGCACGCATCGATTGCTGGTTTTTTCTGCGCTATGCGGATCCGCAGACGCACCTACGAATGCGACTGCGCGCGGCGCCTGGTGCCGCATACGTGCACGAGTATGCGATCGCCGCAGCGCAGGCGTGGCTGCGCGAGGGACGCATCGTCCGGTATGCTTTCGATACGTACGAACCCGAGTACGAACGCTACGGAGGCGTGGAGGGCGTCGCTCGCGCCGAACGGTTCTTCGCCGCCGCCAGCGAGCGCTGCGCGGAATGCATCGTGCAAGCCAAAACGGTCGATGCGCGCATTGCCGTTGCCGCCGAATCGTTCGCAGCGTGGGTTACCGATCCGCTCCACCCGGTCGCGCTACGCGCACTGCAATCGGATGCGCATCGCAAGCTGCAGCCGGCCGATCGAGAAGCACTCAAGCGGATCGCGAGTTTGCAGGCGACCGATGCTTCGCCGCTGCAGGAGTTCGAGAACGAGGCAGACGCCGACGGGCTCTTGCGGTCCTTTTTTCACATGCACTGCAATCGCCTCGGCCTGGAACCCGGGGATGAAATGCGCGCTGCAACGTTGCTACGCGCGCTGCTCCTCTCTCGGAGCGCTCGCGGGCGATTGGTGACGGCATGAAAAATGCGGCGCGACCGGCCGGCGACACGCGCCCGTCGACCGTCGCGCGAGCGCGCAGGATGGCATTGCGCTTGGGGGAGCGGCTCGTACGGGAGGCTGCAGAAATTCCATTTGACGCGCGCGGTCTCGGCGGCGCGTCGGGCCGCGCACTTGCGTTCGACGCACTCGCGATGGCGACCGGAGATTCGCGTTATGAAGCCGCGGCACGGGATCAACTTCGTGCGGCCGCTGCCGCAAACGACGTTCCGCATCTGGGACTGTTTACCGGCATTTCCGGATTGCGCGGCGTGGCAGCGCTTCTTGCGCTCCGGGAACAGCGCTATTTGCGCCTGGCTGCGCAGTGCGACGCCTTTATCGATGCGCGGCTTCCAACGACCCACAGCGTAAGAGTTTTGGGGACGGACGATTTCGATCTTATCGCGGGATGGAGCGGGATCCGGTTGGCACGCTGCGCGACGGCTCCCATGCCGCGCGATCGACTCGTCGATCTTCTTGCCTGGACGATGCGCGACGACGCGCGCTGGTGTAGGATCCATCCGCTGCGCTCCGAGGGGCCGCCCGAAAACGATCTTGGACTTGCGCACGGGATTGCCGGCGTTTTGGCAAGCGTCGCGCTCACGACGACGCCGCTCGACCGCGAACTGCGCGGACTGCTTTCGCGTCAGGCGCGCGCGCTCATCGATTGCGCCGTGCGTCACGACGGCCGGGTGGGTTGGCCCGCCGCGCGGCAAGCCCCTCATGGCTCGGTGGTGCGGTCTGCCTGGTGTTACGGTGCACCCGGCGTCGCTGCGGCGCTCTATTGGACGGGGATGCACCTACGCGACGAAACGATCCGCCGAGTAGCGATCGAGACGCTCGAGGGCGAGGCGAAAGCCACTGCCGCAACCTGGCTCGCTACCGACCACGCGCTGTGTCACGGGACGCTCGGCAACGCACTCGTGTTTTTAAGCGTCGGCACGCATGCGGAGAACGACGTGCTCGTTGAAGGCGCCGAGGTTGCGGTCGCGGGGGCACTCGACGGTCTCGAACGCGACGACGCCGCGTGTTGGGGTCTCGGACCGGACATGCGGCGTCAGGACCTTTCGGGCGAACTTGACGGTGCGGCAGGCATCGCGCTCGCGTTACTGACGATCGTTGGGGACTACCCCTCGGCATGGCTCCGGCTACATGCGCTGCAGCCATTTTCATCGCCGTAACGCAGGGGCAAAACGTGCATGATTCCTGAAAAAATGCGAACGACGCAGCCGCGCACGGCGGGCTATACTAGTCGTGCGTTAACTCTCATGCAATGAGGAAGGGGAGAACATGTTCGAAGAGCTCGATCTGAAAATCGGTGAAAGCGCTCCGCCGGTGCCCGGTCCCAACTCATTCCCGCCGACCGAACCAAATAACTGCCCGAGCAGGCCGCTCTGCACGCACACGTGCACGTGTGGCATACACTGCACCGAAACCTGCTAAACCGACGATTGCGCAATGCAAAGAGAGAGCGGCTTTCGAGCCGGTCTCTCTTAAAATTAGGTCGCGCGACCTGCACGCGCCGATCTTCCTTAAAGTCCCTGAAGCAGCATTTCAATCGAGGCTGTGTTGAGCGGATATCCCGATATTCGCTGCAGTTCGTCACTGCTCAATCCCCCGAGACCGGACACACGTGGCCCCGCGCAGTCCGCTTCGTTCATCAGCGCCTCGACAAGCTTGCGTCGCGGGCTATGCGACGGCGCCAAATTGCTGCGAATGTTGGACACACACGTCCGAAACGCTGCTTCGCGGCTTTCCGCATTCGATGCATGCTGCTGCGCGCGGTCTATGAGAATACCGAACAGTAGCCCGATAAGAAGTGCGACCACAGCGAATAGGGCTATCTGCGATATACCTCTGGGCTCGCCTCCCACTTAATCAACCTCCTCGTACATCCTGAAACGCGTCTCGATACCGCGCAACCGAACGAGTGGCGTGGCATGAAAGCGTTAACCGTTAAGGTCCGAAGGTTAGAGCAGTGGGTCTGTTTATGCCCTTTGAGATGCTCAGCAGCGGGGACGTCGTGCCGGCAGCATACTCAGTGACAGTATTGGTGTCGGCGTTCCCGACGAATAGGTTGCTGGAAGCGTCTAAGGCCAGTGCTAGTGGACCAGCCACTCCATCCGTGATCGTGCGCAGAACGGACCCTTTCCCCGGTGCGTAAACCGTAACGGTGCCAGTTGGAGCCGAATCATTTGCCACGTAAAGGTTCTGGGCACTATCAAAGGCTAGAACCCTTGGATAGTTCACTCCATCCGAGATCGTTCTGAGAGCCAACGAGCTTCCTGGAGCATATACGCTCACAACGCCGCTTCTGGAAAAGTTACCGCGATTTGCAACGTAGAGATTTTCCGAGCCATCAAATGCTAAGGAGTTAGGCCCAAGGATGTCTTGCGAGATCGTCCGTAACAGTTTAACCGTACCTTTGGCGTAGACCGTTACCGTATATTCGTTCGCGACGTATAGATTCCCCGTGGTGTCGAGCGCAAGTGCGACCGGGTTCTTTATACCCGAAGTAATCGTGCGTAGTACTCGACCATTACGCTGTAATACCAGCACGCGATTGAACTCCGCAGCGTACAAGTGCTCCTGAGCATCAAAAAGCAAAGCATATGGTTCAAAACCGACGTGGATCGTGCGCAATAGCGTCGTCTTGCCCGGTGCATAAACCCTTACATTATTATGCACCGCGACATAAAGGTTCTTGCGGCTATCAAACGTGAACGCGCCTGGGCGGTACAGCCCCTGAGAAATCGCCCTTAGAACTTGATTACTGCCCGGAGCGTAAATTGTAACTTTACTGCTCACATAATTTAAGACGTAGAGATTTGCCTGCGGCGCAGCGCGATGCTCAGCGAATAGCGGGTGCGGCGCAGGCGCAATGGCTTCATTGTCGCCGCACGCGGCCAGGAGCGTCGCGCAGAGCGACGCTGCAACCAGCCGAGATACAGACTTCACTCTTAGATCCTCCTCCGAAGCAACGCGCTATGTACTAGCTATCGCAATATCAACGGGTTGCGTGCCAGCTGCGAATGGCGATCCCGCCACCGGCGCTAGCGCGCCGCTGGTTGCGTTGACGGTAAAAGCGGAAACGTTATTGGTGCTAGCGTTGGCGACGTAAAGAAACTTGCCCGAAGGATCTATTGCGAGGCGACTACTGCTGCCCGCCTTGAACGGTGATCCCTTCACCCTTCTCAGCGCGCCGCTGGACGGGTCGATCGCAAAGACGGCGACTCCGTTCGCGATTGCGAAATAGACGAACTTGCCCATCGGATCGACCGCTCCGCCCCCGGCGATGCTTCCGATGCGAAACGGTGACCCCGTTACCCGCGTCAGTGCGCCGCTGGTTGAGTTGATAGTATACGCCCAAATATTGGCGGCATGTCCGTTGGAAGCGTACACGAACTTGCCCGTTGGGTCGATCGCCAGGCTGTCCGCGGTCCGACCGGACGCAAATGGCGAGCCTGCAACCTGTTGAAGCGCGCCGCTGCTCGCCTTGATTCTGTAACCGGAGATTTCTCCGGTGAGCGTGTCGGCGACGTAGACGAAACTGCCCACCGGGTCGGTCGCGATCCCTTCCGGGTTACCGCCCGACCTAAACGGCGAACCCGCGAGCCGCGTCAGCGACCCGTTGGCTGCGTCGATCGTATAGGCCGAAACATTGTCCGAGAAAATGTTCGTAATATAAACAAATGTGCCCGTTGGATCAACGGCTATGCGATAGGGGTTGCGGCCCTCTACGTACGGCGATCCCATCACCGCTTTGAGCGCACCACTGATCGCGTCGATCGTGTATGCAGAGATCGTTCCCTTGGCATTTGGATAGTTTTGGTTTGCCACGTAAACGAACTTGCTTGAAGGGTCGACGGCAATGCCGCTGGGTTGGATACCCGCTGCAAACGGGGATCCCGACGCGGGACTCAGCGCACCGGTGCTTGGGTCGACCGTATACGCAGAAACGGTATCGGCGCCTTGGTTAGTAACGTAGACGAACTCGTGGGTTGTGGTGTGACGCGCGTTCCCAACGTGCTGCGCTCGTGCATCAGGCGCGAGGTTCGAAGCCGGCGTGGACGGTGAAAGCCCGTTACCGGCGCCCCCACATGCCGAAAGAAGCGCCGTACTAAAGCACGCGCCTATGAGGCTGGACAAATGTTTCATGGATCGTCCTTCGTAAAAAAACTTCTTGATAAAGGACCCAAAAAGATAAATGCATCCGAAAGCTTTAGAGGCGCTCCCGGCCAGACGAGTCATTCACCCCTGGCCGCCGACTCCACCTTGTCGCGCCTAGCGCAGGCCCTCGCGAATATTCTCACGCGTTTCATCAACAGATAGCGCAAAAACGCGACAAAGCCGAGCGCCTGGTTGCTTATCTTTTGGCTCTAAGACTACTGGGAGGCTGCCACAGCACGGTGAATATCCCCAGTTGGTTATTCGACTCGGTTCATAGGAGCACGGCAAATGAGGAGCTTCGTACTCAGCCGGCACGCGCTAGTAATTAGCGTCGCGGCAGCATTGCTCGCTGGTTGCGGCGGATCGCAGCCGAACGCGATGCCGCAAAGCGCGGCAAGCCTCCCGCAAACTCACCAGCACGCGGTTGGCATTTCCACCTCGACCTTGACAAGCGCCATCTATGTCAGCGAAAACCTGACTCACGGATCGGGTGTCTTCGGTTATCCAACTAACAACAGGAGGGATAGAGGGCCGATTTGCAGCGTGAGTGCTCAGACCACGTACAATGTTGCCGTTGACAACGCCGGCAACCTCATCGTTCCCAACGCTGACGGCACGATCGCGGTCTTTCAGGGGCCCGACATGTGCGGCCCGAAGCTCGGGTCATTTAACACCCGCTTCGGGGGCGACTATCCAGTCGACGTAACCAGCGCCGATTCCGTAAACGGAACGATCGCCGTCGGGATCGAGCAGATTGGCGGGAGCGGTGAAGGTATTATCGAGCTTTGCACCCTGAAGGACGGCTGCACGACAGTGTTAATGGGTGAGATGAACTTTTTATTTGCGGTTGCGATGAACAAGAAAGGCGACTGCTGGGCGTCCTCGGCACAACCGACGGCGCTGACGTATTTCGCCGGCTGTTCGGGCCTCGGAAAAGCGACAACTGGCTACAAGAACTCCGACGCTGGAGGCCTCGACATTGATAATAAGGGCAACCTCGTTTCTATTAGCTGTTCGCCGGTTACGTGCTCAACGCCGGTGCTATACGTCTATTCTGGATGTAACCCAACGTGCAAGAAAATCGGCGGGCCCTTTTCACTGCAGGGTAAGTCGGCGTACGGACATCTCAATGGTAACAGCACTCGATTTGCCGCCGCAGATGAGCGCGGTAAAATCGATGTTTACAAATACACGCCCACAAGCCTCACGTACTTGTACAGCTTCAGCAATGGATTGACGGCGAGTCTTCGTATCGGCGTGGCGTACAATCCGCGTTCCAGAGAGTAAGAACATCGCGAACCCAAAGTCCTTTAGATTTTCTAGAAGGAGTAAGGCCAATGACCTCACCTAGAGCCCTCGCAATACTCGTTGCAATCGCGTATATGACCGGCTGTGCCGGCGGTCTACCGAGCACGGAACAGCCTTCTTCGCAGTACGCCAACGCGACGCAACGCCCGAACAGTGGAAGCACGACGCTGCTTTGGAACCCCCCGGATGTGAAGCTTGTTGCGAACGGTGCGGAACGAACAAGCAAGCTATACTACACCAAGACAATAACTGTTGCATTAGACAATAACTGCAACAATACCGTGATCATTCAGGAATTGAAGTTCGGCAAAATAAAGATTGAGAATCTCAAGTTCATTAAATTCGGCTTTCTGACGCGTACTCCGGGCGCATATTCCTGCACGTTGACTGCCACGGACAGCCAGAACCCCTCGGTCACGTCTACCGTTACGATCACCGTAAAGCATTAGAGCCGGCTATCAATATCGGCAGTGCGCAACGACGAACGCAGCTTTCAACCCGGTGGTTCTTGCTCTGTACCTCAGTCTTTCAGCTCTATGAAGACGACGTGTGTATCGGTGGTTCCTATGTTCTCGCCCGTATGGATCTCGGCAGGCCGCCAGAGCGCCCGTCCTGATTCCAGAGCGACTTCCTTAACGTCGTCGCCAACGGTCAGTCGGCGCCGGAAGTCAGACAGAGTTAACAGCACACTGTTAGGGTGCCGATGTGGTTTCGTCTTCGCTCCGGGTGTGTCTCGGTAGTCCAGAACTCGGACGCGGTCGTTCTCGAAAATCGTCTGATACTTGTCAGGATCGGTGTACGTCGGCTCTAGATCGTCCATGTGGCAGCCCTCTTTCTCTCAACGGGTGCTACACTCGATCGCGGAACGTTCCTGTTCCCCAGCTAAAGCGCCCAGACCTGAGAGAAAGTGAATGATGAAGAAGCAACTCGGTAATCGAATTACGCGACGTGACTTCGCGGGGACTATTGGCGCTGCGGCGGTGGGTGCAGCCATTCCAGGATTATCCGTTGCCCAGGGTACTAAGCCCCTCCTGGACCGGCAGAACGCACTGGATCATATCGTCGTGATCATGTTCGAGAACCGTTCCTTCGACAACGTGTTGGGCCGGCTTTACGCACCGGGCGAGGTCGCATCGTTCGAGGGCGTGACCGGCAAGGACCTTAGGAACCCCATCCCCGATTGGGCTGAGCATGGCGCGGATCGCAAGTTCGTATCCTACGGAATAGCTTCGAACATGAACACGCCTCACCCCGACCCGGGGGAGGAATACCCACATATCAATACCGATCTCTTTGGCGTCCTCGATCCGAAGAATCGCCTGATGCCGCTCAAGAAAATGGTCTCACCGTACAACGCACCGGATCCAAACCAGCGGCCCAGCATGGATGGGTTCGTGGCCGACTATATCAGCGTGTTTACGTCAGAGAAGGGCCGGCAGCCGACGTATGACGAGTACGCCCAGATAATGACGGGGTACACTCCCGATCAGTTACCCGTGACGTCAACCCTAGCCCGGGGCTTCGCTACGTTCGACCAGTGGTTTTGCGAGGTGCCGTCGCAGACGTTCCCAAACCGTTCGTTCTTCCACGCGGCGACGGCGTCGGGCTACGTGATCAACTATCCGCCGGCCGATGCCTTCCCCGTTCACAACACCGCGGAAACGGTCTTCGAGCGGCTCCAAGCCAAGGGACTGACATGGCGAGTCTACTGCGACGCGCCCAGCCCTGCTTCGTTCACCGGAATTATCCATCTCTCACGATTGCGCGAACGCTTTTCGACGAACTTCCTCACGGTAGACGATTTCCTAGAAGATGCAAAGAACGGGCGGCTCCCGACCTATACGTTTATCGAACCGAACATGTGGCACGGCCACAACGACATGCATCCACCGATCTCCGCGCTATTGCATGGCCTACCGTTTGATCCACCATCCTCGCTCCTAGGCGGCGAAGCCTTGCTTGCAAAAGTTTACAGCGCGATCAGATCCTCCTCATCGTCGAGCGGCTCGAACTATCTCAATACGCTTCTGTTGGTTGCGTTCGACGAGGCGGGCGGGACGTACGATCACGTCGCTCCGCCACCGGCACCGCCGCCCGATAGCGCGTCGCCCGCCGGCCAGATGGGCTTCACGTTCAATCGCTCCGGACAGCGGGTCCCTGCCATCGCGATCTCACCATGGATCCCCGCTCGCACCGTCGTCAGCGAGGAGTATAGGCATACGTCTGTGATCAGCACGTTGCGCAAGCGCTGGTCTCTTGGGGCTCCGTTAACTGATCGCGACGCTATCGCGCGAGACCTCAGCCCAATCCTGTCGCTCGATCGCCCCAGGCCACCTGAGCAATGGCCCGACGTCGTGCCGCAGCCAGTTCCGCCCTTCGATGCCGCGCTGCTTCCGCGGGACCTGCCCATAACCGTTCTTGGCAAAGGGCTCTTTTTGGGAATCCTTGAGTGTGAGAAGATGCTCGGCGCAAAAGTGCCGAATATTCAAAAGATACTGATATTACCGGCGCCCAAGCCGTTGATGTCATGCGAGCCATGGCGTTCAATCTTTTTCCGCGTCTGCGGAGCTAAGGCGCGCTTAGCACCTCTACCCCGTCTCGTATTGCCTTTTCAAGTATATCAACGTTTATATCTTTTAGCGTTTTGAATCTAATGCAATACCCGGTCACGCTCGCCTTGCCTAATTGTTTTCCATACGTTTGGGCTAGGTATTTCTTATCTTTGATACCGAGGATGTAGACGGAGATTCCGGTTTTGTTTGCACTCAACCCAATTTGAAAAAAATCCCTGGTCTTTCCATCGGCATATTTTATGGTGTGAACGCCATAGCCTATAGTAGGGTTACTAACCGTCCTGTTTTCGCTGTTTTTACCGTTCTCGAACCATAATTTACAACCGGGTAAAACGTGAAGTGTGAGGCGGTGCAACTCTTGCAAATCACGACGCTTTGGTTCGGGTTGGCTGGTAACGTACTCGTAGATTTGTTCTTGTACGTTCATATGAACCCGTGCCGAGGCGACAGGTCTATCGCTCGCGTCACTTTGGAGCGGGCGAACCGTCGGACCAGTGGGACACCGGAATAGCGAGTGTCACCGGCTGGTACGGACGAAAACCGGCCGATGGAGGAGGCGCTAAGATCGGCGATCCCTTGAAGCTCGCGGCCCACGTGCCGAGCTGGTCGTATGCGACGAATGGCATCACATGCGGACGCCATGGTCCATCGGCGCCGAGCAGGTAGCCGTTTTTCGATAGCATGAACGCAAACGAGGAGGGAGCGGGGTCCGTGAATTGGTGGTCGGTATACCCGGCTTTTGCTTTCGCCGCGATATCTTCACGAGTATCGCCGGCGATCGCCCACTTCGTCAGTGCAAGGTAAAACGGGAGTACACTTTGCACGGCCGGCGGATTGAGGCACGCCGGCCCGCGACCGCGCCAATTCCAGAACTCGGGATCATCGAAACCCGCCGTCCACGAGCGTCCGACTAGGCAGACCCAGCCGTTGGTGCCCTTGGCCCCGACGACGTCGCCTTGCTTCGTGAGGACGAGTACTTCGGCATGAGCGGAGATCGATGAGGGCCCTGCCGAGCGAGCCAAGGCGATTTCGGCGGCAGCACTGGGCATCAGATACTTCGCGATCGGCGCCATCGTCGGGTAGGGGTTTGGCGAGGGGACCTGTCCGAACGCTGCGGTGGAGAACGCAAGGGAGAGGGCAGTGGCCACGCAAGCAAAGGCGATCTTCATAGGCCTCCTCCAGTAAGACGAGCGTTGCAGAGATTGGCGGGACCGCAGGCAGTTGCAGACCGTTGGAGCACCGGGCATGAACTTACTTTGCTCAACGCCGCTTCGCAATGAAATGTGACGGGGAATCCGGATGATTTCGGCCTCTTCCGGGGTAGGAGTCATGATGCGCGACGAGAATTGCAGGCAGGAGGTAGAGAAATAATGATACGTCGGCTTGTCTTTTTGGGAATCGCGCTCTTGACGACGCTCGCCGTTCCGTATAGCGCCGATGCCGTCGCCGTTCACGGCATTGCTCACAACGTGCCATACGTGATTGGCTTCCATCCGATGAACTCGTCGCAACACCCGTATCTCGGGCAAATGCACCTCAACTTCAATAACGGGATCATAAGCGGAACCTATACCGACATTTCCATCAAGCCGGGCAGCCCGTTTGCCAACGCGCAGAACCTCGCCGTTTCAGGCGGTTTGAGCGGATCCCACGTCACCCTCAACATTCGCCAGGTCACGTTTCGCGGAACCGTGAGCGGAGAGAAGATGAGCGGAAGCGCAACGATTCGCGGAACCATTTACGTGTTTGAAGCTCAGCAGGGAAGCCCCGGAAGTGCCAAATAGTCGCAAAGCATTTAGCACTTGTGTGACTGCTGCGGTGCTCGCAGGCTGCCGCGGATCGCAGCCGCCGCTCGAGGCACCCGGCTCGATGCCGCAAACCTCGGCGATTGCGCCGGCTCGCACACTCGCGCATCGCGTGTTGCCTGCGTCGCCTTGCTCCACCATAACGGCACGCTGTACGGCACGACTCGCTCCGGCGGCACGTCTAACATCGGAACTGTATACGCGTTGACGCCGTAGCTCAGGGTTTTTGCCACGCGCGATGATCTGCGCTCATCCGCGAGCGGAAGGAGGCCCGAACGAATTCGGGGCCTCCTTGGAACCCGCCGGCGTCTTAGTCGCAGGTGAGCTTAATGCTGTCGAGCGTCACATCAATGCTATCGCCGTTTATGGTGACGTTAGCCCTGAAGCGAACGCGAACGCCTGCGTCCGGCCCACTGCCCACAGCAACGATCTTGCCAAAGGCCACGCCGTGCTCCTGGCCGCCGTTGGGTATCTCCACTCGGGCATTGCCAACGCCTTTAAAGGTATACGCGTTGCCGTCCGAGTCAGTCGCGGTTAGACCGTGCCACGCCGTGTGGATGGTGATCTTCGTTTGCGTCTTCCCGACGACGGTGGACACACTATAGTGCACCGAACCGCCGAAAGTGAGGGCTAATCCGCCCGGGCACGGATCCGGTTCCGTAATAGGTGGAACCATAAGGGTGCTTTGAGAGAATTTGCCGATGTGATCGGCCGATACGGGATTCTGTCCCACGGCGGGCATGCCCGCGGCCGGCGACGTGCCGTTTCCACCGCTGCATGCAGCGAACGCGATCGCGAAGACCAGGACTGGGATAAGTATGCGGAAATGTCGCATTGGAGCTCCTTCACACCTCATAGAGAGCTCGGCCAAGCCTCGGGCTTGCCGAGGATTTAGCTTAGGCCAATAATCATACCATCGCCTCCAACTCGTTGCAAGCCGTCTGCGCTGCCCTAACGGTTATCGCGTCAACAAAAAGCAACGCAAACAACTTACGCGTAGCGACTACTGGGGGCGGTATCTTTAGCATCGCAGTGCGCATGAAGATTATTCCGAGGCGTGAGAAATCGCCTTGGACAACATCGTCTCGTAGCCACGGCGGCTTTGGAGATCCTAGGGTTCGAGGGCTCATACGGCGGCCAGCGAAGTCGTCGCCATGTCGAGCGAGGCCGAATTTTCTGAACTTCTTCGACAGGCACGCCGCGCAGCCGGCTACTCGCAGGAAGAACTGGCCGAACGCGCCGGCGTGAGTGCCGGTGCAATCGGATCCCTCGAACAGGGTCTGCGTCGCGCCCCGCACCGAGACACCGTTCGGGCTCTGGCAGATGCTCTACGCATATCGGAATCCGAACGGCAACTGCTCGAAGAGGCAGCAGCGCGTGCCCGCGGACGCCACCCACGCAACCCCTCCGGCATCCCCGTGTCGCTTACATCGTTTGTCGAACGCAGCGAGGTGGACGAACTTAAAGCGCTTCTGACCGAACATCGGTTACTGACCATCACGGGTTCTCCCGGGATAGGGAAAACTCGAATCGCCATCGAGGTCGCACGACGCGTCGAGGGTCTCTATGACGAGGCGTGTTTCGTGGATTTGCTGCCGCTTCGCGATGGGGATCACGTCGCGTCGCAGGTTGCCGTTCGACTCAACGTCCGGCTCGAGGGTGACGACGGATTGTCCGGACTCGTTCGTCGTCTGCGGTCTCGGCGTACGTTGCTTGTCATCGATAATTGCGAGCACGTCGTTGCCGATGTAGTTTCGGTCATCGGAGCGCTCCTTCAGGGGTGTCCGTCGCTGACCGTACTCGCTACGAGTCGCGAGGCGCTCGCGCACTCTGCGGAGCTGGCTTACCGCCTCCCGTCCATGAACGCGAATGCGGCGACGGATTTATTTGTCGCGCGCGCGCAGCAGGCCGAGCTAGCTTGGTACGTGGATCCGGAGCGGCTCGTTATTGTCGCCGACATCTGTAAGAATCTCGGCTGGATTCCGCTCGCAATCGAGCTTGCCGCCTCGCGCGTTTCTTCGCTTGGGCTCGCAGCATTACGCACCAGGCTCGGAACCGGACTTCATCTGACCGGAAATCGCGATCTACCACTGCGTCATCAAACGATGACCGCCGCGATCGCATGGAGCTACGATCTACTAAGCGAGCGCGAACGACTACTGTTTTGCCGGTCGAGCGTGGCGGCAGGAGGGTTCACGTTGGAATGGGCCGAGCAGGTCTGCGCCGACGATGCCCTTCCAGTCGAAGTAGTTGCGGATACACTATCGCGGCTCGTTCAGAAGTGCTTGATCAATGTCGATCACGTCGGGATCTCGGCGCGATATCGCTTCTTGGAGTCGATTCAAAGATTCGCCCAGCAACGCTTGTCGGAGTCGGGCCAGTTTGACGGAATCGTCTTGCGTGGAATAGCGTGGCTCGAGCGCAAGGCCGCAGTCCTAATCAACGAGGTGTCGACCGACTCGGTTTGGGACTACAGGGTCGAGTTGGACAACGTGCGGACTTCGGTTCGCTGGGCCCAATCGAACGGCGGCTATTCTCTGATCGTATCTGCGGCGAGAATCCTTATCGGCTTTTCGCGCGTCTATTCTTCGGCAACGAGAGAGTTCGAACCGCGAATGCTCGGACTCGGCGTGCTCGAACGCCTCAATGAAGCTGAAGACCCCGAGCTTGCGGCACAACTCATTGCGTGCCTTGCGACCCACATCACGGGAACCGAGCGGATGACGCTGCTGCCTCGCGCAATCCCTCTTCTGAAACAAACCGGACAATTGGATCGCGCGGCATACCTCCACGCAAAGATGGCCGAAATCGAGTGCAATTGCGGCAATGTCGTCGCAGCCCGGGAGCACGTTGCCGAAGCACAAGCTCTTTTGACTGTAAGAGAAGTCAGGCACTCACGACGTGGCATTACGACGGCCATGACCTGCGCATACGTGTGCTCTCTAATTGGAGAGTTTGATGCTGCCCGGAAGTGGTTCGCGCAGGCGGAGACACCTGTCGGATACATGCAGGAAATTGAGGCTCAAATCGTCCTCGCCGAGATCGAGTTTCGCGAGGGGCACGTGGAGAAGGCCTGCGAAATCTCAAAAAGGTCGGTTGACAGTTTGTGCTCTTATCCCGATATGGACCATCTAGCGATCATGGTCTTTGGCAACCACGCGAGATATTTGTTGCAGCTCGGGGCCGAGGACGCAGCGGAGGAAGCCCTTCGCGTCTCACTGCATCGAGCCGTCGAAATCCGCGATTCCGGCTTTCTTTACGTGATATCGTCGCTCACGCGTCATGCGGCAGCTCTTACCGCTCGGGGCGGTCGTGCGGATCTCGCGGCGCGCCTTCTCGGTTCATGCGACGCAACGGACCAACGCAACGGCCGTCCATCGATTAAAGATGCCGCTGCCGAAGATCTCGGTGCAAAATCGATTTCCTCGCAGCTTTCACAGGAACGAGCCGAAAGTCTACGTGCGCAGGGAGCTAGCGAGGACCTGTATGAGCTGATCGAGGAATTTCTCGCTCATCCGGCTACGGCGGACAACACGCGGACAAGCGCGACATCGAGACCACGGGCGACCTCCATGACACGGTCGTCGCCGAACTGACCAAACAACGACGACGGCAGGTCGTACTCGATACAGGAGCCGCCGTCGATTTTCTCATAAACGATCACGCGTAGGGGCGCGTACAAACCAGCAGCTAGCCGATAGCGCGTCATCCTCGAAGCGCTAAGCGGATTCCCGATTTCATATTGCACAGCGTCTTGGACTTTGCCGTAAAGGCCGACTAATACGCCGTGATCGCGCTTAAGAAAGATAGAGAGCTCGGGCGCGGCCTCAAGGCGCTGCTTTAGCCTATCCGTGACCCCATCGCTTAGGAGCAATGGAATCTCCTCGTCGATGGGTGGAATCAAGGTTTCCAGCGACGCCCGGGCGTCGGCGGCTGCCTTTTGCGATTCTATGACGACGTGCGTGACTTCTATCGCTCTTCGTGACATCGATGCTGACACGGTTGCCTCCAGAGTCGGTGCCTGTGCAGTAACGATACGGGGTGAGGCGCCAGAGTGCCACCGACGACCCCCACAGATCCTCCGACAAATAGAGATGTGGGTGGTCAGGCACGTTGACCCCGTGCAGACTTAGCTCATCATGGGCACGCCGAGCAGCGTCACGTGATCAGGATTTCCGTCAACGAGCTCGGCATTGCTCGGTGCCTCATTCTTAACTGAATTCGTTCCGGCCGCTAGAGCCGAGGAGGTTTCGAACGTGAGTAGTTCAGGGAAACCGAGTATTGTCTTCTGCCATGGAATCTGGGCAGACGGCTCGTGCTTCAGCAAGGTAATCGGACCCCTTCAAGCCGCCGGCTATGAATGTATCTCGGCGCAGTACCCTCTCAACACGACCGCCGACGATATCGAGATCGTCAAGAAGACCCTGAGCCGTGTCGGCAATCCCTCCATCCTCGTCGGACATTCTTACGGCGGCCAGGTCATCACCGGGGCCGGAACCGACGATCGCGTTCGCGGGCTCGTGTATATCTGCGCACTCGGCCCCGACGAAGGCGAGACCGCGCAAGAGCAACTCGGTAAGTTTCCGACGACGCCGGTCTTCGAGCAAATCGAAGTGGCCGACGGTCGCATTTGGATGAAACCTGCGGGCATCGCGGACTTCTGTGGCGATCTTCCCGAAGGGGAACAGAAAGTCGTCTGGGCGACCAACTATCCGCCCGCGGCGGACCTGTTCAACGCTCCTATGGCTGCTCCGGCATGGAAGACGAAGCCAAGTTGGTACATCGTCGGTAAAAACGACAGGGCCGTGCCTCCGGACCTCGAGCGGTTTGTGTCGAAACGCATGGGTGCGCACACGATCGAGCTGGACTCGAGCCACTGCCCGATGCTCTCGCAACCGCGTGCCGTCGTCGACATGATCCTACAAGCTGCGAATGGCACCCACTAGTTCCGTGAGCGAATACATAACCATAGAGGGCCACGACGGCTCATTCAGCGCTTATATCGCGCGGCCGAACGCTTCGCCGACGGCCGCCGCCGTCGTCCTTCAAGAGCTTTTTGGGGTGAACGCCGACATTCGCCAGCACTGCGACGAGCTGGCCGAACAGGGGTACCTCGCGGTCGCGCCGGATCTTTACTGGCGACAGGAACCAGGTGTCGACCTCAGTGTTAGATCTAAGGAGGACTGGGACCACGGCCTTCGACTCAATCAAGGCTACGATCGGGACGCAGGCGCCAGGGATATCAAAGACACGGTTGATACCGTAGCTCGGTTGCAGGGATGCAATGGCCACGTCGCGCTGTTGGGTTACTGTATTGGCGGACTGATGACGTTCTTAACGGCCGCACGCTTCAACGGCATCACTGCAGCAGTCGCTTTTCATGGCGGCGACACCGAGAAATATCTAGACGAAGTTCCTGGGCTCGACGCATCGCTCCTGATGCACTTGGCCGGCGAAGATGAGTTCATGCCCAGGGCCGCGCAGGATGCAATCAAGAAGGCATTTACCGGGAAATCAAACGCGACCATCTACACTTACCCGGGCCAGCGCCACGCCTTCACTCGGCACAACGGAGAGCACTACGATGCCGACGCGGCAACGTTGGCCAATGGGCGTACCAGCGAGTTCCTACATCAACAGCTGCGGTAATGGTAAGCACGCCCTATCCAGGCGGTTCAGACATAGCAACGATCGGCGACACGGGTGGCATCCTGGACCCGACTGGAGCAGTGGACAGTAAAAGCTACCTTCCGTAACGCAACCTCAGCTCGCACTACGTCACGCAGAAGCGCCCTTCAGAGGCGTTTCTGTTGTTCTCGATCATGCATCGCCGACAGATCCAGGGAAGCTAGGGCTTACCAAAAACCTTGAAAGACGCGACAGGCGACCTGTCGAACGGCTATCGAGCAACCGAGTCGTTTCCAGGACGCTTTCGTTCGTTGCTTGGTTTCGGTTTAAGTCTGTTATTGCGTTCGTGGAGCTCCCGAGTTGCGCATCTGCACGCTTGCAGCGGTACGTTTGCTGCAAGAAGGGAGCGTTATTATGCTAATTTCACACCTCAAGCATCTCGTTGCGCCGGCGATAACGATCGCGTTACTCGCGGGTTGTGACGGAGGATCGTCGGCGATGCTCCCGGGTTCGCCCCTAGGCCCTGGCCCGCACGCGAAACGCAACGACTTGCTCCATGCACGAGCGTCCAGACGTCCAGCGGTGCGACCTACAGGGTCGCGCATCTGGGCGGCGGCAAGAACCTCGACATCGAGTCGTCGGCGTACGCCAACTGCGATATCGGAGTTTACATCAGCCCGGCTCACCGCCCGTCTTCACTCAACCAGAGTGTGGTCAATGGATCGTTCGGAATCGGCGTCTATCTCGACGGTGGCGCCCGGAGGGTCTTGGATACGTCGATTTGCGTCAATGGCGAAAACGGCGGATCGTGCGCATCGGGTAGCGGCAGCAGCCCGGGCACCGGTTTGTACGCGCAGAACGCGTCCAATCTTAAGGTCAATCAAATGCACATCGATGGATATGCGGCCGGTTTTGCGAGCGGTCCGTGTCCCAACGCAACCAATTTCATGATCATTAAAGATTCGACAATCACCAACTCGATGTATCCGTGGTCGTTCCAAGGTGGCTACGTCACAGCGAAGAAGGACTCGCCGGCGCCGCCGGTGGGTGGAAGTTGCGCCGGCATCGGGATTGGCACCGGCCTCCCCAACGTCTACGTCGCCGACAGCCGACAACAACGCCGTCAAGGAGATTCTGGCGGCCGGCGGTTACACAACGGTCAACACGCTCGGCTCGGGATTCCTCGGTCCGTTTGGTGTCGCGGTCGATGCGAGCGACAACGTCTACGTGGCCGACACCCTCCACAGCGCCATCAAGGAGATTCTGGCGGCGGGCGGCTACACCACGGTCAACACGCTCGGCTCGGGGTTCAACTTCCCAAGTGGTGTCGCGGTTGATGCGAGCGACAACGTCTACGTGGCCGACACCGATAACAATGCCGTCAAGAAGATTCTGGCCGCCGGAGGTTACACCACGGTCAACACGCTCGGCTCGGGATTCTCCGGTCCGTTTGGTGTCGCGGTCGATGCGAGTGGCAACGTTTACGTGGCCGACACCGATAACAACGCCGTCAAGGAGATTCTGGCCGCCGGAGGTTACACCACGGTCAACACGCTCGGCTCGGGATTCTCCGGTCCGTTTGGTGTCGCGGTCGATGCGAGCGACAACGTCTACGTGGCCGACAGCCGCAACAACGCCGTCAAGGAGATTCTGGCGGCCGGCGGCTACACCGCGGTCAACACGCTCGCCTCGGGGTTCTCCAAGCCGGAAGGCGTCGCGGTCTACAACCCCAGCCTACTGGGATCCGCATTCAGGCAAGATCATCGCAGACCACAAGGGAAGCGTTAACGTACAGGCGGACCCTTCCGTTACCCCGCACACGGCTTCGCGATTCGCGAGACCGTTGCACGTTCAACCACAACTCCAACTACGCAAAAGGGCGGCCGCGCAAGCGTCCGCCCTAGTTTTTGAAGGCGGTACTCCTACCGCCCGGACGCGTCGCCTTCATGAGCGATCGCGTTACATCTACGGAGGTCCGGGGTCGCTTTTGACGCGAACTACGCTTGACGCAGAATACGGTATCTATCCCGTTAGGCAGCATTTGACGCATTTCATCCGTGCAATTGGAATTAACTGATCATCGCAGTCATTTTCTTATTTCCCTTCATTGGTTAAGGTTAGTTCCGATGCAAAACCCTTGAAGTGAAGCTAGCCGGCTTCATTGCGCCGGCGCAGGACGTGTTGGGCGCACGATCCGGAGCGGCGTAGAACGAAACGATAACCGCTTGGGCGCACGGAGACCAGGGGGAGACTGTATGCCCAACGCCCGGGATGCTGATGATGGTTGCGTGGGACAGACGCGCTGCTGCAGCCTTGGCTCCGGCGAGCGACGTCAACGTGTCGAACGTCCCGGAGATGAGGAGCGTCGGAATATTGCTGGCGACGGGTTCGTGCGTCGATTTCGGCGCGAGCGTTAGTTTCCAGACATCGCGACAGTCTTCCTGAACATACGCCCAGCCGCCGATACCTTCACGTTGCACCGAGGCCGGATAATCTGGAAATGCTTCTCGTCCGGCCGTGGCGAGTTCTTGCGGCGTCCCGAGGTAATCCTCGCGACAGGTGGTGCCGACGGCCAGACCGTCACCGAGGGCAGGTGCGCCGGGATGGTAGGGTGGCGCTCGGCCTGCTCGATCCTTTGCGACCGCCTGAATGGAATCGCGGCGGCCTGCGGCGAGCCCAGCAATCGTATCCGGCGCAGCTTGGAGCGTCGGAATGCTATATGTTTGGTTGCGCAACCAGTCGATCAACGCGCCGCCGTCGATTATCACCGTGATGTTCTTGCCGGTGTAGGGGTCGCCGATCGTCGGCGTCAACGGCTTGGCTTCGAGCCTATTGACCAGTCCAGTAAAGGTCTGTTCAAGATGGGGATGGGCCGCGTCGCAGGGCGGTTGCGCTGCGCAGGCCCTGAAGAGGTTGTCGAAGGCGTAGCGCGCGTTCCACCAGTTTACCGGGATGCTGTAGGTCGTCGGTAGGACCGAGTCGAGAACGACGCTGCGGATGCCCTCGGGATGGTTGCGCATAAGCGTCTGCGCCGTATACGTGCCGAACGAGTTCCCGTAGATATTCCACTCGGCAATGCCTAGCACTTTGCGGAGGTCGACCAGATCGGCGACGCTCTCGGTAGAATTGTAAGCACTGAGATTGGCGCCCGTTGCAATGAGCTCGTCCCGGCAGGCTTTGGTCGCAGCCAAGTGAGCGCGCTTTGTTGCCTCGGAATAAAAGCGAAGCCCGAGAAGCTCTCTGGCGAAGTCGTTACTTGCCGCACAGATCAGCGCCGGCTTTGAGGACCAAGTGCCCCGCTGACTCACGACCCAGATGTCCCGGTCGCGAATGAAGTTGGCCTTGATTATCTCGTCGATTTCAAGCGGCGCAATGTCGCCAGGCCCGCCTTCCAGATACAGAATCGGGTCGGGCCGCTTTTCCGAAGATCGTGCACTATATTTTGCGACCATGATCCGGATGGTGCGACCGTTCGGCCTGCTGTGATCTTCGGGCACGACGAGATATCCGCAGCTCGCGTGCTCGAGCCAGTCTACGCCCTGGATTTTGGCGCACGGCGCCGGCTCGAAACGCGGCACCGTTGCCGATCGACCGGCCTGTGCGACTTGTGCCGTTACCGAAAAAGCAAACAGAATGGCGAGCACGAGAAGATGTCGGTAGTCGATCGTCATGCGTCGAGATCCACGGTCAGGTTAATGTCAACGCAAGAACCGCCGCCGCTACTGTGGGCACGATACGAATGATCATCATGTACCTCCTAGACCGGTCTTTTTACACCAAGTTCTTGCAACTCTCCCGCACGCAGGAGCCTGTCGCCGGGTATGGCACGGACTACGCTTCCGTTTGCATTTGGGGCGGCGTACGGTGACAGTAGGTCTGACCGCTCTCGAAGGTTGAGGGGACCGAAAGCCTCATTACCCGATGATTTGGCCGGCTTTGGAAGAATCTACGTGTTACCCGTAACCAGGAGATTTTGCGAATGCGTCTTTTTCCAGCGAGTGCGCTAATTATTCTTACCGGTTGCATCGCGTGTGCGGGGCCGGCCACGGTCCCGCTAAACGTCACGTCCGGTGCGCAAGCTCGAAGTCTCGGTCGCGCGCAGCCCGTGAGGCCCGACATCCCGAAACCGCTAATCCTTCATCCGAAGCTCTTGCAATTTACGACTCCGAACGTTCCTCCGGAGAAGGCGTCCATCGAGCATTTCAAAGGAGGGCACTGGACTGAAACCTGCGATCAAAAAGGCGTCGCACACGTTTTGCAAGAGGGGAGAAGGCGGCCACACACCTATACTTTCGTCGTTATGCCGCTTGCCGCGGGGCATTGCGAAGTGCTCTTCAGCAAAGGAAGTCAGCACCGAGAACTTCGCGTAACGGTGGACTAGGCAGTAGCTGACCCGCGGGGGGGTTGTGCTTTTAAGGTAGGCGAGGGCTTGACATACGAACGTATGTTCGCTATTTTTAGTCCCCTACCTTTTCGCGCCGGGCCGGCATCGAGTTGTACGCGGAACTGCATTCTTGGTCGAATTTCACGTTTTTGGAGGGCGGATCGCACCCTGAGGAGTTGGTCGACCGGGCCGCCGACCTCGGGCTGACCGCCTTCGCGCTGACCGATCGCGACGGACTCTACGGCGCCGTCCGCTTCGCTGGGCGGGCGCGGGAACGGGGCCTCGCCGGGATCGTCGGGAGCGAGTTGACGTTCGGCGGCGAGGGCGATCCGTACGCGGGGTCGCGCGTCGTGCTGCTGGTCGAAAGCGCGGCCGGATACGCCAATCTCTGCGAACTGATTTCGCGCGCGCAACTGCGCGGCCGTAAGGGCGACGCGCGGCTTCGTCTGGACGATTTTGCCGGACGGAGCGACGGATTGATCGCGCTCTCCGGCGGCGAATGCGGCCGGGTCGAACGAGCGCTGCACGACGGTGCGGCGCCGGCCGCTGCCGAGATCCGCCGCATGCGCGGCATTTTCGGGGAACGCTTCCACCTCGAACTCCAGCAGCACTTAACCGAAGACGAAACGCTGCGGAACGCGCGTTTGATCGAACTCGGGCGCGAACTGCACGTGTCGTGCGTGGCGACGAATGCCGTCGCGTATGCGCTCAAAGAGCACGCGCCGGTTGCCGACGTGCTGCGCTGCGTCAAACTCGGGACGACGCTCGAGCGTGCGCGCTCCGAGAACCTTCTGCGTCCGAACGCGGAGTTTTACGTGAAGTCTGCCGCGGCGATGCGCCGGCTGTTTTCGCCGTACCCCGAGGCTATCGCGCGCACGGTCGAGATCGCAAACCGCTGCCGCTTTCGGCTGGAACGGCTGACCGGACAGTTTCCGCTCTTCCCGGTAGAAGAAGGGAAGACGCGGCAGTCGTACCTGCGCGAACTCGTCTATCGCGGCGCAGCGACGCGCTACGGCACGCCGATGCATTCCGACGTCGAGCGCCAGCTCGAATACGAACTTGGCATCATCGCTCGCATGGATCTCGCGGGCTACTTCCTCATCGTGTGGGACATCGTGCAGGAGGCGATGCGGCTGGGCGTGCTCTGCCAAGGACGTGGATCGGCTGCGAACTCGGCCGTCTGCTACGCCCTCGGCATTACGGCCGTGGATCCGATCGGCATGAAGCTCCTCTTCGAGCGCTTTATGTCGGAAGAGCGGCGCGAGATTCCCGACATCGACATCGACTTCGCGCATCAGGATCGCGAGAAGGTGATTCAATACGTCTACGAGCGCTACGGCCGCTCGAACGCCGCGATGACGGCCGAGGTGATCGCCTATCACGAACGCTCGGCGCTGCGCGACGTCGCGAAAGCCTTCGGCCACAGTACGGAAGAAGTCGATGCGCTCGCCAAGGAGCTTTCCGCGAATGAATCGCTCGACGCAGTCACGCACGTGAACGGTATGGTTGATATATGCAGGCGGATTGAGAACTTTCCGCGGCACATGGGGATTCACTCGGGCGGCATGGTGCTCACGCGCGACCCGCTGGTGCGCGTTGCGCCGGTCGAGTGGGCGACGATGCGCGATCGCACGATCATCCAGTGGGATAAAGACGACATTCAGGAGCTGGGCCTCATCAAGATCGACCTGCTCGGCTTGGGCATGCTCTCATTGTTGCGCGAGGCGTTCGCGCTGCACCGGCGCTGCTTCGGTAGCGATCTCACGCTGCACGCGATTCCCGCCGACGACAAACCGACATACGAAATGATCACGCGCGCGGATACGGTGGGCGTTTTCCAAATCGAGTCGCGCGCCCAGCAATCGATGCTGCCGCGAATGAAGCCGACGTGCTTCTACGACATCGTCATGCAGGTGGCGATCATTCGTCCGGGGCCGATTCAAGGGCAGATGGTGCATCCGTTCCTGCGCCGGCGTGCCGGTTTGGAGCAGGTCACCTATCCGCATCCTAAACTCAAACCGGTACTCGAACGGACGATGGGGGTGCCGCTCTTTCAAGAGCAGGGGATGCGGATGGCGATCGAGGCGGCCGGTTTCACGGCGGGTGAAGCCGACCAGTTGCGGCGCGCAATGGGCCACAAGCGCTCGCGCGCGCGCATGCTCGAAATCTATCCGCGGCTGCTCGAGGGCATGGTCGCAAACGGGATCGAGCGCGCGGCGGCCGAGCAGTTATTCCACATGCTCGAAGGCTTTGCCGACTACGGCTTTCCGGAGTCGCACGCGGCGAGTTTCGCGCTGCTGGCCTACGCATCGGCGTACGTGAAATGCCGCTTTCCGGCGATCTTCGCCGCGGCCATTCTCAACGTGCAGCCGATGGGATTCTATTCCACCGAAGTGCTGGTCAACGACGCACGGCGTCACGGCGTGGCGGTAAAACCGGTCGAGGTGAACGCGAGTGAGTACTGGTCGCACGTCGACGCGGGCGGAGCGTTGCGGTTGGGATTCCACGTGATTCGCGGATTGGGCGAAGTTCAACGGAAGCGACTGGAAGCGGCGCTGGGCGGCGAGGGCGCGCAGGCGAAGCATGCGTTTCGCGGTTTACTCGATTTCGCGCAGCGGACGCGGCTGGAGAAGGAGGCGATGGAGAATCTTGCGATTGCCGGCGCGTTCGCACCGTGGTTCGGGTCGCGGCGCGAAGCGATGTGGGCGCTGCGCGCGCTCGACGAGCGCGAGACGCGCGGCGAACTCGGCCGGCTGATGGACGTCGAGGAACCGGTTGCGACGTTTGCGCCCTTGAATCCGCGCGAGGAAACCGGTTTCGATCTCTGGTCGACCGGCGTGACGCCGCGCGGACAGATGATGGTGCATTTCCGCGCGCAGCTCGACTCGTTGCGTGTGCTGACGGCGGTGCGTCTGGCCGCGATGCCGAACAATCTCGTCTGCCGCGTCGGGGGCTTGGTGATCACGCGCCAGAAGCCCGGCACCGCCAAGGGTTTCGTCTTCTTAACGCTCGAGGACGAAACCGGGCTCGTGAACGTCATCGTTCGCCCCGACGTCTACGAGCGCTACCGCCGCGTTATTCGCAGCGCCGCGATGCTCGTCATCGAAGGTAAACTGCAAAAAGAAGCCGGCTGCATCGACGTCATCGCCCGACATTTCGAAGCGTTCGAGGATCAGGGCATCGCCGACGGCGTCCGCGCGCACGATTTTCATTGAACAGGAGCGTGATGAGAGGGTCCGAAAATCCAATTTCATGCGTAATATTTGGGGGGCGTTTGCCCTCATCTCGATTTTCCTTTGCGGTTGCGCGCGTTCGTCGTTGCAGCAGGGCGGCGCGGGCCTTCCTCCGCTAGGCCAGAGCGACGCCGGGCGCGACAATGCGCCGGTCATTCGAGATTTCAAAACGGCGAACCCGAATCTCGAGACGCCGTTTGAGTTGGCTTTCTCCAAACACGGCTGGTTATGGTTTACGGCGTCGTCGGCGCATCTGGGCGTTATGCCGACCGTCGGAAAGTTTGAATCGAGGAATTTGCCCATTAAAACGGGACCTGCCGGAGTGGAGCGCGCCGACGAAATCGCGATGGGCCCGAACGGCCGGCTGTGGTTCACCGACTACTATGACGGCACGCTCGGAACGATCACGCCATCTGCCCACGCAAAGCAATATCACGTGTTTTCCGGCATCGGCGGGTATTCGGCCGGCCTCGTGAGCGGGCCGAACGGGCACCTCTGGGTGATGCTGACCGGAGGCTATTCAACCGTCGTCGAGGTCGATACGACGCCGCACGTCGTCAACGCGTATCAACTGAACGGTGCGTATCAGGAAACGATTGCACTCGGTCAGAACGACACGCTCTGGATCGGTGGGAGCGCGCAATACCAGGTGATCACGCGATTTACGTCCGACCATCAAATCACGGATTTCCCGGTTACGTGTGCGGACGGCATCTGGGGCATCGCCGCCGGCCCGGACGGCAACATGTGGTTCACGGGGGCCACCGGAAACAACGGAAAAACGTACGTTTCCAAAATCACGCCCTACGGTCAGATCGAAGAGTATCCGATCACATCGCAAGGTGCCGGAATTACGGCCGGACCCGACGGTAACGTGTGGTTTACGGAACCCTGGAAGGGGCTCATCGGCAAGGTGACGATGACGGGCAACGTCACCGAATACAAGATACCCAAGGTCGTGAAGAACAGCTCACCCCAGTATCAGGACGCGGGCATCGTTGCCGGTCCGGACGGCAATCTCTGGTTCACCGAACCGATGCGCAGCAAGATTGGCGAAGTCGTTCTGGCGCCGTAGAGACTCAGCCGATGGTAGTCACCAACTGCTCCGCTCGTCCTTCGACTGCGCATCGAACTTCGTTCGATGCTCCGCTCAGGATGACACGGGGTTAGCGGGCGGGGCTGATTACCGCGCCAAAGGCGTTTGAAAACCCGGTGTACATTTTGCGAGCCTCGCCGCCGGCGGGGTAGTTCCAAAGATAGACGACGTCGCCATCGGTGCCGACGATCTGACCCGCGTGAACCCACACCTGCCCGACTTCATAGAGATCGCCGAACTTCGTGGCTTGACCGACGGCGGTTCCACCGCTTTGCGTAAACGTAAAGCGGTATACGGCGGGCGGGAACTCGTCGGAAACCATCAGATGCTTCCCGTCCCATTGAACGCTGCCGGGATAGTGGATCGTTTTGTTCAGGCTGACGGGTACGATGGAACTCCCACCCTTCGGCAGCTCGGCAAAGGCAAACGAGTGCTTTCCGATACCGAAGCCGTCGATGTATAAGTTGCCTTGATTGTCGTAACCGCAGTATTGGGCGTTGAAGCCTTGCATCGCATACGTTTGCGGATTCCCCCCTGCCGACGGGAAAATAGCAATGACGCTGGATTGATTTTTCGATCGCGACCCGTTGGTCACGGCGAGATTCCCGGTAAGCGGGTCGACGGAACATGCAAGCGGTTCGGCGCCCGGATAGGCGAGTTTTTTCTGCGGAGACAAACCGCCGTGAGCGAATTCCTGGATTTGATGATGCAGCCGATCGGCGACGAAAACGTCGCGGGCAACATCAATGCATTCACCCTCGGGTTGGCTGAAGCCGCCGATCGATCCAACGGGAACGCCCTGCGGAAACGTGAGGACGCTGACGTATCCCGAGCTCCAGTTCGTAACGTACATCAGACTGCGACTGCCGGCGGAGAGTGCGGCCTGAGGCAGGATGGGCGCCGAGTGTTGGGACGGACCCACGCAAGCGGCAAGAAAGACCAGTGCGGTCGCTACGGTTCTTTTGTACAACAAGACAATTACTCCATCGAACCTTGGAAAGGTTCGTCGCTTTTCGAGACGGAACTTCAAACCAATGCCGATATTACGATTTGCGGCGGTTATTTTCATGCTGGCCGTGGCGGCGTGCGGCGGCGAACGATCGACGATTCCCGCAGGCGGCGAAGCCGCAACGACCGTGCAGGCCGCATCGCCGGTTCGGTTCGCGGTCGTGCATGCGTTCGACCCAAACGGCGCCGACGGGTATCGTCCCTCATCCGACTTGGTCGCGGTCAACGGCATGCTCTACGGCACGACCACCGTCGGTGGAACGAGCCAATCGAAGTGTTCGTGCGGAGCGGTGTTTTCGATCGACTCGACCGGTCACGAAAAAGTCATCTATCGCTTTGCGGGAGGCAAAGACGGCGCCTATCCGGAGGGCGGCTTAGTCTATTTCAACGGTTCGTTTTTCGGAACGACGTCGGTGGGTGGGGGCGATTATGCGTGTCCCAGTCCAGGAAATACGACAGGCTGTGGGACCGTCTTTGCCATCGATAGTTCGGGTAAAGAGCGAATCGTGTACCGGTTCCAAGGCGGGACGGATGGCCGCGATCCGGTCGGCGACTTGGTGGTCTACAAGAACGTGCTCTACGGCGTTACGACCAACGGCGGAGACGGCAATTGCCAAAACGGCTGCGGGACGGTCTTCACGACGGACTCGTCGGGACACGTCGCCGTGTTGTATCGTTTCAAAGGCGCGGGCGCGAAAGATGGCGAGAACCCGATGGCGAGCCTGACGGTGCTGAACGGCAAACTCTACGGCACGACCACCGCCGGCGGAGGATCGTGCAAGGCGTGGAATCTCTGCGGGACCGTCTTTACGCTGACGACGTCGGGAGCGGAATCCGTGATCCATCGCTTTGCGAAGCAAGATGGCGGGTTTCCCGAGTCCACGCTCGTCGAGGTGAGCGGCGTTCTGTATGGGACGACGCACTACGGTGGAAACGGTTGCATCCTCAGCGGATGCGGAACGATTTACTCAATGGATCCGTCGGGCGCGAGCGAACGCCTTCTTTGGCTATTTGGGATCGATAACGACGGTCAAAATCCCGTCGGCAAGCTGATCGTTCGCAATGGCGCGATCTACGGCGTGACTCAACAAGGCGGAGACTTGAATTGCGGCAGACAGTATGGCTGCGGAACGGTCTTCGCGTTTTATCCGGGGAAGCGGCTTGAAACGCCGCAACATCGCTTTGCCAATAACGACGGCTCGTGGCCGCTGACGGGGCTCACAGCCTTCAACGACGGCCTGTATGGCACCGCGAACGTCGACGGCAAACTCGGCGGCGGTTCGGTGTTCGTGGTTCGACCGTAACGTTGCGGCCGACGATTGCCATCATCGCTTCCGCCGTTTGGGGCGTACTGCTGATTCCCGGTTTGCCGGGAGCGGCGTTGTCGACGATGTTTTTCGATGCGCCGGGTTCGATGAACAATCCGGTTGCGTGGATTAACGCAGGCATCGTCGTTTCGTTCCCGCTCCTCTGCCTCGTTGCGATTGCCGGTTCTTGGGTGGTCTGGGCTGCGCGGCGAAATCGCGAAGCGTCGAAGGCTTCAGCCGTTACATCGATTGCGGTTGCATCGTTGCCGTTACTTCCGGTAGCGTACGTCGTCGTGGCGATGGTCATCGAAACGATCGGCGTCATCGCGAGCGGCCAACCGATGGGCTTGCACAGCACCATAATTAGTCGTTAAGTGACGGGTCAATAGAAATGACGATCTCGAACGGCGTTCGCTGCGTACTGGGGGTTTGCGTTGGATTCTCGCTGCTGGCGGGTTGTGGGGGAAAGACGTCGGGCTTCAACCCTTTGTCTCCAGCCGGCCACCCTGGAACGGAGTCGCTGTCCGGTAAGTCGGGGTACCGCGTTCTTTATTCGATCGGCCAACATTCCAACGACGGTGTAAATCCGGTCGGCGGCCTCACCGAGCTCGACGGCATTTTGTACGGAGTGACGATCGGCGGACCGGGTTCGCAAGGCAGCGGAACGGTTTTCGGCGTGCGTGCGTCGGGCGGCGAAGCCGTCAGTTGTGAGCTTCAGGGGGCGAGCCGGCCGACCGCCGGACTGATCGCAGCAAACGGTATTCTCTACGGCACGGCGCAGTACGGAGGCGCGCAGGGACGCGGTGTCGTGTTCACTACGGGCCCCAAGTGCAGGACGCGCGTGCTGTATAGTTTCCAGCGCGGCAGCGACGGCAAAAGACCGAGTGCGAAGCTGCTGAACTTTAACGGCACGTTCTACGGCACGACGGAAGAAGGCGGCGATCGGGACGGGACCGCCTTTAGTTCGAGCGCGACCGGCAAAGAGCTCGTGCTGCACCGGTTTCAAGCCAAGAACGATGACGGCATCAACCCGACCGCGGGGCTGATTAACGATCGCGGAATACTGTATGGGACGACCGGATCGTCAGCCGGAAGCGCGGAAGGGACCGTGTATAGTCTGATGACGGCCGGCGAAGAGCACGTGATTTATCGTTTTCCGGGTCACGCATACGACGGGTCGCATCCCGAATCCGAACTCGTCGACGTGGACGGCGTACTCTACGGCACGACGCCGTACGGCGGTCGGTATGGCTATGGAACCATTTTCAGCATAAGCACCGGCGGCAAGGTGGAGCATATCCTGTACAATTTCGGATTCGCACAAGGCGGCGGTGCCTATCCAGGCCCTCTAACGTACGCGAACGGACGCTTCTACGGCACGACGAGTTCGGGCGGGAAAAACGACCTCGGCACTATCTACAGCGTCAGCACGACGGGCCAAGAGGAAACGCTGTACGATTTCGATGACGAATTCCCCAGCGGTTTGCTCTACGTCAAGGGCGTTCTGTACGGTACCACCCTTAGCGGGGGAACGTACGGACAGGGAACGGTTTTCGCGTTTACGCTATAGGGTTCAAGGCGTGCGCTCCGCTGGATGACACTGGGGCATGCTGCGCGAAGTCGTAGGCGTGCAGGTGGCCGGTGGACTTTGCGACGGCGGCGGCGGACGCGTCGCGTTCTCGTAGCTTGCCGCTGAAGACGCTCGTCGGCTTCGTCTGCGAGCGGCTCTCGCTTGCGGTGGTCGCGATCGGAACGATCGTGATGGTCCTCGTGTTCGTCGTCGTTGAAGACAACGCGACGCACATCGGCTACTACCCGATCGTCTTCGAGCACAACGATAACCGCGTGGAAGTGGAATCTGCGTCGCCGGCACGCGATGCGCTTCAGACGGGCGACCGCGTCGACTTACAGCGGTTGACGCAGCCTCTACGATTTTCGCTTTTGCGCGGCGCGCCGGCGCGGGCCACGATCGCTCTGCAGGCCGCGCGCGACGACCGCTCGTTTGCCACGCACGTAACGGCGAGCGCGATCGATCACTCGCCTCGCGCGACCATCGCGCGCGACGTCGGCACGCCACTCTGTTTCTTCCTTTCGCTCGCGCTCGCGAGCGCGCTCTTCCTAATTCGGCCGCGGGCGATCACGCTCGCGTTCTACGTCTACACCATGCTGATGCTCGTGAAGGTGAATCAGAGCGCGCTCGATCTCGCCAACTGGCCGATCAGCCTTGCGAGCGATCTGGCCATCCAGGTAGTCTACCCGCTCACGCAGCTAATGATCCTGGTCTTCGCGCAGCGGCTTTACGGCCGGCCGAGCCGACGCTGGCCGTGGTTTTTCTACAGCGCGGTTGCATTGTCGCTGATCGTGCTCGTGGCGTGGGTCGACCCAATACTGTGGATCGTCTACCAACGCTACGGCCTTCCCGGACCGACGCAGCTCATCATGAGCCTTTCCGACGTGATGCTGCTCTCGACCGTGATCGCCGGCCTGGCGTACATCGCGTCGGGAGCGACGCTGCTCGACCGAAAGCGCGTCACGTGGGTCGTCGCCGGTATCGCGCTGTCGCCCATCCTCGATCTGACTTGGGCCATCACCAACGCAGCCGGCACGCTGGTCGGCAACAGTTCGGTGACGCTGCTCTACGTGCAGCACTGGACCGACGTTTTGGGTCCGTGGTTCGGACTCGCCGCGTCGGTCTTCGTGGTTTACGGATTCTTGTCGGAGCGGGTCGTGGATTTCCGATTTGCAATCGGACGCGCTGCGATCTACGGCTCGGTTACGGCCGTATTGCTGCTCTGCTTCGGGATCCTCGAGTGGTGGGCCGAAAAAATCTTCGAGACCACGCGCCCAGCAATTTATCTCAGCCTCTTCACGGCGTTAGCGATCGGCTTCACGCTCAACGCGCTGCACGGCCGCATTGAAGGGGTGCTGAACACATTTTTCTTTCGCGATCAACGCCGGGCTGAAGAGGTGCTACGACGAGCGGCGCGCGCGCTCGCCAACACGTCGTCGGAGAAAACGCTCATCGAGTTTCTCGTCGACGAGCCGGTGCGCGCATTGGGCCTCACCTCGGCCGCCCTCTTTCTCGCCGGCCCAGACGGGGGAGAGTTTGAACGCACCGCCGCGCGCGGATGGACGCATGAAGAGTCGGAGCGCATCGACCCCGAGGATCCGCTGATCGTCGAACTGCGCGCCGACCTCGCGCCGGTCGTCCTCGACGGCCGGCCGCGCGCGGACACGATCCTCCCCGGCGGCGTCAAGGCGCCGTCGCTCGTCGTACCGTTGGTGATGCGCGCTTCGGTTTTTGGTTTCGTCTTCTACGGCGTACGATCCAGCGGCTTAGCGCTAGGGCCCGACGAGCGGGCGTTGCTTGAAGCCATCGCTCTCAGCGCGGCCGCCGCGTACGATCACATCGATGCAGAGCGCTCGCGCGCACGGATAACCGAGCTCGAGAAACGGCTGGGCGAGCTCGGTGCGGCGTAGGGCGGACCCTTCCGGGTTGCGAACGCTTTACACATGCGCGATGGGGAGATGTTAAATTGAGTAAACCGGGCAGGCAGAGTATGGCGCGCGTGGCGTCGCTGGTCGCTCTCGCGGGTTTAGTGGTCGCGGCACTTCCCGCCGTCGCACAGAGTGCACGAACCACCGTGACCGATGAGACGCAGCTTCCACGCGTTGCGTATCCGATGCCGACACCGCCCTCGGCCTTCCTGTCGGCCAGCGACGCCGCGTTCGCGCCGTTTCTCGCATCGGTCGAATCCGACGTCGCCAAGGCGCTTGCAACCTACGACATCCAGGATAAGGCGACGCTGCGCGACTATCTCGCGACACAGTTAGCGGGAAATCTGTTGAAGGGTGACGCGGCGGGGGTGCGTTCGTCGGTCGCGCAGTTGCGCGCCGCCGAAACCAAGCCCGCCAGCGCGCTGCTGGCGGGACGATTGCAACTCGCGTATTTATCGGGCTCGGACGGTTTCGCCGCCTCCGATCGTGCCGCAGTCGATGCGCTGCCGTGGAGCGTCGTCGCCGATTCCGTGAAGTCGATGGCGGCATTCGAACCGATCGCGACGCGGGATGCGGTGGTCGGCGCGGTCGCTCACGATTTTGATCCGATCGCTGCGAAAACCGGAACGCTGGACGGTCCTTCCGCGCGGGAGCTGGTTCAACGGCGCGCCCAACTGCTGCTCCTACCGTATCTTCCGCAAGATGCCGAGATCCTAGCGGCCTACATCGCGAAGTATAACGTTCCGAAGCCGGACATCTGGGGCCTCCGCGACGTTACGCTCGCCGCTTCGCAGATCAAGGCGCCGGTGCGAATTGGGATTCTTGATTCGGGCGTCGACCCGCACGACTACGCGCAACTCATGTACGGCGGTCCGTCGGCGTCGCAGCACGGTCTGGCGTTCGCCGACGACGGTGGCCCATCGACGTCGGACACCTTTCCATTGCCGCCGGACGTGGCGGCCGATTATCCGCGGCTCGTCAAATTAATGACGGGCACCAGCGACATGGAGAGCGGAATCACTTCGCCTGAAGCGACCGCCGCGGCATCGTATCTGCGTTCCCTGGATGCGGCGCAACGCAACGCGTTCGAGCGCGAGATGGATTTTGTGGGGGAATACTCGCACGGGTCGCACGTGGCCGGGATCGCCTCGCGCGGCAATCCCGGCGCGCGAATCGTGGTGCTTCGTTTCGACGACAATCTGCCGAACCTGCCCTTCGCGCCGACGACCGAGTGGGCGAATCGCATGGCCGGCAACTTCGCAAGCATCGGCGCGTTTCTTCGCGACAACCACGTGCGGGTCGTGAATATGAGCTGGGGCGATCAGGTCAGCGAGTTTGAGGTGTGGCTGGCGAAAACCGCGTCGATCAGCAGCCCGGATGAACGAAAGCAGAAGGCGCAGGAGCTGTACTCGATTTGGCGCGCGGCGATCGCGAAGATGATTGCCGATACTCCGGGCACGCTGTTCGTTGCAGCGGCCGGAAACGGCGATAACGATGCGACCTTTGCGCAGGACGTTCCCGCTTCGTTGAACTACCCGAATCTGCTCACGGTTGGGGCGGTGAATCAAGCCGGCGACGCGACCAGTTTCACGAGCTACGGCGCGACGGTTGCGGTGTATGCCAACGGCTTCCACGTTCCAAGCAAAATCCCGCAGGGTTACACGGTGAAGTTCTCCGGCACGTCGATGGCGGCGCCGAACGTAACGAATCTCGCGGCGAAGCTCTTTGCGCTCGACCCGAGTCTGACGCCGGCGCAGACACGCGACCTCATCGTTCGCGGCGCGCGGCCAGTCGCCGGTTCGAATCTGAAGCTTATCGACCCGAAGCAGAGTGTTTCGCTGATGCGGTCGCGATAACGCGGGGCCACTATCTACGGTAACGGTCGGAACTGTACAGCTGACGTCAATCCGGGCGTCGGCGCGTCCTTTTAGAAATAAGTAAGATTAGAGGGGAATTTTATGCGTAGAACACTCGCTTTGCTTGCGATGGGAGCCGGTGTGCTTGCATCGACCGGTTGCGCTTCGACCGTCTCGACACCGATAGGCTCATCCGACTTTCAATCGTCGCTACTCAGTTCGAGCGCGGTTCCGAGGCCATCGCCCACTCTGCTAGAGGGTCCCAGCCGCGGGGCAAAGCCGCGCGGTTGGCTGGACGCGAAAAACGCTACAGGAGCGCTCGTTTATGTTGCCGGCGGCAACCAAGTTGCAATCTTCCGAGAGAGAGATGCCAAACCTGTCGGAGCAATTACCGACGGTGTCGCTGGTGCATACGGGCTGTTTGCGGATGCGAAAGGCGGTCTGTACGTCGCGAACACTACCACGATAACGGCGTATCGGCCGGGCGCGATACATCCTTGGATTACGTACACCGACACTGCCAGTCCGTTGTACGTCGTAACCGATCACTCGGGTAGGATGTACGCTGCTAACCGCAACGGGACCGTCACCGAATATCCGCGGCAGCAAACGACGCCGGATGTTACGATAAAGACCCCGGGCCACGAAGCTGACGGTATAAACTTCGACCAGGCATCGAATCTGTATGTAGCCTATCGCGGCCGGTCGGTAGATAGCATCGAAGAGTTTGCTCCGCACTCGACGAACGGCCGAATCTTAGGTATGCACGTCTCGTCGCCGCAAGGCTTGCAGATCGATCGCTCCGGAAACATCGTCGTCGTCGAGAGCGGCAACGGGAGCGTCGACGTGTTTCCGCCTGGAAAGAACCATCCGTCCCAAGTCGTGAACACCGGCTGTTGCGCTACGCAAATCGTTCTTGGCGGAAACCAACGAAACATCTATTACTCCAATTACGCCGACCATAACGTCTACATCAGCCCCTATCCTCTGGGTGACTTTCGGGTGAAAATCGAATCGGGATTGGACTACTCTCAAGGTATGGCGCTCAGTCACGAAGAGAGATAAATAAGCGGAAACGCATCGCGACTTGACTGCCAGCTTCGCTCCGCTCGTCCTTCGACTGCGCATCGAACTGCGTTCGATGCTCCGCTCAGGATGACAGGGGATTAGAGCGGCCTTGGGGAGGCCGCTCTTGTATGTCGAGATTTTCGAAGCGATTAGAGTCTTACAACGGAACTGCGTAGACGGTGCCGAAGCCGAGTTGTCCGGTGCTGCTGATCGAGGTGCCGAAGAGCGTTCCGTTCACGTCGATCACTTCGCCATAGGGTGCGACCGGGCTGCCGGCTGGACTGTCGGGGAAGACGTAGATGCTCGTTTCCTGGCCCGCCGGTGTCATCGAGAACACGCCGCCGTATCCGGTGGCACTCTCCGCCGCCGTGCCGTAGAACGTGCCGTTGACGTTGATCAAGCCGGCTTTAGGGGCATAGAAGTCCCCATTAGTTTCTACGAAGCTGTGAATGACTTTCTCTTTGCCGGCGCGCGTGATCTGAAAAACGGTTCCCTGATTCGCCGTGCCGCCGCCGGGCGTCGTGCCGTAAAGCTTACCGCCGTAACTCAGGAGGTCTGCATCCGGTGCTGAGCCGTCGGGGTCGCCGCCGAAGGCGTGAAGGACGCTTTCCTGTCCCGACGGGGTCATTTTGAAAACGATTCCTGCGTTACCGGAGCCGTAGTTTTCAGCCGTTCCGTAGAAGTTGCCCTTGAGATAGACGAGTCCCGCGATCGGGCCGCCGCCGTCGGACGTTCCTCCCGCGAACCGATAGAGCACCGTTTCGGGGTCGGCCGGCTTGCCGGTAAGCGTGATCTTGAACACCGTTCCGTAGCACGCTTGATCGTTTGCGCAACCGCGCGTGGTGCCGTAGAGTGCGCCGCCCTGATCGACCAAATCGCTCATCGGGTCCGAGCCGTCGTTCGCGTTGGTGCCGAAGCTGTAGACTACTTTCTTCGTGCCCGAGGGGGTGATCGAGAAGACGGTGCCTTCCCCATACGCGCCGCCCATGGAAGTGGTGCCGTAGAGCTTTCCTTTCGCCGCGATTAAACTCGCGTATGGAACTTCGCCATCACCCGCGCCGGAAAAGCTGTGCAAGATGCTTTCCGTCCCCCCGCTAATCGAGAAGACCGCCCCCTGGTTATTGGCGCCGCCGTCGGGGGTGGTGCCGTAGAGAACGCCGTTCAGGTCGGCCAGTCCGGCATACGGCGTTTTGGCGTCGGGCTGGCCTTGGAACAGGTAAATCGTCGCGTCGCCTGGGCCGGAATGACGGCGCAGCGACGGTGCCTGGGACCGCTGGCCTGGCGGAAGGGCCCCGGTGCCGGTGCCTGCGGCACACCCCACCATCGACGCGCAGAGTAGGAGCAAAAGCGCTTTTTTCATTCTTTTAACAGCCTCCGAAAAGAGTGAATGAATCCTAGTGTTAGGATGCGCTGGTCGTCCACGGCCGTATATGCGTGGAAACACTACCTTTCTGAAGGCGGCCCGGCGGGCGGGCGCCACCGGCTGAAGGCGAGCCCTCCTCTCCACGTCTTGCAAGGGGCTGATCCGCCGCTAATTGCAATTTCGAGCATTTCGGTCTAAAGACGGTTTTGGCTACGCAGTAGCCATCAGGGAGTTTGTTATGACAAAGTCGTTGTTCAGTTTCATTTCGTGCCTTGCGCTGCTCGGTGTCACACAAATTGGAGCTGGAGCCGCGGTCATCACACATCCGGTTCGACCACCGCGGATCATGCCACAGCCGCACAATGTGAATCACACGATAACGAGTCGCACAAACTCGAGGATTCACGTGAAAGTGCCGGCGAGAACCATTACGACGGCGCCTCGTCCGGTTGCACCGCCGAGACCCGTCACCACTCTACCGAGGCCGCCGCTCTAAAATATCACGAGCGTTCAGGGTAACACATCCCATTGCTCCGCATTCCAATAGTCGTAGAGCATGTTGGGCCGAAATCCGTGCAGCGCAGGGTTGATCGCGATGTACTCCTTATCGTTGACGAGCGGCAGCAGTACCGCTTCGTCGCGAATGCGGCGTTGAAGGATGCTGAAGAAGCGGGTTCGGGCGCCGCGGTCGAGCGTGAGTTGCTGCCCGGCGTAGGCCGCGTCATAGGCACGATCGCAAAAACGCGCCATGTTGGCACCGTCGGGAGGCAGCTTCGCGCACGTCCAGTTTTCGGATTCCTCCGGATCCGTTCCACCGTAGAGATTGTCGGAGAAGAGATTGAATCGGCCGCCGTATTGAATGCCGCCGGCTGACGCCGGCGCGTACATGATCGTGTTGACATAGCTGTGGATCGTCACGTTGATTCCGACTTCCGCGAGGTCGCGTTGGACCAGTGCTTGGATGCGGCGATTGTAGTCGCGTACGTCGGAGACGAGGTCGACGGCGAGCGGGATCCCGTTCTTCATGCGGTGGGTCCCGTCGAGATGCCAGCCGGCGGCGTCGAGGTCGCGCGCGGCTTGCCGTGGGTCGTAGGGCACCGGCTGGATCGATCGGTCATTTGCCCACAGCACGGAAGGGATCTCGGTGTTGGCGATCGGGCGTAAGCCAAGATAGGTTCCGCGAATCAGGTCGTGACGATCGATCGACTCGACGATCGCGCGCCGGACCCGCAGATCGTTGGTCGGCGGCTTGACGGTCTGAAAGCTGAGGTAGTCGAAACCGTTGCGCAGCACGCCGACCAGTGCGGCATCGCGCAACGCGCGCGCTTGCGGCACTTGCAGGATCGTCACGTTGTCGACGTCGAGTTCGCGTGCGCGAAACGCGTCGAACATGGCCTCGTTTTGTGCGACGATTTTGAAGACGACTTTGCGCAGGCGCGGCTTGCGCCATGCGTAGGGATTCGGGGCGAGCTCGATTTCGTCGCCGCGCGCCCAGCGCACGACGCGAAACGGACCGCTACCGAACGGGTGCGCGTTCCAATCTGCGCGCGAGACGTCGGTGCCCGCGAATGCGTGCGCCGGAAGGATGCCGTACGCAAAGTCGGACGGCGCAAAGAGTTCACCGACCGCTGCCGCCCACGGGTGGCGCAGCCGAATTCGCACCGTGTATCGATCGGGCGTGTCGAGCGAAGCAATCGCGCGATAGGCTTCGGTATCGACGACGGGATTGCGCGGGTCGAGGACGGCGCGATAGGTGAACGCAACGTCCTTCGACGTGAGCTCGACGCCGTCGGCGAAGCGAACGCCATGGCGAAGATGGTAGACGATCGTCTTGCGGTCGGGCGAAATACCGCCATTGCTTTGCGAAGGCACCACCGTCGCAAGCAGCGGCGCGAGCCGGTTGCGATCGTCGAGCCCGACGAGCGTTTCGCAGTAGAGCTGCGTGAGGTCGATCTGGCGCTCGACGTAACTGAAAAGCGGGTTGAGGGAATCGGGGTCGCCGACCATGCCGATCCGCAACTCGTGCGCCCTGCCCCAACCAACGCCGCCCGCCTTCGTGCACGAGGCGACGCAAAGCAGCAGCAGCGCCAATGAAAGCGCCCGGGTGATCATGGGTGCCGCCCTTCGTTGCATCGCAGCGGGTTACCCGCGTCGATCGATTCCAGGAGTTTACCAGACGGCCTCGCAACAATCCATGTCAATCGCCCGAGGCTTTTGAAAACGGGCTCACACGAGCATTTGCGAGTATAGGAGCATATGGCCATCAACGCTGAAGAACTGCGAGCGATTCAGGCGCCGATAAAAGAGCAATACAAAGCGAAGCCAGATGCCGCGTTAATCACGCTGAAAGCCGAAGGGCGTCTCGGCGAAGGCATTACGTGCAACGTTCAAACCGGGAAAGCACTCGTCGAAGCGGGGCTACATCCCGCTACGGGTGGAAGCGGGTTGAGCGCTTGCTCCGGAGACATGTTGCTCGAGGCGCTTGTCGCATGCGCCGGAGTAACGCTTGGCGCCGTGGCCACAGCAATAGGAGTCGACATTCGAGATGCCGTGGTTAAAGCTGAGGGCGACCTTGACTTTAAAGGAACCCTCGGAGTAGCCAAAGATGCACCGGTCGGATTTAGCCGAATTCGGCTTGGGTTCGCACTAGACACCGACGCATCCGAGGAGCAGATCGGCACACTGATTCGCCTCACCGAACGATATTGCGTCGTGTATCAGACGCTGCGACAACCGCCCGAGATATCCGTTTCCGCCGGCCCTCCGGCTTAGACTCGAAGACACGGACCCCGGCATGCCCACCTACATGGATATCCACGAGATTCCGGGAGTTACCGCACAAGCGGTTGGCGTCGCGCATGCGGCAGATGTTGCGACTCAGGGCAAGTACGGGGTGGTGTATCACAAGTATTGGCTCAATGAAGCTCAAGGCAAGGTGTTCTGCCTTTGCACCGCGCCGGACCCCGAAGCGGCCATGAGCGTGCATCGTGAAGCGCACGGTCTCGTCGCCGTGAAGATCATCGAGGTCGCACCAGAGGTCGCGGAAGGCTTTCTTGGCGGATGTGAAGTGAACTCCGATGGTGCGGCCCTCGTGCCCGGTGAGGCCGGGAACGAACACGATTCCGGGATAAGAACGATTTTGTTTACGGACGTTGTCGGCTCGACGTCGATGACTCAACGCCTGGGGGATGACGCCAGCATGGCGCTGCTTAGGGTTCACGACGAGATCGTGCGAAGTGCTCTGGAATCGTTCGGAGGCCGTGAAGTCAAGCACACGGGCGATGGCGTAATGGCGGCGTTTTTGTCGGCAGCATCGGCCGTTCGATGTGCGAATACCATTCATCAAACGCTAGCGGAGCATGCGTGGGAAAACGACGATTGCTGCGTGAAAGTCCGAATCGGCGCGGCTGCCGGAGAGCCGGTGGAAAGCAATCGCGATCTTTTCGGATCGACGGTTCAACTCGCGTCGAGGCTTTGTTCGCACGCTCAGCCCGAACAGAGCCTGGTGTCGAACGTGGTCGCCGAACTGTGCATCGGAAAAAGCTTGGCGTTCCAAGACCTCGGCCACGTAAGGCTCAAAGGTTTCGACCAGGTGGTCAAGGTTTCCGCGGTTCGGAGGCCGTCTGAGAGCGTTCCGAGCGCGTCCGTTTTACAGTAGAAACGGAACGAGCATTTTCGTTCGTGTGACGTACGCCGGATACTCGTTGGGGAATTGCTTTAGCATACTTCGCTCTTCGGATTTGGCAGCATAGACGAAATACGCTAGGAAAATTCCGAGCAGAAGGATTCGCGGGAACCAGTTGACGAGCGTCGACCCGGTGAATGCGAGCAGGATGCCGGTGTAGATCGGATGCCGCACGTACGCGTATGGACCAGTCGTTACGAGTTCGTGCCCTGCGCGTAGGGACATGGGCATGCCCCAATTCCGTCCGATGTACGTTCGTGCCCAGATTGCGATGGCGATTCCAAGCGCGCAGACCGCGACGCCCGCGCTCCCCATAATTATGCCGACATTCGTTACGGCGTGCGGCGCATGTGTCGAGGCAGTTCCGCGGAACGACATCCGCAGCAGCAGAACGATGCCGAAGGCGAGCACCGTGAAAAAAATCGCTCCCTTCCACCACGTTCCGCCGGCGTTTCGCTTTGCGAATATCGCTGCGACGAGCCAGTAGATGAAAAGGATGAGTCACAGGCCCGTCGTCACTTGGGCGAAGGTGTTCATTGGGAACCGCGCGGGCGAAGCCATGCCGGCATGCACTTGTCTTACGACAGTGCCGTCGCCGAAGTTTCATTGGCTTCACCCTGCCCAATTTGACAAAAGTCGCAGAGAGGAGCATTGTTTCCCAAGGGCACGGAGTCTTATCGGACTTTCGCTCTTTTGTTTCTTTGTTGGCAGACCGCTTCAGAAAGGGGTCACGATTCATGCGTAGTCGCTTAAAAAAGTTCGTTATTATGCTTTTTGGTATTTCGCTGTTGGTCGCTTGCGGTGGACCTCGCAACGACCTTCCCTCGACGGTACCGATGTCGGGCGCCGCGCTCAAAACCGCGCCGCGACCGTTTACGCAAGAGAGTACGATCTATGAGTTTAAAGGAGCGCCTGATGGAGCCGACCCGTACGCGGGTTTGTTGGCCGGCAGCAACGGTGAGTTCTTCGGGACTACGAACGGCGGCGGCGCGAAGAGCCCGAGCGGAATCCTAGATGGCACGGTATTCGAGGTATCGTCGACGGGTACGGAAAGGGTGTTGTACTCGTTCCAAGGTGGTAACGACGGAGCCGGAACGCAAGCGGGCGTGACTGCCGGGCAGAATGGCGTGTTGCTCGGAGTGACCGGCTACGGAGGCGGCGCGACCGGGTGCACCGGTGGCTGCGGCACGGTGTACGCGTTGACTCCGAGCGGTTCCGACTACACCGAGCGCGTTTTGTACGCCTTTGCGGCCGGCAGTGACGGTGCAACTCCCTTGGGAAATGTCCTTATGGACAAAAGCGGCGTGCTGTACGGCACCACTCTTTTCGGCGGGACTGGATGCGCTTCGCCATCGGGCATCAGCGGTTGCGGCACCGTGTTCAAACTAACTCCCTCAGGGTCCAGTTACACCGAAAAAGTTCTCTACAGGTTTAAAGGCGGTAATGACGGGGCGTTCCCCAAGGACACACTGATCGCCGATAGCACCGGCGCTCTCTACGGAACCACGCAATTCGGTGGCGGGACATCTGGGTGCGCCACGTCGCCTCTCGGGGATACGAGTTGCGGCGTTGCTTTCAAAGTGACGCCATCCGGCCACGAAAGCGTGATCTACCGCTTTCAAGGCGGAACGAAGGACGGAGGAAATTCACGCTCAGCGCTGGTTGCCGGAAAAAACGGGGCGCTGTTCGGGACGACACAGTACTTCGGCAGTTCCACCGCGTGCGGTTCGGTTGGTTGCGGAACGGCATTCGAGCTCACGCGTACATCGAAGGGCTACAAGGAAAAGATCATCTACAACTTCGGTTCTACACCTAAAGATGCCGCCCGCCCGGCTGACGATAACGGGCTCTACGCGGACGCGAGCGGCGATCTTTTTGGGACGACGCAGCAGAACCTGGGAACGACGTGCGGATGCGGTGCGGTCTTCGAGCTGACGCCTTCCGGCTCAGGCTATACGGAAACCACGCTTCATGATTTCACCGGCACAGGCAACGGCGCCACACTGACCGGCAGCCTTACTGCCGACTCGAGCGGCACGCTCTACGGCACAACCTTCACGGGCGGCAAAAAAGTCAAGTCGTGCGGCGGGGGCTGCGGAGTCGTTTTCAAAATAGCCCCCTAAACCTCGCGGCGGCGGACCCGAGCGGTCGGGTCCGCCCCGCCGTTCGCGCCCATCATCCTTTAACGTTCTTTGATTTCCGTTTTGCGCTAGCGAGCGGCTAATTATACGTGTGGCCGATCTTGCGGCAGTGTCGACGACGTGATGTGCATGCGATCGAACAAAGCGATGTTGTCGGTTTCCACGTTCGCACCGTCCTGACCCGGCGTGTTCGGCGTGCCGCTCGCGGTGAGGTCGAAACCGTAGGTGCTATCGCCGAGCGTCGAAGCGTCGCTCGTTTGGAGCGTAAAGTGTCCGCCGTTAATCGTGTCCGTTCCCGAATGCGAGATGCTGAAGGTTGCCGAGGTCTTCCGCGGGCTAGTCGGACACGACGAGCCGACTTCCTTGCGCTGGCAGTACTCGTGGGTCCACTGCTGGAGTCCGGCGGTGAGGGCGGCAATGACGTGCAGCCCGACTCCGTATGGCTGCGCAGCTGCCGGTTGCGTCTGCAAAGATCGGTAACGGGATACTCGGGGCGCCGAATTCTGCGAGACGGACGATTGCCCTGCGCGAGGCGACGGGCCGGCCTAGCGCCGGCAGGTTAAGCATTGCGTTCCCCGGCAGGCCGAGAATTTCCAAACGCGAACGGGCGCGCCCATGAGTAGCGAATCACCGATGGAACGCATCGCTCGGGAGCAAGACAGGATCGACACCGACGCGGCGCCCGATCGCGACCGCAGAAACCGCGAGTTGAAAGAGTACGCCGACGCGGCCGCACCGGTGGTGGCGGAAGAGATCGCGGGCATGCTCGACCGCTTCATGGGCAAGGGAAGCCCCGACTTTCAGCAGCTCAGCGAAGACTTTGGATCTCCGCGCCGACGCCGATTCACGCTTGAGAAGCGGAGCGACGTCGCGGGTTTCTGGGCAACCATCGAGCTCGAGGTTTTGATCCAGGACACCACGCCCATTACGCACGATCTGCGGGCCGGCGTCTTTTGTGAGCTTAGCGCCGAACGTCGATCGGCGACGCGCTCGTTGCGAATCACACGCGGCGAGGACGACGTTCCACACCTTAACGAAACGTCGCTCGCGGAAATCATTCCAAAGCTGCGAGCGCAACTCGTAAAGGCGGAGCGCGAGAGCCTCGATCACTAGGTAACACCGCCCGGCGAGTCGACTGCGCCGCCATACTGCGAGGAATCCGCTAAGCTGCGTTGCATTGCCTACGGAGCAGCGACCTGCTCAAATGAGGTGTTCGGATATGTCTCTCGAGCTGTGGGATACGGTTGCGACCGTTGGCACGTTTCTCGTCATAACGGCAACGGCTCTAGCCGCTATCGTGCAACTACGTCACATGCGCGGCGGCAACCAGATTGCGGTCCTAACCGAACTTCGTGCAAGCCAGCAAACGCCCGAGTACCTAAAGGCGGTACATTACATCTACAGCGAGCTACCAGCTAGTATGCAGGACCCGGCGTTTCGATATCAACTCGCGAATAGAGCTGCACGAACCGTTGAAAACAACGAGCAGATCTCCTACGCTGAGATCGTGGGCGATTTCTACGAAAATATGGGAGTGCTTGCGAAAACCGGATTGATCGACCGCAGATTACTGATGGACATTCACTCCGCGATCATACTCGATGCCTGGGACGCGCTCGCTGAGGTGACTGCGATTCTGCGCGCGCACTATGGACGCTCTATATATGAAAACTTCGAGTACTTGGTGGTCTTGTCCCAGGACTGGACTGCCGCGCTTCCCGACGGCAACTACCCTCAGAACGTTCGCCGAATCGACCTTCCCAACAAGTGGCACAACGCCGACGAGCAGTATGCGGCCGCACTCGAGAAATAACGCGGGATACCGATCAGTTTGTGTGCGTCCATTGCATACCCAGGCGGCGATAAGTTGACAAGGGCTGCGGAGTGACGCTTCCCCCTTCGCTAAACTAGTGATAGAATGCAATGTCGGGCCGACGGCATCTCAGGATGACGGCGGACCGCACGTTCACCTGGGCGTACGCTGGTAGAGAGCGGCTATGGTCTATGGCATTGACGTTTCAGGATGGCAAGAAAACATCAGGTGGAATGAAGTCCCAAAATCCCAGGTTCAATTCGTCTTTGCGAAAGCAACTGAGGGGCTCCGCGCTCACAACGATCAGTTCCACCAACAACACGATGGAGCAAAGCGTTCAGGAATCCCATTCGGTACCTATCACTACATCGACGTTCGGGAAAGCGGCGCGGAGCAGGCGAAGCATTTCCTAGCTGCCATCAGTGGTTATGAGGGGACTTTGCTGCCTGCCGTAGACGTCGAAGAGACGCACGGTCTATCGCCGGAGCACATCGCGGCATCCGTGGCGGAATTCCTAAAAGCCGTCGACGCGACGCTGAAGGGAAAGCGCGCGCTCTTCTACACCAACAGGTCGTTTTGGGACGATACAATGGTCGGGCGCGACGATTTTTCAGGACACCCACTCTGGATTGCGCAGTATCCGAAACACTATCGTTCCGGGATGCAACCGGCTCTTCCGCAAGGCTGGAAAAGCGCGGTCATTTGGCAATTCACGCAGTCAGCGAGGGTTCCCGGAATTTCGGGAGTCGCCGACATGGATCAGCTCATCGGCGACGACATTTCAACGATTTCAAGGTAGAGCGCTCGAAGCGGTGATGACGACAGAACAACGCCAACGACGACGCTCGGGGCTCATGCGATGGCCGCTTCCGATTCGCAAGCAATAGCTTGCTGTTGCACCTCACTCAGCGTGCACAAGCTACATCGATGTATAAGAATAACATGCCAGGAAGAATTGGCGCGCAAGCGAAAACGCGATAGTCTTCGCGAGAGCCGTAGGCCTAGAGTTGGAGTAAGTGATGAAATCATGAATTTGGCTTACGTGCATTGCTTGACTTGGTCGTCCAGCATAGTCGGTGAATGATTTCTTGTCGGATATTGTCAGCACCCTATCGGATCGCATATTTGCTCGATTGATGGACAGGAGTATTGCACGACTATCGAATGAGCTGTCGCTGCCCTCGCATTTGATCGCTTTGCTATTGTTAGTCGAAGACAAGAGATTTATGGTCCATCCTGGCGTCGACGTAATAGCGATCTCGCGAGCATTTTTAAAAAACCTAAAGCGCCGAAAGATTACACAGGGCGCGAGTACGATTACGCAGCAGGTTTATAACATTAGATATGCGGCAACGCACACTTATGGGGGGAGATTGTTCAAGAAGGCGGTCCAGGCAACATGGGCTGTATGCTATACGTTGACCCATTCTAAAATGTCGGTGATCTCAGAGTACCTCTCCGGTGTTTACTGGGGACGGTCCTATCACGGTATTGAGCGGGCCTCTCGGGGTTACTTTGGAGTGCAGCCTTCTGAGTTGACGGTGGCGCAGGGATTCTTCTTATGCGAAAGGCTTGCTTCGCCGAACAGCGTGTCGCCACGGAGGGTTAGCGCGTTGATTAATCGCTGCGCGATATCTAGGTATTTCTTAGCTAAGCCCGACAGTCTTCAGGAGCTTTGCAATATTTACGAGCATTTCTTCGGATGCCGAGACGTTCTATCGGCGCTTTTGAAGCAGCACGGAGCGATGGGGATCCGGGTTGATCTTATGTCAGAAAAGCAATGCTCACTGGACGAGTTAGCGGTCAATCTAGAGGACACCCGGGGACGGAGACTCCCCATGAAAAAAGTAGGCCGTTATAGCGCCCAGAGATCTTCTGGTGGCGTGCATTGCCAACGACAACTTCGCCAAGCCGCTTCGGAATCAGCCGCGCTTCACATAGGTCCGCTTTACGAAAACTACGAGTTGGGTGGACATCCTCGCGAGAGTGTAAACACCGCTGCTCGCCCGGAATGGTGCGCAAAGCCAGAGCGTTGGCACGCTCCCGACGGCGATTCGAGCGAGTTTGAAGTCCTCGAGCTGTGCGCGGCGTTCATCCGCGCGCTGCAGCCGGAAGTGGTCGTCGAAACCGGAACGGCCTTCGGATTCGGTGCAGCGATGCTAGGCGCCGCGCTTAAGGCCAACGGGCGCGGTAGACTGTACTCGTTAGAGATCGACCCTGTTCGCTACGAGCAGGCTTGCGAGCGATGCAAGGGACTCCCGGTCGACGTCGTTTACATCGATTCTATGACCTGGGAGCCACCAGCTGGAATCGGCTTTGCGTTCTTCGATTCGAGGCCGCAGTTGCGCGCCGATGAGTTTCGCCGGTATCGACCGTTTATGGTTCCGGGCGCGATCGTGGCATTCCACGATATAGCTCCGCACCATACTGTCTGGCCGCGCGTTCACCAACTCGAGCGCGAGGGGCTTCTAAAGGCTTTGCGACTCCGCACGCCTCGCGGAATCGCCATTTGTCAAATCACCTGAGGCCGCTCACATCACCTCGGCGGCCAGGCTGCGCGGAGCGCACGCTTGACAAATCTAGCCGCCAAATTAGGTTATGGGACGTCACTACGAACAACATCCATTCGACGACTCCGAGTCCCACCGAGTCGTCACAGCGCCAAAATTGCACCCACGAAGTATTCTCGTCAATCCAGTCACTTGCCGACCTGAGCAATCTATTATCTGTAGTGGAAGCAATTAGAATATCTTGATACGCCGTCATTGCGTTAACGGTGCCGTCCGGGGTAAACCATGAAAGCGGCACCCAGGCAGCCGTGCCTACCCGTGATGAAGCAGGTACCCGCCAGAGGGCACCCGTTGTTACATCAACTATGTATAACATGCCGCCGGCAGCCGCGAGTGCCCGGGTTCCACTAGGTGGCCCGTTTCCGATTCTCGTCCAAAGCAGGCTGCTGTCTTCGACTGCTGGTCTCGACCAGAGTTGGTTATCCTCTGTAACACAGTACAGCAAATCATTGCTCGACGTCATCGCAACAACGTTGTTTGCCGTACCAATTTGTTTCCAAGCTACGTCGGCGCCGACCGGATAGCGGCGAACTAGCTCGTTCATGGATGTTGCCAGATATAACTTACCACCGGTTGCGGCCAATGCGCGCCCTAGTGGTGCGGCCGTTGGAGCCGGTAACCGCCCGATGAGCTCCCAGTCCCAGGGAACGCGCCTTCCTAGGCGCGCTAGAACGTTCTTGGTCACCTGCGAAACTATCGGATCTGTGTCTAACTGCCAGAGCCACTCGTTTGCGACCGCAGCGTTGAATACAGTGCCATTTCGCGAGTATAAACCCATGGTACCAAAGCCTGGCTTAGACCGTTGAGTGTATTGACGGAGGTCGGCAGTCGCTAAAATCGTAAAGGCCAGCGGTGAGTCGTCCGCTCCCGTGACACGTGGATAACCTTCCGGCTCGACGACAAAATCAGCTGCGTCAGTTTCATACGAAATGTTGCAGAAAGTCGAGCCGGCGTTAACAGCGAGGTTTTCAAACACCCAGTGCGACGGGAAAGTGACTGCATATCTTCCCCCCGGGCCACTGGCACCATATGATCCGCACGTCCAGCCCACGCCAAATAGAGCGTTTGGCGGCTCGTTGAGGGGTGGGTCAGCCCAAGCGACAGTTACCTGATCGTCATTTGTCGCCGGGTCCTCTGCAGCGTATTTAAAGAACACGACGAGCCGGTTCGCATTTTCGAGGCGCACGGCTCTGTAACACGTATTCCCCGACAGGGAAATTACGTTCCCGCCATTTGCAACGAAGCGTTGAACGTTATCCCGCATTGATCTTGTCCAGTACTCGTCATGTCCGGCAAGAAGAAGGCAATCGTAGCTTGAAAGTAGAGTGGCCTTAGCGTGCAAATCGCCGCTCGAGCAGTAATCGACGGTGATCGCCTGTGAGTTAAGCCACTGTAGGAGAACATTCCATTCACCTGGGAGGGGCGCAGGGGTACCGTCATCGGCAAGCAATGGCCGATCAAGTGAGACGCGGCTGGCCCTCGCGGCCTCACCGCCGCTGTTGTAACCGTATAGGCTCTTGCCGCCAGCGGAGTTATAGGCGGCAAAGGTCAAGAATGGCACGTGTGATATAACGCGCGAAACTGTTCCTGGAGCTGATGACAATACGATGAATGATGCTACGGGATTGCGGTTCTGATCGAGCAGTTGATATACACCGCTTGGCCAAGTCGCAGGTATCGACACGTTAAGCGCAGTCGGCCACCCGAAGCCTTCCCAAGCCTTAGCTGCGGGCGGCGACAACGTATTAACGGTCACCGACTGCGGATCCGATGCGGGGCCACCACTGTCAAGAGGCAGGCGCTCTACCGTAAATGACACCGTTGCCGAAACGTCGCTACTGAGGCAAAACTGGATTGTTCCCCCTGGAATAACAGATGTGCCGGTGGCGTATCCAGTTATCGTCATAATAGCGCCTCGTTTCCACCTCGGGTGGCATTGAAGCTAGCACACGGTGAGGTACTTAACCTGGTGATGTCTCTGGTTCACACTAAACGGCTGGTGGCTGCTCAGCTATGGGGGCGCGATCGCTTCAGGAGTCTTTCAATCAGCCACCCCTCGTCGAAAGCGTCCGTGGCAGCGCCATAATTCAGCGTGAAGACCCCTCACTTAAACGTGCGCACCAACACATTTAGTACGTAACTAGTGCTGCTCCTTCGTACGGGCGCCTGGGGCAAGGGACTCATCGGCTAGGAGAGAAAACGTTGGCGTTCCGAGGCGCCACTTGGAGAAAACCCAAACTGTACAAAACCAATTCAAAACTTGCGGAGGCGTGGAGATGAGCGGGTGGCCTGGTTGGGAACAAGCGCTGCTACAGGGCATTGGAGCGCCGGTAACGCACGAGAACGTTGCGTTTCTTCAGCATTGGGCATTTAAGGAGGCCGGCACGGCTGCTTACAATCCACTCAATACTACGCAGTTCGTGACGGGAGCTACAAATTATAATACCTTCGGAGACCATGGGCAGTTTCACGTTCGAAACTATCCAAATGAACATTCAGGATTAGCTGCAACAATACAGACGTTACAGAATGGGCGCTTCAACCATATATTGCAGGGATTGCAAAGCGGAAACCCCCTGTCCACCGGGAGTGTAAACGTCGCGGGCGAGATGAACACTTGGGGAACTATACACTTCGCCGAAGAACTAAGCGCTGGCACTTGGAGTCCGCCACCCGGAGATCCAACCTTCCACGCTGATGTTGCGGACACCGCTGCCTCGTTTCCAACGCACCCTGGCTAAGTCGGACGCATCGCCGCCTGATGACGAAATGCGAAGCGGGAAATACCATGTTTGATCCCGGGCGCCTCACGATCAAAGACACTCGCTGCTCACTTAGGTGCTGGCTTGCAGCTCTGTCGGTGGCAATTCTGCTCTTGGGGAGCACGTTTCACCCTAGCATCGCTCTTGCCGCCAAGCTGGCTGGGTATCATCCGCCGACCGTGTACCATCCGCCGCCGTATCTTCCGCCGGCAATAAACAACCCAAACCCAGGCCCACCAGTCGGGTCGATCGCTGTTGTGATAATCGTCGTTGCGCTTCCTGTGTTCCTAATAGTTGTGTTTTCCAGCAGAGGCGGTTCTACGGATTTTTTAACAGCGGTTTCGCTCATATACGGAAAAATCAATCAAAAAACCAATACCGAAACAAGCCCACAAACGGACCGATCGGCGCGCTTCGAAGATTACCATGATCTTCGCAACGCCGCAGAATCGCGCGGTTTTCATGTAACTCACGATATTGATGGCGTGCATAATGCTAATAGCCTGCACTACAAAGGCCATGCGATCGACGTTCGGACTTGGGATCACACAAGCCAGCAAGTCGACGCATTCATCACTCAGATGCGCGACCTGGGACTTACGGTATTTGATGAGCGAACTCGTCCACCACACCAAGCTCAATGGGACGGCGCGCATGTCCATGTTCAGATTCCGCAACGGACGCGCAACACTTGTCAAGATAGCACGCTTACAACCCGTTATCGCAGTTTGCGAAACAACTCTTAGGGATTCGAACCCGTGGGTAATAATATCTCATTGGCGACTTATAAGTAAACTGTAAATACGTATACTTTGCACACAATTGAGCTATAACGCACGATCTCACACTCGCCCAGTCCTCCATGCGTATAACATACATGTGGCCTCCATAGCGTGTTCTACATCAATTTCGTAACCCAACCCCTTTAACCGTACCTCTATGTCTTTCTTGTCTCCATGTACCTCCATCATAATCTTTGGGAACTGTAGTATGGCTACATCTGTAGCCGAGGCAAAGATAGCATGCTCTGCTCCCTCACAGTCCAGCTTGAGCACACACTCCTCTGCCATTACCCCGTCCTTGGCCAGGTACTGGTATATCTCATCTAGGCTCCAGGATTTGATATCTACAGAATGCTCCTTCTGCGTCTCAAAGAAGACAGTCACCGCCACGTTTACATCTCCCGGGTTGTAACGGATCATCTTAGCTTCCCCTAGCACCGGTGCCTGAAATACCTCACAATCCGAGTTGCCTGGGTCGACGCCGACGTTATTAAGGACACAGTTGGTCAGTACAAAATGGGCACCTAAGTAAGGCTCGTAGGCGATAACCCGCTTAGCCCCCTGCTCCAGGAAGAAGACGCAAGACTCCCCGTAATAAGCCCCTATGTCGACTACCACCTTGCCTTTCAGATTCCAGCGGACATAGTCGTTCTTCCGCCATATGTCATTGTAGACTTCTCCCAGCTGACGAACTACGTTCTCCTCGTCAGGTACACAGAAGACATGTCCTGGGCTCTTGAACCGGATAAACGCCAGGTTAAACATGCTGTGGGCATAGCACTTATGGATTTCGTACTTTGAGTTCATATTTTCACGCTACATTTACTCAAACTGACGTTGAGGAGTTGCTCGACTCAGACAAGGAACATTTTCAACGAGACCTGAGCGTCCTAGTTTGAGGCGGCGGGAACGTGCGGCAGACGATCGGCTTCGGGGAGCAGCGTGTTCACTGCTTGAAGCGGATCGTACGACGAGACGGCCGTGAGGGATTCGTCGCTCGCGTCGCGGCGCGCGGCGCGCAGCGCGTCGATGGCGTCGGGAAGCGCAAACTGCTCGCCGACGACGGTTGCGATGAACCGGCCGCCGCGGATTTCACCGCGAGCTTCCATACGGCGCAGCGCCATCAGGAGATCGCGCCACCGCGGTGCCAGGGCTTCGCGCGCAATGACATCGCGATAGACGACGCCCCATCGACTAAGCAGGCGGCGTGCGAAGAGATCGGGGTCGATGCACCGCCTCGCCGGCTGTAATCGCGTCCAGCGTCCGCTCGAAGAACGCGGCCGCGCGCGCAGTCCTTTCTCGCCCAAGCGCCGTTTAGCGTCGATGAGCGAGCGGAGTGCGTCGAAGCCGTCGGCGGTGACGAGGCCGGCGGCGACGAGTTGCCACAACGCTTCCTCGACTTCGGCGGGAATGCGTTTGACGGCGCGGGCGATTTCGGAGAAGAAGGGCGCGCGGCGATCGTCGATCGCCGCCAGCACGTCGCGTGCGGCTTGCGAGAGGCCGTCGTATGCGTAGGCGTCGTCGCGCGCGACGAGTTCTTCGGCGGAAGCGCGCGCGAACAAGCTGACCGGCGCGAGTTTCGTCGGTCGCACGCGGCGTTTGCGTTCGCGATCGTCGGGCGTGAGTGCCGGATGCGGCGAGAGGCGTCCCCACATCACGTCGCCCGAGTAGCACAGCCGGTCGAGGTATTCGGGCTTGTAGCCAGCGACGCGGCGCGGCAGGATTTGCGTCTCCCACGCCGCCGCGGGTATTTCGTAGCCTTCGAGCTGGCGAATTGCCTGCAGCGTGCCGTCGATGCCGTGCAGCCGCGTGTTGGGTGCGACGTGCTGCCAGCGACAGAGGAAGCGCGCGTATGCGGCGCTCGTTACGGGTTCGATTTCGCGCCGGAGCTGGCCGATCGTCAAGCGGTGAATTCGTGCGAGCACGCGCCGGTTGCACCATTCCTCGGCGTCGTTGCCTCGGAATCGTCCGCGCAGCACTTGGCCTTCGGTTTCGAGGCGTAACACGGCGGTTGCAACGGCGTCGGGTTCGAGCGCGAGTCGTTCGGCGAGTTCGACGATGGTCGTTGGGCCGCTGCATTCGAGCCAGCCGCGTACGATTTCGAGGACCGCACCTTCGCGGTCGGCGGGCAGCGGCATGCCGGCGACGGCAGCGATTTCGGGTTGTAGCGTCGCGTCGGGGTACGCGAGCCGCGCGAGTGCGAGTCGTTCCGCGCAAACCCACAACGAAGTTGTTCCGCTGTTCAGCGTTGCGGCCCGGCGTTGCGCGACGAGTTCGTCGAACCAGGTGCTCCACTCGCCCTTCGACTGCGCCGCTGCGCGGCTCCGCTCAGGATGACATGGTTCGCGGCTCCGCTCAGGATGACATGGTTCGGGATGACAGAGCACGACGAGCGTAGCGAGGGCGTCGTGCAATTCGTCGGCGTCGCGCACGACCGGCCACGACTCCTGCGTGACTTCCTCAATTGCGGCGGGATCGAGAATGCCGGCGCCGGCAACGTCGTCGCGCGTCGTGCGACGCAACTGCACTGCGCGGGCGCGGCGCTCTTCGAGCGGCGCGTCGTCGAGATAGGCGAACGGATTGGCGTTGAGGATCTCGTGGCAGAAGACCGACGGCTCCGCGGTATCGATGGCGACGGTTCGAATCGCTCCGGATTCGACATCGCGCAGCACGCGCTGCAGGCCGTCGAGATCCATCGCCTCGTGCAAACAGTTAGCGATCGTTTCGCGGACGAGCACGTGATCGGGAATACGAATCGGACCGGTGAGATTCTCGGGGCAGGCGGCTTGGTCGGGGAAGACGGCCGCGAGCAAATCGTTTGCGCGCATACGCAGCAGTTGCGGCGGCACCTTACGGCCGCTGCGCATGCGTGCGATGGCGAGCGCGCGCGTGGCGTTCCAACGCCAACGCGCTTCGAACATCGGCGCGGGCAGCAACGCCTGTGTGAGGACCTGCTCGACGCTCGCCGCCTTGAGATACTCGAAGACGGCGTCGAGCGGGAAAGCGTGTTGCTCGGCGAGCGAAATGACGATGCCGTTGTCGGTCGCCGCGGCCTGCAGTTCGAAGTTGAAGCCGACGCAGAAGCGTTTGCGCAGCGCCAATCCCCACGCGCGGTTGATGCGCGCGCCGAACGGCGCGTGCAGAATGAGTTGCATGCCGCCGCCTTCGTCGAAGAAGCGTTCGGCGACGATCGTGCGATCGGTCGGGACGACGCCAAGCCCGGCTTTGCCGGCGCGTACGTAGGCGACGGACTGCTCCGCGGCGACGCGATCGAGCCCGCAGTGTTCGACGAGCAGCGCATGAGCTTGCGCGTCGTCGCGTTCGTCGATGTCTGTTCGCAAGCGCGCGACCTCGTGCGAGAGTTCGACCGTGCGCCCGAGCCCTTCGCCGTTCCAAAACGGAATCGTCGGCGGCGATCCGTGTGCGTCTTCGACGCGAACGACGCCATTTTCCACGCGCCGAATGCGCCACGAGTTGGTTCCCAGTAAGAAGATGTCGCCGGCCATGCTCTCGACGGCAAAGTCTTCGTCGAGCGTTCCGACGACGTGCCCGTCGGGTTCGGCGACGACCGCATAGTTGGCCGTGTCGGGAATCGCGCCGCCGCACGTCATCGCGGTGATGCGGGCGCCGCGCCGCGCGCGCAGGATGCCGTTGACGCGATCGTAGTGGAGAAACGTACCGCTGCGCCCGCGCGAGGTGGCGACGCCGTCGGCCAGGAGCGCGACGACGGAATCGAAATCATTGCGGGGCAGATTGCGGTAGGGGTAGGTCGAGCGCGCTAACTCGTAGAGCCCGTCTGCCTTCCACTCGTGCGCGGCGCACGCGGCAACGATTTGCTGCGCGAGAATGTCGAGCGGCGCGTCGGGAACGTCGAGCGCGTCGACCTCGCCACCGCGTAAGGCGCGCACCAGCGCAGCGCATTCGAGCAGCTCGTCGCGCGTCGTGGCGAAAATCGTCCCGCGCGGCAGCGCTCCGATCCAGTGGCCCGAGCGCCCGATGCGCTGCAGTGCGGTCGAGATCGAGCGCGGGGTGCCCAACTGCACGACGAGATCGATGGTGCCGATATCGATGCCGAGTTCGAGCGATGCGGTGGCGACGACCGCGCGCAATGCGCCGTTCTTGAGGAGATTCTCGGCGTCGAACCGCATTTCGCGCGCCAAGCTGCCGTGATGCGGCATGACGACGCCTTCGCCGAGGCGCTTTTCGAGCGCGAACGAGACGCGCTCGCTCATGCGGCGCGTCGGCACGAAGACGAGCGTCGTGCGGTTGGCGAGAATCTTCTCGGCGAGGCGATCGTAGATTTCTGCCCACATCTCTCCGCTGGCGACCGCGCCGAGTTCTTCGGTGGGGATTTCAACGGAGAGCGCCATTTCGCGGCGGCTGCCGACGTCGGCGACGGTGACGTTGCGGCCGAGGAATTCGGCGATGCGGTCGAGCGGACGAACCGTTGCGGAGAGGCCGATGCGCTGCGGTTTAGGCTTGCCGCCGGCGGTGACGAGCGCGTCGAGGCGCGCGAGCGTCAACATTAAATGCGCGCCGCGCTTGCTGTTGGCGACGGCGTGGATTTCGTCGACGATCACGGTCGCGACGTTGCCGAAGAGCGCGCGCGATTTTTCGGCAGTGAGGAGAATGTAGAGCGATTCCGGCGTCGTGACGAGGACGTGCGGTGGCTTTCGCAGCATGCGCGCGCGTTCGGATTGCGTCGTGTCGCCGGTGCGGACGGCGGTTCGTATTTCCGCAAGTGGCGCGAATCGTTGCGCCGCGCGCTCGAGCAATTCACCGAGCGGAATCTCGAGGTTCTTGCGGACGTCGTTGGTGAGCGCTTTCAGCGGCGAGACGTAGACGACGAGCGTTTCATCGGGGAGTTCGTCGTTTTCGGCGCGGCGTATCAGGTCGTCGAGGCAGATGGAAAACGCGGCCAGGGTCTTTCCCGATCCGGTCGGCGCGCAAATCAAGGTATCGTTCCCCGCGCGAATCGACGGCCATCCCCGGAGTTGCGGCTCCGTCGGCCTTCCGAAGCGCTCGGCGAACCACTCGCCAAGCAGCGGGTGAAATGATTCCAGCACGGTTGCTAAGCGTAACCCGATTTGGGGGGCGGGCGTTTCAGGGGCTCGCGTTCGAAGGAAGACATGGCGGAGTCGCTCAGCGTGACACGTTGGGGTTAGTAGTCGTCGGGGTCGGCTTGCGAGACGGGCTCGCGCAGAAAGTCATCGGCACCACGCGGCGCTTTGATGCGTACGAACGTGCGCGGCGATTGCTGGAAGTCGAAGCAGTCGGAGAGGTCGTCGGCGCGAAGATCGGTCGTGTTGAGGGATTCCAAGCCGAAGTTGCGTTCGAGAAACTTCAGGATGCTGCCGAATTCATGCTGCTGGTGCGACACGTAGCCGGCCGGCGTGTAAGGCGATATCACGATGAGCGGCACGCGGAAACCGAGCGAGTATTCGTCGTAACGCGTGGGTTTGACGTGATCGTACCATCCGCCCCAGTCGTCCCACGTGACGAAGATCGCCGTGTCCTTCCAATACGGACTCGTGCCGACGGCGTTGACCACGCTGGCGACCCACGACGGGCCCGTGCGCTCGGTGATTTGCGCGTGATCGGAGTTCGCGGCGGTTGGCGTGACGAACGTAACCGCCGCGAGTTTTCGCGCGCGGACGTCGGAGATGAAGCGCGACGGTGGATAAATAACGTTCGTCGCATACTCGGGGCTGTTGCGAACCTGGCTGAACGCGTCGGCCGCGTTCCAAAGGCCCGAACCTTTATGCGCCTGGTAGTAGCGCCAACTCAAGTGTTTCTCGTTGAGCAAATCGAAGACCGTCGGACGGTCGATGCACGGAAACGTGTACGAACTTTCGCGTCCGAGCGGGCCGATGAGCGCCACAAGCGTGCCCGGGGGGGAATCGCAACCGCCGGTGGTGCCGCCTCGGGGCGTCCGTGGATTTTCGGCGATCCACAGATCGGAACCGCGCTGCGGCGACGACGTTCCGGCGACGAGGTAGAGGTGCGCGGGGAAACTTGGCCCTTCGTTGCTTTGGAACATCCTGTCGGCGAACGCGTACTGCTGGGCCATCGCAAAGTACGGTCGCGTCTGCGACGGCTTCACGTAGGCGTAGGCGCGCGCGTCTGCGGGCGGACATTTTCCTCTGCAATCCGAGTGGACGTGATCGAAGCCGTCCATCTTGCCGTCGTCGTACGACTTCACGAAAGCATCGTGGATGTGCGACAAGCCGTAGGACGCGGTAAGGCTAATAGGGATCAACGGAACCATTTGGCCCTGCGAGTTCAATCCGCTGCGCACCGTATCGGCACCGGGCAATCCATTGAAGAGGTTGTCGGGCGTGCGGTTTTCTTGCACGACGACCACGACGTGCGCGAACGTTCGCGATTGTCCGTCGAGAAGCGTCGCGATATTCGCGGCACCGAACGTATCCGCGCGTGCCGGTAGCGGCGGAGCTTGCGTTGCAGAACAACTCGACACGGCAACTGCGAGCAACAGCGCGAGCGCGCGCACGCACAAAAGCCGGCCTTTGTAAATCAACACGAGCAGAGTCCTCGACGACCGAGCGAGCGGTGGCTTTTGCAAGCCTGCCGTCGCACGCTTTCGCCTTTTCGTCGCACGCGGCCTTTGGACGCAACGGGACAAGGGCGTGCGTTTGCTCGAATAGGCGGGGATGGCAATGCAATGGAAGCGCGCCGCAGCGGCGCTGGTTCTTGCCGCCGCAGGGTGTGGTGGTCACGTGCAGCCGGGGTCGTTGGCGTCGGACGGCACGTCGCAGATGTTTGGTCCGGCGATGGCGCCGAAGCCGAAGTCGACGCAGATCAAGTACGTCGTCATCATCGTTCAAGAGAACCGGACGCCGGATAATCTCTTTCAAGGGCTCAAAGGCGCCGACATCGCCAGCAGCGGATTGAATTCGTTTGGTCAAACCGTGCAACTACACGACGTGCCGTTGGAAGTCGATTACGACATGAACCACCAGCACGAAGCGTTCGTGACCGAATGGCTCAACGGGAACATGAACGGCTTCAACCTCAACGAGCACATGGGTCACTGTACCGATCCGGCGACGTGCGCCTACGGATACGTTCCGAAAAACGAAACGCAGCCGTATCTCGACCTGGCCTCGCAATACGCGTTCGCCGACCGGATGTTCTCGAGCAACCAAGGCCCCAGCTTCCCGGCGCACCAGTACATCATTTCCGGAACGTCGGCAACCGATAGCACGGGAAAGTACAAGGCGGCCGACAATCCGTACAGCCGTCACGGATCCAACGGCGGCGGGTGCGATGCGGCAAAGCACGTGCTGGTCGACACGATCAACGCACAGGGCCTGATCGGCAATCCGGTCTTTCCCTGTTTCGATCGTCAGACGCTCGGCGATCTGCTCGACCGAAAATCGGTGAGTTGGCGGTACTACCAAATGGATCTCGGAGTCGGACTGTGGCATCCTTTCGATGCGATTAAGCACATCCGCTACGGACCGGATTACAGCAACGTCGTTACCCCGTCGAGCCAGGTGCTCACCGACATCGCAAACGGGCATCTGGCGCAAGTGTCGTGGGTCTCGCCGGCGGGCAGCAACAGCGACCACTCGGGCGAACGCTCGGCCGGAGGCCCCGCTTGGGTTTCCTCTATCGTCAATGCGCTCGGAGCGAGCAAATACTGGAACCAGTGCGCGATTTTCGTTACGTGGGACGATTGGGGCGGCTGGTACGACCACGTCCCACCGCCGATCTTCAATAGCTACGAACTCGGCTTCCGCGTGCCGCTCATCGCGATTTCGCCGTACGCGAAGAAGGGTTACATTTCGGAGACGCAATACGAGTTCGGCAGCTTGCTCAAGTTCGTAGAGCAGACGTTCGGAACCGGATCGCTCAATACGACCGACGCGCGCGCGAACTCGGTCGGCGACATGTTCAACTTTCAACAGCGTCCGCGGTCGTTCGTCCGGATTAAAGCGCCCGCTTACAGCATCGACCCCAGCGTTCCCGACTCGGATTGACGAGCGCGACAAGGGGGTTTACGGAAGCCAAAGAACCTACCGCTTCTCTTCTCATTTGAATAGAGACTTCGGAGGGTTATTCATGAATCTCGGAAGAATCGCCGCAGCCGCCGCTGCCGGCGCGATGTTGGCCGCATGCGGCGGCCAGGGCGTCGCGCCGTACGCAGCGGGGACGGGCAGCAGCCAGAGCGTTCCCTTTGTGGGGAACGGCCGCAGCCCGGCGGAGATCAATCACTGGGTTCCGCGCTACTTGACGATGAAATCGAACGTCGACATTGCGCAACTCAGAGCGCGGCATAACGCCGCAACCACGATCCCGTTCTTTACGGGCTCGGTGAAATCGCCGCTCGACGGCAAGACGTACAACTACGACATCGTCGGCAGCGATCCGACCAAGAGCAGCGGCGTAACGAAGGTCAGTTACGTGCCGATCGTGCTCGTGATCACGTTCTCCGACGGAACGGTGCTCGATCCGACCCAGCCCGGCTGTAACGACACCGTTTCGGTCGCGGACCGGTTCTTCAAGGGGCCGAACTTCGTATCTACGCCGCTCGTCTCCAACGGCGTGAAGGTCGGTTCGGTTCAGATTACGTCGGCACTTCAGCGCGCGGAGTTCTATAACAGCCTCAAGAGCAAGAAGTACTCGACGAAGCTCGTCGCCGCAGGCGCGCCGATCATCGTCGACATCAATGCTCCATCGAGCGCCAAGACGGTCGGCGGCGTCTGCAACGGCAACGCACACCGCATCGGTGAGATCGACATCAACGCGTACGATTCGATCGTGCACAACCTGGCGAACACCTACGCCACCCCGACGCAAGTCCCGGTGATTCTCTCGTACAACACGTTTGAAACTTCAGGCGGCGGCTGCTGCATCCTGGGATACCACGATGCGTACTCGCGGTCGGGCGGAGTGCAAACCTATGCCGTCGGCGCGTACAACGACACCGGCGTCTTCGGAAGCACGCCGATCGAGGACATCCATGCGTGGACGCACGAGTTGGGCGAACTCATCAACGATCCGTTCGTCAATAACGGTACCCCGGCGTGGGGCCACGTCGGTCAGGTCGGCGGCTGCCAGAATAATCTGGAAGTCGGCGATCCGTTGACGGGTACGGCGTTCAACCACAAATACAAAGGCTTCACGTATCATCCTCAGGAGCTGGTGTTCTTCGACTGGTTCTTCCGCACGCCGTCGCAAGGCACGGGCGGAAAGTTCTCGTTCGAAGGCACGTTCACGGCCTCGCAGGGAGCCTGCCACTAGTCTCGACGTCTCGATTCGTTTCGAGCACGAGAGGCCTCGCCTTCGGGCGGGGCCTCTCAACAATTTCCAAGGATTTAGCGTGCGGGAATGCATGGCGTGCGGTGAAACACATCCACGCTACGACGGGATGTCGCTCCCGCTTTACCGCCCCACGGCTGATGGCTTCTACATAACGCACCTTCGTTATATAGGGAGCCGTCGCTTGAACCATATCGATAATCTTTGGCTCGTAGCAGGCGTTTGGATGGCGCTGGCGGCCGTTGACGTGACGGTCCTTTCCGACGTGGGGGTTCAACGGACTATTTCGGGGGCCGACGGGAGTTTCTGTTTCTGACGTTGTTGCCGGGGATGTACCGGATATGCACGAGCGGATACGTAGGTTATGTGGCGAGCTGTCGCGGCGAATCTCGGGAGCTCTTCGCGGGCATCGAATACGAGGTTACGTGTATCCTGTCGCACGCCATCAATTGATTTCCCGGAGATCGGGGCTACGGAAGAAGCCTCGGAGTAATGCCGAGGCTTCGTATAGATGGTGGGCGGTACTGGGATTGAACCAGTGACCCCTTCCGTGTCAAGGAAGTGCTCTCCCACTGAGCTAACCGCCCGCTACGATTCGGGGGCGTGGCTTCGCGGAACGCCGCGCGCGCACCTTGCCGCATGCGTTTGACGGCCGTGCGGATGCGTGTTACAGTGGCGTTCACGCACACACGCACCCACCCGCGATGAAAGGAGGCACGATGCAGAATAATCCCACCAACACGACGCTCGTCGTGCCGCCGCTTTGCGGCGGCGGGTTGCTTTGTCGTGGACCTTCGAACCCCAGTCCGGCGTAATACGACGCCGGTTCTGGAAGCGTTCGAAGGCCCCCGCGATCAACCGGGGGCCTTTTCAATTCATTACTTCATCCGTCAAAAACGAGGCACGTCATGGACTATTGGTTCGAAGTCGAAAGCCGGATGCGCCGTGACCACGTCGTCGAAACCGCACGCAGCAGCCGGATGATCCGGGTTGCCGAGAGCGGTCGAAGTACGAGCGTGCGCACGCGCATCGCCAACGGCGCGCAAGCGCTCAGCGACGCGCTGGCGACTGTGGCGCGCGTTTTGCGCGCCGGAAATGCGTAGCGGTTATGGCTTGCGGCCCAGCGCCGTACGTGCCGCAGCCAAACCCGCCAACGCGCGCGGATCGTTCGGATACGCCGCGAGCGCGTCGCGGTACGCAGATTCGGCATCGTCGTACGCGGCGCGTTGCAGCGCGAGCGCGCCGCGTACTTCGAGCGCCGGCAACAGCGGAATCAACTCGGCGGCAAACGTCTCGCGTTGCGTTTCGACGGCGCGGTCGAACCAGCGAGTCGCTTCGTCGTAGCGGCCTTCGTGCTGCGCCAGGGTTCCGAAGAATATCTGCACGACGTCTCCGTAGGTCGTGAGTTTGCGAAGGCGATCGGCGGCGTCGCGTGCCGAAGCGTCGTCGCCGAGTTGCAGCGCGGCCAGCCCCCGAACCGCAAGCTGCAGCGGCGTAGCGTCGCGAGCGAGCGCGGAGGCGTCGGCGTCACGGCCGAAACGCAATGCGGTCAGCGCGTCGTACGACGTTCCGTAGGCTGCGTCCATACGCTGCGACCACGTACGCGCGACGTCGTAGTCGCCCAGCATCATCGCTGCCGAGTATCCGACGTAAACGTCGTGGCTGAAATAGCGATCGTGGTCGGGGTCGCGGCCGGGAACGTTCTGCAACTGCGCGAAGAGGCGGTACGCGCGTTCGCTCGACGCCAGTGCTGCATTATAGTTTCCGGTCTCGATCCAGTAGTGCGCCGGCATGTGCGCGAGATGTTCCGCCTGCGGCGGAAGCACGGCCGCGTCCAGTCGTTGCGCGCAGGCCTTCGCCGGTGCGCGGTCGTCGGCAAAATCGTAGAGGTGCAGGCAGAGGTGGTTCGCCATTACGTTCTCGGGATCGCGCGCCAACACGTTATCGATCAACGCGAGCCCGCGTCGCGCATCGGCCGAAGCGGGCAACGATCCCGTCCACGTCAGTCCGCCCGTTTCGAACAGCGCCTCGGCGGCAAGTAACGGCGCGACGTCGCCGGTGCCACCCGCGCCGTCGTTCGCGAGCGCGACCATCGCGTCGCGATACGCTGCGTCGTCATCTTTCCAAGCGGTCCACGTTCCGCGGTAGCGCAACGCCATCGCGTCGATAAACCGTCGCTCGCTCGGAGTCGCGCTCGCCTCGAGCGCAACCGCTTTTGCGGCGGCGGAGCTTCCGCGCGCGAAGCGTTCCTCCGTCATCGCCGTATTGAGGTCGGGGCCGTCGGCGAGCGCTTCTCCCCAGAAGGCCATCGCGAGCGCGGGCTCGCTCGCAGCGGCCGACGCGAACGAACTTACGGCGTCGGCGCCGTCGTAAGCGTAGTATTCGAGCAGTCCGCGATCGAACAGCGCCTGCGAGGCCGCATCGGTCGTTACGGGAAACGATACTGCCGCGAGCGCGGCCAGAACCAACGCAGTCACACGAAGAAGCGCTGCGGCCCCCGCTCGTACGCGGCGATGGCGTCGCGCCACGTTTGCGGAATCGGAATGCTCGTCTGCGAAACGAAATCGAACGCAACGACGGTCGTGATGCCGCGCGCGGCGCGATGGTCGTGCGTTTCACTCCAGATTTCGTATTCGAAGTCCCACGACTTCGTGCCGATGCGCGAAATGCGGCAGCCGACGGCGATGCGTTCCCGATAGTGCAGTTGTCGCTCGTACGTGAAGTCGATCGTTACCTGGATAATTCCGCGCTTGCCGTTAATCGGCTCGTTCATCACCTGAGCGAAGTATTCCGAGCGCATCATTTCCGCCCAACGGATGTACGCAACGTTGTTCACGTGCTGCATCATGTCGATATCGGCAAAGGGTACGGTGAAGCGCGAAATGAGGGGAAATGCATCGAGCATGGAAGGCGCACTTCGACTCCGGCCTTCCGAGTCCGGGTCGCACGCGCCAACGTCCAAGGCGGTGGACATCCGGGCGCCCGGTACGGTAAGATACCACCTTGTCCGAGGAGCCGCAGCACGGGCGCGTAGCTCAGTGGGAGAGCATCCGCTTCACACGCGGGGGGTCGTTGGTTCAATCCCAACCGTGCCCACCATTTTCATCCCGGCGCGGCGCAGGTGGAAGCGCGAACGGCACTAAATAGCGGTTCGGTCCTTGGCGCTGTAGCTCAGTTGGTTAGAGCGCCGCCCTGTCACGGCGGAGGTCGTGGGTTCGAGCCCCATCAGCGTCGCCACTCTCCTTGCGAAGCTCGGCATGAGAGCGTCTTGCTGCCAAGGTAGCTCAGTCGGTAGAGCACGCGCCTGAAAAGTGCGGTGTCGCCGGTTCGATTCCGGCCCTTGGCACCATGCTCTCTCTCAGCCCGCGTTACGCGAGCGTCCGCTTAAAGAAGTCGACGCTCCGCTTCCATGCAGTTTCGGCATGTTCCGGATGATAGTTTCCCAGACCGCCGGGATTCAAGAAGGCGTGCTTGGCGTCGTAACGATGAAACTCGTGCGGCGTGCCGCGCGCTTTCATCGCCGCCTCGAGCGCGTCGACGCGAGCGATGTCGAAAAACTCGTCGTGACGCGCCCAGTGTCCCATAACGGGCATGGTAATAGTCGCTGGATCGCCCGCTTGGGGCGGCGGGAAGCCGTAGAAGACTACCGCCGAATCGAAGTCCTCCGGGTCTCGCATCGCTGCGAGCATCGCGAGCGCGCCGCCCATGCAAAAGCCGGTGACGCCGATGCGCTTCGCGCCATGCTTCCGTAGATAGCCGGCCGCGCCGCGAGCATCTTGTGCCACTGCGTCGCCGAAGTCGAGGCCTTCGGCCAAGTGCCCGGCCTGTTCGCGCGTGTCGGCGACCTGACCGCGGTAGAGGTCGGGAACGAGGACGCTAAACCCCTCGGCGGCGAGACGATCGGCAGTTCCCTTGATGTGATCGGTAACGCCCCACCACTCTTCGAAGAGGACGACGCCCGGCGCGTCCGCTTTTCCGGCCTCGCTAAGAAAGCCGGGGGCGGCCTTCCCGTCGGGTCGCTCGAACTCGATCGTGCGCCCCATCACCGACGCCCCGCGGGGACACCCTCTTCGGCATCTTGGCGGTCGAGGTTTTCCCGGCGCTCTTCGAGCAGCCAACGATTGGCGTGCCGGATCCTCTCCATTGGTACGTTGGCGACCAGCCACGCGTACATTTCGTCGTCGGTCGCGTGCCCTTCGAGCGCGTCCTCGAACGTCTCGACGGGAATTCCCCAGCGTTCGACCACCCCGCGATCCATCGGGCAGGGATAGATGTAATCGTGTATCGTTCCCGCGGCGGCGGCGCGAGCTTTGTCGGAGATGCGCGCAAGCCAAAGGGCCTCGCCAATCGTGTCGCGGCCACGCCGCGGAAAGGTCTTTCCGTCTCGAAAATCTGTCGGCATACGTCCAATGAAACGTCTCGCACGCGGGCGGGTTGCGCCGCCGAGCGCGCGAACGCACCGGACGATGGACCCCTCACCCTCCGGTCCGGAGCGCGTTTTGGGCGACGAACCGCGCTGGCATGCCTCGCTTGCGGTGCTTGCGGCACTCGTGCTCTACATCACGCTCCCGCCTCGCCTGACGCTCGGTCCGATTTGGCTGCCGCCGGTGCTCGTGCTGGTTCTCCTGATACCGCTTTCGATTCTCGGCCCGCGCCGTCACGCGGAAACCCGGCGCCTGCGCTTCGCCGGCATTTTGCTGATTGCGATCGTCAATATCTTTAATATCGCGTCGGTCGCGCTGCTGATCAATGGATTCTTTCATCCCAGCCGCGTGACCGAATTGAACTCGGCCGGGATTCTGTTGCGCCACGGCACGCAGATCTGGCTGACGAACATCATCGTCTTCGGCCTGTGGTTTTGGGAACTCGACGGAGACGGCCCCGAGGCCCGCGCGCACGCCAGCACCGCGACCGAGATCATTAACGCCGATTTTCTCTTCCCGCAGATGCAGACCGCGTTGATGGGAGGCGCATCGTTTCCTTGCGTCGACCCGAACTGGAAGCCGAAGTTTTTCGACTACTTCTATCTCGCGTTCACAAACGCGACGGCGTTCAGCCCAACCGACGTCATGCCGCTCAGCCGCTGGGCCAAGGCACTCATGCTCGTGGAATCGCTCATCTCATTGATGACGATTGCGATCGTGCTGGCGCGATCGGTAAGCCTGATTCAATAGGCTCCCCGGCCAGCGACTGGCGCAGTTGAATGAAAATCGTTGGCGGGATCTGCGTATCGCCCCGAAAGGGATAGTCGAAGAGAGCGATCAGGACGAAGATCGTCGAGATTACGGTTGTGAGGGCGATCGTCATGACGAGGTGCGCGCCTTGCTTGCGCACGCGAAAGATGAAGGAGAAACCGATCGTGATCGATGCCAAGATGATGTTGCCGATCCAAAAGAAGATCGGAATGCCCTGCTGGTTGGCGAAGAGACGATCGCGGCGTGCGTCGATGAACGTCGTCGCGAAGTTGAGCGCGGTCTGCTGCAACGATTGTTCGGCGGAGTTGCGTGGTTGATAGCGCGCGACAATCGTGAACGCGCTAAAGGCGGTCGAACGGGCGAGTGGGCTCTGGCGGCCGTATCGCATCGCCGGCCACTCTCGATCGATGACCACGTCGACGTATTGTTTCAGCGTCGACCGCAGATTCTGTGAGACCGGCCCCGGGAAATAGTCTCCGAGATGATATAAATCGGCGACGGCGCTGGCCTCTTGCGCGACGGTGGCGGCGGCGCCGTCGTATTCCTGCCACACCATCACCAATAGAAACGAAAGGATGACCGCAAGGATGGTGCCGACCGTTCCGATGATCGGCCCCGCGACGTCGTTGTGCGAGATTTCGTCGCGCTGCGGGATCAGGCGCCGAACCAGGAGGAGTCCCGCTCCCGAAACGGCCGCCGCCGTCACGATAACGGATGCGAAGAGCAGCCACGGCGATATCGCGTAAATCCAGGTCACCGCGCGGACTTCGCGCGGCGGCAAAGCCGGTCCCCGTGGCGGACCGAGCGTGCAGCCGCCGCAACGCCGGGACAAACGGCGGGTTTGTAGGACGGGATGCGGGACTGCTCGAACCGGAGGCTGCCGTGGCGCGCGGGTATGATGTAATGGCAGCCTGCGACCTTCCCAAGGTTGATGCGTGGGTTCGATTCCCACTACCCGCTCAGATATCGACGTTGACACGAGGTAAGGCGACGTAGCCAAGTGGTAAGGCAGGGCTCTGCAAAAGCCCCATTCGGCAGTTCAAATCTGCCCGTCGCCTCCATCCCTTCATCGCAACGATGCGCGTAGCCGTCGTGGGTGCCGGCGCGATCGGCGGCTTTCTCGCCGGCGCACTCGCGCGCTCGGGCGTGCAGGTTGCGGTCGTCGCGCGCGGCGAGCACCTGCGCGCCATTGCCGACCGCGGCCTCCAGATCGAGAGCGATCTCGGTCGGTTCACGGCACGCGTCGACGCCGGCGAAGATCTGCGAACGCTCGGAACGTTCGACGTCGTCGTTTGCACGTTCAAGGCGCACCAATGGGAGGCGCTGCTTCCGCAGTTCGAGGCGATCGCCGGCGGCAACGCGACGCTCGTGACGTTGCAAAACGGCCTTCCGTTTTGGTACGTGCGGGATCCGCCTTTGCGCAGCGTCGATCCGGAGGGACGGGTCGGCGCGCTTTTTCCCGACGAACGCATCGCCGGCGGCGTCGTCCACGTCTCCGGCAGCATCGTAGAACCGGGACGCATCGTGCAAAGCGGCGGGACGCGATACGTCCTTGGCGATCCACGCGGCGGCGTGACGCCGCGCGTGAGGGAGCTCGTCGATGTCCTGCGTTCCGCAGATCTTGCCGCGGAGGCCGACGCGAACGTTCGCTCGACCGTCTGGCTGAAACTCGTAAACAACGTCGGCCTCAACGCGACGAGCGCACTGCGCCGGATGCGAATTCGTCCGCTGCTCGCCGATGCGGGTGCGCGCGCCGAAGTTCGCGCGCTCATGATCGAAGCGCTGACGGTGGGGCGCGCACTGGGCTTCGTCGAGCAGACGGACGTCGATGCCAGGATCGCGTACGCCGCGCGCTTGGCCGACGTGAAGACGTCGATGTTGCAGGACGTCGAGCGAGGACGCGACCTCGAACTCGACCCGATCCTCGGCGCCGTCGTCGAACTCGCCGATCGCTGCGGTGTCGAGGTGCCGCGCGTGCGCGCGAGTTACGCGGCGCTACGCGCGCTCGATGCGAGGAGCGGCGCATGAATAGCATCGCCGATCTCGCCGGAGTCGGCGCGAAGACCGCGCCGCTCTTCGAGGAACTCGGAGTCGCCACCGCACAAGACCTGCTCGACTACCTTCCGTTTCGATACGACGATTTGCGCGTTCCGACGCCCGCCCGCACCCTCGGTGCGACGGGCGGCGAGGAGAACGCCGTCGGCACGGTGATGGCCATCAAAGAGCGGCGCGTGCGCGGCCTGGAGATCGTCGAGGCAACGCTGCGCGACGACGAAGGAGGAACGTTCGTCGCGAAGTGGATTGGACGGCGCCGCTTCGTCTACGGGCGCTTCCGCGCCGGAATGCGGCTGTTCGTGCGCGGGCGCACCGAGCGTTCCTTGGCCGGTCCGGTCGTGAACGTCGGTCAATACGCGCAACTCGCCGAGGGCGAAACGTATCGCGGCGAATTGGTTCCCGTCTACCGCGCGAGCAAGGATTTGGCGTCGCGCAAGATCGCCGCCGTGGTGAAGAAGAATCTCTCACGGCTGCTCGAGACGGTTCCCGAAGATGCGATCCCGGATCGCATGGCCCGACCGCGCGGATACCCGCCGCTGCGCGCCGCGTATCGCGCCGCGCACGCGCCGGCGGATCCCGAAGAAGCGCGCCTCGCGCGCGAGCGGTTCATCTTCGGCGAGTTCCTCGCGCTGGCGACGGCGGCGCAACTGCGGCGCGTGCAGCGCGAGCACGACCGTCACGCCCGCGCGCTGAAGGTGCCGCCCGGATTGCTCGACGAGTTCGCGGCGGCTCTTCCGTTCGCGCTGACCTCGGCCCAACGCCGGTCGATTCTCGAGATTTGGGTCGACATGTCGCGCGACGTTCCGATGAACCGGTTGCTGCAAGGCGACGTCGGCAGCGGAAAGACGCTCGTCGCCGCTGCCGCGGTTTTGCTCGCATGGCGAAACGGCGTGCAGTCGGCGCTGATGGCGCCGACCGAAATTCTTGCCGCGCAACACGCCGCGAAACTCGCGCCGCTCCTCGTACCGCTGCAGGTCGGCGTCGAGGCCGTTTTCGGCAGCCAGGGACAGCGCGCTCGCGACGCCGCGGTAGGCCGCTTGGCCTCCGGCGAGGCTGGGCTTGCGGTCGGAACCCACGCGCTGCTCACCGAAGGCGTGGAATTCGATCGCTTGGGCTTGGCGATCATCGACGAGCAGCATCGCTTCGGCGTCGAACAGCGCGCGCGGCTGCGCGCCAAGGGCGTCGCGCCGCATACGCTCCATATGACGGCGACGCCGATTCCGCGAACGCTCGCGCAATCGGTCTACGCCGACCTCGACGTTTCGGTCATCGACGAGCTTCCGCCGGGACGGACGCCGATCGCGACCTACGCGGTCCGGACGACCCGGCTCGGACGCGTCTACGACTTCGTGCGGGCCAACGTCGCGCGCGGACAACAAGCCTACGTCGTTGCGCCCGCCATCGAAGAAGGCGAGACGGAACTGACGGCCGCGGTAGCCGAGGCGGAGCGCCTTCGATCCGAGGTTTTTCCCGATCTGCGGGTCGGGCTGCTCCACGGCCGCCTCGCTGCGCGCGAGAAAGAAGAGACGATGCAACGCTTCGTGCGCGGAGAGCTGGACGTGCTCGTTGCGACGACGGTCGTTGAAGTTGGGGTCGACGTCGCCAATGCCAGCGTGATGGTCGTGCTCGACGCGCAGCGTTACGGCCTCGCGCAGCTGCACCAGTTGCGCGGCCGGGTCGGCCGCGGATCCGCAACCTCCTACTGCATCCTCGTTTATCCCGACGACGCGGCGGAGTCGCAGCGCTTGGATATCCTCACGCGTTCGACCGATGGTTTCGAAATTGCCGAACAAGATCTGCGCTTGCGCGGGCCGGGCGAGTTTGCCGGCACCGCCCAATCGGGTGCGGCCGACTTGCGGCTCGCCGACCTCGTACGCGACTTCGATCTCTATCGCGACGCGCGCGAAGCCGCCGAAGCGATCGTTGGCGACGATCCTCAACTTTCAGCTCCTGAGAACGAGGGATTGCGCGCGCAGCTCGAGCGCCAGCCCTCGACGCGGGCGTTGCTGGTCAGTTCGTAAGGCACGCCGTCGGCCGGAGGGGCGGCGGAAACGCCGCCGAGAAAGAGCCTCCAATGCGTTCGATAGCAGCTATCGCCGGCGCGCTCGCGGCGGCTCTGGCGTTTTGTTGGCCCGGCGTCCCGGCGCGAGCGGCCGCCGACGTGACGCGGGCGACCCTGGCGAACGGGCTTCAGGTCGTCGTCGTGCACAACCCGCTGGCGCCGGTCGTAACCGCGATGATGAACTATCGCGTCGGCTCCGACGAACAATGGGTTCCCGGCCTCGCACATGCCACCGAACACATGATGTTCCGCGGCAGCGCGACGCTCTCGTCGGCGCAGTTGATGGAAGCGCTGGAAATTACCGGCGGCAACTTCGATGCCGACACGCAATCGACCGCGACGCAATACTTCTTCACGGTCCCGGCGCAGTATCTCGACATCGCGTTGCGCGCGGAACGCTCGCGCGCGACCGGCGAGCTGATGGCGCAGGCGCAATGGAAGCAGGAACGCGGTGCGATTACCCAAGAGGTGACGCAGGATCAAAGCGACGCGATCTACCGGCTTTTCGTGAAGATGCAGTCGAGACTCATCGGCGGCACGCCGTACGACAAGAACGGTCTTGGCACGGTCGAAGGATTCGCTCGCGACGTGAACGGTACGCAACTCCTGCGGTTCTACCGGCGCTGGTACCATCCGAATAACGCCGTCTACGTCATCGTCGGCGACGTCGACGGACCCGCGACCGTAGCCAAGGTGCGCGCGCTCTTCGGCGACGTTCCGGCAGCGCCGCTCCCGCAGCGCCCGCCGGTGCGGTTACAGCCGCTTCACGCCGCGACCTATCACGACACCTCCGACCAGGCGTATACCGCCGTGATGCTCGGCTATCGTTTGCCCGGGTACGACAGCCCCGACTATGCAGCGTCGCAGATCCTCGGTGACGTGCTCGACAACCAGCGCAGCGACTTCGGCGCGATGCCGTATACCGGAGCAGCCTTGGGCGCGGAGTTCTTCGCGCAGAGCTTTCCGAAGACGGCGATCGGCATTGCCTTCGTCGCGGTTCCCGTAACGACGAAGCCGGAGAGTACCGACCGTGCGGTGCGCGCGATTTTGGCGCGCTACCGGCGCGACGGCGTGCCGCCCGATTTGGTCGCGGCCGCGAAGTTGCGTGAGATTGCGCAACTGGAGTTCACCGGCAACTCGATCGAAGGAATGGCCGACGAATGGAGCCAGGCGATCGCGGTGCAAGGCTTGCACTCTCCCGACGACATGATCGCGCACTTCGCCGCGGTGAAGGCGTCCGACGTCGATCGCGTGCTGCGCCGGTACCTGAAGGACTCGACCGCCGTCGCAGCCTACGCCGTACCGAAAAACGCCGGTGCCGCCAGTTCCGGCGGCGGAGGCTTAGCGAAGGAAAACAATACGTTCGAACCGAGTTCGCACGAGCCGCTGCCGCCGTGGGCGCAACGCGTGCTCGACGACCTCCGGGTTCCGGCGCAAACGCTGTCGCCGGCCGACATGACGCTTTCGAACGGCATTCGCCTGATCGTGCAGCCGGAGACGATCACGCACACGGTCGTCGTACGAGGCGAGATCCTCAGTAACCCCGGCGTCCAGGAGCCGGCGGGAGAAGAAGGCGTCGCCGATCTCGCCTCCGGCGTGCTGCCCTACGGAACCACGACCTACGATCGCGTCGCCTTCCAACGCGCGCTCGACGACATCGCAGCCTCCACGACGGCCGGCACCGACTTCGGGCTGGACGCGCTTTCCGCCGACTTCGACCGCGGCGTCCAACTGCTCGCCGACGAAGAGTTGCATCCGGCATTGGATCCAAAATCGTTTGCGATCGTGAAACGGCAGAACGTCGCCGCATTGAGCGGCGACGCGAAAGCGCCCGATCACCTGGCTGAGGTCGCGCTTGCCGGAGCGCTCTATCCTCCGGGCGATCCGGAGCGGCGTTTCGCAACGCCGCAGAGCGTGGGCGGGCTCAGTCTCGACGACGTGAAGCGCTGGTACGCGGCAGCATACCGGCCCGATCTCACGACGATCGTCGTCATCGGCGACACGACGCCCGAGCGCGCGCGCGCAATCGTCGAAAAATACTTCGGCGCGTGGCGGTCGGAGGGGCCCAAGCCGAACGTCGAACCGTCGCCCGTACCGGCGAATGCGGCCGCGCAGATTGCGGTTCCGGCCACCGGCCGCGTTCAGTCGAGCGTGCGGCTCGTCGAGACCGTGCCGGTCGTGCGGACCGATTCGGCGTGGGCGCTGCTGCGCGTCGCCAACGCCGCGCTGACCGGCGGCTTTTACTCCTCGCTGCTCTATCACGATCTGCGGGAAGTCCACGGCTACGCCTACTCGATCGACAGCAGCTTCAACGCCGGCCGAGTCCGCGGCTCGTTCGAGATCGGTTACGGGTGCGATGCGAAGAACATCGTCCCGGCCGAAGGCCAAACGCTTGCGGTGCTGCGCGATTTGCAGCAGCAGCCGATCGAAGCCGGGCGACTCTTGCGTTCGAAGGCGCTGCTGATGGGCGAACTTCCCATCCGGCAGTCGAGCTACGAAGGCGTTGCGGGTCAACTCTCCGCGTACGCAACCTCAGGTCTGCCGCTCGACCAGAATTTGCTCGACGCGCGGGCGGAGCTCGACGCTTCGGCGGAGAGCATTCGCGCGGCGATGGCTCGCTACGTGCGGCCGGACGCGTTCGTTCGGCTCGTCGTCGGGCCGGAACCCCCGTGAACGGCGACGCGACCGGCGTCGGATTCGACGTCGACCATACGATTGCGATCGACAACAAACTCGAGCGCGTCGCATTTCTGCGGCTGCTCGAAGCGATTCTTGCCGATGGCGGCCACGCGCTGGGAAGTCTGAACGACGAGATCGTGCGGATCGACGCGCTGCTGGCCGCGCAGCGCGAGGGCGCCTTTACGATCGAGGAGGCGGTACGCCGGTTCGCGCAAGATCGCGGCGTCGAGCCCCGCGAACGCTACGTCGAACGGTTTCGGGAGATGGCCGTCGAGATGGTCGGGGAGTTTGTGATTCCGCTTCCGGGAGCACGCAAAGCCTTCAGCGATTTGCGGGAGCGCGGCATCGCCGTCGCCGTGCTGAGCAACGGTTGGAACCCGCTGCAGATTGAAAAGGCGCGCCGCGCCGGATTCGACGGACCCGTGCTCGCCAGCGCCGACTTGGGCGTGCAGAAGCCCGATCGGCGGGCCTTCGGCGCGCTGCTCGAAACACTCGGGACGAATGCCGAACGCACGTGGTACGTCGGCGACGATCCGCGCTGCGACGTCGAAGGGGCGCGCGACGCCGGCTTGCGCGCGATTTGGCTCGACGCAGAGGGCTGCGCCTATCCGCCGGAGATCGCAGCTCCGGCGTGCACGATCCGTTCGCTCGCGGAGATTTCCGGATGCATCGCGGCGGAGTGACGGTACGACGCGGCCGGTGGCTGCAACGGATCCGGTTTGCCGTGCTCGGCGCGGTGCTGCTCGCAACGGCGGTGCCGATGCGTCCGCTTGCAGCCGACGACTACCAAGCGAAGCTGATCGATCTCGACCGCCGTTATACGTATTGGTCGTTCCAGCAGAACCCCACCTACGCGACCGACTCCGGCGTACACGAGTACGACGCGCTGTTGGCAGATTTCTCACCGGCCGCGCAGGCGGCCGCAATGCAGCAACTGCACGCATTTCGCGACGAACTCGCGGCGCTCCAGCCGCCGGCGTATGCGACACCGCACGAACGCGTCGATTATTTGCTGATCCGGGCCGACGTCGAGGGAGACTGGTGGAATCGGAACGTTCTGCAGCCGCTGCAGCGCAATCCCACCGTCTATGAAGGCGAGTGCGCGAACGGAATGTTCTCCATCGTCAAACGGCGCTATGCATCAGACGACGTGCGGGCGCGCGATGCGATCGGCCGTTTACGCGCTTGCGCGCGCGTGCTCGATCAAGGACGGGCAAATCTCACCGGCGTCGTAGCGGAGTTCGCGCAGATTGCCTCGGAGGACGTTCGCGACGGCGATTCGCTCTATACGACCTCGCTCGACGGAATCGCTGCGGGCGTCGACGCACAGCGTCGCGCGGAACTGCATGCCGCCGAATCGTCCGCGCTGCACGCGCTGCACGCCTACCGTGCCTGGCTCGACGCGGGAATGCCGCATTTCCGCGCCGGCGGCTTTGCGGTGGGGAAAAAAGAGTACGACTGGCTTCTTCATCGCGTCTTGCTCCTGCCGTTCGACAGCGACGAAGTCGCAACGATCGGGCGTCTGCAACTTGCCCGCGACCGCGCGCTCGAGGCGTGGGAAGCCAATCGCGACGCTTACGTTCCCTCCGGAGCGCGGCAGCCGTCGTTCGCGACGAAGACGCAGTTCATCCGTTACTACGAGGCATCGCTGCAGCGCCTGAAGTCGTTCATCGCGCAGCGAGCGATCGTCGACGTTCCGTCGTACGTCGGGCCGTTTCACATCGTCGAGGTGCCCAAAGCGCTGGCGGCAACGTATCCGGGCGGTTTCATGAATCCGCCGGCGATGTTGTCGCACGATCCGCAGGGGTTCTACTTCGTGCCGGATTTCAGCGCGAGCAATACGAGTTTTTTCGTCGCGCAAGCGCGGCAGTCGGTGCTGCCGATTCTCGGACACGAGGGCATTCCGGGTCATTTTCTCCAGTTCAGTTACGCTTACCACAATCCGGATTTCGTGCGGCACGTGCACGACGACGGCGTGTTCGCCGAAGGCTGGGCGTTCTACGGCGAGGAGATGCTCATGCGGCAGGGGCTGTACGACAACGATCCTGGCGCTCGCCGGCAGGTGATCCATCTGATGCGCCATCGCGCGACGCGCATCGGCGTCGACGTGGGTCTGGCGACCGGAGCGATGACGCTGCCCGAGGCAATTGCCTATTTCCAAAAGAATGCGGGAATCGATGCGGCCACGGCGCGCGGCGAGGCGACGCGCTTTGCAATGAACCCAGGACAAGCGATCGACTATCTGGTCGGCAAGACCCAGATCGAAACGCTCGTGGGCCTGGTCCACGATGCCCAGGGGCAGGCCTTCTCGCTGCGGGCCTTCCACGACCGCTTGCTCTCCTATGGAACCGTCCCGTTTTCGACGATTCGGTACGAGTGGCTCGGCGACGATTCGTGGCTTGCGCCGGTGGCCGATCCGATCGCGCCGGAGCAGTTCTAGGATGATGGGATATTAGGTGAGTCCGCGCATTTCGGGCGGGTCGCTCAACAGCCGCAAGCTGCGCTCGCCGAAAGGGACGAACGTGCGTCCGACGCCGGGCCGGGTCAAAGAGTCGCTCTTCTCGATCCTGGCCGGCCGGCTGCAGGGCGCCCGCGTACTCGATCTGTTTGCGGGCACGGGCGCGATCGGCTTCGAAGCGGCCTCGCGCGGCGCGGCAAGCGTCGTCGCGGTGGAATCTCACCGGGAGACCGCCACCGCGATCGGCGAAGCCGCGCGCGAACTGGGCGTCGACAACGTCGTCACCGTTTTCCCCGCGCCGGCCGAACGTGCGCTCTACCGGCTTGAGGGTCCGTTCGACATCGTCTACCTCGACCCGCCGTACGCGAATCCTTTGCCGATGCAAGTCTTCGCACTTCTGCGGGAGCGCGGCTTGCTCGCGCCCGGCGCGCTGGTCGTCTACGAGCACGCCGCGCGCACGATCCTTCCCGAGATACCGGGGTATCGCTCGGAGCGCGAAGAAGTCTACGGCGATGTCGCCTTGGCATTCTTCGCATTGCAATCGCCGAGTTGACTAACGGAAAACCGTCGCGCGGCACTCGCGCGATCTATCCGGGCTCCTTCGATCCGCCGACCTGCGGACATCTCGACGTGATCGAGCGAGCGGCGAAGTGTTTCGGCGAGCTCGTCGTCGCAATCGTCGTCAATCCGCAGAAACGGCAGCCGATGTTTTCGCTCGACGAACGCGTCGAGATGCTCAAGGAGTGCATCAGGCCGATCCGAAACGCGCGCGTAGAACACTTCCGGGGCTTGTTGGCCGATTACGTCAAGGCGGCGCAAGCCGACGTCATCGTCAAGGGATTGCGGGTGGTTTCCGATTTCGAGAGCGAAATGTCGGCGGCGTTGATGAACCGCGCGCTCTCCGAAGTCGATACGTTCTTCCTAATGTCCGATCAGAAGTACTCGTTCGTCAGCTCCAGTTTGGTCAAAGAGGTCTTCTTTCTCGGCGGCGACGTGGCGTCGCTCGTGCCCGAACCGGTTCTCCGGCTCATGACGGTCAAACGCGCCGGGTTACACGAATCTCGTTCTTAAGCGGAGGTATTCATGTCGGTCTATCGCGTGCTGGACAAACTCGAGGCCTACGTGCACGAAGGGACGTGGCTCCCAGCGGGCTACCGCGTCCTATCCGAAGAGCGCCTCATCGAGCTGGTGGAGAAGATTCGCGCGTCGCTGCCGGTCGAAGTCGGCCGCGCGCAGATCATCGCCAAGGATCAGGACCGGGTCCTGCGGGCCGCGCAAGAGAAGGCGCAAGCGATCGTCGACGAGGCGGCAAGCAAGCATGAGGAACTCGTCGATCAGAACGAGATCGTCCAGCGCGCCCGAACGACGGCCGAGGTGGTGTTGCGCGAGGCCGAAGCGGCCGCGCGCAAGGTTCGCGACGGCGCCGACCACTACGCTACGCAAGTTTTGGCCGAGATGGAAGGCCGGCTCTCGAGTGCCATCGGATCGATACGCAAGGGGCGCGAATCACTGGCACGCTCGTCTGCGAGCGCCGGCGCTGCCTCCGGTTCGTCGGAGCCGCTTGCCGACGCTGCTGCAAAAAGTAAGCGAGCGGCTTTCGATTCGCAGGTAGCGGGCGATGAGACGGCGGCCCTCGAATCGGTCGAAGCGTAAGGACGCGCACTAATGGGTATAGCCAAGGCATGAAACTGCTGGGAACCGTGCTCGCGCTCGCGAGCCTCATCGCGATACCGGCCTTCGCCGACGATACGAGCGGCGGAATCGCGGGTTACGTGGTGGATATGAAATCCGGCCAGCCGATCGATCGTGCCCAAATCATGTACTATCGTGCGCCGTTCGTCGAGAACGGCACGACCATTCGCAAACTCGAGACCGATCGACACGGCTTCTTCCGGGATATTACGCTGGAACCGGGCCGCTACATCGTGATGGCTCAGGTTCCCGGGAGAGTCCTGGGCTGCGCCGTCGACGACGTGCAGAACGGCGAGATCTCCCGCATTCGCATCGAGATCGGTCGCGACGTCATCGTTTGCTCCGGGCCGCGGGTCCATCCGACACTGATCGATCCGAATGCAACTGCCGATGTCTATCGAATCTAACGGGACCTTTCATCGCTCGCTGACGATTGCCGCACTTTGTGCGGCAATCGTCGCGCCATTGGCAGCGACTGCGGCGCCCTCGAGTGGGATGTCCTCCGGCGGAGGATCGGGGCACGTCTCGAGCGGTGGCTTCGGCGCTGCTCGACCCCCGGGCGCCGGGTCGCTCATGCGCCCGTCCGGCGGCGGTCCATCGATGCGCCAGTGGAACGCGCCAGCTGCGCCCGATCACAAGATCCGACGCTACCGGCCGAACTACGATTGGACCTGGTTCAATAAAGAGCCACCTTGCAACTACGCCGCGCAGCTACATCCCGCACTTGCCGCCAACGTGTACGGGACGATCCCGGCGAGCTGCTGGTGGCAGGCTACGCCGCTGTGGCTTCCTTAAGAGAGCGCCTTTAGACCGGTGGCGCTTGGACGTTGTGCGCGAACGCCTCGAGGCGCGGGCGATCGATCGCCTTAACGCGGCCGCGATCGAGTTCGACGGCCCCCGCATTCTTTAAGCGGAGCAACGCACGAGCGGCCATGTCGCGGACGGTTCCGGCCGCGGCGGCGATTTGTGCCTGCGACAGGTGTTCCACCCCTGGAAGACCGCGCGTCATGCCCATCGAGGCGCGCGCGTAGCCGAGCAGAAACTTCGCGACGCGCTGGAGTACGTGCGCGAACGCGAGATCGGCAATCGTGTCGATCGAACGGCGGCGAGCTTGGGACGACGCGATGAGAAAGCCGAGCGCGAGTTCCGCGTCGTTGCGAGCGGCGTGAATGACCGCTTCGCTCGGAAGCGTGATCACGGTGGCGTCGGTCAGCGCTTCGGCACGCGTCGTCGCGCCGCCGCCGTCGAACGTCCCGCTCTCGTTGAGCGTGTCGTGCGTCAAGCGCTCGCCGATCGTGTGCGTCTTCCCGTCGGGCGAGAGCAGCGTGTAGATGACCTTGCCGGTCTTCACGATACCAAGGTACGGCCACATCTCGCCCTCGTCGAAAATCGTGTCGCCCGATTTGTAGGTGCGTTCGCTCATCTGAGCCGCAAGTTCTTTGATCGTGTTGGCCTTGGCGGCCGTGAACTGCGACACGTGCCCGAGGAGCGTTTCGCCGCTAGCATGCTCGTCGATGCGCTCGAGGCGAACCGTCCAGCGGTTGCTGCCGAGGTTGCGGGCGTCCCATGAAAACTGGCCGGGGCGCATTTGCGTCATCTCGTTGCGCAGCGCGCGCGGGTCGGTCTCCTCGTTGATCTCCAGCGCCGTCCCGATCTGAAGTTTGTCGAAGGCTTCAAGGATCTGATCGGTCTTGGTCGCAGGCGAGAGCGAGCGGGCGTCGAGATTCACCGCAGCAGGACGGTTGATTGGCATAGGCGGCCCGTTTTAGGGATGGCCTCCGCGGGCGCCTGCCGAAGGCGCGCGCATGAGCATGCCCCTCCACGACAGCGACGTCGTCATCGTCGCCGGCGCCCGCACCCCTTTCGGCAATCTCGGCGGGGCGCTCGCGGAGCTTACCGCCACCGACTTGGCGGTCGCCGCGGCGGAGGCCGCGATTGCCCGCAGCGGCGTGCCGAAGGATCGCATCGACGACGTCGTGTTCGGCAACGTCATGCAAACGAGCGCCGACGCCATCTATCTCGCGCGGCACGTGGGTCTGCGCGCCGGGTTGCCGATCGGCGTGCCGGCACTGACGCTGAACCGGCTCTGCGGATCGGGACTGCAAGCGATCCTTTCCGCCGCGCAATCGCTCGCGCTCGGCACGTCCACCTATGCCCTGGCCGGTGGCACTGAGAACATGAGCCAGTCGCCGCACGTCGTTCGCGGAGCGCGGCGCGGCTTTCACTTCGGCCAGAACGTCGCGTTCGAAGACTCGCTGTGGACCGCGCTGACCGATTCCTACGGAAACACGCCGATGGCCATCACCGCCGAGAATCTCGCGAAGAAGTATGGCGTCACGCGCGACGAGTGCGACGCCTTTGCTCTCGAGAGTCAGCAGCGGTCGCTCGAGTCGCAATCGAGCGGCTATTTCGCCGAAGAGATCGTGCCCGTCGAGGTTCCCGGTCCGAAAGGCTCGACCGTGACGGTCGAAAACGATGAAGGTCCGCGCGCCGGCCTCACGCTGGAAAAACTCGGGAAGCTCCCGGCGCGCTTCGTTAAAGACGGCGTGGTGACGCCGGGCAACGCCAGCGGCATCACCGATGGCGCCGCCGCGGTCGTGATGACGACCGTCAAACAGGCTCAAGCCGACGGCGTCGAATGGATCGGCCGGCTCTCGGGCGCGAGCGTCGTCGGCGTCGATCCGAGCATCATGGGCATCGGTCCGGCGTTTTCGATTCCGAAAGCGCTGGCACGCGCCGGCATCGGCGAAAAAGATCTCGCCGTCATGGAAATCAACGAAGCCTTCGCACCGCAGGTGCTTGCGTGTCTGCGCGAGATGGGCACGCAGCGCAACGGCCTGCGTTTGAATCCACACGGCGGCGCGATCTCGCTCGGCCATCCCTTAGGCGCTTCGGGTGCGCGGCTGGCGATCACGACGTTGCACGATCTTCGCCGGCGCGGCGGCGGTTACGGCGTTGCGTCGGCGTGCATCGGTGGCGGACAGGGGATTGCAGCAGTCTTCGTCGCCGAGTAATCGGTCCGAGGATCAAAAACGTGGCTTCCCACGGGCGCGACTGTGGGACGTTGCCGCCGCGCTCGTCCTCGGATTCGCGATCTGGAAGATCTTCATCGCGCCGCGCTCCTTCGGTGCCGCTTCGACCGCGGCGCCCGCACCGCACGCGGTCTTCACGCGGCTCGACGGCAGTCAGTTCCGCGTCGCCGGCGCGCGCGGGCGTCTGCTCTTCCTCGATTTCTACGCGTCGTGGTGCGTGCCGTGCAAAGTGCAGATGCCGCTGGTTACGGCGTGGGCGAAAGCGCATCCCGGCGCGCTCGTCGTTCCGGTCGACGTCGCCGAGCCGCGCGCTGCGGTCGCCGCATTTGCAGGCACGCACGGCTTGGGCGACGTCGCAATGGATCCGCACGGCGACTCGCAGGGCATCTTCGGAATCGACGGTTTCCCGACGGTCGTCGTCGTCGATCCGCAAGGACGCATTCGCGCGAAATGGCAAGGTCTCAATCCCGCCATCTCGCTAGCAATGACCAACGCAGAAAAAACGCTCGCTGCTCGCTGAACGAACGCAACCGCACACCACCCCGGCGCGCGGTTGAAGGACGGCGTGCGGCAAGGCCGCTGAGGGACTCCGACGCGAGCGCCTTTGGCTGGAGGCCATAATTTTCCTTAACAGGCGGCGCGAGCGCGGCGTAGTAGGAGCGCCGCATGGACGCGGCGCGACGAACGACCCGAAGGCGGCGTTGCCGCGCGGCGTCCTTCGACTGCGGCGCGCAGCCTGTGCTGAGCGAGCGAAGCGAGTCGAAGCGCGCCTCCGCTCAGGATGACATGGCGAAGCGCGCGGTTGCGTGCGTTCAGCGAGAAGCTCGCTGGATGTAATGCGCTAGCGTCCTTTCCATGAGGGTTTGCGCTTTTCGAGGAAGGCGCCGGTGCCTTCTTTGATGTCCTCGGTGTCGACGAGCGTGCCGAACTCTAAGGCTTCGAGTTCGAGCGCGTCGTCGATCGAGAGATGCGCGCCGTTGTTGATGGCGCGTTTGCAGGCCGCGATTGCGAGCGGCGCCTTCGATGCGATCGTCGCCGCGATGCGTCTGGCTTCGTCCATCAAGTCCGCGAGGGGCACGACCTTCTGCACGAGACCGATGCGGAGCGCTTCTTGCGCGCCGATCAACTCGCCGGTGAGACAGAGATACATTGCCATGCCCTTGCCGACTAGGCGAGTCGTGCGCTGCGAGCCGCCGTACCCCGGTATCAAGCCGAGGTTGACTTCCGGCTGCCCGAACTTTGCGTTTTCGGAGGCGATGAGAATGTCGCCGGCCATCGCAAGTTCGCAGCCTCCGCCCAGTGCGAATCCGTTCACCGCCATGATGACCGGCTTGCGCAGCCGCTCGATCTTTCGCGTGAGCGCCTGCCCGAAGCGCGCTTGGTCGGCGCCGTGCCCGGCGCTGGGCAAAGCATTGAGCTCCGAGATGTCGGCGCCGGCGGCAAACGCTTTCTCGCCCGCACCCGTGATGACGATCGCACGCACGGCCGGGTCGTCCTCGAGTTGCGTCAGCGCGCGCGAGACTTCCGTCAGCAGATTCGAGCGCAGCGCGTTGAGCACGGCCGGCCGATTGAACGTGACGATTCCGACGGGCGCGTCGACCGTCACGAGGATGTCTTGAAACGCGGACGCCTCAGGCATAGTCGTAGAATCCCTTTCCGCTCTTGCGGCCGAGACGTCCCGCCAACACCATGCGCTTGAGCAGCGGCGGCGCGGCCATCATGGGATCTTTGAACTCATCGAACATGATCTCGGCGATGTAGTAGGTCGTGTCGAGACCCACGAAGTCGAGCAGCTCGAAGGGACCCATCGGATAGCCGCAGCCGAGCTTCATTCCTTTGTCGAGGTCTTCTTTGCTGGCCAACCCCTGTTCGAGCAGCCGAATCGCGTAGAGCAGATAGGGCACCAACAGGCGATTGACGATGAACCCCGGCGTATCTTGAGCGAGAACCGGTTCCTTCCCCAGTTTCTTGGCGAAGGCGAAGAGGGCGTCGATCGTCGCTTGCGACGTCGCGATCGTTTTCACGACTTCCACGAGTTTCATGATCGGCACGGGATTGAAGAAGTGCAGGCCGGCGATCTTGTCCGGTCGTTTCGTCTTCGCGGCGAGTTCGATGACGCAGAGGCTCGAGGTGTTCGTGCAGACGATCGCGTGCGGTGCGAGCAAATCGTCGAGGCGCCGAAAGAGTTCAACCTTCACTTCCACGTTCTCGACGATGGCTTCGATGACGAGATCGCAATGCTTCAGCCCCGCGACGTCGGTCGTGGGTGCAACTCGCGCGAACGTCGCGTCGCGCTCGGCGGGCGTCAGCTTGCCTTTTTCGGCGAATTTATCGAGAGAGGCGCCGATCGCCCTCATGCCGCGATCGAGCGGCTCCTGCGCCGCCTCGAGCAGCACCACGTCGAATCCCGCGGTCGCGCAGGTCTGCGCAATTCCGTTTCCCATCAAGCCGGCGCCGCAGACGCCGACGCTGCGGATGTCAGGCACGAACGTTCCTCCTAAGTTCAGAGAAGTCGATTCCGGTTACCTTATGGTTTGGTGAAGAGCGCAGGTCCATTCGTTGCGTTGCGGGGAAGGGACCTTTGCCCTATACTAGGACCTTGCTCGGGGCGTTACATTTGGAGGAATAGGACAGGAATTGCGGATCGCATATCACGAGGCACTCGAAGGCACGCGGCTCGACGTCGTTCGGCTCGGCGCGCTCGTTGGCGACGCGATTCGCGTCGCGGTCGATGCCCTCAACGGGCGCGACGCCGCGTCGGGCGCGCGCGTCGTTGCCGGAGACGATGCGATCGACGATCTTCGCCGTCGCGTCGAAGCGCACTGCATCGAACTGATCTGGCGGCAGCAGCCCGTGGCCGGCGAACTGCGCGAAATCGCGGCGATGCTCGAAATCGCGACCGATCTGGAGCGCGTCGGCGACTATGCGGTCGACATCGCGAAGAACGCCATCAAACTCTCCGACCAGGCGATGCGTCCGCAGAAGGTCGAGATCGATCGCATCGCGTCGGTCGCGCACGCGATGCTCCTCGACGCGATGCGCGCCTATACCGAGCGCAACGCCGCGCTGGCCAGCGAAGTCATCGACCGCGACGACCAAGTCGACAAACTTTATAAGCGCAGCATCAAACTGCTGCAGGAGGAAATGCGCGGCGATCCGGACATCGTGCGCCCGGGGACGCGCTATCTATTCGTGCTCGCATCGATCGAGCGCGTGGGCGACCGCGCCGGCAACATCGCGTGGCACACTAAGGACATGATCGGCACCGAGTGAGCACCCCGCTTCCGCGCGGGGAATTTGCCGTCACCGAGCGCCTCGCCTACCTCAATCACGCCGCCGTCGGCATCTTGTCGCGGTCGACGCTCGGAGCGCTCGCCGAACTGCTGCGCGCCCACGCGCAAGCGGGCGTGTTGGGGACCTGGCCCTACGACGAACGCATGCCGGAGTTTCGCGAGCGCATCGCCGGCTTCATCGGCGCGAAAGGCGCCGAGATCGCGACGATTCCGAGCACGAGCATCGGCGCGAACATCGTCGCGCAAGGCATCGACTGGCGCGAAGGCGACGAAGTACTGCTCTGCGACAACGAGTTTCCCGCCAACGCGGTGCCGTGGTACGCGCTGCGGAGGCGCGGCGTAGACGTCCGTCTGCTCTCGACCCTCGAAGAGCGCCTCACGCCCGATCGGCTGCGGCGCGAAATCACGTCGCGCACGCGCGCCGTCACGGTGTCGTGGGTTTCGTATGCCGACGGTTACCGCCACGACGTCGCGGGTTTGAGCGAGGTAGCGCACTCGGCGGGCGCACTGCTCTGCGTCGATGCGATCCAAGGACTGGGAGCGCTGCGTTTCAACGTGCGCGACGCCGGCGCGGATGCACTTTACGCGGGGGCGGGCAAATGGATGCTCGGGCTGCACGGCATCGGTTTGCTTTACGTGCGCGAGGAGTTGACCGAGCGGATTGCACTGACCATGCCCGGCTGGCGCTCGGTCTGCGACATCTGGGATTTTCACGCGTACGACCAGCCCTACACAGCCGAGGCGATGCGTTTCGAAGGCGGAACGCCGAACATCGCAGGCACGCTTTCGCTCGTGAAGTCGATCGAACTCTTCGAACGCAGCGGCATCGAGGCGATCGAGCGCCACGTGCTGCACCTCACCGATTATCTCTGCGATCGCTTGACGGCGGCCGGTGCGGTCGTCGCGTCGCCTCGTGGGAGCGGCGTTTCTTCGGGCATCGTGACGTTTTGGATGCCGGGGCGCGACAGCGTCGAACTCGGGCGCGCTCTGCAGCGCGCCGGCGTCGTGACGACCTATCGCCCAACCGGGGTGCGCGTCGCGCCGCACGGTTACAACACCGCCGAAGAGATCGATCGCCTCGTCGACGCTGCCTGCGCCGTCGCCGCGGGTTCCTAGTAGAAGGCTAGCCGGCTTCCTCTTCGCGCACGGCGCACGACGTCATCACGGCGTCGGTCATGCCGTGAATCAGCCGTTTGTCGGCGGGAGCGATCGTCGCGAGAATGCCGCCGAGCGTGACCTCGTCGTCGGCGGTAGCGAAATAGTACGGACAGAGCCGCGCGCGTCCGTCGTACGTGCGAATCTCGTCGCTCTCGCGATCGAAATACGTTTGGCGCAGCCGCTTGGCTTTGTGGAATTCCTGTAGCACGTAGGGCGTTGTCTCGAACGACGTAAGCGCCGTATCGATCGTTGCGACCCATTCGTCCTTCGTAAGATCGTTGGCGATCTTGACGCCGCGCGATCCCCACGCTAGTTCGGAGAATCCCGAAGGCTTGACGACGTAATCGCGTTCGCTCTTTCCGAGATCGATCAGGCGGCGAAAGTCGGAAACCGGCGTTCCGCCGGCTTCCAAGCCGGCGATGACGCCTTGCGGCGGCAGCGGTCGCGGATCCATCACCCAGGTTTTAGGAAAGACGGCGCGGAGCCGCTCGAAGCGGTCCTTCCCGAGTTCGCCGATCCATAGCGGTGCGAGCGCGTAGTGGTGGAAGAGCGCGAACGAGAGTTTCTCTTCGAGGTTGGCTTTCGGCGGCGGCGTCATCTTCACGCGGTTGTGCCGCGCGGCGTAAAGCATCAACTCTTGCTTGGGCACGTTGAAGAGATCGAACATCTCGAAGTTACGATAGATCGCGTCGAGACGCTCTTCGCGACCGTCCTCGTGCCGGATGAAGAGTCCGGCTTCGGTAAAATAAATCTCACCCGGCTCGCGCAGCCACGCGGCGGCGATATCGAGGCGCCGCAGCGCGTTCGCCAGCCAACCCATCTCGCTGCGGTAGTCGGCGGATTCGTCGGAGACGACGATCGCGACGACGGGACGTTCGACGTGCGTGAGGTGGGCAAGCATGGCGGCGAAACCCTTGGGGATCCCGTCGGCTCCCCCCGCACTCTCGATGCCGAGCTGGCAATACGCCTCGGTCGTAGCGCCGACGAATCCCATGCCGCCGGGAACGCTGTCGAGTTCGGTTGCGGTGAAGCCGTCGTCGGTGAGCATGAGGTCCGGACGAATGATCGCTGGGATCTCTTGCTTGAATCGGTTTTGGCGCGCCAACTTGACGATTCGCTCCGGCTTGCCGCGATCGAGGTACTCGGCGATGAACGCCGGCGCGGTGCCTCGAGCGCTGCGATTATAGAGATTGTTGAGCGCGCGATAGAAGGCGAGGAAATCGTGACCGAGTCGTTCGATCTCCGCAAACTGCGTGGCAGACAAAGCAAACGGCTCGGGACTGATGCGCCATGCGACCCGTTCTTGCTCGTCGCTGACCCGGAATAAACCGGGTGAGATCGTTTCGTAGAGGTGGCGCGCTCGCTCCCGAACCGTGAGATCGGGCTTGATAGCCGTGCAAGGCATGAAGACGTTATGCTCCCTGTCGACAGCCGTCCGGGATCTTGGCGTTGCTGAACGCGATATAGAGACGCCGCATGGTGAAATACCTCGGAGTTATAAAGTGCCCGTCCGGCCTGAGGGTTGCAACCACAGGGCGCCGGGCTACTTGATGGTGACGCCTCCGGGGCTGAGCAGCGCTCCCTCGACGCGCACCTCGCCGTACGCAAAGACGAGCGTCAAATGGAGCACGCCGGGCATGCCGAGGCGCCCGAGCTGGACGTTTTCGAGGATTCGCGAGACGCCCTCGCCGCCGACGAAGCGCAGTTCGCGCAGGCGGCCGAACGTGCCGCCGGGCGCGGCAAAGGATGAGGAGACCGGCACGACCAGTTCGTCGCCTTCGAATCGCGGGGGCGCGACGACGCAGTAGGCGATCGTGACCGGGATGCCGCGAACCGGCAGCGTTTCTTGCGTGCAGCCGGGGGGTGCGGCGGCGCCACGCGCGGCCGAGCCCGCGGCTATGGCGAGCAGCGCGGCGATCGAACGAGCGATCCTTCCGGCCATCTTCATTTGGTGGTTCGGCTCCATGAAAGCTCGGACCCGCCGGAGTATAGTTGGCGTCGTGCGGCGGCGGATCGACCTCATCGCCCTCGACCTCGACGGGACCCTCCTCGACGAGCGCGACGGCATCTCTCCCGGAAACCGGATGGCGGTACGCCAGGCGCTGGACGCCGGCGTGCGCGTCGTGCTGGTCACGGGACGCGGAGCCGACGCCGCGGCGCGCGTCGTACGCGAACTGAAACTCGATCTGCCGGCCATCTGCGCGCACGGCGCGCTAACGAAGGATTTTCTCTCGGGGCGCACGCTCGGCCACATTCCGATTCCGCTCGCGCTCGCAATGCCGATGGTGCGCTATGCGGAAAACCACCGCTTGGACGTCGCGGTCTATCTCGAGGAGCGCTTCCTGCGACTCGAGGGGACGTCGTTGCACATGGAAGACATGCGCGGTCCGCATTGGCTCGAGGTCCGTTCGCTGAGCGACTCGCTGACGTTCGCGCCGACGTTCGTGCGGTTCATGGGACGGCGCGCCGCCGAGCGGATGCGAGCCGTCTTCGCGCATTTGCCGCTCCATTTCAAAGACGAAGTGTGGGGCGATTTCGAGGAGTGCGCGGTGACGAGCCCGGAGGCGACCAAGGCCAACGCGCTGGCGCGCCTCTGCGGCGACTTCGAGATTCCGGCCGCGCGCGTGCTCGCGATCGGCGACTCACGAAACGACGTGCCGATGTTGAGCTGGGCGGGCATCGGCGTAGCGATGGGCAACGCGCCGGCCGACGTACGCGAAGCCGTCGGGCGCGTGACGGCGCCGTGCGATCGCGACGGCGTCGCGTGCGCCATCGAGCGTTACGTTCGATGACCGTGCGCGTGCTGGCGTTCGCGCGGGCGCGAGAACTGTTGCCGAGCGGCGACTTCACGCTCGAGGTCGGCGACGGCGCCTGCGTTGCCGACGCGTGGACGGCGCTGCTGCGCGATTTTCCCGCGCTGCGCGAACTCGCCGCGACGATTCGCATCGCGCGCAACGGCCGCATCGGTGAATCCGCCGAGCCGCTCGCGGCCGGCGACGACCTCGCGCTGCTGCCGCCGGTCGGGGGCGGCTGAGCGGTGTTTCGCATCGCGCGCGACGGCATCGATCCGCTCGCGTTCGTCGCGGCGTTCGGTCACGACGCCGGCGGCATCGTTACGTTCTTCGGAGCGGTGCGCGCACGCGCCGACGACGGCCGCAGCGTCGAAGGCCTCACCTACGAAGCCTACGAACCGATGGCGCTCGCCGAGTTCGAGCGCATCGCGAACGAAACTTGCGAGCGTTTCGGTGCGCTGCGGGTTGCGATCGTGCACCGCACCGGAGACGCGCGTCCGGGCGAGGTCACGATCGCGGTGGCCGCTGCCGGCGTGCATCGCGACGCCGCTTTTGCCGCGTGCCGTTTCGCAGTCGACGAAGTCAAGCGCCGGGCGCCGATTTGGAAGAAAGAGCGGTATGGCGGCGGCGCGGCCGAGTGGAAGGCGAACCGCGTTGGCTAACGTCGAACTCTTCAACGTCGCGGGCGAACGCAACCGCGTCGCGGTATTGTGGTACGAGCCGCGCCGGCCGCGCGGCATCGCCGTCGTCGCCGCCCACGGTTACTCGTCGAGCAAGCATAATCTCGATTTTCTGTGCTCGTTTCTCGCGGCTCACGGGTTCGGTATCTACAACCTCGACTTTCCCGGACACAAGCTCGGCGCGAGCGGCGGAGCGCTGCGCGGCGTCGACGATTGCATCGACGCGATGGCAGCGACGGTGCGCTTCGCGCGCGAACGCGGCGACGCAGCCGTTTACGCGCTCGGCCACAGCATGGGTGGAATGACGGCCGTGTTTACGGCGGCGCTCGATGCGGCGATCCTCGGCACGATCGCGATAGCGACGGGTTACGGACGGCCGACCTCGCTCTCGACGCTGCGCCAAGCCGGTGCGACCGACTTCCGTTCGTCTTACGTCAACGGCGTGAGCCTTCCGGAACTCGTCGACGGCGTCGACGAGCGCTATGCCGCGATGCTGCCCCGGCTGGCCGGCCGGCCGGCGCTCTACGTCGCCGCATCTCGCGACGCCATGGTGAATGAATCGAGCGTGCGAGACCTCTACGAGCGTGCACCCGAACCGAAGACCTTCGCGCGCATCGACAGCGACCACACCTACGCGGGCGAACGCGCGCGCGCCACGGTGCTCGAATGGCTGAACGCGCTGCACCCGCGCGAAGCGTGACGCCGCTCGGGGCGCAGGCTCTGCGCCGTTACAGCCGTCATCTGCTCGTGCCCGAGATCGGCCTGCGCGGCCAAGAGCGGCTCGCATCGGCCCGCGTGCTCGTCGTCGGCGCCGGCGGTTTGGGCTCGCCTGCGCTGCAATACCTCGCGGCCGCAGGCGTGGGGCGCATCGGCATTGCCGACGGCGACGCCGTCGACGAAACGAATCTGCAGCGCCAGACGATCTTCGCCACCGCCGACGTGGGACGCAACAAAGCGGTCGCCGCGGCCGAACGGCTGCATGCGCTCAACCCGCTCGTCGCCGTAGACGAAATCGCAGTCGACGTCGACGAGCGCAACGCGCGCGACCTCGTGCGCCTCTACGACGCAGTGCTCGATTGCACGGATCGTTTCGAAACGCGCTATCTGCTCAACGACGCATGCGTGCTCGAAGGCAAGCCCGACGTCTACGGGTCGATCTTTCGCTTCGACGGGCAAGTCAGCGTCTTTGCGCTGAAAGGCGGCCCGTGTTACCGCTGCCTCTATCCTGAGGCGCCGGAGCCCGGAAGCGTGCCGAGTTGCGCAGAGGGCGGCGTGATGGGCGCGCTCGCCGGCATCGTGGGCGCGTGGCAGGCGAGCGAGACGCTCAAAGTGCTTCTCGGAATCGGCGAACCACTTGCAGGGCGGTTGATGCTGATCGAGACGCTAGGGGCGCGCGTGCGCGAAGTGCGTTTCGCGCGCGATCCGGGATGCGCGATCTGCGGCGAACGGCCCTCGATCTCGCAGCTGGCAGCCATCGTCGTGACGGACGGCTCTGGAGCGGGCGTCGACGAGGTCGAGCCGGCGGCGCTCGACGCGGCGCTTGCCGGTGCGCTGCTGCTCGACGTGCGCGAACCGCACGAGGCGGTGCTCGGCACGCTCGGCGGTGCAATCGAGATTCCGGCCAGCCAACTCGAGGCGCGCATGCACGAACTCGACACGGCCAAGCGTTACGTCGTCGCGTGCCGCGTCGGGGTCAAATCGCGCTGGGCCGTGCGACGGCTGCGCGAGGCGGGGTTCGGCCGGTTGTCACATTTGCGCGGAGGCTTGCTGGCATACGCCGCGCAACGTCCGGAGTTCGAATTCTTTTGAGACTCCTGAAATGAAGAAGAAACCGTTTGGCGCCACGGGCGTCGACGTGGCCGTCGTCGGTCAGGGCACGTGGGACGTTCCCGAACGCGGAGCGCGCGCGGAGGAAGCGCGGCGCGCGCTGCGGCTCGGCATCGAACTCGGCATGACGCACGTCGACACTGCCGAGATGTACGGCTCGGGACGCGTCGAGGAACTCGTGCGCGAGGCAATTGCCGGCCTCCCCCGCGACGCGCTCTTCGTAGCGACCAAGGTGCTGCCGGGCAATGCTGACTTTCGCGGTACGCTCGCGGCGGCCGATCGCAGCCTCGCGCGACTGGGGCTCGACTATATCGACCTTTACATGCTGCACTGGCAGGGCGAACATCCGCTCGAGGAGACGATGCGCGCCCTCGGACGGCTCGCACGCGACGGCAAGACGCGATTCGTCGGGGTCAGCAACTTCGATGCGGACGAGATGCTCGAGGCGGCGTCGCATCTCGGGCCGGTGCCGCTTGCGTGCAATCAAGTGCTCTACCACCTCAACGAACGCGGGGCCGAACATCGCGTGATACCGGCCGCGCGGGAGCGCGGGATCGCGATCGTCGCCTACACGCCCTTCGGGCGCGGACGATTTCCGCAAGCGCACGCCGCTGCGGGCGGCGTCCTCGACGCCGTGGCCGGCAAACACGGCGCGACTTCGCGGCAGGCGATTCTTGCGTTCCTCACGCGTGAATCCCACGTCTTCACGATTCCGAAGGCCTCGCGCGTCGAGCACGTGCGTGAAAACGCGGGAGCCGGCGACCTCACGCTCGACGACGCCGACGTTGCGGCGATCGATGCGGCTTTCCCGCGCGGGAAACCCGCGCCGTTGGCATCGCTGTGACGAACGGATCGTGCCGATGAATCCCGCGGAGTTGAAAGCGTTGGCGATTACGACGGGGCGCGCGCTCGGGGCGGCGGAGGTTCGCGTCGCGACGGCGAGTGCCGACGGCGAAGCGCGCAAGCGCATGCGCGCCTCGTTTGCGCGCGGGGACTTGGCGACGTGGCCGTACGACGGAGCATATGCCGCACGGGCGAACGATCCCGCGGCGCTGCTGGAAGGTGCTCGCAGCGTCGTTTGCCTGGCATTTGCCTACGCCACCCCGCAGCCGCGCCACGCGCCGTTGCGCGGCCGGGTCTCGAACTACGCGTGGTCGCGTGACTATCACCGGCGCGTTCGCACAGCCCTCGACGGCGTTGCCCGCGCACTCGACGCAGCCGCCGGCGAGCGCGTGACGGCGGTCGCGTGCGACACGCGCCCGCTAGCGGAACGTGCCGTTGCGGCGCGTGCGGGATTGGGTTGGATCGGCAAGCACACGAATCTCATTTCCCCCAAGAGCGGCTCCTTCGTATTTCTCGGCGAGGTGATCACCACGCTGACGCTTCCGCCCGACCCGCCGCTGCGCAAGAGCTGCGGCGCGTGCGCGCGCTGCGTGGACGTCTGCCCGACGCGCGCGTTGCGCGGCGACTATACGATCGATGCCACCCGCTGCATTGCCGACTTAACGCAACGCACCGACGAAATTCCGCGCGAACTGCGCCCGCTGATCGGTGATTGGGTGTGGGGATGCGATCTCTGCCAACTCGCGTGCCCGCCGACGCAGGCCGCCGGCAACGCCGGCGATGTGCGCGCAAACGCACCGCTCGAGGACGAGACGGCACGCCCATCGCTCACGGCGCTGTTGCGGTTGCGCAGCGGCGATTTCAAACGGCGCTTTGCTCGAACGGCGATGGGATGGCGCGGAGCGGCCGTGCTCCGGCGCAACGCGGCGGTCGCGCTCGGCAACGCTCTCGACCGCTCCGCGGTCCCGGCGCTCGCGTTAGCGCTGCATGAGGATCCGCACCCGATGGTTCGGGGGCACGCGGCCTGGGCGCTCGGCCGGATCGGCGCTCCCAGAGCGCTCACAGCCTTACGGCGACGATATTGGGTAGAGAAGGACGGCGGCGTGCTCGAAGAGATCCGTGCCGCCCTCGAAGCCTTCCAGCCTGGAGATGCATGAAACGATTCGTCGCCGCAGTCGCGGCCCTCGCCCTGAACGCCGCCGCGCTGCGCGCAAACGCCGCCGGCGATCTGCTCGACCGCATGGCGGCGATCAATCCGGACTTGCGCTCGTTTACGGCGACGATGCACGCAAACGTCGCGCTGAAGAGCTTTCCGTTCCTCAGCGTGCAGTTGGTCGGAACCTACTATCATAAGGAGCCCGACCAGAACAAAGTCGTCTTCACCAGCGGCGTTCCGGCCGTTGCCGAGCAGTTCAACAAACTCTACGCCCACGTCGAACCGCCCTCGCGCTGGCGCGAAGTCTATCAAGTGACCGTGGTTTCCGACGACGGAACGACGACGGCCTACCGGCTCGTCCCACTCAAAAAGGGCAACATCGAGCACGTTGAGGCCCGCGCCGACGACAAGAGTGCGACCGTTTCCTCGATGCGCTGGTACTACGACAACGGCGGCTATGCCGAGATGAACAACCGCTACGGCCACACCGGGGGTGCGGTCGTCGTGACGTCGCAAACGGGTCACGTTCAGGAGCCGGGTTACACCGCCGACATCACCTCGACGATCGACGGCTACAAAATCAACGCCGAGATTCCCGACGCGGTGTTTTCGCAGTAATGCTGGTCGACCTGACGCGCGCGCCGCTGAGCGACACCTTCAATCGCCCGATCACATACCTGCGCGTCTCGGTCACCGACAAGTGCAACCTGCGCTGCGTATACTGCATGCCGGAAGGCGGGCTTCCGTGGCTGCAGCGCGGCGAGATGCTGACCGACGAAGAGATCGTCGAGATCGTTCGCGCGGCGGCGGCGGCCGGCGTTCGCGCCGTGCGTCTGACCGGCGGCGAGCCGCTGCTGCGTCCCGGCCTGCACCGGCTGGTCGCAAGCATCGCGCAAACTCCGGGCATCGACGACGTGGCGCTTTCGACCAATGGGCTTCTGCTCGAGGAACAACTTCCCGAACTTCGCGCCGCAGGTCTGCGGCGCGTGAACGTGTCGCTCGACACGCTGCGCGAGGATCGCTTCGCAGCAATCGCGCGCCGGCCGGGGCTCGACCGCGTGCTGCGCGGCATCGATGCGGCCATCGCCGCCGGCGCGACGCCGGTGAAAGTGAACTGCGTCGTCATGCGCGGCGTCAACGACGATGAGATCGCGGCATTTGCCGAGCTCACGCGGGAACGCCGCGTTTTCGTACGCTTCATCGAGGTGATGCCGGTGCGCGAGAACCTCGGCCTGCAATCGGAGGCATACGTATCGAGCGACGAAATTCTCGGCCGCGTTTCCGCGATCGGCGCGCTGCATCCGGTCGCCGGGCCGCCGGGCAACGGCCCCGCGCGGTATTTCGCATTCGCCGGCGGGCACGGCGGCGTCGGCGTCATCAGCCCCCTCTCGCACGACTACTGCGATCGCTGCAACCGCGTGCGCCTTACGGCCGACGGGCGTCTGCGCCTCTGCCTCTTCGGCGATCAGGCGATCGATCTGCGCGGTCCGCTGCGTCGCGGCGCGGACACCGGCGAACTGGCGGAGATTATGCGTTCGGCGATGCTGATCAAGCCGGAACGCCATCACCTGCGCCTTGGCGAAGCGGCCTCCCGCATGCGCGCCTTCTCGGAGATCGGCGGCTAGCGCCGGCCGGGGAACGCAGCGTCACGGGCCGCCGCCGCCGAACGTTGCCAAAGGGAAGGGGGACCGAATGGACGAGGTCTACCTGCAGGCGGACCGAACCGATGCCGCCCAGGCGCGCGTCGAGACGATGGTGCGCGAGTATCAGACGAAGCTCGCGCGGCATCTGCGGCGGATGGTCGGCGACGCCGAGGTGGCGCTCGACCTGACGCAAGACGTGTTCTTGGCCGCGTATCGCATCCTGAAGTCCGACCCGCAGCGCGAGCTGACCGCGGGCTGGCTCTACCGGGCCGCGACCAATGGGGCGATCTCGTTCATGCGCCGCCGGAAAATCGTCCGGATGCTTCCGCTCGATCGGGAACTCGACCGCGAACAGTGGCGGATCGACGAGCGCAGCGCGGCGTCGGTCGACCTGCAGGCAGCGCTTCGGCGTCTTCCTGCGGAGCAGTCGGCGGCGGTGCTGCTGACGAGTTACGCGGGCTACTCCTCGCAGGAGGCAGCGGCGATCCTCGGCACGACGTCGGATGCGATCCGGCAGCGCGTCTGCCGCGCGATGCGGATGCTGCGAACGGTTATGACGGAGAGGGAATCGAATTCATGAGGCTCGACGATTGCGCTCGCGCGGAGACGAACGCCGGTGCGCTGGCACTCGGTGAAGCGTCCGACGCGGAACGCGACGAGTACCGCGCTCACGTTGCACGCTGCGCGCCGTGTCTGAACGCGCTCGGAGGCGAACGCGACATCGAACGCACGATGCAGATCGTCGCACAAGCGCGCGACGAGGAGAGTTGGGCGCCGCACGTGCGAATCGACTTCAAGAAGCGCGCCGTCGTCACGCGTCACGCGTGGCAGTTCGGTTTGGCGGCCGCCGCAGTGGCGCTGCTCTGGCTGGGTGCGCGCGCACTCGTGCCGGTTGCCGGAACTCCGGCGGTCGAACACGTGGCCATCGCCGCGCACCAACCGGTCGCGCCGGCCGGCGAACGCCGTGCGGCCGCCGGGCACGATCTCGTCGTACTCCACAACGTCGCGACCCTGAGGCGTCCGCCGCTGGTTGTGCCGCCAGCGGTTCGCACCGAGTCTAAAGCCGTCGCGATCCCGCAGCGCTCCGAGAACGCGACCGCAGCGAGTGCTGCCCGCGCGCCGGCGGTACATCGCAGCCCGGCTCCGGCGCTCGTGGCGGTAGCCGGCCCGTCGCAGCGCGACGAACGCTCCGTTTCGGCACTGCGCACGGTCGGCACCGCACCGCCGGCCCCGGAGCGCGCCGAATCGATCGCGATGCAGCCCTCCGGTATCACGCGCGACGCGGCCCCGCTCGGCGGCGAGAACGCGATCGTTCCGCATCCGACCGCGATCGCGTACTACGAAAACGCGGAAGGCACGACCGCATTCGAGGTAAGCATCGACGAACGCGGCGCACCGGTGAAATGCACGATCGTCAAATCGTCGGGCTTCGTAGTGCTCGACGAGGCCGTATGCCGCGCTGCAATGCGCGTCCGCTACGCCCCGCGTACGATCAACGGGCGCGCGGTTCCCGGCGTCTATCGCGACGCGTTGACGTTTCAAGCGGGCGACGTCCGTTAACGGCGGTTAGGGGACGCCCCGCCGTCTCCGCGAAACGCGCGAGGGATGGCGGAGAGCCGGTTCGTCTATCGGTTCGAGCGCGATCTGCGTCTCGACGACCATGCGGGCCTGCGCGCCGCGGGATCGCGAGGTGGGGTCGTGCCGGTGGTCGTCGTCGATCCGCCGCTGACGTCGCGGCTGCGTCGATCGCCGCGCCGCGCCGCATTTTTCTGCGCCGCGGTTGCCGCACTCGATAGCGAACTGCGCGATCGCGGCAGTCGCCTGATCGTGCGCCGGGGCCCGGCCGGCACGGTGCTGCGAGCCGTCGCTGCCGAATCCGGGGCGAGCGGCGCGGCGTGGAGCGCTGCGTACGGCGCCGAAGCGATCGAGCGCTCCGAGCGGCTGCAATCCGAACTCGAAGAATCCGGGTACGAAGCTACCGCGGTGCACGACGCGCCTGCAATTCCACCGGAGGAAACCGCCGCCGCGCATTCGGGCGCGGGCGAAGGCTATCGCGCCTTCGCGCCGTTCTTCGAAGTATGGCGGGAACTGCCGGTCGTGTCGCACGAGCATCCGCTGCTGCTGCGATTCGCCGGCGACGATCTCTCGAGCGAGGCGCTCCCGGCGGCCGCCGAGTTCGGTGCCGAACCGGGAACGGCAAAAGCCGGTTCGCGCGTTGCGCGCGACGCGTTCGAACGCTTCTTGCGCGACGATGCCGCCCACTACGCCGAGGCTGCCTTCCTGCCGGCCGAGGACGGAACATCGCGGATGTCGGCACATCTTTCGTTCGGTACGATTTCGTCGCGCGCGATGGTCTCCGCCGTTCGCGAACGCCTGCGCGACGCATTACGTCCGGCGCACGAGCGCGCCTCGCTGCGCGCGTTTCTGCGCGCGCTTGCGCGGCGCGATTTTTTCCTGCAGTTGGCGTGGTTTCATCCGCGCAGCTCGCACGAGCCGCTACAGGAGAAGATGCGCGGCTTTTCGTTCGTGCGGTCGCACCCCGCGCTCGAGGCGTGGCGGCGCGGCGAGACCGGCTTTCCGCTGGTCGATGCCGGCATTCGCCAACTGCGCGAAACCGGGTGGATGCACCCGCACGTCCGCGCGGTCGCCGCATCGTTTCTCTGCTTCGATCTGGGCGTGGATTGGCGCACCGGTCGCGACGAGTGGGACGCGCTGCTCACCGAAGACGACGATGCGCTGGCGACGGGCAACTGGCAGTGGATCGCCGGTGTCGGCGCCGACATGGCGCAGTACCCGCGCATCTACAATCCCGATCGGCAGCGACGACGCGTCGATCCCGACGGCCGATACGTGCGCCGCTGGGTTCCGCAACTCGAGCGCGTGCCGATGGCGTACTGGAACGACCGCGCGTCGCGTTCGCCGCAACTCGCTTTCGAACTCTCGGCGCCGGGCGCTTATCCTCGAGCCGTAGTCGATCACGGCGAAGCGGCGCGGGCGTTCTTACAGCGCTACCGCACGTTCGTTGCCGGATCGCCTACTGCGACAATATGATTCGCAGCAATTGCCGGCCGTCAAGAAGTTAGGAGTAGAACCAACGCCGTGTCGCACGCGTCTCTCGTCGCATCTCGATCTATTCGCTAAGCGTGAATTGATTATGGCCCTAGCGTGTACGCTCGCGGCGTGTGCGGGCGGATCGTCGCGACTCGAGCCCCGACCTAATCGCGTTCCTAGTGCCCTAGCGTCCACCCAAGGAATGCAAACGTTTGGTTATACCGGATACCGGGGCGCCGAAGCAATTTACGGTGCCTGCCGCCGTCACGAGCGTCGCGATTGCGGCACGCGGCGCTGGCGGCAGCGGGAAGCGCGGTGGCCTGGTGCACGCTACCATCCCGGTGGTGCCGGGAGAAGTGCTCGTAGTCTTCGTTGGCGGCGCGCCGCAGAGCACGAGTGGCGGATTCAATGGGGGCGGCAATGCCGCCATCGCCGGCTCCCTCGACGGTCGAGGTGGCGGCAGCGCGTCGGACGTGCGTCAAGGGGGAAACCGTTTGCCGGATCGTCTGATCGTGGCCGGCGGCGCCGGTGGACGCGGAAACGCCGGATACAACGACAGCGGCAAACGCGGTGCGGGAAGCTTCGGTGGTGGCTTACAGGGCGGTCGCGGAGGACCCGGCGGTTTTTCGAGTGGCGAAGGCGGCGACGGATTCGGCGGCGGTGGTTCGGCCTTCGCGGGGCCGGCGCGACGAACGTCAGTTACGTTTCCGCCGGGGGCGCCACGGGCCCGGGTCAGGTGATTATCGCGTGGCAGTCTTCAATGGTCGCACCGCTGGTCTCTAAGGACGGCGCGCTTCATACTATCTCACGTACTCCGTTTGCCTCAACGTTGCGCTCGTTGCACTCGACTTGCACCGGTTCCTAAGGCGTTTGTGTCCGCGACTGAGTCCTTCGACTGCGCCGCTCCGCGGCTCCGCTCAGGATGACATAACTTTAGTTGACGCGGTTTTCGCTAGGCAAGTGGTCTTCGATCCAGCCGCTGATGATCGGTACGCGAACCTCGTCGCCGTTCCAGGTCTTGATGCCGAAGTAGACGCTCGCGACCAAGAAGAGCGGGATCAGGAACGGGATCAGCACCGACGCCGAAAAGCCGAGGAACGGCACGTTGGAGAGCAGCGTTAGAAGACCCGCGAAGCCGGCCATGCCGAGGTTGAAGCCGAGCGCCTGTAACGCCTGCATGCGCAGATAGCGCGACTGCTTGCGATCGAACAGCGAGAGCAGCGCGAGCGGCCAGAGCGGATAACCGAGCGCGACGAGCGCGCGCGACTCGAGTGGATCCGCCGGCACCGCGATCTCGGCTTTGGTGACGACCGCAGGCCGCGCGCTCGGGCGAGGAGGAACCCGTCCGCCGATCTGCTGTCGCGACGCCGTCGCTGCTTCGACCTTCGCGGCGAGACGACAACTCGGGCACGAGCCGTTCTCGTCACGGCACGTCGCACAGATCGGTTTGTTGCAATCCGCGCACGGCGCGACCGACGGAACGTTCGAGTGGAAATAGCAGTCCATGGGCTCCCCTTTCGTCCTTCGACTGCGCTCGATCCGCTCGGGATGACGTAGTCTGTTAGCAGTACCGGCTCGAGGCAGGGCAGGTTTCACGTCGCCGCGACCGCAAGACGAACGCGCCGATGAGCCGCCGCTCGATTCTTCGCCGCCTGGCGCAGGAGGCGCGTCCGTACTACCCGCGCATTGGGGTGGCAACGGCCCTGGGAGCGCTGGCCGGCGTGCTGACGCTGGTCCCGCCCACCGCCTTTCGCATCATCATCAACCGCGTGCTGGCACCGCCCGGCGGCCATCCGCCGGATTTGGACGCCCTCTACGTGGCGTTGGGGATTACGTCGGCCGCCCTCGTGCTGGCTAACGTCGCCATCTACTATCAGACCTACCTGACAGCGTGGAGCGGCCAGCATCTCATCGCTCGCCTGCGCGTTCGCCTGTTCGAACGGCTGCTCAACCTGCCGCTGGAGACGTTCGACCGGTGGCGTCCGGGCGAACTCATCGCACGCTTCAGCACCGACTTGCAGCTGATGACCGATGCGGTCAGCGTTTCGCTGCCGCAGCTCGTCGTCGCGCTCGTGACTTTCGTCTCGTCGTTCGCGACGATGATTTACCTCGACTGGCTGCTGACGCTCTCGCTGATCGTCGTCGCGCCGCTCGTCACCTTCGCGGTCTCCCGTTTTCAAGCGCTCATCAGCGCCAGCACGCACCGCGCGCAGGAGCGCATCGCCGACCTTTCCGCCAACCTCACCGAAGTGCTTCAGGGTCAGCGCGTCGTCAAGGCGTTCGGGCGCGAAGAGCACGAGGTCGGGCGTTTCGCGACGCGCAACGACGACTTCTTCGGCGCGTACATGAAGCTCACGCAGTTCATTCAGACGCAGCCGGTGGTCGTTTCGACGATCATGGTCGCGGCCGTCGTGTTCATCATGTGGCTCTCGGTGCGCGAGGTCTTGCGCGGCCGGCTCGATACCGGAACGGTCTTCATGTATTGGGCACTGCTCGTCAACTTGATGAATCCGATGAACCGGGTCGCCGCCTTTTTCGGCGACATCAGCAAGGCGATCGTGGGTGCCGGCCGCGTCTTCGAAGTGCTCGATCTCAGCCCCGAAACGCGCGACGAACGCGATGCGGCGCCGCTTCCCGCCGTGCGCGGACGCATCGCGTTCGAGGACGTGTCGTTTTCGTACTCCGGAGAGGAGACGCCGGCGCTCTCGCACGTCGACGCGACGATCGAAGCCGGCGAGATCGTAGCGCTAGTCGGGCCGTCGGGCGCCGGCAAGACGACGATCGTCAACCTCGTTCCTCGCTTCTACGTTCCGCAGGAGGGCGCGATTCGGGTCGACGGCGTCGACATCGCGACGGTGCGCCTCGCGGATCTGCGCCGCGCGATCGCGATCGTTCCCCAGGATCCCCAATTGTTTCGCGCGTCGATTCTGGAGAACATCCGCTACGGACGGCTCGATACGACCGACGACGAAGTCCGCAGCGCGGCGCGCGAGGCCAACGTCGACGACTTCGTGCGCGCGTTCTCGAGCGGTTACGACACGGAAGTCGGAGAGCGCGGCGTGCGTCTCTCCGGCGGTGAGCGCCAGCGCATCGCAATCGCCCGCGCGATCCTGCGCGATCCTCGAATCTTGATCCTCGACGAGGCGACGAGCGCCCTCGACAGCCATTCGGAGGCGATGATCGAACAGGCGCTGGATCGGCTGCTACCTGGACGCACGACGCTGATCATCGCGCACCGCCTCTCGACGATACGGCGCGCGCACAAAGTGCTCTATATCGAAGCAGGGCGCGTCGTCGAGATCGGCACGCACGAAGAGCTGCTCGCGCGCGGGGGCGCGTACGCGCGCCTGCACGCGGCGCAGTTTACGGCGAAGTGACTCCTCTGCGAGCGGGTCCCTTCTCGCGCTGGATGGCGCGCTCGGGGGGCGCGACGATGCCGAGTTTGACCTTGTCGCGTTCGATTGCCACGACGACGACGCGCACGTCGTCGCCGATCGCAATCGATTGATTGACCTTGCGAGTGAGAACGAGCACCGTAAGACTCTAGCTCCTGCCGGGCGTTAGGGGGTGCCGCTCGGGTACTGCGCGGCGCGCTCGCGACCCTGGCTCCCGGAGTCTCGAGCCCACGGTTGCCTTTTCGACGGGGATCCGTAGGAATGTGGCCTGCCCGGGTCGATATTACGGTGGTGCCCCACAGGCGTCCGATTCCAACTTCGACGCGCTCGAGTTGCGTACGATCCCTGTCCCTCGCGGGGCGTTTCCCTCTCAAACACCACCCCATGTCCTAGAAAGGAAATCCAGTTGAACCAGGGATTCACCGTGTGGCTGACGGGTCTGTCCGGCGCCGGTAAGAGCACGATTGCCGAACGGCTTGCGCCCGAACTGACCGCTCGTGGACGCAACGTCGAAGTGCTCGACGGCGACGAGGTCCGCACCCACCTCTCGAAGGGGTTGGGATTCAGCCGGGAAGATCGCGACATCAACATCGGCCGCATTTCGTTCGTGGCCTCGCTGCTCGTGAAGCACGGCGCCGCCGTCATTACCGCAGCCATTTCGCCGTACGCGCAGGCGCGGGCCGAAGCGCGTCAGCGCATCGGCAACGACCGGTTCGTCGAAGTCTACGTGCGCTGCTCGTTGGACGAACTGACGCGTCGCGACGTCAAAGGTCTTTACGCCAAGGCGATCGCCGGCGAACTCAAGCATTTCACCGGCGTCTCCGATCCGTACGAGGCGCCCGAAAGCCCCGACGTCACCGTCGACAGTGAGACCGAAGCGGTCGAAGAGAGCGTCGGAAAGATCTTGGCCGAACTCGAGAAACGCGGCTACGTGCGCGCCGACGTCAAGGCGGCCGTATGATCGCGCCGCACGGAGGAACGCTCGTCAACCGGACGGCCGATTCGGCAGAAGCGCAAGCCGAACTGCGCGAAGCGGCCAAAGGCCTGCGCGCCCTGACGTTGACCGGGCGCGAACTCAACGATCTCGCAATGATCGCAAACGGCGCGTGCAGTCCGCTCACGGGCTTCATGTCGCGCGCCGACTACGACCGCGTCGTTACCGACGTGCGTTTGGCGAACGGATTGCCGTGGAGCATTCCGGTCGTTCTCGCGGTCGACCGCGACGAGGCGCCGACCCCGGGCAGCCGCGCCGCGCTGTACGACGGCGACGGAACGTTGCGCGGCATCATGGACGTCGAGGAAGTCTACGAATACGACAAGGCGCGCGAGGCGCAGAACGTTTACCGCACCGAGGACGAGAAACATCCCGGCGTCGCGGCACTCTACGCGCGCAAAGACGTGCTGGTTGGCGGTCCGGTGACCGTGCTTCCGCGCGAGCCTGACCCTGAGAGCCTCTCGCCCAGCGAAACGCGCGCCGAGTTCGAACGCCGCGGCTGGAAGACCATCGTCGGATTCCAAACCCGCAATCCCGTGCATCGCGCGCACGAATACATCCAAAAATGCGCGCTCGAAACGGTCGACGGTCTCCTGCTCCACCCGCTGGTGGGCGAGACCAAGAGCGACGACATTCCCGCCGACGTGCGCATGCGCTGTTATCGCGCGTTGCTCGATAACTATTATCCGGCCGAGCGCGTGCTGCTGAGCACGATGCCGGCGGCGATGCGCTACGCCGGGCCGCGCGAAGCGATCTTCCACGCCATGGTCCGCAAGAATTACGGATGCACGCACTTCATCGTCGGGCGCGATCACGCCGGCGTGGGCAGTTACTACGGCACCTACGACGCGCAGAAGATGTTCGACCAGTTCACGCCGGAAGAGTTGGGCATCACGCCGCTCAAGTTCGAGAACTCGTTCTACTGCCGTCGCTGCCTGTCGATGGCCTCGAAGAAGACCTGCAGTCACGACTCCGAGCATCACGTAACCTTGAGCGGGACGCAAGTGCGCGCGATGCTGACCGAGGGTCAGCTGCCCCCGCCGGAGTTCTCGCGGCCGGAGGTCGCCCAGATCCTCATCGAAGCGTCGCGCGCAGCGGCGTCGGCCTAGCGAACTAGAAGCGAGGTTCCCGGGCCAATCCTGGGGGACCGCAGGCTCGTAGACCACGGCCGGGGGCCGTGATATACTTGCGCGGCCGCCCGGGAAGCCCGGAACGGCAAGCACTTCGCCCGGCAGGGAGGCCGGGCGCCGATGGTTCCGCGACGCGACCGCAGCGCCAGGATGGCCCGCGGCCGGGAGCCAGAAAGGTTTATTTCATCATGTCCGTCGTCACCATGCGCGAACTCCTGGAAGCGGGCGTTCACTTCGGCCATCAGACGCGCCGCTGGAACCCCAAGATGAAGCCGTTCATCTTTCAAGAGCGTAACGGGATCTACATCATCGATCTCGCGCTGACCGTCCAGAAGCTGCGCGAAACCGTCGAGGTCGTCAAGCAATTCTCGCGCGAAGGGCGCGTCATTCTGTTCGTCGGCACCAAGAAGCAGGCGCAGGACGCCGTGCGCGAGGAGGCCGAGCGCGCCGGCACGTTCTACGTGAATCAGCGCTGGCTCGGCGGAACGCTCACCAACTTCGCGACCATTCAAAAGCGCATCGCGCGCCTGCGCGAACTCGAGAACATGAAAGTCCAGGGCGATTTCGACCGGCTTCCCAAAAAGGAAGTCGCGAAGTTGCAGGACGAGATGAACAAACTCGAGCGTTTCTTGGGCGGCATCAAAGACATGCACCGCCTGCCGGATGCAATCTTCATCGTCGATCCGAAGAAGGAACGCATCGCGGTGCTCGAGGCGCGCAAACTCGGCATTCCGATCATCGCGGTCATCGACACCAACTGCGATCCCGACGAGATCGACTATCCGATTCCCGGCAACGACGACGCCATTCGCGCCGTGAAGCTGCTGATCGGAAAGATCGCCGACGCGATCGTTGAGGGCCGCACGGAGAGCGAGAGCGCCTACGACGAATCGCAGTACGGCGCAGCTCCGCAGGACGAAACCTACGAAGAAGAAGCACCCACGACGCTGGCCGAGGCCGAGGCCGCCGCGAGCGTCTAGAGAGCGAGAGAGGAAAGAGACCCGTGTCGATCGCGATGTCGTATCAACCGAAAGCCGACGAAATCAGGGCGCTGCGCGAAGAGACCAGCGCGCCGATGATGGACTGTCGCAAAGCGCTCGTGGAGGCCGCCGGCGACGTCGCCAAGGCGAAGACGCTCTTGCTCGAGCGTGGCGCGGCACAGGCCGCGAAGAAGGCCGAGCGCACCGCCAACGAGGGCACCGTCGCCAGTTACGTCCACGCGGGCGGAAAAATCGGCGTGCTCGTCGAGGTCAACAGCGAAACCGACTTCGTGGCCCGAAATCCGAAGTTCGCGGAGTTGTCGCGCGACATCGCGATGCACATCGCGGCCATGTCGCCGCAGTACCTCGACCGCGAGAGCGTACCCGCCGAACTGGTCGATCAGGTTCGCGCCGAGTTCCGCACTACCGTGCCGCCGGGCAAGCCGCCGGAGGTCGCGGAGCGCATCGTCGAGGGCAAGCTGAACAAGTGGTTCGAGGAGCACTGCCTGCTCGACCAAGCCTTCGTGAAGGACGACGCGCTCAGCGTCGGCGATTTGATCAATGCCGCAATCGGCTCGCTGGGTGAAAAGATCCGCGTGCGGCGCTTCACGAAATACGCTCTCGGGGAGTAGTTTTCCCGATGCCGCTCGACCGCCCGCGGTTCTCGCGCGTCCTGCTGAAAATCTCCGGCGAGGCTTTCGCCGGTAACGACACCGGCGTCGACGTGAGCACGACGCGGGCAATGGCCGAGCAGATCGCCGAGGTGAGCCGGGCCGGTGTTTCGATCGGAGTGGTCGTCGGCGGCGGAAACATCTGGCGCGGCAAGGTACACGAAGAGGCCGGGATGGAACGCGCCACGGCCGACTACATGGGAATGCTGGCGACCGTCATCAACGCGTTGGCGCTGCAGGACGCGCTCGAACGCATGGGCGTTCCTTCGCGCGTGCAGACCGCGATTGCCATGCATCAGATTGCCGAGCCCTACATCCGCCGGCGCGCGATTCGCCACCTCGAGAAGGGGCGGGTCGTGATTTTTGCCGCCGGAACGGGTAATCCGTACTTCACCACCGATACGACGGCCGCATTGCGCGCGGTCGAAGTGAACGCCGAGGCGATTCTTAAGGCGACGAAGGTTGACGGCATCTACTCCGCCGATCCCAAGAAGCACCCCAACGCAACGCGTTTCGAGCGCCTGGAATACATGGACGTGCTGCAACGCGGCCTCGAAGTGATGGATTCGACGGCGATGGCGCTGTGCATGGACAACGCGCTGCCGGTGATCGTGTTCGACATGGCGGTGCCCGACAACATCCGGCGCGTCATTTGGGGCGAGCCGATCGGAACCTACGTCGGACGGTTGCAGCCGGAGCCCGCGGGAGCGTAAGCAGATGAACGATCCATACTTCAAAGAGACCGAATCGCGCATGACCAAGTGCGTCGAAGCGACCCGCTCGGAGTTTGCGTCGATCCGCACCGGCCGCGCGACGCCGGCCCTGCTCGACCGGCTGCACGTCGATGCCTACGGGCAGTCGGTGCCGCTCAAACAAGTTGCCGGCGTTTCCGTGCCGGATACGCGTACGCTCGTGATCGCCGCGTGGGACAAAGGCGTCGTCTCGGAGATCAAAAAGGCGATCGAAAAGAGCGATCTCGGGCTGACGCCCAACGTCGACGGCAGTTCGATTCGTTTGACGATCCCGCCGCTCAACGAAGAGCGCCGTAAAGAACTGGCGAAAATCGTCAAAAAGAAGGGCGAGGACGGCAAGGTTGCGGTGCGCAACGTCCGGCACAAGGCGCACGACGAGATCAAGACCCGGCTCAAGGAGCACGAGATCACCGAGGACGACAACAAGCGCATGCAGGACGCCTTGCAGAAGCTGACCGACCGGTACGTCAAGGAGATCGACGCGATCGTCGCCGCCAAAGAGCACGAGATCATGGAAGTGTGAACGACCTGACACTCATGCCGGAAGTCGATGCGCGGCGAGCGCTGCGAGAGCATCGCTTGCGGCTTTGCGTGCTCGTTCCCTACGGCGGCTGGATCGGTTGCGGAACCCTTCGGGTGCTGCGGCTCAAAGTGCACGACGACGAGAGCGCGACGCTGACCGCCGGGTACGAATCGTATCGCAGACTGCGCCCCGAACCCCGCCGGGCGCGCGACGGATCGACGCCGTGATCCATCCCGCTCGAGAAACCGTCGGCATAGACCTCGCGGCCCTTCCGCGCCACGTCGCCATCATCATGGACGGCAACCGGCGCTGGGCAAAACGGCGCGGTTTGCCCGCGATCGAGGGGCATCGGCGCGGCATCGTCTCGTTGCGCCGGGTGACGCGCGCGGCGAGCGATCTCGGCATCGGCGTGCTTACCGTCTACGGATTTTCGACCGAGAACTGGAATCGCGACGCGCGGGAAATCTCGCTGCTCCTGGATTTGTGCGTCTATTTCGCGCGCAACGAGTTAGCCGAACTCGTGCGCAACGACGTGCGCGTGCGCGTCATCGGCGACTGGGAATCGCTGCCGCCGGCGCCGCGCCGCGCGCTGGCCGATCTGCAGCGCGGGACCGCGAACAACGGCGGCATGCTGCTGAACCTCGCCGTCAACTACAGTTCGCACGCCGAGCTGGCGCGGGCCGTGCGCGCGATCGCTGCCGACGTGGCGGCGGGTAAACTCCATCCCGACAACGTCGACGAAGACCTGATCGGACGTTATCTCTACACCGCCGACCTTCCCGAACTCGACCTGCTGATTCGTCCCGGCGGCGAGCACCGGCTCTCGAACTTTCTGCTCTACCAGGCTGCATATGCAGAACTGGTGCTCAGCGACGTGCTCTGGCCCGACTTTACGGCCGACGACTTGACCCGGGCGCTCGTCGAGTACGCCCAGCGCGAGCGGCGCTTCGGGGGAGCGTGAGCGCTCGCGACGCGATCGCTTCGAGCGGCGCTCGCACCAATCCGATCACGTTGCGTCGCGTCGTCGTCGGCGTGATCGTCGCCGCGATCGGCTTGGGTTCGGTCGTCATTCCGTGGGTCTTCTATTTGCTGATCCTCGCCATCGGTTTGGCCTCCATCTACGAACTCAACGCGCTCTGCCAGAAGAAGGGCCAGCCGCTCGAATATCCCGTCGCACTTTTGGGCGTTTGCGGATACGTGCTGATGGCGGCGTTCGGCATGCTGCACAAGTGGGAGGGCGTGCTGCTCGCGGGCATCGTCATCGCCGCGTTCTGGATCGGCATGTACGGCGAGCAGAAGGGCTATTTCGCGCGGACCGCTTACACGCTGCTCGCGGCGCTGTACATCGGCAAACTCCTGACCTACTTCGTTTTCGTGCGCCAGATTCCGGGCGATGGCGTGTGGATGACCTACTATCTCATCTTCACGGTCGCGTTGACGGACATCTTCGGGATGGTGATCGGGACGTTCGCCGGACGCAACCAACTGACGAAAGTCTCGCCGCGAAAGACCGTCGAGGGCTCGCTGGGATCTTTGGCCGTCGTGACGGCGTTCGCCGTTGCGGCGACGGGGTTTCCGCAACTCCATCTGTTTTGGTGGCAAGGCGCGGTACTCGGCTTGCTGACGAGCGTGGCGGCGCAGGCCGGCGACCTGGTCGAATCCGCGCTCAAACGCGATGCCGGCGTCAAAGACGCGGGCGACATGATCGTCGGGCACGGCGGCGTTCTCGATCGCTTCGACTCCTATCTCTTCGGCGGCGTCGCATTTTTCGCAACGCTCCATTTGCTGGGCGTTCTGCAGGTGCAATGATGCGCAGACGGGTCGCGATTCTCGGTTCGACGGGATCGATCGGTACGCAGGCGCTCGACGTCATCGCGCGCCATCCCGATCGCTTTCGCGTGGTCGGACTCGCCGCCGGACGCAACGCCGAACTGCTTGCGGAGCAATCGCGGCGTTTCGATTGCGGCTTGGCGACGACGGCCGCCGACGGGCCCGCCGCACTCACGCGCGTCGCCCTCGAAGGGGAGCCCGACGTCGTGCTGGCCGCAACCGATGGTGCGGTGGCATTCGACGCCGTCTTTGCGGCGGTCGACCGCGGCATCGCGATCGCCGTCGCGAACAAAGAACTGATCGTTGCGGCCGGCGATTTGCTCGTCGCGGCGGCCGCGCGCAGCGGGGCACAGCTGCTTCCGGTCGACAGCGAGCACAGCGCGATCTTTCAGTGTTTGATCGGCGAAGATCGAGGGTGCGTCGCCGCGATCGTGCTCACGGCATCCGGCGGCCCCTTCTGGCGCTCGACGCGCGAACAGATGGCGCGCGCCGGTCTGGCCGAAGCGCTCGCTCACCCAACTTGGCGCATGGGGACGAAGAACACGATCGACTCCGCGACGATGATGAACAAGGGGTTGGAGGTCATCGAGGCGAGCCGCCTCTTCGGCATTCCGGGCGAACGCGTGCGCATCGTCGTTCACCCGCAGTCGATCGCCCACGGGTTCGTCATTTTTAGCGACGGCAGCGTCAAAGCGCAGCTGGCCGCACCCGACATGCGTCTGCCGATCGGATACGCGCTTGCCTATCCGGAGCGGCTTCCGGGAGGCGCTTCGTACGGGGCAGACGGCAGCCTGCGGGCGCTTGGCGCGAAACCCGAACAAGGGCAGCTTCGTTACGACTTCGAGCCCCCGGATTTCGAGCGGTTTCCCTGCGTGGGGCTGGCGTATCGGGCTTTGGCGGCCGGCGGCGCGGTGCCGGCCGTCCTCTCGGCTGCAAACGAAGTCGCCGTCGAAGCGTTTGTCGAAGGGAGAGTCGCCTTCGGAGAGATCGCCCGAATCATCGAATCGACCATGGACTCGATCGAACGCGCGGAACCGACGCTGGCAGGCATCCGCGCGGCCGACCATCGGGCTCGTGAAACCGCAAAGGCACTCGTCGAACGAATCGAAAGGCCGTCGTGTCGCTGACCATCGCTACCCTCGTCGGAATCGAAAAGGTCGTCACCTTTCTGGTGATGTTGTCGGTACTCGTGGTGCTCCACGAACTCGGGCACTTTTTCCTCGCGCGCCGAAACGGCGTGCGCGTGAACGAGTTTGCGGTCGGCATGGGACCGAAACTCCTCGGCTGGACATCGCCCCGCAGCGGCACGCTGTACTCGCTGCGCGCGCTGCCGATCGGCGGTTATTGCGCGATGCAGGGCGAGGACGGCAAGACTTCGGAGGCGGAGCAGCAGCGCGAGTTCCGTGCCGCCGGCGCCGGCCAAGACAACTTTCAGGCGAAATCGGCGTGGCGGAGGTTGGCCATCGTGCTCGCCGGACCGGCGTCGAACTTCGTTCTGTGTTACGTGATCTTGCTGATCGGCGCGCTGGCGTTCGGGGTTATGGGAAGCGGGACGCACGCGGTCGTTCAGCCCGTGGTGGGCATGCTCGTGCCGGGGTCGCCGGCGGCCGTAGCGGGCCTTCAACCCGGCGACCGCATCGTCGAACTCGACGGCGTTGCCGTGGCCAGCGGCGGGAAACTCGTCGACGTGATCCACGGGTCGCTCGGCAAACGGCTCGATCTCGTCTACGTGCGCAACGGTGTCCGCAACGAGGTCTACGTCACGCCCCAAGCGTGCGCGCTTCCGGGAAAGAAGTGGGGTTGCATCGGCTTCTCACCCGTGCCGGCCTACGAACGCGTCGGATTCTTCGAAGCGGTGCGGCAGAGCGGCACGGAGTTTCGCAGCATCGCCGATCAGACGCTCGGCAGCATCGTGCTGCTGGTGACGCATTTCACGAAATACGCACCACAGATATCCGGCGTGATCGGGATGGGCCAGGTCGCGGCGACGGTCGAGGATTGGGGCTGGGGCCCCTACCTCTGGCTGGCCGCGACGATTTCGTTCGCGCTCGGACTCTTCAACTTGCTGCCGATTCCGGCGCTCGACGGAGGGCGCGCCGCCTTCATCGTCGCGGAGATCGTGCGCGGCAAGCCCGTCGATCCGGAAAAAGAGGCGATGGTGCACATTGCCGGATTCGCGGCGTTGATGGCGTTGATGCTGCTGGTCGCATTTCACGACATCGCGCGCATCGCCAGCGGCAACGGAGTGATGTAACGTGCTTCGTCTGCGCCGCGAGAGCAAACCGATCTTCCTCCAAAACAAGACCGGCAAGGCGGACGCCAAGAGCGTGTGGATCGGTGGAGACCATCCGATCGCCGTGCAGTCGATGACGACGACCGACACGGCCGACGCCGACAAGACGCTCGAGCAGATCTACGGGTTGACGATGGAAGGCTGCGAGGTCGTGCGTGTGACCGTCAAGGATCCGCCCGACGCCGCGGGTCTTCCCGCCATCGTACACCGCTCGCCGGTTCCGATCGTTGCCGACATTCATTTCGACCACAAGATGGCGCTCGCGGCGATCGAGGCGGGGGTCGCAAAACTGCGCCTGAATCCCGGCAACATCCGCGACCCCAAAAAGGTCGCCGAGGTGGTCACCGCGGCGAAGGCGCGCGGTATCCCGATTCGCGTCGGCGTCAACATGGGTTCGCTCGCGCCGGATCTCGAGAAGACGCTCGGACATACGGCCGAGGCGATGGTCGAGTCGGCGCTGCGCCACGTCATTATGCTCGAAGAGCACGGTCATACCGACATCGCGATTTCGCTCAAAGCCCACGACGTGCTGACCACCGTCGAGGCGTACCGCCTGATGGATCGCCGTTTGCGCGAGCGCGAAACGCCGTACGCGCTGCATCTGGGCATTACGGAGGCCGGGCTGCTGCGCGACGGCACGATTAAATCGTCGATCGGACTCGGCATCCTGCTGTTTGAAGGGATCGGCGATACGTTGCGCGTCTCGCTCGCCGACGATCCGATCGAAGAGGTTCCGGTCTGCTGGAGCATCCTCAAGTCGCTCGGCTTGCGCGAGAAGGGCTTCGAAATTACCGCGTGCCCGTCGTGCGGCCGCGCCGAGATCTCTGTGCTCGAACTCGGACGCGCGGTCGAAGCGATCGCGAAATCCTACAGCGCTCCGGTGAAGGTGGCGGTGATGGGCTGCGTCGTGAACGGACCGGGCGAGTCGAAGATGGCCGACGTCGGCGTCGCCGGCGGGAAGGGCAAAGGCGCGATCTATCGTGCCGGCGAGTTGGTCGGCACGTATCCCGAGAGCGAACTGCTCGGGATGCTGCGCCTCGAGATCGAGAAAGTGATCGCCGAAAAATATCCGGCGTATCTGCACGAGGTCGGCGTGCAAGCGTGACCTACCGGGCGCCCGGGTCGCGAACGCTCGTCTCGGTCGCTTTGCTCGCGCTCTTCGCCTCCGCGATGCTCGCATTCGCGCGGCCCGTCGAGATGACCGTCGACGGCGTCGGTGTGGAGAGCGACGTGCCCCCCGTCACGACCGCCAACGACCGCGTTTTCGTCCCGATCCGCAGCTTTGCCGAAGCGCTCGGGGCGCAGGCGTCGGGCGAAGACGGACGCATCGACGTCGTACGCGGCAGCCAATCACTGCGCGTAAAGGTCGGCGAGGTGCGCGCGACGGTCAACGGGACGCCGCTGACGCTGGCGCATGCGCCGTTTCTCGTGCGCGGACGCATCATGGTCGAACTCGATGCGGTGGCCCGCGCCTTCAACGTGCGCGTCCGCTACGACGCTCGCACGGCGCGCATCAGCGTCTTCACGCCTGGCATCGGGCAAGCACCCGTGCCCTCCCCGGCGAGCGCTTCGACGCAGTAACGCCGGCGAAGCCGTCAGGCGATCTCGGCTAAGCCTTCGGGCTCCTCGACGGGGACGACGTTCGCAGGGTCCGACTTGCGGAAACCGTATGCGAAGAAGAAGATCAGACCGGCGACGAGCGCGATGACGAACCACGTCCACGTCGCGCGAGAGAGGCCGAAGACCGCCAGGAAGAGCGAGCAAACGATTCCGAGGATCGGAAAGAGCGGAACGAACGGCACGCGGAAACTGCGCGGCAAGTCGGGTTTGCGTTTGCGCAGGTAGAGAACGCCGGCACAGACGACCGTAAACGCGATCAGCGTGCCGATGTTCACGAGGTTGAGCAGATTGTTCAGGGGCACGATGAGCGCCAGCACCGCGACGACGACGCCGGTGATGAGCGTCGTGCGCATTGGGGTCTTGAAACGCGGATGCACGACGGCGACGGCCGGCGGGAGCATGCCGTCGCGCGCCATGACGTAAAAGATCCGCGACTGCCCGAGCAGCGAGGCGAGCGCGACGCTCGTCGTGCCCGCCAGCACGCCGATCGTGATGACCCAGTTCAGCACCGGCATATGCAGCGGCGCGAGCGCGTAGACCAGTGGATTCTTGATCGGCACGTGATTCCACGGCACCGCGCCGACCAAAACGATCGCGGTGGCGCAGTAGATCAGCGTTCCGATCGCGAGGGCGCCGATCACGCCGACCGGCACGTCGAACTGCGGATTCTTGCACTCCTCGGCGGTCGTCGTCGCGGTATCGAACCCGATGTAACTGAAAAAGACGTAGGCGCCGATCGCGATGATACCGTAAGGCTGCGCCGACGACGAGTAGTCGGCCATTCCGCCGAACGGCTTGAGCGTCCCCCAGCCGATGGGGTTGAAATTGTGCAGATTGACCGCGTGAAACAGCAACATCCCGGCCGAGACGAAAACGACGAGTGCCGAAATCTTCAGCACGACGAAGATGTTGTTCGCGGTCGCGGACTCTCGGATGCCGACCGAAAGCAGAAGGCTCAATCCGATGACGAAGAGCGCGCCGACGAGGTCGCACTGCGAGTGCGCGAGGTCCCAACTCGATGGATTCCACCACGGTCCGTTGAAGATCAGGTTCGATTGTTGCGCCCACGCCGGCAACGCGAAGCCGGCACCTTTGAAGACGTCCTGGATCGAGGCCGAAAACTGTTGCGCGACGGGCGCGGCGCTGATGCCGTATTCGAAGATCAGCGCGAATCCGATGATCCAGGCAAAGAGTTTGCCCATCGTGGCGTACGCGTACGTGTAGGCGCTGCCGGCGACCGGAACCATCGCGCCGAGTTCCGCATAGCAAAGTGCGGCGAAGAACGAGGTGAGCCCGGCGAGCAGATAGGAGATGATGACGGCCGGCCCGGCGCCCTTGACGCCGGTCCCGATCGTCGTGAAGATACCGCCGCCGATCATCGTGCCCAGGCCGATGGCAACCAAATCCTTGGCGGTAAGGGCCCGCCGAAGGATTTTGCGCTTGCCGATCTCGCGGAGCTTGTCGACGTTGGTCGTCGCGAAGAGTTCCGAGACGAAGGACATTCGCGCCGGGTTCGCAGGCCAGGAGACCCGCTCCCCCGCGCCCAAAGGCCGCCAACCGATGCGTTCGACTCAGTTCGCGCTTCGCTTCTGCTTGGTCGCGGTCGCGGGAGCATTGGGCGCGGCGGCCGCCCACGTGGTGACCGACGTCGCGGGTGACTACCTCTTGGTGCACGACGCCTATGACGGCGTCGCGCACCATTCGCGCCCCGTCCTGCTCGCTTTGGCCGGACTCGTGCTGCTCGTCGCGGCGCTGCGGATCATCTGCGACCTGCTGGATCGCCGCTGCGCTTCGAAGCCTTCAATGCTCGCGGCCGTCCGCGTTGCAATCGGCCATCCGGCGGTGTTTGTCGTCGCCTCGGGCGCCGCGGCAATCGCCGCGCTGGCGGGCATGGAGTATTTCGACTGTTCGCTCGCGGGTAGAATCGCCGGCTTCGACGATCTCTTCGGCGGATCGGTCGCCTTGGGCGCCGGCACGGCACTCCTGTTTGGTGCGGCATTCGGGTGGCTGACCCACCGATGCGTGCGGCTTGCCGCGAAATACGAGGCCCCGATTGCGGCATTCATCGGTTCGATTCTGAAACTCGCGGTTCGCACGCCGATCGCGGCAGCGTCTCAGCGTCGCATCGCGACGGCGCGTGCCCCAGTCTCCGCCTTGATCCTCACGCGGCAGGGTGGCAAGCGCGGGCCGCCGCGCCCCGTTTTCGGCTAACCCCACACTCGTACAGCCGCTAAACGGAAGGTTTTTCCCATGAGGAAACTCATCGTGCGTGCGCGCGCCTGGTGCGCGTTGCTCGCTCTCTCGAACTTTTTGATTCCCGGTGCGGCGATCGCCGCGGTTGCCACGGTCGACGTCACGGGTACGGTCGTGGCCAGCGACGGTACGCCGGTCGCCGGTGCGTCGGTGACGCTTTCGGCGGGCGATCGCATAAAAACGGCGCGCAGCGACGGGCACGGCGTGTTCTCGATTTCGGGCGTCGCTCCCGGCACATACGCCGTGCATGCCGCGGCGCCGGGCTTCGCAACGATCTCGCAGCAGACCGTAACGATCGGCGGGGTGAGTCCGACGATTTCCGTCGTGCTCGAACGCGCCACGACGAATTCGCTCACCGTCATCGGTCACGTACGCGCCTCGGCGGGCGAGACGGTCTCGACCGCATCGGCACCCAGCGTGACGTTGAGCGCGCAGGATGCGGCGGCCGCAGGCGTTACGGCGGTTTCGTCGATGGTTTGGAATCAGTTGAATACGACGCCGGTCATTCCGCTCGGCGGAGGAAGCAACGCAACCGTGAGCTTTGCCCTGCGCGGACCCGATCCGACCGAGACGCTGGTCGACATCGACGGACACGCCGTTAACAACGGAAACACCGGCGACTACGATCTCTCGCTACTCGACCCCGCAGCGCTGCAAAACGTGCAGCTCGTGTACGGAATCGCCCCGTCGTCGCTGGTCGGCCCCGACACGCTCGGCGGGGCCATCAACGTGCAGACGCTGCAGCCGACGCTCGCGCCGCACGCGCTGGTGCGACTGTTCGGCGGATCGTACGGCAGTTTCGGTGAGACCGCGCAGGCGACCGGCTCGGACCAGCGATTCGGCTACGCGTTCTCGTTTCACGGCGCCTCTTCGGACGGTTCCGTGAATCAAACCATTCTCGCGCCGCCCGACGCCGGCGCTCCCCCGACGCGGCACGAAACGCTCCAGGCCGTCGGCAGCAACTCGTATGGAACGTCGTTCTTGTCGAAGCTGCGTTATCAGCTCGGCGGCGATCAAGGTTACGGATATCTGCAACTGAGCTTTCGCAACCAAGCGATCTCCAAGGACGACTCCTCGCTGCTCACCACCTACACGCCGCCTGGATTTACCGGCGGGGGCGGCGACGACGACGCAGTTCCCGGACGCGTTAACCCTAACGACTTGCCTCCGCTCGGCGGCTATCAGAGCTTCGCGGGAACGACGCTGGCCGCCCATCAGTCGAACTACGGAGTCGACGCGCAGATTCCGTTGGGCAACGAGAAACTCGACGGCGCGCCCGCGACGGTGCTGCAGTTGAGCCATCTGACGTCGGTCAACTCGCAATCGGTCGCCGGACCGGGTGAGGGCGCGCAGCCCTACCTCTACAACCAGCGCGATTCGTTGGGCGACGACTGGCTCGAGATCGACCATCGCTTTCCCTCGGGGCTGCTCTCGTTCAAGTACGATTTGGGAACCGAATCGCTCACGACGAACTACGTGCAGAGTCAGGTGACCGCCGAATTGGTTCACTCCCCAGTTGCCGCCGGAACGTTCTCGCCGAATGACGACGACGAGGGACCGCCGGTCAACACGTTGGGTCTGTCGCAGACGACGCGCTCGATGGTTCTGCGCTACAACGGCGACCCGACGAGCCAAATTCATTACTCGCTGGCCGCCTACTACAGCAACTACAGCACCTTCGGAACGAGCTTCGATCCGCGCGGCAGCATCGTTTGGACGCCGACCGGGAACACGTCGATTCGTGCCTCCGTCGGCACGACGTTCCAGACTCCGCAGCTCTCCGAACTCGTTGTGCTTCCGCCGGCCGACCGCGTCCCCGTCGGCGGCATCATTTTTATCGGAAACGCCAATCTCAAGCCCGACTTCGCTACCGAGTACGATTTCGGCGGCGAGCAGATCTTCGGCCGTCTGGGCCACCAACTGCACCTCTCGGCCGACCTCTACCAAACGAACTTGCGCGGGCCGGCCAATCAGCTTGAAGTCGACCCGGTGCCCGGCTGCCAGAGCGACCGCCACCCGAACCGGATCTGTCCGTTGAGCTTTCCGGTCAATGCGGGCAACGGCATTTACCGCGGCCTTGACCTCACCGCGGAACAGCAACTCGGATCGTCGTTTCGACTGCGAGCCGGGTGGGACGTCGACAGTTCGTTCGTGACGGCCGTTCCGGAGAACATTCAAGACGGCACCCTCGTCATCGGCGAGCAGTCGCTCGGACAACCGTTGCACAAAGCGTATTTCGGCGCGGATCGTGATGCGCCGCTGGGCCTCTTGTACGGTGCGCAGTTGAACTACGAGGGTTCGTACAACGAACTCAATCGCACGCCGTACGCGACCCTCGACGCACACGTCGCGTATCGCAGCAGCAACGGCTACGAGTTTGGGCTGTACGGCACGAATCTCACGAACGTCTACGCGACTCCGTTTACGATCGTCGGCGGCGGCGTGCTCTACGGCACGGTGCCGGGAAATCCGATGATCACGCCCAACGCGTTCACCTTGCAGGGTGCGAAAGTCGTCCTCGTCGTCACGAGGTCGATTTAGTGCTTCGTCTCAGGCAACGCATTGGCGTCGGCACGCGGTTGTGTCGCGCGCCTCCGCTTCGCTGACATTCGCTTAGGCGGGTGGGGACGATTCGGGGTTCCAGCGGTACTCCGGCTCGTTCAGCGCGTGGTTGATCCAACGCGACCACACGAAGAGCGCGTCGGAGAGCCGGTTGAGAAAACGCGCCGCCGCGAGCGGGACGGCTTCGGCGTCGGCGAGTGCGGCGAGGCGGCGTTCGGCGCGCCGGCACGTGGTGCGCGCGACGTGGAGTTGCGCGCCCGGGAGCGATCCGCTCGGAAGAATGAACGCGTTGAGCGGCGCGAGATCGGCCTCGGCTTCATCGATGGCGCGTTCGAGCGCCGCCACGTCGGCGTCCCCGGCGGACGGCGTGCCCTCGGCCAGGCTCGCCGGCGGCGTCGCCAAGCGGCTTCCGAGATTGAAAAGCACGTCTTGCGTCCATGCGAGCCACGCGTCGAGGCGCTCGGCGCGCGTCTCGCGGTCGCGCACTGCCTGCAGCTCCGCGCGGACGACGCCGATCGCACTCGACAACTCGTCGACGGTACCGTACGCATCGATGCGCAACGCGCTCTTCTTGATGCGCGTTCCGCCGACGAGTCCGGTCGTACCGTCGTCGCCGGTGCGAGTGTAGATGCGCGTGTGCTTCGGCATGCGCCGAGGCTTCGCCGCACGCGCGGCTATCCCCGGAGCGGCGAGGGAAGGCCGCGCGCCGCGCGCGCGCGAAGCGGGGCCGGTCATGTCGCAAGCCGCCGGGCCGGCCGTCGTTAAGGAGATTCCTCCAAAAGCGGCCGACCTCTCCGCGTGGTATACCGCCGTCTGCCTGCGGGCCGAACTGGTTTCGTACTCGCCGGTTCGCGGCTGCATCGTTCTGCGTCCTTACGGCTACGGGATGTGGGAGAATCTCCAAAAACATCTCGACGCACGCTTCAAGGCGACGGGGCACGAAAACGCCTATTTCCCGCTCTTCATTCCGGAGAGTCTGCTCGCGAAGGAGGCCGAGCACGTCGAAGGCTTCGCACCCGAGGTCGCGTGGGTGACGCGCGGCGGAAGCGAAGAGTTGACCGAGCCGCTCGCGATTCGGCCGACGTCGGAGGTCGTCATCGGCACGATGTATGCGCAGTGGATCGAATCGTACCGCGATCTGCCGATTCTGATAAATCAATGGGCGAACGTCGTGCGATGGGAGAAAGCGACGCGCCCGTTCCTGCGCACCATGGAGTTCCTGTGGCAGGAAGGCCACACCGCGCACGCATCGGCGGAAGAAGCGCGCGCGGAGACGCTGCGCATGCTCGAGATCTACCGCGATTTCGCGGAGAACGTGGCGGCCGTACCGGTCTACGCGGGGATCAAGAGTGAAAGCGAGCGGTTTCCCGGCGCGGTCGAGACTTACTCGATCGAAGCGCTCATGCCGGACGGCCGCGCGTTGCAGTCGGCGACCTCGCACGATTTGGGACAGAACTTCGCGAAGGCGTACGACATCACGTTCGCCGATGCCGACCAGCGGATCAAACACGCGTACACGACGTCGTGGGGCATGTCGTGGCGCATGCTCGGCGCCCTTATCATGGCGCACGGGGACGATCGCGGCTTGCGCATTCCCCCGAAGATGGCGCCCTTGGAGGCGGTCTTCATTCCGATCGTGCGCTCGCAGGACGACCGGGCGGTGGCGGTTTGCCGGGAGGCGTCCGAAGAACTGCGCCAGGCCGGGTTTCGCGTGCGCGTGGACGAGCGCGACCAGCAGCCCGGCTGGAAGTATAGCGAGTGGGACGTGCGCGGCGTTCCGATACGGATCGAAGTGGGGCCGCGCGATGTGGACGCGGGAACGCTCGTTCTCGTCCGGCGCGATCGCGATAAAGGCGACCCGGAGCAGCGCACGACGGTGGCACGCGAGGCGATCGCGCGAACGCTGCCGGAAATGCTCGACGCCGTCCAAGCCTCGCTCTATGCCGGCGCCGCGGCATTCCTTCACAGCCACACGATGGAAGCGCGCGATCGCGACGCGTTTTTCTCGATGTGCCGCGAACGCGCCGGGATGGTCGACATTTCATGGTGCGGTCGTTCGTCGTGTGAGGCGGAGGTCAAGGCGCAGACGGGGGCTACGACGCGCAACCTGCGTCCCCTCGAGGAAAACGCTGCGAGTCGTTGCATCGCGTGCGGCGAGCCGGCGAAAGTGAGCGCGTACTTTGCGCAATCCTACTAGCTTCCTTAAAATGACACGGCTGGCGGCGTTCGCGTTCGCGTTCGCGTCCGTCGCGCTCTTCGGCCCGGCCCGGGCCGTCGCGGCCGTACCGTCGGTGGCCGATCTCGACGCAACCGCGCGCGCGTCGGGCAATCGCCTCGACCTCGCCACCCGCATCGGCGAGAGCGTCTTCGCGACGACCTGGCCGGCCGAGGTGAGCCAGGTTTCCGCCAATCAGATGGACCGGCACGTGATCGTCGGCATTCGCATCTGGGGCGTGAAGTTTCACGACGAAATGAGCCGGCGCGACTTCGTGACCGAAGTAATCGACCTCATCGGCAGGGCCTACGCGGCGGCGCCTGCAGTCGAGGAGGTCGACGTGTGGGCGAGCGTTCCGATCGAAGTCGCGAGGGGAGAAGTCGTCAGCGGCGACTTGGCGGTTCCCACCTCGCGAACCGTCTTCAGCATCACCTCCCGTCGCGGCGAATCGGCGACGGCGATCGAGGCGCGGGCGAGCGGTCTCGGCGAAGGCGTTTTCTGGGACGAAGAGTGGGCGCGCACGGCTTTCAAGAAGCAAGGAGCACTCTGAGGGAGTCAATGTATCGCAAGACGACGTTACCGAGCGGGTTGCGCGTGCTCACCGAAACGATGCCGGCGGTGCGCTCGGTTTCGATCGGCGTTTGGGCCGACGTCGGATCGTCGTTGGAGACGCACGACGACCGCGGCATCTCCCATCTGGTCGAGCACATGCTGTTCAAGGGAACGCAGCGCCGCAGCGCGCGCGCGATCGCGGAAACGATGGACGGCGTCGGCGGCAACCTCAACGCCTTCACCGATAAAGAATCGACCTGCTACTACGCGAAGGTCATCGATCGTCACGCACCGCTGGCGATGGACGTTCTCGCCGACATGTTCTTGAACTCGACCTTCGATGCGGGCGAACTGAGCAAAGAACAGAAGGTCGTGCTGGAAGAGATCAAGATGTACGAGGACTCACCCGACGAGCTGATCCACGATCTCTTCCTGCAGACGATGTGGAGCGACGCGAACCTCGGCGAGCCGACGATCGGATTCACCGACACGGTCGTGCGCTTCACGCCGGACGACTTGCGCGCGCACATGCGGCGGCATTATGCGCCCAACGCCGTCGTCGTGGCGGCAGCGGGAAACCTCGAGCACGAACGCTTCGCCGAAATGGTAGAACGCGAGTTCGCCGCGTTCGGCGGCGCCTGCGTGCCGCCCGATCCCGAAGCGCCCAAAACGACACCGAGCCGTCTGATCCGCCACAAGGATTCCGAGCAGGCATACGTCGTCGTCGGAACGCGCGGCCTCTCGGTGCGCGACGAGCGGCGCTACGCGCTTTCGCTGCTCGACACGCTGCTCGGCGGCGGAATGTCGAGCCGGCTTTTCCAAGAGATCCGAGAAAAGCGGGGACTCGTTTACACGGTCTATTCTTTTCAAGCCGCGTACCGCGGAGCCGGACTCTTCGGCGTCTACGCCGGCACCTCGCCCGAAAACGTGCAGTCGTACCTCGACCTCGTCTCGGAGCAGTTTGCGAAAGTTCGCAACCTTCGCGTCGACTCGGGAGAACTGCGGCTCGCTAAGGAGCACGTCAAGGGAAACCTCACCCTCTCGCTCGAGTCGACGTCGAGCCGCATGATTCGGTTAGGCCGCAACGAGTTCGCGCTGGGGCGACACGTGACGCCCGAAGAGATCGAGCAACGGATCGACGCCGTCACGGCCGGCGAGGTGCAGGAACTGGCGATCGAGCTGCTCGCCGAAAAGAACCTGGGACTATGCGTCATCGGCCCGGTCGACGAGTCGGCGATCGCGTGGAACCGTGACGCCGCTTAGGGTCGTAAGCGAGGCGCACGCCGGCTTCCCTTTTTGGACGTGGCAGCTCGTCGTCGCGCTGTTCGTCAACGCGATCGTTCAGGCGATTCAGATCGGGGCCTACGCGGCGCGGCTGGCGGGCGTGCGCACCGGCCGGATCGCCACGTCGATCTCGCTCTTCAACCTGTTCGTGACGGCAAGCCGGCTGGCGACCCTCGTCTACACGCTGATGCTCGGACCGCTCTCCGATGCGGCTGGAAACACGATCAAGGCGCTTCTCCCGCGCGTCTCCGCCGTGGCGATCGCGCCGATGCGGGCGGCGGCCATCGCGGACGTGCAGCACACGTTCGAGTGGCAGTTGCGAGCGATCATCATTGCCGGGACGATCGGAACGGTTATCGGAGGCCTGCTGCTGCCGGCGTTCACCTACACGTACGTCCGCGGCGTTCGATCCTTCGAGCGAACGAAATCGGTTCCGCATTCGCTGCTGCGGCTGTTCGACGTGCGCGTGCTCGGTACGATCCTCCAAAAGATTCGCGTGCCGCACTATCGCGAGATATTCTCGTTCTCGACGCGCGGCATCCCGCGCCGGCTGTTGGTCTTCAACGTCGTCGTCACCGGCATCTACGCGATTGGGGTCGTGGCCGCGTACTATGCCAGCGTCTTGGACGTCAACGTCGCTCGGACCGCGATCGGTATCTCGGGACTCGTCAACGGCATCGGAACGATCGCCTTCACCCTATTCGTCGATCCGACGTCGTCGATCATCGTCGACGAAGCCGTCAAGGGAGAGCGCCCGCACGACGAAGTGAAGGCGATGGTCTTCTACCTCGCGGCGTCGGCGATCGTCGGCTGGCTGCTCTCGCAGCTCATCTTATGGCCTGCGGCGGAGATCATCAAGGTCGTGGCGCATCTGGTGAACCGTGGATGAGGGAAGGTTGCGGTGCGTAGACTGAGCGCGACGCTGGCGCTCGCGCTCGGGCTAACGGGTTGCTCGGGGGCGATCCAGCAGTGGATCGTGAACGCGCGCGTGCATCAAGGTGAGATCGCACTCGAGCGCAGCGACGTACGCGATGCAGAACTCGCGTACCGGCTGGCGCTGCGAGTCGATCCGAACGATCCGCGAGCACAATCGGGTTACGTGCGCGCGGCGGCCGGCGTCGCGCAGGCGCAGTATGCCAAGGGCAACTTCGAAGACGCGCTGTCGACCATCCACGACGGGCTAGTCGTCGATCCCGAGAGCGTGCGTTTGGCCGCGCTGAAACGGACCATCGAGGCGGCGCGTCTCGAACGGGAAATCGTCGTCTCCAACTATCCCAGCTATCGCGAGGCGGGTTCCGCGCTGGCGCGGTCGTACGAGCAGCTCCAGGTCACGAATGCACAGCTGGTGCGGAGCCTCAAGCGATTCTCGAATACGTTCGACGACGCCGATCTCGTGAGTGCGATCAAGCGCAGTTACGAGTTGCAGCTCGACGTCGCCAAGAATGCCAACCGTCTCATCCAATACCGGCAACTGGTGACGTCCGGCGTCCCGGCGAGCGCGTCGGAGGCGGCGGCGCCGTCGACGACGTCGCTGCTTCCGCTTCCGTAGGAGTCTCGAGGTTTCGTCGTGCTCGAATGGCTTGAATCGGTACCGGCACTCGTTTCGGGATCGGTCATCGTCGCCGGATTCGTGGCGCTTTCGCTCGCCGTCGCGTTTGTCGTCGACAGAGTGTCGCCGCGCGAACTGCGCATCGAACACAACGACTTGGCCGGGTTCATTCTCGCGGTCATCGGCGTGATCTATGCGGTGCTACTGGCGTTCGTTACGATCGGCGTGTGGGAACGGTTCGAAGCCGCGGAAGCGCGGAGTTACGACGAGGCGGCGGCGCTCACGGCGATCTATCGTGACGCCGGATCGTTCGAGCGGGGCGGAGAGGTCCGCGCCGCGGTCCGGGCATACGTCGAAAGCCTGCTCGGGGACGAGTGGCGGCGGATGCAGCGGGGGGAGGAGTCTCCGCGCGTCGATAGCCAGATCGAGCGCATCGACGCCATGGTGCGCGCGCTGCCCGTCACATCCCAGTCGCGACAGGACGTGCACGGCCAGATGCTGGCCGAATTGAACGTGGCGCTCGGCGATCGCGACGCTCGCCTTGCCGAAGACGCCACCGGCATCAACGGCGTGATGTGGGTCGTGCTCGGGATTGGCGCGTTCGTCACGATCGGATTCACGAGCCTCTTCGGTTTTCGGCGCGACTCGATGCAGTATGTGATGATCGGTGCGCTGGCACTGCTCATCGGACTCGTGCTCTATCTAGCGATCGCTATGAACTATCCGTATCGCGGTGCCGTCACGGTCGATCCGAAAGCCTTTCACACCGCGCTGCGCACGTTCGACGTACTCGGCCCATAGGAAGGACCGATTTATTCCAACTCGTTGTCAGGTCCGGCCTCATTTGCGATAGCAAACTTCGACCTTCGCTTCCTAGATCTGAAATAGATCAGACCTTCCTAGGTTTGACGGTACATAATGGGGCGTGCGCCTCGAGGAAGGCGCGTGCCGCGCCCTTGCGCTCGGCGGAACGAAATGCGCTCCAAAAGGTTTGCGCGCCGGGCAGTTCTTTCGCCGGATCGGTTTCGTAGACGATCCACTGCGCGTTCGGATCGAGTACCGGGTAGCGCTGGAGGAAGGCGCAGAGCTCGTCGTTGCGCCGCAAGCGATTGTCTTCGACGGAGATGAAGTAACGCGCTCCCTTTCGGATCGCGCTCTCCTCGTCGAAGGGCGTCCACAGCAAGGGGTCTTCCTCCCAGCCGAAGCGGTTGACGTAATATTGGACGTCCGGACCGTAGTGTCCGATCACGATCAGCGCGTCCCGGTCGAGCGTGGCGTCGAGATACGTCGCATGACGGTATGCGATTGCATTGTAGTCGTAGTAGGAGGCGACGGCCGCCCGGCCTTGCAGCAGCACCCCGATCGCCAACAGCGGGACGATCGCGAACAGCGCCCATCGCGCCGGTGCCGCGGCCTCGGCGTCGAGCGCGCCGCGCGCCAGGCGCTCGGCCGCGCCGCCGAGAACGAGCGCGCAGAGCGGGGCGAGCGGAAGCATGTAGTAGTCGACGCGCTCCACCGTCACCACGACGAATACGTAGAGCAGTCCCGCCGCCAGCCATCCCCAGAGCAACGGCGCGCAGCGCGACCGGATCCACGGCAAGGCGACCAGCGAGACGATCGTCGCATAGAATGCCGTGCTGCCGAGAATGCGATCGTGGAAGAGCGCGAGGGCTGCGTAACATGCGCCGATTTTCGCCGCGAATTCGGGGAAGCCGGTGAAACTCGCGCGCAACGCGGGGAGCACGTGCAACGTTGTGATACCGCTGGCCCAATGCCACTCGGCGTACGACGCGACGCGCCGGTCGTAGAGCCAGAGAATCAACAACGGAACGAGAAGGAGCACGCCGACGGCCGTAGCCCGCGTGGTCAAGCCGCTCCGCGCGCGCTGCCACACCGCCCCGATCGCCGGAACGACGGCAAGCACGGCGACGGGCTTTGCCAAATAGGCGAAGGTTAACAGTGCGGCCGTGCGCGCGAGCGCACGCGGCCCGATCGACTCGTCCTCGAGCATGAGCCGTGCCGTCGAGTAGAGTGCGGCCGTGAGAAAGAAGACCATCGCGGAATCGGGCATGAACGTCCGCCCGTAGTAGACGCTTCCCGGAAAGACTGCGAAGAAAAAGCCGGCCGCAAGTCCGGCAGCGGTACTCGCGAAGAGCCAGCGGCCGAAGTACGCCACCACGATCGTCGTTGCGAGACTAAACGCGATCGAGACGAGCCGTCCAATCACGACCTGAACGCCAAAAAACTTATAGAGCGTCGCGGCGATAAACGGAACGATCTGGAGTTCGAGTTCGACGTAGTTGGGAGGTGGGCCGTTGTATATGGTCTGAGGGCGCATGAGGTCGTACTGGAGGCGCGCGAAGTTTCGCGCGATGCTCGCCGTGTCGCCCTGACGCCAGCCCGGATGGTCGAGGATCGGGTTGTGAATGCCGTGCAGCCGCAAGAGCAAGCCGAGCGCGAGGACGACGAGCAGGCCGAGCGTCCACCATGCCGGCGCTTCGAACGCGGCGACCGCGACGCGCGCGTTCGCATCTTTCAGCGAGGTTTGAACGTCCAATATTTGTTCAGGAAGAAGTTGATGAATATGCCGCTGACGTTCGCGACGAACCAGGTCTTGTGTCCGTGTCCGAGCCAGGGGCTCACGGCAGCCGAGACGATCAATCCCACCGCCAGCGCGATCACGGACACGCTGAGGAACTGCGCACCTTCGCGCACGGCGTGACCGGTCGAGCGGAACGTCCAGATGCGGTTGAAATAGTAGTTCGAAACGCCGCCCGCGAGAAATGCCGCCGAATAGATCAGGTCGTACTGCAACGTTTTGGCGTGATCGGGGACCACGCGCTGCAGCAGCGTGAACGCGACGAGATTGACGAGGAATCCCGACGCGCCGACGATGCCGAACTTGACGAACTGGCGGACCCCGCGCCGCCCAGCGAGCGACGTCAGCGCGTTAGGCAACCCAATACCAGTCCGCGAACAGCACCGTGAAGAGGCCGAGGAGCGGCAGCGAGAAGGCCAAGATGAGGTTGTTCACCCACGGACGCTCGCCCCAGCGCGCCAGAATAGCGAACATTGGAAAGAGCACGAGTGCGAATCGTGGCATCGACATGAGGCTCGAGGTCGACATCGGGACGAGGATCGAAAGGGCCAAGTACGCGATGTAGGACGGTCGTAACTGTTTCCAACCGCCGATCAGCACTGCGATCATCAGCACCGTGAACGCGATCTCGAGCGCTTCGTTCGCGAGAATCTGTCCGGTGTGCGCGTGAGCGATCTTATGGAACGAGTTTACGACGCTGACCCACGGGAACGCGAGATGCCGGTTCCAGTGAGTCTGAACGTGCGAAAAGTAGAGCGGATCGGCACGCAAGACCCAGAGGTACGCCATATAGACGGAAAGCCCGAGCGGGACGAGGACCGCCGCCAGCAGGTTCCAGAGTCCGCGCAGCGGGTCGGAGCGATACTGAACGGACCATTCGATGACGAACGGCACGACCAGGAGGATTCCCTCGACGCGCGTCAAGGCTGCGAAGAAGCCGATCGCACCCGCGAGCCACCAGCGATGCGCGCGCATGTAGTAGAACGACGCCACGGTGAGCATGAAGAAAAGTGACTCGGTATAGACCGCCGAGAAGAAGACCGCGGAGGGAAATACGGAAACGTAAAAGATGGCGCGCCGCGCGACCCCGCGGTCGTACTCGTGCTCCAACAGTTTGTAGAGAAAGAGCAAACCGAAGAAGAAGGACGCGTTGGAGACGAGCAATCCGGCCACGAGATGGTTGCCCGCCAGTGCGCCGACGACGCGAATCAAAAACGGATAGAGCGGAAAGAACGCCATGTCCGTGCCTTGGTATCCCTTGGTCGCGATGTCGATGTAGTGCACGGCATCCCAGCGCCCCCAGACGGCTAGCAGGACGTGACTCGATTCTTGGACGTGCGTCCCGGCCCGCTGGCCGATGATCAACGCTGCGAGTTCCGCGATGACGATGATCGCCGCGCGCGTCGCGACGAACTCCAGCAGCACTTCGCGGACCGTCTGGTTGAAACGCGCGGCGATCAGGACCTTGACGACGCAGAAGATCGTCGCGGCGACTAAGAACAGCCGGGCTCCGTGCGTGATCTGCGGCTGCAACGTGAAGGTGAGCCACAACAGCAAGAACGGCAGCCACGAAAGCGCGTCGTAGCGCAGCGAGCGTGCGAGCGTCGTTCCCGAGCGGCGAGAAAAGTAGCGGGCATACCCGAGCCACGTGGCGAGGGCGGCCGCGGTGAAGACCGGAACCGCGACGAGAAGGCCGATTTGCGCCAGCGCGGCGTCGTGGCGCGGTACGATTACCGCGTACCACGCAAAGAATCCGAGGGTCAGACCGCCCAGAACGACGGCCGCGAGCGGGAGCCAACCCGAAACGAGCAGTTCGTCGAGGCGAGCCCAGCGCAATCGCAATAATTGAGTCGGGTGCGTACTGGTGGACACGGCGAGGCTTTGTTTAAGAGGATAACTGCCGCTTCCTTTTGTAGCCTCAGCGCATGGCACGCTCGGCCGCGCATACGGTTTTCAACCACCCGGTCCATTCGCTCGACTTCATCAAAGTCACGGAGAGCGCGGCCCTGGCGGCTTCGCGCTGGATGGGACGCGGCGAGCGCGACGCTGCCGACGGCGCGGCGGTCGAGAAAATGCGCGAGGCGCTGGGCGAAATGGAGATCACCGGACGCATCGTCATCGGCGAGGGCGAACGTGACGAGGCGCCGATGCTCTTCATCGGCGAGGAAGTCGGATGCGGCGGCGAAGAGGTCGATATCGCCGTCGATCCGGTCGAAGGCACGAACTTGGTTGCGAACGGACTTCCGAACTCGATCGCGGTGATGGCGATCTCCGAACGCGGTGGATTGCTGCACGCGCCCGATTCGTATATGAAGAAACTGGCGGTCGGTCCGAAAGCGGCTCCCTTCGTGCACATCGACGCCCCTGTCAGCGAAAACCTCGAAGCCGTCGCCAACGCGCTCGAGAAACCGATCAACGACGTGTGCGTGGTGATTCTCGACCGCCCGCGACATGCCGCATTGATCGACGAGGTGCGCGCTGCCGGCGCGCGCATCCGGCTCATCTCCGACGGCGACGTCGACGCGTGCATCGCCACCGCGATCGATTCGACCGGTATACACGTCGCGATGGGCACCGGCGGAGCGCCCGAAGGCGTGCTCGCCGCCGCAGCGATCAAGTGCTTGGGCGGAAACTTCATGGGGCGGCTGCAGCCACGCAATCAAGAGGAAGCCGATCGCGCGATCGCAATGGGTTTCGGAGAACTCGATCGCGTGCTGCAGATCGACGATCTCGTCAAGAGCGACAACGTCATCTTCTGCGCGACGGGCATCACCGACGGCGATTTGGTGCGCGGCGTGCGCTTTTACGGCAATCAGGCGCGAACCCACTCGATCCACGTGCATTCCGTCGGTACGGTGCGATTCATCGAATCGATCCACCGGCTCGCCGCTCGCCCGCACGGGCGCTAGTGTTTTCTCGCAGACGATGATGCGCCAGGCGCACGAATTTGTGGTCGTCGGCGCGGGTTCCGGCGGGTATGCGGCGGCGCGCACGGCGCGCGACTTCGGCTGCGACGCCGCCCTGGTCGACACGGGGCCGCTCGGGGGCTTGTGCATCCTGCGCGGATGCATGCCGAGCAAAGCGCTGCTGGCGTCGAGCGACGCGCTTCAGGACGCGCGCGACGCCGGTGCGCTCGGCATTCGTATCGCCTCCGCAAGCGTCGACATGCCGTTCGTCGCGGCCCGCAAGCGTGCGCTCGTGAAAGACTTCGCCGATTACCGCATCGCCGGAATCGACGAGTTCCCGCTCTATATGGGTGCGGCGCGCTTTCTTTCGGCAACCGAGTTGGCGGTCGGCGACGACGTCGTTCTTGAGTCCGACCGGTTCGTGATCGCGACCGGCAGCGCCGTCGCGCCGGGCGCGTTGCCGGGCCTGGCGGAAACGGGCTTCGTCGACAGCGACGGCGTGCTCGAATTGGAGCGCGTTCCCGAGTCGGCAATCGTTCTCGGCGGCGGATACACGGCGTGCGAACTCGGGCAGTTCCTCGCGCGCGTCGGAACGAAGACCACCATGCTGATTCGCAGCGGACATTTGCTGACCGCGACCGACCACGACGTCGGCGACGCGCTGACCGGATACTTTCGTGAGGAAGACATCGAGGTTGCGGTCCACACGACCCTCATCTCCGCGGAACGCCGCGGCGGAAAGAAGGTCGTGCGATTCCTCCACGAGGGCACGGAGCGCGAAGTCGCCGCCGAGGAGATCTTCTATGCCCTCGGCCGTACGCCGAACGTTGCGGGCCTGGGGCTCGAACACGCCGGCATCGCGCTCGCTCCGAATGGCGGCATCGCCGTCGACGCGACGCTGCGTACGACCAATCCGAAGATCTTCGCCGTGGGCGATGTGACCGGCGACTACATGCTCGTGCACGTCGCCATCTATCAGGGCGAAATCGCGGCGCGTAACTCGTGCCTTCAGGGAACGGAACGAGCCGATTACCGGTTGGTATCGGCGCATACCGTCTTCACCGATCCTCAGGTGGCCGCCGTGGGTGCCGGCGAGAAAGACCTGCGAGCCGCCGGGACCCGCTACGTCTCCGGACGCTACGACTTCGCCGATCACGGTAAAGCGCAGTGCCTGGCAAAGACCAAGGGCTTCGTGAAGATGTTCGCCGACCCGGAGAGCGGGCGGATTCTCGGCGCCGCGGTCATCGGTCCGCAAGGCTCGGAGCTGATTCACGAGGTGATCGTCGCGATGAACTACGATGCAACGGTCGTGGATTTCATGCGCATTCCGCATCTGCATCCGACGCTCGCCGAGATCTGGACGTATCCGGCCGAGATCTGCGCGGCGCAGCTGGGCATGCGAATTCCCGGCGACGAGCAGATGGAGGTCGCGACGAGCGTCAATGGCGGCGGCTAACGCCGAGGCGCCGCGACGCGGGCACGTCGCGATTGCGATCGTGCAGATGAAGCCGGTCAAAGGGCGCTACGAGGAAAACTTGCGTAGCGGCGGTGAGGCGTTTGCCGCCGTCGGACCGCGCACGGAACTCGTCGTTTTCCCCGAGGCCGCCTTTACCGGGTACTTTCTCGAAGGCGCCGTCTACGATCTCGCCGTCAGCGCGCCGCGCTTTGCGAGCGATCTTGCCAGAACCTGGCGCGCTGCCCGCGGCAGCGTCGAAGTCGACATCGTCGCCGGCTTCTACGAAAACGACGGCGGCACGTATTATAACTCGGCAGTCTACCTGCACGTCGAACGCGACGGCGAACGCATCGTGCACCTCCACCGCAAGTTATTCTTGCCGACGTACGGCGTCTTCGACGAGGAGCGTTTTCTATCGCGCGGACATAAGGTCGGAACCTTCGAGACGCGGTTCGGCCGGATGGCGATGCTCGTGTGCGAGGACGCGTGGCACGCGATCGTACCGACGATCGCCGCCGTCAAGGGCGCGCGCGTGCTGATCGTGCCCGCCGCCTCGCCGGGACGCGGGATCGAGGGCGACGGCGAACTGGCGAGCATCACGCGCTGGCGCCAAATGTTGATCGCTGTGGCGCTCGAGCACGGCATTTTCGTGCTGTATGCCGGCTTGACGGGCTTCGAAGGCGGGAAGGGGCTGAGCGGAACGTCGTGCGCGATCGATCCGCGAGGCAACGTGCTGGTGGAGGCACCGGCGAGCGAGGCGTGCATCGTCCGGGCCGAGCTCGACTTGCGCGAGATCGATCTGGCGCGTGCCGAGTTGCCGCTGCTCGGTGATTTGGAGGCCGTGCTGCCGGATTTGCTGCTCGACGAGGAACTGCCGTTACCGCGAGGATTGCGTGACGTTCGCGATCGTTGACGCACCGCCGCCGTCGCCGCACGCTCCCGGCATCGACTGCGCGGTGACCGCGGAGTGGCTCACGGCCTTCCTGCGCGACGAACTCCGTTTTCGCCGGAGGATTTCGCGCGCGGTCGTCGGCTTGTCGGGCGGCGTCGATTCTGCTGTGACGGCATATCTGTGTGCGCGAGCGCTCGGCGCCGAAAACGTCTACGCGTTCCGGCTTCCCTATGCAACGTCGAGCGCGTCCAGTCTCGCCGACGCGCAGCTGGTCGTCGACGCACTGGGCATTCCGTGCCGGACGATCGAAATCACCGCAGCCGTGGACGGTTACCTTCGCTTCGAACCGGACGCCGGCGCGCGCCGGCGCGGCAACGTCATGGCGCGCACGCGCATGGTCGTGCTCTTCGATCAATCGGCAAAACTCGACGCGTTGCCGATCGGCACCGGAAACAAGACGGAACGGCTGCTCGGATACTTCACGTGGCACGCCGACGACACGCCGCCGGTCAATCCCATCGGCGACTTGTTCAAGACGCAAGTCTGGGCGCTCGCGCGCTATCTCGGCGTGCCGCAACGGCTGGTCGACAAAGCGCCGAGCGCCGACCTCGAAGCCGACCAAACCGACGAGGCCGACCTCGGCATCACCTACGCGCGCGCCGACGCGCTGCTTTCGGAACTGCTCTTGGGATACAGCGACGCGCAGCTCGTCGAGCGCGGCTTTTGGGCCGACGAAGTCGGCCTGGTTCGCCGTCGCGTCGACGCTACGCACTGGAAGCGCCATCTGCCGACGACGGCGATGCTGACGAACACCGCCATCAACGAGTTCTACTTACGTCCCGTCGATTACTGAGATGCTTGCGAGTCCTGCTCTTGCGGATTCCCATTCTTCGAGGACGCTCGCGTTTTGGCGTCCATGCCAAAACGCTGCTCGCTGGCTCGTCGCTCTCGGCATCCATGCCTCCGCTCCTCGTTCAGACGCCTCGTCGAATTGGGAATCCGCAAGCACTCGACTCGCAGGCGAGGTTGGGGAAGATTGAGGAAGCCATTTTTTCCCGTGAGTCTCAATCTCGATGGACGCGTTTGCGTCGTCATCGGCGAGGAAGACGACCGAGAAGCGATTGCGAAGGCGAGGGCGCTCGTCGAGGCGGGTGCGGACGTGCGAAGGTTGACCGATTTGGGAAACATGCGGGACGAAGACGTGGCGGATGCGTTTTTCGTCATCTCGACGCCGCAGGACGAGACGCTCTCGCGCCGGCTGCGCGCGCTCGCCGATCGGCACCGGTTCTTGCTCTGCTGCATCGATCAGCCGGCGTTCGGTTTCGTCGCGATGGCTGCGATCGCAAAGGCTGGGCCGGTGCGCATCGCAATTTCGACTGCCGGTCTGGCGCCGCGCGTCGGAAAGAAACTGAAGGAGGCGCTGCAGGCGGCGATGGACGCGCGCTTTGCGCGGTTCGTCGAGCGCCTGGCGCGCATGCGCGAAGCGGAACGGGAACGGCATCCGCGGGCCGAGCAGTCGCCGTTGCGGCGGCGCGCGATGATCGAAGCGGCCGACGGTTTTGCCGCAGAGGTGAGTTTTGAGTATCCGGAGTGGTTCGACGATGGCGAGCGTTGAACTCGTCGCCGTCGGTACGGAGCTGCTTCTCGGTCAGTTAACCGACACCAACACGCCGCATATCGAGCAGCGGCTTGCCGAAATCGGCGTCGACGTACGGGGAACGCACGCCGTCGGCGACAATCGCGAACGTATCGCCGAGACGATCCGCGGCGTACTCGAGCGGCGCGACGGCGCAGTCGTGACCGGCGGACTCGGGCCGACGGTCGACGACCTCACCAAGGAGGCCGTCTGCGACGCGCTCGGCCTACCCGTCGAACTCTATGAGCCGGCGCTGCGGCAGATGGAGGCGTTTTTCGCCCAAATCGGACGAGAAATGCGTCCGAACAACCGCAAGCAGGCCGAACTTCCGCGCGGCAGCCTGCCGATGGCGAATCCTTACGGCACCGCTCCGGGATTCGTCGCGTTCGCCGGGGACGGGCGGTTCGTCGCGTGCATGCCGGGCGTGCCGCACGAGATGAAGCCGATGCTCGGGAATTTACTGGTGCCCTTCTTGGTCGAGCGATTCGGCCTGAGCGACGGCATTCACACCCGCGTGCTGCACACGATCGGCATCGGCGAATCGGAGATCGATCATCGCATCGACGATCTGTTCCGCACGTCGGAGAATCCTAAGATTGCGGTACTGGCGCACGGCTACCGCGCGGACGTGAAGATCATGGCCAAGAGTGCTACCGCGGCAGATGCCGAAGCGATGATCCGCCCGCTGCAGACGGAGATCGAACGACGCCTCGAGGGCTACGTGTACGGCGCCGACGACGTGACGGTCGAAAGCGCCATCCACGCGCTGCTGCGGGAGCGGGGCTGGGCGGCTGCGACGGCGGAGTCGTGCACCGGCGGCCGCATCGCGGCAACGCTCACGCGCGTCGCCGGCGCGTCGGAGAGTTTCACCGGCGGTATCGTCGCGTACGACAATGCTGCGAAGACGGCGCTGCTCGGCGTCGACGGTTCGCTCATCGAGCGCGACGGTGCGGTGAGCGAAAGCGCGGCGCTTGCGATGGCGCGCGGAGCGCGCGAGCGCCTGCGCGCGCAAATCGCGGTCGCGACGACCGGAATTGCCGGGCCGAGCGGCGGCTCGGTAGAAAAGCCCGTCGGTCTGGTTTACGTGGCGATCGACGATGCGAGCGGAAACTCGCGTGCGTGGCACGTGAATCTGCGCGGCGATCGTGAGACCATCCAGGCGCGCGCCACCACCTACGCGCTCGGATTGTTGTGGCGGTACCTCACGGGTGCGGCGGCAGAGCCGGCGTAGCGTAGCCGATCGCTTCGAGCACGCGCTGGGTTTCGAGCGCCTCTTCGAATGTCGGCAGCACATTCGGCCTGCAGTCGATGGCGTTGGCGAACTCGTCGTATAACTCCATCAGGAGCGGCACGTTTCCATTGATAGCGCCGTAGCTCGCGTACGGCGACGGTTTGCACTGTAGTTCGTTCGTCTCTTCGGGATCGATGGAGAAGAGCGTTAACTCCGCGATGTTCGGGCCGCTCGCGACCGCCGTGCGATCTTCGCCGTGTACGGCACACGTGTAGCCTTCGGCGGAGGTCGTTGCGTCGGCCGTCAACCGTGCGACGAGACCCTCGCCGTAGTCGAGCAGCGCGAACGCGCCGTCGTCGACGGTGGAAACGAACGATCCGCCCTCGTCGCGGCGTTCGGGATTGGCGGCGCGGACGAACCCGGCGGCCCGTCGGGGCGGGCGCCCGGCGAGCCAATCGGCGTGATCGACGATGTGCGAGAGCATCGCGCCGGCCAAACCGCCGCCGCGTTCGCGTTCGAACCACCAGCCGCGACGGCGCGTTTCGTGACGGTGGAGCATCCGCCGCAGCGAGGTGATCTCGATGTTGCGCAGCGGATCGAGGTGATGGTTATCGACGAGTTCCTTGAGCGCGCGCGCTTGCGGGACGAAGCGAAACTCGTGCACGACACCGCAGACGGCGTTCGATCCGGCAGCGGCCTCGACCATGCGCACCGCGGACTCCACGTTGAGGGCGAACGGCTTCTCGCACAGGACGTGCCTTTCGGCCGCAAGGGATGCGAGCACGTCGTGGACGTGCGCGAACGGTGGCGACGCCACCAGCACCGCGTCGAGTTCGCACCCGGCGAGCATCTCGGTGCACGAGCGGAATGCGCGCGGCACCGTCCCCTCGGCGGCGTGCCCGGCAGCGCTCGACGGCGAGGCGAGCGCGACGACGTCGAATCGCGAATGGGCCCGCAGGGCCGGCAGGTGCGAGGTGACGCCAAAGCCGGCGCCGACGATGCCGATACGAATAGGATTCACCGTCGAGTCCTACTCGACGGCGTCGATAACGGCCTCCAAGAGGTCGAGCGCGCGCGACAGTTGCGGCTGCGTGATCACCAGCGGAGGCGAGATCGAAATCGCGTCACCGCGCGCTCCGGACTGCAAAAGGATCAGTCCGCTCCGCAGGGCGCACCGGACGACGCGTTCGGCCGTAGCGGCGTCGCGCAACTGCACGCCCCAAAGCAGCCCGCGTCCGCGTACGGCCCGTACAACCGCCCGCGACCGCAGCGCCTCCAAGCGCCCTCGCACGAACGGCTCGAATGCGGCCGCGCGCGCGGGGAGTTCGAGCCGCTCGAGCTCGTCGAAGGTCGCGAGCGCGGCGGCGCAGCCCATCGGGTTGCCGAGGTAGGTCGACGTATGAATCGCTTCGCCGCGCGAAACCGGCCACGCATCCATAATCGAAGAGCGCGCGATGATCGCGCTGATCGGGAATCCCGAGCCCATGGCTTTCCCGACGCACACGATATCCGGTACGACGGCTTCGCGCTGCACCGCCAGCCACGTGCCGGTGCGTCCAAATCCCGTGAAAATCTCGTCGGCGATCATCAGCATGCCCAACTCGTCGCAGAGCGCCCGGAGCGCAGTCAAGTAGCCGTCTGGTGGAACGACGATGCCGCCGCGTCCTTGAATCGGTTCCACGACCACGGCGGCGATTTCGTCGTGTGAATGCAGCGCGGCGCGCGTCGCGTCGATCGCCTGCTTCGCGGTGATGCCGCCCGCCGCATCGGGATACTCGAGTTCGAGCGCGCGCGGTCCGAGCGCTTCGGAAAAGGGCTGCCGGAACGTTTCCAACCCGCAGAGCGGCAGCGTACCGAGCGAAAGTCCGTGATACGCTCCGCGATACGCGGCAAAGCGCGAGCGCTTCGTCGCGAGGATTGCGGTTTTGAGTGCGGCTTCGATCGCTTCCGATCCGGTCGTCGCGAGAAACGCTTTCCATTGAACGCCGGGAAGCAAGCCCGCGAGGCGTTCGAGCAGGCGTGCGCGCACGGCCGTAGGGTGCACGTCGCCCATCCCGTGCATCAAGCGCGCGGCCTGCTCGGCGATGGCGTCGACGACGCGCGGATTGGCGTGGCCGGTGTTGGCGACGCCGAACGCCGCGGTGAGATCGAGGTAGCGGTTGCCGTCGGTGTCGGTGACCGTCGCTCCGCTGGCCGATTCCCAAAAGACCGGGAAGCCGTCGAAGAGCGCGGTGACGTTGTGCGATTCAAATCGGCGAAGCACCGACGCGTACTGCAGCGTCATCGGTCCGGGCACGGAACCGGTCACGCGATCGAGATCGTCGTCGCTCACGTTTCGTCGCTCATCCAGCGTACGAACTCGGCGATGCGCGGCCGTCCGCCGTGATACCCGCCGAGCGGCGGCGACTGGAGCGCACCGAACGGCGCGACGCGCGACGCGCCGAGCGCGGTTGCCATCGCGTCGACGCCGGGATGCGGATCGGTCGCGGCAATCGCCTCGATCGGAATGCGATGACTCGACAGGTAGCGCGCGGCGCCGGCGGGGCCGTCGATGCCGAAGACCGCAAGGGTACGGGGCAAAAATGCCGGCGGTTCGTCGTGGGGCGGATCGAGCGCGATGAGATACGCCGCATCCGGTTGGGAAAATATCGCACCGTGCCCGCCGGCGGCGCGAAACGACGCGGCGTCACGCGCGGCGGCAACCGCTGCGGAGCGTCGCGCGTCGAACGCGCTCGAAGGAAACTCGACGCTCGCGCGTTCGGTCGCGCGCGCGAGCATCGCGCAGAACTCCGTCGGAGAAACGGCGCCGCCGCGCTCGACGAAGAGCACGTGCAGCGAGAGACAGCCTTCGGTGTCGTAGAGCACGAGGTCGCGAGCCGCACCGGCGGCCACCCGCTCGGCATTCGCCGAAGCATCAAGCGCGGCGCGTGCAACGTATCCGCAGCTCGCCTTCGATCCGTAGCCGATCCAGCGCGCCTCGGGAGCGAGATCCCCACGGATACGGCGCAGCGTCGCGTCATCGCCGAACGCGACGACTGCGGCAAACTCGCCGAGATCGCGCCGGTCGCGCTCGCCATCCCACGCGAGTGCGACCGCTGCCTCGCGAAACTCTTCCAACTCTTCTGCGAGCGTTGAAAAGAACGCAGCGACGAGCGAGTCTTCGCGGTCTTTGACGAGGACGCGGCATTTGGCGCATAACGCAAAGATCGCCGGCACGATTGCAACGCCGATCGTCGTTCGGCTCGAAACGATGGAGACGCGTCCGACCGGCAACGCGCGCGCGCGACCACGTTGCGGCGCGTCGACGAACCCATCAAGCGCTTCGAGCGAGCCGAGTTCGCTGCGAATGATGCCTTCGATCGCCGCGCGAGTCGTAGCCGAAAAGAGACGATCGAGGGCGTACTCGACGACGGGCATGGAATAACCGGTGCGGTCGCATGCCGCCGCGACGGCGCGCACGCGCAAGGGAAAATCTGCGTCGAGCCAGCGCTCGGCGGCATCGGCAATGGCGCGAACGATCGAACGGACCGGGCGCTCTGTTAGCGTCACGATGACGCATCTTCGCTCGGCAGCAGCGAAACTCCCGAGGTTCTGGAGCCGCGTGCGCCTAAAGCCGGGATGATGCCTTGGTTGACGCGTGCGTTCTTCGTGCTTCTGGCAGCGGCGGCTTTCGCCGGCGTCGGCTGCACGCGATACGGCAAGCCGACGCCGGTTCCGCCGACCATTCCACCCCTCACGGTGCTCGTCGTCAATCCCGTCAGCGGGAGCGACACGACCGGTAACGGCTCGAGCGAGAAGCCGTACAAGACCCTCACCAAAGCACTCGCCGTCGTGAAGAACTCGACGACGCCGGGACTGACGATTCAACTCGCCGCGGGCCAGTACAGCGCCACAAGCGGCGAGGTTTTCCCCATCATCGTTCCAACGGGCGTGACGATCAACGGAAGCGGCTACACGGGAGGATCGGGTTTCGTCCACGGTAGCTTCATCAACGGCGCCGGCGAGGACGCAGCCCTCGAGAAGCTTGCCGGGCTTACGTCGGGCGCCGCCTTCACGACCATCGAGGTTGCCGCCGGCGTTACGTCGGTTGCGTTGAATAATTTGTATGCCGGCTTTGCGCGCTTTCCGTCGGGCGTCCCGTCGTCGGCCAACTACAGCACGCTCGACGCCCTCGGATCGTTGAGCGTCGCGCATGCGGCTTTCGGCGCTGGGACGATCTTTAAGCGTCAACCCAGCGGCGACGGTAACGGCATCGTGGTTCCGAGTGGTGCGATCACGTGCATTGGCTGTGCGATTGCGGGAGGCAAGGCAGCGCTGCTTTCGTACTCGCTGCCGAACGGGGCGTCGGCGCCGTTGGTTGATTTGAGCGGGCAGCCGACGCAGAGCATCATTGGGGGCGCGACCGGCATCTTGACCGACGGAACCGTCAGCGTTTCGTCGGCGTTTCAGACCTTCCAGTCGACCGTGTACGGTTTTTCGGATTCCTTCCCCCCGTTCGTGCCGTCGAGCGGATCGCTCGGGCCCGCGTCGCCCGATTTCGGCAACGGTCAGAACGGGTCACAAGGGGGCAACTCTTTTATCGGGGTCAAGAGATCCGGTCTCTACGTCACGCTTCCGAACGAAACGGTGAACGCATTCGGGAACTACTGGACCCCCGACCAGCAAGGCGCGAACGTGCACGGTCAGTATCCCAGGATGCGCAACTTCAGCGCGGGCGCCTTGGGTGCCAACGTCACGATCAAATCGAGCGCTTCGGGCGCACTCGTCCAGGTCGGCCCGATACCGCCGCCGACTGCGACGCCGTCGGGGGGGCCGTCGACGAGCCCCTCGACGAGTCCGACGACTAGTCCGACCTAGCCGTCAGTATCCCGCCGTAACGCGTTCCTGCGCGACCGGGTGCAGGGTTTCGGCGTCGAGCGAGCATCCGCGTAACGCCGCACCGCTCTCGCGCCCGATCAGGACGAGTCCATCGCCGAAACGCACGCCGAGATCTTCGGTAGCGACGGCGACGCACGACGCGCGGTTCGCAAGATCCGTATGCACGAGTGCGCCGGCCGTACCGTCGGGCAGGGTCGCACCGTCGGGACCAACGACTCGCGCTCGAAGCCACGGCGGTGCATACTTTTTGCGCGCATCGGCCACGGCGTCTTCGTTGAGCGCCAAGACGCCGTCATAATACTGTGAGGTCAGTTCGGTCATTCCGTATTCGGCAACCATCGCGTCAAGCGGAATGCCAAACGCGCGACGGGCACGTCCGTAAAGATTGCTCCGCTCGACGACGCGCGCGCGCCCCTTGAAGCCGCCGGTTTCCATGATGCGCGATCCAGCGGGAAGCTCGAATGCGACCGAACGCTCCTCGAGGGCGTCAAGCGCGTGGGCCAGTGCAAACGCCGTCGTGGCGATGCAGACCGGCGCGTTTTGGGCAACGGCCGATTGCAGGTTCTCGAAAAACTCGTCGAGTGCAAGCGCGTCGCCACGCACGTACCAGCCGGTGGGCCCGTCGCCTCGCCGTTCGCAGACGCGAGCCATCATGTATCCGAGCGACGACTGAGGGCGCTCCGCCGGATTCGGCACGAGATTGAAATAGCGCAGCCGCGCGGCATCGGGCAGCATGAAATGGTCGAATGCCGCGAGCAGCGCGGCGTCGTAGAGATCGCGCGTCTCGAAGGAGTGGCGCCCCGGCCGCCCGCTCGTCGTCCCGCTCGTTTCGAAGACGAGCGCGGCGACCGCGGGATCGAACGTCGCGAGCGCGGCCTCTTTGAATGCGGCCGAGGGAACGGGCGGAATTTCGTGCCACGATCGCGGCGGCGACGAAGCGGAAATTCCGAGCTTCGCGCAATAGCGCGCGTACGGATCGTTGTATCGAATCTGATAATCGAAGAGTTCGAGGGCGAGCGTCTCGAAGGCCGCATCGCCGAGATCCTCTCCCGTGCGATGCCAACGCTCGATCGCGCCCAGAATGCGCCCGTCGAGCGCGCGCGATTCGTCGCGATAGGTCACGGCGCGCGGCGCCGCGAGGTGATGAGGCCGCTGTTGAGGCCGCTCGTCGCGAGTCCCCCGGAGAAGCGCGCGTGCTCGACCTTCAGGCAACGATCCACTACCACCGTCAGTCCGGCATTGTCGGCGAGGGCGATGGCGTCGTCGTTGACGATACGGTATTGAAACCAAATCGCTCGGACGCCCGCGGCGATCGCATCCTTGACGACCGCAACGGCCTCGGCCGGCCTACGAAAGACGTCGACGAGATCGGGTGCACCGCGTTCGGCGGCGTAGTCCGCGAGCGACGGATACGCCCGAATGCCGTCGATCGCTTCGATCGACGGATTGATCGGCGTCACGTCGTACGGCGTGTGCGTTCGCAGATACGAGAAAACCGTGTAACTCGGGCGCAGCGCGTTGGGCGAGGCTCCGACGACCGCGATCGTCGTGACGTTTTCGAGCAGCGCCTGCCGCTGCGACGGCGTGCGCGCAATCACGCTCGTGCCGCCGCCGGAGTGACGGCGGCGCAGAGCGCGCGATCGACGTCCCACGTCAAATCCGCGACGTCTTCGAGCCCGACCGACAGGCGGACGAGTTCGGGCGGAACGCCCGCCTTTTCGAGTTCCTCGTCGGAGAGCTGCGAGTGCGTGGTCGAGGCGGGATGGATGACGAGACTTTTCGCGTCGCCGACGTTGGCCAGATGACTCCATAGCTCGAGCGCGTCGATGAAGCGGCGTCCGGCATCGCGTCCGCCGCGCAAGCCGAAGGTGAAAATCGAACCCATCTCCGGTTCGCGTACCCACTCAACCTCGCGGCGCGTTTTCAGATGCGCGGCAATCGCGCGCGCGCTGGCGACGTGGCGCTCCATACGCAGCGGAAGCGTCTCGAGCCCGAGGAGCATGAGCCAGGCGTCCATGGGCGCCATCTGCGCGCCGACGTCGCGCAGTACCTCGGCGCGCGCACGCAGCAGGAAAGCAAACTCGCCGAAGGTCTCGGCAAAAACCTTGCCGTGATAGCCGGGGCTCGGTGACGAGAGCAGCGGATAGCGGCCGTTCCCCCACGGAAACGTACCGGATTCGACGAGCACGCCGCCGATCGTCGTCCCGTGGCCGCTGATGAATTTCGTGGCAGAGTGGAGCACGAGGTCGGCGCCGTGCTCGATCGGACGAAAGAGGTAGGGCGACGCAAACGTGTTGTCGACGGCGAGCGCGACCCCCGCTTCGTGCGCGACGCGCGCGAGCGCCGCGACGTCGGCGATTTCGCCGGACGGATTCGCGATCGTCTCGACGAGCACCACACGGGTGTTGGGCCGGATTGCCGCGCGGACCGCGTCGAGGTCGTTGGCCGGTACGAAGGTCGTTTCGATGCCCATGCGCTTGACGGTGACCGCAAGCTGGGTCGTCGTTCCACCGTAAACGTGTTGAGAGCAGACGAGATGGTCGCCGTTCTGCGCGAGTGAGAGAATGGTGCAGAGCTGGGCCGCCAAGCCGCTCGAAAAGGCAATCGCGCCCAAGCCTCCTTCGAGGCTCGCCATCCGCTCCTCGAAGACGGCCACTGTCGGATTGCTGATGCGGCTGTAGATGTGGCCGTAACCGCGCAGGGCAAAGAGTTCCGCCGCCTGCTCGGTCGAGCTGAAGACGTAGGCCGCGGTTTGATAGATCGGCGCGACGCGCGAGCCCGTCACCGGATCGGGCGGCGCGCCCGCGTGAATCGCGCGGGTCGAAAAGCCGAATTGCCGATCGTGCTGCATGACTCGAATGGTTCGCCGGATAACCGTTCCCCTCATGGGAATGACCCTTACCGAGAAGATCCTGGCTCGCCACGCGGGCGTCGATCGCGTGGATCCAGGGCAGATCATCAACGCCAAAGTAGACCTCGTGCTCGCCAACGAGTTGTCGGCCGCGGTTGCAATCGGCGTGATGCGGCGCATCAAGGGCGCCGATCGCGTCTTCGATCCGGAACGTATTGCGCTGGTCGAAGACCACTTCGTTCCGGCGAAGGACGCGCAGTCCGCGAAACTCGCGAAACTCATGAAAGACTTCGCGATCGAGCAGAAGATCACGCACTTTTTCGACGTCGGCCGCGGCGGCATCGAGCATGTGGTGTTGCCGGAAGAAGGACTGGTCGCGCCGGGCGAGCTGATCGTCGGCGGCGACTCGCACACCTGTACGTACGGCGCGTTCGGCGCCTTCGCGACCGGTATGGGTTCGACCGACATCGCCGCGGCGTTCGTGCTGGGCGAAGTGTGGCTCAAGGTACCGGCGTCGATCAAGATCGTCTACAACGGCAAACTCGGTCCGATGGTTTACGCGAAGGACGTGATGTTGAAGACCGTCGGCGAACTCGGCATCGACGGCGCGACCTATCGCGCCATCGAGTATCACGGAACGACGGTCGACGAACTCTCGATCACCGGCCGCATCACGATGGCGAACATGGCGATCGAAGCCGGTGCCAAGAACGGCATCTTTCACGCCGATGCCAAGACGCTGGCGTACGTGCGCGAGCGCACCGAGCGCCCGTTCGTCGTTGAGAAGGCCGACGCCGACGCGACCTACGAAAGAGAGCTGCGCATCGACGTCGGAGGGCTCGAGCCGCAAGTCGCCTGTCCGCACACGCCCGACAACGTCCATCCGATCTCGGAGATTGCAGCCGACGACGTTCCGGTCGATCAGGTCTTCATCGGGTCGTGCACCAACGGCTACATCGACGATCTGCGCGTCGTCGCGAAGATCCTGGAAGGGCGTCGCATCGCCGACAGTCTCCGCGTCATCGTCAATCCAGGCAGCCAAAAAGTGTGGATGCAGGCGGCGCAAGAGGGCATCCTCACGACGCTGGCGGCGGCGGGTTGCGCCGTGAACACTCCCGGTTGCGGTGCGTGTTTCGGCGGCCACATGGGGACGCTCGGCGACGGCGAGCGCGCGATCTCGACGACCAACCGAAACTACGTCGGACGAATGGGCTCGCCCAAGGCCGAAGTCTTTCTCGCTTCGCCGGCAACCTGCGCGGCATCGGCATTGACCGGGAAGATTACCGATCCGCGGACGGTCGCGGAACTGGTGGAGGCGTAAAGGAAAAGATGGAAGCGACGCTGCGCGGCCACGCGCACAAATACGGCAAGAACGTCGACACCGACGTCATCATTCCGGGCAAATACTGCAACATCGTCGACCCGGTCGAACTTGGAAAGCACGCCCTCGAAGGTCTCGACCCCGAATTCACTACGCGAATGCACTCGGGCGATATCATCGTCGCCGATCGCAACTTCGGCTGCGGCTCGAGCCGCGAGGTCGCACCGATCGCGATCAAGGGATCGGGCGCGTCGGCGGTCATCGCGAAGAGTTTCGCGCGAATCTTCTACCGGAACGCGCTGAACATCGGGCTGCCGATCTTCGAGTCGGAAGAGGCCGTCGACGGCATCGAGAGCGGCGACGAGGTCGAACTCGAGCCTGCGACGGGCATCGTCCGCAACATCACCAAGGGCACCGAGTATCGGGCCGCCGAGTTTCCGCCCTTCATGCGCTCGCTGATCGATGCGGGCGGGCTCGTACCCTACGTCGAGTCGCGCCTCGCGGCCGGCTAAAGCCTCTCCCGAGAAGGAAGCGATAAGGCGGCCGCACGGGAGGGAGCGCCGCCGGACCACTCAAAGGCTGATTGCGTGAATAGCAAGACCATGTGGGTGACTTTGACTGTAAGCGGCGGTCTGCTGGCCGGCGTGCTCGTTGCCGGAGGCGGGTTCGCTGCGCCGAGCGCGGCCGCGACTCCACCGCCGACCCCTCCGCCGCTCTCAACCCCGGCGACGCCTCAGCCCTCCGACTCGGCTCAGCCGGGCACGTCCTCCACGCCGATCCCGGTTCCCTCGGGATTTGGGCTGCCGGGATCATACGGGCCCGCCCCCGCGGCGAGCGGCTCCCCGACGCCGCCTCCCAATGCGCGCAAGGGGCTCGAGGGCGTCTGGGAGATCCAGATCCAGCGCGGCTCGAAGACGGATTACTCCCACTTCGTCCTGCGCCAAGAGGGGACGGCCCTGACGGGCACCTACCTGAACGACGCGGGGAAAAAGTTCCCGCTGGCAGGCTCGGTCGACGGGGAATCGGTTCGCTTGATCGTTACGATGCCCGACGGCACCTCTTTGCTGCTCGTTGGGCGGCTCGACGGGACGACCGACATGGTCGGCATCTTGACTTCGGGGCAGGAGCAGGTCGGCTTCACGGCCGCCTACCGTCCGAAGGAGAAGTTCATCGACAACCTCAACGCCGCGCCGGGCGGTTTGGGCGGCATGGGTTCGGGCGGCGGGGGCTACGGGCCGCCGTAAGCCAAGCCGGGGTTGCGAGCCCTGATATACTACAGAAGCTGTGAAAGAGAAGATCCACCCCAAATGGTATCCGGAGGCGCGCGTCCACTGCGCCTGCGGCAGTACCTTTACGACAGGCTCGACCCTGCCCGAAATCGGCGTCGAGATCTGTGCGGCCTGCCACCCGCTGTTCACCGGACAGCAGAAGCTGATCGACACCGCCGGACGCGTCGACAAGTTCAATCAGCGCGCGGCAGCCGCCAAGAGGAAACAAGAGGAAGCCGCCGCCCGCGCCGCTCGTAAGAAAGCCGCGGCGCCGGTTTCCTGAACGACGCGTTGACCGCCCGGCTCGATTCGATGCTGCGGCGGTTCGACGAAATCGAAGCCGAGCTCGCCCATCCCGCGGGCACTTTCGATCAGTCGCGATACACGGCCCTGGTCAAGGAGCGCGCCCAGCTCGAGGCTCCGGTTGAGGCGTTCCGCCGCCTTCGGAAGACCGAGGGCGAGATTACGGCGAGCGAGCGTCTCGCGCGCGAAAGCGACGGCGAGCTGCGGGAGCTTGCGCAGGACGAGGCGCACACGCTCCGCGAGCGTGCGGGCGAATTGGAAGCCGAACTTGCGCAGTTGATGCTTCCGAGCGACCCCGACGACGATCGCGACATTTTCGTCGAGATTCGCGCCGGCGCCGGCGGCGGCGAAGCCGGGATCTTTGCCGGCGACTTGGCGCGCATGTACATGCGGTTCGCGGAATCGCTCGGAATGCGCGTCGAGTTGGCTTCCGAAACCCTCAACGACGCCGGCGGTTACCGCGAAGTCGTCTTCAGCGTTCGCGGAAAAGGCGCATACCGGCGGTTCAAACACGAGTCCGGCGTCCATCGCGTGCAGCGGGTGCCGGAAACCGAAGCCCAGGGCCGCATCCATACGAGCACGGCGACGGTCGCGGTGCTTCCGCAGGTCGAGGACGACGACGCCGAGATCGAGATTCGTCCGGGCGACCTGCAGATCGATACGTTCAAGTCGTCGGGCGCGGGCGGACAGCACGTGAACAAGACGGAGTCCGCGATTCGCATCACGCACGTGCCTTCGGGATTCATCGTGTCGTCGCAGCAAGAACGCTCGCAGCAGCAGAACCGTGAGAAGGCGATGCAGATGCTCCGCGCGTTGCTCTACGACCGCAAGCGAAGAGAGCAGGAGGAGGCGGTCGGATCGATGCGCCGCTCGCAGGTGGGCACCGGCGATCGCTCCGAGAAGATCCGTACCTACAACTTTCCGCAAGATCGCGTCACCGACCATCGGATCAACCGCAGTTTCGGCAACATCCGGGCAATCGTCGACGGCGACCTCGGCGAGATCGTCGACGGACTCCTGGCCGACGAGCGTGCGCGCACGCTGGCGGGCGTGTGACCGGCGCGGTCGCATCGCTGCTCGCGTCCGGCTCGGCGCTGCTCGCGCCCGTCAGTGAATCGGCGCGCGCCGACGCGTGCTTGCTGCTCGCGCGCGTACTCGACTGCGAACGCGCATGGATCGTCGCTCATGGCGACGCGGTGCTGACGCCGGTGCAATGCCGGCGTTTCGAGAGCCTGTGCAGCGCGCGCGCGACCGGGATGCCGCTCGCCTACGTGTTGGGCTCGGCGGGCTTTTTCGGCCGGGAGTTCGGCGTCGACGCGCGCGTGCTCGTGCCGCGCCCCGAAACCGAACACCTCGTGGAAGAAGCGCTTGCCTTCGCCGCGGTCCGCAACGCGCCGGCCGGCTCCGTTGCGGCGCTTGACGTCGGCACCGGATCGGGGGCGATCGCGGTGACGCTCGCCGCCGAGAACGCGCGCGTGGTCGTCGATGCGACGGACTCATCGCGTGAAGCGCTCGCGGTCGCGCGCGCGAACGCGCTCGCGCTGGGAGTCTCGGCGCGCTGCCGCTTCCATTTCGGTCGATTTGCCGAACCGCTCGCGGGCCGGAGGTTCGACCTCATCGTCGCGAATCTGCCGTACGTTCCGAGCGGCGAAATTCCGGCCAAGCCCGATCCGCTCGGGTTCGAGCCGCGCCACGCCCTCGACGGGGGAATCGACGGTCTCGATGCGTATCGCGGGCTCGTTCCCGCGCTGCCGGCCTTGCTCGCGCCGGGCGGACTGGTACTGCTCGAGGCCGGTCCCGGGCAGATGCCGGCGCTGACCGCCGCGGTCGCGCGGGGGTTCGAGGGGGCGCGGGTCGACGTAGCGTGCGACTACGCGGGCCGGGAACGCTACGTGCGCGTCGAGACGGCGTCTGCATAAGGAGTAAGGAGTTTCGGCCGGCGGCACGGAACGAACACATCCCGAGATGGCGAAGTACATATTCTTCACCGGCGGCGTCGTGAGTTCGCTCGGAAAAGGCATCACGGCCGCGTCGCTCGGGCGGCTGCTCAAAGCGCGCGGCGTCAGCGTTTCGATCCAAAAACTCGATCCCTATATCAACGTCGACGCGGGTACGATGAACCCGTATCAGCACGGCGAGGTCTTCGTCACCGAGGACGGCGCCGAGACCGATCTCGATCTCGGTCACTACGAACGTTTTATCGACGAGAATCTGCAGCGCGCGAACAACGTCACGACCGGGCAAGTCTACAACGCCGTGATCGAAAAAGAGCGCCGCGGCGACTACTTGGGCGCGACGGTTCAAGTCATTCCGCACATCACCAACGAGATCAAAGCGCACATCAAGCACGTGGCGGAGACGGGCCATGCCGACGTCTGCATCGTGGAGGTCGGCGGCACCGTCGGCGACATCGAATCGCTGCCGTTCTTGGAAGCAATCCGCCAGATGCGCTACGACGCCGGCGACGAGAACGTCATGTACGTCCATCTGACGCTCGTACCGCACCTCGGCGCGGCCGACGAGTTGAAAACCAAGCCGACGCAGCACTCCGTGCGCGAGTTGCGCGGCATCGGCATCTCGCCCGACGCAATCGTCTGCCGCACGCACTCGTCGGCCCCGATGCCGATCGAACTGAAGGAGAAGATCGCGCTTTTCTGCGACGTGCCGCCGAGCGCGGTCGTGCAGAACAGCGACGCCGAGACGATCTATCAGGTTCCGCTCAATCTGGAGGCCGAAGGGCTCGCCGCGGCGGCGGTGCGCAAACTGAACCTTCCGACCGTGGCGCCCCGGCTCGAGGAGTGGGGAGCAATCGCCGAGCGGCTGCTCCATCCGCAGCGGCGCGTCACGGTCGCGCTCGTCGGGAAGTACGTCGAACTCAAAGACGCCTACATTTCGATCATCGAAGCCTTATATCACTCCGGCGTGTTTCACGACGCCGCCGTCGACATCGTTCGCATCGACTCGGAGTTCATCGAGAACGACGGCGTCGAACTGCTGCGCGGCGTGCACGGCATTCTGGTGGCGCCCGGATTCGGCGCGCGCGGCGTCAAGGGTAAGCTGCGCGCGATCCAGCACGCGCGCGAGGCTCGCGTTCCCTTCCTCGGCATCTGTTACGGCATGCAGCTGGCGTGCGTGGAGTTCGCCCGTAACGTCTGCGGTTTGCCCGACGCAATGACGAGCGAAGTCGACGAAACGGCGGCCGACGCCGTCATCGATTTTATGCCGGACCAGCGCAACCTGGAGATGTACGGCGGTACCATGCGCCTCGGGACCTACGCCTGCACCCTCGAGCCGGAGAGCCGCGCGGCGCGTGCCTACGGAACGCTGGAAATCAGCGAGCGCCACCGTCATCGGTACGAGTTCAACAACCGCTACCGGCCGATCTTCGAGGAACACGGCATGCGCTTCACCGGCCATCACACGATCGGCAAGACGCGCTTGGTCGAAGTGATCGAACTTCCGAGCGACCTGCATCCGTGGTTCGTCGGAACTCAAGCCCATCCGGAGTTCAAGTCTCGCCCCAATCGTCCGTCACCGCTCTACCGCGATTTCATCGGCGCCGCCCTCGCGCATCAGGGCATCGGGCGCGACGCGGTCGCGCGCGCGGGCGCGCAATGGATCGCCGTACCGGCGCAACCCGAAAGTCCTTAGGAGGCTCCTAAGACTGGATCCCGCGGCGATTACAGCCGTCATCCTGACGCGCGACGAGGAGCGCAATCTTCCGCGCGCGCTTACGAGTCTGCCGCGCGCAATGCCGGTGCTCGTGCTCGACGCATGTTCGCGCGATCATACCGTGCAGTTCGCGCGCGGCGCGGGGGCCGAGGTGATACAGCGGGAGTGGACGGATTTCGTGGATGCTCGGCGCTTCGCGTTATCGCACGTCGGCACGCCGTGGGTGCTGATGATCGACGCGGACGAGGCGCTCGACGACGTGCTGCTGGATGCGATCGTTGCGTGTTCCGGCGACGCCGATACCTACGCGCTCAAGCGAACGACGTACTTTTGCGGCCGCCCCATGCGGATATGGCGCAACGAGCCGCTCGTGCGGCTCTTTCGCGTCGGCCGTGCGAGGCTCGAGGCTCACCCCGCCGCCGGAGGCAGCGCGCCGGTTCACGAACGCTGGACGCCCGACGGAAGCGCCGGCGCGCTCGCCGGAACGCTGCTGCATTTTTCGTATCCGGATTACGCGTCGTATCGCGTGAAGTACGACAGCTATACGAGTGCCGAGGCGCGCGGCGTGCGCGGCTCGCCCTGGCGGTTGGGGCGCGCGTTGATTGCGGGCATGTTGCGTTTTTGGTGGCTCCTGCTTGCCAAAGCCTCGCTCTTGGACGGCGTTCGCGGCGTCTACGTCGCGTACAAATCCGCGATGTATCCCGCCGTCGTCGTGCGTAAGGCGCTCGCCGGTCTGGGCACGCGGGGTTGAGCGCGCCGCGCATCGGTTTGGACGCGCGCTCCACCGACCAGATGTCGGCCGGCATGAAGGCCTACGCGCGCGAACTGGCGGAACGCCTGCCGCAGGTCGCGCCGGACTTTACGTTCGTGCGGTTCACGCAGGGGCGCAACTTCGGTTGGGAGGAGCAAGTCGCGCTGCCGCTGGCGATGCGCCGGGCACGCCTCGACCTGGCGCACTTTCTCTCGCTCTACGTGCCGCTGATCGCGCCCGCTCCATTTGTGATCACGATTCACGATCTCATACATCTGCGCTTCCCGAAGCAGTTCAAGACCAAGGTCGGGCCGTATTATCGCACGGTCGTTCGGCGCGCTTGCGCCCGCGCGGCGCGCGTGATCACCGACGACGGGCGCACCGTCGCCGATCTCGAGCGCTTCCTGCACGTCGATCGCGCCAAAGTGCGGGTCATTCCGCTCGGCGTCGACGACCGCTTCCTCGAAGCTGCAGCTCCGTTTGCAAGCGCGCGTCCCTACCTGCTCTACGTGGGCAACCACCGCCGGCACAAAGACTTACACACGCTGTTCGAGGCCTGGACGGCTCTGGCGGAGGAGACCCCGCACGACCTCTACGTCACCGGGCGCGACGATTTCGGCGGCGAGCTGCAGCGCCGGAGCACGCCGGAGCGCGGGATCGTCGCGCTCGGGGACGTTTCGACCGAGCGTCTCGCATCGTATTATGCCGGCGCCGCGGCGCTAATCTCACCCGCCTGGCGTGAGGGATTCGGGTTGCCGATGCTCGAGGCGATGGCAATGGGATGCCCGGTGGCGGCATCCGCCGAGGCCGTACCGGGAGTGCTCGCTCCGGCGGCCTGGACGTTCGCGGCGGGAAACGCGGCGGAACTGCGCGCGACGGTGATTGAGCTGCTCGCGGACGAGGGCCGGCGCAACCGTTTCGTCAACGTAGGACGAGAGATCGCGCGCTCGCTCACGTGGGATCGTTGCGCGCGCGCGACCGCGGACGTCTATCGAGAGGTGTTGGAGTCATGGGACCTCTCAGGTTCCTCGCAATCGCACTGACGGTCGCCGTCGCGGTGCCCGTGAGAGCGGCCGTGCCGCCGGCCTCGGCGCAGCATGCGATCGCAATCGTGATCAACGGTAACGCGCTTCCCATCGATCCGCCGCCGCGCTTCGACAGGGGCGTACTCTTCGTGCCCGTGAAGCGGACCCTCGCGGCGCTCGGTTTGCCGTTCGAGCGCACCGGAAAGACCGTGACGACGCAGGCCGGCTCGAAGACGATTTCGGTCGTCGTCGGCAGCCGCTACGCGCAAGTCGACGGAAGCCGCGTCACGCTCGATGCGCCGGCCTTCGAAGCGTCCGGAACGATCTACGCACCGCTGCGGTTTTTTACCGACGCGCTGGGCGCGCAGACGAACTTCGACCGGCGAACGAAAACCGTCACCATCGTCGCGCAACTGATCGGACGCAGCGAATCCGGTCTGGTCACGACCGCCACGGGGTACGCCCGGCTCGGCACCGTGGCTGCGGTCGACGTGCTCTCCGAGCCGCCGACCGTGACGCTCGGCTACGACACCGGCCCGAAGACGATTCCGATCGCGCCCAACGCGGTCGTCGACATGCAAGACGTCAACGCCGACGTGACGACGCCCGGAGAGCTGGGCGACGTTCGGCCGGGCGACTTCGCGCGCCTCGAAATGCGCAAAGACGGCCGAGTCGAGCGCGTCGTCGACATGTTCGGCTCGCACAACGGACGCATCGTCGCGGTCGCAGGCAATCAGTTCGTGCTCGACAGCGGACAGGTGATCGCAGCGGGGCGAACGACTGAGGTTGCGCTGAACGGAAAGGCGGCGAGTTTCGCCGACCTGCGTGCCGGCGACGTGGTTACGCTGCGGTACAACGTGGAAAGCAACGAAGTGCGCGAGGTGCTCGCGAGCCGCGCGGTCGCCGCGGCCGTGCTGCCGGGTGCCGCAGCACTCACGGTGACGACCGACGCCACGCGTCCGCTGCGGGCTGGCGAAACCGTCACGGTGCACCTGCGCGGAGCCCCGAATGGGGCGGCGACGTTCGATATCGGGTCGTACGTGACGAATCTCGCGATGCACGAAACGGGCGCCGGCGGCTACGTGGGGAGTTACACGATTACGCCGGGGGCGAACTTTGCGCAAGCGCCCGTCATCGGCCGGCTCGCCGGTCGCGACGGAGCGAGCGTGGAGGCGCAAGCACCGCTGTTGCTGTCGGCTTCGAGCGTTCCGCCAGGCATCGTCGACTTTGCCCCCGACGGCGGAACGACGGTCAACAGCGATCGCCCTGCAATCTATGCGACGTTCGCGGTGGATGCCGTTCCGGTCAATCCCTCGAGCGCGGCAATTTCGGTGAACGGCCACGACGTTACGTCGGACTCCGTGCGCACGCCGCAGTTCATTCAATACGTTCCGGCGACTCCGTATCCTGACGGGCAAGTGCACGTGACGGTGCGCGTTGCAGACCAAGCCGGAAACTCCATGACGAAATCGTGGACGTTCACGATTCGGACGCATTGATCGACGGCCGTGAAGAGCGATCCGAACTGCCTCTTCTGCAAAATTGCGGCCCGCGAAATGCCGTCGAATACCGTGTACCGCGACGAAAACGTCGTGGCCATCGCCGACGTGAATCCGCAGGCGCCGGTGCACCTGCTCGTGTTGCCCGTCGAACACTATGCCGACTTGGCCGCGCTATTCGCGGCCGGGCGCATGGACGTCGCGTATGCGCTGTTGCAGGCGGCCACGGCACTCGGAACCGAGCGGGGCGGCACGGCAGGATTCCGCCTGGTCGTCAACACCGGCGTTGATGGCGGCCAGACGGTTCCCCACGCGCACGTGCACGTGCTGGCCGGAAGAGCGATGCACTGGCCGCCCGGCTGAGGAACCCTCTTCTAGAGGTTCCTCGCGTATTTGACGCTCGCGGGGCCCTATGCTAGGGTTAGGCGTTGACCCGCCACCGGGTCGCTATTTTTCGTGCGCTCGCAAAGAGCCACGCCGAGAGGGGGGTCGTTCATACATGGAAGTTCGCGTAGCTCCGGGCGAATCGATTGAGAGCGCGCTGCGCCGCTTCAAAAAGGCCACCCAGAAAGCGGGCATTCTCGCCGAGGCGCGCAAGCACGAGCATTACGAGAAACCCAGCGTTCGCCGGAAGAAGAAGTCTGCCGCGGCGCGCAAGCGCCGGACGTAGGCCAAATCGTCGTGGGCGTTCTCAAAGACCGCATCGGCAACGATTTGAAAGCGGCGATGAAGGCGCGCGATCAACTGCGCCTCGATACGCTGCGTTCGGCACTGTCGGCATTTACCTACAAACGCTCCGAAGCGGGTCAAGATCTTTCGGACGCCGACGAAATCGACGCGGTGCGGCGGCTAGTGAAACAGCGCGGCGACTCACTCGCGGAGTTCGAGCGGGCCGGCCGCGAGGATTTGGCGGGCAAGGAGCGAGCCGAGCGCGAGATTTTGCTCGCGTATCTCCCACAGCAAAAATCCGCGGTCGAGATTCGCGAGATGGTGCAAAGCGCGATCTCCGAAATCGCGCCCGAAGCGCGGAATCAAGGCTCGGTGATGAAGATCGTGATGCCGGCGCTCAAGGGGTTGGCCGACGGCAACCTGGTCCGGCAAATCGTCGTCGAGGAGTTAGGGGTTCCCTGAGTTCGCCTGCACCGTGCCGGCGCGTAACCAACCCGCCGAGCGCAGGTAGGTAGCGGTATGAAGGTTTCGTTCTTGCTCGTACGCCGCTGGGTCGTATACGGTGCGCTCACGTGGGGCGTTTTCGGCATTGCGGCCGCATCGGCCACGGTTCGCCCGGTCGTCGTCATTCCTATCGAGGGGACCGTCGACGACGGGATGGCGCACCTCGTCCAGCGTTCGGTCGATCTCGCCAATCGCGAGAATGCCGCCGCGGTCGTCCTCGACGTCAACAGTCCGGGTGGATTGGTCGAAGCGGCGTTCGCCATTCGCGACGCGCTCTTCTCGGCGCAAGAACCGGTCGTCGCCTACGTCGGCCGCCGGGCGTATTCCGCGGCCGCGCTCATTACGCTGGCGGCCAACCGCATCGTGATGGCGCCGGGTGCGTCGATCGGCGCGGCCGAGCCGATTCCTACGACCGTGAAGACCGTTTCGGCCCTGCGCGGTGAGTTCGAATCGACGGCGCTGCGCAACCATCGATCGGCAGCCGTCGCCGGCGCGATGGTCGATAAGAACGTCGACCTGCCGCAATACAAGCGCAGCGGCGCGATTCTTACTCTCAATACCGACGACGCGGTACGCGCGCACGTCGCCGATGGGACGGCGCCCACCCTCGATGCCGCTCTCGCGCAGGATGGTCTCGCGAGCAATCCGCGTACGTCGCAGGCGTACACGTGGGCCGAGGAAGTCGTGCGCTTCGCGACGAGTCCGCAGGTCAGCGCGCTGTTGCTCTCGCTCGGGATGCTCGGCCTGCTGATCGAAATGCAGACGCTGCACGGCATCGCCGGCGTGATTGGGGTCGGCGCCCTGGCGCTCTTCTTCGGGACGCACGTCTACGCCGGATTCTCCAACGGCGTCGTGCTCGTGCTTGCCGTCGTCGGCATTCTTGGCATCTTATGGGAACTCCACGTCGTCCCCGGGCACGGGTTGCCCGGCATTCTCGGCGCAATCTGTCTATTGCTCGCGATCCTCTTTGCGTTCGGATTGCCGTTCTTTTTCGTCGCCATCGAAACGCTTGCGACCGCGATCGTGCTCACCGTCATCTGCTTCACGTTGCTGGTACGCAAACTGCCGGAGAACGCGTGGGCGCACCGCTTGGCGCTGGGCGCGGCGCAAGGGCCCGACTACGTCGCCAGCCAGGACTTGACGGCGCTGCGCGGGCGCACCGGAACCGCGGCGTCGTTTCTGCGCCCGGCCGGCATCGCAGCCATCGACGGACAGCGCATCGACGTCCTGACGGAGGGCGAGTTCATCCCCCAGGGAACACCGGTGCGCGTGGTTCGCGTCGAAGGCGCGCGCGTTTTCGTGGAGGCGGTCAGTCTCCCGAGTTATCAGTGAGGAGCGTTTCGTGATTGCAGTCAGTGCGGCGATCATCATCGTCGTCGCGGTCGTCCTCTTTTTCACGTTCATGTACTACTTCCCAATAGGGTTGTGGATCCGCACGATCGCCGCGGGCGTGCCGCTGGGCATCATCGCGCTCGTGCGCATGCGGCTCATCGGCATTCCGCCCAGCGTCATCGTCACCAACTACGTGCGCGCGCGTAAGGCCGGCTTGGACCTGTCGGTCGACCAGATGCAGTCGCACTACCTTGCCGGCGGCAACGTGGAGAACGTTACGCTGGCGATGATCGCCGCGCAGCGCGCCCAGATTCCACTCGTTTGGCAGCGCGCGGCCGCTATCGATCTCGCGGGCCGCAACGTGCTGGAGGCATTGCAGACGTCGGTAAATCCGAAGGTCATCGAAACGCCCATCTTCCAAGGCGTGGCGCAAAACGGCATTCAGTTGAACGTCAAGGCACGCATCACGGTGCGCAGCGATCTCGACCGCTACGTGGGAGGTGCGGGCGAGCCGACGATTGTGGCGCGCGTCGGCGAAGGCGTCGTCTCGGCGGTCGGCGCGGCCATCGACCACAAGGAAGTTTTGGAATATCCCGATCGCATCAGCAAGGCGGTCCTCGCCAAAGGGCTCGACGCGGGCACGGCATTCGAGATCGTGTCGATCGACATCGCCGACGTCGACGTCGGGAAGAACATCGGCGCCGAACTCCAGACCAGCCAGGCCGAAGCCGACCGGCGCATCGCCCAGGCCAAAGCGGCCGAACGGCAGTACGCGGCACTCGCCGCCGAGCAGGAGCAGAAGGCCGAAACGCAGGCGATGCGTGCGAAAGTCGTGGAGGCCGAGGCGTCAATCCCGCAGGCAATCGCCGAAGCGTTCCGCAGCGGGCATCTGGGCGTCATGGACTACTATCGCTTGAAGAACATTCAAGCCGACACCGACATGCGCTCGTCGATCGGCGGGACCGCCGAGAGCGCGAGCGACCAGTTGCAGCCGCCGACGCCTCCGCCGCCCGCGAAGCCGTAGCCTCGCGTGCACGACGTCGGTACGTTCGTTTGGGTCGTGCTCGTCGTCATCGGCGTGGTTTCGAGCATCGTCTCGAACGCGCGCCGTCGCGGGAGCGTTTCTCCGATCCGCGATGCGCAACCGCAAGCCATTCGCATCGACCGCGTCTCTGGGCAACCGGCCGTCGGGCGCCCGGTGGCCAATGCGGCGCCCGTTTCGCCGCCGGCCGCGCCGGTCACGAATGTTCGCCGGCCCTCGCCGCCGCGTGTCGCACCCCAGTCCGAGCAGGGGCTCGAAGCCTTTCACCCGGTGCACCGGCGCGCGCCGAGGCTCTTCGGCGGGCGTGGCGCACTCGCGCGGGCGGTCGTGGCCGCTGAGGTCCTGGGGAAGCCGCTGGCCCTGCGCGACTGGTCCTAGCCGGAGACTTGCTCGCGTTCGCGAGGTGCGGGCGGCGTCGCGGGGAGAACCCTGTGGGGCTTTGAGCGGGCCACAGGAACGGGCGGTCGACCTTCACGCATTAGCCGAGCGCGTGCGCCTCTTCGGAGAGTACGACCGGAACCTGTCGGCGATTGAGTCGCTGGGCGTGGCCGTGCGGACCGACGGCGACCGTTTGCTGCTCAGCGGTGAGCAGGCGGCGGTCGATCGCGCCGAGCGCGTCGTTCATCGCATTCTCGACGCGGCGGTTGGCGGGGCGCACGTCACACCCGACGACGTATCGCTGGCGGCCGCAGACGTGCGCGCTAGCAACGGCGTACCGCTACCTAAGACGCTGCTGCGCACGCAGCGCGGGCGCGAGGTGCGTCCGCGGACCGCCGGACAGCGCGCGCTCGTCGAATCGATCGAACGGCACACCCTTACCGTCGGCATCGGTCCGGCCGGAACCGGCAAAACCTATCTTGCGATCGTGATGGCGATTCGTGCGCTCAAAAGCCGCGAGGTCGCACGGGTCGTGCTCTCGCGGCCGGCGGTCGAAGCGGGAGAAAACCTCGGATTCCTTCCCGGCGACGTGCGCGAGAAAGTCGACCCGTACATGCGGCCGCTTTTCGACGCGCTCAACGAGCTGCTCGACGACGGCGTCGTGGCCCGCTACATGGATCGCGGTACGCTCGAGATCGCTCCACTGGCATATATGCGCGGCCGCACGCTGTCGGAGGCGTTCGCGATTCTCGACGAAGCGCAGAACGCAACCGGCGATCAGTTGAAGATGTTCCTCACGCGGCTTGGACCCGCATCGAAGATGGTCGTCATCGGCGACGAAACGCAGGTCGATCTGCCCATCGGCGGACGCAGCGGCTTGCGCGACGCCGCGACGCGACTGAGCCACCTCGGTGCCGTCGGCGTTGTCGAACTCGACGAGCGCGACGTCGTGCGGCATCCGCTCGTCGCGCGGATCATTCGAGCCTACGCGGGCGGCACGACCGGCACGAACGGCACGTGATTCACTATCGGAACGCCGCGCGCGCGAGAGACGTCGATTCGCGAGCACTCGTCGCGGCGGCAAAACGGCTGATGGCCGTCGTGGGCGAATCGGACGCGTCGCTCTCGCTGAGCCTCGTCGGCGACGCCGACATGCGCGCGATCAACCGTGAACATCGCGGGAAGGATCGGGCCACCGACGTGCTGAGCTTTGCGCTGGACGGCGAAGCACCAAGCGCGGTGACGGGGCGCGAAAACCCGGAGCGGCTGCTCGGCGACGTCGTCATCTCGGTCGAGACGGCGCGGCGCCAGGCCGCCGATTACGACGCGACGCTGCAAGACGAGCTCTACCGGCTGCTCATTCACGGCTTGTTGCACGTGCTCGGCCACGACCACGTCCGTGCGGGAGAACGGCGCCACATGCAGCGTGAAGAGCAGCGGCTTGCCGCCACGATCGGATTGGAGACGGAGCTCTGATGGCGCATCCGGCGGACGAGCGCGGCAGAGAGGAACCGCACTTCGCGCCGATCGCGGAGAGCAAGCTTCTTCGCTCGTTCCATCACGCGTTCGAGGGAATCATGTATGCCACGCGCACGCAGCCGAACATGCGCGTGCATCTCGTCATCGCGGCGCTCGTCCTCGCGGCGACGCTGGTGCTGCGTTTGGAACGCTTCTACGTCGTGGCGACGGTCGTGCTCGTCTCGCTCGTGCTCAGCCTCGAACTCGTGAACACCGCCGTCGAAGCGATCGTCGATCTGCTCACCGTCGCGCATCATCCGCTGGCGAAGACCGCCAAGGATGCGGCGGCGGGTGCGGTGCTGATCGCAGCGGTCGGCGCCGCGATCGCCGGCTACCTGATCTTCTACCAGGGCATCATCAGCGGCGGAGCGCGCGTATTTGCGGCCGTTCAGCAGGTGCCGGCGAACCTCGCGCTGATCGTGCTGGCAATCGTCGCGATCGCCACGATCTTCGCCAAAGCGTGGGTCGGGCGCGGCTCGCCGCTTCAGGGCGGCGCGGTCTCCGGTCACGCTGCCATCGCCTTCGCTGCGGCGACGATGCTCGCGTTTTTCTATCAGAAGCCGCTTGGCGCCATCTTGGCGTATATTATCGCATTCCTGGTCGCCCAAAGCCGCGTCGAGGCCCGCATTCACAACGCCTTCGAGGTCTTCTGGGGTGCGGCGCTCGGCACGTTGGTCGCCCTCGCGATCTACGTGCTGGTGCGTCCCCACGTTGTGCTATAATGGCGCCGATTTGAGGAAGCCTTGACCGATCCAACTCGAAGTAGCCCCCTCATCTATACCTTCCACTTCGTCGTTCTCGCGATCTTGGTGGCGTTGGCCGCGTTCTTTGCGGCCTCGGAAGCGGCGCTCGTCTCGGTCTCGCGCCTGCGGGCTCGAGCGATGGCCGAGCGGCGAGTCAAGGGCGCGCAGGGCGTGGCCGAGATGGTAGACGAAAAAAATCGCTACCTCACGTCGATCCTCGTCGGCAACACGATCGTGCTCCTAGCGTCCGACTCGCTGGCAACCTACGTTGCGATCGAATTGGGACTGCCCGCGGCCGCCGTCGTCTCGACGATCGTCATGACGATCGTCATCCTGCTCTTCGGCGAGATCATTCCGAAGATGGTGGCAACGGCCGACGGTGAGCGTTGGGCGCTGCGGCTCGCGGCGCCGATGCGCGTCACCGCTTTGATCCTCACGCCGATCGCCCATGCCTTCCAATTCGTAACCGAACTCATGCTGCGTCCGTTCGGGGTCAAGCACGCGCGCCAGATATACATCACCGAAGAAGATATCCGTACCGTGGTGAACGTCGGCGCCGAGCAGCGGGTTATCGAGGAGGAGGAGCGCGAGCTGATTCATTCGGTGATGGAGTTCGGCGACACGATCGTTCGCGAGGTGATGAAGCCGCGCCCTGAGATGGTCGCCGTGTCGGTCGACGACTCGCCTCGCCGGGCGCTCGATGCCGTCATCTCCGAAGGGTACTCAAAGCTGCCGGTCTACCAAGAGTCGAAGGACGACATCGTCGGCGTCGTGCACGACCGCGAACTGCTCGTGGCGCTCGCCAACGGTTCGCTCGCGCACACTTCGCTGCGTTCGCTAATGCGTCCGGCTGTGCACGTGCCCGAGAGCAAGAAGATCGCCGAACTGTTGCGCGAGATGCAGCGCGACAAGTTTTCGATGGCAATCATCGTCGACGAGTACGGAGGAACCGCCGGCTTGGTGACGATGGAAGATCTGCTCGAGGAGATCGTCGGGGAAATTCGCGACGAGCACGACGAGGACGAACAGGAGCCGATCCATCTCGTTTCGGCGACCGAAGCCGTCGTCGACGCGGGTACGAACATCGATGACGTCAACGCGCGGCTGGAGACGAACATCCCGAGCGAAGACTTCGAAACGATCGGCGGCTATACGGTGGGCCTCTTCGGCCGGTTGCCGGCGGAAGGCGAAGAGGTCGACGCCGATCCGCACACGCGGCTGCGCGTCGAACGCACGCGCGGACGGCGCATCCTCTCGGTCCGAATTTTTACCAACGGTACGCCGGCGGAGGATTGGGAGCCGGAGGAGTCGTCGGACGAACGCTCGCGCGTATAAGACGCGCGGTATCGTGCTGCGCGGACGGCAGCTCGGGGAAGCAGACCGCATCTACACGCTCTTCACGACGGAGCGCGGCAAACTCGATGCCGTGGCCAAGGGCGTGCGCCGAGCGAAGAGCCATTTCGCCGGCCGGCTGGAGTTTGCCAACGAGTGCGAGTTCGGCATGCATCGCGGCCGCTCGCTCGACGTCATCGTTTCGGCCGACATCGTGCACGCGCCGTGGTCGCGGCTCGTCGAGCCGGCGCGATTCGCGACGGGGTCGGCCGCCGCCGAACTCATCGAAGCGTTCTGCGAACCGGATCTCGCGCTGCCGGAGATCTACGAACTGTTGCGCGCAATGATTGCCGCCGTCGAAACGTCGGCGCAGCCGCGCGAACTGCTGCCGCGCTTTTCGGCGCGTCTGCTGGATCTGCTCGGATTGGCGCCGCCGCCGAATGCATGCGTACGCTGCGGCCGGGCGTTGGCCCCGGGGACGGCCTGGCTCGACGCCGAGGCCGGCGGATTGATCGACGACGGTTGTCGCGAGCGCTGGCGAGATCTTCAGGAACTCGACGCGCTCGACCGGTTGAATTTCGCAGCGCTGTGGATGCCGAAAGGCGCAGCAGCCACCGCGCGCGCGACGCCCCGGGTCGCACGCGCCGTCGAGGAGTTGCTGGCGCACCATTTGGGAAGACGTCCGCGTGCCGGCGCGCAACTGGCCGATTTCGCGGGCACGCCGGCCACGGAAGCTCACTAACGTGTCGATCATGGCGCTGGACGTCGGTACCAAGCGCATCGGCGTTGCGGTTGCCGATCCGAGCTTGACGTACGCGCTGCCGGTCGAGACGATCGAGCGAACGAATCTCGATGCCGATCTCGCGCGAATCGCGGAACTGGCGCAGTCGTACGGCGCCGCCGAACTGGTCGTGGGCGATCCCCTGACGCTCGCCGGCGAGCGCAGCATTGCCGCCGCGAAGACCGATGCCTTCGTCGAACGTCTGCGGCGCATATTCGCTGGGACCGTCCATCGCATGGACGAACGGCTCACCACCGCGCAAGCGACGAAAACGCTCTTGGCGGCCGATGTTTCGCGCAAGAAGCGGCGGCAGGTCGTCGATCGAATGGCCGCCGCGCTGATTCTCGAGACGTTTCTCGGGCGCCGGCGAAACCTGCACGCGCCGTGAGGGCCGCCGCGCGCGTCGCGGCGGCGCTGGTGCTTGCCGGGGCAGTCGCCGCGCTGGCCGGCGCGGTGTGGTGGTGGCATGCGGTCTATCGCGACCGGTCGGCTCCGTCCGCGCAGACGCGGGTGATCGTTGCGCAAGGAGCGACGTTCTCGCAAGTGGCGCGCCAACTCGCGGCGGCCGGCGTGATCGACGACGTTCTCGCGTTTCGCGTGCTCGCGCGCGTGCGCGGTCAGGAGGCGGACGTGCGCGCGGGCGAGTATCGTTTCGCCGCCCATCAAACGCAGGACGAGGTTTTGCGTGCGCTCGTCAGCCAGGGCGCGCAAGTTGCGGCCTGGCTGACGGTCCCCGAAGGCTTTACGAACCGGCAAATCGCGCGGCGGCTTCAGGATGCAGGCGTGGGAACGGCGTCGCAGTTCGAACGTGCCTTCGCGCACGATACGATCGTCGTCGACGGTACGCGCACCAAGAGCATGGAAGGCTTCCTCTTTCCGAGTACGTACCTGGTCGCGCTCGGGGCTTCACCGCAGCAAGTCGAAGGCGCGATGACGTCGGTGTTTTTCGCGAATCTTCCGCGCGATGCGGCGGCGCGCGCCCGGCAGCTGCGCGTGAGCGTGCCGCAGGTCGTGACCGTGGCGTCACTGGTCGAGCGCGAGGCCAAGGCCGAGGCGGATCGTCCGCTGATCGCGGGCGTCATTTACAACCGGTTGCGTCTGAACGTCCCGCTGGAGGTGGACGCGACGATCGAATATGCGCTGCCCCAGCACAAACGCGAGCTCACCTTCGGCGACCTGAAGATCGATTCGCCGTACAACACGTACCTGCACGCCGGGCTGCCGCCGACGCCGATTGCCAATCCCGGGCGGCCGTCGATGGAAGCCGCCCTGCATCCGTCGAAGACGGACTTTCTCTACTACGTCTATTGCGGGAACGGGCGCCACGTCTTCGCCAAAACGCTGGCGGAGCATCAAGCCAACGTGTCGCGTTGCCTGCACTGACGCAGCACCGAAAATGAGAAAGGAGCGCCGGTTGTGACCGCTTCGAACGGACAGGGACCTGCCGCCCCGTTGGACGTGGGCGAAGTGCTGCAACTGCAGATGGAGGACGGGGCGACGCTCGAGTACGAGGTGCGCGCGATCTTCGAAGACGGCGAAGCGCACGTCAGTTACGCGGTGCTCGAGCGCGAACCCGAGGAGGGCGAGCGTGAGGTCATCGTCACGGATCTCGACGGAAATCTCATCGAAGACGACGACCTGGTGCGCGACGTGCTCGAGAACTACGACATCTTCAGCGAGGAAGCCGGCGACTCGGGAGGCGCCGGTTAATTCGCGCGCTCTTTCTGTCGGCCAGCGTCGGCGTCGGCCACCTCTCGGCCGCCCAGGCAGTTTGCCGTGCCCTTCGCCAACGGGATCCCGGCGTCCGCACGACCGTCGTCGATTCGTACAAGTACGCGGCGCTCGTCGTTTCGCGCGTCGTCTCGGACGGCTACATCCAAATGGTGAAGACGATTCCGCAGATGTATCGCTACATCTACGACAGAGCCGAGCGCGCGACCGAGGTCGGGCCGTTTCGCACTTGGGCGCATCAGTTCACTGCGGGCAACCTGCGCCCGCTGCTGGAGCGCGAGCGCCCCGACGTGGTCGTCTGCACGCACGCCTTTCCGTGCGGCGCGATGGCGGAGTACAAACGGCTCTTTGCCGACGCCCCGCCGGTAGTGGGTATCGTGACGGACTTCGCCGTGCACGCGTTTTGGATGCATCGCAACATCGACGGTTACGTCGTGGCCAGCGACGCGGTGCGCGACGTGATGATCGCGCGGGGCATTCCGGCGGAGCGCATCTCCGCGGCCGGCATTCCGGTTCGTGAAGAGTTCTTGCCGGGGGGCGAGACGTGCGACGCGTTGCGCGAGCGCCTAGATTTGCCGCGCGACCGGCGCGTCGTCCTGATGATGGGCGGCGGCCTCGGGATCGGACCGCTCGAGCGGATGATGCGCGCCCTGGAACGCGTCTCGATTCCGTTGGCGGCGGTCGTCATCGCGGGCCGCAACGCGCGAAGCGAGCGCCGCGTGCGCTCGACCGCCGAGAGCATCGGATATCCCGTGCGCGCGCTGCGGTTTGTCGAAAACGTCTACGATTACATGCACGCCGCCGACGCTTTCGTCACCAAGCCCGGCGGTTTGAGCGCGGCCGAAGCGCTTGTGGCCGGACTCCCGATGATCCTCTGCAAGCCGTTGCCGGGCCAAGAGGAGCGCAACGCGCGCTATCTCAGTGACGCCGGCGCGGCGGTGCGAGCGCGCCACGTGCGCGAACTGCCGGCAATCGTCGAGTCGATTTTGAGCGACTCCGCACGAAGGGCTCGGATGGTTGGTGCGGCAGAGCGTCTCGCGCGTCCGGGAGCGGCAGGGGAAGCTGCGTCGATGATTGCACGACTGGGAACGATGCGAAGGGAGGTCGTCGCGTGAACTCTTTGCCTTCATCGAAAATGTACGGCGGCTGGCTGGCGATCGTCCGCATCGTCACCGGGGCGATTTGGCTCGCGCACGGCGTTCCGAAGTTCACCCAAAGTGCGCGCTTCATGCCGCCCGGAGGCGCGATGGCGTCGTACGTTGCGCGCGGCCTGCAGACCGCGAGCCCCGCATATCACACTTTTCTCGCCAATACCGTGCAGCCGAACATCGTGCTGTTCGCCGAACTGGTGCGCTTGGGCGAAGTGCTCGTCGGCGTCGCCCTCGTGCTGGGCGCGTTGACCCGCGTGGGCGGGTTGTTCGGCGTCGCGCTGCTGCTGAACTATCTCGCCGCGCGCGGGCACATGCTCTCCTCGGCCACGCTGCAGAGTTCGGATTTCGCGCTGTTGCTGCTCTCGTTCATCGCGCTCGTGCTGCCGACCGGGCGCGTTCTCGGCGTCGACGCGCTCTTCACCCGGCGCGGTTCACGGGTCGAACGGGTGCATGCCGAGTTCGTGCCGGAGCCGCCGCGGCAAGGGCCTAGCGCTCCGGCGAATCCCTAGTGTTCCTGAGAGGGGACGGGCGGGGGTGCCGTTAAACAGGCGGGCTTGTCGCACATGTCCCGGGAGAGATGGCCGAGCGGCTGAAGGCGGCGGTTTGCTAAACCGTTATACGATGTAAAGTCGTATCGAGGGTTCGAATCCCTCTCTCTCCGAAGCAAGTCGCACTGAGCGGTCGTAGCTCAATTGGATAGAGCAACAGGCTACGAACTTGTAGGCTGGGGGTTCGAGTCCCTCCGACCGCGGATGTTGGAGGAAGTCCCGTCGCCCGAACGCGGCGGGACTTCGCTCATTCCTTGTGCGGAATCATCACGCGCACTACGAGGTCCGCGAATTCAAAAGAAAAACGGCGTGTACGCCCCGCGGCCGCGTTCGACGGCCTCGCTTGCGTCGCCGGGTGGGTTTTTGCTAGAGTACGGAAGCGAAGCGGGTACCTGCCGCGCGGCTCGGTAGCTCAGCGGTAGAGCAGGGGACTCATAAGCCCTTGGTCGGGTGTTCAAATCACCCCCGAGTCAGATTTCACAGGCGTCGGCCGCCGAAAAGAAGGCGGCCGGCGTCGTTGTCGAGGTAATAGTCCGTCATGTCCACCATACCGTGCGATTTCTGCCCCCATCCCGTCGATCGGACGCAGATGGAGGAGATCGAGATTTCGCACTACGTCCCGGACAGTTCCGGGGACGATCTCGCCTACGCGCGCACGTATTTCTTCGGCCATCCCGATTGCGTGCGCAAGTTCTATCGTTCGCTGGTCGACCACAAGCTCGATCTCTTCAAGCATATTCCCAGCGCCGGTCCGGCAGCGCAGGAGCCGTGACGTTGCGTGCGCCCGTAGCGTAGCTGGATAACGCACAGCCCTCCGAAGGCTGGGATCGGGGGTTCGAATCCCTCCGGGCGCGCACTTCACACCGATGCGAGCGGCGCGATGTAATGACGGTAAGCGACGAAGAGCACATGCGGCGGGCGTTGGAGCTGGCCGCCGACGCCGAACGCGCGGGCGACGTGCCGGTCGGAGCGGTGCTCGTCAGCGACGGGCTGGTCGTCGAAGCGCACAACGAAAAAGAGTCGAGCGCCGACGCGACAGCGCACGCGGAGATGCTCGCGCTGCGACGCGCGTCGCAAGCGCTTGGGACCTGGCGTTTGGGCGATGCGACGCTGTACGTTACGAAGGAGCCGTGCGCCATGTGCGCCGGCGCGATGATTGCGGCACGCATTCGCCGCCTCGTCTATGCGGCGAACGATCCGAAGGGAGGCGCCGACGGCAGCGCGTTCGATCTCTTGCGCTCGCGCGTAACAAACCATCGCATCGAGATCGAAGCTGGGGTCTTGCAATCCGAAGCATCCGCGCAACTGCAGCGGTTCTTTCGCGCGCGGCGCGCGGCTGAAGGCATCGAACGGGCGGCGCCATAATAAGGCGGGCGCGGCGCGGAGAGGTGGTCGAGTGGTTGAAGGCACCCGCCTCGAAAGCGGGCGAACGTGATGAGCGTTCCGAGAGTTCGAATCTCTCCCTCTCCGATGTCCAAAAGACCCGGTCATCCGACCGGGTCTTTGGACATCTGTGAATGTAGAATCGGAACTCTCGGAACGCTCATCAACGAAGGCGCCGTAGGCGCCGAAGTGGTTTTAAAACTTCGGTGCCCGCGCGTGAGCGCGGTGCACCGTTCCGAGAGTTCGAATCTCTCCCTCTCCGACTATGGGAGAGTGCGGTGACACGACCTTCGGTGCCCGCGCGTGAGCGCGGTGCACCGTTCCGAGAGTTCGAATCTCTCCCTCTCCGACTATGGGAGAGTGCGGTGACACGACCTTCGGTGCCCGCGCGTGAGCGCGGTGCACCGTTCCGAGAGTTCGAATCTCTCCCTCTCCGACTATGGGAGAGTGCGGTGACACGACCTTCGGTGCCCGCGCGCCAGCGCGGTGCACCGTTCCGAGAGTTCGTCCTTCGACTACGCATCGAACTGCGTTCGATGCTCCGCTCAGGATGACATGATGTTCTATTCTAGCGGTGAGGGCGAAGACGGCGGTGACGGAGAGGGGCGCGGCGTTCCGGCGAGGCGAGGGTCGGGTGCTTCGCTCGGGAAGGCGATGTCGCTGAACGTGACGTCGGCGACGACTTTGAAGGTGAGGAACACCGCGTGTTCGGTGGCGCTGAAAGTGCCGTGCGTGATGACCCAGTGGCCGTCGATCACGTGGTAGTCGAGTGAGATCGTTTCGTCGTCGCCCCCGGTGACGCGAACTTCGATGTGCGACGGCAGGTGCGTCTGCGAATCTTCGACGACGTCGCTGGGATAGAAGCCACGCACGCGCGGCGTGGGATCGATGAGGAAATGGAGCGCGGCATCGGTCGAGTCGGTGGCGTACCGTGAGTTCCAATAGCTGTTGTAGGGCACGACGACGTTCACGCTGGGGTCCGGCGGCGGAGTTGCGAGATAGAGCGGCTGCCCGCGCTGGATCGTGATGTCGACGCGTTTGAGGTTGGCGAAATAGCTGAATTGGAACGCCGACAAAGGATCGAAGTAGGCGATGATCGGAAACGCCTGGCCGGTTCGCGTGCCGCCGTTGGGCAGATCCTGCATTACCGCGAAGTTGTCGGCGACGCGCACGGCGACGGAGCGGTTGATGTCCTGCGCGCGCCCCAACCCTGCAGCCGTGACGTGGGTATGCTCCGTGTACGTCATGTATTGAGGCGGGTTGGCTTGGTAGAATTCGCTCGTTCGATTGATGAGGATGGCGAACGCAAGATCGGCAGGTATCATTGTCGGCGCTTCCTCTTCGCGGGCGGGAAGGCCGGTACCGCCGCCTAACCTTCGCGCGATGGCCGCCGAAGCGAAAGACTCCCTGGTCGCGTACGTCGTCGAGCTGCGGCGCGCCGTTCACCGGCGGCCCGAACTGGGCTTCGAAGAGTACGAAACCGCCGCGCTGATCGAGCGGGAACTCGGCGCGCTCGGCGTCGAGCGGCGCCGCGTGGCGGGGACTGGGGTCGTCGGCATCGTGCGGGGAGAACGGCCGGGACGCGTCGCCGCTCTTCGGGCCGATATGGACGCACTGCCGATCGGCGAACGCACGGAATTGCCGTACGCTTCGGAGATCGCCGGCAGGATGCACGCCTGCGGACACGACGCGCACGTGGCGATGCTCTTGGGCGCGTCGCGCGTGCTTGCGGCGCGCCGGGCGACGCTCGCAGGCACGGTCGTGCTGATTTTTCAGCCCGCCGAAGAAGGGCCCGGCGGCGCGCTGCCGATGATCGAGCAAGGAGTGCTCGACGATCCGAAGGTCGACGCGATCGCGATGCTGCACGTCGACATACGTCTCGAAGCCGGCACCATCGGCATTACGCCTGGTCCGGTGAACGCCTCGACCGACGAACTCTACCTCACCGTTCGCGGCAAAGGCGGCCACGGCGCCTATCCGCACACGGCCGTCGACGCAGTTCCGGCGGCGGCGGCGCTCGTTCTGGCGCTGCAAAACGTCGCGGCGCGCGAAACCGATCCGCTGGAGAGCGTCGTCGTGACGATCGGAACGATTGCCGGCGGCTATCGCAACAACGTGATTGCCGACGTCGTCGAAATGTCGGGAACGATTCGTGCATTCGATCCGAACGTTCGCGACGGCTTGCACGAACGCGTCGAGCGCATTGCAGACGGAGTTGCGCGAGCATATGGGGTCGATACAGACGTGCGCATCGAGCGCGGATATCCGCCGGTGGTGAACGATGCGTGGCTGGCCGAAAGTGCGGCGCGCTATCTGACGGAACGCACCGGCGTGCGCGTCGTCGCGGCGCGGCCGACGATGGGCGGCGAAGACTTTGCATACTTCGCGCAACGCGTGCCGGGATTGCAGATTCGTTTGGGGGTCCGTGGAGAACGAGCGGGAGCGATTCATCCCGGTCACAGTGCCGAGTTTCGCATCGACGAAGATGCGTTGCCGGTCGGCGTCGAAACGCTCGTCGCGTTCGCAACCGGCGTCGGCGCCGGCGACATTGGTGGATAGCCGTCCACAACCGTGTGGATGAATCGCATTGCAGGGCCCGCGTAAATCGCGGCGAAGGCGCGCGAACATGGCTATTGCGAGCGATCCTTACGCCATTTTCGGACGCCGCCCGCTGTATGCGAGTCTCGAAGTCGACAGCAGAGCGGAAGAGGCGTTTGCGTTGTTGTGCGCCGTGGAGAAATGGCCGGTATGGTTGTCGTTCTTGCGCAGCGCGAGGCTCGTGCACCCGAAGCACGCGATCGGTGTCGGCAGCGAAGTCGTCGTTCGCTCGTCGCTCGCCGGGGAGGAAGAACAGCTTTACGAAGTCGACGCGTTCATGACGAACTACCACCTTTCGCTGGTGGGCGCCTACTCGGTACGGAGGCGTTTGGACTTTCGCATCGAGCGGCGCACGTCGTGTTCCCGGGTGCACGTGCGTCTCGCGTATCCGGCCTATCACGGACGCTTTGGCGCACTCGTCGACGACTGGCGGCGCGGCCGCAAACTGGCAGCGGCCCTCGAGGATGCACTCGTCCACTTCAAGGGGCTAGTCGAATACCGCCGCGACGGGCCGATGCTCGCAGACCTCTAGCGGCGCGCGTGCCGGACTCCGATTGGCTGGCAGTCGTTGACCTAGAGTGCTAAATTTCGGTATACTGCCGTAGAGATGCCTCTCTACGATTACAAGTGCGGGCAATGCGGGAAGATCTCCGAGGTCCGGCACGGTTTTGACGAAGCTTGGGATGCACCGTGCCCAGCCTGCGGCGGAGCGCTCGCGCGCGTCTTCAATCCAGCTTCGATCGTCTTCAAGGGATCGGGTTTTTACGTGACCGATTCGCGCCCAGCGGCTGGTTCGGGAGACACCAAGAGCGCCGATGCGCCTGCCGCAAAAACGTCTGAGCCGAAAGCCGAGCCGAAGGCGCCGGCCGCCGAGAAGAAGGCGGGCGACGCGAAAGCCGCAGAGTCGGCCGCCTAGGCCTGCATCGTGACGTGGCTGATACCGGCGATATGCGGCGTGCTTGCCATCGGATGCGCCGTCGCGGGCATCCTCCCGGTTATCCGCGCCAAGCGCGTCCTGGAAGCCCATGCCGAACGCCTGCGTGCCGCGTTGCCGGTGGCCGTCGTGGACGCCGCGCGACTGCGAGCCGCGCTCCAGCGCCTCGACGACGGCGCGGCCGCCGCGCAAGCAGAGATCGCGCGCATGGGTGGGGCAGCTCGCCGGATTGCCGACGGCGCACGAGACCTGCGCTTGCGTGAGGCAGTGCTTGCACTGCGTCTGGTCGGAGCGGCGCTACGAGCGCTCCGGGCGCTGCTTTAACCCCGCAACCCCTCCAAAACGGCAGCAAATCCGGGAAAACTGACGCCGGCGCTTTCGACGTCGTCGATCTCGATCGGGCCGGCAGCGCGTGCCAGGATGGAGGCTGCCATGGCGATGCGGTGGTCGCCGTGCGTTTCGATCCGTGCGCCGGCCACCGCCGCCGGGCGTCCTCCCGCGATCGAGAGTTCGTTGCCGCGCACTGTGACGCCGATGCCAACGACTCCGAGCAGCCGTTCGATCGCGGCGATGCGGTCGGACTCCTTCGCGCGGAGCGATCCGATCCCGGCAATACGCGTCGGGCCGCTCGCAAATGCCGCCGCTATAGCGAGCAGCGGGATCTCGTCGAGGGCGCGCAGCGCGAGATCGGGGCCGACGTCGATGCCGTGCAGGGGCGCGTACTCGACGGCGACGTCCCCGACCGGCTCGCCGCAGAGATCGTGGAGATTCTGAATCTCGATTCGAGCACCCATGCGTTCGAGTGCGTGAAGGATTCCGGTGCGCGTCGGATTGACGCCGACGTCGCGAACGAGCATCGCGCTGCCCGGCACGATCGCGGCACCGGCAATGAAGAACGCCGCGGCGGAGAGGTCGCCCGGAACGCTCAGGCGTTCGGCGTGGAGCGAACCCGGAACGAATTCGACGTGCCGCCCGTCCCACCGCACGTCGGCTCCCAGGAAGCGTAGGAGCCGTTCGGTGTGGTCGCGCGATGCGCGGTCTCCGTCGATCGCGATCGGCACGCCGGCGAACGCCGCGGCGAACAGCAGCGCCGATTTCACTTGCGCCGACGGAGCCAAAAGGATGAATCGGCGGGTTTCGACGGCAGGCCGCTCGAGCAACGCGGCGGGCAAACGTCCGTCCGTGGTTTCGATGCGCGCGCCGAACGCACGAAGTTGAGCGGCCACCGGCTCCATCGGACGCCGGCGCAGCGAACGATCGCCGTCGAAGCGCGCCGGAATGCCCGCGCCGGCACACGCGCCGAGCATCAATCGCGCCGTGGATCCTGAATTCATGCAATCCAGGACCGAACTCGGCGCCCGCAGCGGTGCCGGTTCGACGGTGATGCCGGCCTCTGCGTGCGCGATACGAACCCCAAGTGCGGCGAGCGCGGCAAGCGTGGCTTCGAGATCGCGGCCCGGATTGAGGTGTTCGATTTCGACGCGACGCTCGCAGCGCGCCGCCGCAATCGCCGCGCGATGCGAGATGGACTTGTCGCCCGGAACGCGCACATCGCCGCGCAGGGGGTCGGAAGAAAACGTGGGACCGCCGAGCATCGTTTGAGTTTTACGGCCGTTGGACGCGCCTTCCCTCGGCGCGGACGGCGCGAATCGGCGGCGCGAAAAAAGCTCGAAATTCCATAGGAAATCGCGGATTAAAGCGGTAGTCAGCCCCAAGTGGTTTGCTCTCTCACACGGAAAGGTACGGATGAACAAGGTAGATTTGACGAGGCTGGCGATGGACCGGCTCGAGCTTTCCCGCAAGGATGCCGCGGCGCTCGTCGACGGGCTCTTTGAAGATATTCAAGCCGCCGTCGTCAGCGGCGACGCGGTAAAGATACCGGGCTTCGGGCAGTTCAAGGTTCGCGATCGGGCCGCGCGCATGGCGCGCAATCCCGCGACCGGCGAACAGGTCAAGGTTCCCGCTAAGCGCGTCTTCAAGTTCTTGGCTGCAAAGGCGCTCAAAGAAGCGGTCATGTCGAGACGGAGCGGCCGTCCGTCGGCTCGCAAAGCGAAGAAGAGTCCGGCTCGCGCAACCAGACCGGCAGCGAAAAAAGCTGTGGCGCGCAAGGTTATCGCAAAGAAATCCACGGCCCGCAAGCGGCGCTAGGCTATGCGGCTGAAGCGTCACGCTGTGTGGGGAGTGACGCTTCAGCCGGCCTTCCCGTGCGCCGGCGTTTGATTCGCCCGCTACGGGGAAGAACGAGCGTACGATGATTAGCGAAGCTCAAACACAACCATATACCCCGAAAAAGTGGGATCTCTCAGGGCTCCAGGGCATCTCGGACAAAACGCTCGAGGTGCATTTCGGCTTATACGAAGGTTACGTCAAGAACGTCAACCTTCTTAACGAGCGGCTCGCCTCGCTGCGCGCGTCGGATCAAGCCAAAGGCTCCGACCCGGCTTACGCCGAGTTGGTGCGCAGGCTCGGGTTCGAATACAACGGCATGCGCTTACACGAGTACTATTTCGACAATATGACGGCGAAGCCGAAGCCGATCGAGTCGGGCAGGCTCTACGAGGCGCTCGGAACCGCATTCGGCAGTTTTGACGCCTGGAAGAAAGACTTCGCGGCAGTCGCCGGTATGCGCGGAATCGGATGGGCGATCGCGTATCGCGATCCTGTGACCGAACGCATTACCAATCACTGGATCGGCGATCACGAGATTGGCCATCCGGCCGGCTTCGCGCCGATCGTCGTCCTCGACGTGTGGGAGCACGCGTTCATCCTCGACTACAAGCCGTCCGACAAAGCGAAGTACGTCGAGGCGTTCCTCGCCAACGTCGATTGGAAGGCGTGCGAATCGCGCCTAGCCTAAGTTTCCCGGCCCTCAGCCGGCTTCGGGCGTATGGACGTGTTCGGGGCGAACGCCCACCCCCACGAGCCAGGCTGGGATACGCTGCAACACGGGAAACCGGGCGGGAAGCGTGAGCAGAAACGGTACGCGCGGTTCGCCGCTCGTGCCGCGCAGGACGCTTTTGATGACGCGATCCTGTACGAGCACCTGGACCTTCTGAATCACGCGCGTTGGGAACGTTCGCCGGCGCTGAACGGCGGCGAGCGTTTCTTCGCGAACGGGTCCGCGCGCGAGTTCCCGATAGACGATGTTGGCAGTGGCCACGGCATCTTGGATGGCGAGATTAATCCCGACGCCGCCGACCGGCGACATCGCATGCGCCGCGTCTCCGATGCAGAGCAGTCCGTCGCGATGCCACCGGTCGAGCATATCGATTTGCACGGTGAGCAAACTAATTTTCTCCCAGGAGTCGAGTTCGCCGGTGCGAGCGGCGAGGAACGGCGCCGCTTCGGCGACGTCTCGCTGAAACGCAGACAGCCCGCGACTGCGAATATCCTCGAATGCACCCTTGCGAATCACGTAGCCGCACTGCCAATACGTATCGCGATCGATCAAGACGAGAAGGCTCGCTCGGCCGACGTAACCGAAGGCCTGTTTCGGATCGGATTCGGCGCGCGAAATGCGCATCCAGAGGACGTCGATCGGCGCGCCGCTCCCGATCGACCGCAGATTCGCGCGTTCTCGCACGGTCGAATGACGCCCATCCGCACCGATGACGAGATCGGCGTCGATGCTGATTTCACCCTTTGGCGTGGAGACGACGACCCCGCCGACGCGGCCACCCTCGACTTTCAGATCGGTGACGTTCGCCTCCATCATCACGTTGAACGGCGCGTAGCGCCGGCCGTGCTGTACGAGGAAATCGAGAAAATCCCACTGCGGCATCAGCGCGAGAAACTTGCAGTGCGTCGGAACGTGCGTGAAGTCTCCGAGCGGCATCACGTCCGGTCCAATCACCGCTGCCAGGCGCGTCACTACCTGGTGAGGGCGCCGCAAGAAATCGTCGAGTAACCCGAGTTCGTACATGAGTTGCAGCGTCGCGGGATGGATCGTGTCGCCGCGAAAGTCTCGCAGAAAATCCTTGTGCTTCTCGAGGACGGCGACGGAGATCCCGGCCCTCGCAAAGAGAAACCCGAGCATCATGCCGGCGGGGCCTCCACCGGCGATCGCGCAACTCACCTTCATGACGCCTGGCTTACTTCAAAGTGCGGCAGGCGCCTCTCGATCGGCGGCAAGGTGTTGCCGGCCTCTGGGCAGCCTCAGACGTGGTCGGTAAACATGCGGACGAGATTCGCGTCGGGCTCGATCGCTTCACCGCAATGCGGGCACTGCCGGCGCTGCATTGCCCAGGCGAATGCGAGAAACGGCGTTGCGACCGCGGCACAGATCAGCGTGACGAAGACGATGGCCATGGGATCGACCTCCCCTTAAATGACGTTACCTCCTATACGAGTCTGACGCCGCAGGGTTTCGCTTGAATGCCAGGATTCGCATTGGGTAGCGCAAAGCGGGCCGAAGGAGGTTCCAGAATGGGGCACTACGGGCGCGCGGGCGCCGCGCTGATCGGCGTTCTGTTGTCTGCGTGCGTCGCGAATACGGCCGCGCCTTCGCCGGTGCCCATTGCGCCGGCGCTGCATTCGAATGGGTCGGGCAAGATTCAGCACGTGATCATTATCGTACAGGAGAACCGCAGTTTCGATAATCTCTTCGCCGGCTACCCGAACGCCGACACGCAGAGTTACGGCTACGCCACGACCGGCAAGAAAGTAAACCTTACGCCTATTACCATGAAAACGACCTGGGATCTCGCGCACACATCGTTCGCGTTCTTTCAGGCGTGCGACGGCCAGGGAAGCGTGCCGGGCACCAAGTGCAAGATGGACGGATTCAACCAAGAGGCCGTCAAGTGCGGGCACGTGTTCGAGCCGCCCTGCCCGGCGAAATACCCGCAATACGCGTTCGTCCCGCACAGCGAAACCGAGCCGTACTTCAATATGGCGAACCAGTACGTCTTAGCGGACCGGATGTTCGAGTCGAATCTCGATGGGAGCAGTTTCGTCTCGCATCAGTACATCATCGCCGGTCAGGCGAGCGCGAGCGTGAATTTTCCGACTTCCGTCTGGGGTTGCGACGGCGGTTCCACCGACACGATCGCGACCCTGCTGCAGACGCGTCAAATCGGCCCCTCCATTCAAGCGTGTTTCGACAACCAGACGCTTGGCGACGAACTCGACGCAAAAGGCATCTCGTGGGCGTACTACACGGCAGCCCTCAAGAGCGGCGACGGGATCTGGAGCGCATACCAAGCGATCCGTCACATCCGGTACGGCGCCGACTGGCCTAAAAAGATCGTCAGCCCGCAAACGAAGTTCTTTACGGACGTGAGCGGCGGCACGCTGCCCGCCGTCTCCTGGGTCACTCCGACGTGCGCGAACTCCGATCATGCCGGCTGCGCGTCGAATACCGGCCCGGCTTGGGTGGCATCGCTGGTCAACGCCGTCGGAAAAAGCAAGTATTGGGACTCCAGCGCCATCTTCGTCTTTTGGGACGACTACGGCGGATGGTACGACCACGTTGCGCCCGCGATGGTCGACTACGACGGGCTCGGTTTTCGCGTCCCATTGCTGGTCATCTCGCCTTATGCCAAGAAAGGTTACGTCTCGCACGTGCAGTACGAGCACGGAAGCATTTTGCGATTCGTAGAGGATCAGTTCGGCCTGGCACGCCTGGCTGCGACCGACCGGCGAGCGAAATCGCCCGCCTCCGACTGCTTCGACTTTTCGAAGGCGCCGAGGAAATTCGTGGAGATTCCATCTGCGTTGAAGCAATCGTATTTCATGCGCCAGCCGCTCGACCAGCGCATCCCCGACGCAGAGTAGCGGAGAATATCCTAGGCCCCGGCGGAGCGCGCGAGAATCAGCACGTAGAGGAGCGCCATGATCGCGTCCGCCCCAACGATAGCGAGGGTGAGCATTCGTTTGCGCAAGGGCCCGGTAAGAACCAGCAGCCCCAGCGCGAGCTTCTCGATAATCGCGACGATGAGGACGGGGACGCGAACTTCCGGATGATAGGCGGCATACAGCAGTAAGGCGCCGACGAGCGCGATGAGGAGACTCCAGTGCCGCGCGACGAGAAGCGAGGTCGCTTCGGTTAACGATAGGTCGAAAAAGGCTTTGAAAAGCCGCTTGGGCGCCAGCAGACCTGCGCCGGCAAGAAGCGTGAGCGCGCCGGTAACCGCGATAATCAGGGATGCCTGTGCTGCAGTCGTGGTGATGCGACCCCCAAGCGAGGTATGCAAGCGGCGCCGGCACCTCTTGAGGCAGAGGGCTGCCGAGATATCCGTTTCGTTCGGTTCTCGGGCGCAAGCCGTCCTTCGTAGCGCGCTCGGGAAAAGCTCCCCGGCGGGCAGGTCCCGCGCCTACCAGCGCTAATCATAATAGTCAGGGGAAAGGAAGGATCGGGTGTTCCTTTCGGTACGTGGGCTCGCACTTACGTTCGCATTTGCGGCGCTGATCTTGACCGGCTGTTCGGGCACCGGACGCGGCGGCATTTCGGCACTCGTGCCCGAAATTCACCCCGCTGGTGCTCCCGACCGACGTGCGCACGGACACAAAGAGGGCCCTATCGCGCACATCGTAGTCCTCGTCCAAGAAAATCGCAGTTTCGACAATCTGTTCGCAACGTTTCCGGGTGCCGACGGCGCGACCACGGGCAAGCTCCACAGTGGCAAAATCATTCCGCTGGCGATGCACCCGCTGATCTCCAAGGACGTTAACCACGATTACACGACTTACGAAACCGACTACGACGGTGGAAAGATGGACGGCTTCAACGAATCGCTGTTCATCCACACGACGAAGAAGGCTGGAACGTATCCGTATCGGTACGTGAATCCAGATGAAGTTCAACCGTACTGGACGCTAGCAGAGCAGTATGCGCTGGCGGATCATATGTTCCAGACGCAGGGTAGCGGCAGTTTCACTGCTCATCAAGACCTCATAGCCGGCGCAACCGCGATCGACTCGAAGCAGAGTTTGATCGACTGGCCCACCGGTTCGCCGTGGGGATGCGGCGCGCCGCCGAAGACGGTAACGTCGCTGATAACGACGACCGGTCAGTATCGCCTCAATCAGGGGCCGTTCCCTTGCTTGAAGTATCCGACTGGTACGATACGCGATTTGCTTGACGCTAAAGGCGTTTCATGGAAATACTACGCGCCGGTTTACAAAGTGGGAGCCGTCGGCGTGCTGTGGAATGCGTTCGCCGCCATCGGCGCCGTCTATAACGGTCCCGAGTGGAAAACGAACATCTCGATTCCCGAGACGAACATCTTTACGGATATCTCCGGAAACCAGTTACCGGCAGTGTCGTGGGTGATTCCCAACCAAGACGACTCGGACCACCCCTCGGACGTCGGCTCCCCCGACGACGGTCCGTCGTGGGTCGCGCAAATCGTTAATGCCATCGGTGGAAGCAAATATTGGAATTCGACCGCGATCGTCGTCGTATGGGACGACTGGGGAGGCTTCTACGATCACGAGCCGCCGGCGTTTTTGGATGATGCCGGTGGACTGGGATTCCGAGTTCCGATGATCGTCGTTTCACCGTACATTCCTGCGGGAACGATTGACCACACGCAGTACGAGTTCGGCAGCATTTTGAAGTTCATTGAGGAAAAGTTCGATCTCGGCTCGCTGGGAACGACCGATGCGCGCGCCACGTCGGTCGGTACGATGTTGAACCTCTCTCAACCGCCGCGCAAGTTCAGACCGATCCCCTCGTTGCGTTCTCGCTCCTACTTTCTCCATCGCAGGCCATCGTACGCCCCGGTCGACTCAGAATAAGGAATAGGAATATCGTGCGCGATTCGGATCCCTCTAGCCGGCAGTAATGAAGCTCAGCTAAGCGGGCGCACACTGTTTGGGATCGATATTACTGTTTCGCGAGGCCCAAGGCGACTGGATTGTCTATGCCGACGGTGATGGTACGCACGGGAGACATTCCTCCAATCGAATACTCCGTCACGGTGCCGCTGCTGCCGCCCGTATTTGCGACGTAAAGGTCTCCGTAAGTATTTAAGGTCAGTGCCGTCGGCCTCGAGATCCCATTAGTAATGATATAAAATGGGCTGGTTTCACGGTGAACGTAGACGGCCACGTCATTGCCGGTATTATTTGCAACGTACAAGTTCGCGATCGCATCGAATGCCAGGGCTACCGGACCTTTAATGCCGTCGGTAATCTTGTGGAGTAGTTGGCCGGTCCCGCGCCTGTAAACTGTAACGAAGTTTCCACTTAAATTGCAGCCGTAGTTGGCTACAAAAAGGTCTCCAGCGGGATCGACGGCTAGGGCGTCGGGGCACAGAACGTCCTGTCGGATCGTGCGCAGGTGCTGGCCAGTTTTAGCATTTAGTACTAGAATCGACCTTTCGAAAGCAACGTAGAGCGCGCCGCGGTTTAGGAGGACGGTTTGGAGGGTCGGGCCAGTGATGATGTGTCCGTCGTACTTGAGACTTGGCAACGAGTACTTGCTCACATGATGGTTTTTCGCCGACGAGTTCGCGACGAAGAAACCCTGGTATCCGATTGCAAGCGCCACCGGACCGCCGATTCCAGCGTCGATCGTCGCTTTTCGCCGAATGCTACCCGGAGGATAAACGACAATATTGCCGCTGTTTCGAAGCCCATCCCCGTGAGTCGATACGAAGAGATTTTCATTCGCATCAAAAGCCAAGGCGTTCGGCTGGCGAAAGCGTATGGTCCTCAACGGATCCGTGCCCTGGGGAGCATAGGTCGTTACCGAACCCTCACCGCCATGATTCGCAACGTAAAGAAAGGTGGCGTATCGACCGAACGCGCGAGTGTTCTCTGAGGCGAAAGAGTTCGCCGCTGGAACGGTAGTCGCCGAGCAGCCGGCCAGAGACGAGAATGTTAAGGCTGACGCAAGTGCAAGGAACTTCATGGTCAATATTCTAGATAAATTTGGGCAGAAAGCCAAGCCCTCTCAGGACGCTCCCGGTCACCGAGACCACTTTAGCGCCGCAGCCACGCAGCCGATCGCGCGCTGGGGGCTCTCGTCACCGGTCGCCTAGCAACGCTCTCCCATCGGTCCGACAGAGTTGCTCCGTTAGGTCGTCTGCACACCGAGTCGGAACGCTGGAGGAACCCGGTCGATGTTCCACGCCATGAGGAGTCCAGCGGTTGTCGGGAGTGCGAAAAACGCTATCGTCCCGACAAGCGATTCAAAAATTCCCTGGCCAGTCACATAATCGAGAATAAGTGAGATCGAAAAGTCGACAAGCGTTCCGATAACAAGGAGGGGAAGACATCTCCAAGGATGCGTCTTCGCCGGTGATTGCGTAAGCGCTACGAAGGCCGGGAACGTTCCGATCACAAGTGCGTAAATGATGCCGAGGTAAACTAGAATGGCGAAATCCGACCCGATACTGCTCAAATAGAATCCCGCGAAGCATCCGTGCGCCGCGCGCGCACAAACGGGGTCTCTAGAACTCGATAGGGCGTCGACTACGGACATGATCGCGCCGGATCCGAGACCAATCGACACCAGACCCACCACGGTGGCCGCTAGACGCTCAAGAATCCAAAAGAATCGATCCACTCCGCAGAAGGTTCACACGGTCGTCGTCCGCCCCTGTGCCCCGTCTCTTTTCGAATGTTTTCTCGAAAGATCCGGACGCCGTCGTTCGGCTTGCAGCACCATAGCAAGCCGCAGGGAGCCCTGTGGGTGTCTTAGCCAGGTCAGAACCAGTCAGAACTTGTATGCTCGGAGCGTTGCTACTTTTGCGACACCAAGCTGCTTCTCGTTGGAGGTCACTCATGAAGGTTCAAACTCTCGGACTGGCGTTGGCACTGCCGATCGCTGCCGGTTGCGGGCAAGTCGGAACTCAGAACGCGCCCCTAGAAACCGGCGCGGCGCCGCTGCGCGCGCCCGCCGCCCTCGGCCACGTTCAACCGAACACGTGCAACGTCGCGTGGCAGGGCGGAACGGCCTTTTCCGGGATGTACGTCCGCCTGACCGCATGCGGCGGCTTCAACGGACGCTTTTATTACGGAAGCGGAAGCACGCCCGGAAGGAAGCTCACGTCAACGACGTCGACGAGCAATCCCGGCGGCGTTCCGGTGCCACCCGGTGAAACTCCGGTCCTCTTCGACCAAATGCTGATTTCGCCCAACAACCCCGGGGCCCTAACATTTACGGTACCCTCGCCGGTGCCGCCGTATTCGCGGATCGCCGGAGTCCCGCTGGGAGTGACGTACCATCTGTACGCGTACAATAACGGCGCGCTGCAAACGGGTTTTCCGATCTCACTCGGAACTCCGACGCCGGCGGGGGCTTTGCGCTTTACTTCTCCGCCCTACTCGCCGCTGCCCATGTTGCCGGCGTTGACGCCGGGAACGACGATCTCGTTCGAACTCGCGACACCATAAATCAAGAGCCCGGTCCGTGGAAAGACGCTTAACATTGCCACAAGCACTTTTGCTGGTATGTTTGTATTGCGAGTCGATCTGAGAGCGCCCCGACGTTAGGACGCGGGAGCGCAAACATTCTTAGGTGGTGCGGTGTGAAATGAATGTTTACCCAAGCGAACGGGTGGCAAGCTGCGACGCGCGCGTGCGTTTACGATTGTGCGTACGCGTAGTGGAATGCTAATGCACCTGCTCGGAATAATGATTACTAGGAATTCTGGCGATCGATTGAGTTACCAGTTGGACAAGATGTCAGAGTACTGCGACGGGGTATATGCTATCAATGATCGGAGTACGGATAATACAAGGCACATTCTCCGCTCACATGCTTTGGTCAAGAACGAGGTGACGATCCCATCGGAGCTTTCTAGTCACCCGTGGTACTTCGATGAGGGGATGTTACTCAACATATGTTATAAGCTCGCGGAGTTATGCAAGCCAGATTGGATTATTCGAATTGACGATGATGAGGAACTGCTTGGCGTCCATGGTGTGCGTAGATTACTCGCAGAACTGCCTCCATCAGTGGCGGCGGTAACGTTCCCACGCGTCTCTACGTGGAGCGACGTTGAATATCCATACATGGTTCCACTCATGGGTAAAGCCACCTCGCCGCGAGGTGGTGGTTTCTGGCGATTCCAACGTGACGTTGTTGCCGCAAAGCGATTGCACAATCCTCGCATTCCCACGCACTTATACAGTGTGGGGGCGGTAACTGAAGCTGACAGCATATCCTTGATGCACGATGGCTGGAACACGCTGAAGAAACGCATTGAAAGGGTGGATCTTTATAGTCAACTCGATCCGAAATATGATCTTAACGACGGGGTTCCGTACGATCGCGGCCTGCTTTTCGGATTTCAAAGGAGCAATATTACAGGCTTGATTGCTGAATATAAAAGGCGGCTAGAAGGTTCTTCGTAGAACTCGCTGGAGGGGTATTTCGCCCTTTCGTGCGCGCGGGTGCCTTCGCCAAGGATGCCTCAGACCGGCTAACTGCTTCGCGAAGTTTATAGGGTCGGGGACAAGCGCCGTCATTGGCGATCCGCCGAAACGGGTGACCTCCCATGGGGCCGGCGCAAAGTTGCACTATAGAAGCTCCGTGACCAGTAAGGACGCATTAGCAGACGTTTCGTGCTAACAACAGCATAGGGAAGGTGGGATTCGAACCCACACGAGTTGCCTCGGCCGCTTTTGAGGCGGCTGCGTCTGCCGTTCCGCCACTTCCCCAGGCGAGCTACGGCAGATTCGATTGGAGGATGCGGGCGGCCTCCGTTGCGCCGGCGGCGGAATACATCCCTAGCCGCAGTTCGACGGGCGAACGCGCGAACACGAGCGTGACGATCTCGGCACCGCGCGCGTGCGTGAGCGTGACGCGCTGCACGTCCCCGAGACGCCAACGCAGCACGGCGAGACGCGAGCCATGCAGGATGCCGACGTACGTCGAGCCTGGCGGTGCGATGAGTACGTCGCCGCGTTCGAACGCAAAGCCGGAGACGCTTTCCAGATCCGCCGCGCCGGCATTGGGTTTGAACGTCTCCTCGATCGCCGCCTCGTCGCCGTCGGGCGCGAGCGCGATCGTACGCGCAAAGCGCGCTCCGCCGTCGGGAAGGTCGGGGGCGTCGTAGGCGCATTCGATCACTGCCGTCTCTGCGGATCTCGTCGCGCAGGTGTACGAGCGATTGAACGTTCCAGCGGGCAGCGGATGCGTGTACGCGGCGATGTAATCGCGCGGCGAACTCGGCGGCGCAGGAGAGACGGCATCGCGCAGAAGTCCGATGCTCGTCGCGGCGTTTCCCAAACCGGGCGCACTCAGCTCCCAAATGCGCGCGCCAGCGTCGGGAGCGAACGCGAGGTTTAAGCGCGATCCGGCCAGCACCTGCGATGCGCCCCCAATAAACGGCGGCGGCGTTGCAGTGCCGGTTGTGCTCGGGGCTGCGGATGCGGCCGGCTCGAGACCGACGGGCACCAAGCGCGCGGAGCGCGCCGCGACCGAAAATCGAGGAACCGCCGCGTCACCCTGGGCGAGCGTTATGGAAAGCGGGCCGAAAACGCGCACCGTGTCGCTTGGGTTCACGGCGTCGACGAATCCGTAGCTGCCGTCGTCGTCGAGCAGCAGCGACGCGTCCGGGCCGCCGCCGCGCAGCGACGGCTGGAGCGATGCGAGGGTCGAAGCGATACGGCCGGTGCGGCGAAGGCGCTGAAATTCGCGCGCCGTCGTTGGAACCAGCGACGCCTCGAGTTGCGGCGTCATCACAATCGGCAGTATGAGCCGCGGATAACGCTGCAGGTGCGCGTCGTCGGTGTAGGCGATATCGACAAGTTCGCACGTCAGTCCACGCGCCGAGCAGTCTCGCTGCATCGCGATGGTGGCATCGGCGAAGGCGCGGAAATCGCGGTTCGTCAGCGCGAGCGACGAAAACAGACTCGGCGGCCAAACGATGCCTGCGTCGGCGACTAGGTGCGTGCGCGCGAGCAGCGTGCCGAAACGGCTTACGTCGGCGCCGAACGCGGCGGTCGGCGGAAACCGCGGCGCCGGCTGCAGATCGACGGTGTAGGCCGCATCCCACGCGTACGACCAGTTCGCCCACGGCACTTCCCAACCGTCGGGGTAGATCGTGTCTTGCACGGGAAAGTTGACGACTCCACGTGCGCCGTCGCGCAACAGTTCGTACAGCGCGAGCGTGGTGTTGGCGGGATCGGCGGGGCGCGGGCGCGCTTCGTCGGCGCCCTGAAGCCAACCGGCTTGAAACTCGGCATACATGACCGGGCGATCCGACTGCGTTTGCAGCAATCCCGTCGCGAAATCGAGTTCGGCGAGATCGTGCGCGCCGATCGCGTAGGCGTCGCTTTGATACCAATCGCCCCACGCCCACGCCGGCGAGGCCGCGGGAACCTTCATCTCGTACGTATTGAGAAAGAGCGGAACGCGCGTGCCGGCCGCGCCCTGCACCGTCAGACGAAGCCAGTCGACGTAGGCATGCCAGCTCGGCGCGGGCCACGTGTCGTTATCGAGATAGGCGCCTTGATCGTCGTCGAGTGCGATCGCAACGATCTCATTTGCGTAGGGCTCGACGGCGTGCAGGACGGCGCGCAGCCAGCGCTGCGACTCGCTGAGATGGGTGGGATTGTGCAGCCACTCATCGCTCGCCGCATCCGCGTGCGCGTTTTGCAAGGTCGCCGTCGCCGGATAACGGCCGCTCAAAACGTCGTTGAGCGGCATGTTGTACTCGGGCCGCGCGAGCAGCCACGCCGGATAGCCGCCGTTGCGCCATTCGTTGCGAATCACCGGTCCGGGACGCAGGACCACCTTATATCCCAGTTGGCGGCACAACTCGAGCACGCCGATGAGATCCCGTCGCGGGTCGGTCGTGCCGGTGAAATCCGGCGGCTGCCCTTCCGAGGGCTGATGCCAGTTCCAGATGACGTAGAGATCGATCGTGTTGACGCCGAGGGCGCGATACGCGCGCAGCGCGTCGAACCATCGTTCGCGCGGAATGCGCTCGTAGAAGAAGGCCGCGCCGTAGACGAAAAAGGGGCGGCCGTCGACGCTAAAGGTGGGATAGCCGTTGTCGGCAGCGACCGTCGAAGCGTTCCAGGTCGCCCACGACGTTGCGGGCGCAGCACGAGCGATCTGCGGCGGCAGAATCGTAGCTGCCAGCACCAGCATCGCAAACGGCCACCAGCGTTGCGCGCGCGCCGTCAGCAGAAAGACGAGCGTGCCGATCGCCAGCCAACCAACGCCGAGCAGAATCGCGGTCGCGCCGGTATAGACGAACGCGAGCGTCCATCCCAGCAGCGCGACGAGCGCAGGCAGAGGAAAGAGCGGCATTCGAAATGGCGCAGGTGCGGTGCGGGCTCGGAGAACGAACAGCGCAAACACCTGCGCGACGCCTTGAACGAGCACGATTCCCGCGGTAAGAAATGCGATGACTTGATCGAGCGTAAAGAGGCTCGCGACGAGCGAAAGCGCGCCGACGGCGAACAGCGCGACGTGCGGAATCTCTTTTTCGGGGTGTAGGCGCGCGAACGCCGGAAGAAACGCCCCATCGCGCGCGGCGGCAAACGGTATCCGCGAAAAGCCGAGCAGATTGCCGTAGAGCGAAGCGAACGCGGTCACGAGCACGAGCACGGTGACGATCGCCGCGGCCGTGCTTCCCCACGTTCGCGCTACGACGAGTGAGGCGACGTACTGCGATGCGGCGGTCGGCGCGCCGTCGCTGCCGAGCAGCGTACGCCACGGGACGACGCCGAGCACGCCGACTTGGAGCAGCACGTAGAGTGCCGCGACGAGCACGACAGAGATGAGGATCGCGAGCGGGATCGTTCGCCTCGGGCGCACGACTTCGTCTCCGAGCAGCGCGACCTCGGCATAGCCGACGTAGTCGTACAGCGTGATGTAGAGCGCGCTGCCGAAGCCGGCGAGGAGCCCGGCGCCGAAGCGGACGGGCGCGCCGAGATGAACCGCCTGCGCAAAGTTCGCGTGCGTCAGCGCGGCGATCGCAACGAGCGCGACGGTCAAAATCGCCGCCGCCGCGAGAATGATGCTTGCGAGCGCGACGCGCGCGGTTCTTCGGTAGAGGGTGGCGATCGTGAGGATGCCGATCCCTACCGCGATCGCGTCGTGCACGAGCCTGCTCGACGCGGCCGCCGGATAGAGGTATGCGGCATAGTTCGCAAAGCCGATGTACCCGCTGGCGAGCAGGCACGGCGCGTAGAGCAGGAACTGCCAGTTGAAGAGGAACGCGAACGCGCGGCCGGCCGAGCGTTCGCCGAAGGCGGCGCGCAAATAGACGTACGTTCCGCCCGAGCCGGGATATTGCGACGAGAGCTCGGCCCAAACCAGGCCGTCGCAGAGCGCCACGACGGCGCCTGCGATCCAGCCGATCAGCGCCAGCGGACCGCCGAGAGCTGCGATCACCAGGGGAATCGTCACCAGCGGACCGATGCCGATCATCGTGATGACGTTGACGGCGACGGCGCCGCGCAAGCCGATTGCCCGCTGCAAAGAGGTGTGCTGCGACACTGCGGCCCGACCTTCGGTGGGGTGAAAGCGGAACCTGGCGCGAAACCCGCCGGCATGGAGAAGCAATCCGCGCTTGCGCGGCTGATGGGGCTGCGCGGCGAGGTGCACGTCGGTTTCGTCACGAGTCCGGCGCTGGAAGGGAATGCCCTCGGTGATTCCGCGACGCGTCCGGTAGCGGTCTATCTGCCGCCGCACTACGATCGTCTCGGCTCGCGGCGCTATCCGGTGCTCTACCTCTTGCACGGATACACGGGGGACGTCGCGGCGCTGCTCGGCACGCGACCGTGGGAAGTCAATGCTTTTCAGTGGATCGACCGGCTCATCGTGCAAGGGCGGATGCCTCCAGTGCTGATGGCGGCCGTAGACGGCTTCACGCGCCTCGGCGGGTCGCAGTACGTCGATTCGATTCACAATGGTGACTACGCGACGTATACGGTTCGCGATGTCGTCGGTCACGTCGATCGCGAGTATCGCACGATTGCCGGCGAGGGTGCTCGCGCCGTGCTCGGCAAATCCTCCGGTGGTTTCGGGGCGATGCATTTGGTGATGGAGCATGCGGGTGTCTTCGGTGCATTCGCTTCGCACAGCGGCGACGCGTACTTTCGCTACGCGCACTTTCCGGCGTTTCCCAGCGTGCAGCGGACGCTCGAGCAGCACGGCGGCGACGTCGCGGCGTTCGTCGCTGCCTTTGAAGGGCGTGCCAAGCGGCCGATGGCCGAATACTTGACGATGGAGATGCTCGGCTACGCAGCGGCGTACTCGCCGCGCAGCGCGGCGGCGTTCGATCTCGAATTGCCGTTCGACGTGCGCAGCGGTGCGCTCGACGAAGCGGTTTTCGCGCGCTGGCTATCCTACGATCCGGCCGAGCGCGTCGCCGGCCGGCTCCCGGCACTCCGGCGATTACGGTTGCGTTATTTGGATTGCGGCCGTCGCGATGAGTACGCGCTCGACATCGGCGCACGGGTCGTCACCCAACGCATGCGCGACGCCGGACTCGAGGTCCGTCACGAGGAATTCGACGACGACCACCGCAACGTGGGATATCGCTACGAAGTTTCGCTGCCGGCGCTCGCCGGCGTCTTGGATACTGAATGAAACCGATTGCCGTCGTCATCTCGATACTCACACTATTGCTGGCATTTTCCGCGCGAGGCTCGGTGCGCGCGCAGATTCCGGTGCCGACGCCCTCGCCCGATCTGCATCTCTACTCGGATCCCGGGATGAACTTCATGGCGCCCCCCGAAGCGGTGCTGCTTGGACGGCGATACCTGAAGCCGAGCGAACTCGGCGACGAACTGCAGAGCGTCGCCGTCTGGGCCGTGCGACCGGGAAAAGAAGACATGCGCACGATTCAGCTCTCGATGGAGGCCTTCGACGGGCCGCCGGATCAGTGGGAGGGACAGTTCGAGAGCCAAATGCACAGCGCCGGCGGCAACGGGTTGCTCATTCGCAATAAGACGCCGATGTCGCTGCTCAACGGCATGCCGGCGAGCTTCGTGGAGGTGACGTCCGGGAGCGGATTTACGACACAGAAACAGTTTGCGATCGTTTGGGCCGACGGCCAGCGTGGCATCGTGCTCTCGGAGAGTTCGCGACTTGGAGACGCGAATGCAGAGGAGGCGAAGCGCCTGCTTCACGACGTGAGCGCTACGCGCTACCCAATCGAACAGCCCTAGGCCTCAGCGAGCGCCCGTTCCAAATCCGCGACGAGATCGTCGCCGTCTTCGATGCCGACCGAAAGGCGCAACAGTCCGTCGGTGATCCCGCGGCGTTCGCGCGTCTCCTGCGGAATCGACCCGTGCGTCATGCGCGCCGGATGGCAGATCAGTGACTCGACGCCGCCGAGACTCTCGGCCAGGCTGAAATAGCGCAAGCGCCCGGCGAAATGGAGACCGCGTTCGGGAGGTCCGTGGAGTACGAAGGAAACCATTCCGCCAAAACCACTCATTTGGCGGCAGGCGAGTTCGTGCTGCGGATGTGATTGAAGCCCGGGATAGTAGACGCGCGCGACGGTGGGGTGCGGCTCGAGGAACTCCGCGATGCGCCGCGCGTTGCGTTCGTGCTCGCGCATGCGCACGGCCAGCGTTTTGGCGCCGCGCATCGTGAGCCACGCGTCGAGCGGGCCCGGAATGCCGCCGACGCTGTTCTGATGAAATCGCAGAAGGTCGTAAAGCCCGCGGTCGTTGGTGATGGCAACGCCGCCGACGACGTCGCTGTGGCCGCCGATGTATTTCGTCGTGGAATGAACGACGACGTCGGCGCCGAGCGCGAGTGGCTGCTGAAAGTAGGGCGTCGCAAACGTGTTGTCGACCGCGAGAATCGGCGGCCGCTCGGACTTTCGGTTCTGCTCGGCACGTACGGCGGCGATCGCACGCAGGTCGACGAGTTTGAGCATCGGATTGGTCGGCGTCTCAACCCAAAGCAGCTTCGTGTTGGGCCGGATCGCCGCGCGCACGGCATCGAGATCGGTCATGTCCACGTAGGTGAAGTCGAGTCCGTAGCGCGCCAGCACGAGCGAAAAGAGACGGTAGGTGCCGCCGTAGAGATCGTCGGTGACGACGGCGTGGTCGCCTGCCGAAAGCGCGTTGAGAACCGCTGCGGTCGCGGCGACGCCGCTCGAGAACGCGCTGGCGTACTCGCCGTTTTCCAGCGAGGCGAGTTGCTTTTCTAGCGCCGTGCGCGTCGGGTTGACCGTACGGCTATAATCGTAGCCCTTATGGACGCCGACGCTTTCCTGCGTGTAGGTCGACGTTTGGTAGATGGGCACGATCGTCGCGCCGGTGGTAGGATCGGCTTCCTGTCCCACGTGAATCGCGCGCGTGGCAAATCTCATGCCGACGTCGCTGTCATCCTGAGCGGAGGCGCGCAGCGCCGCAGTCGAAGGGTCAAGGGTGAATGCTTTCGGAGCTGCTCGACAGGAAACTGATAATGTCTTGGCGCGTGAGCACGCCGATCGGCTCGCCTTCGTCGGCCACGAGAATCGCCGGGTTCGCGAGCGTCAGCAGTTTGTAGGCGCGCTCGATTTCGTCGTGCTGTTCGAGAATGGGAAAGGCACGGCCCATGACTTCGGCGACCGGTTGATGGATGATATCGGCGTGATCGAAGACCGCCTGCATGACGCCGACGTCGTTGACGCTGCCGACGTGCTCGTGTTCGCGCATCACCGGAATCTGCGAAATTTCGTAGTGGCGAAGCAAATCGAGCGCCGTTTTCACGGTGTCGTCGAACTGCACGGTGATCAGCGAGGGCAGCGGCGTCTTGGCGCGGAGAACGTCGCCGACGGTGGCGCGGCGCTTGGCGTCGGCCAAGAACCCGTTCGCGATCATCCAGTCGTCGCTGTAGATCTTCGACATATATCCGCGGCCGGAGTCGGGGAAGATGACGACGACGATCGCATCCGGCGGCAGCGTCTGCGCGAGCTTGACGGCGGCGACGCCGGCGGTCCCCGACGATCCGCCCACCAGCAGGCCCTCCTCGCGCGTGATGCGGCGTGCGAGCAGAAACGAGTCGCGATCCGAGACGCGAATCACTTCGTCGATGACGCGCAGGTCGACGGTCTCGGGCAAGTAGTTCATGCCGATGCCCTCGACGTGGTACGAGCGGGGAATGTCACCCGAGTAGATCGATCCCTCGGGATCGGCGCCTACGACGTGAATCTCAGGATTTTTCTCTTTGAGGAAGCGCGCCGTTCCGGAGATCGTGCCGCCCGTCCCGATCCCGGCGACGAGATGCGTTACCGTTCCGCGGGTTTGTTCCCAAATCTCGGGTCCCGTCGTGTGATAATGTGCTTCGGGATTGAAATGATTATGAAATTGATTCGGCTGAAACGCACCGGGAATCTCGGCTGCCAAGCGATTGGCGACCCCGTAGTACGATTCGGGCGAGTCTGCCGGAACGTTCGTCGGCGTGATCACGACGTCGGCGCCGTAGGCCCGCAGCAGGTCGATTTTCTCCTTCGACATCTTATCTGGCATGACGAGAATGCAGCGGTAGCCGCGGATCGCCGCCGCCATCGCCAATCCGGTTCCGGTATTGCCGCTGGTCGGTTCCACGATCGTGCCGCCCGGCTTGAGCAGGCCGTGTTTCTCGGCGGCGTCGAGCATGGCGACCGCCGGGCGGTCCTTGACGCTCCCGCCGGGATTCATGTATTCGACCTTTGCCAGCACGAGGCACTTCGCGTCGCCCGTCACTTTGTTGAGCCGAACGAGCGGCGTATTCCCGATCGCTTCGAGCGCGTTGTGGCAGTACGCCGGGCCGATTACGCGCTCGTCCCGAGCGGTGGTTGACATAGGAGCGCGGCCTTCAGCGCGGCGAACAGGTTCACCTATGAAGCCGCTACGCGTGACCGCCACCGTGCTGGCGCTGCTGCTCGCCGCAGCCGCGTGCAATAGCGATGCGCTACCGCCGGCGTCGGGTTTCACGACCGTATCGGGAACCGTCGTTGACGCCGCGAGCAACAAACCCGTCGCGGGGGCCGTCGTCACCGTCGATACCGTGTTGACGGCAACGACCGATGCGAGCGGAAAGTTTTCGATCGACAAAGTGCCGAGCGGCATCGTCGACTATACGGTGGAAGCGTCAGGATACCAAGTCGTCGTTTCGACGGCGAACGTCGAACCCGGAAAACCTTTCGAACTCGACGTGACGCTCGCGACCCAACCTGCGGGCCACTAGGCGCTAGGGCGACGCGGCGGCGGGAGAGCGGCGATATGCGCTCGCCGGTTTCATCAACGTCGCACGGTCGGCTACGGCGCGATCGATAATTCCGACGACCGTCGTCGCGAGACGGTCGGAATCGTGACGGACGGTTTCGGTCTCACTGATCACCCCAGCACCGACGGGTTCGGCGCCGAGCGCGGCGATGCGCTCGACGTCGGGACGCACCGGAACCTGACCCTCCTGCGCGTACGCTTCGATCAGCCGCGACGGCGCTTCGTCGTTGACGACGACGTATTCGCAGACGTGCTCGCCGGCGCCGCGGAAAAGCGCGTCAACGTGATCGGCGGCCGTCATGCCGTCGGTCTCACCGGGCTGCGTCATCACGTTGCAGACGTAGATCTTCACCGCGTGTGCGCTCGCCACTTCGTGTGCGATCCGCGCGACCAGAAAGTTCGGCAGTATCGAGGTGAAGAGGGAGCCGGGTCCGAGCACGATCGCGTCGGCGTCGCGAATCGCGGCGATGACTTCCTCAAGTGGTTCGGCTCCGCCCGGTTCGAAAAAAATGCGTTCGATCGGTTTTTTCACTTGTGAGATATTCGACTCGCCGCGTACGATCGTTCCGTCGTCGAGTTCGGCGCAGAGCCGCACGACTCCGAGCGTTGCGGGCAGCACGCGTCCGACGATGTTGAGCACGCGGCTCGACTCTTTGATGGCGCGATCGAAGTTGCCGGTCACGCCGCTCATGGCGGCCAAGAAGAGATTTCCGAAGGAGTGGCCGCTGAGGCCCTCGCCCTCGGTGAAACGAAAGCGGAAGAGGTCGGTCACCAGCGCTTCGTCGTCGGCGAGGGCGACGAGACAGTTGCGAATATCGCCGGGCGGCAGGACGCCGAGTTCCTTTTGCAGCCGGCCGGAGGATCCGCCGTCGTCGCTCACCGTCACCACGGCGGTGAGATTGCTCGTGCGCCGCTTCAAACCGCGCAGCAACGTCGAAAGGCCCGTACCTCCGCCGATCGCGACGATTTTGTACCCCTGCTGCAGGCGTAGACCGGCGATCGTTGCGCGGAACCCTTCGGGCCCCCGGTTACGTGCGATGCGCCCGACCGACTTCAGCCACATGCGGATGCCGACGGCGGTGAGCGCGAACCCGGCGAGTCCGAATATCCACGTGAGGTAAGCCGGCGGAAAGTAATCGTCGACGATATCGTCGAGGATCGCGTTAACGTCGATGCCGGCGCCTTCGGCGATCAGCCAACGCACCAATGCGTCGAGAAGCAGGACGACGCCGACGACGGCGACCACCGCCCAACGCTTGATGCCCAGGCCGGGCAGCAGCCATTGGAACCAGCCCGCGATGCGCTTAGTCACGAGCGTTGCAGATCGCGAGCTTCGAATGCAAGATCGAGCCGCGAGTCGTCGCTGAAGCGTTCGAAGAGGCGCCGCGCCGCATAGACCGACCGGTGCCGCCCGCCGGTGCACCCGATGCCGACGGTGAGTTGCGTCTTGCCTTCGGCCAGGTAGCGTGGAAGCAAGAAGGCGAGCAGTTCCGACGTTTTTGCGAGGAACGGCTCAAGGGCCGGGTCATCGGAAATGAATGCGGCGACGGGCGCGTCGTTACCCGTTTGCGGTGCGAGTTCGGCGACGTAGTTCGGATTGCGCAGAAAGCGAACGTCGAAGAGCAAATCGAGATCCGCGGGCAGGCCATACTTGAATCCGAAGGCCACGATGACGACGGTGAGACGCGGCGGCCGCTCGGCCGCAAACGCAGATGCGATGCGCTCCTTCAGTGCAGCGTGCGTGAGCGAAGTCGTGTCGATGACGACGCTCGCGCGTTCGCGCAGCGGGGCGAGCATGCGGCGATCGGCCGCGATCGCTTCGCGCATGGAGCCAGCACGATAGAACGGATGGCGCCGTCGCGTCGTGCTGAAACGGCGCACCAGCACGGCGTCCTGCGAATCGAGGAAAAGCAGCCGCGCGCCGTGACGCGCGATGGCGTCGTCGATCGCCGCGAGCGGGTCGCCCAAAGGAGTGCCGGTGCGCACGTCGAGCGCAACGGCGACGTCGCGGATGCCGGCATCGCCGAGCGAATCGACCGCCGCCGCGAGCAATACGGGAGGAAGGTGCTCGATGCAGTAAAAGCCCAAATCCTCGAACGATTTCATGGCTTGGCTCTGACCGGCACCGGACGGTCCGGCAACCAACACGATACGCGGCGGATTCATATGAAGTTCTTTTCACCCGAGCGAGCCAATGCGCTGATTCCCAAACTCGCGCCGCTAGTCGACGAACTGCTTGCGAAGCGGCGCGAACTGGCCATCAAACTCCTCGAATCGGATCCTGCGCTGCAGCACGCCGAAAAGCCGCAGGCACCACGGCTGGCCGGCATGCGCTCGCCGTTTCCGCCGCCGCCGTTCGGGGAACTCAAGCTCGAGATCCACCGCTTGATCCAGCGGATCGAGACGTTGGGCTGCATCGTCAAAGACATCGACCTCGGGCTGGTCGATTTCCCGTCGAACCGCGAGGGCGAACCGATATATCTGTGTTGGAAGTTCGGCGAGCCGGCCATAACCTTCTGGCACGGTCCCGAAGAGGGGTTCGCCGGACGCCGGCCGCTCGCGTAGCGGGCTAAACCGATACGCCGGCTTCGACCGGAAGAAAGTCCTCGGCGAGTCCCTGAAGGCGGACCTCCCCGAACTCAGCCGTGTAGGCTCCCGCATCGGCGCCCGTAATCTCACCGATCTCCGGCACGCTCGCGAGTTGCGGAATCTTTGACCGGATTTCATCGGGAATGCGAACCCGGTCGCCGACGGCCAGCGTGCCCTGATCGAAGAGGGCGTTAAGGCTCTCAAGCAGCATCGGCAGCGGGATCCCGTAGTCTTCGCTGACGGCTCCAATCGTGTGGGTCTCGCTGATCGCGCAGTTCGAGCATCCGCCGAGGTGAAAGCGCGCAAAGACGCGGCGCGCGCCGGCGTGCAGGTGGAAGGCCTGGTCCACGGTCATGTCGGGGGTGAAAAGTTGTTCGCTCACGGTTCTCTCTTTCGCTGTAATCGGGACGCGGGCCCATCGAGTTGCAGTGGAATGCGGGTGGCGCTGGGGAGGCGCGCCGTAAGCCGGATTCTGTCCCCGCGATCGCTCGCGGAGGACGGCCATCTATCTTGGGTGCGCGTTGCCGCGCACCTCGGTGCGACGTGGCTCGTTCGGACGGGCCGTCCGCCTCGGCAACCGAGGCAACGAGCGGTCTTGCTTCGGGTGGGGTTTACCCGAGGCCGCGTCGCCGCGGCGCTCCGTGAGCTCTTACCTCACGATTTCACCCTTACCCCCGAAAAAGCTGCGCTTTTTTGGGGACCCCGGAGTTTAAAAGCGTTCCGGCGCTTCGCACCTGCACGCCCCCAGCGGCAAAGCCGCCGGGTCCCCGTTGTCCTCGAGAATGTACGTTGCATTCCTCGGGGGCGGTATGTTTCTGTGGCACTTTCCTTCGAGTCGCCCCGACAGGACGTTATCCTGCACCCTGCCCTATGAAGCCCGGACTTTCCTCACCCTTGCGGGCGCGACCGTCTAGCGCGCTCCCCGCGGCAACTATACCATGGCTGGGCGCTTAAAGCATGGTTTAATGTCGCGCGCGCAGGAAAAGTCGCGCATGCGAGTTGGTCGAGGAATGCAAAGCGCGATTGCGCTGCTCGGCGTAATCGCCATGTCGGCGTGTGGCAGCGGGACGTCCGTAGCACCGTCGCTTCCCGCGCAGGCGCAGCCGACTCCGTCGCCGCCGCCCCAAATCCAACACGTCGTCATCATCGTTCAGGAAAATCGCAGCTTCAACAATTTGTTTTACGGATTTCCCGGTGCACACACCGTCGATCACGGTTACAACTCCCACGGTCACCGTATCAGACTGCTGCCGATTGGCCTCGAAACGTCGTGGGATCTCGACCATAGCTCGTACTCGTTTTTCTCGGCCTGCAACGGTACGGGAAGCTACCCGGGGACCGATTGCCGGATGAACGGTTTCAATAACGAGTACGTAGGCTGCGGCCACGCGCACTATCCCCGCTGCCCGATCGAACATCCGCAATATGCGTACGTCCCGCACGCCGAGACCAAGCCGTATTTCGACATGGCGAAGCAATACGTCTTAGGCGATCGAATGTTTGCCTCGAATTTCGACGCGAGCAGTTTCATTTCGCACCAGTACATTATCGCGGGGCAGGCAAGCTCGGCCGTCAATTATCCTCGCAATGCGTGGGGTTGCGAAGGCGGACGAAAGGACACGATTGGTACCGTCACCCAGGCGCGAACGCTTTACGGCGGCTACATTCGAACCTGCTTCGAGCACGAGACGCTTGGCGACGAACTCGATAGATCCGGCATCGACTGGGGATTCTATGCGGCGTACTACTCTTCGGGGTATGTCAATCTTTGGAGTGCCTATCAGGCGATCGGGCACATCTACTATGGCCCCGATTGGCACGAGGACGTCTTGCCGAACACGAGCTTTTTCGACGACGTCAAGTACGGTAGAATGCGCGCCGTCAGTTGGATAACGCCGAGCTGTGCGAACTCCGACCATGCCGGCTGCGGATCGAATACCGGTCCCTCGTGGGTCGCTTCACTCGTCAACGCCGTCGGCAAATCGAAGTACTGGAATACTACGGCCATCTTCGTTTTTTGGGACGACTACGGCGGCTGGTACGACGACGTCGCACCGCAGATGGTCGATTACGACGGACTAGGCCTGCGGCTTCCGCTCCTCATCATTTCACCCTACGCAAAGAAGGGTTACGTATCGCACGTTCGTTACGAGCATGGGAGCATTCTTAAATTCGTAGAGGACCTGTGGAGCCTTCCGCGGCTCGCGGCTAGCGACGCGCGGGCTAACTCCCCGGCATCGGACTCCTTTGACTTCACTCAGCGTCCGCGGCGCTTCGTGCCGATCGCCGCGCCGCATGGCGAGAGCTTCTTCAGAGGCCAACCGCCGGACTTGCGTGCCCCCGACGATCAATGAGTTTACGACTCTAATGCGAGGGCTTGCTCGCTTTGTCACGCCTTTTCGATGGTGGAGGCAAGGAGACTCGAACTCCTGACCCTCACGCTGCCAGCGTGATGCTCTACCAGCTGAGCTATGCCCCCGCGACCCGCCGGTATTCACGCCGCCAAACGCGACTCCTCCGGTTGCCCCGCCGCCTCGGTGAAGTAGGGTTCGCTTAGGCCCGAACGAAAGTGCGGCGCCGCTTGGGGATGTAGCTCAGTTGGTAGAGCATCTGCTTTGCAAGCAGAGGGCCAGGGGTTCGAGTCCCCTCATCTCCACCAACGATTTTCCGTTGCACGCATTTCGTCAAAACCGAAGAGCCGGCTCGATAGCGATGATTGGCGTCAACTTTATCGAGCAAGAGATTTTACGAGGTTCGCTGAAGCGTTTCCAAACGCTTGCGCAAGTTACCGTAGTCGAGGAGTGTTCATGAAGCGACTCGCCGTGTTGCTCGTTGCCGCACTGGCGACGGCGTGCAGTTCGCCGTATCAATCGTCGGGAATTCCGGCCGCGCCGCGGAGTTCGGCAGTGCGCAACGGGAGTTCGTATCCGATTAAGCACGTCATCGTCATCATGCAGGAGAACCGCAGCTTCGATAACTTCTTCCACGGCTTTCCGCACGCCGACAGCGCGACGTTCGGCTACGGGCACGGCGTCAAATACACGCTGGTCTCAAAACCCCTCAAGTGGAGCTTCGATCCCAATCACTACCGCTATCAGTTTCTCGAAGATTATGACGGCGGCAAGAACGACGGTTGGGACAAACTGATTCGCAACGAAGTGCCTTCCGGGTGCGAGAAGTACGCATATCAGTGGGTCAACCAGCCTTCGTGCTGGTGGTTTTGGAGCGGAAAGACGTACCAACAGATGGCCTTCTCGTACGTGCAGAAATCCGACATTCAGCCGTACTGGACGATGGCGTCGCAATACACGCTCGGCGACCACAACTTCGCTTCGAACAACGGTCCGAGTTACGGGCAACACCTGGAGCTGGTCGCCGGTCAGGAAGGGCACGCCGACGAGGTCCCGTCGGCGATGCCGTGGGGTTGTGACGCGCCGACGAATCCGCCAACGTGGGAATACTATCTACACTACGGGCAAGCGAAGCCGCCGCAGTTCCCTGCGATCTTCGGGCACGACGAGAAGGGCCCCAACCCGTGCTTCACGTTTAAAAGCATCGCAAGCGAGTTGGACGCCGCAAAGGTCTCGTGGCGGTGGTATATGCAGCCGCGATCGTCCGGCGATTCGTTTTGGCTCAACGCGTTCGACTCGATCAAGCAAGTGCGGTACGGTCCCGACTACAAAAACGTCGTCACGCCCGACTGGCAAGTGCTCACCGACATCGCCGGCAACGACCTGGCACAAGTGTCGTGGGTGATGCCGCATGGAGGGGCGTCGGACCACGCCGGCGGCGGATCTGGGAATTGCGGACCGGCGTGGATCACGGCGATCGTCAACGCCGTCGGCCAAAGCCCGTACTGGAATAGCACGGCGATCGTCATTACGTGGGACGAGTGGGGCGGCTGGTTCGACCACGTCGTGCCGCCGCAGTACCCAAATCTCCAAACGGGCGCGTACGAGGGTCTCGGCTATCGCACCCCGCTGATCATCGTCTCTCCGTACGCCAAAACGCACTACGTGTCGAAATCGCAGCACGAAACGGCGTCGGCGTTGCACTTCATCGAGAAGATCTACGGCTTGGCGTCGTTGGGACTCGACGACGCGCGGGCCGACGCCTACGACGACGTCTTCAACTTCTCGCAGCAGCCGACGAAGTTCAAAAAGATTCCGCAGCCTTCAAACTACCAGACCTGCATGTCGCAGCAAAATGCCGGACCGGAGATCGATTACTAGATGTACGAAGATTGGAACGGAAGATCCGTGGTGCGAGCATTTGCCCTGGCGATGGCGGCGACGCTGCCGGTAGCGTGCGCCGGTTCGTTCGGGACTGCGCCCGGCGATCAACGCTCCGGAAGCAGCCTGTTGCGCGCCGGCGGATCGAGCCCGATCCAGCACGTCGTCATCGTCATTCAGGAAAACCGGACGTTCGACAACATGTTCCACGGTTTTCCAGGAGCTAACACCGTCGATACGGGCAAGGGCAAAGCCGGAAAGACGTACACGCTCGAGCCAATCCCGCTGGAATACAAGAAGTTCGACCCGCGGCACGACCATCCGCAATTCTTGGAAGACTACGATCAAGGCAAAGGCGATGGTTTCGACCAGGAGATCGTAAAACTTCGAACCGGATCGGGCTGTTCCGATCCCATCAACCATCCAACGTGTTGGGTCATCTCGAACCAGCAGGCGACGAAGCAGGCGATCTATTCATACGTGCAGCAGTCCGACGTTCAGCAATACTGGACTTTGGCGCAGGAGTACGCGCTCGGCGACGATTCGTTTGCATCGAACAGCGGTCCGACGTACGTCGCCCATCAGTATTTGATCGCGGGCGAATCGGGACATGCATCGGAAGTTCCATCGACACAACCGTGGGGCTGCGGCGGTCCCGCGAGCGAGACGGTCGAGTTGCTCTCTTACGGCCAAGCGAATCCGCCGGTTTTCTCCAAGGCGACGGGTCACGAGGTGCCTGGGCCGTTCCCGTGCTTCACCTACCCGACCATTGCAAATAACCTCGACGGCGCCGGGATTTCCTGGAGCTACTACGTCGAAGGGCAGAACCCCGGTGGCAATCTCAACGCATTTGCGGCGATCCAGCAAATCTACAAGGGCCCTGACTGGAAGAACATCAAGTCGCCGGACACGCAGATCTTTAACGATATATCGAACGGAACACTTCCGAACGTTTCGTGGGTCATGCCGTCGGGAGCTAACTCCGATCATGCCGGTCCGCAGTCGGGCAACAAGGGACCGTCGTGGGTGGCATCGATCGCCAACGCCCTCGGCCAGAGCAAGTATTGGAACAGCTCGGCAATCATCGTCATGTGGGATGACTGGGGCGGTTGGTACGATCACGTGCATCCGCCGCAGTATCCGGATCCGCAAACCGGAGCGCGAGAAGGTTTGGGGTTCCGAGTCCCACTGATCGTGATCTCGCCTTACGCAAAGGCCGGCTACATCTCGCACAGTCAACACGAAATCGCCAGCACGCTGCACTTCATCGAGCAGACGTTCGGCTTGCCGAATATCTGCGGCTGCTCGAAACTGACCTACGCAGACCAGCGGGCGGATGCGTTCGACGACATGTTCGACTTCACGCAGAAGCCGCTCCACTTCAAGCGCGTTGCCGTAAAATACGACGCACGTTACTTTTTGACGCATCCCGACCACACGCCGGCGGATACGTATTAGTTCTCCCAAGGTGAGCGGGCACGTTGCGAGAAGTCAGCGACGCATGCGAGCCGGTCTCCGCATGCTCGGTCCTCTTTTGCTGTGCGCCAGCGCCGCCGCGGCGGCATTGGCGCATTACGCCATCGACGTGGTCGGAGACTATGCACTGCGTCAGGACACCTACGATGCGATCGAGCACGGGTCGCGCGAACTCGTAATAGGAATCGCGCTGATCGTTGCGGCGTTGCTTGCCTTAAGGGGCTTGCGGACGTGCTGTGACGTTGCGCTGGCAAATCGCGGCCGGCTGGCGCTGCCGGCCGTAGGGCGCGGTCAGGTCCTCGGCTTCCTTGCCGGCTCGCTCGCAACGACGGTGCTGCTCGTTCCCGCGATGGAAGTGCTCGACGGCCGAATCTCCGGCGACCCCGTCAGCGGAATCGACGATGCGTTCGGCGGCTCGCTGCTCCTGGGGTTGACGGTAACCGCCTTCTGCGCCGTGGCCGTCGCGGCTGCTGTCGTTAGCGTTGCGGTGTGGCTGATCTCCCATCGCGACGTCATCGAAGCGATCGTCGTCAGTCTCTTGGGGCGCACGCGGCGCGCCCTCGCTCCCTACGTTCAAGACCGGCGTCGCGGCGGCGTTCGGCCGCATCGCGTGCGAACCGTTCACGCACTTCGACTTTGCAAACGCGGACCTCCGAGTGTTGCCACTCATCAACGGCAACATTTCCCTTACAACTCGGAAGGAGATCCGCGTGTTTTTCTTTTCACGCGCGCCGCGAGCACTGTTTGCACTCGCGATCGCGTTCTTCTTTGCGGCGCCGGCGGGCGCCGCCCCTAAGCCACCCCTACCGCTGGCCCCCGGCAGCATCACCGGCGTCGTGGTCGACGCCGAAAATGGCGTTCCGATCCCGGGCGTCGAGGTAGGCGTCAGCGGTTTGCAAGTCAAGGAAACCACCGACTCATCGGGGCGCTTCGTCATCCACGCGCTGCCCGTCGGCACCTACACGCTGACGTTACGCCACCAAGGATACCAACCGGCTATCTCCGAGGCGATCTCGATCGCAACGGCGGTCGTGAAGGTCACGCTCTCGATGCAGCGCGGCACCAACGACCTGCAGGTCATCGCCGTGACCTCGGCACGTGCCAGCGAGTCGCTGCAGCAATCGAGTACGTTCACCAAGACCGTCGATACCGAGGAACTGCAACGTCAAGGCATCGTTCGCACGGCCGACGCGCTGCGCACGCTGCCCGGTGTCAACAACGGCATCACCGGCGACACCGCCTCACTGGCCGACGACATCAACCTGAGTATCCGCGGCATCGGAACCCTGGAGACGGTCGCCGCGATCGACGGCCATCCGATCGGATACGGCATCAAGGGCGGATACAACTATCAGCTCTCGCCCGTCTATCCGTTTCGCGACGTCTCGGTGCTCTATGGTTCGGGCGGAAGCGACCTCGTCGGCGTCAACGCGATCGGCGGCGTGGTCAACTTCCTCACGCTCGATCCGACGCCGCAGTCGAAGTTTTCGCTGACGCAGGGCTACGGCACGTTTCAGCAACTCTCGACCAGCATCACCGGAACCGGTACTACGGGTCATTTGGGGTACGCGTTTGCATACGGCACGTCGTATCTCGACGGGCCGTTCAACAACGATTCGTTCTATCAAACCGGCGCCGCCTTCGACCAGTCGGTGCTTTCCGGGCCGGTCCACAACCTCGGCGTCTACGTAGACGACTCGGCGACCTCGACGAAGGCGGGACTCTTGAAGCTGCAGTTCAACTTCACGCCGCAGAGCAACCTGACGTACACGATGGTCACCCAGTCGCGCTGGGCCAATAAGACCGGCAACGGCGACGGCGATTATCTCAGTTACGCGCCGGCGCTGGCCTTCGGAGACCAACTGCTTTCGGCGTACAATCCGACCGATTATCCCACGCTCAAACCGTGTCCGAAGGGAACGTTCGTCGGCACGAACGGCAACGGTGCGTACAACGGCTTCGGCCCGAACGGCAAGCCGGACGGCGGCCTGACGTGCCAGACGCCGCAGCAGTACGCGAACTTCAACACCGGATGGGACGGCGCCGGACCGTCGTGGCAGTCGCTCAAACTCAACGACAACGACTTGCAGTTCCGCCACACCAACGGCTACACATCGCTCCGCGTCAACCTGTTCAACAGCTACTACGAAAACCTCACGGACCGGACGTTCCAACTGCCGTTCCGCGTGCTGTCGGACGGAAGTTACTATCAGGGCGATAACGCATCGTGGTCGAACATCGCCGTGAACGAAAGCGGCGCGATCGTGAGCGAGGATCTCCTCGGAAAAAACAACGACTTCGAGTTCGGCGACACCTACCTTAACAACGCATACTTCACCTATTCGAACGGCGAACTCAAAGGCGCCCCGGTCATCAGCAACAACGCGTACTTCCTGCGTGACGTCTACCATCCAACGGCGTCGCCCCTCGCGGCGTATTTCAACCTCTGGACCGGTACCAGCACCGCCACCCACACGTCGTTCGTCGATTCGCGCGCGTCCCTGGTGTATCGCGCGACCGCGCACGACGTGTTCCGCGCCTCGGCGGGTAATACGACCACCCAGCCGAGCGCGAATATGATCGGCCAGTCGTTCATCGAGTCGTTCACCGGCGGCGCCGGCGGCGGCGCGCCTATCACGTGCTCGGGTCTCAATTCGATCGGAAGCGCACCCTCGACGGTGCTCAAACCGGAACAAGGCGTCGACGAGGACCTCGCTTACGTACACCGGTTCACCGGAGATACGCAGGCGCAGCTAACGCTGTACAACACGAACGTCTACGACAAACTCTACTCGACCACGCTGGCGCTCTCGCAGACGGGCACGTCCTTCATTCCCCCGGCGTACTTGGCGGAGGTAACGCAGGCCGTCGCCGGCAAGTGCGGCGCCGCGCTGGCGCCGTCGCTGTTGGGCGTCAGCGGCAACCTCAACGTCGGAACGCTGCGGGCGCAGGGTGCCGACCTCAGCGGACGTGTCCGTTTCAACCGGCACTTTTATGCCGACTACGACTGGGCGCTGACGTCAACGATTCTACTGAACGCCAACCAGACGCTTCTGCAGAAAACTACGACCCTGATTCTCGACAACCAGCTGCCACGCTTGCCGCTGCATACGTTCAACGGCTCGCTCGACTACACGTTCAACAACGGTCTAGACGCGCGATATACGCTCTACACCGTATCGGTCGACAACACGAAGTCACTACCGGCGTACGACTACAGCGATTTCAGCCTCGCCTATCCGATCGCGCACGGCGTCTTGACGGGAACGGTGCTGAACCTTTTCAACCAATGGGGGTCGATTGCGGGCCTTCGGTATGAGGGCGTTCCGTTGCCGCTGAACAACTATGCCAAACCCTCGTCGTACGCGCCGTACATTGGGGCGAGTTCGACCGAACTCTTCGGGCTGCCGTACCGAACGATCTACTTCTCATATCAGTTCAACGTCTGAGTCACTCGTACGGGCTGGGCGGCGCAACCGCGCCGCTCAGCCCACACTCAAGCCAAGGTGCACATATTATGTTGAAATCGTTAACCGTTATTTTTCTCGCGGCGCTTCCACTGACGGCGGCGGCCGCCGGCTCGTCCCAATATACCTGGCAGGCCGACCTCGCGCACTGCCGGGCGCAGTTCATGGTATCGCATATGGTCGTTTCACAAGTGTGGGGGCACGTCCCGGTCCGTCAACTCACCATAACGAACACCGGCAACTCGCCCATTCCGCAGCGTCTGGATGCAGTTCTCGACGTCAGTCACGAGGATACCGATAACCACGACCGCGACGCCGATTTGCGCTCGCCGACGTACTTCGACACGGCGAAGTACCCGACGATGACGTTCCGTTCGACGTCGATCGCCACTCAGAACGCCCAGAACTTCAACGTCACTGGGGATCTCACGATCAAGAACGTCACCAAGCGCGTGTCGTTTCCCGTGCACGTCGTCGGCATCATTCCCGACCCAAAAGGTTGGCGCGTGGGCTACACTGGGAATCTAACGATCGACCGGCGCGACTGGGGCATCGTCGACAACCGCCTCACGCCCGCCGGCGTTTTGTTAGTTGGATACTCGGTAGATATTGGGCTGACCGTCGAAGCGGTCACCGACAATCCAAATATGCATTAAACCTGGGCGCGTTGGTGGGCCATCCTGGTCTCGAACCAGGGACCTCATGCTTATCAAGCATGCGCTCTAACCAACTGAGCTAATGGCCCGCGACGGCAGGAGTATAGGACGGACGCCCCGCGCCTTCCTACCGTGGGGCTACCCTGAAGGGCACGGCACCACTGCGTTACAACCGGCGCATGTCTTCAACCGTTCCGTACAGGCCGGTCTTCGCCGAGCCGGGATGCTTCAACGGCGTCCAGACGCCCGTTTTTCGAACGTAGGCGATGCCGCGATTCGACCCGTTGATGAGGTTTTCTCGGATGCCCGTGAAAAGGACCCGCGCCGCATTGCAGAAACGCAACTCTACTTGCTGACGACCGCTCCATCGCGCCTTCGTACCGGCCCGCTCGTACCTGTAATGCTGGCGATGGTGTACGTCGCCGGTTGTAGCGGTCACGTGGAGCCTGTGACTTCGGCGAGCGCTTTCGACGCATGCTCGCACTTGGGGAATTATGTTTCGGTTGGCGGTACCGCCGGCTTCAACACCCTGGCAAATCCGGATTTCACGACCGAGCTTATCGTGACCGGCCGCGTGAAGCTTTACGAGCACGCCGGGGCCGTAGCATCGGCGATCTCGGGGAGCCCGCCCTCGAGCCCCTATGGTGTTCTCAATTCGATCGAGAAAGTATTTGCCGGAACCGCGCCGGGCGAAGCCGAGCTCGGTCTGGTCGGCGCGAACTACTTTACGCTTCCGGCAAGCGGCTATCCCGGATACTATCAATATCAGTATGTCGCGAGCGGCCTTAACCCCAACTCGGCCAACGTCAACGTGCCGTCTGAACCGCCGTCGGCGATTCACTATACCCGAGCAAACGTGCGGATCTGGAAGATGTGGAGGCTGGCCGGCAGATCGGTCGGAATCGAATCGATGGCGCCGATCGTCGCTCCGAACGCGACGTGGGAGGCCGGCAACCCGATCTTCCCGCCAAAGCGCGCTGCGTATTACGATATCAGTAGTCCGTTCTACGAGTTATCTCGATTCGAAGCGGCAGACGGCGCAGGAATCGCGTTCGATTCTCCACCGAAGTTCTTTATCGCCGGCGGAAGTGGGCCCGGCTATCAAGGATTTATCGAGCAAGCCATCCGTTGGGGAAACGCCCATGGTCTGCGGACGACGGTGTTGATTTCGCCATACTCGGGGCGCAACGGGTTCACGGCGGACACCCGGAAGTTCGTCGGTATCCTGACGCTCCATCAAGCGGTTCCCAGTGAATGGGCGGTAGACGATTATGAAAACACCGACCCCAACGATGCGAAGGCTATGGGGCCCGAGTCGGTCATCAACACGACGACGAACGTCGCTCTTTGGCTGGCGAGAAACGCGCCGGTCTTCGTGCGGGGAAGTGAGAACGGTACCGCATCCCAGGGGCTCATATGTCGCCCGCGATGAGGGGGTGCGCTTGGGGGCTACATGGGTGGCGCAAGAGTTCCGTCAGACCAATGAGCGACCGCACTAGATCAATGCGATCCATTTCTTCATGATCTCGTCCTCGTTCTTGAGCTGCTCCATAAGCAGCGCCTGAAGGGCCTCGTGCTCGCGCAGCAGTTCGGCTCTCTCGGCGATTTCGAAGTCGAAGGCGGCGTGCTGTGCGGCCAGCTGCGCCTTCTGACCGTCGGTGAGGTCGTCGCTGGCCTCCGCCGCGCCGCGGGTCGTGGGCATGACCGATCGCGACGCCGGAGCGCCGCGATCGGAACGCAGGAGTGGAAGCGGACCGTTCACTCGGTGATCGACTGAATGAACTTCTTCGTGATGCTGTCGTCGGCTTTGCGCTGCGCCATGTCGACGTTCCGAAGCGTATCGACTTCGCGCATGTTTTCGCTGCGCTCGTTCATCATCTGATCGAAGATCTCCGACTGCATCTGCATCTGCTCTTGGTTCTGCACTTCGGAGGCATAGATGCCGAGCTGGAAGCTTTCGTCTTGGTTGTTGAGCGCATTCATCGCGCCGTTTTCGACGCTCCCGACGCCGCCGCCCAAAGCACCGCCGAGCGCGCCGCCGAGGAGGCCGGAACCGACTCCTTCGAGCATGGGAAGTAGAAAAGCCATCGATACGTACTCCTTACAAAGGCGGGGCGCTAGTTGTCGTCGTCGCCGGCTAAGAGTCCGGCGTAGTCGGCTACTTGCTGTTGGTAGGGCTGAGGCTGAGCGATTTGCGGCAGCGCCGGCATCGACTGTGCTTGCGATTGAAGCGCACCCAGCTCGCTGAGCAGCGTGCCGATCTCGGCTATGGCGGATTCTTGCGGATCGCCGGTTTCGGCAGCGGCAGACTCGGCCGAAGCCGGCTGCAGCGCAGCCGGTGAAGAAGCCGACCCCGTAAGCGCAGCGTAGTGCTCGAGCACGGAATCTGCATAACCGAGCCGCCGGCCGTCCGGCCACTGCGTCTTGGTCCCGACCGCGTCGGGACTGCCGGCATTATAGGCGGAGAGCGCGCGATGCACGTTTCCGCCGTAGCGGGAGAGCAGTCCCGAGAGCATGCCGGCTGCGTAGTCGGCGTTTCGCCCGGGATTCATCGCTTCGGGCGACTGGGCGAACGCGTGCCAGCGGTCGTCGATTTGGAAGACGCCGCGGCCGTGACCACCGTCGCCGACGACGTTGCGCCCGGCGTTGCTGCCCGGACCTCCGGTTTCTTGGGCAGCGACCGCAGCGAGCAGATCCGGGTCGAGACCGTGGCGGCGGGCTGCCGAAGCGATCTGGGGAGCATAGGCGACGCCGTGAGAGGCGAGCTGGGAGGCGGCGGGATCGACGTTCATGGCACGCCTCCATCCCACGACGGCGGTGTTTGACAAGCCGCGGTGAGGGGTCTTAGAATGACCAAGTCGTGGAGGGCCCCGCCGGGTGGCGGGGCCCTCATACTGCAACCGAAGGTGTCATGACTCGTTCGCACAAGGTCGACGTCGGCGGCCTCCTCTCCGGCGGGCATCAGTGCATGCTGGTCGACGACGAGGTGCCGATTGAAGCGTTCGAAGGAATCGCGTTTCCCGATCCGGCGCGCGTCCGGCTGGAATTGCGATACGCCGACCGGATGCTCGTCGTCACTGGAACGGTCGACGCGCATGCCGCCGGCGAGTGCGATTCCTGCTTGGAGCCGCTCGAACGCGACGTTCACGTCGACGTGGAGGAGCGGCTCGACCCCTGGGGCGACCGTGAAGAGGACCCGTTCGGGGAAGGCAACGTCATGACGGGCAGCCGGCTCGACGTCGCCGATCTCGCGCAGCAGCTCGTGCTCACCGTGCTGCCGATGGGATTGCGGTGCCGCGACGATTGCAAGGGCCTTTGCGGAACCTGCGGAGCAAACCGGAACGCGAGCGCGTGCTCGTGTGAGAACGGAGAGACACGTGGCCAATCTCAAATGGAAAACACCGCGCAGTAAGACGCGCAGCCGCCGGGCGGCAAACTGGAAACTGGGCGCGGTAACCACCGTCGAGTGCCCGCAGTGCCATCAACCGAAGCGGCCGCACTTCGCGTGCGAGACCTGCGGCACGTACGCGGGCCGTCAGGTCATCGAGATTCGGGACGAACACGCCAGCGCCGAACGCGGCTGAGGTGTCCCTGGGCGGCGTGAAGATCGTCGGCGTGGGACACTACGCCCCGGCTAACGTCGTGACCAACGAGGACCTCGAGCAGTGGCTGGACACCTCCGACGAGTGGATCACCACCCGAACCGGAATGAAGCGGCGCCATTGGGCCGCTCCCGGCGAGTCGACGAGCGATTTGGCCTTCGCGGCTGCGAGTGCCGCCCTGGAGTACGCCGGACTGCGGGCGCCCGAAATCGACTGTTATATCGTCTGCACCGTCACGCCCGACTACTACTTCCCGGCCACCGCGTGCCTGGTGGCGGCCCGACTGGGAGCCAAGGATAAGCCGGCATTCGACCTCTCTATCGCGTGCAGCGGCTTCATCTACGGACTGACCGTGGCGTCGGGGCTGGTCCGTTCCGGCGTCTACCGGCGCATTATGGTGATTGGGGCCGAGACGCTCTCGAAGATTCTCAACAAAGAAGACCGGGGCACCGCGATCCTGTTCGGAGACGGCGCTGGAGCCGTGATCTTGGAGGCGTCCGAGGAGAACTCGTTTCTCTCGTCCGAACTGGGCTCCGATGCAAGCAAGCCGGAGTTGCTCTACGTACGCTCGAGCGGGTCGAGGCACCCGATCGACCGTGCCGCGCTCGACGAGAAGCTCAATCTCATTCACATGCAGGGCCGCGAACTCTTTAAATCGGCCGTCATCAAGATGATCGATGCGACCGGAAAGGCGCTCGATAAAGCCCATTTGACCAAGCTCGACGTCACGCTGCTAATCCCGCATCAGGCCAACAAACGAATTATCGACGCGGCCGCGCACTATCTCGACATACCCGGCGACAAAGTCGTGTCGAACATAGACGAGTACGGCAACACGTCGGCCGCGTCGATTCCGATCGCGCTCTCGGAGACGGTTCGGGCCGGCAAGCTGCGGCCTGGAAACGTGGTTGTGTTCGTGGCCTTCGGCGGCGGCCTTTCGTGGGGCGCGGTTGCCTGGCGGTGGGCCGCATGACGCGCGTCGCCGCGATCTTTCCGGGACAGGGTTCGCAAAGTGTCGGCATGGGCGCCGACGTCGCCGAACGCTCGCCGGCCGCGCGCGAGCTTTTCGATCGCGCACGCCGCGTACTCGGTTACGATCTGCTTGCACTTCAGAGCGACGGACCCGAAGAAAAACTGCGCGAGACGCAGTATAGCCAGCCGGCGATCTTCACGACGAACCTCGCGCTGTACTACGCGGCGGGGGATGCGTTGCGGCCGGTCGTCAGCGCCGGGCATTCCTTCGGCGAATTTTGCAGCCTGGTGATTGCGGGATCGCTGGAGTTTGACGAAGCGCTGCGCGTCGTGGCCGAACGGGGCCAGGCGATGCAGGAGGCGGCCGAACTCCAAGCCGGTGCGATGTCGGCGGTGCTCGGTCTCGAAGCCGGCGCGGTGCGAGCCGTTGCCGAGCGCGCTCGCAAAGAAACCGGTCGCCGCGTGCAACTGGCGAACTTTAACTCTCCCACGCAAATCGTAATCAGCGGCGACGACGGCGCCGTCCGCGCCGCGGCGGACGCAATGCTCGCGGCCGGCGCGAAGCGGGTCGTGCCGCTCAACGTTTCCGGTGCGTGGCACAGCGAACTCATGGAGCCGGCCGTCGCGCGCTTCGCCGGCGCGGTGGAGCGCGCGCAATTCACAGTGCCGTCGATCGACGTCATTTCGAACGTCGATGCCGCGCCGTACCGCGACGTCGACGGAATTCGCCGCAATCTCGTACGTTCGATCGTTGAAGAAGTCCGCTGGCACGATGCGGCGGAACGTCTTCTATCGTACGACCTCGATGCCGTTATCGAGTTTGGCGCGAATGCCGTGCTCGGTCCTCTGATGAGGCGCATGCCCAACGCGCCCAAGGTGATGATCGTCAGCGACTACGCCGGCGTCGAACGCGTGCGCGCTCCTTCGACTGCGCTCGCGAGCGCTCGCTCCGCTCGCCCTTCGACTGCGGCGCTGCGCGCCTCCGCTCAGGATGACAGCGCCTCCGCTCAGGATGACATCGAATGAAATTCGACGGCAAGAGTGCGCTCGTGACCGGCGCGAGCCGCGGGATCGGACGCGCGATCGCGATCGAGTTCGCCACGCGCGGCGCCGACGTCGCACTGCTCGGTCGCGACGTGCCCGCATTGGAAGAGACGGCGGCGTTGTGCGCTGCGGCGCGCCCCGGAGCCGTCGCGCATCTCTTCGCGTGTGACGTCACCAACCAGGATTCGGTCGATACGGCCGTAGCCGAGACGGCCGCGCGCTTCGGCCGGCTGGATTGCGTCGTCGCAAACGCCGGACAATCGATCGATTCGCTCCTCCTGCGCCTTAAAGCCGAGACGATCGATCGGATGCTCGACGTGAATCTCAAGTCCGCCTTTTATCTTTGCGCGGCCGCGGCGAAGCCGATGATGAAACAGCGTTCCGGTGCGATCGTTTTGGTCACCAGCATCGTGGGCATGACGGGGAACGCCGGGCAGGCCGCCTATGCGGCGTCGAAGGCGGCCCTCATCGGCCTGTGCAAATCGGTTGCGAAGGAGTTGGGTTCGAGGAATATAAGAGTCAACGCCGTCGCGCCGGGCCTCATCGAGACCGCCATGACGGAAAAGATGCCCAACTCCGCACGGGAGTATCTGATTAAGCAAGCCGCTCTCGGCCGGCCTGGTAGGCCGGAGGACGTGAGCGGAGCGGTTGCCTTCCTTTGTTCCGACGCCGCCGGGTACATTACCGGTCAGACCCTCGTCATCGACGGCGGCATAGTAATGTGAGTACGCACGTCGATTTCATACCGTCGTCAATAAGGAGACGCAATGTCCACCACCTTCGATAAAGTGAAGAAGATCATCGTCGAGCAACTCGGAGTCGACGAATCGGAAGTGACACCCGAAGCATCGATTACCGACGATCTCGGCGCCGATTCGCTCGACCAGGTGGAGCTGGTGATGGCGTTCGAAACCGAGTTCAACATCGACATTCCCGACGAGGAGGCCGAGAAAATCAAGACCGTCGGCGACGCGGTAAAGCGCGTCGACGAGGCGACCGCCGGCTCATCGGCGTAAACACGCGGCTGCGTTTCGTCATTGTTCGATCAACTCAGTGAGCGCCTAGGCGCAGTCTTCAAGCGGCTGGGCGGGCGAGGCCGGCTCAGCGAAAGCGACGTCGCCGAAGCGCTGCGCGAAGTGCGCGTCGCGCTGCTCGAGGCCGACGTGTCGCTCGGCGCTGCCAGGACGTTCGTCGCGAAGGTCAAAGAGCGGGCGATCGGCGCCGATGTGCTCGAATCGCTGACGCCGGCGCAGACGATCCTGAAGATTGTCTACGAGCAACTCGTCGCGCTCCTCGGGGGTGCCCAGGCGCGACTGCAGTTCGCGGACGCGCCGCCATCGGTGATTCTCCTTGTCGGGTTGCAAGGGTCCGGCAAAACGACGCAGGCCGGTAAGTTGGCGCTTCGTTTGAAAGAGCAGGGCCGCCGAAGTTTGCTCGTCGCGGCCGACGTCTACCGCCCCGCGGCCGTCGATCAGTTACAAACCCTCGGAAAGCAGATCGACATTCCGGTGTTCACCGGCGACGGAAAGAATCCGGTCGCTATCGCGCGCGACGGCGTCGCGCATGCACGGCGCGTCGGTCTCTCGACGGTCATCGTCGACACGGCCGGTCGTTTGCAAATCGACGCCGCGCTCATGGACGAACTCGAGCGTGTGAAAGCGGCCGTCAACCCGAAGGAAATTCTGCTTGTTGCCGATGCGATGACCGGGCAGGAGGCCACGAACGTCGCCAAGGGGTTCCACGAGCGCCTCGGCATCACGGGCGTGATCCTGACGAAGCTCGACGGCGACACGCGCGGCGGCGCCGCGTTGTCGATTCACGCCGAAACGGGCGCGCCGATCAAACTCGTGGGCGTGGGCGAAAAGCTGTCGGCACTCGAGCCCTTCTATCCGGACCGGCTCGCATCGCGAATTCTGGGCATGGGCGACGTGCTGACGCTCATCGAGAAGACGCAGACGCTCTACTCGCAAGAACAGGCCAAGCAGCTCGAGGAGAAGATCCTCAAACAGGGTTTCAGCCTCGACGATTTTCTCGAACAGATGCGCAGCATGCGCAAGCTCGGATCGATGACCGACTTATTGAAGATGATTCCGGGATTGTCGAACCGCTTGCCGAAAGACTTCGAGATCCCCGAAAAAGATCTCGCGAAGATCGAAGCGATCATCTGCTCGATGACGCGGCGCGAGCGCCGCAGTCCCGATCTGCTCAACGGTTCGCGCCGCAAGCGAATCGCGCTGGGCTCCGGGACGCAAGTTTCCGACGTGAACCGGCTCGTCAAACAGTTCGAGCAGTCGCGTCAGATGATGAAGCAGTTCGGCGGAAAGAAACGGCGTTTGCCGGCGATTCCCGCGGGAATGCGATAGCACTCCTCATGAAAGACGAAAATGGTTAAAATTAGACTGCGCCGGATGGGCGCGAAGAAACAGCCGACGTATCGGTTCGTGGTGGCCGACGCGCGGGCGCCGCGCGATGGCCGGTTCATCGAGATCCTCGGCCACTACAATCCGCGCACCGAACCGCGCACCGTCGAAGTGAACGAGACGAAAGCCAAGGAGTGGCTCGCCAAGGGCGCGCAGCCGTCGACGACGGTGCGCCGCCTGTTTGCGGAAAAGGGCATCATGGAGCGGGGTCCGATTCCGGAAACCAAACGCCAGCCGAAGTCTGCAAAAGGCGGGACGTAGATGAGCGCGTTCGACGACGAATTCGGATTGTTTGGGGAAGAGTCCGTCGAGATCGAACGCCGGCCGACGCTGGGCGCGCGCAAGATCGCCGCGAGCGAAACCGTGATCGACGAGATCGAACTCGAAGACGATCGGCGGCCAGCGCGTCGCGATCGGCCGCCGAGGCCCGAGCACGACCGGCGCCGCCGCCCGAGCCGAACGCCGAGCGATCCTTGGGCCGGGCACCGGCGCGCGAGCGCGCTGCTGGGATTCGTCGCGCGCAAGCTCGTGGCCGACGCTGAGTCGGTTGCCGTGGAGTTGTTCGTCGACGAACACGCGCAGCCGGTGATCGAACTGATCGTCGCACCCGACGATCTCGGCAAAGTGATCGGTCGCGGCGGCCGCGTCGCGCACGCGCTGCGCACGATCGTGCGCGCGACGGCCGAAGGACGCGTCTCCATCGACATCCTGGACAGCGAGGAAGCGGCAGAAGCGCCCGAGGAAGACGATCGCGCCGGGGGAGCGTGAACACGCCGTTGGACGCATCGCGGGCGCCTTCGGCGTAAGCGGCGAGATGAAATGCGACCCGACGAGTTCGGGCCGCTCCGTCTTTCGCGCGGGAGCCGAACTGCATGCCGAGCAGGCCGGCGCGACCTTCGCGCTGCGCTTAACCGCCGTGCGGCCGCATAAAGGACGCTTGCTGATTCGCGCCGAGCGCATCGACGATGCCGACGCTGCGAAGGCGCTATCGGGCGCGGTGCTCTACGCGCCGCGCGACCACCTCGACGTCCGCGCCGAAGAGTATCTCGACGCGGATCTCAAAGGCTGCCGCGTACTGGGCGTCGACGGAACCGATTACGGTATCGTCGATGCGGTCGAGCACTATCCGGCCAGCGACATGCTCGTCGTCGGTGGAACGCTCGTCCCGATGGTGCGCGCGCACGTACGCGAAATCGACGTCGGCGCGCGCCGTATCGTCATCGATCCGCCGGCCGGCCTGTTCGAGTAGGAACTCGATTCAGCTGTTATCCGGATGTGCGGCCACGTAGGCGGCCACCGCTGCGTCGACGGCATTCTTGTACGTGGCGCCTTTGCCGACCGTGTGGTCGAGGACCGCGCCGAAGCACGTATAGATCGAAAGCGTAAAGACCATTTCGACGTGGCCGTGTTTGGGGACGTTTTGCGCGAGCGTCCCGCCGGCGATCGTGTTGTTGCGGTTCGCGCCGCAGATCGAATCGGCGGCTTGCGCGACGTTCGAGGCCGGGGGCGCCATCTGCACGCGGTAGTGGTGCTGCATCGCGAAGAAGAGTTCGTTCGTCGCGTTGGTGAGATCGGTCGATGCGAACTGTCCGCTGGCAGTGATCGGCGCGACGATGACGCCGCGATCGGGCTTCACCAGCGGCGCCGGCGACGGCGTAGATGCGCCCCTACGGTGAAAGACCGAGTCGACGATGCTGCCGAGACCGTGAATCTGCATTTGCGCGCCGTTGGTCGACGTCGGCGCGGGCGTGTTCGTGGACTGCGTTTGAATGTTCTGCGTTCCGCGCCCGACGAACGCCAGAATCTGCGCGCGCGCGAGTAACGACTGCGACGCGACGTCGGCGACGCTCTGCACCTGCGCCGTCTGCGAGAAGAGAATGACGCCGCTGTCGACGCTGACGACCTGTTCGACCACCGCAGCGGTGTCGCCGACCGGCGTGACGTAGCCGCTGATGTAGAAGTCGGCACGCTGGGTGCGCGCGGTGTCGAGAAAATCGGCGCGCTTCACGCCGACCGGCACGGGGAGAACGTTGAGCCCGCCGGCCGCGGCCATCTCCTGTGCCAAAATCGAAGCGATGGCGAAACCGATTTTCGCATCGACGCCGGTTTGAACGTCGAACGGGTAGATGAGAACCGTCGTGCTCTGGCCGATGCTCGGTGCGGCGACGGGTGTGGGAGAAATTTTGGGCGCGGGCGTCGGCGGCGCGGTGGCGGCGGCCAGCGCGACCGCCGAGACCAACAGTGCAAGCGTACCTAGAAGCCGGCGCACGAACCTTCCTTTCGAGATGCTTTCGGCCGCTATTCGCTGACGCGTCGCGCGTATCCGTCAGCGCCGCGAACTCGACGCGGCACCGTACTCGGCGCCGAAGAGAAAAATCGAGCCGATGAAGTAGAACCAGAGGAGCAAGACGAGCGGCGCCGTGAGCGCGCCGTAAATGTGCGTAAAGTCGACGTGGGTGACGTACTGTGCGAAAGCCACTTGTACGACGGGCCAAGCCACGGCGACGACGCAAGCTCCGCGGAACGCGTAGCCCCACGAGACCGAGCGATTGGGCAGCCAGCGATAGAGTACGACCGTCACGACGAAGACGAGCGCCATCGAGACGACGTACGCGAGGACGTGCGAGATGAGAGCCGGATCGGCGAACCCGCCGATGCGAACGATAACCGCGAACAGCGTGGGCAGCGCGATCGCGACGATCAGTGCGACACCGACGACCGGAAGCATCACGATCGACAACGCTACGTTGTGAACGAGCGGGCGCCCTTTGGGCACACCGAGCGCGCGATCGAGCGCGAACGCGAGCGCCATGAAGAGATTCTTGCCGGACCACAACAGCACGAGCAGCGCGATGGCGCTCGAGATGCCGCGACCGTAGATGTACGTTTCGAGATTCGCGGCGACGTAGTCGTGAAGCGTTGGTGAGAAGGTGTCGAAAAAGGCGAGCATTCGATGCTGGGCCGACGGCAGAACGAGCGTCGCAGCGCTCAACACGAGCACGCACAACGGAAACGTCGCAAAGATTGCGTTGAAGGCGATCGCCTGAGCCAGAAACGCGCAGCCGTCGCGGGAGAAGCGCAGCACGGCGTCGCGAAAGGCGGAAATGAATCGCCGCATTCGACGCGGTATATCGTGCCAGGTGCTCGTATTCCCACCGGCTGCGCCGGTGACCGTGGCGCTCGACGGGCGGCGGGTTGCCGATTACGTTCGAGCGCAGCTGGCCGGCGGTCGCGTCTATGCCCCGTTGAGCCTGCTGCGCATGCTCGTCGATCGCATGTGGATCGACGGCGGCAGCGTTTTCGTCGAACGCGCCGGACGGCGCACTCGACTTCCATTCGCGGTACGATTCTGCGGCAACGCCGACGTGACGTGCGTCGAAATCGGCCCGGTCTTGCGCGCGTTGGGCGACTCCGTGTACTTTCGCGCGCCGTCGCGCACGCTCGAGGTGCGCACGCCCCCGGCGCGGCCGGTCGCCTCGGCGCAGCCCTTCCGGGGAACGAACGTGCCTGTGCGCGACGTCTTCACGCCGGAGCCGCAGGCGACGCCGCGGCCCACGTGGAGCGGCTCGCCGCTGCCGCGGCGAACGGCGCTGCCGGCGTTGCCGCCCGAACGGAGGCGGGATAAGGAACCGAAGTCTCCTAAGGCGTCGCGGGCGGCGGCGTAGGACGCCGCGCCAAGAGGTTCAGCACGGCGAGAACGACGGCCGCGGCGATCGCATACCAGATGCTGCGATCGTCGGTCGCAATGGAGATGCCGAAAAGCCGATCGAGCGAATAGGCACCAGGTCCGGCAAACGCGGTCGCGAGCGCGCCGGCGATATAGAGCGACGCTAACTCCCAGCCTCCGCGATCGGCGAAAAATCCCTTTGAAACGTGGACGGCAAGGATCGCGACCAGCATAACCATGACGACGAGCGCCGGCCCGACCGGACCGCCGAGCCCGAGAACAATCAGCAGACCGCCGCCGGTTTCGCCCAGACCGGCGCCGAGCGCGAAGAAGCGTCCCGGCCGGAAACCGATCCCTTCGAAGAAACCACCGGTTCCTGCGAGACCGTGGCCGCCGAACCAGCCGAAGAGTTTCTGCGCGCCATGCGCCGCCACGCCGAGCCCAACGATAAGACGAACGATGAGAAATGCAATGTCCATAACGACCGTTATAAAACGCCCTGCCGCGCCGAGGGTTGCTCGGTTCGGCTAGCGAGCGGACGGCGAAACGAGATCCTGCGCCAGAACGAAGTGAATGCCCTCAGCTTGCAGTTCGGGAATCATCGCGCGCACTGCGGCGAGCGTCGTGGCATGCGGATGGCCGATTGCGATCGCACTTCCTGTGCGCTCTGCGATCGCGGCCGCCTCACGCAACTGCGCTTCCGTGTAAGCAACCGTCGCCTGGTTGTCGAGAAAGACGTCGCGCCCGGCGGTGGGGACGCCGGCTGCTTGCGCCATCTGTTCGCCGACCGACGACGCACTCGTGCGCGAGTCGATGAAGAAGAGGTCGCCGCGCTTGGCCAACACGTCGATGACGTCGCGCATCACGCGCGGGTCGGCGGAACCCTTGCTGCCTTCATGATTGTTTACGCCGCGTGCCAGCGGCACCTGATCGAGATCGCTCTGGACTTGCGCGGCGATCTCTGCATCGGACATTTCGGTCGTGACTTTTCCGGGGCCGGGGTTGAGGCCGGAGACCGTCTCCATCGGCAGATGCAGCATGACGCCCTTGCCCGCGCCGGCCGCTTCGCGCGCGATGGTGCCGGTGTAGTGCACGTCGGGCAGCACCGAAAGCGTTAACGGAACGCCGAGTGCGACGAATTCGCGTTCGGTGTCGATCCATTGACCGCAATCGTCGACGATCAATGCGAGGCGCGCACCGCCCGATGCGCCCGCGGCAGGCGTCACGCGCTGGAACGGCGCGGGCGTTGCCGTCTCCGGCGGTTCGCTGGGAACTGCAGACGGCGACTCCGTAGCCAAAGAAACCGGCGCCGTTTCTCGCGGCGACGGCGGCTCGGCGCTTTCTCGGGGTTCGGTTTGCGAGACCGTCGTGGAAGGATGCTCTCCGCGCGGGGCGAGCAGCCACCAGGCGGCTACGATCGCAACCGCGAGCAACGCGAGCAATCCAAGCGGCGCGGGCCCGCGGCGGCGCGCGCGCGACGATTTCGGCACGAGCGATCATTCGGCGCACGCGCATCCCATCATGCCTCGGCGCAAAGGAGAGCGCGGTGGAGCGCAGCAAAGCGAACTGCGTGAAATCCTACTGGGCCATCATCTTCGCGTCGTTCGTCGCCATTGCGTGTGCTGCGGCGCCGCGCGACCCGGTGACTGCGAGTCCGGCGGCAACCCCGGTTCCGCTTCCTTCGCCCGACCGGCTCCTCTATCTCATCCGGCGGCAGTTTCGCTCGCATCGTCCGCCGCCGCCGTACGTCACCTACACGTTGATTCGTAAGCAGACGCTCGACGACGGATTCCCCGATCTCGTAAACAGTTACACGTACCACATCTGGTGCCGCACGTACGATCGCGCGGCGCTCGGGCGGCGAGTTTACCGAGGCTCGGCTCGCGGGACGCTGGAGTTCCTGCGGCCGTCGTTCAACGAGCCGTGGGATCCAGGGCCGCCGACCGCCGATCTCTTCGAGTCGGCGCCGGTGAGACCGCACACGAACCCGCAGACGTTCGTTCCAACGCCGGAGCCGACCGGCAGCGTGCCGCCGCTCATCGCCAGCGTGAGCGTCATGGGCGAGTTCGACTATCGCGTCACCGGGGTCAGCACGGAGGGAAGCGTCACGCACGTTTCGCTCGTGCCGCGGCGCGATCCCGATCGTAACCGCCTGCGCGAACTCTACGTCGATTCCAAGACCTTGGAACTGCAGCAAGTGGTCGCAACCGACAAACTCTACGACGAAGACAGCCATCACGTTTATCCGATGATGTTCACCGTCACGATGGGCTTCTTGCAGGGGGTGCCGGTCGTTACGCACATCCACGGAACGCCCACCTACGAAAGTGACGCGGATTATCTCGGCAAAGACGCGACCGTCGACTACGATTTCAACGACGTCGTCTTTCCCTCGTCACTTCCCCAGTGGTTCTTCGAGCCGCGTTCGTACGCCACGCACGTGGACGACGCGCCAAGCTAGTGCGGTAGCGCCGATCGCGATGCCGTTACAGAATCGCGTCACCCCGTTCGGGGACGTCGTCGCGCTGCCGGGCCGCGGGACGATGATGGGAAACCGCGGGATTCTGCACGACGAAGCGAGGCGCGTAGTGCGGCCGTTTCAGGTTCGGCGCTGGATCGCGTGCCGGCTCGAGTGGCGCGGGCGCAAGCGCACCGTCATGGCGCCGCACCGTTACACGGAGTTGTTTTTTCTCGATGAAGCAGCCGCGTTCGGCGCGGGACACCGCCCCTGCGCCGAATGCCGGCGTGAGGATTACCGAACCTTCTGCCGTCTCTGGGAAGCCTGCGCATGCGGGCCGGCGACGGCCTCTGCGATCGATCTGGTCTTACACGCCGAACGGCTCGACGGCCGCCGTAAGCGAACGTATCGCGCCGCGTTCGGCGATTTGCCCGACGGGACGTACGTTGCGCGGGACGGACGGCCATGGCTCGTGTGGGGCGACGCGCTGCGGCTGTGGAGCGACAACGGTTATGCGGAGAGCGCAGCCCGTCCGCGTTCCGGCCATGTCGAGGTCTTGACGCCGCCTTCGATCGTGCGCGCGTTTGCCGCCGGGTACCGGCCGGCGATTCATCCCAGCGCACCGGCATAAGAGCGCACGCGGTGGCCGGCGCGCACGCCGGCGGGATTGGCAGGCGTGACGTGGCGCGCGATCCTCGATTTCGTCTTCCCCGCGCAATGCGCGGGCTGCAATGTGCTCGGCAGCGGATTGTGCGACGCGTGCGCTCCGATCGCCCGCGCACCGATCTGCATCCGGCTTCCGCAGTTGCGCGTCGCGGCATACGCGGCCTACGAGGGCGTCGTCCGGTCGGCAATTCTGGCGTTAAAAGACGGACGGCGAGACGTGGCCGAAGCGCTGAGCGAACGCATCGCGCCATTCGTCGAAGCCGGCGCGCTCCTCGTACCCGTGCCGACGACGGCGAAGCGATTGCGCGTCCGCGGCATCGACGGCGTTGCGTTGCTCGCGCGGCGTGCCGCCGAGATCGGCGGCGCCACGGTCGCGCAGGCGTTGCACCAGCGCGCGGGCGACGCACAGCGTGGTCGAACGCGCGACGAACGGCTGGCCGCGCAGGGACGTTTCGCATGTGACGCAGTACTCGTTGCGCGTCGCCGCGTCGTGTTGATCGACGACGTCTGCACGACCGGTGCGACGCTGGAGGATTGCCGCCGCGCGGTTGCGGCAGGGGGCGGATGCGTCGAAGGGGCCGTCGTTGCAGCCGCGACGAAAAGCGGGGCCTCGTGGACCTCGCCGGCAGCCGACTGACTTCGCGCGACCGCCTCTATCTCGAGCGCGCCTACGAACTCGCGGCACGCGCGACCGGAAACACCGCTCCCAATCCGCCCGTCGGGGCGGTCGTCGTACGCGACGGGCGGATCGCCGGCGAGGGGTATCATCACCGGGCCGGCGCGGCGCATGCCGAGATCAATGCGCTGGCTCAGGCCGGCGCCTGCGCGCGTGGTGCGACGCTCTACATTTCGCTGGAACCGTGCGCGCGAGCCGGGCGCGTGCCGGCGTGCGCGCCGGCGCTGGTGGAGGCGGGAATCGCGCGCGTCGTCTGCGGCACCACCGATCCGAATCCGGCTAACGACGGGCAAGGCATCGCGTACCTGCGCGAGCGCGGCATGCGGGTCGACGTTTCCGGCGAAGCCCGCGCGCACGAACTCATCGAACTTTTCGCGGGCGCAATCGCCTCGACGCGGCCGTATCTCGCGTTGAAAATGGCGATGTCGCTCGACGGCGCGATTGCGTCGCGTCCCGGCGTTCGGGAGTGGCTCGGCTCGCGAGCAGAAGGCCTCTACGTGCGCGACCTGCGGGTTGCATACGAGGCCGTGATGGTGGGAGCCGGTACCGTACGCGTCGACGATCCGCAGCTCACGGTCCGCCCGGCGCACCATCGACTGCGCCCCTACGTGCGCGTCGTTGCGTGCGAAACCGAAACCATTCCCGCCTCGAGCCGCGTCCTCGCTGCGGTGGATGGATACGCGCAGGCGATCGTGCTGGCTCCGGCCGGTTTGCGCCGGCAGTTCGACAATTTGCAGGGCGTGGCTGACGTCCGGTTCGTCGGGACGCCCGAAAGCGATCGGCTCGATCTTCGGGCCGCAATGGAAACTCTGCGCGAAGCCGGGGTCTACAGCGTTCTGTGCGAGGGTGGTCCGACGCTGGGGGCACGGCTCGTTGCGGCCGGTCTCGTCGAGCGCTTCTACTGGGCGATCGCACCGCGATTGCTCCGCAACGCCGCCGCGGTTCCGGTGCTGGCGGGCGTCGATTTCGCGGCGCTGCAGCCGCGTCTGCGTTTCGATCGCGTGCAGCGCGTCGGGGACGACGTCGTCATCTCCGGTCACATCGATGTTTAGCGGAATCGTCGCCTATCGCGCCGTCGTGGTCTCCAACGAGGCGCTTCCAGGCGGCGGCGCACGCTTGCGCGTGCGTAACGACGCAGCAATCGGCGAGCAGGCCGCGCCCAAGGATTCGGTGGCGATCGACGGCGTCTGCCTCACGGTGACGAACGTCGACGGCGGCGTGCTCGCGTTCGACGTCGTTCCCGAGACGCTCGCGCGCAGCACGCTCGGCGAGCGCGCGTCCGGCGATCGCGTCAATCTCGAGTTCGCGCTGCGCGCCGGTGACCGGATCGGCGGGCATTTCGTCTACGGCCACGTCGACGCCGTCGCGCGCGTGCTCTCGCGCGTACGCGAGGGGCAGGGCGAGCGCGTGCGCTTCGAACTGCCCGCAGCGCTCGCCTTCGGTATCGTCGACAAGGCGTTTGTTGCGATCGACGGCGTGAGTCTTACGATCGCCGCAGTGGATGCGGATTGGTTCGAGGTCGCGGCGATTCCCGAGACGCTCGCGAGCACGACGCTCGGCGAACGGGCGAGCGGCAGCGCCGTCAATCTCGAGATCGATCCGGTGGCGCGCTACGCGGGAAGACGACCTTGAGGTACAAAGAATCGCTTGCGCCGGGCGCGCGCGTCTTCGAAACGCTCCTGCGCACGCAGTGGTGCGACGTCGACGTCGCCGGCATCGTCTACTTCGCTGCTTATTGGCGCTTCGTCGAACGCGCCGAAATGGATTTCTTTCGTGAACTGGGTTTTGCATACGATCGCGTCTTCGAAGAATACGGCTTCTGGCTGCCGCGCGTCCGGTGCGAAGCCGAATACCATGCGCCCGCGCTGATGGACGACTGGCTGCGGCTGCGGACGCATGTCGAACGAGTCGGTGCGTCGAGCGTGAGCTGGCGGACGGTGGTCTTCAACGAACGTACCGGGGAGGCGGGCGCGGAGTTTGCGCTGACCGTCGCGTGCATCGATCGCGAACGCAAGAAGAGTCGTCCGCTGCCCGAAGCGGTGCGCAGCGCTCTGCTGGGCTGCGTAGCGCAGGGGCCGTCGTGACCGCGAGCGTTTCACGCGTCGCGACGCTCGTCGCGCCGCGCCGCATTGAATTGCGCGAGGAAGCCGTCCCGCGCGCGCCCGAGGGCGGCATCGTCGTGCGCGTTCGCGCGGCGCTGACCGATGGAACCGATTTGAAAGCCTATCGGCGCGGGCATCCGAAGATGCCGATGCCGACGCGCTTCGGGCACGAGTTCTCCGGCGACGTCGCCGCCGTGGGTGCGGACGTGGACGCGCTGCGCGCGGGCGACGCGGTCATGTGCGCGCACACCGCGCCGTGCGGCACCTGCTTCTGGTGCGAACGGGGCGAGGAAGAACTCTGCGAGCGCGTGATGCCCGAAATGCTGCTCGGCGCCTATGCCGACTACGTTGCCGTGCCTGCGCGCGTCGTCGCGCGCAACTGCTTTCGCAAACCAGCGGACGTCTCGTACGCCGAAGCGGCCTTTCTGGAGCCGCTCGCGTGCGTCGTTCACTCGGTGGCGTCGCTCGCTGCGTGCGTGGGTTGCACCGTCGCCGTCATCGGCAACGGCGCGTTCGGCATTCTCCACGCCCTCTTGCTGCAACGCGAGGGCGCTCTGCCGGTCTTGATCGGACGCCGCGCCGAACGCGCGGCGCTCGCGCGCGAGTTAGGCGTCGAAACGATCGAGGCCGACGTCGCGCAGGGTTGCGACGAGCTGCTGGCGCGGACGCAGGGACGCGGCGCCGACGCCGTCGTCGAATGCACCGGCAGCGCCGAAGTGTGGGAGCGCGCGCCAGAGTTCGTGCGGCGGGGCGGCACGGTATCGTTCTTCGGCGGCTTACCGGATGGAACGCGCGTGTCGTTCGCGGCATCGCGCCTGCACTACGACGAGATTCGTCTCGCGAGTCCGTTTCATTTTACGCCGCGCGACGTGCGGCGCGCGTTCGAGCTCATAGCGTCACACGCGTTGCCGGTCGCGCGACTGATTTCGCGCACGTATCCGCTGAGCGACATCGCGTCGGCGTTCGACGACCTCGACGCGGGACGCGGCATGAAGGTGCTCTTCGAACCGTGAGCATTCCGAAGACGATGCGTGTGGCGGTTCTTTACGACGCCGACGACGTGCGCGTGGAAGAGCGGCGGGTGCCGGCGCTGGGCGAGGGGGAACTGCTCGTGCGCACGGCCGCGAGCGGCATCTGCACCAGCGACGTGATGGCGTGGTACGTGAAGCGCAAGGCGCCGCTCGTGCTCGGCCACGAGCCGGCCGGGGTAGTCGCGGCGACCGGCCCCGGGGAAGCGGCTCGCGACGAAGACGGGCGTCCGTTCGCGCCCGGCGACCGCGTTTTCGCGCACCACCACGCTCCGTGCTTCGGATGCCGCCGCTGTGCGCGTGGCGATTACGTGCAGTGCACGACGTGGCGCGCGACGCGGATCGAGCCGGGTGGGATCGCCGAGTACTTCCGCGTACCGCGCGAGAACGTCCGCGACACGCTGCGCCTTCCGAACGGCGTCGGTTTCGCCGACGCGTCGCTCGTCGAGCCGCTGGGCTGCGTCGTGAAGTCGCTGCGCCGCGGGGGTGCGAAGGCCGGCGATACGGTCTACGTAGTCGGCCTCGGCGTCATGGGGTTGATGCACGTCGCCGCCGCTCGAGCGATGGGTGCCGCGGTCGTTGCGAGCGATTTCGTCGCGCATCGGCGATCGCTCGCTGCATCGCTCGGTGCGATGGCCGCGCATCCCGACGATGCAAAAGCCGCGCTCGGCGAAGGCGCCGACGTAACGATCTGCGGACCGGGAACGCCCGGCGCGATGGAAGCATCGTTTGCGGGAACCGGACGCGGCGGAACGGTCGTGATGTTCTCGCCGTTCGAACCGGGAACGGCGCTGAGCGTCGACGCGGAGCGTCTCTACTTCGAGGACTTGCGCGTCGTCGCGAGTTATTCGTGCGGCCCGGAAGACACGCGCGAGGCGCTGGCACTGATTGTGCGCGGTGCGGTGACGGCGGAGAAGCTCGGCGCGACGCTGGTCGCGCTCGACGACGCGCCACGCGCTTACCGCGACCTCGCGCAGGGCAGCATCGTCAAGCCGATCGTGCTTTTCGAAACCCCTACGGAATAGCCGCTACGATACGACGGAGCTGAGCGCGACGAGGGCACGGTCCATCGCCGCGACGCGCGGATCGTCGATGCCGTAGCGGGCCGCGATCTCGGACATCGGCGTGTAGGCGACGCGCACGCCCGCATCGTCCTCCCACACGAGGATCTTCAGCGGAAGCTCGAGTGCGACGAGCGGAGCGGCCTCCATCAGCGGCGTTCCGCCTTTGGGATTGCCGAAGACGATCAGCGTCGTCGGGCGTAACGATAGGCCGGCGATTTTTGCGGCGGCCGCCTGATCGATCGTTGCAAAAATTGTATTGCCGGCCGCGACGATTGCGCCGGACAGCATCTCGACGGTCTGCCAAAACGGATGATGGCTGAGCGTCGTCACGGCGAACCCTCCACGTACGGCATCGGCGCACCCTCGGCGATCGGCAGCACGACGTCGTCGCGCGCCGTCGTGACGCGCCAGGCCAGAACGAGCGCGACGAGATAGAGCATAGCCGCCAAATACCACGGCGCGCCGGGAACTCCGGCATTTCGCCAAGGACCGATAAACTGGGCGAAGACGAACGTGAACAGACCGGGACCCAGGAGCATCGAGATGCCGCGTATCGACCCGAGCGCGCCTTGCAGTTCGCCCTGTTCGCTCGCGCTTACGTGGCGCGTCATCAGCGCTTGCGAGGTTGCGTTGTACATCGGAAGACAGATGACGACGATGGCGATGAGAAAGACGATGCCGTTGGCGGTGCCCATTAGCGCGCAGCCGGCAACGGCGATCGCGAGGCTTGCAAGCAGAACGCGGCGCTCGCCGAATCGCGCGACGATAGGCCCGACGAGTGTGGCTTGATTGACGGCGCTGAAGACTCCGACGAGCGCGAGCGTCAAGCCGATGCTTCCCGTGCTCCAGCCGAAGACCGCGATGCAGAAGATGACCCAGACGTTCGGGAAGATTTCGTGCGCGAGGTAACTGATGAAATTGACCCAGGAGAGTCCCCACAGTTCGTGGTGCGATCGCAACAGGGCCAGCGATCCGAGCGGATTCGCGCGCTTCCACTCCAGCCGCGTCCTGCGCCGTGCCGGCGCGAGCGATTCGGGCAATACGAACAGCCCGTAAAGCGTATTGAGGAGACTGACGAACGCGGCGGCCCAGAACGTGATGCGCGGATCGACGTTGCCGACCAGACCCCCGATCGCCGGTCCGAGAATGAAGCCCAGCCCGAATGCGCTGCCAAGCAGTCCGAACGCCTTGGCGCGCTTCTCGGGCGGCGTGACGTCGGCGATGTAGGCGCCGGCGGCCGTCATGTTCGCGCTGGCCATGCCGGAAAGCACGCGCCCTGCGAAGAGCCAGAGCAGATTCGGCGCCAAAGCCATGATGACGTAGTCGACGACGCTCATTGCATTCGAGAGCAGAATGACGGGACGCCGACCCACGCGATCCGAGAGCATCCCGAGCAGCGGCGACATGAAAAACTGCATCGCGGCCCAGACCGTCGCGAACAGGCCGATGATCGTCGCGGCGTGTGCCATGTTCCCGCCGACGAAGCCGGCAATGAGTTTCGGCAGGACGGGTCCGATCATGCCGAACGTGAGCATGTCGAGCGTGACGGTGATGAAGATGAACGCGGTCGCAGCGCGGCGCCCAGGGTGCGAATCAGGCGATGTCATCGTGCATTTCTTTCGTAGCGGAGACGTAATCGAGCGACGAGAGCCAGAGATCCACGGCACGATCGACGCGGGCGCGGTCGCCCGTCGCGCATAGGTCGAGGAGAAATCCACGAAAACCGGCGATCAGCAGGGTGGCATGCGCGCGACCCTCCTCGCGCGAGTATCCCGAGCGCGTGCAGCAGGGTTCCAGCGCCGCAAGCCAATCGTCGACGGCGCTTTCGAGAAAGCCGGGGAAGCGCGTGCGATCCTGCAACGCGAGGGCGTAGACTTCGAAGAAGAGGCGCATCAACGGCTCCCATCGGGCGTCGCTGAAGTGGCGCCATAACGTGCGGGCGATGCCGCGGGGGCCGAGCCCCGCCGTGAGGTCGAGATTCGCCATCGTTGCCTGCTGGCGAGACCGCCCGCGGCGGATGATCTCGACGACGAGCGCCTCTTTCGAGCCGAAGTAATAGAGCAGGAGCCGCGGGCTGGCGCCGGCCGCCTTAGCGAGCGGGCGAAGAGAAAGCCCGGCCAACCCCCGTTCGAGGACATACTCAAGGGAGCGGTCGAGGAGTTCGTCCCGGCGGACGTCGTCGGCGGTTCGGGGCACGCTCCGAGGCTACCATACTTGAAACAGTCGTTTCAAGTATGGCGGAGGCTTTTGAACATAAAGGGGCGGTTGCCAAGAAATCCGCGACCTGCCCATAAAACCCGCTCACGGCTATTGCGTCTTACGAAAAACTCCGCGCAACCAATGGGCCGCAAATAACGAGGCCAGAAAGAGCGTTACGACGGTCAACCCGGCCAGGCAACGGACCCATCGTCCGGAGATCGCGCTTTGGACGATAAAGACGATCCCCGCGACCGCAACGGCAATCGGGTAGACTAGGGCGAAAAGCGGTCGGCGTTTCAAAAACAAGTCCAGGGAATTGCGCTCGTCTGAAGGGTCAAACCAAAGAAAAAAAGCTAGCGGGACTAAGTCGCGGCGTTTTTCTCAAGTTAGCTTTTTAGCGAATGCTCCAGAGCACAACCCTCTAACCAATCGGAGGCGCACAACGCTCGTGAACCCATTGTGCACTTGAATCGCGTCAGAAAATGCGCACGCTGAATCGGTTTTCGCCTCCAGACCGTAGCTCCCAGAGGCAAGGCCCGTAACACTGAAGGAGCCATCCGATCCCGATAGCGTCTTTTCTATTACCTGGCTGGCGGGTAGCGAAACAACCGATAAGGATATTCCCGGAACGACCTTACCGTGCTCGTCGACGACTGTTCCCGTGATCTCCGGGGCCGACGATAACGCAGCCAATATCAGAATCAAGCAAAAAAGCACGTTCATCTTGCCCCCGAAGTCCTAGGCAATTCTCCCTGGTACGCTTGATGGTGCGACGTTTCGCCGTATTGGTTGGCTTAGCTTGCTATCTCACGCGGCAACTTTTCTGGGAAACTCGCGTTCAGGGCAAAGCGTTATGCCGCGTCATTTGTTTTTGAAATACTGCGTCGTGGCGTTTCCGTAGATGTCTGAGACCCGGATCCCTTCGACGTCGCCGTTGCCCGGATGGCAGACGTTCTTCCCTGTGCCCTGAGTGCTGATCTGCCGCTGCACCGTGAAGGTGAGGACGGTGTTGTTGGCCTGCGCCGGCACGGCGTAGCACGGCCCGGTGGCGGGCGCCGTGTACGACACGACCTTGGCCGTGAAGTAATTGGTGTACCACGGCTCGTTGACGTAGACGGAGAAGCCGTTGTGGACGGTGACGGGGTTGTTGGGTCCCGACGCGATCACGCTGGAACTGCCGCCGACGAGCCGCAGTTGAACGGCACCCGAGGGGGTCGGCTGGAAGAGCCGCCCGCCCTGCTCGACCGAGCAGGCTCCGAGAACCAACAAAGCCGTCAGCGCAATGAAAATACGCATTTCGTGAAAACCTCCGCGAAAAGTTGGCCGGCCCGGCCCGGCTCGGCGCTAGCTCATTCGAGCAGGCGCTCCCAAGTTCTTTGCGGTTGACATTTGTCAAGCCGTGACCGTACGCTGGGAGAGATGGAGATGTTTTCCGAGCGGCTTCTAGCCGCGATGGATGCCGCGAGGCTTTCCCCCACCGATCTAGCGGCGAGCAGCGGGCTGACGGAGTCGGCGATTTCGCTGCTGCGTTCGGGCCGGCGCGAGCCGTCGTACCGGACCCTCCAGCGCCTGGCGCACGTGCTGCCGGAGCTGGCGATTCAGCTAGCCGATGCCGCGAACCCGTTCGATTCAATCGAAGATGCGATCGCCGACGTGCGCGCTGGAAAGATGGTCGTCGTTCTCGACGACGAGGATCGCGAAAACGAGGGCGACCTGGTGATGGCGGCTGCGGCGGTCACGCCGGATGCGATCAACTTCATGCGCAAACACGCGGGCGGACTGATTTGCGTTCCGCTACCGGGACGCCGTCTCGACGAACTGCAGATTCCGCAGATGGTTAGCGACAACACTGCGCTGCACGAAACGGCGTTCACGGTGTCGGTCGAAGCGCGCGGATTAACGACCACCGGCATTTCGGCGCACGATCGCGCCGCGACGATCAAAAAACTGCTCGACCCCGACGCGCGGCCGGCCGATTTTTTGCGCCCGGGACATACGTTTCCGCTGCGCGCCCGCGAGGGCGGTGTGCTCGTACGCGCCGGGCAAACCGAAGCGTCGGTCGATCTCGCGCGCTTGGCGGGACTCTACCCCGCCGGCGTGATTTGCGAGATCATGGCCGACGACGGGTCGATGGAACGCTTCGATGGGTTGCGCGCCTATGCCGACCGTCATGGATTACGGCTGGTAACGGTGAAGGACCTCATCGCCTACCGCATGCGCATGGAAAAGCTCGTCAAGCGAATTGCCGAGTTCGACCTTCCGACCAAGCACGGCAACTGGAAGGGCGTCGCCTATGAAACGACGATCGACGCGAACACGCACGTCGCGCTGGTAATGGGCGAGATCGGCGACGGCAAGAACGTTCCGGTGCGCGTGCACTCGGAGTGTCTCACCGGCGACGCGCTCCACTCGATTCGCTGCGACTGCGCCGCGCAGCGCGACGCCGCGATGGAGATCATCGCGTCCGAGGGGCGTGGCGTCTTTCTCTATCTGCGCCAGGAAGGGCGCGGAATCGGCCTCGCCAACAAGCTGCGCGCCTACGAGTTGCAAGACCGCGGCGCGGACACCGTCGAGGCCAACGTCGCGCTCGGCCTGCCGGTCGACAAACGCGACTACGGCATCGGGTCGCAGATCCTCGTCGACTTGGGCGTACGCGAACTACGCGTGATCACGAATAATCCACGCAAGATCTTCGGGCTGGAAGGCTACGGGCTCAAGATCGTCGATCGCTTGCCGTCTCAGACCGTCCCGACGCACTACAATCGCCGCTACATGCATACCAAACGGGCGAAAATGGGACACATTCTCGACGATCCGGCGGCCGTATCGTGAAGAACAACGGCCCGGCGGCCCCGGCGCCTCACGCAGCGCCCGACTGCGCGGGCCGGCGCTTCGCGATCGTCGCGGCGCGCTTCTATCCGGAACTCTCGGACTGGCTGGTCGACGGCGCGCGGCGCGCGCTGCGCGAGTGCAACGTCGCCGAAAACGATATCGACGTCTACGACGTGCCGGGCTGCTTCGAACTTCCGCTCGCTTGCCGAAATCTGCTCGATACGGAACGCTATCACGCGCTGATAGCGGTAGGGGCGGTCGTGCGCGGTGAGACGCTGCATTTCGACTACGTCGCCGGAGAATGCGCTCGCGGAATCATGGACGTGCAGTTGATGACCGGTGCGCCGATCGGCTTCGGCGTGCTGACGACGCAGACGTACGAGCAAGCCAAGGAGCGAGCGGACCCAAGCGCCGGCGACAAAGGCTACCACGCGGCAATGGCGGCAGCGGGGCTGCTAGGGATTGCGGCGCGACTGCCGCGAGCAGGTTTTCGATAGGCCGGACGCCGGAAGAAGCCTCAACAATCTCGGGAGGTTCCCCATGACAAAGCCCGTCTCGGCGCTGAGGGTCGCGTGGCTCGCCCTGCCGCTCGCGTTATGTGTCGCGAATTGTCACGGCGGAGGGCCGGCAACGCCCGAGATTTCGTCGGCCGTCAGCAACCGCGTCGATTCGAGCGCGGGGCGTTCGTTGCATCCCGTCGGCGCGTTGGGAAGCGGGAAGATCCAGCACGTCGTCGTGATCATGCAGGAGAACCGCTCGTTCGACAATCTCTTTCACGGATTCCCCGGCGCCGACAGTGCGAGTTACGGTTACGGGCACGGCGTGAAGTATACACTGCAGCCTTGGAGCCTCGCCAATCCGTGGGACATCAATCACGGCCACGATCAGTTTCTCGAAGATTACGATTCCGGAAAGGGCGACGGCTTCGATCTGGAGATAAACGGATTCTCGTCGACGTGCAAGTTTCCGCGCAACCATCCTTCGTGTTGGACGTTCTGGGGATCCGGACGTTACAAAACGGCCTTCTCGTACGTTCCGCAGAGTGAAATCAAGCCGTATTGGACGATGGCGCACGAATATGCGCTCGGCGACCGGGCGTTCGCGTCGAATAACGGCCCGAGCTACGTCGCGCACCAATATATGATCGCCGGCGGGTCGGCACACGTTACCGAGAACCCGTTCTTTTCGGAGCCGACGCCCCCGCCGCCCAACCCGTGGGGCTGCGACGCGCCGGCGACGCAACAGACGTATCTTCTCAAATACGGCCGAGCGAGGCCGCCGGTTTTTTCCAAAGCGACCGGCATCGAAGTAGCCGGCCCGTTCCCCTGTTTCTCGTATGCGACCGCGGCAAAGCTGCTCGACGCGGCCGGCGTTTCTTGGTCGTACTATGCGCCGACTGTCGGCGGCGTCGATCAAGGTGAGATTTGGTCGGCGTTCGACGCCATATGGCCGGTGCGCTTCGGCGAAGATTGGGGTCGCAACGTCAAATCGCCCGAGACGACGATCTTCAACGACATCTCGAATAAGAAACTCGCGGCAGTGTCGTGGGTCGTTCCGGCGTGGATCAACTCCGATCATGCCGGATCGCGCAGCCTGACGGGTCCCGATTGGGTCGGCTCGATCGTCAACGCGATCGGCGAAAGCCCATATTGGCAGAACACCGCGATCGTGATCATGTGGGACGAATGGGGCGGCTGGTTCGATCACGTCGTACCGCCGCAGCTGGCCGATCCACAGACGCACGCATACGAGGGTTTCGGCTTTCGCGTTCCCGTCATCGTGATCTCGCCGTACGCGAAGGCGGGTTACGTTTCACACGATCGGCACGAAGTTGCATCCACGCTGCACCTGATCGAAGCGGTCTTTGGACTACCCTCGCTCGGAGGCGCCGACGCGCGCGCCGACCAGTTCGGCGACATGTTCGATTTTTCGCAGACACCGCTGAAGTTTCGCAAGATCCCGACGCGGCTGCAGGGCCAGGATTTTCTGCGCCAGCCCTCGTCGTCGACGGCGCCCGACTACTGAGGCGCGGGAGGAACTCCCCGCCCTGAGTCGCATCTAACGCGCTTCGGGATTCGCCTTCCGAACCACCGCGTTGGAGATGCGACCATTGGAAGACAAGATGATTACGTGCAAGGACTGCGCGGCGCAGTTCGTCTTCTCGGCGAGGGAACAGCAGTTCTTTGCCGACAAGGGATTCCAGAACCAGCCGCAGCGCTGCCGCGATTGCCGCCAAGCGCGCCGATCGCAGGGCGGCGGCGAATCGCCGCGGTCGAACCGCCCAAGCTACGAGGCGGTGTGCGCCGCGTGCGGGGTCGAAACGACGGTGCCGTTCCGTCCGCGCGGTGACCGCCCGGTCTACTGCCGTACGTGCTACGCATCGCAGGTGCCGGCCGGGGTTTGAACCGTCCCGCGGTCGTCGCCTGGGAAGGCGACGCCGTTGCGTTTCTCGATCAACGCCTGTTACCGCACGAGGTGCGCGTGGAACGAGCGCGCACCGTCGACGACATCGAGGACGCGATTCGCGGTTTGGGAGTGCGCGGCGCTCCGTGCATCGGCGTCTTCGCCGCCTACGGCATCGCTCTGCTACGCACGACGGTCGCCGACGACGAAACGTTTCGAGAGGCTGCCGCTCGCATTCGCAACGCGCGGCCCACGGCCGTTAACCTCGCCTGGGCCGTCGACCGCGTGCTGGCCGCCGGCGACATGCTGGCCGAGGCGCACGCACTCGCCGAAGAACAGGCACGCACCGATGCCGCGATCGCGTCCCACGGCGCCGAACTGATTCCCAAGCGCGGCCGCATCCTGACGCATTGCAATACGGGTCCGCTCGCCACTGCGGCCGGGGGCACGGCCCTCGGCGTCATCGTTGAGGCGCATCGTGCGGGCAAACTTCCGCGCGTTTTCGTCGACGAGACGCGCCCGTTGCTGCAAGGAGCGCGTTTGACCATGTTCGAGCTGCGCGACGCCGGCGTCGACGCGGTGCTGCAGAGCGACTCGGCGGCGGCGACCGCAATGGCACGCGAGGGCATCGACCTGGTGATCGTCGGAGCCGACCGCATCGCACGCAACGGCGACACCGCAAACAAAGTCGGCACCTACGGGCTCGCGATTCTCGCCGCGCATCACGGAATACCGTTCTACGTCGCCGCGCCGCGTTCGACGTTCGACTTCTCGCTCGACAACGGCGAAGCGATTCCCATCGAACAACGCGATGCTGCCGAGGTCGCCGGATTTGGCTCAACGCGGATCGCTCCGGAGGGATCGGCCGCGTACAACCCGGCGTTCGACGTCACCCCGGCGCATTTGGTCACCGCCTTCGTGACCGAGCACGGCGTGCTCCGACCGCCGTATGGAGAATCCATCGCCGACCTTGAGTTTCGTGAAACTCTACGACTTTCTCGATAAGCAGCCCGCCATCGGGCGACTCGTCGTCATCGAGGGAACGGAGCGCGTGCTGGCTGAGCGTGCGCTCGAAGTGCTCCTCGATCGGCTATTGCCGTCCGAAACGCGCGACCTCAACCTGGAGCGTTTTGCCGGCGACGAGGCGGCCGACGCAGGCCGCGTGCGCGAAGCATTGCAGGCGATGCCCTTTCTGGCCGAGCGCCGCGTGGTGGTCGTTGAGGACGCCCAAACGCTCAAGGCGCAGCCGCGGCGCGACCTCTTAGCCGTCGCTCAGGACGCACCGGAAGGCAACACGCTGGTGATCCTCGATTTGCTTTCGCCACGCTCGGAGCGGCCGCAGGCGCTCGGAGCGGCGCTGGGCCGGTCGGCGCTGCGCGTCGACACCACCGCCTCCGAAGACGTGCGCGCGCGCTTCGTCGAGGAGACGTTGGGGCACCTCGGTGCGAAGGCCGACGCGCGCGTCGTGCACGCGCTCGCACGCAACGATGCGGCGCTCGCCGCCGTGCGCAGCGACCTCGAGAAGCTCGCGCTAAACGGGAAGACGATCACGCTGCGCGACCTCGAGGGGGAAGCGCTCTCGATCGGGGATCCCAAAGCATATCAGTATGCGAGCAACTTGGTCGAAGGACGCGTTGCGGAGGCGCTGGCGATCGCGCACGAGTGCTTCGAGGGGGATTCACGCGCCGGCGTTCCGCTGCTTTCGGCGCTTGCCGCCGAGTGCGGGTATCTGTGGGAGTTGACGCGCCCCGGCGGCGCGTTGCCATCGCGGTTACGGTGGCGCGAACGAACCCTACGCGGGCTCGCGCAACGCGTCGGCGAACGGCGCGCGCGGCTGGCCTACGAACGCGCCGTGCGCGGCGTGGAAGCGATCGTGACGGGTCGCGCGGGAAGCGACGCCGGCGATCAGCGTACGCTGGTCGAACGCATCAGCGTCGAACTCTCCGGCTTGTCGGGGAGACGCTAGCTAATACTTGAGAAGTTTCATCTCGACGCTGTCGCTGTTGTAAACGCTTTTCTGCGGCAGATGCGAGCGGACGTCGTAGACGTAGACCGGGAGTTTGACGCTGGGATCGAACGCGATCCTCATCTTGTCGTTTGCGGCGAGATAGCGTCCGCCTTGCTGCGTGAGTTTGCCTTCGTTGACGACGAGCACCGTCGGCGCCGCGCCCTTGATTGGGCCCTCTCCCTTGGCTTCGTAGGCGGCATTCCACGTGTAGGGCTGCCCCATGAATCCGTTGGCGCCCGGAATGATCGCCGCGTTGATCGTGTACTTGAGCGGCCACGTCGCATGCGAACTCGCCATCAGCGGCTTGAAATACTCGTGTGCGAGCAACGGAAAGATCGTCAGTTGGATCGGAGAAAGTGCGTAGGGGCGCTGCGTACACGCAACATTGCCGTTGGGATAGAGTTCGCACGTGTTAGTGGCGCGCGGCCGCACCGTGTTCCACCAGGAATCCGTGCCGGTAATCATCACGCCGCCGTCGGCGGCCGCAGCGCCGACGTCCACCGTCTCGGTGCCGGTGCCGGTGCCTTGTTTAGCAGCCTTGGTGTTGTAACCGAATTCGTAGACGAGATGACGGCCGGTCGCCGAAGCGATCGCCGACGCCTGAATGCTGAGGCCGAAGACCACCGCTAGGAGCAAAGAAAACGCTTTCACGTGCAAACCTCCACGACTAGGAAGGAACGGCTCGTTCGCCGCAAGCGCTCGGTCACCTGGCTCGGCTCGCGGCGCAGGTGTCACGCCCGGGCGGTTTGGCGTGCTTGAACCATACGTGGGAGCGTTCGTTCTGGCCGCGTGCCTCGCGCTGCTGCCGGTACCGGCAGCTCGCGTCTTCGTCTATTCCTACGCGTACGAGAGCGGCAAATCGCCCGACATCGAGAAGGCCTACGGCCTCGACAAGATGGATCCGGGCGGCGGGGGCACGTTCATGTTCCACAACGTGAACCAGCACTATCGTTCGCCGAGTTTTGCGGCCTCGGAGGAGCGGCACGGGACGATTGCCGTCGAGGTGGTGCGCGAGGAATCCGACGGCGGCCTCGTGTTGCGCGTGAGCGAGCCGGCACCGCCGAACCCCTTGGGCGGCGACGCCTCAGGCGCGACGTGCGTCGCGTTCGGCGACACGACGGTCGTATGCGATCCCAACCGAACGATCTCGCCGGAAACGCTTGCGCTGCTAGGGCTCCTCGGAAAAGACTTCGTCGACGCATCGCGCCTCGATGCAGCGCGCCATTGGCGCGTAACGACAGCGGGTGGATACGCCACGACGGCCGATTTCACGATCGAACGAAGCAGCGGCACGAAACTAGCGATCGTCGAGCGGGCCGTGCGCGAGCGGCCCGGCTCGTCGGAAAAAGTTGACGTTACCGCATCCATCGTCTACGACGAAACGCGGTCGGTACCGCTTTCGGTCGACGAAGCCACGGTCGAGCGGACGTCGCGCGGCGACGTCGTCTCGGAAACGGTGTCGTCGCACGTGACGCTCACGCTCGTATCACCCTGAGCCGATCGGGGGGCGCTACGTGCGCCACCTCCAGGCATTCCACGATTCGGTCACCGGATTGGGATCGAATCCCTTGAAGTCGACGCTGATCGCCTCTTGCTGGCGATTCCACCAGAAGAAGACGATCGGATTGTCGCGTGCCAGCAGACGCTGGACGCGGCCGTACGCAATCGCGCGCATCGCCTGATCGTAGCTGTTCAGTGCGTCGCGCTGAGCCGCTTCCATCTCGGGATTGCAGTAGTGCGTTGCGTTATAGCCGCCCGGCGGAATGTTCGCGCACGTAAACTGCGAGGAATCGTCGGGGTCGATGCCCCCGAACCACGGCATGAGCAGCATGTCGAACTTCCCCGTCTGCATGATGCCGCCCAGGGAAGCGGTCGCGTAGAGCAGGGCGACCGGATAGTACTTCACTTCGACGGCGATTCCAATTTGACGCAGCGCGGCTTGCAGAATGAGGCTCTCTTGACGATGCGTGGCGGTCGCGGTGTCGGTGGCGAGCAGAAGCTGAACGGGTTGCCCTTTTTTGCGCGCCATGCCGTCTGCATCGAACTCGTAACCGGCTTCGCGAAGCAATCGCTTAGCCGCGACGAGATCGTAAGGATAAGACTTCACGTTCGGATCGAAGGCCCACATCCAATCGGGAATGTCTTCGGCGGCGACTTTGTTCTTGTCGTAGGTCAGGCGGTTTACCAATCCGGCCTTGTCGACGGCATGCGCGATGGCCAGCCGCACGCGCGCATCCGAGACGTTCGGATGGGTGAGGTTGAAGCCTACGCCCTCGTAGGCGTTCGCGTTTACCCATACGAGTTTCGTATCGGGAATGTCCTTGAGGCTTGGATACATCGCGATCGAGGGTTGGTATAAATAGTCGATCGCGTGCGTTCGAAGGAGGTTGACGCCGGTATTTTCGTCGGGGATGACGTTGACGACGACGCGGTCGAGGGCGGCTTTGCCTTCGAAGAACGTGGGATTGGCTGCGAGGACGATGCGATCGCCGTGCTGCCACGAGGCGAAGCGAAAGGGGCCGTCGCTTACGGGCGGCGCCTGATTGAACGGTACCTGATTGATGTTCGGATACTTCGCCAGCACGTGTGCCGGTGCGACGGCATACGGTTGATCGCTCTCGGCAAAGAACGTGTTCACGAACGGTGCAAACCGGCGTTTGAGACGAACCACGACGGTATGCGCGTCGGGCGTCTTGATCGAACGGACGAGATCGTATCCGTGTCGCGAGATCACGTTGTCGTTCGGATCGACCAGCGCTTGCCACGACCACTTGACGTCGCGAGCGGTCACCGCGACGCCGTCGCTCCACTTCGCGTCGGAGCGCAGATGGTACGTTACGGTCAACCCATCACGGCTGACCCCGCCGTTGGCGGTGGTGGGTACGCGCGCGGCCAGCATCGGGATTGGATTGCCGCGCGGATCTGCGGTAAGCAGCGGCTCGAACATCAGCCGATCGACGAAGCCGTCCGTCGTCGTGGTCGCCAGCAGCGGATTGAGACTCTTCGGCTCCTGCGTCACCGCGACGCGCAGTACGCCCGGTTCGGTCCACGGGTGGCGCTCGGCCGTATCGCCGGACGTGCCGACTCTGCTGCAGCCGGCGACGAGCGCAACGAGGAGGCTCGCAATCGTATGCGGCTTCATGGGAGGGCGCTTCGCCCTTCAGGCGCGACGCTCCGCGCCCGTGCTCGCCCGCCGCCTTGCGGCTCCGCTCAGGATGACACACATACAAGGCTCGGGGCGCCGGGGAGCGGAACGAGAACGCCACCCATGGATTACCGCACCTACGTCTCGCCGTTCTCGTGGAGATACGGGCGCGCCTCGCTTCGCGCGCTGTTCTCGGAGCGTCTGCGGCGCAGGCTGTGGCGGGCGGTGTGGGTGTCGCTCGCGGAAGCGCAGAGTGCCGAAGGGCTCGTAACGCAGGCCGAAGTCGACGATTTGCGGGCGCACGCCGCGGCCGTCGACATCGAAGCGGCGCACGCCATCGAGCGCGAAATTCACCACGATCTCATGGCCGAAATTCGCGTCTACGCTTCGCAGGCGACGCGCGGCGGCGGTAAACTCCACCTCGGCGCCACGTCGATGGATATCGAAGACACCGTCGAGACCTACCGTCTCCGATTGGGGCTGTCGTGGCTGGGCGCGAGCCTCGGCGAATTGCTGCGCGCGTTCGCGCAACGCGTACGTCAATACGCCGACGTCGTTTGTATGGGATTCACACATCTGCAGCCGGCCGAACCGACGACGCTGGGATACCGGCTCGCCGTATACGCCCAAGATCTTCTAATCGACGATGCCAACTTGCGTTTCGTCTTCGATAACCTCACCACCAAGGGTCTGCGCGGGGCGGTGGGAACTGCCGCTTCGTACGAGCGGCTGCTCGACGGCTCCGGGCGCTCGGCGAACATCGAGGCCTTCGTGCTCGAGCAGTTCGGCATCAAAGCCCGGGAGATCAGCACGCAAACCTACCCGCGGAAGCTCGACTACCTCTTGCTCTCAGGGTTGGCGGGCGTCGGTGCCTCGCTTTCGAAGTTCGCTGCCGACGTGCGCGTACTCAGCAGCCCCGAGTTCGGCGAAGCAAGCGAACCGTTCGGCAGCGCGCAGGTCGGAAGTTCGGCGATGCCGTTCAAGCGCAACCCGATCCTGTCCGAGCGCATCGACTCGCTGGCGCGCCTTCTGGTCGGTTACAGTGAGACCGCGTGGCAAAACGCCGCGACCAATCTCTTGGAGCGCACCCTCGACGACAGCGCGAATCGCCGCACGATTCTCCCAGAAGCGTTGCTCTGCACCGACGAACTGATCGCGCTCGCCCAGCGCGTCATCGACGGTTTGCGCGTCGACGAGCGGCGGATCGCCCAGAACCTCCGCACCTACGGACCGTTTTCGGGAACCGAAGCGGTGATGATGGAAGCGGTGCGTTCCGGCGGCGACCGGCAAGCGCTGCATGAGTCGCTGCGACGCGCGTCGATGGAGGCGTGGGAGGCCTTGGCGCGTGGACAGGACAACCCGCTCTCCCGGCTGCTCGCGGAGGATCCCAACCTGACGAGTATGGTGGATCCGGCCGAGATCCGCCGGCTGCTCGATCCAGGAGAGCACGTCGGAACGGCACCCCAACGCGCTCGTCTGCTCGCCGATCGCGTCGAACTGCTCGAGCCGTTCCCCCAGCAAACGGAAATCGTACTGCCACCCGAGGAAGACCACACCAGTGAATAAGGGCATCGAAATCGCGCGCGGGAAGACCAAAGTGCTCTACGAGCTGCCCGGGCAGCCGGCCCAGCTCGTCGTCGCGCAGACCGATCAAATCTCGGCCGGCGACGGCGCCCGCCGTCACGTGATCGCCGGTAAGGGTCGCCTCGCCGCGCAGACGACCGCGCGCGTCTTTCGCCTGCTCAATCTTTGCGGCTTGCCGACGCATTATCTCAACGGCGGCGAGGACGACGACGACAACGAGATGGTCGTGCGGCGCTGTAACATGATCCCGCTCGAGGTCGTCACGCGCGGCGTCGCGGCCGGCTCGTTCGTGAAACGGAATCCCGCGGCTGCGCGCGGCGCGCTGCTCGTGCCGCGGGTCGTCGAGTTCTTCCTCAAGGACGACGCCAATCACGATCCGCTCGTATCGCCGGATCAGATCGTTGCGCAGAACGTCGCCTCTCCGCAGGAGATCGCGACGATGACGGAGCTGGCGCGCCTTACCTTCGATGTCTTGGCACACGCGTGGCGGCGCCGTGACGTGATGCTCGTCGATCTCAAGGTCGAGTTCGGCCGGCTTGCAAGCGGCGAGAATCAAGGTCAACTGGTGATCGCGGACGTGATCGACAACGATTCGTGGCGCATCTGGCCGCAAGGCCGCGAAGATCTCATGCTCGACAAGCAGATGTATCGCAATCTGCAGACGGTCGATGACGAGGCGCTCGCTACCGTCAAGCGTGCCTACGAACGCGTCGCCGAGATGACCGGCTCGTTTCCGGTTATGCGGCCTGGGATGGTCGCCGTCATCGCCGATACGCCGGCGCTCGTGGAGCGCGCCAACGAAATCGCTGGGGCGTTCGGCCAACTCGGCATGCCGACGGTGCGCCACGTCGCCAATCCTGCGACCACGCCGCTCTACGTTTTGCAACTGGTGCAGCAGATCGAAACGACCTTCGCGCGCGTCGCCTTCGTGGCGGCGGGGCAGAGCGACGTCCTGCGCGCGATGATCGAGGCGACGACGTCGTCGCCCGTGCTCGATGGACGAGCGGAGGCTTCGCAGCTCGCGCTGCAATGCGCGAAAATCTTCGGGCTGGAGGATACGGTGCTCTTCGGCCGCACGCTTTTGACGTTGGCGAACGCGCGCTCGAGCGTCGTTGCCGCAGACTCGTCGTTGCAGCAGCAGTCCGCGGCGGCGCAGGGAGTTGCCCTTGGTTAGCGGCCCGCCGCGACGGCCCAACCTCGCGCTCTCCGCCGGCGAGCTGGAAAACATCGCGCGGCGGCTCGGACGCGAGCCGACGGTGGTCGAGCAACACGCGTTCGACGCGCAGTGGAGCGAGCATTGCAGTTATAAGTCGAGCCGCCGGCATTTGACGAAGTTGCCGACGAGCGGTCGTCGAGTCGTGCTCGGACCGGGCGAAGACGCCGGCATCGTGCATCTCGGCGAACATGCCGGCGCGCGTTACGGCATCGTCGCCGCGCACGAGTCGCACAACCATCCATCGCAGGTCGTGCCGTTCGAAGGCGCGGCGACCGGCGTCGGCGGCATCGTGCGCGACGTGCTCTGCATGGGCGCGCGGGTCGTTGCCATCGCCGACGCGCTGCGCTTCGGCCGCGTCGACGACGCGCGCTCGCATCAACGCTACGTCGCGCGCAGCGCGGTCGACGGCATCGGCGCCTACGGTAACGCCATCGGCGTTCCAAACCTGGCGGGCGACGTCTATTACGACGAGGGCTTCGACGAGAATTGCTTGGTGAACATCGTGGCTCTCGGAATCGTCGACGAAGCGGAGATCGTGCATTCGTGCGCGCCGCCCGGCGCCGAGGGGTGGGACATCGTCTTGGTCGGCAAGGCGACCGACTTCAGCGGCTTCGGGGGCGCGTCGTTCTCGTCGCTGACGCTCGATTCGGGCGACGAAGCCTCGAACAAGGGCGCCGTTCAGGTTCCCGATCCGTTTCTTGAAAACGTCCTGATGCGGGCGTCCTATCGCGTTTTCGAGTTCTTACGCGAACGCAAGATCGTCGCAGCCTACAAGGATCTCGGTGCAGGCGGAATCATGGGATGCTCGGCCGAGATTACGGCGAGCGGAGGGTACGGCGCCGACCTGAACCTCGACGAAGTCAACGTCGCGGCCGACGGCATGCCGCCCGAAGTGATCGCCGTCGGCGAGACGCAGGAGCGATTGCTGTGGGTCCTACCGCCGCAGGCGACTTCCGACGTGCTGCGGATCTACAACGACGAGTACACGCTGCCGGAAGTGGCCTTCAATGCGCGCGCCGTTGTCGTGGGTCGCGTGACGGGCGAGAAGCGTTACGTACTGCGCCACCGCGGCGCGATCGTGATGGACGTCGAGAGCGAGTTTCTCACCGGACGAGTCGAGGACGAGTTACCGTACGTCGAGGCGATTCGGCACGAACCGGGGTCGCGCGAACTTCCGGCAGTCGACGTCGAGAGCGTGTTTCCGCGCGTCCTGGCGCATCGCGACGTCTGCTCGCGCGAGCCGCTTTTCCGGCGCTACGACTGGGTCGTGCGCGGCGCGACCGTCATTCCGCGCGGCGCTGCAGACGCCGGCGTGTTGGCGCCGATTCCCGGAAGCCGGCTTGGGGTCTCGCTGGCGGTCGCGGGAAATCCGCGCTACGGCCGCATCGATGCCGGCGTCGCAGGGCAGTTAGCGGTGATGGAAGCGGTGCGGCGCACGATTGCGGTCGGCGCGCGTCCGATCGGTCTGACCGATTGCCTGAATTTCGGCGATCCTCACAAGCCGGAGCGCTTGGGCGAGTTCGTCGCCGCCACCGAAGGCCTGGCGCACGCGGCGCGCGAGTTGGGTTTGGCCTTCGTGTCGGGCAACGTCAGCCTCTATAACGAGTCGAAATCCGGCGGAGCGATTCCACCCTCGGCGATCGTCGCCTGCGTGGGAGCATTCTCCGACGTTGCGCTTGCGATCACGCCGGGGCTCAAACGCGCGGGATCGTCGCTGCTGTGGGTGGGCAGTCGCGAACTCGCCGTCGGGGGATCGGTGCTGGCCGACGTGCTCGGCATCGATGGTCAGCTCGCAGCAATCGACTACGACGGCGAACGTGCGGCGATCGGCATCGTGCAGTCGGCGATTTCGGCTGGCGTGCTCCTCTCATGCCGCGCCGTCGTCGACGGCGGGATGTTGACCGCGCTGGCGCGCCTCGCCTTCGACGCCCACGCGGCCGGCCGTGAACTCGGCGCCGAACTCGACTTCGGCAATCCGCTTTGCGAAGCGGGCGGATTCCTCTGCGAAGTGCGCGACGACAGCTTTCTCGACGTTTCCGGCGCGCTTAAAGTGGGCGTCACGATCGGGCGGCCGGAGCTGCTGATCAACGGAACGGCGTTCGACGTTGCCACCCTGCACGACGTCTGGTCGAAGCCGCTCGCGGAGATCTATCCGTGAGCCGCATCGCGGTCATAGTCTTCCCCGGAACGAACTCCGAAGACGAGACGCTGCGCGTGCTGCGTGACTGCGGCGGCGATGCCGAACTCGTGCACTGGTCGCGCACGCAAGGGCTTGACGCGTTTGACGCCTACGTGCTTCCCGGCGGATTCGCGTACGAGGATCGGATACGCGCAGGTGCCGTCGCGGCGCACGACGCGGCGATGGACGCGGTCGTCGCGGGCGCGCGCGAAGGCAAACTCGTCCTCGGGATCTGCAACGGCGCGCAAATTCTCCTGGAGGCCGGACTCGTGCCGGGCACGGGAGCTGCCCGCCGTCCGACGGCCGCCTTCACCGGCAACGCGCCGGTGCCGCATTTCGTCTGCCGGCACGTGTACGTGCGGCTTGCCGTCGCTCCGGAACGTTCCGCAATCACTGCGGCGTTGCCGCCCGCGGCGTTGATTCCGGCGTATGCCGCCCACGGCGAAGGACGGTTGGCCGCGCCCGACGCGCATTTGCAGGAGATCGTCGCCGGCGACCATCTCGCGTTCGTGTACGCCGATGCCGCCGGACGAACCGAACCCGCCGCCGTACCGAACGGGTCGGCGCTGAGTTGTGCGGGGTTGGTGAACGTGGAGGGAAACGTCCTCGCCATCATGCCGCATCCCGAACGCGACGCGTGGAACTTCAATCACCTCGACCGGAGTGAAGGCGACGACGTGCTGGCCCCTTCGGGCGGCGCGGCGCTCTTTCGGAGCTTCGCCGCCGCGGTGAACGCATGACGCCGCGCACCGTCGCCATCTCGTTAAAGATTCCCGACAACGCGGCGTACACCGCGTTGACGGCGCTGCGCCGCATCGGGTTAGAACTCGGGCACGTCGATCGCCGCGAGATTTGGCAGTTGGAAGATGCGGGCGCGCCGGAGACGCTCGTCGAGCGCATCACGGCGAACGCTGCGATCTTCAACCCCAACAAGCACCGCGTTGCCGTACTCGCGCACCAGCATCCCGAGACGGGCGAAACGTGGATTTCTAGCACCGCGCGGCACGACGAAGTGCGCGAACGTCTCGGGGGCACCGGCATCGAGGGCGTCCTGCGCGCAAGGCATTCGGTGGCCTGGCGCTTGCGCGATCGGCACCGCGATCCCGTCGGGCGCGCGACGCTCGCCGCCGCCGTCGAAGGCCTGCTCTGCAATCCCGCCGTCGAAGAGGCACGCTACGAAGGAGATCCATCCGCTTGAACCGTCCGTACACGATCGCCACGCTCGGCTCGCACTCGGCGCTACAAATCCTCAAAGGCGCGCACGACGAGGGCTTCGAGACGCTGGCGATCTCGAATCGCGCGACGGAACGGCTCTATCGTTCGTTCAAGTTCGTCGACGAGGTTATCGCGCTGGGTGACTACTCGGAGTTCATGAGCGTCGTCCACGAACTGGCGCGGCGCAAGGTGATCATCGTCCCGCACGGTTCGTTCGTCGCCTATCTCTCGCTCGAAGAGCAGAAGGACATGACGATTCCCTACTTTGGGAACAAGGCGGTGCTCGATTGGGAGGCGAGCCGCGAACTGCAGCGGCAATGGCTCTCGCGGGCCGGCTTGACGCTGCCGAGACAGTTTCGCAGCGGCGCGGAGATCGACCGGCCGGTCATCGTGAAGCTCTACGGGGCAGCCGGCGGCAAGGGGTATATGTTCATCCAGGATGCGGCCGATTTCGAAGCGCGCGCCGCGCACCTGCAGCAAGACTACATCATTCAAGAATACGTCATCGGCGTGCCGCTCTATATCCACTACTTCTATTCGCCGCTCGACAACACGCTCGAAATCATGTCGATGGACCGCCGTTACGAGACCAACGTCGACTCCCTTGGCCGGATCCCGGCCGCGGCGCAGGGCAGCATGGACGTGAATCCCTCGTACGTCGTCGTGGGGAATCAGCCCGTTTCGCTGCGCGAGTCGATGCTCGCCGAGGCGCTGCGCATGGGCGACGACGTGGTGCGGGTCAGCAAGGAGATTTGCGGGCCGAAAGGGCTTTTCGGCGCCTTCTGCATCGAGACGATCATCACGCCGGACATCCAATTTTACGTGATGGAGATCTCCGCCCGAATCGTCGCGGGCACGAACCTGTTCATCGACGGCTCGCCATACTCGTACCTCCACTACTCCGAGCCGATGTCGACCGGTCGCCGCATCGCCCGCGAAATCAAGAACGCCCTGCTCACCAACAACCTTCGCTTCGTTCTCGATGATTCGAGCATTTTGTAGATTGCTCGCGTTGGCGCTCGCGGTGGCGGTGGCGGCGCCGCTGACGGCGCGCGCCGCGCTGGTCGCCGATCCCGCGGTGCTCTATCAACAGATGAAGGACGCCTACGCCAAGGGCGCCGCGGGCGGTTGGAACTACCGGTCGCAGCAAGTCTATCTCTCCACGATCTTCAACGCCGGACGCGCGTATTCGCTGCAGTATCCCGACGATGCGGCGTACGGAGAACTGGCGGCGCTGACCGTGCAGATCGGTGGAGGGCTCCATTACAATCCACTCATCAACCACGACGCGGCGGCGTGGTGGGTGCGCGAGGCGTCGGAGTGGGTGATGAAGCACTCGCAGGACGGCTCGCTCATGGGCCTGGCGGGGCAGATGTTGCTGCGCGTAAATTCCGAGGACGACCCGCAGCAGTTGGCGCGCCTGGCCGACCAAGATGCGACCGCGAACCTGCAGACCTACCCGCGCGACGTCGACGCGCTCCTGACGCAGGTCGAAGCCGACTGGCGCGGATGGCTGCTCACGCACGACGATGCGTGGCGCTCGCTCGCGTTGCAGCGCGCCGCTGCTCCTGACTTTCCGGTCGCGCATTTACCCACGACCTGGGGGAACGATCTCGTCGCCTCGGCCAACGCGGCATCGGCCGCGAACGGCTACAGCGGGCCGGAGGTGCAGAACGCCGCGATATTCCTGCGCCGTCTGAAAGCGGTCGACCCGATTCGCGTCATCACCACCGTAACGGCGCTTCCGCACGACGTCTACATGACGACACTGGCACCCGCCGACGAGTACTTCGGCCGCATGGGCATGTCGATTCTCGGCATCGAGAACCAACTCAAGCACATCAACTTCATGCTCGACTACAATTACGGGAATCGCGAGAGCAGCGATACGGTGTTGGTTGCGGAGTCGATCGACGACATGCACAAAGTCTATCCCCGCGATCGCGACTTGCCGATGCTCCTGTATTGGTGCTACACGACCTTGCAGCGCATGGACGACGCGGAAGCGCGCACCACCGCCGCCCACTTGCGGGCGATCCTTACCGTCGAATATCAGGACAGCCCGCAGGCACGCAAGATCCTCACGGGGACCTCTTAGGTGCTCACCGCGGTGCCGGTCGACCGTCTGCAGTTTGCATTCACGGTCATGTTTCACTACCTCTTTCCGATCGGGACGATGGGTTTGGCGCCCTACGTCGCGGCCTACACCTGGAAGGCGGCGAACACGGGCGACGCCGATGCCGGACGCGCCGCACGATTCTGGACGAGAATCTTTGCCATCAACTTCGCGGCGGGCGTCGTTACCGGAATTCCACTGGAGTTTGAGTTCGGGACGAACTGGGCGGAGTTTTCGCGTCGCAGCGGCGCGGTCATCGGTCAGCCGCTCGCAATGGAAGGCGTCTTCGCGTTCTTTCTGGAGTCGATCTTTCTCGGCATACTGCTCTACCGGCGGCGCGAGCAGCCCTCGCCTCTGGTCGCCTGGTCGGCGATACTCGTCTGCTTCGGAGCGTGGCTTTCCGGTTTCTTTATCGTCGCCACGAATGCGTGGATGCAGCATCCCGTAGGCTACTCCGTCGCTTCCAATGGCGTCGTGCGCCTCGAGAGCATCGGAGCGCTTCTGCTGTCTCCGTGGGCGTGGTGGCAGTACGCGCACGTCCTGACAGGAGCGCTGTTGGCGGGTTCGATGGTCGTGGCCGGCTGCGGCGCGTACTATCTGCTCGCCGGTCGCGAGCTTTCGCTCGGGCGGCGATTCGTTCGGGCCGGCACGATCGCGTCGTTTGTCTTCGCCGCGATCGCGGCGTATCCAACAGGCGATGGAAACGCCAAGGACGTGACGCTCTACCAACCGGTGAAACTTGCGGCGATGGAAGGGCTTTTCGAGACGACGCGCAGCGCCCCACTGGCGATCGTCGGCATGCCCGATCCCGTCGCAGGCACGCTGATCGATCCGATTTACGTTCCCAGTTTCTTGAGTTTTCTCGCGTACGGAAACTTTAGCGCGAACGTCAACGGCTTGAGCGAATATCCGCACGACGAATGGCCGCCGGTGGAGCTGACGTACTACGCCTACCACGTGATGGTCGGGCTCGGTACGATTTTCTTCGGGGTCTCCGGGATCGCGCTGCTCGCGCTGGTGATGCGCAGGCTCGAAGGCGCCCGCTGGATTCTCTGGCCGCTCATGCTGTTGATGCCGTTTCCGTACATCGCCAACGAGGCGGGCTGGATGGTGAGCGAGGTCGGAAGGCAGCCGTGGATCGTCTACGGGCTGATGCGCACCGCGCAGGGCGCGTCGCCGACGGTGAACAGCGGCGAGGTGGTCTTTACGACGATCGGTTTCGCCGGCATGTACTTCCTGCTCGGCGTGTTGTTCCTCATTCTCGTGCTGCGCCAGATCGGTCTGGGCCCCTCGTACCTGGAGCGGGCATGATGCTCGGGACGATCGCGTTCGTCGTCATCGCCTTCATGCTGACGGCCTACGTGCTGCTCGACGGCTACGACCTTGGCATCGCTGCGATCGCACCGCTCATCGCGCGGACCGACCGGGAGCGGGCGGCCGCGATGGCCGCCATCGGGCCGTTCTGGAACGGTAACGAGGTGTGGCTGGTCGCCGCCGCCGGCGCCCTCTTCGCGCTCTTTCCGTCCGTCTACGCATCGTCGTTTTCGGGCTTCTATCTGCCGTTCGTCGTCGTTTTGTGGATGCTGATGTTTCGCGGCATCGCGTTGGAGCTGCGCGACCATTTGGATTCGCATCTCTGGCGTCAGTTTTGGGACGCGGCCTTCTGGTTTTCGAGCCTGCTGCTCGTCGTGCTTTTCGGCGTCGCGCTGGGCAACTTAGTACGGGGGGTACCGCTCGACGCGCACGGCTATTTCACGGGAACCTTCGCGTTTTTGCTCAATCCGTACGCCCTAATGGTAGCGTTCTTCGCCGTTGCAGCGCTGGCACAGCACGGCGCGACGTTCGCGCTGCTGCGCATCGAGGGCATTCCGGCGGAGCGGGCGCAGCGCCTGATGGACGCACTGTGGTGGATCGTGCTCGCGCTCTACGTCGCCGTGAGCGCGGCCACGATTGCCGTGCGCGGCGCGCCGCCGACAGTTTGGCTCTTCGTCGTTCCCGCGATTTCGCTCGTTTCGTTGATCGCCGTTCGACTCGCGCTGAGGGCGCGGCGCAACGGCATCGCGTTTGCGGCTTCGTGTGTTTTCATCGCATCGCTTCTGCTCGAGATGGCCGGTACCGTCTATCCGTATCTGCTGCCCGCGTATCCGCCCGGCCACGGCGGCGTTTCGATCGCCGACGCGACGCCTTCCCCGTTGGCGCTCGCCGTCGGCCTGAGCGTGACGATCGGAGGAAGCATCGCCGTCCTGCTCTATGCATCGGCCGTTTGGCGGATGCTGGCCGGAAAGGTGCGGGTCGAGTGAGCGAATACGTCGCGCGCGCCCAGGCGTCGTACGATCGCTCGCGCTTGACGTTGACTTCGATCGGCAGCCATTCGGCGCTCGACGTGGCTGCCGGCGCGCGCGCGCAAGGCTTGCGCAATCTCGTCGTGACCGCAAGAGGTCGCGAACGAACCTACGCCGAGCATTTTCGGCGCCGCCAGTCGCCCCCGCGCGGCTGCGTCGATGCGGTGCTCGAACTCGGCGCCTTTCCCGAGATCCTGCAGGGCGACGTTCAACGGCGGCTGCTCGCGGAGAATGCGATCTTCGTGCCGAACCGCTCCTTCGAAGTCTACCTCCATCAGCACTACTCATACGACGAGATCGAGCGCGGGATGCTCGTGCCGTTCTTTGGTAACCGCGGGCTGCTGCGCGCCGAGGAGCGCGACGAGGGGCGCAATCAGTACCATCTCATGGAACGTGCGGGAATCCGCTATCCCATGCGCTTTGCATCGCCCGCGGACATCGATCGACTCGTGATGGTCAAGGCGCCGCACGCCGAGGTGAGCTTCGAGCGCGCGTTTTTCCTGGCGTCGTCGCCCGCGGAATACGAGGCCGCCGCCGCCGGTTTAATCGATGCGGGCGTGCTGGCGGAAGACGGTCTCGCAAGCGCGCTCGTCGAGGAGTATGCGCTCGGTCCGGCCGTCAACCTCAACTTTTTCTACTCGCCGGTTCTGGGCGAATTGGAACTGAGCGGAACCGATACGCGGCGACAGACGAACCTCGAGGGCTTTCGGAACGTGCCGCCCGCTGCACTGGCGGCGCTCCAGGGCGTTCCGATGCGGCTCGAGGAGGCCGGACATATCGCGACGACGCTGACCGAGTCGATGCTGGAGAAGGCTTTCGAGATGGGCGAACGCTTTGTTGCCGCCGCCGCCGCCGAGTATCCCCCCGGCGTGATTGGCCCGTTCGCTCTGCAGTGCGTCATCGTCGCCGGACCGCCGAAGGAGTTCGTCTGCTACGACGTTTCGCTGCGCATCCCGGGGTCGCCGGGGACGCGCTACACGCCGTACTCGGCCTATCGCTGGGGACGCGACGTATCCGTGGGCGAGCGCATCGCGATGGAAATCGTCATGGCCCGCGACACCAATCGGCTCGAAGACGTTTTGACGTAGCATACGACGATTTCGAACGGAGGAAACAGATGACCGCGCAAAACGTACAAGAGCGCACCGGTGTGGTGACGTTCAAAGGCAATCCGATGACGTTGCAGGGGCCGGCATTGCAGCCCGGCGCGCCCGCACCCGAGTTTGCCCTTACCGCCGCCGACATGGCGACGATGACTCTTGATTCGCTCGTGGACGGCGGGAAGCGCGCAGCGATGCTCATCGTCGTGCCTTCGCTCGACACGAGCGTTTGCTCGCTCGAATCGCAAACGTTCAATCGGCGTCTGGGTGAACTGCCGCAGGGCGTCGGCGCCTGGGTCGTCAGCGTCGATTTGCCGTTTGCGATGGCCCGCTGGGCAGCCGCGCAGAGCGGTGGCGTCGAGCTCGGCATGCTCTCCGACTATCGCGATCACGGGTTCGGTCGCGCGTACGGTTTGTTCATACCGGAACTCGCACTTTTGGCGCGCGCGATCGTCGTCATCGGCAAGGAAAAGAACGTCGAGTACGTGCAGATCGTTCCGGAAATCGCACAGGAGCCCGATTACGACGAAGCCTTGAAGGCGGCCGCCGCTGCGGCCTGATTCCACGCCGCCGCGCGTCGTCTTCATTCTCGACTTCGGCGCGCAGTACAGCCAACTCATTGCGCGTCGCACCCGCGAACTCGGATCGTACTGCGAAATCGTTCCTTTCGACACGCCCTGGGCCGCGCTCGCCGCGCGCGCACCGGCGGCGTTCATTCTCTCCGGCGGTCCGGAGAGCACGCTGGTCGACGATGCGCCGGCAATCGACCCGGCGATCCTCGCCAGCGGCGTGCCGACGCTCGGCATCTGCTACGGCATGCAGTTGATGGCGCGCGATTTGGGCGCCGAGCTCGTGAAGCTGGAGCACGCCGAGTACGGGCCGGCGACGTTACGCGTTGACGATCGAGCGACGCCGCTCTTCGAGGACGTTCCCGGCGATTCGCGCGTGTGGATGTCGCACGGCGATTCGGTCGTACGGCTGCCGCCGGGGTTTGTTGCGCTGGGCTCGACGCAACGCTGCGAAGTCGCGGCAATGGGCGATCCGCTGCGAAAGATGTACGGGCTGCAGTTTCATCCGGAGGTCGTGCACACGGAGCACGGCCGCACGATGCTGGGTAATTTCTTGCGCGGCGTCGCCGGCCTGGTCGACGAGTGGCAGATGGAGTCGTTCGTGGATGCGGCGATCTCCGCGGTGCGAGCGCAGGTCGGCGGCGACGGGGTCATCTGCGCGCTTTCGGGCGGCGTGGATTCCGCCGTAGCGGCGACGCTGGTCTCGCGTGCGGTCGGAGCGCAACTCACCTGCATCTTCGTCGATCACGGCCTCTTGCGGAAAAACGAAGCCGAGCAGGTGCTGGCTGCGTTCCGCGACGTGCTGCATCTCAACGTCGTCGCGGTCGACGCTCGCGAGCGCTTCCTGCGCAAACTCGACGGCGTGACCGACCCGGAAGAGAAACGCGTCATCATCGGTCACGAGTTCATTAAGGTGTTCGAAGAGCAAGCCGAGCAGCTCCCAAACGTAAAGTTTCTCGTTCAAGGAACGCTCTATCCCGACGTGATCGAGTCGAAGACGCCGCAGAGCAAGGCCGGTCACAAGATCAAGTCGCATCACAACGTCGGCGGATTGCCGGAAGGGATGCATTTGGGATTGGTCGAGCCGCTGCGGGCCCTATTCAAGGATGAAGTGCGCGAACTCGGACGGGTGCTCGGCCTACCCGAGCCCATCGTCCGGAGGCAACCGTTCCCTGGTCCCGGCATGGCGGTGCGGATCATCGGCTCGGTCACGCCGGAGCGTCTGACGACCGTTCGCGAGGCAGATGCCATCGTGCGCGAGGAGATCGACGCGGCGCCGCTCGACCCGCATCCGTGGCAGTATTTTGCCGTTCTGACGCCGGTGCAGAGCGTCGGCGTGATGGGCGACGGGCGTACCTATGCCAATCTCGTCGCCGTTCGCGCGATTACGAGTGAAGACGGCATGACGGCCGATTGGGCGCGACTGCCGCACGAACTTCTCGAACGCATTTCCGCGCGCATCGTCAACGAAGTCCGTGGAGTCAATCGCGTGGCGTACGACATCACGACGAAGCCGCCCGCCACGGTCGAGTGGGAGTAACCGGCACCGCAATGCGCATTCTCGTCGTCGGCAGCGGAGCGCGTGAGGACGCTCTCTCGTGGCGGTTGGCACAATCGCAGTCGTGCGAAGCGATTTTCGCGGCGCCGGGCAATGCCGGCACGGCGTCGCGCGGCGAAAACTGGAACGTGGCGGCCACCGACGGGAAAACGCTGGCGGAGCGGTCGCTCGCCGAGCGTATCGATTGCGCCGTTCTCGGGCCTGAGACGGCCATCGCCGCGGGAGTCGGCGACCGGTTGCGCGAGTCGGGCATCGCGGTGTTCGGACCCAACCGCTCGGGTGGGAGGCTCGAATCGAGCAAGGTCTTCGCCAAACGCTTCATGGAGCGTCACGGTGTCCCGACGGCGCGCGGCGTCGTCGCGCACTCGTTCGACGGCGCCGCGAAGGCGCTGGAGGCGTGGAGCGGCGGCGTCGTGGTGAAAGCCGACGGTTTGGCGGCCGGTAAAGGCGTGGTCGTATGCGACGGTCCCGGCGATGCCCGCGCGCTGCTGGCGGAATGGTACTCGCGGAACAAAATTCCCGGCGGCGGTTCCGACGTATTGCTCGAGGAAGTGCTCGAGGGTCGTGAAGTAAGCGTTTTCGCGCTCGCCGACGGCCGCGCCATGGCGCCGATCGCAGCAGCGTGCGATTACAAACGCGCCGGCGACGGAAACACCGGGCCTAATACCGGTGGAATGGGCGCGTACTCGCCGCCCGCGGCTTTCCCCGACGACCTCGACGACCAGGTGCGCGAACGCATCTTGGCCCCCGTGTTGCGCGGCCTGCTCGCAGAGGGCGAAGAGTATGCCGGGGTGCTTTACTGCGGTCTCATGTGGACGGCGAACGGTCCGTACGTCATCGAGTTCAACGTGCGGTTCGGCGATCCGGAGGCTCAGGTGTTGATGCCGCGCATCCGCGGCGATTTGGCGCTCTTACTGAAGTCGGCGGCCGACGGCGCGATGGATCTCTCGCTCGCGACGCTATCGCTGCAGAGCTGCGTAGGCGTCGTCTTAGCGACGAGCGACTATCCGCGCAGCAACACGCCGCTCGAAGGACTCAACGCCGACGTCTCACTGCGCGAGGGACGTCAGGCGTTTTGGGGCGGTTCGACCCTCGCGGACGGCCGTGTGAACACCGGCGGCGGACGCGTGCTGACCGTCACGGCGCTCGGCGACGATCTCCCGGAAGCACGCGCGAGCGCGTACGACGCGGTGAAAACACTTGCGTCGCGGTTGGGAACGACCGCACTCACGTATCGCACCGACATCGGTCTCTAACGTAACGCTACATAACGTAGAGTTGGAGGCTGGCAGGATCGACGTAGTAGGCGCCGCTGACGACGTACTCGTTAGGATAAGCACACATCACGCCGTTGTTGGGCCCGTAGATGTAGACGAGGTTCTGGCGTCCGCACGGCGTCGATTGCAAGCCGTAGTTTTGGAAGACGTACCAGCCCGGATACGCGTAGGACGGTGCGGTGTACCGGTTTTGATTCCACATCGCCTGGCCCGCCAGGAGTGAGAAGACCGCGAACGGTCCCCAGAAACCGCCGCCCCAGTAGTTGGTCTGCGGATACCATTGCGAACCGCCGTTCCACCCCCAGTTATACGCGTACGGACGCGGATTGACGAGCACGTAGTTCGGACGGTAGACCCCGCTGTGTATCCACGGCGGGCGGGGGTAGTCCGCCCATGCGGGACGATGCCAGTTCGACGCGGGCGCTCGGTAATAGGGCTTGCGGTTCGGATGCCACGGGTTGATCGTCGGCTTCGGCGTCGGCCGCGCAACGGGGCGCTTCGTCGGCGCGGGCGTTGGTCTGGGCGCCGGCTTTCTCGTCGGGACCGGTTTCATCGTCTCGATCGGCGGCTTCATCGTCTGAACCGGAGCCGGCTTGCGCGCGGGCGTCTTCGCCGGCATCGGCGTGGGCCGCGCGGCCGAGGCCGGATTCGGAGGCTTGGGCGATTTCTTTGCGTTCGGACCCGGAGTCTGATCGGCAATCGTAACGGAAGAAGGAGTGACGGCATGCGCCCGAGCCGGCACCGCGAACGCCAATGCGGCCGCGACGAGCACCGAAATGAAGCGAGCGTGCGTCCGCATCTTTGAACCTCCGTTCGAAGTGAACGTCGATTGAGTTACGCCGCGCTGCGGACGCTTACCCCTAGCGTAGCGGCGACTGCAAGCGCGGGCAACTGGCCGCTACGCTGAGGAGACTCCGCGTGAAATCCGCTTCGACCGCCTTGGTGAATCCGATCCCAATGAGGCCTTGCGCACCAAGTTGCGAGTAGGTATTTCCCGACGCCGCCGCATCGCTCGCTTCTTGGCTTGTGAAGGCCGCGGCGCTCGAACTGATTTCGTCGCCGGCGAGCTTGGATAAAGGAAAGCCCAACGTCGTTAGGCCTGTTGGTAGATCTGAGTTCATCAACTCGGCCATCTCTTCACTCTCGAGCGTCCCGTCCAACACGTTGAGTTCGGCTCGTTGGGTATCGGCTACTGCGCGCAGCTGTTTTTGAAGTTGCTCGATCGTATCTCGATCGTTGCCGTTGGCGTCGGTCTGTTTCGCGTCCAGGATGTTATCGACGACTTCAAGGTTTCGAACTATTTTAGAGATATCGTTTTCCAGGTGCAGCTTGTCCATCTGCATCCACGGTCGACCCTCATCACGCCCCATCTCGAAGATGAAATGAGTTCCTTGGGCTATGGCATCGTCATTTTCGAGCAGAGCAGCGACGCTCGGCCCAACGCGTTCGCGAATGGCGGTGCAAAGCGGTTTGGCAGTGACTCGGATGATTTCTTTGAGCGGCGACGCGGCCGGCGCCGGAGTCTGCACGCTCAGTCCTAGGAGAACTCCCGCAAAAAGCAAACCGGCCCGCCTTTCTCTACGTATGCATGCTCTGAATCGCCGGCGGGGACGCCCGGCCCCTCGCTTTCCCGGAGCGGGCGAGCGTCCGGCCGAGGGCCCGTCAGCCCGTCGCGTGGAACTTCAGCGCCGGACGGAGGTTCTCAACGAGCGTATGGCCTTTCGATTTCAGCAGCCGCCCCGCGCGCCATATGGTGCGGCATTGGCCCCGGCGATTCCCACGCATTCGCTGCTCGCGCAGGTGCTCGGCATCACCGCGCTCGGCCTCTGCGTCACCGCGCTGACCGCATACGTTGCGCAAGGCGTCTCGCCCGCGCTTGGCCTGGTGGCCATGGTCGTCGGGTTCATCCTGCTGTTTTCCATCTATGGAACGCGGTCGAACGAAGCGCTGTCGCTGACGCTCTTTTACGCCTTCACGGCCTGCGAAGGCGTCGGCATCGCCCCGGTCGTCGGTAATTACGTTCGCAACGTCGGTCCCAGCGTCGTCGTCAATGCGGCGATCACGACCGGTTTGGGCATGTTCGCACTCGCGGCGATCGTCTACGCGACGGGCCTCGACTTGCGCCGGTTCCAGGGCATTCTGACGATCGCGCTGCTTGGGCTGGTCGTCGCCGGAATCATCTCGCTCTTCGTACACTTCATCCACCCCGAGGTGTACGCATGGATTACGCTCGTTATCTTCACGGGTCTGGTCCTCGTCGATTTCGCTCGAATTCGAGCGGGTGGGGACGGGCTCACGCCGGTGCTGATGGCGGTGAGCATCTACCTCGACGCGATCAACATCTTTCTCGCGCTGCTGCAGATTTTCGGCGGCGGACGCCGCTCGAGCGACTGACGCGTTGCATCTGAACCCCGCCGGGCCTGGTATACTGTAGAGGCATGTGCGGGATAACGGGGGTCTATGCGCCGGGGCGCGACGCGGCCCGCCTCGCGTTCTTCGCGCTGTACGCACTCCAGCACCGCGGCCAGGAGTCGGCAGGCATCGCCGCCGCCGACGGCGGCACGATCCGCTCGCACAAGGAGATGGGGCTGCTCGGCGCCATCTTCGACGAAGATATCCTCGGCGGTCTCAGCGGGCACATTGCCATCGGTCATACGCGCTACTCCACGACCGGCTCGTCGATCGTAGTCAACGCGCAGCCGCTCCTCGAGCGCAGCGAACTCGGCGATTTCGCATTCGCGCACAACGGCAACATCACCAATACCGACGAACTGCGCGAAACGCTCTCGCCGACGACCGTGCTGCAGGCATCTTCGGATTCGGAGGTCGTGGCGAAGCTATTGGTCGAATCGAGCGGTTCGATGGTCGACCGCATCAAGGCGGTGCTCGCGGTCGCGCGCGGCGCGTATTCGGTCGTGCTGTGCACGCAGGACGAACTCTACGCGTTTCGCGATCCATGGGGAGTCCGGCCGCTCTGCCTGGGCAGCCTCCCCGAGGGCGGCTACGTTGTCGCCTCGGAGTCGTGCGCGCTCGGCACCGTCGGCGCGCGTTACGAGCGCGAGATCGGTCGCGGTGAAATCGTGCGCGTCGGGCCGTCAGGTCTGGAAAGCATTCAGACCGACGTCGACGACGTCACGCCGGCGCTCTGCATGTTCGAATACATTTACTTTTCGCGTCCCGACTCGAAGTTCAACGAACGCTCGATTTACATGGCGCGCTACGCGATGGGCCGCGAACTGGCTAAGGAACATCCGGTCGACGCCGACGTCGTGATGGCCGTCCCCGATTCTGCCGTTCCCGGCGGCATCGGCTATGCCGCCGAGAGCGGACTGCCCTACATCGAAGGACTCATCAAGAATCGCTACATCGGTCGAACCTTCATCAGCCCCGACCAAGCGATGCGTTCGCGAGGCGTCCATTTGAAGTTCAATCCCGTCGTCGAGAACCTCACCGGACAGCGGGTGGTCGTCGTCGACGATTCGATCGTGCGCGGAACCACAACGCCGCGCATCGTGACCTTGCTCCGCGAGGCGGGCGCGACGGAAGTACACCTCCGCATTACGTCGCCGCCGATCAAGCACCCGTGCTATCTCGGCGTCGACATGGCGACCTACGACGAACTGATCGCGGCAAACTACACGGTCGACGAAATTCGGCAGCGCACCGGCGCGGATTCGCTCGGCTATTTGACACTCGACGGCTTGATTGCGGCGGTGGGACGAAAGCGCGAGGAGATGTGCCTCGGATGCTTCGTCGGCGCTTATCCCAACGTTCCGGCGGCACACGAAGTCCGCGGTGACGCTCCGCGACTACGCGCGGTTCGCTGACGCGTCCTTCGACTCCGAATCGCTTCGCGATGTTCCGCTCGGGATGACACTAGAGGAGGTTGAGGGTGGGAAGGTGCCATCCCGGACTTCCTGCGCGTAGGCGGTCAGCGCTTCGGTCGCGATGCGCCCGATTTCCGCGTAGCGTTTAGCAAACGAAGGCGAGTGGCCGTACATCCCAAGGATGTCGTGCAGCACGAGCACCTGCGCGTCGCAATGCGGTCCCGCGCCGATACCGATCGTGGGAATCGACAGCAAATCGGTGATCTCGCGCGAGATGTTGTGGTCGACGACTTCGAGCACGATCGCGTAGGCTCCGGCGGCCTCGATCGCCTGGGCGTCGGCAACGAGGCGGTCGCGGTGGGTGCGCATCTTGAATCCCGGACCGAGACCGGCAGTTTGCGGCGTGACGCCAATGTGCCCGACGACGGGAATTCCCGTCCGCGCGATGGCGCGAACGCGTTCGGCCTCGTAGACGCCGCCCTCGAGTTTGACCGAACAGGCGCCGCCCTCTTTTATGCAGCGGATCGCGGACCGAATCGCATCCTCGTTGCTCACCTGGTACGATCCGAACGGCATGTCGGCGATGATGTGGGCGCGATTGGATCCGCGTACGACCGCTTGCGAATGGTGAATGATCTCGTCGAGCGTCACCGGCGTCGTTTCGTCATAACCGAGCACGACGTTGCCGACGCTGTCGCCGACGAGGATGACGTCGATGCCCGAGTCTTCGACGAACTGCGCGAAGGGAGCGTCGTATGCGGTCGCCACCGCAAAACGCGCCCTGCCCTTGCGTCGCTTGATCGCCCCGGCCGTGAGACGGCGGATCGCCGGATTCTTCTCCGGCTCGTAGGAGCGGGCATCCGCCATGCCGTTACGCGCTCTCTTGCCAGAAGAGTACACTGCGACGCGCTTCGCTGCGCCCGCGTAAGGGCCCCCTACTGAAAGACCATCGGGGCTGACGTCGATTGCTTGTGCGATCCGCAGGCCACCTGGCCCGTGAGCGTCGCCGAGCCCGAGTAGGTTTCGGGGTTGCGATTCGTGCCGAACAGATACCATCCGCCGGCTTGCGGGATTTTGATTTTTGCCGAAAACGTATCGATCGTCTTGGCGCCGTTGGCGATCGTCCACGTCAACGTGCACGAGCCCTTATAACTGACGTCGGTGAAGGCCAGCGAGTACTGCCAGACGACGTGCTTGGGTACGAGATTCGAAGGGCCCGTCAAGCCGATCGTGTCCCCGCCGGCTCCATTCACGCAACCGGTGCAGGGCACGCCGCCTTGCGCGGGGCCGCTCGCAACGAAATCCACGAGAATCGCTTGGGCGGCATGCGGCGTAAAGGCGAGCGGGTGAAAGAGGACGCGGCTCGGCACCGCGTACGAGGCGCCGTTGGCCAATGCTTGCTCGGGAACGGCGGCCGGTCCGGAGCCCGTGACCACTCCGGAGCACGCGCAAAGCACGAGCCAGGGGAGCGCAAAAAGGCCGAGGCGAGAGAATAGACGCATGACACCTCACGAATGTAAGCGGAAGGCGTCCAGGATTACTTTGCGGTCAGGGCCGCTCCTGCGCCGTTGGTCCCCGAGGAGACCACGGGCGTGCCGGCGAGCGCTTCGGTGAGCGCGACGAAACTTCTCACCGGAATTCCGGTGGGTCCCTTCGCCTGCCAGCTCGACTCGCCGTCGAGATACGCGGTCCCGGCGATGTCGAGATGAAGCCAGGGGGTCGCATCGTCGACGAACGCGCGTAGAAATGCCGCCGCCGTGAGCGTCCCCGCCGCGCGGCCGCCGGTGTTCTTGAGATCGGCGATGTCGCTCTTCATCTGCGTCGAGTAATCGTCGTAGTAGGGCATCTGCCAGAAACGTTCGCCGGCCGCTTTCGCGGCGACGAGAAACTCCTTCGCGAACGCGTCGTCGTTCGAGACGACGGCCGCAGCCGCGTGTCCGAGCGCGATGACGACGGCTCCGGTGAGCGTCGCAACGTCGACGATCTTCGTCGCGCCGAGTTTCTTCGCGTAGCAGAGCGCGTCGGCGAGAATCAGGCGTCCTTCAGCGTCGGTATTGATGACTTCTATGGTCTTACCGTTCATCGCTTTCACGATGTCGCCGGGTTTCGTCGCCTTTCCGCCCGGCATGTTCTCGGTCGCGGGCACGATGCCGACGACGTTAAACTTCGGCTTGAGCTTGCCCAGCGCCGACATCGCGGCGATGACCGCGGCGCCGCCGGACATGTCGTATTTCATCTCCTCCATGCGCTCGGCCGGCTTGATGGAGATGCCGCCGCTGTCGAACGTGATGCCCTTGCCGACGAGCGCGAGCAGTTCTTTGCTTCCCGGATCACCTTCGTAACGCAGCACGATGAACTTCGGCGGCTGTGCGCTACCATGCGCGACCGAAAGGAACGATCCCATGCCTTCACGGAGCGCATCGGCTTCCTCGAGCACTTCGATGCGCAGCGATGCCTCCTTGGCGGCCTCGGCCGCGCGTTCGGCCAGAATCGACGGCGTCATATCGTTGGCCGGCGTGATGGCCAAGCGGCGCGCGAGGTTCACCGCTTCCCCGATTGTGGTGCCGCGCGCGACGCCGCGCTCGAGTTCCGCAGCGTCGAAACCCTCCGACAACACGACCACTTCGGAGACGGCAATGCGCTTCTCGGGCGAATCTTGGTAGACGCTCGTTTCGAACGATCCCGCAATCGCGCCCTCGGCAACGAACGAGCCGGCCTCGATTTCCCGTCCCCGAACGCTTTCCGGCAGAACGAGCGCGAAAGAGCGAACGTTGCGCCGTCCCAATTGGCGAACGGCGATCGCCGCGTAGCGCGCGAGCATCGGGATATCGAACTTCGACGCGGCCCCGAGCCCGATTGCGAGCACGCGCCGGAACGGCCGATCGTTCGCGTATGCGAGCACGGTCTCTCCAAGTTTTCCCTTGACTTCACCCGCAGCGAGCGCGCCCGAAAGGGCAGATCCGGCGAGGTCGTCGACCGCCTTGGCCGTTCCGTCGACGGCATCGCCTTCGAAGAACGGGACGACGAGGGCTTCGGTGCGCACGCCGTGCGGCGCATCGTGGGCTAGACGTATTTGCATGGTGAACCTTTCGCGTGGTGAACTACTGCCCGACGATGGAAGAGCCCTGCGAAGGCACGCTCGCGAGCAACGGCGGCCGCTCACCCGACGCATACGCGCGCGCCGGCGTTGACATCGCCGCGGGAAACGCGGCCGTGGCGCGCTACCGAGACGTACTGGGTGCCTGGCGGCACCCCGATCAACTCGACGCGATCGGCGGGTTCGGCGGCGTCTTCAGGCTCCCGGGCGACGAAACGCGGGCGCTGGTTGCTTCCAACGACGGCGTGGGTACGAAACTGCTCATCGCTGCCGAATTACAGCGTTACGACTCGGTTGGCGGCGATCTCGTGAACCACTGCGTCAACGACATTTTGGTCGTCAACGCATCGCCGCTCTTTTTTCTCGACTATCTCGCGGTCGGCAAACTCGATCCCGACGTGGCGGCCGAGATCGTCGCGGGCTGCGCCCGCGCTTGCCGCGCACACGGATGTGCACTGTTGGGCGGTGAAACCGCCGAGATGCCGGGCCTCTATGCGCCCGGACATTTCGATCTCGCCGGCACGATCGTCGGCATCGTCGACATCGCGCAGCTGCCCGATCCCTCAAGCGTGGAACCGGGCGATGCGATCGTTGGGTTGCCCGCCGTCGGACTCCACACGAACGGATACTCGCTGGCGCGCGCGCTCGTCGCACGCAACGAATGGAACGCGCCGTTACCCGGCGACGGCGTCAGTTTTGCCGACGCCCTCTTGGCGCCGCACCCATCGTACTTCGAAACGGTGCGCGCCGTTCAATCGGTCGCACGCGTGAAAGTCATGGCGCACATTACCGGCGGGGGCTTGCTCGAGAACGTACCGCGCACGCTTCCCGACAACGTGAAAGCGGTCTTCGAGCAACGGCGCTGGCAGGTGCCGGAAATCGAGCGCGAACTCGTCCGGCGCGGCAAACTCGATGTGGAGGAGCGCTACCGGACGCTGAACATGGGCGTGGGATACACGCTCGTCGTTCCGCTCGCCGACGCTCAGCGCGCGGTCGCGGCGGCGCCGGGTGCGTCCGTTATCGGCTGGATCGAAGCGCGCGAAGGTACCGAGCCGCAGACGGTCGTGCATCCGGAGCGCGAACCGGTGTGAGCGATTCGACGTTACGCGAACTCGCCGCATCCCTCGACTCCACCGACATGCGCGACCTGCGCGCGCGTCGCGCGGCCGAGATCGTACGCGCTGCACGCGGCTATCGCTGGGTCGGCATTTACGACGTCGACGACGATCGCATCGAACTGATCGGACACACCGGCGTGCAGGCGCCGGTCTTCGTCGAGTTTCCCGTCGACCGCGGTTTAAGCGGCGAGGCGGTGCGTACGCGCGCGACGGTCGTTACGGGCTCGGAAATGATCGTCCCGATCCTCGGTGCCGAGAGCGGCATCGCGATCGGCACGCTCGACATTGAGAGCGACCGTAGCGGCGCATTCACCGACGAGGACCGGCGCTTCGTCGAGCGTTGCGCGATCGCGCTGATGCCGCTTTTCGAATAGCGCGCGTGGCGGAACTGCTCAATCTCGTCGTCGATCTGGGCGAATGCCCGGCGCCCGTGCCGATTGCAGGCATCGAGGTTCGCGCACGAGGCGACGCCGGCGACCGGATGCTGGCCTGGATCGATGAATGTTTCGGCGGATGGTGGAGTTCCGAGGTGCACGCCGCGCGGACGATCGTCGCGTTGCGCGACGGCGTGCCGGTCGGATTTGCCGCATTCGATCCGGATGGCCTGGGTTTTCGCTGGCTACGCGGTCTCGCTCGCGAGCCAGGAGTCGGCATCTTTGGACCGATCGGCGTTTCGCCCGAGGCGCGCGGCTACGGGTTGGGACGGACCCTTCTGCAGCATGCGCTTGCGGAGTTGCGCGCGAGCGGATACGATCGTGCGCTCATTCCGGCCGTCGGCGAACGCGTCGTGCCGTTTTACGTCGCAGCAGCCGCAGCGCGCGTGGCCGAACGCTACGATCGAGACGCGTTGCTCGCGCCGCCGCCGCGCACGCTCGTGCTTGCATCCGGCAGCGGGAGCAACTTCCAAGCCGTCGCCGAGCGCGTCGCGGCGGGATCGCTGCCGATCGAGCTGCTCGGCGTCGTCACGAACCGGCCGAGCGCCGGTGTCGTCGCGCGGGCTCGTGACGCCGGATTCGACGCCGTCATGCTGCCGTGGAAGCGATCGGAAGAGACGCGCGAGGCGTACGACGCGCGCCTGCTCGAGACGGTTTCGGCCATCGGCCCGCAACTCGTCTTGCTGCTCGGCTGGATGCATCTCCTCGACGAGCGTTTCGTCGCGACCTTTCCGAACCTCGTGAACGTGCACCCCGCGTTTCTCCCGCTCGACGCGCAACGCGACGACGTCGGCCTGCCCGACGGATCGGTGATGCCGGCATTTCGCGGCGTAGCCGCCGTGCGCGACGCGCTGGAATCCGGTCGCGGATGGATCGGCGCGACGGTGCACCTCGTCACCCCGCAGACCGACCGCGGACCCGTGCTCGCGCGCCGGCCATTGCGCCTGCAGCCTGAGGAAGACGAAGCCGGCGCGATGCAGCGGCTCCATCCGCTCGAGCACGAACTTGTGGCGACCGCGATCGTGCGGCGGCTCTGCGAGCGAAAGTAGGGCCGAACGTGCCGGTCGACGTGCGGCGAGCTGCGACCGCAGACGAGTTCGAGCGCTTTCGCGCGCTCGCCGCGGAGTACGAAGCGAGCCTGCCCGACGATCTCAAACACGCCGACTTTGCCGCGCAGGATGCCGGCGTCGCAGCACATTTCGGACCGCCGCACGCCGCTTTCGTCGCCGCTGCCGAAGGCAAGCCGGCGGGGTGCGTCGCGTTAACGGTGCACGCGGCCGAGCGGACTGCCGTGGTGAAGAAGATGTACGTCGCGCCGGCGTATCGCCAGCGCGGTATCGCGCGTGCCTTGATGCGCGAGCTGATCGCCCACGCGCGCGAGCGGGGCGTCGCACGGCTCGTGCTCGACACCGCGCGCGATCGCATGCAGAGCGCCTACGCTCTCTATTTCGCGCTCGGCTTCCGGGAATGCGAACCGTACGGTCACGTCGACTACCGCTGCGCAACGTTCATGGAACTTCGAATCGAGTAGGCCATCGTGCAGATTCAGCTCTTTCTGCCCGAACTCTGGGATCTGCTCGGCGGCGCTCTCGCGCTGCACGGACAGGTCTACGTCGAAGCGCTGGCGTTCGAGGGCGCGATTCCGGCCGCCCTGGCGATCGTGCTCGCGGCCGGTTTGAGCGAAGCCTTCGGTCAAAGCATCGTCCTGTTTGCCAACCGCGTAAAACCCGCGCGCTTCTTTTTTAGCCTCTTCGTCGACGCACTGCTCTTCACGTTTGGATACGTCTTTCTCGTACTGAGCACGTGGCTCGTCTGCCGGCTTCCCGGTGCGCCGCACCTCTCGCTGCGCGAGCTCGCCCTCGTGCTGGCGATGAGTTATGCGCCGATGCTCTTCGCATTCCTCACCGCGCTGCCGTACTTCGGTTCGGCATTGCTCAACGCGCTGCGCGTCTGGCATCTCCTCGCTATGGTCGTCGCCGTCGCGGCCGCGGGAGGCATCGACGTCTTTGCCGCGGCGACCTATGTTGGGCTGGGCTGGTTCGTAATGATGCTCGCACAGCGCAGTTTCGGCAAGCCGATCGTGGCGTTCGGGTCGAAGCTGCTCGACGCGGTTGCGGGCGTCCCCGTGATCGACGACGCCGAGGTCGTCGTCGGGCGAGCGGAGGCGGGCGCGCGTCTCACCGAAGCTGCCGACGTCGAGGTCGCGCAGAAGGCCGGCGCACATCCGCGGTGGTGGATCGCCGCTGCGGGACTCGCCGGCATGGTGCTGCTCGGCGTCATCGTCGCGCTCGCGCTGGAACCGGTCCGGCGCGGGATCTTCGGATGGCAGGCGCATCTCCCGAAAGTCGTTCAACTGCCCTTCGATTTACTCTGGATCGTCGTGATCGCGGTGATCGTCGCGGCGTTCATGGCGCCGTTCGAAACGTTGGGCTGGTGGGCGGGCTGGTACGGCGACGAGATCGACACCAGCGACGAAACGCGGCCGCCACGCGCCGTGCAAGGCAGCGACATCGCTCGCTACGTTGTCTATCTCGACGGCATCGCGCAATCGAGCGGCACCTATACGCCCGACATCGAGACGTTTCTCGACGCACTGTCGCCGGAACTTCCCGGGAACGTGATGCTCGTACGCGGCGTCATGGCATACTCGGTGTTGAACAGGCCGCTCGAGGACGATCCCATTCTGTCGCGCTTTTGGAAGCTCGTCGACGCGCGAAGGAGCCGCGGTCTCAACTCGCTGCTGGGCTGGTTCATCAACATTCGCAACGTGACGATCGTCGCGGTTTCCGCCGACCCGCGGTACGGTCCGATGTATAACTTCGGCATGGCCGACGTCATTTATCGATCGCTGATAGCGAACGGCTATCCGAAGGGCAGCGGCACGCCGGTGACGCTCGTCGGATACAGCGGCGGCGGCCAGATGGCGTGCGGGAGCGCGTCGTTTCTCAAACGTGCGGTCGACGCGCCGGTCGACGTGATCTCGCTCGGCGGCGTGATCAGCGGCAACGACCCCATCCTGCAACTCGAACATCTGTATCATCTCGTCGGCGATCGCGACAGGGTCGAAAAAATTGGGCCCGTGATGTTCTCGTCGCGCTGGCCCGTCGCGCTGCTCTCGTATTGGAATCGCGCCAAGCGGCTGGGCTCGCTCACGCGCCTCTCGCTTGGTCCGGTCGGACACCAAGTGCCGGGCGGTATGCTCGATCCCGTCGCGACGTTGCCCGATGGGCGGACGAATCTGCGTCAAACGCTCGACTACATCGGAAGCATCGTGACCGATCGCTTCGTTCCGCGAGACGATCTGCCGCGGCGTCCGAGCAATTACCGCCGCTACGTCGCGGCTACGGGCGAACTTTGGGGGCTTCTCGCATCGAGCGCGAGCGATCCCGGCGAGCGGGATGGCGCGAGCGGCCGCTACGTCGCCGCAGCGCCGTGGATGGGTCGCTTGATCCTTCCGTCGCGCAACGCGCGCTTCGGCGGTGCCCTCTTCGAGGTGAGCGGGACTCCGCCCGGCTACGCGCACCTGCTGGGCATGACGGTGCGCCTGCGCTGGGCCGACGAACCCGAGGTGCGCAAACGCCTTCGCGCCGCAGTGCGCGACGTGAATTTCAGCGCCGAAGCCGCGTCGGCCGGCACCTACGGCGGATTGATCATGCCGGATCGCCTGAACCGCTGGCGCTTGGTCGATCCGCTCGAATCGCTCGCCGGCGCGCATCCGGCCGACGACGTCGTCGTCAAACTCGCCGGTAACGTCATCGTCTCGGAGGCGGATGGAATCGCAACCCTGTTCGTCGAGCGCGAGCCGGTGCAAATCACGGGACGCTTCCGCGCACTCGTGTCTTTTATCGGGCCGGCGGCCGGCTCGAAGAACTACTATCGCGTATTCCACTTCGATCGCACTACGCGCGCCTTCGGCGGCGACGAGGACGTGGTCGAAATGCCGGCGATCGCCGACGATCTCGACCGGCGGCCGAACTCGGTTGCCGCCGGCATCGAACGCTCGCCGCTTAACGTCGACGGCTGGTATGCATCGGGAGCTTTTCGCGACGGCCGGTTCGTCGTGCAGTCGCTGGCGCCGCGTGCTCTACTGCATGCCGGCGCGGAGCGCACGCACTTGCCCGATGCACATGCTGCGGTAAACTACGTTCGTCGCGGCGCATGGCGCGAGATCGTTTCGGCGCGCGGCGGAATCGCCGGCGCGGAGATGGCGCCGTGGCAAGCGGGTGACGTCGGGTTACTCGTGCATACCTATGGCGGCATCGGCGGCCGAAATCGCGAGAAAGCCGCGTCGGGTCCGATCTACTTTGGGCATTTCGCATACGGCGTAGCGGAAGTCGTGCACGACGCGCTCGGCGACGAACCGCGGTTCGACGTTACGTACTATCAGGTGTACACGCAAAACGCCGACGGGCTCGTTGCCGGAGCGCTCGACTGGTCGCGCTACATGGGCGACCGGCAGTACGGTTGGGCCGGCGTGCGTCCCACCTGCGACGCGGTGTTGCGCCTCGATGCGTTCGCGAACGAGGTTGCGCTCGCCGGTGGCCGCCGCGCAAGCCCGCTCGACGCCCTGGTGCGCCAGCTGGAGGTCATGACGGCGCGCTACCGCATCGGCGACGGAACGGGCGGCACTTTCGTCGGCGCGGCCAACAACTGCTCGCAAGACTCCAATCGAGCGCTTTTTGCGGCTCTTTCGTCTGCGGAGTTTGCCCGATCCGACGCGCTGCGCGCGCTCGCCAAAGACCTGCGAAGGAAACTGCAGTTGTTTGGGGCGGTGCGGCGAGATTGGAGCCGGAACGCCTACAATCTCGGCACGACGATGGAAGACGCGCCGCTGCGCAATCTCGTCGCCGCAATGGGAAGCTGGCGATGTATTCTGCCGCGCGTCGCTTTCAACACGATCGTCGGATCGTTTCTACGCCACGGCGCCGAGTTGACCGTGCTCGGAACCGATCAAATCGGCGGCATGCGCGACGACGTGACTCCGGTCGTGCCGACGGCCTTTTAGGGAACCTCAAACGCGAACGGCAGGTCGGGATCGGCGCTCAGTGTGAGCGGATCCGCGCGCGTCGCATCGCGCTGATGGAACGCCGCGGCGGCGATCATCGCCGCATTGTCGGTGCAGTATTTTGCCGGCGGGACGAAGGTGTCGACGTTATGACGCGTGCTCCACTCCTGAATCGCGCGCCGAAGGCCGGAATTCGCGGCAACGCCTCCGGAAAGCACGACGGCACGGTACGGTGCGGCTTGGTATGCGGCCGCGAGCCGGGCCATCAGCACGTCGACGACGGCCGCTTGAAACGAGGCCGCAACGTCCTCGCGTCGTGCCTCGCGCCCCGGCGGCGACTCGAGAAAGTATCGGACGGAGGTCTTTAACCCCGAAAACGAGAGGTCGAGCGCGCCCGGGGGCGGCTTGTGTCGCGGGAAAGCGTATGCCCGCGGATCCCCCATGCCGGCGAGGCGGTCGAGTGCCGCGCCACCGGGATAGGGCAGACCGAGCAGCCGCGCCGTCTTGTCGTACGCCTCGCCGGCGGCATCGTCGCGCGTGCGGCCGACCACACGCATCGCCGTCGGCGAATCGACGGCGACGAGCTGAGAGTGCCCTCCGGAGACGAGGAGCGCAAGGAAGGGATACGGCGGAGCCTCCGTGCGGTCGAGAAAGGGCGCGAAAACGTGTCCGTGCAGGTGGTTGACGCCGTAGAGCGGCTTGTCGAGCGCGAAGGCGAGCGCTTTGGCAGCGGCGACGCCCACGACGAGGCTTCCGATGAGCCCGGGGCCGCGAGTCACGGCAATCCCGTCGACGGTGGCGAAGGTGGCGCGGGCTTGGTCGAGCGCACCCTCGACGGCAGCCGACAGAAGCGACACGTGGCGGCGCGAGGCAATCTCCGGGACGATGCCGCCGTATTTCGCGTGAAACGAATCCTGGCTGGTCGAGATCGAGGAGAGCACGTCGCGCCCGTCGCGCACGAGCGCGGCGGCGGTGTCGTCGCACGACGTCTCGACGCCCAGCAAAATCATAGGGACGAGCCTTCGCTTCGAGCGCGCCAGGAACCGCGTCGGGCCCGCGAAAAGCGTCATGCATGCACGATGTCAACGAAACGATGCGGCTGCCTTCTCCGGCGCCTCGTCCCCAGTCGATCGCATTCGACGGTGAGAAACTCTGGATGGGCTCGATCGAAACGAGCCGCATCTACGCGATCGATCCGCACCAGTGGACGGTGAGCGAAGAAGAACGGGCGCCGGGAAAACCGTGGGGCATCACGGTCGTCGGCGACGAACTGCGCGTGATTTGCGGCGAAGGCGACGATGATTCGCGCGTGATTCGGCGCTTCGTGCCGGGCCACGGTTTCAAAGTCTCCGACGCGATCGGGTGTCCCGACGACACCGGTTCGCAACTCAGTTACGACGGGGTGCGGCTCTACGTGAGCCAGTGGTACAACAAGCGAATCCTCGGAATCGACGAGCGCGGTGCGGTCGTGCGAACGATCGACGTCCCTCGCGGGATCTGCGGCCAGTGCTACTCCGAAGGCGTCTTCTACATACTCAACACCGACGACGAAGATTCCAACGATTACTTTCTTACGCGCATCGGCGTCAACGGCAGCGGGCCGCACTTCGAAGACCTGGCCCGCGTTCCGTTCGCGGCGCGCGCGCTGGCAAGCGACGGTACTCGCTTCTGGACAAACCACCGCGAGCATAACGAGATCGTCGCTTTCACGGTGTAACGCATAATGCTGCGGCGAGCGGCGGCCGCGATTGCGGCGGCGGCGCTCCTGGGTGCGGGATCGAGCGATCTCGAGGGTTCGCTCCAAACGGCGGCCGCCGCGTACTACGCGCACGTCGGGCAAATCGCGACCGTTACCGGTCGTGACACGACGATGGACTACTACCAGCGTCTGCTCGACGATGTCGATTCCCTCAAACAGGCCCCGCCCGACGGATATCCGGCGTCCGTCTGGGAAGCTTCGCTGAACGCGTTCTCCGGACTCGATCTCAGTCTGGCGCAACAACTTTTGCAAGGCTCGTACCGACCGATGGCCTCGATTCGAGGACTCGGCGAAACGCTGATTCGCTCTTCCAAGGACGGCACGATGCAGCCGGTCGCCGTCTACGTGCCGTCGACGTACGTGCCCGGTCGCAAAGCCCCGCTCGTCGTATTCCTGCACGGTCACCCGCAATCAGAGTCGTCGCTAATCTCGCCGCCGTACATCGCCGAACTCGCCGAACGCAGCGGTACGATCGTCGTAGCCCCGTACGGGCGCGGCTACTACGATTTCCAAGGCTCACAAAGCGACGTCTACGACGCGCTCGCCGCGGCGGAGCAAGCCTTCACGATCGATCCCCGCAAGCGCTACCTCGCCGGATACTCGATGGGCGGATTCTCGGTATTCCTCGTCGCGCCGATGCGGCCAAACGCGTGGTCGGCCGTGATGTCGATTGCCGGCGCGCTGCTCGGTTCGCGCGCGCACGAAGTCACGTCGATGCTGTCGAGCACGCCGTTTTACATTCTGACGGGAGCGCACGACGAGGCCATTCCCACGCAGTATCCGGCCGCCACGGCCGTGTTTTTGCGGAACTCCGGCGTTCCGGTGACCTTTTATTCCGATCCGAGCGCCACGCACCGCCTGTACTCGCTGCGCACGATCCTCACGCAAGCGTGGAACGATATGGAGAACGGCGTCGTGCGCACGCCCTGGACGCTCACCGTCACGACCCCGCTGCTCGGAGCGCCGCCGCAAGGCATGAAAATCTAGACGCTTACGACACGGTCTACAGATTAGGTACGGTCGGTTTTACGAGCGCGGGATATTTCGCGCGTAAGTTCTTCAATTTCGGAATGTCGTTCGCAGCGATGTAGGGATTGTTTGGATTGTGAACGGCGAAGTCCTGATGGTATCCTTCGGCGGCATAGAATCCGCGTAGCGGAGCCACGACGGTAACGATCGGCGCCGAAAAGACGCGAGCGTGCTCCAGCCGCGAGATCGTTGCGAGCGCTTCCCCGCGTTGATCGCCGGTTGTGTAGAAAATTTCGGAACGGTACTGGGTGCCGTCGTCGGGCCCCTGACGGTTCAACTCGGTAGGATCGTGCGCGACGCGAAAATATACGTCGAGGAGTTGCTTGAACGAAATGACCGACGGATCGTAGGTGATTTCGACCGATTCGGCTTGGCCCGTCGTCCCCGTGCTGACGATCTCGTAGTGTGCCGTCGCTGCGTTGCCGCCGGCATAGCCCGCAACCGCGGATCGCACGCCTTCGAGCGATTCGAAGACGAGTTGCATGCCCCAGAAGCAGCCGCCGGCTAAGACGACCCGCTGCGGCTGAGCGGCAGCGGCAGGGAGCGCGCCGACCGGTCCGGCGGTAACGAGCAGCGCCACGAGGGCGGCGAAAAAGCGTGTCATCCTTCCTATAACGCTTTGCAGGGCGAAACGGATGAGCTCAGCCGTGCAGGTGCGCGTCGAGCCAGGCCAGCCAGAAGCGTGTGAGGTCCGCCCGCTGGACCGGATTTCCCGGTCCGTGCGTCGAGGCGGGGAAAACCAGGAACCGCACCGGCACGTGGTTGTCGGTCAGCGCGTGATAGAGCGAGTATGAGAGCGGAATAGGCACCGTCGAGTCGAGCGTTGTCCCCCAGATGAGCGTCGGCGTCGTGATGTCCTTATAGTACGTGATCGGCGACTGCTCGGCGTAGATTTGCGCTCCGTTGCCGACGTAGGGCGACGCGAGAAGGTAGAACCGGTTTTGCACGTTTGAGATCGAGAGATTGTACTCTTCGGTTTCGTCGTTTACGGCAGCTCCCGAAACCGCCGCACGCCACGCGTGGTAGTGGCCGATGAGCCAGGTCGTGAGCAGTCCGCCGTACGACCAGCCGGAAACGGCGAGTCGCTGCGGGTCGACGTACGGCTGTTTCTCGAGCGCCGCCAGCCCCGCCATGATGTCGTTTGCCGGGCCCTGGGCCGTGTCGCCGACGATAGCGAGCATATAGGCGTTGCCGAGATTGTCGCTGCCGCGGTAGTTCGGCTGAAAGACAATGTCGCCGTGCGCGGCGATCGCCTGTGCGAGCGGCCACGCTTCCCAAACGAAATCGAGCGCGTTCGATAGACCCGGGCCGCCGTGGATTAAGAGCACAACCGGAAACTTCGCGTCGGGGCGCGCCGCGCGCACCGCGTCGAAATCGGGCGGATACGTAACCACGCCGTCTTCGGCGAATCCGTTGGGACCGTTCCAATCGAAGGTCGTCATGCGGCCGACGGAGATGCCGTCGACGAAGTCGTTGAAATGCGTCAAACGGCGCGGTGCGTGCTCGCCCGGAGCGAGGTAGTAGAGTTCGCGCGCGTGCCGGGCATCGGTGGCGAGAAACGCGAGGCCGCCGCGCGCGTCGATCGCGCCGGCGATGCCCGCGTCGAACGTGCTGCTCGAGTAGGGATCGCAGACGACGTTCAAGTTGCCGAGTTGAAGTTGCGTGAGCCGGCCGGAGGTTGCGTCGAGATTCCACGCGTTGACGCGCGTCCGGTCGCTCGCGCAGAGCAGCAGTCGCCGTCCGCCGGGATACCAGAGCGATCCGGCAATATTGCGATCGAGCGAAGGTGCGAGCAACTCGTCGCGCTGTCCGTCGAATGCGTGCACGGCGTTCTCCGCCAGGTAGTTGCCGTCGCGCGGGTACCAATATACGAGATCCCTCTGGTGCTGGCCGTACGACGGGCTGAGTTCGAAGCGGTCGTGACCGGTCGGCAGCTTCGCCGGCGTGCCGCCGGTCGAGGGAACCTGCCAAAGCGTCGAGTTCTCGTCGTTTCCGCCGAACGTATCTTCGAGGCGCGTGAACGTGATGCGGCTCCCGTCGGGCGTCCACGCGATTTGCGGGGAGAAGATGCCTCCGGGATCGGTCTGCGCGATCGTCCAGGTTCCCTCGGTGAGGCGGCGTTCGCGACCGTCGCGCAGCGAAACGATCCAGAGATGATCCGGGGGCGTGAGCGCGGTCGCCGTGTAGTCGTTGTTGCCTGCGAAGAAATAGTCGTGGTGGTGCGCGAGCGCCTCGCGATTGGGCGGGAGGTCGGTGGCGACGTAGGCGAGACGGCGGCCGTCCGGACTCCACGCGACGTCGATCACGTCGGCCGCCGCGTGCGTCATCTGCCGGATCGTGCCGTCGTGCGTTCGCACGTAGGCCTGCACGACGCCGCTGGACGCCCGCGCCAGATATGCGAGCAGTCTTCCGTCGGGAGACCAACGCGGCACGGCGACGTCGCGTCCGCGCAGCAACGTTCGCAGCCTTCCGGTCGAGACGTCGACCAGTACGAGGGAATCGACTTCCGTGGCGGCGTCGAGATTCTGTCGAATCGCGATCAACGCGACCGATCGTCCGTCGGGCGTTACGGCCGGCTCCTCGAGATTGACGATGCGGCCCATGTCGGCGATTTGCAACGATCGCGCCGCCGCGCCGGTCACGGATGAGATCGCGGCGATTGCCGACAGTAAAACGCCGAAAAGGATGCGCATCCGGCGTTGAGTTCGAATGGGCCCGGCGTGCCCCTTCGCGCGTCGCCCTCGCGATTGGTTGCGGCAGCGACCGTCGCCTATGCCGCAGTCTTCTTCGTGCTCGGCGCGGACCGGTACGTCACGTACCATTCGGGGGCGGATCTCGGCCTCTTCACGCAGACGATCGCGAGCGCGTTCCACGGCTTCGACAACACCGTCGAGAGAACGTCGCATTTTGCGTACCACTTTTCGCCGATTCTCTACTTGCTCGCACCGCCGCTGTGGCTCGCGCGGACGCCGCTGGTGCTGGTTTTCGTTCAAGCGGTCGCGACGGCGCTCGTCGCGCCGGCGATCTATGCCGTTGCGCGCCGCCGCACGACCGATCGTGGCGCTGCGGCCATCGCCTGCATTGCGCTGATCTATCCGCCCTTGCAAGGCGTCACGTTTACCGATTTTCACGAGACGGCGTTTCTGCCCGCCGCGATCGCGTGGCTGCTGTGGGCGCTCGACGCGCGCCGTTTCGGCATCGCCGCGATCCTCGTACTGGTCGCGCTTGCGACCAAAGAAGACCAGGCGCCGGCGATGGCATTCCTCGGCGCGGCGGCGTGCGTCTATTTTGGCCGCACTCGGCAAACGCGCGGCGTGCTCTTCGGCGTCGCGGCAATTGCGGTTTCGGCGCTGACGATGTGGGGATACTTCTTCGTCGTTCGTCCGCTCGCCGGAGCGCCCGAGCACTGGGTGCCGAGCCACTTTTACGCGTGGCACGGCTATCCGCTGCGTCCGCTCGCGATGGAACTTGGCGGCCGCCTCACCTATCTCGTCGAGGCCTTTTTGCCGCTTGCATTTCTGCCGCTACGCACTCCGGTCGTGCTGTTGGCGCTGCCGGGATTGGCCGAAGTGCTGGCATCGCGCGAGCCGCTCACGTACACGATGGGTCAGCACTACGCCGCGGCGTGGGTGCCCTACGTCCTCGTCGCGTTTGCCGTCGCGGGCGCGCGCATGTGGCACGGCGGCACGGCCACGGGCCGGCGCTGGATCGGTGCGAGTGCGATCCTGTGCGCGTTGACGCTGGCGTTCTTCAGTCCGCTTCACCTCGGACATTTCTTGGGATGGCCGAGTCGCGCCGATGCCGGCACCCGCGCGCTCGCTGCGGAAATCCCGCCCGACGCAAGCGTCGGCTCGTACGACGAAATCTACGCGCATCTCGGCTTTTTTCCGCATGCCGAGATAGGACTGCGAGGAGCGCCTCTGTACGTGCTGTATGACGAACGATACGCGTCCGCCGCGTGGAACGGCCACATCCTGCCGCGCGTGCGGGAGGCACTTGCGGCCCGCACGTATCGCGTCGCGGACGAACGCCATGGAGTTTTTTTGCTGAAGCGCGCGAATCCATAGTCTCCCGTCTCACGAGCGCGACGATCTCAGGAGGTACGGATGCACGTTCTTCTCGGCCTACTCTTCACGCTGCGCCAAGTGCTGAGTTTTCCGCTGCCGATGGCATTGGCCGCGAGCCCCGACGGCTCGGCCGTCGCCTACGTCCTCGACGAGAGCGGCATTCGCAGCGTGTGGTTCGCGCGAGGGCCCGAGTATTTACCGCGCCGGCTCTGGGTTTCTGCCTCGGATGACGGGCAGGAATTGACGAACCTGCATGTTTCGAAGGACGGCGCCTACGTCGTCTACGTGCGCGGCGGAGCCCACGACGCGAACTGGACGGCGCATCCGTGGCCCAATCCGGACTCGATGCCCAAGGAACCGGCGATGACCGTCGTTGCGATCTCCACGCAGGGTGCTCCCGCTCCAACCGTGCTCGGTGACGGCGATGCGCCCGCGATTTCGCCCGACGGCGCGCGCGTCGCATTCGTTCACGATCCGGATGAGGCAGTTTGGTCGGCGCCGATCGACGGGAGTAAGCCGGCCACACTTCTCTTCTTCGATCGTGGGAAGGACGGGGATCTGCAATGGTCGCCCGACGGCAAGGCACTGGCATTCACGTCGGACCGCGACGATCATTCGTTCGTAGGCATTTACCGGAACGACGCTACGCCGATCGAATACCTAGCGCCGACGACCTCGCACGACTCGTCGCCGCAATGGTCTCCCGCCGGCGACGCCGTCGCGTTCGTGCGCACTCCCGGCGACGGAGGCGCGCCCCAAGACCCGCTCCTGCAATATCCCCAACCGTGGCAGATCGTCGTCGCCGACGCGACCACCGGTGCGGGGCACACCGCTTGGCGGAGCGGCAACGGTTTGCGCGATTCACTCCCCGGCATCAACGGCCCGCAGCTGCGATGGATCGCCGGCGACCGTCTGGCGTTCATCTCCGAGCAATCGAACTGGCCGAACTTGTACGCGGTCCCGGCGCGCGGCGGGCACGCGACGCTTCTCGCGGGCGGTCCGTTCATGATCGAAGATACGGCGATATCGCCCGATTTGCAGACGCTCTACTACACGGCCGATACGGGCAACCTCGCCGGAGACGACGATAGGCGCCACGTCTTCAGCGTCTCCGCGAGCGGAGGAGCGCCGTCGCAGGTGACGACCGGCGAGAATAGCGAGTGGTGGCCCGCAGCGACCGCCGGCGGCGTCGCATACGTGCAGGCCGGCGCAAAACGGCCCATGACGATCGCGGTCGACCGACGCTCGATCGACGCCGATCAGGTCCCGCCGGATTTTCCGAGCGACGCCCTCGTGGCGCCGCGCGAGGTGACGTTCCCTGCGTCCGACGGATTAGTGATTCACGGACAACTCTTCGATGCGCCGGGCGGACCGGCGAAGAAGCCGGCGGTGATCTTCGTGCACGGCGGACCCGAGCGGCAGATGCTCCTGACGTGGCATTACATGGATTACTATTCGTACGCGTACGCCACCAATCAGTATCTGGCCAGCCGCGGGTTCGTGGTGTTATCGGTTAACTACCGGCTCGGTATCGGATACGGTCACGACTTTCAGAACCCCGACGCGGCGGGGCCGGCCGGCGCGAGCGAGTACCGCGACGTGCTCGCCGGAGCGGCATTTCTGCGCGCGAATCCGCGTGTTGATCCTCAGCACATGGGCATATGGGGCGGCTCGTACGGCGGCTATCTCACCGCGATGGCACTGGCGAAGAACTCCGACATCTTCAAGGCCGGCGTCGACTTTCACGGCGTGCACGATTGGTCGATGTTTCCGGAGTGGTTTGAATCACAAGTGAAACGGTATCAAACGATCGACGAGAAAAAGTTCCTTCGCACGGCCTGGTATTCGTCGCCCGACGCGTACGTCTCGACGTGGCGCTCCCCGGTGCTGCTCATTCAAGGCGACGACGACCGCAACGTCCAATTTCACCAGATGGTCGACCTCGTCGAGCGCTTGACGCAGGCGCACGTTCCGTTCGAGCAGATCGTCATCCCAAACGATATTCACGGCTTTCTTCGCTGGCAGTCGTGGCTCGACGCCGACCAGGCGACCACGGATTTTCTCGAGAGTCACCTACGCTAGCATACGCCGTTCAGGGAGACGCCGGTGCTAGCGACCACGCGCCGACGTTCCAGAACGCTCCGGAGAGCGAGGTCGTCTGATTCCGGAGCCGGTCGGTGAACGCATTGAGCTGCGTGCGCCGGTAGATCAGTGCAATCGGAAGTTCTCTATAAAGGAGCGCCTGAAGCGCGCGGTAGGTCACGGCTCGGGCCGCCGGGTCGTAGGTGCTCAAGCCGCGCGCGAGGAGCGCGTCGATGCGCGGATCGCAGATGCGCGACTTGTTATAACCGTTGGGCGGAACGTTGGCGCACGCGAACTGGTCGGTCGTATCCGGATCGTCCCCGTTTTCGAAGGAGTAGAGCGCCATCTGGAACTTCCCGCCGTAGACGGGGCCGTGTTCGGATGCCGGCGCGACGAACTGCGTGATGTTGAACTGCTTGAGCGTCACGCGAACGCCGACGGCGCTCTCGTACTGCACCACGTTGTCGGCGACGATCGCGTCGGCCGGCGTCGACGCCTGTAAAATCAGCAGAAGATCGAGCGGGTGGCCGTCCTTGACCCGCAGGCCTCCCGCACCTGAATGCCAACCGGCGAGATCGAGCAGCCGGCGCGCACCGGCCGGATCGTAGGGAATGTCGGGATACGCGTGCGGGTCGTAGGCCCACAGGAAGAGCCCGGCGGCGGCCTCCCGGCTCGAGAGCGCGCCGCGGTACGCCTTCGCTATGAGCGCGGGAATGTCGATCGCTTCAGCCAGCGCGTGACGAACCCGAGGATCCGCGGTCAAGGGATCCTGCGTGTTGAAGATGATCGCGCCGACGGCGTTCTGCAACGTGCTCGTGACGCGATACCCTCGCAACGTCAGCATCTGCGGGTACGTCGCGTAGTCTTGGGCGTCGAAGTAGCCGTCAACTTCGTGCGTCTGCAGCACGTTCAGTGCGGTTTGCGAATTCGCGACGAACTGGATCGTCATCCGCTTGATGGCGACCGGCCCTCTCCAGTAATAAGGATTCGCCGTGAGTTCGACGCGGTCGCCGCGCAGCCAGCGTTCTACCCGGTAGGGTCCTGAGCCGAACGGCGCGCCGTCGAACGCGACTTGGTTGAAGTTCGGGAAACTCGCCAGCGCACGTTTCGGAAAGATGGGGAATCCTTGCGGCGCCTCCACGACGACGATCAGCGGCGGAAACGGACGCTTGAGATGAAGCACCAGCGTGGCCGGTGACGGCGCCTCCGCGCTCGCCACGTCGTCGTAGGCAAAACGGCTCTGGACGTTGTTGTTCGGATTGTTGACGGCGTCGACCGACCACGCGCAGTCTTCGGCCGTCAGCGGCGAGCCGTCGGCGAAGCGGATACCGCGGCGAATGTGATAGACGATCGTCTTGCCGTCGCGGCTGATGCCGCCGTTGCGGAGCGTCGGCACCTCCTCGGCGACGTCGGGCACGAGCCGGCCGCGATCGTCGTATTTGACGAGGTAGGAGAAGACGAGCATCGACCATTCGGTCGACGAGGTGCCGTTTTCGAGCGCCGGGTTAAGCGACTGCGGCTCCCACTGTTGCGCGATGACGAACGCCTCGTGGCCTTGCGAGGGGCGCGAGCACGCGGCGCCGAGCAACGCGGCGGAAAGCGTAAGAGCGGCCAGGAGCGCTTTTGCGACAGTCATGGCGGCGGGCATTCGCGCGGAGACGCCCGGAGCCCGGCGTCCGCGCCGCAGGGAAGGAGGCGCTCGGCCTGGCGGCCTACAACGTTACAGCCCTGCGGCCACCATTCCGCAGAAAGGATACTGCGTTTTATGAAGCGTTCCGGACTCTACGCGCTTGGGTGCGCGCTTCTTGCGGTTGGTTTTGCCGCCGCTCCCTTAGCGTCGACGGCACAGATGTCGCCATCCGCGGCCCCGACGCCGGTTCCGATTCCGAAGCCGGACTTCTCGCCGATGAACTTCTATCTCGGGACCTGGACGTGCTCGCAACCGCTGCGCGGCAAGACTCGTATGGAGACCGACGTCTTCGCGATGAGTGCCGACGGCATGTGGATGCTCGACACGGCCACGTCGCCGCCGTTCGATGAATACCGTACGGTTGCGCAAAACTCGATGACGAACGTGACCTACGATCCGACGATCAAACAGTGGGTCCAAGACTACATGGACAACTTCGGCGGATACGGAATCTCGTCGTCGCCCGGATGGCAAGGGAACACGTTGACGTGGTCGGGCAAGGGCCTCGACGGCACCATGGTCAGCGACGTCTCGACGAAGGTCAGCGATACCCAAACCAGCGACACGGTAACGACGACCGATCCTCAGGGGAAGGTCAGCACCGTTACGATCACCTGCAAGAAGGGCGGCATGTAGGAACCCACTCGGGTTCCCTCCCCCTTCACGGTTTGAAGTTGACGACCAGGCTGGCCTCGCGGTAGCTCGTCCACCACGCGCTGCCGTCGAAAGCCAGCCCGCGGGCGTCGTCGTTGAGTGCCGCGACCGGATTCGGTTGCGGCGCTTCTGCGTTCACGTCGAACGTCGCAAGCTTAAGGCTCTCGAACTCCTCGTCGGCGGCGATCATATAAAAGGCGCCGTTCGGTCCGAAGGCGATGCCGAGGCAGCGGGTCGGAAGGGCTATTTCGCGCACGATGGCTGCCGCGTCGTCGAGCGTGACGATGCGGCGCTTACCGAGCTGCGTCATGTAGAGCGTCGCACCGTCGGAGGCGAGGTACGAACCCGTGAGGTCGGGCAACGCCGTCTTGCTGGCGCTGTCGAAGCCGGTCTCGGGCGCAAAGCGGTAGATGTAACGGTCTTCGTCTTCGCCGATCGCGATGACGACGCGCAGTTCGTCGCCGATCGCGGCAATGCCGTACGGCCGGCCGGGCGCTGCGAACTCGTTGGAAATCGTCCAAGACCTGGGATCGACTGCGTAAACGCGATCGGTATCCCAAGCCCCGACCCACAACGTACCGTTGTGATAGCAAAGCGGCTGCGGCCGGCCGCCGGGTGAATCGTGCCGCTGTATCTCTTGTGCGTCGTTCATACGCGGGATGACCGGCGCGTGCCGGGAAGGGTTGCGCCTATGCCTACTCGGCGGCTGCCTTCCAGCCTGGATCTGGAGCAACTCACGCGGCGGGCCAAAGACTTGCTGTGCGAGCAGCGCGCCGGCACCCAGCAAGCGGCGCAACGCATACGAGAGTTCCATCCGCGTTTTCGTGCCGCGAGCGATTCCGGCATCGCGGAGGCTCGCCTGGCCTTGAGCGACGCGCAACTCGCCGTCGCTCGCGAATACGGTTTTGCGTCGTGGGATCGGCTCGAGACCTACGTTGAAAACCCGCAGCGAGATCATTTCAGTCTCCCCGCGCACGAGCGCATTCAAGATGCAGCGTTCAGACGCGCCGTCGACCTGCTGGATTCCGGCGACGCGATGGGTTTACGGGAACATCTCCGAGCGCACCCGCGGGTCGTCAGTCAACGCGTGGCGCTCGAAGGCGGGAACTATTTCCAGAAACCGACGCTGCTGGAGTTCGTCGCCGAAAACCCGACGCGGCGCGGGACCTTGCCGCCGAATGCCGCCGACATGGCGCGGACCATTCTCGATGCCGGCGCGAAGTCCGATCGTGCGGCGCTGAATTCGGCACTCGACCTCGTCGCCTCCAGCGACGTAGCACGAGTAAGCGGCGTGCAGCGCGCGCTCATCGACGTTTTGTGCGAGTACGGAGCAGATCCAAACGCGGCCGTCTACACGCCTGCTCTCTACGGCGAGTTCGATGCCGTTGAAGCGTTGATTCAGCGCGGCGCTAGGGTCGATCTGGTCGTCGCCGCAGCTTTCGGCTTCGTCGCGGAAACAAAGGCAACGTTGCCCAGTGCAGACGCGGAATCGCGTCAGAAGGCGCTGGCGATGGCGGCGCAGCACGGGCACACGGACATCGTGCGACTTCTGCTGGACGCGGGAGAAGATCCGAATCGATTCGCGCCGGTCGGCGGCCACTCACACGCTACGCCGCTGCATCAGGCGGCGCTCGGTGGACACCTTGCCGCGGTGAGATTACTCGTCGAACGCGGTGCGCGGACCGACGTCCACGATATCCTCTTCGACGGCACTCCGCTCGACTGGGCGAATTATTCGAAGCAGACTGCGGTCGCGGAATACCTGCGCGAACGGCCGTAGCTGCAATTTCGGCCCGGGAGACGGGGACGGCCGCGGCGGCACTTGAATTTGCCCGGGGTCGATATAAATCGTGTTCTGGCTGCCATTCGGCCCGGTTTTCGTGACGACGCCACGCGTGTCGAAAAAGAACGTCTTCTCGGCTTCGCCGGTCGTGCATTTAGCGCGCACGATCGTATAGGCGAGCGGGTCGTTCGTCGCCGGGTCGGCCTGCAGATTCAACGACGTTTCCTTCCAGTGTCCGTCGCCTCCGCATGGGTTCATCGCGAGAAACGCGTCGATCCACATGCTGTTACCCAGAAGATTGGGCGGCCGGATTCGGATTGCATTCGCAATCGAACTGCCGTCGGCCGGCGCAATCGTCGCCTCATTGGAGGCCGCCGTTGGTTGCGATCCCGGCCGAACGAGGATTTGCACGAACCCCAGCTTGTCTCCGAAGAATTCGTAAATCCGCCCCGTGTCCCCCTCGACGTACCATAAGTCCACCGAGCCGTCGTCGGAGTTCGTGGTTTGGCGCGCCGGCGGACCCATTTTCGCTCGAACCTCGGCGCTGCTCATTCCGAATGCCACGCCGCGGTCATCCGTATAGGAGCTGTCGTCGAGACGGCGCAGCACCGTCACGGAGGTCACGGCGTTGTTTCGCGGGATGACGTCGACGAACACGGCGCCTCCGCGTTCGATATAGCGCCAAATCTGATGATTGACCACGGGTTGGACTTGTACGGGGTCGCCTAACGCCTCGCGCACCTGCTGCATCGATTCGCCCAGGGTTACCCCTTCCAACGTCGAGGTCGCAGCGCGCGCGGCCGGCGTCTGCGCAGACGCGGCGCCGCCGCATAACGCTATCCAAACGAGAAACGCTGCAATGCGAACCATCTTCTGAATTGCATAATTCGCGGCCGCACGCACTATCACCGCTTCGCCGTCAAGCGGCCCTGATGCCGCCGAACGTGCTCGAATTAGGGCGGGGTCTTCGCGCACGCGGAGCGACGGCGCAGTTGACGCTCGATGCCGGCAAGCGTGCATATTCCGACGGTTGCATATTTTGGAACCGGGAGTGGGCGCTCGACCGTCGAACCGTCGGGCGGGTTAGGCACACTAACTGTATCGCCGGAGGATTATTGGCATGAAACGCAGCGCCGCGAAAGGCACCGTCAATCGTCGCGACGTTCTTGTCGGGGCGACGACGCTCGCGGCAGCCGCGTTGGGATCGAGCCTCCCGAGTACTGCGCAAGCCTCGCAGACGCAGGCGCAGAGTCCCGATAGCCCTCCCACGCGGACCGGCCCTCCGGGCAAGCCGCCCTATAACATCGTCTTTATCATCGTCGACCAGCAGACGCATCGGCTCCTTGGCGGCCCCGAGTATTCTTTGCCGGGAACGGATACGATTGCGCGCAACGGCGTCACGTTTGCGCACCATTACACCGCCTCGGCGCAATGCTCGCCATCGCGCGCAACGTTCCTCACCGGGCGGCCGCCGCAATACCATCACGTCATCGATCAGATGCAGTTCGATTTCGTGCCGACGCTCGACCCAACCATTCCGAACGTCGGCTCGGTGCTCAAAGGGCTCGGATACAAGACTGCCTATTTCGGGAAGTTCGAGATGGATAAGGGAATTCTCACTCCCGAGCCGACCGTCAACTACAGCACGGCAGCCCAAGCCTACGGCTTCGACGTGTTCAGCGCCGGCGGCGATATCGGGAGCGCTCCACTTAGCGGCTTCGACAACGATCCGTTCATCGCCGGTGAAAGCGTGCGTTGGCTCCGCAGCGCAGCCACGCAATCGCGTAAGAACGGTCAACCATTCTTCATGGTCGCGGGCTTCGTGAATCCGCACGATATCATGTACGGCGACGCCAACGTTCCCGGCGAACCTGCAGTTCAGAAGCCCGTGACGCCTGCGGCAACACCGCCCCCGCCGCCCAACTCGATCTATGAAAAGAAGTGGCCGCTTACGCTCCCGGCAAGTCTCGCGGAATCGGTGACGGGCGAGGGTATGCCGGGTGCCTTGAACGAGTATCAAAGGGGCTGGGACGGCTGGTCGGGCACGATACCTACGGATCGTACCGACATGTGGACGATCTTCTACAACTACTACTTGAACACGATCCAGGACAACGAACGGCACGTCAAGCAGATCGTCGACGTCTTCGACGAAATGGACTTGTGGCGCGACACGGTTATCGTGTTCACCGCCGATCACGGAGAAATGGGCGGTTCGCACGGCGGCCTGAAGGGCAAAGGGCCGTTCGCCTACGAGCAGAACGCGCACGTGCCGTTGATCGTCGCCCACCCTCAGGGCGCGACCGGCGCCACCTGCACCGCGCTCACCAGTCATCTGGACTTGGTTCCCACGTTCGTCGGATTAACGGGTCTACCCGAGACGCAGCGACCCGCGACCGTGAAAGCGCTGCCCGGACACGACTTTTCGAGCGTGCTCGCGAATCCCCAAGGAGCCAAGCTCGACGCCGTGCGCCAAGGCGTGCTCTTCAACTACATGGGTCTTGCCACGGTCGATGCAACCTATCTTCAGAGCGTCATGGATACGCAGATGTTGGGCCAAACGGCGCAACCGCCGATCAGCAAAGTCAATCTCACGAAGCGCGGCCTCCTTTCCTTCACCTTCGACGGACGGTACAAGTTTGGCCGCTACTACGCGCCCACGGCCTTTAACACGCCGCAGACGTTAGAGGAAATCCTCAAAAATAACGACGTTCAGCTCTTCGATCTCCAAAGCGACCCCCACGAGATGCACAACTTGGCGATCGAGCCGGAGAAAAACCGCGAGAGCATTCTGCGGATGAACCGGTTGCTCAACGACCTCATCGCGGCCGAGGTCGGCGTGAACGACGGCCAGTTCCTCAAGCCGATCTTCGAGGGCAAAAAGATCAGCGGCCCAAGCGGATGAGCGCTTCGGAAGCCGCCGAAACGCGTTCGGCTTGCCAACGCGACCGTCGGCTGTGCGAGCATTGGTGAATGCCGCTCGAGCACGATGCTCCCTACACGTGTCCGTATTGCGGAAAGGAAAATCACGTCGGCGTCGACACGACGGCCGGGGGCAGTCAACGCTTCACCGAGGATTGCCCCATCTGCTGTAGCCCGATCCTATTTGCGGTCCGAGTCGAAGAAGGCGGCGAGCCCACCGTCGAGTCGGCCGAAAGGGACGACTAGTTTCCATAGTCGGCGTCCATAAGTTCCTCGTCGCGTTTGCCGCGAGCCTCGCCGCGATAGGAGCACAGCCCGCCTACGCAACAACCGACGCTTGCGCAAAGACGATCGCGGCGATAAAGACGCATCAGTTGGTCGGACTCGGTGAGCCGCATCAAAGCCGGCAGTTTCACGAGTTTCTCAAAACCCTGGTTACAACTCCCTCCTTTATTGCTTTGCACCCGACGATCATCGTCGAGTTTGGGAACGCGCGATACCAGTCAATCGCCGATGCGTACGTCGCCGGGTCCGACGTCCCCAAAGCCGACGTTGAAAAGATCTGGCGTAACACGACGCAGCTCTTGGTGTGGGACGCGCCGATGTATGAGGGCTTCTTTCACACGATACGGGAGGTGAATCGGAAGGTCCCCGAGGGTAGCCGCCTACGCGTGCTGCTTGGCGATCCCCCGATCGATTGGAGTGCGATTCGTACGCCGGCGGATTTTCCACGTGCGTACGGTTACCGCGACTGGTTCTACGCCGACGTCGTCGAACGTAAAGTTCTCGACAAGCATCGTCGCGGGCTCTTGATCATGGGGAGCACGCATCTAACGCACTACGATGTGCGGGCGGGCAAAGCAGCGGTAGCACGCCAACGCGAAAATGTCGGTGCCATCCTGCGTGCCGAGCGGCCAGGGTCGCTCTTTACGATATGGCCATACTTCGGCGCGGGGCAACCACCACATCCGCCCGTCGTTAAGACGATCGCGCAGAGCGGGTTCGCTTCAACGTCGTTCGCGCATTTCGTACCGCGAGTGAGATTTGTTAAAATCGTCAATGGAGCCTCAGTGGAATACACGCCGCCACCACGCTCGTTCTTGCAAGCGGATGCAATGATCGATGCGCTTCTCTTCCTCGGCAGCGTGAACACGACGGAGATGGCGCCGCCTTCGGAATACGACCAGGCATACCTGGCGGAGCTGAAGCGGCGAGCTGCCATCCTGCAAGTGGTCTTCGGCGTCGACTTCATCGACGAAGTCAACGCCCTGAGCCACTAAGTGGAGCGGTTGAGAGCCTTCGTGACGGTCGCCGGCGACGCACGATAGCGCCCGCTTCCGGCTTCGGCATAGCTTGGACGGCGGGAACGCGAGGTCGCGGTAACACAGCGACCTGTTGCTCGACGCGGCTTAGCAGTTCGGCCGTGCGCGGCAGCGTGGGAACCCTGGTGTTTGCAGGTTCGCCGAAGCCAAAGGCGGTGGTGAGATCGCCGCACGTTTCGCGCCGCCATTTGGTGAGGTTGGGCACTTCGACGCCGAAGCGCGCTTCGATCAACCGCAGCGTCGAGGTGTGGTCGAAAGTGTCGCCGCAGACGAAACCGCCGCGCGAAAACGATGAGATCACGAGACAAGGTACGCGAAAGCCCAAGCCGATCGGCAGTTCGCCGATGAACTCCCCCGGTGTGCCTAGCGGCGGCGTCGGGGGAACCACGTGATCGAAGAGTCCGTCATTCTCGTCGTAGACGAGAATGAACGCCGTGCGCGACCAAACGGCGGGATTCGACCAAAACGCTTCAAGAATTCGCCGCAAGTAGTCCTCGCCCGCGGCGGGTAGCATGTCGGGGTGCTCGCAGAGGTCGTACGGCGGAACGATCCATGTGACGGAGGGCAGATTCCCGGTGCGTATGTCGCGCAGCATCGTCTCGACCGGCCGCAGCTTTACCGCGTTTTCGTAAAGGCTCGAGTTGGACGAGGCGTCCTGAAACGCCGCGAAGTTCATAATGACGTCGAGCCCCACGGGGTACCGATTGGTACTTTCCGATCGGTAGATGCGCCACGAGACTCCTGCGCGCTGCAGCCGCTGGGCGTATGTCTCCCACGTGTAGCGAGTTCCTCTATTGTCGGTCGCGGGGCCGCCGTCGCGTCCGCCGGGGTCGATCGATGCCGTCATCCAATAGTAGCGGTTGGGATTCGTCGGCCCCATTAACGAACAGTGGTATCCGTCGCAGATCGTAAAAGCATCCGCGAGCGCATAATAGAACGGGAGATCGTCTCGGGTGTAATAGCCCATCGTCAGCGGCGCGTTCTTTCCGTCGCTGCGGTAATGCGCATTGACCCAACCGTCTTGGCGGCCTCCGTTCCAGGACTTGTGCAGCGTTCCCCACGCGTGACTAAGGTCGTGTAGGCGTTGCGCGCTCGTCGTTTTCGTGTCGAGATGGAAGGGCAGCACGTAACCGTCGCGCGAGGCTTCGTCGGGCTGATAGAAGACGGGGCGTCCGTTCGGAAGCAGCACCGCCCGCGGATCGGCGAATCCGCGAACGCCGCTGAGCGTTCCGAAGTAGTGATCGAACGATCTGTTCTCTTGCATCAGGATCACGATGTGGTCGATGTCGGTGAGCCTCGACGGCCGCTGTTCCGCCAGTGCCGGGCGCAGCCACTCGACGTACGGAAGCGCGGCGGCACCGGCCGCCGCGGAGAGAAAACGCGATCGCGACAGGCGCATCGTGCTTGGCTTCCCTCTAAATCAGCGCGCCGTCCTGCTCGCCGGCGCAGTCAATCGAAGCAGATGTGAAGCTCAACTCTTTGGCATCAAGGTTTCGACTATTTGGTCGATCGTAAAGCTTGCAGCCTTAGCCCTCGGTGGGAACTCCTTGAAGCTTTCGAGCCACTGCATGAGAAGAGGTGGTGCTGCGTACTGAAGTGGCATATTTTCAAGGAACCAGTCGTTATATTTGAATGACTCGTCGGCGCGCTCGAACGGATCGGCGCGAAGATCAAAGAACTTAGGAATCCGCATGGGCGACAACGGTTCGCGCCAGACATCAAGACCGGCACTTCGCTGCTCGGCGAAAACGATCTTATACCGACCCATGCGCATCGCCATGCAATCGCCATCGTCGCTCCAGTATATAAACCCGTCGCGCGGCGATTTGTCCACCTCACCGGCCAGGAACGGCATCAGGTTATAGCCATCGAGGCAGACCTTGTACGTCTTGCCTCCCATCTTGTATCCCGTTTTTACTTTTTCGACCAGGTTGGGCTCTCCGTTGGCAGCGGCGAATGTCGGGATGAAGTCTTGAAGCGAACAGATGTCGTTGATGACACGGCCGGGTTCGATGACACCGGGCCAGCGCATGACACACGGAATCCTCCAGCCGCCCTCCCAGTTCGTATCCTTCTCGCCGCGGAATGGTGTGGCACCGCCGTCCGGCCATGACATGACTTCGGCCCCATTATCGGTGGTGAAGACGACGATCGTATTGTCCGCGATCTTGAGATCATCGAGTTTATCGAGCAACTGGCCTACGTACCCGTCGAGTTCTACCATACCGTCGGGATAGAGCCCGAGCCCCGTCTTGCCGACCGAGGATGGCTTCAGGTGTGTGATAACGTGCATCCGCGTCGGATTGAAATAGCAGAACCAGGGAACGCCCTCTTTCGTCTTCCTGTCGATGAAGTCGAGCGCCGAACCGAGGAACTCCTCGTCTACGGTCTCCATGCGCTCCTTGGGGAGCGGGCCGGTGTTCTCAATCGTTTGTTTGCCGACTTTGCCGAACTGCTCGTCTACGGTCGGATCGTCCTTATCGGTCGCCGTGCATTTGAGCACTCCACGCGGGCCGTATTTTTTTCTAAACTCGGGGTCCTTCGGATAGTTCGAATAGTAGGGCTCCTCCTCGGCGTTGAGATGATAGAGGTTTCCGAAGAACTCATCGAATCCGTGAACCGTGGGCAGGTGCTCGTTGCGATCGCCCAGGTGGTTCTTACCGAACTGACCGGTGGCGTAGCCGAAATGTTTTTGGAACTGCCCAACCGAGGGATCGTCGAAGCTGAGACCGAGTGTCGCTCCCGGCATACCGACCTTCGTGAGGCCGGTGCGGATTGGGGACTGCCCGGTAATGAATGCCGCGCGTCCAGCCGTGCAACTCTGCTGTCCGTAGAAATCCGTAAACATCGCGCCTTGCTTTGCGATTCGATCGATGTTCGGAGTCTGGTAGCCCATGATACCGTGGTTGTAGCAACTAACGTTGAACCAGCCGATGTCGTCGGCCATGATGAATAGGATGTTCGGCTTTGAACGTGGTGCCGTCATGAAGGCTCCCTTCTATCCATACCAGCGGTGGAGAACCAGATTTGGACATTCGGCGACCGTATTCATCTGGCGATCCCGGCTGCTCCGACGAAAACTTAAGAAACGCAACGAGATAGGCCGCCATGACGATCTCTTGTTCGCTCCCAAGCGGACGCCCTCGTGGGAGGTGACGTGTAAGGCGTAATCCGGTCAGCGCAAGGGATAAATGAAAAGATAAGGGCGACCACTTTTCATCGCAGTCGCCCTGTAACATATTGCGTTACACCGGACGTTTCTAGCTACATCCGCTCGTCGCGCCGCAGGAATCGCACTTTTCGCACGCGCCGTTACGGACCATCGTCAGCTGACCGCACTCGGAGCACGCGTTGCCCGTGTAGCCCTTTGCCTTTGACGCGTTGATCGCTTCGGTGCGTGCCAGCGTGGCCGTGGCGGTACCGCCCGCTCCACCAGTCGACACCGACCCGAGCGTCTGAGCGGGTGGCGGCGAAGCTACCGCTGCCGACCCAAGCGGTTGGTCTGCGGTCAAGTGGCCGGGGTGCAGGTGCGTGCTGACGGGATGCAGGCGTTCGTCGACGCCTGCGGGTCGAACGTGGACGCCGCCCTCCTCTTCGGCGATGAAGTCGTCGTGTGGCTCCGGACCCATGGCGTCCATCTGCATCGACGGCTGCACGTGCGCGAGATCGTAGCGTCCGAGATAACTGACGGCGAGTTCGCGGAAGATGTAGTCGAGAATCGAGGTCGCCATCTTGATGTGGTCGTGACCGCTGACCGGGCCGTTGGGTTCGAAGCGCGTGAAGGTGAAAGCCTCGACGAACTCCTCGAGCGGTACGCCGTGCTGTAACCCAAGCGAAATCGCGATCGCGAAGTTGTTCATCAACGAGCGGAAGGCGGCGCCCTCCTTGTGCATGTCGATGAAGATCTCGCCGAGTTGGCCGCCCTCGTACTCGCCCGTACGTAGATAGACTTTATGGCCCGAGATCACGGCCTTCTGCGTGTAGCCGCTGCGCCGCTGTGGCATGCGCCGGCGCTTGGCGATGTAGCGGTAGACGATTTTCTCGGCAACCTGCATCGGCGTTGCAAACGGCTGCGAGGTCGCCGCCGCGGGCTCTTCGGCGTCGCTACCGAGGTCGTAACTTCCCGCCAACGGCTGCGAGAGTTTCGATCCGTCGCGATAGAGCGCGACCGCCTTGATCATGCGTTCCCACGCGTAGCGATATGCTTCGTTGACATCGGCAATCGTCGCAGTCTGCGGAAAATTAATAGTCTTGCTTATGGCACCGCTCACGAAAGGTTGCGCGGCCGCCATCATGTCGACGTGAGCGAGCGGGCGGATGAAGCGTGAGCCATAACGTCCGCAGGGTGTCGCGCAATCGAAGACGGCCAGATGCTCGTCCTTGAGATAGGGTGCACCCTCGACCGTCATGCGACCGCAGATGTGCGCGGATGCCTCCTCGATTTGCTGTGTCGAGAAGCCGAGAGCATCGCGGAGCATGGAGAAGCTCCAGTCGTTCAGTTTTTCGTCGGGGATCCCGAGCTTTTCTCGGCAGAACTCCTCGCCGAGCACGAACTTGTTAAAGACGAAGGGCAATTCAAATGCGCTCGGCAATGCCAATTCCACGCGCGCGATCGCTTCATCGTCGAATCCTTTCGCTTTCAGCGTCGCTCGGTTGATGTGGGGTGCTTCCTCGAGCGTGCCGGTGCCCTTCGCGTACGTCTCGATGGCCTCAATTTGCTCTTTCGAGTAACCGAGTTTATGGAGAGCCGCGTCGACCGATTGATTGACGATCTTGAAGTATCCGCCGCCGGCGAGTTTCTTGAATTTCACGAGTGCAAAATCGGGCTCAATGCCGGTCGTATCGCAATCCATCACCAAACCGATGGTATTGTGAGAGATGAACCCATTCGCCATATACGTGACGTTCGCAGGTACGCTGAGGTCGTAAGTGAGTTGTTCGCCGCCGTCGTCATTTGACGCAACCGCGTCGTAGTAGAAGTTCAGCGCGCACGCCAGGCGTTCGTCGGCGGTACGTTTCGCCGCCTCTAACGTCACCTGACGCGAAACGGCGCCGGGATTACGCTTGTGGGAGTTGTAAATAACACCCTTGCTGATGCTACCGGCGGCGACGAGTTCACGACAAAGCCTTTCACCGAGGTACACGTTATCGTGTTTGCGGCGTTGCCAGTCGGAGCGATATGTCACGGCCGAACGCTTGCGGTCTCCCATGAACCCAACGGTTTCGAGGAAGTGCTTCGAATACGAAGCATTCAACAGCCGCGTGCAGGAAATCGCCGAGCGGCCCCATCCTGAAATGGTCATTCTCGTCGTGGTCGGCAACTGCAGCATGAGGAGCAGAACCTTCACCTCTTCGGCGAAATCCGCCGATGCGGTCGACCACGTCGGCATACCGGCGGTCACCGTTCCGTCGGCTTCGAATAGGCCCCGAACGAAGGCGGCGTATACCGACGGATCGTTGGCGGCGAGGACGGCATCCGGTACGCGCGGCCTATAGCCCTTACCTCGGTGCTCCCGTGACGGCGGCAGCTTCCGAAGGCCGCACGCTTCCCACCACATCGTCAGCGGCACGGAGTGGAACGAGACCTCGACGTAGCCGGTCTTCTGCGTGATGACCGCTTCGAGATTGAAGAGATCCTTTGCAAGCCATCGCAGGCGATCCACGACGTCGTGGTCCTGCTGCGAAACGCGGAAGCGGAGACCCTTGCTATGGAACGAGCCATCGCCCATGAAGTATCCGATAAGCTCGGCAAGGTCGGGCGTCATGCGGCGAGGCACTCGCGTCGAGTAATCGGTCGTCCAATACTGTTCGGAAAGATCCGGCAGCGCAACGTCGCACGGAGCGCCTACGAAGCCGCCCATTGACAACGCCACCACGTCGCCGGTGCCGATCTCGGCCATGCGCTTCCATTGCAGATCCCCAGTTTGCGGATCGACGATCTTGACGCGATGCGTCGGCGTACCCTGGATCACGTATCCGCTCTTCGTGCAGATTCGACGAGTCGGTTCGATGCCGTTCACGAAGAACTTTGTCGCTCGTTGATCGCCGTCGTCGGTGAGGACCCGGAATTCCACGTCCTGCCACTTCGCGCCATCGGGGTTGCCCAAGCGGTTCAAGCGCGCGAGCCCGCGGTCGGTCACGACGAGCGAGTCGCCGGTGAGGCATCCCGTCGGAGCGATCACAACCGTTTGCGCATTCCTGAATCCTGCGACCTCGCCGATCGAAAGCGCGTCGTCCCACATCTTGCGCGCCAGCGCCCAAGTCTCTTGTGTGAAGAGCGTCGGCGCGTGCGTCACCGGCTTCGTCGTCAACTGTTCGTATTCCGCATCCTGCGCGTTGTACGCGGCGCGGCGATGATTCCGAATGACGCGCAGCATCGGTTCGCGATTGGCTTCAAAGCGCGCGAAGGCACCGAGCTTCTGCGCCATTTCCGCGGAGGTCCGATACGCCGTGCCCGTCATCAGCGCTGAAATCGCAGCGCACCAGCCGAAGCCTTCCTCGGAATCATATGGCAGGCCCATCCGCATGAGCAATGTGCCGAGATTCGCGTACCCAAGGCCGAGCGTGCGATACAGATGGTTCTTCTCGGCGATGCGCTTCGACGGCATCTGGCCCATCGTCACCGAGATCTCGAGTGTCGTCGTCCACACGCGCGCCGCTTCGGCGAACCGCTTCGCGTCGAAATTACCGTCATCGTTAAGGAATTTAACCAAATTTAGGCTACTTAAATTACACGCGGTATCATCTATGAATATGTATTCCGAGCAATTATGTATTCGTAATCCATTTGCAACGAAGTGTTCCGTATCGGATTCCGTTAGATCAAAAACCGCGCGTTCACCGACTGGATCCAGCGCCAAGAATTCGTCAACTAGCGGGTCCGCATAGCATCCTACCGAAGCGTTCAATATGCGTAGTGCCTCGGCTTTCAATGATTCTGGATGGAAGCCGATCTCGCGCTCGAAGGTGAGACGTGAAGAACGCGACACTCGGAGCGAGTGCATCTGCACGACAGTGTACTCTGAATGGCTCCCCTTTCCGTTGGGGCAGTTAGTCGTAAGTGTCGTACGGCGATCGGTATAAAGTTTAGACTTGATTCCAAAGGACAGAAGAAGATGCTGCGTTTGGCGAAGAAGTGTAATTGACGACGAGTCTATCGAGACGTACTGCGACTTGCCGCCATAGTTCGCCACGGTTCCATCAGCCGTGAACAGTCCCTGAAGAACCTTCGAAGTGGACTCGCGGTCCAGTGCGTAGATCGCATCTGTAAAGCGCTTGAGAGCGCTACCTTCGTTAAGGACAGCATGACGTTGAAAAAACGCAACGATCGAAGCATTCCCGGTCGAAATGCGTGCGCCGGTTCCTCTCAACGGTAGCGTAACTGTCGTCGTCCGCCGCCCTCGGCCATCAGGCGCATGTGATTTGACCACGTTGATCGCAGTCGCGACGGTTTCAAGAACAGGTCCCTCTTCGGCTGCCATCGTAATGATCAATCCGGGCGTGCGGGAGTTCGTCACGCATCCGTCACCGACGGCTAAGCCGATGCCCATAGCAAGATCGGGATCGATTCGTTCCGTTCCGAACCCCGAGCCGTGCAGAGCAAGTACGTCACCGCCTTGGAGTTCGCGGGCCGGCACATCGCCGCGATTTTCGGTCCAAACCTTATGGTCGCCGGTAACGTGAAGCTCATAACCAGATTTCGTGGACAACCGGTAAACCGGTTTCGTTCCGGTTGGGAAGATTCGATTCACGAAGTGCCGGCGGCCGTCGCCGCCGATAACGAACGCGGCTTTCCCGACTAAATCCTCGATTCGCTTGGGACCGTCCGCCGTCGCGACCAGCGTATCGCCCGTAACGCATGGGTTAGTTGCGTTGATGCGGTCGTCGGCGGCGCAAGTGTGCCACTCTTGAATCGTGTCGTCGTATTGCAGTCCCGGATCGGCCGAATGCCACGCCGCCAAGCCGATTTGCTCCCACAGATCGCGCGCTTTGATCCTTTTCGCGAGGCCGCCGTTGGTACGCCACTTCAGATCCCAATCGCCGTCGGCGTCGATCCGGTTGAAGAACTCGTTGGTGAGGCGTACTGAGTTGTTCGAGTTTTGGCCGGAAACGGTGATGTAGGCTTCTGAATCCCAGGCCGTGTCGTATTGCTCGACTTCCAGATGCGTGTAGCCTTGACGCGCGTAGTCGAGCGCGGCTTGCGTTGCGCCCGACGGAATCCCCAAGCCGTTGGCCTCGCGAATGGCGTGGCGCAGCGACGTGTTGAGCGCCGGGTCCAGTCGAGCGTGTTCGGGGACGCGCGTGTCGTGCGCGGCCGCGATAATCGCGTTGACGTGCTTTTCGAACATGCGCGATCCGACGACCAAATCGGCGACCTTGCGCTCCTCGCGCACCTTCCAGTTGACGAATTCTTCGATATCGGGGTGGTCGGCATCGAGCACGACCATCTTCGCGGCACGGCGCGTCGTGCCGCCCGATTTGATCGCACCCGCGGCGCGATCGAACACCTTGAGGAACGACATCAAACCGCTCGACGTCCCGCCGCCGGTGAGTTTCTCTCCGGCCGCGCGCAGCTTGGAGAAATTGGCCCCGCTGCCGCTACCGCCCTTGAAAATCCGAGCCTCGCGAATGACGCCGTCGAAAATTCCGCCCTCGTTGACGAGGTCGTCTTCGATTCCCAAAATGAAGCACGCGCTGACCTGCGGATGCGTGAACGAATCCGGCGACGGCAGCGTTTCGCCGCTTGCCGCGTCGACGAAGTAGTGTCCCTGCGCCGGGCCGGAGATGCCGTACGCCCAGTGCAGCCCGGTGTTGAAGAACTGCGGCGAGTTCGGAGCGCCGATTTGGCGCGCAAGCATCGCCCGCATCTCGTCGTGATAGATGCGTGCGTCGTTTTCAGAATCGAAGTAGCCGTTCTTCCAGCCCCAATACGTCCAGCACCCGGCGAGACGATCGAACACCTGACGGGCGTCACGCTCCGGGCCGAAGTGGTCGTCGCGCGGAACGTCGGCGAGCGCGGCCTCGTCGGCCACCGACCGGCGCAGCCAGTCGGGCACGTCCGGCTCCTCGACGCGCTTGGTCGCCTTCGGTATCCCCGCCTTGCGGCAATACTTCTGGGCGAGGACGTCGACGGCGACCTGGCTCCAGCCGGTCGGCACCATCACGTCTGGGGCCTCGAAGATCACCGAACCGTCGGGATTGACGATTCGGGACGTGCGCGGTTCGAAGGCGATGCCTGCGTAGGCGTCGTCGGGCGTCGAATACGTGCGCTGAAACTTCATGTCGATGCTCCTTGCCTCTCGCGCGTGCCGCTGGCGGACCTCAAAGGCTTCGCCGGCGCCGATGCGAACACCTGTTCGTATAAGGGAAAGACGGCTTCGGCTCCGGGACACCTATTGTGCCGCATTTGGCCGAGTACCACAAGATATTGGGGTCGTAACCCACAACTCCTTGTGCGCAGCCTGTGGGTAAGAGCGGAAAGCGGGGGATGAAAAGGCCGCTAAAACGGCGCCCGGCGGAAGCGGTGTGGAAAGCTTCGAGGATACCGGGGATAACCGGTGCAAGCCAGCGCGAATGTTCGGACCAAACCGGTTCGCGCCGCGACTCCACGACGTCCCACACGAAGAGCTCGAGGCCGAGGGCATTCGCGGCCTCATCGTGGATCTCGACAACACGCTGCTGGGCTTCCGAGAGACCGAACTCGCGAAGGAACACCTCGAGTGGGTCGCCCGCGCCCACGATCGCGGCTTCCGGATCGTCATGCTTTCGAACAATTACCGCGCTCGCGTGTCGGCCATTGCCGCTCAGCTGAACGTCGATTGCATTCCTAACGCGCTCAAGCCGCTGCCGTTCGGATTCCTGCGCGCGGTCCGCGGCTTGGGATTGCGCCGGCGGGAAATCGCGGTCGTCGGAGATCAGCTCTTCACCGACGTCCTCGGCGGCAAACTCTGCGGTCTCTATACGATCCTCACCGAACCGATCGAAGCGAAAGACCTCGCGCTCACCGGCTTTTTCCGCTTCTTCGAACGGCTGATGCTGCCGAACCGGCGCACGCCATGAAATTCGCGTTGGTCGGCGATCCCGTCGAGCACAGCGCGAGCCCGCGGCTGCACCGGGATTTCCTCGAACAATCGGGCATCGAGGGAAGTTACCTGGCGATTCGCGTACCGCGCGGCGATGCGGTCGCAGCGATTGCGCAGCTGCGCTCGGAGAATTTCGCCGGATGCAACGTTACCTATCCGTTGAAAGAAGAAGCCGTTGCGGCGTGCGACGCGCTCGCCGAAGAAGCGCGCCGGGCCGGCGCGGTCAACACGATATACTTCGGCCCCAGCGCGCTCGGAACGAACACCGACGGCATCGGCGCGCGTAGCGCGATCGAGGCGTTGCTCGACGAACCGATCGCGCTCGCGCGCATCGGCGTACTAGGATACGGGGCAACGGCACGAGCCATCCTCGCGGAACTGCACGACAACGACGCCTACGCGTTCGTGTGGGGACGCGATCCGGAACGCGTAACCGACGCGTGCGTACGCTACGAAGCTGCGCCGTGGCCTTCGGATAACGTCCCCGAAATCGTCGTCAGCACGCTGCCGCCGGGCGTGGAGTTGCCTGCCGAACTTCTCGACGGGCTGCGCGCCGCCGACGTGATCCTCGATGTGAATTACGGTCCGCGCGCAACGCTCGCGCGTGCGATCGGTCGCGACGTCGTTCCGGGCGACGCCATGCTCGAAGCGCAAGCTCGGGCGAGCTTCGATTTCTGGCTGGCGCACGCGACGCAGGCCGGCACCGCCTGGTAGTAACGTCCCTTGGCGTTTTGTACCAGGGTATTGACACAAACGCTTTCATTGTATTAGGATGCTGATACAATGAGTATCGAGCACCTTTCTCCGGACCAACTTGCCCGTATCGTCACGGCGATTGCAATCGGGCTTCTCGGAATCTTGGAAATTGCCACGCCCGGCTGTTTCGGCAGCATCAAATTCTATTTTCGCGGTGCGCGCGCCGCGCTCGGGCCGGAGCAACGCGCCCGATTACAGCGCGTTGTGGAAGCGCGAGTCGACGCAGAGGGGACGGACGTCTACACGCGCTACGCCGGCGTCTTCACGATTGCGATGGCGGGGCTAGCGTTGCTTCCCGCGGTCCCCATGGTGCTTCCGTATACGGCGAGCTGCGCGGCGCTTGCAATCGCCGTATTCCTCGCATATCTGCACTTCCGTCGCAACACCGAACGACGCGTCGCGCCGCTCGTGCGTCGTAACGCTTGGAGTTCGTTGCCGCCACTCGTTCTGACGTGCGCCGGGATCTGCATCGCCGCAGCCCTATCGCTGACCGCTTATCCGCAGTATCGAATTCCGGCGCTCGCGGCGGCGCTATCGGGGATCGTATTGTGTGCGATCGCTTGGAGCGTCGCGGTCGCGCCGGCGATGCTGTTCGGCGACGACACGCAAGTGGAGTATCTCGTCGACGAGCACGTGCGTTTCTGCCGGGCGACCGGCCTCATCGCGCTCGCGTGCGCGCCGCCTACAAATCTCGTGCTGTTCGCTTGGGCGGAATTCCACGTCACACCCCCGCTCGTCGTCGCCGCGACGTGGGCCGTACTGGCGGCCTTCCTCATCGTCATCGTCGTCAGCTTGAATCCGGTGCGGAAGCGAATCATGCTCGCATGACGAGCTCGTATCTCGTCGTGGACGAGTCTCTCGAAACGCCGCCGTACCGGCAGATCGTCGAACAGATTCGCTCGGCGATCGAGCGCGGCGACCTTCAGCGCGACATGCCGCTGCCGCCCGTGCGTCAGCTGGCCGGGGATCTCAGCGTCGCTCCCAATACCGTCGCTCGAGCCTACACGGAACTCCAGACCGACGGTTGGCTCGTTGCCGACGGACGCCGTGGAACCCGCGTGGCGCCGAAGGTCGCCCGCCCGAACGAACTGCAGCGCGCACGCACGCTGCGCGAAACGATCGAGCGCTTCGTGCTATCGCTGCAGCATCGCGGATTCACGCGCGAAGAGATTTCGCACGAACTGAATCACCTGATCGCAGAAGGAGCGTAACGCTTCTCGGAACCGCTCCTTCGACTGCGCCTCGCGGAGCCTGTGCTAAGCGAGCGAAGCGAGTCGAAGTGCGTCTCGCTCAGGATGACATGGAGATTCGGAGAGGGGGAGATTCGAACTCCCGAGAGGCTCATCACCTCTGCTCGCTTTCCAAGCGAGTGCATTCGACCACTCTGCCACCTCTCCGCGAGGTAGGCGCGGGATTCGCCCGGGGTGTCGCTCATCCCGCCCCGGCCGCGAGAGGAAACCGATTTCTGGGGAGAAGGGTTATCAGTTGCTCGTCGGACCCTCGAGTTGAAGAAAGGATCGAATGTGAGTACCAGCCAGGCGTTTCTCAGCGACGTTCAGGAGCTGCGCCGGCGCGCGCGGGAGAACATCGAGCGCGGGGCCATCACCGACAGTTACGGGCTCGACTCGAACGTCGTCTGCAACATCTTGAACCAAGCACTGGCGACGGAGATCGTTTGCGTGCTGCGTTACAAGCGCCACTACTACATGGCTACCGGGCTCAATAAGGATGCCGTCGCAGCCGAGTTTCTCGAGCACGCCAACGACGAGCAGGGCCACGCCGACCTCATTGCCGAGCGCATCACCCAGCTTGGCGGTGCGCCCGATTTCAACCCCGAAGGCCTCGCCGCGCGCAGCCACAGCGAGTATCAGGAAGGCAACACGCTCGTCGAGATGATCAAGGAAGATCTCATCGCCGAGCGCGTGGCGATCGAGTCCTACAACGAGATCATCCGCTTTCTCGGCGACAAGGATCCGACGTCACGCCGGCTGATGGAGCAGATCCTCGCGGTAGAAGAAGAGCATGCCAACGACATGCACGATCTCCTTCAGAAGGTCCAGTAGCGCCGCAAGCTACTCGCCCTGCGCGAGCGAGTAGCCGCGCTCGCCGTTGAACGTGTAGAGTCCCTCGGTCTTGATGACATCGAAGCCGGCGCGGTCGGCGGCGTCGAGCAGCTGCACGACGTGCTGCGATGTGAAGAGTTCGCTGCCGTCGGTTTCGAAACGGCACGACCAGTGGTCGCTCCAGTACGTGTCGGGATTGGGGTCGGGCCAGACTTTCGTTCCGCGGTTACTGATGATGGTCAGTTTCGTCCCCGACACCTTCAGCAGTTGCATCGCGTCGGCGATGATGTCCGGATTTCCATCGCGCCGGTCGATGAAGAGATCGACGCCGACGCGCATCTTCATCGGCGGCTTGCCGGCCGGGCGAATCGCCAGGTTCATATGAACGTTCTTGTTGTACTCAACCGGCTTGAGCTTCTCGGGGAGTTTTCCGATCCGCTCGATCACCGCATCGGCGAACTCGCGCGTGCCGACCTTGCGCTTCGAAACGCCCTCCCGATAGATGTCGTAAGTATGGATGCCTTCCTCGATGGTACAAAGCCACGCGTTGTGCGCACGCTCCGCCGCGTCGGCCTGGCCGACGTGAACGAGCATCAGGAGCGCGCCGTGAAGCAGGCCCGACGGATTAGCGAGGTTCTGACCGGCGCGGCGCGGCGCCGATCCGTGAATCGCCTCAAACATCGAGCAGTAGTCGCCGATGTTCGCCGAGCCGGCGAGGCCGACCGATCCGGTAATCTGGGCCGCCACGTCGGAGAGCACGTCGCCGTAGAGATTCGGCATGACGATCACGTCGAACGCCTCCGGCGTGTCGGCCATCTTCGCCGCGCCGATGTCGACGATCCAGTGCTCGTGTTCGATTTCCGGATACTCTTGCGCGATCTCGTTGAACGTCCGGTGAAACAACCCGTCCGTGATCTTCATGATATTGTCTTTGGTGAAGCACGTGACTTTCTTGCGGTTGTTGGCTCGCGCGTATTCGAACGCGTAGCGCACGATGCGCTTGCTGCCCGGCCGCGAGATCAGTTTCAGGCACTGCGCCACCTGATTGGTTTGCCGATGCTCGATACCGCCGTAGACGTCTTCCTCGTTCTCGCGCACGATGACGATGTCCATGTTCGGGTGTTTGGTCGAAACGTACGGGTGCAGCGACGAGCACGGGCGCACGTTGGCGTACATGCCGAGCGTCTTGCGCACGGTCACGTTGAGGCTCTTGAAACCGCCGCCCTGCGGCGTCGTGATCGGAGCCTTCAGAAAGACCTTGGTGCGTCGCAGCGATTCCCACGACGAAGGCTCGATGCCGTTGCTGAGGCCTTTGTTGTAGACGGCCTCGCCGATCTCGATGCGTTCCAAATCGAGCTGCGCACCGGCCTCGGCAATGATACGCAGGGTGGCGTCCATGATCTCCGGGCCGATGCCGTCGCCATAGGCGACCGTGACCGGCACCTTATTCGCAGTAGCGGTGGTGCTCAAGATGTCCTTTCCTCGGGTGTGCGTCAGCGACTCCAGTCCTGGGCGTTCCAACTCTCGGTGGTGCCGTTGGGCATGAAGTTCCGTAGATCGGCAGCGTGCGCGTAACGCAGCGATTGGTAGTAGATGAACGCGCCCGCGGCCTCGCGCAGCAGGAGCGACTGAATCGTCGCATACGCGCGCTTGCGCACCGGCCGGTCGAAGGTCGAAAGCGCCAGCCGTTGCGCGGCTTCCATCTCACGCGAACAGTAGCGCGAGATGTTGTTGCCGGCAGGGGGAACCGCCCCGCAGGTCCACTGCGACGAATCGTCGGGATCGGAACCCGAGATCCACGAGTACATCGCGAGATCGAACTTTCCACCGTTGAGAATCCCGCCGTTTTGCGCCGCGGCATAGAGCGTCGCGTAATCGAATCCCTTGAGTTCGATCTCGACGCCGAGCGGCCGGTACATCTGCTGCACTTGCGCCGAGATCGTGCGGACGAGTTGGCTGCCGTTTCCATAGACCATCAGCAGCGAAAGCCGTTTGCCGTTGCGAACGCGCACGCCGTCGGGCCCCGGGCGCCATCCCGCCGCATCGAGCAGCGCTTTCGCGCGTGAGAGATCGTAGGGAACCGGCGCCAGCGACGGATCGAACGCCCAGTAGAATGGCGACAGATCGGCGGCGGCGAGCTTCCCCGTGCCGTAGGTGTCGTCGCGCACGATCGAGGCACGGTCCATCCCCAGCACCAGCGCCTGCCGTATGCGAACGTCGCCGAGCGGGGCGCGCACGGTGTTGAAAAGGATCGCCGTGTAGACGGGTGCCTCCGCGAGCTGGCGAACGAGTCCGGACGTCGTCCCCGCGTCGCGATACACCGGCGACGGAATCTCGATCGCCAGATCGACTTCGTGCGAAAGCAATTGTGCGAGCGTCGTGTTGTCGTCGGGAATGATCTTGAGCGTCATATGTTTGATGTGCGGAACGCCGCGGAAGTAGGCCGGATTGGCGCGCAAGATGATGCGGTCGCTGCGCAGCCAGCGGACGAACTCGAAGGGTCCCGTGCCGACCGGAGCCGCGTTGAACGAAACTTGGTTGAGGTCCGGATACCGGGCGAGCAGATGCGCGGGCAGAATCCGCAGGATCGTATCGCTCTCGCCGAAGATCGTGTCGATGGCGGGAGCGAACACGCGCTTCATGTGCAGGACGACGGTATAGTCGTCGGGCGTATCCATGGAAGCGACCTGATCGTAGCCGCGACGCGAGAGGACGTTGTTGCGCGGATTCAAGATCGCCTGCCACGTGAACTTGACGTCCTTGCTGGTGAACGGCACCCCGTCGTGCCATTTGACGCCGTGACGCAAATGGTAGGTGATCGTGAGGCCGTCCTTGCTGATGCCGCCGTTTTGCAGGGTCGGGACGACGCTTGCCAGGTCGGGTATTTGGTGGTGATGCTGGTCTTGCGTGACGAGCAGATCGAACATCAAGCCGTCGACGAAGTTCTCGATTGCGTTCTGCGGCAGAATCGGATTGAGTTGCATCGGGTTGATGTTGATCGCGACCCGCAACTCATCGCTCGGCGCCGCGTTCTGCATGCCGCTGCGAGAGCATCCGGAGAATGCCGCCGGCACGAGCGCCAGCAGCGCGAGCAGACTAAGAAGCCCGCGCAACGCAGCGAAACTTCGCGTACATGTAGGGATAGTCATCGTAGAACCAGTTGCGGAAACTGCGCCGTACGAGTTCCACGCCGGTCACCGGCGACGCACCCTTCATCACATAGTGCTTGCCGTCGAAGAAATCGGCGGAGTATTGCGGATACGATGCCATCGGCTCGAAGCCCGGAAACGGCCCAAACGGCGTCGCCGTCCACTCCCAGCCGTTGCCGATGAGGTCGCTGACGCCCCACGCGCTCGCTCCGTCCGGATGCGCGTCGACCGGTTCGGGATCGAAGCGCTGGAATCCGAAGTTGCCGTGACGACGCGCGGGCGCATCGTCGCCCCACGGATACGGCCGCTCGCCGGCCAACGATCCGAAGGCGGCGCGATGGTACTCGGCCTCGGTCGGCAGACGCATGCGCGCCCAGGCAGCGTAGGCTTCGGCCAGCGCGTGCGAGACGTAGACCGGCCACGAGCGCGGCAACGGCAGGTCCTCAAAGACGCCGCGCAGACGCCATTCGCCGTCGTGGCGGATCCAAAACGGCGGCGGCGTTCCGCCGGCCTCGACGAACGCGATCCAATCGCCGTTCGTCACCGGGTATGTCGCGATCTCGAACGCCGGCACGGCGACCTCGTGGCGGCCGAACTCGTTGTCCCACCCGAAGGCGATTTCGCCGGTATCGGCGCCCAGCGTTGCAATCCCCGCGGGGACGGTTCGCAGGTCGCGCGACGGCGACGCGTGGTCGTCGAAGGTCTGCGCGACGCGCCGCTTTTTGCCCGGCTCGAGCCGGTGCACGAGATACATGAGCGTCTCGTGATGCATCTGCTCGTGTTCGAGCACCGTATACGCGGCTTGCCCGCGCACGAGCCGGGGGACCGACGGGTCCTCGATCCGCGACTGCGTCAGCGCTCGCTCGACGCGCTCGTCGCACTTGTGGGCGAATGCGGCGATGTCGTCGCGCGAAGGCCAATCGGTGCGTTCGTGACTCTTCGCATCGTCGAGCGATCCCGGATCGATGCCGCGCTCGAAAAGGCGTTCGAGGCGTTCGTCGATCGCCCGCTCGTTGAGGCCGCGCTCGTTTAGGGTGAAGAAACTGAACGCCGGAATGTGCCCTTCGTAGAACGCGAAAGGATGGCGCAGCGGAATCGGACGCTCGTAGAATTCTTCGGGCGCGATCAGCTCGAAGATCTCGGCCGAGCGGGCCCGGTTGCGGCGGTACCAGTCGAGCAGGGCCGCGCGGTCGAGCTTTTCGATAGTTTCTTGCATGAGGAATGTGTACCCGTCGCGGCCGCCTTTACAGCGTCCCGCGTTTCTCCTGTTCGCGCTCGATCGAGACGAAGAGCGCCTTGAAGTTTCCCTTCCCGAACGAGAGGCTGCCTTTGCGCTGAATGATCTCGAAGAAGACCGTCGGGCGGTCTTGGAGCGGCTTGGTGAAGATCTGCAGCATGTAGCCCATGTCGTCTCGGTCGACGAGGATGCGCTGCTCGCGGAGCATCTCGATCGCCTCGTCGATGCGGCCGACGCGCCCTTCGAGCATCTCGTAGTACGAATCCGGCGTATCGAGAAACTCGACGCCGTTGCTGCGAAGCGCGCGGATGGTCGCGGCAATGTCGTCGGTACGGATCGCCATGTGCTGGACGCCCGCGCCGCGATAGAAGTCGAGATACTCCTCGATCTGCGATTTCTTCTTGCCCTGCGCCGGTTCGTTGATCGGGAACTTGACGCGATGCCGCGCGTCGGTCATGACCTTCGAGCGCAACGCCGTGTATTCGGTGGAGATGTCCTTGTCGTCGAACGAGACGAGCTGCGAAAATCCGAAAACGCGCGCGTAGAAGTCTCCCCATGCGTCCATCTCGCCCCACCCGACGTTACCGACGCAGTGATCGATAAACAACAATCCGGGCTTCGCCGCGGCGGCGAGCGTCTTGCGCTGCTCGACGAAACCCGGCATGAACGTCCCGCGATAGTCGTGCCGCTCCACGAACGAGTGCACCGTGTCGCCGTAGGTGGCGATCTTCGCCTGTACGATCCGTCCGCTGTGGTCGCGCAACTCGGCCGGCTCTTGGATCGCGCGAGCGCCGCCCGCGATCGCCGTCTCGAACGCCGCGCGCGCATCTTCGACGACGATGGCGATGTCCTTGATGCCGTCGCCGTGAAGGGCGACGTGGCCAGCGATCTCGTCGTCGGGGAGCAGGCTGGCGGTGAGGAGGAAGCGGAGCTTATTCTGTTCGAGCAAGTAACTGACGCGGTTTTTGACGCCCGTTTCGGGCCCGGCGTAGGCGACCTGTTCGAACCCGAAGGCCGACATGTAGTAGTGCGCCGCCTGCTTGGCGTTGCCGACGTAGAACTCCACATAATCCCAATCGATTTCGGCCAGCGGGTTGCTGCGCGATTCGGTTACCGTACTCATGCGTCGGGCCTTGGCGAAGCGCCCGAGGCGCCCCTGTTCGGCTGCGCGAAGAAGCGCGCTACGCATGAATTCGCACACCGAGACCGCAGCGCGGGCCGCTTTCGCCGGGCTAATCGACTACGCCGGGCTCTTTCCGCCGGCCGAACTCGGCGTCGACGCGGCCGTCGCCGAATACGACGACGCGTGCCGGAGTGCATCGGCGTGGGTGCTCGGGCGCTTCATCGCGGGAGCATCGCGGGCCGCGAGCGTCGCTGCGGCATGGGCGGCGCGTGGTACCGGCAACGTGCTGCGCGTGTCGGTCATCGCCGGCGTGGATCGTGACCCGCGACGGTGGTTCGACTCGCTGCGCGGTGCCCTCGACGCGATCGCGGCGCTGCACGACGCGCCGGGCATCTCGGTCGAAGCGCTCGAGATTCCGCTCGCACCACCGGTCAGCGCTCGCGAAACCTTCGAGGCTCCGATCGGCCAGCTGCGCGCAGCGCTCGACCGCGCAAAACTCGGCGATCTCGCTGCATACGTCGAACTTCCCGATCATCCGCGTCGCGAGGAGTTAGTGCCGGGAGCGATGGCGGCGCTCGCGCGTACGCGTCTCGGCGCCAAGATCCGGTGCGGCGGCATCGTTGCGGAGGCGTTTCCCAGCGTCGACGCGGTTGCCGCATTCATCGCAGCGGCAGTCGCCGCGCGCGTCGCCTTCAAGGCGACCGCCGGACTCCATCACCCCGTGCGCCATCGAGACGCCGCGACCGGTTTCGCGATGCACGGCTTTCTCAATCTGCTGGCCGCAGCGGCGTTCGCGCCGATGGCCGATGTCGCCGAACTTCGGCAGATCGTCGCAGAAGAAGAACCTCTCGCATTCGCCTTCGACGAACGCGGATTCGCGTGGCGCGATCGCCGCGCGAGCACCGAAGACCTGCTGCGCATGCGCGCGACGGCGTTTATCGGATACGGAAGTTGCAGCTTCAGCGAGCCGGTCGACGATCTAGCCGCACTGGGCATGCTCCCGGCTGCAATCGCGTGATCGACCCGCACGACACGACCTCGGCCGCGCTCGAATCGTGGCTCGACGTCGCGCCCGACAGCGACTTTCCGATTCAGAATCTGCCGTTCGGCGTCTTCGTTCGCGAGCGCGAGACAACGGGACGCATCGGCACGGCGGTCGGCGACCGCATTCTCGATCTCCGTGCCGTCGCCGAGAGCGGACTGCTCGACGGCGCCTGCGACCGTCGCTTACTCGAGCGGCAGCGTCTCAACGCGCTCTTCGCGCGCGGCCGCGAGACGCTCGGCGCGGTGCGGCGGCGCCTTTCGTTGCTGCTACGCCGCGACGGCGATCCCGCGCTGCGTCTCGCGAATGCCGATTTCTTTTTCGTACCGCGCGACGGTACGCGCATGCTGCTGCCGGTCGAAGTCGGGGACTACGTCGACTTCTATTCATCGCTCGAACACGCGACGAACCTCGGGCGATTGTTCCGCCCCGACGCCGAACCGCTGCTGCCCAACTGGCGCTGGATGCCGATCGGCTATCACGGGCGTTCGGCCACGATCGTCGTCGACGGCACGCCGATCGTGCGGCCCTCCGGCCAGCGCAAACCGAAAGACGCGCCGGCGCCCGTATTCGGTGCGTCGGCGATGCTCGACATCGAACTCGAAGTGGGATTCGTCGTCGGCCGCGGCAACGCGCTGGGAGTGCCGATTCCGGTCGGCGGGGCGCTCGAACACGTCGCCGGCTTCGTGCTCGTCAACGACTGGAGCGCGCGCGACGTACAGGCGTGGGAGTACCAGCCGCTCGGGCCGTTCTTGGGAAAGTCGTTCGCGACGACGATCTCGCCGTGGGTCGTGACGCTCGACGCGCTCGAGCCGTTTCGCGTCGCGAGTCCGGCGCAGGAGCCGCCGCCGTTGCCGTATCTGCGCGCGGAAAAGTTCGGCGGTTACGACATCGGCTTGACGATCGAACTGCAAAGCGCCCGCATGCGCGATGCGGGCATTGCGGCACAGGTGGTTTCGAGGACGAACTTCCGCGACATGTACTGGAATGCGGCGCAGCAACTCGCGCACGCGACCGTCAACGGGGCGCGCACGCGGGCCGGCGATCTCTTCGCTTCCGGCACGATCTCGGGTGCGACGCCCGACAGTTACGGAAGCCTGATCGAGTTGACGTGGCGCGGCGAACGCCCCATCGAACTACCCGACGGCGAACGGCGCGCATTCCTTGCCGACGGCGACGAGGTTACCCTGCGGGGCTGGTGCGAAAAGCGCGGCGCGCGGCGCATTGGTTTCGGCGCCGCGCGCGGACGAATCGAGCCTGCAATAGGCTGAACGGAGCGCGTCCTTCGACTACGCGTTGCTTCGCAACGCTCCGCTCAGGATGATATGAGAGGCTAGGGCTTACTGACGAGTGCGTCCCACGGCATGTCGAGTCCGGTCGTTATCGCATTGACCGCCGTTCCGCCGTGCGGATATTTGAAGATTAACACCTGATTGGCAAAAGCGTCGGCGACGACGACGCGCTTGAGCGACGGGACGGTAAAGCCGTTCGCCGTCGAGCCCGGCACGCTGACGCTCACGATATGCGTCACCGTGTTTGGTGTCGCTGCCGGTACCTGATAGATTTTCGTTGCGAAGTCGCCGATATCGATGTAGTTATTGAACGCATCGAAGTACAGCGGCCCTGCCGAGCCGGGCGTTCCGCCTTGCAGCGTGATCGCGTCGAACGTGCTCTCCGGGACGTCGAGCTTGGCGTAGTAGAACGTATCGCTAGCGCTCGAGTATCCGTCGACGTAAATTTTCCCTTGCGCGTCGTATGCGACACCGCTAAGGAGCGAGGCATTGCGATCGTAGTAGATGTGCGGCGTCCCCGTGGCGTGATGATACACGGCAACGTAGCCGATGTGTTCGCTTGTATTTTCGATGTTGGCCACGACTGCGAGATCCTTCGTCTGCTTGTCGTAGGCGCACTGATACGGCAGCGTTAGGCCCGTCAGGACCTTGATCGGCGACGCGGTGGCGTGTGCGTATTCCGAGACGTTGCCGGTAGCATAGTCGACGACGAAGACGCTGTTCGACTTTCCGAGACACAGGAAGAGCGGTTCCGTAAATCCGGTGATTTGACCGACGTAGGTGAGGGAGGGATAGAGATACGTCTTGACGGTGCCGGATCCGGAATCCGTGACGTAGAGTAACGGTTGCGACGCGACGTCCGGCTTCATGATCGCGACGTTCCGTTGGAATTGGGGCGCGGCCGGCAGTGCTGCCTGCGCGCCGGCCGTATTCGAGATGCCGCTGCCGCCGCAGCCGGAGAGGACGAACGCCGACAAAACCGCCGACGCAAAAATGGCGTGACGCATACGAAGCTCCTCTAAGAAACGCGAAAAGGGGGCCGCCTCTGGGCGGCCGCTGAGGTAAATACCGCAGGGACGGAGGGCCTCCCTCTCCGGAGGGCGGTTAAGTGACCGGCACCTCGACCCAGGAGCGGAAGTACTGGGGGTCTTCGCACTCTAGGGCCGCCTCGGACATCATCAGCGGCGCGAAGGTGTCGACCATGACGGCGATTTCATCGGTAGACGTCTTGCCGAGGCTGGCTTCCACCGCTCCGGGTTGCGGGCCGTGCGGTGCCCCGGCGGCGTGCAGCGTGATCGACCCTTCCTCGACGCCGCGGCGGCTCATGAAGTTTCCGCTCACGTAGTACAGCACTTCGTCGCAATCCACGCTCGAGTGGTTGTAGGGCACCGGAATCGCGAGCGGATGGTAGTCGAAGAGCCGCGGAACGAACGCGCAGAACGCCGCGCCCGGCGCCTCGAACGTCGCGTGCGCCGGCGGAGGCTGGTGCAGCTTTCCGGTAATCGGCGCGAACTCGTCGAGGTTGAAGGCATACGGATAGCAGTATCCGTCCCATCCGACGACGTCGCACGGGTGGTTTTGCACGATGTAGATGGCGTTTCGTCCGCCGTTGGTAACGCGCACTTCGTATTCGCCCTGATCTCCGACCGGCGCTTTGAGCACGGGCGCGCGAAAATCGCGTTCGTAGTACGGTGCGTGCTCCTCGAGCTGGCCAAACTCGTTGCGGTAGCGCCGTGGAATCTTGACGCTGCCGGCGCATTCGTGCACGAGCAGTTGTGTCGGCATCGACGGGATCACGCGATACGTCGCACCGGTCGGCACGACGATGTAATCGTGTTCGCGGTAAGCGAGCTCGCCGAACTGGGTCTCTAAAACGCCCGCGCCGCGTTGCACGAACAGGAGCTCGTCACCGCCGGCGTTCCGGTAAAAGTACGGCATCGGACTTTCGGCGTGTGCCACCGAAACCGTGATGGCGGCGTTGCCGAGCAGCGGCGTTCGCGATTCGAGCGCATCGGAATCGCGCACGGGGAGGGTCGCCGTCTTAAAGTGCCGGTTGCGGAGCGGGTCGTTGGGCATCCAGCGCGTCGCCGGCCGCTCCCAGGGGCGAACGTCGAGCGTGGCCGTCGGAGGGTGAAGGTGGTAGAGGAGTGAGTAAACGCTTTCAAACCCCTTGGTCGAAAGCAGCTCTTCGGCGTAGAGTGCGCCGTCGGGGCGCCGAAACTGAATGTGCCGTTTGTGCGGAATCGAGCCCGCTCGTACGTACGACGGCATTAGTTTTCCTCCGTTCCTGCCGCTGGGGCGCGCTGCGCGGCCGTGAATCCGTTCGTCTTGTGCGATCCGTCGCAGAACGGTTTCGTCTGCGATCCGCCGCAGCGACACAGCGCGATATTATCGCCGTCGATCTGGTATAGAGTTCCGTCGGCGTCGGTCAGGTTGACCGGGCCGCGGACCAGATACGGCCCGCTTTCGCGAACCTTTATCGTTACGTCGTGCACGCACCAGGCGTTCGACGAGCCCATGGCGCACTCCGGTCGTCATGAGATGGACGCTCGCAGCTCTAGCGGTGCTGGCGGCCGCCGCTTTCTTCGCTCCGGCTGCGCGCTGGGGATCGATCCCGGTCGTGGCGGCAACGGCGACGCCCGCCGCGTTGCTCTACGACGAAATTGCGCGGTCCCTGGTGCCGCCGAACACGCCGCCGCCTCCCGGCAGCTTCGCTGCCGACTATCCCGCCGCCGCCACCTCCGAAACGCCGAAGCCGCACGGATTCAACCCGTTCACCGCCGGCCGCGACATGCAGGCGATGATGAAGGGACTGAGTGCCGGTCGCGTCACGCGCTATGCGTTCTACAACGGATGGATTCGACGCGAAGACGTGAACGCGCAAACCGCCACGATTGAAAAGTGCGATCGGCATCAATACATCAAGCTCGATTTGGCCAAGCGAACCTACAGCATGACGACGGTGACGCCGCCGTGCCCGACTGGGCAGTTTCCCGGTATGCCGCCAACGCAAGAGTCCAACGCAGCTTCCGGTACCATCGACATAACCGCGGACGTCACCAGCACGAGTTTGGGCCAGCTCACGATCGACGGCGTCGCGACGACCGGCTTCGATCGTGCGATCGAACTGAAGATGGCGAACGCGACCGGCGCGTGCCGGGGCGGCATCGTCAGCATGGACGTCGTCATGAACCTTCGTCAGTACGTTTCGCAGGTCGCGGTACCGCGCAAATTCTGTCCGCTGCCGCAGGGCGTGTCGATGACCGACGTGTTCAGCCGCTACGGCATGCGTCCCGGCTGTAAGCCGACGTTCCACACAAACCAAGGCGGCAGCCTCGACGCGCTTTTGCCGGGGTTGGATTCGGGCAACACTCTCGTTTTGTATTCGAGCTCGACTCTTGGCATACCGGGAGGGGGCCAACAAGCCGGTGCGTTCGGCATCGCAATCGAGCGCGGGAACGTTAAGTGGCTGAGCGGCGCGCAAGCGCAAGCGCTGTTCGAAGTACCGCCCGGATTCACGCAGACGGACTCGTGACCTAGCGCGCGGCCGTGCCCTCGAGGGTCGCACGGGCGAGGATGTGTCCGCGTACGTCCGCTTCGAGTTGCGGACCGGTGAGCGTCGCGGCGGCGCCGACGTGCGCCACGTCCAGGGCGTAGAGCGTGAAAACGTAATGGTGCGCCGGTCCCGGCGGCGGACACGGGCCGAAATAGCGGGCTTGGCCGGTCGACGAAACGCCGGTTCGTCCTGCGTCTGAGGCACCCAGCGACCGCGTCCCGGCCGGAACGTCGTAGACGACCCAATGATAAAATCCGCCCGGAATCGGCGCGTCGGGGTCGCGCTCGATGAGAGCGAAGGAGCGGACGCCTGTGGGCACGTTCGCCCACCGCAGCACCGGCCGGCGGTTGCTGCCGCGGCATTGCGCTGCCATCAGGGCGGCCGGAATCGTCCCGCCCGAGCGGAAATCGTCGCTCGTCAGCGCGAGCGCCGCGGCGGCCACCATCGAGGGAATCACGTCCGGTCCTCCGACTTTTTCATGAGGTGACCTTGGCCTTGGACGCTGCGACTTCCCGGGCCTGAGGCGCCGGCGCCCTGTGCTATCATGGCAAGGCCATGATGGGGGTTGGGCTTCACGCGGCGTAACCTCGTGAACCCCGCCAGATCCGGAAGGAAGCAACGGTAAGCGAGCCCTTACGGGTGCCGTGATCCACCTGACTCTCGTCGTGGTATCTACTTTTCCGGAAACAGAATCGATGTCGAATACTGCCGTGTACGCGTCTGCGGGCGCCCTTGCCGGTGCGCTCGTTGCGCTGTTGCTCTACCATCTCGCCGTCGTGCGGCCGGCGTTCGCCGCCATGCAACGACGCGTCACAACGCACGACGAACTCATTTCCGGCGGAAACGGCAGCGCGGCCGACCGGCTCTCGGAACTCACTGCCGGGCGGGTAGAGGACCGAGCGGCGATCGGGCGCTTGGAGGGCCGACTAGGCGAGTTGGAGGGACTCGCGACCGGCGACGTTTCGCAGATTGGTTTCGTTAGATACAACGCGCTGGACGACACCGGATCCGACCTGTCCTATGCCCTCGCCCTGCTCAATCGCCGGGGGGACGGCGTGGTGCTCTCCAGCATCTACTCGCGGACCGACACCCGGACCTACGGCAAGGCCGTCGCCGGGTACAAGCCCGCCGCCAACGCTTCCGAGGAAGAAATGCACGCTATCGAACGCGCCCGCGCGTCTACGGGTTCATGATCCGCGACCGCTTTTACGTGAAAATCGTCCCGCAGCAGGGCGACCGCATCCACCGCTTCCGCGTGCGCAAGCGTTACCTCGCGGCCGCGCTGAGCGCCGTCGCTACCGTCGTATTCGGATCCGTGCTCTTCGCCGGCGCGCAAGTCGTGCACGCCCGCGCGCAGGTCAACGCCCTGCGTACGCAGGCCGCGACGCAACGCAACACGCTTAACTCAATCGACGCGAAGACCGAAGCGCTTCGGCGTCAGTTGCAGCGCGTGCAGAAACAAAACCAGGAGATTCGTCAGTTGATCGGCGTACCCAGCGGTCACGCACCGGTGCAGAAGACGTCGTGGTTGCGGACCGGCTCCCGGCTCGACGTCGTACAGGAGCACTTGCGCGTTCTCAGTTCGGCATCGACGGCGACGCTGCGCGATTCCGACGGCGTGAAGACGCTCGCGCTGCGCGTCCTCAACATCCGGCACGTGCGCGACCTCGCGCGCGCCGCCGAGATCGCGGCGATTCCGTCGATCGATCCGGTCGAGGGTGCGGCTGTCGTCGGTTGCTTCTGTTATCGCAGCGCACCCGACGCGGAGTTTCACGAAGGAGTCGATCTCGGCGCGGATTATGGCGAAACCGTGCGCGCGGCCGCAGCCGGCACGGTCGTTGCCAACGGCTACGACGGCGGGTACGGCATCAAAATCGACATCGACCACGGCAACGGCTACCACACCTGGTACGCGCATCTCTCGCGGGCCGACGTCGGCGTCGGCGACCACGTCTACAAAGGCGAGACGATCGCCGCAGTCGGCGCCACCGGGTTCGCGACCGGGCCGCACCTCCACTACCAAATCATGTTTGGGGGCCGTCCGGTCGACCCGTCTCCGTTCTTGCACGGCGTTCCGGCGAACGTTCTCGCCGCACTTCCCTAGCACGTAGGAGCGGCACGCGCGATGAACGGCATCCTCTGCAACCTCACCCAGGTGCTCAACATCCTGGTGAACGTCTATACCGTCATCCTGTTCGTCTATGCGGTCGTCTCCTGGTTCCCCGAGGCGCGCGGGCGCTGGGTCGGTTACCTCGCGGCCGTCGTCGAACCGGTCCTTCGCCCGGTGCGACGAGTGATTCCGCCGATCGGCGGGTTCGACATCGCATTTCTGGTCGTGATTCTGGTCCTGCAGTTCGTCGTTCGGCGGCTCGTCGAAAGTGCGGTCGTCAACACGTGCTACCGCCTCTTCTGAGGAGCGCGATCGGCGCCGGAGCGTCTGCGTGAAGCTCGACCAGCCGCGCCGGCTGGAAGTGGCGGAGCACGTCCGCAACTTCTGCATCATCGCGCACATCGATCACGGCAAGACGACGCTCTCCGATCGGCTTCTGGAGAGCACGCGCACGATCGCGCTGCGTAATCTCGGCGAGCAGCAGCTCGACGCGATGGATCTGGAACGCGAGCGCGGCATCACCATTCGCATGCATCCGGTGACGCTCAACTACACCGCGCAAAGCGGAGAGGCGTACCGGCTGAATCTCATCGATACGCCCGGGCACGTCGATTTTTCCTACGAGGTTTCGCGCTCGCTGGCGGCGTGCGAAGGCGCGCTGCTGATCATCGACGCGGCGCAGGGCATCGAAGCGCAGACGCTGGCGAACTATCATTTGGCGCTCGAGCACGATCTCGCGATCATCCCGATCATCAATAAGATCGACCTGCCGGCGGCCGATCCCGAGCGCGTGATGGGCGAGGTCGAGGAACTGCTCGTCATGGAACGCTCCGAGTGCATCCTGGCCAGTGCGAAGAACGGCATCGGCATCGACGAGATCCTGGAGGCGATCGTGACGCGCATCCCGCCACCGCGAGGTCATCGCGATCACCTGCGCGCGCTGGTCTTCAATGCGCAGTTCGATCCTTACCGCGGCGTCGTCAGCTACGTGCGCGTCGTCGACGGCGAACTCACTTCCGGGACGCGTTTCATGTCGATGGCGCACCAGCGCGTCTTCGAATGCACGGAGGTCGGCATCTTTGCGCCCGAAATGCGGCCGGCCGACAAACTGGAGGTCGGCGGCGTGGGTTACGTCATCGGAAACATCAAGTCGCTGGGCGAGATCGACGTCGGCGACACGATCACGGGGCAGACTAATCCGGCGCACGTCGCATTAGTCGGCTATCGCAAGGCCGTCCCAATGGTCTATTGCGGCCTCTATCCCAACGAGGGGGTCGAGTACGACGAATTGCGCGACGCGCTCGAGAAGCTCAAGCTCAACGACGCGGCCCTCGTGTACGAGCCCGAGAGTTCGGTCGCGCTCGGATTCGGATTCCGGTGCGGCTTTCTCGGACTGCTCCACATGGAGATCGTCCAGGAGCGACTCGAGCGCGACTACGGACTCGACCTCATCGCGACGTCGCCGTCGGTCGCCTTCCGCGTCGTCAAGACCGACGGGAAAGTGGAGACGATCGACAACCCGTCGCGCCTCCCGGCACCTTCGTACGTCGGCAGCATCGAGGAACCGTACGTCAAGGCGACGATCATCGCGCCGCCGGATTACGTCGGCGCCATCATGGAGATCGCGCAGAGCCGCCGCGGCACCCTTGCGAACATGGAGTACTTGCACGACGGACGCGTCATCATGACCTACGAGATGCCGCTCATCGAGATCATCGTCGACTTCTTCGACATTCTCAAATCTCGGACCAAGGGCTACGCATCGCTCGACTACGACGTGATTGGGTACCGCGAGGGCGAACTCGTGAAACTCGAGATCCTGCTCAACGGCGAACCGGTCGACGCGCTCTCGTTCATCGTTTCGCGCGACAAGGCTGCGCAGCGCGGACGAGCGCTGACGGAACGCCTGAAGGAATTGATTCCGCGTCAGCTCTTCGACGTACCGATTCAGGCCGCGATCGGCGGCAAGATCGTCGCGCGCGAAACGGTCAGCGCGATCCGCAAGAACGTGCTCGCCAAGTGCTATGGCGGCGACATCACGCGCAAGCGCAAACTCCTGGAGAAGCAGAAGGTCGGAAAGGAGCGCATGAAACGCGTCGGGCGCGTCGAGCTGCCGCAAGAAGCATTCATGGCGGTGCTGCGCCTTCAAGACTAGGCGAGTCGTTTTTATCGTGATGACGTACGTCGCGACGAAAAACTCCGGCAAACTCGCCGAACTGCGCGCGATCTTTGCCGGCTCGACGCTCGAGCTGCACACCTGCGACGGGTACGCCGACGTGGAGGAAACCGCAGGCTCGTATGCAGGAAATGCCCTGCTGAAAGCGCACGCGCTCGCCGCGCAGCTGCGCGCAGCGGGAACAACGGCGCCGGTGCTCGCCGACGACAGCGGTCTGGAGGTCGACGCCCTCGACGGCCGCCCCGGCATCTACTCCGCACGCTACGCGGGAGCCGCGGCCTCGTGGGTGCGGCGACGCGCGCTGTTGCTCGAGGAACTTCGCGACGTTCCTCCGCCTAAGCGCGGTGCGCGGTTCGTGTGCACGATGGCGTTCGTCAATCCGGCCGGGGAGGCGGCAACCTTCGTTGGCACCGTCGCCGGCTCTATCACGGAAGAAGAACGCGGCAGCGGCGGCTTCGGCTACGATCCGATCTTCTACTATCCGCCATATGGTTGCACGTTCGCCGAACTCGATCCCGAGACAAAGAATTCCGTCAGCCATCGGCGCAACGCTGCGCGAATGCTGCTGGCAACGCTGCGCGAAGGCACCTGACATCGACGCGCACGCTACGATATCGCATCGATGTGCGGGACCGGCTTGTGCCGGCAAAGAATCGAAGAGCCGATCGCGAAGTGCGAGGTCCGTTGCGCAAAGCGTCGTCGCCGAAAGACTTGCGCGCAACTGAGTTGGTGGAGGAACGTCGGGGCGTAGCTCAGCTTGGTAGAGCGCCGCATTTGGGATGCGGAGGTCCGCAGGTTCAAGTCCTGTCGCCCCGACCACTCCCCTGGGGTGTATACTGGCGTTCGGCGCGCCCGTGGTCTAACGGGATAAGGCACGAGTCTTCTAAACTCGAAGATGGGGGTTCGAGTCCCTCCGGGCGCAGGTTCCGCTGTGTATGCGGACATGGTAGAATCGACCGCATTATGGTGACTGTAGCTCAGCTGGTTAGAGCGTCGGTCTGTGGCACCGAAGGCCGCGGGTTCGAACCCCGTCAGTCACCCCAAAAGAGTGGCGCGGCACGCAGGACGGGTCTGCGAGCGCTGCGTAAGGTCCAGGGCTCGGAGCCGCACGAGCGCCTTTAGCTCAGTCGGTAGAGCAGCGGCCTTTTAAGCCGTTGGTCCCGGGTTCGAGTCCCGGAGGGCGCACATCGCACCGCTAGCTCAATGGTAGAGCAGGTGACTCTTAATCACTTGGTTGGGGGTTCAAGTCCCTCGCGGTGCAAGTTCAAAAACCCCTGCAGCATATGACGTTTGCGGGGGTTTTCAATTGATGCCTAGATCCGCTACAGCCACGTTTAGAGCCTATTTGCTCTTTCGGCGTCGCCGCGGGACCTCCCCGAAGGCGGAGTCAAGCTGACGGGCGGCCGACTTTGCGAGATTTGTCGCTACGTGACTGTAGGTGTCGAGTGTGACCCCGACCTTCGAGTGACCGAGAGACTCCTGGGCGATCTTCGGGTGCGTTCCCAATCCGAGCATCACGGTGGCGTAAGTATGTCGGAGATCGTGGAAGCGGATGTCCGGCATTCCGGTCTTTTCTAGCAGTGCTTGAAGCTTCGAATCGCGACGTGTTGGTATCGCAGCGGCGTCCCGCCAGGCGTTCGAAAGACGAACTCTTTCGGTGTCGTTGTGAATCCTTCGCGCAGCGATAGTTCGCAGTGCTCCTTGAGCGCGTCGCTCGCCCGTTTAGGTAAATGGATCTGCCGGCGGAACTTTTCCGTCTTGATCGCCGCGACCGAGAGTACTCCGTTCACGTCTTGCATTGAGTGACGAATCGAAGCGGTACCGCGCTTTAGGTCGACGTCGCCCAAGTGAGCGCGAAAAGCTCTCCCTCGCGCACCGTGAATATTGCGAGGACGTAAAGCGCCGCCAACCGGTCGTCGCGCGGCATCCAAGTGTTTCTTCGACTGCTGGAGTGACAAGGGCCGCATTTCTTATGGTCGATACCTCGGCGAGTCGACCAGCGCCGCGACGTTGCGTCCAATTACCTCTTGCCGAACCGCATAGCCGAGCGCCTTGTGAAGCACAGCGTGCGTAAGCTGTAGTGAACGATCGCCGACTCCGTGACTCTTGAGTCGCGCATAGAAGGCCGTCACCGTCTGCGGCTTTAGATCGCGCAGTTTGAGGCCGATGCCTCGCGGTCCGAGTACGTGCCGATCCACGACGCCCTTGTAGCTGTGGTGCGTGGTCGCCCGCAGCGACGGCTTCACGGCTTCTTCGAGCCACTGCGTCATGAAGACCGCGGCCGTCCGGCGCGTCGGCTTTTCGCCGGCTCTGCCGGCACGACCTCAAGTTTGAGGTCCTGGAGCTTTTGCAAGAACCTCGCCGTGCTAAGAACCGTGGACTTGACGCCGACGCCGTTTGCCGTTCTCATCGACGGCCAGATTCATTTGTGTAGTCCACTATTTAGGTTTCCCAGCGACACCTTCGCGGCCGGGAGAGCACCCGATTCGGGGGCTCCGGCCCCCGTCGAGGCTTGACTAGCAAAAATACTTTGGAACAACACATGGATGAAATCGACCCGCGACTTCGGGCCCTAGAGTCGCAACTCCTGACGCCGCATCAGCAGCTAGAGTATCGCCTCGCTGAGGAAATCTTTCAGTCGGGGCTCGGTGACGTTGAAATCGAAGCGGCGCTAAGAGATCTACTTCAAACCTTCATGGATGTTCGGAGCCAGCCGGGGTGCCCCTCGCTTTAGGGCGCCCCTTTTCCGTGTGCGCCCGTGCGGCCTGAGCCGGGAGACGCGGGGGTGTGAGCGCAGCTCCCGGTAGAGTGAGGTGCCCCTGCACGGCCGCCCTGGGGACAAGGGGCATTCGGGGGAGAATAGTGTCGTATGCTGCTCGACCAATTCGAGCCGTAATTTATGCTTATTGAAGAACGAGGGGAGAACCGATCTCGTGAGACTTTCCGCTTTGCAGGTCGTCGTCGCGATCAGTGCCGCGGCTAGTTTGCTGTCGGGGTGCTCTGGAGCTACAACGCAGAGCCACTCCGCCGGTCTGCTGCCAACCTTGGGAAGCCAAAATCACGCAGTACCCGCCAACGCTGGCCGGTACCCCGGAATACCGTCCGCCATCCTCCTGCGTAAACTCTACGTTACCGATAATGTAAATAGCGATGTCGCCGTGTTCAAGCACAGCAATTGGTCAAGCCTCGGTACGATCACCAATGGAATCTCTACTCCCTACGGCGATTGGGTCGATAGAAGCGGCAACCTATATGTTGTCAACCGTACTTCGCGCACTTCTAGCGACATAACGGAGTATGACAGTAGCGGAAACCTAACATTTACGTATAGCACCGACATGGTAGAAGCGGTATCCGTGACGACCGACCGCCTCGGCAACGTCTACGAGACGGATCAGACTGGTGCGGTCACAGAGTTCGCGCAGGAAAGCAACGTTGTCACGGCGACTTGTTCGCTCCCGCCCGGGGACCAAGCTCTTGGCGTTGCAGTGGACTCGCGCCGCAACGTGTTCGTCACGTTCGATGATGGCGCGAGCATCCCTAAGGGAGGCATCATGGTATACCCGCACGGCCTGAACCACGGAGCCTTTGCTTGTGCGAGCGCGTTGCTTCCGATCTCGTTCGCTGCCCCGATTGGCATTGTCCTCGACAAGCAAGGAAATTTGGTCGTATGCGATGGGAATGCGGCTGCCGTGGACATCGTCGCGCCTCCGTACAAGAACATTACGGGCACGCTAGGTTCGGGTTGGACCAATCCCTACTTCGTTTCGATCGATAAGGAAGGCACGGAAGCGTATGTCGGCGATGTGGGGGCGGCAGACGTTCAGATTCTCTCTTATCCGAGCGGTATAAACGTGGAGACACTTGGTAGCGCTAATGGCCTCGCCTTCCCCGTTCAGGCCGTGGATAGCAAGAACTACGTTCCTTAGCACTATTTAACTCGCGATACGCAAGAACGCTCCTAACGGGGCGTTCTTGGCTTTATTGCATTCACGGATTTCGGGTCCGCTGAATGCGGTTTATTTGATGCCCGATGCGCGCGGGCGCATCACCGCAATATTTTGCGACTCTAACCCGGCTCGTTAAGCACATGCAGGACGTTCGACGGGCGTCGATGATCAAGTTGGCGGACGGCGTTTCCCTATTGTCCTCTGACTAGGGCTCGTGCGTGACTAGCGCGCACACTCTTTTTTCGTTGCTTGGCTGGGTTTGGCGTCCGCACAACTCGTAGTCTGCGGCTTTATTATTATACTCAATCTGACCGGTTATTGTCGCTCGTTCTTGATAGAACTGTATCTGTGTGAAGCCTATAAACGCGAAGAATCGGTCCCTGCCTAAACAATCGCCTGGATTTCTAGTCAATGCCGCGCGAATTCCAACTTCCGCATCAGGATAGTCGAACCCAATCTCAGATGTCCAGTCCTGACCAGGTTTTACGCATTTATTGTCCGCGGGTAGAAACGGAATGATGGGATATGCGTAAAATGTGCCTACACTCAACGTGTACCCTGATTTGTTGTGGAAAATGACTTTCACGTAGTCAGCGAAACGATGATTGGGCCTTGCAGCGTTCAAGCCAGCAATAGGTCCGCTCGGGAGTGGCGGCGTTGAGCTCGCTGTCGAACACGATGCTAGTAGCACCGCGGCGAACAAACCGGAGCCCACACGCGCGACATTCAACATGGGTACCTCAATCTAACGACAGGCATAGCGAACGAAGAAGCATTTGCGTAATCGCGCCAAGGAGCCCTGCTTAAGTGGCGTGCGGCAGAGCGGGGCAGGGGTCGCTAAGGTAGGTTAAAGAGCGGGGAGGACTCCCGGGCTCTTATCATTTCTAAGTTCAAAAAGATCGATTTGGCGCGCAGCATCATCGCGATGCTGAGTTACTCGGAGCCGACCCACGCCGAAATCCAATCGCTGCTCGAACAATTGCTGCATGCCTTCAAGGACGTGCAAGGCGAGGCTGAGTGGATACCCGCTTAGGCCGCTGAGAAGTGGTCGGTCCGCGACACCGGCCGTCGCGCAACCCGCGAAGGTTCAAGAATAAAGGCTTTCTATTTAGGTCTCAGGGCGCGGTGGGTTGGGGAACATTCGCTTCCTGGCGTTCATGATCTGCTGCTTCTGCACCCCGGTTAACATGTGTCCTTGTTCTGTTTCTACCTTTCGACAGCCTGAGAAAGGGCACGCGTGGCAAGCTCTTGCGCTTCCTTCCGCATTTGACCATCCGCCATTAGATTTGCCAGTGCATCATAGCGTCGGAAAGGAACTCTTAATCACTTGGTTGTGGGTTCAAGTCCCTCGCGGTGCAAGTTCAAAAACCCCTGCAGCATATGACGTTTGCGGGAGTTTTCAATTGATGCAAGTCCAGGCTCGCGCTCGAGGTCCAATGACGGTGACGCGCCTGCCTTCGGCCCATTAGTAATGGAGGCCGAGATTGTACTTGCAGGTATCCACGTCTTTGTCTACATGGACGGTGCCGTCGTGATAGACGATACGCACGTCCATCTCGCAATCGGTATCGATGTAGAAGGTCATTTTATGGTCCGGGGGGAGCACCTGGTGCGCGCCGAGCTGATCGGGTCCCCATTTAGCCTCGCTGATCGGCGAAATGTAGATGTGATCGACCTGATGGCCACCCTCGTTTTTGACTTTGAATTTGTGCTCGCTGGCCAGGGCTGGAGTCGGATACCCGACGAGAACCGCGATCGCTACCGCGCAGAGCGAGGCGAGAAATACACGCATATCCCAGTCCTTTCTAAATGGGAGAGGCACCCGTCAGAACCGGCACTTCTTCGGCGCTCCGGGCTGTCCTCGTAGCTGCCGTTGCGATGCGCCCCTTTTTCGAAGGACGCATCGCAAGTGCACGCCACGTACGACGTCACTCTAGGGAAGAACGATGATCGTGCTTTGTCCGGTGTAGGAGTTGCTTCCGTAAGAGACCTGCGCGGTTACGGAATACGTGCTGGATGTCGTGGCGGAGAAAATCGCCTCTTTCCCCGCTTTCCGAATGAGAAGTTTGCCGCCGCTATTGTTCCAGGTCGCGGGGAGCCAAACGTCCTCGCAGTCTCCGTGGGATCGAATTCGCAAGATCGGAGTGATGCCGAGTTCCTGATGGATCTTGAGGGTCTTTATCGACGGCTCCATCTTCACGTAGTCGCACGGAGCGTCCGGTCTTACGCGACCGTTTGAAACGGCTGCCGATTCAAGCGTCGCGGGATTCACCGATTGCGAAACCGGAGCGCCGCACGCCGCAGTGAGCCCGGCGATTGCTAAGATCGCGAGTTTTCTGAACCTCATGAGCTTTCAAACGTCTTTCTGTTGGTCACGAGTAGGGAACATGAAGCTACGGCGGCAGGCGCCGGCCTCCTTTTAACGCATAGTTGAAAGCCCTACGGGAAATCCATGCGTGTAAGCCTCTTTAGTATCCATCCGCCGGAGAACTGCCGTCAAGAATGAGCCCGTTCGACTATCTGACCGTCCTCGTCTCCATCGTGATCGGGTTGGCGATCGCCAACGTCCTAACGCGACTTTCGGTCGTCATTACGGCACGCGAACGCGTCGACTTCTACTGGCCGCCGGTGGCATGGGCGATTTGGCTTTTTTTCGTTTCCGCGCAGCACTGGTGGGCGCAGTGGAGCGTCCGTCATACTCGCGAGTGGAACTTTGGGACGTTTTGCCTCGAGTTACTCGTTCCCGTCCTGCTCTTTTTGCTCTCCTCGCTGGTTCTGCCGGAACGCGAGGAGGGCGGCAAGCTCGACCTCGGCGAGTGGTATTTCCACAACCGTGCGTGGTTTTTCGCGGTGTTATTCTTCGTGCCGGCTGCGAGCCTCGCGGAAGAGCTTGCGCGAACGGGCCGGATTGCGTCTCCGGTCAACCTTGGCTTTCTCCTGTTCTTCGAAGCGGTCATCGCCGTGGCGTATCTTTTGAAGTCTCGCCGAATGCAGGAACTGATCACCGCGCAGGCGATGGCGCTGACGTTGCTTTACTTCGTCGTGCTCTTCGTCCGAATGCCCGGTTAGCTCGATTGCAGATCGGACGAGCAGCTGCGGATCGCCGCCCAATTGACCGATGAGGGGCCAAGCGGTAGAATCACGGTCCTGGGCACCATCTAAAACGAGGACGAAGCGATGAAACTCTTGGAGCAAGCCTTTCGCATCGTGGTCGGCAGCGCGATCCTCGCGGGATGCGCGCATACCGCCGGACCATCGCCGATTCCGCCGAATGCCGAGCCGTTCTTCGCCGCGTCTCCGAACGCCGGATTCGCATTGCTCTACAGTTTTCAGGGCTTCCCCGACGGCGCGGTACCGACGGCCGGCCTCGTCGCAATGAACGGCACGTTGTACGGCACGACTCAGGTGGGCGGCAAAGGCAACGCCGGATCCGTCTTTACAACGAGCACGACCGGCAAAGAAAGCGATCTTTACGATTTCGGCTCCAAAAGCCCCGACGGTGTGTTCCCTGCGGCCGAGCTCACCGTGATGTCGGGGACGTTCTACGGAACCACGTCCGGGGGCGGTAGCCACGGATTCGGGACGGTCTTCAAAATCGGCAAGACCGGCAACGAAAGCGTGATCTACAATTTCCAAGGCGGCGGCGACGGTTCCGCACCGTACGCGCGACTTGCCGTGCACAACGGCGTTCTCTACGGCACGACGTACACGGGCGGCGGAAGCTCGAACTGTTCGCAAGGGTGCGGTACGATCTTCTCGGTTACGCCGGGCGGGACGGAACACGTCGTGCACGCATTCAAAGGCGGCACCGACGGCAGGGGACCGCTCGCGCCGGTTATCTTCGTCAGCTCGGAGCTGTACGGTACGACCGGCGGCGGCGGGAAGAATGGGACCGGCACGATCTTCAAGTCAGGCACGACGGGAAACGCGAAGGTCGTGCATAGTTTCGGAACCGGATTTGACGGCACCGAGCCCGAGGCCGGTCTCGTCAGCCTCGGCGGGAAGCTCTACGGCACGACGAACGCCGGCGGAAAGAATTTTGACGGCACGGTTTTCGTCACGTCAACGTCGGGCAGCGAGCACGTGCTCTACAACTTCAAGGGCGGCAGCGATGGTGCCAATCCTGAAGCCAGTCTCGTTACGTACAACGGCAAGCTATACGGGACAACTGCTGGGGGCGGCGGCTCCGCCGGCCTCGGAACCGTGTTCGTCGTGAGCACGGGTGGAAGTGAGACCCTGCTGCACTCGTTCACATCTGCACAGGGCTCGGATCCGCGGGCTCGTCTGGTGGTCGTCAACGGCCAACTGTATGGCACGACGTCGTCCGGCGGTAAGGGATTCGGCACGATCTTCAAAACCTCGCCTTGAGCCGTCGTTGTCGTTCGTCACTATCGTTAAAGCGTAGTTAGCGGCAGGACCCCGGCTTTGGCGGCCGAGGTCCTGCGCGTTCGTTGTCGGTTTACGGTTTCGTAAGTTCGAACCAAACGTTGTTACCGACGGGAACGGTGCCCAAAAACGGCAGCGGTGACCACGGGGTTGAGGTAAAAATCAGCGCACCGCCGGCCGTCGGCGATCCGAGGTTGATCGGAAAACCGCCAATCGGCGTGAAGCTGTTGTCGTAGGCGTAGAATTTGTAGGTGTTGCCGGTCGGAACGCCGGTGATTCTGGACCGGTTCGAGTTCGGCGGTACGACCGGCGCGGTGAAGCTGGCCGGTGCGGGATCTTGCGGAAGAACGTGGAGTTGGATGAAAAGCACCGGCGTTTCGCCGGCCGGCACGGGAACGCCGCCGGGATTGCTGGTGAAACCCTGTGTCGTAAATTTCAAGCCACCCACGGTTCCGGGACCGTAGTACAAACGACCGACGAAGCCGCTGCAATTCGTGACTTTGAGGAAACTGGTGGTGGCGCTACGCGTGAAAACATCCTTGACATTGCAGTTATCCGGATGGGCCCGAACGCTCGGCGTGGAGCCCAGCGACTGGGCGCCCGACGGCAGCGAACTCTGATTGAGTGCCTGGCCGCAACCCGCAACGAGCGGCAATGCCAGCGCAAGCCCAATTGAAAGGACTTTCATGTGATTGGAAACCTCCTAGAGTAGCCGGTGACTGCCAAGGGGCAGTCCACGACAGTGTAGACCCTTTCGGGCAACGTGCCAAGTCAAGTGAAAGAAATAACTCAACGGAGTTAGGGTCGATATCGCTACGCCTTTGCCGCCCGGGCGAGAACGTAATGCCGCCGCCCAGGCGAGCAAATAGGAACTACGAGCTCGTTCTTAGCTGCGGCGAAAGTCCACGGCGATTTCCATCCTAACGCACCGGCGCGACCGGAAAGAACCGCGCGTTAGCGGCAGGGACCCGGCTTGGCTGCCGGGTCCTGCGCATTCATTGTCGGTTTACGGTTTCGTGAGTTCGAACCAAACGCTGGCACCAACGGGAACGCTACCCAGTAAGGGAAGTGGCGACCACGATGGTCCGTTAAAGAACAGCGTACCGCCGGCCGTCGGCGATCCGAGGATGATCGGAAAACCGGCTATCGGCGTGAAGCTGTTGTCGTAGGCGTAGAGTTTGTAAGTGTCGCCGATCGGAACACTGGTGATTCTGGACCGGTTCGAGTTCGGCGGTACGGTCGGCGCGGTGAAACTGGCCGGCCCGGGGCTTTGCGGCAAGACTTGCATCTGCATAAAGATCACCGGCTGCTCGCCGGGCGGCACCGGAACGCTACCTGGGTTCAATTTGTATGGTTGCGTTGAAACGTTCAGACCGCCGGTGCTCCCCGGCCCGTACGTCATGCGCCCGACGATTAAGCCGCACTGCTTCCACTTGAGGAAACCGCCGCCGGAGGACGTTGCATTGTTCTTGAAATTGCAAAAGTCTGGGTGTACGCGACCGAGGCTCACGGCGGACTGCATCGACGATGCGGCGCCGGATGGGAGCGAACTCTGATTGAGTGCCTGGCCACAGCCGGCAATGACGGGCAATGCCAGCGCAAGCCCAATTGAAAGGACTTTCATGTGATTAGAAACCTCCTAGAGTAGCCGGTGACTGCCAGGGGGCAGTCACCGACAGTGTAGAGCCTTTCAGACCTCTCGCCACGTCATTGAAAGAAATAACCAGGCGGGAGCGGGCAAACAGGCCGGCGGCCGACGTCGCCGTCAGTCACGAGTGAGAACGGAACGGACCGAGCACTCGACACCAAGGAGATGGCCGTAAGGGCGGAAACCGTCGCGTCGAGCCCGAGCGCGGGCAGAGCGTGAATTGGAGGAAACCGTAATGCAACCATCGTCCTACGCAAAACTTTCGATCGCCGCGATTGCATCGGCTGTGACGTTTACGGGTTGCGGCGGAGGCGGATCGGTCCCCGCTGGACCGGGAAGCGTTTCGCAAGCGCCGTCATCGGCGATACCGGCGATACGACCGGAGACGACCGCGCCCGCTGCCCTATACGTCAGCGATTCCTACGGAAAATCGGTGTTCCGCTTCGTTCGGCGCTCCGACGGCACGTTGCAGACGCCGGCCGGCTCGTCGCTCGTGCTGCCCTACAATCCCGGGCCGATCGCCATCGGCCGCAACGGCAATCTCTTCGTAACGGACGAACAAAACGAGTCGATCGAAGTGTATCGCAAGGGCGCCACCGGATCTGCACCGTCGTCGCGAACGCTGCTGTTGCCGTTCGTTCCGAGTTGCGTTGCCGTGGACGCCGCGGGTTACGAATACGCCGGCGGATTCTCCAACGGGTACGTGGCCGTGTACGCTCCGGGCGCCCACGGATTGGCGAATACGATCCAGCGTATCGCGCTTCCCGACGGACATCCCGACGTCAACGGCGTCGCAGTCGATGCCGCGGGCGATCTGTACGTTTCCGATTCGAACGAGATCAGCGAGTTTTCGACCCCGACGACCAATCCGACCCTCAAACGCGCGATCGTCGGCTCGGGCGAACTCAGTTCGCCAACCGGCGTGGCCTTGGAGCGTGCCAACGGGGAACTCTATACCGCCAACGCGGGCGACAGCAACGTCCTCGCGTATTCACCGGCCGCGAACGGTCACGACGCCCCCGATCGCACGATCTCCTCGAAGAATCCACCGCTTAAGAATCCGGTCGGCGTTGCGATCCACGATGCGGTGCTCTACTCGACGAGCGGAACGACGCTCAACGGACCGCCGTCCGTCTTCGTTTTCAACGATCGCAAAGGCGCGCAGACGCCGATACAAGTCGTGACGGGCTCCTACCTTTCGTCGCCTCTGGGCGCTGCAGTCGGCCCCTAACCCCGGCGGCGCGGGCATTCTCCTTCATGTAGCCGCCCTCGAGCGGCGTCGTTTGCTATGAAGGAGGTTTCCCTTTGAAACGTCACCACGTCATTGCCGTCGCCGTGGCGGTTTCGATCGCGAGTGCGTGCTCGCCGCCCCGATCGCTGCCGAGCACGAACGGCGCGCAGGCGCTTCCGGTAAATGCCGGCGCGTCGTCGGCGCAGATCGTTGCGGCGAACGATCGCACGCCGGAGGCCGTTGACGGCGCGGACGCCGGAACGCCGTGCAAGCATCCACAGTTCCCTACGATTTGCGTTAGGCGCGGTCATTCGGCCACGCTCGGCATCGAGATCACGTGCACGAAAGGTGGCAAGACGGTCAAGTGCGGCACCGTAACGTGGTCGGCCAAAACGAGCGACGAACGTCTCACCTGGTCGTTCGTACCAAATCCCGGTAACCCGACCGTCGAAACGATCCACGCCGCGAAGACCATCCCAACCGGGAAATACTCGCAATCGATCAGCACCAAGTGTTCGAACGTGCCGGACTGCCCGAAGGACTACCTCGCGCCGATCTACGTGCTCGCCAAATAACCGGAACCGGTCGAAACGGCCGGGCGAAGGCGCGAACCGCCCGGCCGCTCCGCTCCCCGCGCCCGGGCAGGAGAAGGAGACGGCACGTTCTATCTATCGGGGTTCGCGGCGCAACCAGCGAGCCGGGCATGTGGCGGAACTGGCAGACGCGCTGGATTTAGGATCCAGTGGGGCAACCCATCAGAGTTCGAGTCTCTGCATGCCCACGTCGCCGACGAAGCCCACGCGAGGGGAGTTTTTGGCAAGCGCTAGGCGGCGAACCCCGAAGTGTGCTCCGCACTCGAGGGGTGAGCCAACAACGCGATTGGCAAAAAACGCGGAAGTAGCTCAGTGGTAGAGCATCGCCTTGCCAAGGCGAGGGTCGCGAGTTCGAATCTCGTCTTCCGCTCCATTTTCCCGTTTACAGGAGCAAGCTGCTGCCCAACTCGACCGTGACTCGATTGGCGCCGACGCAAGTCGAACTTGAGATTCCCATCGGCGCCGACGAGTTGAGCGCGGCCGAGGATCGTGCCTTTCGGCGCCTCGCGAAAAACGCGCGGCTGGCAGGCTTTCGCAGAGGGAAGGTCCCGCGCAAAGTCTTCGAGCAGGCATACGGTTCCGACGCCATTACTCACGAGGCCGTCGAAAACGTCTTGCCGGAAGCGTACGCGCGCGCGGTACGCGAGCACGATCTCGAACCGATCGAGCGGCCGACGATCGAAGTCCTTGAAGAGAACCAGGGGCGCCCGACGCGCGTCAAGGCCACCGTCGCGGTGCGGCCCGAAATCGCGCTTCGCGACTATAAGGGCGTCGCGGTAACGCTCGCGCAGGCGACGGTATCGGACGACGACGTGGAGCGTTCCGTGGCAGCGTTAGCCAAAGAGCGCGCGACGCTCGTTCCCGTCGACCGGGCTGCCGAACTCGGCGACGTCGTTACGATGGATTACAGCGGCACGATCGACGGCGCTGCGTTCGAAGGCGGCAGCGCCGCCGGCGAGACCGCCGAGTTGACCGAAGGCCGCTTCATTCCCGGGTTCGTCGACGGCATCGTCGGCATGCGTCCGGGCGAAACGAAAGACGTGCGCGCGCGATTCCCCGAGACCTACGCACAGCAGGACTTGGCGGGCAAAGATGCGGCGTTCGCAGTGACCGTTCACGACGTGAAGTGCTACGACTTGCCCGCGATCGACGACGCATTCGCTGCAAGTGTCTCGGACAACGCCACGGCCGACGATTTGCGCGCCGACGTACGGCGCCGGCTCGAAGCAATCGCCGCCCAGCGTCAGCGACGCGCAATCGGCAATGCCGTGCTCGACGTGTTGCTGCGCGATCATGAGTTTGCGCTGCCGCCCCGCATGGTTGAGAGCGAGGTCGATCATATCGTCAACGACACCGCATCGGCAGCCGCGCAGGCCGGCGAGACGTTCGAAAGCTACCTAACGCGCATCGGGAAGACCGAAGAGGAGTTTCGCGCAGACCATCGTGGCGACGCCGAGACGCGCGTGAAGACGACCTTGCTGGTGGAGCAGATCGCCAAGACCGAAGGCATCGTGGCGACGCCCGGCGACGTGGCAACGGAGATTGAGGTGTTGGCTCGGCAGTACGGCCAATCTCCCGACCGGGTCCACAAGGCGCTCGGCAACAACGTCTTGCCGCTGATGGCCGCCATCGTGCGGAATAAAACGCTCGACTTCCTCGTAGACCATGCCAAGGTGACGACGCCGCCCTAGCAGGCAACCCTGCGAAGAAACCATAAGCGCCGCGTCGTAGTTACAGCAGGCGAGCGTCGGCGTTACGGTTGCCGGCGGGAAGGAAAGCGTAAGAAAAGTTATGGGACACCTGGTTCCGATGGTGGTCGAGCAGACGGCGCGCGGCGAACGCGCGTACGACATCTACTCGCGCTTACTCAAGGATCGTATCGTCTTCGTGGGCGGACCCATCGACGATCATTTGGCAAACTTGGTCATCGCGCAATTGCTCTTTCTCGAAAAGGAAGACCCTGACAAAGACATCGACATGTACATCAACTCACCGGGCGGCGGCGTGACCGCCGGATTGGCGATGTTCGACGCGATGCGTTTCATCAAACCCGACGTGGCGACGATCTGCATGGGCATGGCGGCCTCGATGGGTTCGATTCTGTTGACGGGGGGCGCTCCGGGCAAGCGCTACGCGCTGCCGCACGCGAAGATCCTCATCCACCAGCCATGGGTCTCACAAATCGGCGGCCAGGCCACCGACGTCGAGATCGCCGCTCGCGACCTGATCGCCACGCGCCAGACCGTCGCGCGGATCTACGAAGAGACGACCAAGAAGCCCCTCGATCAGGTTCTGCGGGACATCGACCGGGACTACTACATGACCGCCGAGGAAGCCAAGGATTACGGGATTATCGACGCGATTCTCGAAAAAGACCTACGCAGCCTAACGGCGCCGGCGTAGGGAAGCCGAGGGAGGAAGTCCGGGCCAGATGTTCCGTTTCGGCGATGAGAAGGGTCAACTGAAGTGCAGCTTCTGCGGGAAATCGCAGGAGCAGGTTCGCAAGTTGATCGCGGGCCCCGGCGTCTACATTTGCGACGAGTGCATCGAGCTTTGCAACGAGATCATCGAGGAAGAGCTCTACAAAAACGTCGACGAGAACCTGCGGCTGCGCAACATCCCCAAGCCGAAAGAGATCAACCACATCCTCAACCAATACGTCATCGGCCAGGAGCGCGCCAAGAAGTCGCTCGCGGTGGCGGTCTACAACCACTATAAGCGCATCAACGCCGGCGGTGCCGACGACGTCGAACTCCAGAAATCGAACATCCTGCTGGTCGGTCCGACCGGGTCGGGGAAGACGTACCTCGCGCAGACTCTCGCGAAGATCCTCGACGTGCCGTTAGCAATGGCCGACGCGACCTCGCTGACGGAGGCCGGCTACGTCGGCGAGGACGTCGAAAACATCCTCCTCAAACTCATCCAGGCGGCCGACTACGACGTCAAGCGCGCCGAAAAAGGGATCGTCTACATCGACGAGATCGACAAGATCGCTCGCAAGAGCGAGAACCCGTCGATCACGCGCGACGTATCGGGCGAGGGCGTGCAGCAAGCATTGCTCAAAATTTTGGAAGGCACGACCGCCAACGTTCCACCGCAGGGCGGGCGCAAGCACCCGCATCAAGAGTTCATTCAGATCGACACCACCAACGTGCTTTTCATCTGCGGCGGCGCCTTCGACGGCCTCGAGCGCATCATCGAATCGCGGGTGGCCGCCAACAACATGGGCTTCCGCGCGCAGCCCGAAGGCAAGCGCGAAGTTCGCGTCGGCAAGTTGCTCCAGCAGCTGATGCCGGAAGATCTGCTGCGCTTCGGATTGATTCCCGAGTTTATCGGCCGGCTGCCGATCGTCGTAACGCTCGACGCGCTCGACGAGCTAGCCCTGCGCCGCATCCTCACCGAGCCGCGCAACGCGCTCGTTCGCCAGTTCCAGAAGATCATGAACATGGATGGCGTCGACTTGCAGTTTACGAAGGAAGCGCTCGTCGCGATCGCCGTAAAGGCCCAAGGCCGCAAGACCGGCGCGCGCGGTCTCCGTTCGATTCTCGAGGAGACGATGCTCGAAGTGATGTACGATCTGCCGTCGCTTCAGGGCGTCAAAAAGTGCATCGTCAACAAGGACGTTATCGAGAAAAAAGAAGCGCCGACGCTCATCTACCAAGAACAAAAAAAAGACATGCCCGCCTAAGGGCTTCTGGTCGATCCAGGATCGTCGTCGCCGGCGGCCTTATTTGCGCTTGCAAACCACGGCCGCCGTCTCCTAGCCCTGAATCAACCAGTGGACCTAGGCGCAGCTCCTTAGGTGCCGTTAAGGTGCGAGGAACAGGTGCTCGGGCTTGTCGCTGCACAGATTCAAACCGCCGATGCACGCAAACGTCAGAGTCGGCGTCGCTGCCTGAGCCATCGGAAGGCTATACACTTCGAGTCTTCCCGTCGTTTGATCGAGCGCATAGAAGACGGTGCGCGGCGCATCGGCGGCAATCGCACCCACGATCGTATTCGCCGTAGCATCGGGGAAGAGACCCTGCACGGGATTGAGCGGCTGCGCAAACTGTGAGAGCCGGTCGACGGGCGGCGGCGGGGGCTGCCCGGGCGGCGGTGACTGCAGCGAGCCGTTGTACTGACCGAGAATGACCGGCACCGGATTGGGATTGGTCGTCAAGTATTGACTGCTGTCGACGAAGTCGGCGAAATCCAGATTCAAGCCGGTTCCGCCCGGCGGCTTGGCATACGGGAAACTCGTCTTGAACAGGCGCGCCGAATTGATACCCGCCGCGGGGGCGGCAAAGACGTACAGCGTTGCATTGACGTCGAAGCTTGCGTGCACCGGCGAAAATCCGGCCGTCTTGCTTCCGGGAGCTCCGAACTGGACGGTCAGCGATGCACTCTGAGTCGAGCGTGAGAGCGGCGCCGCCAACTCCGATACTTCTCCGAGAACGCTCACCAGCCAGAGGTTGCCGTTCGGATCGTACTCGGCGTCGCTGAGTTCCGCGCCTGCCGGGCCGACCTGCGTGATCGCCGGGGTCAAAGGAATCGATAGTTGTGCTCGGCCGGGCTCAAACGAAACGATCGGCGGCTTGAACACGCGAATCGTGCTCGTCGTGACGATCGCGATCTTTCCATACGGGTCGACGGCGAGTTGCGGTGCGAAACTCGAGTCAGGGGCTTCGACCAGCCGGCGCAGCGGTTTGGACGCCGCCTTCAGCGGCAGCGCGTATTCGTAGAGGACGCCGTTGTGGTCCACATAGAGTTTGTCCGGCGCCGGCGTCGGCGTCGGCAGCGGCGGCGACGAGATGGCAACCGGCGCGGGGCCGCTGCCGCCACCCCCGCAGCCCGCGACGGCGAGCATCGCCGCGACCAGCGCTGAAAAGCAGAAGAAGCTCGTGCGCGCAGCGTTCATAGGTCGAGATTTCCAAAGACGGGCCCCGTCACGCTACCCTGGCCGGCGTCGAATACGAACAGCGACAATCGGCCCGCATCGTTGAACGGAAGCACGTCGTTCGTATCGGTTGAATCTACGCTCGATATCGCAAGCGCGCCGTTGACGATCGGCTTGGTTCCGGTTCCGACGTATCCTCCGAAATCCGACACGCTCTTTCCGAGCGAAACCGTTACGAGGCTTCCGTAGCGCGCGCTGCCGAGTTTTTTGAAGTTCGAGTGCGTCGATGCCGTGAAGCTTCCGAAATCCGCATTCGGAAACGACGGCGACGCCTCGTAGAGTGCCAGCGTCGCGTTCGCAGCCGGAGCCGGCTCCTCGAACGTCAGTGCGGTGTATTTTGGATAGCTACCGACGAGAACGACCGTATAGGACTTTCCGGCGGTCAAGGCCGCCGACGTTTTCACCGGACTGATCGCGTTTCCAAAACTATCCCTCGCAACCAGCGTGAGCGTGCCGGCCGAAATCGGTACGAACGGCGTCCTCGTACTATAGAAAAACGACGAGGCAACCGTCGCCCCGTTGACGGTGAGATACGGACTGCTGATCGTTTGCACGATTCCGTTAATCAGCGTCTCGAGAGCCGGCGCGCCTTCGACGAATCGTACCTGCGCCTTCGTCACGGCGCCGGTCGGCGGCGTCGTGCCGTTGCTACCGCCGCAGCCGCCCAGCGCGAGCGCAAACGCCGCAAGCGTGGACGCCCCACGCGTACCGCACCGGAATGCGGCACGCGCGAGCGTCGAAGAGACGCGTCGGGAGACTACGGATCTGAGGCAGGGGTGGATTCTCGCCGTTCCGTTGAGCGCTTTCAAAACGGCTTTGTGCATCGAGGCACTCAGCGCCGCGTATTCGAGTTTGTTGACGATCGTATTCGCGGGCTTCGATACCATGTACTTGACGAGCGTCTGCAGGTCGCCGTAGTGCGGGTTATTCTGACCGTAGAACAGCATGTAGCTGATACCGACGATCGGATAGTCTCCCGACGGGGGCGACACGAAGTTATTGGGCGGCACGAACAGGATACACTTCGGTTTCGAGCTGCCGCAGTTGGCCAGATCGTCGCACTCGCCGTACGAGATGGACGATGACGTAACGTTCTTCAAAGCGCCCGAAACGGCAGCCTTGTTGGTCGGGTCGACGAAGATCGCGTTGCCGCCGCTGGTACCGTTCTGAAGAAGCGCCTGGCTCACGTGCGGATTAGCGGACTTGGCGTAGGCGCCTTCGAGATATCCGGTTCCGTAGGCGGTGGATTGGATGCCGGCGAGAACGCCCGGGTTGCCGTTGGCACCTTCGTAGGTGCCGCCGCCCGGCCCGGTTTGGCCGGTTTGAAGGCCCGGCCAGTTGCCGGTCGACGGTCCGAACGTCCACTGCGCACTATGACCGGACGATTCGTACGGCGCAGCATTGTACGGAGCCGGCCAGCTGCTGCCGCACGCGTTTACCAGCTTGTTCACGAAGATCTGGGTGGTTCCGCTGCCGTCGCTGCGGAAGTAGTAGCGTCATCGGGCGCGAGATGCCGCCCGTCATCGAGGTGCCGCCATTGTCGGCGGTAATCGCCGGGTCGTTCCAGTTACCGACCGTACCTTCGGCGATCGCGCAATAGGTCCACGTCGAGAGTTTGATTTTGCTCACGCCGGGAAAGTCGCCCGGACGGAAGCCGAAAACGATCGCTCCGCCCAGTGACGGGAACATGAAGGGCTCACCCTGTGTCGACTTACGGTTCGCTGCGTAGGTTGCGTATTCGCTCGAGCTGATCATGACGTCGCTTGCGTCGAAGTCGATGGGGTCGGTGCGTCCGCCGAAGCCGGTTGGCCGTGTCGCCCAGGCCGGCGCAGGCCGCGGTGCCCGGCAGACGAGTCGCGTCGCCGTCGAACTGCTTGCGGCCGCCACCGCTGCCGGTCAGGCAGTAGAAGATCGTGCCGACTCCGCCGTAGTGGGCGAACAGCGAGGCCGATCCCGGCGGTGCTTGCGGCTGGTTGAACGTGCCGACGGGTTGGCTTGCGGTGTTGTACGCCTGTGCCGGGAACGTTGCGCCGCCGGCGTGGATGCTCGAGGGTCCGTTGTCATTGGATTTCATGTGGCCGCCCGGTTGACTGCTTTGAGCCGACGCGGCGTTCGGTATCGTTCCAATGCCGGACGTGCCGTTGGCAGAGCCGCCGTTACACGCGCTCAACGAGACCGCGCATACGACCGCCGATGCCATGATGGCGAGGGTCTTATTCATTGTTAACGTATCCTTATAAGGCGTGTGAGTAGACACGTGGAGCGGGCGCATGCGATCCTCAATCGGTTGCATGCGTCCGTTTTCTAACCGGCCGCGCCGCAGCGCGGTCGGAACTTGGTGCGACGAAGACCGCGATCGGTGCGTTGAGGCCCGTGGCGGCCCCGGCGATCCGATGCGTCGGTTTGACCGTTCCGCCTTTACCGGACGCAAACGTCGCCGATCGCATTGTTGAAGTCGTCGGCGACGAAGAGCGTGGAGCCGTAAAGGGCGATCTCAGGAAAGTACGGCTGCCGCAGATCGTGAACGAAACGCAGGCGGCATTCTGCGTATACACGCCGTCGAGCGTCAGCACGCGCAACGGTGGTTCGTCGGTCACGCCGCCGATCGGCCCCGGCCGCAAGACGTTGACCTTGCCTTGGCACGACGTATTGCTCTTGGATTCTTGACGAGTTGCGTCGCGACGAGGACTTCGCCGCTCGGAATCGATCCCGACGTTGGTCGTTTCGTAGGGCGTCAGTCCGGTATTCCCGTCGCGCCGTCCCACGGAATCGTTCGCGAGGGATTGGCTTGCGGATTTCCGATGTCCGCGGCGGCCGCGACGAAGATGCCGAAGCTCGGTCCGAGCGACCCGTGAAGCGCGCCGGCGTAGTAGACGTTGCCTGACGCGTCGAGCGCGAGTCCAGTCGGCCCCGAGTAAGGGCCGCCGTACGAGATCGTCGGAAACGCGAAGTCGAGTCCGCTCTGCGGCCGACGCCATCCCCGTTGCGCCCTTCGCATACGTCAGGACGGCATCGCCGGATTGTGATCGACCGAAGTTGCGCCGTAAGTCACGAGCCCTCCGGCTGAGTTCAGCGCCGTAAAGAGCGGGTAGAGCAGCGTGCTCGTACTGGGATCCGCAACGAGCGTGCTGCCGGCTGATCGTTTCCGCTGGCGCCGGGTGCGAAAATCGCGACAATGTTTCCGCTTGTCGGGCAAGTTCGAGCTGTTGAATCCGAACTCCGAATCGAAGTATCCGACGTACAGGTTGCCCGCGGCATCGACGACGATGCTGCGCGCGTAGAGCTTCGGATTTAGATTCAGGCGTGCGCAACGGGGGGACGTTCCCGGTGGCGCTGCCGTCGTACTCGGTGACGGTGGCGCCGAGACCGTTCTTGGCGCCCAGATTCAGCACGTAGATCGTTCCCGGCGGCGGCGGCGGCTTGCGTCCCTGGCAGAGCGAATGGTGCGTTCTTGCCGGGGTCGCCCGTTGCGGTCGCAGCCAGCGTTATCGAAGACGCTTGCGAGTTGCCGTCATACGCGAGCGTGATGCTCGACGTCGGTTTCTCGATCGAAAGCGACGATCCCGATGCGCCCCCGCCTCGCAACGTGAACGAATTCGTTGAGTCGCCCTGGATGCTAAGTTCGATCGGCGACTGGTAGTCGCTTTCGCCGACGATCTGCGCTCCGCTCGCGTCGAAAGCCCGCAGCGTCACGCCGGCGGTCGCCGGCTCGCCACGCTTCGTTCGCTTTGGCGAGACCGAAAGCGACAGACTTGCAACGACGCCGTCGATCGCGATCGACATGGTGTTGCTGATCGGGAGTCCTCCGCCTCCCTTGGCGATCTGCGCCGACGCCGTGCCGACGGAAAGGACCGCACCCGTCGCGTTCAGACTCTCATAGGTCGCGACGTTGAAGACGTCGGCGCCGGGCGAACCCTGAATGGCCGCGGTGCAGACAATCGAACCGTTGCGCGCCTTGCAGTCGTGCGAATTCGCCGTCGTGTTGACGACCGTCGCGCTCACGCCGCTCACGCCGCTTCCGTCGACGGAGGCGAGTTGCACCGAAACCGATTGCGTGTTCGGCGAAATATACGAGGGATGCATGAGGTGCGATCGGCCGGTTGCTGAAACGGAAACGGTGAGCTGCGACGTCGACCAGTTGCGTCGGAGGCGGCGCGTGTCCGCCGGGCGAGCCGACGTACGAACCGAACGGCGTGTTCGGCCCGCCGCCGCACGCGGCGAGACACGCGGATGCTATGGCAGACGCGCAGCCGCCCGCGAGGACGCGAATCACATTAGGCGCGATCATGGATAGGTTCCGTTGAGAATGTCGGAGGTCGTAACGTCCGCCTGGCCGTTGGCACCGCGGATGCGCGGCAGTTGCGCCAGATTCTGGGGATAGGAGGCTTCATAAGCCGGGTAATCGGTGCCGGCTGCGTAGACTTGATAGCTGCCTTCGGGGCAAATCGTCGCGCTCGGCTGTCCGGTGCTCGTCTCGGGACCGATGTCGTCGGGCAGCGTGACTTGGGAGAAGCCGGCGTGCGTGGCGATTATCGTATAGTAGGCGTCGCTCGTGTGCGCCAGGGTGCAGTCGCCGGGCGTGCCGCTGTCGCGCACCGCCTTCACGATGACCAGCGCTTCGGTCGCGCCGCTGGGAACCTGCACGGTGACTTTCCCGCCGCCTTTTCCGTCGGCCTGAAACGCCGGGATCGGGAACGCGGGAAGCCCGGTGAGATCGGAGAGCTGCGCGCTAACGGCGAGGACGCCCGGCGGCGGCGTGGGCGAGCCACCCGGATTGGGGCTCGGCGTCGGATTCTGCGGCGTCGTATATGCCGGCGGTACGGCAGCGTAGAGGTGATAGACGCCGATCACCGGCTGTACCGCAAAATCCGTAAAGCCCAGCGAGTAGCCTTGCCACCCGAGCGCGAGCACCGCCGGATCTGCCTGCGGAAACGCCGGAGGGCCGCCGTAAAACACCTCTTGGTCTTGGACGTTGTTATACACGGGCAAGCTGTAGGCTTGGAAGACCGGCGACGTGCCGTTGACCGGACCCGAATCGGAGTTACACGGGCAGAATCCGTACCCGAACGCCCCCGTCGACGACGCCTTCTGGCCCCGCGTGCCTCTCGTCCACTGCGGCTGGTTCAGGGTCGACCACGTGATGTGATTCGTGCCGAAATCCGAACCGGCCGATTGCACGTCGCTTCCCGTTTCCGTGGACGTGAGCACGTTGAAACTCGTCGGGCCGATGATCTGCGGAATGTTATACAGCGTGCCTGAGAGACCGTCGGGCTGGCGCAGCGTCAGCACCGTGTTGAGCCCATGCGCGACGCTCTGACCGTTGTTGTACGATAACGTCGCGACTCCGACCGCGAACTGCATTTTGCTCGTCGCGGCCGGATCGAGCGACGTCACCGGCGGCTCCGAAGCGCCGCCGTTGCCGCAACCCACCGCGATGGCCGGCAGGCTCAGCGCTGCGGCGATGATGAGGAAATTCGACAGTCTCATAAGAGCACCTGATAGTAGAGCCGGAACGAAATCGGCGGCTCGTTGGGATAGGTGAGATACGGTTGCGAACCGTGCGCCGTCACGTCGGGCGGCGCGTATTGCGGCGTCGAGAACGTGCAGGGCGACGTGCCGTTGGTCAGTCCGGTCGTCACCGGATTGCCGTAACAGCCGTTGACGATGGGTACGTTGTAGAGTTGGTTGAACAGGTTCTGCACTTGGAGTCCAAACGTCGATTTGGCAAGCTTTCCCGACGGCGGGCTGTACTCGAACGTAACGTCTGCGTTGACGCGCGGCGTCGTAAGGAATCCGCCGGGCAAGCCGCTTTCGTGAATGCCGCGCGTGGCGGCAATATTCGGCTTGGTGCACGAACCGGGATCGAGTGGATCGATGTAGCCCGGCGTCTGCGAGTAGATCACCGAGAGCGCCGTGTTGGGGACGATCACCGGAATGCCGTTACAATACACGGCCGTGTAGTAGCCGCCGCCGTAGGGATAACCGACGTTGAAGCCGATCACGGGGTTGATGCGCCAGCCCTTGATCGTCTTATAATCGAACGCCGCATTCATCTGAAACGGCGAGAGATCGGGCGAGCGATACGTCACGCCGAGCGCTAGCGCCGCCGGCTGGAGAAACGCCCCCGGCGGCTCGTTCCCGAATTGGCTGATGTACGTCGCGCCGATCTGCATCGACAGCCCGAGCGGTGACTCCCTATTGTATAGCAGCTCGACTCCGCTGGCTTTTTGAATGCCGAGATTCGAGTACTGCACGTTCCCGTACACCGGGGTTCCGGTGTCGGCGTTGAAGCCGATGATCGACGCCGTCTGCTCGATCACGTTATAGCCGCGACGATAGAAGGGCGTGACCTTCACGGCCGAGCCGTCCTTGAACTCGTGTGCCCAAGACAGATCGACGTTGGTGAAGGTCGCGCCGACGAGCGGAGCCTCCAGCGTCGAAGCGCCGAAGCGGTAGTCGCGCGTCAGCCAATACAACTGGTCGGCATAACTCGTGCACGTTTGGTTGACGTGCGGACCGCAATATTGCGCCGGCTGACCGGTCGTGTTGTCGTACGACGGGATGTGCTCGAACGCCTGATACGGGATTTGACTCACGTCGGCGCCGAGTTGGCTCGGCAGCGGCACCGAGAGGGTGTGGCCGAAACCGAAGCGGATCGTGTCGCGCGGATCGGGAGCGTACGAGACGTCGAAGTGCGGCTCGTAGAGCCGCTGGTGCTGAACCGCGCCGACGGTGGGCGGTGCGCCGGCTTGCGTTGGAATCTGAAAGTTGTAACCGTCGAGCCGCAGTCCCAGTTCGGTCTTCCACTTGTTCGACATGTCGATCGTGTCTTGCGCGTAAAGGCCGTAGATCTGCTGCGAAACGGTCGCAACGTCTTGCTCGTACGGAAAGCGCACGCCGTTGGGAAAATACGAACTCAAATAGCCGCAGTTGAGCGCCATGCGCAGTTGCTGGCAGACCGGCTGCGAAAAGAAATCCTGTTCGAGGCCGGACGGTACCGACGGGTTATTGTTTGGAATCAATCCGGTGTACGTATAAGGGAGCGGCAGCGGCTGATTCGGATGCGTGATCGCATAGGTCACGATGAATGCCGGAACGGTATACGCCGTGTACGACGTGTAGTCGAAGCGGTCGCCGAACGGACGAGCGAACTCGTAAATGGCGCCCGCCTTGATCGTGTGCTTCGAACCGATTTGCGTGATGGTGTCGATCTGGCCAGCCGTCCGGTTTCCGCCGTACGGCGACGCGAAGATGCCTTGTGCCGGCATGTCCTGCGACTGCTGCTGGAACGTGCGCCAGTAGCGCGCCGTCAGTTGCGACGCGCTTCCAAGGTTCGTGCCGTATTCCAACTTATAGGCCAAGAACGGGCTTTGCAGCGTATCCGGCGAGGAAACGAACGCGTAGGTATTGGGCTGGCCCGGAAAGAGCGGAATGAGATTGTTACACGCAAAGTTCTGCGACGGCGAGTTGACCGGTTGGCCGCCCGGACCGATCACCGGGAAGCTCGAACACTTTCCGGAGGTCGAACCGCCCGAGATGTACGGCAGAAACTGAAATCCGCCGTAGTCGAGCTTTTGCGTGATTTGTTGATCTTGCATGAAGAACTGAAGCCGCTGGCCCTGGTTCTTGCCGAAGCGCCAAATGAGATTGTCGACGAAGTCGTTCGTCGAGAGAAACTGCGGCGCGTAATAGACGAGATTCGGATCGATGACGCTCCCAAGCGTCGCGGCATTGGTCCCCAGCGTGCCCAGCGTGTTGGCGGCCGTGCCGGGAATGCCGTACTGATAGTTTTTGCGCACGCCGATGAAGCCGGCGTAGTTCGAAAGGCGCTGTTTGGGGTCGGCCCAGCCCCATTCGAGACCCAACTGATGCAGGTACGGGAACACCAGCGCTTCGGCGTCGACGTGCACGTACTGCGGATAGGTGCCGTGTTTGGCGGTGAAGAGCACGAGGCCGGTTCCGGTGTTGCCGTGGGTAGCATCGCCGCCGCCGGGAATCAACTGCACGGCGCCGACCCCGTTGAGCAAGTTGAAGTTGCCGACGTTCTGCAGCGTGTTCTGGAGATTGGCGTTGGGCGTCGTGTAGTCGATGCCTTCGAACTCGTAGGCCGCCTCGAAGGCGAACCCGCCTCGGATCGACACCGTTCCGCTCTTGTCGATCGTCACGCTCGGTATGCTGCGCAGCAACTGCGTTTGGTCGGTGTTGAACTGCTTGCCCTGCACCATGGTGATCTGGTTTCCGGTCACGGTGTAGGTATCGATCGTCATGCCGTGCTGAAAGGCGCTGCCGGCCGAACGCGCGCGCGTTGTGGCAATCGTCTTGAGCGATGTCGACAGTGAAATGTTGACGCTCTGCTGCGAGCCGTTGATCACGACCACGATCGTCGAAAACGGGGCGTACCCGGTATGGGTGAACGACAATGCGTAGTTATCGGGCAGCATGCTTAGAAAGCGGTAGCGGCCCTGCGAGTCCGTAGCCGTCCGATACGTGGCGCTCGGCGATTTGGCGACCACCGCGACGCCCGCGACCGGCGCGTGCGTACGGTCGTCGGTCACGGTTCCGGAGACGAGACCACCGGTTTCGGCGACCGCATTCGACGAGGAGAGAAACACGAAGAAACCGAGGACGAAGACGCTTTTCACCCGCAACAGGGTACGAATCAACGGCGGCTCCACAGAAACGCAAGGTAATAAGAGGCGGCAGATGGTGCGACGCTTCCTATCCCGACTGTACGCGCGCCCGGCATTGGCGCGCATCCCGGGCGGTGGCCGAAACGTTAATGGAGTGGCGGTTCCGATTAGAGAGCCTTAAGAGAATTTTGCCCGTTCTTAATGAACGGTACGCCCGCCCGGTACGGTGGACCGGTCCGCGCCTACTCGGCAGCGGGAGCGTTAAGGTCGACGATTTGCCAGCGCGATCGCAACCCGAGCCGCGAGAGGATCGAACTGACGTGACGCTCGACCGTGTGCTCGCTGATCTGCAGGGTGCGAGCGACTTCGCGATTGGACGCTCCGCGTCGAATGAGGTGCGCGACCTGCTGTTCGCGTCCTGTCAGCGAGAGCGCACTCGGACGCCGGCGCGGCGGAGCCGAATCGGCGGCGTCGTCGTGCACGAGGAGGTTCATCGCCTCGTCCGTCCAGCACCGAAAGCCCATCGCATCGAACGCCCGCGCCGCGTCGCCGGCGCTGTCGACGGCATCGGAGCGCTTTCCAAATCGCGCGCACCAATGCGCGCGGGCCAGCAGATAATGCGCGTAGAGGTAGGGCCGGCGAGGGGCGAAGGCCGCCCGAAGCGCATCGAGGCCGAAGCCGGCGTCGTCCGCATCGCCCCAGCGCGCCGCGAGCGAAAAGAGATCGGGAGCGTCGGCCGCGCCGTCGCATCGCACCAGCGCCCGGCGTAATGCGGCCGAGGAGCTCGCGCCGTTCGCCGGCCCCGCCGCCTGCACGCACGCGATCGTCGCGCGAATCGAGGCGCGCACATCGAATCCGTTGAGGGCGACGTCGAGGATCTCGGCCGACGCCCACGTTTGCAGCGCGGTGGCGTCGGCGCTCGCCTGCGCGAGTCGCACCCCCACCGGCGCGAAGAATGCGCGCACGTCCGGGCTTTGCCCGGCCGCCTCGGACGAGAGGCGCTCGGCCTGCTCGAAGTCGCCGGCGGCGGCGGCGAGCGCTGCGCTCGCTGCGGCGCCGAGGCAGCGCCAACGATCGAGGCCGTGCTCGGCCGAATGGGCGATCATCGCCGCGCACGCGGCGTGCGCCTCGACGAGATTCCCAAAGATGAGGGCGTGATGCGCGAGCCGCTCGCGAGCCGCGACCGCGAGATAGGGGGCGTCGTTTGGCGCGGCGCGGGCCGCCGATTCCCAGCACCGCAGCGTCGCGCCTTCGTCGCCCATCCAGGCGTTGGCGATTCCCGCCGCCGCGTAGTCGAACCACTGCGCGCCCCCGGGAAGGGCGTCGAGATAGCCGTTCGTCCGTCCGTTGGCTCCAAGCAGGTTCGGATCGATTGCCGCCGCCATCGCCTTTTCGGCACCCGCCAGCGCAAAGACGCCCGCCGAAAACCTCCGAAGTTCTGCGACGGTACCCGCCACCGCCGCGCACGCTTCCGTGAGCCGAGCCTGCGCCAGCATCGCATGGACGCGATCCGGGGAAGCGCTTGTCATTTGGGCCCGATGCTAACAGGCTACCATTAAGCCCGGATTACGGCGGGCCGCGACGCCTGCGTTGCATTCGGCATGAGCCGGCGTCAGGCGCGCGGAACGCAGGGCGGACCCATGCACCTTCCCAAGCAGTACGACCCGAAAGCGGTCGAGCCGCGGCTCTACGCCCGGTGGGAGCACACCGGTTACTTCCACGAGGAGCCCGACCCGGCGCGACCGCCCTTCATCATTTTCATGCCGCCGCCGAACGTCACCGCGCGCGCCCATCTCGGGCACGGCTCGACCTATCTTCCGATGGACGTGCTCACGCGCTATCACCGCATGCTGGGCGAGAATGCCGACTGGCTGCCGGGCCTCGACCACGCGGCGATCGCGACCGAGGCGGTGCTGCTCAAGCAGATGGCGAGCGAGGGATTGACGCGCGAGGCGTTGGGGCGCGAGCGATTCGTCGAGCGCGCCTGGCAATGGTCGCGCAACTACGGCAGAGAGATCAACACGCAGTTTCGCGTGCTCGGCTTCGGACCCGACTGGCAGCGCGAGCGGTTCACAATGGACGACGCGCTCTCCGCGGCGGTGCGCAAGGTCTTCGTGCGTCTCTACCGCGAGGGTCTCATCTATCGCGGCAAGCGCCTCGTCAACTGGGATCCGAAGGGGCAGACGACGGTCTCGGACGCCGAGGTCGACCACGTCGAGCGCGACGCGGTACTCTGGCACGTCGCCTATCCTGCAGTCGACGGCGGCGACGGGGTGACGATCGCGACGACCCGCCCGGAGACGATCCTGGCCGATACGGCGATCGCGGTGCATCCGGATGACGAGCGCTACGCCGCACTCGTGGGACGCAGCGTCTTGGTGCCGCCGCTGCTGGAGCGCGCGATTCCGGTACTCGCCGATGAGTCGGTCGATCCGGCATTTGGGACCGGCGCCGTCAAGGTGACGCCCGCCCACGACGCGACCGACTACGAAATCGGCGTGCGGCACGGTTTGCCGATGCCGTCGGTGATCGGCTTGGATGGAGCGATCTCCGCCGCCGACGTCGCCGTCGGTCCCTACGAGGGTCTCGATCGGTTCGACGCGCGCGCGCGCATCGTTGCCGATTTGCGCGACAAAGGGATGCTCGTCCGAGAACAGCCGTACCGTCACGCGATCGCGGTGAGCGAACGCACGGGCGACGTGATCGAGCCGCTCCTCTCGCTGCAGTGGTTCGTACGTATGGAATCGCTCGCGCAGCCGGCCTTACAGGCCTACCGCGATGGCCGCCTACGGTTCGTACCCGAGCGCTACGGGCGAACCTACGAGCAGTGGCTAACGAACATTCGCGATTGGAACGTTTCGCGGCAGCTCTGGTGGGGCCATCGGCTGCCCGTGTGGTACGCGCCCGACGGCACGCCGATCGTCGCCGAGAGCGAAGAAGAGGCGCGCGACATCGCGCGGCGCGAACACGGCACGAGGGAAATTACGCAAGATACCGACACGCTCGATACGTGGTTTTCCAGCGGGCTGTGGCCGCTCACGATCTTGGGTTGGCCGCGCCAAACGCCGGAACTCGCCTGCTGGTATCCGTCGCAAGTGATGATCACGGGCTGGGAGATCATCTTCCTCTGGGTGGCGCGCATGGTCATGCTCGGGCTGCACCTCACCGGAAAGCTGCCGTTCCCGCAAGTCTTCATCACGCCACTCGTCTTCGACAACGAAGGCCGCAAGATGTCGAAGTCGCTTGGAAACGCGATCGATCCGCTCGACGTGATCGAGAAATACGGCGCGGACGCGTTTCGCATGGGCATGCTTCGGCAAATGCGCCTCGAGGGGCAAGAGATTCGATTTCAGGAATCGCGCTGCGAAGAAGCCCGCAACTTCAACAATAAAGTCTGGAACGCAACGCGCTACATGTTGTCGCTTCCCGAGGAATTGCCCGGCGCGCTGCACCTACCGTCACCGGGCGCGCTTACGGAGGCCGATTCCTGGATTCTCGCGCGTCTCCACGACGCCGCGGTGCGAGTCGCACGCGCGCTCGACGGCTTCGACATGGGGGAGGCCGCCGAAACGATCTGGCGTTTCATCTGGCACGAGTTCTGCGACGTCTACGTCGAGGCGACGAAGGTCGACGAAAATCGCGCGACCCGCGCGGCGGTGCTCTCGTTCGTGTGGAACAACGCGATGCGCCTCCTCCACCCCGTCGCTCCCTTTATCAGCGAGGAAGTTTGGCTGGCGATTCCGCACGACGGCCAAACGATTATGACGGCGACCTGGCCGGATCCGCTCGAGATTCCGGTCGATGACGCGGGCGCGGCAACGTTTGAAGCGCTGCAGCGTGCGGCCGAACGCGTGCGAACGCTGCGCGCGACGATTGGACTCCATCCCAAGGAACGCATCGACGTGGAGGTTCCGCGGAACGTTCCCGCGCGCGTCGCGTCGACGCTGGCGCACCTCGCGACGGCGAGCGTGCTGTACGTCGACGCGGTCGACGGCGGCATCGCCGAGGCCCTCGGACGAGCCGTCGCCCGCGCTCCGCGCGAGGTGCTCTTCGAGCGCTACCGCAAAGACGCCGACCGCTTGCGCGCGGAGGTCGAGCGCTTGGAGCGCAAGCTCGCCAACGTGGAGTTCGTTGCCAAGGCCGCTCCCGGCGTGGTTGCGAAAGAACGCGAGAAACTTGCCGGCTATCGCAGCGACGCCGCTCGCGTCGAGACCGCATTGGCGTCGCTGAGCTCCCAAGGAGAGATCGCGTGACGGCTACCACTGGGCGGGTGCTGCTCCGCAGCGACGAGATCGACCGCATCATCGCACGTCTCGCGCACGAAGTGCTCGAACCCAACGACGCGCAGCAGGGACTCGTGCTGCTTGGCGTGCGGCGGGGCGGCGAGGCGCTCGCGATTCGGCTCGCCGGCGAGATCGAACGCATCGGCAACGTCGCGCCGGCACTCGGATTTCTCAACATCGATCTCTACCGCGACGACCGCGTCAGACACGAACTCCCCGATTCGCAGATCCCGGTCGACGTCTCGGGGCGCGTCGTCGTGGTCGTAGACGACGTGCTCTTTACCGGACGGACCACGCGTGCCGCACTCGACGCCGTCACCGATTTGGGCCGTCCGGCCGCGATCCGGCTCTGCGCGCTGGTCGATCGCGGCTTGCGCGAACTGCCGATTCAGCCCGACTACGTCGGGCGCACGATACCGACGAGCCGCAGCGAACGCGTGACGGTCACGCTGTCCGCACAGCCGTCGGCCACCGATGAGGTTTCGGTCGTTGCGGATTCGCCGTAGCCTGCTCGACCTCGACGACCTCGACGCCGACGAACTGGCCTACGTTTTCGAGCGCACGCAAGCGTTCGAGCGCAACGCTCCCGGCCCGCTGCTGCGCGGCACGGCCTGCGTCAACCTCTTCTTCGAGCCGAGCACGCGAACGTTCACCTCGTTCAACCTCGCGCAGCTGCGCCTCGACGCCGACATCGTGAACCTTTCGCCGCGCGATCTCAGCCTCACGACCAAAGGCGAAACGGTCGAAGACACGGCCGTGACGCTGGCGGCTATGGGCGTCAGCCTTCTCGTGGTGCGCCATCCCGAGGAAGGCTTTCCGCAGCGCATCGCGATGTCGTTCGACGGGCACGTCGTCAACGCGGGCGACGGCGGGCACGCGCATCCGACGCAGGGACTGCTCGACGTTTACACGCTCATCGAACAGTTCGGCGATCTGGGCGGACGCAACGTCGCGATCGTCGGAGACGTCGCGCACAGCCGCGTCGCGCACTCGACGATTCACGGTTTGCGCCGGCTCGACGCAAACGTCGTGCTGGTTGGGCCGGAGGCGTTTTTACCGCTCGAGTATGCCACCAACGGCATTGCGGTCGAGCGCGATTTCGACAGCGTTTTGCCGCAGGTCGATGCCGTCGTGCTGCTGAGGATCCAGCGCGAACGTTTCTCGGCGATGCCGATCTCCGACGAGGAGTACGTCGCGGAATACCGGCTCGACGCGCGCCGTTTGAAGATGTTGCGGCCCGACGCCGTCGTGATGCATCCCGGGCCGTACAACCGCGGCATGGAACTCGACGACAGCGTGCTCGAGTTCGCCGGATGGCGCTACCTCAAACAGGTGCGCAACGGCGTTGCGGTGCGCATGGCCGTTCTCGACCTTCTCGTCAACGGCAGGCAATGAGCCGCGGCAGCCTGTTGATTAAGGGCGGCCGGCTGGTCGATCCGTCGCTCGCGCTCGACGCGCTGCGCGACGTGCGCATTCTGGGCGGCGTCGTCTACGAGATTGGAGAGAACCTCGCGGTGCGGGAAGGCGAGACGCTCTTCGACGCGACCGGGGCGGTGGTTGCTCCGGGCTTCATCGACATGCACGTCCACCTCCGCGATCCCGGATTCACCGAGAAAGAGACGGTCGCGACCGGAACGCGCGCGGCCGTGCGCGGAGGGTTCACCGCGGTCGCCTGCATGCCGAACACGCGGCCGCCGCTCGACGAGCCGGCCGTCATCGCCGATCTGCTCAAGCGCGTCGCCGCGGACGCGGCGTGCGCCGTCTACCCGGTCGGGGCGATTACGCGGCGGCGCGCGGGAGCACAACCGACCGATTTCGCGGCGCTCGCGCGTGCCGGGGCGGTGGCGTTCTCCGACGACGGCGACAGCGTTGCCGACGCAAACGTGCTCCGTTCTGCGGCGCTCGAGGCGCTTTCGGTCGACGGCGTCTTCATCTCGCACTGCGAGGATGCAAAACTCAAAGACGGCGGCCTCATGAACGAAGGTCTCGTGTCGCGGGAACTTGGACTCGCCGCCAGCCCCGCGCTCGCCGAGGACGTCGTCGTCGCTCGCGACTTGCTCGTCGCCGGGGAGACCGGCAAGGCCTGGCACGTCGCGCATCTCACCACGCGTACGGCCTTGGATCTCGTGCGCCAAGCGCGCGACCGCGGCGTTGCCGCGACGTGCGAAGTGACGCCGCATCATCTCGCGTTTAGCGACGATCTCGTGCGCGAGTTGCAAGCCGGTGCGAAGGTCAATCCGCCGCTGCGAACGCACGACGACGTCCGGGCGCTGCGCGAGGGCGTTCGCGACGGAACGATCGACGCGTTTGCCAGCGATCACGCGCCGCACACCGCCCTGGAAAAGTCGGCCGCGATCGCCGAGGCCGCGGTCGGATTTACCGGGTTGGAAATAGCGGTGGGCGCGTACGCGTCGGCGCTTCCCGATCTTCCCGCGCTGCGCTTCGTCGAACTGCTCTCCGCCAATCCGGCGCGCATCTTGAACGTCGGCGGCGGAACGCTCGCGGTCGGGTCGCGCGCCGACGTGACGATCTACGCCGATCGCCCCTGGGTCGTCGACACGGCCCGCTTTGCGTCGAAGGGACGCTCCACGCCGTTCGCCGGCCGGACCCTGCCGCGTTGCGTGCTGGCGACGGTCGTCAGCGGCACGCTGGCATTCGACGCCACCGCCGAGGGGACGGGGTGACGCAGCATCCCGCGGCCCTCTTTCTTGCCGACGGTAGCCGCTTCGACGGTCATGGGCTCGGCGTCACCGGCACCGCCTTTGGCGAAGCGGTCTTCTACACGGGGATGACGGGCTACGAAGAGGCACTCACCGACCCGTCGTATGCCGGGCAGATTCTCACGTTCACCTACCCGATGATCGGCAACTACGGCATCTCGGGCGACGCCGCGCAATACTGGCGCGCGTGCGTCGCCGGCACGGTTATCAAACAGATCGCTTTCCATCCATCGCACCATCGCGCGCGCACCGATCTCCCCGCGTGGCTCGACTCGCAGCGGATACCGGCGCTCGTCGGAGCCGACACGCGTGCGATCACGATCGCGTTGCGCGAGCACGGCACGATCTGGGCGGCACTGGCCGTGGGCGAAGAAGAACTCGCGAACGCCGCACGCAGCCTCGCCGAGTTCGTGCGAACCGCCGGAACCAAAGACCTCGTTCCCAGCGTCGCAACCAGCCGTCCGATGCTGATCGAGGGCGAATCGGGCGCGCGCGTGGCATTGCTCGACTGCGGCGTTAAGCGCGCCGTTCTCCGCGAACTCCAAGCTCTCGGCGCTGAGATAACGGTGTTGCCGTACGATGCCACCCTCGACGACGTCATGGCCGGAAATCCCGACGCGATCGTCGTCTCGCCGGGCCCGGGCGATCCGACCGACTTGCCGCAGACCGTGGAACTCTTGCGCCGCCTCTGCGCCGAGAAGCCGGTCTTCGGCGTCTGCCTCGGCCATCAGTTGCTCGCGCTCGCGCACGGCGCGCGCACGTACAAACTGCCGTACGGGCACCGCGGCGGCAATCAGCCGGTGAAGGATCTCATCGGCGGCCACGTCCTGATCACCGCGCACAACCACGGCTACGCGGTCGATGCGGCATCGTTGCCGCAAGAACTCGAAGCCACTATGGTCAATCTCAACGACGGCACGAACGAGGGCTTCCGGCACCGCTCGCTACCGGTGGCCGCAGTGCAGTTTCATCCGGAGGCGTCGCCCGGACCGTTCGACGCCCGCAGGCTTTTCGCAGAGTGGTTCGACTCAGCCGGCTTGCCGCGCCGCTGATCCTCGCGTTGGCGGTCGCGGCGCTCGAGCAGCCCGCCGCCGCGCAATCGCTGCAGCGGCTCACGGTGGTATCCTTCGCGCTCGGAGCCGACACGAGCGCGCCGTCGGTCGACGTTCCATTTCATTTGATCGTCACGTTGCGCGTCCGCGAGCGCGTGACGCAGATCGACAACCTCGAACTGCCCCTGCTCGCCGAGCTCGAACTGCTCGGCGACGAGCGGCGCCTGCAGAGCGGTCAGGGCGGCACGCAGTATCGCGAAACGATCGCAGTCGTCGCGCACCATCCGGGGATGCTCTCCATCGGTCCGGCGCTGCTGCAGGCGGTCGACGCGCGCGACCGCCGCGCGAAGCAATACGCAACCAACGGATTGCTGCTCCACGTAGCCGGTCCGGCACCGTCGCTGCAGGGTGCCGCGAGCGCCGCCGAAACGCTGACGGCGGGCGCACTGCGCGTCGTGCTTTGGGTCGCGGGCTTGACCTGCGTCGTCGTGCTCATCGTACTGCTTCTTCGCCGCCGCGCCGTACCGGCAGTCATTCCCATCGAACCCGCGGCGCCTCCGCCCGATCCACCGCCCGCACGAACCGCACGTGACGAAATCGCCGACGCGCTGGCGGTGCTGCGCGCGGATCCGTCCCGGGCGTCGGCGGTGCGCGTTCGCACGCTCGTCTGGAGTCTGCTCGGCGCGGAAGAAGGCGAAACGCTCGCCGACGTGCTTCGACGACCCGCAACCGGCGAGCCCGCAATGCGTGAGCTGTTGCGCGCCCTCGAGCGCGCTGCGTTTACCTACGATGCCGATCTGCCGGCGGCAACGTCAAGCGCCTGCGCGGCACTGGAGGGTTTCTTGGAGGTGATGCGGTGACGACGCGACGCCCGGCCGATTTGAGTGCGGCCCTTTCGCAAACGATCGTCGGGCAACGCGGGGTCGTCGACGCGCTGCTGCTGGCGCTCGTCGCCGACGGCCACGTGTTGCTTGAAGGTCCGCCAGGCCTAGCAAAAACGCTCGCCTGCCGCTGCCTCGCCGCAGCGTTGGACGGCGCATTCAAACGCATTCAGTTCACCCCCGACCTCCTGCCGAGCGACATCGTGGGAACGCGCATCTTCGACCAGCACGAGGCGACGTTTGCGACCGTGCGCGGTCCGGTTTTCGCCAACGTCGTGCTGGCAGACGAAATCAATCGCGCGCCGGCCAAAGTGCAATCGGCATTGCTCGAAGCGATGCAGGAGCGCCAGGTCACGATCGGCCCCGAGACGCACGCACTCCCCGATCCGTTCGTCGTGATGGCGACGATGAATCCGCTCGACGCCGAAGGGACCTACGCGCTCCCGGTCGCGCAGATGGATCGCTTTCTCATGAAGGTCAACGTCGGCTACCCAACGCCCGACGAGGAGCTGCAGATTCTCGAACGTTTCGGAATCGGCGACGCGCAGCCGCTGCATAACGTCGCTTCGCTCGACGACGTACGTTCGTGGCGCGCGCAAGCGCACGCGGTGCACGTTGACGAGAAGCTCAAACGCTACATCGTCGCACTCGTAACGGCGACGCGATCTGCCGCCGGCTTTTCGGTCGCGCGCGACGACGGTTCTCAACTCGCGGCATCGAGCTTCATCGACTACGGTGCCAGTCCGCGCGCGACATTAGCCCTCACGCATCTCGCTCGCGCACGCGCACTGCTCGACGATCGCGACTTCGCCTTGCCCGACGACGTGCGCGCCCTCGCCGCGCACGTGCTGCGCCATCGGATCGGCTTCAACTACCGGCTTGCGACCGAAGGATTCGCCGCCGATCGCATCATCGAGGCGATCGTCGCCGCGGTTCCGGCTCCGTGAAGCGATGACGATACGCGAGGCCTTGCTGCGCGGGCGACGCCGTCCGCGCAATCTCGGCGCGGGGTCGCCGACGATCTATCGCGGCGACGGCTACGAGTTCGTCGAACTGCGCGCCTACGTTCCGGGCGACGACGTGCGCCGCATCGATTGGGCGGCGACGGCGCGATCGGGCGATCTGCAGACGCGGGTCATTCTCGAGGACGTCGCTCTGACGCTCGCCGTAATCGTCGACGCGTCGCCGTCGATGCACGTCGGACGCCGGCGCCCGCTCTTCGCGGCGGCGCGCGAGGCGGTCGCCGCCTGGTTCGGTGCGGCTGCAGCCGACGACCGGTGCATCGCCGTCGCAGCGGACGCCGTGACGCCCGCGGCGCTGCAACGCCGCGCGCATGCCGTCGTCGCGTCGATACCGCCGCGCGTCGAAACGTTCGACCCGGAACGCACCTTCCGGACCGCGCTCGGCGCGCTGCCGCGCGGCACCGCGCTGCTCGCGCTCGGCGATTGGTACGACCTGCGCGACGCGCACGATGCGCTGCTCGCATCGCTCGGGAGCCGCTTCGATTGCACCGCACTCGTCGCACGCGATCCGTGGTACGACGCGCTGCCGCTTCACGGCATCGTGCGTCTGCGGGGCGCCGAAGGCGGTCGCGTGCGCGCGTTCGTCGGGGCGCGCGAACGTGCGGCCTATGCGCGAGCGGTCCGCGAACGCGAGGCCGCGCTCGCGACGCGATTTTCGCGCGCGGGTTGGCGCTTGGGAGCGCTCCTCGAAGAGGATGGCGCCGCGTCGCTCGGCGCCGCCTTCGGGCTGCGTCCCGGCGAGGCGGCGGCGCGGTGAGTTTCGACCGGCCGGGATGGCTCGCGGCCGGCGTCGTGGCTGCGATTGCGTTCGCCATTCTCTACGACCGGCTGCAACGTCGCGCGACGGCGCGCGATCTCGCGTATTCGAATATCGAGTTCTTCGCTGCGTCGATACGACCGCGCGCGTGGATCCCACGCGCGCTGCAGATGCTGTGGGTCCTCGCAGTCGCCGCCGCGCTGCTCGCGGTCGCCGGTCCGCAAGTCACGCTGCCGATGCCGGCGCGCGACGGACAGGTTTTCATGTGCATCGATACCTCGGGCTCGATGGCCTCGACCGACGTCACTCCGACGCGCGCCGAAGCGGCCAAAGAAGCAGCGCGCGCTTTCATCGCCGAAACGCCGCCGGGAACGAAGATCGGCATCATCGCATTTGCCGGGCAAGCGGGCATCGTGCAGCCGCTGAGCGCCGATCACCGCCAAGTGGCCTCCGCGCTCGACGACCTGCCGCAGCCGGACGGAGCGACCGCCATCGGCGACGCACTCAAACTCGCAGCACAGAACTTTCCCGCAAGCGGTCACCGCGTCGTGATTCTCATCACCGACGGCGTCAACAACGCCGGAACCGATCCGCTCGAGATCGCGCAATGGATGGGCGCGCATCACATTCCGGTGTATACGGTCGGCATCGGAACGCAAAACGGCGGCATAATCCCGGGAACCGGCGACGCGGCCACGATCGACGAGGACGCGCTGCGCGCCTATGCGAGCGCCAGCGGCGGCGCATACGCGCGCGCCGAGGACGCCGGCCAACTCCGCGACGCGCTCGCGCGCCTCGGTCGTATCACGACGATCGAACGCCAGACGGTCGACGCGTCGTTGGGGTTCGCCATCGCCGGAGCGCTCGGCATGCTCGTCGCATTCCTCACCGGATTCGGTCTCGGACGATACCCCTAAAGCCGTATTTCAGGGCTGGAGGCGGCGCCGATGCCACGCGCCGCCGCTGAGAAGGTATTCGAACCGGTCGTGCATGCGGTTGGAGCGGCTTTGCCAAAATTCGATGCGTTCCGGCTTGACGACGTATCCGCCCCAGGAGTGGGGCCGCGCAACGGCTTCCTCGCCCAGCCGCGCGTCGAAATGGGCGAATCGTTCTTCGAGAAGGTCGCGCGACTCGACGGGTTCGCTCTGCTCCGACGCCCACGCGGCGAGCTGGTGCCCGCGCGGACGCGCGGCGAAGTACGCGTCGGAGTCCTCGTCAGAGAGCATCTCCACCGTGCCCTCGACGCGCACTTGACGCGCTAGCGCGGGCCAGTGGAAGACCACCGCCGCATGCGGATTCTCCGCGAGCTCGCGGCCCTTCCGGCTGAGGTACGACGTGAAGAAACGCACGCCGCGCCGATCGATTCCACGCGCTAAAACTACACGCGCCGACGGCCGACCCGACGCGTTTGCGGTCGCGAGACACATGCTCGCCGGCTCGGCGATGCCGGCCTTCGCCGCATCGTCGATCCAGAGCCGCAGCAGGTCGACCGGATCGGTGCCCGGATCGTTCGCGTCCATTGCCCGGACAATGCGCGCCGCGACGGAGCGCGCCCTTCGCATCGAGCGCGCGCGGGCCGGCTCGCTAGTTCAGGCGCGTTGGGTTGGGTACGGGGCGCTTTTCGTCGAGGTCGAGCAGATCGAACCATGTCACGACGTCGTCGCGGCCCGGTGCGATCTCGTCGCGCAGCTGCGTGAAGTACGCGTAACTGTGCTCGCCCGGCTCGGGATGCCATCGCATGCGAGCGGCGTTGAACGCGTCGATCTCGGCCTGCGTCTTCGTAGAGAGGAAGTCCGAGCGTACCCACGCTTCGATCGCCTCGTCGGTTTTCAGTTCGCCGACCTTCTTCGCAAACGTCGCGCCGTCGGTGCCGAGAAACTCGAAGAGCGGTTTGTCGTGCGGGCAATCGTAGTCGTACTCACCCAGCGTGCCGTCGTTGTGCGCCCGCGCCTTGTCGATCGTGCGCTTGAGCGAAACCAGGCCGGCCATTTTGTCCTTGGCGCTGCGAGGCGCCGTCGTCGTAAGGTCCATGGGCCTTGGTATACCCCCTTAATCGCGGAGCGACCCTCGGAAAGCGCCTGCCCGCATCAGGACTCCCGTAAGCAAGGTCGAATAGTCCCCCGTGGTGCGAATTATCGTCGCCTTGACGTGCGCGCTCGTTTTTGCGTCGTGCGCCGTCCAACCCCTGGCGCCCGCCGTTCCGGACGATCGCGCGAACGGGGCCATGGACCCGAATCGCTTTCACTCGCCGATTAAGCACGTCGTGATCATCGTCCAGGAAAACCGCACGTCGGACTTTCTCTTCCAAAAAATTCCCGGCGCCGACATCTCAACGACGGCGATCGACTCGCACGGCCACGTCGTCCCGCTGGAACCGTTGTCGTTGGCTGCGCCCTACGACCTCGATCACGGACACGGAGCATTCGTGCGCGACTTCGACGGTGGAAAGATGGACGGGTTCGACAAGGAGCTCAACCGCGTGCAGCAGCAAGGCGGCGGCCCGTTCCGCTACGCGGAGCCCGAGCAAGTCCGCCCGTACCACGCACTGGCGACGCAGTACGTTTTCGCCGACCACATGTTCCAGAGCGATCAGGCCGGAAGCTTTCCGTCCCATCAGTATCTGATCAGCGGTTCGTCGGCCGCGCTGCCGCTCACGCCGTTCGACGTTTCGAGCGATCCGTTCAACAAAATAACTTTCGAGAAGGGCGACGCCGGCTGCGACGCGCGCAAGGACACGGTCGTGGACACGATCAACCCGCACAACGGCGCTCCGGGGCCGACGCCGTTTCCGTGCTTCGACCGGCCGGTGCTCTCCGATTTTCTCGACCAGCGCGGTGTATCGTGGCGTTACTATCAAGAACATCTCGGCCCGGGTCTGTGGCACGCCTTCGACGCAATCGCGCACGTGCGCTACGGCCGCGACTACGCCAACGTCGTGACGCCGCCGGAGACGGTTCTCGCCGACGCGCGGCACGGAACCCTGCCGGGCGTGTCGTGGGTGATGCCGGCCGACGCCAAGCACTCCGATCACGCCGGGAGCGAAAGCGCCGCCGGGCCGTCGTGGGTAGCCGCCGTGGTCAATGCAATCGGCCAAGGCCCGGAGTGGAACTCGACGGCGATTTTCATAACGTGGGACGACTGGGGCGGATGGTACGATCACGTTTCGCCCCATCAGTATTCGAACCACTTCGAACTCGGCTTTCGCGTGCCGCTCGTCATCGTTTCGCCGTACGCGAAGAAAGGTTACGTCTCGCACGTCAACCACGAGTTCGGCAGCATCTTAGCGTTTTGCGAGCGGGTCTTCGGCATTCCCAAGGGAGCGCTTCGCTCCACCGACGTGCGCTCCGACGCCTTGATGGACGCGTTCGATTTCACTCAACCGCCGCGAACGTTCGTGCGAATCGTCGCGCACCGCTTCGTCCCCGCGCAAGACGACGGCTCCGCACCCGTCGAGGATCCATAATGGCGCGTTAGAGCGGCGCGATAAGCGTGCCGGCAAAACGCTCTCGCGCGAGCGCCGCGGCGTGCCCGAACGGTCGAAAACGTGCCCGCGCGAGGAGTTCGGTCGAAACTGATAGGACTCGCTCCCTGACCGGGCTAATACAGCGGCCCGAGCATGCCCCGCCGGAACGTGATGGTCATCGGGTCGGGACCGATCGTCATCGGTCAGGCTGCCGAGTTCGACTACGCCGGCGTTCAAGCGTGCCGAGCGTTACGCGAGGAAGGTCACCGCATCGTCCTCGTCAACTCGAATCCTGCGACGATCATGACGGATCCCGAGATCGCCGACGCGGTGTATCTGGAACCGCTGACGGTCGGCTCCGTCGAACAAATCGTCGCACGCGAGCGCCCGGATGCGCTCTTGCCGACGCTCGGCGGTCAAACCGGACTCAATCTGGCGGTCGAGCTGCACGAAGCCGGCGTTCTCGAGCGCTACGGCGTCGAACTCCTCGGAACGCCCGTCGAAACGATCAAGCTTGCCGAAGACCGCGAGCGCTTCAAGAAGAAGATGATCGAGATCGGCGAGCCGGTTCCCGAGAGTGCGATCGTCACGCAGGTCGATGGCGGGATCGAGTTCGCGCGCCAAACCGGCTACCCGCTCGTCGTGCGCCCGGCCTATACGCTGGGCGGCACCGGCGGCGGCATCGCCTACGACGAAGCGCAGCTGCGCGAAACGCTGGGCGCCGGACTGGCGGCTAGTCTCATCGGACAGGTGCTCCTCGAGACCTCCTTACTCGGATGGAAGGAGATCGAGTACGAAGTCTTGCGCGATCGCGCCGACAACTGCATCACCGTCTGCAACATGGAGAATATCGACCCCGTCGGCGTACACACCGGCGACTCGATCGTCGTCGCGCCGTCGCAGACGCTCTCCGACTTCGAATATCAACTGCTGCGAACCGCGAGCATCAACGTCGTACGCGCGCTGGCGGTGCAGGGCGGCTGCAACATTCAGTTCGCACTCCATCCCGAACGCAGCGAATACGCCATCATCGAAGTGAACCCGCGCGTCTCGCGCAGCTCGGCGCTGGCGTCGAAAGCGACGGGCTATCCGATCGCAAAAATTTCGACCCGCATCGCTCTCGGCCAAACGCTCGACGAGATTCCCAATCCGGTCACTGGCGTGACGAAGGCCGCCTACGAGCCGACCCTCGACTACGTGGTCGTGAAGATTCCGCGCTGGCCGTTCGACAAGTTTCCGCTCGCCGACGTGCAGTTGGGCACGCAGATGAAATCGACCGGCGAAGCGATGGGTATCGGGCGGACGTTTCGCGCAGCGTTGATCAAAGCGGTGCGCGGGCTCGATCTCAAGCGCGAAACGCTCACCGGCGATTTGGAACAGTGGAGCCAGCCGGAGCTCGAAGCGATCGTGACGCGCCCCACCAACGAGCGGCTTTTTGCGGTCAGCGAACTCCTGCGGCGCGCGCTCTATCCCGGCACGCTCGATTTTGCCGGCGGGAGAAGCGCCGCCATAGCGCGGATCGCCGACTTGAGCGCCATCGATCGCTTTTGGCTCGACGAACTCGCGGAACTCGTCGAATTGGAAGAGCGTCTGCGCGCCCATCCGAGCCGCGCCGACCGTGCGCTGGCGATCGAATGCGGCTACGCCTCGCGAACGTTCGGCTCGCACGAGAACGGAATGCCGCACGCCGCCTTTCGCATGGTCGACACGGCCGCTGCGGAGTTCCCGGCCAAGTCTCCCTACTACTATCTTTCGCGCGGTGAATCGGACGAAATGCGGCGCGCGCCGCACGAAGCGGTCGTCGTCGTCGGCAGTGGACCGATCCGCATCGGCCAAGGGATCGAGTTCGACTACAGTTGCGTCCACGCGGCGTGGGCGCTGCGTGCCGCCGGCAAGTCGCCGGTGGTCGTCAACAACAATCCCGAAACGGTCTCGACCGATTTCGACGTCTCCGACGTGCTCATCTTCGAGCCGCCCGGTGCCGACGAAGTCGAAGCGGCCTATCGTGGTACGGGGGCGCGCGGCGTCATGCTCGCGTTCGGCGGCCAAACGGCGATCAACCTCGCCGGCGAACTGAGCGAACGCGGCGTTCCGTTGGTCGGAAGCGACCGAATTTCGCTCGACATGGCCGAGAACCGCGAGCAGTTCGACGCCGCGCTCGCGCGGCTCGGCGTTGCAAGGCCGCAAGGAAAGGCCGCGCGCAGTTTCCGGGAGGCCCGCGCGATCGCGCGCGAGTTGGGATTTCCGGTCTTGGTGCGGCCGTCTTTCGTCCTCGGCGGACGCGCCATGGAGATCGTCTACAACGAAGGGCAGCTCGCATCGTACGCGGAGTCGGCGCCCCCGATTCTTCCGGACGCGCCGCTGCTCGTCGACAAGTACCTGCGCGGACTCGAGATCGAAGTCGACGCGGTCTTCGACGGCGACGATCTGCTCGTGCCCGGGATCTTCGAGCACGTCGAGCGAGCCGGCATTCACTCCGGCGATTCGATCGGCGTCTATCCGCCGCAGACGGTCGAGCCGCCGATGGAGGAGCGCATCGTCGAGGCGACGAGCGCGATCGCACGCGAACTCGGCATTCGCGGTTCGATCAACATTCAATTCGTCATCCACGAGGGCCGCCTGTACATCATCGAGGCGAATCCTCGCGCCAGCCGTACGGTGCCGATCATCCAGAAAGCCACCGGCATCAACATCGTGGCCGCCGCGACGCGCGTGGCGCTCGGCGAGAAACTCCGCGACATGCCGTACGGAACCGGGCTGCGTCCGCGCGTCCCGTACGTCGTGGTCAAAGTTCCGGTCTTTTCGTTTTCGAAGATGCGCGGCGTGGAGACGATCCTCGGCCCGGAGATGAAGTCGACGGGCGAGGTGCTCGGCATCGACACCTCTTTTGCCGGCGCGCTGATGAAGGGATTTCTGGCAGCGGGTGTGCGCCTGCCCGGAAGCGGCGGCCGCATCCTCGTCTCGATCGCCGACGAAGAGAAGCGCGAATCTGTCGACGTGCTGCGGCGATACGCCCGAATGGGGCACGCACTCGTGGCGACGCCGGGGACGCGCGCGGTGCTCGAATCGGCCGGCATCGCCGCTGCGCCGATCAACAAGATCGCCGACGGCTCGCCGCACGTGATCGACCTAATCGCTTCGCGCGGCGTCGATCTCGTCATCAACGACGCCAAGGGCTCGCGCGAAATCTCCGATAACTACAAGATTCGCCGCACGGCGGTGGAAGCGGGTATTGCGTGTTTGACCAGTTTGGACACGGCCCGAGCGCTGGCGGAGGCGCTCGAAAGCACGGCCGGACCTCCGCGGAGTCTGCAAGAGTATCGCATGGCGCAAACGAGCGCGGCGCGCTGAAAAGCGATTCCGAGGAGAAGCCGCGCGTCTTCGTACTTGGCGGCAACTCGAGCACGCTGGCGCTCGTCAATAGCTTCGTTCCGCAAGGCGGCGCGATAACGGTACGGCTGCTGCCGCTCGCATCTACGCCGATCGGCGCGGTCATCGGCGACGCGTGGCAAAACGTCGGAATCGCGTTGAGCGGGCTCTTCGATTGGGCCGACCGCACCTTTGCGCCCGAGGACGAACGAGCCTTCGTCGCGCCGCCGCGCGACATCGAACTTCTGATGCGCGTCGGCTGGCATGCGCCGCTGCCGGAGGCGGTCGACGAAACCGCCGTGCTCAATATCGAAGATATTCCCGACGAGATCGCCGACGCCATCGCGCGCGGCCCCGAACCGATCGTGCAGTGCGCGGCGTGCCGGCGCTTGTGCGTGCGCGACGATTTCGTATGGAAAGAGAAGCAGTTGTGCGCGTGGGATTACCACGCGCAAGTCTTTGGACGCCGCGGTCCGTGGCGAAACGGCGCGTACGAGGAACGGCATTTCGAAACGCTCCCCTCGGCGGCGTACGTCGCGCCGGCGTTGCTGGAGGAGGACGGCGTAGAAATCGTGCTCGGCGTGAACGTCGTCGACGAAGCGACCGCGCGTTGCGCAATCAACATCGTGCTCGACGCCGATCCGAAGCACCCGCACATGGCGGTGCGCACGACCGGCGGTTTCAACGTGCTGCGCGAGCCGGACGCGCCGGAATGACCAATCGCGCCATCGCGGCTCTCTCGACCGTCTTTGCGCTCCTCTTCGTCGTGGTGCTCGCGCGCCAGTTTTACGTACAGACCGTCGCCGCTCCGGCGATCGCCGCGAGAGCCAGCAACCCGCGCCATGCCTTGCTCGACGCCTATCGCGGACGCATCCTTGCGACCGACGGCACCGTGCTCGCGGAGAGCCGGGGCGGCGCCCGCAGCTATCCGCTCGGAGAAGCGCTGGCGCAGACCGTCGGGTACGTCTCGGTCCGGTACGGGACCAGCGGCATCGAGGATGCGTACGACCGCGCGCTCACCCCGCCCGATACGACCGGCGATCCGCTCGCGCAACTCGACGAAATTCGGGCCGCCCTAAGCGGCACGTCGCTCGTCACGCACGGCGCCGACGTCGTCACCACGATCGAACCGCCCGTTCAGCAGCGGCTCTACGACCTGCTTGCAACCTACCGGCGAGCCGCCGGCGTCGTGCTCGATCCGCGCACCGGCGCCGTGCTCGCGATGGCGAGCGTACCGAGTTACGATCCCAACCGGTTCGACGCCGAGTTCGCCGCATTGACCGCCGATCCGAGCAGCCCGCTTCTCAACCGCGCGCTCGACGGACTCTACCCGCCGGGTTCGACGTTCAAGATCTTCACGGCCGCTTCGGCGCTCGACAACGGCAGCGTCACGATGGACTCGCATTTCGACGATCCGGGCTATCTGGTCATCGGAAACTACGTGCTTCACGACAACGAAAGTGAAGCCACCGGCTACCAAGGTCTCACCAACGCCTTCGCGCTCTCGAGCAACGTCGATTTCGCTCAGATCGCGCTGAAGATGGGCGTCGACGATTTTTATCGCTACCTCGACCGCTGGGGAATCGGCGACTCGATGGACTTTCAGTTGCCGGCGCAGCGCTCGGCGGTTCCGGCGAAAGCCGAGATCGTTCCGGGAGAACTCGCCCAAATGGGTTTCGGCCAAGGTGCATTGCTCGCAACGCCGCTGCAAATGGCGCTGATCGGCGCGACCATCGCCGACGGCGGCGTCGAGCGCCGCCCGTTCGTCGTTCGTCAAGTCGTGCGCGACGGCTCTGCGGCAAGCGTCTCTCCCGAAAGCTCGTTGGCCGACCCGGTATCCGCCGACGTGGCCGCGAACGTGACGAAGATGATGATTGCGGTCGTGGAACGCGGCACCGGGACGCCCGCACGCCTGCCCCATGTGAGCGTCGCGGGTAAGACCGGAACGGCGACCAACCCGCTGGGACGTTCGCACGCCTGGTTCGTCTGTTTCGCGCCCGCCGATCACCCGCGCGTCGCGCTCGCGGTCGTCGTCGAGAACGTCGGCTACGGCGCGACGTACGCCGCGCCGATCGCGCGCGACGTGCTCGAAGCGGCGCTGGAGTACGGCGGGAGTTGATCGACGAACGCATATTCAACAATCGCTACCGCCTCGACAGCAAGTTGGGCGAAGGCGGAATGGCGACGGTATTCTGCGGCACCGATACCGTGCTGCGACGCCGCGTCGCCATCAAGGTTTTGCGCGAGCAGTACGCCGCCGATCAGGAGTTCGTGCGGCGCTTCTACCAGGAGGCCGAATCGGCAGCGCGCCTGTCGCATCCGAACATCGTCAACACGTTCGATGTCGGCCGCGAGGGCGATACGTATTACATCGTCATGGAACTCGTCGACGGATCGTCGCTTGCCGAGATCATCGCCGCCGACGGGAAGCTTCCCGAGCCCGTCGCGCTCGACTACGCGGCGCAGATCGCGAGCGGACTCGCATACGCGCACCGCGTCGGCCTGCTTCATCGCGACATCAAGCCGGCCAATATCCTCATCACCAAGGACGACGTCGTAAAGCTCTCCGACTTCGGAATCGCGCGAGCCGTCTCGGAACATACGATGACGCTCACCAAGCCGGGCCTGGTGATGGGGAGCGTCTACTACATCTCTCCGGAGCAGGCGCAGGGACACGAGCTGCACGACACTTCGGATCTCTACAGTCTCGGGGTCGTGCTCTATCAAATGCTCACCGGCACGCTCCCCTTCTCGGGGGAATCTCCGGTGACGGTAGCGCTCAAGCATATCGGCGATCCGGTTCCCACGATCGACACGCGGCGCGCCGGAGTGAGTCCCGCGCTGGCAGCGATCGTCAACAAACTGTTGCAGAAGAAACCGGAGCACCGGTTTACGTCGGCCAGCGATCTCGCGAGCGCATTGCGCGAAGCGCGCGAACGGCCGGCCGTCGCAGGCTACCGGCTCTCCGACGATGCGCCGACGCAGACGCTGCGCCTCTCGCGCTCGCTGCCGCCCCGCCGATCGCCGCTCCCCGACCGGCCGGATGCCGATCGCGACGAACGTCCCTCGCGCCGCGGCTGGATCGTCGCCCTGCTCGCGGCGTTCCTCATCGCCGCAACCGCCGGCGGATACTATCTGTTCGGACGGCCGCTTCCGAATTTTGCGGCGACCGTTGCGGTCGCGGATTATACGAACATGGCCGACGTGCAGGCGCAGCAGGCGATCGTCAACGCGGGCCTGCGCGTTCGGTTCGTCAAGAGTCCCAGCGATACGGTCGCAGCCAATCACGTGATTCGGCAGAATCCCCCGCCGGGCGCCGCGGTAGCGCGCGACGCGCTGGTGGAACTCGTCGTCAGCAATGGAAAGCCGCTCGTCGGCCTGCTCGACGTACGAGGCTATTCCGCGCTCGACGCGCAGCGCACGCTGCAAGCGCAGGGTTTCGCCGTGACGGTGGTACGCAAGTACGATAGCAGCGCGAAGGACAACGTCATCGATCAGCAGCCCAAGGCCGGTACGCAGGTTCAGCAGGCGAGCCGCGTCACGCTGGTCGTCTCCAACGGCGCCGAGCCGGTCGCCGTTCCGAACTTCGTCGGCATGTCGGCTGCGAAGGCTCGCGATGCGGCCGCGCGCTCCGGCATCGTGCTCGATACCTCGCAGCAGGCGGCGATTGCCGGCGTGCCGGCGGGCACGATCGCCTCGCAGGATCCGCCCGCGGGAGCGCATCTGCAGAAGGGTGCGGGCGTGAGCGCGGTCGTGAGCACCGGGGTGCAGACCGAACCCGTGGCAGCGCCGGCCGGCGCGACGACCCTGACCGTGCCCGGCGTCGTCGGCAGGAAATACCAAGATGCGATCGACGCAATTTTAGCCGCCGGATTCCGGGCCGCCGTGCAGTTCCAAGTGCTCGCCTCGAGCAACGGCACGATCGTCAGCCAGCAGCCGCCGCCTTCGACCCAGTTGACGCAGGGATCGCCGGTCACGCTGACGCTGTCGGTGTCCGGAGAGGTTCCCGATACCGAGGGCATGACGGTCGAAGGAGCGCGCGCGACCCTTTCGTCGTACGGCTACGGCGTCGCGCAGACGCGCTTCACGACGTCGGCCGGCGCGGGAGGCCGAGTCGTCGGAAGCGACCCCGCCGCCGGCACCACGCTCAGCCCAGGATCGGCCGTAGTGCTCATCGTCAACGGCACCGGACCGCCCTAGTGTCCCGCAGGTGAGAGTGCTCGGCATCGATCCCGCGCTGCGTACGACCGGCTACGGCGTGATCGACGCCAGCGGACGGCGCGTGCGGCTGGTGGAGGCCGGCATCGTTGCGCCGCGCAGCGACTCGCCGCTCGAACGCCGGCTGCACGCGCTCCACGCGGGCATCGCCGAAGTCATCGCCCAGACGCGCCCCGAACTCGTCGTCATCGAAGAACTCTACATGTCGTATCGCAATCCCGCGACGGCGGTGTTGATGGCGCACGCGCGCGGCGTGCTCTGCTTGGCGGCGGCGCAGGCCGGGGCCACCGTGCACACCCTCGGCCACGCGCGCGTCAAACGTGCGCTGGTCGGCTCGGGCAGCGCACGCAAGTCGCAGATCAACGCGATGGTCACGCACTTGCTGGGCCTGCGCAGCGCGCCGAAGCCCGACGACGTCTCCGACGCGCTGGCTTTGGCGCTCGCGTTCGTCAACATCGCGCAGCGTCAACGCATCTCGTGACGGCAGACTAGTGTTCTCCCGCATCACCGGTTCGGTGGTCGAACGCAGCGGCGACCATGCGATCGTCGAGTCGGCGGGCCTTGGATACGAGATCGTCTTGCCGCCCTGCGTCGCCGACAAACTCCCTTCCACCCCGAGCGGACTGGTTACGCTGGAGATCTACGCAGTGCTCAACGTCGAGGGCAACAGCGGCCGCTTCACCTACTACGGCTTTACCAACGCGATCGAGCGCGAGTTCTTCGAGGCCCTCATCACCGTCGCATCGATCGGGCCACGCTCGGCGGCGCGGGCATTCTCGCAGCCGATGTCGGCGATCGCGCGCGCGATCGATCGCGGCGACCACGGGTACTTGAAGACGCTGCCGGGCATCGGTCAGCAGAAGGCGCGCGACATCGTCGCCAAGCTCCAGGGTAAGGTTGCGAAGTTCTTGCTGATCCAAGACGCGTTGCCGGCACCGCCGCCCGAGATTCCAGATTTCGCCGCCGAGGCGCTGGCCGTGCTGCTGCAACTGGAGTACAAACGCGCCGAAGCGGAGGCGATGATCCGCGACACGCTCGAAGGCGCGCCGCAGCTCGCCGATGCCGAACGGCTGCTCGCGGAGATTTACCGCCGCAAAGCGTCGAAAGAGACGTCGTGAACGAGAACCGCGCCCGCAAGCGACTGCTCGGCCCCGACGACGTCGGCGAAGAGACCTCGGCGAGCTTCGAAACTCGCGTCGTCGATCCGAACGATACGCTCGAAGACGAGGTCTACGGTGCCAGTCTGCGCCCGCGCACGTTCGAGGACTACGTCGGCCAGGAGAGCGTGGTCGAAAACTTGCGGATCTCGATCGACGCCGCGCGGCAACGCGGCGAACCGCTCGAGCACGTGCTCTTCTACGGTCCGCCCGGTCTCGGAAAGACGACGCTCGCCGGACTCATCGCGCGCGCGCTCGATGCAAACTTTCGCCCGACGAGCGGCCCGACGCTCGAAAAACCGAAAGACCTGGTCGGCATACTCACCGCGCTCGAAGACGGCGACGTCTTTTTCGTCGACGAGATTCATCGTCTCGGGCGCGTCGTCGAGGAGTTTCTCTATCCGGCGATGGAGGATTTCCAAATCGACTTCATCGTCGATCGCGGCGCCTACGCCAAGACGCTCAAACTCCCCCTGAAGCGCTTTACGCTCGTCGGCGCGACGACCCGCGCCGGCATGCTGACGGCACCGCTGCGCGAGCGCTTCGGCATCGTGCACCATCTAGACTACTACGCAGCCGCCGATCTCGAGCGCATCCTGCGCCGTTCGGCGGACGTGCTCGGCGTGCCGATCGACGAGGATGGCGCGGCGACGATCGCACGACGCAGCCGAGGGACGCCGCGCATCGCCAATCGGCTGCTCCGCCGCGTCCGCGACTTCGCGGAGGTGCGCGCGGGCGGGAAAATTACGGCCGACGTTGCCTCCGAAGCACTGCAACGCGAAGGCGTTGACGAACTGGGGTTGGATCGTCTGGATCGCGCGTTTCTACGGACGATCGTCGAACAGTACCGCGGCGGCCCGGTCGGCATTGCGGCGATCGCCGCGACGCTCACCGAAGACGCCGAGACGCTCGAGGACGTCGTCGAGCCGTATTTGCTCAAGCAAGGATTCGTGACGCGCACCGCTTCGGGCCGGCGTGCGACGCCAAGTGCTTATCGCCACCTCGGCGTTGCAACGCGCGAATCGCTGCAGGAGCGGCTCCTCTGACGCACATGAGTCGCGCGGCGTTCGTCGCGTTGGCGGCGGCGGTGACGGCGTATCCGCGCACCGTACGCGCCGGCGACGACGCCGACCCCGCGAGCCAGAGCGCTTCGCCCGCGCTGCGCGTGCTTCTCGGCACGGGCGACGCGCAACCAGCGCCCGGCGGCGGGTTTTTCTTCGATGGGCGCCCATACCGCGGCACGTTCGAGCGTCTGCCCGACGGCGGCATCGTGAACGTCGTCGACGTCGAGCAGTATCTCTACGCGGTCGTTCCGCACGAAATGCCGTCGTCGTGGCCGGCGGCGGCATTACAGGCGCAAGCCGTCTGCGCGCGCACCTACGTGCTGCAACGCAGCGACCCGCGGCGCACGTACGATCTCGTTCCGTCGGAAGCCGATCAGGTTTACGCCGGCGTGACCGGCGAGTCGCCGGCAGGACGCGCCGCCGTCGACGCGACCGCCGGTCACGTGCTCCGATTCGGAGCGGGTTACGCGTCGATCGCCTACTCGTCGTGCTGCGGCGGCCGCACCGAAGCGGCGTCGGACGCCTGGAGCGGCGGCGCGCTGGTTCCCTACCTCGCGGGGGTCGCGTGTCCGTACTGCACGCAGTCGCCGAACTATCGCTGGAGCGTCTCGGTCGCGCTAGCCGACGTTGCGCAGCGCTTCGCATCGCAACTCGCCGGTGCCGGGGCGCTGCGCGACGTCCGCGTCAGCGAACTCGACGCCAGCGGCCGCGCCCGCGCCGTCACGCTCGTCGGCGATCGCAGCGTCACGATCAAAGGCAGCGTCTTTCGTCTCTCGATGGGAGCGCGCGTCGTGCGCAGCCTGCTGTTGACGAACGTACGCGCCGACGCGCGTCTAGCGACCGTCGAAATCGACGGCGGCGGTCTTGGCCATGGCGTCGGAATGTGTCAATGGGGCGCACGCGGTATGGCGCAACTCGGCCGTGGGCCGAACGACGTGCTGTCGTTCTACTTTCCCGGCACGACGGTCGGCACGTTTTAGGAAACGTCACCTGAGCACCGACGCAGGCGACGAGCGGCTCACCGAATGCTATTCCTACGACCTGCCGTCCGAACTTATCGCGCAAAAGCCGCCCGCAGTGCGGGACGCGGCGAGGCTCATGATCGTCGGCGACCGCAACGAGGACGCGCGGTTCTACGACTTGCCGCGCTATCTGCACGCCGGCGACCTCCTCGTGCTCAACGAGACGCGCGTCATCGCGGCGCGGTTGATCGGCAAGCGTCTGCCGACGGGCGGCCGGGCCGAACTGTTGCTGCTCCATCCGGCGGGATCGGAGCGGTATCGCTCCGGCGCACTGCGCTGGATCGCGCTGGCACGACCCGCGCGGCGGCTGCGCGAAGGCGCGCGCATCGCCTTCGACGGCGGCGTCGCGACGGTTCTGAACGTCCTCGATGAGGGCGCGCGCGAGGTCGCCTTTGAAATCGACGTACCCTTCGAATCGTTCCTCGAGCGCGCCGGGCGTCTGCCGCTGCCGCCCTACGTGCTGCTGGACTCCGAAGAAGGGCAGCGCGGCTATCAAACGGTGTTCGCGCGCGTTCCCGGGAGCGTCGCCGCCCCAACCGCGTCGCTCCACTTCACGCCCGAGCTGCTCGCGCGCATCCAAGACGGCGGCGTGGAGATTGCACGCATCGTGCTCGACGTCGGGCTGGGCACCTTTCGTCCGATGACCGCACGGCGCGTCGAGGATCACCGGATGCACGCCGAGCCGTATTGCATTCCGGCCGCCGCTGCTGCGGCGATCGATCGCGCCCGGCGCGAAGCGCGTCGCATCGTCGCCGCCGGCACGACGGTCGTCCGCGCGCTCGAAGGCAACGTCCAAACCCACGGGAAGATCGTTGAGGGATCGTGGCGGACGGATCTCTTCATCGCACCGGGCTTCGAGTTTCGCGTGGTTGACGCCGCGATCACCAACTTTCACTTGCCGCGTTCGACGCTGCTCGTGCTGGTGAGCGCCTTTGCGGGGCGCGAGCACATTCGGCGTGCTTATGCGGATGGCGTGGAGCGGCGCTACCGGTTCTTTTCGTTCGGCGACGCGATGCTGCTCGAGCGCGCACGCGCATGAGCCTGACGCAGCGCTGGACCTGGGACCTGGACGCGCCGCGCGCGCGGCTTTGGCGGTATATCGCCGACACCGATTGGCTGAACCGGCACGCGGGCTTGCCTCCCGTGAAGGCCCGCTACGAGCCGCTTGCCGGCGGCGGAGCGCGCCGGTTCGCGTCGTTCAAACGCGGCCCGCTCTACGTCGAGTGGGAGGAGCGGCCGACCGTGTGGGAGGCGCCCTCGTTTTTCGCGGTCGAACGCACCTACCGTCACGGGCCGCTTGCGACGTTTTCGAGCCGAACGACGCTTGAGGACGCCGGCACGCGCACGCGCGTCGTCGTCGACGTTCGCCTCGAAGCGTCGTCCGCACTCGGCGAGGCGCTGCTGCCGTTGCTTGCCGCCCACGGCCGGCGGGGTGCGGATCGCGCCTTTCGCTTGGCGACGACACTCGCCCGTCGCGACGGCAGCGCGCGCGCCGACGACGCCGCGCGCGATTTGGGACCGTGGAACCGCCTGTGCGACGCGGGCGTCGACCGAGCCGTCGTCGCTAAGCTGGCGGCGTTCGTCGACGATGCGGAAGATGCCGATCTCCAGCGCATGCGTCCGTACGAACTCGCCGACGCGTGGGGATTGCCACGTCGCGACGTCCTTCGCGCATTCCTCAGCGCGACGCGCACCGGCTTGTTCAACTTGCGCTGGAACGTGCTGTGCTGGTCGTGCCGCGGTCCGAGCGAACCGGTCGAGTCGCTCTCCGGAGTGCACCGCGACTACCATTGCGACTCGTGCAACGTCGCTTTCGACGCCGTTTTCGACCGGTCGGTCGAGGTGACGTTCGACGCGCGTCCGCTGGGACGCGCGACCGACGTGCCGCCGTTCTGCATCGCCAATCCGCGCCGCAGTCCCCACGTCCTCTCTCAAACCGCCGTCGCAGCCCGCGGCGAGATCGCGCTCGAACTTTCGCTGCCCGCGGGCAACTACAGCCTCGCCGTCGCCGGCGCTGCGTCGACGCCGTTCGCGGCAACGCCTGAGGCGAAGCGCGACGTCACCGCGCTCGTGCGGGCGAACGGCGCCGTAGACGTTCCCTTAGAAGTGGCATCCGGCGGTCTCTCCCTGCGCGTCGTCAACGAACTCGAACGCGAAGCCGTGGTTCGCATTGAAGACGGCGAATGGCCAGATACCGTCGTCACCGCCGCGCAAGTGACCGCTTTGCAAGAGTTTCGCGACATGTTTTCGTCGGAAGTGCTCGCACCGGGACTCGACCTCGGGATCGAGACGCTGGCGGTGCTCTTCACCGACGTCGTCGGTTCGACCGCGATCTACTCGAAGACCGGCGACGCTCCCGCCTTCCGCATCGTGACCGACCACTTCGCCGCCATCCGCGAAACGATCGCCCGTTGCAACGGCGCAATCGTCAAAACGATCGGCGACGCGGTGATGGCGGCCTTCACGGATCCTGCGCAATGCCTGGAAGCAGCGCTCGAACTCGACGCGCGCGTGCGCACGATTTCCGCCGCCGGCGCGCCGCTGCGGCTGCGCGTCGGTTTCCACGCCGGGCCGTGCATCGCGATGCGCGCCAACGACCGCATCGACTACTTCGGAACGACGGTCAATCTCGCGGCGCGGCTGCAGAAGCTCGCCGGCGCGGGCGAGGTCACGCTGGCGCGCAACGTCGCAGAGCTTCCCGAAATCGCCGACCGGCTGCGCGGGTTGGCGACCGCCGTTGCGAGCGAGACGCTCGAAATCAAAGGCTTCCCGCAGCGTATCGACGTCGTGCGCGTGCGCCCCTAGCAAATGCGTTACGTTGGAAACCCGCTCCGGGGTTAAAACCGAGTTATCAGCAGCGCCGTCGGCAGCGTCACGCCGTTGGTCATCTCGGCGTACGGCGTATATTCTCCGCGATGGTAGAGGTAGACCGTGGCTTGCTCGATATCGCCGATCGCGACGGTCCCTTCGTGCCCCGGCGTCGTCTGGATCGAGATCGACCCCGGATAGAAGAAACCGTCGAGCGTCTGAATCGGCGTGGTTGACCCGGGCGCGTACACGTCGACGTCGCCTTCGAATCCGTCGGTTACCCACAGATCACCCGTCCTGCGATCGACCGCGACGCCCGTGGGGTACTCGAGATCCGCCAAGTGAAGCGGGGTCACCGTGGTCGTGCCCGCTTTAACTTCGAATACCGCAATCGCGCCGTAGTCCGCGATGAAAAGATTTCCGTGCGCATCCGCCGCAAGGCCGACCGGTTTATTCAAACCTTGGCCCGTGATCTTCACGGACGGAGCTTTGCGACCGTACGGATACTCCTTGATCGATGCAGGGAAGAGGCCGCTCACGTAGAGCGTGCCGCGACCGTCGATCGCGAGCCCCGTCGCATCGTGGATGCCTTTCGTAATCACCGCGCTCTCGACCGTCGAACCCGCGGAGAACTCTTCGACGTCGTTCGTTTGGCAATCGTCGGCGACGTAGAGGGTGCCTTTCGAATCCATCGCCAAGCCGACGGGACAACCTCCGACATGAATCTTTGCGATCCGCGGGGCGTTCTCGGCGACGTCTTTCAACCGATAAACGTTCACGACGTCTTTGTTCTGTTCGCCCTCGAAGAGCAGCGAGTTGCGCGTTTCGTACGCCGGCGGAGCCGCGTTACTCGGTGCCGCACCTCGCCCAGGCTCGTAGAGTGCCGACGGCGGAGCCGCACAGCCGCAAACGGCGACGAGCGCGGAGACGGCGAGCATGAGACGTGCGTGATTCGATGCCACTTCAAGACCCTCCGTAGCCGCTTTTTCGGTGTAGCTGCACTACAGGCTTTCCGGAGCCTTCGAGCAACGCACACTTGGATGCGATACGTGAGCCTCCGGGAATTCGGCGGCGCGGACGTCATGACGATCGCCGAAACGGCGGCGCCCCAAGTGCGAAGGGGTGAGGTTTTGATTGCGGTGGAGGCGGCGGGAATTTCGCGCGCCGACGTTCTGCAGCGCCGTGGTCTCTATCCGCCGCCGGCCGGGGCCTCGCCGATTCTCGGGCTCGGCGTCGCGGGAACGATTGCCGAGACCGGAACGGGCGTCACGCGATGGCGCCGCGGCGAGCGCGTCTGCGCTCTCTGCAACGGCGGCGGCTACGCCGAAGGCGTCGCGGTTCCGCAGGGCCAGGTACTGCCGATCCCCGAGGGATGGAGCGCGGTCGAAGCGGCCACGTTGCCGGAGAACGCGTTCACCGTCTACGACAACCTCTTCACACGCGCGCGGCTGCGCGCCGGCGAGACGCTGCTCGTCCATGGCGGAAGCGGCGGCATCGGCTCGACCGCGATCATGTTTGCGACCGCGCTAGGCTCGAGCGTCATCGCAACGGCCGGCAGCGAGGCGAAGCTGCGCGCCTGTCGCCGGCTGGGTGCGCGCGATGCAATCGACTATCGCTCGCAAGATTTCGTCGCGGAGGTTTTACGATTTACCCAAGGTCGCGGAACCGACGTCGTGCTCGACGTCGTCGGCGGCGACTACGTCGCGCGCAACCTGCAATGCCTGGCGCTCGACGGACGCATCGCCTGCATCGCGACGCAGCGCAGCCGCGAGGCTCAAATCGATCTCGGCGCGATGCTGCATAAGCGCTCGACCATCCTCGCATCGAGTCTGCGCGCGCGCACCGGCGCGCAGAAGGCCGCGATCGCGCGGCGCCTGCGCGAACACATCTGGCCGCTGCTGCCGCAACGGCACGCGATCGTGCCGGTCGTCGATTCGGTCTATCCGCTGGAACGCGCGTCCGACGCCCACGCGCGGCTCGAATCCGGCGCGAACGTCGGGACGATCGTGCTAACCGTTACCGATACTATTGCCAGATCGATTGGTGCGGACCGGTCACCATGAAGAAGAGCATCGGAATCGAGAGCATCGTGTTGACGCGTGACGCTAAGAACGCGACGCGGCGCGCCTTGACCTTCTGCTCGTCGGTGGCCGGAACGATGCCGAGAATCTTTTTTTGGTTCATCCAAATGAAGGTCCAGACGTTGATCAACATGATCGTTCCGAGCCACGCGCCGATGCCGATGGGTGCCATGTTGCTCTGAAGTGAGAACGCGGCGAGGAATCCGTTCATGCCGTTCGCGGCCGTCATGCTGCCCAGGAGCGCCGCGCCGAAGATCCACGTGACGACCGCGCCCCAGCGGAAGAAGAGCAGCGCGCGAGGCACGACGTACTTCGAAATCGGTGCCGCCTCGCCGGCGGCAGTAGCCTCTTTTACCGCGGCGGCATTGACGAAGTTGAAGAAATACAGCAGCCCGATCCACATGATGCCGGCAAGGACGTGAAGCCAGCGAAGAATGGCGTTGGGCAGTTCGGGGTTCGTCATCTATGCGTTCCCCGCGTGCGGTACGAGCATCTGCGCGAGAAAGAACAGGACGACGGTGAGAACGACACCCAAAAAGATCGTCCACCAAAGCGAATCCAGAGGATTTTTCACGTTTGAAGCTCCCTCCCTCGACGAGTACGTTGCGCGTTCGGGAAGGCCTCATCCTTCGAAGGGGCGGTGTCCGGAGCCGCTACGATGGTCTTGGGATTCGTGTACCAGACCAGACCCGGCGGCGCATTGCGTTGTTTTCGAACGTGCTTTCGCTGCGTGTAGTCGACGGGAACCTTCGCGCTCGACTTCGCCTTCGAATGTTGCGCCGCGAGCGCTGCCGCAGTCGCGACGTCCTCCGGCGGCGGCTCGCTTCGATCGTCGCGCGAGAGGATCACGTGCGCGCCCGGAATTCCCTGCGCGTGAAACCAGAGGTCGTCCGGCCGTGCCAGTGCGAACGTCACGTGCGCGTTCTCAGCCGGAGAGCGCCCGACGACGATGCGCGAGCCGGAGGCGGTGCGCAGCTCGAGCGGGACGCGCCGCTGCTTACGGAGCGCCGGTTTCGCCGGCTGTGCGCGGCGACCGGCGAACGTCGCGATTGCGGCTTCCAACTCGTCGAGATCCTCGGGCGCCACGCGCTCCGCTTCCCACGTCAGATCCTCGGCGACGGCGAGTTGCGCGTGCAGCTCGCGCTCGCGCCGCGCCAGATGGGGCAGCGACGCGCCGAGTTTCTTGTAGCGCGCGAACAGGCCCGCCGCACGCGCCTTAGCCTCGTCGCGCTCGTCGAGCGATATCGTATGCAGGTCCGCGAAGATGGCTTCCCCTTGCGCGCGCAACGCATCGCGCGCCGCCGCGCGATCGCGCCGCTCTTCGATCGCCGCCAGCTCGTCACGTACCTTGCGCTCCCGCTCGCGGAGCCGCTTTACGAAGGCATCGCGGCGCCGCTGCGAGCGCTCCCGTTCCCCGCGGCCGCGCAGCTGGCGATGGAGTTCGGCGAAAATGTCGAGCAGCGAGTCCTCGCGCACCAGATCGGAGTCTTCATAACCGGGCAGCCCGACGAGGTGCGCCTGTCGCAACGTGCCGTCGCGGCGATAGACGAAGAGCGGCTCCCGCATGGCCGTATCGCTCTCCGCGAACGCCAGCGGGTCGTCGCCGGGAACGGAGGCAGCCTCGAGGAGTTTCGGGGTTCGCGGTCCGCCGGGGAGGGGAGGAAGTTCGTAGGGGTGGCCGGCGCGCACGCTGCGCCGCTCGTTCTCGGCCGGCGAGAACTCCTTGGCCGCCGCTACGACGGTGTCGCGTTTGACGAGCACGAGATTTCCGAAACGCGGAACGAGTTCCAGGTAGAGTTCGACGGCGTCGTCGACACCAAAACGCGAGCGCGTTGCGAAGGTGAGACGCAGGAGCCGATCCCCGCGTCGCGCCCGCACGCTCGCAAGCGTCGTGCCTTTGAGCGCGGCCGCTGCAGATCGTACGAATCCGGGTTCCTGCAGAATCCCCAGCTCGCCGGCCTCAAGCGTCACCAGGGGCGGTGACGCGAAGACGTCGACTGCCAGCAGCCGGGCCTGTCCCCGGTGCCGAAGGATGATCGCGAAACGTCCGTCGGGCAGCAGGCCAACGTCGGCGACTCGGGCTCCGCGCAGCCGTTCCTCGAGTTCGAATCCGAGCCGTCGAACGAGCAACCAATCCGTAACCAGGGTTAGAGTGCCTCCGTTGGGAACTGAAGGAGGTTGGCAAGGAGCCTGCCGCTCTTCGGGGAGTTCGCGTGATCACCGGGCCCGGTCTGCTCTTCGTGATCTCGGGTCCCTCGGGCGCCGGTAAGGATACGCTGGTCGAGGCGCTCATTCGACGGGTTCCGAGGCTTCGCTACTCGATTTCGATGACGACGCGCGAGCCGCGGGCCGGCGAGCGCGACGGGGAGCACTACTACTTCGTTACTCAGGCGGAGTTCGAGCACCGGCTGGCTGCCGGTGCGCTGCTCGAGACGAGGGAGTACGGCGGCAACTTCTACGGCACCCCGCGCGACCCGATCGAAGCTCACCTGACCCAAGGCGACGACGTCATCGTCAAGCCCGAAGTCAACGGCGCACTGGCCGTCAAGGCGGCCTATCCGGATGCCGTGCTGATCTTCCTCGTGCCGGACCGGTTTTCGCACCTGCGCGAGCGTTTGCTCGCACGGCGCACCGAGACGAACGAAGAGATCGCGCGCCGGCTCGAGATCGGCCATCGGGAGATGACCTTCATCCGGAGGTTCGACTACTTGGTGGTCAACGAGCAGGACCGGCAAGAAGAGGCCATCGGCGATCTGCGGGCCATCCTCCACGCCGAGCGTCTCAAAATCCATCGCTACCCCGACGAATCCATACAGAAAGTGCAATCGACGTAATCATGGCATCATCCGTTTTTGGCGACTTGGAAAAGCTGCTCACGCATGCCGATTCCAAGTTCAGCCTCGTCAACATCGTCACCAAGCGCGCGCGCCAGTTGAACAACTGGATCCGCGTGCAGCAGCAACCGCCCACCGATCGCCGCGAGTATTTTGCCAGCGAGCCCCTCGTAGACAAGGACACGATCAACCCCAACAAAGCGGTCTCGATCGCGCTCGACGAAATCGCCGAAGGAAAGATCGCGTACCACCGCACGCGCGAGGGCATTAAGTAAGTCCCGCGCGTAGGATTGGCAATATGTGCGGCATCGTCGGTTACGTGGGCCATCGGAACAGCGTTCCGATCATTCTCGACGCCCTAGGCCGCCTCGAGTACCGCGGCTACGATAGCGCCGGAATCGCCGTCATCGACGAACACGGCGCGCTGGTGGGCACCAAGGCCGAGGGCAAGCTCTCGCGCTTGGCCGAGCGCCTCAACAACGGCGAGCCGCTCAGCGGCCCGGTCGGGGTCGGGCACACGCGTTGGGCCACGCACGGCCGTCCGTCCGACGCAAACGCCCATCCGCACATGGACTGCACCGGCCGCATCGCGGTCGTTCACAACGGCATCATCGAAAACTATGCCGCTCTGCGCGCGCGCCTGCTCGAAAGCGGCCACTTCTTTGCCAGCGAGACCGACACCGAAGTGCTCGCACATCTCATCGAAACGCACGATGCCGGGTCGCTCGTCGAGGCGGTACGCAAGACGCTGCACGAGGTGCGCGGAGCGTACGCTCTCGGCGTCATCTCCAGCGACGATCCCGACCATCTGGTCTTTGCCCGCAATGGTGCGAGCCCGCTGGTCATCGGCATCGGCAAAGGCGAGACGTACGTCGCCTCGGACACGCCCGCGATTCTGCCGTACACGCGCAAAGAGATTATTCTGCAGGAGGGCGAGATCGCCGTCGTGGGACGCGACGGTTATCGCCTGACCGACTACGACGGCAATCACATCGAGCGCGAGCCGATCCAAGTGATGTGGGATGCCGGTTCCGCCGAGAAGAGCGGCTTCAAGCATTTCATGCTCAAGGAGATCTTCGAGCAGCCCAACGTCATCAAGGAGACGTTGGCCGGACGTATAGACGAACGCGGCGACGTGCACGTCGGTCGCGAACTGGGCGAGATCTCTCGCGACTTCCTGCGCGGCGTCAGCAAGATCGCGATCACCGGTTGCGGCAGCGCCTACCACGCGGGCCTCGTCGGCATGTACTTGCTGCGGTCGCTCGTCCGGCTTCCGGTGGAGATGGAACTCGCCAGCGAGTTTCGCTACGGCGATCCGGTCATCGATCCGACGACGCTCGTCATCGCGATCTCGCAATCCGGTGAGACCGCCGACACGATTGAAGCGGTGCGCATCGCCAAACAGAGAGGCAGCGCCGTTCTCGGCATCTGCAACGTCCTGGGATCTCACCTCAGCCGGCTCGCCGGCGGGACGCTCTTCACGCGGGGCGGTCCGGAGATCGGCGTCGCCGCGACCAAGACCTACGTTTCGCAGGTGACGTTGCTGACGCTCTTCGCGCTCTATCTGGCCAAGCTGCGCGGGACTACCGGCGAACGGCGTCTGCACGAAATCGCCGATGGAACGAAACTGCTCCCCGCGGCCGTCGACGTCGCGCTCAACACGTCCGACGAGATTCGTAAGGCCGCACGCAGTATCCGCAAGGCCAACAGCATTCTCTTTCTCGGGCGTTACGTGAACTTTCCCACCGCGCTCGAGGGCGCTCTCAAACTGAAGGAAATCTCGTACATTCATGCCGAGGGCTACCCCGCCGGCGAGATGAAGCACGGGCCGATCGCACTGCTCGACTCCGGCGTTCCCGTCGTGGGAATCATGACCGACGATCGCGTTCGCGAGAAAATGCTCTCGAACCTGATGGAGTCGAAGGCGCGCGAAGCGCCGGTATTCGTGGTTGCGAATCACGGCGACGAGGACGCCAAAGCACTCGCCGACCGGGTCTTTTGGGTGCCGAAGGTCGACGAACTGCTCTCGCCGATCGTCAACGTCATCCCGCTGCAGCTGCTCGCGTATCACGTTGCCGACATCGAAGGCAAAGACGTCGACCAGCCGCGGAACTTGGCGAAAACCGTCACGGTGGAGTAGCGGGAATCCCCGGCGTCCAACCCTAACCGCCGTTCATGACTCGCAGCGACGGGCGGCGCACCGACGAGATTCGCCCGGTCACGATCGAACCCGGTTTCTTGAAGTACGCCGAAGGCAGCGCGCTCATCAGCGTCGGCAATACGCGCGTGCTCTGCGCCGCGACCGTCGAAGAGCGCGTTCCCCAGTGGATGAAGGGACGCGGGATGGGTTGGGTGACGGCCGAATATGCGATGCTTCCGCGCGCCACCCACGACCGCACGCAGCGCGAAGCCGTCAAAGGCCGACTCGGCGGCCGGACGCACGAGATTCAACGCATCATCGGGCGCGCGCTGCGCGCCGTGACCGACACCGCGAAGCTCGGCGAACGCACGCTCTGGATCGATTGCGACGTGATCCAAGCCGACGGTGGAACGCGCACGGCCGCGGTGACGGGTGCGTACGTCGCGCTGGCGCTCGCGCTTCGCACGCTTTTCGACCGGTCGGACGCCGCACGCTGGCCGTTGAGCGGCGCGATCGCCGCGACGAGCGTCGGCATCGTTGACGGCCGCACGATTCTCGATCTTGCGTACGACGAAGACAGCCGCGCGCACGTCGACATGAACGTCTTCATGACCGATGCGGGTCGCTTCGTCGAACTTCAAGGCACCGCCGAAGCCGCTCCGTTCGACCGGCGCGACCTCGATGCGCTTTTGGATCTGGCCGCGAGCGGCATCGAACGCCTTTTCGTCGCGCAGGGCGAAGCGCTCGCCGCCGTACCCGTGCATGCCCGTTGAGCCTCGCGTGGCGGCTCTGGCGCAACGGGTCGGTGCGTTTCACATCACCGAGCGCGCGATGAAGCGCGCGCAACGGGAGATCGAGAGCGCCATCGCGGCCGGCGACGTCGACGAACGCGCGAGTACCGCGTATTTCGCGGCGGTGCGGCGCTACTTCGAGGGTTTCGGGCGCGAGGCACGAGGCCACTTGCGCGACGTCGACCGCCGGCTCGTCCACGTCAATCAAGTGCAGTTCAACCTGACCGCCGAGCGCGGCGTCGCCGTCAAACGCATCGAAGCCACCGACGCGGTGCTGCAGGCGCTGGCCGAAGCGGTGGAAACGCAGCCGTGAAGATGCTCGACCAGGTCGGGCGCGCGACTCAAGACTTCCTCGAATACGCCGGCGGTCTCACGCTGCTCTCGGCCGAGTCGGCCGGCTTCATGGTGCGCCTGCGCATCCGCGTGGGCGAAACGATCTCGCAGTGCTATCTCCTCGGCGTACAATCGCTGATCATCGTCCTGCTCACCTCGCTGTTCACCGGCGCGGTGATCTCGCTGGAATCGGCTCAGCAGGCCGTGCAGTACGGCGTCGGCAGTCTCGTGGGATCGGCCGTCGCGTACGCATCGGTTCGCGAACTCGGACCGATGCTGACGGCGGTCGTGGTCGCGGGGCGCGTCGGAGCGGCCATCGCCGCCGAACTCGGATCGATGGTGGTGACCGAACAGATCGAGGCGTTGCGATCGATGGGCCTCGAACCGTCACGGTTCCTCGTCGTTCCGCGGCTCCTCGCGCTGCTGATCACGCTGCCGCTGCTGACGATCTTCGCCGACGTCATTTCTATCGCGGGCGGAATGTGGGTCGCCCAGACTTACGCGCACATCTCGGCCGAAACGTTTCTTTCGGCGGCGCGTCAGGCGATCGGCTTCGAAGACGTGCTCAAAGGGCTCCTGAAATCGGTCGTATTCGCCTGTATCATTGCGATGGTAGGTGCCTACCAAGGGCTGACGACCCGCGGCGGAGCTGCCGGCGTCGGACAATCGACGACCGGCTCGGTCGTGCTCGCGATCATTCTCATCTTCATCTCGAACTTCGTGCTCTCGTTCTTGCTCTTCGGCGGGAAGTAGCGTTGAGCAAACTCATCGCCCAGCTCGACGACGTGTCGCTCGCGTTCGGCGAGCGCGTCGTGCTGAAGAACTGCAGCCTCGACATCGTCGAGGGCGCCATCACGTGCATCGTCGGTCTCTCGGGTGCGGGCAAATCGACGATTCTGCGCCTGCTCGACGGCTTGATCCAACCGCAGTCGGGACACGTGTATTTGCGCGGTCAAGACATCTGCCACATGTCGGAAGAACAACTGATTCCGGCGCGACAGAAGATCAGCCTCGCATTCCAGTTCGCGGCGCTGCTCGACAGTCTGACGGTCGGCGAGAATATCGCACTGCCGCTGCAGGAGCACACCGCGCTCTCAGCCGCCGAGATACGGCAGTTGGCGATGGACGCGCTCGACAGCGTCGGCCTGGACGGCACCTACAACAACCTGCCGAGCGAACTTTCCGGCGGCATGCTCAAGCGCGCCGGATTCGCGCGGGCGATCGTCACGCGCCCCGACTTGATCCTCTACGACGAGCCGACGACCGGGCTCGACCCGATCGTCACGCACCTTATCACGAATACAATCGTGAAGCTGCGCCGAAAACTGGGCGGTACGGCCGTCGTGATCTCGCACGATCTGCAGTCGATCTTCATGATGGCCGACTACGTGGCGATGCTCTTCGAGGGCGCCATCATCGCGTGCGATACGGTCGAAGGAATTCGGCGTTCGACCAATCCGATCGTCCAACAGTTCCTGCAGGGGTCCGAAGTGGGGCCGATACCGATTTGACGACCGACGTTCCGGCCTATTTTGACGAAGCGCGAGTCGAAGCGCTGCTCGAGTGGGACGCGCTGATCGACGCGATGGAACGCGCGCTCGTCGCCTTCTCGACCGGCGGCGCGATTCAGCCCGTTCGCAGCGTCCTCACCGTCGAGGAGGGACGGCGGTATTTCGGCGTGATGCCGGCGATCGCGGGCGACGTGATGGGCGCGAAACTCGTAAGCTTTTATCCCGTCAACGAGAATGCCGGGCTCCCGACGCATCACGCCGCAATCGTGCTGTTCGACGCGCGCACCGGCGTCCCGACGGCGGCGATGGATGGCCGGCTCATTACCGAGATGCGAACGGCGGCGGTTTCGGCTGCCGTCGCGCGGCGTCTCATGCCGGAGAGTCCGCGCGTGCTCGCGCTGCTCGGCAGCGGGGTTCAAGCGCGAGCGCATCTGCGGGCCCTGGGCCGCGTCGCAGCATTCGACGAGGTGCGCGTCTGGAGCCGCACGCCGGAACACGCTCGACGATTCGCCCGCGAGCACGGCGCGAGAGCGACCGATGCCGCGGCCGCCGTCGCCGGTGCCGACGTCGTCGTCGTTGCGACTTCTGCTCGCGAACCGGTGCTCGCGGGAGCGTGGCTCAAGCCCGGCGCACTGGCGATCGCGATCGGGGCGAACCATCCGACCTGGCGCGAACTCGACGACGCGGCGATGCGCAGCGCCCTCATCGTCGACTCACGTGAGGCGGCCGCGCGAGAGTCCGGCGACCTCATTCTCAGCGGCGCGCGCGTCTACGCAGAAGCCGGAGAAATCCTCGCCGGGCGCGCGGGGCCGCCGCCTGCGGGTGAAACGCGGATTTTCAAATCCCTGGGCCTCGCCATCGAGGACCTGTACGCGGCACGGCTCGTCCTCGCCGCGCACGACGCGTCGCAAAGACGCGCAACGAGGCCCTCAGGGGCGGAAGGATAATACGAAACGGTATGACACGGCAGGCTCAAGTCGGCGCCTTCACGATCGTCGCACTGCTCTTGCTTTTCGGCGTCTTCTACGTGATCACCGATTTCGGCACGCGCCATACGGGCTACCAGATCGGCGTGCATTTCCGGTCCGCAGCGGGTCTTACGCCCGGCGCGCTCGTCTATTTCAGCGGCGTCGACGCCGGCTCGGTGGAAGATATCCGATTGCTGCCCGACAACACGGTCGAGGTCATTCTCGCCGTCAAGAACGACTACGACATCCCCGTCGACTCGAACTTCCTAATTCAGGCGCCGCTTACCGGATCGCCGAACGTCATCATCGTGCCGCCGACGCACGAACGTCCGCCGTACGCGCTGTTGCCGCGCCAGGTACTGCCCATCGATCAACAACCGAACGGCACGAACACCGCGACGATCGCCGACCTGCTGCAGCAAGGGCAAGGTGAAGTCAAGCGCTTCGACGTCGTGATGTCGCAGATCGAGGCGCGCACGCCCAAACTGCTCGACACGCTGCAGACGACGCTGAACAATGCCAACGATCTGACGCTGACGACGAAATCGTCGCTGAGCCAACTCTCCGCAGAGTTGCTCGCGCTGGGATCGAGCCTGCAAAGCAATCTTTCCGTTGCCGGCACGAACGTCGTTCAGCTGACAGGAACGCTCAATTCGGCAGCGACGGTAAACTCGAAGAAACTCGGGAATCTGCTCGATCAACTCGAGGCGACGTCGGTCGCGCTCAACAAATCGATGTCGGCGCTCCAGGACCTCGCCACCGATCCGCAGTTCAAGTCGAACGTTTTGACTACCACGCAGAGCATCGCCGACGCCACCCAAACCCTCGCGCAGATGACCAAAGACTTGCGAACGATCACCGGCAATCCGCAGACGCAGGCGCAGATGCGCGACACGATCGCGAATCTCGACGCGACCATGCAAAAGGCCAACTCGCTGCTCGGCGAACTGGGCGGCACCAGCAGCGTCTACGGCGTCGACGCCGGAGCGACGCCGCCTCCGCCCGCCGTGCCGGGCGCCTCGCCCTATCCGATGCCGCCTCAGACTCACGGCGCGCCGCCGCCGCACACCGCTTCGACTTCGCAAGAGCGGGCCAAACTGCAAGGTGCGGTCGGTAAGATCCTGCACAATCTCGTCGCGGTTCAGTTGCGGCTGAGCGGTCTTTCGGTGCAGCAGAACCCCGGGCTGAACCCGGTGATGACCAAGAGCCAAGGGCCGCTCGGCGACATCAATCTCGTCGTGCTGCCGCACTCGTCGACGAGCTTTATGGTCGGCGCGAATTCGATCGGAAACAATACGACGTGGAACGCCGTCTTGCTCAAGGGCTCCGACAGCGGATTTCGAATCGGCGGCGGCGTGCTGTATTCTCAGATCGGCATGCTCGCGCAGCTCAATGCGCTCAAGGGGTTCGGACTGGAGACGCGGATCTACGATTTGACTTATCCGATGATCGATCTCTACGGGAACATCCACCTCGGAAGCAACGCCGAAGTGTTCTTCGGTCAGCGCGACATGACGCACGCGAGCCGCCGCAACACGTTCGGCTTGCAGTATCAATTTTAAAATGGCGAATGCGCGCTTCGCGCTCCTCGTCCAAAGGTAATGGAATCGAAGCCAAAGGTTGGGATCATTGGGGCGGGCGCGATGGGCACGCTCTTCGGATTCCATCTGGCGGAGCACTGCGACGTTCGGGTGCTCGAACGCAGTCCGGAACTGAGCGCCGCGATCGCTCACAGGGGCCTAACGGTGAACGACGCGCCGGCCCGGCGCGTTGCGGTCGCCGAGAATCCGCGCGATCTCTACGGCTCACGCGTCTTTTTTCTTTTCGTCAAAGCCGTCGACACGCTTCGCGCGCTGCGACCGTTCGCCGGTGAGTTGAACCCCGGTGCGCCGATCGTGTCGCTGCAGAACGGCGTTGGGAACGAAGATGCGATCAAAACCGCGCTCGGTGGAGAGGTACCGGTCGTCTTGGGCATCACGACGGAGTCGTCGCAAAGCGTCGGCCCCGGTCGCGTGCGCGTCACCGGACAGGGGCACTCAATCGTGGGCTCGACGTCGGCCGCCCCGGCCACGTCGCGCATGGTCGCCGAACTGCTCACGCACAGCGGACTGCAGGCGTCGGTCGTCTACGACATCCGCCCGCATCTCTGGGGCAAACTCGTGGCCAATGCGGCGATCAACGCGCTTTCGGCGCTGCTCGACTGCGAAGCCGGCGCCATCGCCAGCGATCCCAACGCCGCCCGCGTGGCCGAGGTGCTTGCGGAAGAGGCCGCGTCGGTCGCCGCCGCGCTGAAGATCAACTTACCGTTCGTGAGTCCGTGGCAGTACGTCACCGAGGTGATCGCTCTCGGCGCCGATTCGAAGAGTTCGATGGCGTACGATCTCGAGACCGGACATCCGAGCGAGATCGATCACATCAACGGCGCGGTCGCCGCGTTCGGACGGCGCACCGGTACGCCGACGCCGTACAACGAAGCGATCGTGCGGCTGATCAAGGCGCGAGAAACACTGCTCTCACGCCTGCGGGTGCAGGCGCAGTAAGCGTATCGTCCCGGCCGACGTCTCGACGTCGATGGCGTGCGATCCGCCGCCGTTGACGCGGCCGTCGATCGTCTCCGCGGTTCCTTGCGACGTCCCCCGCAGATCGAAGTCGGTGAAGAGCGTGCCGCGATCGGTGTGGAGACGTACGCCGAAGGCCGCGTTTTCGTTAATCCACAGTTCGATGTTGCCGCTCTGCGTGGAAAAGTGCAGTGTGCCGGGCCAGCCCGTCGAACCCATCGTCACCGATACGTTGCCGCGGCCGGCGCGCACCTGGGCGTATCCCGGCAACAACGCCTGAACGTCGCCCTGCAGCGCAACGATGCTGGCGTTGCCCGCGATGCCCGTAACGTGCACGTCGCCGCGGGTGGAGTTCACCACTAAGTTCACGCCGTCGGGCACGCGCACGAGCAACTCGGACAGCGACCCCGGCGCATCCACCGCGATGCCGCTCGTGCCGGTCGCGCGCAGGCGCGGCGGAGGCGGCGGCGTCGAGCGTGCGAACGCCGTCGCAGAAACCGTAAAGCGATCGCGTGCTTGGCCGGCGGCCGGCTGGTACGCGCTGAACGTGGCCGAGGCGACCCGAACCGTCAGCGTCGACCCGGGCGCGAGCACGCCGACGGTCGTCGCGTACGGCGCTTCATTCGCGCAGGCGGTAACCGTGAGAAGAAGCAGAAGAAGTGCGGGTCGCTTCGGCAGCATGCTCGAGCAGAATAGGTCGCGAAGATGCGCGTTTCCGCCTGCCTCCCCGTATCGATCGTTCTTTTCGTCGCCGCCGCCTGCGGCGGCCGCTCGGCCGCACCGCCGCTGCCGCCGGCCGCGACCGCGGGAACGATCGCGCCCGCATCGTTTGCGCGGAGCGCATCGCTGTGGATCCCCGCCGCGGGGTCGACGTTTGCCATTCAGTACGGCGGCAAGACGCTCGACACCAACGTGCAGGCCGCAATCTACGACGTCGACGGCTTCGATACGAGTGCCGCGACGGTGGCGCAGCTTCACCGTCAGGGACGCCGTGCGGTCTGCTACATCGACGTCGGCACGTGGGAGAACTGGCGGCCCGACGCGGACGAGTTTCCCAAGAGCGTGCTCGGGAAACCCGACGGACACTGGAAGGGCGAGCGCTGGCTCGACATCGGCCAACTCTCGGTGTTGCAGCCGATCATGTCGGCACGCTTCAAGATGTGCAAGCGGAAGGGCTTCGACGCGGTCGATCCCGATAACATCGACGGGTACGAGAACCGAACCGGTTTCAAACTGACGGCCGACGAGCAACTCACCTACGATCGCTGGATCGCCAAGCGAATTCACTCTTTCGGCCTTTCCGCGGCGCAGAAGAACGACAACGACCAAATCGACGCGCTTCGTTCCAGTTTCGACTGGGCGGTGCTGGAGCAATGTTACAAACAGGGATGGTGCCGGCAGTTTACGCGCTACACCGACGACGGCCGCCTCGTCGTCGATATCGAATACGGATTGAAGAAATCGGAGTTCCTGAACAAAACCTGCCCACAGGCCAAGAGCTACAAAGAAACGGCGCTCCTGAAGCACCTCAATCTCGACGGCTGGGTCGTCGCCTGCCCGGCATCGTACTAGGAGCGCGGCGTCGAGCGGCGTTCGCGAGGTTTGGCCAACGGGCTTAAGAACAGGCTCGCATGCTCGCGAACGTATCGATCCGCGAGGGGCATTCGAAACTCGAGCATCCCGGAAGATGGAACGAACACGACCCCTTTCTTGATTAAGGTAGATCGTATCGAGCTAATAGCGGATGACGGTACTCCGAAGGCCGCTGCGATCTCACCCAAGGCATGGGGTCCCTCGCCGAGATCTGCGAGCGCCTTACAAAATGCGCGCTCGCGCGGCGATAACCGATCCAATTCGTCGGCATAGAAGAGTCTTTCGACGAGAGCGCGGACGTCGGGAACGATCGCCTGAACGTCGGACAGGAGAATTTTCGTTCCGCGATGGTGATTCCAGGCCGCCGATGCATACTTTTGAACGAAGAACGGATAGCCGGCGGACTCGTCGGCCAAGACGTCGATCGCGGCGTCCTCGATGCTCGCGCCGGCCTCGCGAATCGGAGTGCGAATCGCTTCGATCGTCTCAGCCCTGCTCAGAAAGCCCAAGTCAAACCGATCCCAGCGTTTTGCATAGGTTCGCAATTTGCGAAATGTCTCGTGCGTTTCGGGAAGACCCGCGCAAGCGAGTAAAATCGGCCTGCGCGAGCCGGCGCTTCGGTGGACGCACGCGACGAGCGATCGGAATCCAACGACATCGACGTCCTGGACTTCATCGACAGTAATGACGAGATACTTATGCGCCGAGGCCACAGCGTCGTTGAGTGCCTGGATCGCTTGACTCAACGGCTGGCGATGCTCCGGTTCGGTTTGCTCCGCCGGCGTTGTCAACGTGATCGCGCCCACCCGCCCCGGGAGCTCGAAGCTCGGCATGGGCAGGTAGCGAAGTGCGCTCTCAATCGCCTTCGCAACGCGCTTCACGGCCGGCGTGACCGATGCGAGCAGCGTATCGAGGGCCGAACGAACCGAGGACGCAAGTGAAATGCCGGGTTCGATCTCGACGTGCAGGTGGACGCCGTCGCGCGTGTGCTCGCGGACGACGTTGAGCAATACGGTTTTGCCCAGCCCGCGCAGCCCTACGAAGGCAATGGGCGTTGGCGCGCTGTCGCGCGCCACCCGGTCGCAGGCATCGCGTATCGAGGCGAGCTCAGCCGCACGGCCGACGAGGAGCGGCGGGGTTGCCCCCGGGGCGGGCTGAAATGGATTCGCTCGCCTGTCACGGTTTGGCATATTTGGCAATATGACAGATCTGTCATTCCATGGCAAGCCGCCGGGACTCAGGTTTCGTCCATGCGATCGCGCGGGTGGGCTTTGTCGTAAGCGCGCTTTTTGTGCTGCATCGACATTTTGAGATAGATGCCCGTCGTGGCCAGGCTCTCGTGTCCGAGAAACTCGCGAATCGTCTCTAGATCTACATCGTTCTCGGCCAAATGCGTCGCAAACGAGTGACGCAGCGTATGCGGGCTCGCGTGCTGCCCGATGCCGCTGACCTTGTAGACGTCGCGGAAGATCCGCCAGACGTGCATGGGGCTGAGCCGTTTGCCCCCGCGGCCCACGAAGAGCGCGTCGTCGCGGGTCTGTGGCCGGACGCGCAGATACGCCTCGATCGCGGCGGCGGCGCTACGATTGAAGACGACCACCCGTTCCTTACTGCCCTTGCCGTGGACGCGAAGCTCGCGATTGCCCAAATCGACGTCCTTGAGATTGACCGACGCGATTTCCGCCCGTCGCAGCCCGCTCGCGTAGAGCAGTTCCAGAATGGCCAGATCGCGCCGCCGCTGCATCTCCGGGCGCCCGGCCAGCGAGGTTTCCAGCAGCTTGCGCACGTCGGACTCGCCGAGATGCTCGGGCAGTTTCCGCTCGATCTTCGGGCCCGAGACGATCGCCGCCGGATCGTCGTCGCGCAGCCCCAGGAGCTTCATGTAGCGGTAGAGCGCCTTAATCGACGAGAGCTTTCGGCGGACCGTCCGCATGTCGTAGTGCTTGGCCCCGGCGAGCCGCATGACGAAGCGCCGCACGTCCGAGGTCGTCGCGCCGCGCAGTTGCGGATATGCACGTCCCACCGGCGACTCGCGCTCCGGCACGGCTGCGAGAAACGCGCCGAACTCCTGCAAATCGCGTGCGTACGCCTCGACCGTCAGGCGGCTGCGGTTGCGCTCGAGCCGCAGGTGCGTCATCAGGTCGAGCAGCAGTTCGTCGGCGACCGGCCGGAACGTCCGTTTCTCGCGTGGCTCCAAGGTCTTCTCGCCCCCCCGTTATATGCAATATAATAACAGTTTTACTGCATTCAAGAAGAGGAGCCGGCCTCCTGTGCCGGCGCGCGCCCTACCCTACCAGCCAGAGCCAAAGAACGGTCGCGGCTAGCATCGGCGGCACCGTCAGCGCACCCAGGCGCGCGTAGTCGAGGGCGCTTACGCGGACGCCGCGCTGCCGCAGCGCCGATGCCCACAGAATTGTGGCCAGCGAACCCGCCAGGGTCAGGTTCGGTCCGAGGTCGATGCCGGCGATTAACGGATACGCGAACGAGTGCGCGTCGGGGTTCGCGGCCGTCAGCGACGCCGCCACCGCGACCGGAAGGTTGTTGAGCGCGTTCGAGAGCAGCGCCGCGCCGCCCGCGGCGGCGGCAACCGCGGCTAACCGGCCGTAACCGGCCGCGGCGGTGAGTTCGCGGGTCGACCAATCGGCGATTCCGGCGCGCGCGAGCGCCGCGAAGATCACGAACAGCCCCGCCAGCAGAGCGAAGGTTTCCCATGCGACCGGAGCGCGCTGCGCTCGCGGGCGTATGCCTGAAACCGCAAGGGCTGCGGCTGCGGCGATTGCGGCGACGGGGCCGAGCGGCCAGCCTCGAGCGAGCGCGACCGCATAGGCCGTGACGAGACACCCAAGCACCACGGCGACCCGAATCGCCGCAGGGGCCGGCATCCGTGGCGCTTCTCCTTCGAACCTCCCGCGTAACGACCGGCGAAAGACGGCGAGAAAGATCGCGAGGTTCATGGCGATTGCGGCAAGTTGCGGCGGCCCGAGATGCCAGACGTACGCCGCGAAGTCGGGCCGCGGCAACACGAGCACGTTCGCCGGGTTGGAGAACGGCAGCCCGAAAGACGCCGTGTCGGCAACGAAAGTGCAGCCGAAGAGAAACGGCCGGACGTCGAGTCCCACGCTTGCGACCGTGCGGTAGACGATCGGCGTGAACGCGATTGCGGTCGCGTCGTTCGAGAGCACGCACGTCAGCACGGCGCCCCCCAGAAACAGCACGACGAAAAGACGGCGAATCGACCCGCGTGCCGATGCCGCCAGCAACCCGGCGAACCAGTCGACCGCACCGCTCGCTTCGGCAGCCAGCGACAGTCCTATCAATCCGGCGATGAACAGCAGCACGTTCCACTGCGCGACGATCGCCGCGGCCGCATCGGGGATCGGCACGAATCCGAGCGCTACGATAATCACCGCGCCGGCGACGGGTGCCGCCCACGCAGGAATAGCGCGCGGTCGCAGGGCGATTCCGGCAACCGCCGCGGCTGCAATCACGTAGAGCACTCCTGCCGCTTTCCCCAATCGTGCCGCCGGAAAAACGGCATCGCCTCTTCTTCCGCTTACGCGCTGTGCTTCGAGGACTCTCACACGAGCGCCCGAATCCTGCGAACCGCCATGAAGAAGATTGCGTTGGAAGAGGCGTTCACCGCGCCGGGCCTCGAGAAGTATCTCGAGCGAACCTTCGAACTCCTGAGCGATCCGGCGCCGCGCGCCAAACTCCAGGCGGCGCTCGAAGATCTCTCGGAGCGCCGGCTGGCCGTCATGGACGACGCCGGAATCGATCTCTTCGTCCTCTCTCAAACGAGCCCCGGAGTACAAGTCGAAACCGACACGGCGACGGCCGTGCGCCTCGCGCGGTCCGCTAACGATTATTTGCACGACCAGATCGCGCTGCACCCCACGCGGTATCGCGGTTTCGCGCATCTCGCGATGCAAGATCCGCAGGCGGCGGCCGGCGAACTGCAGCGCTGCGTACGTGACTACGGATTTCTCGGCGGGCTGATCAACGGCAACACCAACGGCGTCTACCTCGACGACCCACGTTACTATCCGTTCTGGGAGTGCGCCATCGAACTCGACGTTCCCGTGTACATCCACCCGGCCGATCCCTACGTGCAGCCGCGCGTCGTCGACGGCTATCCCGAGATGCAGGGCGCCGTGTGGGGCTGGAGCACCGACAACTCGACGCACGTTCTGCGCATGCTCTTCAGCGGTTTATTCGACCGCTACCCGCAGCTTACGATCGTGCTCGGGCACATGGGCGAGACGCTACCATATTTCGCATGGCGCATCGACGGGCGCTACGCCAATACGAAGCAAGCGCAGCAAGGGAAGATCCGCAGGAAGCCGTCGGAGTACTTCCGTTCGAATCTCGTCATCACGACGACCGGCGTCTGCCAGGACTCGGCGCTGCTCTGCGCGCTCGCTGAGATGGGCGACGACCGCATCCTCTTCTCCGCCGACTATCCGTACGAAGATCCCAAAGAGGCGGCCGAGTGGATCGACCGGGCACCGATCACCGAAGATCAGCGCCGGAAAATCTGCTACGCCAACGCCGAGCGTATCCTGAAGCTCTAGCTTCTGCTACAAATCGAGGATCGCTCGCAGTCCGCGCTCTACCGAACCGAGCGCTTCGGCATCAATTCGGCCGATGCGCTCGCCGAATCGCGTCAAATCGACGACCCGAACCTGGTTGCACACGACTGTCGACGTTTTCTTTAGACCGCTCGGTCCTTGAACGACCGTCACATTAACGATTCCTCGATCATGGCGCTTCGCGTGCGTTAGAGGACAAACAATCGTGGTTGGGCTGACCGCGTTTGCCGCGTCACGCTGCACGACAACGCACGGGCGCTTCTTCTTCGTCTCGGTTCCAACGGCCGGATCGAGCGTTACCCACCACAAATCCCCTCGTCGGACCCTAGTCGAGGCCATCAGCGCTCGTCACGTCCCAGTCCCGCATGAGTTGTGCGTCGACTTCTGGATTGGCCACGCACTCTGCCGCGATTTCGGCGTCCTCCCTGAGCCGACGTAGCTCGCGCGCCTGACGCAGTGCCGCCGAAACCATAAAGGCCGTGCGGTTCCCCCCGGCCGACGCGTCGATCTCTGCGAGCGCGTCGTCGGGAATGAGCATGGATACTTTCGCCATACGAATAATATATCACGCACGTCCATACGTGGGGCATGCCGTGCGGTTTTCGGCTTACCCGTCGTTGCGCGGTTGCTCCGTTTCGCCGAGCCAGTCGCGTGTCAGAAAAAGCCAAAAAGCGAGGCCGGCGTGTTCGCCGTAGCGCGCGAACGCCCGCGCGATGCTTTTGTCGGCGGCACGTTTCTTCTTCATTAGGCGCAAGTACGCCGGCCGCGTCCACGAGTCGAGCACGAGCCGGCGATGCCGCCCGAGCATCTGCATGACGTGCGCTGCGGCGTACGGCCCGATTCCTGGAAGTTCGAGCAGCACCGACTCCACGCCGTCGTCGCTGAGTCCGCGCATCGGCAATAACGACTCCAGGTCGAGTTCACCGCGCGCGACGCCGCGCGCAATCGCACGAACGTACGGGCCGCGATAGCCCATGCGCGCCACGTCGCGAAACCACGCGGGCGGCGTCGCCGCGAGAACCTCCGGCTCGGGAAACGCGCCGCCGCCCCGCTCGACCAGCGCCGTCGTCATGCGAATCGTCGCAGACCAACTGCAGTTCGTGGTGCAGATCGTTTTCACGACGTCCTCGAACACGGTCGGGCTTGCGAGCATCCGGCCCGCGCCGGCCGCGGCCCATCCGAGCAGCGGGTCGCCCTCGATGCGCCGATAGAACGGCGAGAGATCGTCGGCGAGGCGGAACATGCGAACGATCTGCGCCGCGATGCGCTCGCGCTCGCGGCGAGGGACGGCCGACTCGGTCTCCGCTACGAGCGTGCCGTTCTCGTCGCGCATCGCGACGGTGACGACGCGCTTACCGGCGCGAAATGCCCGCTCGTAGACGGGCGGCGACTCCTGCACGCGTGCCGGCGGCAGATGCGCGCATCCGTGCGACGAGATCGTGCGCGCAAAGGAGATCGGTTCTCCGCCGGCACCTCGCAACGCCAGCGTGCAGACGACGTTCGGCAACGCTGCGGAGCCTACGCGACGTAGGAAATGTTGACCGGCACGCCGGCCGCGGCAGCGCGCATCAGCACGCCGTAGACTTCGTCGAGTTCTTCCTCGATGGCGGTCATATCGCGTGCGCTCACGTGAAAGCGTGCCGCGTTCGTCCAGAGTAGTCCGCGCGCCCGTTCGAACGCGCTGTGAAGGCGTTGGGGGGTCGCCTCTAGGACCGGCCAGTCGAGTTCGTTCTGTGCGGGAACGACGCGCCACCCGCGACCGGAGACGTGCGACACCTCGCGTTCCGGGTCGAACGCGTGCGGGATCGCCGCGAGGATATCGAGCGCCTCCTGGTCGGGCAAGCCCAGCGACAGCCCTAACTCGCCCAGCCGAACGATATAGCGGAAGAACGCCGGGTTGCCGACGGTGTAGGCACCGGCAATCGACGCCACGCTGACGTGAATGAGATCCAGATCGGCGTCCTGGCGCTGCGAGTCGGTCATCTCTTCGGACGCACTTCGCCGCCCGTCGGACGGCTCCGTTTCACGCGGCATGCTTTGAGACGCCTACGCCGGAATGAGCCCGAGTTCTTCGACCGCTTCCCGCTCCTTGCGCAGCTCGGCAAGCGTCGCCGCGAGCTTGCCCGCGCCGAAGCCGCCGTGCTCGATGCCCTCGACGATGCGGGAGACGCCGCCTTCGGTTCGCGACGGAAACGAGAAGACCAAGCCCGCATCGACGCCGTACTCGCCGTTGGAGCAGCGGCCGACCGAATAGTACTCGTGTGCCGGCGTGTCGTGCGTGAGGTTATAGACGCCGGCGATCGCGGCATTGGCGGCCGAGGCCGCCGACGACGCGCCGCGCGCTTTGATGACTTCCGCGCCGCGGTTCTGCACCGTCGAAAGAAACTCGTTCTCGAGCCAATCGCGGTCGCCGATCGTTTCGTGGGCCGGACGTCCGGCGATCACCGCGTGATGGAAGTCCGGAAACTGCGTCGTGGAGTGGTTGCCCCAGATCACGACCCGCGAGATATCCGTCACATCGACGCCCGCCTTCTTCGCCAGTTGCGAACGTGCGCGCAGTTCGTCGAGCGTCGTCATCGCAAAGAAACGGTCCTTCGGGACATGCGGGGCGTTATTCATCGCGATGAGGCAGTTCGTGTTGCATGGGTTTCCGACCACGAAGACGCGCACGTCGGCGGCCGCATGCGCGTCGATCGCGCGGCCCTGCTCGATGAAAATCTTTCCGTTGAGCGCCAGCAGATCGGACCGCTCCATCCCGGCCTTGCGCGGAATTGCGCCGACCAGCACCGCCCAGTTGACGCCGCGCATCGCCTCGTCGACCGACGACGTCGCGCGGACGTCCTTGAGCAGCGGGAACGCGCAATCGTCGAGTTCCATGACGATGCCGCGCAGTGCCGGCAGCGCCGGTTCGAGTTCCAGCAGCTGGAACTCAAGCTCCGTGTCGGCGCCGAACATCTGACCCGATGCAATGCGGAACAGCAAGGCGTAACCGATTTGACCCGCCGCGCCGGTGACCGCAACCTTGACTCGTTTTTTCACGTATCCTCCGAAGACCGTCGTTATATCCGCAGGTCAAATAGACGCGCGGCGGCCGAAGTCCCTTCTCGAAGCGTGCCGGTTGCGCGTTCGACTTTTGTCGCGGCAGGCAACCTCAATCCTGGAGCACTTTGCCGGCGTGAGGCGAACGTGACGCGAGGCAAATGAGTCGCGGCTTTAGTGGCGCCGATCAACCGGCGGCCGAAATCTTCAACCGGTGCATCCGCTGCGGGCTCTGTCTGCCGAGTTGTCCGACGTATCTCGAAACGCTGAACGAAACGTCGGGTCCGCGCGGTCGCATCGGTCTGATCAAAGCCGTCGCCGAAGGCCGCATCGATCTGCTCTCACCGGGTTTCGTGTCGCAGATGTCGGAGTGCTTGGACTGCCGTGGGTGCGAAGCGGCGTGTCCTTCCGGCGTGGCGTATGGGCAGCTCGTCGAAACCGCACGCGCACAAATTCGTCGCGCACAAGAACCGGACGAAACGCCCCGCGCCCGCGCGGCACGCCGTCTGTGGCTGCACGCACTCTTCGGGCGCCTTGGTTACCTGCGCGCCGCGGCGGCGCTGCTGCGCGTCGCCCAGCTGACGGGGTTGACGTCGCTAGCGGGATGGCTTGGTTTCCGCGACGCGCTTGCGCTCGCGCCGCGCATTTCGGGACGCTTCTTCATTCCGCGCGGACAGCGCTTCGAGTCGACCAATCCGCAGGGTCTCGCCTTTCTGCATGCCGGCTGCGTGATGCAGGTCGCCTTCCCCCAGGTGCACGAGGCGACTATCCGGACGCTGCTGCGCGCCGGACTTTCGGTCGTCGTTCCCGCCGGACAGGGCTGCTGCGGTGCGCTCGCCGTGCACGCCGGAGATCGGGAGTTCGGGCGCACGCTGGCCAAACGCAACGTCGAAGCCTTCGAGCGCAGCGGCGCCGACGTCTGCGTGAGCAACGCCGCCGGCTGCGGATCGGCGCTCAAAGAGTACGGCGAATATTTCGGCGACGATCCGGCGTGGGCGGCGCGCGCCCGCGCCTTCTCCGCACGGGTTCGAGACGTTACCGAAGTGCTCGACGCCGGCGATCTCGATCCGCGGCTGGGACCGATCGACGCGACGGTAACGTATCAGGATCCGTGCCATCTCGCGCACGCGCAGCGCGTGAGCGGCGCACCGCGCAGACTGCTGCAAAAGATTCCGGGACTGCGTCTGATCGAAATGCGAGACAGCGCCTTGTGCTGCGGCGGCGCAGGCATTTACAACCTCACGCAGCCCGAGATGTCGGGACGGCTGCGCAAGCGAAAGGTCGATGCGGCCGAGGAGACCGGCGCGAGCGTGGTCGCCACGGCCAACCCCGGTTGCGCAATTCAAGTCGAAGCCGGGTTACGCGCGAGCCGATCGAGGGTGCGGGTGAAGCATGTCGTCGAGCTGCTCGACGAAGCGTATCGCGCCTACGGCGCGACGGTGACGCGCGCCTGATCGCCGAGCGCGTCGCCGATGCTGTGATACACGGCGAGCGCGCGGATCAAACCCGTGATGACGAGCAGGCGGAGAATCGGGCCTTCGCAGACGATCAACCGCACCGACGTGCCCGACTCCGAAGCCCGGCGATGGGCTCCGATCAATGCGCCCAGTCCGGTGGAGTCGAGGAACTCGACCTGCGTAAGGTCCACGACGACGTTCTTCTTTGCGGTTTGCGCTTCGTTTAACGCCGCGCGCAGTGTGGGTGACGTCGCGATGTCGAGCGTCCCGCGCAGCTTAAACAGGACGGCCGAGCCGTCGTCTTCGGGGCGCACTTCGATGTTCAATTGATCGTGAGCCATCGCCGCTCGCGTTCGCCTCACCGGACGAGCTTGCCTCCGGTCAGGCCGTTACGAACGCGGCGCCATCCGCATCCCATCGAACGATCCGTTCCGGCGTGAGGTGCACCCCTCCAATCCAGCGATCGATCGCATGGGTTTCGAGCCAATCGGCATCACCCGCGAGCACGCGGCGCGCGAGAGGCGTTAACTCGAAGCCGGGATCGCCCGGCACCAACAGCGCCGCGCGCGCATCGCAGAGATCCTCGAGCATCCGAGCGAATGCCGCGTCTCCTTGGAAGTGCGCCTCTTCGCGTGCCTGCGCGCGGCGGTAAAGTTCGGCGGCTTGCGCGGGCCCCTGTGCGACTGCCAGCAGCGCTTGGCGCTGCGAGCGCGATAGCCCGTCACCGCACAGCGGGTATTCTTCGCAGAGCCGAACCAGCGCCGCGCGCAGGAACGGTAGCCCGATTGCGTCTTCGCGAGCCGCGGCGAGCAACTCGCCCGGCGACGGTGACGTGAACCGCTGCCATGCGCGTCGCGCGGATTTTGAGGTTGCGGGCGTCACGGAGCGGCGCCTCGGCAGCAACGCGGCGAGTTCTTCCGCCGTCATCGATCCGAGGTACTCATCAGTCTGGACGATGCTCACGCGCCCGGGTTCAAGTTCCATGTCGTCGAGTGCCGTGACGATCTGCAGCAGCTGCAGCTGATCGAAGAGATCGTGCTCGAACCACAAAACGATCTCCTGAAACTCGGGCGCTTTGCGCATCTGCGCGTCGCGCTTCTCGAATCGGTACGTCACCTTGATGGGATTTCCGTAGCCGCGCTCGGAGAGGTATCGCGCGCGAACGGCGCTGGTCGCTTCCAGCGACAGACCTGCGGGAACGGGTCCCTCGTTCAATGGGTCGTGCCACGCGATGTGCGTCCCGACGATGCCGGCTTTTTTGAATAGGTAGAGCACCGGGTCAGCATTGGTCACGTGCAGCGTAGCCGCGCTTCGCACGTGCATTACGCCACACTCATTTCAGCGCTCCGACAAATTTGAGCGCTGATGGCCCGCGGTTGAGCGCCTATTGCGAGGCGAAGAGGGTCCACGTGCGAAGGCGTCTGATAAAATTGAGCGCTGATGGCCCGCGGTTGAGCGCCTATGGACGAGGAGCGAAGCCATGGAGGGCGAGAGCGACGAGCCATGGAGCAGTTTTTTCGCCGGATGCGAAAAAACGAGCGTCCCGAAACCGGGGCCATCAGCGCGTACCCTGGGGTGGCTGGATTCGAACCAACGCATGACGGAGTCAAAGTCCGTTGCCTTACCGCTTGGCTACACCCCATCGCACGCCCAGGGCGAGGCAAGGCAGTTCTTCGGGTTGCGGCAGCAACCCCTGTTTGGGCGTCTCTCCGAAGGGACGCTAGGAGCCTAGTGAATGCCGACGCGCTTTGCGCCGACGTAACGCGACGCCCAGTACGATTCCGAAAGCTTGCTCACCATCACACCGTGACTCGAGCTGGCATGAACGAACTCGCCGTGGCCGAGATAGATGCCGACGTGCGAAACGCCGCCATAGGTGTCGAAAAAGACGAGATCTCCGGCTCGCGGACCGCCTACCGTCGGCCTACCCGCGTCGTATTGCGCGTCGGCCGTTCGCGGCAGCGCGATCCCGAGCATGCCGAAAACGTGCTGCACGAAACCGGAGCAGTCGAATCCCGACGAACTCGTGCCGCCGAAGACGTAGGGCGCTCCCAGGAAATGCAGAGCGCTGCGCGCCAGCGATTGGGCGAGCTTCGAAGTACGCGCCAGGATGCCGCCGGCGAAGCGGCCGATGCCGCGGTCGCGGTGCTCGGGTTGGGTGATAATCAGGCGCGACGTCCAGGCCGCGACGTCGGGGCTGATCGCTTGCGCGTTGACCCCGTGGGTCGTGGCCGATTGCGTGTAGATTAAGTCTGACGAATTGCTGGGCTGCTGATCGGCGAGCGCGGCGGCGCTCGAAACGGCGATTGAAAGGGCGAATGCCCCGGCAGCTAACGCGTGACGCAAGAAACGAACTCCTCTTTCACGACACTTGCGAGGTTAGTTGACGGGTTCGGGCGGAAAAGAGTCGCCCTAGAGCCGACCGGCTCACTCACCCCTACCTGGGAATCCCCCGCTCAGGTCCTCCGTGGGACCCGACTCAGTGATCTTGTGCAGGCGTACCGTAGCGCCAAATCCTGAGATTTGGGCCACGGGACGGTCGTTTACGCCAAGTCCGCGATCTCCTTCTCGATCTCGGCAGCGATGCGGCCGGCCACTTGCTCGACCAGCCCGCGGTCGTCGCCCTCGGCCATCACGCGGATGAGCGGTTCCGTGCCGGACGCGCGCACCAGCAGTCGTCCGCGCGTGCCAAGCCGCGCTTCGCCGGATGCAATCGCGGCGCGAACAGAGCCCGCGTCGAGCACGTCGCGCCGGCGCGTGCGAACGTTGAGCAACACTTGCGGCACGGGTTCGATCGCCGCAACCAGTTCGTGTAGCGTGACGTCGCGTTCGACCAGCAGGCGCAGTAACGTCATCGCAATTGCCGGTCCGTCACCCGTTGTGTTGTGACGCAGATCGATCACGTGACCCGACTGTTCGCCGCCGAGCACGAAACCGCCGATGCGCATGCATTCGAGCACGTAACGATCGCCGACCGGCGCGCGCAACAGCGCGATCCCGCGCGCCGCGAGCGCACGCTCGAAACCGAAGTTGCTCATCGTCGTGCCCACGACGGTGTTGCGCGTCAGCTCGCCGGCGTCGTGCAGCGCGGTGCCGATGGCGAACATCACGTGATCCCCGCTGACGGCGCCTCCCGTTTCGTCGACGAAGAGCGCGCGGTCCGCGTCTCCGTCGAATGCGACGCCCACGACGCGGCGTTCTCCCGCGTCGATCCGCGCGCGCACCGCCGACTGCAGCGGCCGCAGGTCGGTCGCGCCGCAGCCGACGTTGATGCGCGAGCCGTCGTTTTCGCAGTGCAGTTCGGTGACGGTCGCGCCGAGCTTTCGCAGTGCGTACGGCGCGACCGCATAGGCAGCGCCGAAAGCCGCGTCGACCACGACGTGCAACCCGCGCAAATCGACGCCGAGGTCGTAGAGATGCCGGTAGTAATGACGGCCGAGGTTCTGCGCGGTTCGCACGACGCCGACGCCGGCGCCGGTCGGTCGCGGCAAGTCCGTGGAACCGAGCAGCGATTCGATCGTGCGCTCGGCGTCGTCGCCAAGTTTGAAACCGTCCGAGCCAAAAAACTTGATACCGTTGTCGGCAACCGGATTGTGCGATGCGCTGATGACGATGCCGCCCAACGCCTCCTCGCATAGCGTCACGCACGCGACCCCCGGCGTCGGAAGAATTCCCAGCATGACGGCATCGCAGCCGGCCGATGCGATGCCGGCGACGATCGCCGCTTCGAGCATCGTTCCGGAGATGCGCGTGTCGCGTCCGACCATCAGCGTGCGTCCACTCTTCCCGGCCGCCAGTGCGGCAGCGCCGGCGCGGCCGACTTCGAAGGCAAGTTCCGGCGTCAGTTCGGCATTGGCGACGCCGCGAATGCCGTCGGTCCCGAACAGACTCACCGCATCACTTCGATTGGCTGCCGGCGACGACGTGCATCTGCACGCGCACGAGATTGGGCGCGATCTGCAGTCCGGAGACCTCGCTCCCCTGTGCGCCGATTGCGATGGGACGTACCATCTCGTCGACGAACTTCGGCTGTCCTGGTAAGGCAACGTCGACGCGGACGGCCGTCACCTGAGACAACAATGACGCCGGGCCTTCGACGGTGACGGTCGCAGGCGCCAGATGCACGCCCGAGACGACGGTTCCACCGCTCGGCTCCGCGGCGAAATGCACGGTCAAGGCGACGTCGCGATTTTCGATGCGCTCGATCGTAAGCGCGATCGACGCGGGACTCAGACTTTGCACGGCCACTTGGGGCGCGACCAACTCGACGGGTACGTTATAGACGCCGGGCGTCTTGCTGGAAAGGTCGAGCACGGCTTTGATCTCGTCGGGTTTGATCCCCGGGTCGCCGCGCCGGGCCTGCACCGTGACGACCGCCTCGCGCTCCGTAAAATGCGCGACGTACCCCGACGGCAGGTTGACGACGACGATCGGAATGGAGATTTGCTGAGCGAATCGCGCGGCTGCGACGATCGGATTGGCGGCGAAGCGAAAGTACGCCCAACCGAGGATCGCCAAAAAGAGCGCGAGCAGTTTAAGTGTGAAGTTCTTGCGGATGATCTGCACGTGACGCTTTCGCGCGGCGCGGCATCAGCCGCGATCGAAGATGGGAGACGAGGTCGTTTCGCAATTGGCGCGCGTGGCGGGGCGGACGCGTAACGGCGAGCAACATCTTGGCAAGGCGCTGCTCCTCCTCGACCGGACGCGAAAGCTTGCCACCGCGCGCGATGCAGACGCGTCCGCTCTCTTCCGATACGACGACGACGACGGCGTCGGTTTGTTCCGTGAGACCGATGGCGGCGCGGTGACGCGTGCCGACCCGTCCGGTGACGACCGGTGGCCGCTCGGCGAGCGGGAGAAAGCAGCCGGCGGCGACGATGCGGTCCTCACGCACGATCGCCGCACCGTCGTGCAGCGGCGAGCCCGGGGCAAAAATCGTCAGCAACAAATCGACAGAGATCTGCGCGTCGACCGCCGTGCCCGTTTCGCAAAACTCCTTCAGCCCGCTCTGCTGCTCGACGGCAAGCAGCGCGCCGCGGCGCGCCTGCGAGAGCAGGTATGCCGCCTGGGCGAGGGCCGCAACCGTCGAATCCTGGGGCCTGGTCGCGCCGTCTTCGCCCTCGGCGCTATCCATCCGGAACAACCCGCCGCGACCGATCTGTTCGAGTGCGCGGCGCAGTTCCGGTTGGAAGACGATCGGAATGGTCACCGCCGCGCCGACGACGATCAACTGGAGGATCGTCACCAGTAAATACAGGTGGAGCAGGTTCGCGACGCCGAGCAGCGCGATTAGGACGATGATGCCCATGAGAATCTGCACGGCTCGCGTGCCGCGAATCAGCAGCAAGACGTAGTAGATCAGCACGCTGGTGGCGAGCACGTCGAGGACGTCGGTCACGCCGACGTACGAGGCGATCGTGTTAAGCATGCAACGCCGCCCGAGCGATGAGTTCCTCGAGCACCCGGTCCGCGCTCACCTGAGGCGCCCGTAACGCGTCGGCGGCGATCCGCGCCGCCCACGGCGGCGGCAACGGCGCGAGCAGTTCGGCGGTCCGGCCGCTGTGAAAGCGCCGCAGCTCCACGTCGATCGTGCCGATGACGACCGACGCCGGCGTGCGCTCGAGATCCCATTCGACGACGATCCCGCCGTCGATGGCGTCGCAGGCGCGCACGCCTCCCGGGCGTCCGGGACCACCAAGGGCCTCGTGCAGATATGGCAAGGCTTCGCCGACCGCAGGGAAAACTGCCAACGCAATGACCGCCACGTCGAAGACGGCGATGCCGTCGAACGCCTCACCGTCGAGATTTTGTTCCGACGGCAGTTCGAGCAGACCGTACGTGCACGCCGCGCGCTCGGACGAGCGCCAACGGCAATCGCCGCCTCGTGCGCGAACCGCCGCATCGACGGCCGCTCGGCGCGCTTCTTCAAGCATGCCCTTGACCTTTACGGTTCGATACGTCACCTTGTCGTCATCGTTAGGCGCGAGCAACTCGCAATCTTGCGCGTAGAGCAGGAACGCCGAGGCTTAGTACTGGCCACGGGACGCAACTCTGCGTGGGTGGCGATCGACGGTGAGCCGCGAGTGGTGTTGGCACAGCTGCGCCGCATGACCGGAAAGCGCTTCATGCCGGTGCCGGGAGACGCCGTAACCGTACGGCCGTTAGCCGACGGCGAAGCGGTGATCGAGCGGATCGAACCGCGCGCCTTTGCGTTGGAGCGGTATACCGAGCGCGGACGGACCAAGACGATGGCCGCCAACATCGATTCGATTGCAATCGTCACCTCGCTCACCCACCCGCAGCCTCGGCTCGAAACCCTCGATCAGCTGCTTGCATTTTGCGAGCGGCAGGGCGTCGGCGCCGTCACGATTTTTACCAAACCCGACCTGAGCGACGTGGAGACGGCCGAGCGTTTGACCGGAATCTACGCTGCACTCGGCTACGAAACGATCCTCGTCAACCCGAAGAGCGGCGATAACCTCGACGCGTTGCGCGCTGGATTGCGCGGGCGTCGAGCGCTGCTCGCGGGCGGCTCGGGCGTCGGAAAGAGCACGATCTTTCGCGCGCTCGGCGGTGAGGCGGTAGTGGGCGAGGTTTCGCGGTTCGGACTCGGGCGTCAAACGACGACGACCGCGCGGCTCTATCGCATGGACGGCGGGTTTCTCATCGACAGTCCCGGGATCGCCGCGTTCGGGCTGGGGCCCATCGCCCCCAGCGAACTCGCGCACGCATTTCGCGAGATGCGCGAGCCGGCTCGGCGCTGCCGTTTTGCCGACTGCACCCATCGGAGCGAACCGGACTGCGCGGTGCGGGAGGCGATCGAGACAGGCACCATCGCCCCGAGCCGCTACGCCTCGTACATACGAATCGGTGAAGGAGCAGTTTCAGGGTCGCGGTAAGTGAACCGTCTCATGGAAAACGTGCATGCGGAACGCTCCGCCGGCTGGTCGGTCCTCTGTTACGTCGCGGTGCTGATCGTCGCGACGTTCATCACGAGTCCGCTTGCGCCGCCCGCGAACGATCCGGCCCGTCTCGCGCTGCTGATCGACGCCAACCGGCACAACTTGCTGCTGGCCGCGTGGCTGAGCTTTCCGGCCTCGGCCTTCTTCCTATGGTTCCTCGTCGGACTGCGCGCCTATCTGCGTCGCGGCACGGGACAACCCGAAGGCCTCGGCACGCTCGCGCTCATCGCCGGCGTCGTGATGATGACGATGGCCATCCTCGCGGCAGCCCTCGAAAGCATGCTCGCTTACGTGCCGCCCGAGGCCTTTCAGGCCGGCGGCTTCGCCGCCGTCTACTCGGCATTTCTCTTCATCCAAGACGGCCTCGGCTACGCGCCCGCCTCGATCTTCTTCTTCGCGGCGGCGCACAGTATGCGGCGCCATCGCTCAGCGCCGCAATGGCTCGCTTGGCTAGGCTATCTCGCGGCCGTCGGTACCGCGTTCGCAACGCTGTCGATTTTCTATACCGACCCGACGATGTCGCCGACCGGCCCCGGTCCGGGCGTGCTCGGCGCGCTCCCATCGGCAATCTGGCTGATCGCCACCGGGATCGTGCTCGTCCGCCTCCGCCCCCCCGCACCGGAAGCTCCGCCCGAGTCCGCGATCACCCGCTAGAATCGTCCTCGGCTGGACACGCCGGAGGGCGGCTGGTATACTTCTCGCCGTTGCTTGCCGCCCGACGAAAGCGAGAGTCGATTGCCCAACATTAAGGCCGCCGAGAAGTGGTCGCGCCAGACCGCCAAGCGCACTACGCGCAATAAAGACGCCGCTTCGCGTCTCAAGACGCTCTATAAGAAGGCGGCGGCCTCGGCGGATCCCTCGTCGGGGCCCGCCGTCGAGAGCGCGTTCGACAAGGCGGCGACCAAGGGCGTCATTCACCCGAACAAGGCCGCGCGGAAGAAATCGCGCCTGGCGAAGGCGATCCTTCGCGTCGCCACCGCTCCCGTCAAGACGACGAAGACTCGCGCACGCAAGGCCAAGGCCAAAGCCAAAACCAAATCCTAGGGAACCTCTGATTACGGATCGACGTTGAGCGCCAACCGCGATCCACGGTCGGCTCGCGCCGCCGGAAGAACGCGCTCCCGAATTGCAGCGCGAAGCGCCGCGGGCTTGCGCGTCTTGATCGCGACGCGATAACGCCACTCGCCGTTGAGGCGCACGATCGGATAGGGCGCGGGGCCGAGCACCTCGGAGAGTTCGACGTCCTTAAGGAGTTCGGCGTACGCGCGCGCCGCGCGCAACGCGTTCTCGCGGCTGCGGGAAATCACACCGAGATAGACCAGACGCCGCGACGGCGGATAGCCGAGCGCCGCGCGCTCGCGCAACTCTCGCACGGCAAACCCCGTATAATCGTGCTGCGCCGCCGCGACGACGGCCGGATGCTCGGGCGCATAGGTCTGAACGAACGCCTCGCCCTCGAGCGCGCGTCCGCTGCGGCCGCAGGCCTGTGCGATGAGCGCGAAGCTGCGCTCGGCGGCGCGAAAGTCGGGCGCGTGCAGCCCAATGTCGGCCGCAACGACGGCGGCCAGCGTCACGCTCGCAAAGTCGAGGCCTTTGGCCACCATCTGCGTTCCGACGAGCACGTCGCCGTCGCGCTCGAATGCATCCAAAATGCGCGCGTGATCGCCGACGTGCGTCGTCGAGTCGGAATCCATCCGCATGACGCGCGCCCGCGGAAAGAGGCGGCGCACTTCTTCGACCACGGCTTCGGTGCCGATCCCGAACTCTCGGACGGCGTCGCTGCGGCACGCCGGACAGACGGCCGGCAACGGCGACTGATGGTCGCAATAATGGCATCGCAGTAACCCCTCGCGCCGGTGAACCGAGAGCGAGATGCTGCAGCGCGGGCATGGCGGCACGAAGCCGCAGCGCCGGCAGAGCATGAACGCCGCACTTCCGCGGCGATTCAGGAAGAGCACGCTCTTTTCGCCACGTTCCAGACGCACCGCAATCGCTTGCACGAGCGCGCCGCCGAAGATGCGGCGGTTGCCGCCGGCAAACTCTTGCGCAAGGTCGATGACGCGCACGGCCGGCATCGGCAGGTTCGTCGCGCGCCGCCGCATCTCGATCAAGCCGATCCTCCCGGCGATCGCCGCCGCGTAACTCTCGAGCGACGGGGTCGCGCTCCCCAAGACGAGCACGCCGCAGCTTCTCCGCATGCGTTCGCGCGCGACCGCAACCGCCTGGTAACGCGGAACCGAATCCTGTTTGTAGGAGCCTTCGTGCGACTCGTCAACCACGATCAAGCGCACGTTCTTCAGCGGCGCGAAGACGGCGCTGCGGGCACCGACGATCACGTCGATCTCGCCGCGCCGGCACGCCTGCCACGCATCGAACCGCTCCCGTTCCGAAAGCGCCGAGTGAAGCACGGCGACGCGCCGGCCGAACGCCGCTTCGAACCTGCGCGCCGTCTGGGGCGTCAGCGAAATCTCCGGTACGAGCACGATCGCGCCGTCGCCGTCGCGCACGACGCGCCGGATAGACTCGAGATAGACGAACGTCTTTCCGCTGCCGGTGACGCCGTAGAGCAGCATCTCGTCGAAGGTGCCGCGCTCGAGCGAATCGGCAATACGTTGGAGTCCGATCGTTTGTTCCGGCGTCGGTGTTTCGTTTGCGATTTCCACGAGTCGCGGCTCTACCGGCGCGCGCGAGGGCACGACTTCACGTTCGCGCAGCGCACCGGCGGCAAGTGCGCGCGCGATGACCGCGTTCGAGAAGCCCGCGAGGAGTGCGTCGGCCCGCGGAACGCCGGCCCGCGAGCCGACGAATGCAACAAGCGCCTGAGCCTTCTTTCCCCGGACTTTGTTCTCGCCGGCCTCGAGGATCTTCACGCGATACTCGCGGGTGCGCGGATCGACCAGTTGCCGTTCTCGCCGCAGCACTCCGCCGCGGGTCAGCGTCTGCACGTAACGCAGCAACGTCGCGCGATCGCCGATGCGGCGCGATTCGGGATGGCGCAGAAACCGGTCGATTTCGAAGCGTTCACCGAACTCCGTCCAGAGCAGCCGAAGCAAACGCGCCGGAACCGACGCAAAGCGCTCCGTCGGCGGCCGTTCTCCGACGAGCGCCAGCAGATCGCGCGTGCGCGGCACGGATCCGGCCAGCACCACCGCCGAGAGCGCTTCGCCGAGCGTGCAGATGTAGCGCTCCGCGACGAAACGCGCCAGATGCAATCCGGTCTCGTCGAATGCCGGCGCGACGTCGAGCCGCTCGCGCAGCGGCTTCAAGGCGCGCTCGTCCTCCGCAACGTCGCGCACCGGCGAGATGACGAACGCCACCACGTCGCGTCCGCCGAGCGGCGCGCGCACCACGTCGCCAATTGCCAGGTCCAGATCGCCGGCGGCGTAGGTCAGCGGCAGATCGAAGCGTGACGAACGAATCGCCGGCAGCACCTCGACGGCGCGCGCTATCGGCGCACCGCCTGGGGCGCCCGCGCGAGCTGCGCCAGCACCCAACGCACCGCGCGATCGTCGCACTCCACGCCGTATTCGACGTCGCCGATGGCGCGCGGCAGAACGAAGCGCAGCCGTCCGCCCCGCCGCTTCTTGTCGGCACGCATTGCTTCGAACACCGCCGCCGGTTCGAGCGCCGTCTGGATCGGCAGCCGCAGCAGCGTCAGAAGTGCGAGTACGCGCAGATGCTCGCGCTCGCTGAACCGCCCCATCCGCAGCGCCAGCAGACCCGCGGCTCGCAACCCCAGCGCCACCGCGGCGCCGTGGCGCACGCGATACGCCGACGCGCGCTCGATCGCGTGCGCGAACGTGTGCCCGAGATTGAGCAACTCGCGCATGCCCGCTTCCTCGCGGTCGTCGGCGACGATGGCCGTCTTCACCTTTACGCTTGCCGAGACAATTGCCGTCCACGGCCAACGCGCGAGCGGATGCGGCGAGAGGGTTTCGAGCGCATCGAAAAGGTCGCCGCCTTCGACGATCGCGGCCTTGACGATCTCGGCCAGACCGTCGCGCAGCGCCTGCGGCGGCAGCGTCTGCAGCGCGTTCACGTCGCAGAACACGGCGACCGGATCCGCAAAGACTCCCGCCAAATTCTTTCCGCCGGCGAGGTTCACGCCGGTCTTGCCGCCGATCGCCGCGTCGACCATCGCAACCAGCGACGTCGCGACGTGCGCGTAGGCGACGCCGCGCATGTAGGTCGCGGCCGCGAATCCGAAGACGTCGCTCGCGACGCCGCCGCCGACGCCCAGCACGAGCGTCTCGCGTCCGGCGTCGGCCGCAAGCATCCGATCCTGCACGCGCTCGAGCGTTGCAAGGCGCTTGCGCCGTTCGCCCAGCGGCACCGCGACGACCGGAACGTTCCGGCCGCGCACGATCTGCGCGGCGATCCGCGCGACCTTCGGGTGAGCGTCGCACAGTACCAGCAGCGGATCATCGCGCTCGCGAACGAAACGCACGATCTCCGGGCGCAAACGATCGCCGACCGTCACCCGATAGGCGAGATCGTCGTTGACGACGAGATCTAGATCTCGATCTTCTTCTTGTGCAACCACTCGATGATATCGTCGACGGTCTGCGCGGTCGTCAGGTGATCGGCCTCGACGACGTAGTCCGCGTGCGCGTACTGCGGCATGCGCTTGGTGTAGAGATCCTTGATGCGCGCGAGAGACGGCGTCGGGCCGAGCAGCGGGCGCACGATGCGGCTGCGCCGCATTCGCTCGAGTGCCTGCTCGGGCGTAATCTTGATGAACACGCGGTAGGCGCGCTTCTTCAGCAGCTTCTGATTCTCGTCGCCGGTCAGCGCGCCGCCCCCGAGCGCGACGACGCCGGGTTCGCCTTCTTCGAGAATGCGTTCGAGCGCGGCGTGCTCGTAGCGCCGGAACGCGGCTTCGCCTTCGTTATAAAAGATGTCGGAGACCGATCCGTGTTCGCGCACGACGAGATCGTCGACGTCGAAGAACGCGCGCTTGAGACGCCGCGCGAGCCGTTTGCCGACGGTCGATTTGCCCGCCGCCATGAATCCCACGAGCGCGACGTGACGTTTCATTCGCTTCCCTCTCCGAAGAGCGCCGCCGCAGCCGCGCGGCTGCGGCGCAGGTTGTCGAGCGTCTCGTCCATCGAGTCGCCGCCGTATTTCTCGAGCACCGGACCGGTCAGCGCCAAACGCACCATCGCCTCACCGACGATCGCCGCCGCCGGAACGACGCAGACGTCGCTGCGCACGACCGTGGCCGGCGCACCGGCGCGTTCGTGCAGGTTCACCGACGGCAGCGCCTTGGCCAGCGTCGGAATCGGCTTGACGGAGACGCGCACGATCACCGGTTGACCGTTGCTCATGCCGCCCTCGATTCCGCCCGCGCGATTGCTTTCGCGCACAACCGACTCTCCGTCGATTGCAAACGTATCGTGCGCCTGCGAGCCGGTCTTCGACGCCACGTCGCTTCCGAGACCGATCTCGACGGCCTTGACGGTCTGCATGCCCATCAGCGCGCCGGCCAAGATGCCGTCGAGGCGCTGGTTCGGCTGCCTATTGCTGCCGACGCCGGCAGGCAGCCCGTCGACGCGCACGACGAATCGCCCGCCGAGCGTGTCGCCCGCGCTCTTGGCGGCGTCGATCGCCGCGATCATGCGCGTGCTGACGTCCCGGTCGGGATTGCGCACGTCGCTGCTTTCGACGTCGGCTTGCTTCCAGTCGTCGAACTCCCCGGATTCGACGCTTCCGATTCGGCTGACGTAACTGCGCGTCGTGATGCCCAGCGCGGCCAGAAACTGCGCGCAAATGGCGGCGAGGCAGACGCGCATCGCCGTCTCGCGCGCGCTCGCCCGCTCGAGCACGTTGCGGAGATCGCGATGCCGGTATTTCAGGGCGCCCGCGTAATCGGCGTGGCCCGGTCGGGGATTGGTCAGCAGCGGACCCGAGCCGGTCAGCGGATCCATCAGCGCGCGCACCGACGGCGTCTCGTAGTCGCGATTGCGCACGAGCACCCCAATCGGCGATCCGAGCGTCTCGCCGCCGCGCACGCCGGCCAAGAACTCGACCGCGTCGCGCTCGATCTTCATACGAGCGCCGCGGCCGTAGCCGCCCTGGCGCCGGGCAAGCACGTCGTTCACGGCCTCGACGTCGAGCGCGAGATGCGCCGGAATGCCGTCGAGGATGCCGACGAGCGCCGGGCCGTGCGACTCGCCGGCGGTGAAGTAAGAGAACATCGAACGCGAGCCTTTCGGCGGCGGCACCGCGCCCCACCCCTCGCGCCCCGGCGCGAGCCGCGCTTACCCGTGCGGCACGGAAGACCCGGGATAGATGACGTGCGGCGTGATGAGAAAGACGATCTCGTCGCGTTCGTGCGCCGACTGCTTGTTTTGGAAGAGCTTTCCGAGCACCGGAATTTCCGAGAGTCCCGGGATCTTCGAGATCGTTTGACTGCTCGTGTCGCGCATGAGGCCGCCTAAGACGATCGTTTCGTTGTCCCCGACTCGCAGCGTGGAGTCGATTTTCCGGTTGGCGACGATCGGATAACCGGTAGGCGTAAAGCCGACGAGTTCGCTATACTCCGGATGCAGTTCCGCGGTTACGGTTCCGTCGGTGCCGATCGTCGGCGTCACGCGCAAATGAACGCCGATGTCGACGTACTGTACGTTTTGACCCCCGAATACCGACGTGCTGTATACGATCGGATACGTCTCTCCAATCGTCAAGTCTGCCTCTTTGTTATTAACCGTCACGAGCTTCGGCGTCGCAAGAATCTGCGCGCGCCCCTTGCTCACCATTGCGTTCAGCGTGACGTAAACTGGAATCGTACCCCCAACGAAGTTATACGCAACCGCTCCCGGCAGAGGTTGTCCCTGCAAATCGATGCCGCCGAACTCGAGACCGAAGTTGCTCGCATCGTTGATCGGAGTGACGTCCGCCACTTTTACCTCGAAGAGTACCTGCGTGCTCGGGCGGTCGATACCGGCCAGCAAACTGCGCGTCGCGGCCTGCACGCGCTCGCCTCCCGTTGCCAGGACGGCATTGAGTTCTTCATCGGCCAGGAACGAGCCGTCCGCCACCGCGGCCTTCAACTTTGGAACGACGTCATCGGCACGCAGGAAGCGCAGCCGGTACGGCTGCGTCGCCGCTTCCACGTCGACGCCTGAAGACGCCTGGGAATCGAGCGCTGCGACCAGCCGGCGCGCACGCGCGAGCGTCTCGTCGTCGCCCGCAACCATCACGCTGGCGCTACGCTTGTCCGCATCGATGACCGTTCCGAGCGGAAGCACGTCGGCCAGCTCCTTGGCGACGTCGTCGGCCTGCGCGTGGTGCAGCGAGAAAACGACGCCTGCAGCGCGCCGGTTCATTGATTCGGCTGCCCCTACGACCAAAATGCCGCCTTCCGAGCGAACCTGCAAGGAGTGGGCAGAAGCGATCACGCGCAGCGCTTCATCGAATGTCACGCCGTGGAGTCGCAGCGTGACGCGCTCCGGCTTCACCGATCCGTCGGTAACCACGTTGACACCCGACTGCGCGGCGAGCATCGCGATGACGTCACTGATGTCGGCGTCGCGCACGTCGATGGTCAGCAGCTCGGAACTCGCACGCGCCGTTGGCGCAGCCGTCACGAGCCAGCAGCACGCACAAATTGCCAGCAACGTCCGTCTCACGGGCGCCTCTCCGTGAAATGCAGCGCCTCGCCGTCTTGCAGCGCGACCCCGCTCGCGCCGATCGACGACACCGACGATCCGAGAAGCGGCGAGCCGACGTGCACCAAGACGATTCGTCCTCCGGTTTCAACCAGCGCGCCCGGGGGCGTGCCGAGCAACACGCCGCGCACGACCGCCGCTCCGGCCGCCTGTCCGGTTTCCGAAGCACCGGCATTCGGCGGTAAAACGATGCCGGCGACTGCGTCATCCAGGTCACCGCCGGGCGGTACGTCCCCACTGGGAACGAACGGATCGCGGCGCACCTCAGGGGTGGGGTAGCTGAGCCGTCCCGGGAGAGCGAGTTCCGCTCGCGGCGTCGCCAACGATTCGTCAATCGGCCCGGCGAGGTTTGCGGCGGGCAGCGCGCAGAGCGTCAGTAGCAGCATACCGAGTATGATAGAAGGGACGATCGACGTTCGAACGCCGTCAATGCGGCTCGAGTGACTCATCGTGCTTCTCCTTTACCAGAGCGTCCAGCCGGTAGTAGAGCGTCGCGTGCAGCGTGGCGTCGATTTGACCCACGCCGCGCGCCGTGCGCTCGAGCGTTGCGTTAGAAACTTCCAGCAATACCTCGTGCCGAGAGATATCGGCGATCGCCGACAGAAGGCTGCGGTACGTTCCACGCATCGCAATCGTCACGTCTTCCGAACCGGCCGTCTGCGCCGCAGTGCGGGGCGCGTCGGGAGCCAGCCCACCAATCGCTACGTTCGCTTTCGAACTTTCGCGCTGCAGAAGCTCGAGCGTTCGCAGGGTCGCCGATCCAGCGCCGCGTTCGCCGGCGAGCCGAGCGACGTCGACCGCTACGCGATCGCGCGCGACCGACAAACCTGCGGCGCCGCGCAACAGACGCTCGTTACGAATGGTGAGATCGTAGAGCTCGTGCTCGCGTGTGCGTATCGCTTGCAACCGCCGCTCGGCCGGTGCGATCGCGACGAAATATCCGCCAAACGCTAATGCTCCGACAAAGAGCCACGCCCACATGCCGGATGCGCCCGTGCCCGCCTGCCTCACCGCCCCACTCCTGCGTGAATTTCGAAGGCAAGCGCTCCCTCACGAAGCCCCTCTTCGCGCGCCATTTGAAATGAGGCGTCGCCGGCAAGCCGCCGATCGCCGAGCAGGCTGCCAAGCACGGCCGACGCAGCTCGAAGGTCGTCGCCGCGAGCCTTAACGGCATATCCCAAGGGACTCGCCGTCAGGGTCGTCGCCCAGGCGCGGCGGGGGAATGCATTCCCAACGCGCGCAATGCGGACGGCAACGTCCGATCCCGAAAGCCGAATCTCTCGAAGGCGGCGGTCGCGCGACGCGAGCTCGTCCAGTTGCTGCCACCGCAGGCGCACGGCGTCCAATGCCTCGCGTGTCGCTTCAAAATGATGCCGGACTCGCAACTGCGACGATTCCGCCGCGTGCAGCCGAATTGCTTCAACGCCGCGCGCGACGGCAATTCCAACCGCCAGCACTGCTGCGAGAATCGCCTGCAAATAGATTTCGCGCGGCAGACGCAGCGACGCGAGGCGCTCCACGAGCGCCGGTCGCGGGTCGTGGAGGAAATCGAAACGAATCATTGCCGAACGCTCCACGCCGCCAGACTAGCGGCCAGCGTCCAGTCTTGAGCGCCCGCTCGCAACACGTCGCTCGGATATCCGTCGCTTTCCAACACGCCGCTCAACGGCAACTCGGCACGAACGTCGCAGACGGACTCGATCCTTTCGAGCAAACCCGCCAATCGCGAGCCGTTGCCGGTAGCCGCGACCCGCCGCAACGCCGGCATACGTTCGCGCGCTTTTACCAACGCGATCCGGAAGGCTTCCACGAATTCGTTGACCGCCGCAACACCGGCGCCCGCATTTCCGAGCAGGCATTTCCTTCGTTCGGCAGCAGGCACGTCGATGCCGAGATCGGTGGCAATTGCACGTGTCATCTCCGTACCGCCGCCGCCGACGGCGACCGCCATCGGACCGCTCGGCGCAAATGCATGCAAGGTCGCGCGCCGGTGTCCAACGTCGAGCACGGCATCGTATGCGGGAAACGCACGCTGCAGCGCACATCCCTCGTAGTCGGCCGCCACGGGGCGCAAGCCTGCGGCTGCGATGCACGCGCTACGCGCCGCCAAAGCCGTCGCGCGCACGGCTCCTACGCCGTACACGTGCTCCACGCGGTGTGCCGGATGGGCCCGCACGATGCTTGGTACGGCGCGCAGGTCCCACGCCGCGATTCGCTCGGCTTCGAACCGGGCGGCGCGCCGGCGTTCCGATTCGCTCATCGCCGGAAATTGCAGCAGTCGAAACGTCGCGACCTCGGCGCCAACGCTGAAAATGCAACGCCGCTCGCGCGTCCCGATTTCGCGGTACGCATCTTCAATGACCGCCGCAACCAGCTCCGGCTCCGCAATCGCCTCGGCCGCAACGGCGTCGGCCGGCAAGTCGCGACCGGCGACGACCGCGAGACGGAGCGTTCCCTCGCCGCGCTCTCCGAGAGCGATTCGAACGCGTGAGGAACCGAGATCGATGCCGAGTGGCAGTGAAGCCTTTCTCAATCGCACGTCAGTGCTCCGTATGCTGCGCCCAGCGCGAGAAAAGGCGCAAATCGCATCGCGCTTCGACGGTGCACGCGTCTGCAGATCAGAAGTACGATTGCGACACCGCCCGCGCACACGATCGCAACGCGCAGTGCTTCGACTATTCCTGCGATTCCTAGGCCGGCGCCGATCGCAGCCGCGAGTTTGACGTCGCCCAACCCAATGCCGCGGCCCGCGGTCGCTGCATATGCGAGCAGGGGCAAACCGCCGCCAATGGCGCTTCCGGCGACCGCGCCGAGAATCGCGTGCGACTTCGTAGCGAGCAACAGCGACGCAAGCAGTGCGCTCAACGCGATTCGATCGAAAACGTAGCCGGTTTGCAGGTCGGTCGCGGCGCTCACGGCTGCACAGGCCAGCGCGACGGCTTTACCGGCCGATCGATCTCCGTGGACGGCTAGCGACAATGCAATCGCGAGCGCGGCGGCCGCCGGCACAAGCGCCGAAACGCGGCCGGCCGAAAATGGCAACCCGTACGAGCGCGCGCGCTCCCGCGCGACTGCCGCGAAGATCGTCAGCGCCGCCATGGCCGCGACCGGTACGACGGCCGTCACCGTCTGACGCCGCCGCGTGCTAAAGCGTGCGACGCCGCCGGCATTTCCGGCGCCAGCGCGAGGGCGGCATGCCAAAGGCGTCGCGCCGCGGCTTCACGGGCGACGGCGCGGGCTGCGAAACCGGCTAACGTCAATGCGCGCGCGTCGCGCATCCGATATCCAACGATTTCGAAGTCGGCCCACGCAATCGAGTCTTCGCCGAGCGCGCGACACGCCATCGCGCGATCCATGCGAATCACATCGTCGTCCGGACGTCGTTCGAGATACCTGGCAGCTCTCTCGACGCCGCCGCGCATGCCCGCACGATCTCGGAGAAGCGTGGCCACAAAGAGCAGGCGATCGAGCGCGACGCCATTCGTCGCGTCAAATCGCAGGGCGCGACGATAGTACCGCAGGGCAGATTTCGAATCCGAGCGGTAGAGAAACTCGTCGCCTCGGACGACCAGAGCCTGGGCGATTTGTCCGCGAAGGAGAATACCGGAAACTGCGACGGCCGCGATCGCGAGCGCGATTCGTCGAGCCGGATGAAGCACGCTCATGCCAGGACCGCGTAGTAGGCACCCAACGCGATCGCCAGACCGCCCGAAACCGTAGCCGTTGCTTCGACCGGCCATCGCGGCTGCATCAACGCCTCGATTCGCCTGGATCCGATTGCCACGCCCACCAATGGAGCCGCATGGCCGAGCGCGAACGCGGCGGGGATCGCTGGATTGCCTCCGGCCGTCGACCAGCCCAGGGCGGTAAGCGCGACCAGCGGTCCGCAGCAGGGCGACCCGACGATACCAGCCACTCCTCCCCAGAAGAACGCGATCCCGGAGGAGTGCGATCGTTGGTTGACTTCACATGGATGCGTGCGCGCGATGCTCGCGACTCCCACGGTTACGCATGCGATCGCCAGCAACGCATAAATCTCCATCGAGTAGGCCATCATCGCGAGCGATCGCGCCGCCGGCCGAACATGCGGCGACGTAGCTCAGCGCAGATGCCCGCAACGAACGCTCCGAGCGGAGCCATCGGCGTGCTCCCGAGGTGCCGCTGCAGAGGCTGGCCGCCGCAAGAAACCGTGGAGCGACGCAGGGGCCGGTGCTGCTTGCAATGCCGGCGCCGAAGGCTGCTACCGGAAGCCATGCTTCCATCATTTGTTGGTCGCGGCCAGACCCGGCCGAGGACGAATACTCGATGTGCGTGAACTTCGTATCCGGCGAGATGTTTTGCAGCGTTCCGGGATCGTGCGTTCCCGGGCAAACGATCGTGTACTCCGCCGATCCGGTATCGCCGCCGGTCACCGTAAACGTGTAGAATTCCCCGGGTCCGGCAGCCGGATCGACCGGCGTCTGCTTCAGGTACGGTGCGAGTTCGGCATTGTTCGAGTTTACGGTACCGCTCGATGGATAGTGGTCGTTATCGGTTTGAAAAAGTTCGAGCGCCGTCGCGATCTCCTTAAGATTCGACTCACACGCAGACGTCTGGCCTTGCGCCCGCGCCCTCACGAAGTTCGGCACGAGAATGCTGACGAGAATCGCGATGATCGCCACCACGATCATCATCTCGATCAGCGTAAATCCTTCTTGATAGCGCGGCTGCGCGTCGACGCGACGCGGCGGCATCGGTAAGGCTGAGAGCCATCGTACAACCTCGGTATGCGAAAAGAGCGTCGTGACGGTCGCAGTAGTGCCCGGCGTCGATTTACATCGAGACGACCGCGGCTCCATGACCTCGCAACCGAGACATCGCCGTGCGATGAAGCCTCGTAACGTGTCTCCGCGAATATCCTAAACGTTTGGCAAGGTCGACGATCGTCATGCCGTCGAGATGAATCGAACGGACGATTTGCGTCTCGAGCGGTGTAAGCACGGCAAACATTCGCTCGAGCGTCATGCCGTCGAATACAGATTCGAAATCGGCTGCGTCTTCGCGCCAAGCGGAGACCGGAAGCGCTTCGAACGAAGCGACGCGCCCGCTGACGCGATAGTCGCGAACGTCGCGCTGCTCGGCCGGCGTAGCGTTGACGTACTGGGCGACGTCGGCTTCGCGCGGCTCCCTGCCAAGGATCGACCAGAGCTCGCGTTCCGCGGCAACCCAACGCCGTTCCAGGTCGCGAATCCGCCGCGGAGCTCGCAAAATGCGTTCTCCGTCGCGAACGTGGTGCATCAGTTCCCCGAGGATCAGGAGCCAAGCATACGCCTCGAATGGCGTTGACTGGGCGCGATCGTAGCGATCGACCGCCTTGATCAGGCCGATCGCCGCAACCTGTTCGAGGTCGGCGCGATCGAGGGAGGGCCGAACGAAGCGGCGGGCCGCTCGGCGGCAGAGATAACGGTGTTCCTGCGATCGCCGCGTCGCGATCTTGCGGGCGGCGGTGAAGCGTCCAAAGTTCGAGTGATGGAAAGTCGTTCGTTCATTGTATGTTTCCGATCATTGAGTAGAGTGGGATGATGATGGATGCAACGATCGTCCCTATGGCAGCGCCTAGGGCACAAATGAGCAGAGGCTCGAGAACACTGGTCAGCGACCCCAGCGCGGTTTCGACGTCGAGTTCGTAATAACGCGCGACTCGAAAAAGCATGTCGTCGACGGTGCCGCTCTCCTCGCCCGCCTGCAGCAGTTGCAGGAAGGTCGTATCGAAGAGTGCGCTTGTCTCGAGAGAGGAAACGAATGTATCTCCGCGGCGTAAGGAATCGACGACGCCGCGTAGACCGTGACGGTGGACGAACCCTTCGACGACGCCTGCCCCGGCTTCGATCGCGCCGACGATGTCGACGCCGGAGCGCAGTAACGAGCCGAACGTTCGCGCGAAGCGCGCCGCCGTCGACTTCACGACGATCGGACCGAGCACGGGCACCCGAAGGCGCAGACGGTCGAGCAGCGCCGCCCACGGTTCGTCCGAATCTTTGTAACGACCAAGCGCGACCGCACCGAGAAGGATAAGGGCGCCGGAGGCGACCCACATCTGCGCGATTCTTTAGCAGGCCGGCGGCGGCGATGAGCATCCGGGTGCCGGCCGGAAGGGGCACGTGCATTTCGGAAAATATGGCCGCGAACGCCGGCATCGTGTTCGCGACGAGAAAGAGCACTAAGCCGACGGAAGCAACCGAGACAACGGCCGGGTAGGCGAGCGCCGCCGCGATCCGCTTGCGCAACGCGCGGTCGCGTTCTTCGAGCTCCGCGAGCGCGCGCAGTGCATCCTCGAGCGATCCTCCGATTTCCCCTGCTCTGACCATCGCAATCGCTACCGCAGAGAACTCGTGGGGATGACTTTGAAGCGCAGCGGAGAGCGCCGTTCCCCCTTCGACCTCGGCTGCCACCGACGCCAACGTCTCGGCGAACGCGCCGTCTCCACTCTGTCGCATTATCGTGTCGAGTGCACGCCGCACCGGTATGCCTGCGGCGACCAGCGCTCCGAACGACCGAAAGAAGACCGGTCGTGCACCGGCCGAACGCGCGGAAAGACGCAGGAACGTCCATGAGCCGCCGATGGTGGCGGCGGTTTCGAGGGTCGTCACGAACACGTCCCGTGCGCGCAGGTGCGTCGCCGCCGCGTCGCGCGAAGCCGCTTCGATCGAGCCCTGCAAGCGCCGTCCGTCGGCGGCGCGACCAGCGTAGTAGTAGACCATGTTTCGCGCGCTACGCCACCGTGTCGCGAGGTTCGCCGACGCCGAAGCGCTGGGCTTCCGCTGGATCGATCTCGCGATCGCGCATCAGTGATTCGAGGTGTTGTTCGAGCGTTTGCATGCCGTACCGGCTTCCGGTCGACATAACGTTTTTGAATTGGTGAGCCTTCGCGTCGCGTACGAGGGAGCGCACCGCATCGGTCGCAATCAGGATTTCGAATGCGGCTCGCCGCCCGCACGCGGACGCCCGTCGCAGCAACTGTTGGCAGACGATCCCGGCAAGCGCGTTGGCAAGCTGCGAGCGCACGTCGTGGCGCAGATGCTCGGCGAAAGCGTTCACGATCCGCTCGACGCTTTGGGCGGCACTTCCGGTGTGCAGGGTCGAGATCACGAGGTGTCCGGTCTGTGCCGCGGCGAGCGCGCCGGCCATCGTTTCGGCGTCGCGCATTTCGCCGACGACGATGACGTCCGGATCGGCGCGCAGTACCCCCGCAGCGCGGCCGCAAAACTCGGCGTGTCGCAACCGACCTCGCGCTGCGTCACGAGCGAGCGCCGGCTCTCGTGACGATATTCGACCGGATCCTCGACCGTGACGACGCGGCGCGCCGTCGCCTCGTTGATCCGGTGTACTACGGCCGCCATCGTCGTCGATTTGCCGGCGCCGGTGGGACCGGCGAAGATTACGAGGCCATGCCGTTCCAGAGCCAACCCGGCGACCGCCGGCGGAACGTCGAGTGACTCGAGCGTCGGAATACTGCGGTGCAGCAAGCGGATCGCGATTGCGGGTACGCGTCCTGCCGCGTAGACGTGCACGCGCATCCGCCCCGCTCTCGGATCGCTAAAAGCTCCGGTCGCATCACCCGCGCCGTCCAATCGGGCTACGCCATCGTCCCTGAGGAGCGCGCGAGCAAGGTCGCGTAGTTCCGCCGCATCGATCGGCGCGTGTGTCGTTTTTTCAAGCTCGCCATCGACTCGCAGAATCGGCGGCATGCCGACCGTGAGGTGCACGTCCGACGCGTTCCGCGCGCGAGCGAGCGTGGCCACGTCGGCGATCCGTATCGACGCAGGCAGCGCTTCGCTCGGCCCGCCGTTCATCGAACCCCCAACACGCGCGTCGCTTCTGCGACGCAACACTCCCCGGCGGCGATCAGCCGGCCGGCGTCGAGCACGATCGGCGCGTACCCGGAGCGTTCCGCAGCGTCGCGTACCGTTGCCGGAGACGCTGCGCTTTCGATCGCATAGCGAAGATCGGGCGACATTTCGATTATCTCAAAGGTACCCCGCCGGCCACGATAACCGCTGCCGTCGCACGCCGTGCAACCCGTGGCTTCGAACACGGGGCTGCCGGGCGCGATGCCGAACGCTTGCGCGGAAGCACCGGGACGCAGTCTCGCGCTTGCAACGTTCGCAGAGCCGGCGCACCAGGCGCTGCGCGACGATCGCCGTGACCGAAGCGGCCACGCCGCGTGGAGAGAGATCCGAGCTCGACCAAGCGTTCGAGCGCGCAGAGCGCGTCGTTGCTATGCAGCGTCGTGAGGACGAGTTGCCCGCAGAGCGCAGCCGAGGTCGCCACCGCCGCGGTTTCCGCGTCGCGCATCTCACCGATCATGATCACATTGGGATCCTGACGCAAAAACGACCGCAGCCCAGTCGCAAACGTCAGTCCCGCGCGCAGGTTTACTTGCACTTGCGCGACGCCTGCAAGGCGAATCTCTACCGGATCCTCGATGCTGCAGAGTTGCTGGCCGGCGACGTTTCGCTCGCGCATCGATGCGTACAGCGTCGTCGTTTTGCCGCTCCCCGTCGGACCGCAGACCACGACGAATCCGGCGGGTGCCTGAACGAGGCGGCGGAAACGCTCGCAGACCGCGTCATTCATTCCGAGCGCCTCGATCGACGGAATCTGCTGTCGTCCGTCGAGCAATCGAATCGCCAGTTTCTCGCCGTCGATCGTCGGCATCGAACTGACGCGCGCGTCGATCGTCCCGCCGGGACGTTCGATCGAATAGCGGCCGTCCTGAGGAAGGCGCCGATCGGCAATGTCCATGCCGGCCAGCAACTTGATGCGCGAAAGGACGCGCGGAAGCAGTCGAGGCGATAGAGTCCGCGCCTCGCGCAGCATCCCATCGACGCGCTCGCGTACGCGCCCGCCTTCGCCGTAAGGCTCGACGTGCACGTCCGACGCTCCGGCACGAATCGCCGCGTCGAAAATATCGTCGACCGCATGGATCACCGGCCGGTCGTCGATTGACGCATCCCCGCTCGCAAGCGGAAACCGGCCTTCGAGTTCGCGCGGAACTCGAAGCTCCTCCGTGAGAGTCACACCCCGACCCCTCCGTCCGAGAGAAGATCAGCGCCGCCGGTCGTAACCGGCGCCGTGGCATCGGTTATACCACAAGAGAAGCCGCGGAGAAATATGCTCGCGACAAATCTTTACGCGACGGCTCACTTCGCGCAGGCGCGGGAATGCGGCGCTTGTAGTACGTCGTTAAAAGGATTTCGCGTTCGTCCGCAGCTAAGGCCGCTGCAGATGCGTTCGCTTCGAGTCGTTTCGATCGCGCTTGCGCTCGGTGCGCTGACCGCGCCCGCGTGGGCAGCGAATTCCCCGTTTCGCGCCGATCGATCGCAGGTGTGGGAGCAGTTCCGTCATGGCGGCGGACTCAACGACATCGTCGTCAATCGCGATCTGCCCGATCGGCTCGCCTGGCGGTTCAGCATCCCAAGTAAAGGGACGTCGGCGTCGCCGGTGGTGGCCGGCGGCCTCGTCCTCGTCGCCTCGAACGATCACTCGCTCTACGCCGTCGACGCGCGCAGCGGCAAGCCCGTTTGGCAGTGGAAGGGCGACAACCAGGTAATGAGCGCTCCTGTCTACCGCGACGGCATCACCGTGGTCGGCACCGGAAACGGCGACTCCCCGGTGTGGGATCCACCGGCCTACAACCTCGTCGGCATGGGCGCGAGCGATCTCAACGGCATCGACTTGCGCACCGGAGCGCGAACCTGGACGTTCGCGCTCACCGGCAGCGGGATGCCGATGCCCGCGCTGCTCGGCAACACGCTGCTGCACGTCGACGGCAGCGGCGTCTTGCTTGCGCTCGACGCCCGCACCGGCGCGTACCACTGGCGGCGGCTGCTCTACTCCAACGCGTCGATGACGAATCTTCTGCTGAGCGACGGCACCGCGTATTTCGGCGGGCGATTCCCCAACGTCGTCTACGCGCTGCGCGCCTCGAACGGCGCCACGTTGTGGATGCACGCCTTCTCCGCCCGCGACGGCGCTTTCGACGATTGCCCGCTCGCGACCGACGGCAGCCAAGTCTTCGGCATGTACGGATCGCCGCTCTCGACGGCGCCCGGTGCGATGATCCTCGAGGGCGTCGCGGCGCGCCAGCACGTCTACGCGCTCGACGCGCGCACCGGGCGAGTTCGCTGGGATACCACACTCGCCGTTACCGGAAAAGAGCCGTCCTACAACGAGTCGGCGATTCCGATGTACGACGCCGGCACGCTCTACGACGGCAGCCCGATCGCTCCGGTCGTCAGCGCGCTCGACGCACGCAACGGCCGCGTGAAGTGGTCGGTGCGCGTCGCGGGACCGGTTAAAGGCGGCCTCGTGTTGCGCGACGGCGTGCTCTACTTCGGCGACCTCGGCGGAAAGCTGTGGGCGGTCGATGCAGCCGCGGGACGTCCGCTGGGAAGCATTCAGACCGATTTGAAGTTCAACGTCGGTTCGCCGATCGTGCTCAACGATTCGCTCGTCATCGGCAGCGCCGACGGCCCGACGATCGCCGTTCCGCTCGAAAACATTCGCACGTCGCGGCCGATTCCGGCGATTACCACCGCGCAGCGCAGCACGCTAACCTTTCTGCTGCTCTCGCTTGCGGTCATCGCGTTGATTCTGCTGCAAACGCTGCGCCGCCGGCGACCGCCGATGCGAGGTCGATGAGCGCGGGCCGGCGGCTCGCACTCGCGCTGGCGATCGCCATCCTCGGCGTCGCAACGCTTCACGACGTCACGCGCTTGGGCGACGCGCTGCCGTGGCGGCAGATGTACGATTTCGCCGACTTCTATTGCGCCGGCCAGGCGCTCGACGAGCACCGCGATCCCTACGACTACGAACCGCTGCACGCGTGCGAGCATCGTTTCGGCAGCGCAACGGTCTTTCAACGCGACCCGGCGCTGGCGATCCCGGCCCCGCAGCCCCCCTACGATTTTCCAGCCTTCATGGCGCTCGCGCGGCTCGACTTTCCGCAGGCTCGCGCTATCGCCGCGGCCGCCATCGTACTCGCGACGCTTCTGGCGATCTTCGCGCTAGGGCGCACGAGCGTTCCGCTCGACGTCGCGGCGATCGTTCTCATCCTGCCCGCCGGCTACGTCGAACTCAACGCCGGGCAGATCGTTCCGTTTGCGCTGCTCTTCCTCACGCTGTGCGGAGCGGCGCTCGTCCATCGCCGCGATGCGCTCGCGGGCATCTGCGCGGCGATGACGGCGATCGAACCGCATCTCGGCTTGCCCGTCATTCTGGCGGCGCTGCTCTTCGTTCCGCGCGCGCGCATCGCAACGGCCGTGACGCTCGCGTGTCTCACCGGCGTGGCACTGATCGCCGCCGGCCCGGCACTGATTCTCGAATACGTGCAGCGTGTGATCCCGCTGCAGGCGTCGGCTGAGGTGGGTTTTCCCTACCAATACAGTTTAACGTACGCGCTCGCCACGGTGGGGATTCCCGATGACATCGCGCGCATCGCCGGGATCGCGTCGTTCGCCGCACTCGTCGCGCTGGGGCTTGCGATCGCGTTCCGTCTTTCGCGCGTGCTCGAGCGGCGCGAGCTGCTCGTCTTCTTCCCCGCCGCGACCGCGGTGATGGCGGGTGCGTACGTCCACGTCGTCGAGTTGTGCTTCGCGATACCGGCGGCGGCAGTGATGGCGGTCTCGCTGCGCGGATGGGCGCGAAACGCGAGTGCGGCGGCACTCTGCGCGCTGATGGTACCGTGGATTGCGGTGTGGTCGCTGAAGAAACTCTTCGCGCTGAGCCTGCTGCTCTGCGTGCTGCTGCTCGTACGCTTGCAGGTCGAGGCGTTTTTCGCCGTCGGCACGCTGGCGGCGCTAGCCGCAGCGATCTACGCCTTCGAACTTCGGCCGCCGGTATTACCCGATGCATTTCGCGGCGCCTATCGTTTCAGCGCGAGCGATCTCGTTCAAACGGAGTGGAGCGCCTTCGTGCAGAGCCTGCGTACGGCCGACCGCTCGTGGCTGGCGATTAAGCTCCCGGTGTGGGCGGCGCTCGTCACGCTGCTCGCCACCGCCAGGGCGCAACTACGCCGCAGACGCGATCAGAGCGACGCTTCGATCTCCCGGCGCATCTGAATCCATCCGCGAAAATTTGCGTGGAATGCCGCATCCTGTGCCGGCGTTGCGACATGCTCGAACGGGCTCAGATGGCGGTCGCGCTTCAGCCGGTCGTGCAACTCTAAGTCCTTCTCGATCTCGCGCGTCCCGGCATGGGTGAGATACGACACGCGCGCGCAACGTGCGGCCGAGATCTTCTTCTGGGTTTCGATATCGAGCGTGCGTTCGTCGTCCTGAAGCAGCGGGAGGTGCCATTTGCCCTCCGCGACCGGCCGCGGCGTGCTTTCCGCCAGCGCCGCGCGCATTCGGGTTGCGGCCTCCCGTATTTCGGGTTGCGCGGTCGGCGCGCAGCGCAGCGTAAAGAAGTTGTCCCACTCCGTAGACGTCACGATCACGGTATGCCAGAGAAACGGCTCCAAAATCCGATTGAGTTCTTGCTTGTGGACTTTGAGTTCCATCAATCGCCGCGCGTGTTCCACAGCGGCGTCGCGTGCACTCAGCCACACGTCTTTTGCGAGCTTCTCGTCGGCAGAATCCAACACGTCGTCGGCCGACATCCCGGCCTTGTTCCGGCCCCATTCGAGCGGTATAACCGGATCGGTTTCAACTTTTTCCAACAGTTTGCTCGTCGGCACAGCGCGAGAACTCGCCGAATTTCGTGAATACACTCTGTGCGTATTAAATTCGGCCAGAACGAAGCGAGGGAAGGTTACCTCGAGCGTGGTGAGGCGAACCCCCAACGGACCGATCGAGTCCAGGAGGACGCGGGCGGAGTACGCCATCGCGGCTGGTTAGCCGCGATAGCGTAGGAACGCCGGAACTTCGATGTCGTCCATGTTCACCGGCGCGACCGCGTCGAGTTTCCCGGTTTTGTCGAACGCGTAGCCGTTCTGCGTGTCGCGGCTGTTGTGCGGCGGCCCAAAGCCGGCCGCCAGAACCGTCACGCGCACTTTGCCGCTCATGCCCGGGTCGATCGACGCACCGAAGATAATTTGCGCGTCGGGATCGACCGCGCGGCTTATCATCTCGGCAGCTTCGTTGACCTCGTACATCGCCATGTCCGGGCCGCCCGTGATGTTGAAGATCACGCCGCGCGCGCCTTCGATGGTCGTCTCGAGCAGCGGCGAGGCGATCGCCTTCTGAGCGGCATCGGCCGCGCGGTGCTCGCCCGAGCCCTCGCCGATTCCCATCATCGCCGATCCCGCGTCGGTCATGATCGTTTTGACGTCGGCGAAATCGAGGTTGATCAAACCCGGCTGCGTGATGAGATCGCTGATGCCCTGGATGCCCTGGCGCAGCACGTCGTCGGCGTAGGCAAACGCCTCGTTAAGCGGCGTCTTCTTTTCGATGACCTGCAAGATGCGTTCGTTGGGAATGGTGATCAGCGTGTCGACCTTCGCTTCCAACTCGACGATCCCGTTCTCGGCAATTTGCATGCGCTTCTTGCCCTCGAACGCGAACGGCTTGGTGACGACGGCGATCGTCAGCGCTCCGGATTCGCGAGCGATCTGCGCGATCACGGGTGCGGCGCCGGTTCCGGTGCCGCCGCCCATGCCGGCGGTGAGAAAGACGAGGTCCGCGCCTTCGAGGATTAACGCCAGATCTTCGTGCGACTCTTCGGCCGCCTCGCGCCCCAGCGTCGGATTGGCGCCGGCGCCTAAGCCGCGCGTCTGGCTTCCGCCGATGTGCACGGTATTCTCGGTGGCCGAACTGCGCAACGCTTGAACGTCGGAGTTCACCGAAAAGAAGTCCACCCCGGCGAGGCCGGCGCGAACCATGCGATTGACGGCGTTGCAGCCGCCTCCGCCGATTCCGATCACCTTGATCGTCGCGGCGTGTTCGGGTTCGGGAGCGGAACGACGGGACTCGGCCATTCTTTTTTTCGGTTCCTCCGTGGAGAAAAGCGTGCGTTGAGGGGCTGGCTCTCGAGCCGGCTCGGGCGGCGCCGGCGGCGCTTCGGCGAGGGGGACAGGTTCGGCAGGCGCCGGTTCGACGACCGGGGTTTCTGCCGCAAGCGCAGATTCGACGACCGGAGTTTCTGCCGCAAGCACTGGTTCGACTGCCGGGGTTTCCGGCGCAAGCACGGGTTCGCCCTCGACCGGCGCTTGCGCCACCGGCGGATCGGGAATCGCTTGCGCGGGGGCACGTTTGCGGCGCGGGCGGCGAGGTTCTAGTTCCATAAATCCGACATCCATTTCGTCACGCGGTGTACCATCGATCCGCCCCGCCGGCGGTTGTGACCGGCGGCGTCGAGTTCGTCGTTCGCTCCGAAGAGCACGAGCCCGATTGCGGTTGCGTATTGCGGGAGCGCCATCGCGTCGGTCAAGCCTCCTATTTGGTTCGGCATGCCGACGCGCACCGGCAACCCGAAGACGTCTTCGGCAATCGATTCGATATTCGGCAGCCGCGCACCGCCGCCCGTCAGCACGACTTCACCGAGCACGAGATCGCGGGGTACGTTCTCCACGATCTTCTGCTTGGCCATGCGCAGCGTCTCCAAGACTCGCGGGACGACGATGTGCCGCAGCTGCTCGGTCGTATGCTCCTTGCTGGAGCGTCCGTCCAGGGTGCGCACGTCGAAGCGCTCTTCGTTGCCGGCGTCGCGCACGGCGGCGCCAAACCGCTTCTTCACCTCTTCGGCCTCCGCGAGTGTCGTCTTCAGCCCCAACGAGATGTCACTGGTGAGAATGTTGCCGCCGACCGGGATCGTGGCCGTGTAGATGGCGCTGCCGAGTGAGTAGACGGCGATGTCGGTCGTGCCCCCGCCGATGTCGAGCATCACCACGCCGACTTGCTTCTCCTCGGGCTGCAGTGTCGACGCCGAGCTCGCGAGCGGCTCGAAGACCAGCCCGGAGGCTTCGAGGCCTGCCCGGTGCACGCACTTGAGCACGTTCGTAATGAAGCTCGAACCGCCGGTGACGATGTGCGTATCGACCTCGAGGCGCCCGCCGGCCATGCCGATGGGATCGTCGACGCCCTCCTGCCCGTCAACCGTGAAGTAGCGGGGAAGCGCATGAATGATTTGACGGTCGCTCGGAAGGTTGATGATTTTGCTGGCGTCGATCACGCGCCGGACGTCGCCGTGCGAGACCTCCCGGTCTTCTCCCGATACGGCGACGACCGCGCGGTTGTTCGTGCTGCGAATGTGATCGCCGGTGATGCCCACGAAGACGTCGGAAATGTGCACGCCGGCCATGCGCTCGGCCTTTTCCATCGCTCCTTCGATCGACTTAATCGTCTCTTCGAGATCGACGACGACCCCTTTGCGCATCCCTAGCGACGGTGCTTCGCCGACCCCGACGATTTCGAGACCTCCCGCGCCCTCGACCGCGACGACCGCGCAGGTCTTCGTCGTCCCGATATCGAGCCCGCAAACGGTCTCGGCCTTCATCCGTGCGTCACCTATCCGGCGGCTGCCGTCTCAAAAAAGTTTTCAACCACGACATATTGTGGCCATCTATTCAATCCCTACTACGGGTTGATTCTTAAGAGAGCGCGATGCGCTGGGGTTGGCGAGCGTGCAGCCAACTCCTTGGGGACAAACGTGCGAAGAGCTTGCGCATAGCCTGTGGATGAACGCGCCACGCAGGGACCTTGGCCGCCCGTGGAGCATCATGGCGAATCGCCGCGTCCCGCAGACCGGGTCAGTGACGCGATGCGATGCACGACGCTCGCTTTACGACCGCTTGGAGTTCTGCATTGCGACTTTCTGTACGACGTCCCGCTCTCATACTGGCACTCTTCTGCGCTTGCACCGTCCCGGCTGCCGCAATCGCCGGCGCGGTGGTTGCAGCGTCCACGATTCCCGACGGCACGTATACCGTGAAAGTCGAACGCGTCGTCGACCCGAAGCACGTTCTCGTGGCGATGGATAACGGAAACGAAACGACGCTGGGCGCAGGCCGCGATACCGTTGACTTCACGAAAGTACGGTCGGACGATCAGCTCAAAGTGTCGCTGATCGGCGGTTCCGTCATGGTCTACGCCGACCTCACCGCGCACACGTAGGCGCGATTACGGTTTTCTAAAGACCAGCACCGGAGTGGACGGCGCCCGCAGGTCCACCGCTTCGACGCGTCTTCGGCCGCGCACGAGTTGACTCAGCACCGGGTTTACCAGCGCGAGCTTCTTGTCGAAGTCCTCATCGCTGCCAAAGAGAATTTTCACGCCGCCGCGCATGGTCGCGACGAGCCCTCCAAACCGGTCGAACGTGAGTTCCAGCGGCACGACGTGTGCCGCGATCATAACGTCGTAGTCGTCGCGCATCGCCTTGATGCTCGCATCGCGCAGAAACGCGCCCGGAGCGAGCGCAACGTCCTGCTGCAGCACGAATGCGGGCAGCGTTTCCGTTCCGGTCGCGGGCGCGAGCACGCGCAGATCGCGATCGACGACTGCGGCTTCGCCGGCACTGCGAACGACCGCAAACGGCACCCGCTCGCGCACGGCGATCAGCACGGTCGCCGGCGGCACCCGGTAGACGTGCGCGTTTGCGACGTACGGGATCGCCGCGACGCGGGCCGCCATCGCGCCGGTATTCTGCAGCCACATGTTGACGTTCGCCTCCACGCCCGCGCTGCGCGCGATCTCCGAGACCGGCACGAGCCGATTGCCCGCCACCGTGACGCGCTGCGGCGCAAAGCCGGGCCACGCCACGATGAACGCGCCGGCGCACGCGGCGACGATTCCGAGTAACGTGAGCGGAAGCCAAAACGGGCGCAGCCGCCGCGCTGCCGACGACTTTCGGCGCTGAGCCGTCACGCCGCCGAACCCACGACGTAGGTTTCGATCGCCTCGGCCACCCCATCGTGCCCGACGTCTCCCACGACGGCGTGCGCGACGCTGCGCAGCATGGGCGGCGCCGAGCCCATGGCGACCGCGAATCCCGCCGCGCGCAAGAGCGGCGCATCGTTCCACGAATCGCCGATCGCGACGATCTCCTCTTTGCGCACGCCCAGGCGCGCCGCGACGAACGCCAGCGCGTCGCCTTTGTCCACGCCGGGATCGAGAATCTCGACGAACTCCGGCAGACTGCGCGTCACGTAGGCGCGGTCGCCGAAGCGCTCCGCAAGCCGCTTTTCGTACCGCTCGGCGTCTTCCGCGTCCACAATCACGACCGCCTTCGTCGCGTCGCTATACGCGAACGCTTCGCGCAGCGACGGCACGACGACCGGCTCCATCTTCGCCAAGCGCGCATACATATCGGAGAAGCGGTTGCGCGACTCGGCGTAGTACTCGTCGTTTCGATAGAGCTGCAGGTGCACGCCGTCGGTCTCGGCGGCGGCGATCAACTCCCGCACGACCGGATTGCGTAACGCCGCGTGGCGCAGCACGTCGTCGGTCACGGGGTCGACGATCGCGGCGCCTTGGTAGCAGATCAGCGGCGTGTCGAAGGCCAGCTCGCGCGCGAACGGAATCGCGGCGCGATACATGCGGCCGGTGACGAGGCATCCGCGCACGCCCGCCTGCTGCATGCGCGCGACCGCGGCGCGCACGCGTGCCGAAATCGTCAAATCCCCGCCGATCAGCGTCCCGTCGAGATCGAGCGCCACGAGTTTGTACACGCGAAGCAGTGCGCCTCAGTCGCCGCGTGCGTCCGCGGCCTCGCGGACGGCCGGCGTGCCGAAGATCCGTTCGAGTTCCGCGCGCACGCGTTCGTCGGCCGAAATTCCGCGTCCCGCGCGCTTGCTGCGCCCGCGCGCGTGCATCACGACCGGCACCTCACCGGGCCATTCGTCGATCAACGCTGCCAACCGGTCGATCTGCTCGCGCGCCGCCACTTCCACGTGCCAGCCGCGGGGTAACGCCGGCGCAACCGAGCGCGCTGCGGGCGCGACGAACGGCGCCACTTCGGTGACGCTGAGCGAAAGGTCGAGCGGCGGATCTTCGCCCGGCGTCGCTCCCCGGCGTTCGCGCCGCCGAACCCGGCCGGTGATCATGAGCGTCGCGTCGGGTTTGAACGTCGCTTGCACCTGCTCGTAGAGTTTGGAAAAGACGATCACTTCGCACGAACCGGTCGTATCCTCGATCTGCGCGATAAGAATTTGCTGTCCGGACTTCGTGAGCGTCCGGCGTGCGCTCGTCACGATGCCCGCGATCTTCATCATGGCGTCGTCTTCGACTTTTTGGAGTTCTTTGACGGGCGTCGCGCCCATGCGTACCAGCACCGGCTGCACGGCCGCCAGCGGGTGACCCGACACGAACACGCCGAGCGTCTCCTTCTCCCACGCCAACAGTTCGCGCGAACTCGGCTCGGGCGCGAACGGCAGTCTCGGTGCGAGCGATTCCGGTGCGGACTCGGAGAAGAGCGAGGCTTGCCCGAGCTCGTGATCCCGCGTGGCGCGCGCCGCCATTTCGAGTGCGGCATCCAGGGCCGCGAGTTTGGCCGCCCGGTTCCCCGGCAGCGCGTCGAGCGCTCCGCACTTCACAAGCGCCTCGAAGACGCGCCGGTTTACGTGCCGGGCATCCACGCGCTTAGCGAGATCGAAGAGGTCGGCGAACGGTCCTTCGCGATCGCGCGCTTCGATGACGCTGCGCACCGCCGCCTCACCGACGCCTTTGACCGCGGCCAGCCCGAAACGAATGCGGTCACCGACGACGGCGAAGTCGACGAGCGATTCGTTGACGTCGGGCGGCAGAACGACGATCCCCAACTTGCGCGCCTCATCGATGTACTCGGCAAGTTTGTCGGTCCGGTCCTTGACCGACGTCATCAGCGCGGTGAGATATTGCAGCGGATGGTTGGCCTTCAAATACGCGGTCTGATAGGCGATCCAGCCGTATGCGGCGGCGTGAGATTTATTGAAGCCGTAGCCGCCGAACGGCTCGACGAACTTGAAAATGTCTTCGGCCAAAGTCCGGTCGATGCCCAACGTCTCCTGCGCGCCGCCCACGAACTTGTCGCGGTAGTACGGAATCTTCTCCTTCTGTTTCTTGCTCATCACCTTGCGCAGCTCGTCGGCTTCGCCCATGCTGAACCCGGCGACGTCGCGCGCGATCTGCATGACCTGCTCCTGATAGCAGGCGATTCCGTACGTCTCGGCGAGGATCGGCTCGAGTATCGGGTGCAGATAGTAAGGCTTCTTGCGCCCGTGTTTGATCGCGATGTAACTCGGAATGAGTTCCATCGGTCCCGGACGGTAGAGCGCCACCAACGCGATGATGTCCTCGAATCGCGAGGGCTGCAGCTCGGCGCAGACGCGCTGCATGCCGTCGGATTCGAGCTGAAAGATGCCCATCGTTTCGCCGCGCGCGAGCATCTCGTAAGTTTTGGCATCGTCGAGCGGGATAGTCGAGAGGTCGAAGCCGGGATCGGTCGTGCGCCGAATCTCCTTGACCGCGTTGTCCATCACCGTCAGGTTGCGCAGGCCGAGGAAGTCCATCTTCAGCAGGCCGATCTTTTCGACCCACTCCATGTCGTATTGCGTGTTGACGCCGCCTTCGTTGAAGCGGACGAGCGGCGTATACTCCATCAGCGGTCCGGCGGAGATCACGACGCCGGCGGCGTGCGTGCCGGCGTTGCGCGCTAAGCCCTCGATCTCTTTGGCGGTGTCGAGCAGCTTGCGAATCTCGGGGCGCGTGGAGTAGAGCGCCTTCAACTCGCTCAGTTGTTCCAAGGCCTTGGCAATCGTCAACCCGCCCGGGCCCGACGGAATGAGCTTCGCCACCCGGTCGACGTCGGGCAGCGGCACGCCGAGCGCGCGGCCGGCGTCGCGGATCGCCGCGCGCGCCGCCATCGTACCGAACGTAACGATCTGAGCGACGCGTTCCTTGCCGTACTTTTCGGTGACGTACGCGATGACTTCGTCGCGGCGGTCGACGCAGAAATCCGTGTCGATGTCGGGCATCGAGATGCGATCGGGGTTGAGGAAGCGCTCGAAGAACAAGTTGAACCGGAGCGGATCGAGGTCGGTGATGGCCAGACAGTACGCGACCAGGGAGCCGACGGCGGAGCCGCGGCCCGGCCCGACCGGAATGCCGTGGTCGCGGGCGTACTTAATGAAATCCCACACGATGAGGAAGTACGACGCGAATCCCATCTTCGTGATAACGCCCACCTCGTACTCGAACCGCTCGCGCAGCGAGGGATCGGTACGCAGCCGCTCCTCGCCATAACGCCGCAGCAAGCCGGCTTCACAAATCTCTCGCAGATACTCGTCGTCGCTCTTCTCGGCGCCCGCCGTCTGCGGCACCGGATACTCCGGCAGATGGAAGATCTTCTCGGGAATGCGGATGTCGACGCGATCGGCGATCTTCAGCGTGTTCTCGCACGCCTCGGGAAGATCGCTCCAGATCTCGAGCATCTCGTCGGCGGATTTGACGTAGAAGGCGTCGGAGTAGAACTTCATGCGCCCGGCGTCGGCGACTGTCTTACCGGTGCCGATGCAGAGCAGGACGTCGTGCGCCGGCGCGTCCGACCGGTCGAGGTAGTGCGAGTCGTTGGTCGCCACGATCGGCACGCCCAGCTCGCGCGCGACCGAGACCAGTCCTTTGTTGATGACCTCTTCCTCGGGCATTCCATGGCGCATGACCTCGATGTAGAAGCGGTCGCCGAAGATGTCGACGTAGGTTTTGGCGTTTTTGAGGGCGGTCGCGTAGTCGTTGCGGAGCAGCGGCGCGGCCACCAGCCCCGACATGCATCCCGAGAGAACGATGAGCCCGTCGTGGTGCTGCGCGAGCAGATCGAGATCGATGCGGGGCTTGTAGTAGTAGCCTTCGAGAAAGCCCTTGGAGACGAGGGCCGTAAGATTGCGGTAGCCGATGAGGTCTGCTGCCAGCAGCGTCACGTGCGCTTCTTCGCGGACCGTCCGGTCGAAGCGCCCGCGCGGCGCGAGGTACGCTTCGCAGCCGACGATCGGCGTGAGTTTGTAATCGCGCGCGGCGTAGTAAAACTCCATCGCGCCGTACATGACGCCGTGGTCGGTCAGGGCGACGCCGGGCGCGCCGTGCTCGGCCGTGCGCCGGCAAAGGCGGTCGACCCGGCACGCTCCGTCGAGGAGCGAATATTCCGAGTGAACGTGAAGGTGGACGAAACGGTTCAATGAGACTCCCTAGGAGTGCGAAAAGACCTTGTGCCGGCTAGCGGGCAGCCTAAAGTCGTGGGGCTGTGCCCCCGGCCAGCATAGTATAGGGTAGCAGAGATGTGGGGTCATCAGGAAAGGGTCGGAATTGATTAAACACGACGTGGTCGTGATCGGCGGCGGCCTGGCCGGTATGCGTGCCGCCGTCGAAGCCGCCGAAGGCGGTGCGGACGTCGCCATCATCTCGAAAATGCACCCCGTCAGAAGCCACTCCGGCGCCGCCCAAGGCGGCATCAACGCCGCGCTCGGGAATCGCGAGGAAGACTCGGCGCAAGCGCACACCTTCGACACGGTCAAAGGCTCGGACTATCTCGCCGATCAGGACGCCGCCACCGCGATGTGCGAGGACGCGCCCAAGCAAATCATCTGGCTCGAGCACCGCGGATGCATTTTTTCGCGGCTTCCCGACGGCCGGATCGCGCAGCGACCGTTCGGCGGAGCGGGAACGCCGCGCACCTGTTATTCGGCCGACGTGACCGGACTGGTGATCCTGCACACGCTCTGGGAACAGCTCGAGCGATTCGGCGTGAAGGTCTACGAAGAGTATTTCTGCACGGCGCTGGCGATCGAAGACGGCACCGGCGCGGGCGTCGTTGCATACAACATGCGCAACGGCGAACTCGAACTGGTGACCGCCAAGGCGACGATCTTCGCCACGGGCGGCGCCGGCCGCATGTACCTCAAGACGACCAACGGCTATGCGTCGACCGCCGACGGGATGGGCGTCGCCTATAAGGCCGGCATCCCGCTGATGGACATGGAGTTCATGCAGTTCCATCCGACGACGCTCAAAGAGAACGGCGTGCTCATGACCGAAGGCGCGCGCGGCGAGGGCGCCCACCTGCTCAACGCGCTCGGCGAGCGGTTCATGTTCAAATACGCTCCCAACAAGGGCGAACTCGCCTCGCGCGACGTCGTCTCCCGCGCCGAGTGGACGGAGATACTCGACGGGCGGGGCGTCGAGGGTTGCGTGCTGCTCGACATGCGCCATCTCGGTCGCGAGAAGATCCTCGAACGCTTGCCGCAGATTCGCGAACTCGCGCTCGACGCGACCGGCAAGGACGCGATCGAAGAGCCGATTCCGATCTTACCGGGCGCGCACTATACGATGGGCGGAATCGAGACCGACAAGTTTGGTGCGACCCGCGTGCCCGGCGTCTACGCGGCCGGCGAATGCGCCTGCGTGAGCGTCCACGGCTCGAACCGGCTGGGCGGCAACTCTCTACTCGAAACGATCGTCTTCGGCGCGCGCGCCGCCTCGCACGCGCTCGGCTACATCAAGAGCATCGGCGAGGTGAATCCCTCGACCCGCACGCTCAACCAAGAGCGCGATCGCATCAATGCGCTGCTCTCCCGCGCTCGCGGCACGCGCGCGCCGGCGTTGCGCCGGGCGATGAACGAAACGATGAGCGCGAACACCTTCATTTTCCGCGACGACGCCGGACTCGGCAAGGCCGTCGACGACGTCGCGCGCATTCGCCGCGAGTTCGACGCCGACGCGTACGTCATGGACAAATCGAAGACGTTCAACACCGATTTGGTCGGGGCGCTCGAGACCGACTTCCTGATCGACGCGTCGCTCGCGCTGGCTACGGCGGCCAAAGCGCGGACCGAATCCCGAGGCGCGCAGGCGCGGACCGACTACCCCGAGCGCGACGACGCGAACTGGCTCAAGCATACCCTCGCCTGGCGGCAGGCGGACGGACCGCCGAGGCTGGATTACTCGCGCACCGTCACCATTACCGAGTTCGACCCCCAGGTGCGGACGTACTAAAGGAGCATTCGAAGACTCCATGGCGCAGATCACCCTCGACATCTTCCGCTTCGACGAAGCCGTCGACACCGTGCCCCACCGCGACGCGGTCACCATTGAGATTCCCGAAACGACGACCGTGCTCGACGCCTTGGAGACCGCCAAGGCCGAGATCGACGGTTCGATCAGTTTCCGCCGCTCCTGCCGATCGGCCATCTGCGGGTCGTGCTCGATGAACATCAACGGCGTGACGGGTCTCGCGTGTAAGACGCCCTGCAACACCGTGATGGACGAAAACGGCGTCGTCGTCGTCGACCCGATGCCGAACTTTCAGCCCATGAAGGATCTGGTCGTGCACATGGATCCGTTCTGGGACAAGTACTCGCGGCTCAAACCCTACCTGCAGCCGCCCGATGCCGATTCCGCGCACGAAAGAGAGCGCCGCGTCTCGCCCGACGACATGAAGAAGCTCGTCGACGTCGCCAACTGCGTCATGTGCGCGACCTGCTACGCACTCTGCCCGGTCGTCAGCGTCGATCCCGCCTTCGCGGGCCCGGCGGCCATTGCGTACGCCTACCGCTTCATCGAGGACGTTCGCGACGGCCAGCGCAAAGAGCGCATCGCGCAGATCAGCGAAGACTACCTCTGGCTGTGCGCGCACTGCTACGCCTGCTCGTACTGTCCCAAGCACGTCGATCCGAACGACCGCATCATCGACGTGAAGCGCGCCGCGATCAAAGATCGCGTGATGATGAACGAGCGCGGCCCGCGCCACGCGTTGGTCGTCAGTAAGACGATCAGACAGACGGGCATGTTGGCCGAAACCGAGGTGATTCAGGGCACGATCGGCCGCTTCAACGTACGCGGACTGCTCAAGGTCGCGCCGCTCGGCCTGCGGATGGCGGCCAAGGGCAAGATGCCGCCGCCATTCGTCAAGCCGATCCCCAAAGTCGACGAGGTTCGTACCATTTTTGAATCGCTGGAGGTACCGGTTTCATGAGCACGACGCTGCTTCCCGAAGACCTTCCGCTCGACGCGCACCGGCACACTCATTCGGCTGAGACGAGACGTTACGGATTTTTTCCCGGGTGCGTCGCCAAAGAATCGTGCCGCGAACTCTTCAACTCCACGATGCTGCTGGCGGAGCGCCTGAACATCGAACTCATCGAACTCACCGCGGCGTCGTGTTGCGGCGCGTCGGTGATCAACGACGTCAATCGCGACGTCGCGCGCGTCCTCAACGCCCGCACGTACGCTCAAGCCGAGGCGCTCGGCCTCGACGACGTGATCACGATCTGCTCGACCTGCACCGGCCACATGCGCGCAGCGAACAAAGAGTTGCGCGACAGCGAAGCGGCCATGGACCACGCCAACGCTATCCTCGGAAAGTTCGGCGCGAAGTACGAGGGTACGGTTACGGTGCGCCATTTGCTGTGGCTGTTGATCGACGACATCGGCCTCGACAACCTGCGCTCGCTGGTCGTCCGCCCGCTCAACGGCCTCAAGGTGGCGCCCTTCTACGGCTGTCACATCATCCGTCCCGAGAGCGTCAACGGATGGGAGTCGGCGCGCCGTCCGCACTCGCTCGAAGACGTCATCGAGGCGATCGGCGGCGAAGCGATCGACTACGCAGGGAAGACGCGCTGCTGCGGGTTCCACATTCAACTCGAGAAAGATAACGTCGCCGCCGACATGGTCGGCCAGAACATGCGGATGGCCGCCGACCACGGCGCCGAGGCCGTCATTACGCCCTGTCCGCTCTGCCATCTCGCGCTCGACGGCTACCAGGCCGACTCGGCCGCGCGCTGGGGCCGCACCGATCTCCCGACCTTCCATCTGCCGCAGCTGGTCGCGTTCGCGCTGGGCGTGTCGCCCGATAAGCTCGGGCTCAACAAACACCTCATAGACCCGCGCAACGTGCTGGTCGACCGCGACCTTATCGCGTAACCTTCGCGATTCGCTAACGAGAAATTTTCGGTTCGGCCCAATCCGGCCGTCGCATACGCCGGCGTACGGTCGCGCGCCGGCGATTCTCCAGCCAGAACGCCAAGATGACGATTCCCGCAACCAAAAGCGCGTTCACGAGTTCCTCCTTACGACGTCGGCAACGGTTTTGACGATCTGCCGCCCGGCATAGCCCAAGGCGAGCGCTCGAGCAACGAACGGCTCGACGATTTCTGCGAGCCGGGGGACGCTGACCGATCGTCGCGCGCGCGGCGGAGCGACGAACGTTCCGCGGCCGCGGCGCGTTTCCACGACCCCCGCTCGTTCCAGCTCGGCGTACGCGCGATTCACGGTGTTCGGATTGACCTCGAGCGCGGCGGCGACGTCGCGCACGCTGGGAAGCCGCTCGCCGGCTGCCATCTCCCCGCGAGCCAGCGCGCCCAGCATCTGCTCGGAGAGTTGCGCGTAGACGGGAAGCGGCGAGGCGTCGTCAACGAAAAGCCGGCGTGCGTCCACAGCGTCCCTGTGTCCTAATACAGTGATACACTTGCGCCAGCATAGCGCATCGAACGGCCATGCGTCAAGGCTGCGTCGGGAGTTGGCTACGAACGCGCGGCTGGGATGGCGCCGGCCGTGCGCAGCATCTCCAGCACGCGGTCGACCGGCAGGCCGTAGATCGTGACGCCGCGGTTGCCGCTCGTGGTCTTCGATTCGAAGAGCGCGTCGTAGATGGCGGCTTGCGTCGCCTCGACCGTCGCGGTATAAATCCCGTCGATCGCGTCGTCGTCTTCGAGAATCGGACGCGCCGGCGCGGTGACGGTAAAGTTCGCAACGCGCTCGAAAACGTGAGTCGTCGAAAACGCGACGATTAAATCGCCGCTGCCGACGTGCGACGTCAGCCCGACCCGGCCCATGCCCATCGCCGCGCGCAGCGCTACCGCGCGCAACTGACGGCTATCGAGCGGTGCGTCCGTTGCGATGACGATGATGATGCTGCCCGATCCAAGACGGCCTTTGAGCGAGACGTCTTTCGGAAAGACCGGATGGAGTTCGTCCTTCAATCGCTCGCCGACCGGAACGCCCAGAACGGTCAGCAACCGCCGCCCGCTTCCGGTATTGTCGTTGACGAGCACGCCGACGCGATACCCGCCGAGATCGGCCGGCAGCACGCGCGACGCCGATCCGATGCCGGCCTTGAATCCGAACGCGCTCATGCCGGTTCCGGCGCCCACGCTTCCGCGTTCGAACTGTCCGCTCTGCGCCGAATCGAGCAGCCGCACGACGTCGGCGCCGCTCACCGCGCGCGCTTGAATGTCGTTGAGTGCGGCATCGTCGCATTCGCCGACGACCGGCAACGGAACGTCGTCGCCGCGACCGACGGCTGGATGATGGTCGATCACCCAACTCACGACGCCGTCGGCCGCACGCCCGACGTCGAGCGTATCGGTCATGACGACAGGCTCCTCGAGGTAGCCCGACTCCTCGATCCAGTGCGTGCCCGTCAGTTCGCCGTTGCCGTTGAATGCGAAAAATGCGGCCGATACCTTGTGATCCCACGGATCCGCGTTCGGAAGCACGGCGGTGGCGCCGGTTCGGATCGTGTTCCCTTCGACTTTGGTCACATGTGCGACGCGCACGCCCGGAACGTCGGTGATGCCGTCGAGCGGCCCCGGCGCAAAGAGCCCGAACCGGAATGGCAACACGGCATCCGCCGGAACGGCGGCGGCAAGCAACGCGGCGGCTACCGCCGCACAGAGAAGACCGGCACTGCGCATGGCCTGAGCATTGGACCCCTTCCCCAACGCGCCTGCAGGCGCGCGCCGGGAAGGTGGAAAACCGTCTGCATAACAGCGAATTTTTCGAAGCACGCCTGGGAGGGCCGAACCATTCTTACCGTTCCCGAGAAACTCAAAGTCGCAAAGCTCTGGGAGAACCTTTCGGTTCCGGAACTGATCGAGCACGCGATTGCGCGCGGCGAAGCCGCCGTCGGTCCCGACGGCCAGATGATCGTCGACACGCGGCCGCACACCGGGCGTTCGCCGAAGGACAAGTTTTTCGTCAGAGAGCCGTCCAGCGAGCATCACATCGATTGGAACGACGCCAATCAGGCGATCGAGGCTTCGACCTTCGACACGTTGTGGGATCGCGTCAGTGCCTATCTAAGCGAACGCGAAGCCTACGCGATCGATTGTTACGTCGGCGCCGACGAGCGGTACCGAATGCCCGTGCGCGTCTACAGCGAGTTCGCCTGGCACTCTCTCTTCGCACGCCACCTCTTCATTACGCCGGAGACGCCGGAGCCGGGCTTCGTTCCGGAGTTTACCGTCGTCGATGCGGCGCTCTTCCAAGCCGATCCGCAGCGCGACGGGACTCGGACGTCAACGTTTATTCTCGTCAACTTCGCGCGCCGAATGATCTTGATCGGCGGGACGAAATATGCCGGCGAGATCAAAAAGTCGGTCTTCACCGTCATGAACTATCTGTTGCCCCTGCGCGACACGCTGCCGATGCACTGTTCGGCCAACGTCGGAAAGGACGGCGACGTCGCGATCTTTTTCGGCCTCTCCGGTACCGGCAAGACGACCCTCTCGTCGGATTCACACCGTCCCCTCATCGGCGACGACGAGCACGGATGGTCGGCCGACGGCGTCTTCAACTTCGAAGGCGGATGTTATGCGAAGGTGATCCGTCTCTCACCCAAGGCCGAGCCCGAGATCTGGGCGGCCACGCACCACTTTTCCGCGGTGCTCGAAAACGTCGTGTACGATCCGACGACGCGCGCGCTCGACGTCGACTCCGAGGCGAAGACCGAGAACACGCGCGCGGCTTATCCGCTGGAGTTCATTCCAAACATCGTGCCGGGAAGTCAGGCCGGTCATCCGTCGACCATCGTCATGTTGACGGCCGACGCATTCGGCGTGCTCCCTCCGATCTCGAAACTCTCGCCCGAACAGGCGATGTACCACTTCCTTTCGGGATATACCGCGAAGGTCGCGGGAACGGAGCGCGGCATCACCGAGCCGCAGGCAACGTTCTCGACCTGTTTCGGCGCGCCGTTCATGGTGCACCATCCGACGACGTACGCGCGTCTGCTGGGCCGCAAGATCGACGAGCATCGCGTCGAGTGCTGGCTGGTCAACACCGGCTGGACGGGTGGACCGTACGGCGTCGGGAAACGCATGTCGATCGCACATACGCGCGCGATGGTCAACGCCGCGATCGAGGGACGCATCGCGGCGGACTTCGAAACCGAACCGTTCTTCGGTCTGCGCGTTCCCAAGCACGTTCCGGACGTCCCCGACGAAGTGCTCAATCCGCGCGACGTGTGGCCCGACAAGAACGCGTACGACACCCAGGCAAAGAAACTCGCCACGCTCTTCTTCGAGAACTTCAAGCGCTTCGAAGCCCAGGCTTCCGATGCGGTGAAGGCCATCGCCATCAAGCCATAACCGCTTACCGTGGCTGCCTTTGCCGGTTTCGATCACGTCGACTGCCGCGTGCGATCGCTCGCGACGGTCGAACCCTTCTACGATGCGCTAATGCCCGAGCTGGGACTGCCGCGCAAACGCTTTTCGTACGTCGACGATGCGGGCGATTGGCACGAGGCGTCGTCGGAACACCGCTACAACACGGTCGAGTTCTACGAAGAGGCGCAGCCCGACCGCGCGACGTTTTTCATGGGACTCATCGAGCGTCCCGATCACGTGCCGGGTGCGACGCGCATCGCGTTTCGCGTCGAACGCGACCGGCTCATCGAAATCGAATCGTTTCTGCGCGAGATCGGTGCGCGTAACGTCGAGCGCCCGGACGATTTCGAAGAGTATCCGGCGATCTTTTTTGAGGATCCGGCCGGCACGAGGCTCGAGGTCGTGGCGCGCGCCGCGCGGACGTTGGAATTGGCCGTCTAATCGCTCAGCGCGGCAAGCGACCGCCTATCGGTTCTTAATGCCTCCTTCAGACGTCGCTCCCGCCCGCCCGGTATGATAGGGCCATGAAGATCGCTAGCATAGCCGCGCTGCTCGCGGCTCTGACCATGCCGGTCGCCGTGTCCGCCCAAGTGACGCAAGCGCCGGCCCAAACCCAAGGACAAACAAACCAAGCGGCCCGCGAATATCACCGTTGGACGAAGCGACTCGCCGGCATCAATCTTTCGGCCCAGCAACAACAGCAGGTTCAACACTTGCTCGACCAGTTCGCTTCGGCTCATCCCGCAGGGAGCCCGCGCGATCGCGAAGGATCGAAAGCCCTCCACGAGCAGATCCTCGGCATCCTCACGCCCGCTCAGCAGGCGCAGTTCCAGCAACAGATGCAAGCGCTCAAAGCTCAGCACCAGCAGCGGCGCGCGCCGGGGGAACAGCAGCAGCCCCCGCCGCCCCCCACCCGATAAAGCACGTCACAACGTCGGTTCGACTGCGCCTTCGATCGATCGGAGGCGCAGTTTTTTGTCGGCAAAGAGCATCGCATGATCGCGGAGGCTCGGCGGGGTATGATGCGGATTGGGGAGATTCGCATCGAACGTGACCGCAACGCGCCTTAGCCCTTCCATCGGACGTGCCGCCGCCCTCGCCGCACTCGCAACCATGCCTTGGGCGAGCATCGCCGCGGCGGTCTCCGCGGAGCAAGCCAATCTCACGGTGCCCGCCGGCTTCCGCATCGAAATAGCCGCGCGCGTCCCCGGCGCGCGCGAGCTGGCGATGCTGCCGGACGGCGACTTGATCGTCGGTACGAGAGACTCCAACGTCTACGTCGTTCCCGCCGCCGAGTCGGCGACGCCGGGAGAACCCGCGGTTTACGCCGCGACGCCGGAGGGTGCCGCCGCCGGCGTTGCGTTCTCGCCGCGACGCAACGAGATATTCATCGCTACCGAACACGCCGTTTTTGCGACGTCTTACGCGCCGGGACGGCGCAAGACGACGGAGTTGCGAAAGATCGCGTCGGTTCGCTCCGGCCCAGTCGCGCCGCACAGCGACGGCGACGTGCACACCACGACGTCCGTGGCCGTCTCCGACCGCACCGATACGCTCTACGTGGCGGTTGGATCGTCGTGCAATGCGTGCGTCGAGACGGACTCCACGCGCGCGTCGATCTTCTCGATGAAACTCCCGAACGGTCCGCTCGTCAAGCGCGCGACGCGCATTCGCAATGCGATCGCCCTTGCGGTAGATCCGATCGACGGCGCACTATGGGCAGGCGATGCGGGTCAAGACGATCTGCCGTCCGGTCATCCGTACGAGTTTCTCGACGACGTTTCGCTGCACCAAGGCGTCGCCGATTACGGATGGCCGCAATGCGAGGAGAATCGCGAGGCATACGTTGCCGGTGCCGACTGCGCCAAAACCGTCGCTCCGCTCGTCGAACTGCCGGCATACTCCACGATCATCGGTGCGGTCTTTTATCCCGAGCAGCCCCGAGGACGATATGCATTTCCGGTCGCGTATCGCGGCGGGCTCTTCGCCGCGGCCCACGGCTCCTGGCATCGCGCGCCCGGCGGCGGGTACGCCGCAATGCCGCAGGTCGTCTCGATCACCATGCGTGACGAGCGACCGGCGACGCCGGTGGATTGGCGGAATCCGACCGCGCAATGGCGGACGTTCGTCGGCGGATTCCAAGCAGGGGCCATGCAGCGCAACGGCCGCCCCACCGGACTGGCGGTGGGATCGGAAGGCAGCCTGTTCGTCGCCGACGATGCCGCCGGCGCGATCTATCGCGTGCGACCCGAACGCTAACGCTTAGCCGAGCGTGTCGAGCAGTGCCTGAGCCTTGGCCGCACCGGCTTGATCGTTGTCGATGCGGTAGCGGCGCAGCGCCGTCGTTGCCGACGCCTTCGCCTCGGTACGATCGCCTAAGCTGAGCTCTAGGCGGGCCCGCAGCAAATGCCCGTCGCCATCGTTTGGATGTGCGGCGATATACCGGTCGATATCGCTCAAGGCGTCGGCGTACGCGGCCAGGTTCTGACGCGCCATCGCGCGCCAGTAGTACGAGTTGAATTCGGCTGGATCGATTGCCAAAACGCGCGTGAAGTCGGCGACGGCGGCCGGCCATTGCTCCAATGCGATCTCTGCCCGGCCACGATAAAACCGTGGCGTCGCCCACGTTCCGTCCAACGTGATGGCGGCCGTACAATCTTCCACCGCGCCCGCGTAGTTAGCGGTGACCAGCCGAACGTGACAGCGCACCGAACGGTTGTCGGCCGAATCGGAGTTCAGCGTAACGGCTTTTTCCGAATCGCGAGCTGCGGCCTCGAGGTCGTTGAGATTCAACTCGACGAGGGCGCGCTGGCGTAGCGCGTAGGTCATATCGGGGTTGAGTTCTATCGCTTTGTCGCAATCTCCGAGCGCGTCGCGATCGCGTCCGATCTGACGGCGCGAGTCGCAGCGAGACGCGTAAGCGTATGCGTAATCGGGATTGATCGCCAACGCCGCCGAGTAGTCGGCGATCGCCGACTCTTGATCGTCAAGCGCCTGGTACACGTCGCCGCGATCCGCCAACGCGCGAACGTCGTTCGGGGACTGCTGCAAGTACCGGTTGAGCAATGCCAGCGCCGCCTTGTTCTGACCCTGGTTGCTCAGTTTTTCAGCCTGCAAAACGTCGACGTTTACGGCAGCTGCGGGCGCGGGCGCGGGCGCCGGCGTCTGGGCTCGGAGTTCCTCGGGCAACGATACGAACGCACAAAGTGCCGCCAGGATGAAGACGGCTGCGCGATACGATAGACCAACCATTTTACCGATCCTTCTTCGACGCACGGAGAACCGCATACGAGAAGAGCCCGTCGTTTCTTCGACGGGCTCTTGCTTTTCTATAATCTGGCGTCGACCTACTTTCGAGGGACCCTGCGGTCCGACTATCATCGGCGCTGGCGGGCTTAACTGCCGTGTTCGGGATGGGAACGGGTGGTACCCCGCCGCCATGGACGCCAGAAACTTTGTTGGGTTCCCCAAACGACGTTCGTCGTTTGGGGCCCAAACATGATCCCCGTCGCGATGGCGAGCCGGAGCTCCAGCCGATCGCGCCGGGAAATTTGGGAACCCGAAACGACAAAGTCGTTTTGGGCCCAAAACTGTGCGGAAAAGAACCTTCAGTGCCGCCATAAGCGGTGCGTAGTATTTCAAAATTTCCGAGCGATTAGTACCGGTCAGCTCCACACCTTGCGGTGCTTCTACCTCCGGCCTATCAACGTGGTGGTCTACCACGACTCTTCACCCTTACGGGATTGAGATCTCATCTTGGAGTCAGTTTCACGCTTATATGCTTTCAGCGTTTATCTGATCCGAACGTAGCTACCCGGCTATGCTCCTGGCGGAACAACCGGTTCACCAGAGGTTCGTTCGACCCGGTCCTCTCGTACTAGGGTCCAAACTCCTCAAATCTCCTACGCCCACAGCGGATAGGGACCGAACTGTCTCACGACGTTCTGAACCCAGATCGCGTACCGCTTTAATGGGCGAACAGCCCAACCCTTGGGACCAACTACAGCCCCAGGATGCGACGATCCGACATCGCGCGTGTCTCCATCGTTACCGATGGCGCAGACTATATCTTCATCCTGCTCGGGCATTTGCCGAGCGAGGAGCCGGCGTATTATGGCAACCATAGATTTACTCGATCGCTCGAGCAGCGGTTACCATCTCACCGCTCCACGTTTCCGTGGAACGGCTCAGTCGTTACGGGGTCATAACGGCACGTTGTATCCAAACGCCGTTAGACTTCCCACGGTATTGTCCCGAACTCATCCACGAGCTCGTCGGAGTTCACCGTTATAAGCCGGAACTATAAATGATGTTTCCACCATTTCACCCCTAATGTTGAGGTGCCAAACCTCCCCGTCGATGTGGACTCTTGGGGGAGATAAGCCTGTTATCCCCGGAGTAGCTTTTATCCGATAAGCGACGGCCCTTCCATTCGGAACCGCCGGATCACTTAGCCCTGCTTTCGCACCTGCTCGACTTGTAGGTCTCGCAGTCAAGCTCCCTTATGCCTATGCACTCTGTACGAACGGTTTCTGACCGTCCTGAGGGAACCTTTGGGCGCCTCCGTTACTCTTTAGGAGGCGACCGCCCCAGTCAAACTGCCCACCTGACCATGTCCTACCGCCAGATGATGGCGGCTAGTTAGAATCCCAAGATCATCAGGGTGGTATCCCAACGTTGCCTCCCCAACGACTAGCGCCGCTGGATCATAGGCTCCCACCTATCCTGTACAGACAATCTCAAAACCCAAGATCAGGATACAGTAAAGCTTCACGGGGTCTTTCCGTCCTGCTGCGGGTAACCAGCATCTTCACTGGTACTGCAATTTCGCCGAGATCCCCATTGAGACAGCGTCCAAGTCGTTACTCCATTCGTGCAGGTCGGAACTTACCCGACAAGGAATTTCGCTCAGTTTTTCTCCGGCGCTTTCACGTCGGACTGGACTCTATCTTCATCCAGTAAATCCGACAAGCGAGGACGCTTGCCGGTATTCATAAGGGTTACGATTCGCGCAATGTCCCTCAATCCAGTGTCAGTCAAATGTCGGCCCAGTTTCATCATCTCAAGCACTTCCGAGAAGCGATTGAGGTCAACGCGCTTCTTCGTCTTGAGTTGATGCTTTGTGAAAAAACGCGCTACTTCGAGCAGTTGCTCGAAGCGACGCACCCGGTACTCCCATCGATCGTCGTGATTCTGACATACCCTCCCGAATCTGAAGAAGGTCTTCAGCCCGTAGAGGACATCGATGTCACGCTTATGTTGAACGACGCGGAATTCCGGAATGACCTGGAATCCGATTTTGACCGTTGGGTTTCTCTGGATTCCAACGAAGAAACAACCTTCTCCGTCAACGAATCCAACCACCCACTCCGGGTCGAGTCGCATGCTTCGCATCCTTACATTGGATGCCTGGCGTATAGTCTCTGAGGATCCCTCGTTCATCGAGGTTTCCTGCGGATTGTCCAATCTCAACCATTTTTACTGACGCGCCGATGGCCGCCTAGTAGATTGAGCTCTCAGGATGTTCCCGCATATAGCCAGGTTGTCGTTCGCGCGTCTCCGCGCGATGAGGCAACGATATATGTCACCTTAGGACGGTTATAGTTACCGCCGCCGTTTACTGGGGCTTCAGATCAAAGCTTCGCTTGCGCTAACCTCTCCCTTTAACCTTCCAGCACCGGGCAGGAGTCAGCCCCTATACGTCCGCTTTCGCGTTCGCAGAGACCTGTGTTTTTGTTAAACAGTCGCTTGGACCTATTTTGTGCCGCCTTCCTCAGCTTTCGACGCGAAGTCTAGACCAAAGAAGGCACCCCTTCTCCCTAAGTTACGGGGTCAATTTGCCGAGTTCCTTAACAGGGATTCTCTCGTCGCCTTAGCATGCTCTGCCAGTCTACCAGTGTCGGTGTGCGGTACGGGCACCTACGATCCTTCCTAGAGGCTTTTCTCGGCAGCGTGGAGTCAGTCACTTCGGCTCCGAAGAGCCTCGCATTCGCTTCTCGGCGTTACGTGTTGCGGATTTACCTACAACACCGCCTAACGGCTTAGACGCGCACATCCAATGGCGCGCTGACCTATCCTCCTGCGTCACCCCATCGGTTCATAGACTCTGATAGGCGGTATTAGACGTCGCAGGTCCTTTTGGCGATCGCGTCGTCGCGCTTCGGTTACGGTCCATAGACCGCTCCCTCATCGCTCCTAGCGCTGACCAAAAGTCCCTCGCGAGGAGCAAGCTCCTGCGAAGGCTGACGTTACGATTTCCAACACTGTCTAACGGAGTCTAAACGGTCGTCGGTGGTAGCAGAATATGAACTGCTTGTGCATCGCCTACGCTTCTCAGCCTCGGCTTAGCTCCCGACTCACCCTGAGACGATTGACGTTGCTCAGGAAACCTTAGACTTCCGGCGTGCGGGGTTCTCACCCGCATTTCTCGCTACTTATACCTGCATTCGCACTTGTGGGTCGTCCACGCGTCCTTACGGTCGCGCTTCAGCCTACACCACAACGCTCCCCTACCGATTAGTTTACTAATCCCAAAGCTTCGGTTCGATGCTTGAGCCCCGTTGAATTTTCGGCGCCCCATCACTCGACTAGTGAGCTATTACGCACTCTTTCAAGGGTGGCTGCTTCTAAGCCAACCTCCTAGTTGTCTATGCGACAAGACTTCCTTTACCACTGAGCATCGATTAGGGACCTTAGCTGTTGATCTGGGCTGTTTCCCTTTTGACCATGGAGCTTATCCCCCACAGTCTGACTGCTATGCGGTACGCCGCGGTATTCGGAGTTTGATTGGGTTCGGTAGCCTGGTAAGACCCCTAGCCCTGTCAGTGCTCTACCCCCGCGGGTTAACACATAACGCTAGTCCTAAAACTATTTCGGGGAGAACCAGCTATCTCCGAGCTCGATTGGCTTTTCACCCCTATCCACAAGTCATCCAATGTTTTTTCAACAACAACAGGTTCGGGCCTCCACATGAGTTTAATCATGCTTCACCCTGCTCATGGATAGATCGCTCGGTTTCGGGTCTACTGCAACGGACAAACGCCCTATTCAGACTCGCTTTCGCTACGGCTCCGGTTCAACACCTTAACCAAGCCCGTTACAAGTAACTCGCAGGTTCATTCTTCAATAGGCACGCGATCAGCCTTGCTTGCGCATGGGCCTTTCACGGTTTGTAGGCACGCGGTTTCATGTTCTATTTCACTCCCCTCCCGGGGTTCTTTTCACCTTTCCCTCACGGTACTGGTACACTATCGGTCTCCACAGAATATTTAGCCTTGGAAGATGGTCCTCCCAGTTTCAGACAGGGTTTCCCGTGCCCCGCCCTACTCACGGATAACGCCGCGAGATCGATGGCTTTCGTCTACAGGACTTTCACCTTCTATGGTGCGGCTTTCCAGCCGGCTTCTACTAGCTATCGATTTTTTGACTCGCGCTCGGAGATTCAGCTCCGAGACGGCTACCGTACAACCCCGCTCGTGCAACGCCTGAATGCTTGCACACGAACGGTTTAGGCTCTTCCCAGTTCGCTCGCCACTACTACGGGAATCTCGTTTGATGTCTATTCCTCCGGCTACTTAGATGTTTCAGTTCACCGGGTACGCCCACTCGCGACTATTGAATTCATCGCGGTGTCCATGCCCATGACGGCATGGGGGTTGCCCCATTCGGATATCGCCGGATCATCGCTTCTTAGCAGCTCCCCGACGCTTTTCGCAGCTTGGCACGTCCTTCATCGCCTGTGGAACCAAGGTATCCACCTGCATGCCCTTATTTCATTTTGATTTTTGATACGCAAAATTGCACCGTCACGGACGCCGCGACTCTTCGACGCCGGCTCGCTTGCGCGAGCCTTCGCTCAGAGTGACGCGGTTAATGACGGCCGCTTCATGTGTTGCGACACATGAAGGTTCTTTTCCATACAGTTTTCAAGGATCGACAGAGGGTCGTTCCCTCAAAGCTGAACAGTGCAGCACCTTTCGGTATTTCTACCATCGGTAGACCCCCATTGCGGGAGCCGCGCATTCGAAAACGGTTTCGAGATAACCGTTCCCGGCCACACTCGCCTCCAGCCCTACGGTCGGGTTGACCGATGAGGCTCCTTGGCGATCGGGTGGCACAAGTCTGTGGTCGACTTAGGTATGTACGCCGGCGCTCGCGTGAAATTTCACGCGCCGTCGGCACGTACTCCTTAGAAAGGAGGTGATCCAGCCGCACCTTCCGATACGGCTACCTTGTTACGACTTCGTCCCCCTTACCTAGCATACCTTAGACGCCTTGCTCCTTGCGGTTGCACGGGCGGCTTCGGGTACACTAAACTCAGGTGACGTGACGGGCGGTGTGTACAAGGCCCGGGAACGTATTCACCGCAGCGTAGCTGATCTGCGGTTACTAGCGATTCCGACTTCATGGAGGCGAGTTGCAGCCTCCAATCCGAACTGAGAAACGGTTTATGAGATTAGCTTACCCTCGCGGGTTCGCGACTCGTTGTCCGTTCCATTGTAGCACGTGTGTAGCCCGGGACGTAAGGGCCATGCTGACTTGACGTCATCCCCACCTTCCTCCGGCTTGTCACCGGCGGTCCCGCGTGAGAGATCTTTTGGACCAACACACGGCAAGGGTTGCGCTCGTTGCGGGACTTAACCCAACACCTCACGGCACGAGCTGACGACAGCCATGCAGCACCTGTCTCTGCGTTCCATTGCTGGAAAACCTAGTCTCCTAGGATAGCGCAGGATGTCAAGCCCCGGTAAGGTTCTTCGCGTTGCGTCGAATTAAACCACATGCTCCACCGCTTGTGCGGGCCCCCGTCAATTCCTTTGAGTTTTAACCTTGCGGCCGTACTCCCCAGGCGGGACACTTATTGTGTTAACTGCGGCACAGATGGAGTCGATACCACCTACACCTAGTGTCCATCGTTTACGGCTAGGACTACCGGGGTATCTAATCCCGTTTGCTCCCCTAGCTTTCGCTCCTCAGTGTCAGAACAACCCCAGATGATCGCCTTCGCCACTGGTGTTCCTCCCGATATCTACGCATTTCACCGCTACACCGGGAATTCCATCATCCTCTGATTGCCTCAAGATCGGTAGTATCCACACCGTTCCCCGAGTTGAGCCCGGGTCTTTCTTTGCAGACTTACCGATCCACCTACGAGCGCTTTACGCCCAATGATTCCGGACAACGCTTGCCCCCTACGTCTTACCGCGGCTGCTGGCACGTAGTTAGCCGGGGCTTCCTCCAGGGGTACCGTCAATATCGTCCCCCTCGACAGTGGTTTACGACCCGAAGGCCTTCTTCCCACACGCGGCGTCGCTCCGTCAGGGTTTCCCCCATTGCGGAAAATTCCTCACTGCTGCCTCCCGTAGGAGTCTGGACCGTGTCTCAGTTCCAGTGTGGCTGGTCGCTCTCTCAAGCCAGCTACCCATCGGAGTCTTGGTAGGCCGTTACCCCACCAACTAACTAATGGGACGCAGTCCCCTCTCTGCGCGGATTGCTCCTTTCATCGCCATGTGATGCCACTTAGCGATCGTATGCGGTATTAGCTAACCTTTCGGCTAGTTATCCCCCACGCTGAGGTAGGTTGACTACGTGTTACTCACCCGTCTGCCACTAAGTATTGCTACTTCGTTCGACTTGCATGTGTTAGGCACGCCGCCAGCGTTAGTCCTGAGCCAGGATCAAACTCTCCATAAAAATCTTATGGAAAAGCCGATGCCGGCTCCCAAATTTCGCGCGCCGTTTCAGGACCGTTTGCGAACCGGTCCGCATCCCGTAGGATGCCGGCAGAATTGTACGTTCTCGCGATTCTCAAAAGACATTGCCACGATTGACCTTGTCTTAGAGGTCGGAGACCCACAGACTGTTTGCGCTGCTGCACTGTTCAGTTTTCAAGGAGCGAACCTAAGAGGGCCGAGTCAGTCGCGCGCGGATCTTGTCGACCGCGTTTGCGCCCGGCGCCCAGAGTCACGAAGGCTATCTTATCGCCGGGGTCCCGGCGTGTCAAGGAAAGCGGCCGTGCAATCTGTCCCCTTCGGGACTCGGCGCTTGCGGCCAGGCGGTCGGCCTTGCGGCACCCACCTCTAAACGCCGCAACCCGCTTCGAGGCGGCTTGGTTGCAGCCGGAAGCCCCCGGTCAGATTTTTCTGGAGATCGTCTTCGCCTGCATGAAAAGCAGCAGGTAGTCGGGTCCGCCGGCCTTGCTATCGGTCCCCGACATGTTGAAGCCGCCGAACGGGTGCGCCCCCACCATGGCGCCGGTGCTCTTCCGGTTGAAGTACAGGTTTCCGACGAAGAAGTCGTCGCGCGCGCGGGCGATCTTGCGCTCGTCGCTGGTGTAGAGCGAGCCGGTGAGTCCGAACTCGGTGTTGTTCGCTATCGTCATTGCGTCGTCGAAATCTCTGGCCTTGATGACGGCGAGCACCGGGCCGAAGATCTCCTCCTGGGCAATCGTCGCATCCGGCGCGACGTCGGCGATGACCGTCGGCGCGAGAAAGTAGCCGACGTTTCCGACGCGCTCCCCGCCGGCGACGAGGCGGCCTTCCGACTTCCCCTTTTCAATGTAGCGCGATATCGATTTGAGCGCGGCGTCGTTTACGACCGGTCCCATGTAGTTGGCTGGGTCGCTCGGGTCGCCGACGGCGATCTTCGCAACGCGGCCGCGCAGCTTTTCAACGAATGCGTCGTAGACCGGCGCTTCGACGATCGCACGCGAACACGCCGAACATTTCTGTCCTTGAAAACCGAACGCCGAAGCGGCGACGCCTTCCACGGCGGCGTCCAGATCGGCGTCGGCGGCGACGACGATCGAATCTTTGCCGCCCATCTCCGCGACGACTCGCTTGATCCACTTCTGGCCCGCTTGCGGCTTGGCGGCAAGTTCGTTGATGTGCAGACCGACTTCTTTTGAGCCCGTGAACGAGATAAATCGCACGAGCGGATGCGACACGATCAGATCGCCGATCGTGCTGCCGGATCCGGGAATGAAGTTTACGACCCCGTCGGGCACGCCGGCTTCGCGCAGCAGGTCGACGAACCACGCGGCCACGATCGCCGCGTCGCTCGACGGTTTGAGGACGACCGTGTTGCCGGTGACGATCGCCGCGGCCGTCATACCGGCCATGATCGCACCCGCAAAATTCCACGGCGGAATGACGGCGCCGACACCCAGCGGGATGTAGATCATCTCGTTGCGCTCGCCTTCGAGCGGCACGACCGGATGCGGAGCCGCATAGCGCAGCGCCTCGCGCGCGTAAAACTCGAGAAAGTCGATCGCCTCGGCGATGTCGCCGTCGGCTTCGGGCCAGCTCTTTCCGACTTCGTAGACCAACAGCGCGTCGTACTCAAAGCGCCGCCGCCGCAATAAATCGGCCGCCTTGAAGATGCAAGCGGCGCGTTCTTCGGGGTCGACGCGCTTCCACGATTCGAAAGCCTGTGCGGCAGCCTCGATGGCTTCGGCCGCCTGCTCCTTCGACGCCGAACTCGTGAGCCCGACGACCTGCGACGGATCCGCCGGATTGAGCGATCGGATCTTCGACTCGGTTTCGATGCGCTTGCCGCCGATGACGAGCGGATAGTGTCTCCCGAAGCCGGCTTTCACCGCGTCCAGCGCCGCGCGCATCGCGGCCGCGTCGGCCGGATCGGTGAAGTCCTTTACGATTTCGTTTTTGAAGGGCGCGGTGCGCTCCAGCGTGGTGCTCATGCCCCGATACTACCAGGGCAGCTGCGAGGGCTCCTCGGAGGGACCGGCGCCGCCGTCGTGGCGAAATGCCTTCCCCGTGACGGAGAGCGTGGAGTCTTCTTGCGCCAACTGATCGCGGCCGCCATCGCGTCGGTCTTTCTCGGCATCGGACTCGCCGGCGAACCGCTCTTGCCGTTGCGCGCGTTGCTCGCCGGTGTTTTGGTCGTCGGAACCGCGGCGCTCCTAGGCCGGCGCGCTTCACCGCTGCTGACGTTTTTCATCGGCTTTTTCGGCGTCTTGCTCACGCACTTCTTACAAGATCAAGATCCGTATCTGCTCGGGACGGGCGTCGTGGCGCTGGCGCTGGGAGCGCTGGCGGCCTCGTCGTACGGCCGGCGCTTGGCGCCGGCATTCCTCATCGTGCTGGGTGCAGTCATCGGCGCCAGCTTGTTTTTCGCGGGCGTTCCTTCCGGATATTAGGAAGGTCGACGCCACGCTTAGGCGCGGTGAGCGACGCGGTCGCCCACCACGACGCCCGCACCGCCGACCACCATATTCAGCAACGCCGAGAGCAACGTCGAACCAAGAGCTTCGCGACCCGTTTGGTTCGTGACGATCCACGCGCCGATCAGCGAGGCGACGTACGATCCTGCGGTCGCGTCGACGACCACCGCGATCGCTACGGCGGCGAGCGCGCGTGCCGAACGCAATCGTTGCCCCGCCACGATCCCGTAAGCCGCGAACAAGATCACCGCTAGAAGTTGAAACTGACCGTAGTTGAATGCGAAGACGCGAGCGATCGAGGCCGCGATCGCGTCGAACGCGATCGCGATGACCGAGAAGAGCAGCGCCAACCTGAGCATGCGCCGGAGCCGAGGTTACTTCACGAGTTCGATCAGCGAGAGTTCGGCCGCATCGCCGGGACGAACGCGCGTCTTGGTCACGCGCGTGTATCCGCCGGTGCGTCCCTTCAGAGCCGGCGCGATCTGCTCGACCAGCTTCTTGACGACCGCGGGTTCGGTGATGAACTCGGCGACGTTGCGCCGCGCCGCCAGGTCACCGGCGAGCGCGGTCGTGATCAAGCGCTCGATGACCGGGCCGATCTCCTTAGCCTTTGACGACGTCGTCTCGATCTTCTCGTGTTTGAAGAACGACGTCGCGAGGTTTCGAAGGAGCGCCTTGCGGTGTCCGTCGGTGCGTGAGAGCCGTTTGTAAGCGATGTTGTGCGGCATGTCGTCGTTCGCTACGATTGACGCAGCGACAGCCCCCTCTCCAAAAGCACCTGTTTGATTTCGTCCAGCGACTTCTTTCCGAAGTTGCGCATCTTCATGATCTCGTCTTCGGTGAGATCGAGCAGTTCGGAGACCTTGGAAATTCCGGCGCGCTTGAGACAGTTGAACGAGCGCACCGAGAGATTCAGCGTTTCCACCGGCACGTCCCACTCGTTGGGGGGCGCCTCCGGCAGCGGTTCGGCCCGGTTCGTGAACGACACGAACAGATCCATCTGCTCCTGAACGATCTGCGCCGCGGTGGAGAGCGCCTCTTCGGGCGTCACCGAGCCGTTGGTCTCGATCTCAACCGTCAAGCGATCGAAATCCACGCTTTGCCCGACGCGGGTATCGTCGACCGTAAAGTTGACCTTGCGAATCGGCGAGAACATCGAGTCGAGAGGAATCAGCCCGATCATGTGCTCGATGTTGCGCTGCTTGTCGGCCATCACGTAACCGCGGCCCTTCTCGACGCCGATTTCCATCGAAAGTTTTGCGTCCTTCGCGGAAAGCGTCGCCAAGCGATACGACGGGTCGAGAATCTCGACGTCGGCATCCGCAGTGATGTCGCCGGCAGACACGTCGCGCGCACCGCTCACGTTCAGCATCAGGACCTTCGGCTCGTCCGTATTCAACTTCACGGGCAAACCCTTGAGGTTGAGCATCAGAGCAATGGTATCTTCCACCATCCCCGGGATCGTGGAAAACTCGTGCAGCACGCCGTCGATCTTCATGTACGTCACGGCCGCGCCCGGAATCGAACTGAGCAGGACGCGCCGCAGCGCGTTGCCCAGGGTAATTCCGAATCCGCGCTCGAGCGGTTCGATCACGAACTTCGCATAGTGATCGCGCCGCTCGCGGACTTCGATCGTCGCGCCGGCGGGCGCTTCCAGAATGGTCATTGAGGTCAGTCGTCCTTTATGGCCGCTTGCGTTATCCGCCCGAATCCCCGACTCGGACGATCGTACGTCTAGCGACGGTTGTGAGTTTGATACTTAAAATGCCACTGCGCTTGGTACTGAGAAAGCCGCGGTTCTGTCGAGATCGGAGAATGCGAGGGCCGAAGTTTGCAAGCCCAAATGAGCCCGAGTAGACGATGATATCGGCAAAAGCACGAGCTTTCTATCGAGAATAATATTCGACGATGAGCTGCTCGTCTACCGGAGTGTCGATCTGCTCGCGTGCGGGCATTTGCACGACTTTTCCGGTCTTATCCTGATCGTTCCAATCGAGCCATTCGGGCGGCCGACGTCCCGCGGCGACTTCGAGATTCGATTGAAAGACGGTCGACTTCAGACTGCGCTCGCCGATCGAGATCGCGTCTCCCGGCTTACACACGTACGACGGAATGTTTACGAGGCGTCCGTTGACGCGAAAGTGCCGATGCGTGACGAGTTGCCGCGCTTGCGCCCGGCTTCCCGCCAAGTTCAAGCGATAGACGATGTTGTCGAGCCGGCGCTCCAGCAGCGAAAGAAACGTCTTACCGGTCTGACCGGGGACACGCGCCGCTTCGCGGAAATAATTCTCAAACTGCGTTTCGTGCACGCCGTAGTAGCGGCGCATCTTCTGCTTCTCCCGCAGCTGGCGGCCGTACTCCGAAATCTTCGTACGCGACTTGCCGGCGGTCTTCTGACCCGGCGCGGTTCCACGCCGCTCGACGGCGCACTTTTTCGAAAGGCAGCGGTCGCCTTTGAGAAACAGCTTAATCTTTTCGCCCGTCTTGCTGGCCGCGGTTTCACGGCGGCACAGCCGGCAAACGGGGCCGGTATAGCGCGACATAAACTCTCCTAATTAAACCCGGCGGCGTTTCGGCGGGCGGCAGCCGTTGTGCGGAATCGGCGTAACGTCTTTGATCATGGTTATCTCAAGGCCGGCTGCTTGCAGCGACCGGATGGCCGCCTCGCGTCCGGCTCCGGGGCCTTTCACGAAGACGTCGGTCGACTTCATGCCGTGATCCATCGCCTTGCGCGCGGCCGCTTCCGCGGCCATCTGCGCCGCGAACGGCGTCGATTTCTTCGAACCCTTGAAGCCGAGATTGCCGGCCGACGCCCACGACACGACGTTCCCATGCGGATCGCTGATCGTCACGATCGTGTTATTGAACGACGCGTGCACGTGCGCCACGCCGGATTGAACGTTCTTTACCTCGCGCTTACGGCGCGACTTCGTTTGCTTCTTTGCAGCCAACCGAATCTCCGATGTTTATCTTTCCCCGAACGACGGGGTGTCGTCGCCTCGACCCTTCTGCGGATCTGCTTGTTCGCGAACGCTCGGCGATGGCGATCGCGCTGCCGCGCGGCACCCAGGAGAGAGCGGGCGCCACAATCCGCCATTCTACCCGAGCCTCGAGACAAGCGCAAGGGCCCGGCGACTGCCGAGCCCTTGGCCGCTTTCCTTAACCTTCCTTCGGGTGCCCCGCTAGAACTTGAGGCCGAGCCCGACGTAGGCGCCGTTGTACGAGAACGAGATCGGAGCGTTGTTTTTGTTCGCGCCGTTCTCGCCGGACCAGCCGGCGTCGAGGAAGACCGGACCGATGACCACCCAGTTGACGCCGACTTTGTACTTGAGCAGGTTGTAGCCGATGCCGTACGAGGTCGGGCCCGTGTTGATGGCCGCGTTGGTGTACGTGCCCCGATAGTTCGGATAGTAGTAAACGCTGCCGTAGAACGACAGGGCTTGATCGAGGTCGGGCAGCTTCTCGATGCCGCCGCCGACCGCCTGAAGGTTCGGATAGCCGTAGTTACTCGAACCCCAGATGTATCCGACGCCGATGTAGACGCGCGGATTGAAGATACGAACGCCGAGACGCACGTCGACGTCGCGGTTGACCGCCGAGAACGCCGGTACGTAGGTGGCGAATCGGCCGCCGATGGCGGTCACGTAGCACTGCGGCGCGTTCTGCGGTGTCGCGACGCTTTGCGCTACGCCGCAATCGTGCGGGTACCCCCAGTTGTTATAGTCGCCTTCGACCATCCACGGAATGTTGAAGGCGTCGAACTCCATCGCGCCGCGAACCGTGAAGGATCCGCCCGTTCCGCGTGCCGAGTTTGCAAACTCGTTGTACGCATGCGGTGAGATAATGTAGTCGCCGGCTACGAACAGATCTTTGTACTGCGGCTTCGGCGTCGGAGCCGGTGTCGGCGGCGGCGGCGGCGGTGCGGCTGCAGGCGGCGCCGGCGGAGGCGGCGTTGCGGGAATATACCGCACGACGACGAGATGTTTGTCGGGAACCCACAGAACGTACGCGCCCATCGTTTCCGAGATGACGCGCACGGGAACGAGCACGTTGCCTTGGTACATCATCGGCGGCACGTCGAGCGGACGCGACTCACCGTTGATGATTACTTCGGGCTTGCCGATCGTGACTTTGATCTCGGCTCCGGCTTTGCTCACCGTAGCCGTCTGGCTTCCTGCGTCGTACGAGACAGTTGCGCCCATCTGCTCGAACATCGAACGCAGCGGAATAAGAATCGTACCGCCCTTCACGAGCGCCGCGAGAACGCGGCCCTGCTTGAGGACGTCGGGTTTCGTGTAGACGTGATGATCGTTGTAAAGAATCGGAATTTGGCCTGACGGCGGCGTTCCGAAGTTCGCTTGGGGCGTAGAACCCGTCTGCGCGAGGCTTTGCCCCCCGGTTGACGGCGCTGCAACCGCGCTGAGCGTGCCGGCGGCTGCGACGAGAGCCGCGAGCAGAACGGTGCGGGCTGGTTTCACGAAAAGCCTCCTAAAAACAAGTGAAATCCGAGGGCACGCCTGGCGGCCCTCACCCGCACACTATGCCACGAAGCGGCTGGTCGCGCAACCCAAAAAGGAGAACGGGCCCCGGCCTGCCGGAGCCCGCTCGCTTGCGGCGACGTTTGTCTTAGAACTTGATTCCGAGACCGGCGAACGGTCCGTTATCGGTGATTCCCGACGGTGCGTTCGTCTTGTTGGTGAGATTGTCGCCCATCCAGCCGGCTTCAATGAAGACCGGACTGTTGCCGATCACGTAGTCGGCGCCAATCTGATACTTGTACAGATTGTACGCAAGCGACGCCGAGACCGCCGCGTTCGAGAAGTCGCCCTTGACTTGCGGATAGTACCAGAAGCTGCCGAAGAACGAGAGCGGTACGTTGAGATCCGGCAGTTTTTCGATACCGAATCCGACGCCGTTCATGTTCGGGTAGCCGTAGTTGGTCGAACGCCACAGGTAACCGACACCGATGTACACGCGCGGGTTGAGCACGCGAATGCCCAAACGCGCATCCACGTCCGTGTCGCGCGCGTTGAACGCCGGAACGAACGTTTGATAACCTCCGCCGATTCCAGTGACGAAACACTGCGGATCGACGGCGGTAATCGTCGAGGTCGTGCCGCAATTGTGCGGATAGCCGTATTGTTCGAACGACCCTTCGGCCATCCACGGAATGTTCAGCGCGCTGAACTCGATTGCGCCGCGGACTGCATACGAACTCGTGCCGGTGTTGCCCGGGCTGAACTCGTTGTAGACCTTCGGCGAGATGATGTAGTCGCCGGCAACGAAGATGTCGTTATACGGCGTCTTCACCGGAGCCGGCGTCGGCGTCGGCGGCGGGGGCGGCGGTGCCGCGGTCGCCGGGGGCGGCGGCGGAGTCGCCGGAATGTACCGGACGACGACGACGTGCTGATCCGGCACCCATTGCACGTAGGCGCCCATGCCCTCCGAAATGACGCGGACCGGCACGAGGACGTTACCTTGATAGATCATCGGCGGCACGTCGAGCGGACGCGACTCGCCGTTGACCACCACTTCGGGCTTACCGACCGTCACCTTGACCTCCGAACCGGGTTTGGTTACCGTGGCGGTCTTGGTGCCGGGATCGTACGAAACGGTCGCTCCCATTTGCTCGAACATCGAGCGCAGCGGGATGAGGACCGTACCGCCCTTGACCAGCGCCGCGAGCACGCGGCCCTGCTTGAGGACGTCGGGCTTGGTATAGACGTGGTGATCGTTATAAAGGATAGGGATTTGCCCCGACGGCGGAGTTCCGAAGTTCGCCGGCGGCGTTGTCCCCGTCTGCGCGACGCTGTTGCCTGTGTTTCCAGACGCCTGCGCGTTCGACGGGTCGAACACCGCGTTGAGACCCCACGCCGCTGCGATCAGCGCCGCGAGGACCCCGGTGCTCAGTCGTTTCACGAATGCCTCCTTAAAGGGATGGTTTTCAGAGCTGATGGCGGGAGCAATCGCTCCCCCCGCATGTGGACCCGGGGCACGGTAATGCGGTTGCCGCGCGGATCCGCTCCAACGGTAGCCCTTATTCCCCCAGCGAGCCTGCCGGTAAACGCCAAAGCCAGGCGACTCCAACCAGAGTCTCACCCGCCGCCAGCGCGAAGGCGGCCTTCGGGCCCTGCGCGGCGGCGGCCAGCGTGAGCCGCGCGAGCACCGCGGTGGTCAGGGCCGGTGCGACGATTTGGGGGAGAATCACGGCGAGGTTCCAGATGCCCATCGTCGTCGCGAGCGCACCCGGCGGCAGCACGCGGCACGCGATCGCCCAGTCCGCAGCGAGGAAGATGCCCCAGCCGAAGCCGGCCACGAGCGTCGCGGCGGCCGCGCCGCCGAACGTGTGGGCTGCGATGAAGCCGCCCAGTGCGGCGATCACGATCGCGCCGCCCGCCGAGGCGACGAGCCGCTTGTCGAGGCGATCCGAGGGTCGCGCCGCAGCGACGGCTCCGAGCGCACCCATGACGGTAAACGCGAGAATCAGTTCGCCGCTGTGCAGTTTCGCCGCCGCGAGCGACGGCGTTCCCAGCACGGCGGCAACGTAAAACAGCAAATATCCAAGCAGCGTGTAGAAACCCGTATAAACGAACGCGCGAGAGACGAACAGATCGGCGAACGCGCGCGTGACGCGCAGAGGCTCGCGCGGGCGCGCGGCTTCGAGTTCGATGCTGCGCGCATGCGCGCACGTCGCGGCCGCCGTACCGCCAAGTACGACGATCAATGCCGACGCGAGCAGCCGGGCGTCGTTGATCGTTGCCGCAAGCACCGCACCGAGTGCGTTGCCAGCGCTTTGCAAGGCCGCCATCCACGACGACGCTCGTCCAAATTCGGAACGCGGGATGGCGTCGGGGATGATGGCTTGATAGGGTCCGATCGCAAAATTCAAACCAGCCTGCAAAGCGACGAATGCGAGCGTCAGCGCGCCGAAGTTTCCGGCGGCGAAAAAGCCGGCTAACGCAAACGCTCCGATTGCACTGCCGGCGACGTAGAATTCGATGCGACGGCTTCCGCGCCGGCGGCGCGCGTCCGAAAGCGGTCCGACTGCGATCTGCACGATGGCGGCAACGAGCGCGCCGATCGTCGCCAAGCGTCCGTACGCGATCAACGCGCTCGCTCCCGGGACCAGTTCGATCGTGCGCGCCTGCAGCGAAATGCCGAGCAGCGCGCCCCAGACCGCCTGAATCCCAAGCCAGAACAGGCCGAGGCGGAATGCGCTAGGGGGCTTAAGCGTTTTCGCAGGCATACCGGTATTCCGCGGCGGTGTCGGCATCAAAGGCGAGTTCCGGCGCGCAGCGCGGCACCCCCACGCTCGGCACTCCGACGATGCGCGAGGCCTCGCGCTCGATCGCCGCGACGCTCAACCGTCCGAATGCCAGACGCAGCAGTGGAATCGGACCGATCAGCGAGGCCATGCGCCACGGCGCTTTGCGCGCGCCGAAAAACGCGGCCGCGAGAGCGGCGACGCGATCGCGGCTGCGCGACGGCAGTAAAAAGACGCCGCCGTTGACCACGCGTTCGCCGGCCAGAACGATGCCGGCGGCCGGCGCGCCGGCGAACCGTGACGTGAAATCGGCGTGCTCCGCGAGCGGCATGGCGATCGTTCCGGGCGGAGCGCGCCGAACGAAGCCGGCAACCGAGGCCGGCGTCACGTACGGCAGGTCGCTGGTCGCGTAGAGAAGGGGTTCGTCATCGTCCCACGCGTGTAACGCGAGCGCAACGTTCCGCTCGCCGGTCGGGCCTTCGTCGACGATGCGATCGACGCGGTCCGCGCATGCCGCACGGACCTCCGCACCGCCGACGACGGCGATATGCGACGCGCCTGCCGCGCGCAACGCAGCGAGGATGCGGTCGAGCATCGAAACGCCGCGAACGATCGCCAGCGCCTTCACCGTCGTTCCGGCGAGGTGCGCGTACTCGCCGTCGATCCGGCCCCCGGTGGTGACGACCGCCTTCACGAGCCGATTCCGGGAAGCTCGGTCTGCGCCGGAACCCCTCCCTCCGCGATCGCCAGCGTTTCGTCCGCGCGTTCGCCGTAGCGCTCGATCAGGAGCGAAGAGAGCATTTCGGCATCGCGCGCCGCGTGAGCGTTGGCGTGATTGTTGAAGAAGGCGTACGTCTGCGCGGCTTGGGCTTCGATCTCGGCGATGCGATCGGCCCACGGAACCAGCTCCTCCGGAGCGTAAGCATAGTCATATCGCGTCACGTTGGAGCCGCGCCACCATTGCCCCGCGTTGCGCCCGTGAAAGCGCACGTAACCGACGCTCGACGTCACGTCGGCCGACGGCTCGAGCAATCCCTCGAGCGCCGGCATGTCGGCATTGCAGTAGCCGACGCCGAGTTCGCGCAGCATCGCCGTCGTCGCCGGCTGCTGCCAGAGACGGTTGCGAAACTCGAAGACGAGCGGAATGTCCTCGAAGGCTTCTGCAATGCGCTTCAAGCGGTCGACCGACGCCGCGCCGGGTTTGAAAGCGTTGGGAAACTGCGCCAACGCGCATGCGAGTTTCCCTGCCGAGCGCATCGGTCCCAAGCATGCTCGAAAGGCCGGCGCATCGTCGTGAAGTTGCGGTCCAGGGTCCCGCGCGTGGGTGAGCGTCTGCGGCATTTTGAAACTGAACCGGAAGTGCGCCGGCGTGCGGACCGCCATCGATTCGGTCGTTCGTTCCGAGGGAACGCCGTAGTAACTCGAATCGATCTCGACTGCACGGAAAAGCCGGGCGTAGTATGGCAGCATCTCCACCGGCTTGATCTTCGCCGGATAGAACCGCCCGATCCATTCCTTATACGAAAAGCCGCAGGTTCCGACGTAAATCACCGTGTCGCTTTCACAAACGAGTCGGGCCCGGCATCGCCGAGCCCGAATCGATTCACCTTACTTCTTCGTGGCGACCTTCTTCTTGCCGGCCACCGTGCGCTTGGGCCCTTTGCGCGTGCGCGCGTTGGTTTTCGTTCGCTGGCCGCGTACGGGTAGCCCACGGCGATGGCGAATGCCGCGGTAGCATCCGATGTCCATCAGGCGTTTGACGTTTCCCTGGACCTCCCGCCGAAGATCGCCTTCCACGCGCAAGGCCAGCGCGTCGATCGCGTCGCGCAGCTTCTTTTCGTCGTCTTCGCCCATGCTCTTCACGCGCAAATCCGGGCTGATCCCGGCGTGGTGGACCAGCTTCAACGCGGTCGTCCTTCCAATGCCGTAGATGTAGGTCAGCGCGATCTCGATGCGCTTTTCACGAGGCAAATCGATGCCGGCGATACGGGCCATGTCGCTTCCTTATCCTTGAACCTGTTTGTGTTTCGGATTGACGTCGCAAATCACACGCACCTTACCTTGGCGGCGAATGATCTTGCACTTTTCACAAATCCGTTTGACTGAAGGTCGTACTTTCATTTTAAAGGCGCTCCGCCCTAGGCTGCGCGCCCCCCACTGCGTGGGGCCCCAGACCATGGGCTTTCTCTTTTGAAAGGCGCTCCGCTCCAAGCTCCGCGCCCCCCACTGCGTGGGGCCCCCAAACCATGAGCGCCTTGTAGGTTTGGGTTGGATCGAGACTCCCCTGGGGGCGCTCAAACCAACGGTTTCTCGCTGCAATTCTGAGATCGGGACTTCGGCGGGCTGCGGTCGTCGTCATACGCGGGCTTCCTGGGGAGGGCGGTAGCGCTGAGCGACTTCCGGCTCGCCGGCGTCGCGCAGCGTAAGAATCCGCGGTCCTTCGGCGGTTACCGCAATCGTATGCTCGAAGTGCGCTGCGAGTTTACCATCTGCCGTCACGACTGTCCAGCCGTCCTTGAGGATCGCGACCTTGTGGTCGCCCTCGGTGATCATCGGCTCGACGGCGAGCACCAGGCCGGGGCGCAGCTCGGCCCCCGTCCCAGGCTTCCCGTAATTGGGGACCTGCGGATCCTCGTGCATCTCGCGCCCGACGCCGTGTCCGACCAGATCGCGCACCACGCCGTATCCGTGCCGCTCGGCGTGCGCCTGGACGGCCGCCCCGATATCGCCGACGCGCTTGCCGGTCTGCATCACCGCGATCCCCTCGAACAAACACTCTTGCGTCACGTCCAGCAGCCGTCGCGCGGCGGCGCCGACGTTGCCGACAGGCACGGTCGCGGCACTGTCGCTTACGTACCCTTCGAGCGTCGTGCCGATGTCGATCGAAAGCAGATCGCCCTCGTTCAAGCGGCGTCCTCCGGGAATTCCGTGCACGACTTCGTCGTTGATCGACGCGCAGATCGATCCGCTGAATCCGCGATACCCTTTGAACGTCGGCACGCCGCCGCGATCGCGAATGCCTTTCTCCGCCATCGCGTCCAACTCGCCGGTACTGATTCCCGGTCGAGCCGCACGCATCAGATCGCTGAGCACCGCCGCGGTAATCCGGCCGCTGCGGCGCATGATCTCGATTTCGCGCGCCGACTTGAGCGCGATCATCGCTTCCGCCGTCCGCCGGCGGGCGCAACGTCCGCTAGTGACGCCGAAAGCTCGTCCTCTAACGTCTGCGGTCTAATCTTCAAGAGCAGTTGCGCCGAGACTTCCGGCACGTTGCGCAGCGCGTCGACCTCGACGAGCTTGCCGGTTTTCCGGTAGTACTCGATGAGCGGCCGGGTTTGCGCGTCGTAGACGTCGAGCCGCTTGGCGACGGTTTCCGGCTGGTCGTCCACGCGCTGAATCAGCGGGCCCCCGTCGCCGTCGTCGATCCCGGCGCGCTTCGGCGGATTGGTCAACGTGTTGTAGGTGCGACCGTTGCGCGGGTTCGACCAGCGGGCGCTCAAACGCGAGACCAACGTGGCGCGGTCGGCGTCGAAGAGCACGACGGCGTCGAGCGGCACTTTCTTGGCGGCGAGCATCGCGTCGAACCTTTCGGCCTGTGCGACCGTGCGCGGAAAGCCGTCCATCACGAAGCCCGAGGGATGCTTTTCGAGTTCTCCCGCGATCATCTCGAGAATTAACCCGTCGGGAACCAGTTCCCCGCGTTGCATAAACCCTTCGGCCTGCTGTCCGAGCGGGGTGTTGTCGGCACGCTGCTCGCGCAGAATGTCGCCGGTCGAAATCTGTTTGACGCCGAAGCGCTCCTCCAGCATCCTCGCCTGCGTACCTTTGCCCGCACCGGGGGGTCCGAGGAAAATCAATCGCACGTAAAAGCTCGCGTTACCGTTTGATGAATCCTCGGTAGTCGCGCATCGCCAGGCGCGCTTCGATCTGCGTGATCGTGTCGAGCGCGACGCCGACGACGATCAGCAGCGACGTGGATCCGAGATAGAACGTCGTAACCGAGAGGCCGCGCTGCACGGCGCCCGGCAGCACGGCGAGCAAACCGAGGTAGATCGCCGCTGCCGTCGTGATGCGCACGAGAATCTTGTTGAGGTAGTCGACGGTCGGCTGCCCGGGCCGGATTCCGGGAATGAAGGCGCCGGTCTTCTTCAAATTGTCGGCGACGTCTCGCGTGTTGAGAACGATAGAACTGTAGAAAAACGTGAAGATGACGACCAGCAAGAAGTAGACGATGTTGTACAGCAGGCCGTTGACCGAAAAGTGTACGCTCAGCGATTCCGACAACGCCGCCAAGTTGGTCGGAACCTCAATCGGCCCCAGCAAGTGGAAGTACGTCGGGGGGATGCCGGTGTGCCCGAACCACGAAAGCGCCTGCTGCGGCAGCAGCAGGATCGAGATCGCGAAAATGATCGAGATGACGCCGGCGTTGTTGAGCCGCAGGGGAATGTAGGTGGAGCGGCCGGCAAACATCTTGCGGCCGACCGTCCTGCGAGCCTGCTGCACCGGGACGCGCCGCTGCCCCTGGTAGAGGAAGATGATCGAGACGATCACGATCAGGGCGATGACGATGTAGAGCACGATATTGAGAATCGATTCGCCGCCTCCCGCCGTCGCCGCGAACGTCTGCGACACGTACGTCGGAAAGCGCAGCACGATGCCGATGAAGATGATGAGCGACACGCCGTTGCCGATGCCCTTGTCGCTGATCTGTTCGCCCAGCCACATCAAGAAGAGCGTGCCGGCAACGAACGCGATGATCGCGAAGAGTAAAAACCAGATGCTGTGGTCGTAGAAGACGCCCGACTTTTCCATGGCGTTGGCCATGAAGGTCGCCTGCATCGTTGCGAGCACGATGGTAAGCCAGCGCGTGTACTGGCTGATCTTCTTGCGGCCTTCCTCGCCGCCTTTCTTGGCCAGCTCCTCGAGCTGCGGCAGCACGACGGTCATCAACTGCATGATGATCGACGCGTTAATGTAGGGCGTGATCCCCATCGCGATGACCGAGAGCTTCTGCAGCGCGCCGCCCGAAAGGAACCCGAGAAGATTGTAAAACGTCCCCTGCTGCAAGGCTCGCTGCCACGCGGCTTGGTTGACGTCGGGCAGCTGCACGTGGATCATGAAAACGAACCACGCGAAGGCGAAGAGCACGAACGCGATCCTCTGCCGGATCTCCGGCACGAGGACCGCCGCGCGCAGATTATTGATCATCGCGGTTGTCGTCGAAACGCGCGCCGGCGGCCGCCAGCGCTTGCCGGGCGGACTCCGAGAAGAGCACGTCGCGAAACTGCAGACCCAGCGGCAACGTGCCGTCAGCCTTCACGCCGCCGAGAATTTTGACGCCGTCGAGCGTCTTTTTGACCAAGCCCTTTTCCTGAAGCGATTCCGGGGTGACGACGACCGACGCATCCCACTGCGTGAGGCGGTGCAGGTTCAACACCGCGATATGCGTCCGAAAGTGGCCGATGTCGCGGGCCTTTTGCGAATAGCCGCGACGATGCGGAAGCCGACGCGCCCACGGCGTCTGGCCGCCTTCGAAGGCCGGTCCCTTGCCGCCGCCGGAGCGCACGGTCTGACCCTTGCCTCCTTCGCCGCCGGTTTTGACCATGCCCGAACCGTGGCCCCGGCCGATCCGCTGGCGCTTCGGGCGGCTGCCCGGCGACGGCGTAAGGGCGTCCAATTTCATGACGGCGCCCGAGGCGACCCCGCCTCCCGCCGTAGCGCTCCCAGACTTGCGGCGCTCAGGCGCCTTTTTTGTTCGTTTCTTTTCTGCCATAATCGTGCTCGCTCGCGTTCGTTACGACGCTTGCGCGGTGTAGATCTCTTTCACGGTTTTGCCGCGCAGGGCGGCGACTTGTTCGGCGGTCCGCAACGATCGCAACGCTTCGACCGTCGCCATGACCACGTTAATCGGATTGGTCGTGCCGAGGCACTTGGTGAGGATGTCGTGGATGCCGGCGAGTTCGAGCACGGCGCGCATCGAGCCGCCGGCGATGACGCCCGTACCGGGCGCGGCGGGTTTCATCAGCACCGACGCGGCGCCGACGTGATGGCGCACCTCGTGCGGAATGGTCTTTTCCACCATCGGTACGGTGACGAGACTTTTTTTAGCCCGTTCGACGCCTTTGCGAATGGCTTCCGGTACTTCGCCGGCCTTGCCGATGGCGAAACCGACTTTACCCTTGCGGTCACCGACCACCACGAGCGCGCTGAAGCTGAAGCGCTTGCCGCCTTTCACGACCTTCGCCACGCGATTGACACGCACGACGGTCTCCTCAAAGCCGCTGTTGTCGCGTTCGCGACCGCCCCGAAATTGCATCAGAAGTTCAACCCCGCTTCCCGTGCGGCGTCGGCCAACGCGCGCACGCGCCCATGGTATTTGCGGCCGCCGCGATCGAATACCACGTCGGTGATTCCGGCCGCCTTGGCTTTCGTCGCGATCGCGCTTCCGACGGCCTTAGCCGCCTCCACGTTCGTTTTCGATTGCAACGGATCGCCGAGCGTTTTCTCGACCGTCGATGCCGCGACGAGCGTGTGGCCTTTCGCATCGTCTATCAGCGTCGCGTAGATATGGTGCAGCGTGCGCCTCACGAGCAGGCGCGGACGTCCCGCGTCGCCGGCGATCTTCTTGCGCCCGCGCTCGTGGCGCGCACGCCGCGCGTCGTTCTTAGAGCGCGCCATTACTTCTTGCCCGCCTTTCCGGCTTTCCCGAGTTTCTTGCGAACGTGCTCGCCGGCGTAGCGAATGCCTTTTCCTTTGTACGGCTCGGGCGGACGCAGACGGCGAATGTCGGCGGCCACCTGTCCGACGGCTTGCTTGTCGATGCCCTCGACGTGGATTCGGTTTTGACCCTCGACGGAAAGCGCGATGCCTGAGGGCGCCTCGAAAACGACCGGGTGCGAGAACCCCAGGCTGAGGTTCAGTTTTTCGCCCGACTTGGCGACGCGGTAGCCGACGCCCTGAATCTCGAGACTCTTGCGGAACCCTTTGCTGACGCCCTCGACCATATTCGCGATAAGCGTACGCGTGAGGCCGTGAGCCGAACGATGCTCCTTGGCTTCTCCCTTGCGCTCGACCACGACGCCGCCGTCCTCGACGCGAACGTCGACGACGCGCGTCAAGATCGCTTGACGCAGTTCGCCCTTCGGCCCTTTGACGTGCACGTCACCGGCATCCAGCGTGACGTTCACGCCGGACGGTACGGCAACGGGCATCTTACCTATACGAGACATACCGGTTTCCCCTTACCAGACGTAGGCCAGGACTTCGCCGCCGACGCCGGCTTTTTTGGCGCGTTTGCCCGACATGATGCCTTGCGGCGTCGAAATGATGACGACACCCAAGCCGCCCAGCACCCGTGGAATCTCGGTCTTTCCCGTATAGACGCGCAACCCCGGACGCGAAATCCGGCGCAATCCGGTGATGACCTTCTCCTTCTCCGGACCGTACTTGAGCGCGATGCGAATCGTGCCTTGCGGGCCTTCGCTGACGCGCTCGAAACCCTCGATGAAGCCTTCGTCCACGAGAATCTTCGCGATCGCCTGCTTCGAACGCGACGCCGGAACGTCGACCGTCTTGTGATTGGCCGTGTTGGCGTTGCGAATCCGCGTGAGCATATCGGCGATGGGATCGGTTACTGCTGCCATTTTATCACCATGAAGCCTTGGTTATGCCGGGAACGACGCCGCGATGGGCATTCTCGCGAAAGCAAATGCGGCACATCGCGAACTTCCGCAGGAAGCCCCGCGGACGTCCGCACACCCTGCACCGGTTGTGCTTGCGCACGCCGAACTTCGGCGTACGCAGAGATTTCGCGATCATGCTCGTCTTGGCCATTAATGCCCCTTCTGAAGCGGAAGTCCCATCGCCGTCAAAAACTCGGTGGCTTCTTCGTCGGTCTTGGCGGTCGTCACGATCGTGATGTCCATGCCGCGCGCCTTGTCGACCTTATCGTAGTTGACTTCGGGAAACACCAACTGCTCCCGCAAGCCGAGATTGTAGTTTCCGCGCCCGTCGAACGACTTCGCCGGCAGACCGCGAAAGTCGCGAATGCGCGGCAACACGACGTTGAAGAGCTTGTCGAGGAACGCGTACATGCGCTCGCCCCGCAGCGTGACTTTGGCGCCGATGTTCATACCTTCGCGCAGTTTGAAGGCCGCGATCGACTTGCGAGCCTTGGTCACAATGGCTTTCTGACCCGTGATCGCCGCCAACTCTGCAACTGCGGCATCGAGCGCCTTCGGATTAACGATCGCTTCGCCCACGCTCATGTTCACGACGACCTTCGAGACCGCCGGGATCTGATTGACGTTGGCGTAGCCGAACCGCTCTTGGAGGCGCGGTCGCACCGAGCCGACGTACTTCTCTCTCAAACGCGTGGCCACGTTTACGCTCCCTTCGCCGATTCGCGCGTAGGCTCGCCGCAGCGCGCGCAGACGCGGTGCACGACGCCGTCGGACGTGCGGCGGTGGCGCAGGCGCGCCGGCGCCTTACACTTCTCGCAGACGTATTGCAATGCCGAAATCGGCAGGGGAGCTTCCTTCTCGATGATGCCGCCGGTCTGCATCGAGCCGCCCATGTTGGAAGACTTCGTTCCCTGCTTGGTGTGGCGCTTGACGACGTTGAGGCCTTCAACGGTCGCGGTCCCGCGACGCGCTTGAATCGCCTTGACGACGCCGCGCTTGCCCTTCTCTTTTCCGCGGCGAATCATCACCGTATCGCCTTTGATCACGCTCGTTTTGTCCGCCATAGTTTTACAGAACCTCCGGCGCCAGCGACGCGATCTTCAGGAATCCGCGGTCGCGCAGTTCGCGCATGACCGGACCGAAGACGCGCGTGCCGCGCGGGTCGAGATTGTCTTTCTCTCCTTTGATGATGACGCACGCGTTGTCGTCGCAGCGCACGACCGATCCGTCGCTGCGCCGAATCGGCGAACTCGTTCGAACCACGACCGCCTTGACGACCTGCCCCTTCTTGACGGCCGCACCCGGAATCGCGCTCTTGACCGTCCCGACGACCACGTCGCCGACGTGCGCGTACGGATGGCGGCTGCCGCCTGCGACGTGAATGACGAGCAGCTCGCGCGCGCCCGAGTTGTCGGCCACTTTGAGCCTCGTTTCGTGCTGAATCATTTCGCGCGCTCGACGATCTCGACCAAGCGCCATCGCTTCTCGCGCGAGAGCGGCCGGCACTCCGCAATGCGAACCACGTCGCCCACGTTGGCTTCGTTGCTCTCGTCGTGCGCCTTGAATCGCGTGGACTTGCGAATGATCTTCCCGTAGGCCGGATGCGGCACGCGCGTCTCGGCCACGACCACGATCGTCTTGTCCATCTTGTTCGAGGCGACGCGCCCTTGCTTGACGCGGCGCGTTCCGCGTTCCTTATGCTGCTCCATGGTGTTCCTCGGCAAACCGCTTTTCGGAGATAACGGTCTGAATCTGGGCGTAGGTGCGGCGCATCGCGCGGATCTTGCTGAAATCCGTGAGGTGGCCGGTCCGTAAAGCGAAGCGCAGGTTGAACAGCTCCGACTTCGTGTCGCGTGCCTTCTGCTGCAACTCCTTGACCGTCAACATCCGCAACTCGTCGAGCCCGCTCTTCGTCATGCTCAAGCCTCCTCGCGCGAGACGATTTTCGTATCGATCGGCAGTTTGGCGGCCGCGCGGCGAAGCGCTTCCCGAGCCACGTCCGGCGCGACGCCGGAGAGTTCGAAGAGCACGCGTCCCGGGCGGACGACTGCCACCCAAAACTCGGGATTGCCCTTACCGGCGCCCATGCGCACCTCGGCGGGCTTCTTCGTCGCAGGCTTGTCGGGGAAGACTTTGATCCACACCTTGCCGCCGCGCTTGATGTGGCGCGTCATCGCAATACGCGCCGCCTCGATTTGACGGTTCGTCATCCAGCACGGCTCGGTGGCCTTCAATCCGTAATCGCCGAAGGTCAGCGTGCTGCCGCGTATTGCGCGGCCCGTCATGCGCCCGCGCTGCACTTTGCGCCATTTCACTCGTTTGGGTGTCAGCATTACGGTGCGCCCTCTCCGTGTGCCGGCTCGGGTGCCGGGCTCGTGTCGCCGGGCGGTTGTGGAGCGGCCGCGTCGACGAGTGCATCGACGTCGCCTTCGGGCGCGCTCTCGTTAGGCAACGCCGCCTCGGTGAGCGCCTGCGCTTCGCTCTCGTGTTCGGGCGTCACGATCGGCGGTTCGTGCTGCACGGCCTCAGCCGGCGCTGCTTCTGTCAGCGCGACAGGTTCGCTCGCCGGAACGGGGTCAGCGGCGGGTAACGGCGCGGGCTCGGCGGCGAGGACCGGTGCGGGCTCGGCGGCGAGGACCGGTGCGGGCTCGGCGGAGAGGACCGGTGCGGGCTCGGAGGCGGGTTCCGCGGCTGGCTCGGCGGCGATGGCCGCTGCCGGCGCGGCCTGCACCGCGCGATCTCCCCGTCCGCGACCACCGCGACCGCCGCGTTCGCGGCGCTCACGGAATCCGCCGCGGTCGGCGCGATCGCGCAGATTGGATTCGGCGCGCGATTGATCCGGCAACACTTCGCCTCGATAGATCCAGACCTTGACGCCGATGCGGCCGAAGGTCGTGAACGCTTCGACGTTGGCGTAATCGATGTCGGCGCGCAACGTGTGCAACGGCACTTTGCCATCGGCGTTGCGCTCGGTGCGCGCGATTTCCGCACCACCGAGGCGGCCCGAAACCTGCACCTTCACGCCGCGCGCGCCGGCCTTCATCGTCCGCATGATTGCCTGTTTCATCGCGCGGCGGAACGCGATGCGTTTCTCCAACTGGTCGACGATGTTTTGTCCGACCAGGCGGGCGTCGAGCTCCGGATGCTTGATTTCCATGACGTTCACTTGGACGCTCTTGCCCGTAAGCGTCTCGAGGTTCTTGCGAATCTCCTCGATGCCGACGCCGCGCTTGCCGATGATGATGCCCGGCTTCGCCGTGTTGACGATCACGCGCGCTTGATTCGACCGGCGCTCGATCTCGACTTTGCTGATCGCCGCCGAGCGAACCCACCGGTTAAGGAACTTGCGAATCGCAACGTCTTCGTGCAGCCAGTCGATGTAGTGTTTTTTCTCGAACCAGCGACTGTCCCACGTGCGGGTGATGCCCAATCGCAGCCCGACGGGATGAATTTTTTGACCCATGATTACTCCGCAGCCCCCGCGCCCGCGGCGGCCGTCTGTTTGCGGCGTTTGCGTCCGGCACGCTTTTCTCCGGAAGGCGCGGCCGGCGCGCGCCGCGGGTTGCGTCCGGCCTGTACCGACGCACCCGGCCGTTTGCGCGGCGTCTTCTCGGGACGCTCCTCGCTGACGACGACCGTCACGTGCGAGAGGCGCTTGCGTTTGAAGTACGCGCGCCCTTGCGCCCGCGGATCCAATCGCTTCGTGAATCGGCCGCCCGGACCGCCGTCGACGGTAATGCGCGCGATGTATAGTTCGTCGGTGTTCATGTCGTGGTTATTGCCGGCATTGGCAACGGCGCTGCGTACCAATTTGGCGATCGGTTCGGCCGCGAACACGTCGGCGAACTGCAGCAGCACGAGCGCTTCGCGAACGCTCTTTCCGCGAATCGCGTTGGCCACGCGCCGCAGTTTGCGCGGACCGGTGCGTACGAAGCGCAAATGTGCGACCGCTCCCGGCACCGACGACGCAGCGGTCACGTCTTCACCGTCGCCTTATCGCCGCCGTGCCCGCGGAAGTGGCGGGTCGGAGCGAACTCCCCGAGCTTGTGTCCGACCATATTTTCGGTGATGTAGACGGGGATATGCATCTTCCCGTTATGCACGCCGATCGTGTGGCCCACCATCGACGGGACGACGGTCGAAGCGCGGCTCCACGTCTTCACGACGCGCTTTTCGCGCGTTTCGTTGAGCTTCTCGACCTTCTTGATGAGATGTTCGGCCACGAACGGGCCCTTTTTTAGACTGCGACCCATCTACTTGGAACCCCGCTTGCGGACGATCATCTTGGTGGTGCGCTTGTTGCGCCGCGTCTTTTTACCCATCGTCATTTGGCCCCACGGCGTCGTCGGCGGACGACCCGACGTGGAGCGCGCTTCGCCGCCGCCGTGCGGGTGGTCGACCGGATTCATCGCGATGCCGCGCACCGTCGGCCGTTTGCCCAAATGCCGGGAGCGCCCGGCCGTGCCGATGACTTGATTTTCGTGTTCGATGTTGCCAAGCTGGCCGATCGTCGCGCGGCAGTCGACGTGGATCTTGCGCACTTCACCCGACGGCATGCGAATCTGCGAATAGGTGTCTTCTTTGGCCATCAGTTGCGCCGAGACGCCGGCGGAGCGAACCAGTTTTCCGCCTTGGCCCGGACGCAGTTCGATGTTATGAATGACCGTGCCGACCGGAATATTTTTGATCGGCAGCGCGTTGCCGATCTTGATGTCCGCGCCGGGTCCCGATTCGATCGCATCGCCAACCTTGAGGCTCAGCGGCGCGAGGATATAGCGTTTCTCGCCGTCCTTGTAGTGCACGAGGGCGATGCGGCACGAGCGATTCGGATCGTACTCGATCGTCGCGACTTTGGCGGGAATCCCGTCCTTGGCGCGCTTGAAGTCGACGATCCGATAGCGGGGACGCGTTCCGCCGCCCTTGTGGCGCACGGTGATATGCCCGTTGTTGTTGCGGCCGGCGTGCTTCTTTCCGGTTTCGAGCAGCGAACGCTCGGGCGCAACCTTCGTGAGGTCCGAGAAATCCATCGTGGTGATGAAGCGCCGTCCCGGCGAGGTTGGCCGATATTTTTTTACAGGCATGGTTATTGCTCGAAGTAATTAACGCCGCCCAGTTCGATTTTTTGACCGGGCTTGAGGGTGACGATGGCTTTCTTGGTGTCGGAAGTCTTGCCGGTCGTCCGCAGGTTGCGCCGCGCGAAGCGCCGCGTTTTTCCAGCGACGTTCACCGTGTTGACCTTGGTGACGTTGACCTTGAACAGTTCCTCGACCGCATGGCGAATCTGCGTTTTCGTCGCGTGCGGGTGAACCAAGAACGTGTACTGTTGCGTCAAAGCACCGGCCATCGATTTCTCGGTAATGCGGGGCGCCATGATCACGTCGCGTGCGTCCATTACGTTGCCCCTCCTTCGCCGGCGAGCGATTTGACGACGGCGTCGTAACCGGCGGTCGTAAAAACGAGGCGCTCAAAGCGCAGCACGTCTTTCACGTCGAGCGCGCCGTCGTCGGTAACGCCGACGCGGCGCAAGTTTCCCGCGACGCGAGCGATCGCGTCGCGATGGGCTTCGTCTCGCCCGCAGACGACGAGCGTCGACGGACCCGTCTTGGCCTCTTTGGCGCTCCCGAAAAGCAGCTTCGCGAACTCGGCGGTCTTGGTGATCGGGAACTCCGCCGCGTCGAGCAGCGTCACCGCGCCGGCGCCGAAGCGCTCGGAGAGCGCGGCGACGAACGCCGCACGCCGTTCCTTCTTATTGAGCGACTGGACGTAACTGCGCGGCTGGGGTCCGAAGACGACGCCGCCGTGGCGCCACTGCGGAGAACGAATCGATCCCTGGCGAGCGCGTCCGGTGCCCTTCTGTTTCCACGGCTTGCGGCCGCCGCCCGAAACTTCGTCCCGCTTCTTGGTGGCCGCCGTCCCGGCGCGGGCGTTGGCAAGTTCGCGGTGGACGGCGCGAAAGATCAGATGCGTCTTCGCGGCAGGATCGGCGTTGAACATCGCCGGCGCCTCCACTTCGCGCACGACCTTTCCGCCGGCGTCGATGACGTTCGGCATCGCGTTAGGCTCCCGCCGCCTTGGCCGTCTTTACGCTGCGGCGCACGATGACGACGCCGTTCTTGGCGCCCGGAACCGGTCCGCGAACGAGTAAGAGATTACGCTCCGCATCGGCGCGCACGACCTCGAGATTCTGCGTCGTCGTCCGGTCGACGCCGTATTGACCCGGCCGCCGGCTGCCTTTGAGCGTACGTCCGGCATTGGTGTCGCCGTTCGAGGCGGGCTGACGGTGGATCATCGAGCCATGGCTCGCTCCGCCGCCGCTGAAATTGTGGCGTTTGATGCCACCCGAGAATCCGTGTCCTTTGGAGATCCCGACAACGTCGATCCGGTCGCCCGGCTCGAAGGCCGCTACCGTCACCGTCGCACCGACGTCGGCGCCGTCGATATCGTCGCGAAACTCGCGCACGTACCGCGCCGGCTCGACGCCCTGCTTCTTGAAGTGTCCGGCAAGGGCTCGGGTGACGCGCCGTTTCTTTACGGACTCGAAGCCCAAAGCGACGGCTTCGTAGCCGTGCTTCTCCTTCGTCCGGCGCTCCACAACCGTGCAGGGACCGGCTTCGATCACCGTCACCGGCACGTAGCGCCCGTCGTCGGTGAAAACGCTCGTCATCCCAACCTTGCGGCCAAGGATGTTCTTCATTACGTCCTCGTCACTGAATCAGCTAGTACACGGGTCCAGGCGTATTGCTCATTTCTTCCGCCGGCGCACGAAACGAAGCCGCGGCCGGCCTGGACCACAACCCCGGAAGTTTACCAGGCGCTGCCGGGCGCGTCAAGCGACGGCGTGGGCGCGATTTCTCGTCCGGGCATCGTACCTTTGTGGGGTGAGCACCAAGGCGGCCCTGCGACCGGCCACTCGCCGCGGGCTCGGCTCACGTGAACGCGTCGAGCCCGGTGATTTCCTTGCCGACGACGAGCGTGTGCATCTCGCTGGTGCCTTCGTAGGTGAGCACCGACTCGAGGTTGTTCATGTGCCGGATGACGGGGTACTCGAGCGTGACGCCGTTGGCGCCCAGGACGGTCCGCGCTTGACGAGCAATCGCGAGCGCTTCGCGCACGTTGTTTAGTTTTCCGAAGCTCACCTGCGCGGGTGCCAGCCGCCCTTCATCTTTGAGGCGTCCGAGGTGCAGCGCTAGCAGCGTGCCTTTATTCAGTTCGAGCAGCATGTCGACGAGCTTCTCTTGCGTGAGCTGAAAGCCGCCGATCGGCCGATCGAACTGTACCCGCGTTTTCGCGTACTCGAGCGCCGTCTCGTAACACGAACGCGCCGCCCCCATCGCGCCCCACACGATGCCATAGCGCGCCTCGTTCAAACATGCCAGCGGGCCGCCCAAACCGCGGGCCCCGGGCAACAATGCGCCGGCCGGAAGACGGCAATCTTGCATCACCAGTTCGCTCGTGACCGAGGCGCGCAGGGAGAGCTTGCGGTGAATGTTCGATGCCCGAAAGCCCTTCGTCTCGGTCGGCACGATGAACCCGCAAATACCGTCGCCGGTCTGCGCCCAAACGATGGCGAGATCGGCGATCGATCCGTTGGTGATCCACATTTTCGTCCCGTCGAGCACCCAATCGGAGCCGTCGCGTCGCGCGAAGGTGCGCATTCCGCCGGGATTGCTGCCGAAATCCGGTTCGGTCAGACCGAAACAGCCGATCGCTTCGCCGCGCACCATGCGCGGCAGCCAGGTATTCTTCTGCGTCTCGTCGCCCCAGCGATGAATCGCGAACATCGCCAGCGATCCTTGCACCGACGCGAAGCTGCGCACGCCGGCGTCGCCGGCCTCCAGTTCCATGCAGGCGAGACCGTAGGCGACCGCGCTCGCGCCGGGACAGCCGTAGCCTTCGAGATGCATGCCGAGCAAGCCGAGCGCGCCGAGTTCGCGACCGAGTTCGCGCGGCAGCGTTCCTTCTTCGAACCATTCGGCAACGTTGGGCAACACGCGGTCGCGGACGAACGCGCGCACGGTGTCGCGAATCAGTCGCTCTTCGTCGGAGAGCAGCGACGACGCGCCGATGAAGTCCACGGCGTCGAGCGCCGGCGCCTTCACGCGGGTCGCGCTCACCGGTTGACGAAACTCATGTCGGCATATCGCTTGCCGCTAGCCGCATCGGGATGAAAGACGCTCTCCAGCGTCGCGAGATCGTCAGGCGACAGGACGACGTCGAGCGCACCCACGTTTTCCTCCAGGTACCTGACGCGCTTGGTTCCCGGAATAGGAACGACATCTTCGCCTTGCGCGCAGAGCCACGCCAGCGCGATTTGCGCCGCCGAGCACCCCTGGCGCGCGGCGATCGTTTCGACTTCACGCACGAGCTCGCGGTTACGGTGAAAGTTATCGCCGGTGAAGCGCTCGCTAGTGCCGCGAAAGTCGCCGGCGGCGAACTCCGGGCTCGTGATCGCTCCGGTGAGAAACCCGCGCCCCAGGGGACTGTACGCCACGATTCCCGCGCCGCACGCGCGCGCGGCCTCGAGTTGGCCGGTTCGCTCCAAGTCGCGGGACCACAGCGACCACTCGTTCTGCACTGCGGTGATGCGGTGGACGCGCGCAGCTCGGCGTAGCGTCTTCGCGCTTGCTTCCGAGAGCCCGAGATAGCGCACCTTTCCCTCGCGCACGAGTTCCGCCATCGCGCCGACGGTTTCTTCGATCGGGACGTTCAGATCGCGCCGATGCTGGTAGTACAAGTCGATGTGGCTGGTGTTGAGACGCCGCAGCGACGCTTCGCAGGCGGCGCGCACGTGCTCGGGCCGTCCGCTGATCTCGCGTTTGTCCGGATCGGCGCGGTCGCGGATGAACCCAAACTTCGTCGCGAGGAAGACGCGGTCGCGCCGACCGGCGATCGCTCTGCCGACGAGCGACTCGTTGTCGCCATGACCGTACATGTCGGCGGTGTCGAGCATCGTGACCCCGAGTTCGAGCGCTCGAGCGATGGTGAGCAGCGACTCGGGCTCGTCGGCCGCGCCGTAGAACTCCGACATACCCATGCAGCCGAGGCCCATCGCCGAGACGAGCGGACCCTCCGGGCCTAGACGACGTTGCTGCATCGTGTCTGCGACCGCGCTTGACGCTCAGCGCTTGAGGACGCGCGCGAGCTTGTCGAAGAGCGCTTCGGTCGAACGTTCGAACTGATCTTCAAAGCGCCGCCAGAGCAAACGTCCGTCGGTGTCGGACAACATCGCATCGACGCGGTAGATCAGCACGGTCTCTTTGCCTTCGCTCGACAGATGAAACGAGTGCGTACCGTCGATGCCGTCGTTTTGAATGCGCCAGACGATCCGCTCTTCAGGCGACGTTTCCGCGAGGATACCGTGCATGCCCAGATGCCACTCCTCGGTCTTGCCCGGAACCAGCGGTCCCGGCGAACGCATGAAGGGCTGCGAGGCGAACGGCCAAATCTGGTCGCCGGAGGTCCCCATCTCTTCGAGAAGATGGTAGATGCGGCGTTTGGTGCCGTGGAACGAGCGCGTCCGGGTCTCGTGGAGCTCGATGGGCATCCGCCGTCGTTCGCTGGCAGGCCGCGGAAAAACTTCCCAGCTCCCGCACGTCGCGTTTAGCGGAGCGCGACGATCCCGACGATCCCGGAGAGAACGATCAGCAGCGGCGCGCTCAACTTCGTGCGCAGCATGAGCAGCGCGACCACGGCCGCCAGCGTGTACGGCAAGACGCCCGACGCCGTTCCGCGCGCAATCGTCAGGACGCTGGCCCACACTAGGCCGACGATCGCGGGCGCCAACCCGTGCGCGACGATCGGCCGCCACGGAGATGCGGAAAAGCGCTCCCACAGTTTGTCGACGACGATCATGATCGCACTTGAAGGAACGAACATGCCGATCGTGGCGATGCCCGCACCCAAGAACGGATTGGACGGCATCGCCGCATATCCGATCAGTGCCGCAAAGATGGTCGTGGGCCCGGGCACGAGCTTGCCGATCGTGTAGAACTGGCTGAACTGGTCGTTCGTCACCCACCCGAAAGCGGTCGCCTCGCGGTGCATCTGCGGAATGATGCCCTTGCCGCCGCCGAATCCCAAGACCGAGAGTTGCGAAAACGTCCACAGCAAGTGCAGGGCCGTATTGAAGGAAGCAGGGCTCATTTGTCCGCCGTGCCCGCGCGGCGCGTGCGAGCGTACTCGTGAACCATGCCGATACCGCCGAAAACGACTAAGACCAACAGCAGCGGCATCCGGAAGAACGCGACGACGAGCGCCGTTACGACGAGAAGCAGCACGCGTAGCCAGTCGCCACGTTCGTCCCAACTCAACTCGAGCGCGTTGCCGATCGTCAGACCGAGGGCGCCGACGGCGCAGCCGCGCAACGCTCCGTGCACGAACGGGTTGGAAGCGAACTTGAAGTAGAGCGCGCCGGCGATGAGGATGATCGCAAACGGCGGAATGCTCGCGCCGAGAAATGCAGCGAGGGCGCCGGGCAGCCCGCGAACCTTTTGGCCGCAATAGATGGCGAGGTTGAGGATGTTCGGTCCCGGCAGCACCTGCGCCAACTCGAGCCCGTCCATAAAGACTTCGCCGTCCATCCAGCCGCGCGACGTCACCTGACGGCGAATGCTGGCTTTTTGGCCGCCGCCAAACGAGGTCGACGAGATTGCGGCGAAGGCGAGGGCGATGCTCAGGAGCGATGGCCGGGCGGCCGGTGAAGCTGCCGCCTCAGCTGACATCCGGGAGCGGATGGTCGACGACCGGCGACGTGTGCTTGCCGGAGAGAATGTGAATGTGGACGTGCTCGGTGTGCTGGTACGGCGGCAGCACGCCCATGCGGATGACGAAGCCCTTCTCGTAGAGGTTCATCTTGAGCGCGACTTTCTGGATGCCGGCGACGAGCCGGTTCCAGATCCGGGCATCGCCCAGACCGAGGTCCAGAATCGTCGGAATCCAGCACTTCGGGATGATGACGACGTGGATTTCCCACCATTCCGCCTTACTGCGGTCGATGTTGTGGCGGAACGCGAAGACGTCGTCGTCTTCGTAGACCACCTCGTCGGCCTTCGCTCGGGTTCCGTCGAGCCGACCGCGGAAGGTATGCTCCGGGTCGGGCTTCTCCCATTGGTGCTGCTCGCTGCCGGCGAGCAGTTCCGAAATCCATGCGGTCATCGCTTCGCTCCAAACTGAGGAATTGGAATACCCGCACTCGTGCTTTCAGAACGCCGCGGCTGCGTCCTCCAAGGAAATCCCACGCGGCAGTTCCAAGTGGCAGGCATGGCCGAGCACAAGTCGATCGTCACGCCCAGCGATATCCTCGGCGGCCCGCCCGAGTGGCCGAAGGATTCCCGCTCTTGGGACAAAGTCGTCGGTGACAACGAGATCATCTACGAAGACGATCACGTCGTCGTCTTCCACGACCCGGTCGACGACGAAGACGAGTCAGCCCGCGAGGATCAAGAGATCCGCGCGACGCTCATTTCCAAGCGGCACGTGCACAGTCTGATGGACTTGGGCGTCGGTGACGAGCAGCTGAGCGCGCACATCCTCAACGGGGTGCAGCAGGCCGCCTACCGCCTCGGCCTGCACAAGAAGGGTTTCGAAATTCGCGCGCACGTCTATCCGCCGATGCAGCGCCGCCCCGAACTCGCCTTCAAGATTCGTGCCGGCAAGCCGCCGCATAAAGCCAACGCCGCCAACCCGGCGCCCTAGTCCGCGTTACGTCTTCGGACCGACGTCGCGCTCGGCGATTTTGCCGAGTGCCTGAATCACGACGATCGCAAGGACGGTGACCAAGACCGCGTAGATGAGTTCCGCGAATACACCGCTACCGGGCTTGAGAAAGATGGCGATGAGGTCCGCGATGAACTTGTTCCACGCTCCGGCCGCGAGCAGGCCGAACGCGACCGTCGCAAGGGCGATCATCGTTCCGATGTAACCTGATTTCACTTCCACTTGGAGATCCTCCGTGGGCTGGGGTGCTTTAGACGTTACCCTGGTTTCGCCCAAAGAAAAAACGCCCCGCCCGAATGGGGGCGAGGCGCCGCAGCCCGGCCGAGGCCGGCGGCTAAGCCTTGAGTTCGATATCGACGCCGGCCGGAAGGTCGAGGTGCATCAGCGCATCCATCGTCTTCGGCGACGCCTGCAGAATGTCGATCAAACGCTTGTGCGTGCGCATCTCGAAATGCTCCCGCGACTTCTTGTCGTTGTTCGTCGAACGCTGCACGCAAAACCGGTTGATCTCGGTGGGCAGCGGCACCGGACCGCTCACGAACGCTCCCGTGCGTTTGGCGGTGTCGACGATGCGCTCGGCCGACTGGTCGAGAACGCGATGGTCGTAGGCCTTCAGACGAATCCGAATCTTTTGCTTTGACATCTTTCTTTCTCTTTATTCTATTTTCAAGGATAGGAGTGAGATTCGAGTGGCGCTACGTGTCATCGAGGGGACTCCGACGCGAGCGCCTTTGGCTGGAGGCCATAATTTTCCTTAACAGGAGGCGCGAGCGCGGCGTAGCAGGAGCGCGGCATGGAGGCCGCGCGACGAGCGACCCGAGACGACACGTAACGCCATGAGAATCGTTACTCCGAAACCGCCGTTACGACGCCGGCGCCAACTGTTCTGCCGCCCTCGCGGATGGCGAAGCGAAGGCCCTCTTCGCACGCGATCGGCGTGATCAGTTCGACGTCCATCTGCACGTTGTCGCCCGGCATGACCATCTCAACGCCTTCGGGCAGCTTGATGGTGCCGGTGACGTCGGTGGTGCGGAAGTAGAACTGCGGACGATAGTTTCCGAAGAACGGCGTGTGCCGGCCGCCCTCGTCCTTTGAGAGCACGTAGACTTCGGCTTTGAACTTCTTGTGCGGCTTGACCGAACCGGGTTTGGCCAGCACCTGGCCGCGCTCGATTTCGTTACGATCGACGCCGCGCAGAAGCACGCCGACGTTGTCGCCGGCGATGCCCATGTCGAGCAGCTTGCGGAACATCTCGATGCCGGTGACGACGGTCTTTTTCGTTTCTTCCTTGAGCCCGACGATCTCGACCTCTTCGCCGACCTTAACTTGACCGCGCTCGACGCGGCCCGTTCCGACCGTGCCGCGGCCGGTGATCGTGAAGACGTCTTCGACCGGCATCAAGAACGGCTTGTCGATTTCGCGCACGGGCTCCGGAATGAACTCGTCGACCGTGTCCATCAACTTGAAGATCGGCTCGGTGTCGGGGCCTCCGCGCTTGCCGTCGGAGTTGAGCGCCTTGAGGGCGGAGCCGCGAATGATCGGCGTGTTGTCGCCGTCGAATTCGTATTTCGTGAGCAGTTCGCGGATCTCCATCTCGACCAGCTCGAGGAGTTCCTCGTCTTCGACGAGGTCGACCTTATTGAGGAAGACGACGATGCGGGGAACGCCGACCTGGCGCATGAGCAGAATGTGCTCGCGCGTCTGCGGCATCGGCCCGTCCGTCGCTGCAACCACCAGGATCGCACCGTCCATCTGCGCCGCACCGGTGATCATGTTCTTGATGTAGTCGGCATGGCCCGGACAGTCGACGTGCGCGTAGTGACGCTTCGTGGTCTCGTACTCTTGGTGCGAGATCGCGATCGTAATGCCGCGCTCTTTCTCCTCGGGCGCGTTGTCGATCTCGTCGACGCCGCGGGCGCTCGCCAGCCCTTCGGTCGCGAGGCAATGCGTAATCGCCGCCGTCAGCGTCGTCTTGCCGTGATCGACGTGACCGGTCGTCCCGATGTTGACGTGCGGTTTATTGCGCTCGAACTTTGCCTTGGCCATTTTCTTCCTTACACTTGACGCAAGCTGAGAGGGGTGCGGGACGCCGCTGCCGGTTCAAGTCCTCGGACCCTGGCGTTTGGCAGCGCAGTCACCGCTTACGATGCAAACGCCCCCGCGAAGAGGGCGCATGACCCCTGGGACTATACCAAGGCGCGCCTTACCCTGTCAACGAGCCGGCGTCCAAGCGGGCGCCAACGGTAAAGCCGCTTTTATGCGTGGGCTGGCTTCTTGCCCGAAGCCTTGGCGACGATCTCTTCTTCGACCGACTTTGGCGCCTTCTCGTAGTGTGAAAACTCCATCGTATACGTCGCGCGGCCTTGCGTCGCCGACCGCATGTCGGTCGCGTAGCCGAACATCTCCGAGAGAGGCACGTTCGCCGTGATCACCTGCGCGCCGCCGGGCGCCTCTTCGGTGGCTTGGATCACGCCGCGCCGGCGAACGAGGTCGCCGGTGATGCCGCCCATGTAGTCTTTGGGCGTCGTCACTTCGACCTTCATGATCGGCTCGAGGAGGATGGGACCGGCCGTGCGATTGGCCTCCTTCCAACCCAGCGACCCGGCAACTTTGAACGCCATCTCCGACGAGTCGACGTCGTGGTAGGAACCGTCGAACGCGGTCACTTTGAAATCCAACACCGGATAGCCGGCCAGCACGCCGCTCTGCGACGATTCCTTGATGCCTTCCTGAACCGCTTTGGCATACTCCTTGGGCACTTTGCCGCCGACGATCTTCCAATCGAAGACGAAACCGGTCCCGGGCTCCTGTGGCTCCACGCGCAGCCAGATGTCGCCGTACTGGCCTTTGCCGCCCGACTGGCGGACGAACTTGCCTTGTTTTTCGACCGTCTTGGTGATCGCTTCCTTATACGCCACTTGCGGCTTGCCGACGTTGGCCTCGACTTTGAATTCGCGGCGCAGGCGGTCGAGGATAATCTCGAGATGCAGTTCGCCCATGCCGGCGATGATCGTCTGCTGCGTTTCTTCGTCGGTGCGCATGCGGAAGGTCGGATCCTCCTGCGCGAGACGCGTCAACGCCTGACCGAGTTTGTCTTGGTCGCCCTTGGTCTTCGGTTCGATCGCTTGCGAAATCACCGGCTCGGGGAACGTAATCGACTCGAGCGTGATCGGTGACTTTTCGTCGCAGAGCGTATCGCCGGTACGTGTGTCGGAGAGACCGACGGCAGCAGCGATGTCCCCCGCGCCGATCGCGTCGATGTCTTCGCGATGGTTGGCGTGCATGCGCAGGATGCGCCCGATGCGCTCCTTGCGGCCGCTGCGCGAGTTGAGCACGTAGCTGCCCTTGTTCAGAACGCCCGAGTAGACGCGGAAGTAGGTCAGGTTGCCGTAGGGATCGGTCGCGATCTTGAAAGCCAGCGCGCAGAACGGCTCGGCGTCGTCGGGTTTGCGCGTCAGTTCGTGACCGTCCTTGGGGTCTTTCCCGACGATGCTCTTGGCATCGAGCGGCGAGGGCATGTAGTCGACCACGGCGTCGAGCAACGGCTGGACGCCCTTGTTTTTGAACGCGGATCCGCAGAGCATCGGCAGCACCGTGCCATCGATCGTAGCGCGCCGCAGCGCCGCCTTCATGCGATCGATGGGGAGTTCCTTACCGTCGAAGAACATCTCGAGCAGCTCGTCGTCTTGCTCGGCGATCGCCTCGACGAGTGCTTGCCGCCACGTCATCGCCAGGTCGCGCAGCTCGCCTTCGACGTCTTCCGAAGCCATCGTCGAGCCCAGATCGTCGCTGTAGACGACCTTCTTCATCGTAAACAGGTCGACGACGCCCTTGAACTTATCCTCGGCGCCGATCGGGACTTGAATCGGCACGGCGCGGCCGCCCAGGCGCTCGCGAATCTTGTCGACCACGTTGAAGAAGTCGGCGCCCATCCGGTCCATCTTGTTGACGAAGATGATGCGCGGCACGCGGTATTTGTTGGCCTGGCGCCAGACGGTTTCGGACTGCGGCTGCACCGCCGCGACGGAATCGAAGAGCGCGACCAGCCCATCGAGCACCCGCAGCGAACGCTCGACTTCCACGGTGAAATCCACGTGACCGGGCGTGTCGATGATGTTGATGCGCGTATCGCGCCAGGTCGTCGCCGTGGCGGCCGAAGTGATCGTAATGCCGCGTTCCTGCTCCTGGACCATCCAATCCATCGTCGCGGCGCCGTCGTGGACTTCGCCGATCTTGTGGACGCGGCCGGTATAAAACAGAATGCGCTCGGTGCAGGTCGTCTTGCCTGCATCGATGTGGGCGGCGATGCCGATGTTGCGGGTTTGCTCTAACGGATATTGTCGTACTGGCATAATTTTCTTAGCTTGACGTGGTCCCGGTAAGTCTTCGCGACGTTCCCCGAGTGAATTTCGGGGCGCCCTGGGGGAGTTTTCAGCGGACCGAGTTGTTTAAGCGCCCCAGGGTCGGGGCCCCACGAAGTGGGGGGCGCGGAGGCTGGGCCGGAGCGCCTTTTAAACGAAAATGTTCCCCTCGCTCACCGACATCGTTAAAGCGCTTCCTTTACCAGCGATAGTGCGCGAAGGCTTTGTTGGCCTCGGCCATTTTGTGCGTATCTTCGCGCTTCTTGATGGTCGCGCCGGTATTGTTCGAGGCATCCATTAGTTCGTAGGCGAGCTTTTCTTCCATCGAACGCCCCGCGCGGTTGCGCGCAAATCCGATGAGCCAACGCATCGCCATCGCCTGACGGCGATCGGGACGCACCTCCATCGGCACTTGATACGTGGCTCCGCCGACGCGGCGTGGCCGCACTTCGACGAGCGGCATCGCGTTCGACAGCGCTTGCGAAAAGATGTCCATCGGATCGCGCCCGGTCTTTTCCGCGATCATCTCGAGCGCGGCATAGGTGATGTTTTCGGCGGTCGACTTCTTCCCCCGAAGCATCACTTTGTTGATGAAGCGCGCCAGGACTTTGGAGTTGAACTTTCCGTCCGGTAAAATCTGACGTTTGGGAGCAGGACCCTTGCGTGGCATTACTTCTTCTTCTCTCGCTTGGCGCCGTATTTCGAGCGGCCTTGTTTGCGATTGGCCGTTCCGGCCGTGTCGAGGGTGCCGCGAATGATGTGGTAACGCACGCCGGGGAGATCTTTAACGCGGCCGCCGCGCACGAGCACGACCGAGTGCTCTTGCAAGTTGTGACCGATGCCCGGGATGTATGCGGTGACTTCTTCGCCGTTGGTGAGGCGCACGCGCGCCACTTTACGGAGCGCCGAGTTCGGCTTCTTCGGAGTGACCGTCTTGACTTGCGTGCAGACGCCGCGGCGCTGCGGATTCCCGCGCACTTCGAACGAGCGTGTCGGCAAGTCCGGATGACCCGGCTTCGGGCCGGTCAAGATCACGCGAAACGCGCGCGTCTTTACCTTTTTCTCGGTCTTCTCACGGCCCCGGCGGACCAACTGGTTGATGGTGGGCAACTACTCTCCTTTGGGCGCAGCATACCCCGAGAAAAGCCGCGGCGATCCTCGGGGAACCTTCGGTCGTCCCTGAACTACGGCAGTATACCAGGGGCCCTGTGCGGCGTCAAACGAAGGGACGGCGCCCGCTCGGCGTTTCGCCCCCTCCCGGGGGCGTCTTCCTTGCCGTCGAACGCCCCGGCTGCGTATGGCCGCCAGCGGCTCGATTCACCACGAACGGCGTCTGGGCGTACTCGACGGACTCCGCGGCATCGCCGTCCTGCTCGTTCTCTGGTACCACGTCTGGGAAATCTCGTTTCTCCCGGCCCCCGTCGACTGGCTGGAGTTCGTACCGGAGACCGGCTTCGTCGGCGTCCATCTCTTCTTTTTTCTGAGCGGCTTCGTCATCGCTTACCCATTCGTCCGGGCGGCCTCGACGGGCGCTGCGCGGCCCGGCTGGGGCGGATTCGCCTGGCGCCGCTTCATCAAGATCGTCCCCTCGTACGTCCTTTCGATCGCGGTAGCCTATGCAATTGGGTACGCGCAACGCCAGCCCGGCGCCGCGACCGTGCCGGACCTCGTCTCGCATCTGCTCTTCGTGCACACGTGGTTCGCGGACCGGTATGGCACGATCAACGGCGTTCTCTGGACGCTAGCCGTCGAGGTCGAGTTCTACTGCATCTTTCCGTTGATTTGGTGGGGCTTCGCGCGTCGGCCGTGGCTCACGGCGGCGGCAATGATCGCCGTCGCATGGGTGTGGCGCGCCGGGCTCGCAAGCTGCTGCTACTCTACGCTCTTTCCGCAGTACGAGGAGAACCTGCCCGGCTATCTCGACATCTTCGCGTTCGGAATGCTTGCGGCGCTCGCGTTCGCGCGTTACGGCGAGCGCTGGCGCACTTCGCGATGGAGCGCCGTCGCCCCGCTGGTCTCACTTGGCGGGGCGGCGTGGTTGGTCGCGTTGCTCTTCGATCTTTTCGGATACCGGTTGGCAGATCAGTGGGCTGGAGTCTGGCAGATCGATCGGCGACCGCTGCTCGGCGCGTCGTTTGCGATCGTCGCGCTCGGTTTCCTCAGCAGCCCGCGCTGGTGGCAATTGCTGCTCGACAACCCGCCGCTGCGATTCCTCGCCGCGATTTCGTACAACCTGTACCTCTATCATCAGATCGTCGCTCGCGAACTGCTGCGCCAGCACGTGCCGCCGTACATCGGCGATCCGCACTACGATCCGCCCTGGCAAATCCGGTACACGGAAATCGCCTTTGCCTCGACGATTGCGCTGGCGGCCGTCGTGACCTACGCGTTCGAGCGACCGCTCCTGCGAGTCGAACCACCCCGTTTCCTCACATCTGGCATCGGGGCACTTCGACGAAGGTGGAGCGGCAATCGGAACGAGGAAGCACCCTCGTCGAAACCGCGATCGCCGTAGCGATCGCCGGCGTCGTCGCAGGAGCCGCCCTCGACGCCACGATCCTCGCGACGCACGCGGCCGGTCTGCGCCCGGTGCGCGACGCGCTCGAAAGCGAGCTCCGGCGCGAGATGCCGGTCGCGCTCGACATTCTCAAGTATCAAGGCGGTGCAATCGCACCGGCCGCGGTCGCAACGACGCTCCCCATGCCTGCCGGTACGCCGCTAACCGCGAAAGTCTCGATCGCCGTTTCGCCCGATCCGGCCGGTTCCACTCGCGTGACGCTGACGGCCGAAGGCGGCGACCCACCGCAACGCGCGCGCCTCACGGCGGCGCTCGGCGCCCAAACCCTCGTTCCCGGCACGATCGTCACGGCGCCCGGTCTCGTGCCGGCTCCGACCGGAGCGCCCTAATGCTCTTGCGGACGCTTTTTGCGCTCGTTCTCTTCACCGCGTTGGCAGAAACAGCGCTGCACGGCGTTCACGCGCTCGCTCAGGCCGCCGTACGTAGGGAAGCGTTGGTGGCCGTTCGCGCGGAGATCGCGGGCGCGACCGGCGCGGCGCGCGACGCCGTCGCGCAGGCGATAATGGCGGGCGGCGATCCACGCCGCCTCGATCCCCAACCGCCGCCGCCCCTCGCCGGCTGTCGCGTCCGGGTGGGCGACGCCTGCGCGCTCCAGGGCAGAGCGACGGTAGGGTTTGCGCTCGAGCCCACGGCCTCGCCGTGTCCGCAGTCGGGATGCGTCGTTTACGAGCAGGGCAACGACGCGGTGGTGGAGGGGCGTATCGAAGCGACGATCGCCGCCCAGGCGCTCGCGCCCAGCGGAGCCGTCCTGGCATCGCGGGTGCAGAAGGTCGTCTTTCGTACGCTGCGCGTCCCGCCGTACGCAGCGCTTGCCGGGCAATCCGACGCAACCGCCGCCGCCGGCGCGCCCGGGGACGACGCGGGCGCCGCACCTACCGGCGCGTCGCCCGGAACGCTCGTCGACGTGATCTACCAAAACGCCGTCACCGGCGCCGCCATCCCCGCCAACGTCTGGCGGGCAACGGCGGAATCGCGCGACGGCGCGACTGCCTGGAAACCGTAGCAGTCTGCTAGGGAACCTGCCGCTGGGTCAGAGCACCGACTTGAAAAGGCTCTCCGTGAAGCCGGCAATCACCGGCACGCGCACTTCTTTGCCTTGGAAGCCGGTCACGAACGTCCAGATCCACAACACGAGCCAAAGCAGATCGATGAGCCACAAGACCGGAAACAGCACCAAGAATATATGAACGAGCATCGTCAGGATTCCCCAAACGATGTGAATCGCGATCAAGCTGCCCCACAGGGTGATCGACTGCGCCGCCGCCCATTTGACGAACTTGTTCGTGCCCCCGCCGACGAGCATCACGATGCCGCCGACTAATCCGAACAAGTAAGCCAGCCCGGCGGCCATGTTCGGGTCCAATCCAAAGGGGGTATTCGAAGGAGGCTGGGTGACCGACATGTGCACGCCCTTTCCTATTGCATAACCGTCAGCACGTTGCAATGCAGGTTATCCTTGCGAGCGTGCGGCTCCTACCGCAGCAGTCGCGACAGCGGACGAGGTTCTATCCGGCGCCGGGAGCGAACGGCGCGACGTGCGCTCCCGGCGGATCGTCTATCTCGGCCTCACGTACGTGGTCATCTGCTGGGGCCTCAACGTCGTGCTCGTCAAAAGCGCCATCGCACACCTCGATCCGCTTGCGTTCACGTCGCTGCGGTTTTTGGCAATGACGCCGCTGACCTTCGGACTCGTCTACGCGACCGGCGAGCGGATCGCGATACGCCGGCGCGATCTCGGCCTGCTGATCGCTTGCGCCGCGTTCGGATACGGTCTCTATCAGTACTTGTGGATATTCGGTCTTGCGAACACCAGCGCGTTTGCCTCCGCTTTGCTCGGCGCGACCGCTCCGATCTTCACGATCACGATCGTCGCGCTGCTCGGGCACGAACGGGTGCGCAGCGTGCGCTGGATGGGTGCCGGCATCGCGCTTCTCGGCATCGCCGTCTTCGAAGGCGGTTTTGCCGCACGCGCAACCTTTCGGATCGGCGACCTCCTGACGTTGCTTTCGTCGATTTCGTTTGCAGGATACAACGTCGTCACCGCGCGACTGACCTCGCGCTACTCGCCCGTCGTATTGGTGGCGATCACGATGACGATGGGAATGCTGATGATTCTTCCCGCCGGCATTCCACGACTGGCGCACGCCGATCTCGCACATCTGGGCTGGGCGGTGTGGGGTCCGTTTCTTTTCGCGGTCCTTTTCCCGATCGTGCTAACGTGGCCGGTTTGGAACTATGGGATCTCCGTTATCGGTGCCGCACGTGCCGGTCTCTTTGGATTTCTCGTGCCGATCGTCGCGGGCTTTGCAAGCATCTGGGTGCTCGGCGCGCGCTTGGAGCCGCATCAAATCGCCGGCGCCGTCATCTGCATTGCGGGCATGGTGCTGGCCAGCCTTTTCGGGCGCTACTCCGTGAGCGCGATCTGGGCGGAGCGCTCGCTGCCGCTCGAGAGGTAGCACTCCCCCTCCCGCAAAACCTCGAGGTCCAGTGCTGCGCACGTATGGCTGGTACGCGCTTCTGATTCTCCCGTTTGCGGGAGCGCTCTTTCCCGGGCTGTACAATCGCGTCGATCCGACGCTCTTCGGGTTGCCGTTCTTCTACTGGTTCCAGATGGCGTGGGTCATCGTGACGTCACTCGTCCTCGCGGCGATCGCTTACGGAACGCGAGCGCGCGACGATGTCTAGCGGCGCCTGGGTGCTGTTCGGGCTCGTACTGGGCGCCTGCGTGCTCGGATTCTTGGGCCGCGGCTGGGGCCACGCCAACCTGGCGCAGATCGACGAATGGGCGCTGGGCGGACGGCGCTTCGGAACGCTCCTGTCGTGGTTTTTGGTCGGCGGCGACATCTACACCGCGTACACCTTCGTCGCGGTTCCGGCGTTGGTGTACGGCGTCGGGGCGCTCGGGTTCTTTCCGCTCTCGCTCAACTTCGTCGCCTATCCGATCGCGTTCATCTTCCTCGTACGCTTTTGGGGTATTGCACGGCGCAAGGGGTACGTAACCGGCGCCGACTTCGTGCGCGATCGCTTCGGCGACCGGACGCTCGAGATTGCGGTGGCGCTCACCGGGGCGGTCTCGCTCATGCCGTACATCGCACTTCAGCTCGTCGGCATGAAGGTCGTCTTCGCACAGTTGGGCGGAATCTTTGCGCTCGACAACGGCGTGCCCGCACTGACGATTGCGTTCGTGCTCGTCGCCGCCAACACGTACGTGAGCGGCCTGCGCGCGCCGGCGCTCATCGCGGTGGTCAAGGATACGCTCATTTACGTGACGGTCATCGCCGCCATCACCGTGATTCCAGCCAAGCTCGGCGGTTGGCAGCATATCTTCGCGTCGGTCGAGACGGCCCTCGCCGCGCGTCCGAAGCCGGCATCGGTGCTCCTCGCTGCGCCGCAGTACTTCACCTACGCAACGATGGCGATCGGCTCGGGAATCGCGCTCTTTCTGTACCCGAGTTCGATCACGACCATCTTGGCTGCGCGCAGTAAGGACGTCTTGCGCCGCAACGCCGTGCTGCTGCCGATCTACACGCTGCTGCTCGGCTTCCTGGGGTTGCTGGGGTACTGCGCGATCGCCTCGGGAATTTCCGTCGCGCACGGGAGTAGCAGCGTCATCCCGCTGCTTTTTGCGCGTTACTTTCCATCCTGGTTTGCCGGCGTAGCCGGCGCCGCAATCGTGATCGGCGCGCTGGTTCCGGCGACGATCATGTGCATCGGCGCCGCGAATCTGCTCGCCAGCAACGTCTTCCGCGAGTTTTCGGCAGACCGCACGCCGCTGGCGGTGGGCGCGGTGAAAACCTTCACGCTGCTGATGTGCGCCGGCGGCCTCCTCTGCGTATTCCTCTTCCCGGTGACGTTCGCGATCGATTTTCAACTGCTCGGCGGCTCGCTCATCGTACAGACGTTTCCGGCCTTCGCGCTCGGGCTATTCACGCGATGGTTCCATCCCCGCGCGCTGCTCGCCGGGTGGGCGACGGGCATCGCCGCGAGCTGCGCGATGGCCTACGCGACCGGCTTCGCGTCGACGTACGCGATCGATCTGTTCGGGCTGCATCTCAACGGGTTCATCGCGGTCTATAGCCTCGCAGCCAACCTCGCGGTCGCAACCGCAGCGACGTTGGTTCTGCGCGTCATCGGCGTGCCGGCGGGCAACGACCGCACGCTCGCGGGCGACTACGCGTGAGCGAAACGATCAATCCGCCGCAGTGGCCGCGTCCCAGCGGCTACGCCAACGGCATCCTCGCGCAAGGACGCTTCTTAGCGATCTCGGGACAGATCGGCTGGGACGAAGGCGGCAAACTCGTCGGGAATGACTTTCTTCTCCAAGCCCTGCAGGCGCTGCGCAACGTCGTAGCGATCGTTCGTGCCGCCGGCGGAGAACCGGCGCACGTCGTGCGATTGACGTGGTACGTCGTCGACACCGACGAATATCGCGCCGCGCTTGCGGGACTTGGCCGCGGGTATCGCGAGATCTTCGGCGACCACTATCCGGCGATGACGCTGGTCCGCATAGCGGGACTGCTCGAAGCGGGCGCCAGGGTCGAGATCGAAGCGACGGCGATTCTTCCTTAGGCGCGGCTGCGGAGTTTGTAGCGCTGCACCTTCCCGGTTTCGGTGCGCGGCAGCTCGACCACGAACTCGATCTCGCGCGGCGTTTTGAACGGCGCAATCCGTTCGCTGCAGAACGCTTGCAGTTCGCGAATCTTCTCCTCGCCGGCGACCGCGTCTGCATCGAGCACGACGAAGGCCTTGACGATGTGCGTCCCCTTCTCGGCATGCGGCTTTCCGACGACGGCGACTTCCTTGACGTCGGCATGCCCGATGAGAACTTGTTCAACCTCGGGCCCCGAAACGTTGTAGCCGGCGGACACGATCATGTCGTCGGTGCGAGCGACGTACCAGAAATACCCATCTTCGTCGACACGGTAGGCGTCGCCGGGATAGTTCCATCCGTTCTGCACGTAGTCACGCTGTCGTTCGTCGTCGAGATATTTGCAGCCGGTCGGGCCTTTCACCGCCAAGCGCCCGACCGTGCCGGGCGGTACCGGCCGTCCGTCGCCGTCGTGCACTTCTGCGACGTATCCCGGGACGGCGCGCCCGGTCGCGCCCGGCCGGATCTCGCGCTCCGGCGAGCCGACGAAGATGTGCAGCATCTCGGTGCTGCCGATGCCGTCGAGAATTTTCAAACCGGTTGTGTCGCACCACGCCTCCCAGACCGCCTGTGGAAGCGTCTCGCCGGCCGAGACGCACGTGCGCAACGTCGAGAGGTCGTAGCGGTCCGCCGCGGCGCACATCGTGCGATACGCGATCGGTGCGGTGAACGTCGTCGTCGCGCCGTACTCGGCCACGGCGCGCAGGAGATCCTCGGGACCGGCCTTCTCCAGCAGCAGCGTCGCGGCGCCGGCCGAAAACGGGAAGAGCACGTGTCCGCCGAGCCCGAACGTGAATCCGAGCGGCGCGCTTCCGCAAAAGAGATCGCCGGGACGCGGCTGCAAGACGCGCGCGCCGTACGTGTCGCAGGTGGCCAGCAGGTCGCGGTGATAGTGCATCGCCGCTTTCGGCCTTCCGGTCGTACCCGACGTGAACGCGATCAGCGCGACGTCTTCGGCCGACGTCGCTACCGCATCGAAGGCGTCGGATTGCGTCGCCATCGCGGCTTCGAGTTCGCTCTCGGCACGCATTCCGAACCCAACCGTCCCTACGCCGTCGAGTCCTTCGCAGGCTTTCGAGAGTTCGTCAAATAGCCGAACGTCGCAGAGCGCCAGCGTGACGCGCGCCTTCTCGGCAATGACGCGAAGTTCGTTTGAACGGTAGAGCGGCATCGTCGTCACGGCGATACCGCCCGCCTTGAGCACGGCGAGCCAGCAGGCGGCGAGCATTGGGGTATTCGGCGCGCGCAACAGGACGCGGTTGCCCGGCCGCAGACCGTAGCGCGCCGTCAACGCGTTGGCAATGCGATTGACGGCCCCGAAGAGCTCCCGATACGTCCAACTGAAGCCGTCGGGCGCGACGACGCACCGCCGCTCGCCGTAGCCGAGTTCGAGGTTCCGGTCGAGCAGCCACGCCGCGGCATTGATCGTCTCGGGAAAGGGCGTCTGCCGCAGCGTAAAGAGCATCTCGGGCAGCGCTTCGGCCGGCGGCAGATGCGCCTCGGCGAACGTGTCGACGTGTCCGGAACGTTTCACGGCGTGGGAACGGTCGCCAGCACCTGCTTGGCGATGATTTGCTGCTGGATCTCGCTGGCGCCTTCGTAAATCCGCAACGCGCGGACGTCACGGTAGAGGCGCTCGACGGTCTCGCCCCGAGTCACGCCGCGACCCCCGAAGAGTTGCACGGCACGGTCGCAGATGCGGCCGGCCGCTTCGGTTGCAAACCATTTCGCCATCGCCGCCTCACGCGTGACGCGCGCCGCTCCCGCGTCCTTCGTCCACGCCGCGCGATAGACGAGCAGCGCGGCGGCGTCCGCGTCGGTGGCCATGCTCGCGACGGCGGCTTGCGTCATCTGAAGCGATGCCAGCGGCGCCCCGAAGAGCATGCGCGAACGCACGTGCGCGAGCGTCTCGTCGAGCGCGCGGCGCGCGAATCCGAGCGCCGCCGCACCGACCGTGCTGCGAAAGACGTCGAGCACCGCCATCGCCACCCTAAATCCCTCGCCCTCTTCGCCGATGCGTTGCGATGCGGGGACGCGAACGCCTTCGAAACGCAGGCTTCCCAACGGGTGCGGCGAGATCGTTTCGATGCGCTGCGAAACGGTCAAGCCGCCGGCGTTTGCCTCCACGACGAATGCCGAAAGGCCGCGCGCGCCGGCACCGCCGGTGCGCGCGAACACGACGTAGAAGTCTGCCAGTCCGGCGTTTGAAATCCACGTCTTCTCGCCGTCGACGACGTACGCGTCAGCCGTTCGCGTTGCAGACGTCGAAATCGCGGCGACGTCGGAGCCGGCTTCCCGCTCGGATAGGGCGAAGGCCGCGATCGCCCGGCCCTCCGCCACCGCCGGAAGAAAGCGTTGCTGCAGCTGGGTCGAGCCGAAGAGCGTCAGCGCGCCGCTGCCCAGGCCTTGCATCGCAAACGCGAAGTCGGCGAACGCACTGCGATAGGCGAGCGCTTCGCGCGCCAAACAAAGCGTCCGCACGTCGAGACCGGCGCGCAAGCCGCCGTAAAAATCGGGGACGCAAGCGCGCAAGATGCCCGCACCGGCGAGTTCTCGCACCCACGCTCGGCAACTTGCGTCGGGATCACCTTCGTCGTCGAGCGCGACGGCGCTCTCGAGGCGCAGCGCGACGAGCGCCGCGAATGCACGGTGCTCTTCGTCGAAGAACGGCCAGGCGAGACGGTCGTTCAATTCCCTTCGAACTCCGGAGACCGCTTTGCGGCGAACGCTTCGTAGGCGCGGCTAAAGTCGCGCGTTTGCATGCACTCCGCCTGCGCTTGCGCTTCCGCGTCGATCGCCTCGTCGAGCGAGAGCGCCCACTCGCGCTGCAGCATGCGCTTCGTCATCGCGTGTGCGAGCGTCGGGCCGGCCGCGATCGACGCCGCGCAAGCGCGTGCGCGAGCGAGCACTTCGCCGGGCTCGCAGAGTTCGTTGTAGAATCCCCACTCCAGCGCACGCTCGCCGGAGATCGCATCGCCGGTAAAGAGCAGTTGTGACGCGCGGCCCAGCCCCACGATGCGGGGCAGCATCGCGCACGCGCCCATGTCGGCGCCGGATAGTCCCACGCGCACGAAAAGAAAGGCAACTTTCGAACGCCCGGTTCCAAACCGCACGTCGGAGGCCATCGCTAAAATCGCTCCGGCGCCCGCGCAGGTCCCATCGATCGCCGCGACGATCGGCTGCGGACAGGCACGCATCGCCTTGACGAGGTCGCCCGTCATCTGCGTGAACTCCAGCAATCGCTCGGGCGCGGCGGTCGTCAGCGGACCGATGATCTCGTGCACGTCGCCTCCCGAGCAGAAATTTTCGCCGGCGCCGGTGAGGACGATCGCCCGAATCGCATCGTCGTCCCGGCGCGCGGCGAACCAGTCGCGCAGTTCGGCGTAGAGCGCGAACGTCAAGGGATTGCGCCGTTCCGGCCCGTCGAGCGTGACGGTCGCAACGCGACCGGCGACTTCGTAGCGCGCTTGCGTCGGCATCAACGTCTGTTTAGCGAATCTGAAAGGGAAGGTCCTGTTCGAACTCGACGCCGGCGCTATTGCGGGCGATCACGCGGAGGCGATAGGGCCGAATGAAGATCGGCGGAGCGTCGAGCACGTCCAGTTGGAAGGCGAAGCGGCCGGCCCCGGTATGCGGCACGTCGATCGAAAACAGATTCGTGCGCACCTCGATGCTGGCGACGTTCGTGCCGGTCACGAACTCGCCCGAAAAACGCTCGCCGCGGCGAACGTCGAGCGACGAAAAATGCATTGCGAGGATCTGCGGCGGCGCATCTCGCGGTTCGACGCGCGGCGTCGGCAGCGCGCGCGCCGCTCCTACCGCCACGTCCGATGGAATGCCGGGAAGATGCGACGCGCAACCGAGCGTGGCCGCCGCGAATGCGAGTGCGCCCAGTCCGAACGTCGCCGAGCGTCCGCGGGACGCGTGCATCACAACGTGAGGTAGGTGTGCGGCAACGGTTTTCCTGCCGCAGAGGGCGCTTCCGCCGATTGCGCGTAAGGCCATCCCATGCACGGCGCCCGGGCCGCTCCTCGCAATCTTGCGTTCGATTATGCGGTCGGGTTGTGTTGCGTCTGGGTTTCAGGCGGTTTCTTTCTCGACGCGTGGGCGCACGGGCACGTTCCGGTCGAGTCGTTCTTCACGCCGTATCATGCGGCGTTCTACTCCGGCATGCTCGCGCTGATGCTCGTCTTTGCCGGCTTCGCCGCCCGCAACCACAGCCGCGGTTATTCCTGGAGCGACGCGCTTCCGCGGCCGTATCGCGTTGCGCTCGTCGGCATTCCGATCTTCATCGGCGCGGGCTTCGGAGATATGCTGTGGCACCGGCTGCTTGGACTCGAGGAAGGCGTCGACGCGCTCTTGAGCCCGACGCATCAAATCCTCGGACTCGGCATTTTCTTCCTCGCGAGCGGCCCCATCCGCAGCGTGCTCGCCGACCGCGCGCGTTCGACGACGTTGGCACTCCAAGCGCCGCTCGCGCTTGGGTTGGCGACGTGGCTGCTGCTGGCGCATTTTGGAACGGCCTACGCCATCGATCCGGCCGGCGGACGCGCCGACGCGCCGCCGCCCATCGTTCCGTTTACGCCCGACTACCTCACGGCGTTGAGCATCGGCTACTACAAAGTGTCGATCGGCGTGCTCGTCGTGATCTTCCAGAGTGCGCTCGTGAGCGGCTTCGCAATCTGGACGGTGTCGCGGCTTCGGCCGTCGCCCGGCATGCTGACGCTCGTGTACGCCGTCGGCGGAATTCCGCCGGCGGCCGCCTTCACGAATCACTCCAACCTGCTGGCCGTCGCTGCCGCACAAGCGCTGCTGACCGGCATCCTGGCCGACGCCTACGTCGTGCGGCGCGACCCGCGCCCCGAACGCGTGGCGGTTTTTCGCACGTTTGCGGCGATCGTTCCGATGACGTTCTGCGGGGTCTACTTGGTGGCGACGGCGCTGTGGGGCGGTCTGTGGTGGGATTGGAACATCGCGCTGGGTGCGTGGATTTGGTCGGGCGTCGTTGGGTACGTGCTCAGTCTGCTCGCATCCGCGCGCCGCGCGTGACGCCGGCTCGCGCGCTGCCGCTCTGCGCGGCGCTGCTGCATCTGGCGACCTCGTGGCGATACGGTTACTTCCGCGACGAACTCTACTTCATCGCCTGCGCCAAGCATCTCGCGTGGGGATACGTCGATCAACCTCCGCTGGTGGCGTTGGCGGCGTGGTTGTCGGCTCCGGCGGGCTACGGTCTCGTTACGTTGCGCCTGCTGCCCACACTCGCGGCAGGTGCGACCGTGTACGTCGCGATCGCGCTGACGCGCGAACTCGGCGGCGGACGCTTCGCGCAATTCCTCAGCGGCATCGCGACGATGCTGCTGCCGGCGTATTTGCTGCTCGGCAACGCCTTGACGACGACGTCGTTCGAGCCGCTCTCGTGGACGTTGACGATCTACGCCGCCGTCCGCATCGTTCGCACGCCGCCGGAGAAGGCGGTCCGCTCGTGGCTGCTGCTCGCCGCAGCGCTGGTCTTCGGCGCGTACGGCAAGTACTCGATCGGGCTGCTCGCCGCGGGTTTAACCGTCGGGATCCTCGTCACGCCGCAACGGCGCGTACTCGCCTCGCCGCGGCCGTTCGCGGTTGCGGCCGTGGTACTGCTGCTGCTCCTTCCGAACGTGGTCTGGCAAGCATCGCACGGCTGGCCGTTCGTCGAGGTCTTGCGTGGCGACGCGGCGCACCGGCCGGCGTTTCAGAGCGGCGCGGCATTGGAGTTCACCGATTTCGCGCGCAATGCCGCGGCCTTCATGCTGGAACAAGCGATCTATACCAACGTGCTGGCCGTTCCGATCTGGATCGCCGGCATCGTCGCGCCGTTTCGCACAAACGCGTTACGCGATCTGCGTTTCGTCTCGGTCGCCTCGGTCGTCGTCGTCGCCGCGGCGATCGCGTTAGGCGCCAAAGGCTACTACGTCATCGGTCTCTACGCATCGCTGATCGCGATCGGCGCCGTAGAGATCGAACGACTCGCCGCAACGTTGCGCGTCGCCTTGGCGGCGGCGCTGGTGCTGACGGCGGCGGCGGCGCTGCCGTTTTCGCTGCCGCTGCTGCCGATCGATGGGCTCATCGCCTATTGCCAACGGCTCGGCTTGACCGGACGCGGCGGAACGCCGTCGCACCTCGTCCAACCCGTCTTTGCCGAGGAGTTCGGGTGGGAGCGGTTGGCGCGCGACGTCGCCGGCGTCTATCGCTCGCTGCCGCCGAACCTGCGCAACGCCACCGCCGTCTACGCCGACACCTACGGCGACGCGGGAGCGCTCGATTTCTACGGCCCCCGCTACGGCTTGCCGCCGGTGATATCGAGTCAGAATTCGTACTACCTTTGGGGAACGCACGGCTACGACGGACGCACGATGGTGGCCGTCGGCGCCACGCGGATCGATCTGCTGCGCCGGTACTATCGCAGCGTCACCCTCGTGCGCACGTCGGCCGAGCCGTACAAGTGGATCGTGGAGGGACCCTCACCAATCTATCTCTGTCGCGATCCCGTCGCGCCGCTGGCGACGATCTGGCCGTACCTGCGCTGGTACGGCGCGTAACGTTCGCGGGCACTTGCCCGCGGCGTGGAACCTTCGTCGCGTCAAGCCGGCTTCACGCTCGCCGAAACGGCCGTTGCGCTCGCGATTCTTGCGATGCTGGCCGCCGGCGCGGCTTGGATGCTCGGCACGCATCCGGGTGCCATGACGCACGCGACGGACGATTTCGACGCGGCATTGGCGAGCGCACGCGCGATCGCGGCGACGAGCGGTAACGGCGCGACGCTCGCGTTCCTGCCGCGCGGCGATACGTCGCACGCGCTCGCCGGATTCACGTTGCGAGTTTTTCGCGGTCGTCCCACCGCAATCGGCGCCGTGCGCCCATCGACGGCGATGCCCGTGACGTCCGACGCCGGCGTCTCCGAAAAGACGCTGGGAACGCCGCCGTTCGCGCTCTTCTTCGGCGCATCAGGCAACGTGAGCGGAGCGTCGAACTACCCGCAGAGCGACGCGCGCGGTGAGGTGCGCTTCGGAACGATCGCGATCGAACCGCCGTGTCCGGAGGGCGGCTTCGTTCTCTCGTTCGCGGACGCACGAAAAACCGTGAAGGTCCGTCTGCCGTGTGCGTCGTCGATTGCCGCGACGGCTCCCCCCGATCCGTCGCCGACGCCGAACGCGCTGCTCGTCACGCCCGGCCAGCTGCACTATCACTGGCCGGCAGACGTCCGTCAAACGTTCGTCGCCACCGAATGGGGATACACGCACTGGTTCGCCGCAAGCGGCTTTGCTTGCGGCGCGAACGTCGCGGTCTTTCCAAACGTTCTGCCGTCGCCGTACTCGCCGCCCTACGACGCACGGGAAGGCGCGGCGACACCGCCACCTCCGCCGCGTGCGCCGTATTCCTACCCCAACTCCGGCGGCCAAAGCATGAACGATGCGCCGGCGCCCTTCCCGCTCGATCCGGTACGCGAAGGCCTCTGCACCGCATCGATCGCCGACGATTTTGGGCAGCCGGCGCGCGTCGCAGTTCAAGTGATGGGCTGGCTTACGGCGGCCTACGGTGGCAACGCCTACACGCATCGTTCGAGACGCGCGCTCACCCTGCCGTCGTCGACGTTTCCACATAAAGGCGCGTCGGTCACGATCGCACTCTCCAAGACCTATGACGCCGAACCGCTGCACGGGCTGGTGGCATTCGACGATGCGTGTTCGCCCTATCTCTCGTTCGCGAGCGCTCCCGGCAAGACGCCGCCGTCGCCCGCTCCAACGCCCGCGACGGCCGCCGTCACGTTGACGCTCGTCACGCTTCCCGCCTCAAAGACTCAATGCGGCGGCGTCATCTACGATCAATACGCGCGCGCGCTCGACGGTGAAGGGATTGCGTTCAATGCGACGCTTGGCACGCAGCCCTGCGCGAACGAGCGCAACGTCTGGCAAGGGCCCGCCGACGGCGCTTGTTACGATCTCTACGTCATCGTCACCGGACGGACGCAGACCGGCGGATGGACCGAGGAGAGTGTGATGGGCACGTACGCGCCGCACGGCACGCCCGGGGAAGACATCTACCGATGGGTCGTCGACAACGGCGCCTGTTACGTGCAGAACGCGGGCGGCACCGGGTTCGCGCAGTGGGCAATCTTGCTTGGCAACGGCGACCCGACGCCGCCGCCGGTTGCATCGCCCCAGCCGATGCCGAATCCAGCCGGGTTCGGAACGGCGTATGCGTCCGATACGGTCGCCGTCACGTCGGCGCCCGATCCGAATCCCACGCACCCGCCGCCGCTGCAGTGCGGTTCGGGCGGCCTTCCGACGCCGAGCGCGCCGCCTTAGGCGCCTAGCCTTCCTCGCCGCCCGGGACGACGATCGCGACGCCGTTACGCGAACCGGCAACCAAATCGAAGACGGCCTCCGCGACTTCATCGATGCCGGCGATGCGCCCGAGCGGATTCGACTCCGCGAGCCGCGCACGTGCAACGTGCTCGTCGGCGCCGGTGTGCTTGGAGACGTTCGCAATTGCCTTACGCATCATGTCGGTTTCGGTATAGCCCGGGCAGACCGCGTTGACCGTAATGCCGGTGCCGGAAAATTCAGCGGCGATCGCCCGGGTGAAGCCGAGGACGCCGTGTTTACTCGCGCAGTACGCGCCTAAATACGCGGCGCCGCCGAGCGCGGCGGTGCTCGCGACGTTGACGATGCGTCCCCACTTCGCAACGATCATGTCCTCAGCCGCGGCGCGCGTGCAGAGAAACGTGCCGGTGAGGTTGGTCGCGAGAATTTGGTTCCACATCGGAAGGCTCGTCCGCAGGAGCGGCGCCGATTCCGCGATGCCGGAGTTGTTGACCAGCACCGCGATCGGGCCGTTCGCTTCGCGGCAGGCATCGAGCGCGGCGCCGACTTGTGCTTCGTTGGTCACGTCGCCTTCGGTGCGAAAGAACCGTTCGTCGGAATGCGGCGCGCGCGCGGAACGGCTGACGATGCTCACGCGCAACCCGCGGTCGGCAAACAACGCGGCGATGCCCAATCCGATGCCGCGCGCTCCGCCGGTAACGACCGCGTGTTTGCCGTGCAGCCCGGCGTCAGCTGACACCGGCCGCCTGCTCCTGCGCCCGCGCGATCAACCGCTCCAGCTGTTGTTTTCCCGGAAGATACTGCACCGGCCACGCGGCGTCGGCGTACCCCAGTTGCGCCGCCGCGTGCAGCGTCCACGCGGCGTCGGCGAGATGCGGCCGTCCGAGCGCCACGAGATCTGCGCGCCCTGCCGCCAGAATGGCATTGACCTGATCGGCGTCGGTGACGTTGCCGACCGCCATCGTCGCGATGCCGACCTCGTTGCGGATTTTATCCGCGTACGGCGTTTGGAACATGCGGCCGTACACGGGCTTGGCGTCGGGCGACGTCTGTCCGGTGGAGACGTCGACGAGGTCTGCGCCGGCATGCCTGAAGGCGCGGGCGATCTCGACGGCGTCGTCGCCGGAGATGCCGCCCTCCACCCAATCCGTCGCCGAGATGCGCACCGACATCGGGCGTTGCGACGGCCACGCGGCGCGCATCGCAGCAAAGACCTCTAGCGGGTAGCGCAGACGATTCTCGAGCGTGCCGCCGTATTCGTCGGTGCGGCGATTGCGCAGCGGCGTGATAAAGGACGAGAGCAGATAGCCGTGCGCGCAATGGAGTTCGAGCATGTCGAAATCGGCCTCGATCCCCATGGTCGCGGCGCGCACGAACGCGTCGCGAATCTCGTTCATCTCCGCGCGCGAGAGTTCGAGCGGCACTTGATTGAGAGGTGCGTAGGGAATTGCCGAGGGGCCGACCACCGGCCAGTTCTCGGCGTCGAGCGGTTCGTCCATCCCGTCCCACATGAGCTTGGTCGAACCTTTCGGCCCGGAGTGTCCCAGCTGCAAGCAGATCTTTGCCTGCGAATACGCGTGTACGAAATCGACGATCCGCCGCCACGCAATGGCGTGCTCCGGCAGATACATGCCGGTGCAGCCGGGCGAGATCCGGCCGTCGCGCGTGACGCAGGTCATTTCGGTGAAGACGAGGCCGGCGCCGCCGAGCGCCCGTGCGCCGAGATGGACGAGATGAAAATCGTTGGGCATTCCGTCGACCGCGCTGTACATATCCATGGGAGAGACGACAACGCGGTTGCGCAACTCGAGGCCGCGCAAACGAAACGGCGTGAACATCGGTGGGATCTGCATCCCGCCGGCGAACCAGCGCTCGACTCGCTCGACGTACGTGGTATCGCGTAAGCGCAGGTTTTCGTGACCGATGCGCTGGCTGCGCGTGAGTAGACTGTATGCGAACTGCTCGGGCGGGAGGCCGGCGTAACGAGCCACGTTCTCGAACCATTCCGTCGAATTGCGCGCCGCGTTTTGTAGTTTGAGCACCTCGATGCGGCGTGCCGCTTCATATTCAGGCAAGGCTTCGTCGAGTTGGCCGCCCGAAGCAGCCAGCGCGTCGGCCAAGCCGATCGCGTCTTCCATGGCGAGTTTCGTACCCGATCCCACCGAGAAGTGCGCGGTGTGCGCGGCGTCGCCCATCAGCACGACATTTTCATGAACCCAGCGTTCGTTGCCGAGCCGCGTGAAGTTGAGCCAATCACGTCCGCGCAGGTGCGTGCTGTTCGTCATCAGGCGATGTCCGCGCAGGTACGGCGCGAAGAGCGCCTCGCAGAACGCGATCGACTCGGCCGAGCCGGCCGCGTCGAGGCCGTGCGCGCGCCACGTCTCCTCGCGGCATTCGACGATGAACGTACTCAAATCGCGGTCGAACCGATAGGCGTGCACCGTGAACCACCCGTGTTCGGTGCGCTCGAAGACGAAGGTGAACGCGTCGAGCGGCAGCGTCGTGCCGAACCAGACATAGCGGCAAAGCCGCCGGTCGAGATTCGGCCGGAAGGTTTCGGCATAGGTGTTGCGGGTGCGGCTGTTCGCGCCGTCGGCGCCCACGAGGAGATCGCAATCGCGATAGGCCCCGACGTCCTCGATGTCGGTTTGGAAGCGCAGATCGACGCCGACCTCCGTCGCACGCTCTTGCAGAATTCCGAGCAGTCGTTTGCGCGCGATGCCGGAGAACCCGTGGCCGCTGGACGTGATCGTATGCCCCTTGAAATGCACGTCGATGTCGTCCCAATGGGCGAAGGATTGCGCGATCGCGCTGTGCGTCGGCTCGTCGGCCCGCTGCAGCGCCCCGAGCGTCGCATCCGAAAAGACGACGCCCCATCCGAACGTATCGAGCGGGCGATTCCGCTCGAGCACGCTCACCTCCCATTCCGGAAACCGTTGTTTGGCGAGCAGCGCGAAGTAAAGTCCCGCCGGTCCGCCGCCGATGCAAACGACGCGCATAGGAAAGCGGCGGCGTCCTTACTTTGGCCCGAGCGCGAGGTAAACCGGCGAAAGCTCCTTGGCTTCGTCGGTCATTGGTATCGGATTTCCCGTATAGGGCGGCAAATACTCGAGCACCGACCCAGGCGTTCCGGTTCCTCCACGCGGCCGATCGGAAACGAACAAGTTGCCCGCCGCGTCTAGTACGATCTGACCGACGTGGTCGTACGTACCGATGCCCTTGTCGATCGTGTGGATCGGACCTTGGGTGTAGGGTGCTGCGTATTCGGTGACGCTGCTGTGAAACGTCTGCGAGTTCAGCACGAAGACGTTCCCGTCGCCGTCAACGGCCAGCGACGTCGGCAAGGCGACGCCCGACCTTATGATGGCCGAAGGCCGGCCTTTATAGGGCGGCGGGTAGACGTCGACCCGGCCCACGTCCTTCTGCGAGTTCGCCCACGCTACGAACAGGTTGCCGTGCGAATCGAACGCTGCGTCGGTGGGAACGCAGTAGTTCTGCTGATCGTAGGGATTGGCGGGGCAACCCGCGCCCGCGCTGACCTGCCCGATGTGCTTACGCCAATGAATCGGCGATCGATATTCGTGCACGTATCTGGCGGCATAATTGTAATTCCCGAATTTGCCGACGGTAAAGAGACCGAAGACGTCGACTTGATTCGCGACGATACCGATATCCGGCTGAGAAAGATACAGCGGCGCCTTCGGCATCGCTACGGCGATCGGCGGTGCAGTGTAGGGCGCCGCATATTCACTGACGTCGCCGCCATTCGCGTCTCGGCTGGCACGCTGGCTTACGACGTACAGGTTTTCAGCGCTATCAACCGCGAGGGTATGATCGATGCCTGGAAGCAGTTCCCCAATACCGTTGGTAATGACCGCCAATGGTGCGGCGGTGTACGGAGGTGCAAACTCCACGATACACCCGAGGTCGGAAGGAGAGCAGGACCCGGCGAGCGCGACGAACAGGTTGCCGGAGGAGTCGACGGTCATCTCTTCGGGGCTCGAGTACCCCGCGATGTTACCGCGTCCTACCGAAACGATCGTTCCATGCGGAGGTTCGAAAGCGATGACCCGGTCGGGATCGTTGGCGTTGTTATTCGCGGCAAAGATCGTCTGAACCAAGAATGGCGTCGGCTCCGCATTTGGACGCGTGCGGACCGCTGCCGGCAAGTGCGCGCCGCTCGGATCTTGAGTCGTCTCCCCGCCGGAACACGCGCCGAGCGCGCCGGCGAGACAGAACGGGATGGCAACGACTCGCCAATGCAATTGTTGATGTCCTTTCCGTAAGAGTCCTACGAGCGTTTGCGGGCAACCAAGATGCCATCGCACATGGCGACGAGCGAAACGTCGACGCGTTCGTCGCGTCCGGCCTTCGCGTTGAGCGCGCGCAACGCCGCCGTGCTGGCGTCGCCCTCGCGGCCGTCGAGCACGCGTCCACTCCAGAGGACGTTATCGACGAGAATCAAGCCGCCCGGGCGCACCAACCGTAGGGCCGCCTCGTAGTAGTTGTCCACGTTGGTTTTGTCGGCGTCAATGAACGCCATATCGAACGGCTCGGCGTGCGCCGCTTCGAGCGCCGCGATCGTTTCAAGCGCCGGCGCGATGCGCAGGTCGATCTTGTGCGCGACGCCGGCTCGTTCCCAATAGCGCCGCGCGACTGCCGTGTACTCCTCGCTCACGTCGCACGCGACGATGCGTCCGTCGTCGGGAATGGCCTGCGCCATCGCCAGCGACGAATAACCGGTGAAGACGCCGATTTCCAGGTAGCGTCTGGCGCCGATCGTGCGCGCCAGCAGCTGCATGAAGGCGCCCTGCTCGGGTCCGATTTCCATCTGCGCGTCGGTATGCCGCGACGTCTCTTCGCGCAACGCCGCCAGAACGGGGTGCTCGCGAACGGTTTGCGCGATGATGTATTCTTGAACGGCTTGGTCGATGAACGTGCTCTTGGCGATCATGCAGGCTCCTTCGCCTCCGCGCGGAGGTCTTCTTCGATGGCGGCAGCGGCGCGCTTTCCAGGGAATCCGCTGACGCACCCGCCCGGATGCGCTCCCGAGCCGCACAGGTAGAGATTGCGGACCGGCGTGCGAGTTGCGAAGCGTCGCTCGTAGATTTGGCCGGGCAGCAGTTCGCCGTGAAAGATATGCCCTCCGATCAGCCCGAAGCGCGTCTCGAGATCCGGCGGTGCGAGCACGAGCCGGTGCTCGATCGCGTTGGAAAGGTTCGGCGCGAGCCTGCCGAGGATCGCAACGATCCCGTCGGCTGCCGCCTCGCGCTTGGTGTGCGACCAGCCGCCGGGACGATCGTACGGGTAGTATTGCGCGAAGACCGAGAGGATGTGCTTGCCGGGCGGCGCCAGCGACGGATCGGTCGGCGTTTGGAGAAAGCACTCGATGAGCGGCGCCTCGCTCGCGCCGCCGCTCGCGCCATCCTCGTAGGCCTTCTGCAGGTAATCCACCGACGGCGCGACGTGGATCGTCGCGCGGTGGTGCGGCTGCGGCCGCGTTCCGGGTCGCGCGTTGAAGCTCGGCAGTTCGCCGAGCGCCAGATTGAGTTTCAGCGACGGGCCGACGCTCTTCCAGCGTTTCACGCGTTCGGCGAACTCCGCCGGCAGCGTGCCGGCGTCGAGCAACTCGAGAAAGGTCGTACGCGGATGCGCGTTGCACGCGATCGCGCATCCCGAAATCTCGCGCCCGTCGCTCAGAAGGACCGCCACCGCGCGATCGTCGTAGGTGACGATGCGTTCGACACCGGCGCCTGCGAAGATGTGCGCGCCGTGTGCGCGCGCCGCGTCGGCGAGCGCTTGAGACACGGCGCCCATACCGCCGCGCACGAACGCCCACGCTCCTTGAATGCCGAGCACGCGCCCCGCCAAGTGATGCGCGAGCACGTATCCCGTGCCGGCGTCGCGCGGGCCGAGATTGGTTCCGATGAGTCCGTCGTTGACGAGTTCCGCCGCCAACACCGGCGTGCGCACGTATCGTTCGACGAGGTCGGCTGCCGATCCGAGCAACAGTGCCTGCGTGTCGGCGTCGAAGCGCTCGAAACGCGGATCGGGATCCGAGAACGAATCGAAGAGCGCCCGTCCCGCGCGCTCGACGCGCTCGCCGTAAGCTTCGAAGCCGGCGACGTCGGCGGGATCGAATGCGGCGATCTCGCGAGCGTTGGCAACGGCGTCGCTGCCGAGCAGCAGCGAACGTCCGTCGTCGAGCGGCGTGAACGCGTAGGGATCCTTGCGATAGAAGTCTAGGCCGCGCGCGCGCAGATCGAGGTTTTCGACCAGCCACGGATCGAGCAGGCTGCACACGTACGACGCCGCCGACAGCGTGTAGCCCGGCCACACGCTCGTATCGTTGACCGCCGCACCGCCGATCTCGGAGCTTCGCTCGAAAACCGCGACCGATCGGCCAGCCTTTGCGAGCAGCGCCGCGCACGCCAGTCCGTTGTGACCGGCACCGACGACGATTACATCGTACGAATAGGATTCCACTCTCGCCCTATACTACTACGATAGCGTGGTTTCTTTGCGCATATTGCTTGCGGCCGTGCCGTTTGCGGCGCTGACGGTCGCGGTGCCGCTGGTCAATCGCGTCGAACCGCGGATTCTCGGTCTCCCGTTCGTCCTCGCGTGGATCGTCGCGTGGGTCTTTCTCACGCCGGCGTTCCTCTGGGGCGTGGGCCGCATCGAGCGCCGCTGGTGACGAGCGCGCCGGTCGTCGCACTGACGATCGTTGGGGGCGTGCTCTTCGGCACGATCGCATTTGCGCTGTTCGGCGTGCGGCGCATCGCGATGGACCCCCAGCAGTTCATCGTCGGCGGGCGATCCTTCGGAACGCTCCTTCTCTGGGTGCTGCTCGCCGGCGAAATTTATACGAGTTTCACGTTCTTGGGCGCGTCGGGATGGGCGTACGGACTCGGCGCGCCGGCCTACTATATCCTTGCATATGGAAGTTGCGCGTACGTCATCGGCTACTTTCTTCTGCCGGCGATTTGGCGCGTCGGCAAAGAGCGTTCGCTGTTGACGTCGGCCGATTTTTTTGCCGACCGCTACGGCAGCCGGGCGTTGGGCGTTTTCGTGGGCGTCACGCAGTTCGCCGTCTTGGTACCCTACGTTGCGCTCCAGCTGAGCGGGCTCCAACTGTTGCTGCGCATCGCGGGCTACGGCCATTTCGACGCGACCGTTGCGGTCGGTGCGGCCTTCCTCGTCATCGCCCTGTTCGTCTTCTCGGCCGGCCTGCGAGGCACGGCGTGGGCGAGCATCGTGAAGGACATTCTGGTTTTGGGTGCGGTCGTTTTCGCCGGCGTGGTCATCCCGATTCAGTTCTTCGGCTCTCCGGCGCACGCGATCGACCGCGTATTACGCGCGTATCCGGGCCATCTCGTGCTGACGCCCGGAACCGGCGCGCACGGGACCGTTTGGTACGTCTCGACGGTCGTCCTTACCGCAGTGGGATTCTTTATGGCGCCGCACGGCATGAGCGCGATCTACAGCGCACGCTCCGAAGCGGTACTGCGGCGCAACGCCGCGCTGCTGCCCTTTTACCAGATCGTCATGCTCTTGGTGTTCTTCGCCGGGCTCGCCGCACTGCTGATCGTCCCCGGCCTCAAGGGCACGGCAGTCGACGAATCGTTTCTGCTGGTCGTGCAGCGATACTATCCCGCGTGGGTGTTGGGCATCGTCGCGGCCGCCGGCTCGCTCGCCGCGCTGATCCCAGCCAGCGCGCAACTGCTCGGCGCCGCCAGCATCTTCTCCAAGAACGTACTGGGCGAGCTCGGAATCGCGACCAGCGACCGCGCGCGCACCCTCGCCACGCGCGTGCTCGTCGTCGTCGTCGCGTTATTCGCACTAGGCTTCTGGCTCGACGAGCAACGGACGCTCGTCGAGCTGATCCTGATCTACTACAACGGGGTCGTGCAGTTTCTGCCCGGCGTCGTTGCGGCGTTCGCGTTCGCGCGCGCCTCGGCATGGAGCGTCGCGGCCGGAATCATCACGGGATTCGGCCTCGTCATCCTGTTCACGCACGCGGGCACGCCGCTATGGGGCGTCAACCCGGGACTCGTGGCGCTAGCCGGAAACGTCGCGGTGACGCTTGCCGTGTCGCTTGTGTTTCCGAGGCGCTCCGCTAACTGAACGACGGACGCGTCTGGAAACAGTCGCGGCAGTAGACCGGCTTGTCTCCGCGCGGGTTGAACGGCACCTCGGCCACCCCCCCGCACTGGCTGCAAGTCGCGGTGAACATCTCGCGGGGGCGGCCGCCGCCCATCCGGTCGCCGCCGCCGCCGCCCGGACTACTGGCACGCATCGCTTTGCGCGCCTGGCGGCAGTCCGGACAGCGATTCGGTTTGTTCTGGAAGCCCTTTTGCTCGTAAAAGCGTTGCTCGCCCGAGCTAAAAATGAACTCACGCCCACAATCGACGCACGTGAGCGTTTCATCGACATACACGAATTGAAAACTCCTTCTGCTTGGTACGTTCGAGATTGTGCCCCAACTGGAAGCCCCACCCGAAGATAAAGGCTCCAAACCTGACCTGCCAAGACAGCCGAGTCGAAATGAGATAAAGAATGACAAGAACGACGACCAGCGAGATCAGAGCGCCGCGCGGATCGAGCGCGGCGTAAGGAATGAGGACGGCGACGGCGGCCGCAGCCGCAAGATCGAACGGGCCTGCGCGCATAAGGCACCGGCCCAGAATCCCCACGACGATTGACGGAATCTCTACGGCGTGACGGGCGCGGTTGCACCGCTTCGCGTGGTACGCATGCTCCCCAAGGAGAACGACTATATCCATTGCCATCAACCCCGAAATCGTCTGCCCGCTTCTGCGACCTTGCGGCGACGAGTCCTGCCGGGTTGCCGCTGCTGCGGCGCGAATGGCGCGGATCATGAGCGTCCTCATTACCGTCCCGCGCGAGCTTGCCGACGACGTCGTCGCCGTCCGCCGCGACCTGCACATGCACCCCGAGATCGCGTTTGCCGAGCATCGCACGGCCGCGCTGGTGGCGCGGAGGCTGCGCGATCTGGGCTACGAGGTGCACGAAGGGATCGGTAAAACCGGCGTCGTCGGCGTTCTTGCCGGAACGCGCCCGGGCCGGACGATCATGCTTCGCGCCGACATGGACGCGCTTCCCATTACCGAGGAGACCGAGCGCGAATACCGCTCCCGTTCCGAAGGCCGGATGCACGCGTGCGGGCACGACGGCCACGTCGCCATTCTCCTCGGCGCCGCGGCGCTGATCGCCGCGCGTCGCGAAGAGTTGGCGGGCCGCATTTGCGTCGTCTTCCAACCGGCCGAAGAGGGAGCCGGCGGCGCCAAGGTGATGCTCGACGACGGATTGTTCGAGCGCTTTCCCATCGAGCGGGCCTACGGACTCCATCTGTCGTCGAAGTATCCGACGGGCACGCTCGGATTTCGCGAAGGACCGATGTATGCGTCGAGCGATTCGATCGAGATTGAAATCCGCGGCGTCGGAGGACACGGTTCGGCGCCGCACGATGCCGTCGATCCGATCTACACGGCGGCAAGTTTCGTCACGTCGCTCCAGCAGGTCGTCTCGCGCCAAATCGATCCATTGGAGCCCGCGGTCGTAACGATTGGTGCCATCAGCGGCGGCACGATCCACAACGTCATCCCGCGTACTTGCCGGATGCTGGGGACCGTTCGCGCCTTTTCCGAAGACGTACGGGCCGCGATGGCCGAGCGCATCGAGCGCGTGCTGCGCGCCTGCTGCGATGCCTCCGGCGCCACCTACGATTTCACCTATTTCGATCGCTATCCGGTGACGGCAAACGATCCCGAGCAGACGCGCTACGCGCGCGAATTGGCGCGCACGACGTTCGGCGACGAACCGGTCATCGACGCGGCCATGCTCATGGGCGCTGAGGATTTCTCCTTCTACGCCAAGCGCGTCCCGGCGTGTTTCTTTACGCTCGGCTGCAGCGGCGGTCCGCAGACGAGTCATCCGCATCACTCCAGCCTCTTCGACCTCGACGAAGCCGCGCTGCCGGCGGGCGTCGCGATGATGACGGCGCTCGCACTCGACGCGCCGCGTCACGCGCCGTAGTGCGCCGGGGATGAGCGTGCCCGTCATTCCCGGCGTCGTGAGTCCCGCGTCGCTGCGCGACTATCTCGAAGTGATGACGCGAGCGGTCTTTCAGGCGGGTGTGAGTTGGAAGCAAATCGCCGATCGCTGGGACGCCTATCGCGAGGCCTTCGTCGAGTTCGACCCCGACCGGGTCGCCGCATACGACGACGTCGACGTCGAGCGCGTTCTAGCGACGCCCGGAGTGCTGCGCACGCCGCGCAAGATTCGCGCGACGATCGCCAATGCACGCGCGCTGCTCGCCGTAGATCGCGAGTACGGCGGGGTAGACGCCTACCTGCGCAGTTTTGCTTCCTATCCCGAACTCGCCAAGGATTTCAAACGACGCTTTACGTTCATGGGCGACATGAACGTCTGGTACGTGCTCTTTCGCACCGGCAATCCCGTTCCGCGCTTCGAGCCGTGGGTGCAGAGCATCGCGGGCGAACACCCGCGCATGCGCGAGATGGTCGAACTCGCGCGCTCGAGCGGACGATCCCCCGAACGCTAGCGCCAGTTAGGGTGAGGGTGACGGCCCGGCGCCCCCGCGACGCGCACCTGGGTTGGGACGCACGAGGTAGAGGCCGAGCGGCGCCGCGTAGTTCAGTTCGGGAACGGTCTTTGCGTCGAAGCCGCGCGCCTTAATGTCGTCGGCCGTCGCTCCGGCCACGCGTCCGCATTGCAAGAGCGCGGGAACGACGCTCGGGTCGGCCGGGTCGAGTTCGAACCACGTGCCCGCCGAGGCAACGTGCGGCGTGATCGTCCAATTCGGCGCAGCACTGCCCTTCGTAAAGTGATTTTGCAGTTCCGTGAGCGCTTGCGCCGCAATGCCGCGTGCGTCACCCGTGCAGAGCGCGTTCGTCGCATGCACTTCGAACGGCGTCTTCGGGGGCGTCGTGGGCAACTGGTAGACGCGGAACGACTCCTGCCCGGCCTGCTGCTGCCGCGCGACGAAATAGAGTCCGACCGACGGCATGAAGGTTAGCTGCGACACGAAGAAGAGCGTGGTCGCGGGCGCATAGAGATGGTGCGCGGTCACGTCGTCGCCGCGCGCGACGTGCAGCGGCAAACAGCCTGCCACTGAACGCATCCCGCCCGAACCTTTGACGACGATCGTGAGCGCGTAAGTCGTGCCGAGGCCGTGATAGGTGGCGGCGGCGTCGGCAAACGCCGGCGCGGGCATCGACGCCGGATACCCTGCGGCAGTCTTGGCGGCTTCGACGCGTGCGACGTACGCCTTGAGTTCCGCGGAAAGCGTTTGCGCCTTGGCCATCGCGTCGGCGCTGCAGCGTTGCGCGTCGGTGCTGACGGCAAACGGATCGGCCGGTGGCGACGTCGGCAGCGGCGCAAAGAATCCGCGCCCCCCGTTCCCGCCTCCGCCGCCTCCGGGACCGCCCGGAGGACCGCCGGCGCCGCGAGCGCCGCGCGGCAGATTGAAAGCACTACCGGTTTGCGACGACGCGACGCCCTGTCCGAACTTGATGCCGTAGGTCACCGAGTACGAACGCGGCGTCAGCGGTCGAGCGATCGTCGGAATCGTTTCTCCGTAGAGCGTTTGATAGGCAACCGCGTTAGCCGGGCTCGCGAAAATGCCGCCGTAGGTATTCGTGATATTACTGGCGGCAAAGGTGAGCGTTCCGCGGTTGAGCGCCGCCGTTACGCCGGCGTCGAAAGTCGTGTATGCGGGCAGGTTGTTCGGGTTGTTGCGCGCGGTGTACTGAGCGTCGGCGAGCCACTCGAGCGCCGAATGCGGCGCCTTGTAGTCGAAGACGATTCCGGCACGCTGGAGCGGCTGATTCGGCAACTGCTGGCCGGAAATCGTAATCGAGTACGGATTGAAAAAGAACGGCGAGTTGGAATACGCGGTGGAGACGGTGACGTTATAGTACGGCTGCACGACGAGGTCGCCGAAGGTGGCGTAGCCCGTCAACTCGGCTCCTTGGTAGACGCGCTTGACTCCGGAGATCGGCGTCGAAAAATACAATTGCTGCGGACCGAACGCGGTTCCGGACTTGAGGTTGCAGCCGGCGGGTGAATCGTACAACTGCTCGACCTGTTCGAAGTACCCCGGCGGGAACAAGCCTTCGCCCAGCAGCGCCGAGCCGTTGACTAGAACCGGCAGCAGCACACCGGCTTGGATTTGCCGGTAGAGTTGCAGCGAAACGTTGCCGCCGTGCAGCGCGTGCGTGTAGCCGGCACGATACGAGATCGAGGAACTCGGGCCGGGCTCGTCGCCGGGTGCGCTGCCGTACGCCGTATCCTGCTGCGGATTTCCGGTGCACGTGAAGCGCAGCGACGCCGGATCGCTAAGGATGTTGATGCGCCCCGGGCTGCCCGCGACGCCGCCGACCGCGTACGACGCGCTGTAGGTGTCGAACGACGTCGGACGCCAGGTCGCCGCAAGACTCCCCAACGCGGTCACGCCGTCGGATCCCGTCGCGGCGCTCAGACCCGCCGACGCGGCCAGGGTCAATTTGTCGCTGGAATGCATCGTATCGGTCAGCGTCAGCGCGCCGTAATCGCTCGTGACGCTGCCGTTGTAGTACGGCGCGGACTGCGGAACCAGCGGAGTGGTCACGTTTTGCGACGACGTCCCGTAGGCTTGGAGCGAGATCGTGTGGCGCTGCTTGGCCGGCAACGTCGCGTTGACGACGAAGCCGCTCGTCTTCGTCAGCGTGTTGAAGCCGTTGGGATCGCTGGACGGCTCGGGCAACGGACCGGTCGAAACGTCGATGAAGCGATTGAGCTGGTCGAGATCGTTGGTCGACGTGCTCGAGTAGAGCGACGCCTGGAGTTGTGTCGCGCCGAGCAGGGCGTTGTCGGTCAGCGAGTAGAGCTGAACGCTGCCGTTGTTCCAGTTGTCGGGGCCGTAGCCGCAGGGCAAAGCCGGGGGCGCCCCCTGCCGGAGGCAAACGATCTCCGTGTTGCGCGCTGAGTTGAGAAACATGCCGGTCAATGCCTGCGAATCACCTAGCTCGTACCGCAGTTTCAGCAGATTCCCCGAGTAATCGCTGTCGCCGTCGTGGTCGTAGGCCAACCCGCTCGCATCGAGGTAGTACTGGCCGTCGACGAGGCTCGGCGCCAATCGATAAACGGTTTGAGCCGCAATCCCCAGTTTGCCGAGCGATCCCGTCTCTGCCAGGGAGTAGTTGTATTTGCCGTAGGTCCCGAGCGACATCGACAGCTGAGAGTTCCAGCTTAAGGTCGGCTCCAGCGTCGTGAAGTTTACCGATCCGCCGAGGCCTCCGATCTGCGCGCCCGTGCGCACCGACGCGCCCTGGAAGAGATCGCTGGCGAAGCCGCGCAGGTTCCCGGCGGTTCCGGGCGCGTTGAGCGGAATGCCGTCGAGCGTCAGCGCGGTTTGGCTCGCATCGTGGCCTTCGAGCGAGATCGTTTGGGTCGCGTCGCTGTCGTCGCTGCTCGTCGTGACGCTCACGCCGGAGAGCTTGTTGAGCGCTCCGGCGAGATCGTCGGAGAGCCGTCGCTGCGGAGAGTTTTGATCGATGCTCGTGGACGAAACGACCGCCGATGCCTTCACGCTGACCGTTCCGATGACTTTGAGACCGCCTGTGTCTTGGACCAAGGCGACCGCGACGTTAACGAGCCGTCCGTCGAGCACCTCGAACGAGATCGAGGTGAGGCTCTGATACCCGCGTTTGACGATGCGCGCGCGATAGATGCCGTCGGGAACATCGGTGAACTTCACCGTGCCATTGGCGCCGGTGAGTTCGGAGGTGATGACCGCACCGTCGAGCAGCACGCGCGCGAGTCCAATCGGTTGTTTGGTTGTTGCGTCGGTCACGACGATCGTAATCTCGCCCGAATCGGATTGCGAAAGGGCGGGTACGGCCAACAGCGCGACGGCGAGAGCCAGACCCGCGGCGATTATCCGAAGCATGCTCGTGAAAATTCTAAACGGCGGACCCTCAACGGTCCCTGTGAGCAGAGCTGCGCGATGTTGGCGGATGGTTAGAGCGTGATAGTGACGGCGGTGCCGTGGCCCGGGGCGCTGTCGATGGCGATGTCGCCGCCGGCGCGCTCGACCGCGCGCTTAGCGATGGCCAGCCCAAGGCCCGTTCCAGCGATCTCGCCGCGCTCGTCGCCACGGTAAAAACGTTCAAATGCGTGGACGCGCTCCGACTCCGACATACCCGGGCCATCGTCGCGAACGGTAATCACGGTGTGACCGTTGTTGCGAGCGGCGGCGAGGTGAATCGGGGCCTCAGGCGCGTATTTGAGCGCGTTCTCAACGATATTCCAGATGGCTTCGCCGAGCTCGCTGCGATCGGCTTCGATCGTTCGGACGCCTTGAATGCTGTAGTCGATCACGCGATGGTCGTCGAGGCGACGCGCGGCTTCGCACTGTCCGCGCAGGAAATCACCGATGTCGATCTCCTCGACGCGCGGGAGCGCCTCGGAGTCGAGGCGCGCCAGCCGCATGAGCCGGTCGATCAAGCTGCGCATGTGCTCTTTCTCGAGCGACATCGTCCCGAGGATCTGGCGCGCGATGCTCGGCTCTTCGATCGCGCCCCGGCGCAGCACGTCGATGTAGCCGCCGATGACGGTCAGCGGCGTACGCAGTTCGTGCGAGGCATCGGCGGCGAACTGCCGCATCCGCTCCTCGGCGCGGCGGCGGTCTTCCATCACCGAAGCGACGCTGGCGGCGGCGTCGTTATAGGCTTGCGTGAGCGAGGCGACTTCGTCGCCGCCCTTCATGATGAAGCGGCGCTGGGTATAGTCGCCGCCCGCCAGCGCTTCCAGCGAGCTGCTTACTTCCTCGATCGGCTGTAGGGCGCGCGCGGCGAAGAAGCGGCCGGCATACCACGAGATACCCATGGCGAGGATGGCGATCGTCAAAACGATACGCCAATACGGCACGAGCGAGACGAGCAGCAGCGGCGTGGAGGAAACGAAAGCGACGTATCCTCCGTCGACGGGCGCTAATGGAAGTGGATCGAAGCGCGCGGGATCGGGCGGCGGCCGGCCGAGCGACCGCGGAGGTGCATGAGGAATGAAGTGTTCCATGCCGCCCAGCGCGAGGACGCGATCGAGGACCTTCGGCCGCAAATCCTTGTCGCCGGCGAGATACCGGCCCTTTTTGTCGAAAACGGTGACGCGCAACCCAATACCGCTCAGGGCCGCCACGATTTCGGGGGCGGCCTGCGCGAGCGTCATTCCTTCGCGATGGAAGCGGTCGGCAAGGATGCGCGCTTCCTCGTGTTTTGCGATGACGACGTCGCCGGTAAAACCGGAGAGTTCCAGGACGAGCGCGCCGGACGACGCGAGAATGACGATCAGCACGGTCACGATCAGCAGCACCGCGTAGAGCGCGGAGAGCCGTGACGCGAGCTTCATTTACGGAACGCCCCGCTACTGCGAAAGGCCGTACCCCACGCCCCTAACAGTGCGGATGAACGACCCGGGTTCGCCGGGCCGGTCGATCTTGGCGCGCAAGTACGAGATGTAGGTTTCAACGATGTTCGGGCCGCCCTCGAAGTCGTGCCCCCAGACGATCTCGAGCAGATGGTCTTTGCTGAAGACGCGCCGGGGTTCGCGCAAGAAGACTTCGAGCAGATCGAACTCACGCTGGGTGAATTCGAGCGACTCCTTCCCGCGCCATGCTTCGCGCGTCGCCGGATTGATGGCGATGTCGCGCCAGCGCAGCACGTTCTCCTCGATCAGTTGCGGCCGGCGCAGCTTGGCCTGCAGCCGTGCGATCAGCTCCTCGAAGATAAACGGCTTGACGAGGTAGTCGTCGGCGCCTGAACTGAGCGAGCGGACCTTGTCATCGGTCCCACCCTTCGCCGTCAGCATGAGAATCGGCGCTTGGGTGATTTCCCGAAGGCGCGGCAAGAGCGTTACGCCGTCGATTTTCGGCATCATGATGTCGAGCACGATGAGTTCCGGATCGAAGGTCTTGACTAGTTCGAGCGCACCGAATCCGTCGGTCGCCGTTTTGACCTCGTAGCCTTCTCGCGAAAGACCGAGTTCGAGCATCTCCCGAACCATGCGGTCGTCGTCAATGACCGCTACACGAGCATTTGGCATGGTATACATGTCTACGTTGCATCCTGGGGCCGTACCCTTGGAGTGGCCTGAACTAGCTCGGGCTACGCCGCCCGCAGAGGGGGCTGCCATCTCGAGCGGCGCTGTCCGGAAACCAGCGCAGCCTGCTCGATGGTCTCGAGGGGATGGACAACCAAGCGAATACCTGCTATCGCCATGTCGCCGGCCATGGCCGCGTCGGGCGACCACCGAGCAAAGAGGTGGATTTCCGAAGTTTCAGCCGCTCGAGCGAGTTGGCCGCACACCTCGGCGAGCGAGCACACTCGCTGCGCCAGCAGCGGTTCGACGACCCCCTCTTGGAAGCGCCCACGGCTCCAGCCGGAGATCATAACCACGATGCGTGAAAGCTCTGCCGAATGGGCCGATTCGAAATCGATTACGGCCGCCTTCACCGTTTCGGCCAGATGCGGATCGGTCTGCGCATGGAGCGTGGCGCCCGCAATCGACGCTTGCGGTCCGGCCGTCAGGAGCGCTCCGGCCCCGATGAGGTACTCGTCCATGATTTCACTTTGGGACTCAAGAGTGCCATCTGGGTGGCCTTCGCGTTGAGGAGCCGAAAAAATAGAGGCGCCGCAAAATGCGGCGCCTCCCGCCCACAACCCGGTTTGTGGAGGTTCCCGTACCGTCAATGGGCCAGCACGGGACATCTGGAAGTCCGGGCTGCTTCGCTCGATGGTGTGGGCACCCGAGCCTTTCGGAGTGCTAGATCGTCGGTAAGATCGGGCTGGCTATCCAATGGGACCTGGTGGTGTTACGAGCAGACCTACCGCGATTGCGATTAGGATGCTAAGCATGCTTGCCTCCCTTCCCTTGACTGTCCATGAGGCTAGGCCTCGCTTCGAGTCTACCGGTCCAGCGAGAACGCCGTCCCTAGTCAAAATGTACTAGGGAATAATTTGCAATCTCCGAGCCGTTGCGAGAGCCTGTGTACGCCCACGGCATCTAAGCTTCGCAATAGCATTAGCTATGTGAGCACGAACGGTATAGACGCTTCGTCCGTCCCGCGCCGCAATCTCCTTCGTGCTCAGGCCATCTCCCAACAAGTGGAGTATTGCTATCTCGGACAATGTCAGCGGAGACACGATCTTGTCATCAGAGCCGGACTCGAAAGCGGCAGAAGCCGATTCCAGTACTTGGACTATGTCCGCATATCCAAAATACCTTAGGCGCTCGTAACCAACCACGATCTCTCGCTGATGCAGTGCGCCCGAATCTCGCGTATAGTGCTCAGCAAGTCGCGACGCGAGGAACACAACTTCGTCCTGAGCTTCCGCCCGAATCCTTCTAGCAAGCTTCCTAGCCGCCGTCAATCGCTGATTTGCCATCTCCGCAACTACACATAGTAGAAGTGCCAGTGCGATGCATCTCGTGGGGAACAGGCCACCTGGTCGTGACACCTCGGCGAGGGTTCTCACTCTTTCGATGAGCGTTACTGAGGAATCGCGACGGCCGTCGAGAGCAAGAAATAGTGCGCACTGCGCGCCGCACAATATGCGGTCGAACTCGTGGTACATACGATCCCAGCAGGAGCAAAGAGTCTCGTGGGCCCGTGCAAACTTTCCGTCCCAAGCAAGCCGAAGCGCCTTAAAAGCGGCCATCAAGTGAGCGCGTCGAGGATCAGATCTAATATTAGTGAGCTGCTCCTCCAACGCCGCGCTTTCCTCAGCGTTGCCACGCCTCATTTCTGCAGCAGCTACTTGAAGTAGTGCCGTTTGCATCTCAAGGCTATCACCGGATCTCATAGCGGCATCAGCTGCTCGCTCGGCATACCACAGCTGGCTCATTACGTCGTCATACGCATGGCACATTAAGTTCGACAAGGCAGACCATGCTCGGCTTGCGACGCCATTCATATCTAGTTCATTGGCAAGATCGCCGGCTTGGATCAGTAGTTGGCGTGCCTTCTCGTTTTCTCCGGTATACATAGCTGCGACGCCTATTCGCTGGAGCGCCTTAGCACGTGTTGATTCGCGGTCGACATCCACTAGCAGGTTCCGCGTTTCCTCCGTGGCGTGCCTTGCGGCGTCCTTATCGCCAGACATTCCGTAGGTTACGGCGAGCAAGGACAGTGCTTCCGCGCGAATCGATGGCAGCTGCAACTGATCGGCCGCAATAGGTCGCAGCGCTTCTCCTACATCTCCGCCGTAATTTGCTGCAAGGGGAGCCATGCGCAAACTCGCGAAACCAAAAAGATCACGATCATTTTTGGCGTGAGCGATCGAACGGCGCAACAGAGCCTCCGCGCGAATGGGTTTACCGGCAAGGGATTGCAGGACGCCGCGAAGAGCGAGAATGCGGGGGTTCGTGCGTCGCGTCGGTTCATCGAGGGCTTCGACGGCGTTGGAAACGCATTCGGAGCGTCCGCGCTCGAGCAGATCGAATCCGCTCGCCTCTAATAACCGAAGCAGGTTCGGCTGCGAGCGCGCCGCGGCGTAAGCGACGAGTGCGGCTTCCATTTGGCCGGCGGTTTCGAGGGCTTGGGCGGCTCGCAAGTTGACCGCGACGTGCCGGCGGTTGCCGGCAAGCGCCGTCTGACGTCGGAAGAAATCACGTACGAGCGTCGATGTTGTGAACCGGCGATCTTCTTCGTAGAGCAAACCGGTGCGCCTTCGCGTCGCCTCCAATGTTTGCAGCGCGTCGGGAAAGCCGGCAATTTCAAGCACGCCGACATCGATTTCGGGGAGAGCGGTCGCAACTTCGAGCAGTTCGCGCTCGCGGTCGCCAATGGCCGGATAGACTTCCTCGCGCAGATAGTCCGTGAGCGTTTCCCTTACGAACGTACGCACGTCCCGCTTCGACATTCCGTGCTTGAGCGCTCGAAGGGCGATCGAAACGGCGACCGGCCACCCTTCCGTGAGAGCGGCGAGCTCGCCGACGTCGTCCGGCTCACAGGCGACATCAGCCATACGACATGCCTGCGCGATTTCGTCTTCGGTAAAGCGAAGGTCCGAAACGCCGATTGGAATTTCACAGTCGCGGCGCGCCAGCCACGTGCCGACCGGCAAGGCGTCGACGGCGCGCGTGGCGATGATCCATCGCGCGGAGGGGCGCTCCGACTCGATGCACGAGACCAGCGTGCGCGCCCGTGCGGTGGAAGCTCGCTCGAAGCCGTCGATCACGACGATGCCGCCGAAACGTTCTGGAATGCGCGATGCGTCGAAGGCGTCGCGCGTCACGTCGACGGCAATCGTCTCGCCAGAATGGTTTCTTAGAAACTGTTGCAGAGCGACCGTCTTACCGTAACCGGCAGAGGCCGAGACCAATACGATCCGACGCTCACTCGCCTTGGCGAAACGGTCGACGATCCGCGGTCGCCGCAGGATCTCGGCGTCAATTCTCTCTCCGAGCAGCGACGATGCACCTCGATGTGAAATCGAACGCATCCGCGTTCGCTTCTCAGTCCGGCAGAGGCGCGCCTTCGTTCTCCCTATGCTGCGACGAGTTCGACCGCGGATGCGCCGCAGCGCAGCATTCGAATCGTTCCGGCGCGGAAATCGTACACGAGTACGCCGCGCAAGCCTTCGCCGCGGTAAGCTCGAGCGGCGTTGCGAATCGCGCGCATCGCGTCGAGGCGTTTTCCATCGTTGGCGAGCCGGCGAAACACGACGCCGTAGAGGCCATCCCGGCGTCCGCGCACCACCGCGTCGAACGGGCTCGCGGCGGCACCGACGGCCGCGACATCGCGCCGGCGAACGGCGAACAGCCGCGATGCCAAGCGGCCGCGAGCGAAGATCTGGAGATCGGCGAGGATGCGGTTGCGCTCCGCAAAGAGCAGCGCGGGTCGGACGGTGCAGCCTGCGCGACGAACAAGCCGCTCGAAGCGCACGAGCGCATCGTCGGCGAGCATGCGTGGCCCGGGAACGCGCGAGCCGCGCTCGCGCGCCAAGCTCACGCTCACGATAGCCTCACGCATCGCGCGCTCGCTCAGTTTGGGAAGGCGTTTCGCGGCTAGGATCGGATCCATTGGCGGCATCGTACGCATCGCGAGTGCCATATGGCTGGCACGATGCGCACGCTGCCGCTAACGGTGGCTACAAATCCTCGGGATTGATGCCTTTAAGCCGGTCGTATTGGGTTCGCTTCGGCGGGGCGTGCACGTTGACGTTGGCGTCGTATTCGCCCTCGTACTGAACGGTCAGCGGCTCGCGATTGCGCTCGTAGGCGCTTACCAGACGGCTCATGCCGTCGCCGTTGGCCCCCATGACCTCGGCCAGCGCGGCGTCGTCGGCCGTCATACCGGCAAACACGGCCTCGAACTCCTGGCGCGGCCGCCCGTCGTCGTCGACGTCTTGCCCTTCCGGAACGATCTCGACGTTGCGGTACCGGGACATTCCGGTGCCTGCGGGGATGAGCTTGCCGATGATCACGTTCTCCTTCAGCCCGAGCAAGGGATCGTATTTGCCCTTGATCGCGGCGTCGGTGAGCACGCGGGTCGTCTCCTGGAAGCTCGCCGCCGAGAGGAACGACTCGGTCGCCAGCGATGCCTTGGTCACGCCGAGCAGCACCGGATTGGCCGACGCGGGTTCCTTGCCGTCGGCGCGCACGCGCTCGTTGGCTTCGTGGAACGCCGCCGCTTCGATGAGTTGCCCCGGCAGCATCAGGGTGTCGCCGCCTTCGACGATCTTCACCTTGCGCAGCATCGCCCGCACGATGACCTCGATGTGCTTGTCGTTGATGTCGACGCCCTGCGAACGGTAGACCTTCTGCACTTCCTGCACGAGGTAGTTCTGCAGCGCGGTCTCACCTTTAATGCGCAGAATGTCGTGCGGGTTGAGCGAGCCTTCGTTGAGCTGATCGCCCGGCTGTACCCGATCGCCTTCGTGGACGGCGAGATGCGTGCCGTGCGGAACGTCGTACTCGTGCTCCTCGCCCGTCTCGTCGACGACGAAGATCACGCGACGATTGCGGTCTTCACCGAACTTCACCGTGCCGGCGACTTCAGTGATCGTCGCTTGTCCCTTGGGCTTGCGCGCTTCGAAGATTTCCTCGACACGCGGGAGACCGGTGATGATGTCTTCGGTCGCGACGCCGCCGGTGTGGAAGGTGCGCAGCGTGAGCTGCGTTCCCGGTTCACCGATCGACTGCGCGGCAATGATGCCGACCGCCGTACCAATGTCGGCGTGGTTGCCGGTCGCCAGATCGCGACCGTAGCACATCGAGCAGACGCCGTACTTCGACTGACACGTGAGCACCGAACGAATCTTGACGTGCTCGACGCCGGCGTCCACCAGCGCCTTAGCCTTCTCTTCGTCGATCTCCTGACCGCGCGTGACGATCGCCGTCGTCGGACGCTTGGGCTCGAGCCGAATTTCCTCGGCCGCGCGACGTCCGACGATGCGGTCGCTGAGCGGCTCGATGATTTCCTTACCGACGCGAATGTCGCCGACGGTAATGCCGTTGCTCGTGCCGCAGTCTTCTTCACGAACGATGACGTCTTGCGCGACGTCGACCAGCCGGCGCGTCAGATATCCGGAGTCGGCCGTGCGCAGGGCGGTATCGGCCAGACCCTTGCGCGCGCCGTGCGTCGAGATGAAGTACTCGAGCACGGTGAGGCCCTCTTTGAGCGACGCCTTAACCGGAATCTCGAGAATCCGTCCCGACGGATCCGACATCAGCCCGCGCATGCCGCCGAGTTGCTTGACCTGCGCGATCGAACCGCGCGCGCCCGAGGTCGCCATCATGAAGACCGGATTGAGCGGGTTCTGCGCCGCTTGCATCGCGGCGGTGACCTCTTCCGAGGCGCGCGACCAGATTTCAATCGTTTTGTTGTACTGTTCGTCGTCGGAGATGAACCCTTGGTCGAACAGGCGATGGAGTTCGTCGACTTCGTTCTGCGCCTTGTTGACGATCTCGTACTTCTCCGAAGGAACGATGATGTCGTTGATCGACACGGTCGTTCCCGAGAGCGTCGCGAAGTGGAATCCGAGATCCTTGATCGCGTCGAGGAAGCGCGCCGTCTCGGCGTTGCCGTACTTGCGGTAGCAGTCGGTGATGATCTTTTTCAGTGCGCCCTTGTCGATGATCTTGTTGACGTACGGATGCTCCCAGCGCTCCGGAAACGCCAAGTTGAAGATGATGCGACCGATCGTCGTCTTCACCAACATGCCGTTCCAGCGGACGTAGACCCACTCTTGAAGACCGGCGTTGCGCGTTTCGTACGCCATCACTGCTTCTTTTGGATCGCCGAACGTCGGGATCGCTCCCGGCGCGTCGGCCGACGGCGCATGCTTGTGGGCCGTGCGAACAAACTGCTGGTCGTAGTCGTCGATGACCGCTGCCTTCGCGGGACCGGTGTACTCGTCGCGATGGAACGTGAGGTAGTACAGCCCGAGCACCATGTCTTGGGTCGGGATCGAGACCGGATTGCCGTACGCGGGCAACAGAATGTTGTTCGACGAGAGCATCAGGATGCGCGCCTCGGCCTGAGCTCCCGCCGAAAGCGGCAAATGGACGGCCATCTGGTCGCCGTCGAAGTCGGCGTTGTATGGGGTACAGACGAGCGGATGCAGATGGATGGCCTTGCCTTCCACGAGCACCGGTTCGAAAGCTTGAATGCCGAGGCGGTGAAGCGTTGGTGCGCGGTTGAGCAGCACCGGATGCTCCTTGATGACCTCTTCGAGGACGTCCCACACCTCGGGCCGCACGCGCTCGACCATGCGTTTCGCGCTCTTGATGTTGTGAGCGAGACCGCGATCGACGAGTTTCTTCATCACGAACGGCTTGAAGAGTTCCAGCGCCATCTCTTTGGGAAGGCCGCATTGATGCAACCGCAGCGTCGGACCGACGACGATGACGGAACGTCCCGAGTAGTCGACGCGCTTGCCGAGCAGGTTCTGACGGAAACGCCCCTGCTTGCCTTTGAGAATGTCGGAGAGCGACTTGAGCGGACGGTTGTTGGGGCCGGTAACCGGACGCCCGCGACGGCCGTTGTCGATCAGCGCATCGACGGCTTCTTGCAGCATGCGCTTTTCGTTCTTGATGATGATTTCGGGCGCGTTGAGTTCCAACAGCCGCTTGAGACGGTTGTTGCGATTGATGACGCGCCGGTAGAGATCGTTGAGGTCCGAGGTCGCAAAGCGGCCGCCGTCGAGCTGCACCATCGGGCGCAGTTCGGGCGCGATCACCGGCACGGCCGCGAGCACCATCCACTCCGGCTTGTTGCCGCTGGAAAGGAAGGCTTCGACCACTTCCAGTCGCTTGATCGCCTTGAGACGTTTCTGACCGGTCGTCTCTTTGAATTCTTTGCGGAGATCTTCCTGAAGCCGCCGCAGATTCAAGTCGCGGAGCAGTTCGCGGATCGCCTCGGCGCCCATGCCCGCCTTGAATCGGTTGCCGAACTTCTCCCGCGCTTCGCGGTACTTCTGTTCGGAGAGCACTTCGCGCTTGGCCAGCGTCGTGTCACCGGGATCGATCACGACGTACGCTGCAAAGTAGATGACCTTTTCGAGCTGGCGCGGCGACATGTCGAGCAGAATGCCGATGCGGCTCGGAACGCCCTTGAGGTACCAGATGTGGCTCACCGGCGTCGCGAGCTCGATGTGGCCCATGCGCTCGCGGCGCACTTTCGCGCGCGTGATCTCCACGCCGCAGCGGTCGCAGATCATGCCTTTGAAGCGGATGCGCTTGTACTTGCCGCAGTGGCATTCCCAGTCTTTAGTCGGGCCGAAGATCTTCTCGCAGAAGAGGCCATCGCGTTCTGGTTTCAACGTGCGATAGTTGATCGTTTCGGGCTTCTTGACTTCGCCGAACGACCACGCGCGAATCTGCTCCGGTGATGCCAGGCCGATGCGCATGGCGTCGAAGTTGTTGACGTCGATCAGGTTCAAGGGGTTGGAACTCCGCTAACGTGCACCGCTGCCGCCGCTGACGCAGGGAGCGCGTCTCACGTTGTCACGTGAGCGGTCCCACCGTTGCCGCTGGCCGCGAGGCGCCGAGGCGCCCGGGCACGGTTTATGATTATACTCGGGGACCCGCCCAAGGGCAAGGGCCACGGAAGGGCCACGCGGCTTGGCGCCTGGCAGCCGCTGAAGGGAAGCTTGCTTCAAGCGGTAGAGGGCCGCCCGCTTTGGGCGGACGCGGTTCCCAGGACTGAGCGCTTGTGAAACTTCGTTTAGCGTCGCGCTACGCCGGCGAACTGCGGCTCCGTCCCGTGCAGACGCGCCTAGGCGTGGAGCGGGCGCCCCTTCGAGTGCGGCTTCGCCTCCGCTCAGGGTGACATGGGGTGCGGCTTCGCCTCCGCTCAGGGTGACACCGCATAACCCCGCCGACGCCGGGGTACGAATGATGGCATGAAGATAGGAATCATTGGCTCCAACTCCCGCGCGATTGCGATCGGACGCCTGCTCGCCTCCGGCGGCCACGACCTCAGTTTCAGCGACTCCGCTAGTGGAGAAGCTGCCGAACGGGCAGCAGCCGAAATCGGCGTCCAGACAGAGACCGCATACGACCAGACGATCGCACGCGAACTCTTGATTTTTGCCTGCACGCGTCGTGACGTCGATCGGACGCTGGCCGCCATGGGATCCGGCGTCCACTGCACCGTCCTCGACGCACTCGACGGCGGCCCGGACGAACCGCATGGCGGCGCGGAGCTGCTCGCCCGCAAGCTCGACACCCATCGGTTGGTGCGCGCGCTGATCGTCCTGGCGCAAACCGGAGCCAACATTCCGATCTGCGGCGACGACGTCGACGCAAAAGCCATCGTCCAGCAAGCGTTCGAAGCTTGCGGATGCATCGTCACCGACCGCGGGCCCCTGGCGAACGCTTCCGAGCTGGAACCGCACGTAACGCGGATCGCCGCGTAAGAGGCTCGTCTTCGGGTTCCATCAAAATTGCCCGCATGGGCAGATTGCTAAAAACCGCCGCCGTCGCAGCAACGCTTGCGGCGGTTGCGGCGTGTGCGACGCCGCAAACTCAAACGTCCCTTCCCGCGAGCACGCAAGGTACGAGCGCGCGCGTTCGAGCCCCCGCAACGGTCGGCCGTCACCTCTTCGTCCGCGTCGGCGTTTCGGGCAACACGCCGTCGGGATACGGCCCTGCCGATCTTCAAGCCGCATACAATCTTCCGTCGAGCACCGAGGGAACCGGACAAGTCGTCGCGGTCGTCGACGCGTACGATAACCCCAACGTCGCATCGGATCTGGCGACCTATCGCTCGACCTACGGATTAGCGCCCGCGAACTTCACGAAATATAACCAGACGGGGCAGACCAAGAACTATCCGCAGGGCGACTCGGCGTGGGGCACCGACATCGACCTGGCGGTCGAAATGATTTCCGCCTCGTGCCCGAACTGCACGATCGATCTCGTCGAAGCGAACTCGAGCAGTATTTCGGATCTCGAACAGGCTGAATCGGAAGCCGTCGCGCTTGGCGCGCACGTCGTGACCAACGGATTCGCCGGTACCGGCTTCGATCAATCGTACTTCGATGCCAAAGGTGTGACCTATCTTGCGGCTTCGGGCGACGGCGGATTCGGGTCCGTTCCCGAACCGGCCGCATTCGGCAGCGTGGTGGCCGTAGGAGGCACGACGCTCACGCGCGGCGGCGGCGGCAGTCGCGGCTGGAAGGAGAGCGTCTGGTCTGACGCCGGCAACGGTTGCACAACCTTCCCTAAGCCCTCTTGGCAGCACGACAAGACGTGCGCGTATCGCTTAGCCAACGACGTCTCGGCCGTCGCAGCTCCGTCACCGGGCGTTGCCGAGTACGACAGCTACGGCGCGGGAGGATGGTTCCTCGTCGGCGGCACCAGCATCGCGACGCCGCTTCTCGCAGGCGTCTTCGGCCTGGCCGGAAACGCGGATAAACAAGACGGTGGCAGGACGTTCTGGCAAACGGCCCACCACCAGTACTTGTATCGCTTGAAAAGCGGAGGAAAGTTCGTCCGCTATTCCGAGGCCGGAGGCTGGGGAACGCCCGACGGCACGGGCGCCTTTTAATCCTTCGACCGCGCGCTTCGCGCTCCGCTCAGGATGACACGACTTGTTTGTGCAGCTCGTGGAGATCCTCGAGCGAGTTCAGCGTAACCGCATCGTTCACCGACTCGTTCTTTAGGCCCATCTCCGAGCGCATGCTCTTCGCCAGTTCGGGCGAGTGATCGTATCCGTGGATCGAGGCGTTGTGCTTGCGAATCGTCTCGGCATCGGTTTTGCCGTTGCCTTCGACGTACTCTTCGAACTGCACGTACGTGGGCTTGTGCGTGCGCACGAACTCCATGACTTTCTCCCGGTCCAGGCCGAGATTGTCGATCGTCATCTGATCGAAGCCGGCGCCGCAATGGTCCCATCCGTCGGCGAGCTGGCCGGCATATCCCAGCGTGAGTTTCGTCCAGAGGCGAGGCAAGTGCGCGGCGCCGATCGGGCCGGTCGTCTGCGAGCTAATGTAGGGAATCTGCTTTTGCGCGGTGCTAGGCATTGGTCTGCTGGTCCTTTCCATGACGCGAGATGAAAGTGAGTTCGGAAACCCCGGATTTGTCGAGCTCGCCTAAGCCAAGGCGTTTCATGCGCTCGTATTGTTCGTAAGTAGCGCGCGCCAGCGGCAGGCGAAGGCCCGCGTCGTCGGCGAGACGCAGCGCGATGCCCGAATCCTTGGCCGCGTGTGCGGCCGAAAAGTAGACGTCGTGCTCGCGATTCTGCATGTCGGCGCCGTCGGTCTCCAAGACGCGCGAGTTGGCTCCCGTTTGCGAAAAGATTTCGCGGACGACGTCGAGATCGAGTCCGAGTGCGTCGGCCAGGCCGAGCCCTTCGGCCAAGCCCGCCGTGTTGACGTTCATGACCATGTTGACCAGCGCCTTGACCTTGGCGGCCTTCCCTGCCGGCCCCACGTATTTCAGGGACGAACTGATTTTCTCGAGCAACGGCTTGACGGCGGTGAATGCATCTTCTCTGCCGGCGACCATCAAATAGAGCGTGCCGCTGCGGGCCTGCGGAATCGAACTGGCCATACACGCTTCGAGCGCGCGCGCCCCGTGCGCCTCGGCGCGCCGCTCGATCTCCACGTGCACCTTCGGCGTGATCGTCGCGCAGTTCACGAAGATCTTTCCCTTCGCACCTTGGAGCAGACTGTCGCCGGAGGTCGCGAAGATCGCATACATCGCGTCGTCGTCGCTGACGACCGTGATCACTACATCGGAGAGTTCGGTGACGCGCGCGAGCGACGACGCCGCTTCACCTCCGGTTAACAGCGCGGTTTCGGCGGCAGCCTCCGGACGCACGTCGTAGAGCGCCGCCACCGTGTAGCCGGCATCGTTGAGCCGTTGCGCGATGTTGGCGCCCATGCGCCCGGTCCCAACGACGCCGACCTTCACGGCTAGAACTCGTCCTCGCTCTGATTTTCCACGAACGGCGTCTCCTCGTCGTCCTCCTCGAACGCCGGCTTGTCGTCTTCGTAGGTTTCCTCGTCCTCTTCCTCGAGTTCGTAGCCCTGCGCGCCTTCCTCGACCTCTTCCTCAGCCGGCTCCTCCTCGAACGCCTCATCGGCTTCCACCTCGGAGACGCGCGGCATCGGCGGCGGCGCCGGAATCACGGTCGTGGCGTCGAGCGGCTTGCTGTCGTCGATCTCTTCCTCTTCCTCTTCCTCGACCTCAGGCGCCGCCGTGACGACGTCGACGGCTTCGGAAACGGCTTCGCTCGCCGCGACCGCGGTTTGCGAAACCATCGGCTGCTCGTCACCCATGAGCAATCCGTATTCACGCCGCTCCGTCTCGCCCATCTCGTCCTCGGGCGTCCGGATTTCGACCTCTTCGCGGTTCTCGGTCAGCACCTTGACGTCGAGTGCGAGCGATTGAAGCTCCTTGATGAGTACCTTGAACGACTCGGGAACGCCCGGTTCCATCACGTTCTCGCCCTTGACGACCGCTTCGTAGGTCTTCACGCGGCCAACCACGTCGTCGGACTTAACGGTGAGCAGTTCTTGAAGCGTGTACGCGGCACCGTAAGCTTCGAGCGCCCAGACTTCCATCTCGCCGAAACGCTGGCCGCCGAACTGAGCCTTTCCGCCCAGCGGCTGTTGCGTAATCATCGAGTACGGACCCGTCGAGCGCGCGTGGATTTTATCGTCGACCAAGTGCGCGAGCTTGAGCATGTAGATCAAGCCGACGGTGATCGGTCGCGAGAAACGCTCGCCGGTGCGGCCGTCGCGCAGCCAGGTGGTGCCGTCGGCGGGAAGTCCCGCGTCTTGCAGCCACTCGGCGATGTCTTCGGCGTGCGCGCCGTCGAAGACCGGGGTCGCAACGCGCAAGCCCAGCATGTGCGCCGCCCAGCCCAAGTGCGTCTCCATGATCTGCCCGAGGTTCATGCGCGACGGAACGCCGAGCGGATTGAGAACGATGTCGACCGGCGTGCCGTCTTCCATACACGGCATGTCCTCTTCAGGCAGCACCTTGGCGATGACGCCCTTGTTGCCGTGCCGTCCGGCCATTTTATCGCCTTGCAGAATCTTGCGTTTCTGCGCGACGTACACGCGTACCAGGTGGTTGACGCCCGGAGAAAGCTCGTCGCCGTTCTCGCGCGAGAAGACTTTGACGTCGATGATCTTCCCTTTTTCGCCGTGCGGCACTTTCAGGCTCGTGTCGCGCACCTCGCGCGACTTCTCGCCGAAAATTGCGCGCAGCAGACGTTCCTCGGCGGTCAGCTCGGTTTCACCCTTGGGCGTCACCTTGCCAACCAGAATGTCTTCCGGACGCACCTCCGCGCCGACCCGGATGATGCCGCGCTCGTCGAGATCCTTCAGTGCGTCCTCGCCCACGTTGGGGATGTCGCGCGTGATCTCTTCGGGGCCTAGTTTCGTGTCGCGCGCTTCGCACTCGTACTCCTCGATGTGAATCGAGGTGAAGCGGTCCTCTTTGACCATGCGTTCGCTGATGAGGATCGCGTCTTCGTAGTTGTAGCCTTCCCACGGCATGAAGGCGACGAGCACGTTTTGGCCGAGGGCCAGTTCGCCCTCGTCAGACGACGGGCCGTCGGCCAGCACTTGCCCCGCGACGACGTTTTCGCCGAGCAAGACGATCGGACGCTGGTTGATGCACGTTCCGGCGTTACTGCGCACGAACTTCAGCAACTCGTACGGCTTTTCGACGCCGTCGGTGTTGCGCACCGTAATGTTGCGCGCGTCGACCGACGTCACCGTACCGGCTTCGTCGGCGACGATCAGGCTGCCCGAGTCCTTCGCGGCACGGTACTCCATGCCGGTGCCGACGATCGGCGTATCCGGCCGCAGTAACGGCACCGCTTGACGCTGCATGTTGGCACCCATGAGTGCGCGGTTTGCGTCGTCGTGCTCGAGGAACGGAATCAGTGCGGTCGCGACCGAGACGATTTGCTTCGGCGAGACGTCCATCAACTGGACGCGCTGCGCCGGCTCCTCGATGTACTCTTCGGCGTAGCGGCACACGACCGAGTCGCTCATGATCTTTCCCGACGCGGGATCGACCGGCGTGTTCGCCTGCGCGATGATGTACTCGTCCTCGCGGTCGGCGGTGAGGTAGACGATTTCGTCGGTCACGATGCCTTCGCGCACCACGCGGTAGGGCGTCTCGATGAAGCCGAACTTGTTGACGCGCCCGTAGGTCGCCAGCGAGCCGATCAAGCCGATGTTCGGGCCTTCCGGCGTTTCGATCGGACAGATGCGGCCGTAGTGCGAATGGTGAACGTCGCGCACTTCGAAGCCGGCGCGCTCGCGCGAGAGGCCGCCCGGGCCGAGCGCGGAGAGCCGGCGCTTATGCGTGAGTTCGGCCAACGAGTTCGTCTGGTCCATAAACTGCGAGAGCTGCGACGATCCGAAGAACTCTTTGATCGCCGCCACGACGGGACGGATATTGATGAGCGCCTGCGGCGTCACCGTTTCGATGTCTTGCACCGTCATGCGCTCGCGCACGACGCGCTCGAGGCGCAGCAAGCCGACCCGGAACTGGTTCTGCAGCAATTCGCCGACCGAGCGCACGCGGCGATTGCCGAGGTGGTCGATATCGTCTTTGGCGACGACGGCGGTCGCGACTTTGATCAGACGGCGGATGACGGCGATCATGTCGGCGCGCATGAGGCAGCGCGTCTCGATCGCCGGCATCTCGAGACCGGCATCCGCGTATTCGTCGACCAGCACGGTCGGCTTGTCGACGCGCTGATCCGCATCCGGATTCTCGATTCGGTAGTGGAACTTGCCGTTGAGTTTGTAACGGCCGACTCCCGCGAGATCGTAGCGCTTCTCGTCGAAGAACAGCGACTCCAAGAGTTTTTCGGCGTTCTCCGCATTCTCGGGCTCGCCGGGCCTCAGCTTCTTGTAGATCTCCTTGAGCGCGTCTTCGCGCGTCTTGACGTCCTTGTCTTTTTCGATGGAGTTGCGAACCAGCGGGCTGTCGTCGAAGAGCTTGAGGATCGCTTCGTCGGTCTCCCAGTTGTAACCGAGGTCCGGACGCGAAAGCGCGCGGATGAACGTCGAAACGTAAATCTTGCGATTCTTATCGATCCGTACGCCAATCGTGCCCTCGGTCTCGTCGTTCTTCGTTCCGTTGTCGGTCTCGAACTCGATCCACGCGCCACGATTGGGAATGATCGTCGCGTTGAACGTGGGACGCGCGTTGGTGTCGGCGTCCTGGCTGTAGTACACGCCCGGCGAACGCACGAGCTGGCTCACGATCACGCGCTCGGCGCCGTTGATCATGAACGTGCCCTTGTCGGTCATGAGCGGAAAATCGCCCATGAAGATCTCTTGGTCCGGGATGCCCTTGATTTCGCCCGACTCGGCCGTGATAAGTCGCACGCGGACCCGCAGCGGGGCGCTGTAGGTCATGTCGCGCTCGCGGCACTCTTCAATTGAATATTTCGGCTCGCCGAGACTGTGCTCGCCGAACTCGAGGATCAGGTTACCGGTGAAGTCCTTGATCGGCGAGATCGATGCGAACGCCTCGGCAAGTCCTTCGGTCTTGAACCAGTCGAAGCTCGCCTTCTGCAGCTCGATGAGATTCGGAATCTCGAGGACGTGCGGAATTTTCGCGAACGTGTGGCGATCGTAGCGCGGACCCGGATCCGGAGGCTGTTCGACGGTAAACGCGCCGGTGGGCATCGGGAAGGTGGCCGGCATCACCTGAGAGGCGCCGTTGGTCGTGGCCGCGGGCGCGCGCTTCGACTTGCTCTTGGTGCCTGCGGAAGTCTTCGCCGGAACCTTCGGAGCGGTCGTTTTCGCCATGAATCTCTTTCTTCTACGGAGCGGACGTTAGTATAAGAACGTGGGTTCGGGTGCGGAGGAGCTTCGGGCACACCAAAAAGACGAGCGCACGCTCTACCGATTGCAGAGGTGACCCGCCTGATTTTTAAGGTGGACTATTCGCCCCGGGGCATAGGCTACGAGTCTAGCACCCGTCGCCGGGAGCGTCAAGGAACCCTTCTTGGCGTCCGACCTTGGTCGTCTCCGTCCCGGCCGAACGGCGCTCGCCGCGGCACCTGCCTTAGGGTCGACTTCGCGACCCTAAGGCCGCCTAGCCGACCAGATCGTGCCAGCTCTTGGCGCCGACGGTCACCCCGAAATAGGCCGCGGCCGCTTTGATGTTGGCGAACGCCTGCGCTCGCTCGCCGTCGGTCACGTCGTCGACTTGGGCGAAGCGCGCGACGGCGCTGCGGACGTGGGCCGCGTCGGTAAGCGGCTCCTTGCGTTCGGCCGGAAAAGCAAAGGCGCTGGCCGGAAGCCGGCCGCGCGGCGCATCGGGAGTACGAAGCGGTTTCCACGTCACGTCCATGGGCGCGCAAGTGCCCCTATCGGCAAGGGGACGCGACCGCGATATTCGCCAGGTATTCGACCCCAGCCGAAAGTTCGACGAAATTGGCGGCAGCTTCAGCCTGGGGAAGCAGCCTCTCTCGGTTCGCAAAGGTACTGCTGATCCCGTACACGTCGCCGCACCCCGTCGAGTCTGCGCACGCCGTCAGGCTATACACGCCTGGCAAGAGCGTCAGGAACGCGTAACGGCCCCGGCCGTCGGCTTCCGTCTCGGCGACCTCGGAGTCCGAGCTCGCCATGACGGTCGCGTGCGGTATCGGGTGGGAATGCGAATGACACGTCACCCTCCCAACGACTCGCGTCGAGTCGCCGGAACCCGTTTGCGTCAGACCCACGAAAAGCGTGAGTTCGGCCAGCAGGATCGCGGCCAGCATACCCTGCTTAGCGTCCGGCGGGGCGGGGTCGTGACGGGGCGAAAGCGCGGACCAAGATGTTTCATCCCTCGCTCGTGCGTCGTATCGTCGTCGTCGCCGTCATCGCCGTCATCGCCGTCGTCGCCGGATTGCCCTGGGTATCGTCGGCCTCGACGACCGTCGCGAGCGCCGATGCGGTGCGCGCGCGCATCAAGCACGTGTTCGTCATATTTCAAGAGAACCACTCGTTCGACAACTATTTCGGCACGTATCCGGGCGCGGAAAACCTGGCGAGCCAGCTCGCGCAGACGCACGGCTTCCGGCAGTACGATCCCATCGGCAAGACATGGATCACGCCGTTCCGCATCACCGACCCTGACATCGAGTCGATGTCGCAATTGCGTCCCGTCTTACTCGAAAAGCTGAACGGCGGCAAAATGGACGGCTTCGTCTCCGCACAAGAGACGGTTTCGCGCAAGTTGTTCGGAAACGATGCGGCGGCGCGCGTGCTCGGACTCGAAACGATGGCGCACTACGACTGCGACACGATTCCGTTTCTGTGGAGGTACGCCCACGCGTTTGTCCTCTTCGACCATATCTTCGAAGCGATGGCCGCACCGTCGACCCCGAATAATATCGCGATCATCGCGGCGCAAGCCGGTCAAACGCAGGCCGCGCGCGATTCGGCGGCCACGACTTCTCCGACCAGTGCCGGACGAGGCGTTCCCGTCCTCAACGATCTCGATCCGGCCTTCGGGCCGTATACGGAACCCAGCCAGGCGCATCAGGTCTCGCAAAGGTACGCAACGCTTCCGCTCGCGCTGAACGGCAACGCGAACGCGCAGGTAACCCAGGATACGGCCGGCGTCGAACGCGACCTCGGGGCGCTCATCGCCCAAGGCCGTGCGCCGGTACCATGGGGATGGTATCAGGAAGGGTACGTTTCGCCGCAGACGGCCCTCCCGGGTTACGAAGCGCACCACAACGCGCCGCAATACTTCGGGTACCTGCGCAACAACGACGTTTTCTGGAACCGCGTGCACGGGCTCCAGCCGTTGCTCGACGGGCTACGCGACGGCTCGCTTCCGTCGTCCGGCGTCTTCTACGTCAAGGGCGGTTCGCGCAATGAGTTCGGATGGAAACCCGCCAATCGCGATTCGTACGTGCAGGCGCACTACCTCGGCGACGACGATCATCCCGGCCCGGACGACAGCGACCATCAAATTGGTGAAGCGTTCGTTGCCACGTTCGTCAACGCGATCGCGCACAGTAAGTACTGGGACGATTCGGCAGTTCTCATCACCTGGGACGACCCCGGCGGACAGTACGACCACGTACCGCCGCCGCAGTTCGAACGCTGTCCCGACGCGCACGCATGCGGGGACGGCGGACGGCTGCCGTTCATCCTCATCTCACCGTTCGCGCGCGCGGGCAGCGTGGTCAGCGACCCCGGCGATACGGCGTCGGTGCTGAAGTTTGCCGAAGCCGTCTTCGGCGTTCCGGCTTTAGCCTCGCTTCCCGAAGAGCAGCCGTATCTACCCGAAGGTCCGCGCGACGGCAATCCTGCGATTACCGACCTCATCGGTGCGTTCGATCCGGCTCGCCTCGACGGTTCGGCGCCGCCGATTCCGGCCGCCGACGCCGAAATTCCCGACACCGTCGTCAACGCATTTCCGCCCGCGATGAACTGCCGCTCGCTAGGAATCGATCCCGTCGTGTTGCCGAACGCTCCTTCCACGCCGCCGCCCGGTTTTACGCCGCGGGTCGCGCGCCACCCTGACAGCTAGGAGGTTCTCAATGCCCGCGCTCGTCGCCGCTCCGCCCGTGCGCGTTCCCGTCTTCAGCGGATTCGACTACGTGACCGTCGACGAAGCGCGCCACCGCGCCTTCGCGGCGCATACGCGCGCCGATCGTCTGCTCATCGTCGACACGCTCGGCGGCGGCGTCGCCGGGCAAGTCGACGTCGGGCCGATGCACGGGCTTGCGGTGGACCCGAACACCGGCGACGTGTTCACTGGAAACGGCACGGACGACTCACTTTCGAAGGTCGACCCCGCAACGATGAAGATCGTGGCGTCGGTCTCGGTCCCCGGCCACGTCGACGCCATCACCTACGATCCGGTTCGCGGACGCATTTACGCCGATCAAAGCGGCGGCGGCAACGTCTACGTCGTCGACGGCGCGACGATGAAGATCGTCGGGACGATTCCTATGCCGGCCGACGATTTGGAGTCGCCCGTCGTCGATCCGAAGACCGGAATCTTTTATCAAAATCTCGCAAACGGAGGCGGGTTCGCCGTCGTCGACCCGGCGAGCATGAAGGTCGTCAACGTCGTCAAAACGCCGCAACTCGAAAACAATCACGCGCTCGTCTTCGCCGCCGGTGCGAATCAGCTGGCCGCCTCGGGTGTCAACGGCATCCTCTCCGCGTACGCGCCCGACGGCACGCTCGCCGGCAGCGTCGCCGTGCAGCCGCACATCGATCAATGCAGCACGGGATCCAAGGGTCTGCTCGTGGCATGCGCGGGCCGCGGCATCGTTACGGTCGTCTCGCTGCGCGGCGGCGAAGCGCCGCGCATCGTCGCGCGGTTAGATACCGGCCACAGCGGCATTCACACCGTCGGCATCGACGAAAGCACGAACGACGTATGGGTGGTGTGGTCGGACTCTTCGGGCGATTGGGTGCAGCGCCTGCGGCTGCAGACGTAAACCGTCAGCCCGAAACGGCGTGCAGAGGAGCGGCGGCCGCCACGCGTTCGGCGATTGCCGCGGCGCTGAGCCCGAACATCGCACGCTGTTTGTCTTGCGAATCGTGCTGCACGAGCACGTTGGGAACGCCCACGCGCTCGACGGCGAGATTCAAGCCGCGATCGGAGACGCACTCTGCAACGGCCGAGCCGAAGCCGCCGGACACCGAGTGCTCCTCCAGCGTAATGACGCGATCGTGGTCGCGCGCGAGTTCGGCGAGCAGCGCTTCGTCGAGCGGCTTCGCGAAGCGCGCGTTCACGACCGTTGGTAAATCGCCGTAACCGGCTTCGCGCAGTTTGTCGTAAACGTCGAGCGCGAGATCCACGCTCGTGCCGTAGGCGAGAATCGCGACGCCGCGCCCGCGGCGCAGCACCTCGGCCTTACCCTGCACGATCGGCGCGAGCGGCTCGCCGCTTTGACGCCCGCTGGTCGAGCCGCGCGGATACCGAATTCCGGCCGCCGCGTTCAACGTGAGCGCGTGCTCGAGCATCGGCTGGAGTTCGTCTTCGCAGCGCGGCGCCATGAGGGTGACGTTCGGGAGCGTGCGAAGATAGGCGATGTCGTAGAGTCCCATATGCGTCGGCCCGTCGTCGCCGACGAAGCCGGCACGATCCATGCAGAACACGACCGGCAAGTTCTGCACCACCACGTCGTGGACGATTTGATCGTAGGCGCGCTGCAGAAACGTCGAGTAGATTGCGCAAACCGGACGCAGGCCGCTCGACGCTAGCCCGGCTGCGAAGCAGACCGCGTGCGCCTCCGCGATGCCCACGTCGAAGTAGCGCTCGGGAAAGCGCTTTCCGAACTTCGACAGACCGGTGCCGTCGGGCATGGCGGCGGTGATGCCGACGACGCGCGGATCGGCCTCCGCAACGGCAATCATCGCATCGCCGAAGACGTCTTGAAATTTCGGGCGCGCGCCTTGGCTGCTTTTCTTCGAGCCGTCTTTGGGTTCGAACGCATTAGCGCCGACGCCGTGAAACGTCCGCGAGTCGCGCTCGGCAGGTTCGTAGCCTTTCCCTTTCACGGTGCGCACGTGCAGCAGGACGGGGCGATCGAACGCCCGCGCCGTACAAAGCGCATCGACGACCGCGTCGAAGTTGTGCCCGTCGACCGGTCCGATGTAGCGGAACCCGAGTTCTTCGAAGATCACCGCGGTCTTTTCGGTCGGCGAGATGAAGCGCATCGCGCCCAGTTCGGCCGACTCGATCGCCTTTTTCGCCGCACTTCCGAGGGGAATGCGATCGAGTACCATCTTCCCGGTGCGCCGCGCGAAGTTCGCGAACGGTTTGGTGCGCAGCACCGAAAGGTACGACGCGATCGAACCGACGTTGGGCGCGATCGACATCTCGTTGTCGTTGAGAATGACGATGAACTGGCTCTTCAGCGCCCCAGCGTTGTTGAGCGCTTCGTAAGCGAGGCCGCCGGTGAGCGCGCCGTCACCCAGGACGGCGACGACCGTTTCGTCCCCGCCCGTGAGGTCGCGCGCGTGCGCCATTCCGAGCGCTGCCGAGACCGCCGTACTCGCGTGGCCGGCGCCGAACGGATCGTACTCCGACTCGCTGCGCATCGCAAAACCGGAGAGACCGCCGCCTTTGCGGATCGTGCCGAACCGGTCGCGACGGCCGCTGAGGATTTTGTGCACGTAGGTCTGGTGACTGACGTCCCACACGAGTTTGTCGTGCGGAAGGTCGAGCACGCGGTGCAGCGCGAGCGTGAGTTCGACCACGCCGAGATTCGGCGCGAGATGGCCGCCGTTGGCCGCGCAGGTCTCGACCAGCATGCCGCGGATTTCGCTGGCGAGGGTATCGATCTCGGGGCGCTCGAGGCGTTTGACGTCGGCTGGAGAGGCGATTCGTTCGACGATCATCGTGTTGGCCTGCGGATTCGGCGCGGCCAAGGTTATCTCCGTCTTAATAGGTCGTGCGCAGCGGAGCGGGCCTAGACTCGAGCGGCCGCGACGACTTGCGCCGCGCGGCGTGCGAAGCGCGGCGCATTCCGCGCGAGCCAAAAAAGCTGCGGCCAGTTGCGGGGACTCCGCAGCGCGCGTAAAGGCTCGACCCAATCGGCCGAGAGTTCGCGCTGCGGCGTGTCGAGCACGACGCGCACGGCTGCAATCCGCGGCGCGTCGAGCAATCCCGTCTCCATATCGACGCCCGCGAATCCGACCGACGCCCAGGCTTCGCGTTCCCTGCCGTTGACGATTGCCGGCGCCGTGAGGAGCGGATCGAGCACCGGCTCAAAACCCAGACGCCGCGCCGCGTCGGCGAGCCGCTCCGTCAGCCGGGCGTCGCACTGAAGCGTCGTCCCGTCGGGACGCCGCACCTCGCGCGGCACGAGAACGCTGCCGCTGGGCAGATCGCGACGCAGGCCGCCGGCCAATCCGCAACTGACGACGATCTCTCCGAAGGGTCCCGCCTGTTCGGCTAACCCGACGCCGGTTTCGAAGACACGCACGTCCGGCATCGCGCGGCGCACCGCCAACGCTTCGGTGGCCGTCGCGACGACGATCGACGCGCGCCTCCGGTCGAGCAGCATTCCGCCGCAGTTCGGGCAACGAAAGCCGAGCGAATCGGTGCAGGCGTGACAGAAGGTGCACGAATGCGCGCACGCGCACGCCGGCGTTTCCGGCAGCAGCGGCGCACCGCAGCGCTCGCAAGCGGGTTTCATCGGCCGTTTCGCGCCGCGCCGCGATACCACGTTACGGCGCGTTCGAGTGCGGAACGCACCGGCGTCGCTCGAAAGCCGAGTTCGCGGACTGCTTTCGACGAGTCGGCATACATGCGCTCACGCGCCATTCGCACGCCTTCGAGCGGCGCGAACGGGATTGCGTTCGGATCGATGCGACAGCGGATTTCATCGGCATAGGCCGTTGCCAGCGCGAGAGCGTAGGGCGCGCGCCACGACGGCATCGGGCGCCCGGTGACGTCGGCGAGCATCTGCCAAATCGCATCCATGGAGAGGTTCTCGCCGCCGAGCGCGTAGCGTTCGCCGGGGCGCCCGCGCGTCAACGCCGCAACGTGTGCGGAGGCCACGTCCTCGACGGCGACGAGATTCATCCCGCCGCTGCCGGGCGCTTTCGCGGCGATTCTTCCTTGGACAAAGTCGAGCACGAGCTTTCCTGTCGGCGTCGGCTTCCAGTCGCCCGGACCGATGGGTGCCGTCGGCAGCAACGCGACCACCGGCACGCGGCTTGCAAAGGCCGCGCGTTCCTGCTCGACCTTTGAAGCGTGATACGCATCGCCGTGCGGCACCGCGCCGAGCGTGGCCGAACTCGACGTTAACACGGCTCGTTCAACCCCGGCGAGGTGCGCGGCGGCGAATAGGCTCTCCGTTCCGATCGCGTTGACGGCGTGCATCGCCGCGCGATCGCTCGGTTTGAACGAGTAGAGCGCGGCGGAGTGGACGACGTAACGGCAGCCCTCGAGCGCCCGTGCGAATGCTCCCACGTTTCGCAAGTCGCCTTCGACGAGTTCGAGGCGCTCGTCACGCGGCAACGCCGGCGCCTTGGGTGGAAGCTCGCGGCCGCGCACGAGCGCACGCACGCGATAGCCTTCGTTGAGGAGTTCGCGCAGTACGTGCGCGCCCACGAAGCCGCTCGCACCCGTGAGGAAGACGCGTCCTTCGACTACGGCCCCTTCGACTACCGTGCCTCTAGTTGCCGAAGGCGGCGCGCAGCGATTCCTTCATCGACCCAGTGGTCCGCAAAACGGCCGTCGGCTCGTAGCCGCAGTGCGCCATGCAGTTCTCGCACGATTCGTGTTTACCGCGTCCGTACTTCGACCAGTCGGTTTCCTCGAGCAACTCTTTATACGTCTTGGCGTAGCCCTCTTTGCTCATGAGATAGCACGGGCGCTGCCATCCGAAGACCGTGTAACACGGAATGCCCCAAGGCGTGCACTCGAAATCGACTTTACCCTCGAGGAAGTCGAGATAGAGCGGACTGTGGTTGAGGCGCCACTTCTTGCGTTTGCCGTCGGCGAAGGCGGCTTTGAACACCTCGTTCGTACGCTTGACGCCCAAAAAGTGTTCCTGATCCGGAGCCTTTTCGTAGGCGTAGGCCGGCGAGATCTGCATCATGTCGACCTTGAGCTCGTCGTTGAGATAATCCAAGACCGCGCGAACCGATTCGGGGCCGTCTTGATCGAAGAACGTCGTATTCGTGTAGACACGAAAGCCGCGCGCCTTTGCATCTTTGATGGCGTCGACGGCCTTGTCGAAGACGCCGTCCCGGCATACCGACTCGTCGTGGCGCTCGCGCATGCCGTCGAGGTGAATCATCCACGCAAAGTAGGGCGTCGGTTTGAACTGCGCGATCTTCTTCTTCAGCAGGAGCGCGTTGGTGCAGAGGAAGACGAACTTCTTGCGTTTGACGAGCTCCTCGACGATCTGCGGCATTTGGTCGTGCACGAGCGGCTCGCCGCCGGCGATCGACACCATCGGCGCGCCGCACTCCTCGACCGCCGCGATGCACTCCTCGACGCTCAGACGGCGGCGCAGAATATCGTCGGGATGCTGAATCTTGCCGCAGCCCGCACAGGCGAGGTTGCACTGCAGCAGCGGCTCCAGTTCCAGGACGAGCGGATACCGCTTCTCGCCGCGCAACGTCTTGCCGGCGATATACTTCGCAACTGCGACCTTCTGTTGCAGGGGCATGCTCATTATTGGCGGTTTACCCTTTCTTGCACCGGTATGCCTTTATCGCGCCCTTCGCCCTTCGACTTCGGCGCTTCGCGCCTGCGCTCAGGGTGACACCTTTTCGGCGCCTGCGCTCAGGGTGACACGTTTTCGGCGGCGAGGGCCATCATTGGAAAGACGTGGCGATAGAGATGGTAGTTGATATAAAAGTCGCGCGGGAAGCCCGTCCCGGTGCATTCTCGCTCGTCCCAGGTGCCGTCGGGCCGCTGGCGCTCGCATAGGAAGCTAAGACCCCGGCGGGTCGCCGGATGTTGCGCCAAGCCTGCGAGTTGCAGCGCATTTACGGCCCAAGCCGTCTGCGAAGCCGTGCTCCGGCCGACCCCGGCGAACGATTCGTCGACGTAGGAATGGCAACTCTCGCCCCAGCCGCCGTCGGCATTCTGCACCTTCACGAGCCAAGCTGCCGCGCGCTCGATCATCGCGGCTCCGGTCCGCAGCGCGCGCAGCGCGGAAATCACGCACCACGTTCCGTAGACGAAGTTGACGCCCCACCGCCCGAACCACGATCCGTCGGGGCGCTGGGTTTCGCCCAAATAGGCCAAGCCCAGGGCCACGTACGGATCGGCAGTTCCGACCCCGAGCGCCGCCAGCATCTCGAGCACGTGGGCGGTGACGTCTTCGGTCGGAGGATCGATCATCGCGCCGAAATCCGAAAACGGCATCCGGTACAGCAGTTCGCGCGTATTGTCGCGGTCGAAGGCCGCCCAAGCGCCATTGCGCGAGCGCATTGCGAGCGTCCAGCGCCGCGCGCGTTCGACCGAATCGCGCGTTTTTTGGGGATCGCCGCCTTCGAGCAGCGCGAGCACGACGATCGTCGTGTCGTCGATGTCGGGATAGGCATCGTTGTCGAACTCGAACGCCCAGCCGTTGCCGTTCTTTTCGCCGCACTTCATCCGCCAGTCTCCGGGTGCGTCGTCGGGAATCTGCTCCTGCAGCAACCACTGCGTCGCGCGCACCATCGCCGGATGCGTGCGCTCGAAGCCGGCTAATGCGAGCGCGCGCATCGCCCATGCGGTGTCCCACACCGGCGACATGCAGGCGAGAAACCGCCACCCGCCGACTTCGCTGCGCCGATCGCCGTCGTCGATCGTGAAACGGGCGAAGCCTTCGATGCCCTTGCGCATCACCGGATGGTCCAGGCCGTATCCCATCAAATCGAGCGCGATCAACGAGTAGACCCACGGCGGCTGAATCCCGCCCCAGCTGCCGTCGGCTTCCTGTCGCTCGATCACCCATGTGGCGACGCGCCGCTGCGCGGCGCGGCGAAACGGCTGCCACGGCAGCCGCTCGTAGATTTTCTGTAGCCGCTCCACCGCCATCAGCCACCCGCGGCCGCGCACGTGCTCGAGATCGCCCTCGGTGCCGGGCACTACGATTTCGCCGACGTCGACGCCGAGATCGCGGACCGGTTTCTTCGAAACGACGATCGTCAACGGTGCGACCGTGCCGCGAGCCCAGCACGCGAAATCGTAGACGTTGAACGGCATCCACAACGGGAAGTACACGATCTCGGGAGGCAGCGACGGCACGCCCTTCCACGGATATTTTCCGAAGATCGCGAGCCAAATCTTCGTGAAGACGCGCGCGTGGACCGCGCCGCCCAACCGGTGGATCACCGCCAGCGCGACGCGCATTTCGTCGCGCTGCGGATCGACGCCGAGCACTTTCAGCGCAACGTACGCTTCGATCGTCGTGCTGAGATCGGCCGGTCCGTCGTAGTAGAGCGCCCACGATCCGTCGCCGCGCTGATTCTGCAGGATGTGCGCGATCGCGCCGCTGCGGATCCGATCGATCGGCAGACCGAGAAAACGAAAGAGGAGCACCTGCTCCGCCGTCATCGTCACGTTCGTCTCGAGTTCGCCCGACCACCAGCCTTCGGGCGATTGCCGCGCGAGGAGCCACTCGACGCTCGCCGCGAGTGTTTCTCGCGCCGTTTTCACGCTGGCCGTCCTTCGACTGCGCCGCCCTTCGACTCGCTTCGCTCGCTCAGGGCGGCTCCGCTCAGGATGACATCGGTTCCGCTCAGGATGACACGGGCTGCGCGAATGCCGCTGCGAACCGCCGACTCCATCGTATCGGGCCAGCCGCCGGTCTCGGTCCACGCACCGGCGATCGCGACCGCGGCCGAACTCGTGCGTTGCGCCGGACGGCGAACCCCCAAACGCGGAAGATACGTGGCCTCCGGGTTGCGCGTTACGGCGCTACGCGTCAACGCAGCGTCGCGCAGCATCGGCAGATACGCGCGCACTTCGCTCCAGGCCATCGCTTCGAGTTCGGCGGTCGGAAGTCGCAGGTACTCTTCAGCGGCGCTGCAACTGCAGCACAAATAGCCGGGCGTCTTTTCGAAGATCCACTGCAGCGGCGAGTCGAGCGCGGCCGCAAAGTCGACGCCGATGCTCGGGCCGTCGTGCCACAAATGCACGTCGACGATCGGATACGGCTCGAACGCGTCGAGATCGGCAACGCCGTACCGGGCTGGATCGCCGAGCAGTTTTGCGAGCACGCGCGGGGGAACCGCGAGAACGACCGCGTCGAAGCGGCGCGGCACCGGATCGCCGAGCAGATGCAGCGCGACGCCGCGCGCTCCGGTCTCGACCGCTACTACCGGCGAGGCGGGGTACACGTCGTCGAGCCGGCCGGCCGCCGCGGCCGCGATATGCGCGAGCGGAACCGTTGAGAAACCGAAGCGCGCCGCTTCGGCGTCGCCGAGAAAGGCGGTCGTGAGCACGAACATCGCGTCGGCGCGGCTAACGCGGTCGAACGGCGCGTTGAGCGCCGGAATGAAGAACGGGTCCCAGAAAGCGCGCCGGGTCCGCGCATCCTGTCCGGTCCGCTCCAGCCACGCTTCGAACGTCTGCTCCGTTGCGTCCGGCGAGCGCGCGCCTTTCGCGCGCAGCGCGCCGGCCAGCGCGCGCGCCACGCGCAACTTCCCGCCGACGCTCAAATGCGGATATCCGGCGAACGACGCGAGCAGATTGAATGGAGGCGGTCCGCTGCCCGCGCGCAGGTGTCCCGCGGTCCCGTCGCGCGCCAGCACGAGCGCGTCGAAACGCTCCTGCAGATGGAGACAGCCCTCCATGCCGACCCGGCGCACGAATTCGACGAACTCCGTGCAGCACGCCAAGAAGACGTGCTGCCCGTTATCGACTTCGCAGCCGTCGATTTCGAACGACGTGGCGCGTCCGCCCAGCAGACGGCTGCGCTCGAACAACTCGACGCGCGCCCCGGTATCTTTTAACTCGAGTCCCGCAGCCAGACCGGCGAGGCCTGCCCCGACGATCGCTATCCGCTGCTGCTCAGCCACGATCTGACGACCACGCGCAACTTCTCGGTCTTTGAAAGGGCCGCGCGTTCGCGTAGCGGCAGCGCCGGATCGCGTTCGATTTTTTTGAGCAACTCCTCGTAGATGCCGGCCATCGTATGGACGCAGGCCGCCGGCCGCCGCGGTATGTAGTGCAGCACTTCGTATCCGCTGACGAAATAGGTGCGAGCGCGCTCGACTTGATACGCAACGAGGTCGTTCCAACCCGCGGCGATCTTGCCGTCGAAGAGCGTCGATTCGGGGACGCCGAAACGTCTGAGTTCCGCTTGGGGCAGGTAGACGCGCTGCATGTCGACGGCGTCTTCGCGGACGTCGCGCAGAATGTTCGTCAGTTGCAGCGCCAAACCGAGATCGTCGGCACGCTCCAGTGCGACGGGATCGCTGAACCCGAAAATACGCACGCACATGCGCCCCACCACCGACGCAACCAGCTTGCAGTACTGCCGCAAATCGTCGAACGCCTCGTACCGTGCGTGGCTAAAATCCATCTCGACGCCGTCGATAAGCATCTGGAGTTCTTCCTCGGGAATGCGGTAACGCTCGATCGCCTCGGCGAGCACGCGCAGAATCGGATCGTCGCCGTACTCCCCGCGTACGGCGCGCGAGATACGCTCGCGATGATGCTTCAGGCGCTCCGGGAGCGCTTCGATCGCGTCGCTTTCCTTCATCCCGTCGGCTTCATCGTCGACTTGCCGGGCGAAATTGTAAAGCGCGTAGATCGCCATTCGCTCGTGATATCCGAGCGAAATGAAGCCCCAGTAAAAGTTTCCCGCCTCGCGTCGAGCCATGTCACGATTGAAACGCTCGGCCCGGTGCTGCTCGGATTCCGACGGTGCGATGCCGCGAAGCGCTTTCGGGAGATGAATCATTTCGTCGTGTGCGGCGTTATCGAAACGTTCGCCGGCGCGTCGTGCGGCGAGCCGAACGCTTCCCGCACGGCGCGCGTCACCAACGAAATCTTAACGGCCGCCGTCACGCTTGGCCGGCGCCGGTCGGTCCGGTAACCGATCTGCTCGATCGCGTCGCAGATGGCCTCACCGCCCATTCGATAGAGCGCGAGTTGCATCCGCAGCACCTTCGCTTCGACGCGGCGCTCGAGCAGCCGTCCCGATTGGAGCAGGGCGCGGGCGCGCTCGACGAGACCGCGCACGCCCGCCTCGGTGCCGCCGCGGGCGAGGTCGGATTGCAGCAAATACGTTCGGCCCATCGCCGCGTCGCGGCTGACGTCCTGAGCGTGATTGGCCAACTGAAGGCCGATGCACACGTCGTCCGACAGGCGTTCGCACGCGCCGTCGGTTACGTCGAAGACTCTCAACACCATGCGCCCGACCGGCGCCGCCGAGAGCGTGCAGTATCGCTCGAGCTCTTCCCATACCGCATAAACCGTCACGCGCTGATCCATAACGTTGGCTTCGATGAGATCGAGAAACGGCGCCGCGGGAATTCGCCGGCGCGCGATCGTTCGCGAGAGCGCCAACAGCACCGGGTGCACGGGAGGAACGCCCGCACACATCGCCTCGACTTCGTCGCGCCAGCGCGCGAGGCGTGCCTCTGCGGTGCCGTTCGGACTTTCGTCGCCGAGATCGTCGGTCGATCGGCAGAACGCATAGATCCGGTTCAAGTCCGTACGCCGCTCGGCGTCGACAAAGCGCGCCGCTACGCTGAAGTTTTCGTAGTGGCGGCTGGTTAAAAATCGGCAGTATGCGTCGGCTGCTTCCAGGGTGAGGTCGGGCGCCGCCGCGGCTCGGTCTCTCCGCATGGCACCCGAGGTCTTACGCGTTATGGCCGAGGTCCCTGCGCGAGTGCGCCGACAAGGCAAACGCCGAATGCGAGCGTAAAAGATGTTCGGTTGCTGCATTTTGCGTTGGAGACGCCATGACCAGACGCGCTCTTGCCGTATTGCTGTTCCTCGTGCCGGCGCTGGCCGCAGCGACGGCTCCGAGCGAAGCATTGACGTGCTACACGCTGATTCCGGCCGAGATGGTCACGACCGTGACCTCTCAGCAAGGTTTCTCGGGCCAAGTGTTTCAGTTCAAGACCACGCAGACCGTCGAGAGCGACGGATTCACGGTGCCGGCCGGGAGTTTGGGTTACGGAGTCGTCCTCAGTGCCATCCCCGCGAGCAATCGCGCGCGCAACGGCATCATCGTCTTGGAACCGCGGTTCCTGATCGTCGAAGGCCAGCAAGTGCAGGTTGCCGGCGATCCGGCCGACGCATCGATCCTCACGCACGATCCGTCGGCCGCCGCGCTGGGCGCGCGCGTCATTCCGTTCGGCGGCGGCATCGCGGCGGACGAAGCGATCAAGGGCAGCGACATTACCATCGGCCCCGGATACGCGTTCCACATCGTTCCCGTCGGAAACTTGCAAGAGCGCGGCCCTTGCGTTCAGAGCGCGCCCCCAAGCTAAAAACCTTACCTCGCAATCACCGAACTCGAAGCTGAAGCGTCTGCTGCGACACTTGCGACGTGTCCGGGTCGGTCGCCGTCACCTTCAACGTAATCGCCTGCAGGCCGGGCATCGCGCGCAGCGTGACGCTCAGACGGAAGTTGCCCTTCGGCCCTGCCGTCGTGCTTCCGGCGAAGAGCCCGGTCGGTGCGCCGGCCGGCCCGGCCGTCACGTTGACTTTGGCGTTTGCGGCAGTCGTGCCCTGAACGGTAAAGCTCATCCCAACGACCTGGTCGGCCGTGGGCTGATTGATCGTCAGTGACATTCCCGGTCCCGAACGCACGACCGAGAACGACCACGAGCGATCGAACGTCGAGCCTCCCGCGGCGCGCCCGGCAACGCGCACCGTGTGCGATCCGTAGTCGAGTGGCGCGGGTGGTTTGTACGAGAAGTTCGTCCGCGATATGCCGCATTGTCCGGTTCGATCGGCTCCGTCGAGCCAGACGCGAATCGACCCGGGCTGAACGTCTGCGGTAAACTCCGCCGAGATCGGCGCAAAGCGATTCGAGGTCTTCGATCCGGGAGCGGGTTCTTGCGCGCGCAATTGCACGAGTCCGGAGGGCGGCCCGGAACCGAAGACCGAGAACGACCACGCGCGATCGAAGCGAATGCCGGCGCTATCGGTGCCGGCGACGCGCGCCGTGTGCGATCCGACGTTCAGCGGCGCGCGCGGACGATACGAAACGCTCGACGCGGAGATGCCGCTCATCGAAGTAACGTCGTTGCCGTCGAGCCAGAAGCGCACGGTGGCGGGCCGAACGTTGCGCGTAAACGACGTGGCGATCGTTGCGAAGCGATTGGCGGTCTGCGCTCCGGGCGCGGGTTCCTGCGCGCGCAACGCAACCATGCCGCCCGGCGGCGGAGGCGGAGGATAGGGCGGACGCGGCGGCGGGTATGGCGGCGGCGCCCCGCCGCCTCCGCCCGCGTGCGAGATCGCGACGACGTTGGTCGACGAATTGTAGTTGACGGTGGCGCCGAGCGACTGTGCGATGAAACGCAGCGGCACGTATGTGGTCGCACCGACGATGAACGGCGCCACGTCGACGATCTGCGCCTGGCCGTCGACCGTAGCCTGCGTCGAGCCGATGGTCAATGAGATGGTGCGCTGCCCCTTGGTCGCGTTGATCGTTCCGCTCTGGTAGACGACGCTCGCGCCGAGCCGCTCGAAGATGCTGCGCAGCGGCACGAAAACGCGTCCCGCTCGCTCGATGGGTCCGGGATTGAGGGTGAGTTCCTGCCCGTTCACCATAACCGTCTGCGCCTGCACCGGCGGCGCTCCCGCAAATGCCGCTGCAACGATGGCGAACGATGCAATCGCCGCCGCATACCCACGAAACTTCATAATCGCTCCTTTCCCCGAGAACTAGTCTTTATTCGCCTTTCGGCAGGTCGCTTACCCGTATTTCTTAATGGCGCGGTCGATCGCGGGACCGGCCTTGGCGAGGTCTTCAAGGATCATCGCCGGACGCGCGGTAACGCGCGCGTTGAACGCGAGGAAGAACGGTTCGGCGAGACGCGGCAAATCGGAAGGCTCGGCCATGTTGACGAAGAGGTAGGCGGTGCGTTCGCCGTCGTCTTCGGAGAAATAGGCCGCTTCTGGCTTGATATCGTCGAGGATCTCCTGCAGTTTGCCCGGGATCGCGCCGGCCTTCATTGCCTGATTGCCTTCCGGCGTCGGAATGTTCACTTTCAGCAGCATGCGCATGCGGCCGCGTCCTTTCTCCGAGAAAGTAAGGGTTCTACAGGTTCAGCCGTCTCGAGCCGAAGCCTGCGCCACGTCGACGAGACGGCCCGTTCCGCGCAACGCCCGGAGTGTGGGAAGGCCGAGGGCGAACATCGCCACGCGCAGGGTTTCGACGATTTCGCACGCGAGTTCGTGGGCACGTTCTTCTCCCGCAAGTGCGGCACGCAGAAACGGACCGGCGATTCCCACGATATCGGCACCTAACGCGATCGCCTTGGCGACGTCGAGGCCGCCCGCGATTCCACCGCTCGCGACGATCGTTTCCACGGGCGCGACCTCGCGCGCGCGTCGCAAGCACTCCGCGGTTGGGATACCCCAGCCGGCGAACGCAGCCGCGACCCGCGCGCGCCAAGGCTGCGCGATACGATGCCGCTCGACCTCGCTCCACGACGTACCGCCGGCGCCGGCGACGTCGATTGCGGCCACGCCGGCGTCGAATAACGCGCGCACGGCATCCGGCCCAACGCCCCAACCGACCTCCTTTACAACGACGGGAAAGTCGACGGCCGCGCAGAGCGCCGCGATTCTTTCGAGCAGACCGCGAAAACACGTGTCGCCTTCGGCCTGAAGCGCCTCTTGCAGCGCGTTAAGGTGCAACACGAGCGCATCGGCACGCAAGCGCTCGACCAGCCGGCGGCAATCGCCGGCACCGTAGCCCTTGTTCAGTTGTACGGCACCGAGATTGGCGAGCAGCGGAACGTCCGGCGCGAGCGAACGGACGTCGAACGTTTCCAGCGTCTCCGGCGATTCGAGCGCGGCGCGCCCCGAACCGAGGCCCATCGCCAAGCCATGCTCCGCAGCGACGGTCGCGAGAATGCGATTGATGCGCGCCCCTTCCGGCGTGCCGCCGGTCATGCACGAAATGAGCAGCGGCGCCGCGAGACGGCGGCCGAAGAGCCGCGTCGACGTATCGACCTCCGCTAGGTCGATCTCCGGCAGCGCCTGATGTGCGAAAGTGTAACGCTCGAATCCGTTGCCGACGCCCTTTGCGCCGACGTCGCGTTCGGCATTGATCCGAATGTGGTCGGCCTTGCGCGCCGCCGTCGGCGCGTTAGGCGGCGTGGGCTGCGACGTGTCGGGCAAGGTCTTGGAAGGCGTCGAGTTGCCGTTGGTCGGGAATGCAGCGTGCGATCGACGCAACCGATTTCTCGGCCAGGCGCTGCGCCAGCGCCGCGTCGTCGCTGTTTACCGCCGCAGCCAGCAACAGTCCGGCGCGATTGAATCCCCGGCAGACCGCATCGGTCGCCCCCGCGATGAGCGCGCCGCTTTCGAGCGCGGCTCCGGTGAGCGCAGCGCTGCGGCGGCGAACCGAGCGCACGCGCGCGAGCAGGCCGCGAGCGCACGCGCCGCGCTCGACATCGGTGCTTCGGCCTTCGACCGAAGCGAGGACCGCGCGCGCCACCAGCGAGGCCGTTTGCAACCGTCTTTCCGCATTTCCGACGTCCTGTGCCAGCGCGCGCAACGCCATGGCGTAGAGCGCGTCGCCAGCGTTGAGGCTCTGACCCAGACCCCAGCGCGCAACGACCGGCTCAAACGGTCCGGCCGGCGTTACCAGCGCGTCGTCCTCCTCGACCAATTCGTCGTGGAGCAGCATGAAGCGATCGAAGAGATCGAACGCCGCCGCAACCGGCAGGGCATCGGCCCGTTCGCGCTCTGCGCCACCGCACGCCGCGCACGCCCACAACACGAGGTTCGAGCGGAGCATGAGATCGTCGTTGCCGGCCCGCCGGCGCTCCTCAATGATGGTCCAAGCGACGGATTGCAGTGGAAGGGTCACACCACGCAGGTACGCGAGGATGCGAGCGCGATGTTCGCCCAAGGGCAGGGATTGGGGAGAAGCGGGCGGCATTGGCGGCCCTTTCGCCGGTCGCAGAAGCGTTCCGCCCCGCGTTCTACGCGAACGCACATCGACGATACGAGGAGATTCACCAACACATGCAGGTCGGTTCCGAAGAACACAAACAACTTTTCTGCCGCTCGTTCATCGAGACGCACCGGCCGTACGAACCGCGCGAGATGCCGTGGCCCGCGCTCGACGACGTTTCGCTCGCGCGCTTGCGCGCGATCCCCGTATGGAGTATGGCGCTCGACATCGAGATAAGTGCCGGGTCGATGCTCGAGGGCTATGCAAAGACGGAGCCCGACCCGCTCGTGCGCCAGGCCCTGGCTCTCCAGGGATTTGAAGAGAGCCGCCACGGACGAATTCTGGCCGAGATGGTGTCGCGCTACGGCCTAACCGCCAAGGTGAGCGGGCCGAGTAAAGAGCCGACGCGACAAGCGTTCGTGAGCTTCGGCTACGACGAATGCGTCGACTCGTTCGCCGGTTTCGGCATCTTTCGATTGGCGCGCGACGCGCGAATCCTGCCCGATTCCTTGACGACGCTGTTCGCACGCGTGCTCGAAGAAGAAGCGCGCCACATCGTCTTCTTCGTCAACTGGATTGCTTGGGATCGCGATCGCCGGGGCTGCCGCGGACCGCTCATGCAGGCGTTTCCGGCGCTGCTCGAATACGCCAGGGCGGTCACTCGGCGGGCCAAGGGCGGCAGTGAGATGGCCTCCGGCGGCGGTACGGGAACTGACGGCGCGATCAATCTTTTCGACGACGTGATGAAGGGTCTTACGCCCGCCAAGTTTCTGCGCGCGTGCATCGAGGAGAATGACCGCTACATGCGCGCCCTCGACCCGCGCCTCTTGCGCCCGCGCGTCATTCCCACGCTGGCTAAGACCGCGCTCCTCGTTCTCGAGGTCATCGAACGCCTTCGCGCGTTCCTCAACCGCGGCGAAGCACACGCATAGGAAACGCAAGGGAGCGCCGAATCCATTTGCAGGGAGACGTGTCCGTGAACATATCCGGTTTGCTGCGGCTTATCGTTGCTGCCTCCGTCATGTCGGTCCTCGCTGCGTGCACCGGTGCTGAAGTGACGCCGACACCGGCGTCCGGCTCGCTCGCAACCGTCCCCGCTACGTTCGCTCGCAGTGTTGCGCCGGCAAGCGCTCGTAAGAAGACGCTCTACGTGACCGATGCATTCGGCGGATCGAGTTTTACCGGCGCCGTGTATTCCTTCGACTTTCAGACGGCACAGTCGCTGGGCCAGCTACCGCAGCCGCCTGAAGGGTGGCTCGAAGTGCAGGGAGCGTGCGTCGATGCGCAGGGCAGCGCCTACTTCGCGAACACCGAAGAGTCGACCGTCGATAAGTACGCGCAGAGCGTGTATCGCGCTAAGCTGTCCGACCCCGGTCAGTTTCCCATCGGGTGCTCGTACGATCCCAAGAGCGGCGATCTCGCCGTTGCCAACATCATCAACGTCAGCGGCGGTCCCGGCAGTATCTCCCTCTACCACGGTAAGACATTGCTGCACACGTACTCGCCCCCGAACATGCTTCGCGTGTACTACGTAGGCTACCAAGGTAGCGCGGGCGTCCTCTGGCTCAGCGGCTCAGACTCGTCCGGTACGATGGTCATCGATACGTTCGCCAACGGTGTGTTTATGCCAGTGATCATCAAAGGACTCGGCGGCGGCACGATCGGCGGAGGATTGCAGTGGTCGGCCAAGACGCATGCGATGAACAGCGCGGGTACGACCGGCTCGCGGGAGCCCGTCATCTGGCGATTCTCGCCGAACGGAAAGATCGTCGGGAAAACCGTCCTCTGCTCCGGATCGTGCTCGACCGGTAATTTTTTCATCGAAGGCCCTAACGTTGCGGTTGCAAACGCCGCCGTGCTGGACGTCTCTCTTTTCGACTATCCGCAAGGAGGATCGCCAACGAAGACCTACGACGCGGCTTACGTACAACCGATCGCCGTCGTCGTCACGCCGAACAGTCTGTAGGTCGCGACGCCGGAGCCATCGTTTAGAAGCGTAAGGCAACGATCGTCAGGTGCGGTCCGAGTTCTGCGGCCGGGCGCGCGCGTGCCGCATCGAAGTACATGAAGCGCCGATCGTCGGCATGCACGCCGTCGAAATCCCACTCGCTCACGCGGGCGTCGGAATACTTCGATTGCGCGATGCCCTCACGCGCCGTCGTCGCGAGGCGAGCGAAGCCGACGGCGCGCGGATCGAAGGCCTTGCGATCGACGTCGGCCTGCGTAATCGGGCCGCCGGTGAGCGACATCAGCCGCACCGGCGTCGGTCCGCTCAACGTACCGTCGGGAGCGATCTTGTACTGGTCGACGTTCGCGGGGTGCGCCGGCTCCTGAACGTCGACCATGAGCCCGTTGTAGCGGTCGGACGTCATCGACGTTACGCGCAGCGGCTTACCCGAACGCGCCTCGATCGCGTCGAGCGCTTTGAGCACGGCCTGTCCATTCGCCAAGAACGGACTGATCGGGCCGCTGCCCGGGTTCGAGGCCGCGAGGCTCGCGTCGCCCGACCCGTACGACGACCCGCCGCCTCCACCCGAACAGGCGGCGGCAATCAGCGCGCAGAGCGGCATGAGGGCGCGGAACGCGCCGCGCGCAAAGGAGAGAGTCATGGGCGCCGGGGTTGACGGGCGGCCGTTCGGTTCCTTCATCCAGGCGAGCCGGACGTGCGAGCGGTCCGTCCCTCGTCGCGTCGAATCAACCATCGAATGACGCCGACTCGACGCGCTTTTCTCGCCGGTGCGGCGAGCGTATTCACAAGCTGCAGCGCCCTCCCGACACGCATCAGCGGTCTGCGCGGCGGTCTACTGCCGGCCGCGCGTCGCGGCGCGCGCATCGTCATCGTCGGAGCGGGCGTTGCGGGCCTGACGTGCGCGTACCGCCTCCGGCAGGCCGGCTTCGCGACCCGCATATTCGAAGCGAACGATCGCATCGGCGGGCGGACGTGGACGCTTCGCGGATATTTCGCGCAGGGACAGATCGCCGAGCACGGCGGTGAGTTCATCTCGCTCGATCAGCACGCGGTGCAGCAACTCGCGACCGAACTCGGCTTGCGGCTCGTCAACGTCAATCGCCGCGAACGGGGGCGCACGACGTACTTTTTCGACGGCGCCCGCTACGGCGTAGAAGAGGCTCGCAACGACTACTTCGGCGGCGTCCGCGAACGCCTGCGTGCCGACGTCAGAGCCGCGGGCTATCCGACGACCTACGAACGATCGACGCCGGCAGGGCGCGCGCTCGACCGAACGAGCGTATCGGAGTGGATCGAAAAACGCGTGCCGGGAGGCAGTGCGTCGAAGCTCGGCGCGCTGCTTACGAATGCGTGCATCGGCGAGTTCGGCGCCGACCCCGATACGCAGAGCGCGCTCAATCTTCTCTACCTCATCGGATTGGAGAAGCATCGCCGCTTCAACATCGACGGCACCGACGAAGCACTCCACGTGGCCGGCGGCATGGACCAAATCGCATCGCGCATGGCGGCGGCGCTGCCGGAGGACGCCATCGAAACGAACGCGGCGCTGGTGGCGTTGCGCGAGCGCGCCGACGGATCGTTCCTCTGCACGTTCGGAGCCGGCCAAAGCCGCAGCGAGGTGGCCGCGGATTACGTATGCCTTGCGCTTCCGTTCACGACGCTGCGCGACGTCGATCTGCGCCGCGTGACGCTCTCGCCGCTCAAACGCGTCGCAATACGCCATCTCGATCTGGGGACCAATGCCAAACTGCACATGCAGTTCCGGCAGCGCACTTGGAACGCCGAGAACTACGACGGAGCCTCGTACGTCCAGTTCCCCTACGAGGAATCCTGGGACGTCTCAGCGGCGCAGCGCGGCGACTACGGCATTCTCGTCGGCTTCCCCGGCGGACATCGGGGCGTGCTGCCTGCCGCCGCGCATGGTCCGGCGCCCGCGTCGATTGCCGGCGCGTACGTGAAACAGCTCGACCGCATCTACCCGGGAATCGCGGCGCAATACACCGGAACGGCGTATCTCGACGTGTGGGCGCACGATCGCTGGCACCACGGCGCGTACGCGTATTACAAGGTCGGACAGTACACGCAGTTCGCCGGCATCGAAGGAGCGCCGCAAGGCAACGTGTTCTTCGCCGGCGAGCACACGTCGTATAACAATATGGGCTACGTCAACGGCGCCGTCATTTCCGGCGAGGAGGCGGCCCGCGAGATCGCGCGACGGCTAACGTAACCTCTGCCAGTTGTCCTTCGACTGCGTCGCTTCGCGGCTCCCCTCAGGATGACATGAAGGCGCGCCAAGCGGCGGGCACTTCGACGTAGGATGCGTCGAGTGCGCCCGCTGAGCGACACCCGAGCAGACGCAGCGTCCGAGCGACGCCGTCGCGCAGGATCTCGATCGCGCGCGTGACGCCCGCGCCCCCTGCCGCGCCCAGACCGTAGGCGTACGCGCGACCGACGAGCACCGCGCGCGCACCCAGGCAGAGCGCTTTGACCACGTCGCTGCCGCGCCGAATGCCTCCGTCGAGCAGGACCTCAACGCGATCGCCCACCGCCGCGACCACTTCGGGAAGCGCTTGCAGCGTCGGCAGGACGCCGTCGAGTTGACGGCCGCCGTGATTCGAAACGACGACCGCGTCGGCGCCGGCGTCGGCAGCACGGAGGGCATCTTCGCCGGTCAGCACGCCCTTGACGACGATCGGCGCCGGACCCCATGCCTCGCGAATCCACGCAAGATCGCTCCACGCGACAGTCGACTGCGCGAGCGCGTCTTCCACGTCGACGTACCGCATCGGACGGTCGCCGACCACGACGTTGGGGAACTGCATCAATCCGCCGTCGCGCAGAAAATCCGCAAGCCAACGCGGTCGCGCGAGCATCTGCGGCGCGTGCGGCAGCATCGTCCACAACCGGCGCGCGAGCAAGGCTTTCGCGCCGTTGCGGACGTCGCGCTCGCGCAAACCTGCGACGGCCGTGTCCACGGTCACGACGAGCGCCGCATAGCCGGCTTGGCGGGCGCGCGCGATCGCCTTGACGGCAGCATCGCGCCCGCCCACGAGATAGAGTTGATACCAGAGCGGTCCGTCCGACGCGGCCTTGACCTCCTCCAACGCGCAACCCGATAAGGTGGAGAGCGTGTAGAGCGTGCCGGCCGCACCGGCGGCGCGCGCGGCCGCGCATTCGCCGCGCGGATAGAAGAGGCGGCTGCTGCCGACCGGCGCCAGCCCAAAGGGAAGTCGCAACGTGGATCCGAGCACCGTCGCGCTCAGGTCGCATTCCGCGTAAGCGACCGCTCCGCGCGGGCGAAATTTCACCGCCTCGAACGCGCTCGCGTTTTCGCGCAGCGTGACTTCGCCGTCGGCACCGCCGTCGACGTAGTCGAAGACCACGCGCGGGAGCCGGCGTCGCGCGAGCGCGCGCAGATCCGCGACGTTTATCGCACGCACCGTCACCCGCCGAACGTTCGCGAATCGCCGGCGGCACTCCGTTGAAGGCCGGCGCACGGTCGCGCGAAACCACGCGAACATGCAGCGGAAACGAACGCACTCCTATACCACCTCCGTGACGTGGAGGGGCAACCTAGGCACCGGTACGAGCGACTACCGCAGTTACGAACGCGCGCATTCGATCTCGGGCGCGGGCAAGCCCGAGATCGCAGGTTCGTCGGACCCCGGCTTCCGCGGCGACGAAACCCGCTGGAATCCCGAAGAACTTCTGGTGGCGTCGCTGAGCGCGTGCCACATGCTGTGGTATCTGCACTTGGCATCCGTCGCAGGTATCGTCGTCACGGATTACGCCGACGAGGCCGAGGGTACGATGGAAGAGAGCGGCGGGGGCGAGGGCCGATTCGTGCGGGCGGTCCTGCGGCCGCGCGTCTCGATCGCTCCCGGCAGCGACGCCGTCCGAGCGCGAAAACTGCATCGCGACGCCCACGCAAAGTGTTTCATTGCTCAGTCCGTCAACTTTGCCGTCGAATGCGAACCTGAGATCATCTGAAGAATCCATTTCGCCACCGCGAGGAAGCGCCCGTTGGCCTGATCACGATCACCGTGATGCTGGGGCTGATCATGGCGATCATCGACACGACGATCGTCAACGTCGCGCTGACGACCATTGGCGGCAACCTGGGCGCCACCGTCGACGAAGTCGCGTGGGTCGCGACGGGCTATATTCTCGCCAGCGTCGTCATCATGCCGCTCAACGGCTGGCTGACTGCCCTGCTCGGACGCAAGCGCTTCTACGCCGCGTCTCTAGGCCTATTCACGGTCGCGTCGCTCCTGTGCGGAACCGCGCACTCGATTTGGATGCTGGTTTTCTATCGCGTGATCCAAGGCATCGGCGGCGGTGCCCTACAGCCGACCGCTCAAGCGATTCTCTTTGAAACCTACCCGCCGCAGAAGCGCGGCGCGGCGATGGCGATCTTCGGACTGGGCGCGATGGTCGGTCCCGCGATTGGACCGCTACTCGGGGGCTACATCGTCGACAACGCGAGTTGGCCGCTGATCTTCTATATCAACATACCGATCGGCATCGCCGCGTTTCTGTTGACGCTCGCCGTCATTCCGAACCCGAAGTTCCTGCAAAAACCGAAAGGCGGCATCGACTTTATCGCGCTCAGCCTGCTCACCGCCGGCCTCGCGTCGCTGCAATACGTGCTCGAGCGCGGCGAGCGCGACGACTGGTTCCAGTCGCCGACGATACAACTGCTCACGTGCGTATCGGTCGTCACGCTCGTGCTCTTCATCGTCAAATCGCTGCGGGATCGGTATCCAATCGTGGATCTCGCCGTTTTCAAGTTCCGATCGTTCTCGGTCGGCTCGTTCCTCGGCGTCATCATGGGCTTCGGTCTGTTCGGAACGGCGCTCGTGCTGCCGCTCTTCTTTCAGTCGATCTTAGGATTCACGGCGTTCGACACCGGCATGGCGTTGCTGCCCGGTGCGCTCTCGACCGCCGTGTCGATGCTCATCATAGGGCGAATCTTCAACCGCATCGACGGCCGATGGTCGATCGTCTTCGGCATGGTGACCTTTGCGTGGTCGACGTGGCTGCTCGGGGGACTGACCGTGCAGGCCGGTTACTGGGACGTCTTCTGGCCTCGACTCATTCAAGGTTTCGGCTTGGGATTCTTATTCGTTCCGCTCACGACGATCGCGCTCGGCGACGTGCCGATTCACGAGCTCGCCGGCGCGACCGGCGTCTTCACGCTCCTGCGCCAACTCGGCGGAAGTTTCGGCATCGCCATTCTCACGACGATGCTCACGCATCAAACCGCGGTCGCCTGGAACGTGCTCGCCTCGGGCGTCACGCAGACGCACGGCTATTCCGTTCCCGCGCTGACCGGCATGGTCGCGCAGCAATCGGCGATGATCGCCTACGACTATCTCTTCCGCTTCTGCGCGATCGTCTTCGTCGCCGCGACGCCGCTGGTCTTCCTTATCGCAAAGCAGAAGCGCGCATCGGGGACCTCGGGAATGCCGGCGGAGGCTGCATAAACTTCGGGGCCTCACCGCCGTACGGTTTTGCGCGACGCCGTCGCTCCCTTCGTCCTTCGACTACGCATCGAACTGCGTTCGATGCTCCGCTCAGGATGACAGCGAGTGCATGAGGCGGCGCGCCAGCGGATCGAGCGCGCGCCCGCGCCACCGCAGTTCGTAGTTGAGTTTGCGAAGCGCGTTGCGCGCCTTCACGGTTCGAGGCTGGCGCGCGACGACGGACTCGGTCAGCGCGTGGTGCGCGGCGAGATCCGGACGCAGGCGCTCGAGCGTCGCGCGTGCCGCGGCGGGGTGCGCTCCCGTAAATCGCAACAGACGCGGATACTCCGGTTTGAAGTAGTCGGCGACGTCGAAGTCCGCCAACCGTTCCTCGGGCAGCACGCCTCCCGGGGCACCCAGCGACGAGTAGTGCCGCCCCTTCTCGGCGTGCCGGCGCGGTTCGAGCGTATGGCCGTAGTGCGCGTAAACGTACGGCAACGCTACGCGCTTGCCGTCGATGCCGACCAATCGCTCGTGAACCGGCGCCTCCCAATACGCTCCGGGCTTAAAGCGGAAGAACATCATGCGGCGTTCGATCGACGTGTAGCGCTCGAACGCCTGAAAGAAATGCCACGTGTAGCCGTCGACGAAATCGTAATCCGGCGGCACGGCGTGGAGATTGGTCGCGATCGTCGCGATCGTCTTAGCGTCGTGCACTTCGTCGGCGTCGACGAACGCCACCCAATCGCCGGCGTCGCGGCGCTCGTGCAACCGCATGCAAACGTTTCGCGCGGCCGCGAATCCGGCAAACGGCGTGGCGTCGACCACGAGCCGCCCGCGCCGGCCGAACGAACTGGCGGCGAGGACCTCATCGTGCGGCGAGTCGCCGGGAGCGTTGTCGTTGACGATCAGCAGCCCGGCCGCACCGGCAATCGAATCGAGGAGCGCGCCGAGAAACGGTTCCTCGCGCGCGCCGAGTATGAGATGCGCCGCAACGGCGTTGCGTTCCGACATCGAGCCTCTCGCCCGTTCGCGCGTGCGGGCGGAGTTTCCGCCGCACGCGCGAAGTCGGGCGGCGATGTCGCCCCTGCGTCTCGCCGTCGACGCGCTCGTCGTCGCGGAGGATACGCGCGGAATCGGACGCTACGCGCGTGCCGTTCTACGGAGGCTCGTCGCGCGGGACGACGTCGAACTTACGCTGCTGGAGCGCGGCCCGTTGGCATTCCGCCATCGCCCTGCGCTGGCCGACGCCCTGGGATCGTCGCGCTTTCGCGTGCGCTCGGCGGCCGGCGGACCGGCCCACACCGACGTCGTGTGGCATCCGGCCAACGGCACCTTCTTCCACTCGCGCCTTCCCAGCGTCGCGACGATCCACGATGCGGTGCCGTTTCGCTATCCCGCCGCCGACCTCAAGCGGCGCGCGCACGCCCAACAGCCGTTTCTCCAATCGGTGCGCACCGCGACGCGCTTCGTCGCCGTCTCCGATTTCGGTAGGGACGAACTCCACGACGTCTTCGCCATCGCTCCGGAGCGCATCGAGGTTATTCATCACGGCGTCGAGCCGGCGTTCGCACCAGGGCCGGCGGATCCGTTGCCTCCGGCACTGGGCGATCGCCGCTACCTGCTCTTCGTCGGCGATCCGATCGGTGAGCCGCGCAAGAATTTCGCAATGCTGTACGACGCCTATCGCCGAGCGTGGTCCGATAACGCGGCCGCGCGTCCGCTGCTCGTCGTCGCCGGGCCGCAGGCGCCGTCGTTCGAGGGCGTCGTGCATGCCGGAAATCTCGGTGACGACTTGACGGCACGCCGTTCGAGCGAGGGTCTGCGCGCACTCTATCGCGGTGCGCTCGCATTGACCCTGGCTTCCTATCACGAGACGTTCGGCATGCCGATGCTCGAAGCGATGGCGTGCGGGACGCCGGTCATCGCCTCGCGAGCGGGATCGCTGCCCGAAATCGGCGGCGACGCGGCGTTCTACGCACCGCCCGACGACGCGCACGCTTGGGCGCTGGCTTTGCGGAGCGTCAGCGGCGACGCCGGGCTGCGGGAACGGCTGCGCCTGCGCGGGCTCGATCGCGCGACGCACTTCAGTTGGGACGAAAGCGCCGCGCGCCACTTCGCACTCTTTCACGACGTCGCGGCGCAGCCGGCGTGAAGATTCTCGTTCTCTGCGAGCGGGTCGACGCGGAAGGCGGCACCGAAACCTATCTGCGCACGCTGCTGCCCGCCCTGCGCGAGCGCGGACACGCGGTGCGCGTGGCGGCACGTTTCGCAACGCAGCCCGATGCATACGGCGTTCCGGTCGAAACGATTGCATGGAGCGACGAGCACGATCCGCCGTCGGCCGGCGCAGCGACCGCGATCGCTCGGGTCGCGTCTTCGTTCAAACCCGACGCCGTCGCGGTGCACAACGTCCTCGATGCCGGCGTGCTGGAGGTGGTGCGAGCGAACGCGCCGCGCGTCGCGTACCACCTCCACGATCACCGGCCGTTCTGCCCCAACGGCGATCGGCTCTACCCGCACGATGGCGGCATCTGCACGGTAGCGATGGGAACGGCGGCCTGCGGGTGGCACTCGCTCGTCAGCGGTTGCGCGTACGGTCCTCGACCGCGCACGTTTGCGCTGATCCGATTGCGCGAGACCGTCGCGCGCGCCGTCGCCGCCGGCGACGCAACGATCGCGCTGTCGCGCTACGTTGCCGGCCTCGCGCAGCGCAACGGCGTCGCGCCGGAGAAGATTCACGTCGTCGCGCCGGCGCTCGAAGACGCCGCCTTCGCAGTTGCGCCCGCGGCGCGACCGCGAGAAGACGGCATCCTCTTTGCGGGACGCGTCGTTCCCAGCAAAGGCGCGCGATCGCTGGTGCGTGCGCTCGCGTCGCTCGCGCCCGCGGCGCGGCCGCTGCTCAGCATTGCCGGCGACGGTCCCGATCTCGACGCGACGCTCGCGCAAGCGCACGACCTGGAAGTACGCGTACGCCTGCTCGGGCGGCTCGGCGCAGCGGCGATGCGCGACGCGTACGACGCCGCAACGCTCGTTGCGGTACCGTCGCTCTGGGGCGAGCCCTTCGGTTTGGTCGGAATCGAAGCGTTCGCACGTGGCCGTCCCGTCGTCGCGTACGATGCGGGGGCGATCTCCGAATGGCTCGCACCTTCCGGCGCCGGACGCGTCGTGCCGCTGCGCGACGAAGGCGCGTTGAGCGCGGCCATTGCAGAACTGCTCGACGCGGGCGCCTGGAGCCGCGCGAGCGCAAGCGGCATTAACGCGGCGCGTGCGTATCGTCTGCCGGCGCACGTCGAGCGCATCGAGGCACTCTACGCCGGAACGCTCGCGGGCACGTGAAGCACATAGTACTGGCGACCGGATTGGCGATTCGCGACGACCGCGAGGGAGCGCGCGTGCTGCTCGTTGCGTCTCGCTATCCCAATCACGCGCAACCGCTGTGGAATCTTCCCGGCGGCCGCCAGCGCCCGGGCGAACTGCTCCGCGAAACCGTCGAGCGCGAGTGCTACGAAGAAGCCGGCGTGCGCGTGCGGACCGGCGCGCTCGCCTACATCAGCGAGAGTTACGACGGCGATGCCACGCACGTCATCAACGCTACGTTCCACGTGACACTGCTCGAGCATGCAGCACCGCTGAGGCTGCCGCACGAGCGTGACACCGTTGATCACGTCGTCGCGGCCGAGTGGGTCGCGATAAGCGACGCGGCGTCGTGCCTGAGCATTGCGGTCGTTCGCGAACCGCTGCTCGCGTATCTCGAGGATCGCCTCGAAACGCGCTATGCCGGATTCGCGGAAGCGGGCGTTACGATCGAGTGGCCGAGCGACTCGGATTGAGGCCGCGCCGCGACTCCCAGCGCGAGCGCGCGAGCGCGTACGCGATGACGTCGACCGCCTGCCCCTGCACCGTCGCACCGTGCCTGGCAACGCCTTCGTCGAGGAAGCCGTTGCGTTCGAGGACGGCGCGCGACGGCACGTTTTCTGGAACGCAGTAGGCGCGCACCCGGCCGAGGCGCGCGCGTTCGAATCCTTCGGCAACGAGCCCCGCGACCGCTTCGGTCGCAACGCCGCGTCCGCGATGCTCGCGGACGACGCTGTAACCGATCTCGGCCGTTTCCGTCGCGCGTTCCGCGATGCGCAGCGAAACCCAGCCGAGGGGCTCCGAAGCGTCCGCGTCCGCGGCGCTCCAAAAGATCATCCATTCGAAGCGTCCGACCGCCGACGGGCGAAGTTCTTTCGGCCGCTGCGCGATGTTGCGGCGAAACGCCGCCGCGTCGAGATCCGGCAAATCTTGGAAGTCGCGCAAATCCGGCTGCTGGAGCACCTGCCAGAGCGTCCGCGCGTTCGCCTCGCGCACCGGCTCGAGGCGCAGGCGCTGCGTGAGGAAAACCCTCATGCTTGACGCTGCCTGCGCGCGCGTGATGGAGCCGCACGATGAATCTGTTTGCGGCGTACTCCGGCACCGCTCCGGCGAACGTTGACTTCTACGCGACGGTCACGTCGCCGGCACGCTATTTTTACGGGTCGCGCACCCATTGCATGCACGAGGCGTTCGGTGCCAGCAGCGCCGCCGGGCCGGTCGAAATCGTCGACAACGTCGCCATCGCGCCGCGCTGTCCGGTACGCGCGGGCGATCGCATCGAGGTCCGCGGTGAGATGGTGCACGATCCGGGGCGGCTGCCGGTCGTGCATTGGACGCATCACGATCCGCGGCACCGCCATGCAGACGGCTTCATCCGCCTTCACGGACGGACGTACGCGTAGGTGCGCCGGCGACGCCGTGGCCACCCATCTCCAGCAGTTCCGGAATCGTTACGAAGCGGTAGCCGCGCCGCTTGAGGGTCTCGACGATCAGCCGCGTCGCTTCGACGTCGCCGCTGCGGTCGCAGAGGTGCGAAGCAACGCGCTGCTTGGCGCAGACGATGCCGCGATTGCCGTCGTGCAAGTCGATGATCGAACCGTCGCCGACGTAGTGGAGCACGCGCGCGGCGATGACCGTTGCCGGCGGATATTCCCAATCGTTCGCTAACGGCACCGACCACATGACGGGCGTGTATCCAAGCCGGCGTACCTCGCCGAGTACCAACCAGTCGCGCCCGCCGTAGGGCGGACGCATAATCCGCGTGTGCGCCCCGGTCGCGTCATAAATTGCGTCGTCGGTGCGCTGCAGCGTCTCGCGCAGGCCGCCGCTATCGTAGAGCACGAGGTGGCCGTGATTCCACGTATGGTTGCCGATCGCGTTACCGCCGCGGTACTCGCGCCGTACGACCTGTGGGTAGGCCTGCACGGCTTGACCGACGACGAAGAACGTCGCGTGCACGCGTTCTCTGCGCAAGACGTCGAGAATTTCGTCGGTGTACGGCGGGTTCGGCCCGTCGTCGTAGGTGAGCGCGACGACGCGCTGGTTCTTCGGACCGCTCACGAGCGTTTTCCCGAAGAGTTGGCTGCCCGGACTTTCGGCCATCTCGTAGATGCCGAAAACCAGCGCCGCGGCGGCGGCCAGGACGACCGTGGCGCGTGCCGCGCGCGAAACCCTCACGGCTTGGCGGACGGCTGCGCGCAGCGGCTCGTGCGTGCGCGGGCCAGCGCGGTCGCGACGTCCTGCCGAAACTCGTCGGGACCGAAGCCGCGGAAGTCGTCGACGATTTTCTGGTAGCGCGGATCGCCGGTCACCTGGCTTTGCATTCGCAGTAGATCGCCGGCATTCTGCTTCGAAAGATCGAGGCGGAACTGGCTGCGGTGTCCACGCTGCGCCCAGTAGCCGGGATCGGTAAAGGTCACCGTTCGCTGGCCCTGTTTGAAATCGGCGAGCTGCTTGACGTACACCGAGTAATACGCATCCGCATCCTTGAGCGGCGGAAGGTTGACCATCTGCCAGATGCCGTCTTGATCGAGGCCGCCGAAGAAAAAACTGACGTCGTAGATCTTTCCCGTCGGCGCCTTCACCATGATCTCTTTGCAGTTGTAGGAGCGCACGCGGTAGTCGTAGCTCGAGATCCCCTCGATGTCTTGCATCCGGTACTCTTCTTCGTAAATCGGCGGTTTCGGATACCGGATCGTGAGCCGCGCGTACAACTGGCTGGGCGCTCGTTGCGCATGGCTGAGGCCCGCCACTGGATGCGGACCGCCGTAGACGCGCCATCCGACGTACAGAAAGATCGCGGTGAGCGCGACGATAAAGATCTCCGTTGCGGACGGCCGGCGCATGTGACGGAGGCTCCTACGTGGCCGGCGCGGCCGCTTCCCGGTCGAGCACCCGGTTCACCAATCGATCGGCCAGAACGTTCTGTTTGCGCGGCACGTGGCGCAGGTCGATCTCGTCGAATCGGCGCAGCAGCGCGACGGCGCGACGATGCAGCGGTTGAAGGTCGGGGTGCTTGACGCGGTACTCGCCGCGCAGTTGCTTGACGACCAGCTCCGAATCCAAACGGATGGCCAGGCGCCGAATCCCCCGCTTGGAGGCAGCTTCGAGTCCGAGCAGCAACGCCGTCCACTCGGCAACATTATTCGTCTTGACGCCGAGGTAGGCTGCGGCTTCCTCGATCAACTCGCCGGCGCCGTCGAGCAAGACGGCGCCGCTCGCCGCCGGTCCCGGATTGCCCCGCGATCCGCCGTCCGCGAACAGGGTCGCCTCGGCGGGACGGTCGACGGGAAGCTGCATCTGCATGCCTCGGCTTTCGTCGGCGACGGCGCATGAACCGCCTCCAAAACGGGGAAGAGCCAGGTATGAACTATACACTCTCGCGGGCGGCGGCAGCCGCATTCTTCGCCGGGCTGCTGGCAGCGACGTCGACGGTCGCGTTGGCGGCATCGACGTTCTACGGCATCGTCGTCCACGTTTCGACTTCGAACATCAAGGTTCAGAATCCCAAGGACAAGCAAACGCTGAGCTTCGCAATCCTGCCGAAGTTCGACCAGGTCTTTTCCGCCGACGGCAAGACGACGTACCAAATGAGGGCGATCAAGGCCGGGCAATACGTCGGCATCATCTACGACCAGAAGGCTTTAGGCGCGCGGCACGCCGATAAGATTTATCTCCTGAATAACGCCAACGAGCGGATCGGTACGCAGTAACCGAACGCCGCTCGGAGGCGGCTATGGACGTCACTCGACGGCTCGGCTTGCGAGGCGACGTTTTCGCAATTCTCGCGATCGGTAACGGCTCCCGGGCTGCTAGCCACGAGATCGATGGGTGCAAGCGCCAGGTGGCTTGGCGTCGCACCCGGAAACCATTCCACTAAGGTCCGTCAGCGTGGTGGGCGGCTGCATTGCATCGCTACTAAGGAGCTGACATGAACCTTCAACGGGCCGTATTCATCGTTGCCGTCTTCGCATGGTGTCTCAACGGTGCGTCGACGCCCGCTCGCGCCGCGGCGGCCAAACCTGCTCTGCTGAGCATGGCGGTCGGTACGTGGAACTGCACCTACGTCGGTCCCAAAGGCAAATCGACGTCGACGATCACGTTTACGTCAGCAAACGACCTGTGGCTCACCGATACCGAACAGGACAGCGCGTACGGCGACCGTCCCGCGCACACTGGAGCCGGCATGTTGGGCTACGACCCGAAGAAACAGCAATACGTCGGCATGGGTGCTTCGACGATTCCGGGCGACTGGGGCATAGGAACGGCGAAAGCCTCGCCGGCGGCAACGTCGATGACCTTCATTGGCGCCTATCCGCCCGATCCGACGCACGACGCAACCGCCTACCACTTCACGCCTACAAAAATTACGAGCACCGACACGTGGACCGAAAAGGGAAAGACCATGACGGGCCACGGCACCTGCACGAAGGCCTAGCGTCGATCAGGTGAAGTTACCCGCGGTCGCTATTTTCATTGCGTTAGCCGGGAGCGCCGCTCCCGCTGCAGTGGCCGACGGCACGAAGGATGCAATTGCTCGAGGCTATTTGCTCCGCTGCGCCGCTGTCATGAATCCGACGCAGGAGAATCAGGATGCCGCCGACGCGCTGCTCGCACCCACGTTCGAGGGCACCGATGCCGGCGGCCTACCGGTGGCGCGCAACCAGTTCATCGAGCAATTCGCGCAGGTCACGTCGAGAGTTCGCACGACGTCGTGCTACAACACGATGCGCTCGTTGACGCGTTCCGATGCCGCGAACGCCCTCGCCGTCAACACCCTTCACGTCGAGGGATCGTTGCTCTCCTCGATCGGAGACCATCACGTCGTGCTGAACGAGACTTCGCAGGACACCTGGACGGCCGCCAACGGTGAATGGACCATCGCGCGGAGCAAAGCCTTGAAACTTCTGATAACGATCGACGGAAAGGTTATTCGCGAGGAGGGTCGCTAGTGTTCCGGCTCACGAGCACGCCGGCGATGCGCTTGCCGATCGCCGCGATGTTGCTTCTGCTTCCCGCAGCTACGTTGTGGCCGCCGGAGGCAACGTCGGGTGCCCAAGCGCCGACGCAGGGAATTCATAAGATTCGGCACGTCGTGATCATCATGCAAGAGAACCGCTCGTTCGACCACTACTTCGGGACGTTTCCGGGTGCCGACGGCATACCGATGCGCAACGGCGTCCCAGTCGCGTGCGTCCCCGATCCGTTGACGAAACGGTGCGTTCGCCCCTATCACGACTCGAACGACGTGAACGGCGGCGGCCCTCATGGCGATTTTGCAGCCGCTGCCGCCATCGACCATGGCCGCATGGACGGATTCATCTGGGCGGCCCAGGCGTTCGGCACGAAGTGCAACGGTCCCGATACGCCGAACTGCGCCCCGACCTCGGATCCCGGAAAAGACGTGATGGGTTATCACGACCGGCGCGAGATTCCGAACTACTGGCGTTACGCGCGCGACTTCGTGCTCCAAGATCACCTCTTCGAACCCGTCACGTCGTGGAGTCTGCCACAACATCTGTTCATGGTTTCGGAGTGGTCGGCGAAATGTCCCGACGCCGGCGATCCGATGAGCTGCCTCAATACGCTTTCGATCGACGACCCGGGCGCTTCGAAAAACCCGCGCCGGACGGATTACGCGTGGACGGACCTCACGTTTCTGCTGCACGCCAATAACGTCAGCTGGGCCTATTACGTGATGCGCGGAACGCAGCCGGATTGTGCGGACGGTGACGTGGCCGATTGCGGCGGCATCGTTCAAAAATCGACGACGCCGAGCATATGGAACGTGCTGCCGTCCTTCGACACCGTCAAGGAAGACGGCGAACTCGGTAACATCAAGGATCTCGGCGACTTTTACGATGCCGCCCGGAACGGAACCCTGGCAAACGTCGTGTGGATCTGCCCGGCGATTCGCTATAGCGAACATCCTCTCGCGCGCGTCAGCCGCGGCCAAGCATACGTGACCGGATTGATCAACGCGATCATGCAGGGCCCGGATTGGAACAGCACGGCCATCTTTTTAAGCTGGGATGATTGGGGCGGCTTTTACGATCACGTTTCGCCGCCCAAGGTCGACGTTAACGGCTATGGTTTGCGCGTTCCCGGCATCGTCATCAGCCCGTTCGCCCGCAAGGGATTCATCGACCATCAGACCCTCAGCCACGATGCCTACGTGAAGTTCATCGAGGACGATTTCCTCAACGGCGAACGCCTCGATCCGCGAACGGACGGGCGGCCCGACCGGCGCCCGACGGTGCGTGAAAACGTGAGGATCCTCGGAGACTTGCGCGCGGATTTTGACTTCTCGCAGCCACCCCGCCGTCCGGAACTGCTGCCGGGCGGAATCGTCTGGAACGGCACGACCGCGCAGTAAGAGGAATGCGCGCGCCCGGCGCATAGTGCCAATCGTATGATGAAATGGGTATTTGAGCCCGGCCATACCGCGGCGGCGTTTCGCGCCCGGCATATGATGGTGACGTGGGTTCGCGGGTCCTTTAAGAACGTGACCGGACAGCTCGAGTTCGATCCATCGCAACCGCGACTGTTAGCCGTCGAAGCGGTAATCGACGCATCGACCTGTTGGACGGGGGTGGAGGCGCGCGATAATCATCTGCGCAGTGCCGATTTTCTTCACTGCGAGCGTTTTCCGGAGATTCGCTTTAAGGGCGACCGCGTCGTCGAAATCGGACCGGTCGACTACGAGGTCACCGGCGACCTCTCGATTCGCGATACGACGCGCGCGGTCACGCTCGAAGTCCGGTATCTCGGCGCTTGGCAGACCCCGTGGTGGGAAGACGGCGTCGACAAGGGCCCCAAGACGAGGGCAGGGTTCGTTGCAAAAACGCGGATCGATCGCTACGATTTCGGCGTGAACTGGAACGACACGATGCCGGATGGAGGCGTCGTCGTGAGCCCGCAGATCGATATCGTCATCGACGCGGAGGCCATCAAGGCGGACTGACCGTTAGTACGGATTTCCCGGGCGCGAAGCCGGACTGACCGCGATACCCTCGCCGGCATCGCCCGGCACTTTGATTTGGTCGACCGGCAGGTGGTTGGGACGATTCGCGGGTCCTGGGAAAGCCCACTCGCTCAGCGAGATGGAGGCTACGTACGCGCGGCGTTCCCGCCCGTCGAGCGCGAACGCTTCGGGTTGCAGCCACGGAGCCTTGTTCGGCTCGATGTCGTTGAATCGACCCATATGGCCAAAGACGTGCGCCATTTTTTGCGATCCCGGTTCGAAGACGCCGCAACGGTAGGCAAATGGATCGCAAATGGCGAGCGCGCCGGTTGCGGTGGTCACGATTGCACCCGCCGAGACGAGCTTCAATCCGAGGTTTTGCGGAGTACCGCTTCCGCCCGACCAGCGATCGACTTGAGCGGTGTTGCTCTGCGTCATGAACGTGACGTAAAGGTTTCCCTGATTGTCGACTGCGCCATAACCGCCGTTGCGCCCGGCGGGATCGCTCAACGTCGCCGTCGGCGTCGTGCTGCCTTTCGCGTAGACCTCGACGAGTGTGGCCGGTGCGAGGTCGTTCGAATAGTCCACCACGTAAACGGTGCCGCTCCGTTCATCTACGGTGACGTCGCTGGGGACGCCGCTTGGATCGCTCAGTGTCCGCACCGGCGACTTGCCGCCGGGAGCAAACTTGTAGATTGCACGTGCAAGGGAGTCGGCGACCCACAGATTGTGTCTTGAGTCGACAAAAAATCCACGCGGGTCCGAAAAACCGTGCAGGGTCCCGCACGGCTTGGCGTCGAGGTTTTCCGTATCGTAAACGGCGATCGTCGCGTCGTGCGTCGCAACGTAGACGACGGATTTCGGACACGTCGCGGCAGCTCGCGATGCCGGCGCTTGCGGGGCGTTAGCGACGGGGCCGAAGGAAGCAGGGTTGGAGGCACACGCGGTCGCGAGCGCGACTGCAGCGACGGCAACGAGAAAGCGCGTCATAGCGGACTCCTTTTTCAGCCAGGCGCTTCGACGGACATTGGCGCCAACCTGGCGGTTCTTCGGTATACGTTCGCGCCCGTAAAGAGAGTCTGCCTCTTGGCTATCCGCAGGCTGACGCGGCCGGTGCGCGAAAGCGAAAAAACATGAAGCTGCAGTCTGCCGGACTCGTTTTGCTGTTTGCATTTGCGGGATGCGCCCAAAGCGCACCAACCTCGTTGCCCAACGCGCAGAGTGCGACCGCGCTAAGCGCCCCCGATGGCATCGGATCGGGAAAAATTACGCACGTCGTCTACGTCATTCAAGAGAATCGCAGCTTCGACAATCTGTTCCAGGGTTATCCGGGCGCAGATACCGTTTCGCAAGGAATGAACTCGCACGGCCAGACGATTAGTTTGCAGCCGGTCTCTTTGGGCAAGCGGTATCAAATCGATCATTCAGCGTACGCGATGTTCGCCGCTTGCAACGGAACCGGAAGTCTTCCCGGAACGAAATGCCGCATGAACGGATTCGATCAAGAAGAGTCCTATGGCGGACCGTCCAACCCGCAGTACGTCTACGTCCCGCATGACGAGTCCCAGCCATACTTCGATATGGCGCACGAGTGGGTCGTCGCCGATCGGATGTTCCAATCCCAACTCGACGAGAGCTTCGTCGCACATCAATACGCGATCGCGGCGCAGGCCCAGTCGAGCGTCGATTTGCCGGCGTATATCTTGTGGGGATGTGAAGGCGGCCCCACGGATACCGTCGCGACCATCACCCAGAATCGCAGCCCAGCCGGCCCGAAGCAGCGGGCATGCTTCGACTACACCACCCTGGGCGACGAACTGGACGCGGCAATGCTGTCGTGGCGGTTCTATGCCATCCGCTACGACAACGATGCCGGCGGCAACGGCGGAACCTGGTCGGGCTATCAAGCGGTGAAGCACATCTTCCGCGGCCCGGACTGGAAGAACGACGTTATCACGCCGAACTGGAAATTCATTACCGACGTGCGCGCCGGCAAGCTTGCAAACTTCACGTGGATCACTCCCCAATGTGCGGAGTCCGATCACACGGAATGCGGCGGCCTTTACGGACCGTCGTGGGTTTCCGCGATCGTCAATACCGTGGGGAAGAGCAAGTTCTGGAACTCGACGGCGATCTTCGTCCAGTGGGACGATTGGGGCGGTTATTACGATCACGTCGCGCCCCCGTTCGAAGACTACGACGGCGTCGGCTTTCGCGTACCGCTTCTGGTGATCTCGCCGTACGCGAAAAAAGGCTACGTATCGCACACGCAGTTTGAAACGGCTAGCGTTTTGAGATTCGCCGAAGACCTTTACGGCCTTCCTCACATGGCGGCCGCCGACACGCGCGCCGCATCGCCGGCCGCCGATTGCTTCAACTTCGCGCAACAGCCTCGGGCGTTCGTCCCGATCAGCGCGCCATACCCAGCACAATTTTTCGTCCGGCATCGCTTCGCAGACGGCAATATCGCACCCGACTACGAGTGATGCAAGGCTAACCCGGCGGGGGAGTCGCCTCTTTCCCCGGCTTCGATCCCTTTTCGACCACGAAGACGTCGCGCATGCCTTCGCTGTAATGGAACGCGCAGCCGATTAAGTACGTGCCTGTCTTTGAGAGCGTGATCGTCACCGACTTGCCCGGATTCAAAACCCCGCTTCGGAATCCGGTTCCGAGGATGCCGTGACCGGATGGAGAGGTCGGCAGCGTAGGGTTGGCCGGGAACTTTGCAGGCGGTCCTTTGATGGCTTCGATCACGTTCATCGTATGCGCAGTCGTTTTGGAGAGATTGCGCAGCGTGATCTTCGTGTCGGGCGGGAACCCCAGCGTCTGCGAGAATTGCGTTTGGGTAAATCCGCCGATGGTCGCTTTCCAAAATGGGGACTTATAGCTTCCGAGCCCTTCGCTTGGAAGTTCCTCACCGACCGTGTTTTTGGGAAGCGTCGCCGTTATCGTTATATCCGGCTCGAACGCCGGTAAGGCAACGGGCCCGGTCGCGGGCACGACGCTGTTGGTTCCGTGACCCGTGCAAGCTGCTAAGATCGCCCCTACGACGACGATCGCGAATGCCACGAGTTTCTTTGACATGAACACCTCTTCATTTCTTTCGCTAAAAGCTAACCTGACGAAAGCTAACCTGAGGAGATGAAGAAAGTTTGAAAGCTCCAGCCGGGTGCCCGGCCGCTCGGATACGATTCACAGTCCTTTCACGCGTCGTCGTTAGGCTTCCAAAGATTCAGCTCTTTAGGAGGCCTACAAAGATGTTCAAAACAATCGCTCTTTCCGCACTGATCGGTTCGCTGGGATTGGCTGCGTGCGGCGGCGGCAGCGGCGGCAGCGGAGCTGGTGGGTACGGCGCACCCGCGCCTAACCCTCAACCGAGCGCGCAGAGTCTGCCAATCCAGCAAAACGTCGACGGCCGCCCAGCGTGGGTAACGCCGGACAACAATCACACCCTCTATTACCTCGACGTGGATACTCCGACTGGCGGCACGTGCACGGGAGGATGTCTCGGCGTCTGGCTGGTCTTCGTCCCCAATGCAGATGCGAAAGCACAGGACGGCTTTACGATCGCGTCACGCTCCGACGGAACGAGCAAACAAGTTGATTATCACTCTCATCCGCTCTACGCCTATTCAGGCGACGGCGGTGCAGACGAATCGAACGGCAACGGCATCGCATTTGCCGGCGGTCATTGGCATGTCGCGCGCCCAGGCCTAAAATAATCCAGCACTTAGAACTCGCCCTTCGCCTGGGGGACGTAGCGAAATTTCCCGGGCGCCCAGACGCACGCGCTCCCGTCGTTCATAAGGAACGATTCGAGGCCGTCTACGTCGGGGTTGAAGTCGGCGTTGTGCGCCTTCGTGGCGGGCCAATTTACGGCAGGCTCTTGTCGCGCGGCCGCGCGCGCTTTGGTGTTTGAAAACTGCGGGGACTTCACCAACGCATTTAAAGCGGCGGCGAGTCGTTTTGCGTCATCCATTGGAGCAGACTTTCGAAACGTTCGACCGTAAGCCTATGGATCGGCGACGCAACCCCGCCGATAGGTTAAAGGCCGGCCAATTACGAAGCGGCGAGAAAGTATGGATGGCGGAGCTGACGGCATCGATCCAGCGGTCAAGCCTAGCGGCGTGGGTTGCGTCGAATGTCTCGCGTCCGGCGCCTGGTGGCTGCACTTGCGTCGCTGCGCCCAATGCGGGCACGTTGGTTGCTGCGATACGTCTCCGAACCAGCACGCGACCAAGCACAATCAGCGTACGGGCCATCCGATCATCACGAGTTTCGAGCCTGGGGAGACGTGGTTCTACGATTACCGAACCGGAGAAATGCTTGCAGGGCCGCGTTTGTCTCCGCCGCACTCGCATCCGCCGGATCAGCCCGTACCGGGGCCGGCCGGCCGCGTGCCCCACAATTGGGAGAGCAAGCTGCACGTCTAAATCGCGAACCCAGTAACTAGTCGCTGCGGCCGTGAAAACGCTTCCCCTCTTTGCGGCATGCGTCTTGACTTCCCTCATCTACGTGAGGGCACGGAAGCGTTTCGGGCGACGGTTCTAACGTATTCTCACTCCAAAACACATGACCGTCCGGGCAGCGATATTTGGGATGCTTCGGGGCTACGCTCACGTTTCGAGTACCTCCTTGGCCGACTAGCTTACCATAAGTAATGCTCTGCGCCACCTTTTAGGAGGTTGACGCCTTATGAGCCAACGAGCCGCTGAACCATTCTCTGCTCAACGATGAAGAAAGAGCGAAATGAAACCAGGCGTTAACGTCCTTGTCTATTGCGATCCCGATCCTATTGGAGTGCTAGCTTTCTTGCGGGTTCCCAATGTTGGTGAGTACATCCAAACCGATTCGGCGATACTCCGGGTCACCAAAGTCTTGCACGACGCACGAGAGAATGCCTCGGAAGCTGCCGGCGTCATGTGTGAGAGGGTCGAAGGCGAGCATCGTCACGAGTGAGAGGGTCGGTCATGCTCCCGACGGTCACGAGCTATAGAGCTGCCGGGCCGAAGGGATTGCTAAGCAGCGTATTGCTTCCCTGAATCGTCGAAATTGGCGCGGCGTTGCCTCTGGCTCCGGGCGCGAACTCGAGGATTGCCTCGGAATCGTCGGCCGCAAATAGATCGCCGGCCGTGTCGAAGGTGACTCCACCTGGAGCCGTGAGGCCCGTCATCGATCCAGCGATCCTCCACGCCGGCGCAGCGTTTCCGTTTGCGGTCAACTTATATGCGCTAATGCTTCCGCCGCCCATCTCGTTGGCGACGACGATTTTGCTCGAATGAATGCTTACGGCGAGCGGCCAGTTCAGCTTGGTCTTCGTTCCAACGATCTCCGCGATCGGAGCAACGTTTCCATAGGTGCCTGCCGCGAACACCAGGATGGCCGAGGCGTAGACATCGCCGACGTAGAGGTTTCCCGCGGAATCAAATGCCATCCCGTCGGGACCGTCGAGCCTGGTGCTGCTCCCCGAAATCGTATGCATCGGCGCCACGTTCCCACTCGCAGTTGCCGAAAATTCGAGGATTTGCGGTGTCGGGCGATACGTTGCGACCCACAAGTGACCGGCCGCGTCGACGGCAATCCCGTCGATTTCACCGAATTTGGTTTTCGATCCGGAGATGACCGCGGTAGGCGCGACGTTGCCGTTGGCACCCGCGGCAAATCGCAGGACCTTCGTATCCGAATCGTTCGCAACGAAGATCCGGTGATTCGCGTCGGTCGCGACCGCAATCGGAAGGTTCAACTGCGTATTGCTCCCCATGATGTCCGCGCTCGGGCTGACGTTTCCGGATGCGTGTTGCGAAAATCCCAAGATCTGATAGCCGGCGCGATTGGCTACGTACAGCAGCGACGACGAATTCGATATCACGTGCCGTAAACTATTGCCGGCGAATAAATCAGGAGCTGCCGGAGTCACATCGCGTGCTTTTCCGTTGCAGGCAGGCAGCAGTGCCGCTGCAACAACGATTCCGATCAACGATAAAATGCGCATAGACGACCTCCTGCTCCGAGAGACGAACGACACCCTTTACTTACGATGGTGTGTTAATCATCGTCATCGGGAACCTTGCCCGACGAGCGTTGCTTCAGGAAATACGATGGGGGATACTTTGCCGGAATGTTTTTGAAGGTAATCGGGGGTTGCGTGAAATCGAAGCTGTCGATGAGACTGTTGGCCCTCGCATCGGTGTAACCCAGTGAAGCCGCGCCAAACGTGTGCTCGATGAACTTTAGGATCGAGCCGTACTCGTATTGCGTGTGAGACACCGTCCCAGCTTTGGCGTAGGGTGAGATGACGATGCACCCGACACGAAAGCCCAGACCCATGAAATCCAACTGCGGCGGAGGCGCGTCGTCGTACCATCCGCCCCAGTCGTCCCATAAGACGACGATCGCCGTCGAGTTCCAGTAGGCGCTTTCTCCCAGCGTATTGACGATTGCGGCAACCCACGACGGGCCGGTATCCGATCCGCTGCCGCCGTGATCGGAGTTGTTCACGGCCGGCACTACCCAGGCGACCGATGGCAATTTTCCGTTGCGAATGTCCTTCAGCACCGTCGTTTCGGGCGCGATGACGTTGCCCCAATCGGGTCCGTTGTAAACGTTGCTAATAGCCGCGAAAGAAGACCACAACTGACCACTTCCGGTTGAAAGTGCGGGTGCGTAGTATCGCCACGACACGCGGGCCGCATCCAGGGTGTCTGCCATGGTGTGAAACTGCGTAAAGCAGGGCGAGGGTCCGCCTCCGGTTTCGGCGACCGCCCCCTTCGTGTCGACTAAAATGTAGGACGGCGGCGGTGGTTGCGCCGCGCACGTCCAGTTCGGATTATCCTGATTATATGGATAATCGATTTCGCTTACGGTACGACTCGGAGAACGACTTACGACCGTGGTGCCGGCGATGAGATCGAGGTGGGCGGTAAAGCTGGGTCCCCAGACGGTAGGGAACATGTGGTCTAGCAGCGTGTACTGACTGGCCATCGCCCAGTACGGCGCGACTTGCTTGCGGCTGAGGTACGCGTAGGGATACGTTTTTGCCGGCTGTCCGTTCATCCAGACATCCTCGTCGAAGCCGTCCATCTTACCGGCATCGTACTCGATCTGCGAATGTCGATAGTCGTGCTTTATATCGACGTTGGGACGTTGTTGAAGCGTTGCTTCGTGCAGCGACACGCGCTTACCGTTGTGACGTAGCCCCGTTAAGGGGGCGTCCGCACCAGGAAAGCCCGCAAAAAGGTTATCGAAACTTCGATTTTCTTGAATGATGATGACGACATGCTGAATCTTTCCGGCGGGACGCGTTGCCCCCGTTGCTTGCGCCGCCGTGGGCGTCACGCCGGTCAGACCAGCTAGTTGCGAACAACCGCACCAAATGAGCGCCAGCGAAGCGGAAACGAGAAGCATGCGATACTGCATTACGATCTCCCGTTCTTACCCTTGAGGCGTTTGATGCACTCACCCGATGACCTCCCATTGACAGAGAGACGCGGGACGGGGGCGTTGGTGGCTCTAGCGCGTCGGTTAGAGGCCGAAGGCGTACAGCTTGCCGTCCCAGGCGGCGACGTAGACGCGACCGTTTACGACGGTCGGTTCTGCGACAATAGAGTCGTTGATGGTCGAGCCGCTGTTCCACAAAATCCCGCCGTTCGAGGCATCGACGGCATACAGCGTGTTGCCGCCGCTCGCGTAGACAACCCCGCCGGCAACGGATGGTACGGTGTCGCCACTGCCCCCGATTGCCGTCTGCCATCCCTGCGTTGCTTTGCAACCGGGATGCGTATCGAGACGCGTTAGGCCGGACGGAACGTCTACGAACAGGGCATTGCTCGAGGGCAAATATGCGGCCGTTGCAAGACTGCCGCCGAGGTTCAGCTTCGATCCAAAACGACCGTTTTGCAGATGCGACCGGTCTACCGTAAAGAAGGCGCCGTCCTTGCGTTCGAAGGCGGCACAGCGGCTGCCGCCCGATTCGTACAGTACGGGCGTCGTTCCGATGTCGAGATCGCCGTTGAGATTGCTTTCCGGCTGTTCGTCCGCGACGAAGCCTAACGACTGCGTCAAGTCGATGACGCTGTCGCTGTACTGACCCTTCTCACCAAGTTTGCCGAGCGAATTACCGACACCGGCGTAGAGGTTGCCGTTTGTTGGATCGATCGATTCGCCGCCCCAGCTCCAGACACCGTTGGCGTAGTACTGATGTTTGTCGGTCACGAGCTGGAACGTCGAGATTGACTGCGTACTGACGTCGACTGCATTTATCGTCCCGTAATAAAGGTTGTCGTCGCAGTGGCTAGCCGTTGGATAATACAACGTCGAGTTGGTTGCGTCGAGCAACAGGCCGCTCCAAACGTGGTTGTGCAGCGGTTTTGCAAACACGCGTAGCGGCGGGAACGCCGGATCTTGTGCGCCAGTTGCAATTTTGAAGGCCCACAGTTTACCCGCTCCGTCGATAACATAGACGCGGCCTTTTTCGTGATCGATCGTCGGCGCGCTCGTAACGCCGTTCGAAGCGCCGCTAAAACAGCTAGATGACGTCTTTCCGAGATGCTTATTCCAGAGCACCGTTCCGGCTAGGGCGTCGACTGCGGTAAAAGTGCCGTCTTCGTCACCCGCAAAAACGACTTGCGTCTTTTTCTGGTTCGGCAGCGTAATGTTGGCGGCTACGATCGGCTGCGTGTTGCTGACGGTAGAACCCAGTGAAACCGACCATTTGAGCTTGAGGCCTTTCACGGTCGTGGCCGTTAGCGTCTTTTCGTAGTGATTGTCGCTCCAACGCTGCCTATTGAACCCGAAGGTCGGCCAATCGATCGCCGACGGTGCGGCTGCCGGCAATCCGGGTCGCGCGAGCTGGGGCAACGGGAAGGTGCCCGGTGCGTTGCGACCGGCGCACCCGGCCAGTTGACCGGCAGCGATCAGCGAGACGAGGACGAGTCTGAGCGAGCGATGCATGCGTCGGCCCTCCCGGTGCCAGATCGCATTCGACTCCGTTCTTCTGCCACCTTGCGTAACGAAATGGCGTTACGTCTGGCGCCCTTACCGAAGAAAACGAGGGCAGCGACGCCGTCGTAGTAGCACGCTCCGTCGTGCGACGAACAGTAGTCACTACCCGGTGGTTACTGCGTTACGAAGACTGGCGCTGGCACGTTATCTTGAAGCTCGGTGTTGTCCCTGTCGGCGTATCGTAACTCGTGTACGTATAATGGTCGTTGTCCGTGCGGACGGCCGTACCGTGTCCCGGCTTACCGTCGCTCGTTGTGACATCGGTCCACTGTTCCGTATTTCCAGTCCACGTCGGCGCGGACGATACACTCCACGAGCCGAGGCTATCGAGCGTCGTTTGAATATACCGGCCTTTGCCGTCATAAGACGTTGCGAAGGACACATAGTAAGGCATCTTCATCCCGGGTTGCACCGCAATCGACACGGTTGAATTCAACACATTCCCGTTCATGGCCGCCACTACGTTCGCGTTGACCGGTGGCGAGGTGACGGGGCCGCCGAGACATGTCCAGCTCCCTACGTAGTAACCCATAGCGCTCATGCCACCTGTCGGTTGTGCGCCGGCTGGCGCAGCCGCGACGAGCGCCAAAATAATGACAGCTAGAAACTGCTTCACAAATGCTCCTTTCCACGCCGTCCTGAATGCGCTCCAAAACGTCGCGCGACGCCCGGCTCATCATGACAGAGCGGCGGCCTACGGCGTGGCACTTCTTCAGTTCGCGCATTCGTAACGCGGCCCTGCCGCAAAGCGCCGCCTGCGGCTTATTCCGAGTCAGTTCTCGCAAAAACCGCAAATCTAGGGGCTGACAGAATTCGAACGCACGGCCTCTTGACCCCAGTTGGTTTACGAATGGTGCAAGGGATTTCACAAGCGAGCATTCTCCGGCAAATCCTCACGAAAATCGCTTGTTTAAGACGTCGCACCGACGTGCACGGTTCGGCAACGCAGAAGGGCGAAAAAGCGCCACGTTAGGAATCCCTAGCGGCCGGCGACGCACCGGCCCAAAACGATGGAATCGCAGCGTCGGCCATTGGTGCCCACGGGTCAACTGCCGATTCATTAGCAGACGAGGGGCGCTTTACAGCCAAACACGTGAGGCCCGGTGTCACCAACAGGGCTCTCGGTCGTGGCGCCCCAATGTCTCGGTAGGGATGTCGAGAATAACCATCTCATATCGCCGCTCGGACTCGGCCGGTATCACGGGACGGATCTACGACCGGCTTACGGCACATTTTGGTGGCGAATCGGTCTTCATGGACGTCGACACTATTCCATTTGGCGTAGACTTCCGAAAGTATGTGGACGACGCCCTAGAGCGGACCGATTTCTTGCTTGTGATCATTGGCTCGCACTGGCTCGGCCCACGCGCTGATGGCGGGAATCGCATCCACGACGGCAACGATCCCGTGCGCATGGAGATCGCAGCGGGGCTTCGAAACGGCGTTACGACCGTTATTCCCCTTCTCATAGACGGCGCGCTGATGCCCACTCCTGCAATGCTTCCCCAGGAGCTCAGGCCTCTTTCCGACCGCAATGCCGCCGAAATTTCGTCAGGGAGGGATTTCACCGCACACATCACGCGCGTGATCCGCTTCATTGATGAGGCGTTAAGAGATCGCGTTAGCGACCACAAGGACGACTTTACCCTTCCTTCCACTACGCCGGCTAGCCAAACGGGTAGCTACTCTGGAACGGCGTTACCTGTCCCCGAGGACGCGGGGATCGTCACGCATCATGCAGATAAGACAAACGAGCAACGAGGCGCTCAAATTGGACGGTGGCGGCTTCCAGTCCGGGCCTCATATGCGGTCCCTGCAATTGCGCTCGTTACGATCATTCTAGTCGCTGCGTTCGCTCCCTCACGCTTCAAGGTCGGCGCTCTGAATGTAGTACCTATCAAGCTAGGGCCCTATAATTTCTATCCCCCGCCTCAAAATAAACCGGAGCTTCAGCCCGAAAAACCTCAGGCTAGCGTGACGCCTGAAGCGTACGTCCCTAGCTGGGCGTTCGTGGCCAGAAAAGACCAAAGCGCGTCCGTGACTTGTCGTGAGTGGAGCGGCAGCAACGGCCGCTTGGAGTCGCCGCCACGCTCAACGCCGAGTGCACTAGGTGCCAATAACCCTATTCTTGTTAAATATAATATGTGGGTCGATAAGCAGGATGCGGGCACGCACCAAACTGGAACCCCGGTAACTCTTGTAATAAGCGAGTATAGTCTTCTGAACTACGCTCCAGAGTTCCACGTTCCAAAGGACTCACACCAGCTCGAGATATACCCATTTGCTCGGAGTCAAACCAAAGCCCAAAGTTTTCAATGTGCCGCCATCGTCCGCTGACCGCCCGAATCCACGTCGCAATAGAATGCTAAACCTTCTTTCAGACGGCCTTCGAAGGTCGCGTCGAAGAACGTATCATTCTCTTCCCCGTAAGTTGACTCGCACATGGGCTCCCCGTCGCTGCCGCCTTGGAACGTATAGATGACGGTAGGGGTTACGCGCCATCGTTAGAGTAAACAACGCTTCCGCAAATGCATCGATTTGCGAAGGAAAACATGGTCGGGCTGACAGGATTCGAACCTGCGACCTCTTGACCCCCAGTCGGTTTTTGAACATTGCAAGGAACTGCATTGGCGCGCATTACTCGGCAAATCTTCACGAGCGCACAATTCGTTTCTGCAAGACGTTGCACTGACGTGCACGGTTCTGCAATCCAAAAGGGCTACAATAGGGCTACGGGTCTGGATTATGTAGCCGCCGTCGACGCGCGGCTCGACGACGGATTTCAGCGGGCGCCGTTGATCCCAACGAGTTAACTGCGGAAGGTTGTACAAGTCATGCCACGGCACTGCCGCCTTGCGGGATAGGCGCTAAGGGCCTTCAAAACGAGGCCCCCTGTCAGCGGGCGGGCGTGAGCCGAAGCTGCTATGATCCAAGCCGCAATTCGCTAAGCGCTGCGCGTTGAACTGCGAGGCTACTGCGAGCTAAGTTTCCGCGCTGCGAGGCGCTTGCAATCTGCCAATGGCGCCGCGAATCGGCGGCGTGGCTGCGGGGTGGCTACGGCGTCGCGAAAGCGAAGCCGTGTAGAGGGTACTTTGTCATAGCGCATGTCAAGGGCCCAATTTTACGTCCTGCGGCGAAAATCCAGGAGAAAGGGCAAGCGTCCAAATCGGGGTCTGCGTACCCCGTCTGGTTGTGCGGACCTCGTAAACCGCATTTGCAATATTGTCCGGAATGATTAGCCGGCCAGCGGCGACCGCGATGCCGTTTCCGAAGGACTGCGCCCCGGATACGCTGATCTTTCGGTCTGGCTTAGGGTTGCCGTTTGCCGTCGCCGGGTATGCAGCGACGAAGGAACTCATACCTTGACCCGCGTTGTCGACGTACAACTCGTCGGACGCGTCGACGGCTAATCCCGACGGGCTGACAATGCCTGATCCAGTCAAGGCAGCTATTTGCTTCGGGTCCGTTATGGGTGATGCAAACGACAGAACAGTCTTGCTGTCATAGCTGTTGTTTGACGCGTGAAGGTTGCCTTGAGCGTCCGTGGTTAAGCCTGCTAACGTGTAGACGCCACCTAGGTTCTGGCTAAACCCGCTGTCAAAGGTCCGCGCTGGTTCGACACATCCGCTGCCGACCCCGGCCCCAGGAGAATAGACGTTCACAGCCCAGCCTCCGCCGACTGCACCAAGCACTGTAACGCTGATACCTACGTACACGTGGCCTTCACGGTCGACGAAAAGGGAGCTAATACCGAGGTACTGATTAAAGCTGGGGGTTAATTCGAGCGTTCTCACGGGCGAATTTGAGTGGGGCGCATAAACGACGACTTCGGCGTTCCCTATCCCCCCGCAGGGTTCGGCAGCATCTTCGATTGTTGCGTACAAGTAGCCGTGAGAATCTATGGCGATCGGCGCTCCAACGCCTGAGTACGTGCGGTCGGGCCTTGACTCCGGCACTCCATCAATGATCCGAAAGCGCTCCACCGTGCCGCTCGAGGCGCTTGACCCGGCGACGTAGAGGTGGCCTTTTACTGGACCGGCAGGTTCGATGCGGAGAGTCGAACTGGCGGAGCTAAGGGGATCGTGCGGTTGTGGCGCGGCCGAACGCATTTGCACTGACGAAGTGGGCAGCGTAAACGCTGGAATCTGCGACTGCGCCCCATCGCAGCCTGCGAGCACCGTCGCCGCTGTGCAAGAGATCAGCGCGTTACGACTCAAGGTTGAAATGTTCATGTTGTCGCTCCATCCTTATCCGAATCTCTGCAAAGGTTGCTCTAAGAGCCAAACGCCACGGCCGCGCCGATTGGGTATTGAAGACCCTTTGTAATGTTCGTTGTGGCTGCATGCCTTGTGAGATCGATCACGGTGACACTTCCCCGATTACCGGACAGCATACTGGCCCCACTCGGAATCGCTAAAAAGTGATGATTAATCGTTAAGAAAAGGGGGGCGTTAAAAATTCCGGGCACCTTGCCTAAATATGTCCAGATATAGTTAATCCGAGAGTAGATCGCCACATCGTTCGCGCACTGGTCGGAGGCATAGAGCGTTCCGTCCGGCGCGAACGCCAGCCCGGACGCCTGCTGGTTATTAGAGAGTTGAATGACTTGCCATAAGGTCGGAAACAGGTTCTCCGTGACCAGGTCGGTACTGCCGGTGCACCCGCCGCCGAAAGGGATCGCCGTGAGGCTGCTCGCCGACTCAAAGAAGTTTCCCGTTGACGGCAAAGGGTCCACGGCGATGCCCTCGTTCATTTCCATTGAATATCCCGGTCCACCAATTGCTGCCAGCGGTGTACCGCTGCCGATCGAGTACTCTACGACTTGCTGGGAATATCCATTTGCGGCATCGCCTTGGTCGGACACGTACAGCGTCCCATTCGCAACGGTGACGTCGATGGGATGCACGAGCCCCACGGAGTAGGTTTCGACGAGGCTGTCGCCTCCTGGAGCGAACTCAAGAACGTCGCCGGAGCCTCCGTTTGCAACGTAGACATTGCCGTTTGAATCAAGGGCGATGCCACCGACGTCAGCAAGGTTTTGCGTTATCCTAAGAGAGGGAGCCGGGTTCTGGACGCCCTCGGGGTAGACGAGTAGCTCGGAAGAGCCCTGCCGCGTCCGGTTCGAAACGTAGACGTACCCATTCGAGTGCGTCTTGCGAGCATTCGTCGCTACCGGTCCTGAAGGGACGAACGGTGACTGCGACGTGCCGACGCTACAGCCGGCCAGGGTCGCAACGGTTGCAAAAATGCTTCCGCATCGAACCGAATTCGAGATGAACCTCATCAGAAAGCTCCCCGCACGTTTTAACTGGTCCACGACGTCCCGATAATCGCATCGCTGGGCGACGGCCGTAACCTACAACCACCCATACAACTGGCCGTGCGAGTTGGTGAGGATGCTACCGAGAGAGCCACGAATTATGCCACCACGATGGAAGACCGTGGGCGGGCACCCGGCTCAACGGACTTCGGGGTGCTCCTGCGGCACTACCGACTGGCGGCAGGGCTCTCGCAAGAGGCACTCGCTGAACGTGCCCGGATGAGCACACAGGGCATCAGCGCACTCGAGCGCGGTTATCGGCGCACGCCCCAGCGCGAAACGCTTGCGCTCTTGGTCGGCGCGCTGGCACTGAGCAATGAGCAACGCGGAGAGTTTGAGGCGACGGCTGCACGTTCAGTGCTGCTAGGCCGTGGGGCTTCGGTGACCGTCGGGCCCTGGGGCGAGACGGGAAATTCAAACCTGCCCCTATCGCTAAAGAGCTTCGTCGGACGAGAGGCTTCACTCGAGGAGATCAGCGCGCTCGTGCGCGATCACCGAATGGTCACGCTCACGGGTGCTGGCGGCGTCGGCAAGACTCAGACGTCGTTGTACACCGCAACCACGCTGAACGATGCCGGCGCTGCAGTTTGTTTTATCGGCCTTGCGCAAATAGATGATCCTTCGTTGGTGGCTACAGCCATTGCCTCCGCACTGGGCGTGCAAGGAGTGCCCAACCATCCCTTGCTCGAGACGCTAGCCGCGTACTTGAAGAACAAAACGATACTGCTGATTCTCGATAACTGCGAGCACGTCATTACACAGGCAGCCCTCGTTGCTACCGCGCTGCTTGCCGGATGCCCGCGCGTACGAATCCTTGCGACCAGCCGCGAATCGCTTAAGGTCGCTGGCGAACACAGCTACCGGCTCCCATCTATGAACGTGCCATCGCGTGAGGCAGTTGGTCAACTCGACGCGACGACTGCCCGTGCACATGAAGCGATCGTCCTCTTTACTCAACGCGCCCACGCGGTCGACTACCGCTTCGTGCTCACCGACGAGAACGCGCCGATTGTTGCGGGAATCTGCCGGGACTTGGATGGCATTCCGCTGGCGATCGAACTGGCCGCCGCGCGCGCGGCACAACTGCCTCTAAAAGCGCTTGCGGAGAAGCTCCACGATCGCTTTGCGATTCTTACCGGTGGGGAGCGGACGGCACTCCCGCGACAGCAGACGATGCGCGCGGTAATTGATTGGAGTTACAATTTGCTTGCTGCGCCAGAACAGCGCATCTTCGAACGCCTTTCCGTCTTCGCCGGCGGTTGCGCACTGGCGGAAGGGACGGGAGTCTGTAACGATGAGCAGGTCGCAGATGAGGATGTGTTCGACCTGCTTTCATCACTGGTCGATAAATCGCTTGTGATGGTCGATCCGGAGGCAAGTGAGCCGCGTTACTGGGTCCTAGAATCGTTTAGGCAATACGCTCGCGAGAAGCTCGTCGCGCGTGGGGAATACGATCTCGTAGCACACCGTCATGCCCTAACATATCTTGGGCTAGCTCAGTCGCTTGGCGCCTACTACGACGAATCGGAAGAAGCTTTCCTCGCACGTGCCTACGACGACCTGGACAACTGGCGGGCAGCGCTGCGGTGGGCGCTGGCCGACCGTGGCGATATCCATCTGGGGCAACGGCTGGTCGGGGAGCTGGGTGCCCTGTGGTGCAACATTGCACCAGCTGAGGGACGACGTTGGCTGGGCTGTGCGCTGGAGCTTATCGACGAACGAACGCCGAGGATCATCCTCGCGAGGCTTAGTTACGTACAAGCCACCGTCGCATTTGCGCTTTCGGAAGTCGAACTGATGCTCGCAAGCAGCAGGACCGCCATCACGCATTATCGCCTTATCGGGGACTCATTGGGAATCGCTCGCGCACAGCACCGGGAGGGCTGTGCACTACTTTACACCGGTCGCTTTGACGAGGCGAGGGTGGTTCTAAACGAAGCCCTTTCGTTCGCCCGTAGCATTGGCAATCGCTGGCTCGTAGGTAGCATATTGCAAAACTTCGCAACGCTAGCTTTAGAAGACGGTGACCTTGTCGCTGCGCGTGGCCTAGTGGGGGAAGCACTCCAGAGCTGCGAGGCGGCGGGCGCCGAACTTTGCGTCGCTTGGGGCAGAATGCTGCTTTCCACTGTCGAGTCTCGCACGGGAAACGCGGAATACGCTCTTCGAGATGCTACGGATGCACTAACAGCGTTTCGCACGTTCAACCTGGTGCGCGGCGTCGTCTGTGCTCTCAATGCTAAGGCAGAATACCTCGTGTTGTTAGCCAGGTACGACGAAGCTCGAACGAGCGCTAGCGAAGCGCTCGACGTTGCACGCCAGCACCAGCTGGATGCCTCCACTGCGAATGCCCTGCAGAAATGTGCGGCAATTCTGGCCCTGCGCCCGCAACGCATCGCCGAACCCGGGCCTTCGGCATACGTGCGGGCAGCATGGCTCTTGGGCTACGTGGACGCTCGACTCAAAGCGATAATGGGATCGGGACCGCGCGAATTAGACGAGCAGCCGGAATACGATCGGGTTCTAGACGCGCTGCACATTGCGTTAGGCGCCGATACGGTTGCGAAGATGATGGCAGAGGGCACGGCATTGACCGAAGATCAAGCAGTTGAGGCAGCGCTGAAAGTCTAAGTGACTCTAAAGGACGTTTATCAATCTGCGCAGCGCGTCCCAATGCCGTGGATGTGGTACGCGAGTCCCGGCGCGAAAGCGCGAGCAGGCCGCGAGCGATAAGCCCGTAGCCTTGGCGATTTGGCTTAGCGAATAGCCGTCGAGCTTCGGGACGATCTCGCTTAGAAACCACGCCGCATCGCGATCGGCATTTTCGCTGGGCGCCCACGCCCGGTTCCGGCGATGCTGATCGACATCGGCTCGCCGCGACTGACCGCAGACTTCCTTTTGTTACCAGGACGGGTTCTGGCTGTCCGTGGCTATCAACGTGCAGGAGTATGCAATCTAGGCCGGCCGAATGGACTTGCATCGCTGTGGCAAGCGGAGTAGTGCGCGCCGCGAACGGCGATCCCGCTCCTTGCGGTCGAAGATCTAACGAAGGGTGATTCCTGCCGGGCTAACAAGACCGGTTTCACCTCCGCTTATCTCCTTAACGGGAGCGATGTCGCCGGTTGCGTCCGCGGCGTACACCGTGATCCGGTTGGCGTGGAAGTTTGCCACGTAGGTGTCGCCATTACTATCTAGGGCGATGCCGTCAGGACGGTTTAGCTTCGTTACGTCGCCCTTAATCGCTCGGATCGGCCTCGCGTTGCCATTGGCTCCGGCGGCATAGACCGTGATACTGGGTGGGATATTGTAGTGATCGCCGTAGATGTTCGAACTGGAATCTACGGCTATTTCATAGGGCAGTGCAAGTTTAGTACGAGGGCCGCTGATCATCTGCATGGGTGCCACATTCCCTACGCTGCCCGCGGCAAATACGGTTATGGAGTTGTTGTCGTCGTTGGGAACGTAGATGTTACCACTTGCATCCAATACAAGCCCCGAAGGCTCGCCAAGCCCGGTATTCGCGCCAGCAATGGTCCCGACCGGCGCGACGTTGCCGTTGGCACTTGGAGGGTAGATTGTCACAGTGTCGCTTCCCCAGTTCGTAACGTAGATATCCCCGTTCACCGGATTCAAAGCTATACCATTGGGCCGGTTCAGCAAGGTGTTCGAGCCGCTAATGATCTTCGCAGGTGTGACGTTACCCGTGGCGCCGGCCGCATACACGGTGACGGAATTGTTCCCATCGAAGTTTGCGATGTATACGTTGCCGCTGCCGTCCACCGCAACGTCGACGGGCTCGTTCAAACCGGTGTTGGAGCCTGCGATCGTCTGGATAGGTTTCGCGTTCCCGTTCGCATCCGCGGCGTAGACGGTGACCGCTCCCAAACGTCTCGGGCCGCCAAATATGTTCGTGACGTAAAGGCAGGGGCACGACGTGGCATACTTACGGGCGAGGGGCGCACTCTGTTGGAGTGCGTTCGAAGCTGTGGGTGTCGAGGAACCACCAGCGCAGCTGGTAAGCAATGCGATCGCTGTTACCGGCGCGACTAGATATTTCAGACGTGAAAACAGCATGATCACGATCTCTTTCTTGCAGCTAAGGAATCGCCGCAAGCGTGATTACACGCAACAGCGTCCTGGAAACAACTCGGTTGCTCGATAGCAGTTCGACGGGGTGCCTGTCGTGGCCCCTTTTGCTTCACCTACGGGACCCGATCTCGTTAGCATTCCCGCAAAATGGACGTGCTACGAATCGCGCGCTTCAATTTTAACGAGTGCGTTTCGCGCCGCGACCAATCCGGCCCTGACTAAGTCTGGAGGTCAATTCAGAATTGTAGATGCGTTAAGACTGGACCAGCTAGCCAACGAGCGCACAAAACGCATCCCAATGCCGCGGATGCGGAACGCGAGCTCCGGAGCGAAAGCGCGAGCAGGCCGCGAGCGACAGTCCCGTAGCCTTGGCGATTTGGCTCAACGAATAGGTGTCGCACTGTCGGGACGATCTCGCGCAGGAACCACGCGGCATCGCGATCAGCCACTGCGACTCGCGCCCAGGCGCGGTTCTCGCGATGCTGCTCGGAGACGGCTTCGCCCCGCTTATGCCCAGCCCGATCGCTCGCGGACCGTGGGCTCGGCGTGCTTGCGGAATGCATGCATCGCAGTGGCACCTCCTGCGCTCTAATACCGGGCCGCCGCGCACGTGCCCGAATCCTTCGGCAAACTTTCCAAGCGCGGAGTGCTCCAGGCTTTGCTTGCGTAGGGACGTGCTTTGCGAGGCGTTGCAACCAGTGGCGATTTCACAGGCGCCGGCCGCCTTCCATTGCCGGTAGCCGCATTGGGAATAACTGTGCGAGCCGTGCGGCGATCGGCTGCACCAATCCACGACGTGTTAAGAATGGAGCTATAGCTCTACTAGCGAGTTTGATCACTGGGAGCCTACTGGCGTCTAAGGCAAGTTTCAAGCCACTCCGAATTGCTTGATTTTTGCAAATTAACTCACCTTCACACAGGTATCAGCTGTCTGAATTGCGCCTACAGGTCAACCGCTTAACGCCACGGAACCCCCAATGTCCTCGATTGGTAGGCAACCAATCCGAACGATCCTTTTGGATTCACAGAACCTTAGTAGCACACAATGTGCAAAGGAGCGATAATGAACAGAAGCTTCGCTTTGGCCGTCTTCGTATTCGTAACAACCCTTCTTGTCGGAACTGCGGCGATCGCGCAGGTAGAGTCAACGCCGATTCCGAGGCCGGTAAAGCCCAACTTCAGTTCGATGCAATTCCTTATCGGGACATGGAATTGCGTCGAAACAAACACGCGCCGCGCCACGGCGTACGGGAGCACGTTGACGAATACAACGGACCCGTCCGGTTTTTGGATGAACACGAAGACGATGGCCCACGCCACAGCGTGGGACCGGTATCCGAGCGTCGCCCTCGATAAGACTACATACGATGCGGCGAACTCGCGCTGGGTCGATGTCATGACCGACGATGAGGGCAACTACGGCATGTCAACTTCCAGCGGATGGAGCGGCAACACGATCGTGTGGCATCCCGTCAACACGACGTCGGTTTCGTCGGGCAACGTCGTGAGCAGCGGCGACAACACGGTCACAAAGGTCTCCGGCTTGAAGTACACCTACACCAGCTCGTTCAAGGAGAGCGGTGGCAGAACGGTCACTCTGAAGGGAACGTGCAACAAGTCCTAGTCAGAGCATTCACGGGGCGATTCGTTCTAGGCGAATCGCCTCTCTTTATTTAAGTCTTTGCTAGCCGCAGCCATGCCACCGATCGCGCGAGCTTCGGCCAGCGCGGCGCCAAGGGCGAGCGATGGCGTTTCCGGCGAAAGATTCTCGATCTCGCGCATGTTTTCAAGAGCGCGTCCGTTTTCAGCAACAGCCCCGGCACCCGTCCGCCGCGTTCCCGCTACGGCGACCCTTCTTTAGAACACGTAGGGTACAAATCGCTTTGTTCGCCGCATGTAGTGGCGATACGGGTCGCCGATCACGGCTACAAGCGCACGTTCCTCGACGTTGACGCGATAGAGGAAGGCGATGAAAACGAGCACCAAGAGCGTCACAAGGCTTATCCAGTTCGCTAGTGCCAAACCGATTCCGAGAAATAGAATCACAGCCGCCGTGTATGAAGGGTGTCGAATGAAGCGGTACGCGCCACGCTCAACAACTGCGTGGTCGGCATTAACGATTACAGCGCCCGTGAAACTTGATCCGAGCATGCGCCAACAATGGCGACGAAGCAAACCACCAGCGATCAGGGCTACGACCCCCGCCCAAAAGAATACCATCGGGTATGGCAGCGCGCCAAACGATGCGGTTGATGCTATCGTAAATGCTGCAGCCATTCCGATGGTTTGAGCGATCATGAGCACACGCTTCGAATTAGCATCCTGCGGATTTGCTCGGCCTTCGTTACGTCGCTTAAGAAGCTCCGGTACGAGAGTCCATTTAACAAACTCCGGCACGAAAGTCCAAGCGAATACCGCCCAGAAGATTAGAGCGTAAGGCCATGTCAACACGAGCAGTTGCATACATTTCCATCTCAGAACACGCGCGGCGAGTTATTTTGGGTTTGTCTTGTGCCCCGGCGCCCCGGTCTGGGCGTCGCCCTGCTTCGAACGCGCGGCTTGGCTCGACAGCCCCCGCAAAACGGTCGGAATTGCCTTATGCGAGTGCTTCGCGTCGCGGTGCGATCTTGTTGCTGACTTGTGGCCGGATTTAACTTTCGCCGTTCCGAAGGAACAAAAATGCAAAAAACAGTCCTACCGCTCCTTCTGCTGACGATCGCACTAATCATTCCTGGCGCGGCAACGGCGCAACAGTACAGGTCGCTCGATATCGCGCCGTCCAAAACGGACGGGCGAATCGATGCCGTGGACGCGCCGCACGTTGTGATGTACGATCCCACCGCAAAGCCGGGAAACGTACTGCTCTTTCTTGCCGGAACAGGCGGCAAGCCTCCTGGTCCCGTCCTGTTCTTGCGCACCGCAATCGCGCGGGGCTATCGCGTCATCTCGCTTTCCTACGATGATACGCCTGCCGTGGCCCAGATTTGCCGTGGCGCCGAGTTGCAGCAGTATCCGGAATGCGCCAAAAGCTTTCGTCAAGAACGAATCTATGGCGACGCCTCCGACGCGCCAATCCATACTGCACCGCAAGATACCATTCTCAATCGCTTCGTGAAGCTGTTACAGTACCTCGCATCGACCGATCCGCAAGGAGGCTGGAATCTATATGTTGAGAACGGCTCGCCAGTTTGGAGTCGCGTCGCGCTTTCCGGACAATCCCAAGGCGGCGGCATGGCCGAGTTCATCGCACAACGCGTCGCCGTCGCTCGCGTGATCGTCTTTTCTGGCGGTTGGGATCGTTACAGTTTTAGCGAGATCGCGCATTGGTATTCCGCCAAACCACTGACGCCCGCTGATCGCTGGTTCGCTGCCTACAACAAATCGGAACCCATGGCGAACGTTATACCGCTAACGTACGCTGCGCTCGGCATCCCGGCATCGCAGACGTTTGCGCTCGACAAACCGTTGGCCGGTGCCAACGCTCACGTCGATGGCATCGCCAATCCAGCCTACCAAGACCTTTGGATGACGATGTTGGGAAACGGGTCACCGTAACCTGCGAAGCTGCGAGCAAAGCCCCCGTGATGCGAGGCGCCTTTGGCGCAATGGCGCCACGATCGGCGGCGTGGCTGCGGGGCGGCTAGGGCCTTGGCCCGGCGTTTAGCGTCCGGCGATCAGCGCGGCGCCCGGGCCTGGACTCTAACGTGGAGCCAGGCTCACCGTGACCCCTATGGGTAGGTGGATGCCGGTAATCGTTTTTGTGGGGGCACCGCCGACGGGATACTTCCAGAGTCCAACGTCGTTGTCTTTGAAATCTGCCGCTACTAGCCTCTTGCCTTGAATCCAAACCTGCTCGAGCTCGCCGACACCGTCCAGCGTCGAAATGCTGACTTCCCGCCCCGTGGTTCCATGTATCGAGAACCGATCGATGTCTCCCGTCACGGGCTGGTTGATCGCCAGGTACCTGCCATCCCACATCAGGGAACCGGCGCCGATTGTCGCGGCGAGAGATAACGATGCGATCGCACTGCCTCCTTTCTGAAGCACGCCGAATATCGGTTCCTCGCCCTCGCTTCCGGAGAAGTAGATGCCGTCGGTATAGAGATTCCCGCTACTGTCGTAGGCACACCAATAGTAATAGAAGAAATTTGGAGACGAGTAGAATTTCGGAGTGCCCTTCGCTCGCTTGTAGATTGCGAGATTACCGGCGTAGAAGCAATAGGTTCCCTTTAGGCGGCACTTATTAGCGACGGCGAGGTCGCCGGTCTTGGGGTCGATCGAGCAGCCATCGGGGAGGTAGCCCTCGTCTGACAGCGTTGCGATCGGATCCGTTCCGCCGTGCGCGTACTCGAGAATGTTCGACGCGCTAGAGTTTGTAACGAATACGTCACCGGCACCGTTCGAACACTCGCCTGCAGGGCCGCTCAAGCCGGTCAGCGCCCCGACGGGTTTCCCTTTCGGATATGAGAACACGTCGACACGTCCACTCTCGGGCTCAGACACGTAGAGTAGCGAGACCGCCCTACTTTCGGGCGCCATCCAGGATGCTTTGCCCTCCGCAGGGACGACGGCCGAGCCGCCGTACGACGCGTGGCTCGGGGTGATCTGATTCAGTGTTCCGCCACAGCCTGCCAACAGAAGGCTCGCCGCGCAAAGGGTCGGAAGGCTGGCGATAAGATCCGTGGACTTCATGGGTGCACCTCTTCTCATCATCGGGCGTTAAAAGCACCGGTTATTACGCCTCTCGGAGAACATTGGATTGCTCGCACCGATAAAAGGCCGCTACTCCATCCGCCCGCGTGTTCGTCATGGGTGAGCCGACGCCGTTGCGCCTTCGGCCGAAAGGCGCATCAGTGCGTGACGGATGCGTAGGAGAGAAGGGCTATCGACGCAACGAGTCTCGTCGCCATTGCCGGACCGCCGGCTTGGGGACCAACTGCGCCACCGGTCAGCCACGGAGATCCGGACGATTTGGCTCAGCGAATAGCCATCGAGTTTCGGGACGATCTCGCGCAAGAACCACGCCGCGTCGCGATCGGCAACTGACCCTCGCGCCCACGCCCGGTTGCGCCAATGCTGCGCGGCATTGGCCTCCCCCCGCTTGCGCCCAGCCCGATCGCTCGCGCGGGGATCGTCGCCCGCGGCGGTTTGGACTGCAAGCGCCTTGCGAGCGGCTTCGATTGCCCGTAGGCCGTGAGCCCGGCGCATTGGGGGATGCACGCATCGCACTGCCGACGTCTGCGCTTGAGGATCGCGCTAGCGCATAGCTCGCACGTAGCTGCACTGCGAGCGTTTGCAGATGCAGTGGCGCCTCGCCAGGGCGCCCGCACCGGCCGCGGGCGCGTAGCCGAGGGCCACGGTCAGTAGCTAGGGTATTGCCGATGGGCAGGGGGTCATGTGGTCGTTTCTTAAATCGCGTGCTTAAAGCCGCAACAGAAAAGGAGCTTTGCATGCATTTTAAGACTCGACTGCTCTGCGCGCTTTCTCTCGGAGTCACAGTGGGTTGCGCACAGCAAACCATCCCGACGCCCCTTCATTCACAGAGTGACGCTGCGGGTTCGTCCTTCTCGTCTAGCCCCTTGCTCGCGAGAGAAGCTCACAGCGCCGGCGTCATCTACCAGACTCTTTATAGCTTCACGGGACGCGACGGCGCACGACCGAATGCCAACCTGATCGAGTTGAAGGCCGCCGTGAACGGCGAGCTGTACGGCACTACACCGCTGGGTGGTGTGAACGGCGACGGGGTCGTCTTTCGGTTGAGCATGTCCGGCCGACAACGTGTCCTCTACAACTTTGCTGGCAAACCCGATGGTGAAGAACCCGATGGGGCATTGGTCGCCGTGAAGGGCGTGCTCTACGGTACCACATATGCCGGTGGTGGCGGCTCGGGATGCAAAGACCACGACGGTGTCGACATCGGGTGTGGCACCGTCTTCGAGGTGAGCACTTCCGGGACGGAACGCGTACTCTACCGATTCGAGGGAGGCACTGACGGCGCTCGCCCGCTGGCCGGTTTGATCGCTGTGGACGGCGTGCTCTATGGCACCACGTCCGGGGGCGGCGGCTCCGGATGCGAACGCGGGTACGACGTTGGATGCGGAACCGTCTTCGAGGTGAGCACGTCCGGCAAGGTGCTCGTTCTTTATCGCTTCAATGGCGGTGCGGACGGCTCGTACCCGAAAGGGGATCTGATTTCCCTGGAGAGCCATCTGTATGGCACGACACTCGCCGGCGGCGAATCATGCGACGGCTTTGCGCATCCGGGATGCGGAACCGTTTTCGAGGTCAGCACATCTGGCAAACACCGCGTGCTTCACGCTTTCATGCGCGGCACAGATGGGGCGCGCCCCGGTGGAGGTCTGATCGCTGTGAGCGGCGCGTTGTACGGCACGACAGGAAGCGGTGGCGAAAACGATCACGGAACCATTTTCGAGGTCAGCGCATCCGGAAAGGAACGCGTGCTTTACCGCTTCGAAGGCCACCCGGACGGAGAAGGGCCGCGCGCCGGCTTGACAGCTTTCAAGGGTCTGCTGTACGGAACGACTGCGTCCGGAGGTGAGAACGAGAACGGGACTGTCTTTGAGGCGAGCACGTCGGGCAAAGAACGCGTTCTTTACAGTTTCGAAAGTCTTCCCGACGGTCGGAACCCGTCCGCAGGACTGCTCAGCTCCAGGAATCTGTTGTACGGGATGACGCCGTTCGGCGGTACGAGCGACCACTGTAGTCAGGGATGCGGAACCGTCTTTAAGGTGGCGCCATGATTCGTCGCGTCGAGCAGGCAATACCGCGGAACCCCGTTCGCTCGCGCGCGGATCGTCGCCGGCGGCGGTTTGGACTGCGAGCGCCTTGCGAGCCGCTTCGATTGCTCGCAGGCCGTGAGCGCGGCGCATTGGGGGATGCACGCTAGTGCCCCCGCACCGGCCGCTGGCGCGTGCCGAGCCTGTGGTCAGTCCCTAAGGTGTTGCGAATCGATCGGGGCGCGTCAATGCGTTCGACAATTGTCCGTTACGCCAAGGCGGGCGGCATCTTGGACTGCGTGTTCGCGGCATAGAACCGAACAATTCGTTTTTGCAGATATAACGAGAGTCGGAGAGGCGAATGGTACAAGAACGCCACCGAAATCGGCTAGTCGAAGATGTGCGCGCGCGTGAGCGTCCTGACGATGGGATGCGCGGTCTGCACGCCAGAGGCTTCGCTTGGCGTTTCCGGTTAGCGCCGAGCCGTCGCATCATTGCGCGGCGAATCCTTAGGCGACGTCAACTAAGGGCGAGTAGCGCACTACGGAACCTATGCGCGAGCCCCGCGACCACAGGCCCAATCAGTTGGCGCCAACGAGGTATCGTCAACTTTTCAAATATTTCGTTTCAGTTCGCAACACTGTCGCTGCGGATTGTACGTTTGCGACGGACCGCGGCGATAACATGACGGCAGTCACAACAAATGTGACCGCAAATAGCAATCAGCCCCAGATCGGAGCCACATGCGCCAGGAACCACCCGGCGGTTATCGCCATCAGGATGAGCGGAATGGACCGCACCTTCCAATGGGCCACGAATCCGAAGATGCCCAAGACCGCAATAAGCGCAACAAGTCCAAAAATCACCTGGAACCAAGTTTGATTCCAAAGATTGCGGCTGCTCACATCGGCCCAAGCGGCAAGGGCGATCATTCCCCCGACGCCCGTCGGGAACGCGACGAGCCTTGCTTCGGCCCAACTCGGCTTGGGGTTCTCCACTTATCTCATCAACTCGCCAAGGAATCCGTTAAGACTATCGAAGGCATTCGATAAACTAGGGGCTACACTTGGGGCTACGCCTCCCGTGATAGCGAACAGCAAGACGCTGAATCCCCCACTTTTATGCACGAAACGTGGTCGGGCTGACTGGATTCGAACCAGCGACCTCTTGACCCCCAGTCAAGCGCGCTAACCAAACTGCGCCACAGCCCGACGTTTAACGAAGAGCGTTTTTCAGCGACTTACTCGCTACGAATGCCGGAACCTTTCGGGCTGCGATGCTGATCTTTTGACCGGTTTTCGGATTGCGTCCGTCGCGCGCTTTGTGCTGACGCACGACGAAACTTCCGAACGGCGTCAGCGCGACGCGATCTCCGTTGCGCAATGCGACTTCGATTTCGTCGAATATCGCCTCCACGGCGTGGCCGGCTTGGCGTTTGGTGAGCTCGGCGCGATTCGCAACGGCTTCGATCAACTCGGCTTTCGTCAACTTCGCTCTCCTCGCGGCGGTACGAGGTTCGCACGCCGCCCTGCCAGAGTGGGGTTACCGCGGCTAGGCGCCCCCTCCTTCAACCAAGGCCCGCAGCGCCAGCGCGTAGCCGATTGCGCCGAAACCGGCGATGCTTCCCCAACAGGCCCGCGCCGTGACGCTCTGACGGCGGAACTCCTCGCGCGCGGCGACGTTGGAAAGGTGCACTTCGACGACCGGCATCGCGATCGCGGCAATCGCGTCGGCGATCGCGTGCGAGTAATGCGAGTACGCTCCGGGGTTGACGACAACGCCGTCGTAGCGGCCGCGCGCCGCATGCAGCGCGTCCATCAGCGCGCCTTCGCCGTTGTGTTGCTCGTACGTAACGTCGATGCCGAGATCCGCGGCCGTCGCCGCAATAACCTCGTTCACGTCCGCCAACGTTTGCGCGCCGTAGATCTCGGGCTCGCGGTTGCCAAGCAAGTTCAGGTTCGGGCCGTGGAGGATGAGGACGTGCATGAACGCGACTTCACGACAGGAAAAGCGACCGCCTTCGTTTGAACTCGACGCGCTCATATGCCCGACCGCCTTCTCGGCGCCTCCGCCGCAACGTCCGCCTCCTCCGTCGTCGCAGCCGTCACGACCGACCTGGTGGCGGAAATTCAGCGGCGCAGCGACCTGTCTCCCACGGCAACGGCGGCCGTCGGACGACTCGTCACCGGCGCGATCTTGCTCGGCACGAACCTCGGCGAGCACGAGCGGATTTCGCTGCAGATCGCGGGCGACGGTCCGATCGGCATGCTCGCCGCCGACGCGTGGCTTCTCGACGAGCAGACGATCGGGGCGCGCGGATACGCTCGAAACGGCGGAGTCGAGTTGCCGGTCAATTCGCGGGGCAAGTTCGACGTTTCCGGCGCGATCGGCAGCGGCACGCTTCGCGTCACCAGATCCTACGAAGCCGGCCAGCCCTACGTCGGCGTGGTGCCGCTGCACTCGGGTGAGATCGCCGAAGACATCGCCGCGTACCTCGTAAACTCCGAACAAATTCCCAGCGTCGTGGCGCTCGGCGTCCTCGCCGATCCCCGCGGCGTCGTCGCTGCCGGCGGAGTCGTCGCGCGCATGCTGCCCGGAGCAAACGAACCGGAAATCGCCGCGCTCGAACAACGCGCGCAAGCAATGCCGCCCGTGACGTCGCTGATCGCGCAACGGCCCGATCCGCTCTTTTTACTTCAGCAGTTACTTGGCGACGAGACTTCGGGGACCGAGCGTTCGATGGCGATCGCCTTTGCGTGCACCTGCACCAAACGGAAAGTCGAAAACGTTCTCCGCTCCCTCGGCCGCGACGAACTCGATCGCTTACGCAGCGAACGTGAGGAAACCGAAGCGACCTGCGAGTTTTGCCGCCGGCGGTTCACTTTTACGCGCGAGGAGTTGAAAGAGCTCGAAGAAATGGCGTAGTTGACACGCAGTTAGTTAGTGGCGGAAGAGGCGGTGGAAGTCGCCGGGCGTGCGGTACGGTTCGATGCGCTGATTGTAGGTTTCGCGGATGCCGCCGCCGTCGTTGTAGTACCACCATCCGCACTCGCACCGAATCGGGCGGTCGCCGGACTCGGGGTACGGATAGGCGCGCTTGCAGCGCTTGCAGACGAACTTCTTTCCTTCGATGGGCGGGGCCGGCGTAAACGTCACTCCAGATGGCATCGTTATGCTTTGCGCGGCAGGACGCGCGCGAACCTGCGCGAGCCGACGGAAAGAACCGCGGGTTCGGCGGACGTCCAAGGCGCCTTCGGATCGTGCACGGGGTTACCGTCGAGCTTCACGCCTCCGCCGGCGATGAGCCGCTCGGCCTCGCGGCGACTTTGCGCGAACCCGGCTTTGACGAGCAACTCCGCGACGCGCACGCAATCGCCCGCATCGACTTCCGCCAAGCCCTCGGTCGGGATCTCCTTACGCTGCACGGTCGCTTCGAAACGATCGCGCGCCGCCCGCGCTGCCTCCGCTCCGTGGTACCGCGTGACGATCTCCTGCGCGATCTTCTTCTTTTCGCCCATCGGGTTGACGCGCCCGGACCCCAACTCGGCCGCCAGCCGATCGCAATCGGATTGCGAGCGAAACGCCGCCAAACGCGCGTAGGTCACGATGAGGTCGTCGCCGATCCGCATGAGTTTACCGAACTGCTCGACCGGAGGTTCGGTGATGCCGACGTAGTTGCCGAGGGTTTTGCTCATCTTCTTCTGCCCGTCGAGTCCGACGAGCAGCGGCACGGTCGCGCAGATCTGCGGCGGCTGGCCATACTCCCGTTGATAGTGGCGCCCGAGCAGCAGGTTGAAGAGTTGATCGCTGCCGCCGAGTTCCACGTCGGCCGCGATCGCAATCGAATCGTATGCCTGCGCGACCGGATAAAGAAATTCGTGCAGCGAGATCGCAGAACCGGCGCCGTAGCGATCGTGAAAGTCGTTGCGTTCGAGCATTTGAGCGACGGTCGTCTGCGCTAGCAGTTTGACGAGATCGGCCAGGCCGAGCTTGTCGAGCCACTCGGAGTTGTAGCGCACCTCGATGCGATCGAGGTCGAGCACGGTTGCGGCTTGCCGGCGATAGGTCTCCATATTCGCCTGAATTTCCGCGGGCGATAACTGCGGTCGCGTGACGTTCTTTCCGCTCGGATCGCCGATTCGGGCCGTGAAGTCACCAATGATCCACGTCACGCGGTGCCCCGCTTCGGAAAAACGCTGCAATTTCTCGAGCACGACCATGAAACCGAGGTGCAGATCCGGGCTGGTCGGGTCGATCCCCAGCTTCACGTTGAGCGGCCGCCCCGCGTTCAGCCGCTCCCGGAAATCGTCGCGCGTTTCGACGTGCTCGAACCCGTCGAGTAGATACTCGACGTCGGCGAAATGCGGGTGTGCGCTCATCCGCGACCGCTACGCCTCGGCGTCGCAGTGCCCCTTCGTCCTTCGACTACGCATCGAACTTCGTTCGATGCTCCGCTCAGGATGACATGCAAAGGATGCTCCGCTCAGGATGACATGCAAAGGATACTACGCGCGCTGCATGCATTTACTTGAGTTCGATGATGGTGACGCCGGCGGAGCCTTCCTCTTCGCTGCCGTAACGCACGCCGCTCACGGCCGGATGCAATCGCAGGTATTCCTGTAGCCCGCGTCCGAGCATGCCGGTGCCTTTGCCGTGAATCAGGCGCAGCGGCGAGTTACCGGCGAGCACGGCTTCATCGATCCAGCGCTCGACGAGCGGCTCGGCTTCGGCGAACCGTTTTCCGCGCACGTCGAGTTCCGGTCGCGTGCGGGTCGCCGCGTTGACGCGTGCGTCGTCGGAAGCAGGCGGTTTCGCTCGGGTGCGCGGTGCGGCCGCGACGCGTCGCACGTCGTCCTTGCGCACGACCGTCTTCATCGGCCCGATGGCCAACAGGAGCGTCTCGCCGAAATCCTCGACGACCTCGCCCTCCTGCTGCAACGAAATCGAGCGCACGCGCTCGCCCGGCCCGAAACTGCCGTCGCCGCTCGCTTCGGCCGGCTCGTTGGTGATGCCGAGGTCGCGGCGCATCGCGTCGATCGTCTGCGCGAGGAGCCCGGCTTGTGACGGCGTGACCTTCGGACGTGCCGCCCGGTGCTCTTGTGCGCGCTCCTGCAGTTGCCGAACGAAATCGCGCAGCGCCTGCTGCATGCGTTCCTCGGCCTTCGCGCCGAACTCGCGCCGCCGTGTGTCGAGCGCGGCGCGTTCCGACTGCAGGCGCGCCGTCTCCAGCGCCTCGCGGCGCCGCTCTTCGGCAAGCCCGTCGCGCTCGCTCTGCAGTTCGGCGTTGCGCAGCGAGAGTTCCGACAGCGCCGACTCGTAGTCGCGTTCGCGCGTGTCGAGCAACCGCTGCGCGCGCTCGACAATTTCACCGGCGATCCCGATCGTACGCGCGAGCGGAAATGCCAGCGATTGCCCCGGCGTCCCGACGTCGAGCTGGAACGTGGGCGCGAACGTATGCGGCTCGAAACGCACGCTAGCATTCGCGACGCCCGCCGTGGCGTGCGCGAAGAGTTTTAGTTCGGTGGCGTGCGTCGTGACCAGCCCGCGCGTCCCCGCTGCGAGCAGACGCTCGAGCATCGCGATGGCGAGCGCCGCACCCGCGCCGGGTTCGGTGCCCCCGCCGATTTCATCCACCAGTACCAGCGTGCGCTCGCCGGCGCCGGCCAGCATCTCGCGCATGCGGTCCAAATGCGCCGAAAACGTCGACGTGTTGGCAACGATCGACTGTTCGTCGCCGACGTCGGCGATCGCGCCCTCGAAGCGTCCGATTGCCGTGCCGGTACCGACCGGCAGTTGCAACCCGCAGTACGTCATCAAAACGAAAAGCCCGACCATCTTCAGCGCGACGGTCTTGCCGCCCATGTTCGGACCGCTGATCACGAGCAGCCGCGTTTGCGCATCGAGCGTCAGCGACTGCGGAACGGCGCGCTCGCCGAGCAGCGGATGGCGGCCGTTGACGACGACGATCGCCGCGTCGTCGCGCAACTCTGGAACGATCGCATTCATCGCGTGCGCGACCGCTGCCCTGGCCGCAATCAGGTCGATCGCGGCGAGAACGTCGACGTTGCGCTCGATCGCGCCGGCATCGGCACCGACCCGGTGCGAGAACTCCGTCAGAATGCGCGCGACCTCTCGTTCTTCTTCGAGGCGCAGCGTGCGCAAACGATTGTTCGCTTCGAGCGCGGCCAGCGGTTCGATGAAGAGCGTCTGTCCGCTCGCGCTGGTGTCGTGCACGATGCCGGGAAATTCGCCGGAAAACTCTGCCTTCACCGGCACGACAAACCGCCCTTCGCGTATCGTTACGACGCTGTCCTGAATCGCCTTGGCATACTTCGCCGACCGCAGGATCGCGCCGACGCGGTCGCGTGCGTCGCCCTGCGCCTGCGTCAAGCTCCGGCGAATCCGCCCGAGCGCCGGCGATGCGCGGTCGAGCACGACGCCGCGCTCGTCGATGCCGTCGGCGATCGCCCGCTGCAGCTCGCGCAACGGCGTGAAACTCTCCACCACGGTCGCAAGGACGGAATCCGCCCGCACCGCATTGTAGGCCGACGCCGCCGCGGCGAGAGCATCCGAAACGGCGCGCAGATCCGTACCCGAAAGGGTTCGTCCGAGCGCCGCGGCTTGCGTCAGGTCGGCCGTATCAATTGCCGGCAGCACGTGGAAATCGGCGCCCGCGACGAGGTCGCGCGCTGCATTCGTGCGCGCCTGCTCGACGGCGACGTGCGAAAACTCCTCGGCTGGAGCCAAGCTCTCGGCGAGGCCCCTTCCGCGCTGGGTGCGCGTCGCAGCGACGACGCGATCGCGCACGCCGGCAAAATCGAGCGCTTCGAGCGTTCGCTCGTCGGCGAATGCGGTGGTATCGTTATCCACGTTAGTGCTTATTCGTCCTTCGACTGCGGCGCGCTACGCACGCCTCCGCTCAGGATGACATGCCAAAGCGCACGCCTCCGCTCAGGATGACATGCCAAAGCGCACGCCTCCGCTCAGGACGACATGCCAAAACGCGCGCCTCCGCTCAGGATGACAGCTTATGGTGGAGCAACTCTTTGACGAGCGCCGGGTCGGCCTTTCCACTCGACGCCTTCATGATTTGCCCGACGAGAAAACCGGCGACGTTGGTCTTGCCGGCGCGGTAGTCGGCGACGATCTGAGGATGCGCGGCCAGCGCCGCGTCGACGAAGGCTTCGATTGCACTGGGATCGCTGGTCTGGGCGAGACCTTCGCGCTCGACGATCGCGCGCGGAGGACCGTCGCCGCGCCACATGCGCTCGAGCAGCTCCTTCCCGATCTTCGAGTTGATCGTTTTTCGTTCGAGCAGCTCCACGAGTTCCGCGACGAACTCCGCGGTCGCCGGCGAATCCGCGACCGCCACGCCGGTCTCGTTCGCCAGCCGCGACAGATCGCCGAGCACGAGATTTGCCGACGGCTGGGGACGCTGCGTGAGCCCTGCAATACGATCGAAGTAGGCGGCGAGCTCCGGATTGCCGACCAGCTGCGCGGCCGGCTTCGGCGCGATGCCGTATTGCGCGGTGAAACGCTCGAAGCGTTGCCACGGCAGCTCCGGAATCGTCGCACGCAGCTCCGCGAGCACGGCGTCGGTCGCCGGTTCGAGCGGCACGAGATCGGGATCGGGAAAGTAGCGATAGTCGTGCGCCTCCTCTTTGCTGCGCATGGGATGCGTCACGCCGTGCACCTCGTCCCAGCCGCGCGTCTCCTGCACGATTCTTTCGCCCGCTTCGAGCATGCCGATCTGACGTTCGATTTCGCTCTCGATCGCACGCTGCACCGAGCGGAACGAGTTCATGTTCTTGATTTCGGTCTTGGTGCCGAGCTGCGTGCTGCCGGCCGGGCGGATCGACACGTTGGCGTCGCATCGGAGCGAGCCTTCCTCCATCTTTACGTCGCTGACGCCGAGCTGGAACAGCGTCAATCGCAGCGATTCGAGGTAGGCGACGGCGTCCTGCGCGCTGCGGATGTCGGGCTCGGAGACGCATTCCATCAATGGAACGCCGGCCCGATTGAAATCGACCAGCGAATACTCGCTGCCCGCGATGCGACCATCGCCGGAGCCGGCGTGGGTGGATTTCCCCGTATCCTCCTCGAGGTGGATGCGGGTCAACCGGCACGACTTCATCGCGCCGTCCTCGAGCCAATACGTCACGCTGCCGCCCAGCGTGAGCGGCATGTCGTACTGCGAAATCTGATAGTCCTTGGGCATGTCGGGATAGAAGTAGTTCTTACGATCGAACTTCGAGAAGGACGGAATCTCGGCGCCGAACGCGAGGCCGGCGCGCAGCATGTGCTCGATCGCCTTGCCGTTGGGAACCGGAAGCGCGCCCGGCATGCCCAAGCAAACCGGACAAACCTTCGTGTTGGGTTCGCCGCCGAACTCGTTACGGCAGCCGCAGAACATCTTCGTCGCCGTCTTCAACTCGACGTGACACTCGATCCCGATCACGGCCTCGTACTGCTGCGTCACGCGCGGACCTCGTCCGAAAGGTGCGGCGCGTAGCGCGCGGCGTGCATCGTCGCGCGTTCGTAGGCGTGCGCTGCACCGAGCAACAACGGCTCGCCGAAGAGCGGCGCGCAGAGCTGCAGTCCAATGGGCATCGGCAGGGTCCCGCCCGCCGGCGTGACCCAGCCGCACGGTACCGAGAGCGCCGGCAATCCGGCTAGCGACATAGGAATCGTGTAGTAGTCCATCATGTACATGCTGTAGGGATCGCTCTTCGCGTCGAACGTAAACGCCGGGCAACTCGCCGCCGGGCACGCAATCAGATCGCAGCTCGCAAACGCGCGGTCGAAATCCCGCGCGATCAGCGTGCGCGCCTTCTGTGCGCGAACGTAATAGGCGTCGTAGTAACCGCTCGAGAGCGCGTGCGTTCCGATGAGGATGCGGCGTTTGACCTCGGGACCGAATCCCGCAGCGCGCGTCCGCTCGTACATCGCTTGCACGTCGGGCCCGTCGACCCGCAGGCCGTAGCGTACGCCGTCGAACCGCGAAAGATTCGACGAGCACTCCGCAGGCGCGATAAGGTAATACGTCGCCAAGCCATAGTCGGCCGTCGGCAGCGAGACGTCGACGACGCGCGCGCCGAGCTTCTCGAGTTCCGCGTACGCTTTGCGATACGCGCCGTCGAGTTCGGTGCCGAGCTTTTCCGTATCGAACTCACGGACGAGACCAACGCGCAAGCCGCGCAGATCCTCGCGCAATGCCGTGACCGCGGGCTCGACCGGACGATCGATCGAAGTCGCGTCCATGGGGTCGTGGCCGCTCATCGCTTCGTAGGCGAGCGCGGCGTCCTCGACCGTGCGTGCGAGCGGACCGATCTGATCGAGGCTCGACGCGAAAGCAATCAATCCGTAACGCGAGACGCGCCCGTAGGTCGGCTTGAATCCGATAAGGTTACAGAACGCGCCCGGCTCCCGAATCGATCCGCCCGTGTCGCTTCCCAGCCCGAGCGCGGCTTCGCGCGCCGCGACCGCTGCCGCGGACCCACCGCTCGAGCCGCCCGGCACCCGCTCCGGGTCGTACGGATTGCGCGTGACGGCGAGCGCCGAGTTTTCGCACGAACTGCCCATCGCGAATTCGTCGAGATTCGCCTTGCCGATCGGAATGCAGCCGGCATCGAGCATGCGTGCCACCGCCGTGGCGGTATAGGGCGCAACCCAATGCTCCAGGATCTTACTCGCGCAGGTCGTGCGCGTACCCGTCAGACACATGTTGTCCTTGACGGCGAGCGGTACACCGGCCAGGGGCAGTCGCTCGCCGGCGTGTACGCGCGCATCTACGGCGGCCGCGCGCTCGCGAGCCAGCTCGGGCAGCACGGTTAGAAAGGCGCCGACGCGGGCATCGACCGCAGAAACGCGCGCCAGCGCCGCTTCGGCAACTTCGCGCGCGGAAACGTTTCCGGCGTTGACTTCGCGCGCAATCTCGGCTGCGCTGCGCTCCGCAATGTCGCTCATCCTCGACACCTACTGCGCGATGATGCGCGGAACGCGAAAGAAGCCGCCTTGTCGCTGCGGCGCTTGCGAGAGTACGGTCTCGTGGTCCAAGCAGGGCGCCGGTACGTCGTCGCGTTGAACGTTACGAGACTCGACGACCTGCGCGGTCGCGGCAACGACGTTCACGTCGAGTTCGGAAAGGGCGTCGACGTGCGCCAACAGATCGAGAAGCTGCGCGCCGAAACGGTCGACCTCTTCATCGGTCAGTGCAATTCGAGCGAGTTTGGCGACGTATCGAACGTCGATGGTATCGGAAGACAACGATTCGGCCTCAACTGGGTGGCGTGATGGCGAGCGTGGCGAGCGCTTCAACGTGGCCCGTCTGCGGGAAAAGGTCGAACGGCTGCACGCTCCCGAGCGAATATCCTTTGGCCGTCAAGAACTTCAAATCCCGGGCGAGGGTGGCGGGGTCGCAGGAAAGATACCAGAGCGACGGGACGCGCGCCGCCGCGATCGCACCCAGCGTCGCCTCGTCGGAGCCCTTGCGCGGCGGATCGAGAAAGAGTGCGTCGGCCGATTCGAGCGCCGCGCGTCCCTCGTCGCGTGCCAACGCTTCCGCGGCGATCCCGGCGCGAAAGCGCGTTCGCGCGTGCAGGCCGTTCAGTTGCGCGTTGGCACTTGCTTCTCCAACGGCGCGCGCGTTCTCCTCGACGCCGTAGACGTCGCATCCGTGCGCGGCGAAGAACAGTGCGAAGGTGCCGGCTCCGCAGTAGAGGTCGACAAGCCGCATTGCCGGTCGCAGCCGCGGCCGTAGCGTTTCGAAGATGCGCGCGACCATCGCGACGTTCACCTGAAAGAACGAACCCGCCGAGACGCGATATCGGATGCCGGCGATCGTTTCCTCGATTTCGGCGCGGCCGGCGAGCGTACGGGAACGTCGGCCGAGAATCGCATTTTCGCCGCTCAAATCGAACGAGTTGACGATGCCGACGGCATCCGGAAGCTCGGCGAGCAGCGCCGGCGCGGCGGTTTTCGCGCTTGCCGATTCGCGCGCGCTCGTAATCGTCACGACGGCCTCGCCGCTCGAAACTGCGGCGCGCGCGACGACGTGCTGCGCGTCTTGCAAGGCCGCGGCCGCTGCCGGCGTTCTCGCCGTATCGAGCATCCGTGCCACGTACTCGCTCAAGCGCGGCATCACGATCGGGCATGCGTCGATCGGCACGACATCGTGCGATCGCTGCCGGTAGAATCCCAGGATCGGCGTCTGCTCGCCGCGACGATGCCGCACGACGAGCGACATCTTGTTGCGATAGCCGCGCGGCGCGGGCATTCCGATGGTCTCCCCTACGACGACGTCGCGAAAACCGCCGATGCGCTGCAACGCGGCCGTCACGACGTCGCGCTTCCACGCAAGCTGCGCGGAATACGCGAGGTGCTGCACCTGGCAGCCGCCGCATTCGCCGAACACGGGGCAAAACGGCTGCGCGCGCGCCGGCGACTCGCTCAGCAGTTCGACCTGCTCGGCGACTGCGTAGGTCGCCTTCAAGGCGACGATCCGAACGCGGGCACGCTCCGACGGAAGCGGGCCGAAGCAAAAGACGACCACGCCGCCGGTGCGCCCAACGGCCTGGCCGTTCGCCATCAAGTCCGTAAATTCGACGTCGAGTTGCGCCCCAAGTTCCAACATCCGGTGCGTCCTTCGACCGTGCGCGGAGCCTGTCCTGAGCGAGCGTAAGTGAGTCGAAGGAGCGCCTCAGCTCGGCCCTTCGACTGCGGCGCGCGGAGCCTGTCCTGAGCGAGCGTAAGTGAGTCGAAGGGCGCGCATCCGCTCAGGGTGACACCGATTGGAGAGGGACTCGGCGCGGGGGTGACCGAAAGCAACCAAGCTTTTCATAGGAGGTAGCTCGTGCGCGTTTTCGCGATGCTCGTTGCGGTCGTTGCCCTGGCGGCGTGTTCCGCTTCGACGAATCCGCCGATGCCGGTTTCCCCCGCCTCGCAGGCCGTGCCGTTTCCAATGCCCGAAAAACATCTCTACACAGCGAATCGCGACGGCACGGCCGGGGTGCTTCTGTTCCGCCAGCAAGCCGACGGCGACGTTGCCCCGTCGTCGAAGATCGCAGGCTCCAAGACGACGCTCGATGACCCGGACTCCCTAGCCCTCGACTCGGCTGGAAACGTCTACACGGCCAACGACAGCGGAACGGAAATTGCCATCTTCGCTGCGGGTAAGCACGGCAACGTGAAGCCGTCGTGGACCATTTCGGGATCGAAAACGGAGCTGGGCCCGACCGAAGGACTCTTCGTCGATCCATCCGACAACCTCTACGCCAGCGACTACTCAAACAACGCCATTCGCGAATTCGCAGCAGGCAAACACGGCAACATCGCGCCGATTCGCTCGATCAAAGGCAGCAAGACGCAGTTGGTCGCGCCGACCGGAATGGCGGTGGACTCGCATGGTACGCTCTACGTCGCGAATACCCACGGCGGATCGGTCGTCGCCTTCGCGTCCAATAAGAAAGGGAACGACGCTCCCTCGCTCGTCATCTCGGGCAGCAACACCGGCTTGCAACGTCCGTTCGCGCTGACGTTCGATTCCCACGGACGGCTCCTCGTCGCCGACGAGAGTACCGGCTTGATCGTGTTTGCCAAGGGCGCCGCCGGAAACGCGACGCCGGTTGCGACGATCACCGGCTTCGGCGAGGCGACCGGTGTCGTCACCGACGGCCAAGATCGCATCTACGTCGCGAACTTCGGCGGGTCGATCGCGCTGTTCGCCAGCAATGCAAACGGGCCGGCAACGCCGTTGCGCACGATTCAAGGAGCGAAGACGCTGCTCGACGGCGCGTGTTTCCTCTACTTGCACTAGATCGCTTAACCAAGCGGCCAGTTGGATAACCGGGGCGGCACAGATAATGTGTCGCCCCTCCGCATGCGATTGGGACGGCGCAGTGCGCGCGAGTCTGACGGCTCGCAGCGCTTCGACGAAGGATTTCGAATCATCGCCGAAGCGATGCCGCAGCTCGTATGGGTTGCGCGTCCCGACGGCACGATCGAGTATCTGAACCAGCGCTGGATCGAATATACCGACGTCGATTTAGACGAGATGCACCGGCGTTCCGGCGACGTCGGCGTCATCCACGCCGACGAACTCGACGAGCAAGAGTATGAAATTCGCGGCGACGCCGACGGCAGCTACCCCTGGTTCCTGGGCCGAGCGGTGCCGATTCGCGACGACGGAGGAACGGTGCTGTGCTGGATCGACACGGCCACCGATATCAACGACCGGCAGCGCGCTCGCGATCTGCACGATCGCTCGATCGTGTTGCACGTCATCGATTCAGGACCGCCGGTCTCCGTGAGCGATTGGCAGCTGCCCGACGACACGCTGAGCGAACGAGGCCGCGGCCTCTTTATCATCGCGCAACACGGAGCGCACCTGCGCATCGAGCACGTGGCCAACTCCGGCAATCACGTCAGCGTCGAGATACCGATGGATTAAGGAACCTCTGATTCAGCGCGCTTACGCGCTGTGCTTCTGATCGTCCAGCGTTTTTAGCAGCGCGTTGGCTTCGTCGATGAGCTGTTGAATGCGCTGGCTGGTCGGGTCGTCGGGTAACCGGCGCGCGCCGACCATCGCGCGCGCGACGGCGTACGCCACCGCGGCGCCGAGACCGGCGACGCTCAGCCCCAAACCGACCCAGATCAACGCCCGCGAAGGACGCTCCCGGCGGCTTTCGGAGTAATTGTTTTGCGCCTCACTCGAGGCCGGATCGAACGGTTGCAACGCCTTCTCCCCTACACGAACCGATAGGGCACGCTTCGCGCAGCGAGCGGGAAAAACCCCGGCGCAGCGTACTCCGAACATCATGATCTCGCGGGAGCGGGACGAGAGACCGCGCGAGCGCCTGCTGCTGCTCTGGGCGACGGTACTGTCGCTTCTCATCCATGCGCTGTTCGTGCCGCTCGCCGCCTGGCTGGGGCTGCTGCATCTTCCGTGGCTGGCGCCTCCTCCGGCACAGCGCGAGACCGTCGTCGCCTCGACCGCCGTGCGCATCGAACGCCGCCCGGTACCCCAGCCGCGGGTCCAACAAGCACCGCATCCGGTTCGGGCACCGGTCGCGCCGAGGCCGCATCCCGCACAGCGCGCCGCTCCGCCGGCGGTTCCACGGCACGAACTCGCGCGCGAGTTGCCGTCCGCGGCTCCGCAGCCGCCGCCGCAGCGCACCCCGCCGACGCAAGCGCCCACGCTGCAACAACAGCTCGCCGAACAGGAGCACGCGTTCTCGCAAGAGATCGCACAACTGCACGCCCGCAACAATCCGTTGAGTCTGGCAACCAAAGCACCCCAGCCTGCGGCAGCCTACCGGCGCACCTACTTCGACGTGGCCGGACACCGCGACGTAAACGCCGTGCAAGTCGAAGTGATTCCCCTGCGCCACTGGTACGCCGGCACGACGATCTGCTACTACACGCGCTACGTCGCGCAGTATACGCACGGCGGCAGTGAAGAGGGGACGATTCCGTGGCCGGTCTGCTACCCGCTCGACGACGATAGGATCGCGCACCCGCCGTTCGTCCACGACATTCCGGTGCCGCTGCCTCCGCCCGGCTACGTCCTTCCGCCGGGAACGTATCTCACCCCGCTGCTCTCGCGCATTTACGCGAATCGGTCCGGAGAGAGAAACCCGACGTTGTGAGGCGTCGCGCCGTCGAGCGCGAGCTGCGCGCAGATCTCGCCGATGACGCTGGCAAATTTGAAACCGTGCCCCGAAAAACCGCCGCAGACGACGACGTTAGGATGACGAGGATGGAGCCCGACGACGAAGTTGCGGTCGGGCGTCAGCGAATACATGCAGACTTTCGCGGCGACGAGTTTTCGCGCCGCCCCCGGCATCCACGCTTCGAGCGCGCGCGCCACCGGATCGACGTCGTCGTCGCCGGCGTCGCGGCGCAGAGCCTGCGGGCTCGTGGCTTCGCCGGAGGCATGGAACGCGGCTTTGACGCCTTCGCCGAGATCGGGAAACCCGTAGAGCAACGGCTGCTCGGGCCGGTCGATCAGGAACGCCGGGAAATGGGCTGCGTCCCACTCCGTGGTGCCGGACGAGAACCACAGTTGCACGTTGCGCTGAACGACGAGCGGAATGCCGAGGCGCTCCATCTCGGGCGCGAACCATGGACCAAGCGTGAAGACGGCCGACGACGCTTCGACCAGCGAACCGTTTGAGAGCCCGAGGCGCACGCCGTCGCCGGCTTCCCACGACGTCATCGTCGCGTGCTCGATCGTCGTAGCGCCGTGCGATTTCGCCAGCGCGAGGTGCGCGCCGACCGCCGCCTCGGGGAAGAGCACGCCGCCGTCGGGCTCGAACGCGCCGACCTCGCCGTCGCGCACGCGCAGATGCGGATAGCGCTCGCGCATTTCGGCGGCCGACAGCATCTGCAACGGCAACTCGTAGGCCTTCGCGGCCGCTTGCGAGCCGGTGACGACCTCGCTGCGTTCGTCTCCCGCCAGCAGCAGTCCGGTGAGCTGCATGAGCGTGGTCCCGGTTCGCCGCTCGACGTCACGCCACAACTCGTACGCGCGTAAGAGCAGCGGCACGTACGCAGCGTCTTCGAAATAGGCTTTACGGATGATGCGCGTCTTTCCGCTCCCGGCGCCCAGGTCGTGTCCCAGCGCGTATTGCTCGATGCCGACGGCGCGCACGCCGCGCATCGCGCAGCGCGCCAGCACGGCACTGCCCATCGAACCGAGCCCGATCACCGCGACGTCGTAGCGGTCGCGGCTCACAGGGGGGCCGCTCCGGGCGACGGCCAAGACTCGCCGATGACCGTCACGACCGCGTCACGCATCGGCGATCTGCTGCGCACTGCCATCCTTTGGGACAACCACACGTGCATGCCGCTCGATCCTCGCGACGAGCGTTTCCTGCCGCAACTCGAGCGCCTGCGTTCGGCCGGCGTAACCGTCGCCGGAATGAACGTCGGGTATGGCGAGCACGGCATCGAGGCGCACGTACGCATGCTGGCACATTTTCGCGCGTGGATCAAGGCGCGACCGGATCGGTATCTCCTCGTCGAGCGCGTTGCCGACGTCGCACTCGCCAAGGCGAGCGGCAGGCTCGGCATCTTCTTCGACATCGAGGGCGCGAACGCCGTCGAAGATCAGCTGAGCACGATCCCGCTCTACTACGATCTGGGCGTGCGCTGGATGCTCATCGCCTACAACCGCAACAATCGCGCCGGCGGCGGCTGTCTCGATGACGACGGCGGACTCACTGCCTTCGGACACGCGATCGTCGCCGAAATGAATCGCGTCGGCATGGTGCCGTGCTGCTCGCACACCGGCAAGCGCACCGTCCTCGAGGTCATCGCTGCCTCATCGACGCCCGTCATCTTCTCGCACTCGAATCCGCGCGCGTTATGGGATCATCCGCGTAACGTGGACGACGACGTCATTCTGGCCTGCGCGCAACGCGGCGGCGTCGTAGGCATCAACGGCGTCGGTGCCTTTCACGCCGACGTTGCAAGCGTCACGTTCGCTCGCGCAATCGACTACGTCGCGCAACTTGCCGGCGTCGACCACGTCGGCCTCGGTCTCGATTACGTCTTCGATCAAGAGGAACTCAAAGCGGCGTTCGCAACGACGCCGCACCTCTTCGGCGAGGACGCAAAACGCTACCCGAGCGGATGCCCGTTCGTCGCCCCGGAGCAAATTCCAGAAATCACCGAAGCGCTGTCCGGCATGGGTTACTCCGACGACGAACTGCGAAAGATTCTCGGGCTGAACTGGCTGCGCATCGCACGCGACGTGTGGCGGTAGCGGCCGACGAACAGCAGTTGGCGTCATGGGCTGGTATGTGCCCGGGCAACAGTGAATCGGCGCGAAAGCATTTTTCGGTGCAAAACCCGCAAGGGATCGCGGTGACTACGCACAGCTCTGGTCGAGTCCGCGCAGGTGGCTGCTCGCTTAAGCATTAGCCGCCTCGGACATCCATCGCCAGGTGATAGCGCGAAGGACTCGCACGCTTTTATACCACCAGAAGCTTATCGCCGAAGACGCCACTGCGTTACCGACGTGTACGGCGAGATCAGCGGGCGCGCAAAGGCCTCCAGCCGTGTTGGGATGACGTCGACTTCACTCACTTGGCAGAGAAAGTAATATGGCAGATCTGCGGCGATCTGCCGCTGCACGAAGCGATAGGCACGAATCCGTATCCGTCGCTCGAACGATGCTTGGCCTTCCGTCAACGCGCTGTCGACGGCGTGATTGCAGTAGCGCGCGTCGTTGAAGCCGTGGGGACTTTGCTGGCTGCAGGCCAGCAACCATGAGGCGTCGGGATCGTAGTCCGCCTGGAAGTCGTAGAGTTCGACTTGGAAGCGTCCTTGCGTCACGGGACCGTCGATGGCCGTAATCTGTTCCCGCGAATACGGCTTAGTGCTCACGTCAATGCCGACAGCGCGCTCTTGAGCCGCTATCTCCGTGGCAAATTTCGTTTCGACATCCGAGCCCGTGTAAAACGCAAGCTGAATCTCCAACCGCTTCCCATTTTTCTCGCGAATGCCGTCAGCATTCGGTGCCCAATGGTCTTTCCCGAGCAGCTCCATCGCGCCTTGGGGATTGTACGGTATGTTGTTGGCGTGCGGGTCGTAGGCCCATGTGAATAGGCCGCGTGGCCCATTGTCCGCGTCGTACAGGCCGTACGTCACCTTACGGACGATGCTCCGGCGATCGATCGCGAGCGCAAACGCACGACGCACGGATGGGTCCCGGATCAGCGGATCCGTCAGGTTGAAGTCTAGCGAGTAAAAGTACGGAACCGGCGTTACGACGATCCGGTGGTCCGAGAGGCCGCGCAGCCTTGTAATTTGAGAAATGTCTACGTAGAACGCCGCATCGATTTCATGTGTTAAGAGTTGCGTGACAATCGTCGAAACATCGTGGATGAAGCGCAACGTTATGCGGTCGATTGCCGGTCGTCCCGCGTAGTAACCGCCATTTGCCCTCCACGTAATATGGTCGCCGCGCGCCCACGTTTCGACGGCATATGGACCCGATCCAACGGGATCGCTTCCGAAGGCAACGCGATCGAGGTTTTGATAGCGTGCCAGCAAGTGCGCCGGTAGGATTGCGTAGTTGTTGTCGGCTCCGAAAAACTGCGAAAGGATTGGCGAGTACGGCCGCTTCAACGTGACGACGACCGTATACGGGTCGCGCGCATTCACCGACGCTATTTCGTCGTAGCCGAACTGCGAGGCTATCGTATTGGCGGGATTCATGATCGCGTGATACGTGAATTCGACGTCGCGAGAGGTCAGCGGCGTGCCGTCCTGCCACCGCACGTCGTGACGGAGACGATAAATCACTCGCCGTCCGTCACGCGAGACACCGCCGTTTCGAAGCGAGGGGACTTCCCGCGTGATCCCCGGTACCATGTGTCCGTCCGAATCGTAGTCCGTGAGGTACGAGTAACTCAACTCGTCGATTGCGGAGGCGATCGGCCCCTCGAGATAGAGGGGATTGAGTGATACGGGCTCCTGGCGCTGCGCGATGATCAGCGCGTCGCCGCGTTCGCCGGCCGGCGGCGAACCGGCATGGCAAGCGACACATAACGTTGCGATAGCAACCGAGACGACTACGTGCGACCGGCGACGAGAGTCAGTAAGACCGGCGTTCATCCATCCCTCCGTTGTGACGCGAGCTTTGCAGAATTTGTTCCGGCGGAGACGATGCAGAGGCACGCGGAGAAGCGCATCGACAGGGTGCGCCTCTCCGCGCGTTTATTAGGCTCGATGCGAAACCGGTGCCGGTTAACGGACGGCGACGGCCGAGGGACTGTTGAGACCGGTCTTGGGCCCTTTTATCTTCTGAATAGGAGTCACAGGGCCGTTTGCTCCCGCGGCGTACACGGTGATCGAGCTGTTAAGGTAGTTGGAGACGTACATGTTGCCGGTGCCATCCAAGGCAATGCCGCTGGGGCCATTGAGCTTTCCCCGAATGGCTTGGATCGGCCGGACGTCACCGTTGGTGCCGGCACCGTAGACCTTGATGCCCCACGGCGTGCTAAAACCAGAATTTCCATTACTGACGGCATAAATGTTCCCGCTGGCATCGAGGGCTAGTCCATACGGTGTGAAGAGTCGGGTGCGAGGACCGCTGATCGTCTGCATGGGGGCAACGTTACCAACGCTGCCCGCCGCGAACTCCAGCAGGCTCGGCGGCGCGGCGTGAATGTCACAGATATTGCCGCAGGTAGCAACATAGATGTTACCGCTTGTATCCGATGCGACGCCGAACGGCCAGTCGATCCCAGTGTTTGCACCCGTTATGGTGCCGATCGGTGCGGCGTCGCCGGTTGCACCGGGTGAATAGATGGCCACGCTGCTGGTTCCGTAATTAGCGACGTAGATGTCTGCGTTTACGGGGTCCAAGGCCACGCCACGTGGTTGAAATAGACCGGTGTTATCCCCCGCAATGACTTCGATCGGGGCGACGTTACCAGTCGCCCCCGCAGCGAAGACATCAACTGAATAGCCATAGCCGCCACCGAAGCCACTGTTTGTCACGTAGATATTGCCGTCGGCATCTACGGCTATGCCGCTCGGACCCCCTAAGTCGGTGTTAGAACCGCTGATGTTCTGGATAGGTTTGGCATTGCCGGTGGCGCCCGCCGCATACACCGTCACGCTGCCGGCAGCGGAACCGTAGTTGTTTGCTACATAGACGCAGGGGCACGCATTCGGGCGAGCGTGTACTCGACTTTGTTGGAGTACGTTCGGATTCGGCGGCGTTGAAGACCCCCCAGCGCAGCTCGCAAGCAATGCGCTCGCCAGCACCGGCACGAGTAGAGACTTGACTTGTGAAACCACCATTATTGCGATCCTTCCTTGCAACGGCGAAATCGCCGCAAAATGTAGCTGCGATCCCGTATTGCGGCTGCCTCCACGATAGCGCCCTCGGGTCGAACTTCGGAACGGACACTTGGACAAATGACTTGGACAAAACGGCGCCCCAGCGCAGATTTGACCTCTTGTCCGCGCCCAATCGATAGCGAGCAAGCAGGTTCGGCCGGCGGTGAGCCTGAATTGTCCAAGCGGCGACGCGTCAAGGGAGGGCCGTATGAAACAGCTCCTGCGTCTTCTTGCTATCCTAAGCTTGGCTACCGCGGCGTCGTGTGGTCACAGCGTACCGTCGCCGTTGCCGGCAATACAAGCGACGCTCGGAATCGCTCGTGCCGATTCTAGGCCGCGAACCGTCCACGTCATTCCTTTCTACGATTACGGGAAGTCCGGTTATACATTGCCGGGTACCGGTGGCCGAGGCGCTCTCATCGGTGACGCAACGGCCCTATATGGTTCCACCGTAGAGGGTGGAAGCGCGACGTGCTCGACACCATTCGATACCGGTTCGAATACGGGATGCGGCATCGTCTATCGGCTCGTCCCGAAGACGGGCATGACGACATATAAGCTTGATGTGCTGCACACGTTCCAAGGATCTCCCGGCGACGGAGCGGCCTCGTTTGGGACGCTGTTCTCCGACCGGAACGGCGACTTGTACGGCACGACGTTCTACGGGGGGCAGTACGGCGGCGGAACGCTCTTCAAGCTTCATCCGAAACCCGCCGGCGGCTACACGGAAACGGTCGTGCACAGCTTTGGTTCCGGCCAAGACGGCGCCTATCCGGCATCGGCCGTGATCGAGATTCAAGGGACTCTTTACGGCACGACGGTCGGCGGCGGCACCAATACCAATTCGGGGTTGTGCAAGACCTACGGTCTCTCGCCCAATGGGACGTGCGGAACCGTGTATCGCGTGAACCCGGCGACGGGCGCCGAGCGCGTGTTGCACAGTTTTGGACAAGGCAATGACGGTGCAAACCCTTGGGCCTCATTGCTTGATGTCGGCGGCACCCTCTACGGCACCACCTATCTCGGCGGCGCGCCTCAGCAGCACCTCTGCGGCACCGTCTTCAGCATCGGGGTCGACGGAAGCAACGAACGCGTTGTCCACCCCTTTTACAACGTTCCCGACGGCTGCAATCCACTCGCGAATCTCATCGACGTCAACGGCACGCTTTACAGCACCACCTGCTGCGGCGGCGGCAATTTTTCAGCAATTGCGAGGGTACCCTTTACAGCCTCGACCCCTCGACCGGAACGGAGCACGTGTTGCACAAGTTCGGTGCCCTGGATGGCTCGAAACCGGATGGTTCGGAGCCCGTCGATCCTGTGGTGAACGTGCACGGCGTGCTCTATGGAGTCACAACCATCGGCGGCACTGGCCTGTGCGACACGAACGGCTGCGGCACCGTTTTCAGCTACGCGCCCTCGCCTACGAATCCGGCGTACGCCGTACTCCACTACTTCGACGGGGGCGATCAAGGCGGCCAGCCGATCGCGCCGCTGCTGTATTCGGGGGGTGCGTTTTACGGTACGACCGCGTTTGGCGGAAAGAAAGGCTTCGGAACGGCCGACCAACTGTCGCAGTAGCAGCTAGTGCAATGCAATGCCCCACGGAATTTTGAATCCCGCGCCCAGGAGATTGATCGTCTTGTATCCGTTTTGTTTGAGCATTTCGAACACGTCTCCGGTGGCCGCATCTCCCCCGTAAACGTTCCCGAATCGATCGACGGCAACGCCCACGGGGCGGTAGAATTTCGACGTCAGCGTCTGCACGCAGTTTGCCTTAAAACAGTTCGGCGGCATTTTTTCGAAGGCACTGTTGTTGTAGTCGCCAACGTACACGTTACCGCGATCGTCGACCGCCAAGCCGTACGGATTTAAGAACCTCCCATATCCGCCGCCGAGAGTCTGCACGGTCGAGTAGCTGGGGGCGAGCATTTCAAAGATCTCGCTCGTGCTCGCGGCCGTACCAACGTACACGTTGGCATAACCGTCGACCGCCACGCTCGTCGGGTACGTGAAGGAGCCGTACTGCTTGATCGTTGCGTACTTAGGCGCTAGAAGCTCGAACACCGCAGAACTGGTGTTGTTCGTAACGAAAAGGTTGCCGGAGTAGTCGAGAGCGACGTTGTAGGGATTCGGTATCGAGGTCGTGAGGGTTTTGATCACCGGGTTTTTGGGAATTCCGCCTTGACCGCCAGCATCTCCTTTACCGCGCCGTTCTTGGTGTCTGCCACGAAAACGTCGCCCTTGGGATCGACGGCGACCCCACTCGGACCATTGAATCCGGAACCCAGGGTCAGCATCTGCGTGTAGCCGCCGGCCCTGAGGATTTCGTAGACGGCGTTATTACCGGCGTCGGCGACATAGACGTTCGGGCTGCGCTGAACCAGCGGCTTCGCAACTGCATGGGGCGAGGTACCGCTAGCGCCCGGGCGCAACTGCAGCACTTCCTGAAATACGTCGGACGACGGGCTACCGGATCCGGCGTTGGCGCGCGGCACGACCGGCGCGGAAGTGTTACCGCTGCTGCACGCGGTCAGGAACGCCGCCGTCAGCAATGCTTCCGCGATGACGGTTAGTTGTTTTATGCGTGTATTCGAAGTTTCCATCACGATCCTCATTTCTGTGTAACGGGCTACCGGCGGCCCGGGAAAGCATGCATCGATGATGCCGTTCCGGAGCGATCGGCGGAACGGACACTTGGACAAACGACTTGGACAAGTGATCGGGCCATTCGCGGGAGACGTTCGTCCGGGAGCGAAGATTAAGGCGGGAATGCAAGAAACGGAATATGTGTCCGTCTCTTCAGCCTTTGGAAAGCTGTTGCGCCGGTATCGCCTCGCCGCGGGACTATCGCAAGAAGGCTTAGCGGAGCGCGCGCGGATGAGCTCCTTCGCGATCAGCGCTCTGGAACGGGGACACCGACGCAAACCCCAGTCTAAGACGCTCGAGCTCTTAGCCGAAGCGCTGGAACTCAGTGCCGACCAGCGTGGGGAGTTCGAGGCCGCGGCGCGCTCCGCGGGTACGCGATTGGGAGGCCTGACGGTTGGTCCGTGGACCACCGAGCCGGCGGAGTCTCCCAACAATCTGCCGCCGCAGCTGACGCCGCTCATTGGGCGCGTGAAAGAGCTCGCCGAAATCGCAGGGCTCGTGCGCGCTTATCCGCTTACGACCCTGGTCGGCGCCGGCGGCGTCGGCAAGACGCGTCTGGCGTTACGAGTCGGTGAAACGCTCCTCGAAGAGCACCGCGACGGCGTGTGGCTCGTTGAGCTTGCCGCTTCCAGCGAACCAACTTCGACCGTTCAAGCCGTTGCGTCGGCATTCGGCTTACGCGGACATCAAAATCATCCGCTGCTCGACGTCGTGTTACAGTACCTGCGCTCCCGCAGCCTGCTGCTGATCGTCGACAACTGCGAACACGTCGTCGAGGAAACTGCGCGCGTCGTCGATGCGATTCTTCGCGGCGCTCCAAATATTCGAATCCTCGCGACGAGTCGCGAGCCCTTGAGCATCGCCGCGGAACACGTCTATCGCGTGCCGTCGTTGGCCGTGCCGCGGGGCGCGACTACGAGCGTCGCAGAAGCTCGGCGTTACGATTCTGTCGCATTATTTGCCGAGCGCGCCGGTGCGGCGGATGCCGCATTCCGATTGACCGACGACAACGCTCCTGTCGTGGGAGAGATCTGCAACCGCCTCGACGGCATTCCTTTGGCAATCGAGCTCGCGGCAGCGCGCACGACAGTGCTTTCGGTAACGGAGATCGTCGAAAAGCTCGACCAGCGGTTCAGCGTACTGACCCCTAGCCGCCGCACGTCGATTCCTCGCCAGCAAACGTTGCGTGCATTGATCGATTGGAGCTACGACTTGCTGCCGGAACGCGATAAGAACGTATTTCGCAGCTTGGGGGTTTTTCCAGGCAGCTTTCTTCTCGACGCCGTCGCCGGGACACATGAGGGGATAAGTGAAGAGTCTTTTGGCGCCCTCGCATCGCTGGTCGAGAAATCACTCGTGCATGCGGACACGATGGAGGGGAAAAGCCGCTACCGTTTACTCGAATCGATCCGCGCGTATTCGCACGATCAATTTAAGTCGCCCACGGCGAACTCGATGCAGCACTCCTGGCACATGCAAGAACCTACTTGACGCTGGCCGAGCACTTAGAGTCGCTGTGGGATGCTACGCCGGACATTCAATGGAGATCCCTCGCGGAGCCCGAGTTGGAAAACTGGCGTAGCGCCTTGAGATGGGCCTTCGCTGCAGAAGGCGCCCTCAGCCTCGCCCTGCGATTGACCGTAGCCCTACGCCCCGTGTGGTTCACATTGGCGCCCGCAGAAGGCCTCGCGTGGGTACGCCGAGGGCTCAACTCGTGCGGAGGTTCACAACCGGATCGCACAAGAGCGTGGCTGGAGTTGACGGCGGCGCACCTTGCGATGGTGATGCAGCAATACGGGGATGCGGCCACGTCGGCGCAAGGAGCTCTGGCCGGCTTTTCCGAGCTCGACGAGCCGGAAGGGCGAGCGCTGGCGCGCTTGTTCGCCGGCGCCGCACGTGGGATGTTGGGAGAAACGGCGGAAGCGAGAATCAGTCTGAGCGCCGCCTTAGACGAATGCCGTGCATTGGGCGCGCGCCGGGCGGTCGCTGCAGCTCTGCTTTACCTGGCCGTATTAGAACTCGAGAGCGGCGATGCCGATTCGACGCGGCGACTCTTCGCAGAAGCGCTGGCCTTGTTCAAAAGTCTCGGCGCCTCGCGACCCGCCGCGCACGTCGCGCTCAATCTCGCCGAACTCGAATTCAAATGGGGAGACGCCGCGGCGGCGTTACGCCTGGCAAACGAAGCGCTCGAAGCCGACGCTGCGTTGAACGACCGCGATGCGGTCGCGTACGACTTGTGCAACCTCGCCGCGTACGAAGGCGCATTGTGCCATTGGGAGGCAAGCGAACTCCACGCGCGCGAAGCGCTCGCGCTCGGGCGCGAACGCAGCATGACGAGCGCGGTCGCGTGGGCGGTTCAGCATCTAGCAACCGTTGCGGCGCTGAGACCAGTATCCAACGCTGCGCTCCGAACGGAACGGCTGCGCCGAGCGGTGCGTTTGGTCGGCTTTGTCGATGCCCGCGTCGCGGAATATGGGCTATATCGCGATTTCACCGAGCGGCGCGAACGCGAGCAAATCCTGGCGGCCTCCCTGGAGACCCTGGGTGCGGAAACGGATGTGTTGATCGGAGAAGGGAGCACCTGGACCGAGGCTCGCGCTTTTGAGGAGACCTTGCTCGTCTGAATCGCCTCGTAGTTATCGCACGCGATGCAAAAATGCCCGCCGCACGAAACTATCGCTCCGAAACGTATCGCCCTCGCTTAGCGCTTCGACCACAAAGCAGGCATCGCACGCATATCGCCAAAACTGCGCGAAGCATGATGGCCGGAAAACGAGTATTTCGAGGCCGTTTCGAGCGACGGCGTCCGGCTGTGCGTGCGCGCGTCCGGAGCCCGCGAGGGCGTGCCGATTCTCTTTTTACATGGGTTCTCGCAAAGCCATCTCGCCTGGCGCCGGCAGTTCGAAGGCGCGCTCGCGCAACGATTTCGTCTCATCGCATTCGACTTGCGCGGGCACGGCTGGTCGGAGAAGCCTGCCGGCGCGGAATCGTACCGGGAGCCGCACCGCTGGGCGGACGACGTCGCCGCCGTGCTCGACGCCGCCGGCGCCGAGCGCGCGGTGTTCGTGGGATGGTCGTACGGCGGTCGCGTCATTCTCGACTACGCTGCCGCGCACGGCACCCAAGCGATCGCGGGCATCAACTTCGTCGCCGCGGTGATCGGCGATGCCGCCGAATATTACGGCGAGCGGATCGGCACGATCCGCGGAACGCTCAGTGCGGATCCGGCGACGAGCATCGACGGCACGCGTCGCTTTCTCCGCGCATGTTTCGCGCACGAGCCGGCACCGGACGATTTCGAGCGCATGCTGGCCTACAACGCGATGGTGCCGCCCGCGATCCGGGCCAAACTGCTGGGGCGCGACGTCGACGGGAAAGCGCTGCTCGCATCCCTCGCACTGCCGATGCTTTTCACGCAGGGGACGCTCGACGCGATCGTCGCGCCGGCGATGAGCGCGTACGGCTTGCAGACCGTACCGGGCGCGCGGCTCTCGCTCTACGAAGGCATCGGTCACTCGCCGTTTTTCGAGGACGCCGAGCGCTTCGACCGGGAGCTCGCGGATTTCGTGCGAACCTGCGTCGCCTGAGAACAAGGAGGCAGCGTGGACTTCTCGAGAGGTTTTGCTTTGGCGTGGATGCTGGCGCTGACGGGCGTCGCGTTTCCGCGCATCGCCGCAGCGCAGGCGACGCCGGGCATGCCCCCAGCGGCGAGCGCGGCGCTGACGACCATCCACCAGTTCATGGACGGTCTCAATGCGAACGACATGAAGCGCGCGCTCGCAGCGTGCGCGCCGCAAGCGTCGATCGTCGACGAGGTTCCCCCGCACGAATGGCAGGGCACGAACGCCTGCGCGCGATGGGCGCACGATCTCGACGCAGCCGATAAAACTGCCGGCATCACCGACGGCGTCGTCACGCTGCGCGCACCCTGGCGCATCGACGTGAACGGAACGCGCGCCTACGCCGTCGTTCCGGCAACATACACGTTCAAAGTTCACGGGAAACCGAACGCGGAGTCGAACTCCATCTTCACCGCAGCACTCGTGCGCATGGGAGGCGTCTGGCGCATTACGGGCTGGGCTTGGTCGGGCCACTGAGGAGGCCTCCGCCCGATGTCTGAGGCGGCACGCGGCGACGCCGATCGTCTCAGCGCGCTGGGATACCGACAGGAGTTGTCGCGGGTGCTGTCGCTCTTCGACAACTTTTCGGTCGCGTTCAGTTACTTGAGCCCGATGGTGGGGATTTATTCGCTCTACACCCTCGGCTTGGGGACGGGCGGTCCCCGCTACATCTGGACCATTCCCGTCGTCGTCGGCGGCATGCTGCTCGTAGCGCTCGTCTTCGGCGAACTTTCCAGCGAGTATCCGCTCTCGGGCGCGCTCTACCAATACGGCAAGTATACCGTCGGGCCGCGCTACGGATGGTTCATCGGATGGATCTACGGGTTCGCGCTGCTGGCCACGGTGGCGTCGGTGGACTCAGGCGCGGTGGGATACGTCACCGCCCTCTCTAACGCGTGGTTCAAGACGCGGTTCGATCCCTCGAATCACCTCGTCATCTTCGCGATCGCCGGCGCCATCATCGTTCTCTCCGCAATTCTCAACTCGGTGGGTGCCAAGATCATGGGACACGTTGCGCGTTTCGGCGTCTACGTCGAGACGATCGGAACGTTCGGCGTCTTCCTGGCGCTGGCCGTGGCCGGGTTCCATCAATCCTTCGGATTCGTTTTCTCGTCGCAAAGCGTCGAGCATCTCAAGACCAATCCGCTGGGAGTCAACTTCGGCGGCAACTGGTGGACCGGCGCAGCATTAGTGGCGATCCTCGCGAACGTCTATATTTTCTACGGCTTCGAGTCGGCCGGCGACATCTCCGAAGAGACGCTCGACGCGCAGCGCCAAGTGCCGCGCGCGATGCGTAACGCCCTCCTCTACGGCGGCATTGCATCGTTCGTTTTGGTGCTCGGCCTGCTGCTGGCGACGCCGCACGCGGGCATCGGGCCGGTCGTCTCCGGTGGCATCAACACGATCCTCGGCGAGCTCCCCGGCTGGCTGCAGGATTTCTTCCTCGTGATGGTCGTCGTCGCGTTCTTCAGTTGCGGTACGGCGGTGCAGGGTGCAGGCGCCCGCGTCGCGTTTGCGTTAGCCCGCGACGGCGCGCTGCCTCTCAGCGACGGTCTCAAGCAAGTTTCGCCGCGGCATCACACGCCGGTTAACGCGATCCTCGTAGGGACGATCGTGCCGTTTCTGTTCCTGCTGCTCGTCCTCGTCAATCCGAGCAAACCGGTGCACGTTCTGTGGTTCGACTATCCGGCAAACGTCACCGCGCTGTACGCACTCGTCTCGTTCGCAACGTCGGGCATTTACTTGGCATTCTTCCTCACCGTGCTGGGCGCGCTGATCGCGCGGACGCGCGGCTGGAAGCCCAGCGGCGTCTTCACGTTGCGCGCGTGGGGCGTGCCGATAACGATCGGGGGCGGCCTTTACCTGGTACTGATGCTGCTGAACATCGTCTGGCCGAGTTCCCTCACCAGCGGACGCGCGGTCTTCAACTACGGCTGGGTCACCCTGCTCGTCATGGCGATCATCGTCGCGGTGGGGGCGATCTACGAAGGGATCGCGCGTCCCCGGCCAGGGGGACGGTCGCAACGCGCGAAGGCGTAGGTTCTTGGAGGTACGATCTATGTTTCGTTACGTGATGGGCGCGGCGCTTGCCGCCACGATGCTGGCCGTTCCGGTTTCCGCCGGAGCACAAGGCGCCGGGATGTCCGACTCGGACTATATGGCGAAAATCATGACGTCGGCGCCGCCCGCGATCGTCAAAGGCGCGACGATCGTTCAAATGAAGGCCGACGGCAGCCTGCGCACCTTGCAGACGGGAAACAACGGCTTCACGTGCATGATTCTCGACGTGACGCCCGGATGCGCGGATCAGAACACCATGGCGTGGATGAAGGCCCTGATGACGCACGCCGCGCCGCCCGACGGGGTGGGCTTCATGTACATGCTCGCCGGTGATAGCGGCGCCAGCAACAGCGACCCGTACGCTAGGGCGCAGACGGCGACCAACCACTGGGTGCAGACCGGCCCCCACGTCATGATCGTCGGCCCGGCGGTGAAGACGATGGGCTACCCCATGACGGCCGATCCCGATCCGACCAAACCGTATGTGATGTGGGCGGACACGCCGTACGCGCACCTCATGCTTCCGGTCGCAACGCAGCCTTAGGGCTCGGTCTTCACAAACATGGGCGCCCGCAGCCGCGGACGCCCATGAGTTTCATCCTGCCGAAGCGGCGTTTACTTCGAGATAACGACCGCGTTGTTGAAGCTGCGCTTCGGGGCCTTGAACGTCACGTGGAACGTTCCGGTCACCGTCACGGTGCTGCCGTTCGTACGCGACTGCCCCGTCTCGTCGACCACCACGACGCACTTCGCATCGCATAGCTGAAAGCCGGCGACTTTCCCCATCATCGTCTGCGAAGTCTGGAACCCCGTCACTTTCCCGGCAACGGTGACGCTCTTCCCGTCGTAGTTCGAGGGATTCGTGAGAATCGCCGAGGGCGCCAACGCCGCGGCGACGGCGGCCAGCGGGATTGCCGCAAGGACGGCCAGCATGAAGCCGCGCAATTTAAAGCACGAAAGATTCATAAGGTATAACGTTCCTCCTGGTGAGTGCGCGTTCGATTCCGGACGCCGGATCCCTAGGGTTACGGCCGCGATGCGACCGTGCTCTTGCGTCTTCCATACGAGAAGTAGAGGGCGAGCCCGAGGATCAACCACACGAAGAACGCGAGCCACACGAGCGGGAAAAAACCCCACACCAGCGGATTTCCAACTCTCAAGAAGTAGATCAACGACAGTGCGGAAAGCGCTGCGAAGACCGGGATCACGTACGGTCCGAACGGAACCGCAAAATTCCCGGTGAGTTCGGGATGGCGCTTTCGCAACACCGGAACCGCGATGGACACGAGCACGAATGCGCTGAGCGTGCCCATATTGGCGACCGAGCCTAGAATTCCGATGGGGAAGAACGCGCCTGCCGCGGCAATGGCGACTCCGAAGAACGCCTGGGAGAGCGCCGGCGTTCGCCAGGCCGAATGCAGTCGCGTAAACGCGCCCGGGATCAAGCCGTCGCGCGACATCGCGTAGAACACGCGCGTCTGTCCGTACATCTGCACGAGCAGGACGGTCGTGAGGCCGGCGAGCGCTCCGAACGAGATGATGACCCCCGCCCATTGCAAGCCGACGCTATCCACCGCAAAGGCCACCGGAAAGGCGACGTTGAGTTCGTAGAACGGCACCATGCCGTTGAGAATCGCAACGACGATGATGTAGAGAATCGTACAGAGGACCAAACTTGCGATGATGGCGATCGGAAGGTCGCGACCGGGATTCTTTGCCTCCTCGGCGGCCGTCGAGACCGCATCGAAGCCGATGTAGGCGAAGAACATGAAGGCGGCTCCGCCGAGCACGCCCGGCCAGCCGAACGGGAAGTAGCCGCCGAGCGCGGTCTTCGGCCCAGGCGGAAGGTGGTAGTTCGCGGGATTGATGTGCTGCGCGCCGATGACGATAAAAAAGAGCACGACTGCAACCTTCACCACGACGATCACCGCGTTGACGGTGCTCGACTCTTTCGTGCCGCGAATCAGCAGCGCGGTGAGCAGCAGAATAATCGCGGCGGCCGGCAGATTGGCGATTCCAGGCGTTGGGTCCCAGTGGCTGTGCTGCCACACCTGCGGAATGTTCCAGTTGAAGAGCGAGCGCAGGATGAACGTGAAGTATCCCGACCAGCCGACGCTGACCGTCGACGCTCCGAGCGCGTATTCCAAGACGAGCCCCCAGCCGACGATCCACGCAAGGACCTCGCCGAGCGTCGCGTACGTGTACGTATAGGCGCTTCCCGCGATCGGAATCTTGCTCGCGACTTCCGCGTAACACAGGGCTGCCAAAGCGCTGACGATGCCTGCGATCACGAACGATATCGTCAGCGACGGACCCGCGCGCGTTGCCGACGCGACGCCGGTCAGCACGAAGATTCCGGTGCCGATGATGCAGCCGATTCCCATGGCGGTCAGCGCCCACGGCCCGAGCGAGCGCCGAAGACCGCCTTCGCTTTCGGAACCTTCTGCGAGTATCGTCGCGAGCGGCTTGAGCCGTTGAAGTAACATCGTTACGAGGGTCCTAGGTCGATGCGATAGCGAAGCGCGTCGCCGCCGCCGTGCGCGTCGAGTTGCGTGAAGCGTTCGACGAGCTCGCCGCCGTTGGCGAGGATCACGCGCTGCGACGGCACGTTTTCCGGCTGCGTGGTGACGAACACGTACGGCAGCCCGCGCTCGCGCGCCAGCGGCAACATTTGCGCGAGCGCCGACGTCGCGTACCCGCGGCCGCGCTTCCACGGCACGACGGCGTAACCGATATGTCCCAGGCAGGTCGGCGGAAGGTCGGGCGTTCCCGGCGACCACCGGAAGCCGATCGTGCCGCAGAAATCGCCGTCCCACATCCACCGATGGAAGCCGGGCAGTCGCGGCACTAGCGATCCGTCGGGCAGACAAATGGGTTCGCCCTTGCCCTCGGGATCGTCCAGGCTGCGAACGAAACCTTCCGGATCGCGCTCGATCTCCGCCAAGCTTTCGACGGCGGCTTCCGCGCGAATGTTGTCGGGCGACCACCCGCGCCGTAGGGCCTCCGCGTAACTCTCGAGCCGATCCAACGCCGGCGTCAGCAAAATCACACGACTTTGATTACGCCCATCATGCCACGATCCTCGTGAAAGAGCATATGGCAATGAAAGACGAACGTGCCGGGCGTTACGTGGCGGAAGTCGAGCAAGATCCGCGTGCGCGAGGGCGCAATCAGCGGATAGTCGGGACTCTTTTTGTTCGGCAGAAACTTGCCGAACGGAATCATCACGGTGTCGAGCGTCGCCGGACCCGGCTTCGCATCGACTGCAACGAAGGTCATTTGATGGATGTGAAACGAGTGCGTCTCCACGCTCGCGTTAAAGAGGTCCCATTCCTCGATCGTGCCGCGTTTCACGACGACGCTCGGAACGGGCGTGCGCGCTCCTTTGGGATAGACGGGCCAGTACGGTCGCTCCTGAAAGTCTGCCGCACTAGTCTCCGTAATGAAATATGCGCCGTCGGTGCCGTGTCCGTGAGGCACGACGTATTCGGTGTAGGTGAAGGCTCTGCGCCGAATCTGCTGCGGATGCGCGCGGGCATAGGCGACGAGCCGCGCCGCGGGCGATTGCGACGGATCGAGCGGCTGCGAAACCGCGGCAGCCGGCGCGACGGAGGCGGCCGCAGCCAACGGCCCCGCGCGGACGACGAGCAGATTCGCGGGTATGTAGACCTCGTCTAGCGGCGCTTCACACACTTGCCCGTTGTACAGTGTCATCGTTTGCCCCGGCGTCAGCGTGACCAAGAGGTCGGCGCGGCCTGCCGGCGGCAGAATGACTTCGTTCATCGCGACGTATTGCGAGAGTGGTCGTGCGTCGTCACCGCCGACCGGCGTACCGTCGAGTCCGACGACGTGCAGGGCCGTGGGCGCCCCCGACTCGTCGCGCATGCGCAGGTAGATCGACGAATCTCCGGTCGCATTGAGCAGCCGCAGCAGTTGCGGCCGCCCGGACGGAACGGTGAGCGTGCCCGGCGTGTCGCTGTGGTCGACCGTCAGCACGACGCTGCTGCGGCTTCCGCAGGCTCCCAAGGCGGTACCTCGTCCGTCGCTCACCGGAATTCCGCTCGGCCAGGGCGGCGGATTGAACGGATCGAGCGAAACGGGCGACGCGGCCGGCGCCGACATCTCGTCGCGCACGCCTTTGACCTCGAGAGCGTTGACGTCCGGTAAAAAGTTATCGGTCGCCACGTACGGGAGGCGATATTTTATAAGAATGGCGTGATCGTCCGCGAGCGGCAGCTGCGGCGTGTCGGGCTCGACGATCCACATGCCGCTCAATCCTCCGGAGGTTTCGTCGTCGGCCGCGCCGTGGGCGTGCGTATGGTAGAAATACGTGCCGGGAGGCTGCGAGAGTGGAATCGTCATGACGATCTCGCACGCATGCGCCGGCGTGCTGAGTGTCGATGCGAAGATGTTTTCCTGTTGTTCCGGTCCTTGGAAGCCGTGCATGTGCAGGTTGACGTCGGCATCTTTCATCGTCATCGGCCGCGCGAGCGCCATGCGGTTCATGTATCCTCGAAACGTCTCGGACGCCGCCGCGGGCATCGTGCCGGGTTTGCAGGGCGTCAGCGCGCTAGCCGTCATCGCCGCACCCGGCGCCGGGCCGTGCAGTTCGTTGACGAGGCGAATCGCAAACGTCTCGCCGCGACGCACGCGCAACGTCGGCGCGCGCCGCTCCTCGACGCGGCCGAGCGCGTAACGATAGCAAAAACGATCGCCCTGCCGCACGACGCGTAAAATCAACTCGTGCGTCCCGGCGTCGTCGAGCGGCAGCGACGATACTTCGATTTGAGGAGGCTCCTCGATCGCGCCCGAACGCAACGGCCCGCTGCAAGGCAGTTGCTCGTGCGCTGCGTGCGGTGCCGACGCGACCGACGCATTAGGAACGAACGAAAAGACGCAGAGCAGCGCGACGAAGGCGGCCTGGGCTGCGATGCGGGTGGTGAAAATGACGTGCAAAAAGCACCCCTTTCGAGATAGGCCCACCCCATCGGCTTGCCGTGAGCATTCTACGGCAAGCGGGCGCCTCCCCGTAGGAAGAAACGAAGGTCAACCGCGCTTGAGTTGCTCGAGTTCGTCGAGCGTTTTTGGCCAGTCGCCTTTCAGCAGACGCGACAAGCCGCGATCGGCAAGCAACTTCCCACCGGTCTGGCAGCGCGCGCAGTAGTTCGTTTCGTTATCGGCGTAGCGAATGCGCTGCACGGGCTGCCCGCAGCGCGGGCACGGCTCCCCGAACCGCCCGTGCGCCGCCATTCCTTGCCGAAACGCCGTCACTCTCTCGGGAAACGCTTCGCCTGCCTCTGCGCGCAGGCGATCGATCCACGTTTGCAGCGTCGCCCTCGTCGCCTCGAAGAGCCGTTCCCACTCGGCGTCGTTCAGACGCCGGGTTTGCGCAACCGGCGACAGCATCGCCGCGTGCAGGATCTCGTCGGAGTAGGCGTTGCCGATGCCGTCGACCGTGCGCGGGTCGGTGAGCGCACGTTTCAGCGTGTGGTTCTCGGCGCTCAGCGCCCGGCGGAACGCATCCGAATCGACCGCGAATACGTCGATGCCGCCGGGGTCGAGCGTCTTTAACGCATTGCTTCCGCGCAGCGCATGCAGCGATGCGCGGCGCTTGCTGCCGGCTTCGGTGAGCACCAGCGTACCGTCGGCAAAATCGAAACCTGCCATATTCAGGCGCCCCGCGAGCGACGCATTCGGAGGCCGCCAATGCAGCCGACCGGCGATCATCAAATGAATCACGAGCCATCGATCGCCGTCCACGCCGATCGCGATCCGTTTACCGATGCGGCGAATTTCTCGCACCGTACGTCCTTCGAACTCCCCAAGCTGCGGATCGGCAGTACGCAGTAACGACGGACTCGCGACGCGCACGCGCTCGAGCGTCCGTGCGGGGATGCGCGCTTCCAATGCGGCAACGTAGGCCGCGACGTCGGGCAACTCCGGCATTTACGCTATGTCATCCTGAGCGGGAGCGGCGCACTTCGTCCGGGCACGGACAATCGCACCGAATACCGCTCGCAAATTGTCCAATATCGAGGCCTCGCACCGGGCTTACGCGGGTTCGCAGTGGAACGGAGCCGTTCGATGATGCGTCCGCGGAATTCCCCTCGAAATCATGCCATGCCGGTGCACGTCGTCCTTCGACTGCGCGCCGGAGCTTGTCTGAGCGAGCGTAGGCGAGTCGAAGGGGCGCTCCGTTCAGGATGACATGGCTGATGGGGCACTCGTAACCCGTGACGCCGTTGGATCCCAACAACCCGAACTTTCCGCTACTCCTCGGTGAGATGGGCAACGGGGGCGGCGCTCAGCGAGGCTGCGGATGCGTTGCGCTGCTGCTCGTCGTCGCGGCGGTCGTCGCCGCGGCGTGCTTATTCTTGTTTTTCGGATTCCACGCCCAATAGCCGCGCGCTAACGGTGCCGAGCTTCTCGGGGTTGCGGACGACGTACATGGCAGCGATGCGTGTGCCGTCGATCTCCAGCGCCACGACGTCTTGCACGCCCGAGGCGGCGAACGTGACGAATCCAGGCATGCCGTTGAGCGTGACGAGGTCGATCCGAACGATCGCGCGCCAGCCCTTCTGCTTCAACCCCATCAGCAGGCGCGTCACGCGCTCGCGCCCGGCGACCGGTACGGTCGCGGCGGCTACTTTTCCGCCACCATCGCTGGTGAAGACGACGTCGTCGGTCAGGAGCCGCTCGAGCGCGGCTGGGTCGTCACTCTGCAACGCCTCGAGAAATGCGTCGCGTACGGCCAGCAGTTCGGCGCGATCGACGTGGGAGCGCCGCCCGGCGTCGCGCACGTGATCGCGTGCGCGCGACGCGAGCTTGCGTACCGACGGCTCGCTGCGCCCGAGCGTCTGTGCCACTTCGCCGAACGAAACGTCGAGCACGTCGTGCAGCAGAAACGCGGCACGCTCGAGCGGCGCCAGGCGTTCGAGCGCCAGCAGCAACGCGAACGAGATGTCGTCGGCCAGCATCGCGGCGGTTTCCGGATCCTCGCGTCCGTCCGAAACGACCGGCTCGGGCAGCCAGGGACCGACGTAGACTTCTCGCCGGGCTCGCGCGGAGCGCAGTCGATCGAGGCACAGCCGCGTCACGATCGTGCGCAACAGCGCGGCGTCGTCGCCGACGCCCGTCGTGTCGAGCGCGGTGCGCCAGCGAAGGTAGGCGTCCTGCACGACATCCTCGGCATCGCCGTACGAGCCCAGCATGCGATACGCATGGCGCACGAGTGGGCCGCGCAGCGCTTCGAATCGTTCCTCGCGGCCGGCGGTCACGCGTATTGCGGATGACGAATCGGTACGGTTTCGGATCCGATGCGAACGCGCGTGCACGCATGTCCGTGCCCGATCGCGTACTTGAACGTCGGGTAGGCTTGTGCTCCGACGATCGCATAAGCCAGTGAAACGAGGCCGGCGCGCCCCCAGCGACGGAGAATCTCTTGTCGCGCCTCTTTACCGGACGCGTCGCGAGCGATCGTTCCGAGCGCCAGCTCAACGCCGAGCCGCGCGTCCTTCGAAAGTTCCGCAGAGCTGCCATCGAGAATCGCGCGAATCGTCCGGCCGTCGACGCCGGCGGCTTCCGCCATCGACACCCCGAGCTGCAGGCACGGCCCGCAGTCGGCGGCCTTGCCGGCGGTCAGCGCCGCGCCGTAATATGCGTCGAGCGAAACGTTCTTGCGGTAGGCGCCGAGTTTTCCGAGCGCTTGCAGGGGCGTCACCGCGCCGACACCCGCGTCGTCGACGATCTCGCGGACGTATCCGGTATCGTATCCCCAGCGCCGGCCGAACGACTCGAGCTGTCTCTTCACGAACCATTTCAACATGAGTTTCTTTGCCTCCACTCCCTAGACGGAATGGGCGTGCAAAACGTGACCGGCGATACCGGCCTTAACCCGTTGGGACTTCGATCTGCCGTTCCCGGTGCAGCAGTAACCAGTCGCACGTCTCTGCCAGAGCCTCGCGCCCGAGCTGCACCAAGACGGCGTTCGCGCCGCTGAGGTCGCGTGCGCGCAGCAATGCCGTCAAACGCTCCCCAGCGATATGAAACAGCTCGCGCATGCGTTCGTAGCGCCGTGCGTGCTCGTCGTAAGCGCGCATCTGGGCGTATCCCGTGAGAAGTGCAGCCCCAGCAAGTGAAAGCGTCACGGCGGTTACCAACCACGGAAATAGGAACTTGTATTGGCCTTCGAGACCTTTAATCGTTGCCAACGCAACCGCGGCGATACCGGCCACGATGAGGCACATCTTGCTCGCAAACCGGATGCGCGCCGCTCGGCGTTGCTCGTCGACGGCGGCTCCCTGAAAATAGCGTTCTTGCTCGTTTGCCCAACGCGCCAGCACGAGTTCGAGCAAGCTTTCCCGAGCGGGATCTTCGGATGGGCCGGCGGCCCCATTCGGCTGGTGCAGACGCGCGGCCCGCATGGCGTTGCGAATCCAATCCAGTTCGCCTTCCTGACGCGCGAGATAGTGATCGTAGACCGATTCTCGGACGCGCGCAAGCCGCCAGTAAAACTCGACACGCAATCCTTCGGCCAGGGCACGATAGTCTTGGAAGCGATCCTGAAGGCCGCTGCGCGTGACCGCAAGATTGACGGCGATGGCGAGCACAACCAAGCCCAAGAAGACTAAGTATATCTGTTCGGGCCGGAGCACGAGGTCATGAAAGTTCGTAAATATTGCGAAAAGCAGCGCAGCCGCGGCAATGATTCCAAAAACCGCGAGCATCGCAGCGTGCGTCCTGTTCCGGCACCACATGGCCAGCGAATCGGCGCGCGTGAATACGTCCGACGCGTACGTCATTGCCGGATCGAGATGAAATCGCGTGCGGTCGTCGTCCGAGAGAAGGGGCGCAGCAGGTCGCGACGCAGCCCCGCGCTTTGAACTCACGGCATCTCGATTGAATCGTTCGAGTGCGCGAAGGCTGCGCTCGAACGACGTACGGCCGCGCCGCGACTGCGCCTGCACGTCTTCCGGAAAGATCCAACCGTCCGCAGGCGCGCCGGCCTTCTTGGGCTTTCCCCGGCGCCCCACGCGGACGTGATAGACCGCGCCGGTTTCGTTCGCGCGCAGCAGCTCCGCGGGCGCGCTAAGAAATTGCGCAGGTACGCCGCGCAGCGCGAAGCGTACAACTTGCGAGGTTCCACCGGGCAGTTCGTCGGGATCGCCGTCCCAGAGCGCGATGATGATCTGGCTGTGGCTAACCAGAAACGCTCCGGAGAGTGCGTACTGGCGATCGCGATCGGGGCCCCGATGCTGCGCCGGCTCGGCGTCCGCGCCCGGCGTCGTGCCGACGACCGTAGCGCCGGAGCTTCGGCGCATCAGCTCGCGAAACTCGACGCGCGACTCTTCGGACTCGAAATCGTGCTCGTACGCCTCCGCGCTCATCGGTAATACCGCGTACAGATCGACTCCGCATTCCAAGGCGGCGCGCGCGACGAGACGGTCGGCGCCCTCGGCAAGCGACGACATCAGGACGAGCGGCGTATGGTTGTATCTTTCGGCAAGCTCGGTGAAGAGCGCGCGCACGCGTTCGATGATGCGCGGCGCATCGTCGGGCACGAGGTCGCGGTGCCCCGTCACGCCCACGACTAATGGGAGCGGGCCCACTTTCTTGTCGATCGGGTTCACCGTGGCACCTGCTTGCAGCAATGACCGCGCTACGGACTCAAATACTTATTCAGCCAGTCCGCGATGATGTGCAACCGCTCGACCCGGTGAATCGGCGAGCCGGTCCGGGAGAGGTCGTGGTTTTCGTTCGGGACAGCGACGTAGACGACCGTGCGGCCGAGGATCTTGAGCGCGGTGAACTCCTGGAGCGTTTGATCGATCGGCGCTCGCGTGTCGTAGTCGGCATGCAGGATGAGCAGCGGCGTGCGGACGTTCTCGACGTAGGTCAGCGGCGAGAACTTGGCATAGCTCGTGCTCGCCGGATCCCAAGGCGGCCCCCAGGTGTAGTAGCCGCCGCCCAAGCCGTTCTTCCCCGCGAAATCGGCGGCGAGGTTCTCGCTCTGAAGAAAACTGACGGCACGTTCCGCAACGGCGGCTTTGTAGCGATCGGTATGCGAAATGACCCAGAGCGTCGCATAGCCGCCGTACGAACCGCCCGTTACGGCGAGGCGCGCTGCGTCGACGTCGGGACGCTGTACGGCCGCATCCATCACTGCTTGAACGTCCTGGAACATCGCATCGCCGTAGTTGCTTTCCAGCGCTTCTTCGAACGCGTAGCCATGGCCGGTACTGCCCGCCGGATCGGAAAACACGACGTTGTAGCCGAGCGCCGCGAGATACTGGAACTCCATGAAGAACGTATTGCCGAACTGCGTTTCCGGTCCGCCGTGGATGTTGAGAATCGTGGGATGCTTGCCGCCCCGCGCTCCGCCGGTCGCCGGCATGTACCACGCCTGCACCGTGTAGCCGGCCGGATCTTTCGCGGAGAACTCCTGCGGCGTCGACAGCGTCACCGAGGCTAAGTAGGCGTCGTTGACGTGCGTGAGTTGACGCGGTTGCCCGCCCGAAATGCTCGCAACGTACACATCGGCAGGGTGCATGAAGTCGCTGTAGAGATACGCGACCGACTTGCCGTCGTGCGAGACGGAGCACGACCACGCCTCGCCTTTGGGTTGCGTGAGATCGGCGAAGCTTCCGGTGCCGAGGTCGAGCGCGCGCAGGTTTGCATAGCCAGGACCGTCAAGGTTCAGCAGCGCATGCGTGCCGTCGGGTAGAGGCGCGCCGCACAGACCGCCGCCCTCCTTCATGTCGGCGAGTAGACTATCGCCCCATGACACGAGATTCCCGGCGACAATCGTGCGCGCATCGCTGCCGTCGAGCGTGGTTGAAACGAGCGCGGGCTGCGCGGCCGCATCGCGCACGCCCCCGCGAAACGAGAAGAATCGCGAGCCGTCACTGCTAAAGAACAACCCGCCGTTCGAGACATCGGGCGATGCCAGCTTCTGCGGCGTCCCGCCGGCCGCCGAAACGACGTAGACGTCGCTCGGCCCGCTGTCGACGCTCTCGTATCGCAACGAGTCGAAGGCGACGGTCTTGTCGTCGGGCGACCACGCGTCGAACCCTTCTGCCCATTGACCCGACGTTAGCTGCTTCGCGTTGGCGCCGTTTGCGTCAACGATCCAAATGTGGGGATGGTCTTGGTAGGTGTAGCCCTGGCCGTTGGCTTGGAAGAAAAGCTGGTCGATCGTGTGAATGTCGCTCTTCTTCTGGTCGGCGCTCGGATTGAACCCGGCCTTGCGAAAGTCGATCTGCGCCGCGGTATCCGGATCGGGAGAGTTCACCGAAAGAGCAATGCGTGTGCCGTCGTGCGAGACGACCGGGCTCGAAACGCCTTGCGTCAGATGCGTCAACTGCACGACGGCGCCCGTCGCCAGCGTATAGCGGTAGAGCTGTCCCTTTTGCTTGGGGAGCGCACGTACGAAGACGAAACTGCTGCCGTTGGGCATCCACGCGAAATCGCCGTCGCCGGTGCGTCCGGTGACGTCGGCTCGAAGGCTCCCGCTCGCGACGTCGACGAGATCGATCGTCCGGTCGTAGGTATCCTTGGGTCCGTTGGGTTTCGAAGCCTCGACGAGCACGTGGGCGCCGTCGGGTGAGATCGACGCGCCGCTCAGAAGCGTCAGCTTGAAGATATCTTCGGGCGCAATCGAAGCGGCTGCGGCACGGCCGCCGATTGCAGACGCAGCAACGTCCAGCGACAGGGCAAGAATCGCCAGCAATGGTTTCATAGCGCCGCTTTTCTCTAAGCGAACGGACGTCTCCCCGCCCGCAGCGAAACCGAGGCGCATGGACTGGCCGTCACTCGCGGCGCTTCTGACGCTAGCGGCCTTCATCGTGATTCCCGCAGGCGGCGCCGTCGTCGCGCAAATGCTTTTTCAGCGCATCGTCTCCCACAACCGGCTCATTCCGCATCACGAAGTCGCCGGTTTCCTGGTGGCCGTCGTCGGCGTACTCTACGCGGTCGTGCTCGGTTTCGTCGTCGTGACGAGTTGGTCGGGATTCGACTCCGCGCAACAGAACGCGGATCTCGAAGCCGGCGACGTCGGCGATGCCTTCGGCTTCGCGCAGATGCTCTCCGAACCCAGGCGCGACCATATGCGGCACGCGCTCGCCGCCTATGCCATCGAAGTTCGCGATCGCGAGTGGGAGGCAATGCGCCGCCGCGATCAGGACCCGCGCGCGCGAGCGCTGCTGGTGAGGGCCATCGAGTCGCTCGGTGAGTCCTATCGCAAGCCCAGTGCGAACCTCGACGAAGCGCTGAACCGAGAAACGACGCGTCAAGCCGTTGCGGCGAGCCTACGCGACGTCGCTGACAATCGCCGCCTGCGGATCATCCAAGCGGAGAAACACTTCTCTCCGATGCTCGGACTGGCGCTGGTCGTCGGCGCGCTCATGGTGCTGGCTTTCGTCTTTCTGTTCGCCCTCGACGACGCGGTGCTGCAATTCACGATGACGGCCATCGTCGCGGGATGCATCGGCCTGCTGCTCGGCGTCGTCTTCGAGTTCAGCGCGCCCTATTCCGGAACGATGCGGGTTTCATCCCAAGCGTGGACGTACGTCATCGTGAACAACAACTTCGAAGCGATCGCCCGTACCCCCTAATGCCTACGGCGCTGCTACCACGATCCGACGAATGAGCGTCCCTTCGTTTAACTCGCGCGCGGTCACGGCGCCGCGAATTGGAACGCCGCCCATGGCGGTACGAATCGCCTCGATTTCGCCCGCGCCAAGCGACGGATCTTCGTCGACGGTCATCAGCTGTGTTCCGTTGCGCCACGCGAAGTGGCGATGTTTTACGAGCATGCGTCCGCCGGTCGAATCGTCTTCGAACATCAAGGCAGGCGGCGGTCCGAAACGTGGATCGAAGCGCTCCGCGGCCAGTGCGAACGACCGGCCGCGCGATCGGTCGAAACCAAACCACACCTCGGGCTCGCCCTTCGACCATTTACGCGTCACCTTGGAGTAGACGAGCGTGGGCGTTGTCCAGAGTCGTTCGCGGATAACGCCGCTCGGCAAACCCGATGGCGGAACGATACGGAACGAAACGCGCGCCTGTATCTGCGCGAGATCCCCGGTGCGAGCGGCGATGGAGGGCTCAAGCGCCTTGGGCGGCGGCGGAGGAGGCGCCCACTGCAGAATCCGAGCGATGCGTTCCTCCGCACTCGCAATCCAGCCCAGCGTCCGCGCGGGCGATATCGTGAGAACGACGACGAGTGCGGCCGCGGCCGCCGATACGGCGCGAAGCGCGACCGAAGAGTTCCGGCGCGTGGCACGAGGCATCGCAGCGCGTCGCTTGATGGCGTGAAGCGGGACTTGCGGCACGTCGAACGCGTTCATCATCGCATCGAGAGCGGCGCGAATGTCGGCATCAGCGAGCATCGGAACGAACCTCCTTCGCGGCAAAGCGCGCGGCGTGCGGCAAGAGTGCTCGGCGCAACGCGCGTCTGGCCATCATCAAGTGAAAACGCACGGTCGGCGCCGCGAGTCCCATTGCGGCGGCGATTTCGCGACTGGTAAATCCGCAGTGATAGTGCAGAACGACGACGGCTCGCCGAACGTCCGGCAACGCGGCGAGCGCGTCACGTAAATCGAGCGCATCGCTGCGGTCGAACGGAACGCCGCTGCCCGCGGCCGCGTCGAGCGGCAGCGCCGACCGCCGCGCTCGGAGCGCCGCGAGCGCTTCGTTGACGACGATGCGGTACATCCACGTACGGAACGCGCCCGCATCCCGCAGTTCGGGCAAGCTGCGCGCCATGCGGGCGCAGGCTTCCTGCGCGGCATCCTCCGCGTGGCCGGCATCGCCCAAGATCGTGCGGGCCGTGCGGTACGCGTCGGGCCAGACGGCCGCGATGAGGCCTTCCAGCGCGTCACCTCCGCCGCGGGCACGTTCGACAAGATCGGCGCCGACGTTCATCAATGACCTAGATGCATCCAAGCGCCGAAGTGTTTGCCGCGTCCGGTGCAGCGTGATAGGCTATGCGTGCACCGATGGGCTTGGAAATCGTCCTTCCAGTCACCGAGCCGGAGACCGAATGGGTCCGCGGCCGGCCGCTGCAAAAAGTGAGCCCAACCCGGACGCACGCCCTGCTGCAGTACGCGATGGCTTCGGCGCTCCAAGCCTGGAGCGGCGCAGACGGTGAGGTCGGGACCGAATGGCGTTTCCGGGTCGCGCCGCCCGGAGCGTCATCGCGACCGCTGGTTCCCGACGTCGCCTACGTGGCAAAAGCGCGTCTACGCGGACTTTCCGGAGACGACTTGGAGGTCCCGCGGTTCTCGCCGGACGTTGCAGTCAAGATCCTCTCGCCGGGCGACCGGGGGCCTGACGTCGACGACAAAATCGCAACCTATCTTGCAGCCGGATCCGTGCTCGTCATCGTGGTCGATCCGCGATCTCAGAACGTCGAACTGCACGACCGAGAAGGTCGAACCGTCGTTCGCGCCGGCGAGCGTCTCACGCACGCGCGACTGCCCGGTTTCGAACTCGACGTCGCGCTGCTGTTCGCCACGGTCGCGCCGCCGTAGGAGCGCTTCAACATGCCGATCGCGTACTTGATTCTCAAGTTCTTCCACATCTTGCTGGCCATCGTGGCGCTCGGCGCGAACTTGACGTACGGCGCGTGGTTCGCGCGCGCCAATGCCAATCCACAGTTCGCAGCGTTCGCGCTGCGCGGCATTGCATTCATCGACAACTGGATTGCCAGTCCGGCATACCTGCTGATGCTTCCCACCGGAGCCGCAATGGTACTTTTAGGGGGGTACTCGTTTCGCACGCACTGGATCTCGTGGGCGCTGATTCTGTGGCTCGTCGCGATGCTCGCCGGATATTTCGGCTACACGCCGGCACTCCGCGCGCAAATTGCCGCAGTGGATCGCGAAGGAGTTGGCGGCGCCGACGCGCGACGGCTTGCGGTGCGAGGTCAGGTTTGGGCCGGATTTCTCGGTCTGGCCGTTCTCGCGATTCTGCTGTTGATGGTCTTCAAACCCGTATAGGGCGCTTTTAGCGTGACGTCGCGCCGAAGTCGTGGTTGGCGGCGAGGACCAGGGTCTTCAGAACGTGAACGAGTCGTCGAGCGAGTTCGCGCGCCGATCGGTTTGGTTGAGCGAGGGTAGTCCGAACCGCTCTTCGATGAACCGAACGATGCTGCCGAACTCGTACTGCGTATGCGAAACGTATCCGTGCTTTGCATATGGCGAAACGACGATCATTGGGACGCGGAATCCGAGTTCGACGGGGCTAAGTATCGGCGGCGGAACTCCGTCGTAGAAGAAATCGCTCGTTTCCCACACGACGATGACGGCGGAGTGCTGCCAGTACTGACTGTTCTGCAGCGCGCCGACCACGGTGCTGACCCACTTCGACCCGCTCGCCGTTCCGGGATCGTCGGAATCTTGATTCTGGGGAAAGACCCACGAAACCGACGGCAAGGTGCCTTGCGCAATGTCAGAGAGAACCTTGGTTTGCGGCGTGACGACGTTCTCGCTCCAGTCGTTGCCGTTGCGCACGTAGCCGAGCGCGTCGATCCCGTTCGTGCCTTGCGTACGCACCGGTAAATAGTATCGCCACGTCACGTGCGCGTTGTCGAGCAGCTGCGGCAGCGAGTTCCAGTCGAAGCACGGATAGGGACCATTGGGCTTCAACCCGTGTTTGGTGTAAACGGGCGTCGTCGTGCCGGGAGCCGCGTCGCATCCCCACGGCTCCTGCGATGGATGGTCGGCCAAGTACTCGCCGGGGTTCACTTTCGAGCGCGCCGCGAGCAGGTAGAGTTGCGCGATCCATCCGCTATTCGAGATCGACGACGAAAACATGTGATCGGCGAGAACGAACTGGTGCGCGAGCTTCCAATACTGCGAAATTTGCGAACGCTGCACGTAGTGATACGGAAAGAGCGCATCCGACTGGTAGACCAAGTCGAAACCATCCATCTTTCCGCCGTCGTACGCGGTCTCGAACGCATTGATACCCGGCGCCGACGATGGATGCTGCGCCATCGTCATCGGTTTGAGCGCCACGACTTTGCCCGTGTGCGTGAGGCCCTGCTTCGTCGAATCCGCGCCGGGAAATCCCGCGAACAGATTGTCGAAGCCGCGATGTCCTTGAACCATAACGATGACGTGTTGAATCGGCGCGACGTTTCCGCGCACGTGCGCCGATTGAACGACGGTGCCGTTAGACGAACCGGGAAGCGCCGTCGGCGAGCCGCTGCAGGCAGCCGCAAAAAGAACCATAGTCAATACTAGCGCTACGTGTCCTCGCATCATGTACCCCTTCCGTTTCGCCTTAGTTCGACGGAACGAGAACGAGTTGCTGCCGCGTCGCGGCACGAATCGCGCGAATGCTGAAAGGAAGCGACTGCAAACGCCCGGCGATCCAATCCGAACTTAAGTCACGATAATGGCCCGATCCGGGCTCGCCGGATTCGCCGCTCGGAATCGCAATGCCGCCGGCATCCCAATCGCCCGCGATCCAGACTGCGCGGAAACTCTGCGAGAAGCCGGGTTCTTGCAGATGAATCGTGTATTCGTCGCCGTCGCCGGGCAACGTCGCCCCATTGAGAAATCCGAATCGTAGCGGCGCCAACGGATGCTCGACGGAAACGGCGCCGGCGCGTCCCCATGGCTGCAGGGAATCGCCGGCGCCATACGCGGCCGCCCGTAGGTCTGCGGCGACTTCGTTTTCTTCGCCGCCGCCGCGCAGCGCGAGCAGCAGCGCGTAGAGCGACGGTGCGCTCTCTTCGAGGCGCGTGCGCAGCGCGTGTTCGAGCGTCGCCGCTCGCGAGGCGCGCGTGAACGCACCGTTCCAGCCGGCGAGCGACCGCGCCATCCTCGGCGCCGACGGGTCGACGCCGTCACGCCCGAGCGCGGCTCGGGCCAGGCGCGCGAACTCCGCGTCGACCGGCGAAATCGTGTCGAGCTGCATGCGGGCGAAATATGCGGCATCGTAGCGACGGCGCGCGTGCAGCAGTTGCGCGATGCGGAACGCGCGGTAGGGCGGATCGAAGGCGGCCGAAAGGCGGTATGGATACCGGTCGCCGTACATGCGGTTGTTCGCGCTTACGACGATCGCGTCGTACGACGCGGGCAACGCCGGAAGCCGCCCGAAGCCGATCGGGGAATATCGCCGTCGCGTATCGCCGGCGGCGTGCACGTAGCGCCCCCACGCAGGGTCGAGCGGAACGCTCCCCGCCATCTGATAAGCAACGCTGCCACGCGCGTCGGCCAAGACGAAGTTCTCGGCCGTCGCGCGGTAGGTGGCGAGAACGCGCGTCGCGGCGGCGATGCTCGGGGCCCGATCGAGCGCCAAGAAGGTCGCCACTGCCGACGTACGTTCGAAGAACGGCGGCCAGCGCACGAGCACGATCCGGCCACCGTCGTAGGCGTCGGGAACGCCGAACTCTCGTTTCGTGCGGTAGTACGCCCGCTTGACGTCCTTCGAAAAGCGTACGTGGAAGATTTCGCGCACCCAAGAGTGCGCGTTCAAGCCGCGCGTGCGGAACAGACTCATCGCCGACGTGTCGGCGTTGGTGGCGCCCCACGCGATGCGTTCGTTGTGGCCGAGCAGCACGCCCGGCGCTCCGGGAATCGACGCGCCCGCGACGTGAAATCCAGGAGCGCGCAAATCCTCGACGTACCACAGGCCGGGAATCGTCAGGTCGAGATGCGGATCGTTGGCGAGCAGCGCGCGACCCGAAAGCGTGCGCGCCGCGCCCGCCGCCCACGCGTTGCTCCCTGCGCGCGCCGCGACCGGCGGGACGCGCATCGCGAGCGTCCGAATCACGCGTTCGGCGACGCGCGCGTCGGGTTCCGGCGACGCCGGATGCAGCGCGCCGCCGCGGAGCGAGACGTCGTAGCGCTCGTCGCTGAGCGGAAAGTATTGCGCGAAGCCCGCGGCGCCATAACGCCGCCATACCTCGTCACGCGCGAGGACGTCGTGCCACGAATCGGCGAGTGCGATCGAAACGGCCAGCGAAACGGCGATGCAATCCTGTGGCGTCCAAGGCCGCGGACGGTACACCAGCAGCCGGAACTCGACCGGAAGCGATTGCGCGCGCATGGCCGCGTTGACGCCGTCGCTGAACGCCGTAAGGACGGCGCGGTCGCGCGGCGCCATCGCCTGCCATTGCCTCCGTGCCACATCGCGTAAATCGTAGTAGCGCTGCTCTTGGTCGAGCGTCAGCGCGCGCGGACCGAGCACCTCGGCCAATGTGCCGTCGGCGTAGCGCCGCGTGAGTTCCATCTGGAAAAGGCGGTCGGAGCCTTCGACGAAACCCTGAGCGAAAAATAGATCGCGCTGGGACGAGGCGACGACGTGCGGGATGTCGCGATCGTCGCGCGCGACGACGACGGGCGCCCGCAACCCGGCCTCGACGATGCGCCCGTTTGCCGTCGCGCGGGCATTGAAGCCGAACGTCACGTTCAGCGCATAAAGCGCCGCTGACGCGGCGACGACGAGCGCCAACGCCACGCCATGGCGGTACGCGCGCGACGCGACCGCATCGAACGTCGAGACGGGCCGGCAGAGGTCTCGTACCAGATCTTCGCGCCGGCGCGCCGTCAACGGAAACCGAGGATCGCCCGTATCGTTACGTCTTCTCCGCTAGGATTTGCGAGTAGATGAATCCGGCAATCGCAGCGCCGAGGATTGGTGCGACCCAGAACAGCCAAAGTTGGCCGAGCGCCCATCCGCCTTGCGCGAACAACGCCGGGCCGAGGCTGCGTGCCGGATTGACCGACGTATTCGTAATTGGAATGCTGATGAGATGAATGAGCGTCAGGCACAAGCCGATCGCGAGACCCGCGAACCCCGCGGGCGCGCGCTTGTCGGTGGCTCCAAGGATCACGGCCAGGAAGAAAAACGTCAGCACCACCTCTGCAACGAACGCCGAGACCAAATTGTAATGGCCGGGCGAGTGATCGCCGTAGCCGTTGGCGGCAAAGGTTCCCGCGCCGGCGAAGCCGGCCTGGCCCGAAAAGATCGCGTACAGTACGGCGGCGGCCGCAATCGCGGCTACGCACTGCGTAATGACGTATGCAATCACGTCCTTGCCCTCGAACCGCCGCCCGACCCACAGCCCGATCGTCACTGCCGGATTGAAATGTCCGCCCGAAATCGGACCGAGCGCGTAGACACCGGTGAGCACGGTCAATCCAAACGCGAGCGCCACGCCCGCGAAGCCGATGCCGAGTTGCACGTTGTTGGATGATGGGAAGACGGCAGCGAAGATCGCGGCGCCGCAACCGCCGAAGACCAGCCAAAAGGTTCCGAGGAACTCCGCCGCGAGGCGCTTAGCAATAGGCATGTAGGCCCCTCCTTCTTCGGCGATTGTACCGGCTACGGCGTAGAAAAGGAACCGCCCGGCTGCGTGAGCCGGGCGGTTTGCTACCCCTTGCCTTCGAGAAGGGCTTACTTGTTGACGGGCGCCGGCTTCGGGCTGGCGACGGTGCCGTTCTGCGAAGTCTGGACGCTCGCCGTGGCCTGCTTAACGGTGGCCTCGGCCTGCTTTTGCGTCTCGACGAGCATTTCGGCGATCTTCAGGGTGTACTGCTTGCGGAGTTCGAGCAGCTGCGCGGCGAAGCCGAACGACATTTCGACGAGCTGCGTCGGCGACGGGACGTTTTCGAAGGTCGGGAGCGTGCCCGGCTTCTCGGCGAACTCTTTTCCAATCGCGCGGAACTGATCGAGCGCGCGGAGGCTGGCATCCTGCCCTTGCTTCATGGCGGCCAGGCTCTCTTGCTGCATCTTGCTCACGTAATCTGCGATGTTGACGGACATGGTTTTCAATACTCTCCTCGGTGCGTGTGATCGATGTGCTAAGTTTACCAAGCATCTGCGGGGTTTGTCAATCGGCAAGGCAATCTGCGACTTTTGTCACCTGGACCGCAGCCCCCCGGCTGCAGCGCTTCGGCGCGCCTTCGCTCCGAGGCGACGCCTCCAAAGCGACGCCCTTACGACGTGCCGGTGAAGCTGCGATAGATGCGGATCAGCGCTTCTTTTTGATCGACCGTCAAGCGCGGATCGAGTTTGATTGCGTGCTCGACGCCGTGCGAGCTGTCACTGCCGGGCGCATCGTCGAGCAAACCGGCTTGCGCGTACATCGTTTCAGCCGAGAGGTGAAGCGCGTTGGCGATTTGCTTGAGCACGTCGGCCGAGGGTTTGTAGAGACCGCGCTCGACCTGGCTCAAGTACGGATTCGAAATTTTCGCGATCTCGGCCAGCTGCCGCATCGAGAGATTGGCCAACTCACGCTGGCCGCGAATGAAGTCGCCGAGGCTGCGCCACGCACCGGCGCCCCGGTCGTCGTCTTCGGATTCGCTCATGGCTTGCGCGCGCGTTCGGGCGGACGAAACGGCGTGCCGGCTTCATTACGGACGTATGCGCCCGGAGCGGGCTCCCCTTCGGGCAGCGGATACGGAGCGACCATGTCGCCGCCGTGCGACTGCGCCCACGTTGCCCAATCCTCCCACCAGCTCCCCGGCCGGCGTTCCGCAGTCTCGAGCCACTCGCCGGCGCTTTCGCCGCGCCGCGCGTGCGGCTTGGTGTAGTAGAGACTCTTCTTCCCCCCGGGCGGATTGACGATGCCGGCGATATGACCGGAGTTGGTGAGGGTGTATTTCGTCTCACCGCTCACGTACTGCGTCGTCAGATAGGTCGCGTGCCACGGCGCGATGTGGTCGTTCTCGGCGCCGAGCACGTAGAGCGGCGACGCGATCTTGCCCAAATCGACCGGCGTGTCGTCAATGACGAACGCGTCCGGCTTCACGATCGAGTTGTGCAGATAACAGGCGCGCAGGTACTGGGAGTGCATTTCGACCGGCATGCGCGTCGAGTCGCCGTTCCACGCGAGGATGTCGAACGCGGGCGGCTGTTTGCCCTTGAACCAACTATTGACGACGTAGCTCCAGATCAAGTCGTGCGAGCGCATCCAATCGAACGTCTTGGCCATTTCCGCCGACTCCAAGTAGCCGCGCTCGCGCATGCGCCGCTCCAAGCGCACGATCGTGTCCTCGTCGGTAAAGATGCCGAGATCCCCGGGAATGCTGAAGTCGATCAGCGTGTTCGTCACCGTCGCGCTATGAACGCGATCGGCTTGACCGTGCGCGGCCAAGTAGGCGAGCGCGATCAGCGCGAGCGTTCCGCCCAGACAGAGCGCCGCAACGTTGACTTCTTTCGCCCCGGTAACCTCTTGTACGGTATCGAGCGCCGCCAGCACGCCGGCACGCAAGTAGTCGTCCATCTTGTAGTGCGACATCGACGCGTCGGGGTTGCGATAGCTGATCATGAACACCTGATGGCCGTGCTGGACTGCCCATTCGACGAACGAGCGTCCCGGCGCGAGATCCATGATGTAATACTTGTTGATCCACGGCGGACTGCAAAGCAGCGGGCGGGCGTGAACTTTGGGCGTCTGCGGCTCGTACGCGATCAGCTCGATGAGGTCGTTGCGCATCACGACGCGCCCCGGCGTCGTGGCGATGTTCTTGCCGAGTTCGAAGCCCGACTTATCGACTTGGCGGGGATAGCCGCCGTTGTTCTGGACGTCGTCGAGGAAATTGCGCATGCCTTGGACGAGGCTCATTCCGCCTGTGTCCATCGCTTCTTTGACGACGCCGGGATTGAGCCACGGCACGTTGCTCGGCGCGAACGCGTCGAGCATCAACTGCATCGCGAAGCGCGCCTTGCGCTGCGTCGCCTCCGGCAGCCGCGTGGATTCCACGAGCTGCATCGCCGCTTCGCAGCGCACGCGATAGTCGTCGACGATGCCCGCGAGCACGGGATTGGCCGACCATTCGGGTTCGCTGAAGCGTTTGTCGCGCGGGGCCTCGCTTTGTCCGAGCGGCGCCATCGGCTCCTGGCCGCCGAGCCGGCGCATCATGTTGAGCCCGACGTTCTGCTCGGCGAGCGCAAAGCCCGAGAGCCACGTGCTCATCCGCATCGGGTCGGCCATCGCGTCGGCCATCACGGCCTTGAGTGCGTCGTTGAGCGAGGCGGGATCGAGGCCGGTCACGTCGATGCCGTAACTCAAGTCGTCGGCCGTCATTTGCAACGTGTGCGATTCGGAGAGCGCGGTCACATGTACCATCCGCCGTTGACGTTGTAGACCGCTCCGGTGATATATGCGGAGCGCTCGTCTAGGAGAAAGCGCACCAGATGCGCCACTTCCTCGGGCTGTCCGAGCCGGCGCTTAGGCGTCTGAGAAATCGCCGCTTCGATTGCCGCGCTCGGCATCGCCTTCGTCATCTCGGTGTCGATGAAGCCGGGAGCCACGGCATTGACCGTGATGTGATTCTTGGCGACTTCGAGCGCGACGGTCTTGGTGAGACCGATGAGCCCGGCCTTGGCCGCCGCATAGTTGGCTTGGCCGAAGTTGCCGCTCTCGCCGACGACGGAACTGATGTTGACGATCCGGCCGAAGTCTTGGGCGACCATCGTTTCGAGCACGGCCTTGGTCATAAAAAACGGTCCCGAAAGATTTACTTGCAGAACCGCTTGCCATTCCTCGATCGTCATTTTGCGGACGGTGTGATCGCGCGTGATGCCGGCGTTGTTGACCAGGTAATCGATGCGACCGTGCTCCTCGACGATCCCGGCAACGACGCGCCGGCAGTCGGCATAAATGCCGACGTCCCCCTCGTAAAAGTGAAGCCGTGGGGCGCTCCCGTTGAGGTGCACGCGGAGCTTCTCGGTGCGCTCCCGGTCGATCGGGAGTCCGAGGATTGCGACGGTTGCCCCGTCCTCGGCCAAGAGGCGGCTGATCGCGCCTCCGATCCCACCGGCTCCTCCGGTGACGAGTGCGACTCGGTTTTCAAGCGGTAGACTGCTCACGCGCTAGATTTACGCAGCACCCGCTCAGGTCACCTTTTTGGGCCTGGCTTCAGTGAGGTGATTCGGTTACTACAGCGTCCATGGGTTCGGAGAATCCCTCACACGGGCGAATGGGGCTGCCGCCGGCCGGGTACGCAAAGAGGTACACATACGTCCCGGTCCCGAGAGTTTTGTTGCCCGCAATCCATACGCGCGACAGGCCGTTCGTACCATCGAGCTTTGTAGAGCCGACGATTTTTCCATTACGGCCGCTGAACGCGACTTGATAGGCAACCGGCGGATTCGTGGATGTAAAAACGACGTGCTGCCCGTCCTAGTGGATGCTGCCTTGGCGCGCGATCGGTTGGTCGAAAATTGAGGGCTTCCAGTCGCGCCACTTGAAACCGTTCGTAACGATCTTCGCGCCCCACGGGCGTCGCAGCCGCGCCGCCACAGAATCCGTAACGCAGCGCGGCCGTCAGCGCCACACGTCCCTGAGTACCGGCGCCGAGCACGCGTTGGCGCTGCAGGCGATGCCCTCGATCGTTTCGATCGTGTGGAGCACCGAATAATGGGTAACCGCTTGTGCGTATTTGCCCGGTTCGACCGTCGGACCCACGAGCAGCGTTGCAATATGGTTGGTGCCGTCCCGGTCGGGCTCGGCCTCGTCCCACGTAAGGATCAGCAGGCCGTCGTGTTTCGCGTCGTAAGCGAGGATCGGCGGCAGATTGGCTCTTAGCCAGTCATCGCCGGCGCGCGTGCTGCAGTCGTGCATGTCGTGGCAAATGTTCGGCACGACGATCGCAAGCATCGGCGGCGGCGCGGGAAAGCGCCGATAGACGAGATTCGACGACGCCGGAACGTTCGCGAAGTCGACCCATGGATTGTGCTTGCGCGCATACGTGTCCGACCAACAGCCCATATACCCGTCGCGGGGCATGGATTCGGAATAGCCGGCGAAGCTCTTTCCTGCGGCAAGCAACTCGGCGCCGGCATTCTCGCTCGAAAACGCGCGCGGGCACGAATCGCTTGTAACGCCTTGGGTCGACCCGGAAAAGAGCGCCAGATAGTTCGGCTGGCTGGGATGCGTCACGGCATGGGCATTGGTCATCAGCGCGGCTTTAGGCACGAGGGTGCCGTTGATATAAGGTGCTTGCGGGTTTGCGATCACCGAAGCGTAGCCGCGATTCTCCATGAGAACCACGACGACGCTGCCGGCACGCGGGGCGGCACCGCTAGCCGCACGCAGCGCGGAATGGTCGCCTGGGGCGGCCTTCACGGCGGTCAACGTGGCGGCGCGTCCGCAGATGGCGACCGATAGCGTAAAGAACGCTAGGACGCCCAAGACGTTCGAACGATTCACGTTTACCCTCCGTTTCATGAACGACGCGACTTCCGTGCCGCGATGCTTGCTCACTTCCGAGGAGCACGTATCGCTATCCCCGAACCCTCGCGCTTCTCTCTATGTTACGAGGTCCGTGCATTCATGAAAAGATGGCCTGCGTTTTTTGTTGCAACCGCCCTCGCGGGATGCAACGGGATCCTTACCCCGGCGCCGGGCAGCGCGCCGCTCGTAAGCCACGCGAACGGCGTTTCGGGCGGCAAGATTCAACACGTTATTTTCATCATTCAAGAGAACCGCAGTTTCGACAATCTCTTTCAAGGTTATCCCGGAGCCGATACGGTCCCGAGCGGCAAAAACTCGAAAGGACAGACCATTACGCTGCAGCCGGTGAGTCTGGCCACGCAATACGAGATCGACCACTCGCTGGCCGCATTCGTGGCGGCCTGCCACGGGACGGGGCAACTGCCCGGCACGCAATGCCGTAACGACGGTTTCGACAAAGAGCTTGCCCAAGGCCCTCCCAATCCGGAGTACGTCTTCGTTCCGCACAAAGAATCGAAACCGTACTTCGACATGGCGCACCAATGGGTGCTCGCCGATCACATGCACCAGTCGCATCTCGACGAGAGCTTCGTCTCGCACCAGTACGTTATCGCCGCCCAAGCCAAGTCGAGCGTCAATTTGCCGGGCTTCTATTGGGGTTGCGACGGCGGCAAGACCGACAAGGTTTCGACGATTACCAAGCAGCGGACGATCGGCCGCGAGCAGACGGTGTGCTTCGACTACCAGACGCTCGGCGACGAACTCGACAACGCCGGCCTCACCTGGCGGTTCTACTCCAGCGACTACAGCGATTTCACCGATTACGTGTGGTCGGGCTATCAGGCCATTCGTCACATTCGCTACGGACCCGACTGGAAAAAAGACGTCATCACGCCTCAGAAGCAGTTCCTGACCGACGTCGCCCAAGGGACGCTCGAGAACGTCACGTGGATCACGCCGACCTGCGAAGAATCCGATCACGTGAACTGCGGCGGCGGTTACGGCCCTTCGTGGGTCTCGGCGCTGGTCAATGCCGTCGGCCAAAGCAAGTTTTGGAACTCGACCGCCATCTTCGTGATGTGGGACGACTGGGGTGGTCTCTACGATCACGTCCCGCCGATTCACCGCGATTACGACGGCACGGGATTCCGCGTACCGTTACTCGTCATTTCACCCTACGCGAAGAAAGACTACGTATCGCACGTGGAATACGAAACCGGTAGTATTTTGCGCTTTGCCGAAGACAATTTCGGCCTGGCGCAACTCGCCGCCAGCGATACGCGGGCCAACGATCCTGCGGCGGACTGCTTCGATTTCACTCAGAATCCGCGCACGTTCGTCCCGATCAAGGCGCCGAAACCGCCGAGCTTCTTCATGCATCGTCGGCCCGACAGGCGCATTCCCGACTACGAGTAGCGCTCCTTCGACTGCGGCGCTCCGCGCCTCCGCTCAGGATGACATCGGGGAGTTACATATCGAGGCCGCCGTTGACGCTGAAGACCGCGCCGGTGATATAGCTCGCGTCGTCTTCGAGCAGGAACCGAACGACGCGCGCGACCTCCTCCGGCTTGCCTAACCTGCGCTGTGGAATGCGCTCGATCACCTTGTTCAACGTCGCCTCGGGAATCGCGGAGACCATCTCGGTTGCGATGAAGCCGGGCGCGACGCAGTTGACGGTGATGCCCTTTTGCGCCATTTCGAGCGCGAGGCTCTTGGAGAATCCGAAGAGCCCGGCCTTGGAGGCCGCGTAGTTCGTCTGTCCGACGTTCCCGGTCTCCCCGATGACGGAACTGATCATCACGATGCGGCCCGATCCGCGTTCGATCATGTGCTCGAGCACCGCCTTGGTCATCTGAAACGCGCCTGACAGGTTGACGTTGATGACCTGCCGCCAATCTTCGGGCGTCATCTTGCGCATCGTCTTGTCGATCGTGATGCCGGCGTTGTTCACCAGAAAGTCGACGCGCCCGAAGGTTTCCATCGCTTCTTTGAAGACGCGGTTGCAATCGTCGGCTTCGTCGACGCGGCCCTGATGGATCGAGACCTTCGCTCCTTTGGCGGCCATCTCGTCGCGAAAACGCTCGGCACTCTCCTTGCCGCGGCTATACCCTGCCACAACCGACGCGCCTTGTTCGGTGAGCATTCGCGTAATCGCCGCGCCGATGCCGCGCGTGCCGCCGGTTACGATCCCAACTCGTCCCTCGAACACCGTGACCCTCCTCCTCCTCGGATTATTTCACCACGCTGACTGCCGCGCCCACCAGTTCCGTCGCGCCGATGCCGTCGAACTGGGCCATCGGCTTTCCGCCGTCAGGATAGTTCCAAAAACCGATCTTCTTCACCGTCCGCGGCGATCCGCCGAAGGGCACGATAATCGTATCGCCCTGGAGCCAGAACTGCACGACGAGATGGCTGCGCGCGCTCAGATGGACGGTTCCCGCGACCGTGCCGGTGGAACCCGAGAAGTTCATGCGGTAAATCGTGTCCTTCATATCGTCTTCGATCGCCATGTACTTCCCGTCCCATTGAATGCCGCCGGGAAAGCCCATCGACTGACTCACGGTGAGATTCGAGAGGGTCGAACTTCCGCTGGCCAGCTCCGCAAAGAGCGACTGGCTCGTACCCGAGTTGACACCGTCGACGAATAGATTGCCGTTTCCATCGTATCCGGCGAACAGGTACTCCATGAAGCCCTTCGCAGTGTAAAAGGTTGGATTGCCTTGCGCCTTGGCAAAGACGGCCACGTTCCCGGGACCTTGCGATGGGCTCGTGGCGAAGTTCGTGACGGCCAGATTTCCACTCGCCGGATCGACCGCGCAGCCGTTGGGGAAGGCTCCAAACAAGAGGAACGTCGCGATCGGCTTCTTGCCGCCGTGCGCGTACTCGAGGACGTCTTGACCGTCGGTGTTCGTGATGAAGACATTTCCCTTCGAGTCGGCACACAGACCGGACGATCCGTCGAAACCTCCGATCGTCCCGACGAGCTTGCCCGTCGGATACTGGAAGACGTAGACGAAGCCGCTGTTGTCGGAGATGTAGAGCAGATTGTGACGGTGCGCGTCGGGCGACATCCACGTGCGGATCGCGCGGGCGGCCGGCGCCGTCTCCGGCGCGCCGGCAAGCGGCACCGCCTGTTGGGATTGCGCCCCGCATCCTGCAAGCAGCGCGGTTACGACGCAACACGCCCATCCAAAGTGAAACGCTCTCATGCTTTGTCCTTTCGCCCTCTGCGCTCTTAGATTGCCTGGATCTTCGCCATCATTCCACCGTCTTCGTGATCGAGAATGTGGCAGTGGAATACGAAGGTTCCCTTGATGACCGGATCCCGGAAATTCATCAGGAGATCGAGTGTTCCGGGCGCTCCGTCGCCGCGCTTGTGCGGAATGACGACGCTGTCGGCCCAGTACGGATGCTGCAGTTTGATGCCGTTTGCTTTCTCTACCAAGAAATGGATCTGGTGGATGTGAAAGTCGTGCACCTCCGTCGTCGTGTTGACGATGTGCCATTCCTCGGTCGTGCCGGTGCGAACGACGTATGCCGGCGTCGAGTTGATATTGAAGACCTGATGGTTGATGAGGAAGTGACGCGGGCCTTCGCTGAAGACGACGGTGCGCTGAGCCGACGGCGCCGGGAGTGCCGTCGTGTAGACGTTCGCCGGCAGCGGCGCGCCGACGGCCAGCGGTTTCGGCGGCGCGTAGCGTGCGTCGCCATGGTGCGCGGGCGGCTGGATCTTCGCCAGCACGACGTTGGGGTCGCGATCGCCGCCGGAGCCCGAATCGTAGCACTGCGAACGGAAGATCGTTGCATGGCTCTGTCCGGTCACGACGAACTCCGCGCGCGCCGCCGGCGGCACGACGATGTAGGGCAGCGTCTCGGTCGGCGGATTCTTCGGATTGGTGTCGAGGGCGAACCCGTCGATGGCAACGAGTTCGAGCGACTCACCGTCGACCGCGAGTTTGAGCGTCTTGTGCCCGGTCGCGTTGATGACGCGGAAGAACTGCTGTTGGCCGGGTGGGATCGTAATGATCGGCTGCACCGCACCGTTGAGCGAGACGGTGAGGCCGATCTCGGGTCCGCACGGGTCGTTGTTGATAAAATGCGGCTTGGCAACGCCGCCGTCGCCCATGCCGTTCATGCCGTCCATTCCGTCTTGGCCCGCCGGAACGACGTTCGCGCCGATCCCGGTGTCGCGGACGATAATGAGCCGCTGCTTCATGCTCGCAAGGCCGGGCAAATGGTGTGCGAGTCCGTCGACGACGATCGCACCCGACATGCCCGACTGACCGACTTGGAAGTTGGTCTGGCCGTGGATGTGCGGATGATACCAGTAGAGTCCCGGCGGCTGGTTCTTCGGAATGTGAATGGAGTAATGAACGCCATGGCCCGGAGTCGCGAACATGCCCAGGACGTCGTCACCCGGCGCCAGCGGCGTCGAGCCCATGCCGTGGAAATGCAGATTCATGAAGCTCGCCATGCCGCCGCTGCGCTGCAGGTGGTCGGCAACGTCGAAAACCATCGTTTCGCCGGGCTTGAGATTGACCGTGGGGCTGACGCCGTGCATGCCGCCATAGTCGAAGCCGGGAAGACCGGTCGCCGGATTGAGATCGACGATCAGCGGGACTTCGGCGACGCCGTGCACCGCATGAATGACCGGCGGCTCGGGAAGTTCGTTAACGTTATTCGGCGCGGCCGGTGTGCCGCCGCTCGTGCCCGGTTGCTGGCCGACCGGGAGCGCGCTCATCGGCGAACTCGATTGACTGTTGCATCCGGCGATCAGCGCGCAGACCGCGATGGCGAGAAGTCGACGTAGCATGAAGATCTCCTACTGTGCCGGGCTGACGACAGCCCCGTATGCATGAACGTTCGTAATCGTCGTGACCGGTTGTCCGCCGTCGGGATAGTTCCAGAATCCGACTCGATCGCGTAACTGATCCGGACCGACCAGCGTGCCGCCCCCGATCCAAAACTCGCGCACGCTCTTGCTGCCGTCGAGCGTCGTCGTTCCGATCTCGGTGACGTGGCCTTTGCTGCCGATCGTGAAGCGATGAATAGCCGACGGGGAGACGCCGGCATCTTCGATCGCAATGGCACTGCCGTCCCAGCCGACCTGTCCGGGCGCCTTGAACTGCTGGCGGGTGTTGAGACGCTCCAGTTGCTTCTTGAGCGGGCGCAACTCGGCAAGCGCAAACGCACCCTGCGCATCGACGCCGTCGACGAACAGATTACCGGAGCCGTCGTAGCTGCAGAATCCCGCTGCACTCATCGCCGCGTCAAGATAGCGGGTGGGTGAGCCCCAACCGTGCTGCGTGTGACGAAAGATCGAAACGGTGAGACCGCTGACGCCCCCGCTGACGGCCAAGTTGCCGTTGACCGGATCGACCGAGCAGCCCGCCGGCGCCCCGGCAACGTCGAGCGAGACGAGCGGCTGCGATCCGCCGTGCGGGAACTCGACGACGTCGTCGCCGCCCGTGTCGGCGATCCACACGTTGCCCGCTTTGTCGACGCACTCGCTGCGCGGGTTTCCGAAGCCGCTCAGCGTCCCGACCTGCTCGCCTTGCGGATACGAGTACACGAGCACCTCGTTCGACTTGGCGTCGGAAACGTAGAGCAGCGCACCGCTCTTTGCATCGGGCGCCATCCACGAATGACTGCCGATCCGCTCGAGCACGCCGCTTTGAGCCGGAGGCGCACCCGGCGACGCCGGGCCACCGCAGCCGGCAAGCGTCATCACGGCCACGCCGCAGCCGAGCGCAAAACAACGAAAAACCGGAAGGCGCATTTGGAGCTCCCACACAGGTGAAACGATTTGTCGGAGGGCGGCATTCTTCGACCCTCCACCCATTTCCGCTTGGCTGGGTGGGAGGCTAACCGAAGCGGCCGGTGATGTAATCCTCGGTGCGACGATCGGAGGGCTTGGTGAAGATCTTCGTCGTTTCGTCCATCTCGATCAGACGTCCGATACCGCGTTCGTCGGCAAGCATGAACGCGGAATAATCCGAGACGCGCGCCGCCTGTTGCATGTTGTGCGTCACGACGACGATCGCGTATTCGTCGGCCAACGACGTCATGAGTTCTTCGATGCTGAGCGTCGAGATGGGATCGAGCGACGAGGTCGGCTCGTCCATCAGCAACACTTCGGGTTCGACCGCGAGCGCGCGCGCGATGCACAAGCGCTGCTGCTGTCCGCCCGAAAGCGCGGTTGCCGGCTGCGAAAGTTTGTCTTTGACCTCGTCCCACAAGGCGGCACCGCGCAACGCCTTTTCGGCCAAGTGCATCTTCTCGCTCGCGGGGATGCCCCCGCTCAATCCGGCGGTGACGTTTCCGGCGATCGAGAGCGTCGGAAACGGGTTGGGACGCTGAAATACCATGCCCACGCGGCGGCGCAACTCGATGACGCTCATCCCGGAATCGTAGACGTCCTCACCGGCGAGCAGCACCCGCCCCCGCGCGTAGGCGCCGGGCGCGATCTCGTGTATGCGATTGAGGCAGCGCAGAATCGTCGTTTTTCCGCATCCCGACGGACCCATCAGCGCCGTTACGGCGTTTGCCCGAAAAGCCATCGTAACGGCGGCCACCGCGCAACGGTCGCCGTAGTAGGCGCTCAGTTCGTGCACGCTGAGCGGCGCACCGGCCGCGGGCGCCGCCGGAGACGCGGTCACCGCTGCGCCTTCGGCGAAAGCACGAGCCGCGCCAGCACGTTGAGCACGAGCACCGCGAGAATCAGCAGCAGCGCGCCGCCCCACGCCTGCGCGTGCCAACTCTGATATGGCGAAATCGCGTAGGTGAAGACTTGTAAGGGCAACTGCGCCATCGGCTGCGCCGGGTTGAACTCCCAGAAATTGGCTGCCGAACGCGGTGAAGAGCAGCGGCGCGGTCTCGCCGGTGACGCGCGCGATCGCCAGCAGGAGCCCCGTGATGATTGCCGCCCTCGCGGCCGGCAGCACGATGCGAATCGTCGAGGATAACTCCGAAAGTCCGAGCGCCAGTGCACCCTCGCGAATCGCCCGCGGCACGCTGCGCACCGCCTCTTCCGACGTTCGCAAGATCAGCGGCAGCATGAGCAGCGCGAACGCGAACGACGCCGAGACGGCCGAGAAATGCCGAAACGGCGCGACGAGCAGGGTGTAGGCGAAGAGGCCGATTGCGATGCTCGGAATTCCGGAAAGCACGTCGGAGAGAAAGCGCACCGCCTCCGGAAACCAGCCGCGACCGAAGAGGGCCAAGAAAAGTCCGCACAGCAGTCCGAGCGGCGTCGCGATCACGATCGCGAGCCCTACCGTGATGAGCGTTCCGACGATACCGTTGGCGACGCCGCCGCCGGGTTCGCCGACCGGCACCGGCAACTGCGTGAGGAACGCGAGATTGACGGCGCGGAAGCCCTGATACGCGACGTATCCTAGAATCAACAGCAGCGCTATCGCACCGATCGACGCGCAGGCCGCCGTCGCCGCGGTGCCTACGAAGCTGAGCGCGTGACGAACGGCGACGCGGTCGCGCGTTCGCGCTACTCCGGCCGCCATATTACGACCGCTCCCGTAAGACGGCCCACAGCAGCAACCGCGCCATCGCATTGACGATGAAACTCACGATGAACAGCAGCAAGCCTAACTCGATGAGGGCGCTCACGTACACCGTTCCGTTGGCCTCGCTGAACTCGTTGGCGATGACGCTTGCCAGCGTGTACGAGGGCGCGAAGAGCGACGTCGCGATCTCCGGCCGGTTACCGATCACCATCGTCGTCGCTATCGTCTCTCCGAGCGCACGGCCCAATCCGAGCACGAGCGCGCCGAAAATGCCAACGCGCGACGCGGGCAGCACGACGCGCGCGACCGTCTCCCATTTCGTCGCGCCCAGCGACATCGATGCTTCGCGCAGGTCGGAACCGATGGCGACGATCACTTCGCGGCTGATGGCGGTCACCGTCGGAAGAATCATCAGCGCGAGAATCAGGCCCGCCGTCAGCATGCCGACGCCGCTGATCGTTCCCTGAAAAATGGGCAAGAATCCCAGCGTCTTCTGTAGCAACGGCCCGAGCGCATTGCGCACGAACGGAGCGAGCACGAAGAGGCCCCACAATCCGAAGACGACGCTCGGCACAGCCGCTAAAAGCTCGATGACGAAGCCCAACGGACGAGCGATCCACACCGGCGCGAACTCGGCGAGATAGGCGGCCGCGAGGATGCCGACCAGACCGGCCAAGATGATGGCGATCAGCGAACTGACGACGGTGCCGAAGATCAGCGGCAGGGCTCCGAACTGACCGGTGACGGGGTTCCATTCGGACGTCCAGAGAAATTTTAGCTTGAAAGCTTGGATCGACGGCCACGAGCCGTGCACGAGCTCGACGAAGAGCATCGCGACGAGCAGCACGAAGAGGGCTGCGGCGGCGTACACCACCCACAGAAAGATCCGATCCGCCGCCGCGACTGCGGCATAGTTTCGAGTCTTCATAGCTTCAACAGCGGGGTATAAGAAACGCCCCAATACACGATCGAGGCGCTTCCTACCTTCACGCTATTCTTGCGCGTCGATCACACGTGCATCTTCGCCAGCGCCTTATGCGCGAGATCCTGAATGTTGTTGGGCAGCGGAACGTAATCCAGTCCGCCCGCCAGCTTCTGAGCGTCGTCGCCCGTGAGCCACGTCAGAATCTGCTGAAGCATCTTCCCTCTGCCTTTGTCCTGCGGGTTCTGATAGATGACGACCCAGCTATAGCCGGCAATCGGATAGCACGCCGCACACTTCGAGTCGACGATCGAGAAGTTCGTCGGCGAGAGCTCGGGTTTCGACGCGGCCGCGGCGCGTACGCCGCCCGGCGCATCCGAAATGTACTTGCCGGCAGCGTTCTGCAACGTCGCCTGCGGCATCTTGTTTTGAATCGCGTACGCGAGTTCGACGTAGCCGATCGCGCCGGGATTGTTGCTCACCTGTCCGGCCAGACCTTCGCTGCCTTTACCGCCGATCGCGCTCGCAGCCGCCCACGTGACGCTCTTGCCGGTGCCGACCTTGCTTTTCCATTCGGCCGAGATGTTGCTGAGGTAGTCGGTGAAGATGTAGGTCGTGCCCGAGCCGTCCGAGCGGTGCACGACGACGATCGGCGTGCTCGGGAGTTTCATTCCCGAGTTGAGTTTGCCGATTTGCGGATCGTTCCAGTTCGCGATCTTGCCCAGAAAGATGTTCGCGAGCACGCCGGGGGTCAAGTGCAGACCGCTTCCAATGCCCGGAACGTTGTAGATCACCGAGACGCCGCCGAGGACGACGGGCACCTGCAGGACGGGGCCGCCTGAGGCCTCGGCCGCTTTGACCTCGCCCGCGTTCATCGGCACGTCGGTGGCGCCGAAGTCGACCGTCCGCTGCGTGAACTGCGCGATACCGCCGCCGCTGCCGATCGACTGGTAGTTCACTTGCACGTCGCCGTGGCTCTTGCTGTATTCGTAGAACGCCTTCGAAAAGTAGGGGTAATCCCAGGTCGAGCCCGCGCCGGTGAGTTGCGTCGCCGCAGCGGCGGGAAGGGCCATGGCAAATAGCGCCGCAAGGGCGAATGTCAAAGTCTTTCGCATGCCTCCATTCTCGGGGCCGAATGATAAGGACAGATTAAGAACGCATAGGGAGGTCCTTAAACCGGAGCGGCGGGTTCGCGAAGGCCCCGGGGCCCGGCACCGCCGAAAGCGCCGCTTCAATGTCCGACTCGAAGGTCAAAACGCCGCTTCCGGAACTGCGCCATACGGCGGCCCACGTGTTGGCCTACGCCGTGCAAGATCTCTTTCCCGAGGCGAAGCCGACCATTGGGCCGTCCATCGAGAACGGCTTCTACTACGATTTCGATCGACCCGACCCGTTCACGCCCGACGATCTCGGCCGGATCGAGACTCGGATGGCCGAGATCGTCGCGGCCGACTATCCTATGACCGGGCGAGCGGTCAGCCGCACCGACGCGCTCAGCATTTTCAAGGACAACCCCTATAAGGTAGAGATTGCCAGCGAAATCCCGGAGGGGGAGCCGATCACGCTCTATACCATCGGCGCGTTTACCGACCTCTGCCGCGGCGGGCACGCCGATTCGACCGGCGAGATCGGCGCGCTCAAACTCACCAGCGTTGCGGGCGCCTACTGGCGCGGCGATGAGCGACGGCCTATGCTCCAGCGCATCTACGGTACGGCTTGGTACGACCGGGCCGAACTCGACGCGTACCTGACGCAACTCGAAGAGGCGCTCAAGCGGGACCACCGCAAGCTCGGTGCCGACCTGGATCTCTACTCCGTCGAAGAAGACGCCGGCGCCGGTCTCATCTTCTGGCACCCCAAGGGCGCGATCGTACGCGGCTTGATCGAAGACTTCATCCGCGAAGGGTTGCGCGAACGTGGCTATCAGCCGGTCGTGACGCCGCACGTCGTCAGCGAGCGCCTCTACGAAATCTCCGGGCATCTGGAAAACTTCGGTCAGAATATGTTCGGGCCGCTGGAGGTCGAGGAGCAGCGCTTCCGCCTCAAGCCGATGAACTGCCCGGGCCACATCCTCATCTATCGCGATCGCGCGCGCAGCTATCGCGAACTGCCGGTGCGTTACAGCGAGTTCGGAACGGTCTATCGGTACGAGCGTTCGGGCGTCGTGCACGGGCTGACGCGCGTACGCGGGTTCACGCAGGACGACGCGCACATCTTCTGTACCGCCGAACAGCTGCAGGGCGAGTTCGAGCAGACGCTCGACGAGGCGATTCGGCTGATGAACGCCTTCGGTTTCGCCGATTTCGAGTACGTGCTCTCGACGCGCGAAGAGCGGCTGCGCGGCGAGACCGATCCCCTTGCCGAGGAGGCGATTCGTAAAGCGCTCGCGCGCTTCGCGCTGCGGCATGAGATCGATCCGGGCGGCGGTGCCTTCTACGGCCCAAAACTTGACATCAACGTCCGCGACGCGATCGGCCGCAAGTGGCAGCTCGGCACCGTGCAAGTCGACTTTCTCTTGCCCGTGCGTTTCGACTTGAAATACCGGGGCAGCGACGGGCACGATCACACGCCCGTGATGATCCACCGGGCGCTGGCCGGCTCGCTCGAACGCTTCTTCGGAATTCTCGTCGAGCATTACGGCGGTGCATTTCCTGCTTGGCTGGCGCCGGTGCAAGCGGTCGTCGTGCCGATCTCCGAACATCAGCACGAGTACGCGCGTCACGTGGGCGCGCGCCTGCGCGGCATGGGATATCGCATCGAAGTCGACGAAAGCAACGAGAAACTCGGCTATAAAATTCGCCACTGGAAGACGCAGAAAATTCCCTACATTCTCGTGGCCGGTAAACAAGAGGCCGCCGACGGCACGGTCAACGTCAACGAGCGCGGCGTCGAAGAAAAACGCACGCTCGCGGTTGGAACGTTCGCAGAGGAACTGAACGCGCGTGTCGAGTCGAGAACGTAAGTGCAAATGAAGTTCGACGTACGCATCGCTTTCGCGACCGTCGCGCTGCTAATGGGCGCCTGCCAAGGCGGCCTCGACAGCGGTGCCGGCGGCATGCCCGGCATGATGGGTCCCCCCGTGCAGCAGCCGGGGCCGATGGGCACCGGCGAGATGCAGGGGCCGACGATCGGTCAAAACGGTCAGCCCGAACTCACGCAGCCGGGCGCGACGCTCGCGCCGAATCAATCGCAGTTCGCGGTCGGCGACGGGCCCAACGGCGTAAAGTGCCCGCTCTTCGAGCAGTATACGTGTACGCTCAGCTTCAATATGCCGACGCCCTCACCGCCGCCGTCTCCCGGACAGACGCCCAAACCGACGCCCAAGCCAACCCCGACGGCTACCCCTACGGCGGCCGCATCTGGGGGTTCAGACGACGGCGACGATTCCGACTCTTCCGACTCGACGAGCGCGTCGCCGACGCCGCCTGGAACGATCACGCTGCAGATGGAACCGTTGCCGAAGGACGTTCCGTCGATGACGAACCCCGATCCGCGGCTGTTGCGCATCACGCCGATGATGGCGATTCGTTTGCAGAGCGACACCGACTTCGCGCTCAACGGCACGGCCGCGGTCCAATACACGATCCCGAAGACGCAACTGGCGACGCGCTCGTTCGCGATTCAGTTATACAACGAAACGGCGGTGCGCGGAAAACGAACCGACCAGTACCTCGCGACGTACACGAAATATGGGTCCACCGACACGACGGTCTCGTTCAACTTCGCAACCCCGCGCGTGACGGTCAAACGCGGCCAAATATGGTTGCTGGCGCTCTACGGCTTCCAGTATCCGCCCGGCACGACGCCGACGCCCTCAGCCTCGCCGGCTTCCTCGAGTTCGCCGTCGCCCAATCCGTCGCCGACGCCCTCGAGCTAGCGCTTCACGCGCGCCGTCACGCTGGAGGCGCGATATCCTCGAACAGCTCCTGCACTCCGAGACTGAAGCCCGGCAGTGCCGGATGAGTGATCTCGTCGGGTGCACCCAGCACCGTCGTGCGCACGCTATCGTGCAGTTCAACGATCGCCCTATGCGGATCGGCGATGATGACGAGCGAGGATCCGGCAGCCAAATACGTCGCAATCTTGTCGTCGACGTCGCGGCGATCGTCGTCCGGCGACAGGACTTCTACCACGACGTCGGGTGCGAGTTGCGGCACGTCCAAATCGCGCCCGCTCAAGCCCCGAAGGCGATCGAGCGCTACGTAGGCGACATCGGGAACCAGCGGTCGCGGCGCCGCGCCCGGCGGCGCAATCCGGAAACGCCATTCGGTGCCGACGTTGCCACGATTTCTCGCCCACGTGCGCAACGCGGCGGCGAGTGCGAGTTGCACGAGCGCATGTGCGCGCGTCGGGCTCACCTTTTGTAGCGGACGCCCACGCACCCATTCCGTTTCCGGTTCGGTGCTTGGAACGACGATTTCAGGGATTGGCATCGCTTCACGCACAGCCTATCACCGCGAACCGATGCGCCGCAAGCGGGATGGAATCCGGAGAATCGTGTCCAGTGTAGCTATCGCCCGGAGCCGTCCGATAAGACCGTTATCGTTTCGGCCGTGCCGAGCGCTTTGAGGGGCGGCCCGTACATTGACGACACCGTCGGTGCCGGCGCCGTGAAGACGCCGGCAGTCGTCGGGAACATTCTTCATATACTGTACAACTCTTTACGAAGGGCTTCCGCGACGATCGCGGCCCTTCGCACCGTGCTCGTCTCTCACAGGTAGCGGCGAACGCGGGTGCAGTACGCGCGATATTCGTCGCCGTAAGTCGCGGCCAACGAACGTTCCTCGCGAAGCACCTGACGGTGGAAGAGGGCGATGCCGGTGACGAGATAGAGCAGCAGAATCCAGTTGCTGAAAATCAAAAACTCGCCGAGTAGCACGAACGCGAAGGCGACGTAAATCGGATTGCGCGTCCCGGCGAAGACGCCCTCGGTCACAAGCGGACCCGGTTGCCGATCGTCGATGCCGACGCGGAAGCTCTCTCCGAACGAACGCAACGTGGCCGCCAAGAAGAGTAAACCCCCGGCGCAGAATGCCACGCCCAGCCAGGCGACCCAGTCCGCGGAGGGCAATGCCGAATGCGCGACGGTCGGCCAACCGAACGCGTTCGCGAAGACGAGATAAAAATAGAAGAACGCGAACGGCGGAATCACGTAGTCGCTTTTGTCGGTTTTGGCGAACCGCATCGCGTCGGTCCCACTGCGGCGGAGCAGGTAGACGCGCGTGAGAACCATCCCCAGTAGGAGCACGATGGCGAGCGTTCCGAGATACCGCGGAATCATCGTCTGCGCCGTGACACGACGACGGCTTTAGCTACGCGAGCATCGGTTTCTTGCCGTTCGAACTCCGCCGCCTTCGCGTGGCGTCGATCTCCGCAATCTCAGTCTCTTCCGCGCATCGCTCCGCGGTTGCGAGCGCGGCGAAATGGCGATCGCGGAGGATTTCGATCGCGCGGCGGTCGCGCGACGCTTCGACGGCAAAGCGCCGTGCGGCGTCGAGCGCCGCTTCCGCTTCCTCGGCCGCGACGGAGGAGTGCGCCGCGGTGAGTTCCAGTGTCGCCAAGTGCCGTTCGCAGGCGCGCATGTCCGCGAGCCTGAGCTTGCCATCCGCGTGCACGAACCGCAGGTAGGCTTTCGCGGCTTCCTCGCAGTCGTCGATACGGCGCTGGTGGGACTCGAGCGCACGGGCGTGCTCCGCAACGGCCCGCTGCGCCTCTTCCTCGAGATGCCGCCGGTAGTCCAGGACCGCCTGCAGGGCGAATTGCCGTTTTCTCCGCAATCTATTCCTCGTCCGCGTGTCCAATCACGACGATGTGAGGCAAACGCAAATGAGCGCAACCGCACGACTGGCGAGCATTCTCGGAATTGCAATGATGGCCGCGTGCGCAGCGCCGCAAGTGCCGTCGAATCTTCCCGCACGTCTTCCGTCCGCGCGCCAAACGTCGTTTCAAGAAAATGCGCTGTATTTTTTTGCCGGAAAACCCGACGGCGCGGCGCCTCTGACCGGTCGCTTGATTCGCGATGCGGCGGGGAATCTCTACGGCACAACCAACGCGGGAGGCAGCGGAACGTGCACGTTTGGGCACACGGTTACCGGCTGCGGAACGGTCTTCGAACTCAGCCGCACGCCCGGCGGCTGGACGGAACGCATTCTCTACGACTTCCAAAACCTGGGTGACGGCGCAGGCCCGTGGGGAACGCTCGCGATGGATCCGGGCGGAAATCTCTACGGCGTAACGATGGGAGGCGGAAACAGCGGCTGCGTTCCGCTCTTCTGGGTGTATAAGGGTTGCGGGACGGTTTTCGAACTCACCGCGGCCGGAAGCGGGCAGTGGGCGAAGCGGGTGCTGCATCTTTTTCAAGGTGGGCGCGACGGTGGAAATCCGGCGGGCGGGCTGGTACTCGACGCGAGCGGCGCCGTCTACGGGACGACATTTTGCGGCGGTGGAACGTATTCGTGTTACTCCGAGGGAGCCGGGCTCGGGACGTTCTTTCAACTGAAACGGGCGGGGGGCTCGAACTGGGGGCTTCGCATTCTGCACGTCTTTCAGCGACGGCGCTTGGGCGGAGCGCATCCGCTCGGCGACCTCACACCCGGTGCTGCGGGCCAGATCTACGGCATGGCGGGCGATCTCTTCGAGATGCAACACACGGCAGGACGGTGGCGGTACGATCAGTTGATCCTCCTCGGCAAATCGTTTTCGCAAGGGTACGTTCCCAACGGGTCGCCCGCGTTCGATGCAGCGGGCAACTCTTACGGGACGACGGTTACCGGCGGCAGCGACGAGTGCAACTGCGGCGTGGTCTTCGAGGTGAGCCGCGCGGCGAGCGGAGCGTACGTGGATACCGTCATACACGAGTTTAAAGGCGGCAACGATGGGGCACGCCCAACCGCGGGCGTCACCGTCGGAACCGACGGCGGCGTGTACGGAACGACGAGCAACGGCGGAGATCCGCAGTGCAACGACGGCGGCGGCTGCGGTACCGTCTTCAAACTCAGTGCAAACGGCGGCAAATGGACGGAGCACGTCCTGCACGTCTTCGAAGACGACGCAACCGACGGAGGCATGCCGGGAAGCGCGCTTCTCCTCGAACCGTCGGGCGATCTGTTCGGCACCACGGAGTTCGGCGGTCCCGGCCCCGGCATCGGTGAAGGCAGCATCTTCGAAATTCGGCGATGAAGCATTTTACTCGGGGTGACGACGGCCGCATCGGCGAAATGCTTATGGATGATTCGAAACGCGTGCGTTGCCGCCGCACTGATTCTGCTGTCGTCTTGCAGCGGCCCGGCGACCTCACAAGGCCTCGGTGTTGGAGTTCCCAATGGGGCGCGGCCGGAAAGCAGCGCCACATGCTCTTCCGGGGGCTGCCTGTACGTGGCAACGTTCGCAAAGGACGCGACCCTCAACGCGTACTCGCTCGACGGGAAGTTACGGACGCCGGCAGCGCGCGTCTACGGCCGGCTCGCCCGTTTGAATCAGCCGATGAGCATCGCGCTCGACGCACCTGGGAACGTCTACGTGACTAATGCGAACTCCGTGAACGTCTATGCGGCGGGCAGCTTTGGGCACAACGACCGGCCCGCGCGCCATATCGCAGGCGGCAAAACGGGTCTGGATTATCCGTGGGGCGTCGCCGTCGATCAGAGCGGCGACATTTACGTGGCAAACGACGGCAGCCGGTCGTTCCGGCTCGATAGCATTACGGTCTATGGGCCGGCCGGCACGGGAGACTTGAAGCCCATTCGCGAGATTCGCGGATTGAAAACCGGATTGGTCCGGCCCTCGGGCATTGCCGTCGATTCCTCGGGCGACCTCTACGTCGCCAACGCAAACAACGCCGGCGGCCCGGGAACGATCGCCGTGTATGCGCCGGGCGCGAACGGCAATGCCCTGCCAATAAAATCCATCGGCGGTTACAACACGCAACTCGGCTATTCGATAACGGGATTGGCGTTCGATGCGTCGGGCAATCTCTACGTCGCAAACGACGATGCCGGAAGTGAGAGCATCACGATCTACGCCTCGGGCGCCGGCGGCAACGTTGCGCCGATCCAAGAGATATCAGGCGAAAAAACCGGCCTGAAGAATCCCACCAGCGTCGCCGTCGACGATAAAGGTGACGTGTTCGTCGGCTGCTCGATTTACGATGGGATCGTCTACGGGTTCGCCGCAGGTTTATACGGCGATAACTATCCCACGCAGGAGATCGATGGTTTCCACAAGGGTTCGCGGCTGAAATCCGACATTTACGGGCTCACCGCGCGGTAGCGCGATTGCCCGGCGCTAGGCTGACGACGGCGTCGCGCGGCGTACTGAAATTCGGAAGCGATTTCGAGCGAAACCCGCCCGCCGGATACTTGTAGAGGTTGACGAAGGAGCCTTGGTCGTCCTGGAAAGGAGCGATGGCGCGATCGCCCTCGACGAAAAAGTGGTACAGGTATCCCGCTCCGTTTATCGGCGTCGATCCGACCTCCGTGCCGGTGCCTCCGCTGATCGAAAACCGATAGAGCACGGCTCCGCGCGGGTCGTCGACGACAACGTACTTGCCGTCCCACCGAACGTCACCCGGTTCGGAAAACGTCTGGTTCAAAACGATCGGCCGGAAATGCCGCGCGCCTTTGACGAGTTCGGCAAAAGTGAACGTTTCGCTATTCGAGAGGCCGTCGACGAAGAGGTTTCCGCTCGCGTCGTACGCGCAGGCGTTGACTTGATGGAACGCAGCGTCTGCGATGACTTTCGGCGGTCCCTGCGCATGCTTGAAGATGGCGATTTCATCCGAGACGGAGCCGTTGACGGTAGCGAGGTTCCCCGTCATCGGGTCCACGGAGCAGCTCGTCGCACCCAGCGGATCGGAGAGTATGGCGCTCGGGCTGGTCGCCCCGTGCGGATACTCGAAGAGCACGTCGTAAGAGCCCGTGACCCAGAGGTTTTGCGCCGCGTCGACGCACTCGCCTTCCGGACTTGACGCGCCACTGAGCAGCCCCACGAAGCCGATCGGCCCCGGCAAGTACGTGTAGACGACGACCGCGCCGATTCCGGGATCGGCAACGTACAGCAAGTTCCGTCCCGACGCGCCGGGTGCCATCCACGAATGCGCGTGCCGCGCGAACGTGACGTTCGGCGGCGCGCCGGTCAACGTCGATGAGGTGCCGCTACAAGCGGAGAGCAGGGCGACGAAGAGCGCCAAAGCCATAGAAGGCGAGCGAAGAGTCATGCCCTTCATTACGAGCGACAGCCTGACGGCCCTTCGTCCTTCGACTGCGCGTGCTTCGCACGCTCCGCTCAGGATGACATGGAGATGAGTTGGGTGCGTTCGCGACCCACAGAGACCATTTCGATGGGCGTGTCGAGCAACTCTTCGACGCGAGCGACGTAACGCCGTGCGGCGGGTGGCAAATCTTCAATCCGCCGGCAATCGTGGAGCGGCTCGCTCCAGCCGGACACTTCTTCTACGTCGAGTCCGAACGTTGCGTCGCTTTCCGTGCCTTTTCCGGGTTCGCCGATCGCGCTGAAGCCGACGGATTTGCCGTCGCGGCGGTATCCTGTCACGATGCCGATCGTCTCGAAACCGGTCAGCACGTCGAGTTTCGTCATCGCCGCGCCGGTGAGCCCGTTGATCGCCACCGCGTAACGGCCGGCAACGGCGTCGAACCATCCGCAGCGGCGCGGGCGTCCCGTGACCGTGCCGAACTCGCCGCCCTGACGCCGCAGCCGCTCGCCGCGTTCGTCGAGCAGTTCCGACGGAAACGGACCGCCGCCGACGCGCGTGCAGTACGCCTTCACGACACCGGTTACGCGGCCGATCGACGTCGGGCCAATGCCGAGCCCGATGCACGCACCTCCCGCAATCGTGTGCGAACTCGTGACGTATGGGTAGGTGCCGTAGCCGACGTCGAGCAGCGAGCCTTGCGCGCCCTCGATCAGCACGCGCTTGCCGGCGGCAAGTTTCTCGTGAATGTACGCGACGCCGTCGACCACGTGCGACGCGAGCCGCCGGGCGGTCTCGTCGCGACCCTCGCGTGCATAGGTGCCGAAGAGCAGGCCGGTGCGAGCGACCTTGTCGACGTAAGCCGGGCCGATGCCGCGTCCGGTCGTGCCGATCGCCCCGGCACCGCGCGCGTCTTCGGCGGCGCGATCGGCGGCGACGTGGCGCGGCAGCACGACGTGCGCGCGATCCGAAACCTTTACACGGGAAACGTCGATGCCGAGTGCGGCGAGCTTCTCGATTTCGCCGAGCAGCGTCGCCGGATTGACGACGGTCCCGCCGCCGACGAAGACTTCTGCATGGGGATTGAGCGCACCCGAGGGAACGAGGCGCAGCGCGAGTTCCGTCTCGCCGACGACGATCGAATGGCCGGCGTTGTCGCCACCGCCGAAACGCGCGACGACGTCGTATTCCTGGGCGTAGAGATCGACGATCCGCCCTTTCCCTTCGTCGCCCCATTGAATTCCAACGATGACATCGGCTTTGGAGCTGGAATTACTCAGAGCGGAACTCCAAGTCGCCCGTATCGCCCATTGGGATCTGCGCGACGCCCTGGAACTGCGTCATGACGAACTCCGAGAAAAGCGCGTTGGGCCAACCGAAATCTTGACGCGTGAACTGATGCGGATCGTTCGGATTAAACGATTCGTGCAGCAGATGGTCGCCGGGATCGCTCGCCAGCAACTGTGAGAGCACGTCCTGTTTCTCGGCGGTCGTCGTGGCGGTCATGCCTTCGACGATCAGCGCCAGCGGCCAGACCCAATGGTCGGGCGTGTGATAGCTTCCGATGCCGCGTGCGCGCTGCCCCTGATAGAACGACGGATTGTCTTGCGAGAGCAGAAAACGCCGTGTGTTATCGTAGTACTTGTCGCCCGCCAGCGTGTAGCCGATATAGGGCGCGGAGAGCAGGCTCGGAATGTTGGCGTCGTCGGTGAGAATCGCGTTCCCGAGCCCGTCGACTTCGTAGGCGTACACGTATCCGTATTTCGGCATCAGCACCAACCCGTAGTTCTGAATACCGCGCTGGACTTCGTCGCGCAGCGCCTTCGCCTCGTGCGCTTTGACGACGTTGTGATAGACGCTCCGTTCGATTTCCGACATGTCGCCGAGCGCGACGACGGCGAACATCTCCGACGGAATGAGGAAGTTGTAGTAGCAGGCGTCGTCGGAGGGACGAAAGCCGGTCCAAATCATGCCGGTGTACCCAACTGCCCTCCCTTTGCCGTCGTTGGCGAGTTCCTTGTGCGTGTAGCTGGAGTTGCGCGGATGGTCTTGCTCGCGCTGCATCGTCGCCAGCACCGAGTCGAGCATCTTCGAAAAATCGGGCGTGAAGATCGACGTGTCGCCGGTGGTCTTCCAGTAACTCCACGCCAGCGTCGTCGGATATGCCAGCGAATCGAGTTCGAACTTCTGCTCCCAAACGCGGTAGTCCAGCGTGTAGGCGTTGGCGTAGGGATCGATCTGAACGTACTTGGCCATGCGCGCGATGATGGCTTGCAGCACGCGGCGCACGTCGGGATCTTCCTTCGCAAAGTAGAGATACGGCCGCGACTGCGCCGACGCATCGCGCAACCACTCGGCCGGAATGTCGCCGGTCTTTACGTAGGCGGTTCCGTCGGGAGCATATTCGGCGAGTTTGCCCGTGTCGAGCAACGCCGCGCGGAACATGTCTTGCAACTGCTCGTTCGAGTTGCGGTAGTCCGCCGCCGCCTGCTCGATCGAATGCAGTTCGAGTGCCGGCGCCCGCGCGGGAAGCGCGGCGAGCAGCGTCGCCAGCAGCACCGCAAGCGAGGCGCAACGACGGCGCACGTTCATCGCGGCCACGTTTCGTGGCCGTAAAGCGCCGGGAGTTCGCGATAACGTCCGGCATAGCCCATACCGTATCCGACCACGTAGACGTCGGGGGCTTCGAAACCACGGTAGCGCAGTTCGACGTCGGCGATGCGGCGATGCGGTCGATCGAGCAGCGCGCAGACCGCCAGCGACGACGGTGCGCGCTCGAGCAGGCGCTTGACGACGAAGCGCAGGGTCAAACCGGTATCGATCGTATCGTCGACGACGATCACGTCGCGGCCCGCAAGCGAGACGACGGCATCCTTCGCGAGCTCAACGCCCGGCCCGTCGCCGTACCGATTGACGGCAACGGTATCGAGTTCGCATGGGATGGAAACGGCTTTCGCCAGGTCCGCGAAAAACGGCGCGGGCAGCCGCGCGACGCCGACCAGCAGCGGAACGCGCCCCGCGTAATCTTTCGAGATCGCGGCGCCCAGCTCGGACACGCGCACCGCAATGGCACTCGCGTCGAAAAGCGGCTCGCCGATCATCCGGCCAATGCCCGTGGGCGAGCCAACACGCGCTCGACGTCGCGCCGCGTGAAGAGCTTGACGTTGACGTTCGGATGATTCGAGCGCAACAACCGCATCTTCCGGTTCTTGCGCGAGTTTCGAATCGGTTTTGCGACGGTGACTTCAATGTACAGATCGTACTCCGGAAGATAAAAATCCGGTGTGAAGAACTCGACGGGCTCGCCGCGGTCGTTCCAGCAAATCGGAAACGTGCGGGGCTCATACTGCCACGGGACTCGGTAGAAGTCGAAGAGTCGCGCGAACTCCGCTTCGCTCGCGTGCGCAAATCGGCCCCGTGACGTAGCCACGGACGGATACCTACGACGCAGGCAGGCCGCTCTCCCGCCGTCGGGATCCCCGCCCAGGAGCGTCGCCCGGATAACAAAACGAGCGGTTGATGCCTCAACGCTGCGCCGCCTCAGCGGCGCAGCGTTGACGAGTGCGTTCGACCGTGGCGCTGGTGCGGTTAACCGCCCAGCGAGCGCTGCCCGACGACGCGCCCCGCGGGCGGCGTCGTGTCGGCACCGTTGCCCCAGATGCCGTTGAAGCTATTGTTGTCGCCGTTGAACCAGAACGAGTACCAGCCTTTTCCGGTCGGCCCCGTCCAGTTCGCGCGCACTTTGTCGGTGGCGCGGAACTTGCCGTTGATGATATACGGCCCGACGTGGCAGACGACGGTCGGACCGGACTGCGTGCACTTCATCGTTCCGGCGAATCCGCCGGCACCGCCAGCACCCTTCACGTTCCAAGTTCCGGCGGCGGTAATCGGCGACGGCGGCAGGACCTTGTTGGCAACGAACGTGCCGTTGGATGGACGTCCGTTGTAGCCCCACGTGCCGTTGAAGCTATGGCCGTTCGGGCTGGCGTACACCGTCAGCCATCCGGCTCCGCCCGGACCGTGCCACTTTCCATTAATCTGCGAGTCGTTGACGAACTCCCCGGTGAAACCGGTTCCGTTCGAAGACGTGCCGACGAGCCCCATGCCCGATTGCGTGAGCTTTACGGTCGACGTGGTGCTTCCGTTAAGACCGGACTGTTGCACCGACCACATGCCGGTCATGTTCGGCGGAGCGGCAAGCGCGGCAACCGCCGAGGAAGCGGCCACACCGAGGGCCGCCGCCAGCGAAAGAACGAGACGTTTCATTGAGAACTCCTTTTTAGAGCTGGAACGTGTAGCCTAACAGGGGACCGCTCATCGTGAGTTTCTGCACCGCCGAGTTTGACGGAAAGTCGTAGTAGTTGAGGCTGCGATAGATGAGCACGATAGTCTGCCCGTGATTGAACATGTAGCCGGCGCCGCCGAACGCCTCCCAGGTCTGATTGATCGCGCCCACACCCATGTCGGCGTAGTACGGGATGTAGAAATGATCGCTCAAGAACGCTTTTCCGCGCAACCCGAAGATGACGTCGTTAGCCATCGGGTTCTCGTCGACCGTCCCTGACGGCGCGATAATGCCCTTCTTGCCGACCACGGCAGTGTAATCGAACCTGAGATTGAGCGGGAACTGACGCCAGCCGGCAAAGAGATTGACGTCGGCGTTGTTTCCGTGCGCCAAGGAGAAGCCGGCGGCGATCTCCCAGATCGACGCAGCGAGATGGCTGTTCGTGTTCAAGGTTATCGGAATCTTAATATGACCGTGGGGGCCGCTCACGACGCTCGAGGCGCTGGCCGTGGCGGAAGCGTTGGTGTAAATATAGTCGCCGAACAGATCCAACGCGCCTTTGCGCACCTCGAACGCGAACATCGCCGCCGCATTGAGCTTGGAAGCGTAGTCGGTCGGGGTGATCTGAACCGAAGTCTGAATCGGTAGTCCGCCGTGCCCAGACAGCGTCGGAATGGAGTACTGCAAATTTTGCCGGACCGTCGGCAGCCATATGTAGGGCGCGAGCGTGACGTGCAGTTGGCCGTCGTACTCCCGCTGCATCGGGGTCAGGCCGCCCGGCGGCGTGCCCGTCGCGGCAGGCGCCGGCGACTCGGCGGGCGCCGGCGTTTCTTGCGCGAGGGCGCCCGCGGTCGTTGCCGCAACCGTCAAAAAGAGCGCAGCCAGAAACGGAAATGGACGCTTCATAGTGTGGCATTTCTTCAATTTCGCGGCGAGAGTTCCTCGCCCGGCCGCTGGAATGCCCAGCGTACGACTTTTAAATCATGAGGATATTTTGCATCATCCCGGTATCTTCGTGCGGGAGGACGTGGCAGTGGAAGACCGTCTTCCCGGTCCATTGCACGAACCTGATGCGCAGGGTCAACTTCCCGTTGACGCCGTTGCGCTTCGGAGGAATCGGGAAGGTATCCCAGATCTCGACCGGCTTGCGCGGCTTTCCGTCGACGGCAGAGAGCTGAAACGAGTTCTCGTGCAAGTGGAAGGGATGCACGTCGTCGGTTTCGTTCTCGATGGTCCATTGCTCGCACGTTCCCACCTTCGGATGCGTCGGACAAAGCATTTCATCGTAGAGGTCGCCGTCGACCGTAAATCCGAAACCGGTTAAAAGATCGGTGCGCTCTCCCTGGCCGAAGTGAAACGTGCGGTACGCGACGATGTCTTTGTCTTCGATGAGCGGATATTCGCGTTTGGGTTTGGGAAGCGTCGCCGGAATGTTCATTTTCACGTGGCTGCCCGCAACCACGAAGCGCGCGATGTCGAACGCGCCGCCCGCCGCCGGAAAGATGTCGCGCGTCGCCAACGACGATAGCGTGTAGCTGCCCTCCCGTTTCGGCGCGCGGATCAGCAGTTCGATCCGGTTCCCTTGCGCCGCGATTTGGATCGGAGCGGTGAATAGATTATCGGGCGTGATCTCCACCGTGCCCTTACCGCTCATCTCGAAGTAGACCGGCTCCAGCGTGTTCACGCCGTCGAGCCCAATCTGCCACGTCTCGAACCAGGGCAATACCATCAGCAGCGGCGCTCGGGTCGCTCCATTGAGGAGGCGCAAACGCACGACCTCGCCCGGGCGCATATGAAACTCGGGAACGCCGAGCGGCGTGAATTCGGCCGGCTTGTCGGCCGACGCGTTGCGAATCCAGCAGATCCCTTCGCCGTTGACCGTCAGCATGGTGTAGACGGTGCCGAAGGTGTATCCACCTTGATTCGGTGGTTTGTAGGCAACGTATTCGCGCTCGTAGACGCCGGGATGGGTCTTGCTCGGGTTGACGGCGATCGACTGCACGGCAAGGAATATTTCGCGCGCCGCGGCGATCTCTGGGACTTCGTCGATTGGTCCGCGCACCACGATGAGTCCCGCCATGCCGCCGCTGACCTGCACGTCGGTCGATCCGTGTTTGTGCGGATGGTACCAGTGCAGTCCGCTCGGGTGATCGCCGGGGATCGGAAAGTGGTAGAGAAAATCCTTTCCGGGTTCGATGGCGATCATCATCGCGCGCGGATCGCTCGTCCCCAGCGGCGCGAAGATGTGCGGAATCGTCTGCAGGCCGTGCACGTGCAGGTTGGTGGTGTTGAAGTCGTGCGGATTGTTCATCAGGTTGATACGCCCCGACGGCCTCGTCGGAAAATGGGAGAGCGCGTCCATCGCTTCCATCGAGTTCCTGATGACGGGAATCGAAACGCGTCCGGCCGGCGGCTTTGCCGGCGGATTGGGCGGCAGCCGGTTGACGATCTGCATCGCCAGCGTTTCGCCTGGCCGCGTCTCGACTTTCGGGCCGATGATCCGGCCGTTGTAGGTGCGCGTGCGCAGCCGATAGCCTTTGATGTTGGTGATCGCATACTGCGTGGTGAGCTGGTAGACGGGTGCAAACGGCGGCGGCCCGATCGGAAGGCTCGTTCCGACGTTTCCCGAGGAGCACGCATCGGTGCCCAGCGCGGAGCCCACCGCGGCCACAGAAACTCCCGCAACGATGAACCGTCGCCTATTCATGCTCGCTCCTACTCGCGCGTCCAGCGTTCGATCAGTGCACGGTATTGTGGAAAGGTCGCCGCGAGCGTTTCGCGGCTGCCGATTTCGAAATCGGCGAAATCGAAACCCGGCGCGACGTCGCAGCCGACCAGGGCGTACGCGCCCTCCGCCGGCACGTGCGCGGCAAACCAGGATCCGGGACGGATCGCAGCTTGCCAGCGGTTCTTTTCGCCTATGACGATTCGCTCGTGCCGACCCTCGGGATCGATCACGTCGATCGCGACCGGAGCCCCGCGATAATGATGCCAGACCTCATCGGAGCGGAGGCGATGGAACGACGAGAACTCGTCGCCCGACAACAGAAAGTGGATCGAGGTGAGTGCGGACCGCACGGCCCACGGCGCCGTCACGTTCGTATCGCTGCGAAACGTTTCGCCGTAGTGTCCGCCTTCCGGATGCGGTTTCAGCGCGAGATCGGAAATCAGGCGCATCGCCTCGTCTCGAAGCATCGAGCTACGTTTGGGAGCGCGGGTCGAAGCCCGAGACCCGCAGCGGCACCGTGCTGATGGCTTTGAACGTGCGCTCCTCTTCCCAGTGGGGCCACCAGCCCTGCACGAGCGTGTCGAGCGGCTGCCACAGAAGCACCCACCCCGCGACGATGAGGCCCTCCGAGGCGAGCGTGCGCAATCCTTCCGGAATGAACAGCAGCCGCCCGACGCCCGCCGATGCCGCCAGACTGCCGGCGAAGAATGCGAGGCCGATCAGAAACGTTCGAGCGCCGACCCAGCGCAGCGCGGCCAATTTCCGTCGCGCCTCGGCGATCGTGTGGGCGCAGTAACGGCTCAACGCGCGCTGCACGAGCGCTTGCGTCTGCGGCGTCAACGTTGACTCCGGAACGAGAACGCGCAATCGTACGCGCTTGAGTTGCGACACCAAATGCGGCAACTGCGCCATCGCTGCGATGCTGCCGAGATTTTCGGATTCGTCGGCGAACGGATCGAAATCGTGCTGTCGAAAGAGTTCGCGCACGTCGTTCACTTTGACGGTTATTTCACGGTGTCTCTCCGCCTGCACGGCCGCTCTCCTCCCTGCCGCTCTTACGCGAGGGCGTTCGAGGCCACCTCCGCTCTCGGCGCCGATCGTCGCTTAAAGTGCACTTAACGCTCCGGCCGTATACTGAAAACGAGTTGACGTAAGCAGCGCACGCGGAGGAGTGCCGGCGTGGAGGTTACGAGTATGATGAAACGCGCGGGCGCGAGGCTCGGCACGGCGTTCGCGCTGATTGCCGCCCTGAGCGGGTGTGCGGCGAGTTCGCCCGGCGGGTCATCGCTCGTGACGTTACCACCGGCAAACGCGATTGCGAAGGCGTCGTTGCCGCAGGTCGCGCACGTCACGATCGTCGTTATGGAGAATAAGGACTACGATCGTATCGTCGGGAGTCCCGAGGCGCCGTACGTCAATCGCACGCTCATTCCCGAAGGTGCCGTGTTGACGAACAGTCACGCGGTCGGACATCCCAGCGAGCCGAACTACCTCGCACTCTTTTCTGGATCGACCCACGGTATTCACGGCGATCCCTGCCCGACCACCTTCCCCGGCGCGAACGTCGCCTCGGAACTCATCGCAGCCGGAGAAAGCTTCGGCGGCTACTCCGAATCCATGCCGCACGACGGGTACACCGGCTGCGAAACGGCGCATTACGCGCGCAAACACAGTCCTTGGGTGGATTTTCCAAAAAACGTGCCGTCGTCGGACAATCTCGTCTATCGAGGTTTCCCGGCGTCGCCGCCGACGCTGACGTGGATTACGCCGAACCTCTGTAACGACATGCACGACTGCCGGATCGTTCACGGCGACAAATGGCTCTCGAAAAACCTCCCGCCGATCATCGCGTGGAACGAGCAGAACGACGGGCTGCTCGTCGTCACCTTCGACGAAGCGGCCCCGGATCTCGACCACACCAATCACATCGCGACGTTCCTCGTCGGTCCGATGGTCAAGCCCGGAAGCACCAGCGGCCGAAATCTCAATCACTACGCGGTGCTGCACACAGTCGAAGCGTTCTTTGGGCTGGCGTGCATCAAGGACGAATGCAGCGCGCCGCTCATTACCGGAATTTGGAAAGGGCACTAGTCGAGCCCTTTTAAAGCGGCCTCCGCGGCACCCGGAAAGCGCAGCACGAAACGCGCGCCGCCGAGCGGCGACGCGAGCGCTCGGACGTCACCGCCGGCGCGATCGGCAACGGCCTTTACGACCGCGAGACCGATGCCGCTGCCGCCGCGCGACGGTGCGGCCCGGACGCCGAGGTCGAAGATCGCCTCGCAGTCGTCGCGCGCGATGCCCGGACCGTCGTCGTCGACGACGATCATCGCGAAATCGCCGTCACGGAAGCAGCCGATTTCGACGTTTCCTCCGTCGTCGCAGTATTTCGCCGCGTTCTCGACGAGATTCACCAGCGCGTGCATGCAGAGGTCGGCGTCGACGCGCGCGGGAACCGGCGACGATAACGACGCGCGCAGCGCAACGCGACGCTGGCGGGCAAGCGGAAGCGCCGTCTCGATCGCCGCACGCGCGCATTGCGCGGTGTCGCAGACGGCGCCGTGCGCGCGTGCCGAAAGGTCGAGCATTGAAAACTCGAGCATCCCTTCGACGAGCCGTCCAAGCCGCAGTGCCTCGCGGCGCGCCGTCTCGAGAAAGCGCCGCGCCGTTGCGGCGTCGACGTCGCCGGCGAGCAGCGTCTCGATGTATCCGCGGATCGAGGTGAGCGGCGTGCGCAATTCGTGGCCGATTGTCGCCAGCATTTGTCCGTGACGGCGCTCGCGCGCGCCGCGCTCGAGTGCGGCGTCGAGCGTGTCGCCAATGGCAACGAGCTCGTCGGCGCGTTCGATCCGCCACCAGCCCGTTTCCATGCGGCGTCCGGTCAGCAGCGCGGTTTCGGCGGCGGTGCGTTCCAGCGCCGCTCGAACGTCGCGCGCTTCGGGCATGCGTCCGCTGCGCGACGGCGCAATTAGTGCGACGGCAAAACGGTCGCACCCGTCGTCGTGCGCGAGGAGATCGTCGCGCCGCACGACACGCTGTGCGGCGAGCGCGAATGCGGTGGCTGTGCGCCGCTCGAGGTTGCGCGCGCTGCGGCGCCCCGTCCGCCACGCGAGCCGTTCGAACTCGGGCATGCGAAAGACGAGCACGGGAACGCCGGCGCCGCACTCCAGGCGCTCGCCGACGGCGCGCGCCAGACAATCGAAGGTGAGCATCGCCATCACGGCGCCGGAGCTACGGATATTGGAACTTGTATCCGAACCCGTGCACGGTCCGCAGCATTTGCGGAAGGCCCCACGCACATTCGGTCTTCAATCGCACGCGGTGCACGTGCACGTCGACGGTGCGCTCGTCGCCGTCGAAATCGAACCCCCACACCTTCTGCAGCAGCCGTTCGCGCGAGAGTGCGACGCCCTGATTGCTGGCCAGTTCCATCAGCAGCGCGAACTCGCGCGGCTTGAGGCGCACGTCGGTTCCGTCGACGCGGGCTTCGCGTGCGCGCTCGTCGATCTCCAAGCGGCCGAAGGTGAGCGTCGCGCGGTCGTTGGCGTCGGCGTGGCCGTTGCGGCGCAGCACGGCTTTGACGCGCGCCACGAGTTCGCGGGGAGAGAACGGCTTGCAGACGTAGTCGTCGGCCCCGAGTTCGAAGCCGACGACGCGATCGACCTCGTCGGTGCGGGCGGTCAGCATTACGATCGGTACGCCGCGGCGTTCGCGTCGCAGCGTCCGAGCGACGTCGAATCCGTCGATGCCCGGCAAACCAACGTCGAGCACGACGAGGTCGGCGATCCCTCGCGCACGCCGCAACGCCCCTTGTCCGTCGGCTACCCCCACCACGGTGAACCCCTCACGTTCGAGATGGTGCGTGAGAAGATCGCGAATTGCGGCGTCGTCCTCGGCTACAAGAATGGTTTGCACGGGCACGTGGCGGTGAGTGCCCGCGCCCGTGCGAGGAAGGGACGCCTAGTCTCTCGTGTAGACGGGACCCTAACGGGCGGTCGGCGAGGCTCGTGGCGCGGGCGAGGGCTTGGGCGCCGTATGCCTCGGAGGCGGGCAGTCGGCATCGGCACGAGCCTTCGCCGCCACGTACGAAGCGATGCGGTAGACCGAATCGACGTTCACGTTGTAGTCGCTGCTCACGTCGTGGATCGTCGCTGGGCCGAGTTCGATCGGTCCGGTGAAGCGATCACCGGAATGGAAGTACGCGTTCTCGTCGCCGGGACCGCCCTTTAGGTGCTTAACGAGGACGACGCGATAGGTCTTCGCGTCGGGTGCGGAGGCAAAGATGAAGGTATGACACTCGCGCGAGAGCGGCACGACGACCGCCGGCTCGTTGGGAATGTACCACAGCGTCCACTGGTCGGGCGAAGCGTTTCCGCTGCAGCTAGCGAGCGCGATCGCGCACGCACAACCCAACAGACGAACGACGAGCGACCCAAGCGGGCGTTTCACCATGAAAAATGATTCCAAGTCCATGTCGCCGGGCCTTTTCACAGCCCGGCGAAAAGTTCCCTATTCGACCGCCAATCCGGCGAGCGGACCGAGGGCGGCGGCATGTTCGCGGAGCACGCGATAGATCGTCGCCGCAGGAAAGCCGAGCCGCTCGAGCCGGCGTGCCGCCGAAGCGTAGGCGATCGCCGGCATCTTGGCGGCCAGCGCTTGGAAGGCTACCATGCAGCGCTCGCGCTCGCCGCGGTCGAGGTCGCGTACGGCTTCGGCGGCGGCCGTAGCGTCGATACCTTTGCGAACGAGTTCGCCGACGAGCCGCGCATCGCCGACGGCCTTGCGCCTGCCTTCGACGTAGAGCTTCGCGTAGAGGCGATCGTCGACGAATCCCTCACGTTTCGCGCGTTCGGCCGCCTCGCGTATTGCGGCGTCGGCGTAGCTTTTTCGCTCCAAGCGTTGCCACAGTTGCGCTTCGGTGAGGCGCTGGCGCGCCAGCATCCGCAGCGCCGCGGCATAGGCGTTCACTCCTGGACGGCGCCGACCACGACCGATCCATTACGCGATACCGTCTTCCCAAGCGCTTCGCGAATCTTGGCTTCGATCTCGCCGGCAAGCTCCGAATGCTCCTCCAGAAATGCCTTGGCGTTCTCGCGGCCTTGTCCGATGCGCTGGTCGCCGTAGGTATACCACGAGCCGCTCTTCCCGACGATGTTCTGCTCGAGCGCGACGTCGAGGATCGAACCCATCTTCGAGATGCCGTGACCGTAGGTGATGTCGAACTCGGCTTGGCGAAACGGCGGCGCAACCTTATTCTTCACGACCTTCACGCGAGTGCGCGTCCCCACGACGTCTTGGCCGATTTTGATCGTTTCGAGCTTCCGCACGTCGAGACGAACGGAGGCGTAGAACTTCAGCGCGCGGCCGCCGGAGGTCGTCTCCGGATTGCCGAACATCACGCCGACCTTCTCGCGCAACTGATTGATGAAGATCATCACCGCTTTGCTGCGTGAAATGGCGGCCGTGAGTTTTCGCAGCGCCTGCGACATGAGACGCGCCTGCAGTCCGACGTGAGCGTCGCCCATGTCACCCTCGAGTTCGGCTTTGGTGACGAGCGCCGCCACGGAGTCGACCACAATCACGTCGACGGCATTGCTGCGCGTCAGCATCTCGGCGATCTCGAGCGCCTGTTCGCCGGTGTCGGGCTGAGAAACGAGGAGGTTCTCCAAATCCACGCCCAAGGCGGCTGCGTAGCTTGGGTCGAGCGCGTGTTCTACGTCGACGAACGCCGCCGTGCCGCCCATCTTCTGCGCCTCGGCGATGGCGTGCAGCGCCAGCGTTGTTTTACCGCTGGATTCGGGGCCGTAGATTTCAACGATGCGCCCACGCGGCAACCCGCCGATGCCGAGCGCGAGATCGAGCGCGATCGATCCGGTGGGAATGATCTCGAACGACATGCGTTCTTGGAAATCGCCCATTCGCATAATCGAGCCTTTACCGAACTGACGCTCGATCTGAGCGAGCGCGTTGTTGAGGGCGAGTAGCCGTTCGTCTTGTGCCGCCATGCGTGTTCCTCTCCTTAGTGCGTGATGGTGCGGGTCACCGGTTCCGCTGCAACGTTCTCAGTCTCGCGTGCCACCTGGTTGGCATTCTTATCGGGGGAGTCGTCGAAAAGGGCTTCGATGAATTCGGCGGCGACGAACGGCTGCAACGCGTCGGGCGTTTCACCCAGTCCCACGAGCTTCACCGGCACCTCGAGTTCGTCGACGATTGCGACCAGCACGCCGCCCTTGGCGGTGGAATCGAGCTTCGTGACGACGATTCCGGTTAACTCGGCCGCTGCGTTGAAGAGCTTTGCCTGCGAGATCGCATTTTGACCGGTCGTTCCGTCGACGACGAGCAGCGTCTCCGCGGGCGGCTCGCCCAATTCGCGTTCGACGACGCGCCGGATCTTCTTCAGCTCCTCCATAAGGTTGGTCTTGGTCTGCAGCCGTCCGGCCGTGTCGATGAGAATCGCGTCGGCGTCGCGCGCCTTACCGGCGCGCAGCGCGTCGAAAACGACCGATGCCGGGTCGGCGCCCTCGGCTCCGCGGATCAACTCGCTGCCGCTGCGCGCCGCCCAGATACCCAACTGCTCCGCCGCGGCCGCGCGGAAAGTGTCGGCCGCAACGAGCACGACGCGTTTGCGCCGTTCGTGAAGGCGCATCGCAAGTTTGCCGACGGTGGTCGTTTTGCCGCTCCCGTTGACGCCGACGAACAGCATCACCGACGGCCGCCGGTCGAAGCGCAGCTCGGCGCCCGGAAGCGTGAGAAAACGCTCGACGTCTTTGCGAAAACGCGCGACGACCTGGTCGGTCGTCTGCCAGGCCTCTTGCCTCGCGACGGTTTGCAAGCCCGCAACGATCTTTTGCGTGGTCGGAACGCCGAAATCGGCGAGGATCAGCGTCTCCTCGAGTTCGTCCCAGAATGCGGGGGTCAGCGGGGCACCGGCGCGGCCCAGGCGGGTGACCGCCGAGAAGGCCTCCCGGGCTTTTCCGAGGGAGGCGCGCAGCCGGACTAACCAACTCACGGGTGGAGTTCTTCCCGCTTCACTATCGAACTCCTGTTCGCTATTTGCGTCCCTGCCCTCTAGCCGCGGCCGGCCCGAACCGCGAAGCGCGCCGCCTGCCCGTAGAGGTAGAGACGCTCGCCGAAACTGCGCTCGAAGTCTTCCTTTTGAAGGACGTCGGCGAAGCGCGGGCTGCGCGCGAGCAGCTCGAAGAGCACCGCGAACCGCGCCGGACGCTGCTCCAGGAAGCGCATGAGCTTCACGCGATGAACGAGCCGGCGTGCGAAACGAGCGCCGACGTCGCCGGCGTATCGCGCCGCGGCGCGTAGCGGGCGCTCGCGCTCGCTCGCCACGGCCTCCGCCGCCATTCGTCCGCTCATCGCCGCCTCGAAGATCCCCTCGCCGTTGGTCGCGTCGACCAAACCGGCAGCCGTTCCGCCGAGCATCAGCGCGCCCTCCGAGAACGCCCGCCGCGGCGCGCCGCCGTAGAGCAGATGCCCCTCTTGCTTCACCCGCAGCACGTTCACCGCAGGGTAGAGCCGCCGCCGAATCCGTTCGGTGAACTCCTCGAGTTCCTCGCGCAGCTGCGCGCCGGGTATCTTCCCCATAACCCCGAGCCCGACCGCCAAATGGTCGCGCTTGGGAAACATCCACGCCACGACTTGGCGGCCGGCGCGCGTAAGGTAGTAGTGCATCTCCATCGTTTGGTAGGCGATCTCGGCGGCGCGACCTTCGAGATAGACGCGGTACTGCAGGGTCGTAATTAATCCGTTGGGCCACCGCGCGTACTGAAGCCGAGAGGTTGCGGTTTCGTCTTGCGGGCGAACGTTATCCGCGTTGAACGTCGCGCCGGATGCGAGAAAGACGTTGCGCGCGGCGATGCGGCGGCGCTCGCCGGCGCGAAGGTCGGCATACTCGACTACCGCTCGTCGATCGCCGTCGGGGCGCACGCTTCGAAACAAGGCTTGCGTGCGAACGTCCGCGCCCTCGTTTTGAGCCAAGCGTCCCATCGTGCCGTCGAGTTCTTCGCGCGTCGTCGTGTGGCCGGGACCGAAAATCACAGCGTGCTCCGTGCCCGATACGTCGAACAGCGCGACGCGCGGCGTGTCGCAATGCACGATCGCGCGCGGCAAGTCAAACGTCTGGCAGAACCCGGGACGCAAGCCGGCAGCGCAGACGCGTTTGGCTCCGACGACTGCGTCTTTCTCGAGCACGACCGTCTCCAAGCCGGCGCGGGCCGCCTCGCGCGCTGCCGTCGCACCCGCCGGTCCGCATCCGACGACGACGAAGTCTACGCTTTCCATCGCTTGTACCGTTTCTCGACACAAGGGAACGGTTCCGGCCCGGGCACGCGTGCGGCGACGGAAGGCTGTCCCGCATGCTCCGGCGCATGGGAGGCAGATGCTGCAACGATTTCTTTTTGCTTGCGCCGCGGCTGCGCTTTCGGCCGGATGCGCCGGCAGCGCGACGCACGTATCGCCTCCCGCTGCGCCGGCGTCGCAGTTTGCGCCCACGTCCGCGGGGCCCGACGCATCGGCGCTGCTCTACGTCTCCGACCCCGAGGGCGGCGACGTTGCAACCTACACGTATCCCGACGGCAAACAGGTTGCAACCATCCCGTTCAATCAACCCGCCGGCATGTGCGTTTCGAAATCCGGCAACGTCTTCATCGCCGATCCGTCACAATCGCACGTGCGCGTCTACGCACACGGCGCGACGAAACCGACTCGCACCCTCACCGATGCGGGTTACAATCCATTAGGTTGTGCGATCGATCCGAACAGCGGAAACCTCGCCGTTACGAGTTACCTCGGGTCGAACGGTCACGGCAGTCTCGCGATCTACACGCACGCCATCGGTAGCCCGAAGGTGTACGACGACGTGAATATCCCCCGCATGTTCTACGCCGGATACGATGGTGCCGGAAATCTTTTCCTCGACGGTGAGACGAAAGCGCGCAAGGTCGTCGTGGGCGAACTCGTCAAGGGCGGCACGCACGTTCAATCGATTACGCTGAATCAAACCATCGCGACGGCGGGCGGCGTGCAGTGGGACGGCACAAATCTTGCCATCGGCGACGTCTCAGCTTCCGTCATTTACAGGTTCACGATCGCCGGGGCCAAGGGTACCAAAGTGGGGTCGACGCCCCTGAACGGTTCGGCATACGTCGACGAGTTTTCGATCCAGGGTACGCAGGTCGTGGTACCCGACTACGTCAACGGCAAAGTCCGCTATTACAAGTATCCCGGCGGCGGATCGCCAGTCAAAACGATCGAAGGATTCACGTCGCCGCTGGCAACCGTCGTAAGTAACTAGCCCTTCGACATATGCGCCGGAGCCTGTGCCGAGCGAGCGAAGCGAGTCGAAGCAGCGCTGCGCTGAGCGTGACGCGACCGGGAGGACCGCTCTGCGGAGGCGCGGTATAATGTCGGGTCGGCCCTTCTGCGGGCCTTGTTTCCTACTACCCTATTGAGACGAGAAGGATTGGAATGACGGCACAGTCAGCGATCGTGGCCGGTTTGATCGGCGGCGCCCTTGCGGTGATCTACGGAATCGCACTCACCTTCTGGGTGCTCGCGCAGCCCGCGGGTAACGAGCGTATGAAGGCGATTGCCGTCGCCATCCAGGAAGGCGCGATGGCCTTCCTCCAACGGCAGTACCTCACCATCGGCATCGTTGCGATCGTGCTCGCGATCATCATCCTGTTCGCGCCTACGCTCGGGAAAGAAGCCGCGATCGGGTTCCTGATCGGCGCGATTCTATCGGGAGCCGCCGGCTTCATCGGCATGCTCGTCTCGGTGCGCGCAAACGTGCGCACCGCCGAAGCTGCACGCGGCGGGCTCAAACCGGCGCTCAACGTCGCGTTCCGCGGCGGCACCGTTACCGGAATGCTCGTCGTCGGCCTCGGTTTGCTGGCCGTTTCCGGCTATTATTGGATTCTTCTGCAAGTCAACGGCGGCGACGCGGGACTGTCGCTCAAGGCGATGGTAGGACTCGCCTTCGGATGCTCGCTCATCTCGGTCTTCGCCCGTCTCGGCGGCGGCATTTACACGAAGGCGGCCGACGTCGGCGCCGATCTCGTCGGCAAGGTCGAAGCTGGAATTCCCGAGGACGATCCGCGTAATCCGGCCGTCATCGCCGACAACGTCGGCGACAACGTCGGCGATTGCGCCGGCATGGCGGCCGACCTTTTCGAAACGTACTGCGTCACGACGGTCGCGGCGATGCTGCTCGGCAACTTGATTTTCGGAAGCACGATACCCGGCGCGACGACGTTTCCGCTGGTCTTAGGAGCACTTTCGATCGTCGCCTCGATCATCGGAACGCTCTTCGTCGGAATCGGAAACGTACAGAAAAGCCGCATCATGGGCACGCTCTATCTTGGCATGGGCGTCGCGAGCGTGCTCGCGCTGGTCGGGTTCTGGTTTGCGGCGAATCAAACGTTCGCCGGCGCGATCGGCGTAACGCCAATGGCAATTTTCATCTGCGCGCTGGTTGGCGTGCTCATCACCGTCGCAATTACGCTCATCACCGAATTTTACACCGGTTCGCAGTTTCCACCGGTCCAGCATATCGCGAAGGCCTCGCTCACCGGTCACGCGACGAACATCATTGCCGGCCTGGCGGTCTCGATGCAAGGCACCGCGCTTCCGGCTATCGTCATCGTTATCGGCATTCTCGTCAGCTACGCCTTCGCGAACGTATACGGCGTCGGCATCGCCGTGATGTCGATGCTCTCGCTCGCCGGCGTCATCGTCGCGATCGATTCATTCGGACCGATCACCGACAACGCGGGCGGCATTGCGGAAATGGCCGAAATGCCCGAAGACGTGCGTAACGTCACCGACCCGCTCGACGCGGTTGGAAACACGACGAAGGCAGTGACCAAGGGCTACGCGATCGGCTCGGCAGCGCTGGCAGCCGTCGTGCTGTTTGCCGCATTCTTAACAGAACTGATTCAGCACAAGTGCCCTGGAGCCGAAGTCGGTCAGTGCGTCGATTCGGTGAAAAACCTGTTCGCGATCGGCAATCCGTACGTTCTCTGTGGCCTCTTCATCGGCGGCCTGCTGCCGTATTTGTTTGCATCCCTGTCGCTGGAAGCCGTCGGGCGTGCCGGCGGTGCGGTGGTCGAAGAAGTGCGGCGCCAGTTCCGCGAAAATCCCGGCATCATGCAGGGCACCGCGCTGCCGAACTATGCGACGACCGTCGACATCGTGACGCAGCACGCCCTAAAGGAGATGATTCTCCCGGCGCTGATTCCCGTCGGTGTCCCGCTCATCGTGGTGCTGCTCTCGGCGTTCAACGTGCTTCCCGGATGGGACGGCGCGCAGATAATGGGCGGCATTCTCGTCGGATCGATCGTTACCGGCTTCTTCGTCGCGATTTCGATGACGACCGGCGGCGGCGCGTGGGATAACGCCAAGAAATACGTCGAGGACGGCCACTACGGCGGCAAAGGTTCGATCGCGCACCAGGCTGCGGTCACCGGCGATACCGTTGGAGATCCCTACAAAGATACCGCCGGTCCGGCCATCAACCCGATGATCAAGGTGTTGAACATCGTCGCGTTGCTGCTCGTCGGCTTCCTCGTCCACTAACGAGCGTTCGTCACCATAACTGAACGACGAGTCCTGCACCGACGTAGCGAAACGCGAGGCCGGGATCGCCGATGAGCGAGTGCCCGTACTCGACGTCGATTTCGGTGCGCGTACCGAGCAGTTTTTGCACGCCGCCGTCGATGAACGCACGCCCCCCTAGACCCGGTGCGATTTTCGACACGTAGACGTATTCGGCGTAGAATTGATAGTAGTGCGGGATCTGAGTCGTCAGTACGAGCGACGGCGTCGTCACGCCGTAGCGTTCGCGAACGCCGGCGGTCGTAAATCCGCCCGTCGACGAGAGCGCGATCGTGGTTCCGACGCTCGTCGCCGGGCTCAACGCGTAGCTGACGTCGAGGTTGCCAGTGAGCGTCGCGCTGCCGGCGGTGAGAAACGGCGATCCGTTCGGCGGCACGTCGAGCGCGTCGACGGCGAATAACCATCTGCCCGAAGGTTGAAACTCGTACTTCATTCCAAGTCCGGAGTCGGCGACGCCGTTGGTGACGCTTCCCGACTCGCCGGGCGCGTACTGTCGCGTGCCGATGTAATTCGGCCCGACGACGTCGAGCTCGAACCGCGGCGCGATGCCGACCCGCAAAACGTTCTGCGGAACCTGGCTCTGCACCGAGCCGTTCGACGGCGTACCCGTCACTTGATTCTGATAACCTAACTCGAATACGGCCGTATGGACGGCAATAGCGCACGCGCTGAAACCGACGGTCGGACGGTTTGCGGTCGCCAGCAAGCGCCCCGGACCCGCGCATGGATCGGACGGCGTTGCCCGGGGCGCCGGTGATGGTACGCTTGAGGCGATTGGATTCGGTTGCGATTGTCCGGATGCGGGCGCAAAGGCCAACGCGCCATACGCGCACGCCGACAGCGTGAATTGCACGAAACGCCGCATTATGGGTCCGAACGGCGCGATGTTTCGCAATGAGTGAGGTACCTTCGCCGTTTGTCCTTCGACTGCGCATCGCTACGCGATGCTCCGCTCAGGATGACATGCAAAAGGGTGCTTCGCTTAGGATGACGCGGGCGACGGAGTGGCGAGTTCGGATTCGTACTTTCGGTAGATAACGTAGTAGCTCGAGGCGATGAAGGCGATCGCGAAGCCGAGAAGCGCGTCGCCGATGGCCACCGACAGACTGCCGCGATGCGGCATGAGCGCGCGAACCCCGGACCGCAGGCCGAACGCCGCCAGGAAAATCACAATCGTCACCCACGACGAGCCGAGATACATAACGCCGCGTCTGTCGGTCGGGCGCACGTCGGTGTGCATGCCGCGCAGCACCCCGAACGGGATCCCGATGATCGCGCCTACGACGACGCCCACTGCAACCTCCCACGGAGAGATCGGCTCGAAGCGCTGCGTCGCGTAGATCGCCCAACCGGTGATGACGACGAGAACGAGCGGCCCCACCCACATGCGCGTCACGCTGATTCGCTGCGGCCGGAAGAACCGGACGGCAAGGATTCCGACGACGACGACAAAGGGCAAGAGCTGCGTCCACCACGGAACGCTCGGGTTACTGCCCATGCTTCGCTGCTTTCAGCGTGATGCGGGGAAGAGCGGCGCCGCGCTCGCTACTTGATCTCGACCTTGGCGCCGGCTTCTTCGAGTTTCTTCTTGACTGCCTCGGCTTCGTCTTTCGTGACGCCTTCCTTCACCGGCTTGGGCGCGCTTTCAACGAACGACTTGGCTTCGGTCAGACCGAGGCTGGTGAGTTCGCGAACGGCCTTGATCACCTTGATCTTTTCGGGGCCGGCTTCGGCGAGAATCACGTCGAATTCGGTTTGCTCGGCGGCCGGAGCGGCTGCGGCAGCGGGAGCGGCCATCATCGCGGCGGGCGCGGCGGCCGAGACGCCATACTTTTCCTCGAGTTGTTTCACGAGGTCGGCGAGTTCGAGAACGGTGAGTTTGTCGATTTGGTCGATGAGTTCGGCGAGAGCCATGATACGAGTCGATCTCCTTAAGCGTTGGGTACCGCGGCTTCTTTTTGCTCGCGGATGGCGTTGAGGACGCGGACGAGTCCGCTTTGATTGCCGGAGAGCACGGTTACGAGACCGCGCAGCGGGCTCGCCAGCGAGCCCACGAGCCGGGCGATGAGTTCCATCTTGGGCGGCAGTTTCGCCAGCACGTTCACTTGCGCGGCGTCGACGACGCTCCCGTCGATGAACGCCGCCTTGATGCCGAGCTTCTTCGTGGCGTCGCTGAACGTTTTGAGCGCTTTCGCCGGCGCAACCGGGTCCACGCCGGCGAAGACGATGCCGGTCGGACCGCTCAGAAACGCCTCGAGGCGCGTCGCGACGTCGCCGCCGGCGATGCGAAAGAGCGTATTCTTCACCACCGAGTAGGTGCTTCCGTCCTTGCGAAGTTCGCCGCGCAGTTTCGTAATCTCGTCGACGGTCAAGCCTTGGTAATCGGTCAAGAATAGGCTCTGTGCGGCGGCCAAACGGTCGCGCAACTTCTGAACGACCGATTCCTTACGTGTGGTGGGCATGCGTGCGTTCTCTTTTCTGCGGCGTTGACGATGCGAGTCGATCTCTAAAAAAAACGAAAGCGCCCGTCCGACTGGAGGGCGCACCAAAGCGTCGCAAAGCTTCGCGGGTCGCGTCCTCGGCAGGTCATTTCGATTAAGGCCAAAAGAGGCCGCCTACGGTCTTCGGAGCCTGTGGTAGAGTACCACAGGCCGAGACGTACTGCAAGCGTGACGGAGGATTGCAACCGTGGCATTAGGCCCCGAAAACATCGATCGCACCCGCTTTCTCGGCACCGCCGGCCTCGGCTTGGCCGCCATGGTCGCCTCGGGCAAGGGCAACGCGATGGCCGCCGGAGGTCCCGAGGTGAAAGCAGACAACCCGCTCCATGCCATTCAACTGCTCCAAGCCGGAAACGACCGTTTTATCAAAGGGCAGGCCGTCTGTGAATCGCTGACCGCCCGGCGCCTGGAACTCACGGCGGGACAGGCACCCTTTGCGACGATCCTCGGATGTTCCGACTCGCGCGCGCCGCTCGAGACGCTCTTCGATCAAAAACCCGGAAATTTGTTCGTCGTGCGCGTGGCCGGAAATTTCGTTACCGACTACGGCCTGGGGACGATCGAGTACGGCGTGATGGTGCTGCACACGCCGCTGATCGTCGTTCTTGGACACAGCAACTGCGGCGCAGTCGATGCGAGCATCAAATACGCCGCCAACGGTACGACGCAGCCGGGCCACATCATGGATCTCGTGAAGCAAATCGAGCCGGCGGCAACCGCCACCAAAGAGCAACCGGGGAGCTGGCTTCACAACGCCATCGTTCAAAACGTACGAAACAACGTCGAAGCGATCACAAAACGTTCGACGATCGTCGCCGACGCCGTCAAGGCGGGGAAGCTGCTCGTGGTCGGCGGCGTCTACGACCTCTACTCGGGTCGCATCAGCCCGTTGATGACCCTGGAGAAACTTAAGAAACCGTAGCCTTGATCCGGTTTGGATCGACCTTCACGCCCGGTCCCATCGTGCTCGTGAGGGTGACGCTGCGGAGGTAGGTTCCCTTCGCGGCGGACGGCTTCGCGCGCACGATCGCGTCGAGCAGCGTTGCGACGTTTTCCGTCAGATGCTGTTCGTCGAACGTCGCTTTGCCGACGATCGTGTGAATGATGCCCGTCTTGTCGAGGCGGAACTCGACTTTACCGGCTTTGATGTCGCGAATGGCCGCGGCAACGTTCGGTGTGACGGTTCCGGCCTTTGGATTGGGCATCTTTTGTGCCAAGATGCGTCCCAGTTCCTTACCGACTTGCGCCATCATGTCGGGCGTCGCGACCGCAACGTCGAACTCCATAAAGCCGCCTTTGACGCGATCGATCAAATCCTGGTCGCCGACGACGTCGGCCCCGGCTTCCTGCGCGGCCTTGGCGTTGTCGCCTTTCGCGAACGCGATCACGCGCACCGTGCGGCCGGTTCCGTGCGGTAACAGCACCGTGCCGCGCACGTTCTGATCGCTCTTCTTCGGGTCGACGCCGAGGCGAATGTGCGCTTCGACCGTTTCGGCGAACTTCGCATTCGCGTTCTTCTTCACCAGCGCGATCGCTTCGGGCGGCGTGAAAAGCTGCCGGCGATCGTACTCCGACGCCACCTTTTTGTAGCGCTTACCGTGACGCTGCGGCATTAGGCTTCCACCTCAACGCCCATCGACCGCGCCGTTCCGGCGACGATCTTCTTGGCAGCCTCGATGTCGTTCGCATTGATGTCGGGCATTTTCACTTTGGCGATCGACTCGAGTTCGGACTGCGTGAGCTTTCCGACCTTGTTGCGATTGGGTTCCTTGCTGCCCGATTCGATCTTCAGCGCCTGCTTTATCAGGAACGACGCCGGCGGCGTCTTCGTGATGAAGCTGAACGTGCGGTCTTCGAAGACGGTAATCTCGACCGGAATGATCATGCCCGCCTGCGACGCGGTACGCTCGTTGTACTGCTTGCAGAAATCCATGATGTTGAGCGAGTAGGGCCCGAGCGCCGGACCGATAGGGGGCGCGGGGGTCGCTTTTCCGGCGGGGATTTGCAGGCCGATTTTGCCTACGACTTTTTTAGCCACGATATTCTCCTTAACGATGCATCGGCGATGCGTCTGCCCCTCGAACGAATCTCACGCATCGGGGTCGCTTGCGTGAGAGAAGTTTAGACTTTTTCGACCTGGAAGAACTCGAGTTCGACCGGCGTTTCGCGTCCGAAGATCGAGATCAGTGCGCGCAGGCGCTCCTTCTCGGGCGCGATCTCGTCGACGATGCCGGTGAAGTCGAAGAACGGGCCCGACGTGACCTTCACGCGATCGCCCTTCTTGAAGTCGATCTTCAACTTTGGGGCCTCGATGCCCATCTGCTTGAGGATCGTCTTCACTTCTTTTTCTTGCAGCGGCACGGGCTTCTCACCCGGTCCCGGGCTGCCGACGAAACCGGTGACGCCCTGCGTGTTGCGCACGACGTACCACGACTGATCGTCCATAATCATCTCGACGAGCACGTAGCCGGGGAAAACTTTCTTCGGCGTGATCTTGCGCTTGCCGTCTTTGAACTCGACTTCGTCTTCCATCGGGACGAGCACGCGGAAGATCTTGTCTTGCATGCCCATCGAGTGGATGCGCCGCTCGAGATTCGCCTTCACCTTGTTCTCGTAACCCGAGTAGGTGTGGACGACGAACCAGTTGCGGTTGTCTTTGCGCGGCGCGGGCTCGATCGCTTCGGAAGCGTCTTCGGCGCCGGCAGGCTCCGACTCGGAGGCTTCCGTTTCGGACGCCTCGGCCGCGGGCGCTCCCATTTCCAGCGCTGCGGTTTCGGGCGCTTCCGCTTCGGGCGTTTCGACGTCCGTTTCGGGTGCTTGGGTTTCGGGCGTTTCGCTGGATTCGGGCGGCAGCTCGCCGCCGATTCCGGACATTGTTTCGTGCATGGTTATCCGGTGACCGGATGGATCAAACTGAAGAGCCATCCGAAAAGTTGGTCGAGAACGAACGTGAACAAGCCGATCCCGACGACCAACGCGATCGTGAGAATCGTCGCCGACATCCACTCCTCACGGGTCGGCCACGTGACGCGCCGCATTTCTGCGATCACGCCTCGGACGAAGTCCTGGCCGACGACTCGCTGGACGGTTTTCTTTTGCTCGTTCACCAAAGCTTCTCTCTAGGGAAATTGGCAGGGCGGACAGGACTCGAACCTGCAACCAACGGTTTTGGAGACCGTTGCGCTACCAATTGCGCCACCGCCCTATCCCTACTTCGTTTCGCGGTGGGACCGGTGACGGCGGCACCAACGGCAGTACTTGCTGCGCTCCAGCCGCTCGGTCGTCTTCTGTTTGTTTTTCTGCGTATTGTAGTTCCGGCGCTTGCACTCGGTGCAGGCCATTACGATCATTACGCGCGTTTCTTTCTTTGCCATCAGCCTATCACGAACATGAAGAAAACGGACCCGGGGTCCGTTCGACCCTCATGCTAGCATACCGCGGCGGCACCCGCAAGACTACCCGCCGGCAATCGCTCGTTTGGTCGAGGAGGGGCCTTACGGCAGCCTCCCCGCCAATCCTGCGCCCGGCCAGAATCGAACTGGCAACCTTGGGCTTAGGAGTCCCCTGCTCTATCCAGTTTGAGCTACGGGCGCGCAGTGGATTCGCCTTATTTCATGCGGGTTTGCGGCACGTTGCCCTGCCTCTGAAGACCTTCGATCAACATCCGCGGCGCAATTTCGGTGCAGCGGGGTGCTCCTCGAGGCCTTCTCAAGGCGATTCACGGCGAGACGTCTCCGCCGGCCGCTCGCCGGGCTTGTGCCGCCACAATGGCTTCCCCGATCCCCGCAAGTGCCTTCTCCTGCGCTCCGGGAACGACGTGGGCATACGTCCGCAACGTTACGGATGCGTCGGCGTGGCCCAACATAGCGGCGACCGTCCTAATATCGTTTCCCGCTACGAGAGCCTGGGTTGCGCCGAAGTGCCGGCACGAATGCAAGCTGATGCCCTTGGCCTTGATCCCGACCTCGCTGGCGAGGGCCGCAAATGCCTTGGACACCGCGTCGAGGTTGACCGTTCCGCCGACTTCATCAGCGAACACGAAGCCGCGATGCTCACGAAGTCGGTCTGTTCTCCGACGACGGACTTGACCTGTGACTGCCGACCCGGCGACGATCGACGAGATTTGTAATGCCAAGCCCGCAGTGCTGCGCACTCTCGAAGCCCAGATCGAGGCGTCTCTTGCCGTACCGACGTACCGCCGGGCGCGTATTCTGTGATCGAACCTACGCCAGATCCACCGAATTGGTTGGCAACGTACAGGTTCCCCGAACCAGCAACCGCCAGCGCGCGAGGGTCAAAGATACCGTTGACGATCGTGCGCGTCGGATTGGATCCGGCTGCATACTCGGTCACGGTGCCCATAGTGTTCTGACCGCCGAGACGGTTTCCGATATAAGCGTTGCTTGAAGCATCAAGCGACGTAGAGATTATTCGACTTATCGAGCGCCATGACCACGGGGTCTACAATGCCGTCAGTGATGCTTCGGAGATGTAGGGAAGGTTGTTCGTCTTGGCGTCGGGAGCCATCCAAGAACCACTGCGGTGAGGATGCCGCGCGGCACGCGCACGGGCTATAGGGCTATATCTTATGGCCCAAACGCGAGCGCATCCGGCCTGTTCAGTCCCTGAGTGATGGTTCGCAGCAGCTTTGTACCGGCCAGGGCGTAAACCGCCACCGTGTTATTCAAGTAATTTGCAATGGCGAGATCGCTGTGGCCTCCATAAGCCAATGCGACTGGATCGTCGATGCCCTGGGAAATCGTATGCAGCACCTGTCCGCTGCCCGGCGCGTAGACGGTCACGGTGTTACCTACGGAGTTGGCGACGAACAAGTTTCCGGAGCCGCCGAACACCAGCGCAACCGGGAAGTCAACGCCTTCGGTGATCGTCCGCAAGACCGACGTACTGCCTGGGGCATAGACGGTCACGGTACCACTGCCGCTTCCGAGGAAAGCGTTTGCGACGTAGAGATTGCCCGCTTTGTCGAAAACCAGCGCGCGCGGTCTAACGACGCCTTCTTTGATCGTATAGAGCGCCGACGTGCTGCCCGGCGCGAAGACCTCCACGTTGCCCGGAGGTTTATCGCCGAGAACGTGATTCGCAACGTAGAGATTGTCGGAGTCGTCTAACGCAAGCGCCGTGGGTGCCTCTTTTTTGCCCTGAGGAATGGTGTACGAGACGGACGTGCTGCCGGGGGCATAGACGGTTACGTAGCCGCGGCCGAAGTTCGATGGATGGTTTGCGACGTAGAGGTTGCCGGCAGCGTCAAATGCGAGCGCATCCGGATGATCCAAGCCTTGGGAAATCGTGTAGAGAAGTGTATTCGTTCCGGCAGCGTAGACTGTTATCGTGTTGCTCGCTTGACGGTTAGCGACGTACAGATTACCCGCTCGATCGATTGCGAGCGCGACCGGATCGTTTACACCAGAGATCGTCCTCAGCAGAGATCCGGTGTGTGTAAGGTAAACGGTAACGGTGCCGCGTTTCGAGCCGCCGCATCGCTGGGCACAGTTTGCAACATAGATGTTCGGTCCTCGCCCATCTGGGTGCAGCGCGCGGTAAGCTGCCGCGGCTGGATTCGCAATGGAGTGTGGCGCGACGGTGGTGGGCGACGGCGAGGAGTTACCGCCGACGCTGCAAGCGGCGAGCGATGCGGCGCTAAGACACACCCCAATAAGGTTGCGTAAGCGTTGCAAAGCAGCGCTCCTTCCGGCTTGAGCCGATACAGGGCGTTTCGCGCCAAGCCGAGCACTTCCCCGCTTGGTATTCAAGGGAGCACGGCCTTCGGGAGAGGTGTCATCCCGAGCGGAGCCCGCGCAGCGGGCGCAGTCGAAGGACGCGCTTGTAGCCGCTAGATCTTGATGTTGATTTGCAGTAATCGTGCGCATCCGCGGTTCCGCTTTTTGGGGCCTCGTGGGCGATCAACGATGGATGACTCGTGCACCACCGCAGAAGCGCAACGGTGTTACGCGCCGGCGCAATCGGCGGAGTTCTAACCGCGTTTGCCAAACGGTTGCCGTCAATGGCAACGGTGCTTGCCCAGCAGCGATTTTGGAACTAACGATTTTGGCATCTTTACGCTTTAGGAATCCCCTGCTCTAATCCAGCTTGAGCTACGGGCGCGTCGGTAACCCGGGCTCATTCTTGACGCGCAGCGACGGGGGCCTGCGACTCCGCGGCCGGCCGAATCAGAACCATGACTGAGACAATGGCAGCTAGGCAACTGAGGCCCAGGCCGGCGTAGAGCGAAATCGGGACGAACGTAAAGGCAACGGTGTGGGCGCCCGCGGGGAGCGCCACACCCCGAAGCGCCAAGTCCGTTAGGACGATCCGCCCTGCAACGCCATCCGTCGCAACACGCCATTGCGGATCGAACGCGTCGCGAACGACGAGAAAACATGGTCGCAGGCACGTCGTGGCGACGGTCATGCGAAGCTCCGAGTCTTCGACGACGCGCGCAACGTCGCCGGCATCCGCCCCCGCAGTGCCGGCAACGGTCTCTTCGGTTGTCGCCTCGCGTCGAGCATCGAAGCGCTTTCCATCAGGGAGTCTTGCGTCATGGATTGCGGTTACGGCGGCAGCCGTATCCAGCGCAATGGGCAGGGCGAACCATGCTCGGGGCATTACGCGCCGGTTATAGAAAGCGGTTACGCTCGGGTCGACGGCGATCGTACGCCAGTGATCGGGCTCGGCATAAAATGCGGCAAAATCGTTGAAGGCTGCTGCCGTCCCGCGGCGCTCGTCGACGAGCGACAACTTTTCTATCGTAACTCCGGCGCGCGCTGCGGCGGTATAAATCCAATGCACGTCCACACGTGCGATCGGTAAGCGCGAGGCTATCCGAAAAGTGGCTAGGTAGTCGTGCGCTGCGGCCGTGCCGGAAAAGACTCGTGCGAGGCGGTGGCGCACAAGCGGCCGCACGTCGACGCGCTCGTGCGCGACCTCCGACGTGTCGCGACCGGCAAGGAGCGCTATGTGTTGGCGGCGCCCCGAAACATCGGTAATCGCCAAGTCGGCGACCGCTGCGTTGTCCGCAATGGCCGCCGCATTTCCGAGATCCGAGACGACCATGATGCGGGTAGCCGCGAACGGCGCCGGTAGTCCAAAGGCTGCGCTGGAGCGTGCGGATTCGCCGGGCGATCCGACAAAACGGCGCATATCGTCTTTCGCAAACGGCTGCGCGGCACTGACCGAATCGCGTTGCGCCGATGCGGCGGCAACGCCGATTCCAGCAAGATCGAGAGCCGCATCGTTTTCTCCCGGGAACGCCAAGTTGGCGCCGTAATCGGTGATGCCAAGCAAGGCGTCGGTACGGCGCGGTTTTAGCGGCGTGTAGCCGCCGGTAAGCGGGACACGCCACAGGAGGTTTAGGTTTGGAGCCAGTTCGATCGCAAATTGCCCCGGCAACCAGTCAATGCGCGTTTGGGCTGCACGAGCGGACGCTCCGAGTCGCGACGCCCACTCAGGCGCCTCGAAAGCACTCCAGGTGGTGGTCTCCCAGCGCCAGTAGCCTGACCAACCGAAGCACCCGATGTCGAGGACTACCGCCGCAATCACGAGCGCAACGGACGTTCGGCGCTGCGCGCAGAGCGTCGCGATCCACACTAAAATCACGCCAATCAAACCTGTCAACAGTGGAATCCCAATCGCACCGTTGACGAACGGCGACGCCGCTTGCATCAGATCGACGTGATAGATCGCAACGATCAGCGATAGAAAGTCGGGATGGCCGGCAAGCAGCATGGCGTAGGCTACTCCGCCGACGAGCACGACGATTGCGAAGGCACCGATCACATGCGCGGACTTCGCGCGGGAATGCGCGATCGCGGTCGCGCCGTATCCCGCCAGGACGGCAATGGCAAACGTCCATTCAAACGCGTGCCGCGCGGGAATACGCAGTAGTCCGTACACGGGGATGTCGTGTGCGATGCCCGCAAGGGGCGTCGCATCCCCTACGGCAAGCAATAGCGCGATCACCGCGATCGCATACCAGAACGCAACGCGGCCATCTTCCTTCAGCCAGCGCATCGCGAGAAGCGCCAAAGTCAAAGCGACCGCGCCGACGGCAATCGTCTGTTCGCTGAAGTGGCCGAGAAACGCGCCCCCGAATCGAAACCACGGAGCCGCGGAGCCGCCGAATAGGTAAGGAAACAGGATTCGCAACACGACTTGATCGGGCGGAATTTGCATCAGCGTGAAATCCCCGAACCCTAGCGACGAACGCAAGGAGTCGTGACTAAGCAGCGCGGTGGGAATCAATTGAGGGCTCGCAAAGGCAACGCCCAGCGCCAAGCCCACCGAAGCACGTACGACGAATGCTCGACGCGCGGTTTCGGGAGAAGCCAGCGCCGACGCGAGCATAAATAATATCGCGAGCGCAAGGGTGTAGACGAAGACCTGCGGCTGGCCGGCCAGCCCGCAGAGCCCCAGAGTTGCCCCGCACGCAACTATGGGGACGCCATCGTGACGCCGGCGCATCGATTCGAGCGCCCAGAGGACAAACGGCGACCACCCTGCCGGATGCGAGATCATGAAGTGGCTGGCGTGCGAAATCATGAAACCGCCGAGCGCGTAGATCAGTCCGGCGATCACGCCCGAGGCGGTCGAACGCGTCGCCGATCGAACGAATCCGGTCATACCAACGGCAGCCAGGAAGAACGGTGCGATCGCGTAGGCGTTGAATGTGCCCGGAACGACGTGGACGAGCCAAGCGAGTGGATACAAAAATTGCTGGCTCGAATCGGCAAAAATCGGGTAACCCAGAAGCATTGCGGGCTCCCACAGGTGATGCGGCCCCATCAACGCGGGAATGGATTCGAAGACCGCGTCGCCGCTCGCCATGAGTTTGCCGAACTCGGCGGGCGAAAAGAACACGACGAAAAAGACCAAAAACCCTACTGTGGTGAGGACAAATTCCCGGCCTGTCTTCATTGCCTCGTCGCGGCTTCGAGTCCGAGCCGTAAGGGTCTTCCAAGCCAGGCGGTTCCGGAACGGCTTAGCCGACCGCCACCAAGGTCAGCGAGGCGTCAGAATATGGCCACTGCGACGTCGACTCGCTTTATGTGCAAGGTGCTCGGCCATAGCACGCTACGAGCGGTCCAAATATCAGTCGAACGATCGGGAGCGCCAAGTATCCACCCCGCTCTCGCGCATGCGTAGTTTAGCCGCTCGCCGGCGACGGCGTACGTCGCACCGGTAACGAAGACGCACGTATCGCCGCTCGTGAGGCGAAGCCCCCACGGCTCACCCTTCGGCTGCAGCAATTTGGTCGTCGCGCTCTCGCTATCTGCAAACGGCTTGCCCAGCCGTAGCAGCACGATCTTCTTGGAGAATGGACCTTCTGCGCAGGCAACGATCGCCGAACGCCGCGGTCCGGCAAAACATGGGTCGCGTATGTCATTTCCCTGGAAGCAACGCCACGCGTCCGCCCGATCCGTCGCGAGCGAGTGTGTCCAGCACGATCCTTTTGCGTTCTCCGAGACGGTGAAGCCCTGCCGCAGCCCGCTGGGCGCCCACGGATTGAACACGTTGACGACGGTTTGGGTGGTAGCCGCGGGCGCAACCGCGAGGGTGGTAGCGACTGCGCAAAGCAGCGCGAGTGCCCGAGTCATTGGGTGGAATCACCTCGTCCTAGCAAGCTGCTATCTCGTTCATCGCAGCCGTGCCGAACTTCCTCGTACGATAGGAGAGTGCGCTCGATCCGCCTCACGTCTAAAGCGCCGCACGACAAAGTATGCTATACTCGACGCACAGCAACTCTCGGCACCGATGAAAAGACTGCCCACCGTTACTGCCGCCCTCTCTGGGTGGTGTCAAGATACGGGGGCAGCTTTCTTTTTGACGGCATCCAGTCGAGCGAAAGGAAACCCAATGATTCGCAACTCGTCGGAACAGGCCGTCCATAATAGCGGATCCCCATTTATCGCCGTCAACGCGGTCGCAAAACGCTCTCGTCAGCTCTTCGGCGGCGCCTCGCCCCTCGTGACGAATGCGAACCCCGAGAAGCCGGCGATGACGGCGATCCGGGAGATCGCCGCCGGCGTCGTTCAAGTCGTGCCGCGCCTTTTAGGGCTTTCCGACCACGCGGACGCCGCTAATCGCGAACGAGCAGTTGGCTTTTTCCGACGGCACCGAGAAGCTCAACTCAGTCCGCCCGACTTAGATAGGGTACGATAGCCCACGCTATCGAACGTGCATAAATCATGTACAACGAACAGTTTCTGAATTGCGGCGACTGCAACACTACGTTCGCTTTTACCGTCGACGAACAGCACGACTTCGCGAAAAAAGGCTACGCGAACAAACCGGGCCGATGCCCTAGCTGCCGCGATGCCCGCAAAGCGTCGGGGAAAAGCGGGCCAAGCCCCGGCTATAGGACGCGAAAGTAACAAAGCTCACGATAGGCGCGTGATCCGTTTCGCTTGCGCTGCTCTTGCGGCCCTTCTCCTGTGTGCGGCGGCGCCGTCCGGCTATTCGATCGACCAATCGCACTACTTCTCCAGCCCCGCTGCGGAGGCGTCGTCGCGCGCAACGGCGCTCGCCGCGGCCGATGCGTTCGTACGTTCGGCAACGCCGCGACCCGCGGTCGCACTGTACGCGTGGCTGCAGCGATACGATGCGCTGCTGACCGACCTTCAGCGGCACGACGTTTACGTGTATCTGCGCGCCGAAGAAGACGACCGTGACGTCGCCGATGCGAATGCCGACGACGCGCTGGGCAATGCCGAAGACGCGCTGCACGATCGGATCGTGCGCGCAGCTCGGGAACTAGGAACGAGCGAAATAGCGGCGCTGACGAGAAACGCTCCGTTAAGGCCTTTTCGGTATTTATTGCTGACCGCGCTGGAGGATTCGAAGCATCGGTTGAGCACCGGCGACGCTCGAGCGGTCGCCACGGCCGTGACGCCCGTCCTCGAGGCATCGGCGACCACCTACAAAGCCATGCGTAAGTCCGCGGATTCGATCGAAAGCCGTCAAGATGCGTACGCGGCGCTGTTGGTCGCGATCGTGTCGGCCAACAACGGCATCGCCCGGCTGCGCGGCTTTTCGGGCGCCCCGGAAGCCTCGTATTTCGACAAGTCGATCTCCGCGGCGTCGGTCGAGCGGGTGCTATCCGCCGTGAAATCGTCGCGAGCGTACGCCCGCTTTCGGCAGGTTGCAAGTGTCGCACCGAAGCCGGCGTTCAGTCCTTCGCCGGTCGCAGCGGCCGACGCGATTCCTCTGATCCTGGCGGCGGAGCAACCGATTGGCGCGGAATACGCGGGGCAATACGCTGCGCTACTGTCTCCGGTGAATGCCCGGCTTGAGATTTGCACCGGCGCGCACTGCGATCGCACGGGTTTCTCCATGGGCTTCTCTCACGTGACCTCGGTTGTCTATTTCGGGAACTACGACGGCAGCGTCAACTCGGTGCGGGCGGTCGCGCACGAATCGGGACATGCGGTTCATCGGCAGTTTATGAATCTCTTTCAGCCGATTGCGGCCTACAACGAGGGTCCGCACTTCATGTTCGAGTCGTTTGCCATCTTCAACGAGCTGCTGCTCTTAGATCATCTCTACCGCACTGCATCCAATAACGCCGAGCGCGCGTATTATCTCAACTATTTTCTCCGCGATGCGACGTTTCAAGTCTACGGCTCGGCCGAGGAGACCGATTTGGAGAGTGCCATCTATCGCGGCGTCGCCGATCGCTCGCTCCGAACTGCCGCCGACTTCAATGCGCTCACGCGCGATATTTTTGCGAAATACGATCCATCTTCGGCTACCGATTCTTCGACCGCCCTCTATTGGGCTCGCGACAGCCTGTTTTTCAGCGATCCGCTCTATGACGTCAACTACCTCTATGCGGGATTGCTCGCGCTCCGGTACTTTACCGACTACGAACGCGAGCCAGCGGCCTTTTCCCGCCGTTACGTCGCCTTGCTCAAAAACGGCTTTAACGACACTCCCGCTGCGCTCGAAAAACGATTCCTCGGGATCGATCTGCACGACGAAGCGGGTTTAGTAGCCGATGCCGGTCGCTTTATCGAGACGAAAACCGACATCTTATCTCAAATCCCTTACGCGTTCGCGACCGCGTGTCACTAAAGGAGTAGCCAAGCGGCTAAGGGAATTCGTGGTCTAGCGGTGTGGGCGTTTCGAGTGCTCGCGCGCTTTCCATGTGCGAAGACGAAAGGCTGATGGAATGGATAAGAACGAATCGGTTGCGGTCGAGATCACGAAGCTCGTCGTCTCCCAGACCGGGCCGCCGTCTAAGGGCGGAGACGTGTTCCGCGTCGCGACGGATTGCCTGAGCATTTACCGGTACATCCTGAAGGACCTCAAGGAACACTAGGCGGCGATGAAAGAGGCGGTGCGCGAACGCACCGCCTCTTTCACTGCCGTTCGTCCTTCGACTGCGCCGCTTCGCGGCTCCGCTCAGGATGACATGCGCTCCGCTCAGGATGACATGCGCCCCGCTCAGGATGAAAACGGTTATTGATCGTCGGGCGTATGGTTATCGGGCGGCTGCCGCAGGAAGAACTGCTTGTCGTAAGGCGCCTGAAACTGGACGAACTTCCGCGGGGGCTGCGTGAAATCGAACGCATCCTTTGCGGGCGATAGCGCACGTTTGTCGCTGGCGGAAAGGCGCGCCAAATGGAACTGGTCTTCGATAAATTTCAAGATGCTGCCGTGCTCGTAATGCACGTGCGAGACGTACCCCTGCTTCGCATACGGCGAGATGATCAGCAAGGGAATGCGCAGGCCTAGTCCATCGTAGTCGACGTATTTCGGCGCGACGGGGTCGTACCATCCGCCGTAATCGTCCCACATAATGAAGATTGCGGTCGAATTCCAATATTTGGACGTGCCGATCGCGTTCACGACCGAGGTCACCCAAGACGGGCCGGTCTTCGATCCGCTGCCGGCGTGATCGGAGTTGGTCCACGTCGGGGTGATCCAACTGACGGTCCGCATGTTGCCGCTCGACACGTCGCTGATGAACTGCGAGGGCGGCGTAATGACGTCGTTTTTCCAGTCCGGTCCTTGACCCTTTTGATAAATATGGTTGATCGCCTGATACGCACTCCATATATTTCCGGTATCGTTGGTGGACGCAGCGTAGAAAGCCCACGATACACCCGCTTTGTCGAGTTCGTCGCCGAGCGTGGTCGGATCCCAGCAGACGGTTTCGCTACCGTCGGGAATCTGGCGCTGCGGTCCGACCTCCGAGATTTTATCGGTGGGGCCGCCGGGGCAGCCCCAGGAACTACTGGGAAAGTTGACCGCGTGCACCGCTTGAGCGGCGATGATGTACTGGTGCGAGATGAAACTGCTCGCATCGAAGTTCGACGCAAACATCCTATCGGCGAGCACGTACTGACTCGCCATGTTGAAGTACGGCTGAGTCTCGGTTTGAGGAACGTAACTGTACGGGGGATTGGGGTTCGGGCATTTCTGGTAGCGGCCGCAGCCCACGTACTCGTTGTTGAAGCCGTTCATCTGGCAGTCGGTTCCCGGGATGCTGCCCTTGCCGTTGCAGGCCGCGAAAAACGAGTTCGACGAATGGTCGATGTCCCAGTTCGTTTCGAGACCGACCGGCTGAAGCACGATCTTGTTGCCGTTCGAATCCTTTCCCGATTTCACCGTATAGGCGCCGGGGTATCCGTAAAACAGATTATTAAAACTGCGGTTTTCCTGAACGAGAATGACGACGTGTTGAATCTTGCCGCTCGTTGCACGAGTGTGGATCGGTTGCGGCAGAATGGACATTGGACCTGAAAATGATGCCGGGATGCCGGGCGACGAGGCCGAGCCGCCGCCCGCGTTACAGGCGCACAGCGACAGCGCGATCGCCGCGACTGCAGACACCCGAACCGCGCGCGTAGCCAATCGCATGATGACGTTCTCCTCTACAGCGTTGCGAAGGTATGTCGTTACCACGCGCGGCGAGCGGAGTCCCACGCACTGGTAAATCGACCGGATGCTTGCTCGCTCCGCTTTCCGCCCGCCCGCCGGCACGGCGGCGCTTGCTTAACGTCGCCTTAAAGCGCGGGGCTCTTCGGCGCGGCATTTCTGCTGATCTTTCACGCAACCGGAGTACCGGCGCCGCAGTAACCTATTCGTAGTCGGGCGGCCGGGAATCGTTGGGCTGGACGTTGAGAAAGAAATCCGGCCCTTTCGGCGCGCTAATCGGCACGAAGGGGCGTGGCCGCCGCGTGAAATCGAAACAATCCAACGCCGGCGAGTTCGCGCGCGTGTCGGCGGCAGCGAGCCGGCCCAGCCCGAAGACGTCTTCGGCGAACTTCAAAATGCTGCCCGTTTCGTAGCGTACGTGCGAAACGTAATCTTGCTTTGCGAAGGGCGAGATCACGAGCAGCGGAACGCGGAAGCCGAGACCGTCGTCGTCGACGTGCTCGGGCGGCACGTGGTCGTAGAGACCGCCCCAATCGTCCCACATGACGAAGATTGCCGTGTGGTCCCAGAAGCGGCTCTTGCCCACCGCGTTAACGAGCGACGTCACCCACGACGGACCGAACCCCCCGCCGCAGTTGACGTGATCGGAGTTTTCACAAATCGGCGTGATCCACGTGACGTTCGCGAGAATTCCGTTGCCCACGTCGGAAATGAACCGCTTCTGCGGCGTGATCATGTCCTTCTTCCAATCGGGACCGTAGCGAATGTGCCGGACCGCCTGGTACCCCGACCACTCGCCGCCGTCTCGATCGATCTTGCTCGTGTAGAAGCGCCACGAGAGTCCCGCTTCGTCGAGTTCGTCGCCGAGCGTCTTATAGTCGAAACAGGTGACCTGCGTTTTGCCGTACGTGCGCTGGTGCGTAACGGTCTCCACGAGATCGTTCTTGCCGCCTTCGCAGCCCCACGCACCGTACGGCAAGTCGACGCTCGATTGCGCCTGCGCCGCAATGATGTATTGATGCGAGACGAAACTTTCGTCGAGGTGCGATTGGTGCATGTGATCGGCGAGCACCCACTCGTGCGCCATGTCGAAATACGGTTTGGAATCCGAATGCGGAACGTAAACGTACTCCGGATTCGTGGGCCCGCCCCAGGCCGCTTCGAGGTTGAATCCGTCCATCCGGCAGTCCGTCCCGGGCAGTTTGCCCTGCCCGTGACAGGCTTTGATCATCGCGGTCATCGAGTGATCGATGACGTATTGCGTCGCCAAACTCACGGGCTGCAGCTTGATCGTAACCCCCTTGGAGTTTTTGCCGCTCGAAACGGTGTCGGCGCGCGGGTAGCCTTGGAAGAGGTTGTCGAAGCTGCGGTTCTCTTGGACGACGATCACGACGTGAAAGATCTTGCCGGCGCCGCTGCCCGCGTTGGGCAGGAGCCCGGAAATCCCGGCGCCGGGCACGTAGGCGCTTCCCGGCAACGGCTCGCGCGAGGCGCCCGCGCACGACGCAAACGCAAGCGCCGCGATGGCGATCCATATGGAAACGGCCGAACGGCAAATGTTCACGCAGCGAGCATGCTACCCGCCGCGCGGCGCGGAATCCTCGCGCTCTAATGCGAAAGGCCGCCGAATGCTCTCGACCGCAACGCTAGCAGGCGATGGGTTCGTCGGCCGCCACGACGAGTTGGCCTTCATGCGCGAAGCGTTCGCGCTCGCGCGCGACTCCGGCGCGCGGTTCGTGCCGGTCGAAGGCGACGCCGGCATCGGTAAGTCGAGGCTGATCGCGGAGTTTGCCGCTTCGGTTTCCGGCGAAGCGCTCGTCGCACGCGGCGACTGCAGCGAACAGGTGCGCGATCCCTACGGTCCGTTCTGGCCGATTTTCGATCGCATCGGAACGCGCGGCCTGCACCGGCCTTTCCGCGTAAGCGCACAACGCCCCAACGCCGCCGAGAAGGCCGCCTTTTTCGACGCCGCGTTGCGCGCGCTGGAGCGCGCGGCGGTGCGCAAGCCGCTCGTCGCCGTCGTCGAGGATTTACAGTGGGCCGATTCGGCGACGCTGGAACTGCTCAAGCATCTCATGGCGCACCTCTCCGGCGCGCGCGTCTTGCTGGTTGCGGCGTTGCGCATCGACGACGCCGTCAATCCGCCGCTCGCCGCGTTTCGGCATTTCATCGCGCGCCGGCGCGTCGAGGGCATACGTCTGCGCGGACTGCATCGCAACGAGATACGCGCGATCGTGGCGCGTCACGCGTCCGGCGTCGCGATTGCGGCAGCGACCGTCGCGCGCATCGAAGTGCTCTCCGAGGGCAATCCGCTCTTCGCCGAGGAGTTGGCGCACATCGCCGCCGAGACCGGCGGCGTGAATCTGGCAACGCACGCGCCGCTGTCGCTGCAAGCCACGCTGGGCGAGCGCACGATTCGTCTCGACGCGCACGAGCGCGCCGTACTCGTGCGCGCCGCCATTCTCGGCCAACGCTTCGACGCGTCGTTTCTCGGAACGATTCTGGAGGAGCCCGCCGAGAGCGTTTTGCGTGCCGTGCAGCGCGCGGTCGACGCCGGCATTCTCGTCGAAGTGCCGCCGAGTCCGTACGCATTTGCTTTCCGTCACGCGATGTTCCGCCAGGCTTTCGCCGATCAGATGATCGTCGGTCTCGCGGCGCCGCTGCACGCGCGCATCGCACGCGAACTCGAGGCGGCCGGCGAGGCCGGCCGGCACGTCGCAGAACTCGCGTACCATTGGTCGGAGGCGCGCGACGCCGCGCGCGCGCGACACTACAACGAGCGCGCCGCAGAAGCCGCGTGGAGCCTCTACGCCTATCGCGACGCGATCGGCTTCTACGGCACGGCGTTGCGATGGGAGTATCCGCCCGGAGCGGCCCGCGCAGACCTCTACGAACGGATGGGCACGCTGCTTTCGATCGAAGGCTGCGGTGAAGAGCCGACCGAGTGGTTTGAAAAGAGCCGCGCCGAATACGCACGCGTCGGCGATGCGGAGGGCGCCTCGCGCGCGCTGCTGCGCCTGGCCGACCAATACTGGGTCGACGCGCGCACCTCCGAGAGCTACACCGCCGCGGCACAGGCAGCGACGGCTGCAGCCGCGCTCGCAAAGCCGGCGATCTCGGCCGAAGCGGAACTGACGCTCGCGCGCTATGCAATTACGTTGGGCGATCCGGCGCTCGCGCAGCAGCACTTGGCTGCAGCCGGCGCACTGTGGGAGCACTTCGATCCGGTGCTGCGCGCATGCTATCACGAGGTGGGAGCAGAGACGCACGCGGCCCTCGGGCATACCCGCGACGCGCTGCGCTATTGCCGACGGGCTTCGCAGATCGCGCACGAGACGCACTCCGGCGAACTCGTGGCGCAAATCGAGAACAACTACGCGCTCGTCGCGTTCGATCTCGGCGAACTCGATCTCGCGATCGAGCGCCATGCCATCGCGCTTGCCGAGTCGCGCCGGACGTCGATGAACTGGCGCGTCGCCTATTCGGCGCTCAACTATGCCAACACGCTGACCTTCACCGGCGAACTCGAGCGAGGGCGCGCGCTCGTGCGGGAAGCGCTCGAGAGCGGCGTCACCACCGCGACGTTCAAAACGAAAGCCGCCGCCGTCGGCATCCCGCTGGCGCTGCTGCTCGACGACCGGCGCCTGCTCGACGCCTGCGCCGACGACGACGCCCTCGCACTCGCGACCCGTTCGGCGGAGCCGCAACGCATCGCGTCGGTCTCGGCGGCCTTCGCCGACCTGCGGCGCGCGCAAGGCGCTCCCGAGGAAGCGCGCGCGCTGCTCGACGCGGCGCTCGCGGCGATGCCGCAGCCGCATCGCTGCACGAGTTTGGGATTGCAGGCCGGCGCCTGCGACGGCGCGCAGACGCGCGGCGCGGCCGAACGGCTCCTCGCCGGCGCCTCGCTGCGACCGCGGATACGGCGCGCCTGCCGTCTGCTGCTCGCGCTCGAGCACGCCGGCCGCTCCGGCGAACGCCGGCGGCGCGTAGCGGCCGCCGCCGCGACGGCCTGCGCGCACGCCGGCTGGCGCGTTCATCAAGCCCGCGCGCTCGAAGCGGCGCGTTCCACCGGCTCGACGCCCGCGCGCGAGCGGGCAAATCCGCTGCCGCTCAGCCCGCGTCAGATGGAAGTTGCACGCCTCGTCGCCGGCGGCGCGACCAATCGCGCCATCGCCGAACGCCTCCACATCAGCGAGCACACCGTCGAGCACCATCTCTCGACGATCTTCGCACGCCTCGGGCTGCACTCACGATCGGCTTTGGCGGCGCACGTCGAGCGCACTTCCATTACATAGCGGGAATCCAGGATAGCCGGACGCGCCGCTCCTCCGTATAATCGAGCTTAAGGATTCGGAGGATCGCAGGATGATTGGAGCTCGTCCATTGCTACGCCGCTGGCTTACCGTTGCGACGATCGCGTCGGTCGTCGTCGTCGCCCGGCCCGCGTGGGCCGGAACGACCGGCAGCCTCGCCGGCACCGTGCTTGAAACCCCGGGCGGAACGCCTATCGCGAACGTGACCGTCACTGCCAGCAGTCCCTCGCAGGTTGCGGTGACGCATACCGACGCTCGCGGCGGCTTCGTTTTTCTCTCGCTGGCGCCCGATACGTACACGATCTCGTTCGAGCGATCCGGATTCGAACCGCTCGCGTCGAGCGGCGTGAGCATTTTCGCCGATCAGTCGCAGAACCTCACGTTCCATCTGCAAAAGAGTCTTAAGACGATCGCGCAAGTGCAGTCGCGATCGTCGCTCAACCAAGTGCGCCCCGGAACCATGACCGACGTCTATTCGGTCAATCCCGCCGTGACGCAAGCCGCCGCGCCGATCGGCGGAGGCGGCGGCCTGAATAACGTTTATTCGGCCATCGCAGCGATGCCGGGGGCCTACGTTCCCAACGGGCAAATGGGCGTGAACCAAACGGTCTACATCCGCGGCGGATACTACGATCAAATCGGCTACGAATACGACGGCGTGCCGGTGAACCGTTCGTTCGACAACTATCCGGCGCACTCCGCATCGACGCTGGGTCAGCAGGAGCTGCAAATCTACGCCGGCGGCGGCGGCGCCAGCGCCAACGCGACCGGCCTCGCGGGATTCATCAACCAGGTCGTCAAGACCGGCACGTTCCCGGGATACGCGAATCTCTCGGGCCAAATCGGCACGCCGACCTTCTATCACGATATCTCGGTCGAGGCCGGCGGCGCGACGCCCGACCGCCTCTTCTCCTACTACGTCGGCACCAGCGGCTACAATCAGGATTTCCGCTATCTCGACCAATCCAACGGCGGCGACCTGATGAACGTCTTCCCCTACGGCGCCGGGCCGAGCAACGACACGACGCTCCTCGCGTTCTATCCGGCCGTCTATCCCACGTGCACGGCGGGCGCGACCTACACTAATCCGGCGACGAAGTTTCTCTCCAACGATCCCGGCTGTTTCTCAGCGTTTTTTCCGGCCTATAGCGAGGTTTCGTATATCGCCGGCCGCGAGGTCGTCGCCAACTTCCACTTCGGCGTTCCGCACAAGAGCGACGGCGGACGCGACGACATCCAACTGCTCTACACGTCCTCGGCGCAATACCGCCAGTTTTATAGCAGCGCCGACGACGCCGGCCTCGGATTCACGCAGAGCCTCTACTCGCAAGATTGGGTGAGCAAGCCCGCGCACTGGCCCGACTTCTACACCTATCCCGGCAACACGCAGTTCTTGGCTACCGCCAAAACCCAGCCGATCGCCTACCTCTTTCCCGGGTCGCCCACCGACCGCTGCGCCAACGTCTTCGGCGTTCCCAACGCCTGCCCGAGCGGCACCTACGCCGCACTACCCGACGACTACCGCGACGCCCGCTGGGACACGGCGAGCATCGTCAAACTCCAGTACCAGAAGAACTTCGGCAGCAACGCGTATCTGCGGTTGTTCGGCTACACCTTTTACTCCAACACCAATCGCAGCGGCGCAACCCGGCGCGGCATCGGCAGCGGATACGGCGCGACGAACTACGATTATGAAGTCGACGGTCACACGCGCGGCCTGCAAATGGATTTCGGCGACCAGATCAACGCGCAAAACCTCATCACGTCGAACGTGAACTACATCACCTCGACGACGCTGCGCGACAACAACTTCAACTATCTGAACACGTCGGGCCAGCAGGTGAGCAACCTCACCAACGGCACCGACTGCTATGCCTATCGCGGCGGCAACATCGGAAACGAACACTTCTCGGCCGGCGATCGGGCGCCGTGCAATCTCTTCATCAGTCAGGGCTCGTTCGGCTCGCCGTTCAGTCCGCGCTTCGGCGGACCCGACCCGTGTGCGACCGGCGCGATGCCCGCGAGTTCGGCGGCATGCCAAGCCGGCGCCACGTTCCGGCTGACGTTCTTGGGCAATCAGGCGCTGATCAACGGCGTCACGCCGATCTTCACCGACGTCTCGCTCGGCGACGAGTGGCGCCCCAACGATAAGCTCGACGTGAGCCTAGCGCTCAAGTACGCCGACGATCAGTTCGATCTCCAGAATACCGACACCGCGGCGAAGAACTTCTGGTTTGCGGCGGCCCAGCAAGAGTTCTGCTACAATCCGGTGACGTTTCAACCCGTGCTGGTTCCGACTCGCCCGCAAAACGCGTCGGTGATCTTGCCGTACGTGAGTTTCAAATGCCCGGTCGATAACTCCACCGGCAAGCCGGTGCAGACGGTCCATCCCGACGGTAAGGACGGCCACCTGCTGCTTTCCAACAACTATCCGCCGGTCTACACGCAGACGTATTGGCAGCCGCGATTCGGGCTCACCTACACGGTGAATCCCGACACGGTATTGCGAGCGTCAGCCGGCGTGTACGCCCAAGAGCCGCAGAACTACGAGATTCAGTACAACACGGTCGAGCCCAATCTCGCCGAACAGATCCTCGGGTTTCTGCCCTTCGGATTCACGACGCCGTTCCACAACGCGCAGGCCCAGCTCTCCGACAACTACGACTTGTCGTACGAGCGCCATTTCAAGGGCACCGACATGTCGTTCAAGCTCACTCCCTACTATCGCTACGCCACGCAACAACTCGACGAATCGGTCTTCATCCCGACCCTGCTCGCCTCGCCCGCGCTCAACGCCGGAACCGAGGCCAGCTACGGCGTCGAACTGCAGTTCACCAAAGGCGACTTCAACCGGAACGGGCTCTCGGGCATCTTCTCTTACACGTATCTGAACTCGAAGGAGAAATGGAATAATTTCCAGGGCGTCGGCGTCAACGCGGTGAGCCCCTACAACCAATACATCGAAGAGTACAACGCGCTCACCAAGGCCGGCGGCGGCGCGCCGTGCTACTCCAACAAGGCAAACACGCGCCCGCGGCTGGGCTGCGGCCCGAACGCGATCCTCAATCCCTACTACAACGCACCGCTGCAGCCGCTGCTCGACCCCAACGCGTGGTACGTGACCGGTCTCGATTTTCCGTACACGTCGCCGAACGTCTTCGCGCTGGTGCTGAACTACAAGCACAACCGTTTCTCGATCACGCCCGCGCTCACGCTCAATGAGGGCGCCGCATACGGAAACCCCTCCGACTTCCAAGGCCTCGATCCGCGCGTCTGCACCGCCAATCAAGGCAGCGTCGGCATCGCCAACCCCAATCCGCACACCGCCGACTACACGTCATGTACGCTGGCGGCGACCCCGAGCGGCTCGCTCTACATTCCGAATCCCGAGACGGGGCATTTCGATAGCTTCGGTGAGTTCACGCAGCCGTGGCAGTTCAACATGGGCTTGCAGATGAAGTACGATGTCAGCCCGCGGGTGACGGCGAACGTTACGGTCGCAAACCTCGTCAACGCGTGCTTCGGCGGGTCGAACACGGCGTGGAGCCGGCAGTTTCCGCCCAGCAACACGGTCTGCGGATACTCGCCCAATCTCTTCTATATCAGCAACTTCTACAACGGCAGCGGTCCGAACGACACCGCCGCCAACGGCGTACCGCTCAATCCGTATTTCCAAAGCGGGTTCTCCCCGTCGTACGGCGACGTGAACTCCTTCAACTATCCGCTGCCGATCAATTTCTTCGTGCAGCTGCAAGTCAAACTGTGATCGCACCCGCGCTGGCGCTCGCATGCAGCATAACGGTCTTCCCGCAGTTCGGCGCGTACGCTGCCAGCGGGCCGCTCCACGGGCCCGGACTGTTGCTCGCGGGCGGCGGCGAGGAGTCGGCGCCGCCGGCGGCATTCGCCTGGATGCACCGGCGGCTCGGTGGTGGCGCGCGCCCATTCGGTAACCTGGTCGTGCTGCGCGCGTCGGGATCGGATCTCTACGACAAGCCGATGCTGCGCGAGGGCAACTTCGCGTCGGTGCAGACGGTATTCATCCCGCCGTGCGCTTCGCGCGCCGAGGCCGACCGCGCGGCGCACGTCGTCGATCGTGCCGATGCCGTCTTCTTTGCCGGCGGCGATCAATCGCATTACGTCGCGTGGAAGGGCGGCGCGCTGATTGCCGCGGTCAAACGCGTCTACGCGCGCGGCGGCGTCGTCGGCGGCGGCAGCGCCGGCCTCGCGATTCAGGGCGCCGTGATTTACGATGCGGTCGCCGCCGACCGGTTCGACGCCGATACGCATACCGCCGATGCGGTCGTCACTCCGCTTGAGGAACGCATCAGTTTTACGACCGGCTTCTTCTCCTGGCCGGCACTCGCCGACACGATCACCGATACGCACCTGGTCCCCCGCAATCGGTTCGGACGGCTCGTCGTCTTTCTCGCGCGCATACTTTCGGATGGATTGCTGCCGGCGGGCAGGACCGTCTACGGCCTCGGAATCGATCAAGCCAGCGCGGTCGTCGTCGATCCGGACGGCGTCGCAACCGTCTACAACGCTGCCGGCGGCCGCGGCGCGTATTTGGTGCGCGCGACCGCGCGGCCGCACTTCGAACCGGGGCGGCCGATTCGCTACACCGTGGCCGTCTCGCACGTCGCGCATAACGGCGAGCGCTTCGATCTTCTCGCTAAATCCACGCACGCCGCGTGGTATGCCGTGACCGTCGACGGGTCGCGCGCGCCGATCTATAGCCGCGATCCGTACGGCCCATGATCGTCGAGGTCACGCGCGGCGAACTCGTCGAGTCGGTTCACCGGGTCGCGGCGTGCGCGAGCGACGACCGCGGCACCGTCCTGTTCGAACGCGGACCGATCGACGTTCCGGTCTACCTCCGCTCGACGGCCAAACCGTTTATCGCCGCCGCGGCGGTGCGGGCCGGCGTGGTCGAGCGATTCGGATTCGACACGCACGAGATCGCGCTGATGGCGGCGTCGCACAACGGCGAGCCGTTCCACGTTGCGGCCGTGCGTTCGATGCTGCGCAAGATCGGCGTTTCCGAAGACGCGCTGGGGTGTGGTCCGCACGCGCCCTACGATGCGGCGTCGGCCGAAGCGCTGGCGTGCGAGGGCGTCGCGTTTGCGCCGGTGCACAACAACTGCTCGGGGAAGCACGCGGGCATCATCGCGCTGAGCGTGCTACTGGGCGCCGACGTCGCGAACTATCGCGATCCGGAGAGTCCAGCCCAGCGGCAGATCCTCGCGCTGTGCGCGCGCGCGTGCGGCGTGAGTGCCGGCGATTTGCCGCTCGGCGTCGACGGCTGCGGAATTCCCGTCTTTGCGGTGCCGCTGCGGCAGGCGGCCCTGGCGTTCGCGCGCGTCGCGACCCTCGGCGGCCTCGACGACGGCGACGCGCGGGCGATACGGATCGTGCGCGACGCGATGATGGCGGCTCCCGAGTACGTTGCCGGCACCGGTGAGTTCGACACGGCGCTGATGCGCGAGGCGCGAGGCACGATCGTCGCAAAGTCCGGCGCCGAAGGCGTGCACGGATTGGCACACTTGCCCTCGGGGGCGGGACTCGTGCTCAAGGTCGTGGACGGTGCGGCGCGCGCGGTGCCTCCGGCGACGATGGCGCTGGCCGCCCGCTTAGGGATGCTCGACGCAGCCGCGGCGCGAGAGTTAGAGGCGTTCGCCTCCGTCCCGGTGATCAATCGCGCCGGGCTACGTACCGGAACGATTCGCAGCGCCGGCGACGAGGACGGCGCATCATCGCGCGTACCGGTTTCGTACGATCTGCTGGAACGCCAAGTGCGCGCGCTGCTCGACGGCGAGCGCAACGCGCTCGCCAACGCGGCAAACTTCGCCGCCTTCGTCTACCAGGAAGTTCCCGACGTCAACTGGACCGGTTTCTACTTTGCGGAGCCCTCGGGCGACCTCGTGCTCGGACCCTTCGGCGGGCCCCCCGCTTGCTCGCGCCTCCCGCACGGACGCGGCGTCTGCGGCGCCGCCTTTCTCCGCCGCGAAACCGTCGTGGTCGACGACGTTGCGGCCTTCGAGGATCACATCGCGTGCGATTCGGCCTCGCGATCGGAGATCGTCGTTCCGTTCTTCACGCGGGGCGCCGTCGCCGGCGTCTTCGATATCGACAGTCCGCGCGTCGGGCGCTTCAACAACGCCGATCGGGCCGGCATCGAAACGCTCGTCGCTGCTTTTGCCGAAGCTGCGGGTTATGGCGGCGGCGGCTCGCCCGGCGGCGGTCCACCCGGCGGCGGTCCGCCTGGAGGCGGTCCACCCACACCGGGAGGCTGAGGCCCGTCCGGACGCGGCCGCCTGCCGTGCATGCCTGGCATCCCCATCGGTGCCCGGTGCGCGAGCACCATCAACACGACGTTGCCCGCGTCGTTGCCGCCGGGCATCTGCATCGGAGGCGACTTCGCCCAATTTCCGTGCGTGCCGGCCCCTTGCTGCTGCAGCTGATCGTGAAGTTGCTGCATCATCGCTTGGGACTGCGAGACGAACGCGCTGTGGAGCGAGAGAATCCGCTGCTGCTCGCCCGGCGACAGCAGGCCGTCGATCTGCTTGGCGGTCGCCGCCGGATCGGGACTCGCCGCAATCACCATCTGGCCGATCGCGTCGGCGACCGCCGTGCGGTGGTCCGGCGACAGCGCGTCGAGGATTTGGGTGCGCAGCTGCTGGTGCATCTGCATCTCTTTTTGAAAAAACGCCTGCCTCTGGCTGGAGATGGCCTGACGTTGAGCGGGCGTGAGCGGCGCCGGTGCCTGCGCGGAGGCGTTCGGATCCGCCAGCGCGGCGGCCGGCAAGGCAACCAGCGCCAACGCTATCGCGAGAAAGTGTTTGGTCATAGCGTTATGGTACGGCATTGATGCCTAAATCCGCCTGAGAAACGCTCGCTCGGCCGTGCGGGCTTCGCAGGTCGAGCAGCGGACCGATCGGGACGATGCGCGTCGGATTGATGTCGTCGTGCGTGTAGTAGTAGTGACGTTTGATGTGGTCGAAGTCGACCGTTTCGGCGACGCCGTCGATCTGATAAAGATCGCGCAGGTACCCGTAGAGATTCGGGTAGTCGACGATTCGCCGAAGGTTGCATTTGAAATGGCCGTAGTAGACGGCATCGAAGCGAACGAGAGTAACGAAAAACCGCCAATCGCTTTCGAGCGGCCGGTTTCCAAAGAGATAGCGGCTCTTCGCCAATCGCTCCTCCATCGCGTCGAGCGTTTCGAAGATGCGATACGCGGCGCGTTCGTAGGCGCGCTGGCTCGTAGCGAAGCCGGCGCGGTAGACGCCGTCGTTGACCGTTTCGTACAGGCGTTCGTTCAGTTCGTCGATGGCCTGGCGTTGCGGCTGCGGATAGAGGTCGAGCCCGGCGTCGCCGAAGGCATCGAACTCGCTCTCGAACATGCGCATGATGTCGTCGTCGGAGTTACTCACGATGCGCTTGGTTCGCGTATCCCACAGCACCGGCACGGTGACGCGCCCCGTAAACGCCGGATCGGTTGCGAAATATGCCTCGCTAAGAAACGCCCAGCCGTTCACCGGGTCGGGCTGGGCGAATCGCCAACCACGCTCGTCCCGGATCGGGTCGACGACGGTCATGCCGACGACGCGATCGAGCCGTTTGAGCGTGCGGATGATGATCGTGCGATGCGCCCACGGACACGCCAGCGACACGTAGAGATGGTAGCGGCCGGCTTCGGCCGGATACTCGGAGGTACCGTCCGCGCGAACCCAGTCGCGAAAGGCATCCTGCTGACGGACGAACTCGCCCGACGCGGATTGCTCTTGCGGAAACTGCGCCTTAGCCGTCATAGCCCGCATAACCGCGAGATGGGAGCCATCGTTGCTCGCAGAAGACGGCCTTGAGGGGATCTCTGCATAGTGTTCCGTTTCGCCGCAAAAGCTGGGCTCGCCGCGGTGCTGGCCCTTGGAATCGGCGCCTGTGCGCCGCGAGCGGACGGGCAGACCGCTGCGCGCGACGCCGGCATCGCAGGCAGTCCATTTGCCGCGTTTGCATATCCCGGAGCGGAGCCCGACGATCCGAGCACGTTTACGACGGCCGACGCGCGCCGGATGCGCACGATCGCCGGGTTCACCACCTCGGACGCGTTCGAAAAGGTCTGCGCATTCTACCAGCGGCGCCTACCGCGCGATTCCGAAACGATGCGCGTGGTCAGCGCAAAGGGATCGGTGGCGACGTTCTACGTCGGCGGCCGACGCGCGCCCGAAGCGATGGCGGTGCAAATCTCATCGGATAAACCGAACGTCACGGAGATTCTGCTCACGCGCTATTCGCGGCGCGCAGGCTTGAAGTCGAGCGAGCGGGAGTTGATGCAGTAGCGGGTTCCCTCGGGTCCCGGCCCGTCGTCGAAGACGTGGCCGAGATGCGAGTCGCACCGCTTGCAGCGTACTTCGGTGCGGCGCATGCCCAACGTGTGGTCGTCGAGCAGCCGCACGTTGCGTTGCTCCTCAGGATGCGTGAAGCTCGGCCAGCCGCAGTGCGATTCAAACTTCGCATCGGAAGAGAAGAGTTCGGCCCCGCACGCGCCGCATACGTAACGCCCGTCGTCGCGCATCGCCAGCAGGCTGCCGGTAAACGGCGCCTCGGTCCCGGCCTCGCGTAGTATGTGATAGCGCTCGCCGCCGAGTTCGGTGCGCCATTCTTCCTCGGTCTTCTCGATATCAGGCTTGACGTCGTGATGCATGGCCGTTCCTTTATGCGGTGCGCTTCCAGACGAGGCGGTTCGACGTTCCCCAAATCTCCGGCGGCAGCGTCCGGATCGTCAAGGTGTCGCCGGCGAGGTTGAACGCGCGTTCGAGCGTCGTTCCGACCAGACTAGTGAACACGCTCACTTCGACGTGGTGAAAGACGTGATCTCCGCGAATCTCGTACCGTCCGGCGTACGAGAGAAAGTTTGCGAGCGATTCGGTGAGTTCTTCCTTCGTCGATCCAGCGCCGTTGGGCGCGTCGAGCTTCGCGCGGTGAGCGGCCATCAGGACCGCCGACATGCGCCCACTCGCCGTGTAGATGAGGTATCCGACCGGATTCGGCCCGAAGCGCGGCCGCCCGCGCTCCGATGCGGTGTCGACGACGAAGCTTTCAAGCGACCAGGCGCCGACCACCGGCGCGGCCGTCGCCGTTGGCGGCTCGGCAACGGCGATTCCGGGCGTGCGCGCCGCGGCAATGACGCCGAACGACGCTGCCGCGCCGAGCAACTGTTTGCGTGAAAGACTCATCGTGCGAAACTTCTCCCGTCGGTTCTCCCCGAGATGAAACTGGAGCCGTTGGCGGGGATTGAACCCGCGCTCTCGCCCTTACCAAGGGCGTGCTTTACCACTAAGCTACAACGGCGCGCCTGCGAGCGCACGGGCGGCGCGGTTCACGCAGATCGTTCGGTGGTCGGATCGATGATCTTACGGACCTCCGTAATCGTCGTTGCCGGAAAACCGCTCATCTCCGCGTGCTTGTGAATGAGGCTCTCGTCCTTCGCGAGGTAGACGCAGAACGTCTTGTCACCGGCGACGTAACTCTCGATCCATTGGATGTCGGGCGCGAGCTGGCTTAAGACCGCGTTCGATTTCGCCGCCGCCTCACGGAGCTGATCGCGTTCGAGCGTTCCCACGTTCGGGATGTCCCGCTCGATGATGAACTTGCGCAGGGCCATTGAGCACCTCCTCGGGCGGCCCGCTTCTCGGTCGAGGCGCTCGGCCCATTCTTGGGGAATAGCGCGACCCATGCGCGTTCACTCCATCGCCGCTGGAGCGGTTGTTCTCGTAGCGGCGCTTGCCGCGTGCTCGGGTTCGAAGCAGAACCAGAACCAAAACCCGTCGCCCTACGGCACCGGCGACCCCACACTTGCCGCGATCAACGTCAACGGAGGTCCGGTCAACCCGTTCCTCACCGACGGCAACGCGGTACGGCGGGCGATCGCGACGGTGGCACCGCACTACGCACCCCTGCGCCTCACGTCGATCAGCGCGGTATCCGGCGCGGGCCTCGTCCTCGATGTGGTGGAACCGATTCGCCGCGACAAAGTCGTGCGGTACATGTTCTCCGCCGACGGAAAAACTGTCGGACCGATTCCCGTGAAACTCGTCGTCGCAGGGGCCGTCGCCACACCTGCAGACATCGCTGCGTTGGCATTCGATCCGAACACGATCGCGTTCGGACGGCTGGCGCCGGCCGTGCGCGATGCCATTGCGCGCTCAAAGCTTCAAGGCGGACGCATCAGCCAGTGGGGACTGGGCGGCGCCAAGAAACACATCTACATGATTATCGACGCGGTGCCGCTTCGGCGCTTCGTGCTCTACGATCACCAGCTGCGGTTCGTTCGCACGGTCGAATAGAGCAGTCGTCGAATAGAGTCCGTTCGCGTTTTAAACTCTCCTATCACAAACGCGCCCAGCTTCAACGCCTCTTCCTGCCGGTGCAAGCGGCGCGCCGCTGAAGCCTGTGGCTCGGCAGCGCCCGCTCTACGCGCACGCTGCCGGCCGGAATCGCTATTCGGGAGCGGGAGGTCCCGTCGTCAAGAGCGTTGCGTAGAACGTTCCGTTATCCCAATAACCGTGCGCGACGATCTGACGGCCGACGGCGACGCGCCCAGTGAGTTGATTCTTCAGGGCAAGCGAATCGTCGATCACCAACGTCTTATCGCTTTGCTGCACCGTGACGAGGTGCCCTTTCACGATGGTTATCGTTCCGGTAACCCGTTCGTGCTTGTGAACGTCGGACGTGCAGCTGCCGTTGGGAACCCACGTGTCTCCTTGCCACGTTCCGCAACTCGAGTCGACGTAGGGCGGCGCCTGCGCGCCGGCCGGCACAGCGAGCATGAGACCGAGAAACGCGGCGGCGGCAACGAGCGAGCTTTTCATTCGAACGGACTCCTTTCTCTCGAAGCGAGCAGTGCGTTCCTCACCTATACCCCAAATTACGGCGAACATTTCGCCGGCCGGCGCGTGATTGCAAACAAGGATGCAGCCGCACGCTTCATGCATTCCTCACGGGTTCGCGTTACACTCGCGGCGCACGGGATGCGCCGGCCGTTGCGTATGCGACGCTTCTCTCGGGTCGGCCGGCGCTCTCGCGTCGCGATCGTACTTCGTGCGCCTATGCCGCCCATGGCGGGCCGTATGGCAACCGCCCCCTCGTTGTAGTATAGCAGGCGAGCGGTTAGACTTATGCGGCGAAAGGGGTGTCCCGTGCCGGAGAGATCAAACCTCAACCGCCGCGGCTTCGTGAGTGCCGCCGCCATGGCTATTACCGCCGCACAAGTGGGCGCGCTTCAACCCGCACGGGCGCAAACCGGCGCGACGACGCACGTTCCGCCGAGCGTGCCGGGCGCCCATACGTCATTTGTTTCGCTCAAACAGGTGGACGCCGGAGACTTGAACGTCGGATACGCCGAAGCGGGCCGGGCCGATGCACCTGCGGTCGTCCTCTTGCACGGGTGGCCGTACGACATTCACAGCTACGTCGACGTTGCTCCGCTGCTCGCATCGGCGGGCTATCGCGTAATCGTGCCCTATCTGCGCGGCTACGGCACCACGACCTTTCTTTCGAGCGGCACGTTCCGCAACGGGCAGCAGGCGGTGGTCGCGCTGGATATCATCGCGTTGATGGATGCGCTGCACATTCAGAAGGCGATCGTCGCAGGGTTCGATTGGGGATCGCGCACGGCGGCCATCATGGCGGCTCTCTGGCCGGAACGTTGCAAGGCGCTCGTTGCGGTGAGCGGCTATCTCATCACCAACGTCAAGGCGCAGCAACAGCCGCTGCCGCCGAAGGCTGAGTTGGGCTGGTGGTACCAATACTATTTTTCGACGGCACGCGGCGAGCTTGGTTACAGCGACAATCGAAACGATTTCAACCGGCTCATTTGGACGATCGTCTCGCCGAACTGGCATTTCGACGACGCTACCTACGATCGTACGGCGGCCGCATTCGCAAACCCCGATCACGTCGCGATCGTCATCCATAACTACCGCTGGCGGCTGGGCCTCGCACCCGGCGATCCGAAGTACGACGATTTAGAGAACCGGCTCTTTGCCGCACCGGTCATCTCCGTGCCGACGATCACCATCGCGAGCGACTTCGACGGCCCGGCGGCAGACGGTGCAGCGTATCGAGACAAGTTTTCCGGCCCGTACTCGCACCGAATTCTTCCCGGCATCGGCCACAACGTTCCGCAGGAAGCGCCGACGGCTTTTGCTCAGGCGGTCGTGGACGTCGATCGCTCGTGAACGACGCGGGCATGTTCGTGCAATCGATTCACTATACGTTCGAACCGACGGATGCGGATGCAGCCGAAACGATGCTGCGAGAATTGCGCGATGCCTCGCGCAAGGAGCCGGGCGTCGTTGCGTTCGAGGTCGCTCGCAGCCGCGAAAAGCCGCACGCGTTTGCCATCTGGGAGGTCTACGCGGACCGAGCGGCCCTGGAGGCCCACGTCGCGACACTGCATTTTCAGCGGTTCGTCGTTGACGGCATCCGGAAGATGGCGCGGGAGCGCATCGCGTTGGCAGGATCCTTGCTCTGACGGCATCATTCGGATCCCGTGGTGACGTATATGCATTCCGATTATCGACTCACCACGATTCGAAAGACCGGCAGCGGATCGAAGCCCTTCGTGGGCTTATCCGGGGCGTAGCGAATGAGGTCGAACTTCCACCGCTTGCCGCCTTGCAGCTTGATCGGAGGCTGGTAAACGACGTCGAAATCCAACGTGATCGTGCAGTCACCATCATGGCACTCAATCCTTGCGTTCCCAGAACCCTCACGAATTTGCCCCACCGGCGGCTTGCCGGATTCGACTCCGCAGGTGCTTATCGTCACCTTCCTATACACGTAGGGACGGTTCTGGGGCCAGTGCGTATACACGAGGCGCGTACGCAGGTCCGATTCGTAGGGTCCGGCTTTGGTCCAGGCTTCTTGAAACTTCATGGATGCTTGGCCCTTCCTATCGCTGCGCGTGTAAGTCTTGCCCACGATCGGGCAGTCGACCGCAGGGTGGACGTCCGTCGATACCACGTTCCGCAGCGTCGGCGCAAGAGGCGTGGTTTGGACCTGCGGGGATCCGCAACCCGTCATCATCAAAACGGACACGAAGACGGCGCAACGGCGCTGTAATAAAAACGACGAGCTATTCATCAATGAACTCCTTTCCGATCGGCTAGACCGATGCCAACGCACGGCATGCATCTCCGAGAGAGCATGTGTTCCGCACGCGTAAAGCATCTTACTGCCGGTGCAGCACCCCCAGGGAAACGTCGTTGACGTTCGAACTACAAGGCGTCGGAGGTGCTACATGATCGAAGCCTGTTACCGTTCAGCTATTAGAACGTCATCGATTATCGCTCTTGTAGCGCTTCTCACCGGTTGCGGTGGAGCGAACGCAATCCAATCGGCATCGCGAGTGCCGGGAATCGATGCGCAAAGCACCTTAGCGGCGAAGGTGCGCCTTGCTAAGGTGAGCGTGCCCCACGGTAAACCGTGGATGGAGTCCAACGCAAACCAGAATCGCCTGTTGTACGTGTCGGATCCCCAAGATAACATCGTGCAAGTCTACAACTACCCAAAGGGTTCATCGGCCGGCACGATCTTCGGCTTCAACCAACCGCAAGGGGAATGCGTCGATAATCATAGCAATATCTACATTACGAATTCGCAATCGTCGAACATACTCGAATACGGACACGGGCGCACGCAGCCGAAAGCAGTCCTCAGCGATCCGGGAGAATTTCCGGTTGGCTGCGCCGTCAACCCGCTGACGGGTGATCTCGCCGTCTCGAACATCGTTGACACCAATGGCGGCCCGGGAAGCGTATCCATCTTTCACAACGGCCAAACGAAGAACTATGGCGATTCGAACTTCAACGACTTACTTTTCTGCGGTTACGACGCTGCCGGAAATCTCTTCGTAGACGGCACGAACAAGACGAGCGGTGGATTTCTGCTGGCCGAACTTCCAGCCGGCCATTCCAAGTTCACTATCCTAACGCTCAAAGGCGCCACGATCACATTTGGTGCCGGCGTCCAGTTCGACGGCAAGTACCTGGCGGTCGGCGATCAGGACGGTCCGGACGGCAACTCGGTCATCTACAGAGTTTCCGTCACGGGTACGACCGCGACGGTCGTTGGGACGACGACCTTGGAAGGTTCGAAAGACGTCATACAGTTCTTTATTACGAGAGGTAAGACTGGGGTCGTCGCTCCGGATGGCGATTTGGCAACCGCCGACACATTCACGTACCCCGGCGGCACGTTGGAATCGAACAAAAAGATTTACGTCGGCGGCTTGCCCTTGGGTGCAGCCATCAGTCTTGGACGGTAGAAAAACGCGGGAAATAGGGCACACACTCCCGAAGCGTTTCTAATGATCAGCAAGAATACGTCGTGGCGTGTAGTCAGCTTTCTTACCGTGGCCTTTGGCATCACGTCGCTCATTGCGTGCGGTGGGCCCTCGGCCGCGTCACCTGCACTCGAGCCGTCGCAAGCGACGCAGGGCGCCAACGCGAGGGAATCCACTCGTGGCCCCGACCTCTTGTACATCGCGAACTTCCAAAGTAACGCAGTAACGGTTTACGCTGCTAAGGCGACCAACCCCAGCCCACTGCTTACAATTACCGAGAACGAGATATCTGGTACGCAAAGTACCTGCCTTGGAAAAGACGGAACGCTCTACGTCGTCAATGAGAATGCCAGCACGGTAGCTGAATATCCGCCGACACAGGTAGGCGGCTCTCCACAACCTGGTTTGATTCTTACGGATGGTCTAAGCAATCCGGCGTTTTGTGCCCTCGACATTCACGGCAACCTCTACGTTACAAATATCGGCCAGGGCAATCTACTGGAATTCTTTAAGGGCAGTACAAAGTCCGTCCCACTGCGATACAAGGGACTTACTTGGCCTGGCGGAATCGCATTTGACAAAGCCGGTAATCTCTATGTTTCGAACTGGTGCAGGTGTTCATCCGGCGGCGCAAACAACATCGAAATCTATGCGCCCAATGATCCCGAGCCGTCACTGACCATTACTAATGGCCTGACGTCGCCGCTAGGGATCGCGGTCGACTCGATGGGAACGATTTACGTCGTCAACGTCGACGCCGGCAATCTTTCTGAATACCTTGCCGGACAAACTGAGCCTCACGTCGTGATAACTAAGGGCCTAAATCTTCCAGTCGCGGTGACGATAGGAAACGGTCGCATTTACATTTCAAATGACGGAACGAATGCGGTTGTCGAGTACGCCGCGGGTAAAACTTCGCCCTTGAAGTCGGGCATCACCCAAGGGATCGCGATTCCAGGGGGCATCACTTACGCGCCGGCGGGTCATCCTGGTCCGTAGTGTCAATCCGCCACTAGAACCGAAAGGAAGCGACAACTATAGAGTGCGCCGCAGTCGAACTGCCAGCGTTAGGTCGTTGTCGCGACCGCGGAGGGCGTCGTAAGACTCCGCTCAAGTCCGCACCCAAGCGGAACTAGGATAAAATCAGCGGCGCTTTTTCATCACGGTCGTATGCGGCCTGCATCGCTGAAACGACGACCCGAACATTCGCGCCGTCAAATTTGATTACATTGGGATGCGAGTAGCCAGTGTTATACGAGGTTAGCGGCATAATGCCCAGACCGCGGCGCCTGTGCTGCAGCCATTCCGTCATGTACTCCGGAAAATCATCGAACAGTAGTTTTCCGTAAACAAGACCCTTGTTCATCGTCAAATGAATGTCGGCGTCATCAAGTTCCGGCTGCTGCTCGCACCATTCGACCTTCTCCATCCATGCCTGAGACTGCTTACGCGAAGCTTTGGTAAGGATATCAATATGGTATCCTATTCTTTGAGCTTCACGCACAATAGCAAACCCGGATTGAATGCGGGCAAGTTCGCGCCACCAGCCACGCTTTGATTTGATAAAGTCCATTCGCGCTCTTACATATGAAAACCGGTCTTCGAGATCGCGCAAGTTCGTGTCGTCGGCTATCTCGGGTTCGCCCGGGGAGCGCATTAGCCGTAGATCTCGCCGCATCGCACCGTCGAAGTCAGCGAGACTGCCATCGAGGTCGAAAAGAGCTATTTTCTCAATCTTCATAGGGGCTTAAACTTCCCTTACGACTCAACGAAGACCCCGCGTCGCGGGGATGCTTCGCCTAAAACGCCTCGCCCAGGGTACTTTCCACCCGGTCCGATGAACCCTCAAGAGCGGAGAGTTGCCGGCTGTTAGACCGGCGCAACCTCATGCGAGGGTCTAAGGCTAAACGAAAAATAATGCGGTCTACGTATACGGAGCGACGTCGAATACCCTCGTTGGAACGCTGACGGGATTGTCACGGCCGTTGGGCGAGTGCGTGGATGCCAATAATGACATTTGGATCGTCGATTCCGGCGCGGTGACCGAGTACGCACACGGCGGCACCAAGCCAATTGGGTTGATAAGCATGTACGATTTCTATGCTGGGGGCTTCCACCCGTACAGCTGCGCAGTCGACCCAACGACGGGTGAGCTTGCTATTTCAATAATCGACCGTTACGAAGGGAACGATGCGGGGTTGACCTTGTGGTAACGGCGGCCACGATTTGACCCCCTAACGGCGGCGAGCATTTGAGCCACATATAAACCACAACCCCTTCTCCAGTGCTGCACAGGCTGCGCGCATGAACAATATCGAACATTTAGTTCGAGTAAGGGAGGGGTCGCCGACGGGGGGTACTTTCAATGGACCAGTGGGAAGCGATTCGGATTCGTGTTGTACGAGACAATGAGCCCATAAGCTCGTCGCTCGCGACCTCGGAATCTCGCGGAACACCGTTCGCAAATACGTCCGATACGTCCGCTCGCTTGACCCGCCGGCCAAGGTGAATCTCAAACGGGCATGTCGACTTGATGCTTGGCGGTCCGCCGTGTCAGAGCTTCTCCGCTCGACCCCCAAGATCACGGCCAAGCGCATCGGTACGATTCTACGGCAGCAATATGATCCGGAGCTGGACATCTCGGAACGATCGCTACGCGAGTATGTCGCTCGCCTTCGAAGAGACGTAGTACCGAAGGAGGCATTCGTCCGGGCCACATATGCGCCCGGATACCAGGCGCAGTTTGACTTCTCTCCCATGCGGGCCGCCGTCGCCGGCGAGGAAGTCGAGTTACAGATCTTCGTGATGCGTTTGAGCTATAGCGGCCACTTTTATGCGCGCGCTCCCCATCGCCAGGATGGCCCCGCCCTATTCTGCGGGTTGCTACGCGCGGTGCAGTTCTTTGATGGGATTCCTCATGTGGCAATCTTCGACAACGCGAAAACCGCCGTTAAGCGCATCCTCAAGGGTCGCGATCGCGAGGAGAATCCAGCCTTTCTTGCCTTCCGCGGTGCTCTCGCGCTCGAAGTTCAGTATGCCGCCGAGAGTGGGTAATCAGAAAGGGGGCGTCGAGGGGTATGTTGGTTACATCGAGGACAACTTCTTCCGCCCGACGCCGTCATTTGCAAGTGTAGACGACCTTAACGTATCGCTAGAGCGCTTCTGCGTTGAAAGCCTCGAGTCGCCAGCATAGCACGCATCGTGAAAGCGTAGCCGATCGCTTCGAGCGGGAGCGCACGGCATTGCGGCCGCTACGCGAACGACTTCCTGAGCCGTACGTCATCGAATACGCGCGCGTAAATAAGTTTGCTGAGGTGACCTTGGAGACCAATCTCTATTCGGTTCCAACCAGGTGCGTCTCTCGCGACGCTCTGGCCAGGATTTACGACGACTACGTGTTGATCTCGATCGAAGGCGTCGACGCCGTACGTCATAAGCGATCCGTTGGTAAACATTGCGAGGTCATCGATCCGATGCATTACGTTGACCTGATCTCGCACAAGCACCGCGCAGCGCTGCACGCATTGGCATTTGCTGACGAGCGACTACCAAGGCCTTTGATCCTCCTTCGCGATCGGCTCATCGAGCGGGATGGCGCGACGGCGACTAAGACGTGGACGAGTATACTACGGCTCGCACTTGACTGTTCGCTAAAAGCGCTCGTAGGCGCGACCGAGATAGCCCTCAGTCGAGGAACGTTGGACCCCAGCGCGATAGCGCTACTACTCCGCCAGCGCGGTGACTTACCGACCAAGACTGATCCTACACTCCGAAGGGCAACGCCAGGCAGTCAGGCTCAGGTCGTCGATCTGGAAGCATATCGAATATCGGGCTTGGTGGAGAAGACCTCATGAGGACGCCGCTACTAGAGGAGCGCCCAACATGGTGTTCCAAAGCTGAAGCTCCTTGAACTGACCGATTGCCGGTTTATCCGCGAGCATCAGAACGTGATCTTCTACGGGCCCCTGGCGTGGGCAAGACGCATTGCCTATTGGCAATTGGCTTGGCATCGTGTATGAAAGGACACCGAACGCTCTTCACGACGGCCGCGGGCCTCCTCACGATGCTGCTTGATGCGAAGCGGGACGGCTCTATTTCTCGCCGTTTGAAGCAGTTGGATCGCTACGCACTGCTGCTCATTGACGAGCTTGGATACATTCCGTTTGAGCGCGAGGCAACGGATCTACTATTCCAGGTCATTTCGCAGCGATATGAGCGCGCGAGCATCGCAATCACCACAAACCTTGCCTTCGAACAGTGGACGCAAGTCTTCCCCGACGCTATGGCCGCTTCAGCCGTGATCGATCGCCTCATCCACCACGGTTCTGTTTTTGAGTTCACCGGAACGAGCCATCGGTTGAGAAATCGCACGGCAAAGACACCGCCAAGAGCGTGACATTGTGCCGCTCCCTCATCTGACCACACGCGCATTCACGCTGGCGTGGGTGGAGGTTCTTGTTCTGACTATGGTTAGAGGTCACAGCGCGCGCAAGCTTTCGCGGCGATCGTCGAGAGAACCGCAGCTCTGCGACCGCCGCCGTTGGCGATGCCAGCATGACCACCCCGCCGATGGCATGTGCCGGGAACCAATCGGGAAGGTGCGTCCTATCTTTTCGACCGCGCAGCCACGGCTTTTTGAGTATCCACGGCCGGCACAGGCCTCGCCTCGCAGACCGACGGCTCGGCTTGCCGACAGCCCGGAAAAACGACGGAAGCGCCTGGAGGCGGCTCGAAGGGGACGGTTATATGCGGAATACCGGCTAAAGCGTCCGGAACAATTCTGGAGCGGGGCGCCTCTTTTATGGCAGCGGTCTAAGAACCGGAGGAGACGCATGGCATACTGGGCACCGCCCGAAACGATTGCCGCCGCGCAGAGCGGCGACGAAAATGCACGCAAATCGCTGGTTACGACGATTTGGCCGGGATGCTATCGTCTGGCCGCGACCGTCGTCGGCGACGCCCTCGCGCAGGACGTCGCGCAAGAAGCGTGCGCGATCGTGCATCGGCGGATTCGGGGCTTGCGCGATCTGGGCGCCTTCGATGCGTGGGTCTACCGAATCGTCATGCGCGAAGCCGCGCGCGTGCGACGCCGCAATCCCCCTTCGTTCGAGCTCCCGGAGCGGGCGTCGATTCCCGACGACGGAACCGCGGCGATCGACGTATGGCGGGCACTCTGCGACCTGCCCCCGGATCAGCGCGACGTTGTCGTGCTATTTTATTTCGACGACTTGAGCACCGAAGAGATCGCGAAGATACTGGGCGTGGCGCCCGTTACGGCGCGAACCCGCTTATCGCGAGCGCGAGAGCGTCTGCGCGGAATACTCGACAATTATCGCCCCGAGTCCAATACCCCAACGGGAGGCAAAACAGCATGCACTCTGATTTTTCGATGACGGCAAAGTCCGCCCGGGCCGCAATCCTCGTTCCTGGCGTTCCGCTCGAAAACATCATGAGCCGTTCGCGCGCGCTTGGCAATCGCGACCGTTTGCGCACGATCGTCGTATGCGGCGCGATGGCGCTGGCTGCAATCGGTGCGGCTGCGACAGGATCGAAACTCTATGGCGGGATTCAATTCTGGCTGTCGGGCAGTCGAGGCGCGATCATCATACATTCGATGGCCGTCATGAGTCCCCCGCTGGGGAACGACCTTCGCGTCGTCGCGGCGAAGGCGACCTTTCCGGTCGTTTACCCGGTTGGTTTGCCGGACGGCACACGCATCATTCGCATCATGTACGCGCCGGCCGACCATCCGACGTCGATTACGCTACAATATCTCAATCCGAGCAGTGGCTTCAACGCCATCTTGACCCTCGTTGACTCTACAGTGGTCAACGCCACCAGTCTTCCTATGCCGGGCGGCGGACAAGCGCCGCGATTCGGCACGGTGGACCAGTGGAGCGTTGGCGGCGAAACAGTCATTGCCTTCAAGGGTAACTTGGTGCCGTCGTACGCTCGAGCGATCGAAGACGCGATGCGATCGACATCGCCGTCGGGGAGCCTTTCTGCAAACGAAGCAATGTTGTGGAGGTTGCGCTCGGTAGGCGCCCCATATCAACTCGCGGATGTTGCCGAGTACCTTGCGCCGAATGGCTCCGTCGTTGGTCGCGGGGAACTCCGACTCATCCCTGGGCTCGCTCGCACGCGCCAGCCGCTGCTCGCGGCGAACGTAATGTACATGACGAACATTCCGTATGCCAACGGCATTCCCCAATACAATCGGGCGTCGCAGCGTTGGGACCGTGAAGTTTCAGTTCCGGCGGACGGCGTGCGCGCGATCGCGGCGGTGATGGCGGCGGCGGGGGAGTCGGGGCGCTGGACGGATTGCTGCGAAATACTCTATACGCCTGCGTCGAAGGGCTCGTATACCCTCTGGACGCTGCCCATGTCGTCATCGGCGCCGGCTAAGAAGTATCTCGTCGACGCTAAGACGTATCAGGTGCGGTAGGTATAGCGGCAAAGTGAATGTCCTACATCGAATCTGTTTTGCAGCATTTGGACTGATTCTGCTAGGGGCGTGCTCGCACAGCATCGATAGCGTACTTCACGGAGCCATCTTCGACCGGTTCTCTGCCCAGTTCCACCGGTGCGTTCCACTAGGCTGGGTTCCCGAACCGGTAGATGGCTCGTATGTGCCGGGTTACAGCGTAGAATACTCGCCGCGGGACGTCTGGTTACCGCCGCTATGGCTCGGCTTCGTTCCGGGCCGAGCGCTTCATACAGTCCACGGGCTCTCCGCATATCGACTTCTGAAGGAGTTCGTAAAGGCTGGACTCGTCGAAAGTCAACCCGCACGCCGTGGTACGTGGTATCGCCTTACCGAGCGAGCAGTTCCGTACTACTTCGAGGGAAACGACTTCGGAAACAACCCGTTACACTTGTCGTATCTCTGCTACTCAACCATCGTACTCGACGGCTTGGCCTGGAGCGCTGGAGCACAAGCGGGTGCGGATGGTGGAGATGCTCACGCCTTTAAGGTTCGGTTTACCTGGCATTCCGATTCAGAGGCTACGTGGGCTGCCAACCCGGTCGTTCAGCGTTATAGTGTTACGTTAGCGCCTACGCAGAGCCCGGCCGCCGTCGAAGTGGCGAAACGCGATGGCTCGTGGGAAGTAGCACGCGCATATTACGACGCTACCAACACGTTAACTAACCCTTCGGCCTGGGCTACATCTCCGCCGACGTATGGTCGCTAAAATGCGTTTTCGGCTAACTCAACCGGGGGAATCCCGGTCTAGCAGCCTTGGCGGGGCGTGGACGGATCGGCCACATAATGGCCGCGCGCATACCACGGCGTCGTCGCTTCCGCGGTGACGCGGCGGCCGCCTTCGACGATGCGATCGTCGCGGCGGCGAAGCGCAGCAAGTTGATGACCGGCGCGCATTGCTTGTCGCCGTCGAGCTATACTCCATCGTTTGGATCGACCAAACGTGGCTCAAACCGTAAGGAAGGATCTGCCCGTGCTTCTACGCCTGACCGTCGCCGCGTTACTCATGCTCGAGTGCACCGGCATGCAAGCTACGCCCTCTTCCCCGGCGTCTCCCGCGGCTACCACAGCGGCAACGCCGGTCGTCGATCCGGCGATCGAGAACCTCGCCAAAGACTGGCTTCTAGCCAATCAGAAAGGGACTATCGACCGCTCCCTGCTCTCAGCCTGGCTCGATGCCAACTTCACGCCGAATATTGCAAAGCAACCCACCGCGTTTTTTGAAAAACTCGGCCCGTTGCAGAACTTGTCCTACGTCGGTTCTTCGACGGCGGTTCCCGGCGCACACGCGCACACCGGACCGCCCGATACGTACTACGAGTTCATTGCGACGTTTACCGGCAAAACGATCCACTGGCTCGTTGGCATCGACAACCACGGCAAGATCGACGGAACAACGCTGTGGCCATACGCAGCGCCCCTGCATTTGAACCCGGCCCAGCTTGTCGCAGAACTGCAAACGGAGATGCTGCGCGAAACGGCCGTGAAGGCGTTCAGCGGAGCGGTTCTGGTGGCGAAGGACGGACAACCCATCTTCGCTCGTGCCTACGGGCTCTCGAACCGAGAAAAGAACCTGCCCAACGCGCTTTCCACGCGTTTTCGCATGGGCTCGATGAACAAGATGTTTACGGCCGTCGTCCTCTTGCAGCTCGTGCAAGCCGGTAAGGTCGGGCTCGACGACACGATTGGGAAATACCTGACCGACTACCCCAATCAGGCGATTGCGTCGCAGGTAACCGTACGCGAGCTTCTGACGCACACCGGCGGTACCGGCGATATCTTCGGCCCGGAGTTCGACAAGAACCGTCTCGCCCTGCGCACGCTCAACGACTACGTGAAGCTCTACACCAGGATTCGGTTGTCAAGCGGGGATCCGAACGGTAGTTCATGCGGGCCTGTGGTCGCGGCAATATCCTTAGCAAAAGAGTGATTCTACGATTTACTCGCCTGCGCACCCGTCAGAGAATTTAGCTTATGGCCCTCTCAAACCGTCCTCGCTCACTGCCGTCCCGACGGGGTCATTTAGACCTGCAAGCTTATAATAAGCGACGCCACCGTCTGGGAACGGATAAATCAACGCTTCCCCGCCGCATGGATCGGGGACGATGATGTACTTGTGAGTGATTGAGAACTGCCCGGCCGCGCAGAGTCCGTTCAACTGAATCGTTTTCGAGACAGTCATGCCATGAACGAGATAGACGGTTCCACTTTGATCGCCAACCGCCATATATTTTTCAATGCCGGAAAACCGAACCGCTCCGGGCGAGGCGATGGGTAACGACAAAAGATTAAGAGCAAAGCGAAACTTAGCGTACTGTGGATTGCCGTCTGCATTCAGCCCGGTTATAAAGTTAAACCCGACCGCCGGTAAGTATCCGATAGAGCTGACTTTTGAAAGACGTGAGAATGTAATCGTGTTCGAAGGGTGCGTCCCTTCAAAGTAAGACAGACCGCCGGAGCCGCCATTCGTCGCGCTTTCGTTCGCAACAACCAAATCTCCGAAGCGGATGACAGCGCAATCGACCGGATACTGTCCGGCGTCGTCGAACGTTTGGATCGGCGACGTCCCGCCATGAGCGAACTCCAGGATGTTCGAATCGAGCGTATTCGTAACGTAGACGTTCCCATGCGAATCGGTGCACATACCCTGCGGTTCGTTGAAGCCCGTCAACTGACCGACCAGGTTTCTTAACTCAAAAGCATAGACGTTCACGTCATCCGTGCCAACATCGGAAACATAAATCAGTCGATCATGCGTACGAATTGGGCTCATCCAGGACGCTTTGCGATCGGGTTCAACCGGATGCGCGATCCGGGCTACAACTAACGAGTTGCTGATAGAAACTACACCAGGCTGACCAGGGGAAGTAGCCTGACCACAACCTGCGAAGATGAGACTGGTAGCGATTATTGCGAGGATGCGAATTCGATTCATTTTTAGCTCCAATGTGTCGGAAGACGAAGACCAGCAGTTTTTGGAGACGCAGCTAATTCGCCGCGGTTCCATCGGCGATGCGGCTAAGCGCCTAACGCGATGCGGCCACGCGAACGGGGTGGCACCGGTGGGAATCGCCTAGCGTCGAGAAACAGTCAAGTCCGAGTCGGCGTTAAGGAGAAGACTGTGCCTTTGTCGTTCGTCCCGCCGCGAGCTGTTGCGCCGTAGAGCGTGCCGCCGACGCTCATGAGGCCCGCATTCGGACGTGCGCCGTCCCCGGAACCGCCAAAGCTGTGGAGCACGGATTCCACGCCGGACGGCGTCAGCGAGAAGACCGTCCCCCCGTCGTACTCGCCCCCTTCGGATGTAGTGCCATAGAACGTGCCGTCTATGTCGATCAGGTCCGCCTCCGGACGTGCGCCGTCCCCGGAACCGCCGAAGTTGTAGAGCGTGGTCGTGTGCAGCGTGCGTAACGTGATCGCAAAGACCGTGCCCCCGGCGTGTACGCCGCCCTCGTTTGTTGTGCCGTAGAGCGTCTTCCCGACCTTGATGAGCCCCGCATGCGGATGTGCGCCGTCTTCCCGCCCAAAGCTGTGGAGCACGGTGAACAACGTGCCGACCATCGTGATCCCAAAGGCCGTGCCTTTGTCGTTCGCACCGCCGCGACTTGTCGTGCCAAAGAGCTTACCGCGGGCCTTGATAAGGCCCGCAAACGGATTAGCGCCGTCCTCCGCGGAACCGGACCGAAACCGGTGGAGCAGCGTGAACGTGCCGGACGGCGTGATCGAGAAAACCGTGCCCCAGCCGAAGATGGAATCGACGCCGCCGCGGTAGGTTGTGCCATAGAGCCTACCGCCGGCGCGGACGAGGCCCGCAAGCGGACCGTCGCCGTCGTCCGAACCGCCAACAAAGTTGTGGAGCACGGTCTCCCGGCCGGACGGCGTGATCGAGAAGACGGTGCCATAGTTGATTGTGCCTCCACTTACTGTTGTGCCATAGAGCGTACCGCGGACGTTAATGAGGGCCGCAGACGGATACGCGCCGTCCCCGGAACCGCCAAAGCTGTGGAGCACGGATTCCGCGCTGGACGGCGTCAGCGAAAAGACCGTCCCCCGGTCGTACTCGCCCCCTTCGGACGTGGTGCCGTAGAATGTGCCGTCTATGTCGATCAGGCCCGCTTCCGGACGTGCACCGTCTCCGGAACCGCCAAAGCTGTGGATCACTGCGTACCCGACGCTCGGGCGCGATCGTTCCGCCGAATGCCGCAGGTCGTTACCCGGGATCATCGAGACTGGATTGTGAGCACCGTTTGAGCAGGCGAAGAGCGTTAACACGGCGGCAACGAAGGCGAGGGAAGTAAAATTTCGCATAAAGATAAGCCTCGGTCTTACTGCGCCGACCCGAGGAGCGTGCAACCCCACAAGTCGCGTGCACTGGATGGCAGTATGATTTTCTTAGCCTTACCACCTGCAAGATAACTCACTCCCGCTCGCAAGCCTACCCCTTCCCCGCCAGCGTGCTCACGCGCAAGCGTGCAGTGAGCATTCCATTCCCCCAAACGCGGGTCACATCGCACGCTACTCACTCTGTCTGTTGCCCCCACCGCGAAAATGTTTTTGTGCTGCAAATTTGAAGTGCCATGATAAAGCAATATGTCTGAAGCAGATTTTCGAGACCGGATGCGCCATAGCGATCGCCACCGGCTTGCGGCGCGGCGAACTGCTCCGTCTCCTCTGGTCCGACATTGACCTCACAGCCGGACGGCTCTCCGTTCGCCGTAGCCTTGAGCGTGTGAAAGGCGTCCTCCGCACGAAGGAACCAAAGACTACACAAAGCCGCAGAACCGTGGCCCTTCCCGCATTCGCATTGCACGTGTTTCGTGCGCAGCGCGCAGCACATCACGAACGACGCTTCGGGGGATTGGTCGCGACGAAGACGGCTGGGTGTTCGTCTGCGGAGACGGCGAAGGGGCTATCGAACCAGGTGGATTCTCGCTGCGGTTCGCGCGGTTAGCCAAGCGTGCGAAGGTGCGCGTGCGGTTCCATGACCTGTGGCACAGTTATGCAACACTCATGCTCGCAAGCGGCGTTGATTTGAAGACCATTTCGCTCGCTCCGGGACATAGCGCCATCGCAACTACCGGAAACTATACCTGCATTTGGTCGAATCGCTCCAGGCCGATGCAGCGGCTCGATTCGATTGGATGCTAGGGAGAACCGTTTCCGAAGCGATCGCCGCAGGCGCCGGCCCACAGCGGGCCCACACATAACCAACACCTATAAAATGGGGTCGGATTGTGGTAGCGCCAACGGGAATCGAATCAGATTCTTCGCGTGACAAGGGGTAACATACGTTCCCGTGGATTCACGTTCCCGAGGAAATCTGCGATTTTTCGTGCCACCGGGTCCCACCGAATACCACGGACGTAAGTCAAACGTAAGTCAAAGAATGGCGCCGTCGGAGTGGGCCCGCTTAGCGCTCAACCCGTTGACGCTTTTTACCCGTTTAGAACGGAATTGGGGCCGCGCATTCGACCGTACCACCGGACTTACGGCCGATGCCTCCGATTCAACTCCGCGCTCGCCTCAAGATCGCAATCGAGAGTGTTGGAACGACGTAGTTCCGGCCTGGCGATGGGTTTCTCGGAGTGCTCTTTCAGGGCTCGTCGATCGCGAGCTAAACTAGACCCAGCCACTCTTCCAGCGAGGGGAGGCTAAAGTCAAAACCGACCTTGGCATTGCGGCAACCGTAGCCATATAATTCTGCCATGCCAAGATCGTTCTCCTCACCGCCGAGTGACGGACCCTCGTGTTAACGCCAAAGGCCCGCAATCTGTTGCGTTGCACCGCCTACACGCGCTTCGGTCTTCAGTGTCGCGCCTATAAGGTCTCCGGCATCGACGTCTGCATCTCACACTCCCCATGGCGCTCACGCGGTCCGGGCTCCAAACGAGCGCCACTGAGACTGGCACGACACGCGTGCTGGTGCAAGGCTTACAACTGGCCGCACCGACGCGGATCCGGGGTTTGCCGGTGGCCTGATCCGCCGCTGACGCCCTGCGCAACACCAGCCGGCACACGTAGATCCGCACGAGAAAGGGCTGCGGCCATTGCGCGACTCGTGAGCCTCGAGCACCCTCCGAAACAGCCCTCTGCATTCCCAAAGTTCGCGGTCCCAAGACGGTCATCGATGATTTGCCTTGCCACCGTTGGACCTCCAAGTCGGCGCCTCTAGCCACTCCGAATACGCGGGTCATCCGACTCAAGAGGTTGGTCTTGAGAGACCTCGCTAGGAGCCGTTACGCTTAAAGCGTGGGGAGCGAGCGAAATGTCCGACAAGTTGCGCGCACACGAAGCCGAGCGACCAAGCCATCGAAGACGCGGATCACGCCCGAAGACCGGCCGATCGAAGTGCGCATTTTCTTGGCGGCGTTGTCTGCCGGCCGAGATGTATCGGCTGCCCTCAACGTGTCTGGCCTTTCAGAGCGTCGTGTAGCGCGCTGGATGGCATTCTGCGGCTTTGGTCGAGCCGTCCAAACAGCCAAACGCAAGGGCCGACGCGCGAGGCTGGACGTGAACGCCGATGACGCGGGGAGCGGACTGCTCGAATTGGCCGCGCTCATCGATCGGCAAGAGCAACAAACCGCCGACCGATACGCGGGCGGTGATCGGGAGCGTCTTCACCAGATGTGGATGAGCGGCGAGCTATGCGCAATCTGGGGCCGTGAGACGATTGCAGCTTTGCGTCAGCATGGCAAGCACGACTTAGCGGATCACTATGAACGCCGGCGACAAGACGCGCCGCGTTGGAAGCCGCCCGACTACCTCGCCGACGAACTGAAACGTACCGAACTGTGGTGAAGGGCAAGAATACGGCAGGAGAGGCTTTACAAGCGCCTCAGGTCGCGTCCAGCCACGATGCCGACCTCGACGGCTCGGTCGTCATCTTGGCAGCGTTCAGGCGCAACGAAGGGCCGTTTGCGCGCGCGTCGTGCGGCCGTCAGCCTGGGAAACTCCATCGGCTTGACTGCCTTGACGCGACAAGGTACGACGGGCCATGGGCGCCCCCCGAGTCATGGTGATCGTCTCACTAACGATAATGAACATTCTCGCTACTCAGAGCCGCGCGAAACCTTGTGGACTTTCCGAACTCCGTCGCGCTTTTTCAATGCCTGATGAGGACCCTGGGTTTCGCCAAGGGATACTACATAAAGGGCTTTCAAACTTCCGATTCTGCTAGGGGCGGCAAGCGATGCGAGGCGTCGCAGGTGCGATAGCGCCACGATCGGCGGCATGGCTGCGGGGCGGCTGGTGAAAAAGAAAGAACCGCCCGCTTCTAGCGGACGGCCTCTTTCAGATGCGCGCCCCGACTTGGGCTTTTCGGGACACCGAAATAGCAACTTCTCTTTCAGTGAACCGCTATGCCGGTAGGCTCGTTCAAGCCAGTTGTGATGGTCGGATTGATCTGGCGACCGTTTGACCGGTACGTAAACAATTGCCCGCCTCCGTAATCAGACACGTAGATCTTACCGACCGAACTGACCGCCACTTTCCATGGAGGACTCGGAGGTGTAATCGTTGGCGTCGTGGGTGATCCATCCGCGGCGTAGGTCGTCACTTTACCAGCGGACTGCGCGACGTAGATCTTCCCGCTGGCATCGACCGCGACGCCGATGGGACCGCCAAGGCCGGTGATCGTTGGTGTCGTCGGACTGCCGTTGGAGTCGTACGTCGTGAGGGTGCCCGCCCGATTATCCGCGACGTAGATCTTCCCATCGGCATCAACCGCCACGCCGTAGGGATATTGGAACCCTGAGATTGTCGGAGTGGTGGGCGCCCCGTCGGGCAGGTAGGTCGTAACCGTGCCGTTGTCGGCCGCGATGTAGATGTTGCCGTTCCCTCCGACTGCGACGGCGAGGGGGGTAGCACCCCCGAGAGAGATCGTCGGCGTTGTCGGTGTCCCGTTAGGCCTGTAGGTTGTCAACGAGCCACCGTTGTCTACAACATAGATTTTTCCGTTGGCGCCAACCGCCACATCCTGAACGCAATTGTCCCGGGGGATTGCTGGATTTACTTCAGTACCGTTCAGCTTAAACGTCGTCACATTGCTACCACAATTCGCGACGTAGATTCTTGGCCCCCTAGTGTCAACATGAACGAGCGGTGTTATTGCGGGAAGCTCACTCTGACGCGCGTTTGACTGCGGTAGCGTTTGGGCTGTTGACAATGGGCCGGAAGGCCCGGAACACCCGGCAAGAATAACGACGGTAAGGGCAACAACCGCTGCGCCCATTCGTGAGTGCATGTCTCCCCCGCTTTGCGCTCCGGTGATGCACGCTGACTGATCCATGAGGCTCTCCTTCCGAACGGAAGATCCGAGGCGCACATGGCCCCAGCGTCCCCGCTCATGTATCGATGATGCCGTTGCAGGCCGATCGGCGGAACGGACACTTTGGACAGTTGACTTGGACAAGTTGTGATTTGGTGGATGGTGAGACCACCGAGAGACGGTGACCTGGGTCGAGGCGTTGCCGTTCGGGGGAGCGGCAGAGCGGGGCACGAAGTCGCTGAAATGGGAACAGCAGAGCGCCTGCCCGTACCCTTAGATTTTGGAAGGCTCTTGCGTCACCACCGGCTCGCCGCCGGACTTTCGCAGGAAGGTCTGGCCGAGCGCGCCCGGATGAGTTCGTTCGCGATCAGCGCGCTGGAGCGCGGTCACCGGCGCAGACCACAGTTGAAAACGCTCGATCTGTTGGTCGACGCACTCTCACTCGACGCCGACCAGCGTGCACAGTTCGCTGCGGTGGCTCGCTCGCCACGATCCGGGGCCGTCATGGTTGGACCCTGGACCGGTGCAGCGGATACAGAACCAGCCCCGAGCAATTTGCCGAGACAAACGACTCCCCTAATTGGGCGCGAGAACGATCTCGTTAAGGTCGCAGCCCTCGTCCGCGCACACCAGTTGACCACCTTAGTCGGCGCCGGCGGCATAGGAAAAACTCGACTGGCGCTTCGAGTTGGAGAATCGTTACTCGAAGACTTTGACGACGGCGTCTGGCTCGTCGAGTTGGCGCCGCTGAGCGAACCAGGTTCGATTGTACAAGCCATTGCGTCGACCTTCGGCCTAGTGGAGCGGAACGCAGGGTCATTGCTCACCGCCGTCTTGCGGTATCTGCAAACTCGGCGACCACTGCTTATCGTCGACAACTGCGAGCACATCGTCGAGGAAGCGTCGCGCGTGGTCGATGCGATCGTGCACCACGCTTCAAACGTGCGGATCCTTGTCACGAGCCGCGAGCCGTTGCGCGTTGCTGCCGAACACGTCTATCGCGTGCCACCCCTGGCAGTACCCGCAAACAGGGCGCTCGATGCGTCAGAGGCCCAGCAATACGGCGCAACCGCGTTATTCGCCGAGCGCGCCGAAGCGGCGCACGCGGATTTCACGTTGACGGACGGCGTCGCTCCCGTTATGGCCGAAATCTGCGCGCGGCTCGATGGTATTCCCTTAGCAATTGAACTTGCTGCTGCCCGCGTTCCGACGCTGGCTCTGCGCGATCTTCTCTATAAGCTGGACGACCGGTTTCGGGTACTTACCGAGGGCAGCCGATTGGCCGTGCCGCGGCATCAGACGATGCAAGCCCTTATCGACTGGAGCTACGACCTGCTCACGCCCCAGGAACAACAGTTTTTCTGCAAGCTAGCGATTTTCGCCGGCGGCTGGTCACTAGAGGCAGCGGAGGTTATCTGCAGCGATGAAACACTCGACGCGCGTGACGTCGTGTCCCTCAACTCGTCACTGGTCGACAAGTCGCTGGTCGTTGCCGACTTGTACGAACATTCGCGGTACAGATTCCTCGAGTCGACCCGCGCCTTTTCGCTCGAGAAACTGGAGCAAAGCGGCGAACGCGATGCTCTGGAACGACGGCGCGCCCAGTGGCTATCCGACCTCGGCGAACGCGCGTACGAGGCCGGTTGGACACCGACGGCCCACTTTCGTGCGAAGTTAGCGCCCGAAAGTGAAAACGCGAAAGCAGCGATAGAGTGGGCGCTGGCGCACGGCGAAGTCGAGCTTGCGACGAACACTATCGTAGGATTTTCACGCTCTCAACAAGCGCTTGCGGGCGAGTGGAAAGTCAGGACCTGGCTTGAGACGGTGCTCGATCGAATCGATGCCGATGTACGGCCCGCCCTTGCAGCGCGCGCGTGGCGCGCTCTGTCGACCGTGGTGTTCGGGTCAAATATGCTCGAGGCTGCGCGGCGTGCTCTCGAGCTTGACGACCGCTGCAACGACCCGGACAGCACCATTAGGAGTCTTACGCAAGTAGCGTTTGGACTGACCGACCTAGGAAGCGAACAAGAGGCTCAATCCGTCGTCGACCGAGCCATCCGGCTATCGAATGCGGAGGGGCTGGCGGCTTCCGCTGTGCATTGCGGTGTATTGCTTGCTGCCGGAGGCGTTGCATTTAGTTGTGGTCGCCTGGATGAGGCTCAGCAACGTAACAATGAGGCACTCGAGCTTGCTACGACGCTTGGCAGCGAGGTTGTTGCAGTCGCGGCTAGACTGAACCTCGCCGACCTTGAGTTCCAAATGGGTAACGCCGCACGAGCGCTCGAGCTGCTCGTAGCGACCGAGACTTTGCCTACGCCGAGTATGCCCTTCGCTGAGTCTCACGCCTTGATACAGTCTGCAGAGTATCGCATCGCGCTTGGCGACCTCGCCGGCGCGCGCATCGTGGCCAGCGATGGCCTTCGGTTGGCTCGTGGCGCGTTCGAGTGGAACGCAGTTAGGGCAATGCAGCATCTCGCAACACTTGCGGTGCTTACCAGCGATCCGCGTCGCGGCGCGCTCGTTCGCGGCTACGTGGACGCATGGTACGGCAAGGCAGGGATAAAGCGAGAGCGTAGTGAGCTTGCCGCCTACGAAACGTTTATGCGCACCCTCCGCGAAAAACTTGGTGACACCGAGATCGAGGCGCTCACCGCCGAAGGCGCACGGCTCTCGGAGGATCAGGCCGTCGCCGCGGCGCTAGCGACGACCTAAGGGCCGTCAGCGCATGACATCGCCCTCGGCGCAGGTGCGGCAAGATAAGGCGATGTGGGCCGCACAGGGCCATTCCGCCGGCGCGGATGACCTGGACGTCGTCATAGATGACGTGCCCATCGCCCGCAATCGATTTCTTTTGAGCATTAGAATCGTTTAATGAACCGCAATGCCCGCCGGATCCGACAGGCCGCTGGCCGACCCAAGCGCCGTGTACGACGAACCTGATGGATACTCGTCGACGAATACCTCGGCCTTCACGACATCCGCAACGAACAAGAGCTTGTTGCTTTTGTTCAGTCCGACGTGGAACGGTTCGCTGAAGCCTGTGATCGACGAGCTAACCGACGAGTATGGTGGCTTGATGATGTCGACCGCCCCGGCAGTTTGGTCGCACGCGACCAGGTCGTTCTTCTTGTCGAGGACCATCCCGCCCGCGTAGCTCAGCGTAACTCCCAAGACTTTTCCATGGCAGCCCTTGAGACCGTCCTCGTACTCGACGAAATTCGCGCTACCGCTGGGATTGACGTATGACGCGAAAACGTCGCCCGTCTCGTCGACAGCAACGCCTTCGACCGAGCCGCCGGGTTCGCACTGGTGCTTGACTTTGTTGCTCATCTGAGCGTACTCGGTAACCGTTCCGGAGCCTACGCCGTCGTCATAGTCGGCGACGAATACGTCGCCCTTCCTGTCGGTCGTCACGTCCACTGGATCGATCAGCTTGGCCGAGTACGTGAAGGTCGGAGACGTGCCATTGGGCGCGTATTCTTGAACGTCGACGCCGGTATAGTCCGCCACGTAGAGGTTCCCTTCCGTGCCATACCAATCGCCATCCGGGTGGATGAGGCCCTTCGAGATTGTGCCGGTTTCCTTACCTGTTGTGCTCAAAATCTCAACCGCGTCGGTTCCAAAGTCGGAGACGGCCAGGTCCGTGAGCCCGAGCTTGATAGCGTCGGGGTTCGTGTTGAGTCGGGTCACAGGCGGTCTGTACTGCGCTTGCAGCGCGGCTCCGCTGGCGTGCTGAACGTTCATCGAAGGGGTTTGTGCTTGCGCTTCGCTCCCGATGGTTGGAGGCGCGCTCTGCATCCCCGCGTCACTACAACCGGCTAAGAATGCGGCCAAAGTGACGGCCGCGGTGAGTCGAAGCGACGTCTCGCGCATGAGGTGTTCTCTCCTTTTGCTGGCTGTTGGCAAGTCCGGTCTTCTGCGGGATGAAGTTGGAATCACGGGCGGCTCTCAGTGCGAAACGACCGGCGTCGTCATCGTATGCTGGTTCGAGACGCCGTGGTGCTTCCGAGCGTGAGGCAATGATGACCCTGGCACGACGATCATATCGTTTGAATAATCCAACCCCGGAAAAGAGCCGGAAAGCGTCTGTTGATTGCCGTTGTTGTCGTAGGCAGTTATTGTGGAGCCGTGAACACCTCCGCCCGAGTTGGATACGTAGATAAGCCCGTTGTTTGGATCATACGCCACGCTCTCAGGAAAATCGAGTCCTGTCCAGGAGCCGGAGAGCGTCTGTGGATTGCCGTTCTCGTCGAACGCCAGAACGCTTTGCTGGTTAGGTTCCGACACATAGATAAAGCCATTACTAGGGTTGTACATGATCCCTAACGGTCCGGTCGGGCTTAGCCCCGACCAAGAGCCTGAGAGCGCTTGCAGGGTCCCATTCTGATCGTAGACGGTGATGAGTGCTTGGCCGCAACAACCGTAATTCGTAGCGTAAAAGAATCCATTATTCGGATCGTATGCGAGGCTGCTCGCCTCGTATGCCCCGAAAAAAGCGCCCGAGACCGTCTGCTGATTACCGCTCTCATCGTATACCGAAATGTTGCCGTTGTCGCCGCCTCCGTATGTGAAGTTCGCGACGTAGAGGAAATTGTTGCTCGGATCATATGCAATGCCATACGGATCGCCGAGGTTCGGGAACGCCTCCGACGGGAGCGTCTGTTGGTTTCCGCTCGTATCGTACGCGGTCATGTAGTTCGCGTTGTTACCGTTACCCACGTATATAAGCTGGTTATTGGGATCGTACATGATGCTAGATGGGTAGTACAATCCAGGGAACGTGCCGGAAAGTGTCTGTAGGTTTCCCTGCTCGTCATATACCGTGATGGTCGAGTTGCTGCCGTTGTTTACGTACAGTAACTGTGGACCGTAGGAACCGTTCGGGCGATGGCAACCAATTCTACGCGGAATCGTCAGCCCATAACCGGCGGTGTACGTCTTGCCGCCTGACGTCTTCACAGTGGGACATGCGACGCGTGTTCCACCGCTAGAGCTCGGCATGACGCCGTCCGATGACGGCGCGCTACCGTCGCACCCCCCAAGTACCGCGATGGCTGCGCAAACGCCTAAGCCGTAGCCAGCTGATTTCGAAAATCGCATTTGCTCTAACCCACCTCTCTCCGAGATCTATCGGACTGCGCCTGCATCTTCGGAATGAAGGCGCCGCGCGACGGATGCCGCGCGATGCCACCCCAAATATTCGATGTATCGATGATGCCATCGCAGGCCGACAGGCGGAACGGACAACTTGGACAGTTGACTTGGACAAGTTGTGGTTTTGCCGACAAGCGACTAGGGCTCTTTGGATCACGATATGATCCGCTTAAGAGCGCCAGGATCGCCTAAGGCGACCGCAGCGCTCGACAGTTGCGCGCGCACGGAGCCGTCCAGGCAAGCCGACGAAGACGCGGATCACGTCGCATGATCGGCCCCCGAAGTGCGCCTTTCCCTAGCGGCATTGTCCGCCGGCCGAGATGTTTTGGCTGCGCTCGGCCTGTCCGGCCAATCCGAGCGCCGTGTCCGCGCGCTGGATGGCATTCTGCGGCTTCGGTACGGAAATGCTTCGTTCGATGGGCTGTGCGAGCTGAATGCTGCGCTGAGCGATCAGATAGAGCAACGAGTGACGGAGCGATATGTCGGCGGCGACCGTGAGCATCTCAGTCGGATGCGGGAAAGCGGCGAACTGGATCGCATCTTGATCCGCGAAGCAATCGACACACTGCGGAGCCACGGAAAGCACGCGCTCGCCGATTACCATGAACGTCGCTTCGAAAGCGTCCTCAGTCGAGAGTCTTGGGACTGAGGGCCCCGGTGGCGCATTTGAGTTCGCGACAGCGACGGAATCAGCAGCGCAAAGCATTGCAGTCCGGTCAGGGCGCTTCTACGCGCGCCGACCCGCAAGAAGGCGTCGTCGTCATCCTCGCGGCCTTCAGGCGAAACGAAGGGCCGTTTGCGTGGGTATCGTGCGGTCAATCGCCGGGAAGGCTCCATCGCTTAGGCTGCCCGGAAGCGACGAGGTACGACGGGCCCTGGGCGCCGCTTCAAACATGGTGATATCTCAGTTAACGATAATAGTCCATTCTCGCTACCCAGACCCGCGCGAAACCTAGTTGACTTTTCCGAACTCCGTCGCGCTTTTTCAGTGCCTGATGAGGACGGTAGGGTTTCGCCGGGGATACTACATAAGGGCTTCCGAACTTCCGGTTCGCCGTCGATCGCGGTCGTCGAGTCGTGAGGCAATCATTACGTGGACCGAAATCGCTCCCGAATTAGCGTGGCGGGTCAGATACGGAAAACGCGTTTCCCGAGTAATCGAGGTACTGACGGAGCCCAAATGCGGAAGCACACTAAGGCGCCTTGGCTTTTCGATACAATGATTTGTAGTAGCATGCGCTCCATTTAACGTCGCGTCGAACCAAAGCTTGCGGTGAGCAAGATTCACGTCTGAACGCTGCAAACCATAGGCTTCGGCAGGGCGCATGCCGGTTTCAAGCAAGAGGATCAGCAGCGCTTCGAGACGGCCGACGTGCTCGGCCTACAAGCCCCAAAGGGTGTTAGCTGCAAAGGGCGCGAATCGTTGTGGCAATGATCCGCAGGTTTTTCGGATCGCTCGCGCTGGTCGCGCTCCTTTGTTTAGAGGCGTGCGCCGGCCAGAACGGGCTCTCCACCACTCCGGCCCGGAATGCCGGCCTGCTGGCGAGTAATTCTGGGACACTGACCTTCAAGGTCTTTAGCGCCGGCCAGACGCCGGGCTTTCCGATCGGCGCCAGCGCGCAAGACATCGCTCCCGGCCCCGGCGGCACGATGTGGTTCACCGACGAAGGCACTCCCGCGATCGGACGCATCTCCAGCGATGGAAGTTTTACCGAATTCACGCAAGGATTGCCGGCGGGAGCACTGCCCGATGTGATTGTCGCGGGGCCGGACGGAAATATGTGGTTCTCTGACAATCGCAGCGTCGCGATTGGCCGAATCACCCCCTCCGGCACGATCGTCGAATTCAGCGACACGAGCCATACAGGTCGAGCGATGGGCATTGCGTTTGGCCCGCACGGCGAGCCGTGGTTCCTCGCTGTCGGATCGCAGGCGCTGCTCGCACATCTCACTCCGCAAGGCAAGATTGGCGTAGAGCCACTGCCGATGGGATCGGATGGTGCGCTCACTGCCGATGCGAACGGAAACCTTTGGTTCACCACTGCTAATGCGCAGACGAAGGGAGAAGTAGTCGAACGCATGGCGCAAGGTGGGCGGCTGGTCCGTATTCCGCTGCGGATGCACACTGGGGTTAACCCCTGCTGTCCGAACCGCGCGCCGAAAACATCGGCGATTGGGCTGGACGGTGATCCGTGGTTCACAACGCTGGGCTACTTCCACGGGAATCGTTCGGCAAACTATCTCGCTACGGTCCAAGCAAGAAGCGTCAAACTCGTGCAGATCACACGCAAAGGGCTCCGCAGCGGCCATCAATTCGCCTATACCTATCCGAGTGGCATCGCCGTCGGGCCGAACGACCTTTGGATTACGGGAGGAGATCCGTTTGCGCCCCAAGGTGCAATCTGGCGAATGGATGCGCAAGGGCAACAGACTGCGTATAAGCTTCCTTACGATCCACTCGGACTCGGCGTGGACGCCCAAGGACACCCGTGGTTTACCGCGTCCTCCTTTGGTTTTCCGAGTCTAATCGTCGAAGTACTCACCAACTGACGCTCGCTGGCCACACGCTCGCGGGCGCGCAAATCAGCTAAACCGAAACCGCTCCGATATCCGCAACGTCGCATTCACCGCCGGGATTTGACGGCGCGGTCAGCACGCCAAGAAAATTATAGTGCTTGGGCGCTAATCGTAGACTAGTGATCCGCCGTTTCCGTAGTCCCGAATGTAGAGAAGGTTTTGCTGGGACGCTCCCGGCGCCATCTCGGGACGCGAACCTTCAGATGAATGGCGTTGCGGAAGACCGAGCAGGACTGACGAGTCTATTACCGTCTACGCGGGGCAAAAGAAGCTGCTCGAACGATAACGCAGGGTGTGGTCTTCGATCGGCGGTCGCTGATACTACATAAGACCTTCGGAACTTTCGGTTTTCTGCTATCGGGCTACTTGCTATTTTGGATGGCCCCGCGGACGACGACCACCTCGCTGAGACACCTCCGAAGGTAGGGGCACGTAGGAAGCGTAAGTTTCACGTCTTTGCAAGCAGTCCAATGAAAGGACAGTGCGGTGAATGCTCCACGATTCGCTTCAATCGCGGTCCTGTCCGTCGTGTTATCGGCATGCTCCAGTTCCACGCAATCGCTACCGTCGGCTGGAAGTGCCACGCCTACCGGGACCGCCACTTCTATGGATTTTTGGCATCGTATGCTCGCTCAGAACCAATTGCCGGGCGCGGGATGCTTTAAGGCAACGTATCCCTCCACGCAATGGACTCGCATTGCGTGCTCTACTCCGCCGCGCGTTTGGTATCCGGTGCTACCTTCACGGCGCCGAACGTTGGCGAATCTGGTCGGCAACGGCCACGACTATACTGCGGATACGAACCCTAACCTCATCTCCACGTCGATTGGCACATTTCCGAAAGTAAAGGGCGTGACAAGCGTGGAGACCGTCGGCGGGGGCGTAGATGGTCTCAACAGCTACACCCTGCAGCTGAACTCGGACTTGTTTGCGACCGCCGCATGCGGCAGCATTCCGGACTGCGAGGGCTGGGAACAGTTCGTCTTCGCAAATCCGCCAGGCGCAGGCCCCGCATCGCTTTTCATCCAGGATTGGCTGATAGCGACCGGACCCCGCTTCAGCGGCTGCCCGCCGGATAGTGGCTGGGGGTACATTAAAGGGGACGGATGCGTCCAGAACAGTCCAATTTCAATTGACCTTGCCACGGTTTCCATCACCGATCTCGGCGAGCTCATTGAGACCGGCGCGGCGGCATCAAGCGGTGATAGCATTTTCCTTTCGGTAGGCAGCACCGAGTTCGGCATGAAAGTTCAGGGTGACGGGATTACCGATCTCTCCGAGCACTGGATGGGTGCGGAGTTCAACGTCATCGGTAATGGCAACCGCAGTACCGCAGACTTCAATTCGGGATCGAAGATCACTGTGGATCTGCAGACGAACGACGGCCTGACTAAGAAACCGACGTGTCCGCCCAACTCCGGAACGACCGGCGAAAAGAACAATCTCTTTTTCGTGAAGGCGCCCGTCAAGCCGGAGAAGTCGCAGTATCCCTCGATCGAGTTCACGATGCAAAGCGCGAGTAACGGCAGCACGCCGTCGTGCGACACGGTGAACGGAACCTAATCCTCACGACGCCGGTGCCGCCTGTGGCGGCACCGGGCTGCCTATGTGCCCACCGCACAATTGCTTTTGGCCCAGAAAATGGACTCAAACCACATCCTGTAAAGTTAAATTTTCCATTGACATTTATGAACGGGGTAATCGTCTGATTTCATAATAGTCGCGCTACTACAGGCCGGCTTGCCCTTGTGCGGTTCAGCGGAACAGCTCGCATTGGCGCAGCTACAATGAATCTCGGGCATTGGGGTAGCCTTTCTTTTTCTCGTCACCCATCCGTCACCCAAACGAGCGACTTCTCTTTAGGATAAGCACGAATTCTGGAGCGGGCGGCGGGAATCGAACCCGCGACTCTTGCTTGGAAGGCAAGGGCATTACCACTATGCAACGCCCGCGACGAACGTGGTGGGCAGGGCTGGATTCGAACCAGCGTAGCGCTTTCGCGCGCCAAGTTTACAGCCTGGTGCCATTAACCGCTCGGCCACCTACCCACAAATCGGCAGACCAGGGTACGATGCGGTGCGCTCGGAGTCCTCGGCACGGGGACGAGCTCGCCCTCTCTCACGCGCCTTTCACCCAACCTTCATTTTTTTCGACTACCATCGAAATAGGAGTTGGCGGGCGTCTCGGCGAGGAGAGGCAGGTATGGAGCGACCCCGAGTCTTCGCAATCGCGGCGGCGTGTGCTTTTGCGCTCGTAGGCTGCGGCGATGGCATGTATTCCGGTCTCGCCGGCGCCGGCGGCGTCGAAACCGTTGGTGATGCAGCGGCGATCGACGCGCACCGTCCCACCGGCTCGCAGTATGCAGCTACCGCTATCGACGCCGTCGACACGTTCGGGGCGGCCCTCGCCGGCATCACCGCGCTCGACAACCTTCAGCGCACCGACCGCCGCGTCGCCTTCTGCCGGACGTTTGCAGGGTTCGGCGGCGCGTGGGTTCCCGCGCTCGAGATGACCCTCGGATGGCAGGGCGCCACCAGCGGAGCCGCCCGAGCGCTCCGGCGCCCCGACGCCCCGCTCGCGGTGAGCGCGACCGCGGCGGGCACCGCGTTCGTCGGCCCCGAGGGGTCGGTCGAGCCGCTCGACGCCTGGTCGCGCACGCGCTGCCCCAGCGCGGCGCCGTCGTACGCCATCGTCGGCACGGCGATGATCATGCCGTTCAAGATTCCGTTCCGGCTCGACTACCGCAATGGCCGCCTCTGGGACATGAGCGTCTCCCGCGCGACCTTCGGGGAATATTCGATCGCACTCAAGACGATGCACGTCGAACGAACGCTGCGGATCGAGGGAATCATCGACGACGGTCGCACGCGGATCGCCGACCTGCGCGCCGACGGGCTCGGCAGCGGCGATCTCACGATCATCTCGACCGGCGCACAATACCGGCTCGTCGGCTGGTCGGTCATCGCGTAGGTCCGTCCAAGGTCTGCCGCCCGTAGCGTTGAAAGCCCACCGGTCGCGCCGCTGACGACGCACGATCGCCGACGTGGCTGAGCGGTTGAAGGCGCGTGATTTGTAATCACGTCCGAAAGGCATCGCCGGTTCGAATCCGGCCGTCGGCTAGAACAACGCCCATTTCCGGAAACGCATGCAAGACGTCTCGCCCAAATGGCTCGCCAAAGGACTCGTCCTCGTCTGCGAGCGCTGCTCCAAAGAGCGCATCCCCGAAGAGGATCCCGACGTCGCCGTGCGCTTGGGCGACTTCCATCTACGCGATTGGTTGAAAGCTCGACTCAAAGCCGACGAACGTTGGGGCGCGATCCGCGCCATCAGCACCAGCTGCATGGACGTCTGCGCCCGCGGCCGCGTCACCGTTGCGATCGAACCAGAGCACGGCCCAACGCGCGTCCTCGTTCTCGATCCCCTCGAAGATAAAGACGCCCTCTACGAAACGATTATTTCGCTACTACAGTAGTCCTTCGACTACGCGGCCTTCGGCCGCTCCGCTCAGGATGACATGGAGCTCCGCTCAGCATGACATGGAGCTCCGCTCAGGATGACATGAAGCTATTGGAATTCGAATTCCGCTAGGTTCTTTTCGATTTTCCGCTTCACGCGTTGCAGCGCGTTGTCGATCGACTTCACGTGCCGGCCGAGGTCGCGCGCCATTTCCTGGTAGCTCTTGCCTTCGAGGTAGGACTCGAGCACCTGCGATTCGAGCTCCGAGAGATTCTGGCGAATTCGCTGGCGGATGTCGTCGGAGACTTCCTGCGTTACGACCAGTTCCTCGGGATCCGAGGTCTTCTGCGACGCCATAACGTCGAGGAGCGTCCGTTCGCTGTCCTCGTCGTAAATCGGCTTGTTCAGCGAGATATACTGGTTGAGAGGAATGTGCTTCTGGCGCGTCGCCGTTTTGATCGCCGTGATGATCTGGCGCGTGATGCATAGTTCAGCGAACGCCCGAAAGCTCGAAAGCTTGTCGGCCTTGAAGTCGCGGACGGCCTTATAAAGACCGATCATCCCCTCTTGGATGATGTCCTCGCGATCGGCGCCGATGAGAAAGTAGCTCTTAGCCTTGATGCGGACGAAGTTCTTGTATTTGTTGAGGAGGTATTCCATGGCCAGGTTGTCGCCGGTCTTGGCGATGGCCACGAGGTCTTCGTCGACCCGCTCGTGATATTCCAGACCATCCGTCACGGGATGGGTCATTGCCATAGTTGCTGTCTGCCTTTGTTGGGTCCCGTGTGCCGCATGCGCGGGCCGTGGCCCATCGGGCGCGGCACATCCACCTGAGTATAGGAAGGGCACCCCTCCAGCGTCAAGGACGAGTGTCCTTCGCCCTTCGACTGCGGCGGCGCTTTGCGCGCCTCCGCTCAGCCCTTCGACTGCGGCGCGCTTTGCGCGCCTCCGCTCAGGGTGACACTAGAGGGGGGCTTACCGCAGGGCGGTGATGCCGACGACGGCGCCTCCGAGGATGAGGAGCGCCGGGTTGATCTTGGTCCGGATCGTGAGGGCGAACACCGCGAGGGCGACGAGCAGCGTCACCCAGCCGTGAATCGAGCTGCGGCCGAAGGTGAGCAAGCCGGCGACCGCAAGGCCGATTGCGACCGGGCCGAGGCCACGCTGGATCGAATCGCGCCAGGGCCAGTTGGCCAGCCGCGTCCATACCCGGCCGACCGCGAACGTTAGGATGCCGGTCGGCAAAAAGAACGCCACCGCCGCGACCGCCGCGCCCGGGATGCCTGCCGTCATGACGCCGAGCGCGGAAACCATCATCATGTTCGGACCCGGCGACATCTGACCGACGCTGTAAATGTGCACGAGTTGCGCGTTGCTCACCCAGTGGTGCACGTCGACGACGAGCGTCTTCATCTCGGGATAGGCGGCCATGCCGCCGCCGACGGTCAGCAGCGAGAGGTATGCGAAGACGCCGGCTAACGAAGCGAGCTGATCCATTGATCCGTATCCTCGCTCGTCGGCTTCTGTGGCGGACGCGGGCGATAGGCAAAGATCGCCACTGCGCCGACCGCAAGCAGCACCTCAGGCACCGAAAACTTGAAATGGTTGATTCCCAAGACCGCGGCCAGAATGAAGAACGCGTCGTAGAAGCCCTTCACCGACTTCTTGCCGATCTGATACCACGTCGCGGCAATCAAACCGACCGCCGCGGCGGCGACGCCCGCCAGGGCTGCGGTGACCAAATGACGCGACGCGCCGTGCTGTTCGCTGTAGAGAATGCCGGCGACGGTCATGAAAACGAAAGCCGGCAAACACATGCCGAGCAGCGCCGCAATCGCACCGGGCGTGCCGCCGAGCCGATCGCCCGCGAGAATCGACATGTTCGTCGCATTCAAACCCGGCAGCGTGTTGCTGATCGACATCAGCTCGAGAAACTCGACGTCGTCGAGCCACTTCTTCTTCCCGACGAGCGCGCTGCGCAAATAGGCGACCACGCCGCCGCCGAAACTCGTCGCGCCGATCACCAAGAACGTCCAGAAGATATCGAGGACTGCGACTTTGCGAGCCGGTGCCGGCGGCGCAATCGCCGCCGGAATCACGGTCTCACTCATGGGCTTGCGGCGGGTTCCCCTTGAGACGATAGACGAGGCCGGTCTTCGTCGTGCCGAGGAAGAGCCAGCCCGATGCGATGAGCTGCAGCTTGATGAACAGCTCCTCGACGCGCTTTTTCACGAGCTCGTGAACGTCGCTGGCCGTGTCGAAACGCGTTTGGTAGGCGAACTCTCCGCACATCACCTTGTGGTCGCCGAGCGAGCGCCACAGCGAAATGTTGGATTTCGCGATCAAACCCTTCCCGAAATCGATCATCCCGAGGTCCACCAGCACTTCCTCGACGAGCGTCGAGTTGACCATCTCGACGTTGCCTTCCATTTCGCCAAGCAGACCGGCCAGGGCCGGCAAACCTTTGGCGATGGTCTTGAGATTCGTACGGTCGCCCGCGTGCACCGAACTCACCGGAAAGATGCAGTTATGCGCGTAGAGCAACCGATAACTGCCGACCTGATCTTTCAGCGGCAAGGCTTCCATTTTGAACTTGATGCGATACGGACCGGCGATGTTGGGACGCACGTCGATCGAGCGTGCCTTCTCCAAGTCGTTGCTGCGATACTTGAAGACGATCTCGGGATCGCCGATCGGAAAGCCGTCTTGATACTCGGTGCGCCGGCGCAGGATGAACGAGTTGTTGTAAAGCCGGAAGTCCGCAGTATCGACGAACATCACCTCACGAATTCGCGGGCGAATCTTATCGAGCTTCGAAGGCGTATACGACACGCCGCTCACGCGGCCGGCCGCTTCGACGACCAGATCGCTGAACATTTTGAAGCCGCGCATCGAATCGAAGAAGTCGGGTTTGAGGATCAGCTTTGCGTCGAAGAACTGAACGCGGTCGCCAAGCTCGCCTTCCACATAATGCGGCTTTGCGACTTTCAGCTTACCGTTGCCGGCAACGTCCTTGGCCTTTTCTTTGGCCTTTTCTTTGGGCTTTTCTTTGGGCTTTTCTTTGGTTTTCATTTACTCTATTTCTCCGTCAGGCAGGCGTACGAGAGCCCTGCGGTTACTCCTGTCGCCGGCGCAGCGCTTCATACATCAGCACCCCGGCAGCGACCGACGCGTTGAGCGAATTCACCCTCCCGTGCATGGGAATGCGAATCAGAAAGTCGCATTCACGTTTGATCAGCGGGCTGAGGCCGGAGCCTTCCGCGCCGATGACCAACCCCAAATCGCGGTCGAGGTCGGCGCCCGTCATCTCAGTCGCCGCCGCTCCCGAGTCGGCTCCCACCACCCAAATTCCGGCCTTTTTCAGCGTCCGGATCGCATCGGCCAAGTTGGCGACCCGCGCGATCGGAACGTGCGCGGCCGCGCCGGCCGCCGATTTCCGAACGGTCGCATTGATCCCGGCGGAGCGCCGGTCGGGGAGAACGACGGCGTCGGCCCCGACGCATTCCGCGGTGCGCACGATGGCGCCGACGTTATGCGGATCGGTGAGATGATCGAGGAGCACGTAGAGCCGTTTTCGACCGCGCGGACGCGCCGCGATGACGTCGTGCAGCGACGCGTACGCAAACGGCGGACCGACGGCGACGACGCCTTGGTGCGCTTTGAAGGGTAGCCGCGCGAAGAACGGGCGCTGCTCGAAGCGCACCGCCACGCCCGCTTCTTCGGCGCGGTGCAGCAGATCGCGCAATGCCGCATCGCGCCGCCGGTCGGAGGCGAGGTGAATCGCGTGCAGCGGCTCGCCTGCGCTCAGCGCTTCGACGGTCGCGTGAATACCGTAGACGACGTCGTCAAAATCCAGTTTGGGCGCCCGCGCCCCTACTCGGCGGCGACGCTCCACGTCGTGCCTTCTTTGGTGTCGGTCAGCGCGACGCCGCATGCGAGCAGCGCGTCGCGCAGACGGTCGGACGCTGCCCAATCTCTGTTCGCGCGCGCGTCGCGGCGCATGGCGATGACGCGCTCGATTGCCGCGTCGGGCGCGACGCCGTCGAAATCCTCGCCGAGCTTCCCGCGAAGACGTTCGACGAAATCGCCGGGCAGGGCGGCTTCCGGCTCGGCGAGCCACGTTTCGTTCGGAGCAATGCCGAGCAACGTCGCCACGTACGCGAACTCATAGAGCGTTTCGCTCGCACCGGCCCGTTGCGCGACACCGGCGGCATCGCCCGCAAACTCCAGCAGCACGGCCAGCGCGGCCGCCGTGTTCATATCTTCGTCGAGTTCGGCTTCGACGCGCTGCACGTACCCGGTTTTTTTCAGGTCGGTCGCCGCCGGCCGGCCGGCCGCGTGCAGCATGCGATACGCCTTTTTGATGGCGCGCAGCGCCGCCGCCGCGCCGGCGACCGAATCGTCGGTGAAATTCTTCACCTTCGCATAGCTCGTCTGCAGCAGCGAGAGCCGAATCGCTTGCGGATCGTGGCGCTCCAGCAGATCCGCCAACGGCTCGTAGTTGCCCAGCGACTTCGACATCTTCTTGCCGTCGAAGAGCAGCAACCCGCCATGCACCCAGAAGTTGGCCATCGGCGGCCGCACCATCAGCGGCTCGCTCTGCGCGATCTCATTTTCGTGATGCGGAAAGATCAAATCCGCGCCGCCGCCGTGGATGTCGAACCCTTCGCCTCGCGGGTCGAGCAGCGCGCGAGCCATCGCCGAACACTCGATGTGCCATCCCGGGCGGCCGTCGCCGTATGGCTCGAACGCCCACTTCGGTTCGCCGGGTTTGGCGAACTTCCACAACGCGAAGTCGAGCGGATCTTCCTTCTCCTCGTCGATCTCGATACGGGCGCCCGCTTCGAGTTCGGCGACGTTTCGATTCGCGAGCTTCCCGTAGTTCGGAAACGATGAAACGCGATAGTAGATGCCGTCTTTCGAAACGTAGGCGTGCCCGCTCGCGACGAGTTCGGCGATCATGCCTTGAATCTCCGGAACGTAGGCGGTCGCATAGGGCTCGAAGTCGTATTCGAGCACGCCGAGTTTGCGCATCGAGGTTTTGAATTCCGAATAGTAGCGCTCGATGATCGCGTGATAATCCTCGCCGCTCTCCTGTGCCGCTTTGATGCTGCGGTCGTCGATGTCGGTGACGTTTTGCACGAACGTCACGCGGTAACCGAGATGCGTAAGATAGCGGCGCAGCACGTCGAAAAACAAGAACGAGCGCGCGTGCCCGAGATGGGCACGCGCCGACGGCGTCAGGCCGCAAACGTAGATGCGCACCTCGCCGTCGCGCAAGGGCGCAAACACCTCGACGCTGCGGGTTCGCGAGTTGTAGAGCCTCAGACGATCCAGCTCCAAGTTTCCTCGACCGTCTCCACGATCGCGCGCACGGGTTTGCCGTCTTGCGCGACGATGCGTGCGGGCACGCCGGCGACCGTGGCGTTGGCCGGAACGTCTTTGACGACGACCGACCCGCTGCCGACCTTCACGTTGTCGCCGAGCGTGATCGCGCCGAGGACGACCGCGTTGGCGCCGACCGTGACGTTGCGCCCGAGGGTCGGATGACGCTTGCCGCGCGACCGGCTCGTTCCGCCGAGGGTGACACCTTGATAGATCGTGCAGCCGTCGCCGACCTCGCTCGTTTCGCCGATCACCACGCCCATGCCGTGATCGATGAAGACGCCTTTGCCGATCTTCGCGCGCGGATGAATTTCGATTCCGGTCAGAAAACGCGCGACGTTGGCGAGGAAGCGCGGGAGCAGCGGCAGCTCGGCCAGCGGATGGATCAGCCGGTAGGCGACGATCGCGTGAAATCCCGGATACGAAAGCACGACGTCGAGCCATCCGCGCGCCGCGGGATCGCGTTCGAGCGCTGCGCGCAGGTCGCTCGCGACCGGTTCGAAGGGGTCGTCTGCCATCGTTACTCCAACCCCGCTTCCCGCCCCGGGGATGCCTCCGCGCCGGGCGGCTTGCGTCCGCGAATCGGCTCGAACGGCTTTCCGTCGGGCCCGAATGCAATCGGCACCAGGCCGCGCCCGTGCAAAAGCCGCGAACTGACGGCACCGACGCGCATCAGAATCCGCTCGTGCCCGAGCAACGGAAAGAGCAAGTCGAGCGGCGGTCCCGACGCCGTGCCGGTGAGCGCCATTCGCACCGCCGGCATGGCATCGCCGGCGGCGATTCCGAATTCGTCGGCGATTGCTGGGAGATCGCGATCGAGCGGCAGCCCGCGCAGCTCTTGTTGATGGTCGACGTACTGCGCCACCGCATCCAAAAAGAAAAGCACGTCGCGCGAGCGCAAGCGTTCCAGCTCGAGCGCCGGAATGATGCAGCTCTCCGCGCGCAGCGCTTCCACGAGCGGTCGCGCCGAATCGACGCTCTCCAGCGTTGCGCCGTAGGCTTCGAGAAACGAGTCGATCCAACGCAGCGCCGCGGGCGGCGGCGAATCTTCGAGTACGCCCCACCGCTGCATGGCGGCGGCGAGTTCCTCAGGCGCGATCGTACTCACGGGGCGTCCGCCTCGCAGAGCGCGGCCACCGCATAGGCCGCAATGCCGCTTCCGTCGCCGGTGTACCCCAGGCCTTCGCTGCTTTTGGCTTTCACGCCCACGCAGTCGAGCGCGACGGCGAGCCGTGCGGCGACGTTTTCGCGCATCTGCGGCACGTGCGCGGCGAGTTTCGGACGATCGACGACGATGGTTGCGTCGACGTTGACGATGCGCCAGCCGGCCTCGCGCACCGCGTGCGCGCACGTTTCCAGCAGCGTCATCGAATCGGCGTCTTTCCAGCGCGCGTCGCTATCCGGGAATCGACCGCCGAGATCGCCGAGGGCGGCGGCTCCCAGCAGCGCGTCGGCCAGCGCATGCGCGAGCACGTCGGCGTCGGAATGGCCCTGCGCGCCGCGCTCGAAGGGCACGCGGACGCCGCCCAACACGAGCGCGCGCCCTTCGACCAGCCGATGCGCGTCGAAGCCGTGACCGACGCGCGTCAATGCGACGCCTCCACGGCACTGCGCTCGCGCAGCAGCGCTTCGGCTCGCACGATGTCGGCGGGAAGCGTCACCTTGAAGTTTTCGCCTGACGCCGGAACGACGACCACTTCGATGCCGGCGCGTTCGAGCAGTACCGCGTCGTCGGTCGCGACGGCGCCATCGCGGGCGGCGAGTTCGTGCGCGCGTCGCAGATCGGCGGCGGTGGCCATCTGCGGCGTTTGCGCGGCCCACAGGCGATCGCGATCGAGCGTTTCGACGACGGTGAGCGATTGCGCTTCGACGATTTTCACGGTATCGACGACGCGACCGGCGAGCAGCGCGCCGCGGCCGGAGCGCACCAGGTTCATGGCGGCGCGCGCGTCGCCGGCCGCAACCAGCGGACGCGCGCCGTCGTGGATCAAGATCCCGTCGCAGCGTGGGCTCAATGCGCGGATGCCGTTAAAAGCGCTTTCGCGGCGCGTCGCACCGCCGGAAACGACGCGCGTCTCGTGCGCCGGCGCGAGACGAACGAGCAACTCACGCATCGGCTCGATCCACGGGTCTTCGGTCACGACGACGAGTTCGGCGACTTCCGGCATCCCGGCGAAGGTGCGGATCGACCAACCGGCCAGCGGGAGGCCGGCGACGTCGAGCAGTTGTTTCGGACGGCCGAAGCGCTCGCCGCGCCCGGCCGCGACGATCACGGCGCCCCACGCAGAAGGCGCTTCGCTCATTCGCGTTTCGGTTTGGCGAAGATCATGCGTCCCGCAACGGTCTGCAGCACGCTCGTGACGACCACGTCGGTCTCTTCGCCGATCAAACGCCGCCCCTGTTCGACGACGATCATCGTGCCGTCGTCGAGGTAGCCGACACCCTGATGCATCTCTTTGCCTTCGCGAATCACCGTGACGTGCAGTTCTTCGCCCGGCAACACGACCGGTTTCACCGCGTCGGCGAGTTCGTTGACGTTGAGCGCCTCGATGCCCTCGACGTGTGCCATGCGGTTGAGATTGTAGTCGTTGGTCACGAGCTTCGCGCTCATCTCCTGTGCGAGGCGCACGAGCCGAGCATCGACGTTCCCGGGAGCCATGTCGGTGAAATCGCGTTCGCTGATCTCGACGGCCGCGAGTTCCTGCAGGCGGCTGAGCACGTCGAACCCTCGCCGGCCGCGCATGCGTTTGAGCGGATCGACCGAATCGGAGATCGTTTGCAGTTCGCGCAAGACGAAACGCGGCACGAGGAGCGGCCCCTCCAGGAATCCGCACTCGACGATCTTCACGATGCGCCCGTCGACGATCGACGACGTGTCGACGACCTTCACGACGTTTACGGTCCCGCCGCTCGCGCCTTGATCGGGCATCGGCACGATGCGCGTCTTGGCGCCGACGCGTGCGCCCAAGTATGCCGCGGAGACCGCGAAGATCAGGTAGAGGACGATCGCGACGTAGGTGCCGGCGCGGCCGATCCCGGTGACGACTTCGAAAATGATGCTCTTGATGAGGAAAGCGACGATGAGGCCGACGATCAGCCCGACGGCGCCACCGGCAATTTCGGCGGGACTGAGCCGCTCCATCGCTCGCTCGGCCGATTCGAGCTCGCCTTCGACCAGCGTCTGCGCCAGCGGCGCGAGCAATGCGCCCACGATCGCACCGACGACGGGCGAAAGCACGAGCAACGCAAGTTGCAAGCCTTCGTTCGCGACGTGCAGCGAAAGCAGGTGGAGGTACGCTTCTCGCCCGAGCAGGAAACCGGTGACGCCGAAGACGACGATGAAGGCGCCTCGCAACAGGTTTCGTGCCAGATTCGGCTCTAGTCGAATGTCAGGTGACCTCTAAGAATGCGCCACAAACGTCGTTGGCGACGAACCGGCCGCGACCGGTCAGCCGCACGCGATCTCCGGTGCGTTCGAGCAACCCCAACTCGGCGAACCGCGCAACGACGGGCGCGTAGTGGCGCGCGACGTCGACGCCGTATCGCTCTTTGAACTCCGCCAGGCCGACCCCTTGCGTGGTGCGCAGCGCGAGCATGATCGCTTCGCCGGCCCGCTGGGCACCGTCGAGGCGCTCGCTCTGGGCGGGAATCGGACTGCCTGAGAGCGCGGCCTCGACGTATTCGTCGAGTGATTTGGTGTGAACCGAACGTTCGCCGTCGCGAAACGATGCCGCGCCCACGCCGATCCCAACGTAGTCGCCGTTGGCCCAGTAGTTCGCATTGTGGCGGCAGCGATGACCGGAACGTGCGAAGTTGCTGATTTCGTACTGCTCGTAGCCGGCGTCTCGCAGCGCTTCGATGGCGGCGGCGTAGAGATCGGCCTCGCGCGCGTCGTCGAAAAACGCCTGCGGCTCGCGCTGTTGCCACAGCGCGTACGGCGTGCCGGTTTCGACCGTTAATCCGTACGCCGAGACGTGATCGGGCTGCAGCGCAATCGCCTGCTGCAACGTTTGCTGCCAAGTCTCGAGCGTCTGCCCGGGCACCGCGAACATCAAGTCGAGCGAGATCGAACCGACGCCGGCCGCGCGTCCCCACCGCACGACGCGCTCGACGTCGCTCGGCGCGTGCTTGCGGCCCAGGGTGGCGATTTCGCGCGGATCGAACGATTGCACGCCGATCGAAATTCGCGTGATGCCGGCCCGCAGGTATGCCTCGAAATCGCCTTCACGCACGAGTTCCGGATTGAGTTCGATCGACGCTTCCTCGAACGCACCAAAACGATCGCGCAGCCGCCCGACGAGCGCGGCAACCGTCGCAGCGTCGTAGGCGTTCGGCGTTCCGCCGCCGAGAAAGAGCGTCTCGGCCGCACGCACCGCGTGCCGATCGATCTCGGCGTAGAGCGCGTCGAGATAGCGGCGTGCCGCGCTCGCGCGCATCGGCCATTTCGCGAAGTCGCAATACGGACAAACGTACGGGCAGAACGGCAGGTGTACGTAGACGCCGAGGGCCATCGCTCATTTCCCTCGCGCGACGAAGATGCCGACCGCACCGGGGCCGCCGTGCGTCGCGATCACCGGCCCCGCCTCCCAGATCTCTAACCGCGCCGGCTGCTCGCCGCCGAGACGCTCGCGCAGTTGGCGTTCGGCCGCCTCCGCCAGCGCCGGTGCGTTCGTATGCATCACGATGAACTCTGCTTGGGGCACCGGCGGCGCCGCTTTAAGAATCAGATCGAGCATCGTCTCCTGAGCGCGCGCGAAGGTGCGGACCTGCGCTTTTGCGACGACCTTTCCGTCCTCGATCGCCAGCACCGGCACGATTTTCATCATCGTTCCGAGAGCGGCTTGCGCCGCTCCGATGCGCCCCGTACGCTGCAGATGCGAGAGATCGGAAAGGCAGGCATACAGGTGCTGGCTCTCGCGCCAGGCGTCGAGCGACTCGACGATCGCGCTCAACGGCGCTCCGGCTTGCGCCATCGCGCGCGCGTGCAGCACCATCATCCCGAGTCCGCCGGCGACCGTTTTCGAATCGTACACCTCAACGTGCGCCCCGGCAAAGGCCTGCGCTGCCGTCACCGCGGCGTTGATCGTGCCCGAGAGATGCGACGACACGACGATGCAGAGGACGTCGTCACCCGCTGCCACCGGAGCCGCAAACGCCTCTTCGAACAATGCGGCGGTCGGCTGCGACGTGATCGGGGGCACGCTCTCGGACGAGAGTTTGCGGTAGAACTCCTCGCGCGAGAGTTCGACGCAATCTTTGTAGCTGCGATCGCCGAAGACGACGAAGAGCGGTACGACGGCGATGCCGTCGGAACGCGGCGTTCCGGGCTCGATGTCCGATGTCGAGTCGGTGACGATTGCAACGGGCAAGGGTTAAGGAACCTCTTCCTTAGGCTTTCTGGACGGTCTCGACCGGCGGCCGCGACGACGCCATCATCTTGCTGATCGTGCCGACGACGTCGTGGTTCACTTCTTGAACGGCGGCAAGCGTCGCGTGTTTCACCGCGTTGCGGCTGGCGCGCCCATGGGTGACGATGCAGTTGCCGCGCAAGCCGAGCAGCGGCGCGCCGCCATAGGTTTCGTAGTCGAAACGCTGGCGCAGCCGGCGCAGCGCCGGTGCGAGCATCGCGGTGCCGAGTTTGGTCAGCAGGCCACCGCCGAGCAGCGTTTCGCGCATCACCATCGCGAGGTCGGCGATCATCCCCTCGCCGGTTTTCAACACGACGTTGCCGACGAATCCGTCCGCGACGATCACGTCGGCGATGTTGTGAAACAGGTCGCGTCCCTCGACGTTGCCGATGAAGTTGACGGGCGCGGTTTCGAGCAACTTTGCCGTTTCCAACACCTGCTGGTTACCTTTGGTGCGCTCCTCGCCGACCGAAAGCATCGCAACGCGCGGATTGGCGACGTTGAGCACGCCCTTCGAATACGCCGAGCCCATGATCGCGAACTGAACGAGCCACTCGGGACGGCAATCGACGTTGGCGCCGGAATCGAGCAGCACGGTCGGGCCGTCGAGCGCCGGCCAGACGGTGGCGATCGCCGGGCGCGAGACTCCTTCAATTGGACGCAGCTTAATGAGCGCGATGGCGAGGAAGGCCCCGCTGTTTCCGGCTGAGACGACCGCGTCGGCTTCGCCGCGCTTCACCAGGCCGACCGCGATCCCGAGCGACGTGCGGTCGGCCGAGCGCAGGGCTGCCGACGCGCTCTGATCCATCGGAACGGCCTCGGGCGCGTGCACGACCGAGACGGTCGCGGCAGCGCTGCCGCGCAAGAGCGCACGGACGCGCGGCTCGTCGCCGACCAGGATGATTTGCGCGTTCGACTCGGCCGCGGCCAGCAGCGCGCCGGCTACGATCTCCTCGGGGGCGTGGTCGCCACCCATGGCGTCGATCGCGATCCGCGGCCTCGCGACGTCATTCATCGAGCGACAGCCAATATTCGGCGTTTTTCATACCGCCATAATAGTATTCGACGGCAGCATCCGGAAAAGCCGCTTGCAGCTCCTCGCTGACGCGCTGAGCGTCTCGCTCCTTCTGACTGCCGCCATAATAGAGGGTCACCAGGCCGCCGCGGGCGGCCCCCAGCGCCTCGAGCGCAGCTCGCGCGGCCTCGGCCGGCGTTTCGCCGGCGACCATCGTGCCGTCGTAGACGGCGGCTGCCTTCCCTTTGGCGACCGACACCCCACCCACGGTCGCGTCTTTGCCGGCGAGGAACACCTTCGCGCTGCGGACCCGTTCCGTCGCCGCCAGTAAGGCGGCTGGATCGGGTAGTTCCCCATCGCTCGCGGCGCCGAAAGCGAACAACCCGGCGACGCCGCCGACGACGTCTTGCGTTGGAACGACGTGCAGCCGTTTCTCGGTCAAACGCGTCACTTCCGACGCGGCCAGCGCCACGTTCTTGTCGTTGACGAAAAGATAGACATCGTCGTGAATGCACTTGTTGACCGCGAGCAGGAGGTCGCGCACGCTCGGATTCTTCGCGTTCGAGACGACGACTTCTGCACCGAGTTCCCGCGCGATCCGTGCGAATCCGTCGCCGGGAACGAGCGCGACGATCGAACGGCCGCGTTCGGACTTCTCGACGACGAGCACCGAGTGCTGTCGCTCCATGTCGTCGACCTTGACGCGCGTCACGTCGCCGAGTTTCGCAGCGATCTCCTGCACGCGTTCGGGATCGTCGGTGTGCACGTGTACCTTGATCGTCGGTTCCGCGCCGACCACGAGCAGCGACTCGCCGCGCGGTTCGAGCAGGCGGCGCACTTCGGCCACGCCGGCGTGCGCGTTTTGCAACACGAACTCCGTGCAGAACTTATTCTCGCCGACGCGCTGCTGGGGCGTAAAGACGCTCGCGCGAGAAGGCCGCCGCGGAAAGGCGGTCGCGCGCACTTTGCTCTCGGGCAGAAAGCGCAGAATGCCCTCGAGAAAATATGCGAATCCCGCGCCGCCAGCGTCGACGACGCCCGCCTCTTTGAGCGTCGGAAGCTGCTCGGGCGTGCGATCGAGCGCCTCGTTCGCGGCGCGCAGCACGCCTGCGACGAGACGGTGAAACTCCGGTTCTTTGATCGCCAGTTTGTAGGCTGCATCGGCGGCGGCATCGGCGACCGTGATGATCGTTCCTTCGACCGGGCGCACGAGCGATTGGCGCGCGGCGGCGGCGGCCTCGCGCATGCCGGTCGCGAGCACGAACGTGTCGATCGTGGTGCGGTTGCGGACGTGGTGGGCGAATCCGCGCAGCATTTGGGAGAGGATCACGCCGGAGTTGCCGCGCGCGCCCATCAGGCTGCCTTCCGCCGCTCGGGCGGCAACCTCCGAAATCGGGGCGTCGTGCAGTTTCGCCGATTCGAGCGTGGCGGCGCGGAGGGTGAGATACATGTTCGTTCCGGTGTCGCCGTCGGGGACCGGAAAGACGTTGAGGTCGTTGAGGACTTGCCGGTACTTCCTCAAGAAGTACGTGCCCGCGGCGAGAAACTTCGCATATCCGCGCCCGTCCAAGGCGATCACGTCCACGGCGGGGCCTCTTTTGGGGCACCCCAAGGATTCCTTGCCCGCCGGCGGCGGCCGTGGTATCATCCGTGGGTTGTCGCCGCCTCGATGGGACTGCGACGTTTCTCTCACCACCTACGCGAAGGAACTCCGATGGCGAAGCGCTGTGAAGTCTGTGGCAAAGGCCCGCGTGCGGGCAACAACGTCAGCCACGCCATGAACAAAACGAAGCGCCGCTGGCTGCCCAATCTGCAGAAGGTGAAAGTCGACGACCACGGCACGCATCGCACCGCCAAAGTGTGCACGCAGTGCCTGCGCTCCAAGCGCATCACCCGCAAAGCCTAACTCGGCTCTTGCCGCCGCTGCTTCGCGCGAGCGGCGCGCTCGCGATCGCGGGATTGCTCTGCGCGTGTTCGGCATTGCATTCCGTCCCGGCCTCAGATCGATTCATACCCGATGGGGTAGGTTCTTCCGCCCGCACGCTTCCGCAGAATCTCCGTGGCATCACCTACGATGACATCTCGAGTCACTGCGCGACCACGCAGGCGCAACTGAAGACGGAACAACTCCTGAAGCAGCCGACTGTGCGCGTCGTCTTCGATCCGATCAAAGCGTCATGTTACGCCACGGCGGTTCCGAATCTCGATCGATACGGCTATACGATGGGCGAGCTGGTCGACAGCTCTTCGATGAAGCGCTACTCGCTCTCGCAGGTGCGATCCCGGGTGAAAGATTACGCGACGACGCTTGGCGCCGGCATCGACCTTTGGGAGATCGGCAACGAGGTCAACGGCGAATGGCTCAGCCGCGTGAAGTGCCCAACGCAGCACGAGTGTGCGGCTCAGGCTCACGACGTTATGGCGAAGGTCGAGGCGATGTACGACGCCGTCACCGCCAAAGGCTACCCGACCGAGCTCACGCTCTACTACCAGGGTCCCAAGACGGTGACGCCGGGATACGAAATCCTGCCCTGGGAGCAAACCTACGTACCCAGCCGCATGCACGCGGGTTTGCGGTACGTCCTGGTTTCGTATTACGAGGATGGCAATAACGGCATCCGTCCATCGCACGCAGAGTTGGATAGTATTTTTCGCACGTTGGCCCACGATTTTCCGAACGCGTCGGTCGGCTTCGGCGAAATCGGCATGGCCCATCCGATTGCGCAGTCAAGCCTTTCGAAAGCGGAAGACATCTTCTCGTACTACCAGACGCTCAGTTTCGCAAACGTCCCGTCGTACACGCGTGCCGGCTTCTGGTGGTATTCGGCAGAGGATCTCGTTCCGTCCACGAAATGGCCCGCGTTCTTCACTCAGGTACAGGCCAAACTATAACCGCGCCGCGTGTACGTCGCGATAGCTGAACCGCCATAAATCGCGTGCTAAGCGTGCTCCGTTCAACATGACATGGGCGCGTGCACTTCGCCTACTTCGAGAAGTGATCCCAGCCGGTGCGCGCGAGCGCCTCGCCGCGGAATTCGACACCGGATTCAGCGCGAAGAACGCCGACGCGATGGAGCGACCGTTTGAAACGCGCGCTAAACCGGCGTGCGAGGTGCGCAAATGCGCGCGACGCAACGGCAACGAGCAGTTCGAAGTCCTCGCCGCCCGCCAGCGCGTAGCGCTCGGGATCCTCGCCGAGCGCCGCGGCCGCCTCGCGCGCGGCCGGCGCGACCGGAACGTCTTCTACGATTGCGCCGCAGCCGCTCGCCGTGCATAAGCGATCGAGGTCGGTCGACAGCCCGTCGGAAGCGTCCATCATCGCCTGAACGTTGGCGCTTGCACCGAGAAAGCGCCCTTCCACGATGCGCGCTACCGGGCGGCGAAAGGCGCGCAATGCATCGCGTTCCGCGTCGCCGCTCAATGCAACGCGGCCCGACGCGCAGGCGAGCCCCGCGCGAGCCGCGCCGAGGGGGCCGGTCACCGCGAGCACTGCGCCCGGGCGTCCGCCGGCGCGCGTTTTCACGTTCGACGGACGCACTTCGCCGACGGCGGTGATCGAAATCGTTAGCATCGGCGCCCGCGATAAGTCACCGCCGACGATATCGAGTCTCACCGCGCGCGCCGATTCCCACAAGCCCTCGTACAGTTCGCGTACCGCGTCAAAGGTGTAGTCGGCCGGCACACCAAGCGCGACGGTCGCCAGCAGCGGACGCGCCCCCATTGCGGCTAAATCCGACGCATTGGCCGCCATCGCGCGCCACCCCACTTCGTTCGGAGACATCGAGTCGCGAGTGAAATGCACACCCTCGACGAGGACGTCGCTCGTGATCGCGCTGCGATGCGAGCGCGACGGTTGCCAAAGTGCCGCATCGTCGCCGATTCCGAGCACGATTCGCCGCTGAGCAGCCGGCTCGACGATCGCGCGAATCGCCGCGACGACGTCGTCTTCACGCATGTTAGTTAGTGGCCGCTCGTCCTTCGACTGCGCTCGCTTCGCGAGCTCCGCTCAGGATGACATGGAGGCTTCGCACGCCTACGCTCAGGATGACACAAAATGCCGCCGCTCGTCCTTCGACTGCGCTCGCTTCGCGAGCTCCGCTCAGGATGACATGGAGGGGTCACGGCAAGAGCGATCGGATGCGGCGCAACTCCGCGCCCGGATCGGGCGCGCCGAAGATCGTCGAGCCCATCACGAGCACGTCGGCACCCGCTTCGACGAGTTCGCGCGCGTTGCGTTCGCCGACGCCGCCGTCGATTTCAATCGAGCAGGCCACGCCGCGCCGATCGATCATCTCGCGGAGTTCGCGCACCTTTTCGAACGTGCGCGGGATGAACTGCTGTCCGGAGAAACCGGGATTGACGCTCATCACGAGCACCGTGTCGCAGTCTTCGAGGATGTCTTGCAGCATCGCCACGGGCGTCTGCGGACAGAGCGCGATGCCGGCTTTCGCGCCGAGCGAACGCACGTGGGTGAGCAGCCGCTGCGCGAGCGGCGTCGCCTCGAGGTGGAACGTAATGCGATCGCAGCCGGCCGAGCGAAACGCGTCGACGTAGCGCTCCGGTTCGACGATCATCAAATGTGCGTCGAACGGCAGGGGCGAGAGCGGCCGCAAATCGCCGATGATCTTCGGCCCCCACGTGATATTCGGCACGAAGCGTCCGTCCATCACGTCGAGGTGCAGGTAGTCGGCGCCGGCGGCTTCGACCGTCGCGATCTGTTCGGCGATGCGCGCGAAATCCGCCGAAAGCAGCGACGGGGCGATCTTCGTTTCGCTCACGGCGTGCTCGTCGGCCCCGGCGACGCGGGTTTGTTTCCGTAGACGACCGGCGGCTCGGTGCCCAACCGCGTCTCGCCGACGAGAACGTCGTTGACGTACATGTCGACCAGAGACGTGCCGATCGCGGTGACGGTGAAGTCGAGCTTCTGGCCGGGCTCGGCGAAGGCGTGGTAGAGATCGTACTTGCCGGTCGCGTCGGTCACCGTCAGCCGCACGTCGAGCTGCTGCTGCTGATCGGTTTGCTGATCGCTCTGCTGCGCCTGATCGGGAACCGGCACCGAGACGAGCATCCGCACCTGGCGAATGATGTAGCCCGATTCGTACGGTCCCGCGCTGACCTGCAGCGAGACCGGTTCGAACGACGCGATCTTCGCCTTGGGCGCCGGAACCTGACGCACGACCGCGCCGTGGGGTGGACCGTTCGGACCCAGCGGCGTCCAGACGATCTGCCCGAGTTTGACGCCGCTCTTCTCGGCCAAGGCTCGCGCGTCGTCGACTAGCATGCCCGTAAAGTTCGGCACCTGCAGCGCCGAAAGCCCGCCTCGGCTGACGACGAGCGTAACGGTGTCGTCGCCGCCGACGTTGGCCAGCGGCGCGGGATCCTGCGAGATGACGTGACCTTCGGGAACGATGTCGCTCTTCGCGTAGGTGACCTTGCCGAGTTTCATGCGGACGCGCGAGAGGTCGAGTTCCACTTCGCGCATCGACTGATAGCGCAAGTCGGGCATCAAGCGCGCGATGATGCCGTCGCTGATGACGAACGAGATTTGGCGACCCTCGCGCGCCTGCGCCCCGGCATCCGGGCGCTGCGAGATAACGACGTTCTTGGGATAGCGGTCGCTGCTCGTATGATCGACGACCGCGGAGGTCAGTTTCAGACGCGCGGCTTCGGCATTTGCATCCGAGAGCGTCTGGCCGACGAACGCCGGCACCGTGATCGTGTCGGACGGCGGCAACAAGAAGTCGTGAATTTGACGGCCGAACCACACCACGACGGCCACGAATACCACCAGAACGATTGGGAAGATCCAATCGCGCGGCAGATACTCCGCGAGCGTCTCGCGTCTCAGTCTCAGGCCAACGCCTCCAGCGAAACGTCGCTCACGTCGAGGTTGCTGAAGACGCGCTGCACGTCCTCGTGTTCGTCGAGCGCCTCCAGCAGGCGCAGCGCCGCGGTTAGTGCGTCGCCATGCAGCGCGATTTTCGTCTTCGCGCGCATGCCGAGATAGACGTCCTCGATCTTCACTCCGCGTTCGCGCAACGCATCGCGAGCGCTCGCGAGTTTCGCCGGACTCGTGTACACGGACGCAAACTCCGGATCGTACTCGACGTCCTCGACCCCCTCGACGAGCGCGTCCTCGGTGAACGCATCCTCCGATTTGCCGGCCGGATCGGTTTCCACGACGCCGACCGCGTCGAACATCCAGCCGACGCTGCCGGTTTCGCCGAGCGACCCGTCGTGCTTCACGAAGAGGAAGCGCAGTTCGCCCGCCGTGCGGTTGCGGTTATCGGTGGCGGCGTCGAGGATCACCGCGAGCCCGTGCGGACCGTGCCCTTCGTAGCGAATCTCTTCGATTTCGCGCTCGCCGGTCTGGCCCGCGCCGCGCGCGACGGCGCGCTTGATGTTGTCTTGCGGCATGTTGAACTCGCGCGCTTTTTCAACCGCCATCTTCAGGCGGTAATTGGCTTCCGGATCCGGCGAGCCGCCCTTAGCCGCCAGAATGATCTCTTTGCTCAACTTGGTGAAGAGGGCGCCGCGCTGCGCGTCGACCTTGCCCTTCTTCAGCTTGATGTTATGCCACTTCGAATGTCCCGACATCTAGATTCCTCGTCTCGCGCGAGCCTTCGCTATCCCGGTCCGATTACCCATTTATCGATCCACATCCGGTGATGCCACGCGTCCCACGAGATGGGATAAGCCGCGAGGATCGGATAGAAATAGACGAACGCGCCGATCGCGAGTGCGAGGTAGGCGCCTACCGCCAATCCTCCCAGCAGCGTGGCCCGCGGCTCCATTTGTCGCTTTCCCCATTCCCACGCGCGCTGCAGCACGATTGCGTTACAGAGGCAGACCAGCGGGATGTTGACGTAAAAATGGTACGCGAACGTAATGCGCGGCGATTGCATCCACGGCAGCCATTGCAGAAGATACGTCAGCACGATGAGCGCGTAGCCCTTGTTGCGCTCGCGCCACGCCAGCAGCGCCACCCACGGAACGCAGAACAGACCGAACCACAGAATCGCCGGACTCGGCATCGACGTAATTTCGTAGATGCAGCACGCCTTCGAGTTGCTCTGATCGGTCCGGCGATCTTGGTAGTAGTAGGCAACCGGCACGTAGTCGAGCGGCCACTCCCACCACTTGGAAGAATACGGATGCGTCGCTTTGAGCGTGTCGTGATAATCGAACATCGACTTCTGGCGGTAGACGACGTCGTTAAGATTGTGAATCTCGTTGGGATCGTCGGAGTGGCGCGCGAGATCGGGCACCCAAGCCAGCGCGTAGACCGTCATGCTCACGAAAAGGATCGTTACGAGCGCGCCGTCGAGGCGATATCCGCGCGGGTTGCCCCACAACGCCGGCCGCTTTTGCAGCACGAGACGCTGCAGAAACACGGCGATCAGCACGATGAAGCTCACGCCGAAACCCATGACGCCGTACCACTTGCTGCTAACCAGACATCCGAGCGCAACGGTGAAGACGATCAGCCAGAGTTTCGACGAGCGTCCGTCGGCGACGCCGCCGTTCGCGCGCGTCGTCTCACCGTCGTAGGTCGCGTCGCCGGCGGGCGTCTTATACGTGACCGTTGCGTCGCGTTGGTATTCGATCGCAAGCGGGTCGTCGGTGTAGACGAGCTTGCCGCCGCGATTCTGAGAGTGCGCGCCGCGCGTGACTTTGCCGCGCGCATCGATCGTGCCGCCGTCGGCGGCGTAGACCGTGGTTTCGTCGCCGCGCCGCAACGCGTACGAACCATCGCCGAAGCTCAACTCGCGCGCGCCGTCGCCGAAGAGGCGGGGGAACAGCACGTAGCGGACCACGAGATAGGCTCCGGCCGCCACGTATAGCGTGGCGATCGTCGTCGTCGCGGTGTCGAACTTCCAAATTCCGCGCCCGGCGAAGCCGACGATCGCTCCGGCGACGAGCGCCGCCGCCGCGCCCGCGCCGAACCCCCAGGGCGGGACCTGCACGTGCGGACGATTGCCGGTCTGCGAGCTGATCCAAAAGCGGTAGAACGCGTACGTCGCCAGCGTCGCGAAGAAGACGACGAAGCCCTCGGGCGTTGCGATGCGCGACTGGACGAAGTGCATGCCGTCGGCGGTGAGCAGCAGGGCCGTTACGCAGGCGAAGAACGTCGAACCGGTGATTCGCTTGGCGAAGACGTAGAGCAACATCACGGCAAGCGCGCCGAACACGACGTCGAGGAAGCGCCAGCCGTACGAGTTGTCGCCGTTGGCGGCGTGGCCGATGATGCCGTTGAGGAACGTCCAACCGCCCAGGCCGTGTCCGTGCGGCATTCCACCGAAGAGCATCATCGAGAGCGTGACCAGCAGTTTGGTCAGCGGCGGATGCGTGTTTTCGTAGATGCGAAGATTCTGCAGATACTCTTCGCCGGCACGCGCGAAGTAGATCTCGTCGAAGACCTTGTCGGGCGGATACCAATAGCCGATGAATGAAACGACGAAGTTTACGACGCCGAACGCCGCCGCCAGCACGTAGTCGAGCGGCGCGCGCATTGCGACGAGTCCCTCGCGCGGATCGAACCAGTGGCGAACGCCCGCGGCGACGCCGATGGCGCTGCGTGAGGGTGCTTCGGGTTCCGGCTCGGCGTCCAAGGGCGCCTCGCTTGCCGCGGGCTCGCCGCCGAGAAACTGATAGCCGAGCCAGAAGAACACGCCGACGGCGATCAGCGCAAAGACCGACGTTCCCGCGCCCCAGAGATTTTGCGCGTTGACCCCCGTCACGTTGTTCTGGACCACGTGCAGATACTGCAACGAGTATTCGAGGTTTGCAAAGAGCACGACGGTGAGCGCGACGGCGCTCCAAAGATAACGGCGCGCGAACGGGATGCACACGATCGTGAAAAGCAGCCCGTTGAAGAGGTAGCGCTCGTGCATGCGCGTCGCGAGCACGAAGAACGCAATCGTCGCGACCGCGCAGCCTTCGAGCAGCGCTCGCGGCGTGCGCTCCTGCAGGTAGCGCCACACGACCAGCGCGACGGCGACGACGACGAGCACGATTCCCCAGAGATATTGCGGCCCGAGCGAGAGCGACCCGAAGAGATTGACCGGCGTCGTATCCGGTTGCCACATCGATCCGCGAATCGCCCAGAGATTGAATGCGTTGACGCTGTTGTATGCATAGACGTTCGAGCCGTAACTGTAGCGCTCGATGAGCCAGGAAAACGCGGCGACCGGATTGCTCGCGTGGAACGGCTCGACCAGGACGACGGCGAGCACGAGCGCGGCGGCGATTCCCACCGCGGTCGAAATCAATCGAACGCGCCGGCGCTCGCGATCGACGAACGCGAAACCGAGCATCAACGGGAGCACGACCGCGGCCTGCGGCTTGATGAGCAGGGAATAGCCGATCAGGAGCCAGGCGCCGACGACCCACCAACTGACGCGCGACGACCCGGCGTCATCCGACCGGAGCAGGCAATAGATCGCAAAGAGCGCCAGGCCACCGGCGATCGAATCCACCTGGCCCCAGGCCGCCGAGTTGTAAATAACCGCCGGATCCAGTAGGTAGAACGCGGCCGAAGCCAGTGCCAGCCGCTCGTTTGCGAAGCGGCGCACGACACCGAACACGAGCACGCCGATGCCAAGATCGGCCAAGATGGCCGGGAGTTTGACGAGCGCTTTGAGGATGACGTAGTTGCCCTTGAACAGCGCATCCCAGACCCAGCCGACCAACCCGAGAATATAAAGATAGCCCGGCGGATAGTCCGCGAACCCCAAGCTTCCGTAAAAATTCGCGAAGCCGTGCTGCGCCAACGCTATTGCCCAGGCTTCGAACGTCTCCACGTCGGTCTTGAAGCCTTCGTTGCCGATGAAGAACAGGCGGACGAGGAAGCCCACGAGGAGCAGCGCCGGCAACGCCCAGGGCAGTATCGTTTCGGGCGAGCGCGTCCGTGCTGGTGCGCCGGCGCTCACGCGGGTCGCGCCTCGCGGACGCGCGCCGTGAGATCGAGCGTACGCAGCAAAAACTCGCGGAACTCGGCATTGGGATGACGCTCGATCACGGCCACATGTTGTGCGGCGGCGGCGCGAGCGGCCCCTCTCGCACCGAGTTCGTCGAGCGCGGCGACGACGCGTTGCACTTCAGCGGCCCCGAGCGGCCGCGCCAGCGCGTAGGCGCCGGCGACCGCGTCGCGCGCCGCCGAACGCGGCTGCGCGATCGCCCAGACGACCGGAAACGTCCACTTGCGGCGTGCCACGTCGCTGCCGGTCGTCTTCCCGGTTTCGTCGATCGACGACCAAATGCCCGACACGTCGTCACGAATTTGAAAGGCCATGCCGTAGGCGCGCCCGACGTCTCCGTATCCCTCAATCGCTCGCTCGTCGCACCCCGCCGAATGCGCTCCCAAACGGCACGACGCGTCGAAGAGCTGCGCCGTCTTGCAGCCGATCATGCGATGGTACGCGTCGAGCGTGACGAGCATCTCGCTTTCGAAGCGCAGATCGAGCGACTGTCCCTCGCACATCACGGCGTGGGCTTCGTGCATGAGCGCGATCATCTGCAACACGCGGCGCGAATCCAAATGCTCTGCGGCCCGCTCGAGGCTGAGGAAACTCAGCGCACACATCGCATCGCCGGCGTTGATCGCCTGGCCGACGCCGTAGGCACTCCAGAGCGTCGGGCGGCCGTGACGCAGCTCGTCGCGATCTTCGATGTCGTCGTGCACCAGTGAATAGTTGTGAAAGATTTCGACCGCGACGGCGGCGTCGATCGCGTACTCCGAAGGCGCGCCTTCGGCGGCGGCGACGCGCATTACCATCTGCGGGCGTAAGCGCTTTCCGCGTCGCGCCGGGCCGTAACGGCCGTAGCCGAAGTGGCGCAAAAGCATATCGGAGATCTCCCTAGATCCCCGATAGTTGACGAGCCGTTCCTCGAGGGCTTTTTCGAAAGCCTCAAGCAGGTTGACGGCTAAGCTCCTCCATGCGCGACTCGACCTCGTCGACGAGCCAGCCCGGCGTCGACGCACCCGACATCAAGCCGGCGACTTTGACGCCGTCGAACCACTCCGGACGCAGTTCGCCCGCATTCTCGATATGGTAAGAGCGCGCGCCGTGCGATTCGGAGAGTTCGGCCAAATGCTTGGTGTTCGCCGAGGTCTTTCCGCCGACGACGACCATCACTTCCACGTCGCGCGCGAGCCGCAGCGCTTCGTCTTGGCGGTTGTGCGTGTCGGTGCAGATCGTATTGACGGCGCGCACCTCGTAGTATTTGGCCGCCAGCGCCTTCACGATCTCGGTGAAACCTTGGCCCGACCAAGTCGACTGCACGACCACGCCCACCTTGCTGGAACGCGGCAGTTTCGCGACATCGTCGACCGACTGGATGCACCACGCGCCGGGAACGTGGCTCAACGTGCCCTTCACTTCCGGATGCGCGGGATCGCCGATGACGACGATCTTGTAACCGTCGGACTTCAGCTTCTCGGCCTGCACGTGGATCTTCGTGACCATCGGACAGGTCGCGTCGATGATCTCGAGGCCCTTATCTTTCGCCTTTTCGAAGACGTCGACCGGCAGCCCGTGCGCGCGCACGAAGAGCGCTCCCGCGTCGACGTCGTCGACCGACGTCGCGTTGCGCAGGCCGCGCGACTGGAGCGATTCGACCATTTGAGGATTGTGCACGACGTGTCCGAGCGTCGTCACCTCACCCCGCGATGCGATCGCCTCTTCGGCCTTTTTGACCGTAATGGCGACGCCGAAGCAGAACCCCTGGACCGACGCTTTACGAATTTCCACCTATACTCCCCGCGAGCGCTTGGATCGCGCTCATTACCTCTTGTGTAAACTTCGCCAGGTCGTCGCGCGTTGCTTTCCGGTCGCGCGCCAGCGAGATGGGCTTTCCATATGCGACTTTCATCTTATTACCCCACCGCAGCGCCCGGCTGCCTCCGAGCACGCAGACCGGCAAAACGGGGGCGCCCGAAAGCGCCGCGAGCAGCGCGACCCCGGTTTGGGGTTGCACGTCGCCCTCAAGGTTGCGCGTCCCCTCGGGGAAGATACCCACGGTACCGCCCTGCTGCAACACGGCGAGCGAGCGTTTGATGGCCGATTTCGCGCTGCCTTGACGATCGACCGGGTAGGCTCCGACGGCAGCGATCAGCGGCCCAAGGACGGGGATCTCAAACAGCTCCTTCTTCGCCATGAAGCTGATGCGGCGCGGCGAGAAGCACAGCGCGGGGGGATCGAGATACGAGAGGTGATTGCAGGCCATGATCAGCGCGCCGTCACGCGGAATGTTTTCGACGCCGTAGGCCCGGGCGCGAAACACGGTGACGAAAATGATGCGCAGCAGGCCCGACGCGATGTCGTAGGCGCGTGGATTCATCGCGCCTCCTCCGCGCGACGAACGATCTCGAGAATCGCGTCGACCACGGCATCCACCGAAAGCGCGCTCGAATCGATGCGATGCGCGTCGGATGCCGGTTCGAGCGGAGAGACGGCACGCGTGCTGTCGGAGCGATCGCGCGACTCGATCTCGTCGCGCAGCCGCCGCGCGTCGACCTCGGTGCCGGCTTGCTCGAGCTGCGCGCGCCGGCGCTCGACGCGCGCAGCCACCGACGCCGTAAGAAAGATTTTCACCGGTGCGTGCGGCAGCACGACCGTACCGATGTCGCGTCCGGCCATCACGACCGATCGTCCGGTGGCGATGCTTCGTTGCGCCTCGACCATCGCTTCGCGCACGTTGGGATGGGCGGCGACCGTCGAAACGATCGCCGTGACCTCTTCGGATTGCAGCTTCTCCTCCGCAAGCGTCTCCGTCACGGCTGCATTCACCAGTAGCGCAAGCGCCGGCCCGTCGCCGGGATCGATGCCGCGCCGCAGTGCCTCGTATGCCAGCGCGCGGTACATCGCGCCCGTATCGACGAAATCGATGCCGAGACGCCCGGCGAGCTGTTGCGCCACGGTCGTCTTTCCCGACGCGGCCGGCCCGTCGATCGCGATTTGCAAGGGGTGAGCGAACGTCACGGCCGCCGCTTTCCGTGAAGCAGCCCGGGGGTCATGCCTTTTGCGGCGAAAGCACGATGGAATCGTGGCGAAGACTCGTTCGGTATATTTCTGTTCGGCGTGCGGTTACGAATCGACGCGCTGGCTCGGCCGGTGTCCGTCGTGCAGCGCGTGGAACTCGTTCGATCAGCGGCCGTTCGCGGTTGCAAACGCGCGCGCTACGCGGGCAGCGGCGAGTTCGGCGACCGTCGAGCCGGTGGCGCTGAGCGAGGTCTCGGGGGAGCGGCTCGTTCGACTGAGCGCGGAGATGCCGGAGTTCGATGCGGTGCTCGGCGGCGGCATCGTTCCCGGAAGCGTGACGCTGGTCGGCGGACCGCCGGGCGCCGGGAAGTCCACGTTGCTGCTGCAGATTGCCGCGCGGCTGGCACATCGCGGCGAAGTGGTGTACGTGTGCGGCGAGGAGTCGGCGGCGCAAGTCGCATTGCGCGCGCGACGGCTCGGCATCGACGCCCCGCTGATCGTCTATCCCGAAACCAACCTGCGCGCGGTGCTCGACCGTTTGCAGACGCGTCCGCCGCTCGCGCTCGTCGTCGATTCGATTCAAACGGTGTGGCTGCCCGAATCGGAAGCCTACGCGGGCAGCGTGACGCAGATTCGCGACAGCACGCAGGCGCTGGTAGAATTTGCCAAACGCACCGGAAGCGCAGCGTTCGTCGTCGGCCACGTCACCAAAGACGGGGCGATCGCCGGGCCGCGGCTGCTCGAACATTTGGTCGACACGGTGCTCTACTTCGAAGGCGACGCCAACGGCGAGTACCGCATTCTGCGCGCTTACAAAAACCGGTTCGGCTCGATCGACGAAATCTGTGTCTTTGCGATGCACGACGACGGGCTGCGCGAAGTCGCCGATCCGTCGCAACTTTTTCTCGGAACGCGCGCCGCTCGTCCCAGCGGTTCGTGCGTCGTCGCATCGATCGTCGGCTCGCGCCCGGTGCTCGTCGAACTGCAGGCGCTCGTCGGCGAAACGAGTTACGGCACGCCGCGGCGTCTCGCCAACAACGTCGATCAACAGCGTCTCGCGATGATCCTCGCCGTTCTCGAACGGCGCGCCGGCCTGCACTTGGGCGCGCACGACGTGTACGCATCGGTCGCGGGCGGCCTGCGCGTCGTGGAACCGGCCGCCGATCTCGGCATCGCCCTTGCGATCGCATCGGCGTTTCGCAACGTCGCACTGTCGCCAAATCTCGTCGCCTTCGGTGAACTCGGACTCTCGGGCGAAGTGCGGCCCGTCAACGCGTCCGATCGGCGGCGCGCGGAGGCGCGTAAACTCGGCTTCACCGAGGTCGTCGCACCGGGCGAAGTCACCGATGTCGCTCAGGCGATTCGCAGAGCCCTCGGGTAGGTTTGCGGCGGCGATGCCGTTGTTTGAAATCGTACCGAATCTCTCCGAGGGGCGCGACCCGGCGTTCCTCGACGCCGCCGCCGCCATCGTCGCGCCGACCGGGGCCCAGCTGCTCGATCGCAGTCTCGACGCCTCCCATCACCGCAGCGTCCTCACCATCGTGGGCAGCGGCGATCAGGTTGTCGCCGCGGGTGTCGCCTTGGCAGGGCTGGCCGCCAAGCGAATCGACCTGCGCGCCCATCGCGGGCTCCATCCGCGCATCGGCGCGCTCGACGTGCTGCCGTTCGTTCCGCTTGCGGGGGCGGGAATGCCCGACGCCGCCGCTCTGGCCCATCGGGCCGGGACCGAGATCTGGGAGCGCTACCGGATTCCCTCGTTTTATTACGGCGCCGCGGCGCACCAAGAGCACCGCAGGGAGCTGCCGGCGGTGCGCCGAGGGCGGCTTCGAAGGCCTCGAGGAACGTTTTGCCGACCCGCTCTGGGCGCCCGACGTGGGCGACATCGCCCGGCACGAGAGCGCCGGAGCGATCGCAATCGGGGCGCGCGGCGTGCTGATCGCCTTCAACGTCGAACTGGCCAGCGGCGATCTCGCGGCCGCGCGCGGAATCGCGCGGGCGCTGCGGGAACGCGACGGCGGCCTGCGCACGCTGCGGGCGCTGGCCTTTCGGCTCGACAACGAACGCGTTCAGATTTCCGTTAACGTCACGGACGCGGCGGCCACGCCGCTCTACCGAGTGTTCGAACTGGTCGGTTACCTGGCGGCGCAACGCGGCATCGAGGCGACCGGCGGCGAACTCGTCGGCTGCATTCCACGGGCTGCGGTCGAGGCGACGGCAGCCTATTCCTTGGGAGTTACCGCGCTGTGAAGAATCTCGCGCCCGCGCTGCCGGCGCTCGCGCTCCTCGCTTTCGTCGCACTCGCGCCTTGGCCGGCCGCCGCTCAGGGCGGTCCCGGTGACGCGGGAATTTATACTACGAAGCTCGCCAACGGATTGAAGGTCGTGGTCGTTGAGGACCACGCCGCACCGGTCGTCCAAACGTCGGTGTGGTACGGCTTCGGCTCGCTCGACGAAACGCCGGGCAAAACCGGTTTGGCGCACGCGCTCGAGCATATGCTGTTCCGCGGCACGAACGAGGTTTCGGCGGGCGGTCTCGACGACGTCGTCGCGCGGCTCGGCGCCCAGATGAACGGCGAGACGACCTACGACTACACCAATTTCTACTTCGAGATGCCTGCCGACAAGCTCGACGTGGCACTCTTCATCTCGGCCGACCGGATGCAGCACGCGGCGCTGCGCGCGTCGGACTGGGCGGTCGAGCGCAACGCGGTGCTCAACGAAATCGACGGTGACGACTCGTCGCCGTTCTTCAATTTGCTCGCGCGCGTCCGGGCGGCGGCGTTCCCCGATCAGCCCGCGGGCCGCACGCCGTTGGGCAGCCGCAGCGACGTCGCGAACGCGACGGTCGCCGACATCGCGCGGTACTATCGCGAGTGGTACGCGCCCAACAACGCCACGCTCGTGATCGCCGGCGACGTTTCGCACCAGGCGGTCTTTGCTAAAGCGCAGCGTTACTTCGGAGCGATTCCGAGCAAGACGCTGCCGGCGTCGCGCAGCCGCAATCCGGTCGCGGCGTCGGGTCAAACCGTCGAAGCGCAGTTTCCGTTTCCCTTCGAAATCCTCGATCTCGCCTACGCGATCCCGGGCGACTCGCAAGCCGGGGAACCCGCGGTCAGTACGCTCGCGACGCTCCTCGAGAACCAGCGCTCGCCCTTCTACAAGGCGCTCGTGGAGAGCAACGTCGCCTTAGCCATCGAGAGCAATGCCGACACGCAACTGCGCGGCGGTCTGCTCAACGTCTTCATCGTGCTCAATCCCGGGCACACCGGCGCCGAAGCGCAGGCGATCTTTCAAAATACGCTCGATCACGTGCTCGCATCGGGCTTCAGTCCCGATTTGGTGACGGCCGCCAAAAGCTTAACGATCGCGGAACGGCTCTACGCCACCGACTCGATCGACGGCATCGGCGACCTCGCCGGCTACACCTACGGCATCGTTGGCGAGAAAATCGGCGAGGAGGATCGACGCCTCGCCGCGCTCACCGGCGACGACCTGCTTGCCGCCGCGCGCAAGTATCTCAGCAAACCGACGGTCGTCGGGCACCTGCGCCCGAACGAAAATCCTCCGCACGGAAACTCGAGCAAGAGCGACGCATCCGCGACAGACGACTTCTCGAAGCGCATTCCGAGCGGCCCGATCGTTGAACCCGCATGGGTCTCCAAAGCCGTGCGCACGCCGACGACCGCGCGCAGCGCGCTCTCGCCGACCACGTTTACGCTGCCCAACGGCGTACGCGTGATCGTGCAGCAGAAAACCGACCGGCCGACGTTCGTGCTGCGCGGCAGCATCGCTTCGTCGCCCGCGTTTCAGCCGCCGGGGCTCGAAGGCATTTCTCGATTGGCGTCGTCGGTGGCCGACTACGGAAGCGACAAATACCCGTTCGAGCAACGGCGCAAAGCGACCGACGAGTTGGGCGCGTTCGTCAACACCGGAGAGAGTTTCTCGGCGCAAGGCGAAGCCCGCGACTTCGAGCAGATCGCCGACATCGTCGCCGACGGCGAAGCGCATCCGTCGTTCTCCGACCCGTGGCTCTCGCTCGAACGCTCGCAACTCGCCAACAGTCTGCAGTCGGAGGGCGCTATCTCGGGCGTCGTGATCGACCGTTCGTACGACCGTCTGCTGCTCGCATCCGACGATCCCACGCTACGTCAGCCGACGCCCGCCAGCGTTCAGCGCATCACGCACGAGGATCTCGCTTCGTACGCCGCACGATATTGGCGCCCCGATCTCACGACGATCTCCGTCGTCGGAGATCTCTCTCCGCAACGCGTGCGCACGGCTCTCGAAACCGCGTTCGGCGGATGGCAAGCTGCCGGCGCCAAACCCAACCCGCATCTCATGGCGATGCCGGCGGCGACGCGCGGCCGCGACTACATCGGCACCGCAGCGAATCAAGTCTATATTCGGCTGGGGCAGCCCGCGGTCTCGCGCTCGAATCCCGATTACGACACCTTTTTGGTGCTCAGTCAGATTCTCGGCGGCAGCGGCGCGTTCGAATCGCGATTGTGGCAGGAGCTGCGCCAGAAGCGCGGGCTGGTCTACAGCGTTGGAAGTTCGGTTGACGCCGACGCCGATCGCGGCGATTTCCGCATCGAACTCAGCGCATCGCCGCAGCGCGTCGTCGAAGCCGTAAAGTTCGTGCGATCGCAACTCGAAGAGTTGCAGAATCAACCCGTCTCCGCAACCGAACTTCAGGAGGCTAAGGTGCGCCTCGTGAGCGACGCCCTGCTCAGCGAGGCGTCGTCGACCGGCCAGGCCAAGCAACTGCTCGACATCCTCACCAACGATTTGCCGCTCGACTACTACCGCACGCTCAACGATCGCTTCGCGCGGATCAGCGCGGCCGACGTCCAGCGCGTGGCCAAGACGTATCTCAAGCCGAATCGGCTGGTCGAAGTGTACGCAGGCCCGAACGGCCCGTGGGCGCAAGGAATCTAACGCGTGAACGCCATCGTCACGATCAATCCCGCGACCGGCGCCGAGATCGAACGCATCGCCTACATGGACGCGTCGACGGTAGACGGACGCCTGTCGACGGCCGCCGAAGCGGCGCGGCTCTGGGGCAGTCTCGCGCCGATCCGGCGCGCGGCGTTCCTGCACGACGTCGCGGCGAAACTGCGCGAGCAGTCCGAGGCACTCGCACTCGTCGCCACCACGGAGATGGGGAAGCCGCTCGCGCAAGCGCGCGCCGAGATCGAAAAGTGCGCGTGGTGCTGCGACTACTTCGCCGAAAGCGGACCCTCCATGCTTGCGCCGCAGGAGGCGCACGCCGACGCGGCTCGCAGCTACGTCGCCTTCCGGCCGCTGGGCGTCGTGCTGGCGATCATGCCGTGGAACTTTCCCTACTGGCAGGTCTTCCGAGCGGCGGCACCGGCGCTTCTCACCGGAAATGCGATGCTTCTGAAGCACGCGTGGAACACGACGCGTTGCGGAATTGAAATCGAGCGCGTCTTCCGCGAGGCCGGCGCACCCGACGGTCTCTTTTCGACGCTGCTGATGACGAACGCCGACGTCGACGCGCTCATCGCCGATCCGCGCATCGCAGCGGTCACGCTCACCGGCTCCGAGCGTGCCGGCGTCGCGGTCGCCTCCGCTGCCGGCGCGGCGCTGAAAAAATGCGTGCTCGAACTCGGCGGCTCGGACGCCTTCGTCGTGCTCGACGACGCCGACGTCGAACGCGCCGCCAAAACTGCGGTGAGGGCGCGCTTTCAAAACGCCGGTCAGAGCTGCATCGCCGCCAAACGCTTCATTGCCGTCGCGCCCGTCTACGACGCGTTTCTCGAACGCTTCGTCGCGCTCGCCCGCGACGAGCGCAGCGGTGACCCGACCGACGAGGCGACGACGATCGGCCCGTGCGCGCGCGGCGATCTGCGCGACGGCGTTCACGCACAGGTGTGCGGCACGCTCGAACGCGGCGCGCGGTTGTTGCTGGGCGGCGCGTCAATCGAGCGGCCGGGATTTTTCTACGAACCGACGGTCGTTTCAGACGTGCGCCCGGGCATGCCGATGTTCGACGAAGAGGTGTTTGGGCCGGCCGCCGCCGTGGTGCGCGCGGCCGATGCCGACGAGGCGATTTCGCTTGCGAACGAATCGAATTACGGTCTCGGCTTTAGCCTCTGGACGCGCGACGCGAGCGCGGCGGAAGAGTTTGCGGCGCGCGTCGAAGCCGGCGCCGTGTTCGTCAACGGCATGGTTGCCAGCGATCCGCGGCTGCCGTTCGGCGGCGTGAAGAAAAGCGGCTACGGACGCGAACTCTCGTCGTTCGGCGTCCACGAGTTCGCCAACATCCAAACGGTCGTCGTCTCACCATAGTACGCGCCTTCCAACGGGGCGACACCAGCGCATGGGCGGCGATGCGCTCGCGTCTATGGCCGCACGCGGATGCGCCGGAGCTCGCGAGCGAAGCGGCCGGCTTCGCCGCCGGCGCCGACGTACCGACGCTGGATGTGGTTTTCATTGCGGAACAAGACGGTCGCGCGATTGGATTTCTCGAACTCTCGGTCCGCGAGTTTTCCGACGGCTGCGATTCGATGCCGGTGCCGTACGTCGAAGGGTGGTACGTCGAACCTCACGCGCGAGGCACCGGTGTCGGTCGAGGGTTAATGCAGGCGGCCGAAGCATGGTCGACCGACCGAGGATTTACCGAACTCGCCTCCGACACCGAAATCGAAAATGAGGCATCGCTCCGCGCTCACGAGCGCTGCGGCTTCGAGGAAACCGAGCGCTTGATCAAACTGCGCAAACGGCTTTCGGTCTGACTGCGCTACCGTAGCAGCTTAAACGCGTGATGCCACATGCCGGTACCGAGTCCGTAGAGCACCCAGGCGAGGCACATCGGTTCGAGGTAGCGCGACGACTCGATGCCGCCGAGATCGACGACGTCCCAGCCGAAGTCACGTAGGATCGACGCGACCGTTTCCTTCGCCTGCGCGTCGTTTCCGGCGACGAACATGCTCGGCGGCCCGCCCTCGAACTGCGGGTTTACCATATGCGGGGATCCGACCGTATTGAAGGCTTTCACGACGTGTGCTTTCGGAAGCGCGCGCTGCACCTGCTCGCCGAGCGAGTCGTCGAACCCGACGCTGAGATGCGGACCGGCTTCGTCGAAGCGCAACGGATTCGTCGCGTCGATGACCACCTTGCGGTCGAATGAATCGAGGCCCGCCGCCTTAACGACGGATTCGAATACGGACCCAAGTGTTGCTAAAACAACGATTTCGCCATGGGTTGCGGCATCCTTAAACGATCCCGCCGTCGCGCCTTGATGTGCCTGCAGCCAGTCGTCGAGCTTCGAGGCGTCGCGCGTTCCCAACATCACCGCGTCGCCGTGAGCGAGAAACCCGGCGGCCAGCGCCTTCGCGACGTCGCCGGTTCCAAGAATTCCGATTTTCATGAATCCCAGCAACACGCGACGCGATTGAGAAGTTGCGCAACGTAACAGCTATCCGGACTGTAGCGTCGCCGGCTTTATCGGAGGTTCACAGGCGGGAACCCTGGCACTCGTGTTCCGGGACAATGATTTCGATGAGCGGACCATCGAGGCTTGCACGAGCGTCTTTCAGGAGCAGTTTAGCAGGACGGAATCTTTGGCGATTGTACCCATTAACGAGCGCCTGGAGGGGAAGTTTGGTGAGGTGCGCCCCTTCTACGTTGCTGCAGGCGTGAACTAGCGTGAAAAGGCGGAGATCCCACTTTCGGGGAGGCTCAACGGCACGTAGTTATCTTGGTTAACAAGTAGACTTCAGTGTTTTGGCTCGTTGTCGCGATCGGGTTCGGCGTGCCGATTCTATTGGCGGCGCTACTTACAGCCGCGCGTCGGCGCAGTCGCCCATCGTTTGATCCCGACGCTTTCGAAAATCGGGAGGCGGCTGGTAGGCTCGGCGTCACGACTGCACCGCCAGACATTCCCTTTCCCTAGCGAGCTACTTCTAAAAGTCTGAGTGTTACCAGCGGGGTTCCAGTGGCTTACTCGACTCTTGCAGCTTCCAGATGCCCCATCCGGCAGCGAGGCCAAATGTAAGCATGAACGGAAACACCAGCCATTTGGTAGACCAAACTGACGTTAGCGCGTATTGCGATAGCGTTCCGTTGTTTGCTGCCGTAAATAACGGCATTATCGTTGCGCCGTATGCGTAGCCAAGCATCGACGCCCACTTGGGGCCCATCTTCCTGGCTATTTCACGCGCTCGAGGGCGACACAAGGCCAGGACCGGGGCAAAAATGGCAAGGTAGACGACCACTGCGGCCATGTCGACGAGGTTGGGCGACCGCAGGTAGAGCCCTTTCAAAACTAAGCTGCTCCGGCCCGACTGCATGGCGTGGAACGAGCGCAAGTCTAGTACTAACGAGTAGGGCACGTAGCGGGCGCGTCCTTCGACTGCGCCGCTTCGCGGCTCCGCTCAGGATGACACGTAGCGGGCGATGCGGGCAATGCCTTCGCGGACGTGGGCGACTTGTGCGACCCAACTCAAGCGCAACCAGCCTTCGAGCGCGGCGCCGAACGCCACACCCGGAATCGCCAGCACGTCGTGACGCTCGATGAGTTCGTTGGCGGCGTCGAGCGAATTCGTACCATCGGGTAAACGCACGCAGGCGTAGAAGGCGCCGTCGATCGGTGCGTAACGCAAGGCATGCGCGTCGAGGGCCGCAATTACGTTCCGGCGTTGATCCGCGTACCACCCAGAGTGCTCGCCTAGGGCATTGCTTTCGAAGACGTGAATCGCCACCTGTTGGGCAAACGTATCGGTGCACGACGTGACCCACGCATGCGCTTTAATTGCTTGCTCGACGAACGGCCGCGGGCCTAGAATCCATCCGAGCCGCAAGCCGGTCAGCGCGTTGCTCTTACTCACCGAATTCGTGACGATCGTGTGCGGATAGCGTTGCGCGAGGTACGCAGGATCGTCGACAAACGTCTGCTCACGATAGATTTCGTCGTGAATAAGCCACACCGGGTCGCCTCCGCGCCGTTCGAGCGCGCTCGCAAGGAGTTCGCCTTGGTCGCGCGACAGCACGCGACCCGTTGGATTGCACGGCGAACATAGAACGATCGCGCGCGTCGCCGGGGTCAGGCCCGCGAGAATGCGATCGGCATCGAAAGCAAAGTCGTCGTCTTCGCGCATCGTAACGGTACGGCAGGCAACCCCTCCGAGCGCAGCCATCTTCACGTATGACGGAAACGCCGGCTCGACGACGAGCAGTTCGTCTCGCGAGGCGTCCAGCAGCGTCATCAGCGTCACGTACATCGCTTCTTGCGAGCCCGCCGTCACGCAAACGTTCGCTGCCGTATCCATCCGAGGATATCCGTAGTGTCGCGCGATCGCTTCACGCAGTCGCGGATCACCGGCATTGGGCGCGTACTTCACGCCGTACTCCACGACGTGCCGCATTGCGTGTTCGAAGTGCGCCCGCGACGGCAAAAGCGTCGGTTCGCCCAAACCGAGATCGATCGATCCATGCTTCTTGCGCGCCGCAACCTGCCGAATCAACGATCCGGCAATCGCGAGGACGCGTGGATTCACAGCGAAACGGTCCTTCGACTGCGCGTGCTGCGCACGCTCCGCTCAGGATGACATAAAGCGGCCCTTCGACTGCGCGTGCTGCGCACGCTCCGCTCAGGATGACATTGCATTGTGGTTCATACCGCGATCTCGAACTCGCGCAGCACGGCGTTGAGCGACGTCTTGCGATCGGTCGAGTCGTCGCGCGTCCCAACGATTAGGGCGCACGGCGCCGCGAACTCCCCGGCCGGAAACGTCTTCGGCTGCATTCCCGGAATGACGACCGCGCGCGCGGGAACCCGGCCGCGCGTGACGACCGGCGACGAACCGCGCACGTCGACGATCGGCGTGCTGGCGGTAAGGACGACGCCGGCGCCGAGCACCGCCTCACGCTCGACGCGCACGCCTTCCACAACGATGCAGCGCGAACCGACGAACGCGCCGTCCTCGACGATCACCGGCGACGCCTGCGGCGGCTCCAGCACCCCGCCGATGCCGACGCCGCCGGAAAGATGCACGTTCCGGCCGATCTGCGCGCACGAACCGACCGTCGCCCACGTGTCGATCATCGTGCCTTCGTCCACGTAAGCACCGACGTTCACGAAACCCGGCATCAGTATCACGCCGCGTCCCAGGAAACTCCCATAACGAGCGACGCCCGGCGGAACGCAGCGTACGCCGCGCCGCTCGTAGTCGCGCTTTACCGGAAGCTTGTCGTAGTACACGAGCGCGTCACGGTCGTCACCCATCCAGCCCGCATCGCGCCGCTGAAAGTAGAGGAGTATTGCTTGCTTGACCCAGGCGTTGACGTGCCAATCGTTGCCGGACGGCTCGGCGACGCGCAGTTCGCCGGCGTCGAGGGCCGCGAGCACGTCGTCGACGACGCGCCCGGTTGGTCCCCGTACGTCGCCTTCGCCGCGCGCGAGCCGTTCGATTCCTTCTTGAAACTCCACGAAACGTACATGACGAGCGGTCACGAGCTTCTCTCGCCGGCGCGGTAAGGCATGAAGCGACCGTTCGATAACGACCTCCGCCGGCACTTCCTTCGTCTAAACCAGGAACGCTTGCCGACATCGCGCTAAACTAGCCGTTGATGACCGCTCGCACCGTTCTTATAGGCGCCGCAGCGTTTTTCGTCGCCGGCTGCGGAGGAGGAGGGACTTCACCGTTCGCTCCCCCGTCATCGTTTTCGCGATTCGCCTCCCCAAGCGTTCCGGCGAAGACGCTGTTCGTGTCCGAAACGTATCGGGCCAATCGCGGCTTCGGGGACGTCCAATTGTTCGAGTATCCCTCCGGAAAGTATCTCGGGATGCTTCCCGCGCCACCCGAAGGCTACGACGGTCCGGCGGGTGAGTGTCTCGATCGGACCGGCGACGTGTACATCGTCAACGCGGAGAACGTAGACGAATACACGGGCGAGGGGAAGTTCGTCCGTTCGATCGGCGACGAGCAGTTGAATCCGACGAAGTGCTCCGTAAGTGCAACGAACGACGACCTCGCCGTTACGAATACAAACATCGAAGGGGGCGACGATAGCGTCTCCATCTTCCGAGATGCGCGCGGCAGGCCGAAGGTTATTTCATCGGGGTATTTCTTCGACTTAGGATACATCAGTTACGACGGCGCCGGAAACGTCTTTGTCGACGGCGATCGCTATCCGGGCGGTCTCGAACAATACGGTGAGATTCCCAACGGGAAGGCGGTGCTGGAGCCGGTGCAACTCGATCGGAACATCCAGCCATACCGGCTACAGTTTGATGGCCGCTACGTTGCCATTGGTTCGCTTCATCGAAAAATATACCGGGCGTCGGGTTCGCACATCGTCGGCTCGACGACGTTGAGCGGAGGCGTGCCGCCCTTCTTCATCGCCGGCGATCGCATGCTTACCCTCAACGGCCCGAAGAAGGGTCACTATTACGTCCACGTTTACCAGTACCCAAAAGGCGGTACTCCACTGAGCACAATCCAGCTTCAACACTACTTTCCAAGCCCGACGGCGGGGGACATCGTAGTCAGCGAATAGCCGCTCGGAATTTTTCGACCAGCCGCAAGCCGCCTTAGGTCAAGGCGTTGGCTGTATCGCGCCGAAATGACCTCAGCCCCCCGGGGGCTTCTTAAAGGAGAGATCGTGCCGAACTCGCCCGCCGACGAACAACGCATCAACGCCATCCGCTTCTTAGCCGTGGACGCCGTGCAGAAGGCGAACTCCGGTCATCCCGGCATGCCGATGGGTGCGGCGGCGATGGCCTACACGCTTTGGACGCGGCACCTGCGCTTCAACCCGAAGGATCCGCATTGGCTCGACCGCGACCGCTTCGTGCTGTCGGCCGGGCACGGCTCGATGCTCCTCTACGCGTTGCTCTATCTCACCGGCTACGATCTCTCGCTCGACGACCTCAAGTCGTTCCGCCAATGGGAGAGCAAGACGCCCGGCCACCCGGAAGCCGAACGCACGCCCGGCGTCGAGGCGACGACCGGCCCGCTCGGCCAGGGCATTGCAAACTCCGTGGGCATGGCCATTGCCGGCGCGCACATGGGCGCCGTCTACAATCGCAGCGACGCGCCGATCGTCGACCACTTTACGTATTGCATCTGCGGCGACGGCGACCTCATGGAAGGCATCAGCCAAGAAGCCATCTCGCTCGCGGGTCACTTGAAGCTCGGTAAGCTCATCGCGCTCTACGACGACAACCGCGTCTCGCTGGCCGGCCCGACCGACGTTACGTTCACCGACGACGCCGGCGAGCGTTTCGAAGCCAGCGGCTGGCATACGCAGTTCATCGACGTGACGCACGGCAACGACGTCGACACGATCGACCAAGCGATCACGGTCGCGAAAAACGTCGTCGATCGCCCGTCGCTGATCGTCGTGCGCACGCACATCGGTTACGGATCGCCGCGCCAAGACAACTACTTGGCGCACGGCGAAGCGCTCGGCCCCGAGAACGTGAAGAAAGCAAAAGAGGAACTCGGCTGGCCGCTCACGCCCGACTTCTACGTGCCCGACGACGTGCTCGCGTTCTACCGCGAGGCCGGCGCCAAGGGCGCGCGCCTCGAGGCCGAGTGGCAATCGTCGTACGACGCATGGAAGACCGGCAACCGCGATCTCTCCGCGCAGCTCGAACGCGCATTGCGCGGAGAGTTGCCGGCGGATCTGCCGTGGCCGCAGTTCACCGCCGAGAACGGCAGCGTCGCGACGCGCGACGCGGGCGGCAGCGTGATGAACGCGATCGCCGAAGCTCTGCCCGAACTCGTCGGCGGTTCGGCCGATCTCGATCCATCCACGAAGACCTACCTGAAGAACTGCGGGGACTTCGAGCCCGGGAACTACAGCGGCCGCAACATTCACTACGGCGTGCGCGAGCACGCGATGGTCGCGATCACCAACGGCATCACCCTGCACGGCGGTTTGCTCCCGTTCTCCGCGACCTTCTTCAACTTCGTCGATTACTGTAAACCGGCGGTGCGCTTGGCGTGCCTCATGCAATTGCACTGCGTCTTCGTCTTCACCCACGATTCGGTATTTCTCGGCGAAGACGGTCCGACGCACGAACCGATCGAACAACTCGCGATGCTGCGCGCGACGCCGAACTGCAACGTCGTGCGTCCGGCGGATTCGCTTGAAGTGCTCGCCGCCTGGAAGCTCGCGGTGGGCGTCAAGGGTACGCCGTGGGTGCTCGTGCTCTCGCGCCAGAAACTGCCGTTCCTCGGCGCGCGCGACGCCGACGTCGCCAAGGGTGCCTACGTGCTGTCCGGCGCCGACGGCGGAACGCCCGACCTCATTCTCATCGCCACCGGCTCGGAAGTCGCCCTAGCGGTCGACGCGAAGAAGATTCTCGATGGGAAGGGCATGCGCACGCGCGTCGTGTCGATGCCCTGCTGGGAGTTGTTCGAGCAGCAGTCGCAGGAATATCGCGACAGCGTCTTGCCGCCCGCCGTGACCGCCCGCATGTCGATCGAGGCCGCCGCAACGCTCGGCTGGTCGCGCTGGGTCGGCGACCGCGGCTTCGCGTTCGGCATCGACCACTTCGGCGCGTCGGCGCCCGCCGCGGCGATCGCCAAGGGCTTCGGGTTCACCCCCGATCACGTCGCCGATCTCGCGCTCGAACGATTCGCACTCGCCGCCCCATAGGAGCACATCGTGAAGAATCAACTCCAGCAACTGCTCGATGACGGGCAGAGCGTTTGGCTCGACAACCTTCGCCGCAACATGTTCGCCTCGGGCGAACTCAAGCGGATGATCGACCGCGGCCTGCGCGGGATGACGAGCAATCCGACGATCTTCGAAAAAGCGATCGGCGCCGGAAACGATTACGACGAACAGCTCAGGCAACTCGTCGGCTCCGAGAAGAGTGCCGAAGCGCTGTTTTGGGATCTCGCCGTCGCCGACATCCAGCAGGCATGCGACGAGTTCGCACCGGTCTTCCGCTCTTCGGGCGGTAACGACGGCTTCGTGAGCTTGGAAGTCTCGCCGCTGCTCGCGCGCGAAACGCAAGGCACGATCGCGATGGCCAAAGAGTTGTGGGCGCGCGTCGCACGGCCCAACCTGATGGTGAAGATTCCCGGCACGAAGGAAGGCCTGCCGGCGATCGAAGAGTGCATCTACGAAGGCGTCAACATCAACGTGACGCTCATCTTCTCGGTGGAGATGTACGAACGGGCGGCACGGGCCTACGTCAAAGGCCTACAGCGCCGGATCGTCGAGAAAAAGCCGATCGATAAAATCCGTTCGGTCAACTCGGTCTTCGTCAGCCGGATCGACAGCGCCATCGACAAGATGCTGCACGCGCGCATCGCCAAAGGCGAAAAACTCGATCACTTGCTCGGCAAGACCGGCATTGCCAACCTCAAGCTCACGTATCAGAAGTTTAAGGAGATCTTCGAGAGCGAGGAGTTCGCGCTCGTCAAGGCGGCCGGCGGCACCGTGCAGCGCCCGCTCTGGGCGTCGACCTCGACCAAAGACCCGCACTATCCCGATCTGATGTACGTCGAGACCGTCGTCGGCCCCGATACGGTCAACACGATGCCGCCCCAAACGCTCGACGCGCTGCTCGACCACGGAACGATCGTGGCCGACACCGTCGAAACCGATCTCGCGGGCGTTCACGAGGTGATGAAAGCGCTGCAGGAAGCGAAGATCTCGCTCTTCGAGGTGACCGAACAACTCCAGAACGAAGGCGTCACGCTCTTCTCCGACTCCTTTGCGGCGCTGCTCGGCGCGATCGTCTACAAGCAGAAACTGCTCGAAAGCGGCGGGGCCGAGCGCGTGCGGCTAGCGATGGGCGGCTCGCAGAAGTCGTTCGACGGCGCGCTGGAGCAACTCGCGTCGGCCGACTTTCTCAACCGGCTGTGGGCGCACGATCCCACGCTCTGGTCGAACGACGCCGCCGATGCCGAGGTGATCAAAAAATCGCTCGGGTGGCTCGCGATCCAACAGCACATGCTCGAAGGCGTGCCCGAACTGCGCGCCTTCGGCAACGAACTCAAGGAGAAGTTCGACTTCGCCGTCGTCTGCGGCATGGGCGGCAGTTCGCTCGCGCCCGACATTCTCGCCGACACGTTCGGCGTGTTCGGCGGCTATCCGCGGTTGATGGTGCTCGACTCGACCTGCCCGCAGCAGATTCTCGAGCTGGAAGAGCGCATTCGGATTCCCGACACGCTCTTCATCATTTCGAGCAAGAGCGGGACGACGACCGAGCCCAACGCCTTTTACGCCTACTTCCACGAGAAGGTGTCGAAGCAACTCGGCGCGTCGGTCGCGGGACGCAACTTCGTGGCGATCACCGATCCCGGAAGCTCGCTCGAGGCTGAATCCAAAGAGGAAAACTTTCAAGCCTGTTTCGACAACGATCCGACGATCGGCGGACGCTACTCGGCACTTTCGTACGTCGGCATCGCGCCGTCGGCGATCGCCGGAATCGACATCAACTTGCTGCTCGACCGCGCGCTGGGGGCGATGCACGCCAACGATCGCACGGTCGCCGTCAAGGACGCGCCGGGCGTTCGTCTCGGTGCGGTCTTCGGCGGGCTAGCCGTGGCGGGGCGCGACAAACTCACGATCGTCGCGCATCCCGACGTGCGCGCCTTCGGTGCGTGGGCGGAGCAGCTCATCGCCGAATCCACCGGCAAGCACGGCAAAGGCATCGTCCCGGTCGAAGGCGAGCCGCTCGGCGACCCGTCCGTCTACGGCGACGACCGCCTCTTCGTCTACGTCGGCGCCGATCTGCCCGATCCGCAGAGCGGCGTCGACGACAAGTTGCGCGCGCTCGAGGCGGCCGGGCATCCGGTCGTCCGGCTCGACATGAACGACGAGTACGATCTCGGCGAGCAGTTCTATCTCTGGGAACTCGCGGTCGCCGCGTCCGGCGTCATCTTGGGCATCAACGCCTTCGATCAGCCTAACGTGCAAGAGTCAAAAGACAACACCGTCGCCTTGCTGCAGCAGTACGCGCAAAAGGGAAGTTTCGACGAACCGAAACCCGACGTCGAAAGCCCGAAGTTCGACGTCACGTTCCTCTCGGGGAGCAAGACGGTCCACGCGCAGGTGCCGGTCCCGGCGCTTTCGGGAGTCTTCGGGCAGATGCGTCCACACGACTACGCGGCAATCACCGCGTATATCGCGCGCAACGAAACGCACGAGGCGCTGCTGCAAGAACTGCGGTTGAAGATCCGCGACGCGTGCAAGGTCGCCACCACGGTCGGGTTCGGTCCGCGCTTTCTGCACTCGACCGGCCAGCTCCACAAGGGCGGCCCCGACACGTGCGTCGCGCTGCAGATCGTCGCCGACGATCCCGACGATTTCAGCATCCCGGGCATGCACGTCGGATTCCGGACGCTGCTGGCGGCACAGGCACTCGGCGACTGGATGTCGCTCGACAAACGCAATCGCCGCGGCGTGCGCGTGCACCTCAAGGGCGACGTTGAGACCGGGCTGCGCGCGCTGATCACCGCGGTCGACGAGGCGCTCTCGGTCCGAGCATGATCGCGGCACCGCCCACCGACGGCGCGACCGTCAATCCACTGCGCGCCGGTCTGCCGCCGAGCGAACGCATCGAAGAGCCCTGCAGCATCGTCTTCTTCGGCGCGAGCGGCGACCTGTTCAAGCGCATGCTGCTGCCGGCCGTCTACTCGATGCGTTTGAACGGGACGCTGCCCACCGATTTCGCGCTCGTGGGATTCGCGCGTTCGAAATACGACGACGAAACCTTCCGCGAGTACTGCCGCGCGCAACTCGACGCATTCATGCCGCCCGGCAAAAAGCCCGAGGGTCACGTCTGGGAAGATTTTGCCAGGCGCGTTCGCTACATCAGTGCCGACTTTCGCGATAACAGCGACTTCGTCAAACTCAAAGACCTGCTCGCGCGCAACGACGAAGAGTTCGGCACCAGCGGCAATCATCTGTTCTATCTCGCGACGCCGCCGCCGGTCTTTCCGGTGGTCGTTCAGCGCCTCAAGAAGGCCGGCCTCGACCGCAATCCCGACGGCGGCGGATGGACGCGCATCGTTATCGAGAAACCGTTCGGAACCGATCTCGCATCGGCGCGGGCGCTGCAGCACGAAATCGACAAAGTCTTTCCCGAGAGCGCCGTCTATCGCATCGATCATTACCTCGGCAAGGAGCCGGTGCAGGATATCATCGCGCTGCGATTCGCCAACACGATCTTCGAGCCGATTTGGAATCGCAACTACGTTGCGAACGTGCAGATTACCGCAGCCGAGTCGATCGGCGTGGAAGAGCGCGGCGCCTATTACGATCACGCCGGCGCGCTGCGCGACATGATCCAGAACCACGTCATCAACCTGCTGGCGCTGGTCGCGATGGAACCGCCCGTCAGTTCGCACGCCGACGACATCCGCAACGAGAAGGCGAAGGTGCTCAACGCGATCGCGCCCGCTCCCTACGACCACGTCGTGGCGATGGCCGCGCGCGGACAGTACGGTCCCGGCATGATCGACGGCCAGGCCGTCAAAGGCTACCGCGAGGAAGCGGCCGTCGCGCCGGATTCCAACACCGAAACGTTCGCTGCGGTGAAGTTTTTCATCGAAAATTGGCGCTGGTCGGGCGTGCCGTTCTGTTTGCGGTCGGGCAAACGCCTGGCGCGCAAGGTTTCGGAGATCGTGGTCACGTTCAAACCGATTCCGCACCGTTTCTACGGCGCGTCGACCGACGATATCAGCCCGAACCTGCTCGTCATCAAGATTCAGCCCGACGAAGGCATCGCGATGCGATTCGAAGCGAAAGTGCCGGGGCCGAAAGACCACGTTCGAAGCGTGTACATGGATTTCAACTACGGCACGGGATTCGGCGTCGTATCGCCTCCTGCGTACGAGCGGCTCATCGGCGATGCGATTCGCGGCGACCAGACGCTCTTTACGCGCTGGGATGCCGTCGAACGCGCGTGGGAACTCGTCACGCCGATTCTCGACGTCTGGACGAGCAGCAAAGATTTTTCGTTTCCGAACTATGCTGCCGGCAGCCAAGGGCCACCGCAAGCCGCAAAACTCTTTCCGGATTGGCGCCCGCTGTGACGATCGACGTGCAGGCCCTGCTCGGGGAGTTGAACGAGCGTCGCACGCCGGATCGGATGGACGTCGCGCTGATGACGCTGGTGGCATACTTCGAAGACGCCAACGTCGGGGCGTGGCTGCGCGACCGCCTGCAGTCGTTGGCGGCGAAAGATCCGGCGCGCGTCATCTTCCTCGACGCGACGCAGCCGGCCGGCGCCCAAACGGTGAGCGCGGAGTGGCTCGAACTCGGCGTCGCCGGCGAAGATCCCGACGTGCTGCAATCGGTGGTGGCATCGCTGACGCTTCCGCAGGTGCCGGTCGTGCTCGTCTGGGCGTCGAAGCACGTCGCCGGCGACGCGCGTTTCAGCGCGCTCGCATCGCTCGCGCGGACGGTCGTCTACAACAGCTCGGCATTGGGCACCGACGACAGCGGGCTGCGCGCGCTGGTCGAGTTCGAACGCGCGCATCCCGAGATGCTCGTAAGCGACATCGCGTATCTGCGACTCGCCGGGTGGCAGGAGAGCATCGCGCTTTTTTTCGACGGCAAGAACGTCATTCGCGAACTCTTCGACTTACGGCGCGTCGAAATCACGAGCGGCTCGGCGGCCGAGGCGTACTATCTGCTCGGGTGGCTCGCGAGCCGTCTCGAGTGGAAGCCCTGCGCTTGCGACCGGTTCTGCAACCGGTTCGGCACCGAGATCGCGTTCACGCTCGCGCACGACGGACCCCCGCGGCGCATTCGCCGCGTCGCGCTTCACTCGACGCAGTCGCACTTCCTCGCCGAACTGCAGCCGGGCGATCCCGGGGCGATCGAGCTCACCGTCGAGGGCGCGGCGCAGCATGCCGCACGCTGCCACCCGCTTAGCGATGCCGGCACGGCGGCGCTGATCGAACGCGCGATTCTCACCGGACGGCAGGATCGCATCTTCCAAGACACGCTCGCCGCCGCGGGCGAGATTCTTGCGCGACAGGAAGTGGCGCAATGACCGGCGATCTCGAGGTCTTTTCCGACGCCGCCGCCGTGGCGGGCGCCGTCGCCGATCTCTTCGTAGACGCCGCCTGCGCCGCGTTTGCCGAACGCGGCACATTTCACGTCGCGCTGTCGGGCGGTAACACGCCGCGCGCCGCGTACGAACTGCTGGCGAAGCTGCCGCGCTCCGGCGACGTTTCCTGGAGCGACGTCTTCGTCTATTTCGGAGACGAACGCTGCGTACCGCCGGACGACGAACAGTCGAACTACCGGATGGCGCGTTTGGCATTTCTCGACGCCGTGCCGATTCCGCCGGCGAACGTGCATCGGATGCGCGGCGAAATCGATCCGGCCGAAGCCGCGCGCGACTATGCAGCCGTGCTGCGGACCGACCTCGGCGACCTGCCGTCGTTCGATCTCACGCTGCTCGGGCTGGGCCCCGACGGGCACACCGCGTCGCTCTTTCCCGGTTCGCCGCCCGACGCCGACGACGACGCGCTCGTGCGGGCCGTCTATTCGAGCTCGAGCGCGATGTGGCGCATCACGATCACGCCGAAGGTCATCAACGCGTCGCGCACCGTCGCGTTCGCGGTCGAGGGTGTGGCAAAAGCGGCGATCCTGCAAGCGGTTCTCGAGGGACCGCGCGATCCGATTGCGCGACCGTCGCAGATCGTCGCGCCGTCGCCGGGCCGGCTACTGTGGCTCGTCGACGATGCGGCCACGGGCATGCTGCGCGCGAAGTAGTCACGAGGCGGTGAGCGCGCTGCTCCGAGCGGCGATTCTGCGAGCGGCGGGCAGCCCGCCGCTGCAGCGGTTCGTCGATCGCTACGGCATGCGGCTGGGCGCCAAACGTTTCGTCGCGGGCGAAACGGCAGAGGAGTTCTTGGCGGCGACGCGCGATGCGAACGTGCACGGTTTTGCCGTGGCGGGCGGCATCCTCGGCGAAGCGGTGGCGCAACCCGAGGAAGCCGCCGACGCGGCGGCGCAGTACTGCGCGTTGCTTCACGCCTTCGCCGAGCGCGCGCTCGACGCCAACGTCGCGTTCAAGCCCACCCACGTCGGCCTCGACGTGAATCCGCAGCTGGCATTCGACAATGCATCGCGCATCGCGGAGGCCGCGCGCGCGACCGGCAACACCCTACGACTCGACATGGAACAGTCGCGCGTCGTCGACGCAACCCTCGCCCTCTACCGGGGGCTGCGCGAACGTTTCGACAACGTCGGCTTCGTGCTGCAATCCTGCCTCTTCCGCAGCGCGACCGATCTCGAAGGGTTGCTGCCGACGCGTCCCAACGTGCGGCTCGTCAAAGGCGCCTACCTCGAACCGGCGTCGCTGGCGTATGCGAAGAAAGGCGACGTCGATGCGAACTACGTGCGTTTGGCCGAACGCGCGCTTTCCGGCGACGGCTACACCGCCATCGCGACGCACGACCCCGCGCTGGTCGGGTGGGTTGAAGCGTTCGCGGCGCGCAGAGGGTTGCCCAAGCGCGGCCGTTTCGAGTTTCAGATGCTCTACGGCATCGCCGCACCGCTCGCGCAACGGCTCGTCGAGCGCGGATACCGCGTCCGCCTCGCAATTCCGTTCGGTCGCAACTGGTTTCCGTACCTCATGCGACGGCTCGCCGAACGGCCGGCAAACGTGGCCTTCTTCTTAAAGGGAGCGTTCGCGCGTGGGTGACGCCGCTTCGACGCGTCTGCACGGTGTCTGGGCGGCGGTCGTCACGCCCGTCGACGCATCGTTCGCGCCCGATCCCGTCAAAGCGATTCCGTATTACGACGGTCTTCTCGCGGCCGGCTGCGACGGTCTCAATTTGTTCGGGACGACCGGCGAAGCGATGTCGTTCGGCGTCGCGCAGCGGTGCGCGATGATGGAATCGGTCGCGCGCAGCGGGCTACAGATGGAACGCGTTATGGTGGGAGCGGGTGCCGCGTCGCTCGACGATGCAGCGACCGCGTTCCGGCAGGCCGTCGAATTGCGCTTTGCCGCGATGCTCGTCATGCCGCCCTTCTTCTATCGCGATTCGGGCGACGACGGTGTGATGCGGTTCTTCGACGCGTTGTTCGCGCGCGTCGCTCCGGAGCCCGGACGCGTCATCCTCTACAACTTTCCGCTGATGAGCGGCATCACGTTTCGCCCCGATCTCGTCGACCGGCTGATGGCGGCGTTTCCGCGCGCGATCGGCGGCGTCAAGGATAGCTCCAACGATCGAGCGTTACAGGGGGAACTGCTAGTGCGTCATCCCGAGTTGGCGGTGTTTCCCGGATCGGAGCACTATCTGGCCGAGGCCGTCGCCGCGGGCGCCGCCGGTTGCATCTCGGGCAGCGTCGCGCTCTGGCCGGAGTTGGCGCAACGCGTCTATCTACGCGGGCTGCGCGACGACGCGCGCCTGCTCGCCGCGCGGCGCACGGCGCTGACGGGCCTTCCGTTCATTCCTGCGGTACGCCACGCGATCGCGGCGCAGCGCGGCGACGAATCCTGGCGCGTTCCAGTTCCGCCGCTGGTCGAACTCGCCGCGTCGGAGCGCGCGGAGTTCGAGCGCCGCGTAAATGCAGTGCCATGAGCGCGGTGCCTAACCTTAGTCGCCGGCTTTGCGCAGCATTGCCAACAGCGTCGTCGTGCTCGTCGCCGGGCGCGTTTCAACGATGACGTACAGATCGCCGACGTGCGACATCGGTCCGGTCGCTTGCGCCGCGCTCGCCCATCGTTGTACCTGAAGGGGGTAGTAACTCAACACCGCCCAACGAAGACCGCTGGCCGGCAACGTACTTTCGTAATGCATGTAGTCGAGTTGCCGTTGGTAGGGAATCGCCGCCAGCCGCTCGCGCGCGTCGAAGTTCAAATGGTACACGGTGAAATAATCTCCGAAGACCAGCGTGACCTTCGACCGCGTTAGGAGTTCGCCGACGGCAGCGTCGGCGTGCAGTTGTTCCGTTAAGACGGCCCGCGTGGCCGTTGCCGGCAACGCGTAGAGCGGGAGGTTCGGGAAGAGAACGAGCGCGACCGCGGCGGCCGCCAGCCATCGATTTTGGCGTGCTAGCGCAAGCGCTGCGATTCCGAAGACCGGCGGCAGGACGACGTAGAGCGGCACAACGTAGCGCACTGTCCAGCCGCGTGCGTTACCGGCCTGCGACCACGCGTACAACAGCACGACGGCGGCCGCAACGAGCAGGGCTAACGTACCGGCATTGCGCGCGCCGATTGCCGCGCGCTCGCGACCTTCGGCGCGTAGCGCCGCGACGAATCCGATGCCGAGCAGCACATAGCCGGTGACGATCGCAATCGAGAACCAGCCGGGAGGCCACGATCCGTAAAACAGCAGTTGCGGCAACTGCGAGCTCACCAGCCAGACGAGATTATCAGTGGCGTTTTCGAGCCCCGCAGTGGGGCGTGCCGCCCAGTTGTGCGCGAACGTCGGAAATCCGGTTGCGGCGTTCGCCACGAGCAGCGGGCTCGCACCCACGAGCGCACCAAGAATCGCCGCGGTGCACTCGCGCAATGCCGTGCGTTTGCGCTCGAGAACGACCCAGACGAGAGCCGGAAGCGCGACCATCAGCGTCTGCAACGAGAACCACAGACCGAGGCCGGCGCTCGCGCCGAACGCGACGCACTGCCACACGCGCCCGTCGCGCCGCCAGACCGCCGCCAGCCACAACGTCGCCGCGCACGACGCGACGATCTCGCCGTAACCCCACGGCACGTAGGTAACCGTGACGAACGCTACCGGCGGCACGATTGCAAACAGGAATGCGGTGCACGCGCCTCTCCGGCCGAGCACGGCGCGCAAGAACAGCAACGAGAACGCGAGATAGAGCATCCCCCACGTCAACCCGGTCAGCGCCAAGCCGACGCGGCCGGCGCCGAAAAGATGAAAGTATCCGGCCGTGAGGTAACAGCTCGCCGAGCTCAGGCGGACGCCGCCGGGAAAGAACGCCGGGTGTTGCCCGTCGGCGACGCGGAACGCGCATAATCCCGCCAACACGCCGTCGGAGTCGATCGGAAAGGCAGCCGGCGGGAAGTACAGCGCCGCGCGCAGCGCCGCGCCGGCGACGAACAGCGACGCGGCAAGAAACGTCCACGAACGCGCGATGCGCATCCTCAAATGTTACCGTTCGCTCGTGCTCTTTCCCGGCCGGCGCCTCGGGTGGCGCCGTTTAGCTGGAGGTTGGGTAGGGGGTCGAGAGGCGTGACGACGGCGTAGGCAGCGGCGCGGGCGACTGCGCGAGGGCTTGTGAACCGAGCGTTTGGACCTTAACGTTATTCTGCGTCAAGATGGTGCCATCGACGCGCTGAATTTCGACGACTGCCTTGTTGAGATCGGTCTGTGCGAGGAGTTCGCGACCGCGATTCTGCTCGAGTTCTACCTGTCGCCGCAACACGAGGAACGTCGTTGACTCCCCGTTGTGGTATTTGCGCACTTCGCTCGCATAGACTTGTTCGGAAGCCTCACGCGCAATTCTCGCGGCATCGAGGCGCGACAGCGCCGACTGGTACGTCTGCAGCGCGTTACGAGCGTCAAAGCCGATTCTCGCTGCGACGCCGGCCGCATAAACCGCGGCCTGTTCCTGCTCCTCTTGCGCCACCTCGCGTAGCCCGGTCCCGACGTGGTTGCCCAGCGGGAAGCTCGCCGTCACGCTCACGTTAAAGGTAGGGTAACGAAACGTCCACATATTATGATACGCCTGCGGCATACTGCCTTGGGTGTACGGGGGCGGAGTCGGACAATCCGGAGCGTTGCCGAAGAACGGGCAATGACTCGCAATGATGTCTGGCGTCGGCTGCAATAACCCGGCAAATCCGTTGCTCTGATAGGTTATTTGAGCGTCAAGCTGAGGCAGCCCCTGATTCCTTGCGAAGGAGAAGTCGATCGCCGCTTGCCGAAATTTGTCCCGCGCCTGACGGATTTCGGGCCGATTCCTCAACGCGCCGGCCACGATCTCATCTAGCGTTGGCGCCGCTACGAGTTCCGAGACGCTGGTCGTGGGCACCAGATTTGCTCGCCAGATCGGATCGTCTGCACTCGTTACGAGCAGACCTTTGAGCTGATTTTGAATCCGCGACACGGATTGAACCGCAGCGAACACGTTGTCTTGGAACGTTGCAACTTGCGTCCCCGCTTCCGTGACATCGATAGGTGCGGCGGCTCCGCGTTTCGCGAGGCGTACGGTTCTCCTCTGCTCGGTGACGGAGTCTTTCAGCGCCGCTTCTTGAATCGCCACGTTACGCCAAGCAGCAGCTAAACTCCAGTAAACGTCCTCGACCTGCGAAAGGGTGGTCGAAGCATCGACGAGCGCTTGTGCCGAGGTGGAATCGATGTTGACAATGGCCAACTGGTACTGCCGCTTTGCACCGTTCATCCCAAGATTGCGCAGCAGGGGTTGCGTGATCGAAAGATTCAACGTGGCAAGATAATACGGATTGAATGCATCGAACGTTGTGTTATTGTACGTGCGCGTCTGCTGGATGCCCGCGCTGAACTGGGCTCCGTTGACCGTCTGGCCGCCGAGCCCGTATTGAAGCGAGTATTGGTGTTGGATGATGTTCCCTGGCCCCTCGCCCGGTGACGGCGACGGGACGGGCTCAATGCACTTCACGTCGTTCCGCGGAAGGCATGGGTAGAGATTCGTGTCGCCTGGGCCCGCAAAGAACAAATTCAGGGGTGGCGTGACGCTCATGCTCGACGTCGGAGCAACTTGCAAGCGAACGTCGAAAGCGCCTTTTGCTTCAACGATCTGATATCGCGCAATCCGTGCGTTCGACGCCGAAACCGCGAGATTCGGGTTCTTCAGCAGCGCCATACCGATGGCGTCCTGCAGCGAGATGCCCACAAACGGCTGTTGCGCGACTCCGGCGATGTCGGCAGCACTGGGTGCGGCGCTCGGCGCGCCGTATCCGGGCGCGACCGTCGGTACCAGCGGCAAGACTGGCGATGGTACGTCGCTAGGCGCCGGGGCGCGCGATGCAACCGGATCGCCCTGCGCCGCCGCTTCGTGGAACGGAAGCGACGCGGCGACGACTGCGATTAGCGACACGCCAACCCAAAGATATCTACTCTTGCGGAACACGGCCTAGGGCGTTGGGAGCGGGGCTGGTGATTGAGCCAGTGCTTGCGAACCGAGCGTTTGTACATTGACGTTGTTCTGCGTCAATATCGTACCTTCGACGCGCTGGATCTCGACAATCGCCTTGTTGAGGTCGGTCTGCGCTAAGAGCTCGCGCCCTCGGTTCTGCTCGAGTTCGACCTGTCGTTGGAGCACGAGAAACGTCGTCGATTCACCGTTATGATATTTGCGAACCTCACTGGCGTACACTTGCTCGGAGGATTCGCGCGCAATCCTCGCCGCGTGTAGACGGGAGAGCGCCGATTGGTACGACTGCAGCGCGTTGCGCGCATCGTAGCCGATTTTCGCTGCAACGCCCGCCGTGTAGACCGCGGCTTGCTGCATCTCCTCGCGGCCTACTCCGCGCAGCCCGGCAGCCAGGTGATTCCCCACAGGATAGCTGACGACAACGCCGATATTGAACGTCGGATATTTAAACGTCCACAGGTTGTGATACGCCTGGGCCATTGCACCCTGCGTGTACGGAGGCGGCGTCGGACAGTCTTGCGCCTGCTGAAACGGACAGCCTTGCTGCACGGCCGTAGGCGTTGCTTGCAGCAGACCCGCAAAGCCGTTGCTTTGATAGGTTATTTGCGCGTCGGCTTGCGGCAGTGCTTGGCCCTTTGCAAACGCCACGTCGATTTGGGCCTGGCCGTATTTGTCGGCGGCTTGCCTTACCTCCGGACGAGTTTTCAAAGCTACGGCAACGATGTCGTTGAGCGAAGGCGCCGCAGGCAGTTCGGAAACATTCGTCGTCGGCACCAAATTTGCCATCCAAATCGGGTCGCCGGCGTTGGTGACGATCAACCCCTTGAGCTGGTTCTGAAGTTCCGATACCGTTTGCAGAGCGGAAAACACGTTGTCTTGAAAGTTCGCGACTTGCGTCGAGACCTGTACGGAGTCGATCGGCGCGGCGGCTCCACGCTTAGCGAGGCGCACGGTGCTTTGCTGCTGCGTCACGGCGTCTTTGAGAGCCGCCTCCTGGATCGCGACGTTTCGCCAAGCAGCAACTAAGCTCCAGTACGCGTCCTCGACCTGCGATAGCGTACTTGACGCATCGACAAGCGACTGTTCCAAATTCGAATCGGCGGTAACGATCGCGAGTTTGTATTGCCGCTTTGCCGCGCTCATGCCAAAATTTCGGAGCAGCGGCTGAGTAAGCGAAAGATTGAGCGATGCGAGGTAGTAGGGGTTAAACGAGTTGAAGGTGATGTTGTTATAGGTCCGCGTCTGCTGGATGCCGGCGGTATACTGGCCGCCGCTCACCGTCTGTCCGCCCAAGCCGTATTGGAGCGAGTACTGGTGCTGGATGATGTTTCCCGGACCGGGCGTAAATTCTGGCGAATCGGTCGGGCTAACGGAGCAATTGGGCGATGTCACCGGATGACAGAAATATTCCCCAACATCGCCCGGCCCCGCGAAGAACGGGTTCGTCGGGGGTTGAACGCTCATGCTCGAGGTCGGCTGAACCTGCAACCGTGTATCGAAGGCGCCCTTCGTTTCCACGACTTGGTATGCGGCGACCCGCATGTTCGACGCGGAGACGGCAAGGTTCGGGTTCTTCAGCAACGCCATGCCGATCGCGTCTTCGAGCGAGATGCCCACGAACGGCTGCTGCGCGACCCCGACGATTGTGGCGCTGGTCGGTGCGACATGCGGCGCTGCGTATCCGGGTGCGACCGTCGGAACGATCGGCAGAATCGGCGACGGTACGTTGGTCGGTATTGGCGCGCGCGAGGGCATCGGACTACTCTGCGCCGATACTTGGCCGACCGGCACGGATGCCGAAACGACGGCGATCAGCGATATCACGACCCAAAGATTCCGCCCCTTAACGAACATAATTACTCCCCTCCCACGACGTCGAGACGTGGCTTCCTGAGCAGCACGACCAGCGGTGCCATAATCAACGTCACGATGCCGACGGCGCGGGCCGTGTCGGCATACGATTGAATGGCGGCTTGACTGATCACAAGACCCTCCAAACCTGAGAGCGCGGGTACCGAGTACTCGCCCCCGCGCGTTTGCAGGAACTGCGAGGTCGGCACGTGGCCAAGCGACTGCGTGTCGGCCAGCGCGCTCTGATGGATGGTGAACCCGCGCACGAGCATCGTCACGAGCACGGCGGTCGCTATGCTGCCGCCGATTTGGCGCGACACGTTGAAGAATGCGGACGTGGCCGGGACGTCTTTGGCCGGAACGCCGCCGAGTACGGCGATCGAGAGCGGTACGAAAATCTGCGACAGACCGACGCCGCTAACGACGAGCGCCGCAATGAACGTGCCGAACTGCGATTCCGGCGTCGTGACGCTGGCGAGCATCCAGTTAGAGACTCCCAACAGGATGAATCCGAAGAAAGCCGAGATTCGAACGTCGACGATGCCGCGCTGCGCCAGGAACGCCGTGATCGGCGTGCACGCGATGACTCCTCCCGCGCGGAAGAGGAGCACCGTTCCCGACAGCGTGGCTGTGAATCCAAGCGAATTCTGCAGATACTGCGGCAAGACGATGATCGATCCGTAAAGGCTAATACCGAGCACCGCACCGAGGATGCTGCCCGAGGCCACCTGCCGCATCTTCAGAATCCGTAAGTCGACGACTGGATTGGCCGAGCGCAGCGTCCAGAAGACGAACGCGACCAATGAGACGACCGAAACTACGGTGCCCAGCCGGATGTTACCGTCGTCGAACCAATCGTATTGCTGCCCCTGCTGGAGTACGAACTGCATGGCCCCGAGCCCGACCGCCATCAGCAGCAAGCCGATCACGTCGAGTTTCTTATGCTCCGGTTCGTGCGGATTGCGCAGGTAGTTCCAAATCAAGAGTGCGGCGACGGTCCCGACCGGAAGGTTGATGAAAAAGATCCAGTGCCAGTTCCAGTTGTCGGTGATCCACCCGCCCAGCACCGGACCGAGCGCGGGCCCGACGATGACGCCCATCGCGAAGATGCCTTGCGCCGTACCTTGCTCGCGAAGCGGATAGGTGTCGCGCAGAATCGCCTGCGACGTCGCGATGAGCGCGCCGCCTCCCAAGCCTTGCACCACGCGCCAGAGAATCAGCGAGCCGAGGCTCCCCGAAAAGCCGCACATCATTGAAGCGAACGTAAAGATGACGATCGACGCAAAGAAATACTGACGCCGGCCGAACCGCGCCGCCAGCCACGGCGTGATCGGAATGACGATGACGTTGGCGATGATGTAGCCGGTGACGATCCAGGCGCTCAAGTCGATGCCGACGCCGAAGTTGCCTTGAATGTTCGGCAACGACACGTTGACGATCGTGATGTCGACGATCTCGAGCAGGGTTGCGGCGATGACCGCAGCACTAATGATCGCCCTGCGTAGGCCGTACTCGACGACCGGGCTCTCCATCATGGGACGGTTTCTCGCTACTTCGACGTCTTAACGAAGGTCTCGACGCTCATGCCCGGCCGCAACGGCATGTCGGAGCGTTGATCGTCGATCGAGATGCGAACGGGAATGCGCTGCGACACTTTGACGAAGTTGCCGGTAGCGTTCTGCGCGGGCACGAGCGCGTAACTGTTCTGCGACGCCGGATTGATCGAGACGATGTGACCGTGGAACGTGACGCCTTTATACGCATCGACCTTGATGTCGACGGGCTGACCGACGTGCATGTTGCCCATCTGCGTCTCTTTGTAGTTCGACGTGATGTAGATTTTGTGCGGGATCAGGGTCATCAGCGTCATGCCGGCGTTGATCGTTTGGCCGACTTCGACGGTTTTCTCTCCGACGAAGCCGTCGATCGGCGAGATGATGTGCGTGTAGCCGAGATTCTGTTTGGCGAGATCGAGTTGGGCTTTCGCCGCCTCGACTTGGCTCGGGTCGCTGGCTTGCGCGAGTTTGCCTTGGGCGGTCGTAACGCCGCCTTGCGCCGCCGAGGCGACTGCCGCGGCGGCGCCCACCTTCTGCTGCGCTGCGGCGAGGGTCGCTTGTGCGGCGGCGATCTGGTCGTGCGCGCCGCGATACTGCGCTGCTGCCTGGGCGGCCTGTGCGCGCGCGGCGTCGAGTTGCTGCGAAGCGACGTCGCCGGTGCTGACGAGCGACTGCGCACGCGAGTAGTCGGCTGCCGCCTTTTGATAGGCTTGCTGCGCGGCCGGAAGTTGGGCGTCGGCCACCATCAACTGCGCCTGCGCCTGCTCGACGCCTGCCTGCGCGACCGGCTCCTGCGCGACTTGCGCCGTCACGTCGGACTGCGCGGTCTGCACGCCGCCGCGGCCTTGCTGCGCCGTCGTGCGCTGATTCGCGAGCGCCAAATCGTACTGGGCCTGCGCAGCCTTCAGTCTTGCGATCTCGTCTTTGTTGTCGAGCAAAACGAGCATCTGTCCGCGCCGGACCGGCTGGTTGGTGTCGACGAAAATGTGCTGGATCTTCTCGGGGATGCGGCTGGTGACGGCCACCATGTCGGCGTCCACGCGCGCGTCGTCGGTGCCCTCGTGCGAAAAGGCATAGACCGCCCACGGTATACCGAAGATCAAGAGCAAGACGACGATAATCGCCACGCCGGCAATGACGAAGATCCGCCTCCCCGGGCGCTGACGCGGCGCTTCGAGATCGTCGTCGTATCTCGCGCCGTTACCCGCGTCGCGAGGCGTCGTTTTCTGTTGGTCGACTTCGCGCGTATCCATGTCTATCGGTTTCGAACTCCGTTGAGAAAGACGTCAATGTAGAATTGCAGAGCCGCTTCGGCTCCGCCTGCGTGCAACTCCGAATGAGGAAACTTCTTGAGCGCCAATACGTGCATGAAGACGAACCCCATGAACGTGAGCGCCAACTTCTGCGCGTCGCCGTGCAGTTCGCCGGCGGCGATGCGCCGCTGCATGAACTCTTCGACGACGTCCAAGATCGCCAACTGCGGCCGCCACGCGGTCGCCGCGAAGATGTCGGCTTCATAATCCTGCTCGACGAGCGACCAGCGGATCATGTCCATTTGCGATTCCATGCGCTCGTACATCGTGCGTGCGATGGTCAATAGATCGCCGGCGAGGTCGCCGTCGAGCTGCGTCGCGACGCCGCGAAGGGCCAGGAAACCGCAGAAGTGCTGGGCCACGGCGACGATTAGCGCTTCCTTCGTGCCGAAGTGGCGGAAGATGGTGGCCTCGTTGACGCCCGCGACGTCGGCGATTTCGCGCGTAGTCGCGCCGCGTTTGCCTTTTCGCGCGATCACCTCGCGGGCCGCGCCAAGAATGCGCTCGCGGGTCTCTTCGGGAGAGGCCGACTTTACCGAATCGGCGGTGCGACGCGTCTCGATCATTGCCGCATCGTTCCTTGCGGATCGACCGCAACGTTGGTGAGGTAACTTCCGTAATGGGCGTCGGCGACCGCGCGCACGTGCGGAATGTCGATCTCGGCGTGCTGCGCTTGGGGCACCCAATACGAGCCTTGTTTGCCGTACTGCTGCGTCATCGTGATCTTGCCGCCGCTCGTGTAGTACCATTCCATTCGCACGAGCGCGTAACTCGCGGCGTCGACGTACGCGAGCGTATGGTCGAGAATCGTACTATGAATTTTCTTGGTGAGGCGCAACACGATGGTCGCGCGGCCGTCGACCATGCGGACGCCGTCGAGCCCGACGTTTTGATCCTTCTCCCACCGCAGCGGATCGCCGATGTCGTTGAACAGGCGCTCGAAGCCTTTCGCGTAGCTCGGGACGCGGTCGAAGACGACTTCGTAGGTGTCGGGACGGCGGTAATACGACGTCCCGTCGAGTTTCGGCGCGAAGAACGGGAAGCTGAGCAGGCGGATGTCGACGTGGACGCGCGCGCGGTAGGATTGCAGCGACGGGTTCAGATCGGCCATTCGCACGACGACCTCGTGCGGATTGAGCATGTCGCTCGCGGCGGCAGGCGCCGCCGAGGTTCCGGTCGCAAGCGCGGCGAGGGCGGCAAGTGCCAGCGCGCGGATCATGCCGGCTCCGCCTCGACCATTCCGAAGAGCCGGTCGAGTGCCGTGACTTGGAGCGTCCGGAGGATGGCGGGTTTGGTCGCGCTCAGCGCGAGATCCCTGCCCCCAGCGCGGGCGCGCCGCAGGAGCGTGATGAGTCCGCGAATGCCGTCGGTCTCGAGCGAGTCGAGCGAATCCAAATCGAGGACGATCGCCGATTCGCCCTCCGCTAGAGCCGCCAACAGCGCCGCCTCCACCATTGGGTAGGCGTCGGGACGGTATTCGATCACGATCGAGTCCATGCTCTCCAAGTTTCCCAGTCGGCCTGCCGCGAAGCGGCGCTTGCCTGCAAGTAGGTACTTGCACGCAGAGTCTACCTCAGACCGTAGGGTAATGCAAGTACTTACACGCATCCTGGGAGCCGCTCAGGGTGACACTGAGGGGGCGGTGCAGAAGCCGCTCGGGGTGAAGCCGAAGCCGTTTTTACTCGAGCGCTACTTCAATCGCTACGAGTTCTCGACGCGATACCTGCTGTGTTCGAGCGACGCAGAGACGCTCTCGATCGCCGAGCTGCTCGCCCTCGAACCTGGGGCGAAGAGGGCGCTGGCCGATCTGCCCCTGGGATATACGCCCGCCCGCGGCATGCCCGATCTGCGCGCCGCCATTGCGGCGCTCTATAAGGAAACGAGCGCGGACGACGTGCTCGTGCACGGCGGCGCCCAGGAGCCGATATTCTCCTTCATGAGCGTCGCGCTCGAACCCGGCGACCACGTCATCTGTCAGTTCCCGGCGTATCAGTCGCACTATTCGGTGGCCGAGGCGGCCGGAGCCCAAGTCTCGCGGTGGAACGCCGATCTTTCGGGCGACGGCGCGCCCGACCCCGACGATTTGCAGCGGCTGCGACGACCCACCACACGCGGAATCGTGATCACGTCGCCCAACAATCCCACCGGCTACGTTTTCGACCGCGCGCGACTCGATGCGGTCGTCGCATTTGCGCGCAAGCACGGCTTGTGGCTGTTCTCCGATGAAGCCTATCGCGGATCCGAACGCGATCCGAACGATCGCCACGCCGCCGCGTGCGATCTCTACGAACGCGCCGTTTCGCTCGGAACCACGTCGAAGGCCTACGGTCTCGCGGGGTTGCGCATCGGCTGGATCGCAACGCGCGATCGAACGATCTACGAGCGCATGGCGAACTTCAAGGACTACTTGACGATCTGCAACAGCGCGCCGAGCGAATTCCTCGCCACGATCGCGCTCCGCCACAGCGACGCGCTGCTCGAGCGCGTGCGCGAGATCACCCGGAGCAATCTCGGCCTGCTCGACGCGTTCTTCCGGCGCCGCGCGACGCTGTTCGAGTGGCGCCGGCCACCCGCCGGAACGACGGGCTTTCCGCGCTACCTCGGCGGAAGCGCGGAACGCTTATGCGACGAGCTCGTCCGGCGCGCGGGCGTGCTGTTACTGCCTAGCACGGTCTTCGACGCCGGAGACGACCGCGTGCGCGTCGGGTATGGCCGCAAGAACCTCCCCGACGCGCTTGCCGCGCTCGACATCGCGCTCTAGGGAACGTAGTTCGCGCTGTCGACCGCTGAAACGGGTTCGGTCAGGTTCTCCCCGCTACCCAGCGTCGCGAGCTTTGCGCCGGCCGGATAGCTCAGCACCTGAACCACATTCACGGACGAATCGCTCACGTAGATCCGCGTGTTGGCCTTATTGATCGTGACGGTGCGGGGAAAAGGCACTCCCGCGCTGAGCTTTCGGGTGATGCTCGCGTACGGTGGCGCGATGACGTCGACGTCGCCGATGCCTTTAGCCGGGTCGGTAGCCAGCAGGTTGCCTTCCTTGTCGAAGGCGATGCCGGAAGGCACGGTGGAGAACTTGATCGGAAGTCGGGTAGCGCGGCATCCTGAATCGTAGAGCCCATGCACGTACTCGACGATTTTCCCTCTGCCGGTGCCGAGGAACGCGGCTACGAATACATCGCCGTCCTTGTCGACTGCAACACTTCTGGGTGAGGCGTTGGGCATTTCGCAGCTAAACGCGTTATCGACGCCTTGCGGATACTCACTGACGTCCACGCCGGCGACGTACACGTTTCCCGACTTGTCGGTCGTCACACCCTTCGCCGATCCGGCATCGTCGTACTCGAAGATCAACTTTCCGGAGGAATCGTACTCGGTAACGGGACCCAACCCGTTGGCGACGTACAGATTCTGGCTCCTGTCAACCCAAACGTTCAGTGGGTCGAGCACCGACTCTTTGATCGCCCCAACGTTCGTCCATCTCTGATGCAGGCGCTGTAGAATCTCGATGCTGTCCTTGGAATAGTCGGCAACGTAGAGAAACGACCCGGACGCGAGTGGCTCGGGTCGGGGCGCATTTCTCGCTCCGGCATCGGCGGATGTTTGAGGCAGCCCAACGGCGCCATTCTGTGACGCGCCCGAACAAGCGGCGAGCATCACGATCGCAGCGCCCGCGGCTGCGATCGATGCAACGGTCAGTATTTTCACGGTTTCTCCAATCTTTCTTACTGAGGGGCGATTTTGGCGGCGCCGGCGGCGCGATAGCCTTCTGCCTTGGCCTGCGACGGACAGAGGTACATCCCGTGCTTCGTTTTTCCGTAGTACGGATCGCCGGGCTCGTGGTAGACCTTCGAGGTAACGTTGGCCCATACGGCTTTGACGGCGCCGCAGTTGGGAATTTTCTCCGACGACATTGCGCCCATCGAGCCGGCCGACTGCATCGATCCCGATGCGCTTTGCATCGAGTTGGACGCACCGCTCTGCATCGAGGCGCCGCGCTGCGTCGACGACGAGCTGCCGCCATTATCGCTTGACTTGCCGCCTCCGCATGCGGCCGCACCCAAGAGAAGCAGCAGGAATGACGCCGTTACTGCAAACGTTTTCTTCATAGACCCTCCGTGAAATGGCTTCGAGCCCTAGAACGCTAAGGGAGAACGCGCTTCGCGACCGAGGCGCTCTCCTCCCACGCCTTGCGCGCGAGCGGCGATGCATCGCCGGTGTAAACGCGCCGCCCGCCGACGAAACTCGCCTGAACCCACGCGTCCTCGCCGCGATAAACGAGCGCATTGACCGGTGGCGACCACGGGTCGACGCGCCTTGCGTCGAGCACCACGTAGTCGGCGGCATATCCCGGCGCAAAATCTCCGGCCGCGACGCCAAGCGCCTTCGCCCCGCGCGCCGTGCCGAGATCGAAGGCGGCGCGCGCGCCCAGAGCGCTCCCGTCGCTGCGCGCAATCTTCTGCAGCAGCGACGCCGCGCGCATCTCGTCGAACAGCGACGGTTTCACGTCGGCGTCGGTGCCGAGTCCCATGGTTACGCCGCGCGCGAGCAATCCTTCGACGTCGCAAATGCCGTCGCCGAGATACTGATTCGTCATCGGATTGTGGATCACGCGCGCGCCCGTTCGCGCGATTGCATCCTTCTCTTCTTCGGCGATGTGAATCGCGTGAATCGCCACCGTGCGTTCGTCGAGTGCGTTTAACTTCTCGAGCAGAGCGATCGGCGTGGTGCCGAACTGCGCGAGGGTCCGTTCGCCTTCATACGCGGCTTCGGCAACGTGGACGTGCATCGCGCACTTCCGGTCGCGCGCGAACTCCGCCGCCGCCGTGATCATCGCCGGCGAGGCGGCGTGCAACGAGTGCGGCGCGACGCAGACGTTGGCGGCCGGAAAGGCATCCATCAGTGCGCGGGTGCGATCGGCGGCGACGTCGATCGATTCGCGAAACGCCGGCGGCGCCGTCTCGGCGTCCATCCACGTCCGCGCGAACACCAACCGGATTCCGGTGTCCGCCGCAGCGCGAATAGCCGCTTCGGCGTAAGCGTTGCCGGCGCCGTTGAGATAGAAGAACTCGGCGACCGTCGTGATGCCGGCCGCGAGCATCTCGGAGAAGGCCGCGACGAAGACCCAGTAGACGTCGCCCGGCGTCAGTTGCGGCACCACGCGATAGAGCGCGTCGCTGCGCCAGCGTGCGAAGGTCCAGTCGTCGGCCCACCCGCGCAACAGAATTTGATACGCATGACTGTGACCGTTGATAAAGCCCGGCACGACCAGGCGATCGTCCGGAAACGATCGCGACGGCAGATCGTTCCCGGCGTCGCGAATCGTCCGGAAGTCGCCGGCCTCGACGATTCGGCCATCACGCACGATAAATCCGAAATCCCGCCGCAGTTCGCCGCCGGCCAAAGCGCGCGCGCACTGCACGATCTCAGAAGTCATTCGACTGCGCTCGTCCTTCGACTGCGCTCGCTTCGCGAGCTCCGCTCAGGATGACACCCCCGGCTTTTACGACGCAGAGGGCTAGGTTGCCGCCGAACTGCCAGCCGAACTCGTCGGGCGACTCGATCTGCAATGCGACGAAATCGGCGGGACCGCCGGCGCGGAGGCTGCCGGCGTCGACGCGCAGCGAGCGTGCCGCCGCGCGCGTCACGCCGTAGAGCGCCTCCGCCGCGGACATTCCAAAGAGCTTTCGTCCGAAGTATGCGACCGTTTGCAGATTGAAGCACGGCGAGGTTCCCGGATTGTAATCGCTCGCCAGCGCCACCTCGCCGCCGGCTTCCAGCAACGCGCGCACCGGTGCGCGGCGCGGAAGGTCGAGATAGGCGATCGTCGCCGGACACGCGACCGTGACGATACCGCGCTCGGCAATCGCGCGAACGTCGGCATCCTCGATGAAGTTGCAGTGATCGACCGCGTCGACGCCGAGTTGCGCGGCCATTGCCGCCGCGCCTCCGTAGGCCATCTCGTCGCAGTGCACCCGCAAGCGCATTCCGTGCAACCGCGCGGCGTCGAGATATCGCCGCGTCTGATCGGGCGAGAAAAATCCCGGCTCGCAGAACGCGTCGGCGTAAACCGCGCCGTGCGCGGCCGCGGCGGGAACGACCTGATCGATGAGATAGTCCACGAAACGCTCTTGCGCGGTGAACTCCGGCGGCAAGGCGTGCGCGCCCAGAAACGTGGCGACGAGACGCGGAACGCCGGGATCGTTACGATGCGCGGCGATGAGATCCAGCAACGCCGACTCGCCGGGTTTGTGCAGCGCGTAGCCGGTCTTCGTTTCGAGCGTGGTGGTGCCGTGCGACAAGATCGTGCGTAGGCGTGGGCCGACGATGCGTTCGTAGAATGCCGCCGGATCGAGCAGCGCCTCGCGCGTCCGTTCGATCGTATAGGTCATGCCGAGCTTTGGTTTTTCCCCGCGCACGCGCGCGGCGAAATCCGGCTCGCGGTCGCCGGCGAAGAGCGGGTGGGCGTGTGCATCGACCATTCCCGGCACCACGACGGCATCGCCCAAATCGAGCACGCGCGCGTCGCGCTGCGCCGCAGACTTCTCCACTTCGGAACGCGAGCCGACCGCGAGCACGCGATCGTCTTCACAGAGGATCGCGCCGTCGCGGATGCATCCGAGGCGTTCGAAATCCGTCCCGCATTGTGCGGCGTCGCTATCGCAAGTGACGATCGTCCGCGCGCGAACGATCAGAAGCGCCAATCGATGCCCTTTGCGTCGGCGGTTTCGATGGCGAGTTCGTAGCCGGCGTCGGCGTGGCGCACGACGCCCATGCCGCAGTCGGTCGCGAGCACGGTCGCCAGCCGTTCGCGCGCGTCGGCGCTGCCATCGGCAACGACCACCATGCCGGCATGAAGGCTGTAGCCGATGCCGACCCCGCCGCCGTGGTGGAAGCTCACCCAGTGCGCGCCGGCAGCGGTGTTGAGCAGCGCATTGAGGATCGGCCAGTCGGCGATCGCGTCGCTGCCGTCTTTCATCGCTTCGGTCTCGCGATACGGCGACGCGACGCTCCCCGTGTCGAGGTGATCGCGGCCGATGACGATCGGCGCCTTCACTTCTCCGGTGCGCACGAGTTCGTTGAAGGCCGCGCCCGCTTTTGCACGATCGCCGTATCCGAGCCAGCAGATGCGCGCCGGCAAGCCTTGGTAAGCGATGCGTTCGCGCGCCAGCTTGAGCCAGCGGAGGAGCGAAGCGTCGTGCGGGAAGAGCCGCGCGAGTTCTTCGTCGCAGCGGGCGATATCGGACTCGTCGCCCGAGAGCGCCGCGAAGCGGAACGGCCCCGACCCGCGGCAGAACAGCGGCCGAATGAAGGCCGGGACGAAGCCCGGAAACGCGAAGGCCCGATCGAAGCCGGCGCGTTGTGCCTGCGCGCGAATGTTGTTGCCGTAATCGAAGACGACGGCACCGGCGTCGAGATAGCGCACCATGGCGGCGACGTGGACGCCGCAACTCGCGAGCGCGCGCCGCTCGTACTCGGCGGGATCGCTCCGGCGCAGCGCCGCAGCCTCCTCGAGCGTCACGCCCGTGGGTACGTAACCGTCAATTAGATCGTGAGCGGACGTTTGATCGGTCACGGCGTCCGGGCGAAAGCCCAAATCGAAGAGTTGCGGAAATTCCTCCGCCGCGTTGCCCTCATAGCCGATCGACAGCGCTTCGCCGGCGCGCTTGGCGCGTTCGACCTCGCGCAGCGCGTCGTCGCGCGAATCGGCGACGCGATCCAGGTAGCGGAGTTCGCGGCGGCGGTCGAGCCGCGCGCGGTCGACGTCGACGAGCAGCGCGACGCCGTCGTTCATGGTAATTGCGAGCGGCTGCGCGCCGCCCATCCCGCCGACCCCGGCGGTCAAGCAGACGCGACCCTTGAGCGACCCGCCGAAGTGCCGCCGAGCCAACTCCGCGAACGTTTCGTAGGTGCCTTGCAGGATGCCCTGAGTGCCGATGTAGATCCACGAACCCGCCGTCATTTGACCGTACATCGTGAGGCCTTGGGCTTCCAACTCGCGGAACGTCGTCCAGTCGGCCCATTTCGGCACGAGATTCGAGTTGGCGATGAGCACGCGAGGCGCGCGAGCGTGCGTTTTCCACACCGCGACCGGCTTGCCGCTTTGCACGACGAGCGTTTCGTCGTTCTTCAACCGCCGCAGCGCGCGCTGGATCGCGTCGAAGGCTTCCCAGGAACGCGCGGCGCGACCGTTGCCGCCGTAGACGACGAGATCCTCGGGACGTTCGGCAACGTCGGGATCGAGATTGTTGCACAGCATGCGCAGGGCCGCTTCTTGTGGCCAGCCCACACAACTGATATCGGTGCCGCGTGCGGCGCGCACAGTTCGGGGAGCGGAAATCATGCAAGCGACTTCAATCGAGGGGCGGCCAAGGCCTTGAGCGAACGTGCATTCATGCTGGGAAAACGCGCGCTGCCCACAGCGCTTGCGGCCCTCGCCGCATCGACGTTCCTTACGTTCTCATTCTTACCCGCCCTCGCCGGAACTACGGGCACGGTCACCGGAACGGTCGTCACGAACGCCGGCGCAGCGATCGCCGATGCGAAAATCATCGCGACGAGCCCATCTCAGACGGCGACCGTGACGAGCGACGCCTCGGGCAGGTTCTCGCTGCTCTCGCTCGCGCCCGACACGTACACGTTCGTCGTGTCGAAACAAGGCTTCGAAACCGCGACGACGACCGGCATCACGGTCTTCGCCGACCAGTCGCAGAGCCTGCGCTTTCGTTTGGGTCCGGCGCTGAAAACGATCGCCACCGTGACGACGCGCTCCTCGATGGACGTCGTAAAGCCGGGTACGACCAGCGACGTCTATTCGGTGAACGCGACGGTTACCCAAGCGGTGGCCGGCGTCGGCGGCGGCGGCAACTTGAACAACGCCTACTCGGCGATCGCGACGATTCCGGGCGCCTTCGTTCCGCCCAACCAGCAAGGATGGGACCAAGTCGTCTACATCCGCGGCGGAAACTTCGACCAGATCGGTTACGAGTTCGACGGCGTGCCGGTCAACCGTTCGTTCGACAACTATCCGGGCGGTACGGCGGGGACGCTCGGTCAGCAAGAGCTGCAACTCTATGCCGGCGGCGGCTCGGTCGGGCAAAGCGCGAGCGGCCTCGCCGGATTCATTAACCAAGTCATCAAGACCGGCACATTCCCCGGCTACGCGACCGTCAGCGGCGGCGTCGGAACGCCGGCGTATTACCACAACCTGCAGTTCGAAGTCGGCGGCGCGACGCCCGACCGCCTCTTCTCCTACTACGTCGCAGCCGGCGGCTACAACCAGGACTTCCGCTATCTCGATCAGTTCAACGGCTCGAACCTCGGCGACGTCTGGGGTTACCCGATCATCGCGTACAACACGACGAGTCAGTTCTTCGGCGGTGTCTTTCCGACGTGCATCTCTACTCCGCCCGCGGGTTCGGGATTCTACAACGGCCCGAACGCCTCGCCGGTCTACAATCCAATGGTGAATAAACCGCAGGGTGTTGAAAACAACCCAGGCTGCTATCAAACCATCTCGCCCGCATATGCGAGTTACTCGAATCTCTTGGATCGCGAGGTCGTCGCCAACTTCCACTTCGGAATTCCGCACCGGCACGATGCCGGCAAAGACGACGTGCAGGTGCTCTACAACAACATCGCGCTGCAGAGCCAGTACTACAGTTCGCTCAACGACCTTGGGCCGAATCTGATCACGCAGCTCAACCAAGTCTTCAACGGCAAAGCGAAAGATGCGGTTCCGCTGTTTTGGTCCGACTACATCACGTGGCCCGGCGGAACGTCGTTCGGTGAGAATCCGGCCAACGTCAAACCGGTGCCGTACTTGATGCCCAGTTCGCCGACCGACCGCTGCGCGAACATCGACCCGTACAAACTCAGCGGGCCACCGATCATCCCCGGCGCGTGCCCGGGTGGAACGTGGTCGACGGTGCCGGCCGACTCGCGCGATTCGTTTTGGAACAATGCGTCGATCGAGAAGATTCAGTACCAGAAGAACATCGGATCGAACGCGTACTTCCGCATCTACGGCTATTCGTTCTACTCCGACTGGCTGCAGACGAGCCCTTTGAGTTTCGGAAGCGGCGATCTTATCGGATTCGGCGTCACGAGCTACGACTACGAGCTGAACTCGCACACGCGCGGCCTCGCGTTCAGTTTTGCCGATCAAATCAACTCGAGCAATCTGTTGACGTTCGACACGAACTACACGACGGCTTCGACCAACCGCTACAACAATACGAACTTCAACAATGGGCTTCAATCGATCGCGACCAATCTCACGAACGGAGGGCAGTGTTTCGCGTGGAAAACCGGCCGGGTTTACCCCGGAGGGCAAATCTATCAGGCCGGGCAGCCGGCGCCGTGCAACAGCGCGCTGACGAGCGGTACCTTCCTCCATCCGGAGCCGGCGCAAGCTCTTCCGGGAACCAACTGGGAGATCACCTATACGGGCAACTCCGGTTTCATTAATAACGTCACTCCCGATTTCACGACGTTCGCGCTGGAAGACCGCTGGAATCCCACCGATAAACTCGACGTCGACCTCGGCTTGCGTGAAGAGATTTACGACTACAAACTCGCCAACACGTCGAACGACGGTCAGAATTTCTGGTTCCTTGCCGGCCAGCGAGAGTTTTGCTACAACCCGGCGACGCTGTCGCCGTATTTCATCCCGGCCAAACCGGCAAGCGGCCTGCCGCCCACGCCGTTCGTCGGATTCGACTGCCCCGTCGACAACTCGATTCCGGCGCATCCCGTGCAGACGGTGCATCCCGACGGGAAGAACGGCGACCTGCTGCTCAGCAACAACTACAGCCCGTCGCTCACCGATTACGCGTTTACGCCGCAGTTGGGCGTAACCTATTCGGTCAATCCCGACACCGTGCTGCGCTTCTCGGCCGGGCGTTTCGCGCAAGAGCCCGAGACCTACCAAGTGCAGTACAACTCGAAGGACAACAATCTCGCCTACGAGCTTTTCCAAGCGTTTTGGCAGTACGGCTACACCACGCCGAAGCACGACCCGCTCGTGCAGTACTCCGACAACTACGACGCCTCATACGAGCGGCGTTTCAAAGGCACGGACATGTCGATCAAGGTGACGCCGTACTACCGCTACGCGACCAACCAAGTCTATTCGATCGGCTTGCCGTTTGGACTGTCGGGCGGCTTGAATAGCGGCATCGAGCGCGTCAGCGGCGTCGAGTTGGAGTTCACCAAGGGCGATTTCGACAAAGACGGCTTGTCGTTCTTGGTGTCCTACACGTACACGAACGCATCGGAAAAATGGGCGAACTATCCGGGGACGAGCCTCAATCCGATCGATCCCTACAATCAAGACATCGCCAACTTCAACGGCCTAACGAAGAAGGGCGGCGGCTCGAAATGCTACGAAAACGACTCGGTCGGAAACGTCTATCCCGATCCCCGCTGCGTGCAGCTGAAGCCGGGCTACAATCCGCCGATCCTCAATCCGTATTATGCGATGTCGCCGCAGCCGCTGCTCGACCGCAACGGCTGGTATCCGGTGGGTCTCGACTTCGGCTATTTATCGCCCAACGTCGCGAGCCTCGTCGTCAACTACAAGCGCAGCAAGTTCACGATTACGCCGGCGCTGACGTTCAACGAAGGCCAGCCTTACGGCAATCCTGCCGACGTCTACGGAAACGATCCGCGCGTCTGTAGCGGCAACTCCGCGAAGATTCCCACCGCCAAGAGCCCGCTGCAGGCCGACTATACGACCTGCTTCTCGGCCGCCACGCAGAACGGCAGCTCGCCGGGTTCGCTCTTCATTCCCAACCCGCAGACCGGCTCGTTCGACGGGTTTGGTTCCTACCGGCAACCGTCGCAACTCAATCTCAGCATGACGGTCGGCTACCAGCTCACGCCCGCGATCAAGGTCAATCTGCTGGCGGCGAATCTCGTCAACGCCTGTTTCGGCGGATCGGTCGAGCCGTGGACGAAGCAGTACCCGCCCAACGGTTACACCTGCGGTTACATTCCGAACTTTTACTACGTCTCGAACTTCTACAACGGCTCGTCGCCGAACGATCGGGCTGCCAACGGCACCCGGCTCAACCCCGCCTTCTCGCAATCGTTCATCCCGGCGTACGCCGATACGAACTCGTTCGTGCTGCCTAACCCGTTCAACTTGTATCTGCAGTTCAACGTCAAGATTTAGTTTGCCATGAAAGCGTCGCCTCGGCAACGACGCGATCGCCATCCATGAGCGCGAGGCGATCCATGCGGTGGCTTTTCGGAAGGTAGAGCATCGCGACGTCGCCGCTAGGGACGGCGTTGCCGAGCATCGTGTGCACGCCGTCGTGCATCCACGCGACCGAGAGTGACTTCGATGCGCCGCGCACGACGACGACGTACCACGAACCGTCGAGCGCGTACATCACTTCCGCGGGCGGGCTCGCGTTAGTCGTCCGAAAGTGGGCGGTCCGATGCGGAGCGGTCGCCAGGCGGCCGATCGCGTTGCTTTGCACGAGCATTGCGCCGTGCATCGTGCGGCTCTGCGACCAGAAGTACGCTGAGGGCAGAAGTCCCAGTAACAGCGCCGCCGCCATCGCTGCCGCGGGCCACGACTGACCCCATGAACGGCGCTGTGCTTCTCTAGTACGCGGTTGTACGAGCCGGCCGATACGGGCGTCGAGGGCGGCCGGCGGAGTGCGTTGCGGTTCCGACGAGACGATCAGCGCGACGTCGTCCTCGGCGGCAGCAACTTCCTGCGCGCAGGCGGGACACAGGCGAACGTGCGCGTCGATCGCCGCGACTTCATCGTCGGAGAGTGCGCCAAGCGCATAAAGCGCGGCGCGATCCTCGACGTGTTCGTACGTCACAAGCGATCCCTCTCGATCCCGGCGGTCGATTCCAGGGCGGAGCCGAGCTTTCGCAGTCCGTTCTTGATGCGACTCTTGATCGTACCCAGCGGTTCTTGAAGTTCGGCCGCGATCTCGCTGTGCGTCTTTCCTTCGTAGTACGCCAGTTCGAGAGGGGTGCGCTGTTCGCGTGGAAGCGCGAGCAGCGCATTACGAACCCGGTCGCGTTCGATCGGATCGGATACCCGCAACTCCTCGTGTTCTACCGGCAGCGCGGCAAGACGCTCCTCCAAACGAAGTGCGCGAGACTGGCGCCGGCGCCGCGAGATCGCTTCGTTGCGAACGCAGACCACGAGAAAGCTTCGCAAGTTACCACGCGACGTCGAGTACGCGCCCCGCGATCGCCAAAGCCTTGCGACTGCGTCGGCTATGCAGTCTTGCGCGTCGTCGGCATTACCGAGCACGTTATAGGCGGCCGAATAGAGGAGCGCCGCGTAACGGCGATAGGCTTCGCCGAACGCCCAGCCTTCGTGCGCCGCAAACGCCGCAGCCAAACCCTCATCTCCCTCCGCCGCCGGCATCATGGGGTGCGGACTTCGACGCCCGCGGCCTTATCATCCGCTAAGGGAACGCCGGAGCGGGGTCGGGCGGATGATTTCCTGGGATCGCTCATCCGCGATGCGCTTAAGGAGCGTACTCCTCAACATGAGAAACACTGTCATAGCAACCTGTGCCCTAGCCCTCTTAGCCGGAACTCACGCCGTAAGCGCGGCGACGGAGCCGCAGTCGGCATTTTTCTTCAAGAGCATCGTTTCGGTCGATCGAGGCAAACACACGGTGACGTTGCCGCTTCATCGCGGTCTGGCCAAAGGCGAGACGGTTTGGTATGTCATCACAGACGCCTCCGACGCCGCCGTCGCAAGAAAGGAAGGCGTTGATTACGCACCGGATATCGCCAAGCTGGGCGCGGCCGCAACTGCAACGGCAACGACGAGTGCGGGAGCGGTTGAGTTCGTGGGCGCGCCGGATTTTTCGCCGCGGCGCTCGTACGTCGCCGGCGCGACCGGGTTTCCGCCAAAGTCAGCAAAGCCCGGCGGCATCGCGGACGACGCCTATTCACCATTCGTTCGGATCGATGGCCGCGCAGGCGTACTCAACGCCCCGATCGTCGCCACCGGAAACGGACCGTTTGACGTAACGACACATTCCAATACCGAGGATCGCGTGGTAGCGATCGATACTGCGCGCGACAGCGTGACGTTGGTCCTTGCCCGCGGCTTCGTGGACGGCAAACCAGTTTTCTATCTGAGCACCGAGGCATCCGACCCAATCGCCGCCGCAGTCGAACGAGCGACGTACGTGCCTCGCCTCGCAAAAGCCGCCTCGGCTGGAGCGATCCCGATTGGAGTCATCGCAAACGGACCGCGGCGTGGAAACGCCGTGCAAGGCTTAGCCTACCTTGCGCTGGAGACTCCACTCGGCGACGATGCGACCGCAGGGAATGCCGCCGGAATCGGATCGCCCTTCAACGTTCTCTCGCTCGTACCGCACATCGCCAATCCCTACGCGGAGAACGGTTACTCACCGCTTTGGTCGGCCTTTGTCGTGGGCGCGCCGCAAACAAAGCGGCTGACATCGTACGCCGAGGTCGGGCCGATCGCCAAGCCGGCGGGATTCGTGGTCAACTGTCCAGCAATCGCATTCGACGTATGACTTTCTTATTTTCCGCCGTCCTGCTCCTCCAAAGCGCCTTCGCTCCGCTTTTCAACGCCCCGCAGTGGATCGGGTCGCGACCTCCGGCCGCGTCGTACGCGGGCAAAGTCGTCGTCGTCGACGTTTTTACGTTCGATTGTATCAACTGCAAGCACGTGGTCCCGGGATTGCGGTCGTTGCGCGCACACTACTCTGCGAAGGATCTGCTCGTCGTCGGGATCCATACGCCGGAAACGCCCTCTGAACGCGTCCGGACGAACGTCGTTGCGGCGCTCGCGGCGCAAGGCATTTCGTGGCCGGTCGCGATCGACAACGACCAGAAGCTGTGGAATGCATACGGCATCGAGTATTGGCCGACGCAGCTGATCTTCGATCGCCACGCGCGCCTTAGAAAGACGGTCGTCGGCGAGGGCCAGGATGCCGAAGTGTCCTCAACGGTCGCCGCGCTCGTAGCGGAGCGATGATCCCTGGCGAAACCCTCCGGGCGCCTAACCGGCTCTTGGGCCGTATTCAGGACAGCATCGGAACGGAGGTTTGGCTTGGCTTCTTTTAATACGTACAAAGATTCGTTTCCTCACGCGAAGCTTACACGCTCGTCGACCGGCGTACTCGAAGTCGTCTTACATACCAACGGCGATACGCTCGTCTTTAACGGGTACACGCATACGGAGTTCGTCGAACTCTTCCGCCAAATCGGCGAGGATTCCGACAATCGCGTCGTTATACTCACCGGCGCCGGTCGAGCATTCATCGACAACATCGACGCGGAAGGTTTCGACTTCTTCACGCCTCGCGGCTTCGACAAGATCTATCGCGAAGGAAAGAAACTTCTCTCGAACATCCTCGACATCTCGGCACCGCTGATTGCCGCGCTTAACGGACCCACGACCGTTCACTCGGAATACGCCCTGCTGGCCGACGTCGTCATCGCAACGCCAGATACCATCTTCCAGGATAAGCCGCACTTGGATTTTGGTATCGTTCCGGGCGACGGCGTCCATTCGCTTTGGCAGGAGACGATCGGCCCGATTCGCGGCCGCACGTTCCTCCTCACGCAACAGATCATCGGCGCCGATGAAGCCAAGACGCTGGGAGTCGTGAGCGAGATCGTTCCCGGCGAGAGGCTCATGGACCGTGCTCGCGAGATCGCGGAGCGATTGGCGAAGCTTCCACCGCTCACCACGAGCTATGCGCGCGTCGCCCTCACTCAGAAGCTCCGCCGCATCGTAGATGAAAGCGTGGGGTACGGCCTTGCGCTTGAGGGCATCTCCGCCGCCGACGTCGCTCGAATGAACGCGTGACCTTAGTAGGCTAGCTTCGCCGAGGCGACGTCCGTGCCGGCGCGCTGCAACGTGATCGACCGGATGCGCTCGCGTGGATGCACCAGCAGCGTCGCCGTTTCGCCGGCACTCTCGAGGGTGCCGAGATCGGCGGCGCCTGCCGCCATATGTGCGATTGCGTGCAATGGGCCGCCCGGCTTATCCGCGATGATGTAAATCCACGAGCCGTCGCGCGCGTAGAGAATCTTCGCTGCAACTGGATTCACGGACTCCGGGGTCATCGAGACGTGGTTAAAGTGGCTATGGACCATGGTGACGAGCGCGACGTCTTCATCCGCTTGCCGTTCACGGAGGACGAGCGCTTGCCACCCGACGCCAAGAAAGGCCAGCGCGAACGCGGCCGCTAGTGCGAAGGGGAAAAGGCTCGCTCGGCGCTTGGCGCTCGGCTGCGATCGTGCGGATTCGCGCAGGCGACGCTCCAGCGCCGGAGATGGCGTGGCCGGCGGCAACGCCGCCGCCAACGACGCCGCGACGGCTTGAGCGTGCGCGACGCGCTCGGAGCATTCCGAGCAGAACGCAATGTGGCGCTCGACGTTGCGCGCCGCAGCGTCGTCGAGGATCCCAAGCGGATAGAGCTCCGCATCTTCGCCCAGATGTTCGGTCACAAGCGGTTTCCTCTTGGGCTCGTCAGTTCCGACTGCAACTTGCGCATCGCCATCGAGATGCGGCTCTTGATCGTGCCAAGCGGAACGTCGAGCGCCTCTGCGATTTCAACATGCGTTTTATTTCCATAGTACGCCAGCGTCAGCGCCGCCCGCTGTTCCTCGGGAAGCCGTTCGAGGGCGGCCTGCAACCGTTGCGTTTCGATGGGGTCGACCACCGGCGGATCGACTGACGTTACGGGTGAAAGGCGGGCGGCCTTGAGTTCGCGAGCGTCACGGCGGCGGTCGCGCCGCAGTATCGCAAACGATTCGTTGCGCACGGAGGCAATCAAGTATGCCTTTAACATTTCCCGATCGCCGCTGAAACGATTGGGCGAACGCCACACGCGCACGAGCGCGTCGTGCACGCAGTCTTCCGCCTCGGCGCCATCCGAAATGCAGTGGCGAGCGACGCTAAAAAACAAAGTCGACCACAGCGCGTAGACCTGCTCGAGTCCCGACGGCCTGCGTGCGGTAAAGGCCTCGACGAGTGGGTCCATTCACGGCACGACATACGGCTTCGCGCCTTTCACACCTTTGGATATGCCGCCGAAGCCGTTCCCGGATGGGTGACTCATCCGCGTACGGCGGCGGCGGCATATGATCCACATGAAAGCACTGTTTAGCGGCCTGCAGGCAATACTGCTGGCGATCACCCTCGCTTCGGCTGCGCAAGCAGCCCCCTCGCCGCTGCTTCCTGCGGTTGCGACGGTCCACATCAAAGACTTTAAGTACAACCCGCCGGCCCTCACCATCCATGTGGGCGATCGCGTCACGTTCGTCAACGACGATGACGAAGCGCACACGGTAACCGCGAGCGACAAATCCTTTGATTCCGAGGGACTCGATACCAATGGTACGTGGCAGCACGTCTTTACAAAAACCGGCACGTACCATTATTTCTGCGAGCTGCATCCATACATGAAGGCAACCGTCATCGTCTTAGCGGCAGCGCCCGCAAAGTAAGGAACACAAAGCATGAAACGCGACGACTTTCTCAAGCATGTCGGCTGGACCGGAGCCGGCGGCATTGCGTGGTCTCTCTCCGGTACCGGTCTATTCACTGCCCAACGCGCCCAAGCCGCCGAAGGGGGCATCTCCTTCGTCCAAATTAGCGACAGCCATATCGGCTTCGCCCGGCCGGAGAACCCCGACGTTGCCGGGACGCTCCAAAAAACCATCGATGCGATCAATGCGCTGCCCGTGCAGCCATCCTTCGTCGTCCACACGGGGGACATGACGCACCTCTCAAAGCCCGCGCAGTTCGATGCGGCAAAACACATGCTCTCCACCCTGAAAGCACCCCTTATCGTCATTCCCGGCGAACACGACGTCATCGGAACGCCGCAAGCCTTCTTCGCAGCGTTTCGGCGAGGCGACGCCCCGAACGGGTGGTTTTCATGGGACCAAGGTGGAGTGCACTTCGTGTCGCTCGTTAACGTCTTCAACTTCGAGATTGATGGAAAGCTCGGCACCGAGCAGCTAAATTTCGTCGAGAAGGATCTTGCGGCGCAAAAAAGCTCGACACCAATCGTCGTATTCGCTCACGTGCCGCTCTACGCGCTTTTTCCGCCGTGGGGTTGGACAACCGAGGACGGATCTCGCGTGTTGGCGGCGCTCCGTCGTTTCGACGCGGTAACCGTGCTGAACGGTCACATCCATCAAATCGTTCAGCACACCGACGGCAACATACGGTTTGCGACCGCCGCGTCGACTGCATATCCGCAGCCCGCGCCGGGCACTGCCGACAAGCCCGGCCCCTTAAAGGTTCCGGAGAGTCGCTTACTGAGCGTCCTCGGCTACCGAAGTGTAGAAATCGCGGGCAACGCTGCGACGATATCCGACCGCTCGCTCCAAGCCTAACACTTCGGCAAGAGAAACGGTTAGACGACGGGCTCGCGCAGCGAGCCCGTCTTTGATCGTGGTATAATCCTGGTACTTTCCCGACGCCGAGGATCAACAATGGAGCTGGGATGACGCAGGAAACGCAAGCAAAGACGGCAGTGGTGGTGATTCACGGCATCCACCCGACCGCCCGCTACGAAATCCAAGATCTGTTCGGCACGCAGTTGATTCGGCGCCTCAACGAAACGCATCCTACGCCGGAGTGGAAACTCAACATCCTGTGGCCGAAGATCGCAAAGAGCGAGGCCGAACCCGGGGACGTTCACGCGACCGCCCTGCGCATTTGTCAAAGCGATGAGAACCCGGACGATCCAAGGACGTCGTACTTCGATGTATTCGAAGCGTATTGGAGTCCCATCGACAAGAATCAGACGGCGCTTGGAAAGGTGCTGGGGTGGATTGCCGACGCCATCTTCGTCCCGCTCAACGCCGGCGCAAAGCTTTACTCGAGCACTCGGAAAGTGCTCTTCGATCTGGGTATGTTAGTCGCCGTGCTGGCGATCAGCCTCGTCTTGCTGGCCCTGGCGGCGGTCGCGGCGAACTGGGGGTATCGGATTTTTGCCGACGCAGCGACCTGCGCGCTCGCGAAGCTCCCTCCGAACTGCGGGAAAGAGCATCCCGTCGGTGGTCGATTTCATTTTGCATCCGACTGCGACGTTGCAGCAGTTTGCGTTGCCGGCGGTAGCCTACGTCGTCGTTCTCTTCGCCGGTGCATACGCTCTGACGCAGCTGGTGATCAGTGCCTATCATTCGTGCGCCGAGGCGTATCGGCGCACGCGCGTTCGGCGGACAACCCCTTCCGAGGACCTCGTTCCACGCCGGCTTTGGCGCCTGTGGTTTCAGGCACTTCTTCTGCTCGTTGCGGCGTTCGGCTTGTGGTGGTGGCCCTGGTTCCACCCCTTCGTGCCCGATCCGAACCACCGGCTGATGCTGGCGACGATCACGGCAGTCGCAATCGTCGGGTTCTTTCGATCGGCGTTCGGAACGCTCAACGAGTTCTTCGTCAATACGCTCGGGGACGTTCAAATCTATACGACGCACGACGAAAACTCCGCGTTTTACAAATTGCGTCAGGAGATCGTGGAGTTGGTCGAAGGCGTGATCCTTCAGGTCTTACGCGCCGAATCCGGCCCTCTCGTAACGATGCCGGTGCCGCGCGACGGTTTCGCCATACGAGGAGCGCTCGACCCACCTCTGCCGCTCTACGACCGCGTCGTCGTGGCAGCGCACAGCCTCGGATCGACGATTGGAATGGACGCTCTCATAAACATCCACGAAATGTGCGCCGAGGGCGGAGTGCTTCCGGAGCAATGGAATCGCCTGCGAGCGTTCGTGACATTCGGGTCGTCGCTGGAAAAGACGAAGTTCTTCTTCGACGTCAAACAGCCGACGGTTTCGGCTTCGGCCGACCATTGGCGCAACGACGTCTACGGCAGGCTCTTCACCAACGATTTTACAACGCTCTCCGGGGACGCCGCATCCTCGACTCCGCAAATTTTCTGGGCGAATCACTGGTATGGCACCGATCTCGTCGCCAACTGTATCGAATCGTACACCGATCGCGGCGGCCGGGCGATCTGCGAAAACACCCTGCTAGCATCGAAGTTCTCACTCGTCCATCCCTGGGTGCATAGCGACTACCTCTGGGATGAAAACTTTTGGCGCCGGCCGCCGGGTTCGACGACGCACGGCATGCTCGACGTCCTCCGCGTGTAGTAGCGGTCGTCGTCCCAAAGCCCGCGATTTCCGCCTGAAGCCTACTGTCTGCTCTCTCCGCGCAATTCGCGGACGAGATCGATCGTTTGCTGCGTTGGTCCTATGCCTAAGTGGCAATTTAGGTGCGCGGCTAGTGCGTCGTAGCGCTCTAATGCGCGCGCCCGTTGACCGAGCGCCGCGAAACAACGCATCACCAGACAGGTAGCGCCTTCGTGCGCGGGCTCAAAAGCAGTCAGTTGAAGACCGTACAAGAGGGCCTTTTCGAAATCACCACCCGCGACGGCCTCCTCAGCGAGACGATCCATCGCGCAGCTGTAGGCGGTCGCGCATCGAACTCGAAGCGGTTGGAGCCAGTCGGCGGTTTCGCCGGCGAGGAACTCCCCGGCATACAGGTCCGAGGCCGACTGCAACGCTTCACTGCTCTTGCTCCGGCATAACTCCAGAAACTCGTTTGCATCGGAGGAGATGCGGATCTGCGGCCCCCAGGCGTAGCCCCCTGAGACGCAATCGATGACGTCCTCTCCCCCGAGCACGCTGCGGAGGTATGTGCGTGCCCCGCTCGCCGCGAGGTGGATGCGGTGTCCCACGGCGTCAAGCGAGAGACCCGGCCAAAAGGCTTCAGCCAGGTCGTCGACGGTTGCGACTCGGCGTGGGTAAGCCCCCAGGTATTGGATGAGGTCGCGCCCCTTCTTCGCGGAAGGCCCTCGATACCAGCGAGCATCCGCCTGGATCGCAAAATCTCCGAAGAACCGAAAATGCAGGCACACGTTATTCATAATTCGCGCCTTTGCATAGAACGAAAAACGGCTCAGAGGAAGACGAGAGTGAGTCGAGAGCCGCTCGAATTACCCTGATGGGGTGAGGCTTGCAGAGACAGCCCCGCTGTCGCTTGTCGTGCGGCTAGAACCGGCGAGAGCGGACCGCGCCGTATGCGCGCGCGCGCGGCCCGCCGACGAAGATCTCGGACTCATTTCGGACGCCGCAGTTTTGCTGGTAAACCTATGGTGTGAAGCACCCGACGTGATCCGCGGCTCAATCAGCCACCCAAAATCGGGCTCCATCGCCATGGTGCAAGGCAATGGCGCGCTGCGCAAGCTTGCAGAAGAGGTGCAGCTTCGGCTTAAGAAATCGTAACAGCAAAGGTTCATATGTGGACACCACGCAACGAGGATGAACCCTGAAGCCTATTAGCATGCAGGGGCCTGCTTATTATAATCCAATCGAACACCTTAAGCAAGTGCCGAGCGAAGGATCTAATCACTAACCGCCGATGAACGAATCCACCCCGAGCCGCATCACGCAGCCGCTCCGCGACCTCGCAGGACAAGCACCTGCGACGCTCTTCAACATTGTCGTGCGCGCGGTAATTACGCCGGAAGCGGACGTCGAATCGGCGTACGGCAAGGTGCCGGCAATTCTGCAGCAAGTGAAAGCGGCGATCGATGGACTTGGCCTTGCAGCAAATGAAAACTCCACGTGGAGCGGCGAGCAGGTGGTTTCACCGTTCCTCTTCGCAACACTCACGGGTGCTCACGTCTTCGCGCTAGATCGCCGTATCGCACCCGACGTTCCAGTCGAGTTCCGCCGCGACCGTACGGCACTCGATGACACGACGAACTTTGATTCCGAGGATATGGTCGGTCGCGTTATCGCCGAGCCCCTCGCGTCAAAAATCAAAGCCGATCCAGAAGCGACCTATAAGTGCATCGTCGTCCTTAACGTTACTCAACCACAAGGATTGCAGGCGGCTCGTACGAGCGTGGAGCGATGCCTCAAAATTCTTAATCAAAGTGTCGGGCCGATCGACTACCGAACCAACGATAAGGCTTCGCATCCCTACGTCTTTGCGACCTTGACAGGGGCGCAAGTGCAAGCGCTCGTCGATTTGGACCGCAATCCAAGCACCGGTCCGATCTCGATCCATCAGATTTGGGAAGACAACGAGGTGCAGTCGCTTATCACAAAATCAATCGCAACCGTGAAGGCTGATGCTGCTCAGATCGCCTATGGCGCTGCAGGATCCGGTATCGTCTGGGCCGTCCTCGATTCCGGCATCGACGTTACGCATCCGCATTTTAAAGCTTACGGGAATCTGTCGCTCGACGATGTTCGCCCGGTACGGCATCGCGACTTTGCGAATGCGATGCCGCCTGCTTCCGACCCATCCAAAGACGACCCGGGGGCAATGGTGGATGCCTTCGGACATGGCACCCACGTTGCCGGCATCATGGCCGGCACCTGGGCTGCACCGGGGGTTGCCGACTCTGCATCGGCGCCATCCGCGGCCGCGCAGCCCTCGGTTGACCGCCCAACCGTATTGCTCACGACGCGTAACGGCGCCGGCGCGGACGAGCGGGCCATCGATTATCCTCCGGTCATAACGGGCATGGCGCCAAAGTGTACGCTCGTCAGCATGCGGGTGCTCAACGACAGCGGCAGCGGACAGGTTTCTTCGATCATCGACGCTTTCGAGGAGATCCAGCAGCTGAACAGTTATGGGCGAAGAATGGTCATCGCCGGCGTAAATTTGAGTATCGGCTATCCTTTCGATGCGAAGTGGTTTGCCTGCGGGCAGAGTCCGCTGTGCGTCGAGGTAAATCGGCTCGTTCGCTCGGGTGTGGTGGTCGTTTCGGCTGCGGGGAATTCGGGATACGGCACCCTCAACACGACGTACACCAATGGTTGGAGCGCGACCATTCCGCAGACCATCAACGATCCGGGCAACGCCGATCTCGCAATCACCGTCGGATCGACGCATCGGGAGGCGCCCCATCTATACGGGGTTTCGTATTTCTCTTCGAAAGGTCCGACGGGCGACGGCCGTCTCAAACCCGATCTCGTCGCACCAGGAGAACGAATCATTTCTTGCGCCTCGACGCAGTCCCGCCTGCCGGTAACCGTCTCCAACCCTAACGGCACGACGACCACGATTCCGGCCAATGGATACACCTATCGCGAAGACTCCGGCACCAGCATGGCCGCACCGCACGTGTCCGGTTTGATTGCAAGTTTTCTTTCGATTCGCAAAGAGTATATCGGACAGCCTGAGGACGTTAAGGCGCTCTTCGTCGAGAATGCTACCGATTTGAAACGCGATCCGACGTTTCAAGGCGGCGGCCTCGTGGACATCATGCGCGCCATCCAAGCCGTTTAGGGAAGAGGGCCAACGGAATGAATTTCGACCCGTTTCAAACCGTCGAAGTGCCTTTTGATAAGACTGGAAGCATCACGCCGCTCGGAGAGATCGATGGCACGGGCGCCGAAGCCGCGACGGCCGCGATGCTTCCCAACATCGATGACCTGATCGTCATTTCACATGGCTGGAATAACGATATTGCAGATGCGCGCAACCTGTACAGCGGCTTCTTCGGCAGCGTCTCAAAGGCGTGGAATGCGGCGGGACTCACCGCATCCGATCTTGCGCGCACCGGGGTCATCGCTTTGTATTGGCCGTCGAAAAAGTTCGACGAATCGGAACTCATACCGGGGGGTGCAGCCGCAATTGCCGACCCGACAGATTACGGAGCGGCCATCACGACGCAAATCGCAAACCTCAAGGACGCTTACGGCCAATTCGATGCGGCGCAACAGAAGCTGTTGGATACGGCAGCGGCCCAGGTGCCCTCACTCGACGATCCGTCGGCGCAGAATGTCTTTGTCGCCGCACTCGCCGCGCTCTTTCCAAAAACGACGAGCGAGCCCGATCCCGGACTCGACGACGGCACGGGCACACTGGTGGGGAATAATGGGGCGGCTGTGCTGCAAAATATTTTGACGCAGCTCGGCGTGCACCCAGTGGCACCAGCTGGGGGAGGTGGAGCGGCGGTAATCGACGACGACTCGCCGTCGGCTGACGCCGTTCGCGGCGCGGCCGCAGGTTTCAACCCGATCGCCGACATTCAAAAGGCGGCGAACATGCTCTTGAATCTGACGACGTACTACGTCATGAAGGAGCGTGCCGGAACGATCGGACAAGTCGGCGCGGCGCCGTTAGTGGCGACCGCGCTACAAACCAAGCCGGCTCTGCGCGTTCATCTCGTCGGACATAGCTTCGGAGGTCGTCTGGTGACCTCGCTCGCGAACGCCCTGCCTGAAGGCGTGCAAGTTCGCACAATGTCGCTCTTGCAGGCGGCCTATTCGCACTATGGCCTCGCTCCCGCGCCGCCCGATGCCAGCCGTCCAATCGGCGCCTTTCGCAACGTGGTCGCAAAGCATAAGGTGCGCGACATCATTCAGATTACCCACAGCTCGCACGACTGGGCCGTCGGTGCAGCATATCCAATTGCGTCTTTTATTTCGCGTGACGTCGCGGGTGCGCTTCCGGATCTAACCGTTCCCGGCACAGCGAACAGCCCGTGGGGTGGCATGGGCGCAAGCGGTGCTGAGCAAACCGCCGAAGCCTTCGACGATACGCTGCTCGACGGCAATGCGGTCTATGCGCCGTTGCCGGAGGGAAAGATCATTCGCAACTTGACTGGTGACGCGTTTATTTCGAGCCATGGCGATGTTGACGGTTCACAGGTCGCCTGGGCGTTCTTACAGGGATTCATGCTCGCGAGAAAGTGAGAGTTCGGTGCGTTTCTTGTTAAGATTTCTTCTACCAGTTGCCGCAGCGCTCGTACCGCTTCAAGCCTTGGCGGCCGCCACCGCGACACCCAGCTCCGTGCCGTCGGCCCTCCCTACGCAGTTGCCACTTTCACCCGAACAAATAGTACAGGTCGACTCGATGTTCGCGTGGCTTTCAGGGGGCGTCTGGCTTACCGCGGTCCTTGCCTTGGTAGGCAGCGCGATCGTTTACTTTGCGTCCCGCCGCAAAGATGCAGAACCTGTGCCGGTTGACGACAAGGACCTCGAGCAAGCGCGCATCATCTATGGGTTTTGGCTGATAATCGCGGGGTTGTTCCTCACTCTTGCAGTCGTAACTCTTACGGTAAACCTGTTCCGGCCACAGAATGCGGGTACTGCCGAAATTTTGGCTGTGGTCTCATCGGTAACCGGGATTGTTGGAACGCTGATCGCGGCATTTTTTGGAATTCAGGCCGCTGGAGCAGGTCGCTCTCAGGCGCTATCGGCTCTCAGTAACCTGCAGTCGAGTAACCAAGCCGGCGTTCCCGCCTGCAAGATCGATCCCTCGTATGGCCCGCATGCCGGCAACACCCGCGTGTCGATAACCGGCAGCGGGTTCACGGGTGCGACCGCCGTCAACTTCGGAATGACGCCCGGGGCAAATTTTGAACTCGTGAACGACGGGCTGGTGCGCAGCACGACTCCGCCATCCGACGAAAAAGCGAAGAGCGACGTGGACGTCGTGGTGGTCATCCCGACGGCGTCAAAACCAAACATTCCGGCCGGTACATTCTATTACTACACCGTCGACCCGGCAAAGGGGCCCGTCGCCGGAGGAACGTCCGTCACGATCATTGGGACCGGACTTACGGGAGCCGTCGCCGTGAGCTTCGGAACCGTAGTGGTTCAGAATCCTAAAACCGATGCGAACGGGAATCTCCTGGTTGACTCTCCGGCAAGCACCGCGCCGGGCCCGGTCGACGTCAGCGTGACCTTCCCCGTCGACACACCAACGAAAGCTTCGATCGTAGGTAAGTTTGAGTATGTGTCCTCTTAGGACAAGCATAGGTCCCCATATCTAGCTCAGATGCAAGTTGCGAGTCTACCATGAGGCTGCTGCGCATCACAATGTTCGACCCGTCTTCTGTTTCGTTCGGTAGTCGATAAGCGCCAAGCCTTCTAGACCAAAATCGTGCGCCATTGCCCTAAGCTGGAAAGGATTTCGCTGTCGCTGGGCTTCTGCTTCTTAGCGCGGAAGCTAGCAAAGAATTCTCGCCACTGTTGATTCCACTCATAGTCTTTGTGTATCCATTTGTGCTCATCAGTGCTTAACTTTACCGTCCAACGATCGATTTTAAGACGCCCTGCCTCGAATCTACTTCTAAACTGCTGAACCAAAAGATGGTGCAGCTCATATACAGATCCGACATACTTGGCGCTGAGATCCTCTTCTGCCAGAGCTCGCTGTTGAATTGACGCCCAGCTGTTGGACGCCTCAGCATACTCCGCAAGAATTTCCTCCATCGTGAATCCCTTGGTCTGCTTCAGATCAGTCGTTCGCGTATTGGCTTTTGGATTGATCTCTGCGGAAACGTGAACGCTTTCGCCTGAGTCGTCTTCCTTGTCGATTACTAAGTCCAACGCGACCAGACTGTACTTGCGCTTTATGGCCGGAAGGTGACTTCTGATTCCGTCCTCCGTTGCGTCCGGCGCTTGTTGCAGATTCTCAACTTCGGCGACAGCCCTATCGAGATCCGACTTTTTCTGCGCATCGGTCCGCTCGTCGGGTTTATCACCCTTTCCGAAAATCTTCGAGAACAGCGTTTTTGCAGAGCTAACGATCCAATCGACGGCTTTGTCTAACGCCTTGTCGGCGGTATCGCGGACTCTGCCGATGATCCCTATCACCTTCTCGCCGATCTTTCCGAGACCGAGGAAACCGGCGAGGAAGCTGATTGCGAGGGTGAGCAAGCCGGCTAAGGTGCTCTCTACTTTCTTCGCAGCTCCGCCGATTGCGCCGGCGGCGATTTCCATCATCGAATCGAGGAAGGCCATGGCAACCTGCATGATCTTGCTCAGCTTCGAAACGAAAACCATGATGGTGTCGTAGATCGAAATGATCGCTTGAATGAAAGCGCCGCCCGGAACCAAGAGGCTGATAACCTTTTCGACCGCCTTCTTGACGATCGTGGTCACGACGAAGTCCATGATGCCGGCGATGACCATGTCTTTGAGGCTGCTGAGGTGTTCTTTGATCTTGTCCCACGCAGCGGCGGGACCGTCTTTTACCAGGGTAACGACGATGTCGAAGCCGGCCTCCATGGCCTTGACTGCAGGCTCGCCGAGGGCTTTGACGAGTTTCTGACGGATGTTCTGCCACGTCAGTCCCAGCGCAGACAGCACGAACATCGCAATCTCTTTGAGTTCGAACGACTTGGGCAGGTAAACGCCGGTGAGCGTACCGGTGAGCCATTCGACCAGGCTTGCCTTCAGGTGCGCGCCGATGTTGTCGGCAAACTGCAGGAATCCGAGCTTTCCGGCTTTCACTAAGTTTCCGACAAAGCCAATTGGATTCTTGAGGATCGACTTGAAAGCGCCGCCGAGTTTCTTAAGATACGGAACCGCACCCGGCGCGACGACTTCAAAGATGATCTGAAGCAAACTCCAAACGGCATTGCCTGCCCAAGTGACGAACCTGCCGACGAAGTTGCCGAAGACGGTCGCAACCTTCTTGAAGGCGCGCGGCAGGAGGATGATATCCTCGAGCGTCAGCGACTTTATCGCGTCGATAAATAGCGACGGCACCTGGCTGACAAAATCGAGGAGCGTGGCGAGGTTGGTCTTGAACCAGGCCGCGACGCGGGAAAGCGCGTTTGCCTTCTTAACGTTCGCCCAGAGTTCTTCTTCCCCGATCAGCTTCATGAAGCCGCCGACGATCGTTTCCGCGTCCTGCGGCACTTTCTCGCCGGTGATGGGGTTCTTTCCGAGCACCGCAATCAAGAGATCCCAGCCTCGGGTCTGAGACGCGAGTTCGGCCAGCGGCATCAGGATTGCGTCTTTGACGAACTTAATGATGCCGTCGACGAGTCCGCTAACGAAACTCTTAATGCGATCGATTGGGTCGGTGAAGATGTGTTTCGCGCGCTCCCAAGCGTCGCCGGGATGCACCAAGTCGCGGAGGCCGAGAGAGTCCAGGAACTTATCCAGACTACTCTTGATCGAACCTCCTACGAGTTTGAGCGTCGCGAGCTGCTGATCGACCCATGCGCCGACCTTATCGAAGACGCCGTACTTATCGAGGGCCTGCGTTATGAGAGCGCCGCCGGGAATAAACTCCACCACCGCCCGCATGATGTTTGCCGGGCTGCGATCGACGTGACTCATGTTGACCGGATTGACGCCGAGAACGATCGTGAACATCCGGAAGCCTGGAATCAGGTTTGCCTTGTCGGCGACATAATCGAGCGCGTCGCTCAAACCGAGGCGTTGCACTGCTGGACCGGCGACTCGCTCGCTCACCGTAAACGGCTCGCCGCTTACTACTGCTTCTGATGCTCGATCCGCTTCGCGTTCAAGCGCATCGCCGCGCACCGATGCGGAACGCTGAATCGCAGGCGCGTGTTGCTGCTGAACGACGTGTGCCGCTTCGTGCCCGAGGAGCCGAAGGTCGGTTGGTCTCGTACCGTTCCCTAGGAAGATGTGGTTGCCGACTGTGAACGCGCTGCGCGTCGAGGCCGTTCGTTTGCTTCTCCGGCAGCGTCGCCCGTATGCATGGCCGCCCCGCCGAGGTTGACCTTGAGACTTCGTTCGATGGCCTCTTGAACGTGCGGCGGCATTGCTTGTCCGCGGACCCGGCCGTGGGAACGACGGTATCGGCATTGTTGCCCGCCGGGTCCGGCCGTAGCGACGAAGGGTATCGGGAGTTCGTTAGTTCGGGCAAACAGTGGAAGCGCCGGTGCGGTTGTCGGAGTCCCACGCGGTTCGGCCGGCTTGGGTGCTTCGGGCTTTGCGGCAGGAGCAGGTTTTGGCGTCGGTGCGACGGTTTGGCTTGGTGCGACGCTGGGTGCGGGCATGGCGCTAGACAGGTTCCGGATCGTCCCGTTGTTTTAATTCGCTCGGCAGTTGGCGGCTTAACTTGCGATACTCGCTCGAGACTCCGATAAGGAGATGCCGGTACCGAATCCTTTCGCCGCCTTTGGCGGCACCGACGGCGGCTCGCAACACTGCATTCCGAATTTGTCCGCCGGAAAGCTCTGCGACGGCAGCAAGCTGATTGAGCTGTGCGACGCTCACGCCGTGGCCGTCGCCGATGTGCGCCGACCATAGGGCGCGACGCTCCTCTGGGCCAGGCAACGGAAACGTGAGAATCGCATCGAAGCGGCGAGAAAATGCCGCGTCGAAGCGGCCACGCCCGTTGCTCGTCAGCACTGTAATCCCGTCATAGCTCTCCATGCGCTGCAAGAGATAGTTGGTCTGCGCATTAGCGAAGCGATCATTGGAATCGTGAATGTCGGTCCGTTTTCCGAAGAGCGAATCGGCTTCATCGAAAAGCAGCACGACCTCGTTCTGCTCGGCGCGTGAAAGTAGCTGGCTGAGATTCTTCTCGGTCTCGCCGATGTACTTCGACGTGATAGCCGACAGGTCGACGCGGCAGAGCGGAATTCCGAGCCGAGTCGCGAGCCAAGCTGCGGCAAGCGTCTTTCCGGTGCCGGAAGCTCCTAAGAAGAGCGCCCGCACCGACGGGCGATAGCGCGCTCGAATCGAAGGGCCCAACGAACTGGCAAACTGTTCGCGCAGCCGGCAGCGAACCACGAGGGCTTCGAGTTCCTCACGCAGTGCTTCCGGAACGACCAGAGCGGCGTCGTCGACGTCGTCAAGAATGACCTCGGAGAGTGCCCCCAGACCGGTCGATTCGGCGCGCCGCGCCGCGGCCGTGATGTCCTCGTATCGCATCGGCGTACGGGCACCGATCGCTTCGTTTACTTTGCCGGCGAGTGCGGCAATTCTGCCGGCGGTTTGCCGATGCTCGTACGCTACCCGCTTAGCGAGTTCGCGATTTGCGAAGCCGGCAACCCAAAGTTCTTCGCGTTCGGCCGGCGACGGGACACCGAGTCGCCACTCGAGCAACACCCTGTGGTCGCTTTCGAAATCGCCTTCCGGCCCGGTCAAGACGATAGTTGGACCGGCAAAGCACGGAATCGCCGGCACGGGCTTACGTTCGCCCGGCGAAAGCCACAGCGCGAAGACTGGAAGCATCCCATTTAGGAAAAGCCACGGTGCCATCGCCGCGACGTGATCCGTGTGAATGAACGCCGGTCGCTTTCCGAGTCCCGAAGCGATCCGCTCGGCGGCGGCGCGCGATTCCCGGCCGTCGCCGCCGCGGACAACCACCACCGCACCCTCCGTTTTCAGCGCGAACAGCCGTGCGCTCAATGCGTCGGCGTATGTTTCGGAAGAAGCGCCCAATGGAATTACGATCTGGGCGGCCGGAACGATGGACGCCCCTGGCCATTCGCACGACATGCCTTGCAGAGCAAGACTATTCGGGAGCGGAATGCTTACGTGGCGTTCCGGCAGAGGCAGTCCCTCCGCGGAGAGCTGTAACAGACCACAGCGCACCGCCGCACCGTGCGCAAGCACATGGATCGCGCTCGGATTGCGTTCTTCGCCGAAAGCGTGCGCCAGTAACCCGATGGTGGGCCGGCTCTGAACGAGGGGCTGCTGAAGGTGTGCCAGCAGATGGCCTGCCAATACGTCTTCCTCAATCGCGACCGCCAACCGAACGGCCAAAATTTCCGTCGCCGTCAAATCGAATTCGCGGGCTGCAGCAAAGAGCGGTTCGTCGGCAGCGTTCGGTTTCTTAGCGTATTCCGCAAACGTCCGCAGCAGTAGCGTCCGATTTCCCTGAAAGCGCCGCGCGGAGGCATCGAGCCGCTCGCGCACGCCTTCGTCGAGCGTCGGACAAGACGCTGCAAGCCCCGCGAGCGCTGCCAGCACGAAGCCGTACGCCGTAACATCGTCAACGACCGCTTCCACGCGCGCGGTTTTCAACACAACGGTTCGCCCGTATCGTCGAGTGTATAGTGGAAACGCACGACGCGTCCGAACCAGGGAAGCCATCCCGGATCGATGTCTAGGCCGATGCGACGGATGCGGATATCGGCATGCGCGAGCGGCAAGGAGACGTCGAGATCGGTTCGAGTGACGGAGACGCGTCCGCTTCGGCGCACGACGTCGCGAACGTCGAGCCGGCCAGTTTGGCGGCACCAGCGACGGATGGCAAGACTCCAACTACGCAAGAGGGTAGTGTCGTCAGGCTGCGGCGCGGTGAGCGCCAATCGCAAAAGCTCGACCTCAGCCTCCAGCAGTCGAATAGCTGGGTCGGCCGGATCGACGCCGGCGCGCATCGCAAGCCGAATCAGCAGGCGCGCAACGAATGCGCTTTCGACCAGGGCCGGCGTACCTTGCAGCAAGCGCGCGATTCCGAGACGCGCCAGCACGTTGAGTAAGAAAAACAACCCCGCCGCTGCAGTTCGCTCACCGACAAATACGCACTCCGCCACGACGAGTGGAACGACGTGTTCGGGTTGCGCGATGGCGCCAATGCGCGGCGCCATTTCTTCGGCGACGGCGCCGCGCGGCGCAATTTCCTGGGCAGCCACGAGCAGCTCGGAATCGCTTGCAATCGGAGTCTCAAGCTCCTTGGGCGCGGCGCCCGTACCGTGCTGCGGAACGTCGTCGTCGAACCAGACCCTGCGGACATCGTTACGCGTTCTCGCCTGCGTAGCCCGGTTTGCCGCGTCACGGTCCGGAGGCAAAAGACGTGCCAACGTCGCACGTGCGCGCCGCACGACGATGCCCGCGTTCATTGTGGCAGGCGCGACTTGGCTCACGGCCAGGACGGCAAGCCACATCGTGCGCGGATCGTCGGGTCCCAGCGCGTGGAGTGCTCGCGCAATCGCCTCCTCGACATCGGTCGAAAGACGCACCGCCGGTGCATTCGCGTCCGCCCCTTCTACGTCACCCATTTCGCGCAACCATCTCGCGGCCTCGCCGACGGGGACCGCCGCCAACAGCACGCCGGGAGCGGCGGAGCCGAGCGCAGTAAAGACGGATTGCGCAACGCGGCGCCAAGAACCCGGCTCGTTCCGCAATTCTTCTAGGATCGCTCGTATCTGCATGCCATCATTGACAGGAGTCGCGGCAGCACTCACGAGCGGCCAGAACCAATCGGCCCTTGGCTCGCGACGAAACAGCTTGCGCAGCAGCATCTCGAGCGCTTCCTGACGGCTCTCAAAATACACCGTTTCAGCTGAGCCGGCGCGCCGATCCGCGCCGTGAACCGCGCTACCGGCGCACTCGGTGAGAACGACTTGCAGACGCGTTTGCCAAACGATGCGGTTTCCATCGGCGGGAATATCTCTTAGCACGATGCGGCGGAAATAGTAAACCCGTCCCTCATCCTCACCCGGCAGGTGAACGAGACGCAGCGCCTCCGACAGCGTGAACTCGGCCCATGGTCGCGAAGTACGATCGCCGACGTGCAGGCGCGCGCGGCGGACTCGGCGGTCCCCCCGTTCGGATCGTGCTACGGTCAGTGCCTGCACGAGCGCGACCTACGCCGAAAATGCGCGCATTGCGGCGGCTTGCGGCAGTTGAGTCGTAAAGTGCGCGACATCGTTAGATTCGAGGAATACGCCCGGCATGTGAACGTTCGTGACGGTTGCAGAAACGCTAGTGCTGTCAAGATCGTTAACGACGGCTTCGGCAGCGAGATTGCCCTTCGAAAACAGTTGAACGTACATGCCGCTTCCGACCCGAGGCGATGGGAGATTCAGTTTGACGTTTGCGCCGACGAACGGCTGCACGCGCACGGTGACCGCGCCGGCGATGACATCATTGACCGGCGCGTGGCTGGCGAGCAGAATGCACACCCGCACGACGTCGCTCATGAATGCGAGCGGACCGGAACTCGTGGTATCGATTTGGGCAAAAAGCCAGTCCACCAGAAGCTGCATCTGCTGACGGTCCGCGTACGGCTGCGTGGTCCACATCGGCAGCACCGCCAGGTTTTGCAACCCGATGTTGAGGCCTGGACCGCGCAAAAACTCGGCCCACGCCAAGCGGTCTGCCGGCAGCGCAGAGTTCGCGCGCGCATAGACGCACCCAGCAACGCTCGAGACTTGTTGCTGCGCGCGAGAAACCGCGCCCGCAACGTCCGCCGCGACGGCTTGCGATGACGTGAGGTCTGCAATCGTGGTTACCGCCGAAACGGCGCTCACCTGCGCGCTCCAACTCAGGCTCGCCAGTTGCTCGGGGGCGATTGTCGTCCGCATTGTTTGAAATCCGCGCACCACCATCTGATTCGCTTGGTAGACGCCTGCGATGGCCGGCCCGTAGACGCTCGCCTTTAGAAGGGCCGACGATGCCGGTTGCGCCAGCTGCAGCTGCATTGCTGCCCTCGCCCGCGTAGCGATTGCGACCTGCTGTAGCAAAACCGGTCGTTGCAAACTCGTCATCAACGCCTGTACCGCCGGGAACCACGCCACCGGGAGTTCGCGCATCAACGCGACGATTTCGCTCAGCTCGGGGGGGACTGAAACCGATTGCTGCAGGCAGGTCGGCACGGGGTTCGCGACGTTCCCTGGAACGAGTTGGCGACTCGGAACGTCGTCTTCGGTCTCCAGAGTGCGCGGCCGCGAGTAAACGACCACTTGCACCGACGTTTCGAGAGTCTGGGTTCGCTGCGCGTTGATGTTTGTTACGCGCTGCTGCTCGTCCAAAAGAAGCGTGCTCGTGAATGCCAGGTTCTGACGAGAGACGGCTAGTTCGTTCTCGAACTGCGTGAGTTCGGTTTGGGCGCTCTGCACGTCATTTTGCACGTTGGAGAGCGAGGTCGTGCACAGGGTCACGAAATTCGTGTAGGTTTGCACGCGAGCTTCGAGCGCTCGGAGGAGTTGCGTATGCTGTTCGAGCACGCGCACGCCGCTCGAGAAGACTCCAGCCTCGTCGGCGTTGGCAATGACGTACGGATTCTGAATTTTACTCAGTAACGCGGCACCCAGGTTCGGGTCGCGCAATTCGATAATGGAGTGCGTTTCCGTTGGAATTGGCGCGTTCGCCGCTGGCGCGGCTCCGGCGGCATCTACCAAAAGCTGAATATCGTCGATCGTGATATCGAGGCCCAGCAGGGCCTGCGTCAATCCGACTCGATTTCCGACTGCATAGAAGAGGCTTTCCTGCGACTGAGGTTGAGCCAGGCGTTCCGCGATGCTCAGCGTTCGAATGTCGAGTTGCGCTCCTGCGATCGGCGACTGGCCCGTCACGTCCTGCGTCGATGGCTCGGCGCTTACGACCGGAGCTCCGGTGGTAGGGACGAACGACTCACTGCCGGCGCCGCGCCAGACGTCGGAAGATAACGTTCGCGATTGGGTTGCCCCGCCCAAGACGGTACTCCCTGTTGCTGCCAAGGCGGCGGACTCTGAGGCGGCGACATTGGAAGTAACGGCCGACTTCTGTGCGGACTCGGCGAAAGTAGGGGTCGCCGCGCGATTGAACTCGAGCGTTCTCGACGGGACAGCGGCCACGTCGAACATTCCCGCCGCTCCTCCGGTCGAAGCAGCGCCGGCGGTTGTCGTCGCCCCCGTCTGTATCGTCGTAAAATAGTCTTTGAGATTTTGTGCGGTCGCGGTCGCCGTCACGCCGGTCGCGATGTTTGCAAGAATTGGTGAAGTCGCGAGACGCGAAGCGTCGATCGAGCCGAGGACGTTCTGGCGGAAACGATAGATGTCGGTTTGCGTCGTGAGAAATGCCAGGTCGATCAGGTCGTTCGCCTTTTTGACCTTCTGGTTGAGGCGGTCTATGAAGTGCTGCAAGCCATAGTCCGCCAGATCGGTCCAATCGTCCGCACCAATCAGGGGAATCGGCGGGCGTTTTCCCGCGATCAACGACCACGATACCGCTCCATCCGGCGTCGGCGTGCCGGCAACGGTGCTCCACGTCGGCGCCGTCGGGCCGGCAGCCCCGGTAGCCTGCACGGCCACCTGGAGATTTCCGTTTGAATCCGTAACGATTTGCCCGACCGCATAGGTCGCACTCGCCTGCCAGGCAGGCCACGTAATCGTGTAGGGAGTTTGGCTCGCCGCGACTTGAAGCGTCTGCAAATCGAGCGAGGTCCAGACTTGTCCGAGCCAAATCACGCTGCCGTCTTGCGTCGTCGCGCCGGAACCTTGCGTCCAGGCCGGCATCGTGGCGCCAGAGGTTCCTGGGGTGGTAACGGTTTGCACGTTGCCGTTTGCGTCGACGACGAACTGTCCAGCTGCATAGGCCGTGTTTGCTTGCCAGATTCCTGATCCGGTGTTGGTCCACACGACGGTTCCGTCGTCCGTCGCCCCGCCCGCGGTTGCGTTCCAAATGAATTGCGAGGCGCCCGAGGTGCCGGGTTGGGCGACGCTCTGGACGTTGCCGTTCGAATCGATCAAGTATTGGTTGCGATATTCGATGCCGCGTGCCCACGGCACAGGTGGCCCGTGGTTGATCCACTCGACGGCTCCGTCCGGGGTCATTTCCGCGAGCGCGTCGCCCCACGCAGGTTGCGATGGCCCGGACGTCCCCGCATTTTGAACCGTTTGCACGTTGCCGTTTGAATCGACCACGGCTTGGCCCGTAGCATAAAGAAAATTCGCTTGCCACCCCTTGGGGCCGCAGTTCAACCATGTAACGGACCCATCGGGCGTGTTGGCGCCGGTCTGCGGCTTCCAAATATACTGAGACAGCCCGGAAATGCCCGCAGTCTGAACGGTTTGCACGTTTCCATTCGAGTCGAACACGAACGCAAGGGCAGCGTACGGCGCGTTCGGTATCCAGGTTCCGGCGCCGGCGTTCAGCCACGTGACGCTTCCATCGGTCGCGGTGTTTTGACCGGGAGTCGGATTCCACACCGGGCTCGTACCGCCGGAAGTGCCTTTAGCTGTGACTTTCTGGTAATTTCCGTTCGAATCGATCACGAACTGTCCGACCGCGTACGATGTGAGACTCTGCCACGTCGCCGGTCCACGCGTCCCAAACGTTTCATCGAGATTCGAAATCATGACCGGCTGCGGCCAAAAGGCCGGAAGCCCATCGCGACCGGTTTGTTCGTCCGGGGTCAGACCCGCATTGAGATCGAGCAGATTCGGATTGGGTTGTGGCGCATTCGGCCCGAGGACGATTTGCAGGGTATTGAGTTCGATTTGGATCGACTTGCGAGAGCGTAACGCGGTATTGCGTTGCGACGTCGCGCTGTCGAGTTCGTTTTGAAAATCCGGCGCAACCGTTTCGGAGACGAGAACGTTCGGATCGTACAAGACGTCCGGCAACGGGACCAACACTTCGACTTGTTCGCTCGAGGCGGGATCGAGCGGAGCCGCGAGCATTCCGGTCTGCAAAGCGGCTTCCAACTCTTCAACCCGTACCGGGGCTGCCGAGATATCCCAGGTGCTGGGGAGCCAGAGGTTCTTCATGTGCTGGAAATCCATCGCCGCTGCCGGCAGCACGGCGCTTGGGGGTAACAGCGCCGCGATGCTTGCGAGATCGCTAAAGCCCGGCTGCAGCGCGAGTTGCTCGCTCAACTGCTCGCTGAGTTGCGCGATCCTCGCGACCGGAAGCACGGGCTGCCGTCGCGGCAAGCCCCCCGAACGTACCACCGCCGAGCGATCGGCGAAAAGCAGTCGCCAGGGAACGCCTCCATTCGTCCATATGACCGTTCCGTCTTGCGTCGCTTTCCCGGCAGTGTCGTTCCACACGGCGGGTTGCGCCGTTCCCGACGTGCCGGTCGTCGTGGCCGTTTGCAGATAACCATCGGGATCGACAATGGTTTGGCCGGCGGTGTAGGCCGTTTTCGCCTGCCACGCTCCGGTCCCGGCGGCGGACATGTCGAATGCGACCAGCGCAACGGGTACGCCTACTGCCATCCAGGGAAGCTGCTCGTCTAGCGCAAGCTGCGCTTCCGCTCCGAAGATGGCGTAGGCAATTCGGTTTCGGTAGGTCGCTTGCGGAATCGCGGCAGGCAGCGGCAAGGCCGCGCTCGCCGCCGGCCACGGAACGAAAACCAGTCGCAGCCCTTCGACGACCTGCCAGTCTTCAAACGCGTACTCTTGCGGATCTCGATCGCACGAGGCGTTCAGGTTAGTGCTGACTTCGAGCGGGCCCGTTCCTTGATCGAACATCGACCCGTTTGCTTCAGCAGCGATCGGCTGCAACACGAGAACGCCGACGGGCGGCACGCTCGTGCCCGCCATGTAGCCTTGGAAGTTGGCAGGCAGATCGGTATGGGGATCTGTTATTTGCACACCCGTTATGGAATCGATGACCGAGAGCGTGCTCAAGCGCGTCTGCAGTGCACGGAAGAGTGAAACGTCTTCGCCCGAGGCGGCGATTCCGTATCCCGGTGTAACCGTCAGCAACGAATCCGGCGTCGAGGTGTCAACGGAAAGCACGAGCCCGTTCACGATTCCGGGAGTGACTGCCTGGCCCAGCGTGGCTAAAAGGCCCGAGCGGTAGTTCTGTTCGTTCTGGAGCGCGTCTGCGCTGAGCGTCCGCCCCGTAAAGAGGTTGAGTCGCCGGCGCCATCCGGCATTGGGTTGCTGGAGGAGCTGCGGATCGATCCCGATCAAACTTTCGCCGGGCTCCGGATTTTGAATTGGTGTTGCTGGCATCGCCCTTACCTCACAATCGTTCTAGATTGGGCTCGGGGTGGAGAAATCGACGAAGGTCGGCGAGCTTCGACGCCGGATATAGTAGCCGTACGTTTGTGTACCAATCGCAGACGTCCACGCTGCGTTGGCATTCGCCGGCGCCGTCGTTCCGGGGGGAACGCCTTGATACAGGCGCAAGAGATCGATCGGCGGCCGAAAGCTGAGCACTTGCGGCAGGACCGCCATTGGAGCGAGTACGGGCAAGGAACTCTTGAGTTTCGCATAATCCGCCCGCGCTACGGGAACGAGCGCGAAGACCGCGATGTTCGCGTACGCGTTCTGCGCGAGCGTAAGATCGAGCGGCGGCAGAAACATGCTGTCTTCCATCAGCGCCGCGATCTCGTCGACCGGAATGATACTGAGGCGCACGTCGATCTGTGGTGGAAAGAACACTTGTGAAAACGCCGGCGTGGCATCCTGCCCGGTCACGGAAACGCTTGTGAGCGTAAAGCGTCCGGCCGGCGGGAGGGCCTGGAAATAGTTTCCGGCAGAAAATCCCGTCGAAAGTCCTGCGGCCGTTCTCGTTGCGACCGTTTCCTGCAGCTGGGCATCGTACTGCATCAAGAACGCTCTTTGCGCCGACGGGTCGGTGAGGCCGAAGCGCAAACCGCTATATTCCGGTCCCGCATCGCGTCGCACGAGATAGGGATCGACCCACTCTATGACGCCGCGCTGGATGCTGACCATCGCCACCGGCAGCAGATTGCTCGAGAGCTGGGTCGCATTTGCGGTAACGAAAATCTGACGAGCCAGCGCCGCTCGCCGCTGTGATGCATCATAGTTGCTCACAGGGTCCGGATACGGAATCAGAGTCACCGCGGTTGCCTCAACGATATCGCCGTCATGCGTCGTGCGCGAACCTTGAATGCTCGTCGGATACGAGACGATGGGATTTGCGGTGAATTCGACGGGGCGTAGGGCGAGAACGAAAAGACCGCTGCGCGTCTGCGCCGGCACGTTCGGCCTCGACGAAATCCCGAACTGCACTTCCAAGTTTTCTTCGTCGGTGAGATCCGAAAGCATGAGCGTCACGTCGGAAGGCAGGAGGACCAGCTCGCCCGACGGCGTGATGCCTTGTCCGGCACGAATGATGACCGTATCGGCGCTCGCATTTTGAACCGCAGAAGAATCGGGCGTATCTACCCACAAACCGTGAACCACTCCGAAGCCCGCCGACTGCCCCAAATCGGCTTGTCGCTGGAGGAAGTAATTTTGTTCGCGCGCCAGATCCTGCGCTGCAAGGAAGCGTCCGTCAAACCAATACGGTCGCGTCCGCTGGCTGTTCAGGACCACCGAACCGTTGCCTTGGTAGGTGGCGAACTCGTCTTGCGCCAGGGTCAGTCGCGAATCGCCTTTGGTGTAGTTGATCACGGAATTCTCCTAACTATGAATTCGAGGATAGCGCTAAGACTCGGCACCCGAGCTGAGACCGCTCGTGCGCGCGACGAGCGAACTCGAATAGAGAAAGAGTCGCGAAAAGTTGTCGATCCCGATGGTGTCCAGGGTCAGCGTGGGCGCAGATCCCGCAACCGGGCTGGCCGGGATCGTCAGGCGGGCGAGAAATACTGAGGTTGCGTCGAAGTTCGGGGGGTACTCCACCGGCGTGCCACCCGAGCCAAAGGGAGCCGCCGTACCGGGTCCGCTGTTGGCTTCGAGGATTTGCTCCTGGAGTTTAGGCAGATTCGGCGCCGTCGCAGCCGGACCGATTGCAAGCCAAGGATCCTGCGGAAGCTTGGGTGATGCATCCGTCCGCAATACCAGCTGCATCGCGAAGGAATCGAGCAAACGATTCGGACTAAATGCGTCGGTGGCGTCGTAGTCGTCTTGGGTTGCAAAGCACGGCGTCACCCCGCGCGTACACCCGACGAACGTCGCGAACACGTCGATCACTACGTTAGTTCCCTTGAGCGCCGCGTTGAGATCGGAAGCCGTTTGAGCGGCGAGCCAGTCTGCAATTGGAACGCACACCGCACGTGGAACTTCGATGATGCGGCCGGCGCGGTCAACCGCGACGCCCTCCGTCACTTGAACTTCGAGCGCCGCCGAACCCAAGCACGTCCAGGCAACGGTTACGCCACCGTCGGCAGTCGCCCCGCCGATGTTTGCATTCCACTGCGGCAAGGTTGGGCCGGTCGTAAGGCCGGCGACCACATTGAGCACCTGGACGTTGCCGTTCTGATCGACGACTGCGGCCGGATACGTAAATGGCGTGTTCGCCCTCCATCCGCTCTCGAGAATCGGTCCCTCATTCGTCCAGGTCAGGGTGCCGTCAGCGGTTGTCGCCCCCAACCCAGCGGTGAACGCCGGCGCCGTGTTTCCGCTCGTTCCAGCCGCTGCAGCATTGACTTGCACGTTCTGATTGGAAGCGATGACGAACGACCAGGGCGCGTAGGGCGAGTTCGCTTGCCACTGCTGCGGAACGCGCACTTTCAATCCGGAGACCGTACCGGTGCCGCACAATTGCAGCAGCGCTCGAGCCAACCGGCCCCGGTGGTAGTCTTGATCGGCTTGGAAATCTTCCACGCCGAGCATGCGCCCCAGCGAATAGTAGACGCGGCTGGGAGGCTGCGGCGGGCTAAGCGTATCGCTTGAATTGACCATATTCTCTTCTCATTGGTTTACACGGACGACGACTTGCAGAGTTGCGGGAACGCTCTCTAAGCCGATATCGTCACGAACGACGAGTGAAAAGGTGTATGAGCCGACCTCCATTCCGGTGACGGTCAGGCTGGCAGCCCGCGTCGTGACCGGTGTGTTCAGAACAAGCGTCACCGGACGTGGAGGTGCAGGTGGAGGGCCGGGCGCCGACATGCCGATCCTACCCCAGCCCGCTCTTTTCGGATGTCAGTTGCCAGATGTAACTGTCGATCGTTCCCCCGCCTTGTGTGGTTCCGGTTCCGACGAGGTTAATGGGAGTCTTCGGCCCTATTGTGGCGGGACCAGTGATCGTCGCCGTCGGCAAACCGCGCACCGTCACCGTGCACGTCGCCGGTGCGCTTTGATTTTTCAAGTCGTCGACCACAATGAGCGAGAAGGTTAACACCGTTCCCGGAGTCGGCGGTGTCCCGCCCACCGTGACGCTGACCGTCGGCGACGTATTGGTTACCGACGCCCCGCCCGCGGTTAAAGTGATATCAGCCATAGTTTTCTCCTTGGGAAACAGTTGTAGATCATCTTACTTAGGAGGGCGGACGCAGCGACCATTGATAGGAAATCAACGGAACTCCCGGCGTTGAACTTGACGTACTCCCGTCGAGAAGGATGGCATCGCTTTGAAGCACGTATTTGGGGCCGCTCAAACGAGCGATCGGGCTCGTCCACTCAAACGGCGTGCTGCTCTCCAAGCGGGGATCGAGGCTAGGCAAGTTGGTAACCAGGTCGTAGCGTCCGATTTGGCTCACGTCGACCGCGGCAATACCTCGCGGCGGTTCGGGCGCAAGATAAGTGTTGACGCCAACGAGCGACGTCAAGCCGATCATGAACGCTTGGCTAGCGCGTTGAATGCTCGCGGCGACGTGAGCCGGCTTTTCCTGCTCGACGAGGCGTTGCACCAGCAATGCATCGACCGTTTCGACTTGGTCGTGAATGAAGACGGTCACGCGATTGGCAAGCGAGTCATAAAACCGTTCGACTTGCTGAGGTGCGCCGGCTAAATTCAGGTTCGTCGCGTAGAGTGCTTGCAGTTCGCCCGCAATGCCCGGGTTGCCCAAAAAGAGCGTATCGCCGACGATCGAGTTACTGGACGGCGAGTAACCGGGCAGTAACGGGTCGGCTTTGATCGAGAGATCGGCGCCCAAAATCGTTGCGAAGATATGACGTAGGCGGAAGTCCTCAATCACGACGATCGCACCGCGCGAGCACATGCCGCCGGTAGCAATGTCAAGTGCCAACGTGAGACCGGAAGCCGTTCCGCGTTGCCGGTATAGCTCGGGGATCGATTCCAATCGCGCCCGGCGCCGGTCGGGCGGATACGCCGAGGGCTCGATTCCCACCCAAGTTCCCAGCCAATCGAGCGATTCGTCCGGCGTGGCTTCCGACCGCGTGAGCAGATAGGCTCCGGCAACGCGATCTTCGATGTGCGTCAGCTGCGCCTCAAACGAATCGACGAATCGTTCGAAGAAATCGCGCCGCGTACTTCGCCCGTTTGCGTCGGCCTCAGTGCCGAACTTATCTTCGCGGTAGATGTCGGGCAAGTAATGATTGACGTACGAAAAGCGAGAAGCGTAGGCTCGCAGAGCCGCCAGTTCCGGGGTGTTTCGCCCGTCGCCGTTGAGCGCGATGCGAACGCCGAGGTAGCGGCCCTCCAAATTTCGCACCGCCTTTCCAGCGCGCTGCAGCAAGACCATGAAGAGCCCTTGACGGTTTGCAACGGGCGACGCTTCGAGCAACGCGGGCGCGAACGCGACCTCCGGCGTGACCGACTGCCACGTGGCGCGCGGAACGTCGGACAGCACGTCGTCGGGGATGCTGCTCACGTCGGCGTCGCCGGCGACGTGCGGATACCAGCGCGTCGACATCGACATGAGATCCGAAGCCGTATCCGTTGCGGCAAGCCAAACGAGCACGCCGCACCGCGGAGGCACGATGGCTTCAAGGAAAAGCCGGTGCCATATGGTTTGGGGCGAGCCGCTGTCAAAAATTGCGGGACTCGACGGATCCGTTTGGCCGGCGGCGGCGAAGCTGTTCAGCGACAACGGCAACAACGGGAACGTAGCGCTTGGACCCGCCTCGACGCTCGCGTAGTACGGTGGCTGCGTGAATCCGTGAACGAATGGTCCTACATTGACGCCGCTCAAGACGTACGAGTCGCTTGCCGAGGCAGCCACGCTGCCCGGAATCGATGTATCGTAAATGAAAGCTTCCTTCAAATTCGTCACAAGCACCGCAAGCCGTCCCTCGCCGATTGACACGAGCGAGTATGGCCATCGCACGCCGCCAAGTTGTACCGGTGCGCCCAACCCCGCGTTTTCATCGAACGTGTGGACGAACGCTGCTGGAACGCTCGATCCGGTTGTGCCCCACGAGAGCAGTGCGAATTGCCCGGAATCCATCTCTGCAAGGGCCACGAATTTCCCGCTGCTCGGGAGTTCGTATGTCGAAGCGATGCGGGGCGGATTCGCGTTGGTTTCGCACGATCGCAGTATCGCCGGAGGCCTCACTTCGACGGGGCCCGTTTCCAAGGGTTGGCCCGTGACCGTGCCAAGCTGCGGTTTGGCGTTATCCAGCGCGAGCACACCGCCTTCGGCAAGCGCCGCCAGCCGCCAAAACGTGAAACCGGAAACGCTCAACGTGAAATCGGGCCACCGCTGGCGTAGGTCGATCATGACGAGCGCACCGCCGACGGCGGCGTACAGGATGCCGTCGCATCCGAGCACTAAATCGGTCACGCTTTGGAATGCGGGCGGCGTGTAGATGGGAACCTCGCCCGGAGCACTTCCACCGGCAACGACGTGCCCACTTGCCGAATCCCAGCGGGCATAGTTGTCGAACCGATCGCGTGCCATCGGTACGGAATCGACGAGACCCTTCGCCAACACCGAGTCTTCGACCGGCGCCGGCGCACTGCTGACGCTGAGGAGTTGCAGGCGATGAGTCTTGTCGCAATACTGCAAGCCTTGCGTTCCAGCACTCCACGGAAAGTCGTCACGGCGGCTCAACATCCAAAAGCGCAGTCCGTTTGCGTCCATGCGAACCTCAGCAAACCTTCGGCACGACTGGAACGGCGACTGAATCGTCGGTCACGAGTGCGGGAACGAGGTCGGGAACGCCGATATTTGAGCCGTCGTTACCGGCGGCGACGCTCACCTGCAAGAGCTCGACGAGCTGCCAGCTCTGCAGCGTCAATACCGATTTTCCGGTCGCGTCGATTGCGATCTGCTGGTATCCGCCCGTGGGCGCGACCGTGTAAAGATTGAGGCCGTTGACTTCGACGACTCCCGGCACTTGGCTAACGATGACTTCCAATTCGAGGCTGCGCACGTTGCGGCCGAGCGGCCATCCCTGCTGATCGCTGCCACCAGGCGCCGTCGGCCAGAGGTAGCTGCGCAGCGCCGTCTCAACCGCTTGAGACGTCGCGGAGAGACCGTATCCGCTGCGCACTTCGACCGCTACCGCGAGGCCAAGTCCAACGTAGTCGGTCGCGATGACGTAGAGTTCCGCGGCAACCGGCCGTCGTGCGTCCAGGTACGCGTAGACCGTTTCGAGCAGTGGCCGATCGGCCCGCGGGCAAGGTGGCAATACGCCGGCTTTGCCGGGAATCACCATCACCGACACGACGCCGGGAACGTTCGTCGTACGCGTCTGTGGCTTGAACAGAGGCAACACTTCGACGCGCGCCACGTTCGCGCCGGGCACCTCGTTCGCAAGAGTCTGGTAATCGCCGGCGGTAACGGCGCGATTTTGGTGACGCAGCAGGCCGGGAATTCGTGCCTCGGCTTGAGCCAGCGTCTCCGCATCGGCTCCGCCGGTCGTCGCGATCGGCTGCAGTACGCCGATCTGTCCGACTTGTGCACCCGACGCGTCACGCGCCGCAACCGTCGTCAACGTACCGCTCGGAAGATTCCCCGCGCTGCCGCCTCCCGCGCGCATTTGACGCACGCGAATGCGCCGGCCGACGGGCACGATCATTCCCTGCATCTGATTGCCAAAGGCTATCGTCCCGGCTTCGGGATCGAGCACGTAGACCGGCACCGGGCCTTGCACGACGGCGAGATCGTCCACCGCCTGCCATAGTTGGTAGCCAAGACCCGGCATGTCAACTTCCAACTGAAACGTTGCGGGATCGATCTGCGTTTGGTTCAGTTGGAATCGCTGTCCGGCGGTGCCGTCGCTGATGCCGGCGACGATCGATTGAAAGGTCGTCCGCTGATCGATTCCGACCGCGTTCACGCCGATCCAAGTGACCGAAAGCGCCGAGCTGGTCGCGAGCCGCACCCATGCAATCAGCCTTCCGGCAACCGCGGAATCGTCCACGCGGGGCGGCTTCGGCCCGACTCCGGCTTGCGCGTCGATGCGCACGTCATTAGACGGCGCATTGATCAACCCGCTCTGCGGAAGGACCAGCCGCACCACGCCGGGCTGCGTGAGACCTTGCGTCGAGTCGTCGGAAGTGGCGAGCGTGGTATAGCTCAGCGGCTCTCCCGGCGGTGATGAACTCAGCTGCCAACCGGCTTTCATGCCGCGCGCGGTCCGATGTCGGCGAATGGATCCGGCAACGCCAGCGCCGGAACGAACCCGACGCTCAGGAGCTGCTGACCGTTCTTTCCCGATTGCATCGCGGATTTGGGCGACCAGCGTAGCGTCCGGCTTCGCAGCTAAAAGCGCCAGCCACACGCAACCGTCAACGGTGCCGTTGACGACATCGATCCCGACCGGATCGGCTTGGCCGTTCGCGAAAACTGCCGTCGTTTGATATCCGCTCGGCGTCGTCGAAAGCCCGTATAACGTCTTGAGGCCCGTCAGTAATGGTTGCGCATCCGCAACGTGTTCCGGCTGGATGGGTGCCTTGATGTAGGCTTGCGCCGTCAGGGGCAATAGGTTCAGCTCGCCGAGGGTTTCAAACGGCACGGCTCCGGCGAGCGTTGCACCGCTCACGAGATCTTTGGGAACGGTTACCGACGGATCGAGTGAAAGGGCGACGAGCCCGCGCGCCGCCGCTGCCGGCTGCATTCCTTGACCGAGCAACTTTAAGAACGCGATTCGCTGCTTTTCGGGAATCAGATTGGCGCGATAGAGTATCGTATCGGCGAGCCATGCGAACAACTCGATGAGCGTGCGGCCCGGATCCCCGGGCTGTGGGTTCGTCCATTCCGGCGTGTGCGCCGGAATGTTCGCCAGCATTTCGGCGACCAAGTCGTCGTAGGAGCGATCGTCGAGCGCCGGGGGGATCAGCGGCATACGTCAATCCACTCGCATCGTGACGCCGAGCTGCTGCGTTTGATTGGTGCGCAGGACCCGATAGTAAATTTCGACGTGAACTTCCGACGGTTTTCCGTCAACCGGATCGACGTCGGTCCGGTCCACGATAATCCGCGTTTCATAGTTTTGCAGACCCTCGAGTACCGCCGTTTGAATCTGCCGTCGCAACGTGAGCGTGTTGCCGTCATCAAGAAAGTTTTGCAATCCCGCACCGAAGCGCGGCCGCATCAACTGTTCGCCGGGGCACGTCGTCAGGATGATTCGTATGGAGTCGCGCACGCTGCGTTCCAACGTCGGGTAGACGAGTTGCCCGCCCTCGGGCAGCGGGAGGAAAGGCCAACTCACGGGATCCTTGTAGCCGCTCGCCGCCATGGCGGTCACTCTTCTTCCGGTATAGGGATGCAAATCTTGATCATCGGCAACCAGAAAAAGACGATGTTCAGCAATCCCAAGAAGATGTTGAGGACAAAAAACGCGCAAATGGTGATCAACGGTATGTTGAAGCCGCAAAGCCAACCGAGGCTGAGTTTCGGTCCGCCGCCCGAACCGTTCATGAGCCCCGACATCGACGAACCCTGCATCGCACCCATTAAGCCTCCGGGTACCGCGAAGGAGCAGTTCGGCGTGAGGCTATTGAGAAAATCGCGATTGGTCGGGTCGGGCAGGAGTTGGGCGCCAGGCGGATGTGGGCGATTACCATTTTTTCATACCACACTGCAATTCGGAACGGCGCGCTGTATTCGGTCCAGATCAACTGAGCAGGCCAGTTTGGATCTTCCGACTTGATGCGGAAAAACGCGCGCAAGCGATAGAGTCGCGTAGCATCCTGATACCGCCCTTGCGGCAGTACCATCGCCTGCGTACGCGGTGCGAGCGAAGCGAGGAGCGTGGTCGCAAGAGGCATACATACAACATAGAGAGGGAGTCGTAGGCATACGGCAACGCGATCTGCGGCAGCGTTTGGCCGTCATCGGTGGGATTGTAGTCGATGAGCGCCGCGGCGGCCTGTTGGTAGAAGTATCCCATGGGTAGAGAAGCGCTCGAGTCCGCGTTCGTGTAGACCTTATAACAGTTCAGGACGCCGAGAATCGCCCGGCCCTCGGCCGTCGGGTCGAACGCGCCGAAGACGGTCTTGAGCATTCTTAGAGCCGTCGAGAATATTTGGAACTGTGCAATCGCGGCGTTAGCACTGTTCCCGGTGACGGAGGTGGAAACTGCGCGGCGAGAAATGCGTCCGTCATCCAGCGATAGTCGACGCTGGTTCCGGGTAATGGAGCGACCTGCGTCCCGGCTTGCAAAAGCGCCGGGAGATTCTTTGCAACGTCGGATGCAGTGTACGTGATCGCGTTACCGGGCGCCGCGTCACTGACGTCGCCGCTTGCCGTGGGAATGATTCCGTACGCGATCGTGCGCTCCAGGGCGGCGCAGGTCGCCAGCGGCGGTGCGGGGAAACCGGCGAAGTCGTTTCTGCACTTGCCGAGCTCAGCGCGATCGCGGCAAGTTGCTGATCGAGCTCCGAACGGCCGGAGTACGGTTGTGCCCGCTTCGTCGGATCGGGATCGAGGTTCTCCGTACTCGCGTCCAGCGTGCTCATTGAAATCGGCCAAGCGGCGAACGCATCCAGGCCTGAAGCACGTCCGGCCGATCGCTGCCGCCGGCGCGGTAGACGCGCCGGATGACGAGACCCGCCGAGATCACGCGCGTCGGATCGAGCCGGGGATTGCCGACGGTGTTGCACGACAGCTGTGCCATGGCTATGTGAAGGATACGCTGAACGGGCTGGTAGAGCGGCTTCGTGAAATCCACCACGGCCGCGCTCGAAATGGGCGGCACGCTTGCCGGAAGACTCTGCGTGAGCACGTCTTGCAGAAACCGCACCTGAAAGTCTTCGCTGTTCAACTGGAGCAGCACCGGCGCCGTACCGGTGTTGCCCTTCAAATCGACGCCCTGCGCCGTGATGCCGTGCGCTACCATACGTTGCCGGCCCAGGCGTGTAGGTCGCTGAAACCACGCTCGTGGCGATCATAGTCTGGCATTGGATGACGCCACTGAAGGTCGCCATTGCTGCATTCACCGTAAGCGTCGGCGCGGTGACCGAAACCGACGACGCCGCCGTCACTTGAATCCGGCCGTCGGTGCGTTGACGGTCACACCCGAGCTATCGATCTTCACGGAAGTTTGCTCCGAGTTCGTTAACTCGATCGATCCGCCGCCGGAGTCGGTCAACGTTCCACTCAGCCTGCCGGGCGTCGTAAACGAGATCGTCGGGCCCGTGCTATCCTCAACGATGGCGATCTTCGTGCCGGCTTTGCCGGTGATCGTCCAGCGATCGACGCTGTCGCCTGAGCCCCCGATTGCATCGGGCGCCGATCGCGCCCGTTCCACATGCCGCCGACCACGACCGGAAAGCGCGCGTCTCCCGACAAGTACACCGCAAGCACCTCATCCCCGACGTCTGGAATGAAGAACGCGCCGCGATTATTTCCGGCGAACGGGACCGCTACGCGGGCCCATACCGGGGCGTCCTGATCGGTCGCACCGTCGACGTTGTACGCGCGAATCTGGATCTGATTGAGGGTCTCGGATCCCTGACGTTGACGACCGTCGCTAGGAATGCGGACGGCCCCAACATCGGCAGCGCATGTGCGTCGAGCAGGCGACTCATGCGGCGTCACCAAGATACGCACATTCCGCGACGAAATGAGTCTAGTAACCGCCTTCCGTGTCAAAATGGTGGACGGTCGCCGTCGTATAGTACGTATTCGAAAAGCGTGCACCCAACCCGTTCAACTTAGCAGCGTGCCGACTCGCAACTTGGGGTTCCCCTCGGCGACTCCGTGCGCTACCACAAATCGCCGCACCCGTTCGGCAAATTCCGAATCGACCAACGCTTGAGCCTCACCCTGATTGAGCGTGGCAAACTGTGCCAGTTGATCCGAACGCGTTGCCAGCGCCCGCTGCAGCCAGTCCCGTCCGGTCGTGCCGGAGCCTGGACCGAGCGACGTTGCCTGGCTGGTGACCGATACGGTCTTCCCCTGGGTGTAGTCCCATCCCGTCGCAGTCACTACACTGACTTGGTGGGCGAGGTCGGCGATCACGCGCGCTTCTCGTAGCTGACTGTTCAAATCGAGCTCTACCGTCGAGCCCTGGGCCTGGCTACGCGGGGTCGCGTGCAGCTCGGTCCCGACGACCTGCAGGTCGGCGTCGTGACGCGCCAGCAGACGCCTCACGAAGTGAAGATCGCTTTCATTGAACTGCAGCTGCGTCCCGATGTTGCCGTCGAGACCATTTACAACGGGAGTCAGGCCAAGATCGCCCGCTACCTTCTGCACGATTTGCACGAGCGTCGTATTCTCCCACGTCTTCGAGCGCCGCTTCATCCGCGCCGCCTGCAACCCGTCTTCCGCGAGCACGATCAGATGCGGCGCTCCTGTGTGCGGAAAGTATCCCTCGAGTGCCGTGATTTTCCCGCGAAAGATTTCCGTCGGCGAAGTTACGTCGCCAGCGAACACTTGGATCGCCGAGCCGAGTTTTAGCACGGCACCGTCCTCGAACACCAAATCGCCCGTTCCGCCTGCGAACGAGCCGAAGTTGCTGAACCGCATCTCGAGGGCGGCCATTCCGGCCTCGCGCTCGCGCATGTCCATGCTCAACAACTGGGTCGTAACCTTATCGCTCGCTTGCCCGTCGACTTTCACGGTCGGAATCGCGCTATAGGAGGCCTGCTGCGTGAGAGCTTGCTCGGGCACGTCAGTCCGCCATCAATCTGCGCTTGCGCTCGTGAAGAATCTCGAGCGCAGCGCCGATGTCGATCTTCTTCTTTTTCTGCGCTTCGCCGGCGGCCGGGGACGCAGCTGGAGCCGGCGCCGTTACGTCGACCTCCATCTCTTCGATCGTCACTGCCATAACGCAATCCTCATTTCGCTAATCGTCGCGATCGAAAGCGAGCCGGTCGCTGAAGCTGAACTTCGCACCGGTGTCGCTCGAGAGGCCGGCCGACGCCCCTATGCCCGCCTGACCGCCGACGGAGAAACTCGCGCCGGCGTAAGTCGAAACGTCCGTTCCGATGGTCGATCCGACGATCGATGTGGGGTCAAGGCGGCTCGTCGAGCTTATCGCTGCGAGGCCCGATTGAATGCCGGCGAAGGCTCCCGCCGATGCCGCAACTCCGGCCGAAGCTCCGGAGCCGAACAGCGCACCGGCGCCGGATTGCGCGGTGAGTTGGCCACTCGAGCCGGCGCCCGAGAACCCCACCGAGGCGTTGAGTTGAACGCCGGCACCGACTTGAAGCTGCGCGCCGCCCGTGAAGCGCAAGCTCTCGAGCCCGTTATCGCTTCCGAGCTGTCGCATCGCGCTCGGATCGCCGCCGCGCGTCGCGATCGAAAGCGCGCTATCGCCGGCGCCGCTCGGCACGAGGCTTCCGCTGGTGTTGCCCTGCGAGAAATTAGCGCCCTCGTCAAAAACGGAATCTTGGCGCGCCAGCGTGACGCTCACCAGCGCACGCAGCGCGACTCCGTCGGCCGAGAAAAAGTCGATCGTCTCCTTGAACGACTCCATAACGCCTTTGAACACGTAGGAACCCCATTGAAAGCTCAAAACCGGGGGAGCTTTCGAGGGCGCGCTTTGAGCGTTCGATCCGCTACCGCTCGCCGCGGAGGCGGTTTGCGCGGCGGCCGACGCGTTGGCAGAAGCTTGCATGAAACTGGCGACTTGGTTGGTATCGATGCGCACGTCCGTTCCGGTTCCAGTCGTGTCGAACTGAAGATCCATGCTGAGCTTTCCGGAAAACTGCGCGACGTATTGAACCTTCTTCGGCGAGCCGGATTGTTGCGATACCGAGTTTTCGACCGTGTAGGTAAGCGACGACGGGTTGAAATGCACGGTTACGGGCTTGCCCGACGGGAGAGCCTTTAGCGTGGCCTTTGCGACCGTCTGCGGCTGCGCCGGCACTACAAACCGTCCGTCGTAGGAGCGACCGACCAAAGGCCCTCGTGAACCAGGTGCAGCTCCTCGATGCCCACCTCGCCCCCGCGCGCATTGAGATCGCCGAATTTGAACTTGGTCGGCATTGCCCGGTCGAGCTGCCACGCCATCAGGGCAGACCCGTCGATATCGAACAGATTGATCGTCACCTGCATCCGCGGCGCGTACATGCCATTGCTCAGCGAGTTAAAAATCTGCCACATGTTCCGATTCGTGCTGATGCCGCGTTTAAGCACGACCGTTGCGAACGTCGTCGTCCCGGCTCGCTGGGCCACACCGTAATTCCGGCCGCCTTCTTTGATAGCTTTCGCTTCCATGGTCGCTTCGAGACCGGTACATTCGGCGAACGCCCCAGAGCAGACCGAGAATGGTTCGTTGCCGCTGCCGTCGACGATCGAGTCGGAGCTGAAGTCGACTTGGAAGCGAAAAATATGCACCGGAACTAAGACGCCGGTCGAAGACATCAGATTGCCACCGCGAGTGCCGAAGCGATTTGTTGCGTGCTCGTCGCGCCGGCTTCAAAGGCTAGGGTGACGCGGATCCGTTCGACCTTCGCCGCGGCGGCGAAGCTCACTTCGGCCACCAGCCGGCCGTTATCCAAATCGTTCTGCGTCATCGTGCTTCGGTCGCAGCGCACCGAAAAGGCGTCTTTGATGGTCCCGCCGTCGAAAGCATTCGCGATCCACAAGCGGGTCATCAATTTTGCAAGAACGCCTGTACGCGCCCCCACAGTGCCGGTCCGTTTGATTCGAAGACGATCGTTTGCCCCAAATTGCGTGCCGCGCGGCAAATCACCGAAACCAAACGGTTCACCGCTGCCGCGCGGTACGCTTCGCCCGGATACGCGCTCACGTCTGAAAGAAGCCGCACGCCGCTTGGAGTGAAGGCGAACAAACTCACGCGCTCGACCAGCGGCTTTGGCTGCGTGCCGCTCGCCCACGCCGGCGCTCCCGACGAGATCCGCGTGTCGCGCCGCGGAACGGTGGGCCAAACGTCGGAAATATCCGACGGCACAACTTTCGTCGCACTGTTAAACGTTCCGTTTTTGAGCGCGTTTCGCGCTAAAACGCCCACCAATGCGCCATCCGGAGGCTCGAGCGATTCTGAAAGGACGGTCGAAGCAGTCGTCTTGAGCCACGGATAGGCCAGCTGCAAAAATGCACTCGAGATGTTCGGAGCGGCGATGTCGCCGGGCGGTTCGACGATCTCGGGAAGATATAAGGCAATAACGTCGTGCAGGTCTTGAGCGAGCGCGTCACTCGCGTCTGAGCCTGGTAAGGGTGAAACGCCGGGGTTCTGCGGCAAGGGAAAAGCCGCGACAAACTGGATTTCGCGCAAGTGCAGCTCTTGGCGTTCGCTTCCACTGGCGATGTACTGGAGGATATCCGCGACCCGCGACGCCCAGCGACCGAAGTCTGCGGCACTCAGGCGCGGCGCCGGAGACGGGTAGAGCCGGAACTGTTGCACTGTCAGGTTTTCTTGCGAACACTCGGCAAACTGTACCGGTCCGAGCGGGATCTGCGGTTCGAACTCTACGGCCCCCGGAGGCGCTGAAGCGATGAGTACGGGCAGGTCGGGAACCGCGAGAAATGACACGTCCGGCAACCCTGCGAGGTGGCCGATGCCGTGCCACGAGCTGGGATCGCCGCCCTGATGGCTGCCGTCGAGCAAAATGGACTGCAGTTTTGCATTCTTGTCAGCCGCCGTATCCGTCAAGCCTATCGGATCGCCCATGCTCACCAGATAACACCGTTTACCGCCTTGCGCGAAAAACGAACGCACGGCCGTCGCGACGTAGTCGGTGCCCGCGCTTGCGGCCGATCCCCCAGGATCGAACATCTGCGTGAAGGCGGCATAGCTTTCCATGGGAACCGGGACGTCGCACAACTGGTCAAGGTCGCGCGCGAACGGACCGGTAAGCCAGCCCTGCGTCTGAAGCCAGGTCTGAACCGTCGCCGGGACGCTATTCGAAACCTGCACGGCCAACTCCGCGAGTGGGTCGAGCGCGACCGCGACGATTGGATCGGCTTCATTGTGTTGGACTGCACTCGTGCCGGCGGCGCCGCGCCCGATCGTCAGCGTCGTCCCCGACGGACCGACCTCTGCGATCGAGACGATCTCCGCTCCAACCCGCGCGAACAGCGGCGCATCTGCGGTCAGAGCACGGGTCAGGGTTATCTGGACTGCATCCGCCGCCGTGTCAGTCGCAAGTGAGCCGATCACCCTGAAGAATACCGGCGCGCCGACCGCATGAGCCGTTTTGTTCGACCTTGCCGCCCCGCGCGTAACCGTCAGGTTGCCGCTATTTTTGTCGACTGCCTGAATGCCCATCACTTCACGATCCACGGCAACCGTTTCCGGGTCTCCCGAAAAGGCGGGGATGGTCGCAATGTCGCTATCGGAAACATTTACAGCGGCGGCCAATGTGGCGTCCGGAGCCGCCGCACCTGCGACGAGGCCTTGAATCCAACCCTGCGCGATGAACCAGGCGCGAACGTTCGGCGGAAGCGACAGCGTCGCACCCGCCGCCGGCTTGAAGGGAAATCGCAGCAGCCGATGCGATTGGAACCAGTTGCGTACGTCGGGTGGAATCGTAAAGCCCGCGCGACGCACGAGCCCCACGAAGCACGCGGCGTCCGACCTCCCGGGATCGACCTGCGACGCAGGGCGTTCTTCTTCAAACGTAATCTGGCTCAAGACTCCTCCAAGCGCGTCAACGACTACGTTGCCGGCGCGACCTCGAGGCCTTCGGCCGTTAACTCGAGCTCCTCCATGGCGACGTCGCCCGCGCCCTTGCCGCTGAGCGTCGGGCCGGTATATTTGGACGGCACGGCGTTGGTCAGCTTGAAGAGTTGCACGGGGCTCCCGGCTTCGTCGCGCATCGTGATGGTAACGTCGCGCTGAGCGTTCACGCCGGTCCCGCGCGTCTGCGTCATCCAGTCCCACAGATCTTGCGAATTGACGATTCCTCGTTTGAGCACGACCTTGCCGACGGTATGTGCGCCCGGTATCTTGCGAACGCGCGGATTCTTCTCGTTTCCGTCACGATATTCAGAAACGTGCACTTCAGTGGTGAGCCCGGTCACATCCGAAAAGCCACCTAAAAGCTGTTCGGGATCGCGACCGCTCTTGATATCGACGATGTAGTTATATCCGGGGAGCGGCGTGGTACGAGGCATGAATAGCCCTTCCTAATTAGACGGTGACGAACTAACTACGAGCGTTGGAGGTTTTCTGACCGATGCGGAAGATGACGAACTCGGCCGGTTTCAAGATTGCAACCCCGATCAAGCAAATCATGCGGCCGTTGTCGAGGTCGTTTTGCGTCATGGTGGTGCGGTCACAGCGCACGAAATACGCTTCGGACGGTGACGTCCCAAGCAATCTTCCCTCGACATACTCGTTGTTCAGGAACGAGTCTACCGAATCTCGAACCCGCGCCCACAAGGCGGGACCGTTGTTCTCGAAGACGGCCCACTGCGTGCTGTTGTCGATCGAGTGCTCGAGGAAGATCATGTAGCGGCGAACGTTGATGTACATGAATTCGGAATCGGAACTCGCCGTTCGCGCGCCCCAGACGCGGTAGCCGCGATCCGGGAAGTAACGCAAACAGTTGATTCCCAGTGGATTCAATGTCGCTTGTTCTGCGAACGTGATCTGACGCTCGAAGTCGAGCGCGTCGAGCACGACTTCGTTGGCCGGCGCCTTTGCGACGCTCTTCTGATCGTCGTTGCGCGCGTAGATACCGGCCATGAATCCCGACGGCGGAACGGCGACTTCTGCCGGGATCGCCGTTCCCGAACGCCCGAGCGGGTTCGATACTATCACCCAGGGTGTGTAGAGCGCTGCATAACTGCTATCGATCCGCGCGCGCACGTCTTCGTTATCCGAGGCGAGTTGGTTGGGCGGGGTGTCGAGGATTGCAACGCGATAGGCGCGTTGCCGGCTCACATGAGTGATCAAACTGTCGTTTATCGCTTCGCTCTCTGCAAAGATCGACGAGCCGGGCGCTGCGACGATCGCGATGTCCTCGAGACCTTCGAACAGCGCGAGGGCCGCATCGTAGTCTCCCGAAACAGGAGCGCCGCCATCGCTGCCGGCGACTCCTCCGCTTGCCGTGTCGCCGAGAACGTAGGTCTTCGATGCAGCAACCGGAGGGATCGCTAACTGCCCGAAGATGTCGGCGAACAACTTATCCGGCGCGAGCCCGGTTGTGATGTTAAACGCGACTTGGTTTTCCAGCGCGTCGATATGCCGAGGAGGCGTGGCGCCAAGCATGGTGCCGATATAGCTTGGATGCGCGGGGTCGAAGCCGAGCCCGTCGTGAACTTGGAGCTGTTCGCCGCCTGGCGCGGTTACTTTTTCGCTGGCCGCGCCGTACGCACTTACGCGCATCGTCAGTGCGTAAAGCGTCGTACCCGCAGGCGTGGTCGCGGGGAGTTGAGTTGAACCGCTGCGGTACGTCGCGCCGGTGCCGTTGGCATAGAACGTACTGGCTCCCGGCAGAAACACTTGAGCACCCCCGCTATGCGGCGCTGCGCTCGTACCGCCTTGGTTCCGGGTGACCGTCAGAATGGTCTTCGTCGCATCGGCCGAGCTGACGCCTAGAATCTCCGAGTCGATCTGAACGGCGGCGGGAGGAGTCCCGGTGAGCGGCGGGGAGATCGTGATCGTCGAATCGCCGGCCAACGCTGCAGCCGCCAGCACGACCGGAGCGATAACCGCGGCGTTCTGAGCGTGTTTCGCCGTTATCGGCGAAACCGTCAAATTCGTTTTAGTCGCGTCGATCGAGACTACGCTCAGCGCCTCGCTGTCGATGGTGATGGTCGCCGGCATACTGCCGGTGAACGGCGCGTTAAGCGTGATTTGCGTCGCGGGCGGTGTCGTAACGTCGACTTCGGCTTTCAGCGTACCAATCGAACCCGAGACGGGTGCGGGACCGACGACCGAGGCTACGAGCGATCCCTGAGGAAGGCTGCCAACGTTTTGAATCTTCGTGGCGTTGAGGCTCACCGTAACGCTTTGATTGTTGGCGAACGCGCCAGGGAAACGCGCGCTGAGGGTGACGTCGCCGGAGCCGGCGGTCGCACACGCGGCCGTCGCCGTCGCGCTCCCGCCAGCGAAGACGCGGGACACGTACAACATCGAGCCACCGTTGTCGAAGAATCCTTTCACGCCGAGCGCGAGGAAGTTTGTATTCATCGGATCGGTGACGTCGTTCGAAAACGAGAGCTGGTCGTAACCTCCGTAGATGCTTTGAAAGTCACCAAAGCTCGTTAGCAACTGCGGAACGGTGCCAACCGGACCGGTAAGCGTTGGTCCGGCAAATCCGGTCGTCGTCGTACCGACACCCTCGATTGAAGGCGCCCGAAAGCTGACCTCCTCAACGTAGACCGCCGGCGCAAGATAATTCGCCACTGGTACTTTCCTTTCAAACGCTGATTTGCAGCAATGCGGTAACGGTTAGTCCCGGCGCCAGTGCTTCGCTCACGCTCGCGCTCTTGAGCGCCGGATTAGAAAGGTTTCCAAAGATGTCGTCGGGGTTCGGAATCCAGCCGGTGGGCTCGCTCAGCACGCTGGTAGCGAACCAGGCAGTGACCGTGACCGCCAGCGTGGTTTCGGTTACCGGACCACTGCTGCTCGAGCCGGTCTGGCGCGCGAGGCCGTACAGCGCAAGTAACGCCTCGCCTCGCGCATCGGCGACTCCGGTTGCAATCGGCTTCTCGTCACTCGTGCGCACGATCTGCAATGCCGCCCACGGCAAACCGGCACCGGTGCTCGCTGCGTTGACCACAGAAGCGCGTACGATCGCCCAATTTGGGGCAACCGGGGCCGAAGCCGCGGGGTAAAGTACGATCGTTTGAGGGTGCGCTATCGTTGCTAGCGGCTGTGGAATTTGAATCGAGGCACGGCGAGGAAGATATCGCAAGCTCGGATCTTGAATCGCTATCTCGAAGGCGGCCGGTGACGGCCACGCTTCCGAAGGAACGAACTGCGTCGTGAGCCCGTCCAGATTGGGAGCGTCGAGGATCGCGTAGACACCACTCCGGTTCTTGACCAGCAATAGCCCCGGAGCCGTCACGACCAAAGGGTCGGTCAGCGAACTGCCGGTGAAGGCGTCGACGCAGATGAACGCGCCAAGGACGCGACGGTCGACCAGCTCGATCATGAGGCAGTCGCCTCGTACTCAAATCGCGTCGCGACCACGGGGCCCGCGGGAACGATCGTACGATCGATACGAACGACGCGTGCCACGTACGACGCACTGAGGCGGTATTTGGGGCCGAGCGCGTCCCAGATACGAAGAATGTCTTCCAAACTCAAGTCTGCGGGGACGAGCTGCACCGCCTCAGTCGGATCCCAATCCGCGTTCACGGTCGAAAGTGACAGTATCGACGAATCCAAAATCAAATTCGAAGCCAGTTGCTGCATCGTCCACGTAAGAATGGTTTGTTCGGCTTCAGCGCTGCTGCCCCAGTACGTAATGAGATAGTGAAGGTCCAGAAAGAGCAGAGGCTCCTGATCTGGGGAATCCTTTAGAATAGTGACGGCCCTGAAATTTTCGTTGGTCGTTATCCGGTGGAGAAACACCGAGACGACTTGATCGTTAGACTGGTCTTCGCCGGCGATCTCCAAGCTCGAAAACAACTTAAACGTGCATGGGAAACCCACGGCGTCGGGATTGTAGTTATTCTGCAAAAACCGCGCCAACGAATCACCGACCGCGAATACCCCCTGGTAATTCGCCACTCCGCAACTCCATTCGCAACGCTATCCCGCGCACCCGGCGCGTGACTCGTTTACCCGATCATTGTAGGCGGGCCGCTCTCGGCATATGCGCGGAGGACTCTCGGCATTCTCTCCGGCGCCTCACCCAGCGGCGGAGCCTGGGACGGCCGGGAGATTGGCGAATGCGGACGGCGCGCCGATAGATTTCGCGAAGTGTGCTTCGAGGTCGATCACGTGCTGGCAGTGACTCGGAAACTCTCCGTCGTTGTAATACGCTAACATGCCGGTATTTCCGAAGTTATACGCGCCCGTGGCGAGCAGGACAGGATTGCTAAGGCGCGGATCGGGCTTAGCGCTCTGGTTGTTCTTGATGATGTTCGCCGCCCAAAGAATTTTGGCCGCCATCAATCCGCAGTGATACGCGATCGCCCTGTCGATATCGAACGCAAAGGCCTTGGCACTTTCGAAGTCTGAAACGCCGGGCTGCCCCACCAGATACATCAGCTTGAGCTGCGCGACGCCCATATCGTATTGCATCGGGTTGTTGTTAGGATTGCTCCTTGCAACGCCGGCGCTGTTTTTTCCAATGTTGTGATTCTCGCATAGTGGATCGAGGGTCGATTCGATCGCGAGGCATGCCGCGGTAACCGAGATCGGGACCCCTTCTTTTGCAGCGTTCGGCTTTATGCGTGTTGAGATCTCTAGTGCCTGCGATTCAGTAATCCTGTGAATGACGACACCTTCTTCGGCGTTCGTCCAGACCGTCACGCCATTGGCAAAATTTGACAGGCCGTTGTTGTACGCAAGAATCGCCTCATAAAATTGCATATCTGAGCCTCCACCGGATTGCTATTCGGCTCTCAGCGAAACATCTTGTGCCCTAAAGGCCGTTCGGGTCGTTCGGATCGGCCTTCTTCGACGGGTCGCCACTGATGGCTACCGCCAGCCCGTTAGCAGAGTCAAAAACCCCTATTGGGTTAGCACTTCCGAGGGCGCCGATGAGCCCGCCAAGGGCCGCGCCAATCTTTGCGATCTTGTTCCACGTATTGACCTGCGTTACGAGGTTTGACACGTATGCCGCCGCTTTCGCAATCACGTTATTGAGTGAACGCAATGCCGCTTGAGAGTCGACAAAATCGACGGCCATATTGCCGGCGGCGAAAAGGGCGGCGCTGCCCGTCGCATCGGCAATGAGCTTGTTCATAGCGGTCGTGTCGTAACCGGGGTCCAGCGAGCGCTGTGCTTGATAATCTCCAAGGCTCTGGAGATACCCTTGCAAGTCGTTCGCTAAGATGTACTGTTCGATTTTCGAAAGCTGCGGCATAGTCGCGTGTGCTCCTATCTAATATTGCTGGTGGCGACGTGCGTTGAACTCGAACTTGAGGAGGCGCTCGCACTGCTTGCGCTTGCCAGTTTGCTAGCTTGTTGCGCCAGATCGTCGACCCAGGGTTTGATCTCGTCCATCAGGCCGGCAAATCCGGTCTTGTGCTTCACCAGGCTCGCATTGATCTGTCCGATATCGCGCATCGTGTTTACGTAGGCCTCAAGTTGGTTGTCGCTGGTTTGGATTCCCTGATCGACTTGCGTCCAGTCGGCGCGCTGGTGCAGGATCTCTAGACGCAGCGAGTTGATCTGGGTTTCGAGGGAATACCAGGATTCGACTTGGGCTTGCGTCAGGCAGCCTTTCGTCATCGTCCCTTTGACCCGCGAAGCCGGGCAGATCTTGTGAGTTGACAACAGCATCTGCGCGTTGGGCGTCCCCTCTTCTCGCGCCTTAAGCGCACCGAGAAATAGCGTTTCGGGTGAAAGAACGTTATTGTAACGCGAGTTTACCGTAAGGAGTGTCGCATTATATTGCGTGTGCGCGTTAATTGCGGCATTTTCTCCCGCACTTAAGGTCACGTTTAGGATGTCATTCTGCTGAGATGCATCGACGAGGTCCACAAGATCGCGCTGTTGCTCCTGGGCTATGATCCGATTACCAATCGCCACGATGAATGACGACGCAGCCTCGGCGAACGTTTTGGGTAATAGCCCGTCGGCGGCGACGGAATCCGCAAAGCTCGTATATTCACTTTGGCTTGGTGCCGTCGTGACGCCCGCCACCTTTCCGAGTCCTTTTACATACAACTCAACCGTCGTATCGGATTTTTTCCAAACGTTTGCGACGTCGTGAACGCTTTTGCACGAAGGGCCGGCTGTTGGCGTCGCGACGGTGATCGGCACGGGTACGGTGGTGCCGTTCGGTGGCCCGTTGATTGAAGGCGCCGGTGTCGGCGGGGGTGGAGGAACCATCGGCGGAGGGCCGAGCGATGCAACGGGACGCGTTGTAAAGTTATTCGGCTGAGGCGGCGACGTGCCGAGCATTCCAAGAGTGAGGGGCGTCGCACCGCCGTATTCGATCATTGTATCGCACGCTTGCGCATACGTACCGGGAATCTGATCGATCGAAGCCGAGACGGTATCGACTTGTTTTGCGAACTTCTGAACGGCCGACAGATCGACGGTCGACGACGTGCATCCGACAATCAGCGTGCAAAGGAAGATGGCGAGCGGAAAGCGTTTCATAGGTGTCTCCTTAGCGAGTAGCTTTGGCACCTTAACGCGCATCCGAAGAGGATGCGGCGAACGCGGAGGGAGCGCGCTAGCGGAAGTGGCGCCTCCTTAGGACAGACATGCGCGTTTAACGACTCCCAAACGGGAGTCCACCAGTGCGCTCCGCTTCGTACCCGCGTCGTGGTCAGCGCTCCAATCGGTGGTTCTTACTCCTAGAAGCATACGAGCGGCTGTTCGACATTCCCTTCGCCTAGCCGGAGGCTTGCCCGGCTTTCTCAATCGTGATGCACTCTCAGGTAGCTGCCCACCCCTGGCACCGGCCTCTGCAGCAAGGAGTTAGCAGTTCGTCTGCCGTTGTCATCGGCTCCCGTACTACGGCTGAAGAGAGAATCGAGAGCAGGGCAAGAGCTGCTTGGGTCACCCTTCAAGGAGTTCACTGGAGGCTTAACAGGTCTGGCTACGTCTCCAATTGCCCGCAACATGACTCAGGGCTGAACCGTCATCAAAAGGAGCGCGACCGAAATGCCAATTCAAATAAACGATCCACACCTACCAGCCCCGTCTCTCACAATGACCCCTCGCGATCTATCTGCAGTCACATACCTCATCATTCATCACACCGATGGTGCGCCCGACCAGACGGTTCCGCAGATCGACCAGGAACATCGAAACGAAGGTTGGGCGATGATTGGCTACAACTACGTCGTGGACGGCGCGGGTAAGTGCTGGTCGGCTCGACCTGACAACGTCGTCCCTGCCGCGGCCTTCGGACTCAACGCTTCGAGCGTGAACGTGGTTGTGACGGGACAGTTCCAACCCGGGGTAGCGAACTTTGCGTCCCCGCGTGCAGTTCAAATCGCTGCGCTGACGCAGCTTGCCATCGAGCTGCACCATATGTACCCGCAAATCAGTCACACCATTGGGCACCGCGACGTAGCGGGCATAGTCGCCAATTCAGATGCTGCCACCGCCTGCCCGGGTGACGATCTCTACAGCCAACTGCCGGCTATACGTGCGGCGGTGGTTTCATCGCTCGGTCATACCGTGCACGCCTAGATAGGTCGCGCTAAGGCTCAGGGGGATTGCGACTGGTTCCCTTGCGCGCCGGACTTCCAGAACAAAACGCCCGTCCTTCCGTTAATCTGGCCCTTCCACCCAAATGCTCCGAACGATCAGTGAAGTACGATCGGCGGAAGACTGGCGTTGGGAACATTGACATTCTGTTGCCACACGATGTCCGTGCCTCTGTAAATTATCATTTTATACGTTCCCCGCGGAACGTTGTAGAACGCAAAGCGGCCGTCGCTGTCGGTATATATCGGTCCAATTTTTGTAGCTGAACCATTTGGTTGCAATTCGACCATTAGGTTCACCGCAGGCGCTTGCGGCGCCGTCGATTTCGCAAAGTATATGGTGCCGAGAAGAGAAAGCGTGCTTTGTGCTCGCGTTTGTCCCACCACCAATGCTAAGGCTGAACACATCACAATTGTACATAGTAACGCACGACGCATCATTTCACGGCCTTTAACGGAGTTAGGTGAATCGGTTGCATGTGGGCAGATCCGTTGTCGTCGATGTCGATCGGTATCCAGTGCTGATCGCCGTCGACACTGTACTTAATGCTCTTAAGTGAACTCTCAACTTCAAAACTCATAGTTACCGGTGCGAATTCCTTGCCTGCGTAAATTTTGATCGCTTGTTCGGAACTATTTGTAGGAAGCGAAAGCTTAAACTGGTTGCCGTTGACTACAAACGGCGTCGTTATGGCCAGTTCTCTAGGTTGTGCGTCAACCGCCCCGCTGACGAACACGATCGGCGAGTTAAGCCGGTTTAAGTACAGAAACATCAGAGGCAGTGCCACGGCACAAAGCACGGCAATTACGTAGAGGGCGACAACTGGCACGCTCGTTGCAATGCGGAATTTATCGAGAATAGCCAAATTTAGCGCTTCACCAGCCCCCAGGTGCTCTTGAGCGTTAAGCACATCGGTGATCGTGTTTCCGCGCTGCGTGGTCAACCAGCACGCCAGGGCTGCCAATACAGCGCCCGTTGCTAAGCATGCAATAGTAAGTTGAAAGAACATAGGACGAAGCCCCCGCGGTGCATTATACCACGAAAAGGTCGGGACGGGTGGTCAATTCAGCGCCACCAAGTTTGGTCAACGGGCCGCTGAGAGCCGGTCGATAGTATTAGTAGAGTCAGAGGCGAGCTTCGCTCTAGGTGAGATCTACGCGACTAGGTCCTCGACTGCGCTCCTTCGACTACGCTCCTTCGACTACGCCGCTGCGCGGCTCCGCTCAGGATGACATGGCTAGATTGCGGGGCCGAAGGGATCGAGGAGCATGGTTTTGCTGCCCTGAATCGTCGCGGCCGGAGCGACGTTGCCGGTTGCGCCGGCGGCGAATTTGTAGATCGCATTCTGCGTGTTGTCGGTGACGAACATGTTGCCGGCGGAATCGAGCGCGACGCCGCCCGGCCGAGCCAAACCCGTCGCGGAGCCACTGATTTCCCAGGCGGGAGCGACGTTGCCGTTCATGCCGATGTCGTAGGCCGTGATGCCGGCGCCCGTGTTGTTCGTAACGACCAGTTGGTTCGATGAATTAATCGCAATGCCGTACGGAAACGACAGTTGCGTGTTCGAACCAACGATCTCTGCAAAGGGTGCGACGTTTCCGTTCGATCCAGGTGAAAATGCCAAGATCGCGTTAGCATTGAAATCACAGACGTACATGTTCCCGCGAGCGTCGAAGACGATGGGGCCGGGGCCCTCGAGGTTCGTTTTCGGGCCTTTGATTTTCGCGATCGGAGCGACGTTGCCGCTCGCACCTGCGGCGAACTCCAGGATCTCCGGCTTCGGGCGGTAGTTTGCAACCCAAATATTACCGGCGGCATCGAGCGCCAGACCCGAGATCTGCTTCAACGACGTCGCGGGGCCGGTGATCGTCGCTGCCGGCGCGACGTTACCGTTCGCGCCGGGCGCGAACTCGAAGATCGTTCTCGCGGAATCGTTCGCAACGTACACCGTTTTCGACGGATCTACGACGATCGATACCGGATCGGTGATGCCGGTAAGATTTCCCGCAATAGAAAACTCCGGTTTCTTGTTGCCCGACACGGTTTGGCGAAACTCGAGAACGGCACCGAGGCCGCTGCCGGAGTCCTCACCGCGGTTAGCGACGTAGAGCAGCGGCGCCGCGTTGGGAGCCGCGCGATGGAGCGAATCGGCAGCCGTCGGCGGAGCGCTTCCGTTCGATCCGCCGCCGCACGCCGCGAGCATCCCCATAAGAAAAAGAATTCCGAGCGATAGTGATTTACGCATGTTGAAAGACCCCCGTCTTAGAACGCCGGTCAAAGCCGGAGACTTGGCGAACGCTCGGTCGCCCTCCTCTCGAGAAGTCGAGCGGCGTCGCGAGTGGTTAAGGCGAGCCGTTTGAGGCCGCCCACTCCTCGTAGACCTGCTTTTCGAGCGGCGGCATGTAGGTGCCGGGAGGCAGCGCGTAGCCGGCCTCCGGCGGCGGAAACGGCATTGGGTGCGGCGGCTGGTGAAACGGATCCGCGTAGGGTTCGAAACACACGGGCCAGGGGATCGATCCCTCTTCCGAAGCACCACTGGGATACGTGTACTCGTAGCGGGCGTAGTAGCAGTCGAGTCCGCGCTCGCGCCAGTTTCGCACCGGGATGATGAGGCCGTTGCCGTGCGACTCGCCGCCGTTCGCGCGCGCCGCATCGAAGGAATACGTTTTCGACGCCGACTCGGCCGAAGCGGGATCGATCGTGGGAATGGCGTGCGGATCGTTACGTTTGTTCAGCTGCGCCACTTCGTTGGCAAACGCCGTCTGGTCGCGCTGAATCGACGACACGGCGACCGGGTGGCGGCGCTCCGGCGGCTGCGGAGTTGCCGTGATGTCTTCCTTTGCGAGTTCGTGTCGCGCCGGTGCCGGCGGAGGCGGCAAGACCACCGGTTTGCGAAGCTCGTGACGCTTTGGAACCGGCTTCGGCTTGATCGGCGCTTCAACCGAAATCGTCGTATGCTCGGAGACCTGTTCGCCCTTGCCTTCGGGGGTCATCACGATCCGGGCGAACGCGTAAAAGAGCAGCGACAGCACGACAAGGTGGAACGCTGCCGAAACGACGGCCGCCCAGACCATCGCCTTGCGACGCCGACCGCGCGTGCCTGAGATCAACGAAATGCTCCTACGACGCCACCTTACGTGCCTCGGCTGAGAAGCCGCATAGGGCGATGCTTACTGCGAGTCGGGAATGCGCGGGTCGTCGGGTTGGGTGAGGAAGAACGCCGCGTTTTGGGGTGCCGCGATCGGAACGAACTTGCGGGGCGGGCGCGCGAAATCGAAACAGTCGAGCGCCGGCGAGACGGCACGCGTATCCGGCGTGGAGAGTTGCGGCAGCCCGAAGAGATCTTCGGCAAAGCGCAACACGCTCGCGGTTTCGTATTGCACGTGCGACACATAGCCTTTCTTGGCATACGGCGAGATGACGATCAGCGGCACGCGGAAGCCTAACCCGTCGTACCACTTATGCGGCGGCGGCACGTGATCGTAAAATCCGCCCCAATCGTCCCACTGCACGAAAATGACGGTCGAGTTCCAGAACTGGCTCTTGCCGACGGCGTTGACGATCGACGTCACCCACGCCGGTCCGAGCCCGCCTCCGCAATCGCTGTGGTCGGACTCGCGACAGAGCGGTGTAATCCACGTGAAGTTCGCAAGGTTTCCGGCGGCGACGTCGGTGAGGAACGTTTTTTGGGGCGTGACGACGTCGGTCTTCCAATCGGGACCGTAGAAGATGTGCCGCACCGCCTGATAGCCCGACCACAGTCCGGCGAACGGCGTCCGGAATTTACTCGTGTAGAAGCGCCACGACAAGCCCGCCGTGTCGAGCTCGTCTCCGAGCGTTCGATAGTCGAAGCACGGCCGCTGCCCGCCTCCGATCGTGCGATCCTGCTTGATTATTTCGACGTAGTCGGTTTTGCCGCCGCCGCATCCCCAATAGAAGAACGGCACGTTGACGCTGGACTGCGCCTGGGCCGCAATAATGTATTGATGCGCGACGAAGCTCTCGTCGAGTTGCGAGGCGAACATTTTGTCGGCCAGCACCCACTCGTGCGCCATATCCCAATACGGTTTCGACTCGTTCTGCGGTACGAAGGCGTACGCTCCGTTGGGAGGTCCACCGTACTGATGCTCGAGGTTGAAGCCGTTCATCCGGCACTGCGTGCCGGGGAGGTGACCCGTGCCGTTGCACGCGTGAAACATGGCTTCGGCGGAGTGATCGATTTCGTAGGGCGTCGTGAGCGAAATCGGCTGCAACGCAATGGTGTTGCCGTTTGAATCCTTACCGCTCGTGACGGTATCGGCACCCGGATATCCTTCGAACATGTCATCGAAGCTGCGATTTTCCTGGACGACCCAAATGACGTGTTGTATTTTTCCCGAGCCGATGCCGTCGAGCTTCCGGAAGATCGCACTCTGTGCGTTCGACGGCACCGGAGGCGCGCTCGGCGACCCGGAGCATGCGACGATCAGGAGCGCCGCGCCGGCTCGCACGATTCGGATTAGCCTCTTCACCACACCGCGAAATGCCACGCTGCGGGGTGCTTTCCTTTTGCCGCCGTTTCGGGTCGAGGAGCGGATCAAGCAGGCGAGCAGGAGGGTCCCTCTCAGCACCTTCTAATATCGGCACTCCCGAGACAAAATACTACTCATCATAAGGAGTTTCTTTGTGAACCGATGGTTGAAACTCGCGGCGCCGCTGGTTGCGGCGTTAGCAATTGCTGCCTGCAACGCGGGCGGCAGCTCGAACGTGCCGGCCGGAGCCGGTTCGGCTCAGGGCGTCTCACCCATGTCCGTACACGCCCCCGGGTGGCACGCTCCTCAGTGGATGGTTCAGAATCAGGCGCGCAAAGTGTGCCCGCAGGTCACCGGAAGGCCGATCTGCCAGGTCCTCCAAGTGCTCAAGGGCGGAATCGTTCCCGCCTGCGCTCCGACCTCGTGCGGTTTCACGCCTCAGCAACTCGAGACCGCTTACGGTCTTACCGGCGTACTCGGACATGGAGCCGGCACGAAAGTCGCGCTCATCGAAGCAGGCGACCTCGCCGCTGCGGCGACCGACCTCTCAACGTATCGCACCCAGTTCAGTCTGGGCACCGGCAACATGGTGAAATACAACGAGACCGGACAGCAATCGAACTATCCGCCGACGTGTGAAAACTACGGCTGGTGCCTCGAAACCGCGCTCGACATCGACATGGTCTCGGCCTCGTGCCCGCAGTGCACGATTTACCTCATGGAAGCCAAGGGTGGCATCAGCGACTTCGAAACGGCCGAAAAAGAAGCCGTCACGCTAGGTGCGACCATTCTCAGCAACAGCTGGAGCTGTCCGGAAAACTGGGATTGCGGAGATACGAACTTCCCGAACTCGTTTAACACACCGGGCATCGCGTATCTCGCTTCGACCGGCGACGACGGCTACAACACCATCGGCGCTCCGTCGGATCTCGACACCGTGATCGGCGTCGGCGGAACGCAACTGGAAACCAACGGTACCGGCTTCACCGAAACCATTTGGGACGGTGCGAGCGCGGGCTGCGCCGACCAGGCAGTCGTAGGCAGCAACGTTCCGAAGCCGTCGTGGCAGCACGATAAGGGCTGCACGAGCCGCACCGACGGCGACATTTCGTCGGAGTCGGGCTGCTCGCCGGGCGTCTCCGTCTATGTCAGCATTTACGGCGGCTGGACCGGCGTCTGCGGCACGAGCGTCGCATCGCCGTTCCTCGCCGGCGTCCTCGCGCTGAAGGGCAACCAAGCAAAGATGGTTGGCGGCGAGCATTTCTGGAAGCTCACCGTGAAATCGCGTACAAATAACCTTCACGCGATTACGAGCGGTAGCGACGGCTCTTGCGGCGGAAGCTACCTCTGCACGGCCGGCACCGGTCAGTTCAAGACGTACTCCGGCCCCGGCGGCTGGGGCACGCCGAAAAACGACAAAGCCTTCTAATCCAGGCATCCACGATCCAATCAACGCAGGGGCGGGCGCGAAAGCGTCCGCCCTTCTTCTTTCTGCGCGAGGCCGGCGAACGAAGTTGGTTCCGGATACGTTTATTCGTTAGTGCGGTTGCGCGTCAGCGCAATCCGTGCTTCAGATTGGCCCGCGCCCTGTCATGAAAAGGGGGACAGGATGTCGGGCCTTATCTTTACCCGCACTTGAACTCGGCGCCCCGGCCCCGCAATCGCGGAGCCGGGTGCAGGCACGGTAGACCTAGTGAATGGCTATACCAATCGGTCCGCTCAGGCCGGTCGTGATGGTTTTCGGGGTCTGATGCCCATTTGGCTTGTAGATCGTGACGTTGTTGCTGCTGAAGTTCGTGACGTAGATCTTACCGGTCATGTCGACAGCTACACCGGCTGCCTTGCGTAATGGCACGAAACGGCGAACTCGCTCCTGGAGCGTATTCCTTCACAGAGCCCGGCGTAGCCACATAAAGATTATTTGAGCCGTCGAACAGGAGCGCCGAAGTACCTTCGTCTGTATGAATCGTTCTAACCGGCACCTTCCCGCCAGGAGCAACTACGCGCACGGTGGCGTGCTGTGAACTGCCGACGTACAAGTTACCCGACTCGTCGAAGGCGAGTGAGAGCGGCCTATTAAGTCCACGCGTTATCTTCCGTAGCATCGTGCTTCTTGTCGGTCCGTAGACCGTGACACTGTTACCCGCACCGTTTGCCACGTAAACGTTGATTAAACTACTGCGAGCCGAACCCCAGCGATCGCGGTTCGCCAAGCGGGGCGCTCTGAATGTAGCGCAGTGGCTTTTGGGAGGCCGGCGCGTAGATGCTAACCCGGCCCTGGGCGCCGATGTTCGCGACGTAGAGATTGCCATCGCCGTCGAATGCCAACGCTACCGGTTCGTAGATGCCTTCGACGATCTGGTATTCCGCGGACGACTTGCCGGGCGCGTACACCGAAATCCACCCTGGCCCAGAGGGGTCATCGGGCCAATTGGCTACGTACAGCGTTCCCGAATGATCCAGAGCCAACGCTTGCGGACCATCGATAGAGTCCGTGATCGTGCGTAGTATTTTACTCGAATCAGCGGCGTATTCTACAATCCGTGCGCCGTTGGTTAGGAAGAGGTCGCCGGCTTTGTCGAATGCGAGCCGTCCGGGATACGTTATTCCGCGCCAGATCGTTCGGAGGACCGTCGACGATCCCGGCCCGTAGACGCTAACCGATGGATGGTGGTGCTTATCTCCGTAGTTCGCAACGTACAAGTTACCCTCTGCGTCGAAAGCGAGCGATGATGGCGTGTGAATGCCTTGTGTGATCGTTCGCAGCAGAGTGACGTGTTTAGCTTGGTAGACCGTGACCGAGTCTTGGGCGGTCGACCGATCGAGACCCGAATCAATGCAGGTGTTGCAGTTCGCGACAAACAGGTTATTCGATCGACCGAGCGCCATCGCCGTAGCCCAATGCAAAGATCCGATCCTCCGTGAACGCTTCGTGCTTCCCCGGTCAAATTCGGTAACGGAAACACCTCCTGGACCAACATCGGAACCGTTAAGAACGTAAAGTGTTCCCGTTCGGTCGAGCGCAACCGCCATCGGATTGAAAGCACCGTTAACGATGCGACGGGCTGCTTTTATTTGGCCGGGGTCATAGTCCTTAACCCCGCCGGTGTTGAGCACTCCACAGCAGAATGCTGCGTAAAGATACGAACCAGTGGCTGCATCGTAAATCGGCGCCCGGGGTTGCGGCAGCATGGGATGCGTTGCGGTCAGGGCCTGCGATCCGCCGCATCCTGCGAGCATCGCAACTGCTATGCTAAAGCCAACTGCGGAACGACCCAAGCCTAGATTCTTCATGCGGAGTATCCCTTCTCTTCGCCCAACGAGGCGCGGCCCAGGCTCGTTCCACGAGTGGGGCTTGGTTCCATCGCGGCCAGCGTTATCGCCGCAAAGCCTAGTTCGGAGGCCCTCCATTCTTTTCTAGAATCTCGGCACTGTTCTCGAAGACCTGATGATCGATCAGGTATTGCGGTCGATATTCTGCCCTAAATGGTTTGAACTTGATTGGAGACTGCCGAAAAGTCGAACATGTCGACAAGTGAGTTTGCGCGCGTATCCGTCGAGCCGAGCGAGCCTGTATTAAATGTCTGCTCAACGAACCTGAGAACGCTGCCGAACTCGTATTGAGTCTTTGATACAAAATGCGGCTTAACATATGTAGAAACTCGTCCGATCGTGACGATCTTCATGCGGCGAGTGTCCCTTCTCTTCGCGCAACGAGGCGTGGCCCAGGCTCGCTCCACGAGCGGGGATCGCTTAATCGCACCAAAGTCCGATGCCGGTTATGGGCGGCGCTGCTCGTCTCTGCCGTTGCCGCCTAGTAGTCGATCTCCGGCCCCGGATCTTGCACCGACATGCAAGCCTGATAGTCCGGTGGCTCGGGGATCTTTGTGAACTTTGTCGGCTGCTGCGAATAGTTGAATACGTCTTTGTAATAATCGGCCCGCGCATCGTCCAATCCAAGCGTCTGATTGCCGAGGAAAGTATACTCGATGAAATGCAGCGTCGATGCAGTTTCGTGCTGCACGTGGGAAATGTACTTCTGCTTTGCATAGGGAGAGATGATAATCAGGGGAGTACGGTAGCCCAACCCCTCGTACGCCTTCGTTACGGGGTTCTGGTATTGCGGCGGCACGACGTGATCGAACCAGCCGCCCCATTCGTCCCAGCTGATAATGATTGCCGTGCTATCCCAGTACTTGCTCTCGCCGATTGCGTTGACGATCGCCGTGACCCAAGCGGGACCGCAGGAATTCGGCGGGGCGACCTGCCCCCCGTGATCGGACGCGCCCTTGTGTGGCATTACCCACGACACCTGCGCCAGATCGTTATTGTGGATATCAGTCAGCACTTTCGTGTCGGGCGTAACGACATAACTGTAATCGGGTCCATAGCGCACTGCTTTGATCGAATCAAACGCGTCGAGCCAATACGAGTCGGTCTGATGTGATGGAGTCGGATCTGGCTCTTTGTACCAGCGCCACGAAACGTCGGCGGCATCCAACGCATTTGCGATGCTGGTAAACGTGAAGCACGGATTCGGCCCTTTTACACTATGCCCAAAAATCGCTGGAAAAACCGGGGGTTGCGCCTGCCCGTACTTCAGGTAGTACTCCCACGGCGGATTGTTCGGATTCTTCGGCGCATCGCAGCCCCACGGCATCACACTCGGCACTTCATCTGCGTGCCCTTCCTGGCCGGCTACGAGCTCAAGGTGGTTACCGTAACTTGGGCCGCTATCCGACGAAAAGTTATCGTCGCCTAGCGTGTATCGCGACGCCATCGTCCAGTACGGCTGAATATCGGATTGATTCACGTACGAAAATATAAGTTTTCCGGCAGATGGGTTACGATACATCCAACATTTTGGTTCGTTCACCCAGTTGTAGGTCCAGTGCCTGCACCGGCCAATTTCATTATTACCGCCGGTTATGATTAGATCCCACCCGTCGTTCTTGCCGCCATCGTAGTCCTCGAGGAACTGATAGTGCTCGTGGTTGGGATCCAGTTTGGTGTAAAGACTCATCGGCTTCAACATGTACTGCGTGCCGTGACCGTACCCATACATCGCCGTATTGGCTCCCGGGAACCCGTAGAACATGTTATCGAAACTGCGGTTCTCTTGCATGATGACGACGACATGCGTAATCGGTGACGAAGTCGCATGCCGGCGCTCGAAGAGATTCGTCGATTCATTTGGGACGAGGCTATGCGTCGAGGACGATGAGTTGCAGGCCGCGGCCACCAGCACGGCCAGGACAAGGATGATAAAAACGGATACTCGCTTCATGGTGCTCCGTTCGCAGATGGAGGTTTGTCGACTCTAGGCGTCATCGACTATTTGGCGTTAAATGAAGCGGGCCCTCGGCAACGGTGCGGTTCTTAGCCTACTGAAAAAAACGACCTGAGTTATTTCGGGGACTTTTGGTGTGAGGATTCAGCGAACCAGATCAGTCAATGCCCGCCAATGCCTCGGATGCGGGACGCGAGTCCCGGCGCGAAAGCGCGAGCCCGCCGCGAGCGACAGCCCGTTGCCTCAGCATGCCTGCGACGTTATTCGAGGGTGCTTTTACCTCGCAGCCAGTCTGTTAGGACAACGAGTATTGCAGTCCAGACAACCGATAAGGGGACGTTCAAGAACACCACGATGAGTATGAACTCCGCAGTCCCCTTATCTGCGAACCAGGAACCTGCCAGGCATGCGATTAGGCTTAGGCTGAGCGACCAGATCATCCAGCGCGTGGGCGATCGTTGAAATACCCATAGTAAAATAGCTGGAGTGAGAATCGTCACTGGATAAAGAACGACCAGCAGTATGCCAATGGCTCCCGATTGCGGCGATATGATCGGCCATCGATGTACGACCCAACCCCCCACGAATGCATATAGTACACTGGCCGTTGCAAGCGTCGGCCACCACCATCGCTTTAGAACTGCCACGCTATTCATTGCACTAGAATTTAAGATGTGCGTGGCGATAGAAGGGAGCAAGCATTCCCCATTGTTGACTCCTGCATCGATCTCGGCTGGGACAATGGCGCGTTGTCAATGCAATGTTTATGGCCACTTCGTCACGGAAGGTACGGGCCACGATAGGGTGCGTTCCATTTACGACCATCCTCGTAAACGGCCTGTATGACCCAGCAAGATACATCATCCACCCTACGCGGGTATTTGAATACTTCTGTTCTCAGCATCGTGCTTCTACTCTTTAGCGGACCATACGTCAGTCGATAGCTTCCGTATAGAAGCGGTTTCGAGTCTAAAGCCAAGTAGACCGAGCGTAATGGATCCTTGCCGCTTTGAAGTTGAATACCAACATCCGTCTCCCCGTCTTCCGATTTGATAAGCGAACACCACACGTGAACCGGGCTCGCAGCAAGAATTACCGCGTCGTGAACTTTGGAGGTGACGATTAGCAGCAGGCCTCCAAGAAATAAAATGCCTAAGACGAGGGCGGCGGCATGAAAAAATTTCATTCTCCTGTGAGTTCACTTTCGCTACGGGCGACTAATGCTAAACTTCGGTCCTCAAACTTCCGGTTTTTTTCTCCGCGACCAGCGATACGGGTCCGTCGAAAAGTAAACGGGCCCTCGTGAATCGTGAAACCGTGTGCGGGTTTGTCGGCGAGCGCTGAGTAACGATTCGGCTCGCGCCCTACGGCGTTAACGAAAATACATTTCCGCGTGTTTTTATCCTTACGGCTGTTCGTTACTAAGCGCCATGCCCTGAACACCATACGAATTGGTCTCGATTTTCACTCGGAACTTGCGCGGAGGATAGGGGCTGATGTAGACGTAATCGTTATCGTAATTCGAAACGTACATTTGCTCGTTCGCTTCACGAAGAACGATTTGGGTAACACCAAAAGCGGCCTTCACGACCTGGGACGGCGATTTCTTTCCAGGCGGAAATACATCCACAACATGTTTGCCGCCGGTTTCCACGACGAGGATATTTCCGGAGTGATCGAGCTGTAGGCCTTGTGGCTGATTAAGCTGCATGCCCAGAATACGGCCGTTTCTAGAGTCTGCGAGGAACTCTTTAATGCTACCCAGCCCCGATGCGTCACGATATGCCACGTAGAGGTTACTCGCATCGTCTACGTTTATTCCGTCGGCTTCCACCCCGGGGGTTTGCAATGTACGATCTGGTTCGGTGTGCCCCGGAAGATATTCCGAAACGGTTCCATTACTGTTAGCGGCATACAGCCTGTCGGCGTGATCTTTAACGATGTACAGCGGCCCGTCGAGATCGCTGTAAACAATATAGGGACTTATGGCGCCTGGGTGATACGCCGTTATCGTATGGGAATTGGCGACATACAGATTCCGGTTCCGGTCCACGAACAGCCCGTATGGAAGACTCACCTGGTCGGTGATTGCTCCAATTGGTGCGGGATTGAAACCACTCTCCGGGAAGATTAATACCTGGTCGCGGGCGGCGGCGACGTAGATGAGTGATCCCGGATGACTTCCCGCGCGCAGCCAACCGCGCGGCTTCGGCCCGAAACTGGGCTGTCTTAGCACAGTAGCTGATGGTTTAGGAACCGCGTTTGAACTGAGTAGCGACGGTTCAGCCTCGGGTGAACCCGCAGAGGTCGAGACCGTCGGAGCGCAAGCGGTCGAGGCAAACACACCGATTCCGATCGCAAAAGCCAACGCTGTGCGCATGAAATCCTCTCTGATCGTGGGAGCTGGCGAAGGCCTTAGTCTGCTGGCAAGGTTGTTCCTGCATCGGCGTCGGCGGCGGTGCACTGTCGCACCGCTGCTCGACTTTAGGGGAACGCTCTATAACACGACATCTTATGCGGGTACAATCGACAGCGCAAATTCTGAGGCAGCCCTGCTAAGAGAGCGAGCGCGACTGCCGTATTTTCGTTTGTTAGAATTTCAGGACTATATCTTCGCTTTTTACGGTGCTATCGAAAAAACGCTTCCGTATTGTTTACTACCGTCTACACCGAACGTAGTGCCGTAAAGCGTACCACCGATCGTGGCCAGCCCTGCTTTCGGATATGAGTGATTCCCACCGGTGAAGGCGTGAAGCACCGCTTCCTTGCCGCCCTGCGTGATGCGGAAGACCGTACCTTCGCCATGCACGCCTCCCTCCGTTGTTCTGCTCAGCTAAAGGTTGAGGAGGCGAAGAGACGCGGGCCAGAATATAAAGAACAGACTTCTCGTCCCCGCGGATCGGGAACGCTGTATAAGCTGCTGTCGGATCGGTTAGGCTTTGCTCCGTGGCTTCTTCCAGACGATTCGATTCTTTGCCGATGTAGACGAAGGCCATCGGTCGCTATGTGGGGCCGATCCAAGGATACTGATGCTTCGCCACGGTATAATGCGCATCTGACGGCCCCCAACGGCGTCGATGCTACGAGAGTACGTAGTTAAGGCCACCGCGAGACCGGCGCAATCCGTCATACGACGCCGTCCTCATCCTTCTCGCACGCGGCCGGCCCGTATTCCTCAAGCGCGAGTGCGACCGCAGCATCTGGTGTGAGTGCCGCGCCCTCCGCGGTCAGTTGTGCGAGTTCGTCGGACGCGACTCCCCCGCGCAGGAGTGCGGAAAGGCGGTCGTGGGTCTTCGTCTCGGTGAACTCGCGGTTGAATCTGTGTCGCCGAAACGCCGCTTCGGCGTAGCCTCCAAGTGTGGCCGCGTGCGTCAGCTCGCCGTCAATTGCGACGGCGAGCGCCAAATGCTCGATTGCAACCGCGACATGGATGTGGTCCGGATCGCTCGCGTGACGAATCCCGATTGCTTCACGAGCCGCTGCTGCAGCGCCCCGAACGTCGTTGATCGCAGCAAGGTATCCGGCAAGGTTGCTGAGCACGTTTATAAGAAGCCCCGCATCATTACCAGAACGTACCGCTGGGAGCATCTCGCGAGCAATTGTTATCGCTCGCTGCGTCTGACCGCGCGCGTGTTCGACCTCGCCGAGAGTGAGTTCAGCCGTTTGTTCGCCGCGCGTGTTTCCGAGCGAGCGCCACTCTTCTAGCAGTTGCAAGTACATGCGCGCTGCCGCCTCAAGGTCGCCACGAAACCAGGTTAAAAGCGCACGCGGTTCGAGCAACCTGGTGCGAAAGGAAGCTGACGTTCCTGGGATGCCCTCGGCCTCCGTTAGCGCCCTTTCGGCGTTGTCGAACTGGTGCACAGACACCGCTGCGTATGCGTATTGTCGAAGGACCCCAGCTAGCAGAAGGTCGTCACCGTCTGCCCGCGCATTCTCGACGGCTTCAGTGGCGAGTTCAAGAGCGTGTTCATTTAGGCCGGCCTCGCCAAGCAAAAATGAAAATATCATTCCCAGCAGAGCCCGCAGCCGCGATTGGTCCGTCGGAAGCGCCGCTAGGTACGCCTCGCACCACGTCGCGCCTTCCGCGTCTAGTCCGACGGATTGCCAAATCACTCCTACATTGGCGAGAAGTTCGCCTCCGCGGATAGCATCCGAACGTGCCAACGCACAGTCGAGGGCCGAGCGTACATCTTCCAGTTCCGTCTGCAATGTCGAAATGATGTCAGCGCTTCGCGGGAATTGCTCCCACTGTGCTCGCAGCTGCTTGAAGCGGTAGCCCAGATATCGTAGGTGGCGTCTTGCAGCTAAATCGCGCTCACCCCCATCGCTGAGCTTCTCCAGCGCATAGGCACGTGTCGATTCGAGCAACCGGTAACGCATCGCGTCATCCCTCAGTTCGGCGAGCACAAGCGACTTGTCGACTAAGGATGCCAGCAGGTCGAAAACGTCGAGCTCGTCAATATTCTTCCCGCTAGCGAGCGTGACGGCTCCCTGAAGCGTAAATCCGTTGATGAAGATCCCCAGCCGTCGGAACAGCGTGCGCTCACGCTCTTCGAGCAGGTCGTAGCTCCAATCGATCAATGCGCGCATCGTTTGATGGCGCGGCAGCGCGCTGCGATCGCCGCCCGTCAACACTCGGAACCTTTGATCGAGGCGTTCGAGCAGGTCTTTCGCGCTAAGCACCTTCATGCGCGCGGCCGCAAGTTCGATCGCCAAAGGAATCCCATCAAGCAGCCGGCAAATGTCGGCGACGGCCGATGCATTCGCGTTGGTCAATGCAAATCGGAGATCGGCGTCACGCGCCCGCTCGGTGAAGAGCGCCACCGAAGCACGCTCGGGAAGTGACGGGATCCGGTAGGACGCCTCGCCCTCAATTCCGAGACTTTGGCGGCTCGAGGCCAGTACGGTGACACCGGGGCAACCGCGCAAAATGGCTGCAAGTACGTGCGCTACAGCCTCGACCACATGTTCGCAGCTGTCGAAGACGAGCAGCATTTCCTTCCCTTTGAGCGCGCGGGCGAGGTTCTGCACCGGATCACCTTCAATCGCAAGCGTGAGCCCAAGTACCTGCGCGCAGGTTGTCGCAACGTAGCCCGCACCGGCAAGCGGCGCAAGCTCGATGAGCCACACGCCGTCACCAAAGCCGCCGATCAGATTCGCAGCGACTTGCAACGACGCTCGCGTCTTGCCAACACCGCCTGAGCCAGTCAGTGTCACAAGCCGGTGACCTTTCATGAGCGCGGTGATCTCAGCTACGTCGTCCTCGCGCCCGACGAGAGATGTAAGCTGAGCCGGCAAATTGTCTGACAACCGGTCGAGGGAGAGGAGTGCCGGGAATACCTGCATCAAGTCCGGTGCAACCAGCTGATGAACGCGTTCTGGTTGCGCTAAATCCTTGAGCCGATGCTTCCCTAGATCGAGTAAGCTGCATCGTGGCGGCAGCTCACCTTGTAACAGCTCAGTACACGCACCCGAAACGAGTATCTGGCCGCCGTGGCCGATCGCAAGCAGGCGGGCGACACGATTGACCGTTGGCCCGAAGTAGTCACCGTCGCGCTCCGCGGCGCTCCCCGCGTGCAACGCCATGCGAACGCGAAGTCCCCCCACAGCCGAAAAATCTGTAGCCGCAAGCGCGCGCTGCGCGTCAATGGCCGCTTCGATTGCAGCGGACGCGCTCGAGAAGGCTGCGCAGAACTCGTCACCGACAGTCTTAAAGACGTACGCGCCTCGAGAGTCAAGCACCGCACGCATCAGCGCATCATGGCGTGCTAACGCACGCTCCATCGCCCCCCGGCCGTGTTCCCAGTGCGCGGTGCTACCTTCGATATCAGAGAATAGAAACGTGACCGTCCCCGTAGGGCGAGCCGAGGACGGCGGTCCCGACTCTGACTGAGTCGCCATGGGGTCGCCTTTCGCGTTAAGCAAGTTTCCCTCCGCCGAGCCATCTGCATTAGCGCCTTCCAATCTCATCAATGCGGAACTAAGTGTCCGTTGTGCACGTTGACCGAAGGCGGCCGTCGCGTCCCGGCATTGGCAATAAAACGAACCAGCACGTCTGGTTAACGTTGCCGAAGCGGAGCGGTTCCTGTCGTGGAATGCTGACAGCTACGCAGCGTCAGTTGCAGAACCGCGAGGGCTCATCCTCGATCACCCGGCGCTTAGCAGGATCTGTTCTGCGAATAGACGCCGTGTTGGCATCAGGCTCGACCGTAGACGCTCTACGCGTTATTCAACTCAAGCGGTCCATGCAATGCGTCGTCGCCGTTAGGCCTCCCTCAACGTCACCTCCTGCGCTTAGCTCGGTGCGCGGTAGGCTAAAACCACAAATGCGATCCACCGCCCAACGCCGTTCAGATGGATTGGAACTAGCTGACGCGACCTTGGCAAACAGTCAGCGCGGCTAAGAATTCAGAACCCGCGGAGCAATCAATCCTGCCGCGCAATGCGCATCTAACCGGGGTTGCTAGGCCGAGGTCCCTGTCACCGAGCGGTCTAGACGACGGGGGCGGTAATAGCAGTGATGCGACTGCCGTCCCAGTGAGCGAAGACCGGCTTGATCGGGCGGCAGCGTGAAATGCGCGAGGGTTTGAAGGCCGCTACGCACTCACCCGACGGATCGCGAACGCTGCGGTACACGATACCATCGGCGTCAGCCGCGTGCAGGCGAACGCCGAGCGGCTGCGATTTTTCGTAGCTGATGGGGCTGTACCATCCACGATTTTCGCTCGCGCGGATGTCGTGAAAATCTCCGCGCACCAAAGCTTCGTACAGCATGAGTTCGAGCGTCTGCGCCGGTTCGCGTGAGGCGCGCATGAAGCGCTCGCGATGATAACGCACCTCGGCAATCGCGGTCGGCAAAGTGTGCGCGGCGTAAAATGCGCCGAACGTCGCGTCGCAGAAACGCGATCCTTCGGGATTCGGATGCGCGAACGGCGCCATGATGACGCTCGCGCCAGGACCGACAACGCGCTCGGCCGGCGGGATCGACGCAATCGCTCCGAGTTCTTCGCGAAGGCGCGGATTGGTGCGGGCGTCGAGTTCGAGCAGGGTGTCGAGCTCCGACGGATCGACGAGCCTATCGAGGATTCCGACGCTCGGAAAGCGCGTCGAAATGATTCGCTTCGCGGCTCTCCACCGCAGCGGTACGGTTTGCATCGTGTTCGGGCGTGCGAATCAGCCGCGTTCGGCGTCAAGATACGCGCGAACGACGTGTAAATCGTACATCGTGCCGGAGAGCATGCGTTCGAGCGGGGCGTGGCCGGCGAAGAGCGGCGCGTCGTTCGCCCGGTGGATCCACGAGTCGGCTGCGGCATCGTCGGGGAGCAGGATGTGTAGCGCCTTGTAGATTCCCGTGAGGTACGAGATGCGGTCGAGCGTATCGTGCGAAAGGTTCGCACGCTGCGGCTGGCTCTTCCACTTGTACAACGTCGACTGTTGGGTGTCGTCGAGGCCGAGCAGCTTCGCCTGCTGGGCTCCCGTGAGGTGCCAGATGTCGGCGAGGCGGGTGAAGGCGTGCACGGCCGTCGGTGCGAGGTCGCGGCGCGATCGGGTGGCTACGGCTGGGGTGGCCATGGTTCTAGGTTACTCCAGATTTGGAGTTTGAGTCAAGATTGCTCTTGATTTGGAGCGGTCCTTCGACTGCGCCGCTGCGCGGCTCCGCTCAGGATGACACAGGCGTCCTTCGACTGCGCCGCTGCGCGGCTCCGCTCAGGATGACACGCGGCTCCGCTCAGGATGACATAGCGGCGGCGGCGGCTAGTTCGCCGGAGGCGATGAGGTCGCGGGCGAGGGCGATGTCGGGGGCCGGGGCGCGGTCCTCGGTCCACGGCGCGATCGTACGGCGCGCGAGGTCGTGTGCGGCGTGGGTTCCGGCGCCCGAGCGCAGCGGACGACGCAGGTCGGTCGCGACGAGCGCTCCGAGCAACTCGCAGGCGAGCGCCCCTTCTACATTATCGAGCACGCGCTCGAGGTTGTTAGCCGACGTCATCCCCATACTCACGTGATCCTCCTGGCCGGCCGACGTCGGAATCGAATCGACGCTCGACGGCCACGCCAGCCCCTTGTTGTCGTTGACGAGCGCCGCGGCCGTATACTGCACGATCATCAACCCCGACTGCAAACCCGAACGCCCCGTCAGGAAGAGCGGCAGCCCGCGATCCTCCGCGTTGAGCAGCAGGTAGAGCCGCCGCTCGCCGATCGAGGCGAGTTCGGAGATCGCGAACTTCAGAAAATCGATGGCAATGGCGATCGGCTCGCCGTGGAAATTGCCGCCCGAGAGAAACTCGCCGTCCTCGGGAAAGACGAGCGGATTATCCGTCACCGAGTTCGCTTCGATCTCGGTCACGCGGCGCACGTGGGCGATCGAGTCGCGGACCGCCCCGTGCACGACCGGGATGCAGCGAAACGAATACGGGTCTTGCACGCGTCCGCACTCGGCATGCGACTCCACGATTTGCGATCCCGCGAGCAGTGCCCGGAGATTTTTCGCGACCCGCATCTGCCCCGGATGCGGTCGCAGTTCGTTGAGGCGCCGGTCGAAGACGCGTTCGCTTCCGTGAAACGCCTCGAGCGACATCGCCCCGATCACGTCGGCGGCGGCGGCCAGCCGCTCCGCCCGCAGCACCCCGAGGGCGCCGATCGCCGTCATCACCTGCGTTCCGTTGATGAGCGCCAGGCCTTCCTTCGCGCCGAGCGTCACCGGCTGCAGTCCCGCACGCTCGAGCGCGGCGGCGCTCGGCATCCGCTCCCCGCGAAAGAACGCCTCGCCTTCGCCGATGAGCGTGAGTGTCATGTGCGCGAGCGGGGCGAGATCGCCGCTGGCGCCGACCGAACCTTGGCATGGCACCACCGGGGTCACCGAACGGTTGAGCAACTCGACGATGAGGTCGAGCGTCTCCGGCTTGATGCCTGAGTGTCCGGCCGAGAGCGAGTTGGCGCGCAGCACGCCGGCCGCGCGCACGAGCCGCTCGGCGAGCGGAGGGCCGGTGCCGGCGGCGTGGCTGCGCACGAGATTGAGCTGCAGCAGTCCGGCGTCTTTGGGATCGACCGGCACGTTGGCGAGGCGGCCGAAGCCGGTCGTGACGCCGTAGATGGCGTCGCCGCTGGCGAAGCGTTCTTCCACGAATGCGCGCGCCCGTTCGACGCGCTTGCGCGCCTGCGCCGAAATCCGCACCGGCGCGCCGGCGGCCGCGGCTTCGAGGGCTTCGAGTGAAAGGCTGCGGCCGTCGAGCTCGACCGCTTCGGCGGAGCGTTCCGATTCCACGCTCAGAGTTTCGACCAATCCGACGGCGCGGGTTTCGCAAACGGCGGTCCGGCTTGAATCACGATGCTTTCCTGGTCGCGCAACACGATCGATCGCGGATCGGCGCCCTGCCACGTCTTCCCGTTCACCCAAATCGAGAGCTTGTCGCCGTGTGCGGCGACGGCGCCGGCGGCGTGCGTCCAGCTCAAGTCGGTCCCCCAGATGTCGAAGAACTGACCGAGCGTGAAGCTGCGGCGGACCGGCGACTCGATGTGGATGTAGCCGTCGGGCGAATGCGTGTGAATCCAGTAGAGGCAGTTTTGCACTTGCGAGATTCCGACGCCCTGGGGAACCGCGACGGCATGCCCGCGATTGAAAATCTGCAGGCGCGAGTGGATGTGCTCGACGGCACCTTCCGCCGAGTTGCACTGCACGCCGTCGATCGGCAATCCGCCGAAAAGACTCTGCGCGACGACGATCGAGGCGAACATGAAAGCCAACATACGAGCGCGTGTTCGCCGTCCGCCGTGGATAACCCAACCGGCGCCGGTGCATAACGAAAAAAACTTGTGGAGAGCTTGTGAATTGCGGCAACCGAACGTTGTGGTGTGAATAGCAGCGTGCTATGATGCACGAACTTCGACGTTCAGTTCGAAGCGCGACACACGTATCGGTCGCGATCGGAATGACACGTGAACGTTGCGATGAGCGATGTTCCGAGAAATCGATCAAACCGCCGATCGACGTCGGTGAGGTTCTCCCACCCGAGAACCAAACAGGCGAGTACGGTGAGTGAATACGTCGGGACCCGCGGGGGGCTTCGCCCTCAGCGGGTTTCGTTATTTTTGGGGCGGTCCTTCGACTGCGGCGCTGCGCGCCTCCGCTCAGGATGACATGCGCGGCGCTGTGCGCCTCCGCTCAGGATGACACCCGCAGAGAATACTTGTTGGTGATTTCGGAGGCGAGCGTCGCGATGCGGGCGCGGGCTTCCGGCGGATCCAGGATTTCGGCCTGAGCGCCCCATCCGAGCACCCAGCGAACGAGTTCGTCGGAGTCGCTGACAACGTAAGTGATGAGGGCCGAGCCGTCGCTGCGGCGTTCGATGCGCCGCTCCTCGACGATGCGCGCGGCGATCGCGGCCTTGGCGACGCGTGCCGCGAACGCCACCGTCACGGCCACCGCCTCGTCGCCGTGCAGCACGCCGCTGATGGAGCCGGCGGCGTATTCGCCGATGCTGAAGCCGGGCGGCTTCAGGAAGGTGTTGCCGAGCACGTCGGGCTCGGTCACGTTGTCGATCGCGAAGGTCCGCTTCTCGCGGCGGTCGTGGTCGTAGCCGACGCAATAGATGCGGCCGGCGTGGATCACGAAGCCGTACGGATCGATCGTGCGCGTGGAGCGGCGGCCATCCTTGTCGAGATACGCGAAGCGGACGGTGCGCGAGGTGCGTTCCGCGGCCGAGAGCGTCGCGAAGGCGCGCTCGCCGTGCGCGTCGAGCCGGATTTCGGACAGGCGGAATGCAACGGGCGACTCGGCGTCGGCGTGCATGCGCGCGCCGCGTCCGGCCGTTCCAACGAGCTTCTCGGTGACTTCGTCGATCGACGAGCCGATCGTGCCGCCGATGCTCGCGCCCAGCGATCGTAATGCGACCAGCCCGAACAACTCGCCGTTGCTGAGGTCGAGCCGCTTCAAGCTGTAGCCGCCGGCGAAGCGGTAGGTGTTGCTCGCGCGATCGAAGTGGATCGGGAAGCCGGCCTCGGCGAGAATCGAAAGGTAGCGCCGCAGGCTGCGTGTGCTCGGGCGCCGGCCGCCTTCGGCAACGCGATCTTTCAGCGATTCGAAGCTATGGTTGCCTTCGTCGATCGCATTAAGCAATCTCACCAGGACGACGATCTTCGGTTCGCTCGTGGGGGCGTCGAGGATGGCAGTCATGACTCCATCCTCACCTACGGCGGCCTATCGGCCAAAGTTTCAGGGCTTCGGAAAGCAACCGTCAGGCGCGTTGATGGGGGGCGCCGCCGGCGCGGGCGGCGTGGCCGTGACGCCGAGTTCCACCGGATAGAACGACCCGCCGTCGGTCATCGTATCGAGCGTCGCCCGCGTTTGGCCGGGCGGCAGCGTGAGCGCCGCGATTTGATACGGCACGGGCTGGCGGACGCAGCCGAGTTCGACCAGGCTCCCGTTGACGAGGAAACTCGAACGCGCGATGCCGGCGATCGGCCGAAAGTAGAGATACGCGGTCGAGGGCGAGTCGCCGGGATTGGTGAGGTTGAGGTCGATGTGGTGTGCCACGCCATAGTCGCCGTAGTCGTGACCCGGGGCGTTCGGATCGGCGCTGGGCGGCGTCGGCTCGCGGTCGCCGATGACGAGCTTCGCGTCGGCACCGCCGGCCGCATAGGTGAGCGTGTCGGTGCCGAAGCCGGCGAGCCGGAAGACGCCCGTGCGCTGGTGGCCGTCGTCACCCAACGGTGTGCCGTCGAGGAGCGAGCGGGCGTCGATGCCGGGTGAGGCCGCGATCACCGTCACCGTGATCGGTCCGCCGGAGAGGACGCGCAGGTCGACGCTGCCCGCAACGCCTTGCCGAGCGGTCATCGGTGCGTCGCGCAACGCGAACGGCGCGCCCTGCGCGATCTGCGTTTCGATACCCTCGCCGTGCAGCTTTCGCAGCAGAAACTCACGGCTCACCGAGTGTCCGACCTGCATGACGTCGATGTTGGGGCCGGCCGGCGCATCAACCATTTGCACGAGCGCGGGGTCGGCTGCGTCGGTTGTGAGGAGCACGACGATGCGTCGCGGATCGGCGGTATTGTCGTGGTAGTAGTAGAGCCGCGCCGGGTCGGCGGAGGTCACGCTGCCGCGGAAGAGCACGCCGTCGGCCGAGACGTGCTCGGGATCGTCGTCGTAAAACAGCAGCGACGGCACGATGGGCTCGGCGGCGGCGTTCTGCACCGCCACCGTCGTCTGGCCGGTCTGGTCGAAGTAGCGTCCGTCGCTCGTTATCTGCACTGGCACGACGAACTGCTGCTGCGCGCCGGGGGCGAGCGGCTGCGCGGGCGCGGCGACGCTGCCGATCGTCGACTGCGCGCCGGGGAGCGCGAGCGTCAGCCGCGCGACCCAGGTTCGCACTTGGCGTGCGAGCCAGTCTGGGCTAGCGGGATTACCGGTGACGGTGAGCGTCGTCTGCGGCACGATCGTGCCGGCGTTGAACGCCACGCGAATCGGCACGTCGGCCTGCGCGCCGTTGGCATCCACGAGATGCAGCACGTCGCTGCCCGTCGCCTGACTCGCTTCGACGGTCACACTTGCGCCGCTCGGGTCGACGCTCACCGTCACGAGCTTCCGATCGAGCGTCGCGGTCAACGGTGCGGTCGCGCCGCTGACGGTCACGATGCGCTGCTGCGCCGGGTTGAGATTCACGGATTCGGGCGAAACCGTGAGCGGGGCACCGGCAGGGGATGCGCCGGGCGACGGCGCGCCGGGTGACGGCGTTCCAGGCGACGCGGATGCGCTGGGAACCGGAGACGCCGGCGGCGTTGGCGCGGGAGTCGCGGGCGCGGGTTGCGTGGCGAGGATACCGGCGATCAGCAGATGCAGCATCTATCTACTCTACGCGGCGCGATGAGTTTGCACCGCCTGGTTAGAAGGCGCACGGATGGCCGAATTCACGAGCTGGGACGCCTTCGACTGGAACGCGTTCGCGAAACTGCTTCCCAACGTTCCCGACGAGGTCGTCGTACAGATGGTTCGCGCCGCGCCGCAAGGTGAGGCGGTCTTCGAGGCGTGGGAGAACGCGTGGAAGACCGCGTCGGGCGCGATTGGGATTCCGACCGAGAAATTGGTCGCCAGTAATCGCGCGTTTCGCGCGGTGATCGCGGCCTTTTATAAAGCGGAAGCCGAGCGGCGCGGTCTCGCCGTCTGACGCGTGGGGAAGGCGTTTCTCGAAGATTTCTCCGTAGGCGAAACGTTCGAGACGCAGTCGTATGCGATCACCGCGGACGAGAGCTTCGCGTTTGCGCGCGCGTACGATCCGCAGCCTTTTCACTTGGATGCCGCCGCGGCGGCGCGCGCGATCTTCGGCGAACTGACCTGTAGCGGTTGGCACACGGCAGCCGTGACGATGCGGCTGGTCGTCGAGTCGGGGGTTATGCGCGAAACGGGCATTATCGGCACCGGCATCGACGACCTACGCTGGCTCGCACCGGTGAAGCCAGGCGATTCGTTGCGCGTACGCGGCGAAATCGTCGGCCAGATTCGTTCGCAGCGCCGTCCCGAGCGTGGAACCCTACGCGTGCGGCTCGAGACGGTGAATCAACATGGCGCCGTCGTGATGTCGCAAATTGCGAATCTCGTCGTACCGGCGCGCTGATGTCATCCTAAGGCCCAAGGGTATCGTGCGTCAGTGGCTCAGTGGTCGTTCGCGACAGGTTGTCTCAGCGGTTCTTGTCGTCATCGTGGTAGCGTTGGGAGCGGTCTACTTTGCCGAATACAAAGCGGCTCTGGGCGAGCTTTCTGCAGCGCATATTGTTATAAAACCGTATCCCGTGTTGTTGGCCTCGACACCCGGGTGGCTATTTGCGATCACACTGTTTTGTCTCGCAATGGCTCCCTTTGCAATCTATTGGTTGTTGCAACCCAAGCACAAATAAGAGCGTCCTTCGACTGCGCCGCTTCGCGGCTCCGCTCAGGATGACATCGTGCTGCGCTCGTCCTTCGACTGCGCCGCTTCGCGGCTCCGCTCAGGATGACATCGTGCTGCGCTCAGGATGACATCGTGCTGCGCGCGTCCTTCGACTGCGCCGCTTCGCGGCTCCGCTCAGGATGACATCGTGCTCCGCTCAGGGTGACGCGGCGATTCCCGTTAGGATTTCGTACGCTGCGGTGACGCGGGCATCGATTGGGTAGCTGCGGTTGGCAAGGATGACGATCCCCAGCCGTTTTTCCGGAACGAACGCGACGTAGGCGCCGAACCCGTTCGTCGAACCGGTCTTATTGATCCAGACGTCGCTGCTCGGTCTTCGCGGCGGGCGTATCGCGGTAACGGGCGTGGCATCGAAAATCATGGTCGCGCCGTTTCCGGCGTGCAGCGCGCCCAGGGTAACGGGGTATCCGTATTGCTCCCACATTAAGTCTTGCGTCATGACGCCGGCTTTGAAATAACCGGTGTGTGTGGCAGTAATTGCGCGCTGGAGCGGCTCGTCTAAGGCAATCTCGCCCATGTTTTCTTCGAGAAAACGCAGCACGTCGCCGGCGGTGCTCCTGATGCCGTAGGCTTCCGACCACAACACGCCCGGCGTCATTCGAACCGGTGCGTCGGTCTGGTTGTATCCTTGCGCATAGTGGGTCATTTGCGCGGCGGGAACGTGAACGTACGTGTGGTGCAGCCCGAGCGCTGGAAGTAGGCGCTGCTCCATCAGCGAATCGAAGTTTGCGCCCATGCTCGCTGCCGTCACGAAGCCGAGCATGCCTGCCGAGACGTTGCTGTAAGTGCGATAGGTTTGCGGCGCATAGGCCGGGCGCCACGCCGCGAGGTAGCGCATCAAGTCGTCGTCGTTGCGAACGGCCTCCGGGACTTGCAACGGCAAGCCGCCGGGGGTGTGCGTGCCGAGCGCGAGCGCGGTGACGTTTCCGAACTTCGTTCCGCGCAGCGCCGGCAAGTAAGTGCTGATCGGAGCCGACAGCGAGAGGTTGCCGCGAACCTGCGCGTAGGATGCGAGCGTCGCCGTTAAGGTCTTACTGATCGATCCGAGTTCGAACAGCGTCTCGGCATCGACCGGCTTTTTCGTCGTGGTCGAGGCAACGCCGTAACTGAAGATGTAGGTTTTGCCTCCGGCGACGATCGCGACCGCCATACCGGGAATGCGGTAGTGTTGCATCAGCGGCCGAACGGTGGCGTCCACGACGCTGCGAATCCCATCTTGCGGCGTAGCGCTCGTCAGGCCCCGCGCGCTAGACGCGCACAGGACGACGCCTACAATCGCGGCGGCCGTCCTTCGACTGCGCGTGCTTCGCACGCTCCGCTCAGGATGACATACCAACGATGCGCGCCTCCGCTCAGGATGACATACCAACGGTGCGCGCCTCCGCTCAGGATGACATGGGCACGGGCGGGCTAAGGCGAGACGGCGGTTTCGGTGGGCGGAGCGGCGGGCGGTTCGATCGACGGAATCTTCGAGTACTTCATCTTATCGGGATCGTCGGGATCGACGTCGCCGAGAAGGTGATCGCCCGCACCGAAGACGCCCTTGATCATCTCTTCCGCTAACTCGTCCTCGACCATCCGCTGAATCGCACGTCGCAGCGGACGCGCGCCGAACTGCGGATCCCAGCCTTTACGCGCCAGCAGCAGTTTGCCGGCCTCGGTGACCTTGAGATCCATCTCCTGCGCTTTGACTTCGCGGATGACTTTCTCGAGTTCGAGCGTTACGATCTGTTCGATCTGTTCGCGCGTCAGTTGATGGAAGACGACCACCTCGTCGACGCGATTGAGAAACTCCGGCCGGAACGTCGTCTTGACTTCCTCGAGCACCTTGTTCTTCATGCGCTGATAGGCTTTTTCTTCGTCTTCCGCGGTGCTCTTTTGCGGGCGGAAACCGATGTCGGTGGTCGTCGCCATTCCGGTCGCGCCGACGTTCGACGTCATCACGAACACGCAGTTCTTGAAGTCGACTTGACGCCCTTGAGAGTCGGTCAAACGGCCGTCGTCGAGCACTTGCAGCAAGAGATTGAAGACGTCGGGATGGGCCTTTTCGATTTCGTCGAGCAGCACCACCGCGTACGGACGGCGCCGCACCGCTTCGGTTAGCTGTCCGCCTTCCTCATATCCGACGTATCCCGGCGGCGCGCCGACGAGGCGGCTGACCGAGTACTTCTCCATGTACTCCGACATGTCGATGCGAATCATCGACTCTTCGTCGTCGAAGAGCAACGCCGCAACGCTGCGCGCGACTTCGGTTTTGCCGACGCCGGTCGGTCCAAGGAAGATGAACGAGCCGATCGGACGGCTTGGGCTCTTGAGCCCCGCACGAGAGCGGCGGATGGCGCGCGTGATGACCTCAATCGCTTCTTCTTGACCGATGACGCGCTCGTGCAGCAGATCCTTCATCTTCAGCAACTTCGCGGTTTCCGCTTCGGCGAGGCGGCTCACCGGGATGCGCGTCCACGCGGAGACGATTTCGGCGACGTTGTCGGCGGTCACGCGCAGGATGCGGTCGCCCTGCATGCGCTTCTCCTGCCATAGCTGGTCGAGGCGCGCGCGTTCGAGGCGCAACTTCTCCTCGCGGTCGCGGATGGCGGCCGCTTTGTCGAACTCCTGATTTTTGACGACCGACTCTTTTTCGGCGACGACCGAACGCAGTTGCGCATCGATCTCGCGCACTTCGGGCGGCGGCATCGTGGCTTGCAGACGCACGCGCGAACTCGCTTCGTCGATCAGGTCGACGGCTTTATCGGGAAGGAAGCGGTCGGTGATGTACCGGTCGCTCAGCCGTGCGGCTGCCGTGAGCGCTTCGTCGGTGATTTGCACCTTATGGTGCGCTTCGTAGCGGTCGCGCAGTCCCTTGAGAATCTCGACGGTTTCCGCAACGCTCGGTTCGCCGACCATGACCGGCTGAAAGCGCCGCTCGAGCGCCGAGTCTTTTTCGATGTGCTTGCGAAACTCGTTGAGCGTCGTCGCGCCGATGCACTGCAGTTCGCCGCGTGCAAGCGCCGGCTTGATGATGTTACTGGCGTCGATCGCGCCTTCGGCCGCGCCCGCTCCGACGAGCGTGTGCAGCTCGTCGATAAAGAGGATGATTTCGCCGGCGGCGCCGCGGATCTCGTCCATGACGCGCTTCATGCGCTCCTCGAACTCGCCGCGGTATTTCGTGCCGGCGACCAAGCCCGCTAAGTCGAGCGTGATGACGCGCCGGTCGCGCAGCGGTTCGGGAATGTCGCCCTTGATGACGCGCTGCGCCAGGCCCTCGGCGATTGCCGTTTTGCCGACGCCGGGCTCGCCGATCAGTGCCGGGTTATTCTTAGTGCGGCGCGAGAGAATCTGAATCACGCGCTCGATCTCGTTGTTGCGTCCGATGACGGGGTCGAGTTTGTTGTCGCGCGCGAGCGTCGTGAGATCGCGGCCGTAGGCGTCGAGCGTAGGCGTCTTGCTCTTCCCTTTGGGCGCCGGGGGCTGGCCTTCGGCTCCCAGCAGCGAGGTCGTCTGCACGCGGACCTTCGCCGGGTCGACGCCGAGATTGGTGAGCACGCGAGCGGCGACGCCCTCGCCCTCGCGGATCAGTCCGAGGAGGAGGTGTTCGGTTCCGATGTAGTTGTGGTTGAGCTGGCGGGCCTCTTCGAAGGCGAGTTCGATCACGCGCTTCGCGCGGGGCGTGAAGACCATCTCCTGCTGGACGGTCTGCCCGCCGCGGCCGACGATCGCTTCGACTTCCTGGCGAACCTTCGCCAAGTTGACGCCCAGCGATTCGAGCACTTTGGCGGCCAAGCTCTCGCCCTCGGAGATAATTCCAAGCAGAATGTGCTCGGTTCCGATATAATTATTGCCTAAGCGCTGCGCTTCTTCTTGGGCGAGCACGATGCTACGACGCGCTCGCTCGGTGAAGGGCTCCCACATTGACATCGGTTTCGGCTTTCCTTTCCGCGCGCTACCTTTGTAACTCTACCGCAGCCGGACCGGTTTCGTAACGTTCACCCTTGAGTCTCTTGTCGTACACGGGCCTTGCCGGCTCCTTCCCGGCACGGTTCCAGGTGTTTTCCCCCAGAACCGGGGAATCCAGACCTCATGCCGACCGTGGACCAGGTGCGCGATGCACTCATAGACGTCAAGGACCCCGAGTTGAACCTCGGCATCCTCGAACTTGGCTTGATCTACGACATAGCGGTGGAGGGCGAAAACGGCGAGCACGTCAACGTCATGATGACGCTCACCTCGCCGATGTGCCCCGTCGGTCCGATGTTCAAGCAATCCGTCGTGGACAAAGTGCTCTCGCTCGAAGGCGTCAAAGACGCGAACGTCGAGATCACCTTCACGCCGCCCTGGGACCCGCGCACGATGGCGTCCGACGACGTGAAGGTGCTGCTCGGCATCTGGTAAGCGCCCGCGTCATCCTGAGCGGACATTAGCCGATTACTAAGCGGCGGATCTTGCCGCTCGAAACGATGAATGCGTGGTCGATCGGCAGCGGAGATCCCGGAAACGTTCCCGATACCAGCGTTCCCACGACGAGCGCGTCGCGCGCTTGCTCCACCGTTCTCACCTCGAACGTGGCGTGATACTTCCTTTGAGTCTCCTCGATCCATGCTCTGATCGAATCGCGGCCACGATATTCCGTGTCTTCGTCTTCGACGACGGCATCCTCTTCGAACTGGGCGAGTGCGCTCGAGACGTCGAACGCGTTGCGCGATTCAAAATATCGACGTACGGGGTGAGATAGTTCCACAGCAATCGTTTCCTCACGGTCTTGGGGAAGTGCGAAATATCGGCCAGCCGATTTCGGTTACCAGCTGACTCTCGTCGCGGCGAATCACTTCCGCGGCCGGCACCCTGGCTCACATCATACGAGCGATATCCGGTGCTCCTGTCAACGCCGGCCTTGGAGGCAGTCCCATTACAATTTACCTCCACTCGTCCTTCGACTGCGGCGCTACGCGCCTCCGCTCAGGATGACATGGCGCTCCGCTCAGGATGACATGGCGCTCCGCTCAGGATGACATGGCTCGTCCTTCGACTGCGGCGCTGCGCGCCTCCGCTCAGGATGACATGGCGCTCCGCTCAGGATGACATGCGCTCAGCGGGGCACGACGGTGATCCGAGCAATCCGCACAAGCTCTGTATCGCTCGCCACGCCGGCCGGAGCACCGTAGGCAACGAACGAGAGGAACAGCGACGTGCCGGGTTCCGCCGCGGTAAAGCGCAGCGTTCTCCCGCCTCCCGGCGACATCGTCATGCCTTTCATTTGTGGCATCGACAGGTCGAAGCTCCCGAACTCACCGATTTCGAATGACCGTTCCTGCGCGATCGGCGTGCGGACCGTGGGAAGATTCGAATAGACGCTAAAATCGTAGCCGCCGCGCGCGCCGATTGCCGTGGCCTGCACGCCATCGAGCACTACGGCAACCGAGTTCGCACTCGCGACAAGACCCCGAAGCGGAATTTCAATGGTGACGGGTCGCAAGCCCAGCGAGATCGCGCCGGCCGAATTCTCCGAGCCTTTGGCGACGACCGACGGCCGCGCCGGCAGTGAAGCACCCCGGGGAGGTGCGGGCAACGAGAGATCGTCGTACGTATATTTAAGATTGTTTGTGTCGTTCATCTCACGGACGCTGACGTTCCACGATCCGCCGAGATTGTAAGCAAACCGCTGATTCCAGAAGAGCGTATCGTTTTCCGGCGGCATGTGACGGCCGCCGCCGGCCGCGACCCAAGCCGACCAGTAGCGGTCGATGTTGCAATGGTGTACCCAGAAGATGGGGTCGTCGGGCGCTGAGACCACCTGCCCCATCGAACCGCCGACTTGGTTGTGGACGCGGTTGTGCGGATTCCGCTCCGCCAGATCCTCAAACGTCTGTCCCGGCCCCCAAGGGAAGTCGGTCACGGTATCCTCGAACGCGCTAAAGTTCAAACCGGTAACGGTGCTGCCGGTCCGCCTCGACCAGTAAAGCGGATTGGGCGCTCCTCCCGGCAGCGTAGGCTCGGCAAAAATCTTCGGAAGATTCGGATTCTTGTAATAGTCCCAATACGGCAGAGAGAAGTTTTGATTGCCCGAAGCCTGACGCAATATTTTTTCGAAATAGTATAAGAAGCCGCGGTGCCACGACATAAAGTACGACTCTGCGTGCTTGCACTGGTCCCAAACGGAAACCATGTCGGGAGGAGGATTGCTGTTGGGCATCCAGTGACTGAAGTGCCAGTATTTGTAGCTTCCCGTATTTCTCGGGTCCGTGACTTCCCGCATCTTCTGGATAGCCGTTCGGAAAGCGGCCACGAGTTTGGGATGATTGCTGAATTCCCCAATCTCCATTCGCGTGAAGAGCGTCTTCGCGAACGGCGAACCGCCGGTCGATTGGATTCCGCGGGACGCCGGTTCGATCAGCGCGTTCGGCGACGAGCAGGCAGCAAGCGCCGTCGCCGATGCAGAGGAGAGCAAGAAGCGAGAACGATTCATGACGGTGCTCCTTTCATATCAGTGTGACGCCTTTTTCATCGGCATGATGCGTGGGGGGAGGGCCGCAAACGCCGGATCTCCGCACTGCCAGAGTAAGAACGCATATTCGTCGGTGAGTAACTGCTCGGTTTGCACGCGCGACGACGCCAAGAATCCATGACCGGCGTCGTAGTCGACGCGCAGCAGGATGGGCCGTCCGCTCGATGTCGCTCCCTGCAGGCGCGCTGCGAACTTCGCGAGTTCCCACGACGAAACGCGCGGATCGTTGTATCCGGTGACCAGCATCACGCCCGGATACGCCGTTCCGTCGACGACGTGCTGGTAGGCATCCATCGCGTAGAGCGCCTTGAATCCCGCCTCGGTCGTGACGCTGCCGAACTCCGGAATATTCGGCGGACCGTTCGGTGAGAACTCCGATCGCAGCGCGTTGCTGACGCCAACGACGTCGAGCGCCGCCGCGAAAAGATCCGGGCGCGAGGTAATCGCGCGGCCGATCGAGATGCCGCCGGCGCTCGTGCCTTCGCCGCCGAGGTGCGCCTTCGACGTGTATTTGTGCTGCACGAGCCACTCGCCGCACGCGATGAAGTCTTCCCACGTGTGCGGTTTTGTCGCGATCATGCCGGCCTGATGCCAGTCTTCGCCGTACCAGCCGCCGCCGCGCCCGTGGCAATACGCAGCCACGCCGCCGCGCTCCATCCACGCGACGCGCGTCGCGCTAAAATACGGCTCCTCGGTAATACCGTAGGCATTGTAGCCTTCGAGATCGACCGGATGCGAGCCGTCGAGCTTGAGCCCTTTGCGGTAGATCAACGACATCGGCACCATCGTTCCGTCGGCGCTGCGCGCCTGCACTTCCGACGACGTGTAGCCGGCCTCGCTCACGCTCGATAGCGCTTTGATTTTGGTATCCGCAACGGCGCCTTTTTCGTTGACCGCATAGTAGAGCAACGAATGCGTCCAACCGGTGAGACTGAAGACGGCGCCGCGCACGCGCGGATCGGTCGCCATCAGCCCGACCGAGCCTTGGTACGGCAGGGTGACGGCGGTCGCCGCGCCGACCGGAGCGCCGCCCTTATCGGTACCGGCGCGTTTGATGCGTCCGAAACCGCCGAGTCGCGAGCGGACGTACAAACCGTCTGCCGCGACGCCGACCTGCTCGACGATTTCCTTGCTCGGCGGAATCACCGTCCACGCCTTTTTGAAATCGGGGGATGCGAGCGACGTGGCAACGACTTTATAGGTCGGCGCGTCGTGATGCGTCAGCAGGTAGATCGTCGACCCTTCGACGTCGGTGCCGGTTACGTCGTCGGCGGTACTCACGACGTGCGTCCATGTGACCGGGCCCGATCCGAGCGTATCCTTCGTCGCGTAGATGTCGACCTCGTTCTGCACGCCGTGATTGACGACGCCGAGCGTGTATTTCGACGCCGGCGAGTACACGACGATCGGGAAATCGGTCGGCTGGAACGTCACGTTGGGATCGACGCCGTAACCGAAGACGGCCACGTCTTGATTCGGATCGCGACCGAGCACGTGAATGTAGTTGACCGCCCGCGTCTCCTTGTCGGTCTCCGGCTCGCCGGGTTTTAGTTCGGGAAAGCGGACGTAGTAGAACGATGTATTGCCGGGCAGCCAACTCGTCGCACCGACAAAGTACGCGCGATCGATGGCATCGGGAAGAATCGCGCCCGTGCGAACGTCGACGACGTGAATCACCGACGCTTCCGAGCCGCCTTCGGAGATGCCGTACGCAACGTGCGCGCCGTCGAGCGAAGGCAGGAAGTAGTTGATCGTGTAGTGCTTGCCCGCGCCGGCGAGTTTCTCCGGATCGACCAGGAGCCGCTCTTGACCGCCGGCTCGCGCGCGCACGTATAACTTTTCCGAGTTCTCGCCCGGTTTAAGTTTTTCGTAGAAATAGTACGGGCCGACCGTGGTGAGATCGGAGACGGACGTGCCGGCGTTGTCGAGCGTCTTGATGCGTTCGAAGAGCCGCTGACGCGGCGCCCCCAGCCGCTCGAGCACGGCGCGCGCGTACTGATTCTGATCCTTGAAAAACGCGGCGACGACCGGATCCTTCATATTTTCGAAGTAGCGGTACGGATCGGTGACCTTGGTGCCGTACATGTCCTCGGTCACCGGGCTCGGTGACGGCAGCGGCGGGGGCAACGGAAAAGTCGCCTGGCCGCGCACGAGTCCGGCCGACGCGGCCGTAGCGATCGCCAAGAGCACGGGAACGCTAATCCAACGCAACATAAAACTGGTCTCCTGAGATCGTCAACGCGTAACGGAACGATGTCGTTCGTCGGAGGTGAGCGGGAGCCTCCGCTCGTCCTTCGACTGCGGCGCTGCGCGCCTCCGCTCGTCCTTCGACTGCGGCGCTGCGCGCCTCCGCTCAGGATGACAGCGGCGCGTCTCGGAGGGTGAGTGCGCTGCGCCGTGCAAACGCACGGCGATGAAGACGACGCGCGAGAAATACGACGAACTCGCCCGCAAACGACGACAGGCCGAGACGCCCGCGGGACACGAGGCGGCCGAAAAACAGCACGCCCGCGGAAAGCGCACGGCGACCGAACGCGTGGAGGCGCTGATCGACCCCGGCTCGCTGACGGAGTTCGACCGTTTCGTCGTGCACCGCACCAACGCGTTCGGGCTCGACGAAAAGGAGTTTCTCGGCGACGGCGTCGTGACGGGACGCGCGACGATCGACGGCCGGCAAGTCTTCCTCTTCTCCCAAGACTTCACCGTGCTCGGCGGCTCGCTAGGCGAGGCCTACGCCGAAAAGATTTGCAAGGTGATGGATCTGGCAGTACGCACCGGCGCGCCGATCGTCGGCATCAACGATTCGGGCGGCGCGCGCATTCAGGAGGGCGTCGTCTCGCTGGGCGGCTACGCAGAAATCTTCTGGCGCAACGTCGCAGCGAGCGGCGTCGTGCCGCAGATCAGCCTGATTGCGGGACCGTGCGCGGGCGGCGCCGTCTATTCACCGGCGATCACCGATTTCGTCATCATGACCGACAAGATTTCGCAGATGTTCATTACCGGCCCCGAGATCATCAAGACCGTGACCGGCGAAGACGTCACGTTCGAGGAACTCGGCGGCGCAACGACGCACGCGACGCGCAGCGGCGTCGCGCATCTCGTTGCCTCAGACGAAGACGAACTCAACACGCTCGCGCGTTCGCTGCTTTCGTATCTTCCGCAGAACAATCTCGAGGACCCTCCGAGATTCGCGTGCGACGACGATCCGCATCGTTTTGTTGAAGCGCTCGATTCGATCGTTCCGGATGCCGCGAACAAGCCGTACGACATGCGCGACGTCGTTACCGCGGTGCTCGACTACGAGGATTTCTTCGAGATTCAGCCGGCATACGCGCGCAACATGCTCTGCGGGTTCGGACGCGTGGCGGGGCGCACAGTCGGCATCGTCGCGAACCAGCCGAACGTGCTCGCAGGGGTGCTCGACATTCGTTCGTCGATTAAAGCGGCACGCTTCGTGCGCTTTTGCGACGCGTTCAACATTCCGCTGGTGACGTTCGTCGACGTTCCAGGCTTCTTACCCGGCACCGATCAAGAGTACGGCGGCATCATTCTCCACGGCGCGAAGTTGCTCTACGCCTTCGCCGAAGCAACCGTTCCGAAGATTACGATCATCACGCGCAAGGCCTACGGCGGCGCCTACGACGTTATGGCCAGCAAACACATTCGCGCCGACGTCAACCTCGCTTGGCCGACGGCGGAGATCGCGGTGATGGGTGCTGAAAGCGCGGTCAAGACGATCTTCCGGCGCGAAATCGCTTCCGCCCCGGACTCCGCGGCGCACATGGCGGGGCTGGTTGAGGAGTATACCGAGCGTTTCGCCAGTCCGTACATCGCTGCACAGCGCGGTTACGTCGACGACGTCATCGAGGCGCACCGCACGCGGGCGGCGATCGCCGACGCGCTCGACATGCTTGCGACCAAGCGCGTCGAGCGCCCGAAACGCAAACACGGCAACATCCCCCTGTGATGCTCGTCGCGGCCTTGTTTGCGCTTGCGGCGCCCGCCCTCGCGGACGATCCGGGCCGGATAAACGCCTACGTGACGCCGTATTACGATTCGTCCGGACCGGTCGTTCGGATCGGCAGCTACAGCGCCGGCCTCGCCAGCAAAAATCAAACGACGGTCGTTGCGACGCTTCTTCAGATGAAGCGCCGATGGAATCAGCTCAACTTTCTCGAACTCTACGTCGGCGCCGTTCGCATGTACGACCTGGGCTACCGCAACGAGGCAACCTACTGGTTTTACTCGGCGCAATACAAAGGGCGTCAGTTTGCGCGCCTGGCCGACCCCAAGCGCCTGGGAAGCATCGGCGATCCCGGCTTCGAACTCTACCACGCTCAGGACGCATTCTTCCAGCTGGTCGGGCCCGACGTCAACGGCTACGCCTTCGGCGACGTCGAGTCGCTGGTGCGCGTCATTCGCAAAGTGCAAAGCGAGAATCGAACCATCCAAAACCTGCCGGCGATATATCCTGGCGTCGCCTTTATCGGAAAGGCACAATGGCAACGGATCAACGCACAACTCAATGCCGGTTTAGGGGAACTCGCGTCTTCGCTCGCCGATCGGAAATCCGAGATCGCGAGGGAACGAGCGCAAAATGGAACGCAGACGCGTTTTTCCAACCTTACGAGCAAGCCGTTTCCTTGAGGTGAGCATGCATACGTTGCGCCCCGTCGTCGCCGCTTCGATCGTGGTCCTTTTTACGACCGGGATAACGGCGCGCGGATTCGTTCCCGCGCAACTCGCAAACGAGGCCCGCTACGAATCCATCGTTGCGGCCTCGCCGTCGGAGTCGCAAGCGCGGCGCGACGAACTTGCGTTGGCCGGATACGTGCATCGCATGGGCACGCCCGGGGACCTTCGCACGGCGCAATACGTGCAAGCGGAACTGGTGAAAGCGGGCTGGGATGCCAAGATCGTCACCTACGTCGTCCCGATTGCGTGGCCGACGCAGCATCGTCTGACGCTCCTCGGCGCGCATCCGCACGACATCAGCCTCTACGAGCCGCCGGTTCCCGGCGATCCGTTTTCGCGCAATCACGCGGCCATCGGCATTCCCTACTCGGGCTACAGCGCCGACGGCGACGTCACGGGTGCGCTGGTCTATGCCAACCACGCGACGGCCGACGACTTCAAGGCTTTAGCGCAGACCGGGGTCAGCGTGCGCGGCGCGATAATAATTGCGCGCGGCGGCGGCGGCGCGCTCACCGCGAAGGCGTTCGAAGCCGCAAAGCACGGCGCCAAAGCGGTGCTGGTCTTCAACGATCCGCTGACCGGCGGATACTTCATGGGCGAAACCTATCCCAAAGGCGCGTGGCGGCCGCTGGGCGCCGCCACCCGCAACACGATGACGTTCACGAACGATCCCGGCGACCCGACGGCCATCGGCATCCCCGTCCCCGGCGCGCCCCACAAGGCGTTTTCGGCGATACGCCTTCCGTCGATTCCCGAAGCGCCGATTACCGGTGCCGTGGCGCGCGAACTGCTCGCCGCGATGGGCGGCCCGGTCGGTCCGTCGGATTGGCATCCGGGATTTGCCTTCCCGCTGCACCTCGGCGGCGACGTCCGCGTGCACTTCGTGCTCAAAAGCCGGCGTTTTTTCGGTCCGATTTGGGACGTGATCGGCACGATGCCGGGCGTTTCGAAGGATCAAATGGTCGTCGTCGGCGGGCATCGCGACGCGTGGACCTATGGCGCGGTCGATCCGATTAGCGGAACGGTCGATCTGCTGCAGCTCGCGCGCGCGTTCGCAAAACTTAAAGCAGCCGGATGGCAGCCGCAGCGAACCGTCGTCATCGGGTCGTGGGACGGCGAAGAACTCAACTTGTTCGGCAGCGACGAGTGGGTGGAGCAGCATCAAACCGAACTGCGAGCGGGATGCGTCGCCTACGTGAATACCGATGAAGTCGCGTTCGGACCGAAGTTCTTCGCTGCCGCGACGCCGGACTTGACGGAGATGCTTCGCGACGCATCCACCGCCGTGACCGCTCCCGGCAATCGAGAGCCGCTTTCCGCGTACTGGCAGAAGCAAGACCCGCAACGCGTGGTTGACCCAATCGGCGGCGGCAGCGATCACGAGCCCTTCGTCTATCGGCAAAACATTCCAGCGGCAGCGGGCGCTTTCGGCGGCCCGTTCGGAACTTACCATTCCGCGTACGACGATCCGGCTTCGCTGACAATCTACGACCCTGGGATGCACGAAGCCGCAGCGGCGGCACGCTTTACTTCGATGGTCGTGCTCCGCCTCGCGGACGCGGCGTATCCGGATTTGCGCTTGACGACCCTCGCGACGGCGCTGCGCGCACGCATCGCCGCCTTCGCTAAGGAAAAGGGCGACGACGCCCGTCGCGCGGCGGTCGTCACGGCGCTTTCACCGGATGCCGACGCGTTTGTCACCGCCGCCGTTGCTCTCGACGCGGCCGCCGACGCCGCGGTTCAGCGCGGCGACACCGCTGTTGCGGCGGCGTTGCACGACCAGTTGCGAGCAGCGGAAAATGCATTCTATCAGCCGGCGAGCACATCGTGGAGCCGCACGTTGCTCTACAACGTCAGCGGATACCAATCCGACGTACTGCCGTCGCTCGACGCAACGCTCGCCGGCGACGGCCGCGACGCAGCACTCTCCACGTTGCAAGCTGCCTTCACCGCGGCTACCGCAGCCGCCACCCAACCTGTGTCACCCTGAGCGCAGCGTGACACAGGCCGTTCAGATTGACGGGAAGTAGGGTGCTCCTTCAGGCGCAGCCGGGCTGACTGCGACGCCGGCGTAACCACCTCCCGGAACGGTGATCGATTGCGTCGGTCGCGTGTCGGGACCGGGATAGGCGTATTTCTGCAATTGCTTGGTGCTCAACGCCGGGTTTACGACCCACACGTGCGTCTCCGCTTTATCGAGCGCGACTCCGAACGAGCCGGGGTGCTTGGTGGCAAACTTGTTTTGCATCTGCATAGAACCGGGCGCAAAATCGCCGCACGCGACACCCTGATCGCAGACCAGCAAGTTGCCGCTAGATGTGGTTTGAATGCCGCCGGGCGCTTGCAGCGTCACGCCGAGGTTGTGTTTGTACCCCGAAGCACCGCCGACCCACTCGTTGATCTGGCCGCTGCCGCTCGGTCCATTGAGCTGTATGTACGTGACGTACAAGTTGCCGGCGTTGTCGACGGCGTCGTTGACGACATAGTTCATCGCCGGATCGCTCAGCGAGGACGTCGGTACCGTGCTGCCGCCGGCGTAGACTTCGATCACGCCGTTGGCTCCGCTTCCACAGCCTTGCACGTAGTTAAAGAAATTCGTAACGTAGACGGTGCCGTTGGCGTTGTCGACGGCGACGTCGGTCGCCGGGCCATCGGGGTCGCTCAGCGTCTTTATCGGCGTCGTACCCCCTGGCGCAAATTCGAACACGCTCGAAAGCTGCGTTTTGCAGTTGCCGGCGACGGCCACCCACAGATTGAGGTGTTTATCGACGAACAAGCCCTGCGGATTCGTAAGGCCGGTGATGTGCCCGCAGGGCTGAGGTTTGCGGAGTCGATTGTAGATGTAGACGGAGTTGTCGTACGACGTGACATAAACGACGTTCTTACCGCAACTCGACGCGTTCATGCGCGGACTCTGAATCACAGCATGCAACGAATTATCGTGCGGGGGAGATGCGGCGCCCGGCATGGTCGAGCCGCCTCCGCATGCGACAAACCCAACGCACACAAAGGCCGCGCAGGCGGCGGGGCGAAGGTCAAAGTCGAAAAGACGGCTGGGTTTCATAGCGCACCTCCAACGTACGGACGGTGCGACGCGAACGTGTGAGGTTCCTAGGGGCTTGTCTCGGACAGAGTCTTAGGATCGAAAGGAGTAGTCTCATCGTGCAAACGCGTTCGGATTTCATTGCGAGCGGAACGCTGGCGTTTCTCGCGCCGGCCGCGACCGGAAAGAATGCCGGCGGTGCATCGCCGTCGCCATCAGCGTCGCCGTCGCCCCAGCCGTCGCTGCCGCCGTTACATTTCGATCTCGCCTCATTCGACACGATGCTGAACGTCGCGGCGCCGCATCGCCATCTCTTCGCATCGACGAAGGTCGAGGGCGGCATCGTGCTGGGCGCGATGCGCAACACGCTCAATGCGTATCGCGACATCGGGATATCGCTTACCGAGGTGCGGCCCGTCGCCGTGCTCTACCACGGTCTTTCTGTGACGCTCGGATTCGACGACACGATCTGGAACGAGTACTTCATCCCGATCTTCGCGGCGAAAGGCAAGCACATTTCCGACGAGGCCGACAAAGACTTCGATTCCGTCTACGACGCCAAAAAGCGCGGCAATCCGTGTTTGCACAAGCAGGGCGGCCGCGAGGACACATCGATCGAATCGCTCGTCGCCGACGCCGGAGCACGGTTTTTCGTCTGCAACAACGCGACGGATGGCTTCGCGCGCTTCGTTGCGAAGCATCTGAACAAATCGGCCGTCGACGTATATGACAATCTCGTCGCGCATCTGGGGCCCAACACAACGCTGGTTCCTGCTGGGGTTTGGGCCGTGCACGCAATCCAAGAGCGCCGGTACACCGTCGAACAGTGTTCGCTCTAGGTAGCCGCCCCGAACCAGCTGGTTAGCGCGTCGGGAAGGCCCGGCGAGTGGCAGTCGCCCACCCAGGCGACATATCCATCGGGCCGAATCAACACGGCGCTGGGAGCGGCAACGGAACCCAGTGCCGGCAGTTCCCACACGCCGTTGTATTTGGCGTCTATCGACTGAACGCGATCTGCCCATTGCGCGATGTCGAAGCTGCCGGGCTCACCGAAGTTCAGTAGTACCGGTCGAGCATCGTGCAGCAGCAAGAAGACTCGCAGCGGGCCGTTATCGGTGACCACGTCGAGATCGGGCATGCGGCGTCCGAGCAACGGATGTCCCTCGCCCAGATCGTAATGAATGTCCAGACCCGACATCATCGCAGCGAATCGTCTGCGCGGTTCGTCCATACCGAGGAGCTCGGACACGGTGTCGCGGAGTGCCTTCGTGCGGTCGTCTGGACGGCGAAGCGCGACCGAGGCCATCGTATTGCGCAACACGCGGGCAGCGACCGGGTAGCGCTCGGCGTGGTAGGTATCTAAGAGGGACTCCGGCGATCTCCGTTTGACCACTTGGGCCAGCTTCCAGCCTAAATTCACCGCGTCTTGCACACCGGTGTTAAGGCCTTGGCCACCGTCGGGAGCGTGCACGTGTGCGGCGTCGCCCGCTAACAGGATTCGTCCCTTGCGATAGTCCGCGGCCTGCCTAGTCATATCGGTGAATCTGGAGATCCAGGCGGGATTGCGTATCCCGTAATCCGTCCCGCACGCGGCGACAAGCGCTTGACTGAGATCGCGAAGGGTGGGTTCGGTCGCCGGCCCGACGTGCCGCTCGGTCACCATGACCCTGACCCGGCCGCCGTTCATGTAGACCACCTCGCCGTCGCGGATCTCGTACTCCGTCTTTCCAAAGGAATGGATGCCAAAGGCATTGTGGTGGATGCCCAATTTCGGCTCCTCAGCCATCTCGACTTCGGCGATCAGGCTGCTGGTCGTCGGATCCCACCCCGGAAACTCGATGCCGGCAACTTTGCGCACCAGACTGCGTCCTCCATCGCACCCGACGAGGTAGTCCGCCCGGAGCGACTGGCCATCGCCCAGCTCGACGTCAACTCCGGCGTCGCCCTGCACGAAACCGGTCACCTCACGCCCGCGATGGATCGGCACCGCCAGTTCGCCGACCCAGCCGGCCAGAATGCGCTCGATGTGGTTCTGCCACAGCCCGAGCCCGTGGTTGTGCCGGGTGGGAAAATCGCTGATGTCCAACCTGGCGCCGGCGAACGTTGCGACCTGAGCCACCTGCCCCGCCGAGAGAAACCGCTCGGCGATTCCGCGCTGATCGAGAACCTCGATCGTGCGGGAATGCAGACCGCCGGCGCGCGAGCCAACGAGCTCTTGGCCGGCGCGCCGCTCCACAATGGCAACGTCGACGCGCGCCAATGCCAACTCGCCCGCCAACATCAGGCCCGTTGGGCCCGCACCCACCACGATCACGTCGGCATCCATAACCGGCATTATGCGGCACGACCCGAGGCTTGCCGCAAGTCCCCCGCCGCCATGTATAATGAAAGTGGACGAGCGACGATTTCTCCATTGATCGGCGTCGCCGCCAAACTCCAAGCAAGCCATCAGTTGCCTCGCCATCGCGAGGCATCGATCTTTTCTTTATTCCGAGCGACGGTTTGAGATGCAGCCGCCTTTTTGGGTACGACTTAATTTCCTCCAAAAATCGGCTTGCCGACGGGCGGTGAGAAAGGACAAAAGAATGCGAACGGCTCTCGTCATCTGTCTGGCGCTTGCACAAGCAGCCATGGCCCAAACGTTCGCGCGAGCGGAGGATTCGTATACCGCCGTCAACGCAATGCGACTTGCATTCTCCCAAGTACACTCCGTCACCGCGACCGAGCGTTTCAGTAACGGCGACGTCGCCACCGTCGAATACAACTCTCCGAATCGCTTTCACATCACGACGGCGCGCTCGCAAATCATCCTCAGCGGCGATATGGAATACGTCAAACCCGCCTCCGGCCGCTGGACACCGTCTCGAAATGGAGCAGAACACCAGGCACTGCTCGCAGCCGCCTGGCAACTCGGCGGACCGCCGAATATCGACTTGCGCGACCTCTATACGGTCTCTGCCTTAGGGACGAAGACCATCGGCACGACGCTCGTTCGCGGCTTCCGGCTTCACGATGCTTCCGGCGGGAATGACGAAACGGTGTGGATTGGGCCGGATAACCTTCCGGTAGCGGCGCGCATTGAAATGTCGAGCCAGACGATCGAGATCCATTATATCGACTACAACACGTCGCTCCGGGTGGCCACGCCGCTGTAGCGCGACGACGTTTACGCTTCGAGATCGTCGAAGCGGGGCAGACCGGCGGGATAGAGGCCGTTGGGGTAGCGTTTTCCCCAGAGTTTCGCGCGCACGGCGAGATATTCGAAGTTTTCGAAGCCCGACGGACCGGTGTGCTCGCGCACAACGGCGATAGCCGGCTGGGCGAGCCGCCACGCGCTGCCGACTTGCGTCGATATGATGTCGAGCAGGATGGCCTCGTCGATGAGCCCGTGTTTGGCGTAGGTGCCGATCTGTTCCCACAAGTCGAGCGCGAGGAACTCCGGATAACTCGCACGATCGACCGAGCCGGCGCCCCGCAGCACCGCTACGTACTCGGGGTCTCTTACTTTACCGGGAATTTGCTTCAGTTCTCGCAACGCCGCCTGCACCGCGGGAAGATTCCATTGGTTCAAGATTCCCAGGAGCGCTGCGAGCTGATTGCTCGTCCGCAAGTGCCGCAGTTGAATGAGCGCCGCCATCGCGGCGGCCGCGACGACGATCAGTGTCGCCACCGACACCATGACGTTCAGCATCTCGATGCTCATCGTCCGAACGCGCTACTGCGACCTTGCCCAAATGCCTGCTAAATCGGGGGCTTTCCTAAGTCATAGAGGGGTCGGGGTTCGGCAACGTAATAGCTCATAATCGCATTCGCGGACCGCACGAGTATATCGTGCGGATACTCGAGCTTTGAAGGAATGGAGCACTTCATGAGCGCCTCGAAGGTCTTAAAGCCTGCGGGCTTCGTCCTATGCGCAGCGGCCCTTTTAAGCGGCTGCAGCAAAGCCGGAGGTCAGTTTTCACCGCCGCAGGATCGACGCCGATGACAGCGCAAAGCCGCCACCACGGCGACGCACATCCGAATAACTGTACGCCCACACTGTGGGCAACTGGAAAGCCACCGGGGCAACACTTTGGCGGCATCAACGGATACGTTGCTGCAAATTCGGCGCCCTGCATCACACTCCACGGATCGTACAATGGCCTGCCCTTAACTGCCGTGTTCACGCTCGCAATCGGCAGCAGTCCAAACTATCTCTACGTTCCAGATATCTACAACTACCGTATCGTGGTCTTCGACTACAGCGGAAACTACGTCAAATGGTTGAGCACGAAGCTGGGAAACACGAACTACGAACCGTGGGGAGTATGCGTGAGCAGCCAGGGTGTCCTCGGAGTTGGAAACATTCAGGAGGGTGCGGCACAAGGTAACGTCGAGTTCTTTCCACCCAACGCTGCAAGCGGAAGCCTACCGACCGGCGACGCGACGGGGCAGATGCAGCGGCAAACGTGATTGCGCCTTCGATAGTGCGGGAAATTTCTTCGTCGAAGACGGCACGAATACCGGCACTTCACATATCGATTACCTCGCCGCCAGCAACGTAGGGGTGGCCGGTCAAACCCTCGTCGACGCGGGGCTTGGAACCGGTTCATGGGTAGGCATGTATTCAAGAGTCGACTCGCCTGCCGACCAGACGCTCAGCGTGGGCATAAATACCGAATATAGCGCAACGCAAAAGGTCGATACCTGGACGGTAAGCGGTCCGCCGACCGGCCCGCTCACGTTGACGCCATGCGCGTGTTCGCCGTACACGTTCCACCACTATCCTCACAATACGGGAAACGTCATGGACGATGTTTCGCCGAGCAGCGGCGGTGCAACCGGTGTGCTCTATATGGCAGACTACGGTAAAGGGAAGATCCTTCAGGTCCCTGCGAACGGCGGACACGTCACAACCTACGAGACGGTGCGCGGTACGCTCGGCGTCGCATCCAACCCGTCTGGCCAGTACTAACGCCGGCGACTCGAACGAATAGCAAAAGAGCGGGCTCGCTTCGGCGGGCCCGCTCTTCATCTTCCGAGCGCGCTACTGCGATCTTGCCCGCTAAATCGAGTGCTCTAGAGGAGCCGTAGAGGGGTCGGGGTTCGGCAACGTAATAGCTCGTAATCGCATTCGCGGACCGCACGATTATATCGTGCGGATACTCGATTTGAAGGAATGGAGCACTTCATGAGAGTCTCGAAGGTCTTAAAGCCTGCGGGCGTTGCCCTATGCGCAGCGGCCCTTTTTAGCGGCTGCAGCAAAGCGGGAAATCAGTCTACTCTGCCAGCCGGATCGGCGCCGATGGCGGCGTCAAACCGCCAGCACGGCGGCGCGCATCCGGATAACTGCACGCCCACGGTATGGGTATCGGCAAACGTCGAAAAAGTCTACGGATATACGGCTGCAAATTCGCCTCCCTGCGTTACACTCCACGGAGCGAACGGTCTAAACTTCCAGGGACTATATAGCATTGCAATCGGCAGCAGCCCAAATTATCTCTATGTCGCGGATCTCCTCAACAGTCGCATCGTCGTCTACGACTACAGCGGCAATTACGTTAAGTGGCTCAGCACGACGCTGGGAACCACGAACTACCAACCATGGGGCGTCTGCGTGAGCAGCGCGGGCGTTCTCGGCGTTGGGACCATTCAGCAGAATGCGCAAGGTAACGTCGAGTTCTTTGCGCCCACCGCTCCGAGCGGAAGCCAGCCCACCGGCTACGCTACGGGCCAACTGATGCGGCAAACGTGGTGCGCCTTCGACAGTGCCGGAAACTTCTTCGTCATCGACGGTCAGAGCGGAACCGGGCAAAAGATCGACTACCTCGCCAGCAGCTACGTTGGATTGCCGGCCCAAACGCTCGTCGATTCGGGGCTTGGAAGCGCCTCTTACTGGACCGGCTTGTATTCGCGTATCAACTCTCCCGCCGACCAGACGCTCAGCGCGGCCACCAACGCACCACTGAACAGAACGCAAAAGGTCTATACCTGGACGGTAAGCGGTCCGCCGACGGGCCCGCTCTCCTTTACTCCGTGTACGTGTTCGCCGTACGCGTTCCACCACAACCCTCGTTCCGAGAATCCCGTCGATCAGGTGGCCCCGAGTGCCGGCGGAGCCAGCGGCGTGCTCTATATTGCGGACGTCGGTAAGAATAAAATCCTTCAAGGGCCCGCGAACGGCGGAACCGTTACGACCTACCAGCATGTCCGTGCGGCGCTTGGCGTAGCAACCAACCCGTCTGGCCAATACTAACGGCAGCGCCTCGAACGATTGCGTCGTCAAAACAGGAGCAGGATCGCTTCGGCGAGCCTGCTCTTGTTGCGGGCTTTTCGCACGCTAAACTAATGGAAACGCACGATGAAAGGGGCGAGGCGACCAGCGATGGTATCTACGCCGGGTGAAACTCGTCGAAGGAAAGCGAGCCTTGGTTACCGGCGTTGCAAATCGCTGGTCGATTGCCACCGGCATCGCTCGTAAGCTCCACGAACACGGCGCCCGGCTCGCGCTGACCTATCAAGGCGAACGCGTCCGGGACGAGGTCGAAAAGCTCGCGAAGGAACTCGGCGGCGCACACGTCGTCGAATGCGACGTCTCCCGCGACGAATCGCTCGAGGCGATGCGTTCGAATCTCGCACAGCACTTCGGCCCGATCGACGCGCTCGTGCACTCGATCGCCTTTGCGAACAAGGAAGACTTGGCAGGGAAGGTCTTCGAAACGTCGCGCCCGGGGTTCGCGCTCGCGCTCGACGTATCGTCGTACTCGCTGATTGCGCTCGTGAGCGCGTTGCGTGACGGCTTCAACGACGGCGCCTCGGTCGTGGCGCTCACTTACCTCGGCGCCACGCAAATCGTGCCGAACTACAATTTAATGGGCATCTCCAAGGCCGCGCTGGAATCGATCGTGCGCTACCTCGCCTACGACCTCGGCGACCGAGGCATCCGCGTGAACGCCATTTCGGCCGGCCCGATCAAGACCGCGAGTTCGCGTCAGGTGGGCGGTTTCTCGCGCATCCTCGACGTCGTTCCGAAGGTTGCTCCGTTGCGCCGGAACGTCACGCCTGAAGACGTCGGCAACGTCGCCGTGTTTCTCGCTTCCGACCTCTCATCGGCGATCACCGCCGACGTGCACTTCGTCGATGCGGGCTACCATATGATGGGGCTCTACCCGCCGGATTTTGCGACGTGAAGCGGTCCTTCGACTGCGCCTGCTGCGCAGGCTCCGCTCAGGATGACACGGCGTGAAACCGCCGTCGGCCGACGAACTCGCGGCGATCGCAGCTGCTCTGGCGGCCGCTTCGGAATCGACAGGCGATCTCTCGGCGTCGCAAACGCGCGTCGCACCGTGGTCGTTCGCGATGCGCCACCCAGAACTCGAGTTCGACGAGCTGCTCGCGCTCACACACGCGTGTTCGACAAGATCCTAATCGCCAATCGCGGCGAGATCGCGATTCGCATCGCACGCACCGCGCGCGAAATGGGCATCGAAACGGTGGCCGTTTATTCCGAGCCCGATCGCGACGCGCTGCACGTACGGATGGCCGACGAGGCATACCTGATCGGGCCGGCCGCTCCGGCGCGCAGTTATCTCGACGGCGCGAAACTCATCGACGTCGCCTTGCGCGCGGGCGCGCAAGCGATTCATCCCGGTTACGGATTCCTCGCCGAAAACGCCGCCTTCGCGCGCGACGTGACTGCGGCCGGGTTGACGTGGATCGGCCCGCATGCGGGCGCGATCGAGGCGATGGGCGACAAACTCCGCGCGCGCTCGGCGATGCAGGCTGCGGGCGTTCCGATCGTGCCAGGGGGAATCGAACCAATTCCCGACGCGGCCGGCGCGCATCGCGCGGCGGAAGCCTTTGGATTTCCGTTGGCGCTCAAAGCCGCGGGCGGCGGCGGCGGCAAAGGCCTTAAAGTGGCGCGGGCGGCTGACGAGATCGACTCGGCGTTCGAAACGGCGCGCCGCGAGGCCGAGACGTACTTCAAGAGCGGCACGATCTACGCCGAACGCTACCTCGAGAATCCCCGGCACATCGAACTGCAGGTGCTGGCCGACAAGCATGGCGGCGTCGTGCACGTTGGAGAACGCAACTGCTCGCTGCAGCGCCGTCACCAGAAACTGTGGGAGGAAGCGCCGGTCGCGCTGAGCGACGATCTGCGCCGGCGAATGCGCGCGGCTGCCGTCGCCGCCGCGCGGGCGATCGCCTACGACTCGGTCGGGACGATCGAGTGTCTCGTCGCGGGTGACGATTTCTACTTTCTCGAGATGAACACGCGCATTCAAGTCGAGCATACGGTGACGGAGATGGTTACCGGACTCGATCTCGTTCGCGAACAGATTCGCGTCGCGGCCGGCGAAGCGCTCGGCTTCGCTCAGGACGATATCGCGTTCTCGGGATGGGCGATCGAAGGGCGCGTGAATGCCGAGGATCCTGCCAACGATTTTCAGCCGGCGCCCGGGACGATTACCGCCTATCGCGAGCCGGCCGGACTCGGCGTCCGCGTTGATTCGGCTGCGTTCGAAGGGTGGACGATTTCGCCCGACTACGACTCGATGATTGCGAAGCTCGTAGTGTGGGCGCCGGCGCGCGCGCAGGCGATTGCGCGGTTTCGCCGAGCGATCGACGAGTACGTGGTTGAAGGCGTGCCGACGACGCTTCCGCTGCTGCGAGCGTTGTGCGATTATCCGCCGGTCGTCGACGATACGTACGGCACGGCAACGCTAGAGACGTTTGCGCGTACGCTGGCGCCCCTTCGACTGCGCGCTTCGCGCTCCGCTCAGGGTGACATGCGCTCAGCTCAGAATGACATGCGCTCCGCTCAGGGTGACATAGTGGTCGAGGTGAACGACCGGCTCTTTCGGGTGCGGCTCATCGACCTTCCGGGACGAGCCGCGCCCAACGGTGCGGCGCAGCGCCAAGCGCCTCGCCTGGGCAACTCCGCGCGCTCGCGGGGAACGGCCGGCAACGCCGTGCTGTCGCCGATGCACGGCATCATCGTCGAAATCGGCGTCGCGGAGGGGCAACCCGTCCAAGAGGGTCAAGTCGTCGCCGTGATCGAGGCCATGAAAATGATGAACGAGATTCGTGCCGAGCGCGGCGGTATCGTGGCGCGCGTGCACGGCGTGGTAGGCGACGCGATTGAAGCCGGTTCGCCGCTCGTGACGTTGACGTGACGTTGGGGGAGATTGCTGCAAAACCCCAAAACCCCATTTAATAGGAGGATACGCGATGCATAGCGCTCCGGCATTCAACATCGGAAACACCGCTTTCATGTTGCTGTGCGCGAGTCTGGTGATGCTCATGACGCCCGGACTTGCGTTTTTCTACGGTGGCCTCGTCCAGCGCAAAAACGTCCTGACGATCATGATGCAGAGCTACATGTCGCTGGGATGGACGACCGTATTGTGGTTCGCCTTCGGTTATTCGGAATCGTTCGGACCGACGTGGCACGGAATCATCGGAAACCCGACCACCTACGCATTTCTTCACGGCGTCACGCTGAACACGATGTTCACGGGGAACGACGCGGGAATACCGCTCATCGTCCACATCGCTTATCAGATGATGTTCGCGATTATCACGCCCGCGCTCATCACCGGAGCGTTTGCGAATCGCGTGACCTTCAAAGCCTACTTTTGGTTTTTGACGGGCTGGCTGATCTTCGTCTACTTCCCGTTCGTCCACATGTTGTGGAGTCCCGACGGCATTTTGGCGAGGTGGGGCGCGCTCGACTTCGCCGGCGGCATCGTCGTGCACGCGTCCGCGGGATTTGCCGCGCTCGCCTCGGTGCTCTACGTGGGCCGGCGTCGCTTGATGGAAAGCAAGCCGCATAACGTTCCGCTCATCGCGCTCGGCACGGGCTTGCTGTGGTTCGGCTGGTACGGTTTCAACGCCGGTTCCGAATTGCGCGTCGACTCCGTCACGGCGTCGGCGTTTCTCAATACCGACATCGCGGCATCGTTCGCCGCGATCGCCTGGCTGCTCGTCGAGTGGGCACGCGGCCGGCAACCGAAGTTCGTCGGTCTGCTCACCGGTGCGGTCGCCGGATTGGCAACGATTACACCCGCGGCCGGCTACGTCTCACCCACGACCGCGGTGATCATCGGCATCGCAGCGGGTCTGGTCTGCTACTACGCGGTCGCGTTGAAGAACCGGCTCGGCTGGGACGACGCGCTCGACGTATGGGGCGTGCACGGCGTCGGCGGATTCTTGGGGATCGTGCTGCTCGGCGTCTTCGCTTCCACGCTGTGGAATCCCAACGGTGCGGATGGCTTGCTGCGCGGCAATCCCGCGTTCTTAGGCAAGCAGTTCGTTTCGGCGCTCGTGTGCAGCGCGTGGGCGTTCGGCTTTACCTACGGAATGCTCTACCTCATTAACTTCATCACGCCGGTGAAGGTCGACGAAGCGGCCGAGCAAGTCGGCCTGGATGCGGCGCTGCACGGTGAGGAGGCGTACCCGTTAGGCGTCTGAATTCGCGCGGCGTTTCCGGACGTGTCGCGGCGGCGGCACTCGCGTTGCTCTTTGCGACCGGCGCTGCCGCCACCGGGACCGTCGTAAAGCCCGACGACTACCGGCTGCTCGTCAAACCGTCGTCGCCGGCGCTCTCGCCCGACGGCAAGCGCGCCGCGCTCGTCGTTTCGCGCACGATCTGGGACGACGATCGTAGCGTCGACGATTTGGTGGTCGTCGATCTGCAGACGAAATCGCAAGCGACAATCGTTCACGACGGCAAGGACCTTTCGGATCCGGCCTTTTCGCCCGACGGTTCGCGGCTCGCCTACCTCGCCGACGACGGAACCGGTGACGACGCGCACGCGCAGGTTTTCGTCACGTCGTTCGACGGAAGCGAACCGCGCGCGGTGACCGCGTCGAAAACCGACGTCGAAGACTTTTCCTGGCGCCCGGACGGCCAAGGCCTGGCGTACGCGGCAACCGATCCGGATCCCGAACGCACCGGCGCCGATCGTTTCCGCAACAGTTTCGTCTTCACCACCGAACCGATCGTCGCGCACTCCGCACCGAAGCCCGTGCATCTGTTCGCGGAAGATCTTGCGAACGGAACTCCCGTACAGTTGACGTTCGGAACGGAGAGCGTCGGCGACGGATCGACGATCTCGTGGTCGCCCGACGCTCGAACGATCGCACTCACCCTCTGTCGCAACGCGATTCTCAACGATCAGAGTTACTCGCACGTGGCGCTGGTCGACGTTGCAACGCGGACCGTGCGATCGCTGACCGGACGAGCGATGTGGGAAGGCAATCCGCTCTTCTCGCCCGACGGATCGCATATCGCCTACGCCTACTCCGACGGCGACGAGCAGGTCAACCTCACGCAACTCTACGTTACCTCGCCGGCCGGCGGCCCCGGCCGCGCGATCTCGGCGCCGCTCGATCGAAACGTCGCCAGCGCGGTGTGGTCGCACGATTCGCAGAGCCTGATCGCCGTCTTTGCGGATCGCACGACCAATGCGCTCTACCGTCTTCCGTTAGGCGGCACGCCGCAGCGTCTCGACGTCGGCAGCCTCACGCCCGGCATTCCCGGAGTCACCACCGGCACGGCCAACGCACCCGACCTCACGAGCGCGGTCGCCCAAGATGGAACCATCGCTTTCATCGCGACCTCGACCGCGCAGCCTCCCGAACTCTACGCCCGCTCGACGACGGGCAGCGTCACGCGGGTCACCGATTTCAACGCCGCGCTGGCGGCGATTTCGTGGGGCACCGCGCAACGCATCACGTTCCCCACGACGACCGGCGTTACGGCCGACGGCGTGCTGTTCGAGCCGCCCGGCTTCTCGCCGGGGCAGCGGTATCCGCTCGTGGTGTACGTGCACGGCGGGCCCGGCGATCCATCGATGATGGGGTTCGACTTCTGGGCGCAAGTGATGGCGGCGCGCGGGTGGCTCGTGCTGCGGCCGAACTATCGCGGGAGTCCGAACCTCGGGCTTCGTTATCAGCGCGCGATCCTCTACGACCCCGAAGACGGTCCCGGGAAAGACATCATGGCGGCGGTGCACACCGTCGAGGCGCGCGGCATCGTCGATCGCGGGCGCATTGCGGTGTGCGGCTGGTCGTACGGCGGAATCATGACGGCGTGGCTCATTTCGAAATACCACGTTTGGAAGGCAGCCGTGTCGGGCGCTTCGGTCAACGATTGGATTACCGACTATGGAACCGCCGACGATAGTTTAGCCGACGTCGACCTGTTGCACGGTTCACCGTTCGTCGGTTCGAATGCCGCCGAGTGGCGGCGCGTTTCGGCGATTACCTACGCGCGCGACGTGACCACGCCGGTGCTGATTCTCTCCGATGTCGGAGACAATCGCGATCCGTTCGCAACGTCGTCGATGTACTGGCGCGCCTTGCGCGACAATGGAAAGGATGCGACGCTGCGCGTGTGGCCGGTCGCCGGACATTTCCCCGACGATCCCGTGCGCACTGTGGACATTTACCACTATTGGATTGGCTACATCGCGTCGCATTTTGGTGAAGCGCCGTGAAGAAACGTCCTTCGACTGCGCCGCTTCGCGGCTCCGCTCAGGATGACAGGGCGTGATAAAGCGCGGCTCCGCTCAGGATGACACGGGGGTATACGATGCCGTGGAGGGGACGCCGCACGATCTGGGCGAGCCGGGATCGTTTCCGTTCGCGCGCGGCATCTATCCCACGATGTATCGCGGGCGCCTGTGGACGATGCGTCAATACGCGGGTTTCGCGACCGCCGCCGAATCGAATGCCCGTTACCGTTATCTCCTCGATCGCGGGCAGACCGGGCTCTCGGTCGCCTTCGATCTGCCGACGCAACTCGGATACGACTCCGATGCGCCGCAGGCGCGGGGCGAAGTCGGAAAAGCCGGCGTGGCGATCGACTCGATCGCCGACATGGAGACGCTGCTCGACGGCATTCCGCTCGACCGCGTGACGGTTTCCATGACGATCAACGCGCCGGCGTCGATTCTTCTCGCACTCTATCTCGCCGTCGCGCGCCGGCGCGGCATTCCGTTCGACAAACTCGGCGGGACGGTGCAGAACGACGTCCTCAAAGAATACGCCGCCCGCGGGACCTACATCTACCCGCCGCGCCAGTCGATGCGCCTCGTCACCGACGTGATGGCGTATTGCGCGCGCGAAGTGCCGCAGTGGAATGCGATTTCGATTTCGGGCTATCACATCCGCGAGGCCGGATCGACGGCACTCGAAGAGATCGCTTTCACGCTCTCGAACGGCAAATCGTACCTGCGGGCCGCGCGCGACGCCGGTCTCGATCTCGATACCGTCGCGCCGCGGGTCTCCTTCTTCTGGAACGCGCACAACGATTTCTTCGAAGAGATTGCGAAGTTTCGCGCCGCCCGCTTTCTCTGGGCACACATCACGCGCGACGAGTTCGGCTGTCGCGATCCCCGTTCGCAGATGCTGCGATTTCACACGCAGACGGGCGGATCGACGCTCACCGCGCAGGAGCCCGACAATAACGTCGTGCGCGTGACGCTGCAGGCGCTGGCCGCGGTGCTGGGCGGTACGCAGTCGCTGCATACCAACGGGAAAGACGAAGCCCTCGCGCTGCCGACCGCGCAGAGCGCGAAGCTGGCGCTGCGCACGCAGCAGATCATCGCCTACGAGTCGGGCGTCGCCGGCGTCGTCGATCCGCTGGCAGGTTCGTACTACGTCGAATCGCTGACCAACGACCTCATCGAAAACGCGCGCGCGCTGATCGAGGAAGTCGACGCCCTCGGCGGCAGCGTCGCGGCCGTGGAAAGCGGCTGGATGCAGGCCCGCATTGCCGAATCCGCCTACGTTGCGCAGCAGGCCGTCGAGCGCGGAGAGGCGATCGTCGTCGGCGTCAACGCGTTCGCCGAGAACGCGCACGACGACCCGATGCCGCTGCAGCGCATCGACGAGCAGATCGGACGCGAGCAGGCCGAGCGCGTACGCGCCTTTCGCGCGGCACGCGACGCGCAGGCGACGGCGCGCGCGCTCGAGAGCGTGCGGCGAGCGGCGTCGGGGAACGACAACCTCATGCCGCACTTCGTCGAGGCGGTCGATGCCGGAGCGACGCTCGGTGAGATTTGCGACGTTTTGCGCGAGGTCTTCGGCGTCTACCGCGCGCGCGACGTGGTCGCATAAGGGCGCCGATGCAGATCGATCACGTCGCCATCGTCGTCGCCGACCTCGACGCGGCCGTGCGCCTCTACGGGGAGACGCTCGGTTTCAAAGAGATCTATCGCGAGATCATCGCCGACCAAGGCGTCGAAGCGGTCGGATTCGCCGCCGGCGACGCGGTCATCGAACTGCTGCGCCCGCTCGATGAGAGTTCGCCGATCGCCCGCTACCGCGGCGACGCAGAAACGCGGCTTCACCACACCGCCTTTCGCGTGAGCGATCTGCAGGGCAAACTCGACGAACTGCGCGCGAGCGGCGTACGGCTAATCGACGAACATCCGCGTAAGGGAGCGCACGGCAATTCGATCGCGTTTCTTCATCCGAAGTCTACGGGTGGCGTGCTGATCGAACTCTGCCAGCGGCCGCCGGCGCCCGATTTGTCGTAGCACGACCCCCAGATGTAGGTCGAACTATCCGAGTCGCAGGCCGATCTTTAGGACGAACGCTTTTTCCCGGCGGCGATGAGGCGCTCTCTATAGGCTTTCGTTGCGGCGTTGGAAGCGCAGGGAACGCGAGAGCAATATTTCGCTTCCTTGGCGCGCGCGAGCGCGCTGTAGACGCGCTCCCGGGGAATCAACTTTCCGCACCACGCGCATTCGAGTTTCGCCGCGTCCGAAGCCTCGATCGTTCTACGGCTAAGCTCCTCTTCGAGGCGCCCATGAACAACTCGCGTTGCGTCGGGGTCCGATCGCGGTTTCCAGGGATTGATGCCGTCGGCGATTAGGCGGTGACGATAGGCTTTCGTTCTGGCGCTCCCGGAGCACTGGCGTTTACAGAACTTCGGTTTCAGGCCAAATGAGAGCGCGCTATAGACGCGCGGCCACGGAATGAGTCCACCGCACCATTCGCATTTGGGCTGCTTCACCGCGCTTTCTTGCGCCTGGACTTTCCGCGCTCCTTGCCGCGAAAAAAGAGACCCGGCGCAATGCCGGGCCTCTTGCCATTAGTCGAGATGGAGTCGTTACGGTCCGACTGAGAGTCCGATGATGGCCAAAGTTCCGCAGCCCGAGGGAACGCAGCCCATAACTTGCTGCTCGTCCTTGTATTTACCGGCGGTTTGCTTCGGCGCTTTCCTGCCGGTCACCATTGCATCTTCTTCGTATGTGCCGGTGGTGAAGCCGAAGCAGGCGTTCGGGTTGCCGCTGCATGCGAACGGGCCGCTCCAAGTGACCTTAATTCCGTTGACCTGCTTGCTGGTCTTCGCGACCGTAACGTTGCCGGCCCAATTGGTGATCGAACTCGTCTCGTCACACGGATCGGACGCTAGAATCGCCGGCGCACCAATCAATCGTCAATCCGTTAGCCGATCGAATACGGGAAGCAGCCGTTCGGGAAAAGAGCTCGCTTTGCATTTCACGTCGGCTTGAACACCCTTGGAGATCGCCCTGAACTGCAGGGATTTTGCCACGTGCATCGCGCCAGAGACGCCGTTCATTCCTGAACCCGGGGACACTGTGGGGTCGTGCCGCCGCCGCTACAAGCGGACAGCGCGAGAGCCGCCGACGCCAGAAGCGCCGGAGCAGCCCATCTAAGTGAACGCATTGACAGAATTCTCCTTATCGTAACGAGCAAGAAGTAGTTGATCGTCAACGGGAGTCCGACCCACCCCGATCCCGAGCGCCGGTTGCCGAGTGTGCGGAGAATGCTGCCAAAGTAGGCGATTCCCTGCTCTCTATGCTGTCCGATGTTAGCTCGGAGGCCGCCATACTGCAGTTTGAAGCGGCCACGCGGGGGCCGAGCGACCGGTAGCTCAGCCCGTTCAGAATCCCGATAAAGAGAACACCGTGCCGCCGTTGATCGCGCCACCGGTGGCGGTGGTGCCGTACAGAATGCCTCCAATGTCGATCACGGTCGCTTCCGGGTTTGAACCGTCGGGTTCGCCCTGAAAGGAGTAGAGCACGGTTTCCGTGCCCGATGTCGTGATTTTAAAGACCGTTCCGTCGCCTCTTGGGCCACGAGATGCACCGCCTTCGGACGTCGTGCCGTAAAGCGTGCCACGCACGTTCGTAAGCACGCCGAAAGGCTTCGCACCATCATCGGGCCAGCCTCCAAAGAAATAGAGCACGGTTTCCTTGCCCGCGGTCGTGATCTTAAAAACCGTGCCGAAGCCTTGTGCACCGCCGGAAAAGGTCGTGCCGTACAACACGCCGTCCACGTTCGTCAGGCCGGCGGACGGGACCGCGCCGTCACTGACACCGCCTTTGAACCTGTAGATCTTCTTTTCGCTGCCGGAGGTCGTGATCTTAAAGACCGTGCCATAGCCTCTTGGACTGCAGCCGGCGGTCGTGCCGTACAGAACGCCGTTTACAGCGGTCAGGCCGTTGGGGCAGCCCTCATTCGCCCGAGTGAAACTGAAGAGCCGGCTGAATGCGCCGGATTTCGCGATCGCAAAAACCGTGCCGCGGCCGGATGCACCGCCGCTCTGGGTGGTGCCATAAAGCGTGCCGCCCACGTTGGTCAGGCCAGCACCTGGTTGTGCGCCGTCGCTTCCGCTGAAGATGTGAAGCCGGTTGTAAACGCCGGACTTCGTGATGCTAAAAACCGTGCCGTCGCCGTTTGCACCACCAAAGTAGGTCGTGCCGTAGAGCGTGCCCTTCACGTTTGTTAGACCGGCTTGCGGCTCTGCGCCGTCGGGTCCGCTGTACAAGTCGCCGGCGAAACTATGGAGCTGGCTATACGCGCCGGCCGTCGTCACGCTAAAGACCGTTCCGTGGTAAAAGAGACCTCCGAAAGCGGTCGTGCCGTAGAGCGTGCCGCGTACGTTCGTCAAGCCGGCAGTCGGATAAGAGCCGTTGGGGCCGATCCACTGATCGCCGAAGTTGTAAACCACGCTTTCCGTTACGGTCGCGTTTCGCGACGGTGTGAGCGAGGCATTGCTCGGAACGAGACTCGATTGGGGCGTGCCGGAACAGCCGGAAAAAATAATGACGGTAAAGGCCGAAATCGCGGCGCCTATTCGTGAGCGCATGTTTCCTGTTAGGGCGCGATTCTGAAAACGGTGCCGCAGCCGTGGTCGCAGCCATGCACTCTGCGCACGCCATTGTACATAACGCCGTAGAGTTGGCCACCGGCATCTAACGTCAAGCCGGCTTGCGGCGCAGGGGCAGTGCCGCGTAAGAAGCTGTGCAACACCGTCTCCGAGTATCCCGATCCCGACGGTGAGAGTTCGAAGACCGTGCCGCAACCGCCGGTTTCACTGCAGGCCGTTCCTCCCGCCGTCGTCGTACCGAAGATGTTGCCGTTCGCGTCGGCAACGAGTCCGTTCTGATCGCTCGGAAGTGCACCGTCGCCGTTGACGCTGTCGCCGAAGCTGTGGATGACCCGTTCGGTATACCCTTGCGTGCTACGGTCGAGTTCGAAGACGGTTCCGCAGCCGATCGAGCACACCGACGAACCGCCGTACAAGGTCGCGCCAATCAGTCGTTTGCCCTTCAGAGAGAGCAACCCCGAGAGCGGATTAGCGCCGTCGGATCCGCCCTGAAAGCGATAGAGGACGGTTTCGTGCCCATTCGGAGTGATCCGGAAAACGGTGCCGCAGCCCAGGGAGAAATGGCAACTCGTTCCTCCTCCCCCAAACTGCGTCGTTCCGTAGATGCGCCCGAGAGCGTCCATAGTGAGCGAACTCGACGGGTACGCGCCGTCGTTTCCGCCTCGAAATCTGTACAGCAGCTTCTCGGTGTAGCCCGATCCGTTTGGCATCAACTCGTAAACGACACCGCAACCCAAATCGTAAGAACCGAACTCGCACGACGTACCGCCACCTTGAATCGTCGTTCCGTAGATATTGCCGTGGCCGTCTACGAGCACGTTCGCCAGCGGAGTCCTGCCATCGGGGTTGCCGGTGCCGAACGCGTGCAGAATTTGCTCCGTATATTCAGAACCGCTCGGTACGAGAGCGAAAACGGTGCCGCAGCCATTGCCGCACGACGCCGAACCGCCGTTTTGCGTGGCGCCAAACAGGACACCGCCGCTTCCCTCGGTTACACCGGCCACGGGATATTCGCCGTCGGCGCCCCCTTGGAACGCATACAGCACCCGCTCCGATCCGCTCGGAGACATTTCAAAAACGGTTCCGTGATCGTGGTAACCTTTGCCGCCGCCGCCAAAATAGGTCGTGCCGTAGAAGTTTCCGTCGCTTCCCAGCGTCAGCGCCGCGCGCGGATTTCCTCCGTCCGTCGGCGGTCCTCGAAAGGCATATACCGTGGAGAATTGATGCGCCGACGGCTCGCGAACGCCAATAGAAGAACCTCCGGCGCCGATGCTTGGCCCGAGTCCGCTCGCTGCCGAACCGCCGCTGCAGCCCGCAAGCACCGCAAGCGCGCAGCCGGCAGCGAGAATATTCCGAGCCAAACCTAACGTTCGCACGATTGCTATCGAGTTACGCGTCGCGGGTTGCCGACACCTCGGGCTGAAGACCGGACAGGGGCTCTTCCTTCTCTTAGAGCGCTCCCTTAATGTCACTCGCCGGGGAAGAGGAACGTCCCACGTTCGAGCACAGCGCCCATTGCAAGAAAGAGGGCTGCCACATGGACGATCAAGATCCGACGTACACCGATCCGGACAAGTATAAGACGATTTTCGAGAACGAGCGCGTCCGAGTTCTGGACTAACGAGACACACCCGGAGCGAAGACGAAACCGCATCGGCACGCTAACAGTGTGCTGTTAACTCTGTCTCACTTCCAGCGCCGGCCGACGGTTGGCGACGACGTTAAGCAAGTCGCCCTGGAAACAGGACGGGCGCTCTGGCGGCCTGCTGAAATCCATACGGGCGAAAACATAGGCACCACCGATACGCACGTCGTCTTCGTAGAGCTGAAAGACTGAGGCAAAGGGTTCCTGCGGTGTCGCCAACTCGCAGCCCTCGATGGGGATCGAGCGGCTGGCGCAGCACTTCGATCGGCTCTAATCCCGCTTTAACGGCGGCCTAATCGGAAACCACGGGCGCCTCGGGCAGCGATGGGCGACAATCGCTGCAGAGGTATATGCACAACATGACAAACAAGTGGTTTCTCGGCCTGCTCACGGCGACCGCGTTCGCGTCCTCGACGCTGCTTGCGACGGTCCCGGCCGGCGCGCAGTATGCGCCCGGATCCTACGCACCTATCGTGAGCAACTCTCCGATCTCCCCGCTCACCCCGGTGCCCCCGACGATGGTGCCCCCGGGCTGCCCACAGTACGGCAGCGGCCAGTGGGCCTTCATCAGTAACGTTTGGGTTTGGTGCCCGCCGAGCTCCGCTACGGCTCAGCCGCTCGTCGGTATGACGGCGCTGGCGCCCTACGGCTTCGGCACACCAGTGGCCCCGCCGTCGATCGCCGCGGCCCCGCCGGCCTACGGTTACGCCTATAATCCGTATGCGTACGGAAGCGCACCCGTCGCTTACGCGCAGACGGCGCCTTACGGCTATCCGCAGGCGTACCCGCAGCAATACGGTTATCCGCAGCAGCCCTATGGCTATCCGCAGCAACCTTATGGCTACCCGCAGCAATACGGTTACCCGCAGCAGCCCTACGGCTATCCGCAACAACCCTACGCCTACGGCTACCCGCAGCAACCTTATGGTTACCCGCAGCAGCAGCCTTACGGCTACCCGCAGCAGCCTTATGGCTATCCGACCACCGGCTATCCGCAACAGTATGGATACGGCTACCCGACGACGGGCTATCCGCAGCAATATGGTTACGGCTACCCGTCGACCGGCTATCCGCAGCAATATGGTTACGGCTCGATCACCGGCAGCCCCGTCCTCGACATGCTGCTCGGATCGGTCGCGACCGGATTGATCGCGTCGGCCTTCCAGCCACAGTATCCAGGTTACGGCTACGGCTACCCGTCGACCGGCTATCCGGGTTACGGCGGCTACCCGTCGACGTACGGTTACGGCTATCCGTCGACCGGCTATCCGAGTTACGGCGGCTACCCGTCGACGTACGGCTACGGCTATCCGTCGACCGGCTATCCGCAGTACGGCTACAACTATCCGACCGGCGGCAATACGTACACCGTCAACAAGTACTACTACTACGGCGGGAAGTGGCACACGACGAAGCCGACGCGTCCGCCGAACATGCATCCGGGCCGGATCGCTCAGCTGAACTATGCGAACCACCGCCTCATCCAGAACGAGAACACGCAGATTGCGCGCGACCGAGCGCGGATCGCGTACGACAAGGCTCACGGCGACAATCAGGCTCGCATCAACCAGATCAGACGGAACATCGCGTATAACGAGAACCGGATCGATCGGCAGCGCAACGCCGACAACGTGCGCAACCAAGAACGCGGACGGGCCTTGGCCCAGACGCAGCGCGCTCCGATGCACGCCAACGTGGCAACGCGCGTGATGCACCCCGAAGCGCACCCGATCACCGCGACGCACCTCGCAGCGCACCCGGTCACGGCTACGCACTTCGCTGGACGTCCGGTCACGGCTACGCATCTCGCCACCACTCCGCACCTAGCGGCCCCGACGCACGTCGCGGCACCGCAAACGGCTCGCTTCAGCGCACCGGCTCGCCCGGCCACCGAAAACCGGTTCCAGGCGCAGACACCGCGCACGTTCCAGCCGCAGGCGCAAAACGGACGCACGTTCCAGCCGCAGGCGCAAAACGGACGCACGTTCCAGCCGCAAGCGCAAAACGGACGCACGTTCCAGCCGCAAGCGCAGCAACCGCGTGCGTTCCAACCGCAAGCACAGCAACCGCGTGCGTTCCAGCCGCAAGCACAGCAACCGCGTGCGTTCCAACCGCAAGCACAGCAACCGCGTACGTTCCAACCTCAGTACGAGCGCCAGGCCCCGGCCTCACGCGACTATGGATCGGCGCAGCAGGCTCCCCACAACTACGCGCCGCGCGCCAGCGGCGGTGGTGAGTCGGCTCCGCGTCAACAGGGTGGCAGTGGCGGCGGTGGCGGTGGCGGCGGCGATCGCCACAGCGGCGGCAAGCACCAGCCTCCGGCCTAGTCAATCCTCGAATCTCCAACTCCACCTCCAACTGCGCCTCCTGGGTCACCCCAGGAGGCGCCTCCGTTTTCGGCGCTAGTGTTTGTAGAGTGGAGTTTGCATCAAGCCGTTGATGACGAACTGCACGGCGAGCGCGGCGAGGATGATGCCGAGCAGCCGGCTCGTCACGTGAATGCCGGTATTGCTGATGAGGCGCAACAGCAGCGACGACCCGCGCATGCAGAGCCAGGTGGCCAACAGTGCAGCCGCATACGCAATTGCGACGACGGCGAGGTTTGCGCGATCGCCGTGCGAGAGGTCGACGAGCAGCAGCACGGTCGCGATCGTCCCGGGGCCGGCGATCATCGGAACCGCAAGCGGAAAGACAGCCGGGTTCTCGACCTGCGCCGCCTCACGCTCTTCCGCCTCGGTGCGTTTCGCGCCGGTCGGGCGCGCGAACAGCATGTCGATCGCGATGAGGAACAGCAGCACCCCTCCGGCGATGGTGAACGCGGGCAGCGTAATGCCGAGCGAGCCGAGCAACGCGCGCCCGAGCAAACCCATGAACAGCATGATGACGGCCGCTACCAGCACCGCCTGATCGATAATCTGATTCCGCCGCTTCGCCGAGTCGCGCGCCGTCGCGCCCAACGTCAGCGGAATCATGCCGATCGGGTCGATAATCGTAAACGCCGTCGCAAAAGCCGTGGCGATGAAGCGCGCGTCCATCAGCCCCATCATAGCAGGAGGGTCAACGGCCCTGCCTTCTTGGGCGTGCGGCCCGGTTGGAAGGAGGGATCTGGGATGCCGGCGGAAGCGACTACCGTTTAATGCGCCGTACCGAAAGGCAGAGGCCGTATGATCCGATACGCTAGAGAGATTATCGCGGGCGCCATTATACTAACCGTTGCGGGATGTAATGCCGGCGGCATTGCACCGAACGTTTCGCAACCCGCTCGCATCGCATCCGGAATCCAGGCGCGACATTCCTTTAGCAGCTCGCCGGTTTTCAGCGTCTTGCATACGTTTGACGGCGCGCCGTCCGACGGATACGTAGCGCAGGGCCTCATAGTGGACTCTAGTGGTGACATGTTTGGAGCCACGGTGTACGGCGGAGCAAAGCACCCATATGATTGTACGATTGGGTGCGGTACGATTTACAAAGTTTCGGCGACCGGCGATACCGTTCTATACTCGTTTAAAGCGGCCTCGGGCGGCGCCTTCTTACCATCGGGACAACTCGTCGCACACAACGGCGTGTTGTACGGGACGACCGGGGCAGGCGGTACCGCTAACCATGGAACGATCTTCCAGCTAACCCCCTCGAGTCATAATCCGGCAAAATGGATCGAGACCGTTATCTATAATTTTCAAGGACCGCCGCACGATGGAGACGATGCCGAGGGACTTTCGATCGTTGACGCTAGCGGAGCACTGTACGGCACGACGTTCATGGGAGGGAGCGGTACCAACTGTTTGTTCGCTTCGAACGGGTGTGGCACGGTTTTTAAATTGAGTCCTCCCGCGTCGAGCAAAGGCACGTGGACCGAGTCGGTTCTTCACTCGTTTCGCGGAAATCCAGATGGCGCCGCACCCGGCCCCGATCTTGTGCGCAGCGGCAACGGAGCGTTGTACGGTACGACGGAGTATGGCGGGACGTCGACGCGGTGCCCGTCCGTCCATGGATGCGGGACCCTTTACCGGTTGGACGGCCTCGGCAATACCTCGACTTCAACCACCATCCACTCCTTTAACGTCAACTCTTCGCAGTCGGACGGGTCGTTGCCGAGCGGCGCGCTGATTACCGACGCGCACGGCACGCTTTACGGTACGACGCAGTATGGCGGGGGCCTAGGCAATTGCAACGTCTCCAAGGGTTTGGACTACTGCGGAACCATTTACGCGTTCGCGCGGGCGTCGCACAAAAGCAAACGCCTCGTCGAGTCGATCTTGTACGCGTTCAGAGGCGCGCCAAACGACGGATCGCTGCCCGACGAACTCGTCATGACTGCCGGGGGAAGCTTCTACGGCGAGACCGTTTACGGAGGGAGCGGCGACTGTCAAGCCGGCGGAGGTTGCGGTACGATTTATGAACTCGCTCGGGCGACGGGCAAGACTTCATGGAGTGAGACGACCTTGCACGGTTTTGATTACACGGACGGCGCGTTTCCGGGCGGTCCATTAGTTTTGCAGAACGGCGTTCTCTACGGCACGGCCAGCTATGGTGGAACCGGACCTTGCAGTTTCGGCTGCGGGACGATCTACGAAGTGCTCAACGTTGGTTCAAACGCTGGGCATTCTCAATAGAAAAACGCCTGTTGGCACAGGCGTTTTCCGTTCGGCATTCGCGACTATAGCAGATTAATTCTGTACTGCCACTACCCCGAGAGGCTCGTCGAAGCTCCCCACGAACGTCGCAACCGGTGAACCGCCGGCCGGGTATTTGAAGACCTCACCGTTGTCATTTCCCGCGTCGGCGCAATACAGCAGGCCCGGAACGATCCACGTCTGCGCGCAGTCACTGGAGCCCGAGAGCGCTATCGTGTGCTGCAAGGTCGCCGTCGTTCCACTAACCGTGTACTGAAACATCTTGTTTGCGAGCTGATCGAAGACGGTCAGATAGGTGCCGTCCCACTGCACCGATCCCGGGAACTCCAGAGAGTTGCTCGTCTTGATCGTCACGAACGTCTTGTGGCCCTTCGGGAGCTCTACGAGCATGAAGTTAGAGCCCGAGTCGAAACCATCGGCAAAGAGATTGCCGTTGGAATCGTAACCGCCGAAGTACTCTTTGTTCAAGGGCGTGTTGTACACCTTACCCGAGCCGGTCGCGTGCTTGAAGATCACGACCTGACCGCCGGGACCGAAAGAATTGCCCAATAGGACTCCGACTGCAAGATCGCCGCCGGTATTCATGGCGCAGCTCGACGTGTACGTATAATCGAGAGACAGCGTCTTGAGCACCTTATTATCCGGCACGCTGTATTTGGTAATCAGGTCGTTCGTCCGCCCGGCGTTCCACATCGTGTGCTTCCCGTAGCCCCACAAAACGTTGGTGCACCCTTGGCCGCCCGCGCCATTAAGCTGACCAATCATGTCGTTGCTTTTTGGGTAGTTGAAAATGCTGCCGTACGAGCCGTAGATGTTGAAGATGTACTCGTAGTGCTTCGGCGTCGTTTGGTCCGGCACGAGCTCTGCGTAATGCGGCTGTGAATTCAGCCTCGCCGCCGTTACCGGCCTCCCATTGAGGAACAGCGTCCTACCTACGTAGGTCGCCTTGCGCGTAGCGGCCGACGGCGCGACCGTCGCGCCTGACGGCGAGAGCGTCGAGCCGCCCCCGCACGCCGACACAACTACAAGTGCAACGACGGCGCCGGTGCACCTCAGTAAACCAGGGGTATTCATGAATCTTGCTCCTTGAGAGATATCAGGGTGAAGTCTTTGCGGTTTTCGAGCGTTCGCCGTACGTGCCGGCTATTCCACTCGACGAGGGAATTCGGCTCACGGCGACATGGCGGCGATGGCTTGGAGAGCGGCGCGCTTGCCTTCGGCGATCGCATGCGGCCAGTTTTGGCGGCCGCTCAGTTCGGAATGCCCGAACGCGATGCGCCCGTAGCCGCGCTTGATTACCTCCGTGGGCGAAAGCGATCCGTTTGCTCCGAAATAGAATCCGGGCGGCGGTGCGATGTACGCGTGACCCCAGCGATTGAGCACGATGGCGCCAATGTCGCGGCGGTGATCGAATCCGGCTGCGCCGAGCATCGTCTGCAACTGCTCGCGTATCTGCAGTTCGAACTGCGCGTACGACGTGGTGAAGAGACGGACGCGCCCCATGGTCGCCTGCTCGACGAGCGGGACGCCCGCTTTCGGAAAGCCCACGTACATGGTCAGTACGATTGGTTTGTCGGGATCGAGCGGCGGCCGATGACCCTCGAACGTCATCGGTTGGCGAACGTTTGCGAAAAAGCCCAAGCCGTCGAGCCAGCGTAGAGCGGAAACGCCGAGCTGCGCCATCGCGCGCCAGTTGCGCAAGCCCACGTTCACGTTGAGGATCGCACCGTGATGAAACTGCGCGTACGCGGCCACGAAGTCGGGGGGCAGATCTCGCACCACGTGCTTGTTCACCCAGCCGCCCCCCGCCATCACGACCGCTCGCGCTTCGACGCGCTCGAGCGACCCGTTGCGCGCGTACACGACGTCAACGTGAGATGCGGTTTCCGGCTTGCCCGCGTGACTCACGGCCACGGCGGTGGACGAGACGCGGACGCGCACGTTCGCCCCGGGCCGGTCGAACGCGTCGAAATCGAACGGCGCGAGCGCAACGTCGGCAAACGCGCTCGACCCCGAGATCGCGGCCGGAAGCAGCGCTTTGAAAATGTAGCGCGCGATCGTCGTGTTGCCGCCGGGGAAGCTAAAGATCAGCGATTCGTCGTAACCGATCCCGCCAGCACCCGATGGCCCGGGCATGCCGAGCAGCTTCGCCGCATAGGCCGAGATCGCCGTGCAGCTCACGCCGTAGTCACCGACCGAAACGAGCGGATCGATCAGAGCGAAAACGCTCGGCCCGATCTTCATCACGTCGAGAACGTAGTCGCCGTACGACATCGAGTCGAGCCAACGATTCTCATCCATGCCGGCCGGCGGCGACACCGGCAACTTTGCGTCGTGCCAGGCAAGCCAATCGCTCTTCGTCGCGGCATCCAACGGCGCCCTAGCAAGGGCGTCGGCGAACGGGTCGCGGACGAAGGTTCCGCCGAAAAACCAACCGGTGCCGGCAAGTTTTTCGTCCCAAAACATCGATTCGTAGTTGTCGCGCGCGATGCGGATCGCGGCGGCGCCCGGCGAGGGCTGGGCGTACTCGAAGGCTTTCGGGATGCCGAGTTCGTTCCAGTAATCGTATGCCAGGCCGAACGTCGGCCCCGGAACGAGCGTTCCGTTCGATCCCTGCGGCCCGATTAGGCGCACGCCGTCGACCTCGATCGCGTTCTGCTTCGCTTCCCCTCCGGGCACCGGATGGTTGTCGAGCAGCAAGACGCTTCCATTGGGGCGCGCCTTCTTGAATTCGTACGCCGCCGCCAGCCCTGCAAAGCCGCCGCCTACGACAACGAGGTCGTAGCGCTCGTCCAGCAGCGGCGCCGATGGAATCGCCGGCTCGTAGCGTCCGTCACGAATTCCGTGGGCGGCATTGACGACCGCCGCGGTGTTGCCGTTCGAAAGGGCGTAATCGCCGACGCCGCCGTAGCCCGTCCATGCGTCGGTCAGTCCCTGGGCGCGCAAGGGCGCCGGCATGCCGAGCAACGCTGCACCCGCGCCTACCAGCGCCCCGTTAACGAAATCGCGTCGAGTGATCTCCACTAGTACGGTGCGGGTCTGCGCGCAGCCACCCCCGACGGCGCTCCTAGGCCGTTCGTGATGCTGCCGACTTGGGCGCCGCTCTGGTAGTCGAAGACCTGGACTCCGAACTGACCACTCACGTACAACATCGTCTCGGTTTGGTTCAGGCAGAAATTGACCGGCTTGCCCGCAGTCGGAATCGTGCGGCTCGGCACCGTTGCGCCCGGCGGAAAGATGTCGATGACGTTGTCGTTGCGGTCGCCGATGATGACGTCGTTTTGCTTGTCGAGCTTGACCTCGCCCGCGAAGGGTACCGTGAGGGCGAGATTGGTTCCCGTGGTTGCCCGCGGCGCGAACTTTTCGACGTGGCTCACTCCGTCAGCATTACTGAGATAGCTTACGTAGAGGTTGTTATGCTTATCGGTGGCCATGCCGTATGCGCCGCCGTTAATCGCCAACGTGAGACTCGGCGACGTCGTGCCCGACGCGTACTCCTCGACCCGATCCATGGTGGGTTCCGCGACGTAGAGCGTGAGATCGGCGCCGACAAAAACGTCGTACGGGGCGGCGGAGGTCGCGATCGTGATAGCCGGGGTCCCCTTCGCGCGCAAATATTCCGTTACGGTGCTACCGATATAGTTCGCGACATATAACCTGCTCTTGGCATCGACGTAGATCCCCTCCGGATTGCTCACGCCCGTTGTGATCTTTCCGCACGGTTTGGGATCGTCGCCGCCCTGCGAGTAGACCTCGACGTCGCTCTTCAGATAGTCCGCCACGTAGATCTTCGATTTCGCGCACTTGTCCGGACCGACCGGACCGCTTGTGGCCGCATTCGTCGCCGAAACCTGAGCAAACGTCGCCGGCATGGAAGGAACATCGCCTCCGCCGCACGCGGTTAGTAAAAATACAGCGGCCACACTGGCCGAGCCGATGAGTCGCATAGGGCCTCCCTGGCGCTGAGCGCCAATGGCAACTCGTGGGTGCTTCGAAATGCGCGCGAGCACCATCCGGGCGAGTCACCCAAATAGCATGACGATACCTGCTAGGGCGCGTCCTTCGACTGCGGCGCTGCGCGCCTCCGCTCAGGATGACATGGTTAGCCGTCCTTCGACTGCGGCGCTGCGCGCCTCCGCTCAGGATGACATGGCGCCTCCGCTCAGGATGACACCGGGGGTTACAGGTTGGGGGCGATGGCGGCGTCGATGCGCGTTTCGAACGTGCGGTTCCACGGAAGCCCGATTTCGAGCGCGGCGATGTGATAGCCGGGGTCGAGTCGCGCGAGGATCGATTCGGCTCGATACCACAAGAGCGCGCGATCGCGTTCGCTCAACGGCGCGGCCACGGTCTCCGGCAGCAGCGTGTGATCGGCGACGTGTTCGAACTCGAGCGTCGCGTTGAGGTCGGGACGAACCTCGTCGTGAAATGCGTAGTCGTCGACGAAGCGCACGAACGTGAACGTGCGATGCGCGAGCGCGTCGTACGTACCGGCGCGTCGTCCGCCCCCGGCCGCAATCGCCTCCGACAACGCCGTGCCGACGGTGTTCGCATCGGTATTCCACGACGCGTACGCGTCGATGTGCGCCGCCAGCCCCGAATCGAGGATCGCTTGCGCGAACGCCGCCTGATCCGCATACGAATGCAGAAACGAGAGATCCGCCAACGCCACGGAGCGACCGCGACCGATTTCGTCGCGCATCGCGGATTGAAGGGCCGCGTCTTGCACGGCAGTCGTGCCGGGAACGCGAACGAAGAGCACGATATCCGGCGACGCATCGTCGCGGACGCCGCCGCAGAGCGCGACGAGCTGCCCGATCGTCGTGTCGACCGGCGCGAATTCGAGCGGATCCTGAAACGACGCGCCGCCGGGCGTCGAATAGGCGACGGCGACGCGCGGCGTCCAGTGCGCGCGACGCGCCAGCGCTTGCGCGACCAGCGACATTCCGAGTTCGTCGGCACCCGGCTCGATTGAGACGCGATCGCCGAGCGACCGTTCGCGCACGAGCGATTGGAGCAGCTGCACTTCGCGAACGTGAAGGCCGGCCTTACCGGCGTCGTCTTGGCCCAGCACGAGCCGGTCGAACGCGCTCTCCGCGGCCAGGTCCAACAAAAAACGATCGACGGCCAAGTTGCGCGCGCGCGTTGCGAGGTACGCGGAGAGCGTTTCAGCAGGGATCGCGTCGCGCAATCGCTGCGCCTGCGCCGCCTCGCTCGGCAGCGGCGGGTCGTGCAGGTTCGCATACTGCTGCAGATATTGCCACGTGGGATAGGCGGCGAAGTAGTTGGTGCCGGCCGGTACGCCGGTCGGCGCCAGGCGCATGACCGTGCCGAAAACGCCGACGAAGGCATCGGGCCGCACCGAGCGCGTTACGCCCAACTGCATCAGCCGCGAGCGCGCATCGGCGTAGGACGGGCCGGGCGCGCGCGACGCAATCAATCCTCCATACGCCAACATGTCGGACGAAACGACGAACGCAGAGTTGCGGCGATCGTGGCCGGCCTGATTGAGCCAGCGGCCGACGGCGTCGGCGTCGCCGGGCGTGAGATAGTGTCCGAGGTCGCGCGGCGGCGGCGTCGATACCGTCACGCCCGCGATGCGGCCGAGCATCACCGGAAGCTGCGCCGTTACCGGGCGATCGTCCATCGGCACGAAGGCGATCGCGGCCAGCAGCAGCGAGGGAACGATCATATAACGGAGCGCAACACGCCGCCGTGGCGCGCCAGCAGCGCTTCCGCGGCTGCCGCGTCGAGCGCGCGGCGTTCCATCACGACCGCGACCTTCACGCGACCGCCCGCCTGCGCCAGCAGTTCGCTCGCGCGCGCACCATCCACGCCGGCGATCGCGCAAACCAACCGCAACGCGCGCTCGCGCAGTTTGCGATTGGTCGCAACGAGATCGACCATGAGGTTGCCATGCACTTTCCCCAAGCGAACCATCACGGCGGTCGAAATCGCGTTGAGCGCGATCTTCTGCGCGGTCCCGGCCTTGAGGCGGGTCGAACCGGCGACCGCTTCTGCACCCGTCGCCAGGACGATCGTGGTTTCGGCGGCGCGTTCGAGCGCAGAATCACCCGCATTGACGATCGCCACGGTGTAGGCGCCGAGTAGACGTGCGCGCTCGATCGCACCGACCACGAACGCGGCGTTGCCCCCGGCGGAGATGCCGACGACGGCGTCGTTCTCGCGCACGTGACGCTCCATCGCGGCAGCGCCCGCCGCTGCATCGTCTTCGGCGCCTTCAACGGCGCGCGCGAGCGCTTCGCTGCCGCCGGCGACGTGCGCGCAGACCGTTTCGGCATGCGTTCCGAACGTCGGCGGCATCTCGGCTGCATCGAGCGCGCCGAGCCGGCCGCTGCTGCCCGCGCCGGCGTAATGGAGGCGTCCGCCGCGTGCGATTCGCGCGGCGATTTCGTCGACGACGGCGGCGATGACCGCCGTCTGCGCGGCCACCGCATCGGCTGCGCCGCGCTGTTCGGCCACGAGCGTCTCGACGAGTTGCGCCGTATTCATTAAATCGAGCCCGGCGGTCCGCGCCGCGACGCCTTCGGTCGCGGGAAGTTCCGCGCTCACGTAACTCCGTCGCGCAGCAGTGCACGCGCCAGCGCGAGCGCGCCGGCATACGGTTCGGCGCCGCCCTTGACGATGCCGAGATTCGGCAGTTCGTTGGCGACGCGCGTCTCGATCAAGTACGTCAGAAGACTATTGCGCCGCAACAGGCCGCCCGAGAACGCCAGCGGCAATGCGCGCTCTTCGGCGCCGGCGCTGCGGCAGAGCGAGCGCACGAGGTCGAAGAGTTCGAGCGCCGCCGTCTGCACGATCTTCATAGCGCTGCGTTCGCCGGCGTCGGCGGAATCGAGCACGCAGGCGGCGAGCGAGGCCACCGCCGCAACCGTGGATTCGCCGCCGTACGCAAAACGGCTGAGATCGTCGAGATCGTGCGCGCCGGTACGCGCGGCGATCGTCTCGGTCAGCCCGTCGCCGTGAACGCGCCCCTCCATCGCGCGGCGAAGCTGCCGCAATCCGGCCGCGCCGACGGCGAAGCCCGAACCCTCGTCGCCGAATGCGTACCCGCCGCCGCCGGCACGAAAAGTGTTCGCGCCGATCTCCGCATACGCGCCCGATCCGGTGCCCACGACCAGCACGATACCATCGCCGGCGGGAATCGCTGCCCGCAGCGCGATGCGCAAGTCGTGCGTCACGACGATGCTTGCCGTGGGAAATCGCTCGCGCAGACCACGAGCCAAAGCGCCGGCTATTTCCGCACGTCCGGCGCCGGCGGCACCCACGACGATTGCATCGGGCAGGTCGCCATCCAGCGCGCTCGACACCGTCGTCGCGATCGTCTTTACCGCCGCGTCGATTCCGCAGACGTTGGCATTCGCGCCGCCGCCTGCGTGCGTGCGCGGCGCCTCGTCGCCGCGAGCGGCCGCCGCGATCGTCCGCGTGCCGCCCGCATCGACGCCTACGACGACGTGCGACATTCGCGTTCCACTTCGGCAAGCAATTCGTTCAGCCGATACGGCGCGATCGCGCCCAACGGCACGGCGCGCGAGGCGCCGGTCGCGCGTGGAACGTTGCTCGCACGTCCGCGCAGCGTTTCGTATCCGAGCACGGCGAATCCGATCGCCTCTTTCGCCTCGGCCGGAATGCCCATCGCGTCGGTCGTTTCGACACGCACCGAAGAAAGCCGCGCCGCAACGCGCGCCATCAAGTGCCGATTGCGCGCGCCGCCGCCTGCGACGATCGCGCGTGCCGGCGAGAAACCGCAGTCGCGGACGGCATTCGCCAACGACGCCGCCGTGAGTTCGGCGAGCGTCGCGAGCCCGTCTTCGAGCGAGAGCGCCGAGAGCCGTTCCGCGTGCGCCGCGAGGAACTGCTCGCCGAAACGTTCGCGCCCGGTGCTCTTGGGCGGCGGTTGGGTGAAGTACGCATCCGAGAGCATCGCGGCGAGGACGTCGGCGTCGACGCGCCCCGCGGCCGCCTGCGCGCCGTCGCGATCGATCGGCGTTCGGCCGCCGGTGCGCGAGCGTACGAATGCATCGAGCAGCATGTTGCCGGGACCGGTGTCGAACGCGCTGACGGTGCCGTCCTTGCCGAGCAGCGTGACGTTGGCGATGCCGCCAAGGTTGACGGCGAGGCGATCTTCGACACCACTTGCAAAGAGCAACGCGTCGACGTAGGGAATCAGCGGCGCGCCATGGCCCCCGGCGGCGCAATCGGCGCTGCGAAAATCGTAACAGACGCTCGCGCGCACGCGCTCGCGGACGACGAACGCATCGCCCAACTGCAACGTCGTCGAGCGCGGGCCGTCGTGGTAGACGGTTTGGCCGTGCGAAGCGATGAATCCGATCGCGTGCGAGCCGGCGACGCTTTGCGCGGCGCGTGCGAACGCTTCGCCGAGCGCGCGATGCAACTCGGCCGCCGCCGCGATGTTTCCGTGGTTGGGCGGTAGCGCGCCACGCAGCGCTTCGAGCACTACGTCGTCGAACGCGAAGGTTTCGAAGCGCAGGAGTTCGAGCGCGTAGCCGTTGCCGCGGGGCGCGACGTTGACGAGCGCCGCATCGATGCCGTCGAGCGACGTCCCGCTCATCAACCCGACGGCAATCACGCCGCGTGCTCCACGGCATCGACCGCCGCTTCGTAGAACTCCGCGCGCGTGTCGCGCGTATTGTTGCGGCCGAAATAGACGGAGTTAGTCAGCAGGACGGCTTGAAGGTCGCGAACGGGATCGGCCCATACGCAGGTTCCGACGAAGCCGGTGTGCCCGAAACTCGACGCGTCCATCAGCCGGCCGCACGAGTTATCGTCTTTCGTCTTCAACGCCCAGCCGAGTCCGCGCCGCAGCACGGGATCGTACGCCTGCTCGCGCACCGCTTCCCGAACGAGTTCTTCGGGAAGCAGCCCGTCGGCGCGTCCGCGCAGCCCGCCGAGATACGATTCGGTTATCATCGCGACGTCGCGCGCCGTTCCGAAGAGTCCCGCGTGTCCGGCAATGCCGCCCATAAGGTAGGCCTTCTGGTCGTGCACGAAGCCTTGCACGCGACCGCGCCAGTCGTCTTCTTCCGTCGCAGGGATCGCCAGGCGTTGCGCGGCTTGCGGACGGAAACCTAGCGACGGAGAGGCGAACATCGCGCGGACGGCCGCGGCGAGATTACTTCCGGTGATGCGTTCGACGAGCACCCCGAGCGCGATGAAGCCCAAGTCGCTATAGATGACGCGTTCGCCAGGCTGCGCGACCAAATCGCGCTCGAGCGCGAACCGCTCGACGTTTTCACTCGCAATCGTGCGATAGTCGGCGCCGGAGTTCATTCCGGATGTGTGATCGAGCAGCATGCGCGCCGTGATCGCGGCGTGTGGCCGACGTTGCCATTCGGAAATCTGCGAAACGAGCAGATCGTCGAGCGAGAGGCGCCGTTGCGCGACCAGCCGCAGCGCGACCGTCGCGACGAAGAGTTTCGTCAGCGACGCGAGGTCGAAACGCGTGTCGGCGTAAACCGGTCGCGCGAGCGCGTCGGTGCGCGTCGTGCCGTAAGCGCGTTCGAAGACGACGTTTCCTCGCGCTTCGATGCGCGCGACGGCGCCGGTAAACTCCTCACCGCAGCCGTCGCGCAACACGCGATCGACGCGCTCGAAACGGTCACGCACCACGCACGAGATCCCCGAGATCGACGGGCATCTGGCCTCCAGGCAGCGTACCGCCGAAGAGCACGTCGGCAAGGCCGCCGATCGCCGCGGCATCGTCGCCGTAGGCTGCCAACACGTGCCGCGCCCGGCCGAATAACGGAACGTCGAACGGTTCGAGCATCGAAACGACGAGCGCATCCGGCGCGTCGGCGAGGATCCGGTCGATCGCCGCCACTTGCGCTGCGTGCAGATGCGCGCGCCTCGAAAGGATCAGCGCGCGCCGGCCGCTCTTGCGAATCGCGCCTAACGCAGCGTCGACGTCCTCGGCAGCCGGCTCGAGCAGCAGCGGCAGTTCCGCCAGCGCCGGCGACTCGTGACGCAACGATTCGCGCGATAGGGGAGCGTTCGCATTGATCCCTTCGACGCGTTCGCCGTCGAACGAGACGACGATCGTCGTGAGCGGATCGGCGTGCGCGAATCCGCGCACGAGCGTGACGCCGCGCCGTGCGATTTCGCGGCCGACGCCGGGGTGCGGCGGAAACATATCGAGCGACAGCGGCGGCTGCCCCGCGCGGCGCAGGGCGGCGACGCGCGCGAACGCTTCTTCCAGCCGTGCGCGCGGGAAGACTCCATCGCTCACCCCGCGCTCGATCGCGACGACAATCTGCAGCGCGAGTTCCGGGCTGCGGCTGACGAGGAGCGCATCGGCGCCTGCGGCGAGTGCCGCGAGCGCCCCCGCGACCGTGCCGCCGCCTTCGTCGACCGCCGACATCTGCAGGCAATCGGTGATGAAGGCGCCGCCGAATCCCAACTCCTCGCGCAGAATTCCGTTGACGATGCGAGCCGACGCCGTTGCCGGACCGCGCGGGTCGAACGCCGCCGCGACGAGGTGCGCGCCCAGCATCGCCGGCGCCGTTGGCGCAACGGCCGCAAACGGCACGAGGTCGCGCGCGCGCAAGGTATCGGCGTCATCCGTGACGCGCGGCAGCTCCGCGTGCGAATCGGTCGCCGTCGCGCCGTGACCGGGAAAATGCTTGTAGCAGGGCACGATCCCGCCGCGCTCGAGACCTGCGCCGAAAGCCGCGCCGAGCGCTGCAACGTTCTCCGGGTGCGACCCGAGCGAGCGCGTGCCGATCACCGTGTTGCCGGCGTGTAACGCGAGATCGAGCACGGGCGCGAAGTTCATCGTGCAACCGGCGCGGCGCAAATCGAAGGCGACTTGCTCGCCCGCGCGTCCGGCGAGTTCGAGATCTCCGGCCGCGCCGAGCGCCATCATCGACGGCATCGGCTCGACGCCGTTTCGCAAGCGCACGACCCGGCCGCCCTCCTGATCGATCGCGACGAGCGGCACGGTTCCGTCATCGAAGGCGCGCGAGCGCAGCGCATCGGTGAGTGCGCGCACCTGCGGCAGCGACGACGCGTTGCGCGCGAAGAGGACGTAACCGCCGAACTGCGGCAGCGCGGGATCGAACGTCTCGCCTTCGAAGCCGGCGAGCACGACGCCGCGCGCAAGCGCGTTGAGGTCGATCATCGCAGCGCGACGCCCGACGCACGATCGAACGTGCGCACGAACTCCGTTGGGAATTCCAATCCGACGTCGTCGCCGGCGCGCACCGCGAGATTCGCCGGAACGCGCGCGGTGATCGCGCCGTGCGGCGTTTCCACGACGACGTAGGCGTCGGCACCGGTCGGTTCGCGCCGCGTGACGCGTCCCCGCAATTCCGCGTCGGCAACCACGCGCACGTGCTCGGGTCGAATGCCGAGCAGCGGATCGCCGTCGAGCACGTTCATCGGCCGGTCGCCGAGAAAGCGCGCCACGGCGGTCGTGCGCGGGCGGTCGAAGACGGCGGCAGGTTCGCCGGCATCCTCGATGCGTCCGTCGATCAGCACCGCGAGTTCGTCGCAGATGCTCATCGCTTCGGCATGATCGTGCGTCACGTAGACGATCGGTCCGGGGAAGCGTTCGCGCAGACCGACGACTTCGTCGCGCACGGTGCGTCGCAGTGACGGATCGAGATGCGCGAGCGGCTCGTCCATCAGCAGCACGAGCGGATCGGAAAGCAGCGCACGCGCCATCGATGCGCGCTGCCGTTCTCCGCCGGAGAGTTCGCGCGGACGGCGATCGAGCACGCCGGCGACGTGCAGCGCGGTCGCGGTCTCGCGCACCGCCGCTCCCGACGCCGGTCCGTTCGAGCGAAGTCCGAAGCGCAGATTCGCGCGCACGGTCATATTATTGAAGAGTGCATCGTCTTGGAAAACGAGCGCGATGCGGCGCTGCTGCGGCGGTGCATGCACGATGCTGCGTCCGGCCAGCGTAACGTCGCCGCTACGCGGGCGCAGCAATCCCGCGATGACGCGCAGCAGCGTCGTCTTGCCGGCGCCCGACGGTCCAACGACGGCGAGCGTGCGGCCCGGTTCGACCGAGATCGAAACGTGATCGAGCGCGAGACGCCGGCCGTAGGATGCGACGAGATCGTGCGCCCCGAGTGCGCCGACGTCCACTAGGCCTCGCTGCAAAGCGCGAGGTAGGTTTGGCGCGCATCTGCGTCGCCGGATCGGGCGCGAGCGACGACGTCGCGCAGCCGGGTGACCGATGCGTCGTCGGCGGTCTTCCCGGCCAGCACGAGCCGCAGCGCCATCAAACTCAAATCGGGGGTCCGGGCGCCGAGTATCCGCATACCTTCGTAGAACGGCGCGGCCTTCGGGGTGGAGACCGGCGATTCGAGCAGGCGCCGAATTACCTCGCTCTTCGGCGGCGAGCCGTCGAGAAGGTAGCCGTCGAGTAAATCGAACTCCATGGAATGGGCAGCTTCGCCGCGAGGTCAGCCATGCTTCTCGCGCTCGGGCTCGCGACGCTCGGCGCCGCGCCGTCGGCCGATTTCCTTCACTTGCTCGACCGCATGCGCGCCGCCGCCGGCCCGGTGTGGAGCACCCACTTCGTGTCGATCTCCCGGTTGAATCTCGAGGGGCAGTCGACGGTCGTCTCGAGCGAGAGCAACGGCGTGCCGTTCGTGGTGCGGCGGTGCGAGGGGGAACTCTGCCAAGGCACCTACTTCGACGGCACGCGGCTCTACGCGGTCAACATGAACGATACCGCGGTGCCGACCTCCACGGATCCCGAGCCGTATTTGCGGTCGCTACGGATGGTCGCGTCGCTGAGTTTTCTCGCGCCCGGATTCACGTCGCACGGCGGCCGGCTGATCGACGACGGTAACGCCAACGTCGGCGGCAAACGCTACCGGACGTTTTTCGTCACCGATGCGCACGCGATCCCGATCCGGATTTTCGTCGATCCTTCCGAGGCGCTGGTGCGCTTCGTGCGCGATCTCGGCGGCGACGATACGTTTGAATATCGCGACTACCGCCGCGTCAACGGCTTTTCGGTTCCGTTTGAAATTCTGCACAACGGCGGCGTGCTGGAGCGTTACGACGACCGCACTCCGGTCGCGTCGGCGTTCCGTCCGCCGCGCGGACCGGTACCGACGTTTGCAGGTTCGACGCCGCAGTCGGTCGCGACCGATCCCAATCACGTCACGCCCGTCGTCAACTGTTCGGTGGACGACGTTCCGGTGCACTGCCTCATCGACACCGGCAACTCGGGCCTCTCGGTGAGTTCCGAACTGGCTGCGCGCTTGGGCGCGCCGGTCATCGGCACGTTTCACGTGCGTGGGTTGGGCGACTACTCGACGCAGGTCGTGCGCTCAGGGCCGCTGCGCGTCGGCAATGCGACCTATCCCGATGCGTACTACGTCGTGCTCAACGACATCAGCCGCTACGGGTACGACGTCGTTCTCGGCGCCGATTTCCTCGGAACGGCGAACGTCGAAATCGACGCCGGCGATCACGTGGTGCGGCTCGCGACGCCGGTGGCGTCGGATGCGTTCACGATTCCGCTCTCGTTCGAAAACTTCGTTCCCGTCGTCGACGTGCACCTCGGCACCGTGGAAGCGAAGCTCGCGGTCGATACCGGCGACGAATCGAACATCAATCTCGCGTACGGCTTCTACACGAAGCACACGACGCTGTTCTCGATTACGGAGCGACGCTTGGTTGCGGGTGTCGGCGGCACGAGCGTCGAGCTCATCGGCAACATTCCCCAGGTGACGATCGGCGACTACCACACGGGTCCGCAGAAAATCGGCACTACGCAGACGCTTCAAGGAACCGCGTTCGGTCATCTCGGCGCCGCCTTCTTACGGCAGTTCGTCGTCCAATTCGACTACGCCGCCGCCGAACTGCACCTCACGCCGAAACCGTAAGCGGAGTCACGGCGCTGGCCCGCTCGGCCCGCCGTCGAGGTACGTTAAGAATGCCCTCGGAGAAAGCACCGGCGGCTGGGGCGCGGTACGTTCGATCAAGTGACGGTCGCCGGAGACTAAGACTCTTGCGTGCGCTACTCGGGCTAGGGCGACCAGATAATCGTCATGTGGATCGGGCGTGAGTCCGGCCTCGACAGGCGGATCCTGATGCACGCTCGCGAGTTGACCAACGATGGCGACGAAACTCCGAATCTCATTCTCGCTTACATAGCAACTCGAAGCCGAGGTGCGCGCGCAGAGCTTCTTCAACGACCTGCGAATCGCGTTTGCCACTTCGTGCAGCGGTAACCCGTGCCGCTCGCAGTAGGTCGTCGTCAATGTAGACGGTTGTCTTGCGCTTCATCTCTATGCCATTATAGCGGAAAGACGGTACACCGTGAAAAAGTGACCAGTTGCCACCGCTGGGGAATAGATCGTGGGTTATCATAAGCTCGCATCTGGGAGAGAGGGGCCGTCAACTGGAGGTTGTTACCATTCCGGCACGCCGCAGCGGCGTGCCCACCTTGATTTTTCTCCACGAGGGACTGGGATCGGCTCAATTGTGGCGCGACTTCCCATCGGTGTTGTCGGAGCGCACCGGGTGTGGGGCCCTGGTTTACTCGCGCTACGGAAACGGCTTCTCGGCTCCTCTCGCGGAGGCGCGGATGCCGCGCTACATGCACGACGAAGCGTTGGTTGCGCTGCCCGCGCTGCTCGCCGAGCACGACCTTCGCGAAGTGATTCTCGTCGGGCACAGCGACGGCGCGTCGATCGCGGTGATCTTCGCTGCCGAACATCCGGGAGTCGTGCGCGGCGCCGTTCTCGAGGCGCCGCATCTCTTCGTCGAAGAGCTGTCGGTTCGGAGTATTACAGCGATTCGTGGCGTCTACGAAACGGGCGACCTGCGCGAGCGCATGGCGCGCCATCACGCCGACGTCGACCGCACATTTTACGGATGGAACGACGTCTGGCTTTCGCCGGAGTTTCGCGACTGGAATATTGAATCGTACGCCACCCGCGCGCGAGCGCCGCTGCTCGCAATTCAAGGGCGCGACGATGAATACGGAACGCCCGCGCAGATCGACGCATTAGCCCGGCACGCGGGCGGCCCGGTCGACCGCCTGCTGCTCGCGCGCTGCGGCCACACGCCCCACCGCGATCGTGCACCTCTCGTCGTGGAGACGGCCGCGTCGTGGATCACTTCGCTGTTATGATGAGCCACATAGGGGCCGACGAAATGTCTCCGGAGGGCGCCCCGGAATCGAAACGATCTCGAGCTCGGTCTGGACGCCGTATCGTATTATGGGTTGGGGACGCGGACGTCCCGGAGGTTCGTTTTGCTTTGGTTGTACGATCTACCGACGTGGCTCATGGGCGTGCTGATCGTCGGCGCTTTCACCGCTCTCTCCGTTGCCGGACTGTACGCGACGCGGCGCTTCGTCATCGCAATAACCGGGCCTCGCCCGGGCCATAATGAAGGCGTCGACGCGTTCATTGCGGCGGCGGCGGTTTTTTATGGCATCGTTGCCGGCCTCATTGCCGTTGCAGCGTGGCAGCAATTCTCGACGTACGACGATAACGTCACGCGGGAGGCCGGTGCCGTCGCGACACTGTATCGGAACGTTGACGCCTATCGGGAGCCTTACGGGTCGAAGCTGAGGCAAGAGCTGCGCGTCTATACCCGGGCCGTCATCGACGGCTGGCCGCTCCTACAACACGGCGTTGTGCCGCCTCAGCCGGCGATCTTGTTAAACGAGTTTCAAGCGACGTTTTATTCCTTCGAACCGAAGACCGAGCGCGAGAAAATCATCCACGCCTCGGCCATTGACGAATTCGATCGTTTGATTGAGTTACGGCGCTTACGCTTGCACGAAAAAGACGCGGGGCTGCCCGCAGCCCTGTGGGCGGTCGTCATCCTCGGCGGGATCCTGACCGTGTTTCTCACGTACTTTCTTGCGTTGGAGCGCTTCAAAGTTCATCTCGCGATGACGCTTGTTTGCGGCATTTTGGTGTCGCTCCTCATTTTCATGATCGCGGCCGTCGATCACCCGTTCCGCGGCGGAGTCAGCATCGGGTCCGACGCATTCCAACTCATTTACGACCAGCTCGAGTCGAAAGGGTCGACAACGAACTACCCATAACACGGTTAGGACGTGCGGACGACGACCATGCTCCAAGGCGGCAGCGTCACCGTGAAGCTGCCGTTCCACGCCGAGAGGTTCGACGTCACGGGACCCTTCCAGACGTTCTTCTTCGACGCATCGTAGAGCGCTTTGTCGTAGGTGACGATCGTGCCGCCCGATCCCGATGACTTGCCGTCAATTTGCACGGGCACGCTCATCGTCGCCGTCTTGCTGAGGTTGAAGAGCATCAGCGCGTAGCCGCCGGTGTAGGTCGACGCGTACGCGCGAACGCTCGGCAGCGACGATTTCGTCAAGCCGAGCATGTGCTCGCCGTTGCGTACGAAACTCGAAGCGACTTCGAAGGCGCGGGCCGTCGGAAGCATCGTTCCGCGCGGGACGTTTTCGGTCGTGCAACCGTCTTCCAGCGTTCCGTCGGAGAAGATCATGAAACCGCCGAAGTCTTGCCAGCCGTAGAGCGTCGAGCTGAAGTCGCCGCCGCCGCTTTTCGAGTTGCAGCCGCCGTAGCCGAGCCACCACGTGGCGCGCGTGACGCCGTCTTTGAGGAGTTCGCCGAGAATTTGCCCGGCGTAGAGCGCTTGCGTGACCGACATCGTCTGCTTGCCGGGGGTGGCGTAGGTCGACCCGATCTCGCCCACGTAGATCGGCGTGCCGCCGTGGCCGGAGGTCGCGAGTTCGCCTTTGAGCGCCTTGAGGTAGGTCGTGATTCCGGGGGCGGCTTTGTGGATGAGGAAATCGTCGTCGACGGTGTTGCCTTGCGGATAGTAGTGCAGCTCGACGCAATCGTACTTCGCTTGTGCGAGGACCGTCGAATCCCAACCCGCAGTATCCGGGTCGACGTCGACGCACACGTCGATCGGCGTTTTCGCCGCGGCCTTCATCTGCGGATAGAATCCGTTCGCGACGTTTTGCGCGTACTGCGTGGGATTGTGCGGCTGCGAGTGTTTGTCGGTTTCCCACGAGCCGTACTCTTCGTTGCCGACGCTCCACCACAACACGTTGTAGCCCTTGGTGGCGTTAGCGTGCTGCACCCAGCCGGCGGCTTCCGAGGGATCGGCGCCGTCGGTGCACGCAGGATTAGAGCCGTAGTTCACGGTGATCGAAAGGTCGAGCTTTGCCGGCCGGACGATGTCTTTTTCGAAGTTGTCGAACGTTGAATTCGGGTTGACGTAGCCGCCGCTGCAAGCACCCTGTCCGAGGCTGTTCGTCTGCCAGTGGAAGTTGTCGGACTCCGACCCGCCGGGCCAGCGCGTCGCCGTCATGTGCGCCTTCTTGAAAGCCTGCGCGAGGTTCGACTGCGTCACGTCGTACCACGTCGCCATGTTCGCGCCCATCACCAAACCGGAGACGGTCGCACCGACCTGTGACGGATGAACGTCGATCGACGACGTCGCTCGCGCGACGTTACCGCCTGCGCCGCCTTGCGGCGCCGGCGCCCCGGCCGGAACCGGCGCGGAGTACCCACGGCAACCCGTCAGGCACGCGAAAATTACGATGAACGCCCACACTCGTTTCATGCCTCACTTATACTCCGGCCGACCGAGCGCGTCAACGGAAGGAACCGCGTGCCGCAGCGCAAACGGCGCCGTTTCCACTCACTCGAATGAAGGAGCCCATCGTGCCCGACAATCCCTTCGTCCACGTCGAACTGGTGACGCCCGACCTCGCGAAAGCAAAAGAATTCTACAAGTCGCTCTTCGATTGGGAACTGAGCGACGCGCAAGGCGGCGCGTATACGATGATCGGCGTCGGCGAACATGAGTACGGCGTCGGCGGCGGCATGATGGCTACGCCCGCGCCGGGTATCCCGCCGCACTGGCTCGCCTACGTGGCCGTGTCGGACATCAACGCGGCAACCGCGAAAGCCAAGTCGCTCGGAGCGACGGTAATCAAAGACGTTATGCCGATCGAGGGCTACGAAGGTTCGTTTTTGAGCATCATCATGGATCCGACCGGCGCAGTGCTCGGCCTCTTCTCCGGCGGTGCAGCAACGTAACGTTGAAAACCGCCGAGGGCTCAACGTCGGACCGCAATTTCAACTCCAACGTCACTCGATAAGTTAAGAGGCCCGGTGGTGTGCCGGGCCTCTTGCGGGCCTCCAGCGTTGCCGGTCTTTAGGGCTTGCTCAGTACGATGCCGCTCGGCTGAGATCCATGACTGAAGAGGATATCCTTGATCAACCTGGCGCCCTGTGAGTACTGATACTTATCGGCCGAACTCACGAGGAACCTATTAGGCTGGGCCGGCTTGGATACCGGTGATTCTCCGTGGGCCGCATCGGCCACCCAGATGTCCTTATCCGCGGGAGTGAACGCGATGCTTATCGGATCGCCGGCGCCCGCGAGCGGCGTCGTCGCAATCGGCATGCCGAGCGAGCCCTTCACGGGTGCGTTGTACGTGAAGATCTCGACGTTCTGCTGGTCGTCCAAGGCGATTTTTCCTGTCAACGAAATTGCAATGCCACCCGGGAACCCGACGGAATTCCCGGTCGTAAGGACCGTGATCGCCTTCCCGTTAACGCCTCCAACGACTTCTCCGGCGACGAAGGCGCCGGACGCGTTCGTGCCGTCGATGTAGAGGTTGCCCTGCTCGTCGAACGCGTCGAACAATACTTTAGCGAACTTGGCGTTCGAAAGCGTCGTCAGCAGCGTGCCGTTCTTATTGAAGAAGCTGACGCTTCCCGGTCCGTCGCCGGTCGTGAAGATGTTCGCGACCCCGAGATTCCCCAGGCTGTCGACCGCGACGCTTGCTGGAAACTCGCCCGGATCGTTAATGGTCGCCGGCGCACCCTTGAAGCCCGCGGCGTACACCTGAATGCGGCTATTATTCGTATCGGCGACGTAAAGATTCGCTGCCGTATCGAGTGCGAGACCTTGTGGCTCCGAGAAGCCGGTCAGTTGCGCCGTCTGCATCCCCTTGCCATTGAAAACATCGACCACGTTGTCCGAGGCATCGGAAACGATGACGGACGCGCCGCCCTTAGCGTTGATTTCATTGCGAACGAAAGAAGCCGCCGGAAGATCGGAGTGCAGTTCCGGAACGTCCGGACGCATGACGCTAGATCTCTGTGAAACTTGGTGGCCGACCGACATGCTCTGCGCGCCGACGGACTGCGGCGAAAAGGCTGAGCTTGCCGCGGGAGATCCGGCGCCGCCGCCCGAGCAACCCGCCAAAAGTGCAAGAGCCACGGTTCCGCTCAAGACGTAGTCAAGCCGTGATGGGATAGCCATTGATGAAATTCTCCACTAATCGAAGAGCTGTGAGTGATTAGCTTACCAGAATGCGAGGCGGGGTAAAGCAACTAATACTATCCATTTTCACCATTGCTCTCGCGCTCGCTTGCTGCGCCACCGCTTTCGCACAGATTCCCTGACATCCCGGTGCACCGTTGGTCGGACGGCTCAAACGATCCCTGAGCATCATTGACCGCGCCGTTCGTCCTTCGACTACGCATCGCTTCGCGATGCTCCGCTCAGGATGACATACTTGGGCGCCTCCGCTCAGGATGACATACGTGGGCGCCTCCGCAGGTCGACTTAGCTAAGTATTCGTTAAGACCATGCGAAATCGCGCCGCGCCGCTCATCATTCGGTCGTAGGCGTCTTGCGCGCGCTCCAGCGGCATCGTTTCGATCATTGCGCGAACGCCGGCCAGGACGCTGAAATTCATTGCGTCCTCGGAATCCGCGCAGGTTCCGGACGGCCACGCTTTGATCGAACTACGCCTACCGATCATTCGCGCGCTGTTGGTGCATAACGGATCGACTGAGGAGCCCACAACGATGAGTTGCCCGTCGAATCCAAGGCCTGGAATGACCGGCTCCATCGCCTTAGCGGCGGTAACCGTCGAAAGCACGACCTTCGCACCGCCGAGCCGCTGCAATTCCGTTGCGACGTCCTTGACGTGGCTGTCGATATATTCGATCGCCCCCAGTTGCCGTGCTAGTTCTTCCTTCTCGGGGCCGCGCGCGATCGCGACGGTACGAAAGCCCATCTTCGCGGCGTACTGGATTCCCAGGTGGCCAAGGCCACCGACGCCCAAGATCGCAACGAGATCGCCGGGCCGGGCGGCGCTTCCGCGCAACGAATTGAACGTCGTTACGCCGGCACACATCAGCGGAGCCGCTTCCGTAAACGTCAGCGCGTCGGGAATGCGCGCGAGCGCAACCGAAGGAACGACGGCAAACTCGGCATAGCCTCCGTCGTACGCCAACCCCGGAATCTGAAGGCGCAGGCATGTGATGAAGTCGCCGCGACGGCAACGATCGCAGTAGCCGCAGTGGCCCCCGTGCCAACCAACGCCGACCCGGTCGCCGACGCCCCAGCCGAGGACGCCCTCCCCGACGAGATCGATCCGTCCGGCAATCTCGTGCCCGGGGGCGCGCGGGTAGCTGACGTCGGGCCAGTTGCCGCCAACCGTCAGCTCGTCACTATGGCAGACGCCACTCGCCTCGATGCGAATGCGTACGTGCCCTCGACCGGGTTGAGGGACATCAATCTCGTCGACTTCCAACCGCGCCGCCGCGCCAGGAGCGTGCACCCGCACGCCGCGCATCGTTCGAAAAGCATCGCTCGCCATAGCATCTCACAGGACCCGATTCGACGGAAGCGAGTTTCAACGCGATATGCTTGATTCGGGTCACGACGGTTTACGTGGAGCCCGAGGGGGTTACGTACCTTCGTCCGCGTTGGATTCTAAATACGCGACGTCGGCGAGATCTTGAGGGCGTGCGGCCGTTTTCTTATTTCGGATGAGTTCGGCTCTTCCCAAATAGTAAACCGGTACGCCTCCATAGGTCGACGTTACGCGCGTCGGCCAGGCCTCGTCGAACGAGACGCCATCGATCTCCGTGATGATGTCGATTTGATTGGGTACGCGGCCCATGATGTAGAACACTCCGGGAGACGCTAGGTCGGAGGGCCGAAGTTCCTCTAACGGTGCGTTAAAAGCCACGAGTGCTTTCCAAACCTTCTCCGCGTTTTCCGGATCCGAGCCGACGAAGATATCGACGTCCTTCGTCGCGCGAGGCCGCCCGTGAAATGCAAGTGCATAGGCTCCGACGACGACGTACTTAGCGCCGGCGTCGTTCAACGCGCGCAACAGATCGATCAAGTCGATATTCTGGTGCATCTACTCCCCAGGGCATACGCAAGGTAAGCTCCCAAATCAACTCGACTCGTTTCGAGGGTGCTATCGACTCGTCCATTGCGCGTTCGAACCGCTCCACTTCTTCCCGCGAACGCGCCAGAAAGGCGCTCCAAGTGCTACGCCGCTTTGCGGCCCGGTCTTCGAACGAGTCCATTATCTTCAGTGCTTCGACGGCGAACCATGAGAGTCTAGGCTCCGGCCGAAAAAGTCACGAAAGGGCAATTGTTCCCCCCGAGGGCCCATAATCGTCTTCGCCGAAAAGCAACCCATGAACCATCGCGCCGTTCGTCCTTCGACTGCGCATCGCTTCGCGATGCTCCGCTCAGGATGACATACGTGGGCGTCCTTCGACTGCGGCGCTGCGCGCCTCCGCTCAGGATGACATGCCTTGAGTGTGACACAGTAGGGTGAGCGTCGAGAGAGAGCGGCTCGAACGTAGGCGTTTGAAGCAGGAACAGTGGGGCTTGTGGGGTCCCTACCTGAGCGAACGTCAATGGGGAACGGTGCGCGAGGATTACAGTCCTTACGGAACCGCGTGGGATTATTTTCCCCACGATCACGCGCGTTCGCGCGCGTATCGTTGGGGCGAAGACGGCATTGCCGGAATCTGCGACGATCACCAATTGCTGTGTTTTGCGATTGCGTGCTGGAACGGCAAAGACCCGATTCTCAAAGAGCGTCTCTTCGGGCTCACCAACGGCGAAGGCAACCACGGCGAGGACGTTAAGGAGTATTACTTCTACCTCGACAACGTACCGTCGCACGCGTACATGAAGATGCTCTACCGCTATCCGCACGACGAATATCCGTACGCGTGGCTGGTTGCGGAGAATCACCGGCGCGGAAGAACCGATCCGGAGTTCGAATTGATCGACACCGGCATCCTCGAGGGAAATCGCTTTTTTGACGTCGTCGTGGAGTACGGGAAGGCCGGCCCCAGCGATCTGTGCGCGCGCATTACCGTCGTTAACCACGGCGCGCAGACGGCAACGCTCGATCTGCTGCCCACGCTCTGGTTTCGTAATACGTGGTCGTGGAAGCAAGGCTCGTACAAACCCAATCTCGCTCGCGAGCGAAGCAGCAACGCCGGCGTCGACGTCGTCACCGCCGAGCACGAGCGCCTCGGCACGTATCGTCTGTACGCCGATGCCCCGCAGGAATGGCTCTTCACCGAGAACGAGACGAACTACGAGCGGCTGTTCGGCGTTGCCAACCACGGAGCATACGTGAAAGACGGCATCGACGCTTGCGTGGTGCACGGCCGTCGCGATGCGGTGAATCCAAATGAAACCGGAACGAAAGCTGCGGCGCATTATCGTTTCGAACTACAACCGGGCGAGACCAAGACGGTGCGTTTGCGGCTAACCGATGGCGACGTAATCGGCGACCCGTTCGCCGGTTTCGACGACATGGTCGACAAGCGCCGCATCGAAGCCGACGAGTTCTATGCCGAGGTCGCCGACATGCCGCTGAGCGACGACCTGCGCGCCGTCGCGCGCCAGGCGTTCGCGGGCATTCTGTGGAGCAAGCAGTTCTACTACTACGTCGTGCAGGAGTGGCTCGACGGCGATCCCGCGACGCCGCCTCCGCCGCCCCAGCGCAAAACGGGCAGGAACTGCGACTGGACGCACTTACATGCCGCCAACATTATCTCGATGCCCGACACTTGGGAGTATCCGTGGTTTGCCGAGTGGGATCTCGCCTTCCACTGCGTGGTGCTCGCGTTGCTCGACCCCGACTACGCAAAGCATCAGATGATGCTGCTCACGCGGGAGTGGTATCTCCATCCCAGCGGCGAGCTGCCCGCATACGAATGGGCCTTCGGTGACGTCAATCCCCCGCTCTGGGCGTGGGCCGCGCGGCGCGTCTATCAAATCGACGAGCGGATTAGTGGAAGCGCGGATACGCTTTTTCTCGAGCGCGTCTTTCAGAAGCTGCTGTTCTCGTTCACGTGGTGGCTGAACCGAAAGGACGCCCAAGGCAACAACATCTTCCAAGGCGGCTTTCTCGGCCTCGACAACATCGGCGTCATCGATCGCGACGCGCTGCCGCCGGAGGTTCGCCTCGACCAATCCGACGGTACCGCCTGGATGGCCGTCTTCAGCGGCAACCTGCTCGCCATCGCGCTCGTGCTTTCGCAGACGCGACCGGCCTACGAGGATATTGCAAACAAGTTCTTCGGGCACTTCCTCTACATCGCCAAGGCGATGAACACCCTCGGCGGTTCGGGACTGTGGGACGACGCCGACGGCTTTTACTACGATTGGCTCCAGCCGGAGGGCGAAGCGCCGTTTCCGTTGCAGGTCCACTCGATCGTCGGCTTGATCCCACTGATCGCCAGCGAGGTGGCCGAGCACGCGCAGGTCGCGAACTTGCCGGATTTTCTCAAACGCGCCGACTGGTTTGTGAAGCACCGTCCGGATCTCACCGAATCGATTGCCTACATGGAAGCCGGCGGCATTCGACAACGCTACTTGTTGGCGCTGGCCGATTCGTCGAAGATCATCCGAATGCTGGGCCGCATGCTCGACGAATCGGAGTTCTTGAGTCCGTATGGGATTCGGTCGCTCTCTCGCATTCATCTCGAACATCCTTACGTTCTGTCCGTTGACGGCACGACGCGCAGCATCGGCTACGAGCCGGCGGAGTCGCAGACGGGTTCATTCGGCGGAAACTCGAACTGGCGCGGCCCGATCTGGTTTCCGATTAACTACCTCCTCATCGAAGCGCTGCAAAAACTGCACTACTATTACGGCGATGATTTCAAGGTCGAGATGCCGTCGGGCTCGGGGCATTACGCGACGCTGTGGGAAGTTGCCGACGAGTTGTCGCGACGCCTCATTGCGATTTTCGAGCGGGACTCGTCGGGCCGTCGCGCGGTCTTTGGCGGAAATACTACGTTTCAAAACGATCCGCTGTGGCGCGACTACATTCCGTTCTACGAGTATTTCCACGGCGACAACGGCGCGGGGCTCGGCGCGAGCCATCAAACGGGGTGGACGGCGCTCGTCGGAAAACTCATTCTGCAACGCGGCGAGTATGCGGGACAGCAGAAACATCCGCTTGAAGACACGTAGTGCGCGTCCTTCGACTGCGCGTGCTGCGCACGCTCCGCTCAGGATGACATGCATAAGGGTCCTTCGACTGCGCGTGCTGCGCACGCTCCGCTCAGGATGACATGCATAAGGGTCCTTCGACTGCGCGTGCTGCGCACGCTCCGCTCAGGATGACATGTTGCGCGGCTCCGCTCAGGATGACATGGGAGTGAGGATTGAGTTCGGGCGGGGAGCGTGCGGGGATTTGGCGGCGGCCGAGCGGCGCGAGTGGCTCGTCACCAACGGTCTCGGCGGATTTGCTTCGGGAACGGTCGCGGGAACGCTGACGCGGCGCTACCACGGGCTGTTGTTCGCCGCGTTCCATCCGCCCGTCGAACGCATGCTGCTCGTCGCCAAAATCGACGAATCGCTGCGCTATCGAGGGCAGCAGTTCGAACTCGCTGCGAACCGGTGGCGCGACGGATACGTTTCGCCTTGCGGATACACGCTGATCGAACGCTTCTTTCTCGACGGCACGGTGCCGGTCTGGGAATATGCAATCGCCGATGCACTGCTCGAAAAGCGCGTTTGGATGGAGCCGGGCGCGAATCGCTCGTACGTGCGGTATCGCGTGCTGCGCGCCGCCGCGCCGCTCGATCTCTCGCTGCGCCTCTTCGTGAACTATCGCGACTTCCACGGGAACACGCACGCCGGTAATTGGCACGCCGACGTGAGCGCCGAAGATGCGCGGCGCCTGCGGATCGACGCCGTGCCCGGCGGCGGGCCGTTCTGGCTCGGGGCCGATGCGGGCGCGATCGCGATCGAAAACGTCTGGTACCGCGATTTCGTGCTCTCGCAGGAGACGCTGCGCGGATTGGACGACCGCGACGATAATCTTGCCGCGGGAAGCGTAACGGTGACGCTCGCACCGGGCGAATCGGTGACGGTGACGGCGTCGGATCGATGCCGTGCAAAGCGTCGATTCGAGTGCGGCGCTCGGGCGGCGCGTCGCGCACGACGCCGCATGTCGCGGCCGCCTACGAACGCGCGAGAAGTAACGCCGAACGCACAGCACCGACGGTAAACGCGCCGCGACGGATACCGAACTCCCCACGTGGGTCCGCCGATGCGTACTCGCTGCCGATCAGTTCGTGGTCGCACATCCGATCGATGCCGAACCGCAGGCGCGTTCGATTATCGCAGGCTATCATTGGTTCGGCGATTGGGGACGCGACACGATGATCGCTCTGCCGGGCCTCACGCTGACGACCGGGCGGCCGGAGATCGCACGTTCGATCCTCGCAACGTTTTCGTCGTTCGTCGACGGCGGCATGCTGCCGAACTTCTTTCCGGAACGCGGCCAGCCGCCCGAGTACAACACGGTCGACGCCGCGCTGTGGTACATCGAGACGGCGGCGCGCTACGTCGAGGCGACGGACGACGACGCGGGCCTGCGTGCGCTGTGGCCTTCGCTGCAGCAGGTCGTCGAGTGTTACCGCAGCGGAACGCGGTATGGAATTCACATGGATGCCGACGGGCTGATCGTGGCGAGCGCGCCCGGCGTGCAGCTGACGTGGATGGACGCGAAGGTCGGCGACCGCGTGATCACGCCGCGCATGGGGAAACCGGTCGAGATTGCGGCGCTGTGGTACAACGGATTGATGCGCATGCACGACCTCGCGGTGCGACTCGGCGATACCGAAGCTTCGGGTTACGCGGAACTCGCAGCAACCGCGCGCGCGGGATTCGAGCGATTTTGGAACTCAGGCGCCGGCTACTGTTACGACGTGATCGATGGCCCCGACGGCGACGACGCGTCGATGCGGCCGAATCAACTCTTCGCGGTCGCGCTGCCGCATGCGGCGCTCTCGCTCGAACGCGCGCGAGCCGTCGTCGACGCGTGCGGCGCGCAACTCGTTACATCGAGCGGGCTGCGATCGCTTGCACCGTCGGACCCGCGATTCGTTCCGCGCTATAGCGGATCGCCGAGCGAGCGCGACGCCGCTTACCATCAGGGTACCGTATGGGCGTGGTTGCTCGGCGCCTTTGCGATCGCGCACGCGCGCGTGTATCGTGACGCCGCCGCCGCGCGTTCGTATCTGCGGCCGCTCGCCGACTCGCTGTTCGATGCCGGACTCGGGAGCGTCGGCGAGATTGGCGACGCGACGCCGCCGTTCGCCTGGCAAGGTGCGATCGCGCAGGCCTGGTCGGTCGGTGAGTTGCTGCGCGCCTGGCACGAGATTCCCGCCGCCGCACAGGGCGGCCTCACCTCCTAGCCGCAATAGGGCGGGATGCTGCTGCAGCGCTACTGGACGGATCCGTTTGCATATCTCGGGATGCACCGGGAGGGCAACGCGCTCGTGTTGCGCACGTCGCAACCGCGCGCGGCGGGCGTGCGCGTGCGAACGCGCGACGGCAAAGACCTCGGAGCACTCACGCGGCTCGACGACGACGGGCTCTACGAAATCCGGTTTGCGCGCCGCCGCAAACCGTTCGACTACGTGCTCGACGTCGAGCACTCTAGCGGGTCGATGCTCGTCGAGGATCCATACCGCTTCGGACCGATACTTGGAGAGGTCGACGCGTACTTGATCGCCGAGGGCAATCACCTCGAACTCTGGCGCGTGCTCGGCGCGCACTGCCGCACGGTCGACGGCGTCGCAGGCACCGCGTTCGCCGTGTGGGCGCCGAACGCGCTGCGCGTGAGCGTCGTCGGCGACTTCAACGAGTGGGACGGCCGCTACCATCCGATGCGCAAGCGCGTCGAGTGCGGCGTGTGGGAGATCTTCGTTCCGGGCGTCGCCGGCGGCGCGCGGTACAAGTTCGAAATCGAACGCGCGGAGGGCGGCCTGCTGGCGCTGAAAGCCGATCCGCTCGCGCGCTACGCGGAGCATCCGCCCGCAACGGCATCGATCGTGGAGGCGGAATCGCCGTTTGCGTGGACCGACGACGCGTGGATGGAGCGGCGCGGCGCGGCCGCCGACACCGGGGCGCCGATTTCCATTTACGAAGTGCATTTGGGCTCGTGGCGACGGCGCGGGTACGAGGGAAATCGCTACCTCACCTACGACGAACTCGCTGCGGAGCTGTTGCCGTACGTCGCCGAGATGGGGTTCACGCACGTCGAACTCATGCCGGTGACGGAACATCCGTTCGACGGATCGTGGGGGTATCAGCCGACGGGCATGTTCGCGCCGACGAGCCGGTACGGCACGCCGGGCGCTTTTCGCCGCTTCGTCGATACGGCACACCGTCTCGGCATCGGCGTGATTCTCGACTGGGTGCCCGGGCATTTTCCCAGCGATCCGCACGGCCTCGCGTTCTTCGACGGAACGTATCTCTACGAGTACGGCGATCCGCGCAAGGGTTTCCAGCCCGATTGGAACACGCTCATCTACAATCACGGGCGGCGTGAGGTCGCGAACTTTCTCATCGCGAGCGCCCTGTATTGGATCGAAGAGTTTCACGTCGACGGTTTGCGCGTCGACGCGGTCGCGTCGATGCTCTATCTCGATTACAGCCGTCGCGAAGGTCAATGGGTACCCAACGCGCACGGCGGCCGCGAGAACCTCGATGCGGTCGAGTTTTTGAAGCGGCTCAACCAAACGCTGCGCGACCTGCACCCCGACGCCGTGACGATCGCCGAGGAGTCGACCTCGTGGCCGCTCGTGACGGGCGCGGTCGCCGACGGCGGACTCGGTTTCGGTTACAAGTGGAACATGGGTTGGATGCACGATACGCTGCGTTACCTAGGATACGATCCCGTCTACCGGCGCTACCATCAGAACGATCTGACGTTCGGTTTGATCTACGCGTTCAGCGAGCGATTCGTGCTGCCGCTTTCGCACGACGAAGTCGTGCACGGCAAACGGCCGCTCGTGGAGAAGATGCCCGGCGACCGGTGGCAGCGTTTCGCGAATTTGCGACTGCTGCTGGCGCTCATGGCGGCGCATCCCGGCAAGAAGTTGCTTTTCATGGGCGACGAGATCGCCGCGCCGAGAGAGTGGAATCACGACGCGCAACTCGACTGGGGCGTGCTCGACGACGGTTTGCACGCGGGCATCGCGCGCCTTGTCCGCGACTGCAACCGGCTCTACCGCGCGATTCCGGCGCTCCACGAACTCGACTGCGAGCCGCAGGGCTTCGAATGGATCGACTGCAACGACAGCGCCAACAGCGTGCTCGCGTTTCTGCGGCGCGGCCGCGTGGGCGAGGCCGCGGTCGTCGTGGTGAACGCGACGCCGGTCGTTCGCTACGGCTACCGCATCGGCGTTCCGCGCCCCGGAACCTACCGCGAAGCGCTCAATACCGATTCGCAGCACTACGGCGGGAGCAACGTCGGCAATCAGGGGAGCGTCGTCACCGAGCCGATCCCCGCGCACGGGCACGCCGACTCGCTCGCACTCACGCTGCCGCCGCTGGCCGTCGTGATCCTCGTCACAACCGCAGACGCTCACGCAAGTTAGTGCTCAGCTGGCCACCAGCTCTCTTCGCCGGACTCGCTTGCGCACTTGCAGGCCAATCTCATCCTCGGCGGTTTCTCTGTCATACTGCATCTGGATGCCTAGCCAGAACTCCACGGAGGTTCCGAAATACTCCGCGAGCGCAATCCCCGTTTCTGGCGTGATGCCGCGACGGTGGTGGATGATGTCACCGATACGGGTTGCCGGCAATCCCAGGTCGGTCGCGAGGGCATGTGCGCTCAGACCGAAGGGTTTCATAAACTCGTCAAGCAGAGTTTCGCCCGGATGCGTCGGTGGAATCTTCCTAGTCACAGTACCTTCCTTTGCGTTTAGTGGACTAGTACCATTTAGCGTTCCACTTACCGTCGCTGCGCTACACCGATGAAGCATCGTTCGATCGACTTTATCGACCAATAAGAGAGGAGAACCGATCTCGTGAGACCACAAAACGCATTTCGTAACGTCGCGGCCATATGCGCCGCTGCTATCGTACTATCCGGGTGCAGCGCAAACTCGCAGTTGGCCGCTACGACACCGCGGCAGCCGGGTTCGAACCCGCAGACGCGCCACGGAAAGTCGTGGATGGACCCGGCGGCCAAAAAGGACAGGTTGCTGTACATCAGCGACTTCGGTAGTGCAGACGTTGAAGTGTTCACCTATCCGTACCTCATGCTGGCCGGCGTGCTGACCGGATTCAATGAACTGCGTGGAGAGTGCACCAATCCTGCCGGCTACGTCTGGATCACCGACCAAACAAAAGGAGAGGTTTTCGAGTACGCGCACGGAGGAACCACGCCCGTAAACGTCCTCACGGCACCCGACCCCGTCGGCTGTGCGACCAGTCTGACGAATGGGGACCTGGCAGTTTCAAACTTATCTGCCGGGCAGATCGAGATTTTCCACAATGCGGCCGGTTCCGGAACGGTCGTCACCGATTCCAACTTTGCTCGGACGGTCTTCCTCGGATACGACAAAGCGGGCAATCTATTCGTGGACGGGTACGATTCCTCGGGCAAGTTCCACTACGCCGAACTGCCGAGCGGCGGCAGCAGCTTCACAGACATCACGCTAAGTCAAACGCCGGCGGGTGCCGGAAACGTGCAGTGGGACGGCACCTATATGGCGATCGGTGATACGGGCAGTACCGTCTACCAGACTCAAGGGAGCACGGTCGTGAACACGACGACGCTGGGAGCGAGCTGCGTCGAACAGTTCTACATCTTCGGCGGAGCATCGAAGCGCAGAGTGATCGCCCCCTCGTGCGGCGGAAGCGCAAACATTTTTGCCTATCCCGCGGGCGGTTCGCCATTGAAGACAATCAGTGGAGGCTTGCTGATTCCGTTCGGGGCAGTGTTGAGCCGGTAAGGGCTCGTCGTCAGATCGTTGCCGTGAGGCAAGCCTCTTTGCACCAGGAGGCGACCTTTGCGCGAATCTCATCTCTAATGACGCGCGTCGCTGCGAGGCGCTCTTCCCATGTCCCATGCAAGGCCGCCGGATCCGCGAAGCTCCAGTGCAGTCGTCTCGCTTGACCCGGGAAGATCGGGCAGCGTTCTGCATTGGTTTCATCACACACCGTGATGACGTACGAGAAAAGCGCGCCGCTTTTGAAAAGGTCAAAGGCGCTCTTTGTCTTGCGTTCTGATATGTCGACCCCCACCTCGCGCATCACCGCAACGGCGAGGGGATTCAGCGTGCCCGGCTCGAGTCCGGCACTCTGGGCCGCGAAATCCTCCGGGCACATTTCATTCAGGAACGCCTCGGCCATTTGACTTCGCGCACCGTTTTGGACGCATACAAAGAGTACGTCGCGTTTCACTTCATCCTCCCCCGGTCACCGCTCTGCGATTCGGAGCTAGCCACCCCACGAGAAGCGTCGCGGATACCGCGCCAAGAACTTGAGCCACGACGAAAGCCGGCGCGTCGCTCGGGCGAATGCCGGCGAACGTATCCGACACGGATCGCGCGAGCGTCACGGCAGGATTCGCAAATGAGGTGGAAGACGTGAACCAATAAGCAGCCGTAATGTAGCTAGCGACGGCGAAGGCAATAAAATGCGATCGGGACCGCACACATCCCCAAATCACCACGAGTAGGCCGAACGTGGCGATAAACTCGCCCAGCCACTGAGACAAGCCGCTCCGAGCATGGTGGGAAACGAAAAAGAACGGAAGACCGAACATCGCATTCGCAACAGCGACCCCCGCAAACGCCCCGAGAATCTGCGCGAACCAATACGCTGGAATCTCGCGCCACGGGAGTCCGCCCTGCAACGCATCGGCGAGGGATACGGCCGGGTTGAGATGCGCCCCAGAAATCGGCCCAAGGGCGGCAATGAGACACATGAGCACAGCGCCGGTCGCGATCGTATTTGCGAGAAGGGCAACGGCCTGATTCCCTCCGCTCAACCGCTCAGCCATGATGCCGGAGCCGACCACCGCCGCCAGCAAGAACGCCGTCCCGATCGCCTCGGTAACGCCGCGCTTAAGCAGGGTCATTTAGACGGCGCAGCAAGCGGAACTTTCATCGCGCGAGTTCGTGCAGCAGATGTTGTCCGCAGAATCGCGTTCTTCGGTGTCGTCGTGGACGGTATAAATCTCCCAGCGGCGGCCCATGGGATCGGTGGCCCAGACTTTCGTTTGGTTGGCGTAGCAACACGTTTCTTCACGCTCGATCGCTGAGACCAGCCCCGCATTCTGAAGGCGGGCAATAGCGCGCTCGACGCCGTCAACGGTTTCCACGAAAACGCCATAGTGATCGCCCGAAACCCGTGGCGCAGAATCCCGAGCCTGCAATGCCAGTTCGAGGCCCGGCTGCTCGACGATAAACAAGGCGTAGTCCGAAAGCACCTTGTCTGGCTTCGCATCTAGGAGGGCCGAATAGAAGTCGATGCTTTCGGCAAGGTTCGTCGTTGCGAGGCTCATGTGGGTCTTCATGCGTACGCCTTCCTGCGAAAAACGCTTTCCAGCGCACCATCAAGTCGCTCGAGCGCGTCCGATTCGAGTTGATAATACACCCAGGTCCCTCGACGCTCGCACGCAATCAAACCAGCCTCGCGCAAGATACGGAGGTGGTGCGAGACGGTGGGTTGGTTGAGCGGAAGCGCGTCTGTGAAATCGCAAACGCAAACCTCGTGGGCACTCGCGGCTAGGGTAGCGAGCATGGTTAGGCGATAGGGGTCTGCAACCGCCTTTAGCAGCGCCGCGGTGGGTTCGAAGTCTCTCCGAACGACCTTCGTTGGAGGGCAACACCGCTGTATTGACATTCTTCGATTCTATTTGGTGTATCGAAATATGTCAATACGGCTAGAGGCGTCGCTTGGGCCCCCTCTCCAAGGATGCGCCGCGTCAACAGTGGCACGCGTTCCCTTGCGGAGTGACGCACCAGTTGCACTCCGGCCCTTTCTCATAGGGTTCAAGGCCCATTTCCATCCGTGCGTCGGGATCTATGTCGACCTCAATTAGTGCCTTCGCAGAATCGGCCTCCCACAGTTTGCGAAACTCCGGATCGTGCTCGAGGCGTCGCTGCACTTCTTCAAGCTGGGCCGTAGCTTTCTTGAGTTTCTCGAGATACGTGTTCGTACTCGCAAGCATCTCGCTCGCTGATTTAACCGGCGTCCTCGCTCTCCATTCGCGCCCTTGCTTCGTTGGACTGACGCTCGAAGGAAATATCGCCCGACTACGGGTTTGGTCCTTCCTGGAAACGCGCCTTTGCTAAGCGGTCACAGGGCCCCTTGCGGCAACTGGTGGTTTCCGTCCCCGGCGAAAAGCATAAGGGTGCATCGCATCGCGGCGAGGTAAAGGGGTGGAAGTGAGGTTAGCGTAAGTGACTGTCGCGCAAATGGTTTGGCTTACGAACATCCCTTCTTGGGTCTCGTTTATACTGGTCGTTGGAATCGCCGACGCGATCGCGCTCGGCGCCACGCTTTTAGCGCGTAGGTGGTACCATCGCCGCGGCGTCACGGCGGGTCCCGCCGTCGTAGCGGCCTGGGCTACGTGCCTGGGAGCGTTAGCTGCCGTACTTGCGGCGTTTACGATCGTCACGTTGTGGAACATCGTCGCGCGAGCGGCGTCGATCAACGACGGAGAGGCGTCTGCGATTCGGCTCGTTGCGCGCGACATTTCTCCCTCGCAAATGCCGATGCTGCGTGAGTACGTCGACCTTTCGGTCGCGGACTGGGGGCGAATGTGCGGCGGAGTTCAGGATCCCCGCGTCGTTGCCTCGTTGACGACGCTTCAGCGCGATGCGCAGCCGCGCAGCCCCGAGTATGCGACCGATCTCTTCCGCGAGCTTGGGGCGCTCGAAGACGGGAGCTTTCAGCGTTGGGCGATCTCGAGTGTGTCGGCGCCGCCTGAACTCAAGCTCGCGTTGTGCATTCTTGCCGTCGCGCTCTTTTGCGTGCTGGCAATTGCAATGCCCGACCGGCTCGACACGCACGTCGCACTCACCCTTTTGGTCGGAACGGCATTTGGCGGAGTATTTTGGGTCATGGTCGTCCTGGCGTACCCGTACTGTGGCAGCTACTCCATCGGCCCCGGCCAACTGCTCTCCTCGATACAAACGCATCTGCATTGATTCGCGTCCCTAGCTAGTCGCGGAGCGCCCTTCGACTACGCGTCCCTTCGACTGCGGCGCTTCGCGCCTCCGCTCAGGATGACATGGCGCTCCGCTCAGGATGACATAGTGCGCTTTTTACTATTGTTTATGCAATCATCGCCGTGGCGTGGGATGATTGTTTCACATGAAAACCCTCCTCAGGTAGTCATGTCGCAAAACCCCCGTCGGCGTACCGGGGGCTTTGTGTTTATCCCCTTTTGAATTATCAAAAAGTCTAAACGCAGCAGCGTCTGCCCTACCAGATACCAACTGCAGGAGGTAATAATGTTCCGAAGTTCAGTTCGGCACATCGTTACCGCTCTGGTACTGCTCGTCGCTTTTGCCAGCCAGGAAACATGGACACTGGCCGGCACGACGGGCGGTTTAACCGGTGCGGTTATCGATTCCGAAACGTCGGCACCCGTGGCGGGAGCACAAGTGACGGTTGCAAGCCCGTCGCAAACGGCGTCTCAAAGCACCGATGCGCTCGGTCGCTTTACGTTTCTGACGCTTCCGCCGGATACGTACACCGTTACCATTGCCAAAGAAGGCTATCAATCGACCAGCGTTCCCGGCCAGGTCGTCTTCGCCGACACGCGGCAGACCGTGACCGTTCGCTTGATCAAAGCACTCAAAACGATCGCGCACGTCTCCGCCACTGGAGTGGGGACGCTCGTGAAGTCGGGCACGACGGCCGACGTTTACTCGGTCAACGCCTCGATGCAGAAGGCCGCGTCGGCTCTCGGCGGCGGCGGATCGCTCAACTCGGCCTATTCGGCCGTAGCCAGCGTGCCGGGCGCGTACGTCGTGCCCAATCAAACAGGATACTTCCAAACCGTCGCGATCCGCGGCGGCGACTACGACCAAGTCGGCTACGAGTTCGACGGCGTGCCTGCGAATCGTTCGTTCGACAACTATCCCTCGAGTTCGGCATCGTCACTCGGCAACGCCGAAGTGCAGGTGTATACGGGTGCAAACCCAGCCAACTCTGAAGGCCAGGGCCTGTCGGGCTACATCAACCAAGTCATCAAGACCGGCTCCTACCCCGGCTACGCAACCGCCGACTTGGGAATCGGCACGCCGGCATTCTACCACCGCGCTGCGGTGGAGGCAGGGGGCGCGACCCCGGATCGCCTGTTCTCGTATTACGTTGGCGTTGCGGGCTACAATCAGGCGTTCAACTACCTCGACAATCAAAACGGCGCGGCCTACGACAACTGGGTCGGGGCGCCGATGTCGTTGGCACGGAACATCAGCTACGCGCCGACCGTCAACTACCTGGTAGGCTCACCGGCACCATTTCAATATTTCATGGGGCCGTTCAACTATTCCGCGCTTGCCTCGATCGCGGCGCGCGACGTCGTTGTAAACTTCCACGTCGGCATCCCCCATCGCTTCGACGCCGGTCGCGACGACGTGCAGTTGCTATGGGACAGCGAGTCGCTGCACAACCTGTTCTACTCGTCAACCAACGACATCACTTCAACGGCGGGCTGCGGCGGTCTGACCACTGGCGCGGCTTGCGCCAACGCGATCGGCCTGGGCGCACCAGTTTACGTGGACGGCATCACCTGGACGTGTAAGGGTGCTATCGGTCGTACGTTCTCGGCATCCGGTCTCAACGGACAGGCCGGATGCGCGACGACGTCCTTCTTCCCGGGCAGCACCAATCGCACGGCTCCGTTCCAACAGATTCCGTCAAACGTCACCGACACGACCTGGAATGACCAGGAAATCGTGAAGCTGCAGTACACGAAGAACTTCGGGTCCACTTCGTTCCTTCGTCTGTACGGCTATACGTACTACAGCGACTGGCTTCAAAACGGCCCGCAGACGATCTATGCGGACTTTACCGGATGCTGCGCCGGCGACTACGAACTGATCTCGCATACGCGCGGCGTGAGCGCAACCTACCAGAACCAGATCAACGCGCAAAACCTCGTGAGCGCGCAGGCATCGTACGTCACGGCGAACAGCATCCGCGACAACAACCAGTTCTACTCCGTCGGTAGCGAAACGGCTGCATCGGTCGTGAGTTCCGCCAATCCCTACGGCGGTATCTGCTACGCGCCGCCGACCGCCGGCACGAAAGCAACTCCCGTCCAGTGCAACGGAGCGGGGGTGACCTTCGGCACGATTCAGGCCGGCACCGTACCCGACGTGAGCGGACTGAAGTGCGGCGGCGCTCCGTGTGAGTACATTCTCGACGAGAACGGCCTTCGCGCCACGTACAACCAGGTGATTCCGAAGTTCTTCTCGGCGTCGCTCACCGACGAGTTTCGTCCGTCGGACCGGTGGCTGTTCAACCTCGGTATTCGGCTCGACAGCTTCACGTTCCAAGGATCGAATACCGATACCGGTATCGCGCGTGATTTCTGGACCAACGCCTTCAACGTGGACTACTGCATCAACGACGTCAGCGGTAAGCCAATTAGCAAGGCAACGATCGGTGCCGGACTCAATCCAACCCAGCCGTGTCCCTCGGGCTATCACAACGCCAACTGGACCAATTCGCCAGCGAACGCAACCTTCAATATCTATCAGCCGCGTATCAGTGGAACGTTCACGGCGGATCCCGGAAACGTGATTCGTTTCTCTTACGGACGTTATACGCAAGCACCCAACTCGGCGTTCGAGCAGTACAACACGCTGCAGGAGAACCTCGCGGCGTACGACGCGGCGAACTTCTATCAGTTCGGCCGGACGTCGCCGGGTTATCCGATCGCTCCCCCGACCTCGATCAACTATGACATCTCGTGGGAGCACCACTTCAAGGGAACGGACCTGTCGTTCAAGCTGACGCCGTTCCTACGTCAGACGCAGGACCAAATCCAGAACTTCTTCCTCGATCAGAAGACCGGGTTTGTTTCGGGTCTCAACGTCGGCGACCAGCGCAGCCAAGGCATCGAGTTCCAGTTCCAAAAGGGCGATTTCTCGCGAAACGGATTCGCGAGCATTCTCTCTTTTGCGTACACGAACTCGTACATCCACTACGGCAGCTTGCCGTCGGGCCTCTACGGCACGTCGGTCATCGCCGGTACGAACCAAGTCATCTCCACGTACAACGCCTTTACGGCCGCATGTCGGCCCGGTGGACCTTGGGCCGGCAGGATCGGGCCAAACCACGTTCCGCTTTGCGGCACGGCGGTGAACGGGTCGGGAGCAACCGTCGCCGCAGCTCCGTGCTACACGACCGCAGGCGCTCCCGTGTACCACTGCACCGCCGGGGACGTCGGCAACCCCTATTGGAACAATCCGCAGCCGCTCATCGATCCGGGAACGGCGTTTCCAACGTTCGACGTCTTTCCCGGCGGAATCGGCTCGGCCGGTGCAGCCTACGGTGCGCCATACGTCGCTTCGCTGATCCTCAATTACAAGCATGACAAGTGGGCCGTTACCCCGTCGTTCACGTTTGCCGGCGGCGGCAAGTACGGCATTCCGCAGACCATGACGGGCATCAATCCGGCCAGCTGCGGCGCCGTTTTACCTGGCGTAACCGGATTCAACGGCGGTGGCCGTTACGACGCGCTTTCGTGCGCAATTGGCGGGCAATTCCTCGGAGCGATTCCGGACACGTACACCGGCGTCTTCGATCCGCTCGGCTCGTTTACCGAGCCGAATCTAGTCGCAATGAACCTCCAGATGACCTACGACGTGAGCCCGCGTTTAACGCTCACCGGCGTGTTGGCAAACATCTTCAACACCTGTTGGGGCGGAACCAAGGCTGCGTGGACGTCGTCGAACGGCAATGCTTGTACGTACACGGCGACGCCTCAAGGCGGATACGGAGGCGAAATCTTCCCAGTCGGCAACATGTATAATCCAGCCGGTTTCAACGGCTCGATCATTCAGCCCATCGTCAAATACCCGTACTCGCCGCTGTTCGGTGCGTTCAATGCACCGACGCTCACGGGCTCACTCAAGACTCCCATCCAGTTCTACGTGACGGCAACCATCAAGGTCTAATCCAGTCAACGTCACGCAGAAGACGAGAGGCCTCCGCAGCTGCGGGGGCCTCTCTGCCTTATGCCGCGAGGGCGGCGGCCGCGTGCCGAGGTTTTCGCGCACGGCGAAACGCATAAGGGCGCATGATCGCATCGCGGCGAGCCGCCGTCCTTCCCGGGCGCCCCTATCCGCTCGGCGCGACCTGGAACGGCGCGGGCGTGAACTTCGCGCTTTTCTCAGAGAATGCCGAGAAGGTTGACCTCTGCCTCTTCGATCCGCGCGGACGGCGCGAGGTGGAGCGGTTCGCGTTGCCCGAGTATACCGATTCGATCTGGCACGGGTATTTGCCCGACGCGCGTCCGGGTTTGCTCTACGGCTACCGCGTCTACGGTCCCTACGATCCGGCCAACGGCCACCGCTTCAACCACCACAAACTGCTGCTCGATCCGTATGCCGTGATGGTCACGGGCGGCGTGGTGTGGAGCGACGCGCATTTCGGCTATCGCGTCGGCTCGCCGCGGGCGGACCTGTCGTTCGACCGGCGCGACAACGCTGCGGGAATGCCGAAATGCGTGGTCGTGGATACGGCGTTCACCTGGGGCAGCGATCGCCTGCTCCACACGCGCTGGCACGACCTCGTCATCTACGAAATGCACGTGCGCGGCTACACGATGAAGCACCACGGCGTCGCGCCGGAGCGCCGCGGAACGATGGCCGGGCTCTCGTCGCCGGCGGTCATCGAGTATCTGACGCGCCTGGGCGTCAACGCAATCGAACTGCTGCCCGTGCAGAACTTCGTCGACGATCGCCAGCTCGTCCAAAAAGGACTGCGCAACTATTGGGGGTATCAGCCGATCTCATTCTTCGCGCCGGTGCCGCGCTATCTCTCGCGCGCCGATCTCGGCGAATTCAAAACGACGGTTTCACGCTTGCACGACGCCGGCATCGAAGTGATCCTCGACGTCGTCTACAATCACACCGCCGAGGGGAGCGAACTCGGCCCGACGTTAAGTTTTCGCGGTATCGACAACAAATCGTACTACCGCTTGGCAGACGACGCGCGCTACTACGTCGATACGACCGGCTGCGGCAACGCGCTCAATCTCGCGCATCCGAGCGTTCTGAAGATGGTGACCGACTCGCTGCGCTATTGGGTGAGCGAGATGCACGTCGACGGATTCCGCTTCGATTTGGCGACGACGCTGGCGCGGACCAGCGACAACCATTTCAGCACGCAGAGCAACTTCCTGGCGTCGCTCGAACAAGACCCGGTACTTTCGCGCGTGAAGATGATCGCCGAGCCGTGGGATCTCGGAAACGACGGCTACCATCTCGGCGACTTTCCCGCCGGCTGGTCGGAATGGAACGATCGCTTTCGCGACGGCGTGCGCCGCTTCTGGCGCGGCGACGGTAATATCCGCGAGATGGCGACGCGGCTGACCGGCTCGAGCGACGTCTTCGACCGGCGCGGGCGGCGTCCGCGATCGAGCGTCAACTTCGTCACGGCGCACGACGGCTTCACGCTCACCGACCTCGTCTCGTACGGCGCCAAGCACAACGAGGCGAATCTTGACGACAACCGCGACGGCACCGACGACAATCTCAGTTGGAACTGCGGAACGGAAGGCCAGACGAACGACCCCGGCATTCTGGCATTACGCGATCGTCAGAAGCGCAACTTCCTCGCGACGCTGCTCCTCTCGCAGGGCCTGCCGATGCTGCTGGCGGGCGACGAACTCGGGCGCACGCAAGACGGCAACAACAACGCCTACTGTCAGGACAACGACCTCGGCTGGTTAAACAGTTGGCACATGTTCGACGAGAGCGGCAGCCTGTTTGCGTTCGTGCGACGGCTGATCGCTCTGCGCCGCGCGCATCCCGTTTTCCGGCGGCCGCGCTTTTTTCGCGGCGTTACCACCAGCGAGTCGCCCGTGAAAGACATCACCTGGTACGCACCCGATGCACGCGAAATGACCTTCGACGATTGGCACGACCCGTCGCTACGCACTTTCGCGGCGCTTTTGAGCGGCGAAACCGGCGACCGTTTTATCAGCCTCGAAGGCTATCGCGAACTCGACGACAGTTTCTTGCTGATCGTCAACGCGCACGATGCGGGCGCCGCGTTCACATTTCCGCCCACGCCATCGGGCGGCCGATGGATGACGCTGATCGATACGGCGCGCTGGAGCGGTGCCTCCAGCGACGGCGCACTTCTTCCCGATGAACGTTACGACATGGTCGACCGTTCGCTCGCGCTTTTCATCGCGGCGCCGTGAGCGAAACGCTCGATCGCCTCGCCGAACTGGCGGGCATCCTGCCTTCGTTTCGCGATTATTTCGGAAACGAGACGATCGTTTCGACCGAGACGAAAGCGGCGTTGCTGCACGCGATGGGCTACGACGTTGCTTCCAAGGGCCGCATACGATCGTCGCTGCGCGAGGCGGAGCGCGAAAATGCCGGCGCCGTTGCGGGGACCGCGCGCGACACGGCTCCCGCACAATGCTTCGTGCCGCCGGAGATGGAGACGGGGAGCATGTGGGCGCTCGCGACGCAACTCTACGCCCTGCGCTCGGAACGCAACTGGGGCATCGGCGACTTCGGCGATCTGCGCGAGTTCGTCGCGCTCGCGTCACGGGCCGGGGCCGGAACCGTCGCGCTGAATCCGCTGCACGAACTCTTTCCGAGCAACCCGCGCGCCGCGAGCCCGTACGCTCCGTCGAGCCGGCTCTTTCTCAACATCTTCTACATCGACGTCACCGGCGTTCCCGACTTTGCGGAGTCGCCGCAGGCGCGCGCGCAGGTGGCCGAACCGGAGTTCGCCGCCGCGCTACAACGATCGCGCGTCGCTCCGCTGGTGGATTACGAGGCCGTCGCGAGCGCGAAGCTCGGCGTGCTCGGATTGCTCTGGGAATCGTTTCGGGCCAACCACTTGGAACGGCCGGGCGGTCCGCGTGCATCCGATTTTCGTACGTTCGTGCGCGCCGGCGGACGCGAGATCGAGCGGCTGGCGCGGTATGAGGCGCTGGCCGCACACTTTCGCGCGCTCGACGCGGGTTGCTACGGCTGGCTGCAGTGGCCGCCGGAATACCGCTCGCCGGAGTCGCCGGCCGTCGACCGATTTGCGCGCGAGCATCGCGGGCGCGTCGATTTCTTTCTGTACGCGCAGTGGATCGCCGACCGTCAACTCGCGCGCGCAGCTGCGAGCGCCGGCGAAAACGGCGCCGGACTGTATCGCGACTTAGCGGTCGGGGTCGATCGCAACGGTGCCGACGCGTGGAGCGACCCGGGCGCGATCGCGGCCGAAGCATCGCTCGGCGCGCCGGCCGACCCGCTCAACGTGCACGGGCAGAACTGGGGTCTTCCGCCGCTCTCGCCGCGGGCGCTGCGCGAGCGTGCCTACGAACCGTTCGCGTCGCTGCTGCGCGCCAACATGCGCTACGCGCGTATGCTCCGCATCGATCACGTGATGGCGTTGCAGCGCGCGTTTTGGATTCCGCAAGGGCGGCCGGCATCCGAGGGCGCCTACGTTCGGTATCCGCTCGACGAGATGCTCGGCGTGCTCGCGCGCGAGAGCGTGCGCAACGCATGCGCCGTGGTCGGCGAGGATCTCGGCACGGTGCCGGACGGATTTCGCGAGCGTTTGCAGTCGGCGCGCGTACTGTCGTCGCGCCTGGTATATTTCGAACGCACGTGGGACGGCGCGTTTCGGGCACCCGCCGAGTATCCGCGTCTGGCGGCGGCGAGCATCGGCACGCACGACCTGCCGCCGTTGCTCGGATGGTGGGCCGGCGACGGCGGCGACGAGCGCCGGCACGCTCGATACACGCTCGTCGACGCGCTCGTGCGCGAAGGTTGCATCGATGACGGTGCCGCCGCGCGGCTTCGAGACGATGCCGCCGCCGGCGGAACGATCGCCGTGGCCGAGCTGCTCTCCGAAGGCGTGCACCGCTTTCTCGCGCGAACGCCCTCGATGCTGAAGGTCGTCGCCATCGAAGACGTGCTCGGCGAGCGCGAGAACGTCAACGTGCCGGGCACCGTTGACGAGCACCCGAACTGGCAGCGGAAGCGTTCCCTGCCGCTCGAGGATATCGCCGTCGACGGGCGACTCTTTCGCATCGGCGCGCTGATGTGTGATACTGAAGCCGTGACCTCTCGATTGGAAGCGGGATGAAGGCGGTCGTCATGGCGGGGGGCGAGGGTTCGCGCCTGCGCCCGCTCACGTCGAGTCTGCCCAAGCCGCTCGCGCCGGTCGCCAACAAGCCGGTGATGCATCACATCGTGGATCTGCTGCGGCGTCACGGCGTCACCGACGTGGTCGCCACCCTCCACTATCTTGCCGACGAGATCGAAAACTACTTTGGTGACGGCTCCGATCAGGGCGTCTCGATGGCGTACGTCGTCGAAGATACTCCGCTGGGGACGGCCGGTGCGGTGAAGCTCGCGCAGCCGCTGCTCGGCGACGAGCGCTTTCTCATCGTGTCGGGCGACGCGCTCACCGACATCGACCTGAGCGAACTGCTCGCGTTTCACGAGAGCCGCGGCGCGGCGGTCACGATCGCGCTGCAGCGCGTCTCGAATCCGTTGGAGTTCGGCGTCGTGGTCACCGACGAGCACGGGCGCATCACGCGCTTTCTCGAGAAGCCGTCGTGGGGCGAGATCTTCTCCGACACGATCAACACCGGCATCTACGTGCTCGAACCGGAAATCTTCGCGTACATGGAGAGCGGGAAGAACTACGATTTCTCGCGCGACCTGTTTCCGCTGATGCTGCGCGACGGTAAGCCCCTCTTCGGTCACGTCGCGGGCGGCTATTGGAGCGATATCGGCAACCTGCAACAGTATCTGCAAGCGAACTACGATGCGCTCTCGGGCTCCGTGCGCGTCGAGATTCCCGGAACGCAGATTCGTCCGGGCATTTGGGTCGGCGAAGATTGCCGCATCTCACCCGACGCGCAGCTGCACGGCCCGCTCGCGATCGGACGCAACGTCACGATCGAAGCCGGCGCCGTGATCGAGGAACTCACCGCGATCGGTTCGTCGTCGATCGTCGCCGAGAACGCACGCCTGCACCGGACGGTCGCGTGGGGCGACGTCTACGTCGGCGAGAATTCGAACCTCACGGGCTGCACGCTTGCCGACCGCGTGATCGTCAAAGACCGCGTCACGATCATGGAGGGCGCCGTGATCGGCCGGGGCAGCACGCTCGGCAGCGGATCGACCGTGCCGTCGAATATCAAACTGTGGCCGGAGAAATCGGTTGCGGCCGGTTCGATCGTCTCGATGTCGCTGATCTACGGCATCAAGTGGCCGGGCTCGCTGTTCGGCGCCGACGGCGTCTCGGGGTTGGCAAACATCGAGATTACGCCGGAGTTCGCGCTCGGGTTGGGACAAGCGATGGGTTCGGTGCTGCATCCGGGCCAAACGCTCATGACGAGCCGCGACGCGCATCCGGCGTCGCGTCTCACCAACCGCTGCATCATCGCGGGCGCGCTGTCGGTCGGCGTCAACGTGCAGGATCTGCGCGAGTTGCCGACGCCCGTTTCGCGCTACGCGGTGCGTGCGTGGGGCGACGCGTGCATTCACACCGGCATCTCGCCGCACGATTCCGATCGCTTTCTGCTCGAGTTTTTCGACAGCCACGGCGTGAACGTCGACAAATCGACCGAACGCAAGGTCGAGAACATCTTCTTCCGCGAGGACTTTCGCCGGACGCCGATGGAAGCGGTCGGCATCTTGAGTTTTCCCGAGCGCACGCTCGAGGGCTACAGTAACGGCTTCCTGGCGGCGCTGAATCCGCAGGCCATGTCGGGCGCGAATCTGCGCGTCGTCATCGATTACGCGTACGGCAGTTCGGCGCTGATTCTTCCGCGCATTCTCAGCAACCTCGGCGTCGAACTCATCGCGCTCAACGCCTTCTTCGATAACACGAAGGTGCTGACGTTTGCACGCAATCGCAGGCGCCATCTCGAGCAACTCAGCAACGTCACGACGTCGTTGGGGGCAAATCTCGGGATTCTGCTGGATCAGCACGGTGAGGCGCTGATCGTGGTCGACGACAAGGGTCGCATCATCGAAGAGAGCCGGCTGCTGGCGCTGCTTATCGTGCTCGTCGCGCGCTGCGTACCCAACGCGCGGGTCGCAGTGCCGGTGATGACGCCGCGTGCGATCGACACCGTCGCCGAAGCGCTCGGCGCGACCGTCGTGCGCACGCGCAGCGACCGGCGTTCGCTCATGGCGTTCGCCGCCGAGCAGGGGGCGTCGCTTGCATTTGCCGGCGGCGCGAACTACGAATTGATTTTCCCCGAGTTCCAGCCCGTCTTCGACTCGCTCTACGGCGCGGCGAAGATCATGGAGTTAATCGCCGCCCAGGGCGGCCCGCTGAGCGCGATCGTCGACGAGCTTCCGGTTTGGCATCTGGCGACGCGGCGCGATCACTGCCCATGGGAACGCAAGGGCCAAATCATGCGGCGCCTCCTCGACGAAACCGACGGCGAAAACGTCGAACTCACCGAGGGGATTCGCATCGGCCGCGACGGCGGATGGGTGCTCGTGCTTCCCGACGCGTCCGAGCCGCAGTTCAACGTCTACGCCGAGGGCCGCTCCGACGAAGAGGCGCAGCGCTACGCCGACGAAATCACCGAACGCATCGACCGCCTCGTCTCGACCTAAGGTTCCCTCGAAGGGACGCAGCAGGAACCAGAAGTGAAAGCAGCGTTGATCGAAGCGCCCGGCGACCGTGCGCACTACGGCGATTTTGCAGAGCCCGGCGAACACGAAGGGCGGCAAATCGTCGAGCTTGTCGCGGCGGCCATTCATCCGGTCGTGCGCAGCCTTGCAAGTGGCCAGCACTATGGAAGCAGCGGCCAGTGGCCGCTTATCCCCGGGGTCGACGCCGTCGTTCGCTCGGGAGAGGGCGTGCTTGCATACTCCGGTTTCCCACAACCGCCGTTCGGTACGCTCGCCGAGCGCATCTCCGTGCCGTCCTTCCTCTGGATACCGCTCCCCGAAGGCGCCGACCCGGCGCGGGTTGCCGGCGGTGTGAACCCAGGTCTTGCATCGTGGCTGCCACTCCAGGCACGCCGCAAGGAGATTGGTCGACTCGACACCGTTTTGATTCTCGGCATCACCGGGATGGCGGGACTTCTTGCAGTACAGAATGCACGCATTCTTGGTGCAACGCGCGTTGCCGGCGCGGGTCGCGATGCGCAAGGCCTGTCGGATGCGGTCAAGGCCGGCGCTACGACCGTCGCGTTGAGCGGCGATCGCGAGCGCGACGGGACGGCGATCCTTGATTCGCTTGAAGGGTCGTCTCCCGATATCGTGCTCGACTTTCTGTGGGGTGCGGCGGCGGAGAGCACGTTTGCGGCGCTCAGCCGACGCGGGCTCGAAGCCGATCGCGCCGACATCGCGTACGTTCAAATCGGTGCTGCCGCAGGCTCGCACGCAGCAGTGCCCGCCGCACTCTTGCGCAGCCGCAAGCTACGCATAACGGGAAGCGGCGCCGGCTCTGCGTCGATCGCCGATATCATCGCGGAGATTCCGGGCTACATTGCGTTGATCTCGGAAGGCGCAGTTGACGTACCGATTCGCACCTTTCCATTATCGATGGTGAGCGAAGCTTGGGACGCTGCCGAACGCGGCCGCCCGCGAGTGGTCGTCGAAGGGTAGATGACACAGGACAATCTTACGTCGTTGGGCTGGGGGAAGCGTGACGGCTGCCGACGATCTTGTTCCAATCTGCAGCGTGTTCGCGCTGAAAGGCTTCGAAATTTGCGACCAGCGCCGCCGTCGCCTCGGAGGTAGCGGCGTCGATTTGCCGTTGCGGCTCTTCCATGGTTTCCCGTTCGAAGTCGCGCTCGGTATTGCCGCGGTAGAAAATGACTCCGTCGCAGCCGATAACCGTTAGCTCCAGGTGGACTTCAATCGATCCGTCATTGATTCGCCAGCGGCGGCTCGGTTGAAAGAAACCGGCCAAACCGTACTGGCGGCAGTTATCTGGATTCTCCGCATCCCGGCCGCCCTTGAGACTAACGAACTCGAGCGGCTCGCTCGCCAAGAGACGCTGACGGAGATCGTCGGCGTAACGGTCGAGTGCGGGTTGCATCAGAGGTAACTCCGCTTCGGGCAGAACGTAGCCGAATCGAGGCTGGGCTGCCGACGCCCGTGTGCTCAGCATAAAGACGAATATTGCTATGCAAATGCAGACCGGCTTTAGTTGCACCTTAAAACGCGCCCAAGCCGTTGGGCGTTCCCCAACCCGTGGGGCCGTCGTATCCCGGGCCGGCTTGACAGATGTAGGGATACTGCGTCGGACAGGTTCCGTTGCTGCCCTCCGTGACGTCGTTGAGCGACGACGTGCCGCCGGCGGCCCAAATGCCCTCGGCGTAGTTTTGCGTCGACGCGTTGCCGGCCAGCGCAAACACCGACGCGATGATCGGCGATGCGACACTCGTGCCGCCTTCGATGCCCCAGCCTCGGCTTCCGAAGGTATCGTAGACCGCAACGCCGGTCTGGGGATCGGCAACCGCCGCAACGTCGGCTTCCGAGCGATGCGTACAGCCCCGATCGTTCTGCCACGACGGCTTCTTCACCACCGTCGCGCAACCGCTGCCTGCACCGCGCCATGCCGTTTCACTCCAGCCGCGCTTGTTGCCGGTTTTGTGCAACGACGTCCCGCCGATGCACACGACGGTTGCGTAGTCGCACGGCGACGAAGGGCCGTAACCACTGTCGCCGGAGCTTGCGGTGACAATCGTCCCCGGGTGATTGTAGTGTTTGTTCGAACCGCCGCCGCCGCTGCCGCCGTAGGAGTTGCTTACTACGGCGGCGCCCAGCTTCACCGCGCGATCGACCGACTCCGCAAGGTTCTGCGAACTACTCGTGTTCGCTTCGACGAGCAGAATCTTGCAGTTCGGACAGATGGCCGATGCCATGTCCAAATCGAGCGAGATCTCGCCTCCCCAACCCGGATTCGGACTGGGGAACTTCGTATGCGATCCGCTCTGGCTGACTTTGGTGAAGCAGCCGTTTTGCGTCGTGCAGGACGGCAGCCCGAACTGCGCGCGGTAGACGCCGAGGTCGCTCTCGGCTTTCGGATCGTCGTATGCGTCGACGATGCCCACCAGCTGACCGGCACCGTTCGTCGACGACGGCAGATCGTACGCTGCTTGTAACTGGGACGGTTTGTAGCCGTTGACGTCGGGCTGCACGCCGCGCTGAGGGATCACGTCGGTGCGAATCAGCGCAAAGCAGCGAGCGAACCCCGGAGGCGCAGGCTCCGGACACGCCGCCCGCACGTTCGACATCGCGACCGCCGGCGGCACCACTGCTTGGGATTGCGAAGGAATCGCCGAGCCTACCGAGCTGCCCGAACAGGCGGCTAACGAGGCCATGCCCGCAATCGCGAGCGCTCTGAGCATGTGTGCGTGCACGGGAGTATCTCCTTAAAAGCCGCGGTTACGGGGTCAACGCGAAGGCACTTCCACCGTCGACCCCACCGCCGGCGGACGTGGTGCCGTACAGCGTGCCGTTCACGTCGATCAAGGCCGCGTAGGGTGCAGCGCCATCGGACGCGCTGAAGCCTTCAAAGCTATGCAGCACCTTTTCCGCGCCGCTCTTGCGGATGCTGTACGCGGTTCCGTGATTGAATGCCCCGCCGAATAGCGTCGTGCCATACATTACGCCGTTCACGTCGACCAAGGCCGCGTTGGGATAAGATCCGTCGGAGCCGCCGGCGAAGCTATGCAGCACCTTCTCAGCGCCGTCCGTATGGATGAAGTAAACGGTTCCGGCGCCTGACGTGCCGCCGAATTGAGTCGTGCCGTACAACCTGCCGCTCACGTCGATCAAACCCGCGTGGGGTTCCGCCCCGTCGAGACCGCCGGTGAAGCTACGCAGCACCTTCTCGACGCCAGTCGTGGTGACGCGGTACACGGTTCCACCGCCGGACGTTCCGCCGAATGCCGTCGTGCCGTACAGCACGCCGTTCACGTGGAGCAGCGCTGTGTCGGGGTAGTCCCCGTCGACGCCGCCGGCGAAGCTATGCAGCACCTTCTCGGTGCCGTCGGTGCCGATACTATACACGGTTCCATGGCCGGAGGTGCCGCCGTACGCCGTCGTGCCGTACAGCTTGCCGTTCACTTCAATTAAGCTTGCATATGGGCGATCGCCGTCGGGGCCTCCGGAGAAGCTATGCAGCACGTCCTCGGTGCCGTCGGTGCCGATACGGTAGACGGTTCCGAGACCGGACGCGCCGCCGTATGCCGTCGTGCCGTATAGCGCGCCGTTCACTTGGAGCAAACCCGCATACGGGGTATCCCCGTCGGAGTCGCCGGAGAAGCTATGCAGCACCTCTTCCGCTCCGGCCGGCGTGAGACGGTACACGGTTCCGAACTGCGAGCTGCCTCCGTGAACCGTCGTGCCGTAGAGCGTGCCGTCGAGATGGACCAAGCTCGCGTGGGGCTCACTCCCGTCGGAGAAACTGCCGTAACCGCCGCCGAAGCTATGCAGCACGTCGTAGGACGCCCCCGGCAGGCTGCGATGCGTTGGTTGTAACGACGGCCGGCCGGGAGTTACTGCCGTACCCGGGTTGGCACTACATGCACTCAACAGCAAAACCAACACGATCGAGAGTTGCGCCGACGGTAATTTCATCTCGATTGCCTTTCGTAGCGAGGAGCACCGGGCTTGCAAACGCGCACTGCTTGCGCTGAATAAGCTGTCGCTAAGCCAGCCGCTGGAGATTTGTCGAGTATTTGGCTTTAAATGCAGAGGACCCTCGCCAACCAGCCGACCAAGCTGCCAAGCAAGTCCCCAGTTGCCCTACACGGCCTCAAAGCGTAACCGGGCTCAGGCGCAGCTCTTGCTTTCGATAAGCCAAAAAGGGACACTCGTCGCATGAAGATTATCGCCCTCAGTCGCCACGCGTTAGGTTTCTGCGCATCCATTGCTTTGCTGACGGCTTGTGGCGGCGGTAGCGGGCCGGTTCCACAAATCGGGGCCGTCCCTCGAACGGCATTGAAGACGTCGACGCCCTCGTTCCGTTTCCACCTCAACCTCTACGTACTGAATTCCGAAGGTAGCTTCGGGAGCAGTGTGGGCGACGTCGCGATATACGGCTTGGAACACGGAGAGCAGCAAGAAGCGATCTCCGAAGGCGTCGATAGGCCCGACGCAATGGCGGTCGCTTCGAAGGGCGACTTACTTGTCGCAAACACCCGCCCGAGCGAGCGTGATTCGCACGTCGGATCCGTCACGAAATACGACCGCGGTGGATATAATCCATCTCTCGTTCTCGACGGCACGGTTCATCCTGACGCAGTCGTCTTGGACTCCTCAAACAACGTCTATGTCGCTAACCAGTGGAATCTTCGGATGAATGATTCGGCATGCCGCGCCGGCAGCGTGGATGTATATCGCCCCGGGGCCGCGTTGCCGGTACTGAGAATCAGCGGATACGTCAACAGGCCGATTGCGCTCGCTCATGACAACGCCGGAAATCTCTACGTCGCTAACGCTCTTACCATCAACGGTTCATGTAAGGCCGGCAATTCCATAATGATTTTTCGCCCGCGCAGCTCGGCGCCTGCGGCGACCATAACGCAGGGACTATTCTACCCGAGAGCCATGGCGATTGATTCCGGCCTGCTCTACGTCGCCAACGCTCCACCCTCCGACAGCAAGACGCTACCCTTCGGATCGGTAGCCGTTTTTCAACTGGGTTCCGACAAACTACTGCGTATCATAACGAGCGGCATCGACACTCCGGCTGCGCTCGCCGTTGACGGCAACGGATATCTTTACGTCGCGAATTTGAACGGGCACAGTGTGAGCGTCTACGCCCCGGGAGCCACCACGCCGAGCCGCATCATCAGCCAAGGCGTGAATTCGCCGTATGCGCTGGCTATCGGCAGCAAGGACGGGGATTTATATGTCGCAAACATTCACCAAAACAACGTCAGCGCATATGCCCCGGGACAAATCATTCCAAGACTCATCATTAGTCAGGGCGTACGGCGGCCGGTCTCGCTAGCGGTCGCCCCTTGATCAAGGGTGTGCAGCACGTCGTCGGCTGGTCTAAGGACCTATTCAAGAGCCGCTCGCAATCTGCGAGCGGCTCGATGTTTTGCAACGGGGTCGAATGCAGTTACGGAAACGTCGGCTTGCACACGCCGTCTTTGACTTTGCACGTAGCCATGCCAAATGGACGGAAGCCCGCCACAAAGGGCGAACCGGCAACCGACTTTAGGGCACCGGTTCGCTGATTGATGGTATAGGAGGAGACGTACCCCTGCGAGAGATCGTTGGAAACGAAGGCGAACTTGCCCCGAGGATCGACCGCAATCCCGGTCGGGGTGTTCACGAGCCCAAACGGCGACCCCGGCACCGGTTTCAGCGCACCGCTTCGCGCGTTGATTCTATACGCAGAAATATTGTTATCGTTGCGGTTTGTTACGTACGCGAACATACCCGAGGGAGCGATTGTCATCCCCTCAGGTTGATCGCCCGCCGCAAAAGGCGATCCAGCCACCGGCTCGAGCGCGCCGGTGCTTGCGTTGACGGTGTATGCGGAAACGCTGTCGCTTTTCTCGTTGGTTGTGTACGCGAACTTGCCCGAAGTGTCCATCGTTACGACCGAAGGGAAAGTACCGGCCGCAAAGGGGGATCCGGCCACCGGCTCGAGCGCACCGCTGGTCGCGTTGATGGCATAGGCCGAAATATTGTCGTCCTCGCCGTTGCTAACGTACATGAACTTGCCCGACGGAGCGATCACCACGCCGTCGGGATCGCTGCCCGCGGCAAACGGCGACCCGGCCAACTGTTTCAGCGTGCCGCTGCTTGCGTTGATTTTATAGGCCCAAATATCGTTTGTGTGCCGGTTGGTCACATACGCGAACTTGCCCGTAGGATCGACTGCCACACCCCAGGGGAAGCCGCCCGTTCCAAACGGCGAACCTGCAACCGGCGTTAGCCCGCCGGTGACAGAGTTGATTTTATAGACGCAAACATTATCCGAGTTCGCGTTGGGCACGAACGCGAACTTGCCCGTAGGATCGATGGTCACGTTGGCGGCCCAGGAATCCGCCTGAAAGGGAGACCCGGTCACCGCCTTCAGCGCACCGGTGCTCGAGTTGACTTTATAGGCGAACACATTGTCATCATTAGCATAGTTTGCTACGTAAGCGAACTCGAGCGGCCTTGCCGCATCGCTTCTTACCAGAGGCGTTTGCGAAATGGGAGCGGTGCCCGACGGCGTTGATGGAGTAACGCTGTTACTTGCGCCACCACACGCAGTTAGGAGCACCGCCGTAATAAATGCTACGACGAGGTTGTACCGTGGTTTCACGTTTTAAGACTCCCTTCGAAGTTCTCCGAAAACTCGTACATTAATTATGCGCCTGCAACACATCTCAAAGTGAGGTAGTCACGTCATCGAGTCTGTGCTGCGCCAGCCGAACTGGAGTGAACGGGTTCAAAAGCGCGCCCACCCTAGAGCGCCCTTAGGGCTAGCGTGCGCTTTCTTCCTGGGATTTGTCAAGAGAATGCCGGGGCTCTTCCTCAAGCGCGAGTGCGATAGCCGCCTCGGGCGTGAGTGAAGCGCCCTCTGCGCTGAGTCGCGCGAACTCGTCGGAGGCGAGCCCGTCGCGCAGGAGTGCGGTGAGACGGTCGTGCGCCGTCGCTTCGGTGAACTCGCGCGTGAATCCGTATCGCCGCAACGCAGCATCGGCGTACCCTTCGACCGTGGCTGCGAGGGCGAACTCTCCGCGAAGTGCGTAGACGAGCGACAGGTGCTCCATCGCTACAGCGACGCCGGCGCGATCCGGAGTTCGAGTCCAAATCCCGATCGCTTCGCGAGCTGCCGCCAACGCACCGGGAAGATCGTCAACCGCGGCGAGATAGGCCGCGAGGTTGTGGAGCAGAACGTCGAGCGTCGATTTGTCTACGCTGGACCGCGCCATCGGAAGTGCCTCGGCAACGATCGCAGCCGCTCGTTGCGAGTGACCTCGCGCGTGCTCGACCTCGGCGAGATTGATCGCCGCGGCCAGCTGCCCGCGCGTGTTTCCCAGGGCGCGGTTCTCTTTGCCGAGTTGCTCGAACATGCGCGCGGCCGTTTCGAGATCGCCACGAAACTGGCTGAAGGACGCACGCGCTTGAAGTAAGTACAGCCGTTGGGAAACCGAGGCCCCCGGCATCGCTTCGGCCTGCGCTAGGGCCGGCTCTGCGTCGTCGAGCCGATTGAGAAGCACGGCCAAAAGCGCGTAGTGGCCGAGCGTGGCAGCCAGCGATGAGGCGTCGCCGCTCGCCCGCGCATACTCAACCGACTGCGTCGCCCGTTCAAAGGCGCCTACCTTGTTTCCGGACTCGAAGAGCAAATCCGACAGCGCGCTTGACAACGGAGCGCGAAGCCGCACTTCCTCATCAGGAAGCGCCGCGAGATACGCTTCGCACCGCGTCGCGCCTTCCGTTTCAAGGCCGATGCCTCCCCAAAATCTCGCAATCCTGGCAAGGAGCTCGGCGCCGTCGATAACCTGCGAACGCATCAAGGCACCCTCGAGCGCCGAACGCACGTCGTCGAGCTCGCTCTGAAGCGCCGCCTCAAGCTCGGCGCTTTGCGCGCTACGCTCGCGCCGTTCCCACAGCTCCGCGAAGCGGTCGCGCAAATACCGCAGATGGCGATCCGCAATCGCATCGCGCTCGCCCGCACCGTCGAGCTTCTCCACGGCATACACGCGCGTCGATTCGAGCAGCCCGTAGCGCAGTTCGTCACCATGCGGCTGCGCCAGCACCAGCGACTTATCGACGAGCGACGCCAGCACGTCGAACACGTCGAGTTCGTCGAGATCATCTCCGCCGCTCCCAACTGCAACCGCGCCCTCGAGCGTGAATCCGTTGACGAAGATTCCTAGACGCCGGAAGAGCGCACGCTCGCGGTCGTCGAGCAGGTCGTGGCTCCAGTCGATGAGTGCGCGCAGCGTCTGCTGGCGCGGAAGCACGTCGCGGCTGCCGCCGGTGAGCACCCGGAAGCGCTCGTCGAGCCGTGCCCGCAACTGGTGCGGGCTGAGCATCTTCACCCGCGCAGCCGCGAGTTCAATCGCCAACGGAATGCCGTCGAGTCGCCGGCAGATGTCGGCCACGATCGGCGCATTGTCGTCGGTGAGCGAGAAGGCCGCGCTCGCGGCACGCGCGCGTTCGCAGAAGAGCGCAACGCCGGTCGGAGGGTCGAGCGACGGCACCTGATAGGCGGCTTCACCGGTGACTCCCAGCCCTTGACGGCTCGACGCGAGCACTTTGACGTTTGGACAACCGTGCAGGATTGCCGAGATCGCTCGCGCAGCGGGTTCGACCACGTGCTCGCAGTTGTCGAAGACGAGCAACATTTGCTTTGTCTTGAGTGCTCGAACGAGGCTCTCCACCGGATCGCCTTCGGGCGCGAGCGTGAGGCCGAGCGACAGCGCAACGGTCGATGGAACGTACTCGCCCTTCGTCAGCGGTGCGAGCTCGATGAACCAAACGCCGTCGCCGGAGCCGTCGAGCAGATTGGCCGCCACTTGCAAGGAGAGGCGCGTCTTGCCGACGCCGCCTGGCCCGACCAGCGTGACGAGTCGATGTTGCGCGATCAGTGCTGTGATCGCGGTCGTCTCCATTTCGCGACCGACGAACGTGCTGAGCTGCGGCGGTAAGTTGTTGGGAAGCACCTGCAGCGAGCGCAGCGGCGGAAAGTCGGGCGCGAGATCGGGTGCGAGCAGTTGGTAGACGTGCTCGGGGCGCGCGAGGTCGCGTAGCCGGTGCTCGCCAAGATCGCGAAGCGTTGCCTGGGTTGGGAGCGCCCCTTGCACGAGGTCGGTCGTGACACCCGAGACGAGCACCTGACCGCCATGGCCGATCGCGAGTAAACGCGCGACGCGGTTGACCGCCGGGCCGACGTAATCGCCCTCGTCTTCTTCTAGAGTCCCGCTGTGAACGGCCATACGTACGGAAATCGTGCCCACGTTTTCCGATCCGGACAGCGCGTGCTGCGCCGCGATTGCTGCGGTCACGGCATCGCCCGCATCGGCGAAGACCGCGCAAAATGAATCTCCGACCGTCTTAAAGACGTGACCGTGGTGAGCGGTGATGGTCGAGCGCAGGATTTCGTTGTGTGCGCCGAGAGCCTCGCGCATCCGAGCCGGATCCTCTTCCCACAGACGCGTGCTGCCTTCGATATCGCTGAACAACAGCGTCACCGTGCCGCGCGGCAGTTGCGGACTTCGAGCCCGGCCGTCGACTAAGCTCGCAACGACAAGCTGCACGCCGGGGCTCTCAATCCCCGCGGGCTTAATCATCGTCGCGTGATCGCCGGGTACGACGAACCGCGTCTCATCGGGGAACGGCTCGATCGACGACGCCGGCAAGACGAACGCGTCGCGTTCGCCGGCGACGACGCGCAGCTTGAATGCCGTGCCGTCACCGTAAACGTCGGGCCACGCGGCTCGAAGATTCGTTATGAATGCGCTGCCGGTGGCCATATCTCGCGCTTGACGGTTGGCGCCGCGAAACAGATTGGCTTTCCCAATTCCCATACTGGGAGTTCCGAACATAAAGAGGTGAGAAATCCGCGCGCGCGTCTGCGGATCGAGTAACGCTTGCTGCGCCACTAAGCCGCCCATGCTATGGGCTACCAAGGCAATACTGCGATACTCGCTCAACGGCCGCACCGCGAGCATCGTCCGAAGATAGTAGCCGAGCATCTCAAGGTTCGCGTCGGATCTCCAAACCTGCGCGACCTCAAATCGCAACGAGGAGGAGTAGCCGATGCCGAACACATCCCAGGGCTCCAGCTCCTCAACGGCCATCAATATTTCCGGAAAGGATCCCCACGTGTTCTGCGCGTGACCTAAAAATCCGTGAAGGAAAACGATCGCGCGATCGGCACCAGCGGCGCGAAAATCAACCCGAACCGGACGATCGGGTTCGCTCATGGATAACGAGCGCTTCGCGTTAGGCCTCGTCGCGCCCTAGCGTAACGGCCGACGCGAAATAACACGCGCCGTGCAGAGCGGGCTAGCTTGCTTTCAAAACTCATTGGGCGTATGATTTCGGAAGAAAGAACTGGAGCACATGCGTTTAGCCTCGCCGCGTCTCGCGTCTAACGCCCTCGCGTTTTTCATATTCAGTACGTTGCTGATTGGCTGTGCGAGCAGCGGATCGCAACTTTCTCCCGCACAGCCGATGCCGCGAAACGCCGATTCTTCGGTCTGGAACGACGGTGATGGGGATTCCGGGCGCCAGACGCCGCTTGCCGGAACCGCGGGCCCGAATCTGTATGTCGCAAACACCGGCAATAATACCGTGACGGTATACCGGCGAGGAAGCATGACCCTGCTGCGGACAATTTCGCATGGGATAGACGGCCCGATTGCTCTGGCGTTTGGCCGCGCGGGCGAGCTCTTCGTGGCGAACGATTTGGCAAATACGGTGACGGTTTACGCCTCGGGCAGCACGTCGGTACTGCGGACGATTTCCGGATTGGACTATCCGGATGCTTTAGCGGTGAGCAGCGCCGGCAATCTCTATGTCGCAAACGGGAATGCGAATACCGTAACGGTGTACGGTCCCGGCGGTAGACCGATATTGCGAACCATTTCTCAGGGCATAGACAGCCCGCAACATTTGGCGATCGCCGCGTCGGGCAATCTCTTCGTCGCAAACGTCAACAGTCACACCGTAACCGTGTACCGCCGAGGCAGTGGAACGTTGCTGCGAACGATCTCTCATGGAGTTTCCGTTCCGACCGCTCTGGCGTTTGACGGCAACAACAATCTCTATGTGGCTAACTGCGGTGCGAACTGTGGCGGCTCAGGAAACGGCACGGTGACGGTCTACGCCCCAGGTAGCACGTCAGTGCTGCGTACCATCTCCGACGGCATGGACCGGCCAACTGCGCTGGCGATTAATGGGTCAGGTAAGCTCTTCGTGGCGAACGATTTGGCAAATACGGTGACGGTCTACGCCCCAGGCAGTACGTCGGTGCTGCGTACCATCTCTCAGAGTCTCAGCAATCCGATTGGACTGGCGCTAAGCAACTCCGGCGCTCTCTTTGTCACAAACAGCGCCGCTAATAACGTGACCGTCTATGCCAAGGGCCGGTCCGCGGTGCTGCGGACGATCTCCCAGGGCGTAGACAGTCCTGGGGCGATAGCCTTTGGGCCATAAGACCGTTCCCGAGGGCGTCACCGATCCCAAAGGAACTATCGGATGATCGTGAGTTTCACCGGGTAAACGTAGCGCTCGCCGAACGCGGATCTCACGGCGGCGATAAGCGAGAACAGCCAGTCGAACGCGAGCACGATCGTGAAGAGCCAGAAGGCCGGCCGCGGCGCCGCCCAGGCGGCCATCGCGCAAACGCAGTACGCGCCCGTCAAAGTATATTGAAAATTGAGCGCCTCCTTCGCCTGGTGGGCCAGCCACGAGTCTACGGGATCTCTGCGCGTTCGCAGCCAGACGATGAGACCGGGCACAAACAGGAACAACGCACCGAGGATATGCGTAAACATCGCAGCAAGCCGCTGAGCTGCCGGCACTTCACTGGCGTGGTGATGGTGATGGTTCGATTCCGACATGTTGCCAAGGGTACGGCGTTATCCTTTCTCCACCTGTCGCACGGTCCCACGAGTGGTCTTCGCGTCCAAGGGAATACGCGTAACGGCGGGAACCAATAGACGTAACCGTTGCCGGCTTTTGGCAACGGTGAAAGGGGCTCCATGCGCAGCTCTATTCGCATCTCCAGCATGGCGGTCGCACTCATACTCACAACGAGCTTCGTGGTGGCCTGCGGATCATCACAAGTACGCCTTCCCGGCAGAGTCCCGAGCTTCATTTCCCCGCCTTATCGTAACGCTGCAGCCTTTAAGGTGCTTCACGACTTTACGGGCCGCAATGGGGGCACGGATGGCGCATCCCCTGATGCCCTAATCGACGTGGACGGCACGCTGTACGGCACGACATCAAAAGGTGGCGGCAAACCGTCGTCCGGAACGGTATTCCAGATTAGCACGTTGGGAACCGAACGGGTTCTGCATCATTTTCGCCCCGCTCCTGACGGCAAATGGCCAAGCGGCCTGACGCAAGTAAGTGGACTGCTTTATGGCGTTACTCTGCGTGCGGGGGGCTCTGAGGCTGGGACCATCTTCCGCATCCAAACATCCGGCGGTTATCACACGCTGTATAGCTTTCGAGGCGGTGAGGATGGCGCCGCGCCCTCCGCCGGGCCAACCGAGATGGGCGGTATGCTTTACGGTATCACGCTCGCTGGCGGCTCCGGGTACGGATCGGGCTGCGATCGAGGCGGTTGCGGAACCATCTACCGCGTCAGCGCCTCGGGTAACGAGCAGGTTCTCTACAGTTTCAAGAATACTCCGGACGGCGCAGAACCTGATGGGCACATGATTGCCGTCAATGGCACTCTTTACGGCACGACGTACATCGGCGGAGCCAATGGGCGCGGCACGGTTTTTAGTTTCAGCATCCACGATGGTGAACACACGCTGTACAGCTTCAAGGGTGCGCCAACTGACGGGGCATACCCCGAATCCAGCCTGCTCTATGTAAAGGGCACGTTTTACGGTACGACGACGGGCGGCGGAACTTTCTGCGGGCTCGGTTGCGGGACGGTATTCAGCGTGTCGACGTCCGGCGCCGAGCGCATAGTTTACAAGTTTCGGCGTAGCAGCGACGGGCACAGTCCCTATGCAGGACTCACGCGTGTCGGCAGTGTCCTTTACGGTACTACTTGGTCGGGCGGCGATCATGGGTCGGGGACGATATTTGAAGTGACCACGAGTGGCGTAGAGCACGTCCTTCATAGCTTCACGGGAAGCCAAGGTTCGTCCCCAAACACGCACCTGGTCGCTTTGAACGGCGCGCTTTACGGCACGACGCTTGCCGGCGGCTCAGCGGGCGGCGGCACCGTCTTCAAGTTTACGCCATAGGCGACTATCAAGGAGGCAAGGCCGATGAGGATCTCAGAACTCAGCCGTGGTGCGTTGTGCGTTAGCATAGCCGGCACCATGCTCGCAGGCTGCGGCGGACCGCAGTCACCCATTGAATCGGGGACAACGTTGGAGGCACGCCCGATGCCGCAGGCTACGCAGCTCACCGTGCCTCAGGTCGCGCCGAAGACCACGGGTTGGCTGTCGCCCGCAGCAAAACATGGTCCTCGCATCTACGTTGCCAATGGCAACCAAGTCCTCATCTTTCCAGAGAAGGGCGAGTTACAGGTTCCAATCGGCGTGATTACATTCGGCGTTAACGGTGCCTACGGCCTATTCGTCGATAAAGGCGGCAACTTATACGTCGCCAACAACGGAAACAGCACGGTAACGGTTTATCCGCCCGGTGCGACGAGCCCGTCGCAGACCTATTCTCAAGGCTTGTCGTATCCGCTTTATCCAATCGTAGATAGCAGCGGCAATTTGTGGGTTAGCGGCAACGGTACCGTCATCGAGTATCTCAAAGGTTCCACAAGCGTGCATCAGGTGCTTGTGAGTCCGGGATCGGAGACGGACGGAATGGATTTCGACCGGGAAGGCAACCTGTACGTCGCGTACCGCAATAGCACCGTTAGTCCCGGCAGCATCGAAGAGTTCAGCCCCGGCGACGCGCACGGCGTGAGCCTGGGCATGACGATCAACCAACCACAGGGCCTCGTTGTCGACAAAAACCGTAACATTCTCGTTGTGGAAACGGGTGGAACGAATCGCATCGACTTTTTTCCGCCAGGGGATGAAATCCCGACGATCGTCGTACCAATCCCGAACACCCCGACTCAACTTGCAATCAGGAGCGATCAATCAACTCTCTTTGTCTCATCGCTGGCGGGAATAGTCTACGGGACGAGATACCCGTTCGGCACGTCTCCGCACCCAGTCTATGCGAAAGACGAAGTCAGCTCTCTGATACAGGGCGTTGCCATCAGCAACGGCCAATCGTTTTGAACCAGAAGTAACGCGGGGCTAAACACTCACTTGATTGGTGTTACCGGGGGCGGATTCCAGCTCCCATCGATCACCGAAGGTGGCGTAGTCTTGGGCCAATACAACCGAAAGTCCATGTAGAACGCACCGCTCGGAGCGGGTAGCCAGTTGTTTACGTGCGCACTCGGTTGCGTATGCGAGACGTAGATGTCGAGCGATCCGTCCGAGTTCACATCGAGTTTTGGTTCGCTCAAGCTGCCGACTTTGTAACGGTTCAGGCGGTTTGGAACGAAGTATCCAAGCCCTTCGTACATCGTCATCGACCAGAAACCGTTAACGGGCGGAGTCGCACCCTTTGCGAAGTGGACGCGGTAGTTGCGAGCCCCCGACATCGGTTTGCCTAAGCCATCGACCTTGCCGACCGGATACACCGCATCCTGCGGGATATTCGCCCCGAGACCGATGAGCGCATAGTAGGCGCGGCGAAGGTAGTGGGTACCGTAGGACCCGCCGCCGGTGGAAATTACCCAGCCGTTGGCAACGCGAGCGCCAATGGCGTCCGGTGTCGCGGCCGAGATGGTCGTGCGCCCGTTCTGGACCGCCGCTTTCAGCGCGGCAGCAACGATTGGATCGGCATGAGCGATATCGAACGGTTTGCCCGGTACGATGCCGAGTGTGGCCAACTCCGCCACCATCGGCGCATCCGCCGCCGGATGACCGTACGCGTGCACGAGCGCAGCGAGTCGAGAGAAGAACGTTTGGGCATCCATCGCCGCTATCTGATCCGGCGGAGGCGTCTTCATGTCGATGGACGCACTCACCGATCCGGCGGGCGGGACGTAACTCTTTCCCCATTGCGAAAGCGGCGTCAGAGAAAGCTGTGCTTGCAGCTTGTGGACGTTTGCATAATCGCTCGGGCCGTAGCAGGCGCTTCGCCCGACGATCCAGATCGTTGAGGTCGGCGCTTGAATCTTCGTAACGCCGGGCGGTAACGTTCCGCTCCAGCCGGGGCCGGCAATCGCGAAATTCCCGCCTTTTCCATATCCGGTTCGGCTGCCCGGTGATTGGAAGACGTTTGTCCACATGTCGAGCATCGGCATCAGGAAGTAACGGCCCTTATAATCGGGCACGTGCAGAATCATCGGCTCGCTCGATAGATTGACCCATGCCACGGAGTAAAGAGTATCCGCGTTCGGCGCCACGACTACGTGGTTCTCGGGCGGCGGGAATGCGGGAACGTTTGAAAACTGACCGATCGGAGCTGCGGAGGTTGTCGTGGGCTTGGACACATTGGTGGCCTGCGTCTTCGTAACGTCCATTAACACGATAGGAAAGCCGTATTCGTAGGCGGCGATCGCCGCTTTGTTCGCAGCCTGCTGAGTCAGCGCCGCGCTGACCGGCGCTGTGGCAACAAGGGGTGCGATGAACGCACTCGTCGCGGCAGCGATGGCGATCGCTCGTACTTTCGCGTGCACCCGATTCTTTTGCATCCCAATCTCCTTACCGCTAGACCAGCTGCCTTGGCCGGACCTGGAACCAGCCAGGCGTATGCTGCTTTCTTCAACCGTTCCACCAAAAGCCTTTATGGCGTTCTGAACTGTATTAGCGACGGTGAACTTTGATTAAGTACGTTAATGCGCCGTTGACTATCTCACTCAGCGTTTTCACACTAAAGGCTCTCATCGTTAGCATTGAAGACCCGCGACCCTTAGGAGGCCCCAGACATGGCTTACTTTACCGACGATTCCCTTCTCCCCGAAAACATGGCACCGCTGATGATCACTGCGGCTCCCTACGGGCCAATGTGGATGCCGTCAGATGGCCCACCCGGCTACATCCCTCTCACCTGGGACGAACAAGTTCAAGCGGCCGTGGATTGTTACAACGCCGGCGCGACGCTGCTACATATCCACGTGCGAGACCCGAAAACGGGGCACATCTCGAAGAACTTTAAGGAATACGGCGAGCAGATCGGGCGCGTTCGCGAGGCCGTGCCCAAAATGATTTTGCAGGTTGGCGGATCGATATCGTTCGCACCCGAGCCCGGCGAAGTTGGAGCGTTCGGCACCTACGAGCAGCGTCACAAGTTGACGACGATCGATCCCAAACCCGATCAGATAACGGTTGCATGCGGGACGACGCTCTACGACTTGACCGCATTGCATCCGATGGATGCCTTTGAAGGGACGCGCTTGTGCAACGAGGATGCGATGCACGGGATTTCCAACATGGTAGCGGATTCGACTCCGGATTTTTATATCGAAGAGACCAGGCTTTGCGTGGAGCATGGGATACAACCGTACTTCGCGTTACCCCATATCCATGGGCTCGAAATTGTGGAGCGTATGATCCGTCGCGGCGAATATATGGGACCGATGAACGGCTTCTTCAGCACGGGCGGAGGCGGGATCTGCGGCGTGAACCCGTTCGACCTAATGGAGATCGTCCGCCGCACACCGCACGGATCGTTCTTTACCTATCAAACGACGTTTCGTTTGACGCATCCGATCGCGATGATGATGATCGCCCTCGGACAGCATACGCGCGCCGGTATCGAAGACAACCTTTGGGACGTTAAGAAGGGCGTGCGCATGAATACGGTTCAGATGATCGAGAAGCACGTTCGGATGGCTCGAGAGATCGGCCGCGACATCGCTACCCCCGAGCAAGCGCGGCAGATGCTGAAAATCGGCGTGACGTACAAAACCACCGAGGAGACGTTAGCGAACCTCGGCCTGCCGCCAAACCGTGAATCCGGCCACCAGGGCTTTTTGGTCCACAAGAGCGACGGCAAATTAAGGGAGACCGTCGTGGCCGGTTCCGACGGACACTTGCTGGCGTAATGGAGGAGACACACGAGCCATGACCACCGACGGAACCGGGCCTTGGGATGCGAAGGCATTCGAGACACTTAAGCGTTGGGAACCCGCATGGGGTGCAGCCGTTGAGAAAGTGACGAACGACCCATGGACCGGCGCGCTCGACCGCAAGACCGTCGAACTGATCTGCGTAGCGATCAATGCAGCGTGCACGAATCTCAACGAGGATGGCACGCGCAGGCATATCAGGAAGGCCCTTGAAGCCGGCGCGACCCGCGACGAGCTCGTGACGGTGCTGAAGATGGCATCGCTCCTGTCGATCCACACGTGCAGTCTCGGCGCACCGATTCTTATAGAGGAAGCGAAGGCCGCCGGTGCAACGGCAAAAGAAAAACGCGCAGACACTCCAGCCTGCGATCGAATGCGCGCAGCCGGGCAATGGAACGTCGCCTGGGACCCCTTCTACGAAATCGATCCCGTTTGGACTGAAGCGTTCATTTCTTGCGGTGCCCCCGTTTATTCCGGCAATGTCCTCGACAAGAAGTTAGCAGAGCTGCTAAGTATCGCCTTCGACGCCTCGTACACGCACATGTACGCTCCCGGGACTCGCCGCCACATCAGGGCCGCTCTCGAACTCGGAGCAACAATTGAAGAGATTATGGACGTGTTGAAGCTTTGCGTTGCCCAAGGGGTTCAAGCGTTCAATCTGGGCATTCCAATCCTAGAGGAAGAGCTTAAGAACGCATCCGGTCGTGACATCTAGCCACGCGACCATCGCCATTTTTACTTCCGTCACTTCTGCTCGTTGGCGGTGCGAATGGCTGGAGCGACAATGCGCGTCACGAGCACTTGCAGCACTGCCGCGGCCGGGACGGCGAGGAAGGCACCACCAATACCGAGCAGGGTTCCGCCCACGACCGTCGCCAGAATGATGAGCAGGAAGCTGAGCTGAACCCGTTGGCCGAAGACGATGGGCGAAACCACGTTTTGATCGATCACTTGAACGACTGCGAAGATCGCTAAGGCGATGAGCATCTTCGACCAGCCGCTCGTCGCTAATACAACCAGGAGAATGATCGGCCCAGAGATCACGGCGCCGAGCATCGGAATCGCCTGAAAGATTGCGGCGATGAATCCCAAGAGTAAGTAATAGGGGACGCCAAGGACCGCCAGCGAGATGCCCATGACGACCCCGACGATCGAGCCGTTGATGACGACGCCACCCACATACGCGCTCAGCCGTTTCCCGATGTCGTCAAGGGCGTCGCGCCACTGCGAACGCGCCGCGGGCGGCATCAGGCTCAATACAAATTGCGCGAGCTCATCGCTCGAGAGCATCCATCCGACGGCGAGCAAAAGAATGAGGACTCCATTGCCGATTGCCGCGGCGGCGAGGGCCGTCCCGTTGAGGAGGCGAAGGCCGATCGCGCTGGCCGCGTTGCCGGCACTGCCGGCTAAGGCGCCGGCGATCTGGCGCGCCATCTGGTCGTTTTCGAAATGGCGCTGTACGACCGCAAGTTGAGTTTGGAGCGCGTTCGCATAGCCCGGTAATGACTGGACCAACTTGATGAGCTCCGCCCCTAGCGGCTGGATGAGCACGGTTCCAATCACAACGATTGCCGCAATGACGGCGACGAACGCTAGCCCGACCGCAACGCCGTACGGCATTCGCTTCGCCATTCGATCGACGATCGGCCGGAGACCGGCCGCGAACAGCACGGCGGTGAACATCAGGAGCAACGCCGAGAGCGCTCCCGAGAGCACGTCCCAGATCAGTACGGTGCCGGCGACGACCGCCGCACCGATAAGCCAACCGCGTATGCTATTCATCAAATACGCCCTGTGAGGATGGCTAGGGTACGGGGACGGTGCACCATACCCTCTCCACCAGCGTCCGGCGGTGGTGCCGCGCGGTGGCGATCCCAGCGCCGCATTCGAAAACTGTGAGCACAGGCTGGCAATTACAGGTTCGGCCGCTGTATACTCGAGCTGCATAGCTAGGATGCGGTATTTCGCATCACGTCGACATGCAAAGAACGGGTGCTGTAAGTCGGAGGCGTGCAGTCATGGCATCAGAGAACCTTTCAGTTTCCTACCATCAGCAGGACACCGATTACTATTGCGGTGCGGCTTGCGCGCAAATGGTGCTCGACTCGGTCGACGCCGGCCTATTGCCGCAGGACCAACTGTACAACGACAATCATAGCCACAGCACGATAGAAGGCGGATGGGCGACGGCGCCGGACGGACTCGCGTGGACCATGAACAACTACGCGCCGACCGCACCTCCAGGTCCGCCGCATTACGGTTTCTACGACTTCGTCATCTTTGCGCTCGGTAGCGAAGATTCGATTTCGCGCAAGATCGTCTGGACGATCCACCACTATCAGGTCGCTCCGATCGCACTCGTATACGCTGCGGCGCACTGGATCGTCGTGCGCGGCTATAGCGCGAGCGCCGAGCCGGCGAGCTTCGACGACGTCTCGTATGCGATCGATTCGTTCGACGTCAACAATCCGTGGCCGCCGGTTCCCAGTTTCTACGGTAACGCGCCGCCGCAACCACCGCCGCATGCCGACGGCACCGACGGCTGCGCGAACGGCGGCTCGACGCGCGGCGTCGCCGACGAGAACATCAGCTACGCAATGTGGCAGAGCACCTACATGACGAGCGTTCCATCGGGCAACTGGGGCGGTCAGTTCGTCGCCGTCTGCGACCCGGAGCCGCCGCCGGCGCGCCGAGGCCGACCGTCGCGGCCGCTGATAGAACCGCTCGACCTTCACGGCCGGCTCTTGGCTCCGAAGGACGTCGCCGCCAGGGCCGTCGACGTTCTGCGTGCATACGGGTTGCTGCAACGCGAACGGTTCGGTCTATTCTCGACCTTAGAGTTCGCCGACCCTATCCTCGTTCAGCGGCTCGACCTTCCCGACACGTTTTACTACATCATCGGCGCGGGGGAAAGTCAGACTGTTCGGGGAGCCGTCCTGCTGGATGCCAAGACCGGCACGTACCTGCAGTCCGCCGTCCATTCCGATCCTCGTGGGACGCTCTTCGACCTTCGTTCGCACGCCGAAGTGACTCGTTCGATCGTCGGTACCTCGATCGAGCTTCCAAACTTCGCGGGACGCATCCCGATTCGAGAACAGGCTTTGTGCCACTATCCGGCTCTGGTGTGGAAACCGTGCCGACAATCGCTATCGCCCTTGTATCCCTTTCACATGTTCACGATCGGTGCGCAGAGGATCTACGTGCGGGTCGACGGCGCCGTATTCACCGAACTCGACGAGCCCGGAAGGGGATTCTAGCGTTCGACTATATCGGTGAACAGCGCGCCGCTGCAGTTGCGGTCGACGCCCTTGGGCTCGACCCGCAGTCGCGCGCTGCGGCACACCTTGTGGAGCGATTGGGCGGCGATGGAGCGTACTATCTCGTCGTTGCCGGCACGTCCGGCGCGCCCGTCGCCGTCGCGATTGTTGACGCTGCGAATGGCGAGGTTCAAGCCTCGGCGCGACTCTCAAGCGCCTCGTGGCCGTGGCTCCTTCCCGAAGACGAGGCGATCCTACGCTCCGGACTCGCGACACCCGTCCAGTCGAGACTCGTCTGGGCGCCGTCGACGGCGTCGCTCTCGCCACTCTATCCACTGTGGGAGGTTTCGAACGCCGGCGAGCGCGTCTTCGTCGATACGTCCGGCCGTCGTTGGCCCGTTCTGGTGCGCGCCGGGCCTGGTTGAGGGAAACGCGTAGGCAAGTGATGGCTTGCTTAGTGGCGAGATCGCCGGTACAAGAATGCTTTTCTTTCGTCCCGCGCAAAAAGACTCCGGAAGTTTTCGCCGGCTGAGAACGGAGTCTCATGAAACGCGTATCCGTCTTTATCGTTCTCGTGCTAGCCGCGCTCGTGGCAGCGGCTTGCAACTCCTCAACCCGCGGGCTCGTGCCGAATGCGGCGACGAATCCGTCGGTCCGCCGCCATGCGAGTTCTTCACCGATTACGCACGTCGTCATCATCATGCAGGAGAACAGAAGTTTTGACAATCTGTTCTACGCGTTTCCCGGTGCCAACACGGCGACGTACGGTTACGGTCACGGCACCAAGTACACGTTGGCGGCGCACAGTCTGGCAAATAAATTCGATCCCAACCACGAACACTACCAATTTCTCGAAGACTATGACGGCGGAAACAACGACGGCTGGGACCTGAACATTACCGGTAATAATACGGAAATACAGCAGTGCAAGAAGTGGATCTACAACTGGGTGAACGAACCGCAGTGCTATCTGTACCGTCCGCAATCGTACACCAAGCTTACGTTTGGCTATGTGACCAGATCCGATATTCAGCCGTACTGGACGATGGCATCGCGATACACGCTCGGCGACGATAACTTTGCCTCGAACAGCGGCCCGAGCTACGGGGCGCACCTGGAGCTGGTTGCGGGACAGATCGCGCATGCCGACGAGGTTCCGTCGGCTATGCCCTGGGGTTGCGATGCACCGGCGAAGACGTGGGAATACTACCTGCAATACGGACAGGCGAATCCGCCGGTGTACCCTGCGATCTTCGGGCACAACGTCAAGGGACCGAACCCGTGCTTCACGTTTATCAGCATCGCGAAGAAGTTGGACGCCGCCAAGGTTTCGTGGCGATGGTACAAGCAGCCGACACCCGCACCATCCGAGCCGCGGCGCAACTCGTCGGGGTTCAATCAGTACGACTCCGATTGGCTGGACGCGTTCGATTCCATCAAAGCCGTGCGCTACGGGCCAGACGAGAGCAACATCATCACGCCCGACACGCAAGTGCTGACCGACATCGGCAACAACGACCTCGCGCAAGTGTCGTGGGTGATGCCGCACGAGGGCGCGTCCGATCACGGGGGCGCAAAATCGGGCGCCTGCGGCCCCGCCTGGGTGACGGCGATCGTGAACGCCATCGGGAAGAGCCAGTACTGGAATAGCACCGCGATCATCATCAGCTGGGACGAGTGGGGCGGCTGGTTCGATCACGTCGTACCACCGCAGTATCCCAACCTCAAAACGGGGGCGTACGAGGGTCTCGGCTATCGGACGCCGCTGATTATCATTTCTCCGTACGCCAAGCAGCATTACGTTTCGCATTCGCAGTACGAAACGGCGTCGGCACTGCGTTTCATTGAAAACATTTTTACTCCAGGGAAGACGCTGGGGCTCGATGACAAACGTGCCGACGGCTACACTGACGCCTTCAACTATTCGCAGCAGCCCACGAAATTCGTAAAGATTCCGGAGCCGGCCGACTACCAAGCATGTATGTCGGTTCAAAACGCCGGGCCCGAAATCGACTATTAAATGAAACGATACGCGACATTCGCAATCGCCTTACTGATGGCCGGCTGCAACGGCTCCTTCGGTCAAACCCCGTCGCCCCAGGGTCGGTACCTCGTTCGAGATACCGGCGGATCCACGCCGATCAAACACGTTATTATCGTCATCCAGGAAAATCGGACCTTCGATAACTTGTTCCACGACTTTCCCGGAGCCAACACCGTTGACACGAGCAAGGGCAAAGACGGCACGACGTGGACGCTTCAGCCGAGACCGCTGAAATTTACTAAGTTCGATCCCCGACACGACCATTCACAATTTTTGGAGGATTACGACCAAGGCAAAACGGACGGCTTCGACCACTACATCGTCCGCTTTAAGACGGGATCGGGCTGCTCGGACTATATTAACCAGCCGACGTGCTGGGCGTTCTCGAACGATCCGACGACTAAGCAAGACATCTACTCGTACGCGCAGCAGTCCGACGTGCAAGGATACTGGACGCTTGCGCAGCAATACGCACTCGGCGACGATGCCTTCGCCTCCAACAGCGGCCCCACATACGTCGCGCATCAATACTTGATCGCCGGCGAATCGGGGCACGCATCGGAGGTTCCGTCGGAGCAGCCTTGGGGCTGCGATGGGCCGTCGGGTCCGTCCGGTGAAACGGTCGAGCTGCTCGCGTACGGCCAAGCGAATCCACCGGTATTCTCCAAGGCGACAGGCCACGAAGTCCCGGGACCGTTCCCCTGTTTTACCTATCCGACGATTGCAAACAACCTCGACAGCGCCGGGATCACCTGGAGTTACTACGTCGAGGCACAAAATCCGGGCGGCAATCTCAATGCGTTTGCCGCAATCCAGCAAATCTATCACGGCCCCGACTGGAAGAACATCAAGTCGCCGGATTTGCAAATCTTTACCGACATCTCGAACGGAACGCTCTCGAACGTATCGTGGGTGATGCCGTCGGGCGGCAACTCCGATCATGCGGGCAAGGCCTCCGGCAGCAAGGGGCCGGCATGGGTGACCTCCATCGCTAACGCGATCGGTCAAAGCCAGTATTGGAACAGCTCGGCCATCATCGTGATGTGGGACGACTGGGGCGGCTGGTTCGATCACGTGAAGCCGCCACAATATGCCGATCCGGACACCAAGGCGTACGAAGGCTTGGGATTCCGAGTTCCCTTGATCGTCATCTCGCCATACGCGAAGCCGGGCTACATTTCACACAGTCAGCACGAGATTGCGAGCACGTTGCATTTCATCGAATGGACGTTCGGCTTACCACCGATCTGTCATCCACATTGCACGAAACAAACTCGCTACGCCGACGAACGCGCCGACGCTTTCGAAGATATGTTCGACTTCACGCAGAAGCCGCTCAAGTACAAGAAGGTCGCCGCAAAGTACGACGCGCATTACTTCCTGACGCACCCCGACAACACGCCGGCCGACGACTACTGAGAGGTGACACGACGGTGAAGCCGATGTTCGCCCAGCGGGTCGGTGCACTCTCTATCGCCCTTGCCGTATCCGCATGCACGGGTGCCGGTACTCGCAACGTCACGCCGATACCGGTCCAAGACGGGTTCACGCCCTCACAGGGGACGGTTCCGGGACTCACGCTCTCCAAATACGTTAAGCACGTCGTCATAATCGTTCAAGAGAGGCGCAGCTTTGAGAATCTCTTTGCGGGGTACAAAGGCGCCGATGCACCGCTGTACGGGCACGAAAAGGACGGCAAGGCAGTCAAACTTCGCGCTATCGGATGGCATGCGCCAACAATTGCTTCGAGTATCCCATGGGAGTATACGGCCTACGACGGCGGTCGGATGGATCAGTTCAACCTGGTGCCTTTTGCCCACAAACCAACACAGCCGTCGGGCGATGCTTCATACGCTTATCTGCAACGCTCCCTGATCCAACCATACTGGCAGATGGCCCACGACAACACGCTCGCCGATCAGATGTTTCCGCCGACGTGGGGCGACACGAGCAGCTTTACCGGGCACCTCGATTTCATTGCGGGCACTGCATTCATAAAGAACGACGAGGAAGCCATCGTCCCTACCAACACACCCTGGGGATGTGATGCGCCAAAGGGAACGCTCACGGAGGTTTTGACGCCTCGGGGACTGTCCGGGCAGCCGCCCTCGCATCCGGCCCCGTGGGGACCGTTCCCCTGTTTTACATCAATTTCCACCATGGCCGGTACGCTCGATAGCACGAACGTCTCCTGGAAATACTATGTGCCGAGCATCCAAGAAAACAAAGCGGGTCTGCTTTGGTCGGCTTTTCGCTCGATCAAGAAAGTGTTCGCAGGACCCGATTGGAGCCAACACATCGTGTCACCGGAAACGACGATCCTGAAAGACGTTGCCGCCGGCACCCTGCCGTCTATGGCATGGGTTGTTCCGACCATTCAGAACTCCGACACGCTCGGCGGCACCGGGGGCCCAGCGTGGGTTACCTCGATCGTCAACGCGATCGGGAAGAGCCCGTATTGGAATAACACGGCGATATTCGTTGTCTGGGATGGCTACGGTGGGTGGTACGACGACGCACCTCCGCCGCAGATTGATGGATGGGGCCTTGGTTTTCGCGTGCCTTGCATCGTGATCTCAGCCTATGCTCGCGTGCATCACGTATCACATACGCAATATGAGTACGGAAGTATCCTCAAGTTCGTAGAGCAGGCGTTCCACTTACCCTCGCTCGGGCACACTGATGAGCGAGCGACGAGTATTTCTGATGCGTTTGACTTTAACAGGCCACCACACCGGTTCAATCCGATAGCTACTCCATAGCTCGCCTTAAGAATGGACCCTCCGCGCAGCATTGCAGCGTCGTTTCGTCGAACAGCGGGCGCCTAAGATGAAGATTTACGCAAGACTCTCAAACCGGTCAAATGAGAACCACGTCGTCGTTGAGACGAATGGCCGGAGTCGCTCCGTGAGCATTCCAGCAAAGCCGCATGGACTCGGCTCGGACGTTAACGGAGGAGAGCTCCTTTTTTTAGCTTTGGCGACCTGTTATTGCAACGATGTCTACCGGGAGGCGGCCAAAAAGGGCATCGACGTGGAACAGGTGGATGTCGTCGTAGAAGGTGAGTTTGGTGCTGAAGGGCAGCCAGCGAAGAACATTGTCTATCATGCGCGCATCAAATCACCGGCGAGCGAGGCGCAGGTTCGCGATCTCATTACGCACACCGACACGGTAGCGGAAATCCAAAACACTCTGCGCGCCGGGGGCGCCGTCACCCTGCAGATTTCCTAGGCAGATCGGCTCCGATGCATAGCGCGTGGAGGTGGTTCGACTGCGCGCGTCCTTCGACTGCGGCGCTGCGCGCCTCCGCTCAGGATGACATGGTTAGCGGTCCTTCGACTGCGGCGCTCCGCGCCTCCGCTCAGGATGACATGGTTAGCGGTCCTTCGACTGCGGCGCTGCGCGCGATGACATGGTTAGCGGTCCTTCGACTGCGGCGCTCCGCGCCTCCGCTCAGGATGACGATGACATGGTTAGCGGTCCTTCGACTGCGGCGCTCCGCGCCTCCGCTCAGGATGACATGGGCCTCCGCTCAGGATGACAGGATTTTGCGGGAGAGGATTTCGAGTACGAGCGGCCAGGTGGAGCGCTCCGCGGTTGCGGCGCCCGCGGCGCGGATCGCGCGCGCGAGTGCGGGATCGGCGATGAGCGCGTTAAGATACGCGGCGAGTTCCGCCGGGTTTCCGGTGTCGCAGACGACCGCGTTTTCGAAGGGCTGCGCGTAATCTTCCCCGGTCGATCCGGTGACCGCGACTCCCGAAGCCGCCATCACTTCGAGACCGACGAGTCCGAACGGCTCCTTTCCGCTATTGGCCAGCACGGCGTCGGCGACGTGATAGAGCGCGTAGAGCACGTCTTCGGGCACGAACGTGCGCAGATTGACGATGGCGCCACGCGCATCCTTCAATCGCTCGGCGAACGCCTCGGGATCGCGCGACGCGAGGGCGACGTCCTCGACGTCTAAGCCGAGTTCGCGAGCGCGCGCGAAGATCGCGTCGCCGTAAGGTTCGCGGCCCCCGCGGACGACGAGCATCGCTTCCGGATGATCCGCGCGCACGCGAGCGAAGGCTTCGATCGCCTGCATCCATCGTTTATCCTCGTCGTAACGGCCGACTTTCACGAAGAGGGGACGGCGCGCGATCGCGTCGTTCAGCAGGGTCACGAGTTCGTCGGGCGGTCCGGCGACGATGCGCTCGGGAATTCCGTTAGGAACGACCAGCGATTCGACGCCGCGCTCGCGCAGTTCGAACTTCATGTAGCGACTCACGGTGGTGATGCGCGCCGCGCGCGTGAGGGCGTGCCAATCGATGGATTGGAAGCCGTAAGTGTTATTGGCGTTCCACATGACGGCGACGTGTTGGCGCGTGCCGCGTGCGACGAGCTGCCGGTGCAGTTCGATCGCCGCGGGCGCCGTTTGCCAATCTTCGGCGATGACGAGCACGCGTTCGCCGCGTGCGACGGCCGGCGCGACGATCGAGTCGGCAACGAATGGCGGGACGCTTGCCGCGAAGTCCTGGCTCTTACCCCACTCGCCGTCGTAGACGCCGCCCGGATGGTACGCGGAAATCCACTGGCACCAGCGCCGGTATTCGAGGTTATCCGACGGCCGCTCAACCGCCGCGCGCGCCGGGTCGCCGACGAACACAAGCGTCGTGCGAATGCCGGCGGTCGCGAGTGCCGCCGCGAGTTCCGTGACTCGCGTGCCGAGGCCGCCGACCATCGAATACGGATCCGGGCCTTCGAAAGCGAGCAGCACTGCGTTGGCCGGTAGTCCGTTCATACGGGCGCTTTCTTACGCACCAAGGTGAATTCCCACGAAGCGTGGGTACACTAGCGAACGGAGCACCGCATCGATGAACCTTCTCGCTGCCGCCGTGTCCATGGCCTCGACCGGCACTCTGGTTGCATCGCTCGTTTCGGGAGCGCCCACCGGCGCACCAGACGAGGGATCAGCCGTGCTCGCATCGGCGTCGACGCGCAATCTCGGACTGCAAAGCTTCACCTTTCACGCCGACATCGCGATGGCGATGCGGCACTTTCCGTGGCTGCACTTTCACGTCAAGGGCACCGGCGACTACCGGCGCGGCGATCACTACGTGCTGCGGCTTTCGGGCGGCCTGCCGTTCTCGTCGGGCATGCACGAGATCGATCTGTCGATGATCGACCCAAGCATGTGGACCCACCGCTTCCGCTACCATGCCGTCGGCGAGAACGACGGCGACACCCTCTTCGCGCTCCAAGCGCTACACGATCCCACACTCAAAACGGCGACGGTCGCCGTGACCCCCTATTCGGGAGCGCACTGGGTTGACGCAGCGTACTCCGATGGAACGCACATTCATATGACGGTCGCGACCGACGACGTCCAGGGTTTTCTACTTCCTGCCACCCTCGACGCCGACGTCGACCGGCCGCACATGCCGATCTCCGCCGACGCGACGTTCAACGACTACGTGATTTCGCAGACGACCCCGTAGCCGCCGCGCGGACGTGCCAGCGCCTTGTTTCCTGCTAATGCGGCGCGGGCGTGGAGAGGGATTCGGTCGCAATGTTCTCATAGTTCGGCCACACGGTCTTCGCTTTGAGTCCCTTCACGAGATCTGCTTTCGTTTGCGGCGATAGTTGCCCGATGCCGGCCTGATATTGCTTCCAGTACGCGACCACGGAGTCGGAAAACGCCGGTATCCAAGCGCTCTGAACCGTCGCTCCAGCCTGGTTTGCCGGGCGAACCGACGCAAAGGCCTTGTTGAACGCTTTTATCGCCTGACTGAGGTCCGATGCGTATTTAGCATTTCTGTCCGCGTCAAATGACGTGGCGGTGACGGACTCCGTTAAGAACCCCGCGTACGCGTTTCCCTTTTCCTCCAGCGCCGTGTAGTCGACGGCCAGAGTGTTCAGATCGTCCGCCCCCAACGAGCGTTTCGCACTGGTGATGAGTTGGACCGCTTCGTCCCGCGACTGCGTAAACGGCGCTATTGCAGAATTGAGTTCCTGCGCAGCATCCTTATGATGGGTGCACCCGGCGACGAAAATCAGCCCTACGACCCAGATTTGTAGCGCCACACGTACCGGCGCCCTGGATCGGGTGCCGGCTCGGCGCCTGAAGCTGCTTTCAATCATGCCGTCTTTTACCCTAAAACCGGGCGCCTAGGCTGATCGCCGAACCAAATGGCTCTTGGAAGCTTCCGTTCTCGACGATTTTGATCGGCGAACCGCCGGACGGGTAATGCCAGAGGCCCGCGCCACTGCCATACGATGCCACGACCATACTGCCGTGTATCGCGAACTGATCGAGAACAGGTGTCGGGCCGAGCGGAGTCGAGCCGACTTGGGTCGCGAAGACTCCCTTTACTTTGAAGTGGTAGATTATGCCCACCGTAGAGTCGGCGATCATCAAGTGCGTGCCATCCCATTGAATGCCGCTCACTCCCCCGATGGATTGGTTTAGAAACAAGTCCTTGAGTGACGCGGCGCCGTGACGGAGTTCAGCAAGTACGAACACGTTGTTGCCTAGCTCTACGCCATCGACGAAGAGGTCGCCCTTGGGATCGTAGCTGCAAAGGAACATCTCGTACATGATATCGTCGGTGTAGTATGCCGCCGGGGCTCCCTGCGCACCGGTGTAGATCGCAACGTTGCCGGGAGTAGTGTCGCTGTTGCTATAGTTCGTGACGGCCAGATTTCCGGTCGTCGGATCGACGGAACAGCCGGTGGGGTAGTAGCCCGGATCGCTCAGCGTTGCGATTCGGTTCGTTCCGCCGTGCGCGTACTCGAAGATCTGCCGGGTATTAAAATTTGTAATGAAAACGTTCCCTGCTTTGTCGACACACTCACCGAAAGGCGTGGCGAAACCCGTGAGCGTTCCCTCTAACTTCAACTTCGGAAAGGAGTAGACGTAGACGTCGTTCGTTCCGACGTCAGAGACGTAAAGGAGATTCTGCGCCTTTGCGCCGGGAGCCATTCGCGAACGGGTGTGGTCGGAATGTACGGACTGCGGTCGCCCGAAGTTGAACTGGCTTGCGCTTCGCATCGCCGGCAGCGACGAACCGAGGCCCGCTTGCGATGCACCGTTCCCGCACCCGGCGAGCACCGCCGCGGCTAGGGCAACGCCCAGCGCACTTAGGGTTGATCTCGAGACCTTCATAAAAGTTGCCCTCAACGAGAAAACGACCGCACTAGCGGCCGCGACCGGTGTGTGACAACCAGCCTAGCACACCCTAGGCTTCCGCAGGCGTTTTAACGCATTTATTGGAGGAAGAAGCCGTCGAGTTCGTCTTTTGCGTTGAGGACGAACATCATGGCTTGCGAGCCTCCGCTGAAGACGGCGGTATAATGGTAGCGCCGATAGCCTTCGACGGTATCCTGCGATCGATATTGGAGCTTGACGAACGTTCCGTTCTTGTTGAAATATGCGGCGAGCTGCTTCACCTTGTCGGGTGTCAGCCCGGACGTCATGGCGGGACTCAGCCCAGTTGCGTCGAGCGTGCCCGACAACATCGAGGTGAAGAACTTCGCAAATCGCTGCGTGAGCGCGGGGTCTTCTGCGGCCGCCTGCGCTTGAGCGTCTGCGACAGCCTGGGCGTGCAGCGCGCGCGTCCGATCCGGATATAGCACTTCGAGCGCCGCCGATTTCATCACGTCGGTCGGGTACGAGAAGAGATTTCCGAACGAGATCACCGCGAAGCGCTCGGGAATCAACATCTCGTCGTCGCCTTCGAATCCCGGCAAACCACCGTGGTGACCGACTAGCGGGTCGCTACCGCCGGAGGGAGCCGTCGAGACGCCGAGGCCGTATCCCGCACGCGGTCCCAAGGTCGAGGGCAACGCGGCCTTCACCATTGTCTGCAGCGTCGACGGTTTCAGCAGCGCGCCGCTCATCAGCGCCACGTCGAAGCGTCCGAGATCGCGCGCCGTCGACCACGCGTCGCCGCATCCGTAGTACCAGCTCATATCGCCAGGGTCGGCCGGCGAAAACGAGTTGTCCGGCGCGCTTAGGTAGCCTATCGCAACGGGTACATTCGGGGCGGGAGAACCCGCGAACGTCTGCGTCATTCCCGCAGGCACGAAGATGTTCGCGCGATAGTAGTCGTGCAGGGGCAGACGGGAGACGCGCTCGACGATCAGGCCGAGCAGCACGTAGTTGGTGTTGCTGTACGCGAACGCTGAGCCGGGCGTTGAGAGCGGCGCCTTCGCCGCCATGGAATCCACGATCGCTTGCGGGGTCGTCGCCTTTTGGGTAGCGCCGCTCGCGAACGCCGCGTCAAAGTAGTTCGGGATGCCGCTGCGGTGCATGAGCAGGTCGCGCACGGTGATCGACGATGCGTTTGGAAATGACGACTCGAAGTTCGCGAGCGTTTCGTCGAGCGACAGGGCGCGATGCTCGACGAGTTGCATGACCGCGACCGCGGTGAATACCTTCGTGATCGAGCCGATGCGGAAGCGCGTCGCCTCGGTTACCGGGATGTTTGCCGCGAGATCGGCGCTGCCGGCGGCACCCGACGCGGCAATCGCTCCGTCACGGATCACGGCGTACTGCACGCCGACGGCCTTTTTCGATTCGATGAGGTGCGTCGCGGCAGCGTTCATCGCTGATGCGAGCGTGATGGTTGCGATCAGCATGTTACCTCAGGCGCTCCTTCGACTGCGGCGCTGCGCGCCTCCGCTCAGGATGACATACGCTCCGCTCAGGATGACACCGGGCCTTTTGCGACGACGGGATTTACCCAGCCGCCCGGGGGCGTCACGCGATCGGCCTCGGCCGGGCCCCACGTGCCCGAATTGTAAGCGTAGACGGGCGTGGCGTTGTCGAGAATCGGATCCACGATACGCCACGCTTCTTCGACGTAATCCTGACGCGCGAACATCGTTTGGTCGCCGGCCATCGCGTCGGTGAGCACCCGCTCGTAGGCATCTTCATCTTCGGCGCCCTGCTGACGGCTCACCATGAGCTCCACCGGCACCGCCTTCTCGTCGTTATCCGCCAGCGCCGTCACGCCGATTGCGAGCGTGTTATCCGGGCTGAGGCGGAAGCGCACGTGATCCGAGGTCGGCGCGACCGGAAAGATCTGCGGCGGCTTGAGCAAGCGGACGACGATCTCCAACGCCGTGGCCGGCAACTCTTTGCCGGCGCGGATGTAAAACGGAACGCCGTTCCAACGAAACGTATTGATGAAGAGACGCACGGCCGCAAACGTTTCGGTCTTCGAATCGGGAGCGACGCCTTTCTCGTTCAAGTAGCCGTTGAACTGTCCGCGCACGACGTCCTTGGGATCGAGCGTCGGAATCGCTTGCAGTACCTGGACTTTTTCGTTGCGGATCGATTCGCTGTCGGCGCGCGACGACGGCTCCATCGCGACGGTGGTGAGCACCTGAAAGAGATGGTTCTCAATGACGTCGCGGATCGCGCCGGTATGATCGTAGAATGCGCCGCGCCCCTGCACACCGAAATCCTCGGCCATCGTGATCTGCACGCTCTCCACGTATTGCCGGTTCCAAAACGACTCGAGCAGCGGGTTGGAAAAGCGAAAAAACGTCATGTTGCGCACGGGCCGTTTCTCGAGGAAGTGATCGATGCGAAAGATCGACGACTCGTCGAAGAAACGGTGGAGCACTGCGTTGAGGTGCTTCGCCGATTTGAGATCCTCGCCAAAGGGCTTCTCGACGATAACGCGTGCGCCTTCGCTGGCGCCCGCTTTCGCCAGCTGCTCGATTACCGTTTCGAACATCAGCGGCGGAATCGCAAGATAGTGGGCCGGGTGTTTGGCGTCGCCGAGCTGCGTTTTCAACTGCGCGAAGGTCGCCGCGTCGGCATAGTCGCCGTCGACGTAGCGCAGCAGGTTACAGAGCGCGTTGAAGGCATCGTTGTCGATGCCGCCGTGCGTTTCGATGCTGTCGCGCGCGCGCACTTTCAGTTGATCGAGGTTCCAGCCGGCTTTGGCGACGCCGATGACCGGTACCGTAAGCGTGCCGTGCTTCACCATCGCCTGCAATGAGGGGAAGATCTTCTTGTACGCCAAGTCGCCGGTCGCACCGAAGAAGACGAGCGCGTCGGAGTGTACTTGTTGCGCGCTCATTTCTGCTCCAAATGTCCGCCGAACTCGTAGCGCATCGCCGAGAGCAGCTTATCCTGAAACTCGGCGTTGCCGCGCGATGAGAACCGTTCGAAGAGCGCGCACGCGAGCACCGGCACGGGAACGGCCTCGTCGATGGCGGCCTTGATCGTCCAGCGCCCTTCGCCCGAATCGGAGACGCGGCCGCCGAACTTCGACAGTGCCGGATCTTCCATCAGCGCCGCGGCGGTGAGATCGAGCAGCCACGACGCGACGACGCTGCCGCGCCGCCACACTTCGGTGACGTCGGGAAGATTCAAGTCGTATTGATAGAGTTCGGGTTCGCGCAGCGGCGTCGTCTCGGCGTTGACTTCCTGAGTACGTTTGCCGATGTTCGCCGCCTGAAGTACGCCCAGACCCTCGGCGTACGCAGCCATAATGCCGTATTCGATGCCGTTATGCACCATTTTAACGAAGTGGCCCGCGCCGTTGGGCCCGCAGTGAAGGTAGCCGAGTTCGGCAGTCCCGCCGGCTTTTTCACGCCCCGGTGTGCGGTCGATCGTGCCAATGCCCGGCGCCAGCGATTTGAAGACGGGATCGAGGCGCTGCACCGTTGCGTCGGGTCCGCCGATCATCATGCAGTATCCCCGGTCCAATCCCCAGACGCCGCCGCTCGTGCCGACGTCGATATAGTCGATGCCCTTACCGCTTAGGTCTTTCGCGCGCCGGATGTCGTCGACGTAGTAAGAGTTTCCACCGTCGATCAAGGCGTCGCCGCTTTCGAGCAACGGCGCGATTTCCGCGATGCTTCCGTCGACGGCCGCCGCCGGAACCATAAACCACACCGCGCGCGGCTTGTCGAGCTTGGATACCATGTCTTTCAATGAATCGGCACCGCGTGCGCCCGCCGATGCCAGCTCGGCAACGGCGCTTTGATTGCGATCGAACACCACGCAGTCGTGGCCGTCGCGCATCAGGCGGCGCACCATGTTCGAACCCATGCGTCCAAGCCCGATCATTCCGAGTTGCATCTTCTTCTTCTCTCCTTCAGCGTTTAGACATGGTGCGGTAGCGGCGGATGAGGGTGTTGGTCGACGTATCGTGCGCGAGCGCGGGTTCTTGCGGCGACGACACCTCGGGAATGATGCGCTGGGCGAGCACTTTTCCGAGTTCCACGCCCCACTGGTCGAACGAGTCGATGTGCCAAATCGCGCCCTGCGTGAAGACGTTGTGCTCGTAGAGCGCAACGAGTTTGCCGAGCGCTTTCGGATCGAGCCGGTCGAGGAGGATGGTCGTCGTCGGACGATTGCCCTCGAAGACGCGATGCGGAACGAGCCAATCGGGCGTGCCCTCCGCCTTCACCTGTTCGGGCGTCTTGCCGAACGCCAGCGCCTCGCCTTGCGCGAAGACGTTGGCAAGCAGCATGTCGTGATGGGGGCCCAGTGGATTGAGCGCTTGCGCGAACGCGATGAAGTCGCAGGGAATCAACCGCGTTCCCTGGTGGATCAACTGGTAGAATGAGTGCTGGCCGTTCGTGCCGGGCTCGCCCCAGTAGATCGGGCCGGTGGGATGCGCGACCGGTTCGCCGTCGAGCGTCACGTGCTTGCCGTTGCTCTCCATCGTCAACTGCTGCAGATATGCGGGAAAGCGTTTGAGGTACTGCTCGTAGGGCAATACGGCGACGGTCTGGGCACCGAAGAAATCGTTGTACCAAATCGCGAGCAGGCCCATGAGCACCGGCAGATTCGCTTCGAACGGTGCGGTGCGAAAGTGCTCGTCCACTTCGTGGAAGCCGGCCAGCATGTCGCGGAAGTTTTCGGGACCAATCGCCAGCATAGTCGAGAGCCCGATCGCCGAGTCCATCGAGTAGCGTCCGCCGACCCAGTCCCAGAACTCGAACATGTTCGCCGTGTCGATGCCGAACTTCGCCACTTCTTGCGCGTTGGTCGAGACCGCGACGAAGTGTTTGGCGACGGCAGCCTGGTCGCCGCCGAGGCCGCCGAGCATCCAGTCGCGCGCAGTATGCGCGTTGGTCATCGTCTCGAGCGTCGTGAAGGTTTTCGATGAGATGACGAAGAGCGTCTCGGCCGGATCGAGGTCGCGCACCGCTTCGGCGAAATCGGTGCCGTCGATGTTCGAGACGAAGCGAAACGTCATGGCGCGATCGCTGTAGAACTTGAGCGCTTCGTAGGCCATCACCGGGCCGAGATCGGAGCCGCCGATGCCGACGTTGATGACGTTGACGATGCGCTTACCGGTGTGTCCGCGCCAATCGCCGCTGCGGACGCGCGTGCAGAAATCGGCCATCTTCTCGAGCACGGCGTGGACGCCCGGCACGACGTTCTCGCCGTCCACGACGATCGATGCGCCCTTAGGAGCGCGCAACGCGACGTGCAGCACCGCCCGGCGCTCGGAAACGTTGATCTTCTCTCCCGCGAACATCGCATCGATGCGTTCGCGAAGCCGCGCCTCGCCCGCAAGGCGGAGCAGCAGCGCAATCGTTTCGTCGGTGATGCGATGCTTGGAGTAATCGAGATAGACGCCGGCGGCTTCGGCGTTCATCCGGTCGCCGCGCTTAGGATCCTGTGCGAACAGATCGCGCAGATGCACGTTTCGAATCGCTTCGTAGTGATCGCCCAGTGCGTCCCAGGCCGGCGTCCTTCGACTGCGCTCCGCACTTCGTGCTTCGCTCCGTTCAGGATGACATGAGCTCACGATTGCGGTCCTTTCGTTGGCTCCCAGAGACGAAAACCGCCGGCGAACGCATTGGCGTTGTCGCCGGCGCGACATAGCGGTGGTAATTGATGAAGTTTCTTTGCGTTTCCGCCGCCGATGACCACGTCGTCGGGTTCGAAGGCGGCGACGAGCGTCCCGATCACTTCGGCAACCTCCTTGCGCCACTTCTTCTTTCCTAGACGTTTCAGGCCGCGTTCGCCAACGTAGTCTTCGTAGGTTGCCTTCTTATACGGAAGGTGCGCCAGTTCCATCGGCTCGACGACGCCGTCGGCGATAAGCGTCGATCCCAGTCCCGTGCCCAGGCCCAAGAATAGCATTTTTCCGCCGCGATAACTTCCCAGTGCCTGCATCGCGGCGTCGTTGACGACCTTGACCGGCTTGCCGAACGCGGCTTCGAAATCGAAGCCGACCCAACCGCGTCCGAGATTATGCGGCTCTGCGACGGGCTTGCCGTGCAGCACCGGACCGGGATAGCCGATCGAAACGGCGTCATAGTTCCAATCGCCGGCCAGACGCTTGACGCCGTCGACCATCGCTTGCGGAGTGAGTTTGGGTCCAGAATCGAATTCGCGCTTCTCGGTCGCACCCGTCACGAGAACCTTCACGTGCGTGCCGCCGACGTCGATGCTCAGAACGTTCATGCCGCGTTATGCGCCCCGCTGGGCATCGGTGACCTTCTTGCGTCCCGTTTCGAACGGGTGAATCGCACGTTCGCAATACTCTCCGTGCTGCTGGATAAGCTTGGCGACCAATCCCGTCCAGCCGGTTTGGTGGCTGGCGCCCAGACCGGCTCCGGTGTCGCCATTGAAGTATTCGAAAAACAAAATGTTGTCGCGCCAGTGCGGGTCGGTTTGAAACTTTTCGCTCGTTCCGTACACGGGACGGCGCCCGTCGGCGCCCGCGGTGAAGATGTCGACGAGGCGGTGCGAGAGTTCCATCGAGACTTCCCACAGCGTCAGCATGCGGCCCGATCCCGTCGGACACTCGACTTTGAAGTCGTCGCCGGCTTGATAGTGAAACTTCTGCAGCGCTTCGACGAGCAGAAAGTTCATCGGAAACCAGACCGGACCGCGCCAATTGGAATTGCCGCCGAACGTGCCGGTGGTGGATTCGGCCGGCTCGTAGTCGACGCGATAGGTGCGACCCGCGATCTCGAGCGCGAACGGGTGCTCGCGATGATACTTCGCGACCGAGCGAATGCCGAACGGGCTCAGGAAGTGCTCTTCGTCGAGAGCGCGCGCGAGGATGCGTTCGAGCCGATCGTGATTCACGACAGCGAGCAGCATGCGGCCTTCGAAGCCCTCGTGGTCGAGGGCGGCGACGTTGGAACAGAGCGACGGAGAGTTCTCCAAGAACCACAGCATCCGAGCCCGAAACTCCGGGATGCGCAACCCCATCCCCGCGTTACCGACCGCAACCGCGAACAGCGGCAGTAATCCGACCAGCGATCGAACCTTCAGCGGAACGGCACTCCCGTCGTCGAGTTTGAGCACGTCGTAGTAAAAGGCGTCTTCGTCATCCCACAAACCGTCTTCGCCGGCGAGACTATTCAGGGCGTGCGCAATGTAGAGGAAGTGCTCGAAGAACTTCGAGGCAATGTCTTCGTAGACGTGGTTGTGCTGGGCGATTTCGAGCGCCATTCCGAGCATGTTCAGCGTATAGACGGCCATCCACGCGGTACCGTCGGATTGGTTGATGTGCCCACCGGTCGGGAGTTGCGCAGAGCGATCGAAGATGCCGATGTTGTCGAGTCCTAGGAAACCGCCCTGAAAGACGTTGTTGCCGTCGACGTCTTTGCGGTTGACCCACCACGTGAAGTTGAGCAGCAGTTTCTGAAAGATGCGCTCGAGAAACTCGCGATCGCCGCTGCCGCCGAACATCTTCTTTTCGATTTGGTAGACGCGCACTGCGGCCCACGCATGGACCGGCGGATTCACGTCGCCGAAGTTCCACTCGTAGGCCGGCAGCTGACCGTTGGGGTGCATGTACCACTCGCGCGTCAGCAGCACGAGTTGCTGCTTCGCGAAGGCCGGGTCGATCAACGCAAAGGCGACGGCGTGGAAGGCCAGATCCCAGGCGGCGAACCACGGATACTCCCACTTGTCGGGCATCGAGATGACGTCGGTGGCGTAAACGTGCGTCCATTCGTAGTTGCGGCCCCGCAGGCGTTCGCGCGGCGGCGGCGGCGTTAGCGGATCGCCGTTGAGCCAGTCGCCGAGGACGAACGAATAGAACTGCTTGCTCCACAGCATCCCGGCGAAGGCCTGGCGCTGAATCGAACGCAGCTCGTCGCTGATCGGATGCGGGTTGGTCTCGAGGTAGAACGCATCGGCCTCGCCTTTGCGAACGCTAAAGAGATCGTCGAAGGCTTGACCGAACGGCTCGGCGACGTTTTCGCTGCTCAGTCGCACGCGTACGACGCGCGTTTCGCCGGGCGCGAGCGTAAACGCGTGGCGCGACGCCACCTTCGTTCCAAAATCGGCGCGGTTGACGGCCGCAGCGTTGCCGTTCACGAGATACTCGTTGATGCCGTCCTTCACCCACGGGCTGGGATTCGGCGTCGCGAACAGCCGTTCGTTGTTCGTTTCGTTTTCCGTGAAGAGCAGCTCGTCTTCGCGTTCGGTGTAAAAATTGTAAGAGCCGAGTTTGGGGTGGAATACTGCGATCGCGCTGCCCCACGCGCGGCGGTCGTCGAGTTTGAGTTCGGGGCGTTGCACGCCGGGCTTCCAGGACCAGTCGTTTCGAAACCAGAGCGTGGGAAGCACGTGCAGCGCGTGCGGTTCGCTTCCGCGATTCGTGACGCTGATGCGGCAGAGGACGTCTTCGGGGGCGCCTTTCGCGTACTCGACTTCGACGTCGAAGTAGGCGTCGTCGTCGAAGATCCCGGTGTCGAGCAGTTCGTATTCGGGTTCGGTGCGCGTTCTTCGCCGGTTCTCTTCGACGAGCTGCGCGTAGGGAAACGCACGATGAGGATACTTGTAGAGCATCTTCATGTACGCGTGCGACGGCAGGTTGTCGAGGTAGAAATAGTATTCCTTAACGTCCTCGCCGTGGTTGCCTTCGTTTCCGGTGAGCCCGAAGAGTCGCTCTTTCAGTATCGGGTCTTCACCGTTCCACAGCGCGAGCGAGAGGCACAGGCGCTGATGGAGATCGGAGACGCCGGCTATGCCGTCTTCGCCCCAGCGGTACGCGCGCGAGCGCGCGTGATCGTGCGACAGATACTCCCACGCGCGTCCATCGGCGCTGTAGTCCTCGCGCACCGTGCCCCATTGGCGCTCGCTGAGGTACGGCCCGAAAAGGCGCCACGGGGCGTCCGCACGGGCGCCCATCTCAAGGAGGCGTGCGCGCTCCAAACTCTGGGTAGCCATCCGCCTCTAGAATGCGATTCGAGGCCGCAGCATCCTGTAAGTTCGCTCCAAGTTCGGTGGGCGGCCTTCCTTTCGACAGGCCGGCGGGACGGAAGGCCTGTTACGGACCAAACGCCAGTGCGAGCGGCGTTGAAATGCCTTGAGTAATCGTCAAGAGTACAGAAGCGTTACCCGGGCCGTACACAGTCACCGTGCCGTACCGCGAACTACCACCGCATGCGCCGTTTTCGTTTGCGACGTAGAGGTTTCCAGACCCATCGAACGCCAACGCGTCTGGATTGTGCACACCTTGGGATATAATCTCCCTTACCGAAATGCTTCCCGAGGGGTATACCGTTACGATGCAACCCTTGTTCCCTCTCTTGGGTGAGTGGTAGTTGGCAACGTAGAGATTGTTGGACTTGTCAAAAGCCAGGGCTCGCGGCTGCGTCACGGCTTGAGATATCGTGCGCAGGACGTTCTTGCTACCTGGAGCGTACACAGTCACCGTCCCACCATATGGGCAGTTGTAGCAGTTCGCAGCGTAAAGATTGCCGGAGCCGTCTAATGCGAGTCGGAGGATCTTTTTCACGCCCTGGGAGATCGTCCGAAGCAGCGTCTTTTTTCCAGGCGCGTACACAGTGACGGTGCTCGGACCATTGAACGGTCCTTGGTTTGCAACGTAGAGATCCCCCGAACGGTCAAAGGTCAAGTCAACTGGGGCGTTAATTCCCTGCGTAATAGTTCGCAGCGGCGACGTGTGGCCAGCAGCATACACCGTAACGCTGTAACCGCCTTGCGAAGGCGGGCAAACGTTCGTGACGTAGAGATTTCCAGAAGGATCAAATGCCAAGGCGCCCGGATTGCATACACCCTTGGAGATGGTCTCAATTAGCGAGGTTCCCCCAGCCGCGTAGACTTTGACGTTGTTGAAACCAAAGTCTGCGACGTAAAGATTACCGGACTCATCAAACGCCAGCGCTCCTGGCGCGTCTAGATCTTGGGAAATCGTTCGCATGACGGTCGCGGTTCCCGGGGCGTAAACCGTAACAGTATGGCCTTCGGCGTTCGCTACGTATAGATTCGGCCCCGCTGATGTGCGCAACGATCGGTCTGGTGCGTTGGACCGCCCGGCGTTGCTGATGTCGGGCTTCGACAAAAGTCCGCTGATATTGCCGCCGCACGCAGCCAGGAGTATTGCGGTAGAAAAGGCCACGACGAACTGAAATAGATTCTTCATTCTTAGATCCTCAAAACGATAACTCGACTGGCTTCGACAGCCGCTGCCGAGCCCCCGGGGCCGATCGCGAGCCCGGCTGGGCCACCTGACCGCAAGTCTCGCGGCGATGCGATGGAACCAAGCCCCGCTCGTGGAACGAGCCTAGGCCACGCTTCGTTGCGCGGACAGAAGGAGCACTCCCGATCGTGAGTCAGCATGAGCGGTAATCGACGTCTTCTACCGTGCGCGCTCGCGGTATTGTTGATTAGCGCTTGCGGCGGCGCGCAACTCGCTCCACGCGTGTCGCCGCAATCCGTTGCCACGAGCGCGGGAGCCAGATCGTGGATGATGCCCGATGCGAAGAAGCAGCCGAGCTTGCTCTATGTTTCCAACTTCGGCTCTTCGGACGTCACCGTCTATACGTACCTCGATGGCAACGGGCTAATCCTCGTTGGACAGCTTACCGGATTCGTGCAACCCGCCGGCATGTGTACGGACAAGGCCGGCGACGTCTGGATTACCGACTACGGATACGGCGTAAAGAAGGCCTACGAGTACGCGCACGGCGGGACGAGTCCGATCAATTACCTGAGGCAAGGTGGCCGGGCATACGATTGCGCCGTTGATATGACGACGGGCGACCTCGCCGTCGCCGTCGAGTTGCCTAACGGCAAGCTGACGTTCGGAATGGTCAACGTCTTCGCGCCCGGCGCTCGCGAGGCAACGCACTACGACCCACCCTATGGCTTTTCAAGGGTAGACTTTCTCGCCTACGACGACAAGAGCAACCTCTATGTGGACGGCATCGAGCTATATAGCACGAGTAATCTGTTCGAGATTCAGAAGGGCGGAAAAGAACTCGTGGAGATGACTCTGCAAGGCGCTACCCTCGAAGAACCTGGCGCGATCCAGTGGGTGAATCCGACATTGCTCATCGGCGACGAGAATTTCAAGAACCAGGGAGTCGCGGGCGCCTACAAGGTGTTGGTGTCGAAGTCGACCGCAACGGTCGTCGGTACGCTCACCTTTGTCAAGACGCAATCAGCAGGCGCGTTCTGGCGCCGAGCCGGGCGTATCGTCGTGCCCGATTCCGCCGGAAACATCGCTCGGATTTACAATCTCGCGGACGGATCGCGCTACTCGTCGCTCACGACGGGTCTCTCGCAGCCTTTCGGCGCCGCCGTAAGCCAAGCACCTTAAGATGAAGCGCGCCTGCTGCGGGCCGCTAGCCGTGCGCGAGAATCGGGCGCTCTCAGCGTTTCGCGGATTTCTCGCGCGAGGCGCAGCGCCGGGCCACCGATGCCAACGCTTTGCGCCGTTGCATAAGCGCGCGCGAGCGAGTGTGGATGACCGTGCGCCGATAGCAGGCAAAGTGCGAGGTCGGCTTGTTCGCGCGCTTGCGACGGCAGATTGAGCGCCGCGTAGGCGTCGGCGGCGATTCGCGCGGCCGTTCCGGAGTAGCGCTCGATCGCGCGTTTCGTGGCGTAGCGTTCGGCTTCGCCGGCGTAGGCAAGCGCGTGCTCCGGATCGCCCAACGCCAAATACGCTTCGGCCATCGCCAGCGGCGCGCGGACGCCAAAGAGCGCGGTTTCCCCAAGCGTCGCAGCTTCGCGCGCCAGCGTCAAACTGGTGCGGGGATCTCCGCCGAGTGCGTGCGCCTGTGCGAGCACGAGCGCGCAGTCCGCAATCACCTTGGGGTTTGCGGCGGTGCGTGCCGTCTCGAGCGCCGTCGTTCCGAGCGCAAACGCCGGTTCGAAGTCGCCGCATTCCGTGAGAGCGACGCAGAGGAGGCCGCTCGTGACGGCGATGCCTTCCGCATGACGCTCGAATTCGAAGACGTCGAGCGCTTCGAGCGCATACTCGACCGAACGCGGCATACCGCCGACGACAAGGGCGTGAACGACGCTCAGCTCGAGGAAAAGCCGTCCGAGCAGTTCGCTCGGCTTATACGGCAATCGGTCGAGCAGCCTGCGCACGTGACCCAGTGTATGAAGCGCGGACGCGGGATCGCCGCGCAGGCACGACAGCTCCGCGCGGTGGAACAGCGCGCCGGCCGCTGCCCTGACGTGATCGCGCTCGATCGTCGGCGGTAACCTTTCGGCGGCCTCCGCGGCCAGCTCGAGGTGCCGGCTCGCGCCGGCCAAATCGCTGCCCGCATTCCAGGCCACGTACGCCGATGCCATCTGCAGATTGACTTCGCCGATTGGGTCCAATCCGTCGGCCATTCCCCGAGCGTCCTGCAGCGCTCGCGCAAAGAGTCGCCGAGCGCGCTCGTTATCGCCGATGTCGCTGGCGATTTCGACGCCGTAGCACCAGGCTCGCACGCCGTCGCTGGGGTCGGTCGCCTCGTTCGCGATACGTTCGAGCAGCGCGAACGCCGCGCCGAACGCGCCGACCAGCCGAAAGTTCGCGACGCGATCGAGATCGAGCTCAAAGCGAGTCGGCAACGCGCGTATCGGCTGCCGCGATTCGCGTAAGTTCGATTCTAGGATTGCCAGGAGCCGCTCGAACGCGCGGCGCCGCTCGCGATAAAATTCGCGCAGCGAGACGCCGAGATCGGCCGCCACCGCGGCGTGCTTTTCCCCGCGCAAGTCGCACCGGGTGACGATCGCTCGCTGCCGGGCGAAGTGCACGTTGTGCGCGTTGAGATCGGTATTGAGTGTTGCCACCGCCGACAGCACCGCGGCCCGGATTCGCAACAGGGTGAGGTTCTCGTTGACCGATGCGATTCCAGCCGGCGGTGTGCCGAACGCGCCTCGCACCAACGGGCTTCGGCGCACGGATTCCGGATCGTCGAGCCGGCGCAAGAGCCGCGCCAGCTCGGCGAACTCTGAGGGGCGTTTAGTAGGGACTGTCCGGGCTCGTCGCAACGCCGAACGCTCCCGATAAACCGCTCGAGAAGGTCTGAATCGGCGTTCCGGACGGGTAGGCCACCTCCGCAACCGACGGGCCGAACGGATCGCTCACGAAAAGGTGCGTGTCTTTATGGTTGAGCGCGATTTGGTAGGCAAGACTGAAGCCTTTGATTTGCTTCGAGGGCTGGGTCGCGCCCGGCGGAAAGACGTCGACGCCCGGCAGGCTTTGATCGTCGAGCAGCAGATTGCCCGCGCTATCGAACGCGAGGCCGCCCGCGTTGTCGAACTTGATGTGAATGCCGAGGTTCGTTCCCTTCGTCGACCCGGGGCTGAATTTCAGCACTTCGATATCGTTGTTGTTGGAATCGTTGTAGGCAACGTAGAGTTTGTCGTGCGTATCGAGCGCGACGCCGGCCGGAAACGTTGCGAACGGAATGGTCGTCGTCGGGGTCGTGCTTCCGTGGGCGTATTCGTACAAGTGGCTGTTCGAGCCGTCGCCGAAATCGGCGACGTAAACGGTGCCGTCGTGTCCTTTAACGACGTACTTCGGACCGATCGTGCCGGTCAGCGTCTTCGAATGCGTCGTCTGACCTCGCGGATACTCGGTTACCGTCCCCGCACCGAAGTTGCAGACGTACAGCGTGCCGCTAGGGTCGACGTACAATCCGTCGGGGCCCGCGATCGCGTCGGTGATTTGGCCCGTGGGTTCGCCGGTGTGCTGCGAGAAAATCGCGACGCGCTGATTGAACTGATCGGCGACGTAGAGCTGACTGCCATGCCCGGCCTGAGGAGACAACCACCCAGCTCGCGCGCCCGACGGCGCCGCGACCGAACCTCCGGGGAGAACGCTATGGCCGCCGCTCGAGCATCCCGCCGCTACGGCCGACCCAGCTACGAGCGCCAACGCGCTTAAAAGACGGTGTGCGTGCATCTTTTCAAACCTTTCTCGTGGTAGAGCGCAGAGCCCCTATGGTTTGAAATCCGGGACCGCGACGCCTTGCGCACGACATGACCAAAAGCTGACCGCGAGAAGCGCTAGGGTCCCCGGCGGCTGCGGGCACGTCTTAGGTTTGCTTAGTCGCTAATCGGGGAAGATTACTCAATAATGGCCGCCCGTTTTGGAGCGGCGAGGAGAACCAATATGGCAACGAGGAAAGCGCCGCGCAAGAAAACCGCTAAGAAATCGATGGCGAAACGGGCGGCAACGTCGGCGAAGAAAACCGTCAAGAAGGTCGCCCGCAGCGGAAAAAGCTTAACGAAGAAAGCGGCGTCAACGGCTTCCAAAGTAACGCGGAAGACTAAGCAGGTTGCGCGGGGAGCGCAAAAAGTGGGCAAGGTCATGGGCGTCATTGGGAGCCTTATGGAGGCTGGAGGCAAAGCTGCTGAAGACCTCACAACTAAGGTTGAAAGCCGTGGCCGCAAGGCGCTGGTCCAATCGCGTAAGTCAGCGGGACGCGCCGCGAGCGCTCGCAAGAAACGCTAGGATCTAGCTGTCCGGACGATAGGCAGCTGTGTAAGGTTGGGTAGCATTGAAGTCGTCATCGGTCTTGGGAACTCCTCATCCGATGGCTGGGCCTCGGCGACGCAGGCGGTCGCCGGGGCCCTTCTACTTCTTACCAGACTGCGTCGCGACTCACTGCGATCGGCCAGTTGCCCGCGCCGGTCGACAGTTTGGTCGTCAGGTTCGTAAGGCTCGGATAATCGAACTGCTGCACGATGAACGATCCCGCCTCGACGCTGACGAACAGTTTGTGCTCCATCTCGCTCAGCGAGAGCCCGAAGATCTCGCCGCCGCCTACGCCGATCTTTTTCGACGGTTCGGTCTGACCGGCAGGGAAGACGTCGACGACCAAACCGTAGTCATCTACGACGATAATATTGCCGGAGCTATCGATTGCCAAGGGTCCAAATCCGCTGACGTCGAGTCCGAGATCCTTGCCCGTGGTCGATCCCGAGGCAAACTCCATGACGCCGCCTCCCTTCGAGCCGCCAAGATACGATACGTACAGATTGTGGGCGCTATCGACGGCGAGATACTCCGCGCCCGCCATCGGGATGGTCAGCGACGGCGTGATCTGGCCTTTGGGATAAACGGTAACGGTGTTGTTTCCTAGGTTTGCGCAGTAGACGGCGCCGGCGGCGTCGACGGTGAGACCGGTCGGCGAGTTGACGCCGGTGCTAATCGTGAGACTCGGCTTGGTTGCGTTTCGCTTGTACGCGGTGATCGTATTGTTGCCGATGTTGCTTGCATAGACGGTGCCCGCGTTGTCTACGAACAGCCGCTCCGGGTGCGAGAGGCCTTTGTTGATCACGCCCTTTTCCGGCGGATTGATCCCGCTCCGGGGATAGACCGTAATCGTGTTGTTGTAATAGTCACCCCAGTAAATGTCGAGCCCACCGCCCTTCAAGTCAGGCGAGATTCGGCTCGACGCTTGAATTCGTTGAGTCGATGCCTCACCGAAACCTTCGGAGAGCAGCATGTTGCGACGGACGTTTACCGGCGAAGGACCGATCTGCGCGTTGCCCGCGGGCGCGACGGAAGCGTTGGTGGAACAGCCGGCCACCACGGCACCGAGCAGCGCGATGTATCGGAAACGGCGCACCAGCGCTAGAAAATACTGAGGCAAAGTGCACTCCTTCTCTTGGCGTGAAAAACGGCTCTACGGGCGTTATTCAGGCTGACGGCACGTTAGGCTCTTAAATCCGGAGGGGCTCGTTGCAGGACGAAGGCGCGGCGTCAGTTCGCCTGACGCCGCGCCGGACCCAATGCTACTGACTAATGCCTATACCTACGAGTTCATAAAACGACGGCAGCGTGACAGAGTTGATGAGCGCGCCGGTGGAGTAGTTGTAGAGATCGATCTTATGCAAGTTGCGATCTGTCACGACCACCTTCTGGCCCAAGACGTCGTGGAACGGCACTTCCACTGCTCCCGGAAGCAGTGCGGTACCAAACGTGTGACCGTTCGGTTTTACTTGCCATATTTTGGCAGCACCCCGGTCGCCAATGGTCATGTGATGACCGTCCCATTGAACGCCCGCCGGGCTGGCAATGGTCGCCTGAAGCGTGACCGCCACCATAGGCCCGAGCGGATTTGTGTGGCTTATCTCTGCGTAACCCGAAAAGGAACCATCGAGCCAAAGGTTTCCGCTCGGATCGTAACCTGCAGCCCACATGTTACCGATCGCCGAGTTAACGAAGTTCGGGCTACCGGCGGCGTTGAGGAATATCGCGACATCGAGGTCGGTCGTCACCGCGAGATTGCCCGTGACTGGATCGACCGCGCACCCGATCGGAGCTGCGGGAGCCGACGCCAGGCTCAGCGTTGTAAACGGAGTGGTAGCGCCGTGATGATAACCGACGACGCTGTTGAAGCCGTCGGCACGCTCAATGACGTAGACGTCGCCATTTGCGTCGTTGACGCACAATCCATAGGGTGCGAGGTCTTCAATCACTCCGGCCGGATTCAGCGATGGATAGTGATAGACGAGGATTAAACCATTGATGTAGTCGGTAACGTAAAGAAGTTTTGCAGAGTTAGGTTGTATCCACGACTTTCCGTGATGCTGATGGAAGATCGCTGAACCCGGGATGGCCGCTGAGGGAGCAAGTGGTGATGAGGTACCACCGTTACACCCTGCCATCGCCAAGGTTACTGCAAGGGTTGCACAAACGCGCAACCCCAGACGAGAGGTTTTCATGGACGGTTTCTCCTTAAAGAATTTCTCTCCGAGAGAAGCAAGTAGCCCCTAGGCTATTCGGCACGCTTCTCCCGGGGCCTGGGAACCGGCGTCTCATTGCCCGATCGCGAGGTCGCCCGGATTGCGCACGCGGTCAAGAGCGCCGCACTCAGCGCCGCTGCGATGACGCGCAGTATTGAACGTTGGCGCGACAACCCGATCACTATGGCCCGAATCCAAGTGAAACGGGATAATATACACCTTCGCTGATCGTCCGAAGCAACTCATGCGTCTTCGGCGTGTAGACGGTAACGGAATTTATGCGAGCGTTTGCAACGTACAGGTTTTCGTGGCCATCAAAAGCGATAGCTGATGGGACGGTTATTCCCTGAGATATCGTTTGGGTTGGGGACGAACCGCCGGGGGCGTAGACGGTGACGCTCCCTGCCCTCGAGGGATAATCGCCTGCGTTCGCGACGAAGAGGTTTCCAGAGTGGTCGAAAGCCAGCGCAATAGGCCCGTCTATGCCCTCGGAAAGCGTCCTGAACGGGGTCGTGCTGCCCGATGCGTAAAGCGTCACGGTGGCGCTGTAAAGATTTGCGACGTAGAGGGTTCCGGATTTGTCAAACGCGAGGGCATAAGGGGCATTCACGCCGTCCTTGATTTTCTCCAGCACTCCGTTGCTGCCAGGTGCGTAGACGGTTACGCTATAGTCGACCTTCCCGGAATTGTTCGCCACGTAGAGATTGTTCGCGGCGTCAAACGCCAAGGCTTGTGGATGTGTAACACCTTGGGTTATGGTCCTGAACGGTGACGAACTACCTGGAGCATAAACTTCGACGCTGCGGTCAAGGAGATTCTGGCAGCTGGCGGCTACACCACGGTCAACACGCTCGGGTCAGGGTTTAACGAGCCGCTTGGTGTCGCGGTCGATGCGAGTAGCAATGTCTACGTCGCCGACACCGATCACAGCGCCGTCAAGGAGATTCTGGCGGCCGGCGGCTACACCACAATCAACACGCTTGGCTCGGGATTCCACCGTCCGGTTGGTGTCGCGGTTGATGCGAGCGGCAACGTCTACGTAGCTGACGCAACTGCTGGAGCCGTCTAGCAGATTCTGGCGGCCGGCGGCTACACCACGATCAACACGCTCGGCTCGGGACTCGGCATTCTGTTTGGTGTCGCGGTCTATAACCCCAGCGTATTAGGACCCGCATTCAGGCAAGATCATCGCAGACCACAAGGGAAGCGTTAACGTACAAGCGGATTTCGGCTCGCCTTCGCTCAACGCGAGGCGAGCCAATCCCCGTTACCACGCACACTGCTTCGCGATTCGCGAGGCCATTGCGTTTTGCGGTCTAGCGGCTTAGGTCGACGCGCGTTCGCAATCGCTGGACACAACCCGAAGCCACGCCACCGATCGCGCCGCCATTGTAGTTGCGAGCGACTCGCAGCACCGCGCCTAGCTCGCAGCAGCCTCGCAGTTTAGCAGCTTAGATCGCAGCGCTTAACGCGTTGCGGCTTGGTCTTTGGCGGGTGGATCGCTCAGCGCCAGGCAGCCTCGGGAGGCGCCGCGGCTCTCGTACTATTCGCATGTTCGAACAGATCAGAAGGCAGCTCAATGGGCTGGCTGCCGACGCAAGCGTCGTTATACGCTGTGAGCCTTCTATCACACACACCACAATCTTCGAGCCTGGTTCGAGGAGCCACTGTCGTGCGAAGACTGTACGTTGACGACGTCTACTACGGCGGCGTCGACATCTTGAACTACGGTGGAAAATTTTAAATATTTGGGCGGGATCGGGGGCATTGGATCGCCATGGGGAAACTGGGTCGACAAAGTGGGAAACTTCTACCTCGCCGATATTAATAACTCGGACGTCGACGAGTACAACTCTTCTGAAACTCAGATCGACACGTATTCCTCCGGTCTCCAGGGCACGCACGGCGTGACGACGGATAAGTACGGAAATGTTTACGTTGTCGATGTCAACGGCGTTCACGAATTCCCACAAAGTCACAACATCTCGTTTAGCTGTACTGGGTACGACGCCGGTGGGGTTGCGGTCGACAAGACAGGCAACGTGTTCGTGTCGACGGGTTCGCGTATCCTCGAGTATCCGCACGGATTATTCGAATCCGGCTGCGTAGACACTGCGCTAACAAGCAGCTTCAACAATGCCACCGGTATGGCGCTCGACAAGGCGGGCAATCTCGTTGTATGCGATCAGTACGGCGGCGTCGTAGATATCCTTGCGCCGCCGTACACGGCGATCACCGGGACCCTAGGCTCGGGATGGAGCCAACCGACCAACGTGACGATCGATCGGCAAGGCACGCGAGCCTACGTAGTTGATACCACCACCTACGTCGTTAAGGTTCTCAACTACCCGGCGGGCACGGTCTTTGCAACGCTCAACGGGGCGAACGGTCTCTTAGAGCCCTTTGCCGCCGTGGACAGCGATAACTACGTTCCGTAACGCCACTTACTTCATAAGCCATCGCGCAAGAATGCCCTCAACGGGGCGTTCTTGCTATGTAAATCGTGCGGAGCGCCAGCGCCATGCGCAGTCCCATCGCCGCGTGCGACCCGATGCACCTTGATGAATCGCCCACGCCGAGGGGCGTAGGCCGTGACGGTGAAATTGTTGTAGTTTCCGGTCCGCAGGATGCTTTCATGATTAGTTGGAAGCCAAACTGTACATACGGGCGTCTTGATGCCTCGTGCTGAGAGTTTTGAAAGGGGACCTTGATGACTACGAGAGTCGCGGCTTTCTTTGTAGCGGTGGCGTCGGCCGCATTGGTAGGCTGTTCGAGCGTATCGCCGTCGGCCTTTACACCGCTTAGCGGTGTTTCGTCCTCATCGGTTTTGCGAGATGCCGCTAAGGAGCGCGTGCTGCACAGCTTCGTTGGTGGCGCTGCCGATGGCTCGACGCCGATATCCGGCTTGGTCAGAATCGGCAAACTGTATTACGGCACCAGCGGCGGTGGAGGCGCCTACGGAAAGGGAACCGTCTTTTCGATCTCGCCCGACGGCACGGGATTTACGCTGCTCCACACCTTTCAAGGCAAGGAAGACGGGAGGGGGTCAGCGGCCGGTCTCACCGCGCTAGACGGTACGCTTTACGGTACGACCGAGGACGGCGGGAAGAAAGGCCATGGCACGGTCTTCTCGATCACGCCTAGCGGCACGTTCACGACGCTGTACAGTTTCCAGGGCGGAGCGTCCGACGGTGCAAAACCAATGGCCGCATTGACGAACGTACGCGGCACCCTTTACGGCACGACGGCTAGCGGTGGGAGCGTTGGCGGTGGTGCGTGCAGCGACTGCGGGACGCTCTTTTCAATCTCTACCAGCGGCCAGGAAAAGGTGCGCTACTTTTTCGGCTCAACGAAGGATGACGGCATTGCTCCAAAGAGCCCGCTGGTACTTGTCGGAGATAAGCTTTACGGCACAACCACAAATGGTGGGATTGGCGGCGTCTTCGGGAACGGGGCTATCTTCAGCGTGACGACGGGCGGTAGCGAAACGGTCATCTATCGGTTTAAAAATGACTCAGACGGGAGTTGCTCGTTTAATTGCTATTTAACCCCTCTTAGTGGAACGCTTTACGGCACGGCGTGTCTTGGTGGAAAGAACCGCATCGGTTCGGTATTCTCGATCACACCCAGTGGGGCGTTCAAGACGCTCTATAGTGCTTCTTCAAAGGGTAATGCTGGGGGCGACCCCTCCGCTGCCCTAACCAACGTCGCTGGTGCGTTCTACGGCACCATGAGTGCCGGCCCCATCGGAAAACAGGGGACGGTATTCTCGGTCACAACGAGCGGCAAGCTGACGATCATCTATACCTTTACGGGAGGAAGTGACGGCGCGGCACCGTCCTCAGTGCTCAAAGTCTTCGATGGAAAGCTTTTCGGCACGACGGCAAAGGGCGGTGGAAGCGAGAACGCCGGCACGATCTTTTCGATATCCGGAATCAAAGCTTAAGCTGAATAGAGGAATCGTAGCCCCATTGCACCTGCGAGCGCCTCGCAGCGCAGAAGCCTAGCTCGCAGCAGCCTCGCAGTTTATCGCGAATGCGCAGTAAACCATTTCCGAACCTTTAAGGAGATCGCATGAACCGCAAAGAGATGGCTTGCGCTGCCGCCGGTGCAGTGTTGGGCGCGGCCGGATGTTCGCCCGCGATGAGAACGCTTGCCTTGCCGGCTGCCGGTGCCGGAGAGACCGCGTCGATTGCCGCCGTCACGCCGGCTGCGAATTCGCCGCATCTCGACGAAGCCGTGATCACCCTGGTTTCCGGCACGACGAGAGACGCGTCGAGCGCGCTCTTTCACGTCTTGCCGAAGTCCGATTGGAGCGCCAGCAGCAGCGATCCTCGGCTTGAGGTTTCGATCAAGCAAGGACATGTGGTGGACATCACCGCACCCCAAGACGAGAAGGTCGAGTTCATCGCGGTCGTGACGGTATCGCACCGAGCGGAACGCAGTTTCTCGTGCGCTGCCACGTCGAAGAACGGTGTACCTGAGGTAATCCGGCGAAGCCGGAAGACTCGGCCGGGCTGTTACGTGGGTGTCGCGAGCGGCCGCGGGCGTGGGCGACGTGCGCGGCGCAGGCGCAGCAGCTACGTCATCGACGCAAGTTGAGGTTCAGGAAATGCCCATTTCCCGTTCAGGATATCGGCCGAGGACGATAGAGGCGCACCGTATAGTTCCATCGAGGCGTTATCGGCAAACAGTTTGTGATCTTGCCGTCGCAACCGCCGAATTGAATTGTTATCGAACCATCCGCCCCCTTGTCCGCGATCAGATTATTTATTGAATACGCATCGTATTCATTCTTCGCAAAATACCCCTCGGAGTTGTAGACGCTGACCGACCAGAAGCCGTCGACTGGCACATCCTTTACGGTGAGTCTGTAGACGGCCGAACCGTCGTTCTCTTGTGGTATAATGTTTAGGTAGGTCGCATCCTTGTCGGGATTTCCGCCCCAGGCTGCTGCAGTTCGAATCAGGTGTCGCACCGGATCAACGTCAGCTCTTGTGCCGAAGGCCTTTTTGAAGTCGGCGATCGTGGTCGCAAGAACCAGTAGTGCATCACGCACTTTCTTCTGGCTAACCGGGTCCAGTCTGGCACTTCGAACCGGCCCGTACTGCTCTGGCTGATGACCATCTTATCCTGGAGCGAGTGAACCTGTTCTACATCTTTCGAATCCATCGGATTGACAAGCGTCCGAATCGCAACGAGGACGAAGCGCGTGCCGACCTTATCTTTATTAAGCGTATACGTGCCCGCGCCGTAGACAACCTCGGGAACAAAATGATCTTCATTGATCACCTGCATGGACATAAAGCGGCTTCCAGCATCGGGTAGCGTAATCATTACGGCCCCGGCATCAAGGTCGAATACAGCCGACGAATAGAGCGTATCGCGATTGAGCCGTATAACAGCCTGGTCTTAATCTAGCTGGTTCACGGCGATGGTCAAATGTTCCAAGGCCTCCTTGCTTGACTAGGTTGCCAGAAACAAGTCAGATTCGGCACGGGTGAAGTTGTCGACTGTGACTGCGATGCTGTTGGTTCCCCGATTCTTTTCTCCTCGTGTTTACTTGTTCTTCAGAAGTGAAGGTTCCATCGATTGAGTGCTCTGGCTTTGGCTAGTACACGCGCAAAATCACAAAAAATGGCTCTAGCGGAGCTATAGCTAATGGACTCTGATCTTTGCCGGCGACTCGCTTTGGGCGGCACTGGAGGCACTGGTTAAACCTCACGACGCGTAGAGCTAGAGTTATTTTAGAGTTTTCCAAGAGTCTGACGCAGTGCGAGACTTCGGCGGATGGATCTTAGGGTCCAACCGAGGTCCACTTAAACGAGCGCTCGCGCTACAGGCTGACCCCCCAGGGCGGGGGACACACGCCGCGTTGATACTGAGAGGACGCGTTTGCTGGCTCATCTCATAATTCGTCGTGATCGGATCGCCGCCGAAGGGCAGCGGCAAGTCGACGTGGGCTTGTAAAGTGTCGATTTCGCGCACCTGAATGGCGCTAGGCAGGCCAAAGTGATATGCTGTTATCCCCCTCGAAGCTGCGACGGCTTCGACCTTTTACTTTTCGAGCGGGTATTGTGAACAACCATTCAGGGGCTGCAGCTCTATCCCGTTTGAAAAAGCGCAAAGTCAGCGAGAAAGGCTTTTAGAAGTGCCGACAAAGAAACCCAACATCCTCATCCTTTGGGGTGACGATATCGGCATATGGAACATCAGCAAGTTCAGCAACGGCATGATGGGGTACCGCACGCCCAACATCGACCGCGTCGCCAACGAAGGCGGCCTCTTCACCGACTACTACTCGCAGCAGAGCTGCACCGCCGGCCGCGCCTGCTTCATCACCGGTCAGAACCCGATCCGCACCGGCCTCACCAAGGTCGGCATGCCCGGCGCGACGGTCGGCCTGCAGCCGGAAGACCCGACCATCGCCGAGCTGCTGAAGCCGCAGGGCTACGCCACCGGCCAGTTCGGCAAGAACCACCTGGGCGATCGCAACGAGTTTCTGCCGACCGTGCACGGTTTCGATGAGTTCTTCGGCAACCTCTATCACCTGAACGCCGAGGAAGAGCCCGAACTGCCGGACTATCCGAAGGACCCGAAGTTCAAGGAGATGTTCGGTCCGCGCGGCGTGCTGCATTGCAAGGCGACCGACAAGGACGATGCGACGGTCGATCCGCGCTGGGGCCGCGTCGGCAAACAGACGATCGAAGACACCGGTCCGCTGACCAAGAAGCGCATGGAAACGATCGACGAGGAGATCACCAGCGCGCGCGCTCGCCTGGATGGAGAACGCAGGCCAAGGCCGATCAGCCGTTCTTCCTGTGGTACAACTCGACGGCCATGCACTTCCGCACGCACGTCGCCGAGAAGAACCTCGGCAAGAGCGGCCAGGATCCGTACAGCGACCGCATGGTCGTGCACGACGAGCAGATCGGCATGATGCTCGACAAGCTCGACGAGCTGGGCATCGCCGACAACACGATCGTCATGTACTCCACCGACAACGGCCCGGAGAACGACACCTGGCCGGACGGCGCCAACACGCCGTTCCGCGGGCAGAAGGACTCCAACTGGGAAGGCGGCTGGCGCGTGCCGTGCTTCATCCGCTGGCCGGGCAAGATCAAGCCGGGCTCGGTCTTCAACGGCATCGTCTCGCACATCGACATGTTTCCGACGTTGCTGGCCGTTGCCGGCAATCCGGACGTGACCAAACAACTGCTCGACGGCTGCACGGTGGGCGGGAAGACGTTCAACGTCCATCTCGACGGCTACAACATGATCCCCTACTTCACGCGGCGAGGCGAAGGAAAGCCCGAGAAACGCGATCGTTTACTTCAGCGACGATGGTGACGTCATCGCGGTGCGGGTCGGCGATTGGAAGTTCAATCTGTCGGTTCAGCGCGCCAATCAGATGCAGCAGTGGGCCGAGCCATTCGTGAAGCTCCGTCTGCCGCATATCATGAGCTTGCGTCGCGATCCGTTCGAGCGAGGCTGACTTCAACTCGAACACGTACTTCGATTGGATGGTCGATCACGTACCTCAGCTGTACATGATGCAGGCGGTGATCGCGGGCCAAATCGAGGACTTCGACAAGTTCCCGCCGCGTCAGAAACCCGCTTCGTTCAACCTGGACGCGGTGATGGAACAAGTAAAAACGTCGCACGGCTAATGCGGGCACAAAGCCCTTCCATACCAGGCAAATAAGCTTGGTATGGAAGGCTCTTGCGCACCTCACGCACGGATCTGAAACCAAACGTCCGTTTACCCTCAATCAAAGGAGGCCGATCGGACCTTATTTATGTCTTCCGGGTTCTCGGGTCGACCAGAATGGGGACTCCTAACGACACGTAGCGTGTGCTGATTTTTTCCCTTTTCTCAGTGAGCAACGATCCGCTCGACATCCGGCAGTACCCACGTTTTGTCGAAGAGTGGTTTCTGCGGGCCGTAAAAACGTGCTAGCACCTCGAAACGTCCTTTCGCGTTGGTCGGGATCCAGTTTGATGATTGGCCACTCGGAGGCTTCGGGCCGAAGAAAATGTCGGTTGAGCCATCGGAGTTCTTGCGTAGTTCGGGCGTCTGCGACGACGACCGACCCGGCGTGCACGCCGAATGAAGGCGTGGGTCGCACGGTCGTAAACCGTCAGCGACCAATATTGCGCTACTGGCGCATTCGCGGGCACCCTCAAGCGATATTCCTTTTACCGTCGAGCGGCTTGCCGCTCTTGTCGTGACCGGTCAGCAAATAATACGCGACTGCCCCAAGTGCTTAGCGCTAAAGAATGCCAGCGTATAGGTGGTGCCACGCGCATGGATAGGGTACGAGTCGGGGACACGCCAGAAACTCATCACGTTCTGGTGCACCTCCTCGGTGGTTGGGAAGAACCAGTGCTCCCCTCGATAGTGGGTGGCAGGCTGTCGTAGCGGCCGTCGAACGATGCCTTCGCTTCCAGGATAGCGTCTTTCAGAATGCGTTTGGTCAGCGCGTCGGGTTTGAACGGCCGCCCCCGTTAGATTCCGATCGTCTTCAGCGGATCGATCATGGCTTTGTCGCGTTCGAGCCAGGGTTCGGCCTGCACAACGCGGTCGAGCGCCCGATAAAAGCTCAGATCATAGCGGATCGTGGTATCGAACACCACATCGCTCGCATCGACGAACTGCGTTTCCGGCGGCTTTGCCGCGCGCGATAGCGGATAGAGCCGGATGCGCCTCGCGTATGTTACAGCCTTGTCCACATCCGCTTTGCTGCCGCTCTTCAACACAGAGCGCAGCAACGCGTAACCCTGGTAAGTGTCTGACGGCATCGCGATGTAGCCGGCGGGTACATCCGCGGGCACGAAGCCCGGCGGCGTGAAAAGGTATTTCCCGCCTTGGCCCTTGTCGACTCCGCCCGGCCCCACATCCTCGATCGCGGCCTGCCACAAGTCCATGATGCTGCCGTTGAACAGGCCGTCGTCGGCTGGCGGGATCTCCAGAACGATCGGTCCGACGTCCTTCGTGTTGAAGAACGGCATCAGGTAGATCACGTCTGGATTGGGCGTCAGCGTTTGGTTCTTCCAGTCGAGCAGGCGTGGCCAGTACAACACCTGATTCGTGTCGCCATGCACCTTATCGACCATCTCTTGAAGCATCAGCTGGAAATTGACCGCAGGCATGCCCCAGATGGCCGCTTCAACGGCGCGGCGAGAAAGTGCACGCGTGGTCAAGTCAGCAGCAGTAAATTTACTGCGCGCTGCGGTTCGTTGGGTCATAAGGCTGCCCTGCAGCCTCTGAGCGCGGAGCGGATAAGACCTGTAATCCTCATGGCGTGCCTCCAAAAGCCTGCAGGGATTAGCGGAGGAGTCCGTGTTCGCCGCGCCGCGGCGCTATACATCGGAGCGATCGCTTACGAGTCCTTTACGGGCACGAACGCAAGGCCACCGGCGCCTGTGAAATCGCCGCTCGTCGCAACACCTCGCAAGGCGTTGCAGCCACGCCCCTACGCAAGCAAAGCGTGGAGATTCAGCGCCTGGAAAGTTTGCCGAAGGCTGCAGCCACGTGCGCGCTATGCGACGGTCCAGTACGAGCGCAGGCGTAGGCACTGCGATGCATGCATTCCTAAAGTGCGCCGGGCTCACGGCCTGCGAGTAATCGAAACCGCTCGCAAGGCGCTCGCAGCGCAAGCTGCTGGGGGCAACGATCCGCGCGCCAGAGATCGGGCCGGGCGCAAGCGCGGCGAGACTATTTCGGAGCAGCATCGGCGCAACCGGACCCGGGCGCGAGGCTCGGCCTCCGATCGCGATCGGGCGCGGTTCTCGCGCGAGGTCGTGCAGAAGCTGGATGCATTCTCCCTAAGCGCAATCGCCAAGGCCACCGGGCTATCGCTCGCGGCCTGCTCGCGCATCCGTTCCGGAACGCGCGTCCCGCATCCGAGGCATTGGGGTGCGCTTCTTGCGCTGGTTACAAATGAACGCGCTTATCTATCCGGCGAGCATGCCGCCAAATCGGCGAGGTAAAAAAGCAACAGCCGATGCCGAGAACCGCGTCGATAATGGAGGAGTCAGGCTGGCGAAAGAATTACAATCCAGGTCCAAGCCGTTGGTGACCGCGAGCGCCTGGGCGCGTCGTATCGGCAGTCCGTCGTAGCCGAAGGGGACCGAGTGCGCGAGAACCTCGCCGCCGTTGCCGATCTGTACGTACGCGGCGCCGATCGCTCGCAGCCATGACAAGGCCTCTAGGCTGACCATGCGACCCTTGCCGATCAGTAAGCTTTTAACTCCGCATCAATCTGTCATAAGTAAGTCACCATACGGTTTCGCGATTTTCGCGGGACCGTGTTTGCTTTGCGGCGCATCGCTGCACTCAAGGCGTCGCTAGCAGATGGCGGTGCGGCCGGCCGGCATCGCAGCAACCAGCCCAATCCGCGCCGGAACGCGAGTTCCGCATCCGAGACATGGGGAGGCTTTCGTCGAGCTTGTAAACTGATCTGTTTATTAAACGTAGCCGATTCGTGGCGCCGGGACCTCGTCTGTCTGCGCTGGCTCTCGAAACAGCACTCCGAGGGCCACCTGAACGAGCGGTTCGCCTTTTGGAAAGAACGGGAGTACAATGGAGCAAGGTCGCCTTCGGCGGAGCTTTCCGAATTGGGAGGGTAAACCCATGCGCTTTAGCTTGAGAGCTTCTCTTGCCATCCTCTGCGCGGGAGCAGTGGTTCTAATCAGCGGATGTTCCGGCGCAGGGTCTCCGAATGGGTCTGCGGCCTTGCCGGGCGCGACGACTGAAGGACAGTCGCAGAACCGCTCGACGAATCCGGATCGCGCTTTAGCGTCGCACCGGGCCGCCGATTCCTGGAATCGCATCATGGTCGCTAACAGCGCGGCCAACTCGATCACCGAGTACAAGATCACGGCCCACGGCAACAAAGTACCGATCCGCACCATTAGCGGCGCGGCCACCATGCTCGCGGACCCGGCGATTTTGGTGTGCGACGAAAGGGGTGATCTCTACGTCGCCAACATCGCCGGCAACAGCATCACCGTATACAGCCCGAAGGCGAACGGCGACGCGAAGCCGATCCGCATGATCAGCGGAGCTGCGACCGGCCTGAGCGCGCCGTACGGCATCGCGCTCGACGCGAGCGACAACGTGTACGTCGCGAACTCGGGCAACAATTCGATAAGCGAGTACCGCGCCAAGGCCAACGGCAACCCCAAGCCGATCAACACGATCGTCGGCCCGGATACCGGGCTCAGTTCGCCGACCGGCGTCATGCTCAGCGGAAACACGCTCTACGTGGACGACTTTGCCAGCGCGAGCGTCACGGTCTACGCTTCCGGAGCCAGCGGCGACGCGAAGCCGGTGCAAACGGTCGCGGGACCGGCGACGGGTCTAACGTCCCCAGTGGGCGGCTTCATATGCAACGAGATGAGCGCGTTCCTCATCTCCGACCAAAACAGCAACAGCCTGCTGATGTTCCCGCTGAGTGCGAACGGGAACCAGAAGCCGTCAGCGATCTACGCGGGTCCGGCGACCAAACTCTCGTCGCCGGCAGGGATGTACATCGACTACACGGGCCAGCGATTATGGGTGGCAAACTTCACCAGCAACGCGATCACCAGCTACCAATGGCCGGCGAGTGGTTCGAACATCAAGCCCGTTGCCGTCATCAGCGGTCAGAACACAGGGCTAAGCGGCCCAATCGGAGTGTCGATCTAATTATCGTCGCACGATTTTAACCTTATCGCGCCGTCGCTTTCGCGCTATTCTGTCCACGGCCTCGCGATTGCGACGACGTTGCGCGTTGCCTTAGCTCCCAGCCGCTTCGCAGCCAACGCGCCGATCGCGGTGAAAAATTGCCTATTTCCTACCAGCTGAGGCGTAGATTATCCGGAAGCTTGACGGCTACTCGCTGAGCCAAATCGCCAAGGCCACGGGCTTATCGCTCACATCCTGCTCGCGGATCCGCGTCGAAATGCGCGCCCCGCATCCTAGGCATTGGGACGACCTGTTAGCACTCGTCGATCGAGCTACAACGAGTTGAAGGCCAGAAAGTTCGGGTCAACGATACCGTCCGTGATGGTGCGAAGCAGCTTCGTTCCGCCGGGGCTGTACTCAGTAACAGAGCTGTTCCACGAAATTGGCAACGTACACGTTGTCGTTTTCATCTACGATCACAGCTCTAGGAACGTCGATCCCTTCGGTAATCTTGCGGAGGGGCTTTGTGCCTCCCGCCGGATAGACCGTGACCCAACCCGGCTGATAGCCGTGACGCGTAAAGGGATCGCTCGAAACGTAGAGCCTGCCCACGAAATCTACCACGATCGCTTCTGCGGATGTGATCCCTGTGATCGTCCGCAGTAATGCCAGGCTGCCTGACTTGAAAACGTGGACCGTGCTGTGGTTCGCGACAAATAGGTCCCCCGATGGCCCGAACGCGAGTGCAAGCGCATTATGGAGTCCTTCAATCTTATGAATGAGCTTCGGGTGCCCGGGGGTCTTTCCGGGGGCATACACCGTTACGGTTCCGCTCCATTCATTTGCAACGTAGAGGTTGCCGGTGCGATCGAAGGCTAGAGCAGCGGCGCCCTTCACGCCGTCGCGGATAACATGAATGAGTTGGATGCCGGTTGGCCCATACACGAGAACGCCGGCGCCGACGCTCCCTACATAAAGGTAGCCCTGGTCGTCGAGTGCCAGGGCGTAGGGATCGGTAACGTTCCTGATTCGACGCAGCAGCTTCGTCGTCCCGACAGCGTAGGCGCTAATTTGCCCATTATCGAAGGCGCCATTTGAGACGTAAAGATTGCCCGAAGAATCGAATGCCATCGCCCCACCACCGCCGTGTTTGATGGTGCGGCTGGGTTTTGAGTTCCCCCGAGCATAGACCGTAACCGTATGCGGCGGTAAACCGTTGGACACATACAAGTATTGGCCGCCGACTCCACTAAGCAAACGCGTCATCTGACGCGCGTGAAATAGGCGTTGCGAGGGCACCGCGCCACTACCGCCACAAGCAGCTAAGAGCGCCGCGCTCAGCGTAGCTGCACCGAGTCTAGATGAAGCCTTCATTCTCCAGATACTCAAAGAAGATAACGTGATAAGAGGTTCGACGGTCGCAGCCGAGCCCCCGGGACGCCGATCGCCATGAGCCTGATCCGAGCGGTCTTGCCATAAGCGAATAGTGCGGTCAAAACACAGACCACTTACCGATTCCTCTAGTCGACCTTTCGGACCGTAGCGTGTCGCCTGGCAAACAGCGCTAAGAACCAGGTTGGACCCTGAAAGTACCAAACGTTCATCCCTACAGCAGCTTCTAACAAGTTGAAATGCTTGGCAAAGCTCTTACGGAGTGCGATCGCGAATTCGTGGTTGTGCTCGAGGTAGCTATTAACTCCAGGCGGCTTACCCTCAAGCATTGCAGCGTTTGGCGCGGCCTTGAGGGACGCACCTGAGCCAGCAAAGTTGGAAGGGTTCATGCCGATGATCAAAAGCGGAGGTTCGTAACTCGGCGGCGTGTAGAAGATCGCAAAGCCGGGGTCCGGATCAGTAGCGCTCGGGACGACGTACGCCGCATAGTTAGGCTCGGAGCGGCGTTGAGCAAACTCCTCGCGCGTTTGGCGATATACGTCGGCGATCTTCTCGTTAAACGCTTGCATCGGTCCCTTCATCGATCGCGGCGCCGTTACAGCTGCGAGCGGATCGCAGCACGGAACCCAGGCCCCGGTCGTGGAACGAGCCTGGGTCGCGCTTCGTTGCGTGAAAAGAAGGGACACTCGCCGCCATGAAGATCATCGTCCTCGGCCGCTGCGTTTTAGTCGGCGCGGCTGCCGCATTGCTTGCGGGCTGCGGCGGATCGCAGCCCCCGCTTAGCCTATCACCGCAACGAGCAACCTTTCTACAATCGGCTGAAGATGCTAAACTCGTCCCGCGCGCCGAGAATACGAACAGTCAGACGTTTCAATTTACTGACGGGCGCCAATCATTCCGAGTTCCGATTGGTGTTCAGAAAATTACCATTAACGCAAAGGGCGCTGGCACTCCGTCCGCTCGCGGTGGCCTGGTAAAAGCCCGAGTGAGCGTGCATCCGGGTGACGTGCTGACGATTTTGGTCGGCGGAACGGCGCATGGTGAGTATGGTGGTTACAATGGCGGCGGCAAAGGAGGTGCCTGCGCGTACAGCGGCGGCTGTCCGCTGATGGGGAAGGGCGGTGCAGGTGCATCCGACGTTCGATCGGGCGGCGATGGCTTGCGATATCGCATACTCGTTGCGGGCGGCGCAGGCGGCCGAGGCGGACCGGGCCAGTATCACGGTGGGCCGGGTGGAGAAGGCGGCGGCGTTTCCGGCGACCCTGGAGTCGACGGCGTCAGCCTCGGTTCCGGCGATGGATTTGTTGGTGGGGGCGGTGGAGGTGGCGGTGGCACGCAGGACCGCGGCGGAGCCCGTGGTGCCGGAGGGAAAGCCGGCAACCCGTATATCCAACACGGAAATCCCGGTAAAGACGGCAAGCTCGGGATAGGCGGCATCGGAGCGGGTAATAAGTGCTACCTTTGTTCGGTGTACAGTCTTCTGACTGGAGGTTCGGGTGGTGGCGGTGGTGGCGGATACTATGGCGGCGGCGGAGGCGGTAGCGGCGCGAACTCGGACTATTATAGCGGTACCATCAGAGAGGGTCTCGGATCTGGCGGAGGCGGTGGAGGGGGGTCGTCGTTTGTGGAAACCGGCGCGCAAAACGTCCTTATCGAACCCGGTAAAGGCAATAGCGGAAACGGGTTGGTCGTAATTTCGTGGTGAGGGCTTTATGCGCGATACTAGCTTTTCTTGCGGTTGGATCGGCGATGCTCGCGTCGACTGCCTGTTCTTCGACGGTCTCTATGCCGCCGCCGACAACGCCGGAACTTGCATAAATTCAGCGCACGGATTATTCGTAGACGGGCGGCGCGATCTCTATGTCGCCAATGAATCGACGATAACGGCGTATCGGCCGGGCGCGGAGCACCCGTACATCGTTTATTCGGATCCCGACCGCCCCTTATACGTTATACTCGATCATGCGGGTAGGCTCTACGTGGCCAATCAGGACGGAACCGTGTCTGAATATCCGCCGCATCAGACGACACCGGACGTAACCTTCCGAATTCCCGGGACGCAAACCGCTGGTATAAATTTAGACGCAGCGAACAATTTGTATGTGGGTTACAATGACGGCTTGGGAAACGCTAGCATTGAAAAGTTTGCTCCGAACTCTCAAGTAGGCCAAGTTCTCGGAATGAAACTTGACTCGCCGCAGTCACTAATACTCGATCGATCCGGAAACATTCTCGTTGTAGAAACCGGCGACACTCAGGCTATCGCTGTATTTCCGCCCGGCACAACGTCACCGTCGCAGGTCATTCACGTCGATGTTGGCGTTACGCAAATCGTTCTTCGCGAATCCGAAAAGTACATATACATGTCGAATTACGCCAACGGGGACGTCTATGTCAGTCGCGACCCTCAAATGCAGTTCCAAAAGAAAATTGCAGAAAAACTTATGTACGTTCAAGGCATGGCGCTAAGTAACGAAGAGCGATGAACGAACGGGGCTTAAACTGACGGGATACCGCTAGGGACCGTCGATGCGTCCGGCACGCCGTCCATCACAGAGCATAGCGAGAAATCCTTATACTACATGGTGTTTCCGATGCTTCGCGCTTTTTTGCAAACGCGATTGCAAACATTGCACGAGCCGCACGATCAGGCCGGCCGATCGCGCGATATGCGAAAAAGTATCTTCAGTTATGTTTAAGGGAGCGGTTTGCCCCCGCTGACGCCGTTTATGCCCTAACCGTTATTTGGCTTGATGAGCCGACTTTTATCGGTACGCGCGCTCCGGGTTCACATACAACGCTACCATACTCGACCGCGCCTCCATTGAATGGCGGCAACTATCAACACGCAAGTAATCGAACCAAGAAAGGATAGCTGCGCGTGCATCAAAGCGGGGCGAGCCGATCCCCGTTACTACGCATACCGCTTCGCGATTCGCGAGGCCGTTGCACTTTGGGCCTAGCAGTTTAGATCGGCGCGCGTAGCTCGCATTGCAACTGCGAGCGCCTCGCATCCCGGAAACTTAGCTCGCAGCAGCCTCGCAGCTTAGTGGCGCAAATGGTGTGCAGCTCATTGTAATCGAGTAGCCATTCATCGGCGGCGCTACGCAGATCCGGCAATGTTCTGAACGCCTCGACGTTAAGAAGCTCATCGCGAACCCGCGCCTTAAACGATTCGCTTCAAGCGTTTTGCGCCGATCTGCCAGGGTCGATGAAGTGCAAATGCACGTTGTGACCGAATCGACGATTGTCTGTTCCACTCGCCGCTATTGGTTTACAGGCGGGTATGCCGCGACACCCCAAGGATTTGGGGTAGTTGTGATGGTGGTGACGGGCTTCGTGCGTCCCTCTTTGTAACCGACGACGTTTCCTGGCGCGTTGGATTGAAAGAAGCGCCCCGAAGCCGAAACCCCATTAAAGGTAGGATTGTCGATCCCATCGGTGATAGTGAGCGCTGGGCTCGTGGTGCCGGGCGCAAACACTAAGACGTTCGAGGCGGCATAATTGGAGACGTACATCATGCCGTTTTTGCCGAAGGAAACCCCCATAGGTCCGCCGAGGCCGGACAGATTCGCATTCTGTGCCGTCTTCTTTCCGTGTGCGATCGTAAAGAGGGCATCAAGGTTGTCGCAGACGACCCAAACGGTGTCGGCGGCGTCGACCGCGAGGCCGATCGCTTGGCCGCCAATGCTGCGAAACGAAATGGTTTCGAACGGTGTTTTCCGACCCGGCCGATATCCGGTGACGAATTGCTCTTCGTTCGCGACAAAAACATTGCCCTTCGAATCGACGCCGATGCCGGCGGGAGCCCATAGGCCCTTATCGATCGTTAGGCTTGGCGAAGCAGATCCGTGCGGGTAGATGGTAACCGTGTTGTTGCCAATATTTACGACGTAGACTTGACCCTGTTTGTCGACAGCAACGCCCATTGGGCCGTTTATCCCATCGATAATGGAGCCCAATGGAGACGGATGCGGTTGCGCCGGATCGTACATCAACACCTGATTATCGGTTGGATCCGCAACGAACAAGATTTGCCCGCTTGTCGTTTTCGGCCAGCGGTGGGGCAGGTTCCAAGGATGCGGGGCGAGTGGTAGTACGAGAGGGCCCATAACCTTCGGTCCCGGCAAAACGCGAACTTGTGGCGTCACATGCGAACTCGCATTCGCGATTGAGGGCGACGAACCGGCAGAGATAGGCACGGAACTGCTTGAGCACGCGACTAGGACCGACAGCGTTGTGATGGCGCTAAGTAAGAGAAGAGAACGCGTCTTGATCACGATATAGTCCTCGCAAACGTTAAAGTTCTTAACCCCTGTGCGACCGCGGCGAACGGACAAACTCATCCATCGGAAAAGTCTTTGCTCCGCCATCGCTCGTAAGCGAAACCTTCAGCGCTTCCTCGAGGGCATCATCTTCCATGGTTTGATGACCCGTCGTAAAGATGCTCATGCTAGGGTTCCTGTGACGAATTAAATAGCGGAAGCTGGCTTTTTAACTACCGCTCCTCGTTACTGAGTGCCATGCCTTGAACCCCACCGGTGCCCGTCGCATCTTTCACTGCAAATTGTTCTGGAGGATACGCGCTGACGTAGACGTCGTTTGTGCGAAAATTCGAAACATACAGGGCGTTGTTTGCTTCTTGAAGCACAACTTGCGTGACGCCATCTCCGGCTTGCACCACATCGGACGGCGTCCTTTTACCGGGCGGAAAGATATCGACTACTTGTTTGCTACCGGTCTCTACCACGAGAATGTTGCCGGATTTGTCGAGCTGCAAGCCTTGCGGCTCTACTAACTGCATGCCCAAGATATGCCCGTTTTGTGAGTTCGGTTGAAACTTTTTGATGCTCCCGACTCCCGAGCTGTCGCGGTAGGCGACATACATATTGCCCGACACGTCGATGTTGATTCCGTCGGCTTCCACCCCAGGAGTGTGGTACGTGCGAAACGCGGTGGTGCGATTCGGTAGAAACTCAGTTACGGTTCCATCGCGGTTGGCACCATAGATGTGGCCGGCATGATCTTTCGCTACGTAAAGCGGACTAGCGGGATCCTGATAGATGATAAACGGGTTCAGGCTGTTCGGGTGATACGCCGTTATCGTGCTTGAGTTCGCGACGTACAGGTTCCCGTTTCCATCCACGTATAATCCGTACGCGCCGCTCACACCGTCGGTGATCGATCCGATAGCTTGTTTGTTCGATCCCCGTTCCGGGAATATCAGGATCTTGTTGTAAGCAGCCACGTAAATCAATGCTTGCGAATCCTGTGCCGAAGTCCGCAGCCATCCGCGCAGCTTCGGACCAGTCGCCGCGCTTCGTAATATCGTCGGAGCTGGGTTGGGCACCCCTTTCGTATCGAGATGCGACGTTGCCGCCGTCGTATCGATCGATTCAGAACCTGTTGGTGCGCAGGCGGTCGCTGCAAGCATCGCCGCCCCCACCGTCAAAAATGCCAACGTTATGCGCATCAGGCCTCTCTTTGATAGTTTGGGCTTGAACGAAAGGACATTCGCGCTGCGATGCGCGGTGACCTATACGTCGTTCTGTACAGCGTTCGTCCGAAGCCGAGCAGCCGTGGAACGGGGTGTTTGCCGCCGCCGCTACCAAAGCTGTACAGCACCCTTTCGTTGCCGCCGATCGTTACGCTAAAGATCGTGCCGGTATCTGTTGCGCCGCCCTGAGAAGTCGTCCCATACATCGTGCGCTTCACACCCTCCGTTACGCGGAATACGGTGCCGCCGCCGGCGTAGGCACCGGCGTTTACCATGGTGCCGTAGAGCGCACCGTCCACATCGATCAGGGCGGACGAAGGATTTGTACCATCTAATAGTCGGTTAGAGCCAAAGCTGAATAGCAAGTGGCCGCCTCCATATAGGCCCACGCTAAAGAGCGTTCCGCGTCCGTACGTACCGCCTTCGGATGTGGTCCCGTGTAGTGCGTCGTCGAACTCGAGAAATCCCGGAACGCGGGTTCCCGCATCCGAGACTTTGGGAAGCATTCATCATCCTCATCCGAAGGACTACTCCTCTCGATCTGCGGAACTTGAACGCCAATGGCCCTTTGAACAAGCCCTTATAGGGAAACCGCCATAGAGTGATCAAACTAGCCGTCCCGTTGAAACAAAGCCGGACAAAACATGATCGAAATGAAAAAGCACGGGCCCACTTCGTAGGGGCCGATTGACATTATCCTCTCTTAATCTCGGGATTGCGTCACGCTCGGCGCAAGACACCGCATCGCACTAGAATACGCTGGCAATCAAGAGTGGAAGGGGCCCCATGACGACAAACAGACGGTCGTTTATTCAAGAGGCGCTTGTCGGAGGAGTCGCTGCAGCGACATACTTTGCGATTCCCCGTTCGGCAAACGCGCAATCGCTCTCTTCAGCGGAGGCTCGGCAGATTGCCGAAGACGCCTACATCTACGGTTATTCGCTCATAACGACCGAAGTCACCCGCCTTCAGGGGAGCAACGTCTCCGGGGTTGACATCGAGAGACTTAGGGCGCCACTGAACCAGTTCGCGAATGCGCCGAAGTACCCGCCGGCTGATTATCGCGGCGTTTCGGCCCCCAATGCCGATACGCTCTACTCTGTCGCTTGGCTCGACCTTTCGGAACCGATGGTGTTCAGCCACCCTGATATGGGTAGCCGCTTCTACCTGTTCGAGATCGTTGACCTTTGGATGAGCGATCTGCAGTCCGCGCCGAGTGCCCGTACCGCAGGTGGAAAAGCTACGAATTACCTGATTACGGGTCCTGGTTGGAACGGCGACGTTCCAACCGGGATGCAGCACATTCCGATGACGACTCGCTACATGGTCATTCTCGGCCGCACCTACGCCGACGGGACCGAGAAAGATTACAAAATCGTCAACGATCTACAGGCGCAATACAAGATCACGCCGCTCTCCGCTTGGGGCAAGCCGTACACGCCTATGGCGCCGCCGGTGAACCCGAACCCGGCCGTCAGCATGACCGCTAAACCACAGCAGGCCATTCTTGCTCTGGGAACGGCTGGTTATTTCAATCTCATGGCCAAGCTGATGGGCAGCGCCGCGCCTCCGGCGGCGGAAGACGCGCCGATGCTCGCTCGCATGGCCAAGATCGGTATCGTGCCGGGGGCGCCCTTTGAGTTGAGCAAGCTCGCCCCGTCAGTGCGGTCCGTATTGAACGATATTCCGCAGACCGCTTTAAATAAGATCGCGGCCAACCAGAAGGCATTAGGCGCGGTCGTCAACGGCTGGGTCATCACAAAAGGTCTCGGTACCTACGGAACCAACTACGTAAAACGGGCTGTCGTAGCAGCCTTTGGTTGGCCCGCGAACCAGCAGGATGACGCCGTGTATCCATACACGCAGGTTGATTCCACGGGACAAATGCTGACGGGAGCAAACAACTATACGCTAACATTCGCTAAAGATGCGACGCCGCCAACCAATGGTTTCTGGTCCATCACGATGTACGAGATCGATCAAGGATGGTGGTTCGTTCCCAACCCACTCAATAAGTTTACGGTTAGTCCGCGCGATAACTTGACGAGCAACCCCGACGGTTCTGTCACGCTATATTTCCAGAATACGTCGCCGGGCGCTGACAAGGAAGCCAACTGGCTGCCGGCTCCCAAGGGCGACTTCATCGCGATGATGCGCATGTATTGGCCAAAAGAGAACAATCCTTCGATTCTCAATGGCACCTGGACACCTCCGACGGTAGTCAAGGTAAGCTGAGCCCCGCAAGGGCGCGTAGACAACGGTTGCAGGCACCCTGAGATCTCGCGGGCCGAGCCTTGTCTGTTCGGAGCGACCTCGCTCCTTAGCAGCTTCGCTTAACACCCTATGGCCCGCGCGGCTTGGTCATTGCGGCTAGCTGCGCCTTGCGAAGTCGCTTCGTAGTTGCAATGCGAGCCAGCTCCACCATAGAACCTCAACTACAATTAGACGAACAGCGCTTTCTTCATACGCAGCTCTGCGAGAGCCCTCTGGGCCTCCTCGCTGAGGTTGGACTTCCCGACCTGCACGGTCACCGTGTGAATCTTGCCGGTGAACCGGTTATTGCCCGCTTTGTAGTCGTCGCTGACACACGTATACAGGTTCTCACCTACGTCCGTCGTTTCCGCACCAAATGCGAATGGCTGCGTGTGCTCGACTCGCCCTGCGGCGACTTCTTTATGGTCGACGAAGATCACACCGTTACCACCCGCACCTAAACCGCCATCGTAAGCAAACTCGAAGCGAAGTGCCATCCGGCCTGCCGGTAAACGCGCGGGGCCGACGATCTTGTAGATCTCGCGGCCGAGATAGTTCCAGGCAAACCGGGGTGCGCCGTCCTTGACGTAGAGGCTCCAGCCGCCCATCTCTCCGCCTTGGGCTATGACTACGCCCTCTGCGCCCGCCTGCGGGACCTCGATCTCGGCTGTAACCACGAAAGAGCGATTCTTCACGTTGATAAAGCCGTTTTCGGGAATACCCTTCATTCCCTCATAGACCGTGATCTCGGTGCGACCTTCCATAAGATCCGGGCGCCCCGCGATGGCGGCGTTGAAGCGCTCCCAAGCGCGGTCATCAAGTGGAAGCACGTTGTACTTGACGGCCTCTTCTAAGAAGACTCCCTTTAGCTTCGCAACTTTGTCGGGATATTTCGCGGCAAGGTCGTGCGCGCAACTAAAATCTTCCTCCACGTTGTAAAGCTCCCACTTGTCGTTCTCAAGAGTAGCCCGTGGCTTGGGCTCCCACGGCGGGCGGTGCACCGTGGTGGCGAACCAGCCGTCCTGGTAGATGCCCCGATTGCCCGCCATCTCGAAGTATTGCGTGGTGTGGCGCGACTTCGCCTCGGCGTCGTTCAATGTGTCGAGCACGCTCACGCCTTCGAACGGTTTCTGTTGGACGCCGTATACGACGCCCGGCTCGGGCACACCGACTACCTCTAATACCGTCGGCGCAATATCGATCATGTGCATCCACTGCGTACGCAGGCCGCCCTTCTCCGCGATGCCCTTCGGCCAGTGGACCACCATGGGCTGGCAGACGCCACCGTACGAGGCTACCTGGTGCCCCCACCCAAACGGCGTCGCGCCGGCAAAAGCCCAGCCGTTGTTGTACAAAATATGGGATTTGGGACCGCCGATCTCGTCGAAGTTTTTCAGCGCAACGTCGAGAGACTCGGGCAGCCCGTTGAACACGGACAACTCATTGAAGGCGCCGTTGAGGCCGCCTTGGAAAACCGACCCGTTGTCGCCGGTAATGTAGAAAATCAGCGTGTTGTCCATCTCGCCCAACGCCTCGATCTCGTCCAGAAACCGCCCGATTTCGTAGTCGGTCACCTCGGCAAAGGCCGCATAGATTTCCATATACCGCGCAAAGACTTTTTTCTCGTCGGCCGTCAATTCGTCCCAGTCCTGAATTCCCGGCGGCTTGGGCGCGAGGTCGGTGCCCGGCGGCACGACACCCAGCTCAATCTGCCTGGCCAATGTTTCTTTGCGCACTTGATCCCAGCCCTGATCGAACTTGCCCTTGTACCGGTCGCGCCACCCCTCGGGTACCTGAAACGGACCGTGTGTCCCGATCGCCGCGTAGTAAACGAAGAATGGCTTGGCGGGCGCTAGCGAACGCTGCGAACGCAGCCAGAGGATGGCTTTGTCGGTAATATCCGTACTAGCGTAGTAGTCGGGGTCCGGGTGCATATCCAACCTGGTCAAGTTGTCATAAATGACTGGATGAAAAAGATCAGCCTCACCGGACATGAAGCCGTAAAAACGCTCAAACCCACTATGCACCGGCCAGCGATCAAAAGGCCCGACATCGCTGGCTTCCCACGGTCCAAGCTCGTGACACTTTCCGAACATCGCAGTGTTATAGCCATTGAGCCGCAAGATCTGGGGCAACATCGCGACGCTGTCGGGCCGCATCGCTGTGTACCCGGGAAAGCCGCTGGCAATTTCTGAAATCACACCGAAGTTTGCGGTATGGCTATTGCGACCGGTAAGCAGCGCCGCGCGGCTAGGTGAACACAACGGCGGAACTTTGAGATTGTTGTAGCGCAGGCCGGACTTGGCCAGACGATCCAGGGTCGGCATCTGGATCGGTCCTCCGAACGTCGATGTATCGCCGAAGCCCATGTTGTCGAGAAGGATAACCACCACGTTGGGCGCGCCTTTTGGCGCCTTCACCTCGAACCGCGGCGGGGCTTTTGCGTTGTGCGCATCAAGCTCCGTGATTGGCGGATACTGAGGCGGTGGGACGGGCAGCACGGTACGGTCCACGGAGGTCGTTCCGTTGCTGGTTTGGGCCTGTGAATGGTTTGTCATGATCTCTTTCTCTTATCCGGGGGTTCTCGACCACGATTATACGAGATGGACGCTTACAAAAACCTCGTCGTAGTGACGAGGATATTCATGCTACGTCTCATTTCCAGCCTCAACCAGTGCGAGCAACCCATCCCAATGCCTCGGATGCGGGACGCGCGTTCCGGCACGAATGCGCGAGCAAGCTGCGAGCGATAGTCCCGTAGCCTTGGCATTGGGACAGCTTCATCGCGCTTGTCGAGCCTGATACAGAGTGTTCGGCCCGCCCCACAGGCGAAGGGCTGAGTCGATGCATTTAGTGCAGAAGCGCCAAACGCGACGAAAGATTCGCGATTTAATTATCCTGTTGTCAACGCGGGAGGGAAACGCAATAATCGTGGATTCGAAGACCGAGAGGCGACGGGAGCTGATGGAGACATCAATTGACCGACCCTGCAGCTGGCGGCTTGATTGACGACTTCTACACCGATTTCAGCATAGCTGAAGATGATCGTGTGTGCCTAGAAGGATTCCTCCAATCATCGAACGTCGAGAATCGGCGCGAAGCGCTCTTGGCCTTGATTTGGGACTCAACTTTCGCTGGATACGCCATCGGCGCGCTTCTCGTGCATATCCTCGGTGTGTCCGAACAATCTGACGCGATGTTTATGGGCGTCTCGGCATTAGCATTGCTTCGGCAACGAGGCGATGAACAAGCCGACCTGATCTTACGTTCGCTTGAACAAACTGATGAATGGCATAGGCAATTCATGGAGATCCATATTAGGGGCGCAGACGGGGAATATCACGACTGAAGCCAGCCTTCGCACTACGATCGTCGGGAGTTCGTTAGCGTGTGCGATCAAGTTGCAATCGACGCGACCTTGCTCTAGCCGCCCCCAGCCACGCCACCGATTGCGGCGCCATCCGGATTGCGAGCGCCTCGCAGCACGGAAGCCTAGCTTGCACCGGCCACGCAGCTTAGCGCTTAGATCGCAGCGGCTTTGCAGCATTGCCGATTGGCGGCCGGGGCGCCCCGGCGGAATTCGTTCACTGGCAAGGAACCCCACTTGGGTTATGCCCGAAGTAAGCTATCATACTCCGAGCGACCTAGAACTTTCATTCTTAAGGATCGTAACACGCGGTTTTCCTGAGCTAGCAGAGCAGATCGAATCTTGCAAGGTCGCCGACTACGATCCAACCGGTTGGTGTGACGTGCGCGCGACTTGCGGGCCGCCGTATTTTATTGCTAACCCGGAAGACGGCCCTGGTCTGAAAACGGGCGACCCAAAGATTCCTTATATTGAGATCCTACTCTGGACGAACGAGGCTGGAATGCTCAAAGAGGTCGAAATCGTTCAATATGGCGACGGATATTTTTCTAACCCGTATCAATTGTTTGTCGACGCGGCGAACAGCGGGTCCCTTGAGTATCGGCTCTAGCACATCAGACTTGAATTCGAAGTCACACTTTCGGCAAGTGAAGCGTAGCCTCTATATGGTTCGGATCTTTGCATCGCTGATTTTGCTTTGCGTGATGCCGCAGGCCGGCGTAGCATCGGACGCTTCGGCGTCAGGAACGATCGGATACGAGGATGCTGTGGTCAGTTACTTACGCCCGGCCCTCAGAGACGTCGGGGGATCCGCGCGAATCTATTATGCTGCTGAATGCCGACCTGCAGAATACGACACATCTGGCCGCTTGCAGCTTCTCTTCCCTGCAGTATATCTTCAGCCGCCATCGCAGGGAGCCACCGGAATGGACGCGGCCCGGCAAATCTTCCGCGGCGATCCCCATGTCGTCATCATCCAAGACCTATCTGGAATGGTTAGGATTACAATTGGTAGCCCCTCGACCACCGTACTGCAAACGAGAGTTCAGGCTCTAACCCTGAATCCGAAAAATCAGTACAGCGCGCCCTCAGCGGTCGTCGCAATTGAGAACGCGCCGGAGCTATACGCCGCTGAGCGCAGACTGGATGTCTACCCCAACCCCCTGCAGATTATCGAGATCATTGCGGGCGGCCCGACCCCCGGAGCGCCACATCTTCCAAAGATGATGCAAAACGTTACGGTAGATGAGGCCTTAGACTCGGTGGTGAGAACCTTCAAAGGCATTGTCATGTACGGCATCTGCCAACAGCCTGACGGTAAAGATCTGTTTGCACTCGACTATACATATGGCTCGTAGAGATGCGCCCGAGTTCCACGCTCGCGAGGCCGCCTGCGTTGAACCCCTCGCCACGCCGCCGATTCGCGGCGCCATTGCAGCCTGCGAGCGCCTCGCGGCACGGAAGCCTCGCCTCGCAGCTTAGATCGCAGCGCTCAGCGCGATGCTTGCGAGCGCCTCGCCATATTTCATTGCGAGGGCCAAAGTAGAGTAAAGTGGCGTGGAGTGGGGCCCGAAGTGCAGATGCCAAAGACAACGATTTCTTGAAATGTCTTCGCTGCGAGATCAAGGACTTAATCGACGGTAACGTTGTGTAGTGTCGCCGGGACATGGGGCGAAGGATCCCCGGGTTGCGGAACGTGCTCGAGTTGTATTCTAAGAGGCTCGACGGGCAAAAGACCTAATGTCTTAGCTGCTCCTTCCACTTCCTTTGTCGAGTCGAGCGCGCCAATCAAGTCACTTGAATGATACTGCTCCGGCGGCTCCAGCTTGAGGAGTGCTATGCGGGTTTGCAGGAGGCTCGTCGGCACTTTACCCACGGTGACCTTAGCAATGCCGCCAGGTCCTTTCGTTACCACGACGTTACGATCATATTTAAAAGTGGATCGCACAA
>CAWAIE010000004.1:0-381280 GCA_963782065.1 Vulcanimicrobiota bacterium
CGTCGGGGAACGACTCGATCAACGTCGATTCGCCTGCAACGGAAATGGCGCTTCAGAAAATGTCGTATCTGGTGAGCCCGATCGCGCAGAACCTCCTTGCGGCACAGGCGCTCCTCAACGATGCCGCGTTCAATCGATCGACCGGAACCCCTGAAGACGACGCGCATCTGGCGTCGATCAAAAAGCAGTTGCTTGAAAGCGTAGCCTATCAAAGCGCATCGCTCGACCTGATCAACGGATTCGTGCAGACGCAGCAAATGGGCGACTTGCAGCATGCGGGTGAAACGTATTTGAGCGCCATCACGGGAACCGAACTATCGAAACCAATCGCTACGGCACCCCCGCCCGGCCCGTTACAAGATCCGAATAGCCCCGGTATTGCGGAGAACCCGTACGCGGTCGATTTGATGGCCGTGCCGGGGCTGATGGTCGGGTATAACCCGCTCGGCCGGCTCGTCGCTGGGCTGCAGTGGGTGCGATCCGAAACGGATAAGCGCGAAGGCGCAGCCGCCAAGTCGATTACCGCTGCGATGGCGGCGTGCTCGAAAGAATCGGTCACGTCACCGTAGCCCTTTTTATTCTTGTTTATGCAATTGTCGCAATAACGTGCGATAATATTCGCACATGAAAACCCTCCTCAGGTAGTCATGTGACAGAACCCCCGGCGACGTACCGGGGGTTTTGCGTTTCACGTGTGTGGCAGAAAAGTCGGCGGGATCCTTTCGGATCCCGCCTTTTCCTTGGCTGCGTTGCGAGGTCGTGCAGCTCGTCTAGATCTTGAACTGCGCCGTCAAGTACACGTTGAAGGGTGGCAGAGCCGATCCGATGCCTCCGTTGTTGCCGAGCGTCGGGAAGTAGCTTTGCTGGAAGGGTGTCGTGAACTTATTGGCCGCTTTGTCGTTGATGCCGGTGCCGTTGTAGAAGTTCGACGGATAGACCGAACTGTTGAAGGCGCCGCCGGCCGCTGAGTACCCGCACACATTGGGTGACGGTCCGAATGCCTGAGTCCACGGCTCCGACGATCCGCCGAAGCAGCTATGGAAGAGGTTGGTTCCCGTCAGAGTGACCGTCATGCGCGGGGTTGCCTCGTACGTGACCATGAGGTTTCCGGTAATCAGCGACGGCTGCTCGTACGAACCGAGCGCCGAAAACGCGCCCGTTTGCGGATTGGGGACGTAGAGATAGCCGAGCGGACCGTAGCTTCCAACCCCGGGATTCAACGAGAGCACGTTGCACTGCAGCGGATTGGTCTTGGGCGAGAGCTTGGTAATGCCGCCCGCCAGCGAGTTCTGTCCGCACGTACGCGGATCGTACCCGTTGACGTCGAGTGGACTGCCGTAGAAGCCGCCTGACTGGAACTGGATGCTCGGTGTAACTGCCAGCCTGTGATGGCGGTAGTTGAGGAGCAGCGACGACGTCAACGGCGAGATGTACGAGTTCACGCCCGCGTTCAGATTGGGGGCGTTTGCGGTGACATAGGGATTGTACCAGCCGTTCGGATCGAGCTCGCCTTGTGCGCGCATGTTGTAATACGGGTTGCGGATGAGATTCGCAGGCGCCGGTCCGCTAACCGAGCACGAGACGCCCTTATAGGGAAGATTCCCCGTCAGGCCGGTGAGGTAGCACGGCGAACCGCCTCCGGACTTGGTGAGCGCGTTATATTGCGCGATCGCCGTGTTGATGGCGATCGTCTGGTTGGGGACGACGCCCCCGGCGATGCCGACCTGCTGGAACTGCACCTTCGAGTTGGTGTACGTGAACGAGAACTGCCCCGAGAAGCCGTCGCGGGTGAAGTCCCCCTTATTGAACTGGAACTCGACGCCGTAATCACGATTGACTCCGACCGGAACGTTCGTCACGAAGTTGGATCCGAGGAAGGTCTGCTGCTGCCAGTCGTTCACCCACGTGTAGTACGGGGTCAACTTGAAGCTCATGTCGGTCCCGTGCAGATGCTTCTCGAGCGACAGGTCGTATTGCGCCGACGAGACGCCCGGAATCGGGTGGAACGGCGTGTAGAATCCGAGGTTCAGCGTGTTGTTCCACACCGAGCGGTCATCGCCGGTGAGGGCAAGGTACTGCACCGATGCCGAGATCGGCGGCGCGACGTAGCGGCCGGCCGATGCCCGGATTACGGTTTCCGGATTGATTGTGTAGGTGCCCGAAAACCGCGGCTCCCAGTAGTTCAGGCCATACGAACTCGGAGAAGCCGCCGTGAAGTTCGGGGCGGCAATGCCGTCCTGCGACTTCCCGTTGGGATGCACCCAGCCGGTCTGGGTGGTATGCGTCAGCGCGCTCACGCCTTGATTGCAGTCGCCGCTGATGTATTGGGCAGTCGCCGGCGGCGGTTGGCCGGGAGCGAGCGGAGTGACAAAGACCTGATTCGTGGAGGCCTGAACGCAGGTGTAGTTGGCCGTCATGTTGGCGTAGAACTGCGTTGCGGCCGAGGCCGAATCGGGCAAGTTGTACGTGAAGTTGTCGTAACGTACCGAGGCGTTGAGGAGAATTCGATCGTTTGGTCGCCATTGGTCGCTGATTGCCGCATTCGTGAAATGCGGTTGGACGGTGTTGAACGAGCCTGTTGCGTTGCCCGTCCACAATGAATCCCACGAAGCGTTGGCCGGGCCGCCGAATCCGGTCGGACCCACGATGGCGTTGCTGCGCCAGCCGCACGGCCCTGGATTCGGATTGCTCGGAGACGGCGCGTCGCAAGTTCCCGGAGCACCGGTATAGACGGCGTTGGGATTGACGAACGTGCCGGTACCGACGTTGTAGTAGCCGCTGGCCAAACACGGCACTGCTTTGCCGCCGCCGACCCGGGATGGGGCTGCGTCGTAACACTTGAAGTTGTTACCATTTCCACTCATGTAGCCGATCGGCGACGTGCCGGCGCCGGCGATGGCCGAGGTGTTGTTGAAACGGGCGACGTTGGCTTGTGTGTAGTTGATGTCGGCGCCCAGCAGGTTCTGGTCGTTGATTTGATCGTTGAACTCGAGCGCGGCGCCCGACGTGTGCGTGATCAGCTCGTACTCCGGCGAAGGCAGCGCGGGTTGAGTCTCACCGGTTGCACCCGAGAGCGGAGCAGTTTGGAGCCAGTCGGAGTAGAACGTGTAGCCGTAGGCACGCACGTACGCGGCTTGACTGAGCGCGTGTGTGTACTGCAGCTTCACGATGCCCGTATCGTTCTGATAGGAGTTGAGCCCCTCGTCGAACAGCGGGATCGGGCCATCGAATTGATGCTGCGGAGTTCCCGGAGCGGAGTAGATCGAGGGCAGGCTGGTGTGCGTCGGCGTCGCGACCGGCGTGCCGAACGGCACGTTGTAGGCGATCTGGTCTGCGTACGGCGTATACGCACCCTTCGAGCTCGGCACACAGCCGTTCACCGTCAGGCCGACGGGGAATGTAATCGACTGGTTGCAAATTGGCGCGGCATATGGTTCGCCGGCGTTGTTTAAATAGAACTGCTGGTAACCCGGCCCGAGATCGTTGATCGAGCCGTAACTGCCGTTGTTGAGGTGCGAACCGCTCCACAGCAACTGCACGTCGTCGCGTAATCCACTGGGCCGAGGAAGGCCTAAGTGGAAATTCACGACGTTTTCGCGATCGGTTACGAAGTTGGAGGTTCCTCCGAGGCCGCTGTAATAGCCCCAGCAGCCTTGCTCGATGCCGTTCGTGTTAATGTAGTCGCCCGGCGTTACTCCGGGCGCACAGCTCGGCTTCACGCCCTGGCAGGTTGGGCCAGTCAAACCCGTACAGCCGGTGTACCCGGGCGACAGGCCAATGGTCGCCGCCCCCGAGTAGATGCCGCCGGGCTCCATGAAGCTAGCGCCGTTGTCGGAGTCGATCAGGCGAAACGCCTGATTGGTCCCACTGAAGGCGGCGTAGTAGCTGAAGTTGCGATCCGGCGTTGATCCGCCGACCTCGACTTGACCGTAGTGGTAGAAAGCGGGTGTGCCGACGCCCAAGTTCGCCTGTGCGAATCCGGGGTACGTACCCGACTTGATGACTTGGTTGATGAATCCGGCGGTGCCCGCCGTCGCAACCGACGAGGGACCTCCGCCGGTGTAGACCTGCAGCTCCTGCAAGCCGAGGCTCGATTCGGTCGACGCATTGTAGTTGTCGAAGGCGCGATTGATCGGGATGCCGTCGTACTCGTAGCCCGTGCTGGAGTAGCTTTGGCCCCGAACGTAGGCTGCGTTGAACGTCCAGCCTTGACCGCCGATGTTCACTTGAACGCCCGGCACCGACGACATTGCCGAGTAAGCGCTGTTGAGGTTGCCGCCGCCGCCCAGCGGCGACGCCGCGTGCGCTTGCGCGGAATTGACGCTATAGAGATCGCCCCCGACGCCGGATTTCACGAGGGTGCCGGCGCTTTGAGCGGTCACGTGCGCGATCGTGGCTAGATGCTTGCCCATTGCGATCGTCACTCGCTGAGTCTGATCGGCGAAAACGACTTCGCCGGGGGTTGCCGTTTGCTCGTATCCCGGTTTGGATACCGTGAGGGTATAGGTGTCGGGCGCGAGCGAGAGGATGATGAAGTGTCCTCCAGCGTCGGTCGTCGTGTTGGCCGTTTGAGACGGTGCGGCGGCCTGAACGCGCGCACCGGCGATGGGTGCACCGCTGCTGCTTTCTTTGACGATGCCTGCGATTCCACCGGTAGTGCCGGCCAGTGCCCATGTTTCCTGTCCGGCGATGAATGCAAGTAACGTCGCAGAAGCAACCAGTGCACGCCTGAACGATAATCGTTTCATGCGTATGGTTCCTCCAGTAGCGCTACTATATACCGGAGCGATTTTTAACGTATCAACGAATGTGAAACGTGAAGGGCGTTGACAATTTCTGACGCGCGCGAACACGCGTTGATAATTTTTCAGAATTGCGCGGCGGACTGTGGCAGCGCAGGTCGCTAACCGCCTTGAATGACGACCTTGCGCGCGGCGGCACGCCAGACGATTGCCGAGAGTGCGGCGAAGAGCGCCAGCCACATTACTTGAAGCGCGAAACTCGCGAGCCAATCTTTCGCCGGAATGATGCCGACGTAGATCAGCAACGGGGTCGAGTAAATGGCGGCGAACGGAAGCCCGAAAACGATGCGGCCGAGGATGCCGGGGAAGAAGGTCAGTGGAATGATTTGGCCCGAGAGCAGGTCCGAAGCCCATCGTACGATGAGCTGGACGGCGAACGTTTCGAGCGTCCAGAACGCGATCGAATTCATCAGGAAATTGAGGAAGAAGTTGACGCAGTAGCCGAGCACGGACGCCACGAGGAACGCGCCGAAAACCGCCGGACGCGGTACGTCGATATGCACGAGCAGCAGCGAGCAGAGAAGCGACGGCACGACCAGCACGGCGTGCAGCAGCGTCTGTCCCAGGCCGTCGCTGAAGAAGTAGAGCGGCAGCGAGATCGGCTTCATCAGATCGGTCGCGATCGTGCCCTCGCGCACTTTCTCGCGAATCAGCCGGGTACCGTCGACCTCCAAGACGAGCGACATCAGCATCGCGACGGTTGCATACGTGATCATGGAATGGAGCGGAAGATCGATCGGCGCCGCATTCTGGGCATAGAGTGCGGTCCAGAGCGAGCGCAGGATGTAGACGCGAAGGACGAGCGAGCCGATCTCCGTGAGCACCTCCATCCGGTAGGTGGCCTCACGGGCGAACGCTTTCTTCGCGAACTCGACGTAGGGCGCGACGGCCGTCGCGAATGGCGGCACGAAGGTTCCTAACGTCCTTTTTGCCGTTTGATCGCTTCCTGCCGGCGATGCTCCATCTCCTCGAGCTCGAGCATCATCACGTCGACGACTTTGTCTACCTCGGCGACTTGTGTCGGTGGAGGTTCCTCGCCCGACCGGCGCGGCGCCGGCCGCCCTTTGTGTTCGCCCAAGGGCGCGTCCTGCGCGTGCGTCTTGCGCAGAAACTTCGCGTAGGTCTCCGCCGCGCGCGCGCGGACGCCGTCGCCCGGTTCGAGGTTGAAGACGGTTTCGTAAAACGAAATCATTCCGTGGACGTCGCCCGCGCGATCGGGTGGGTAGATCGTCGCGGGATCGCCGGCCGCGATGTGCATCATCGGAACGCCGGCGCCCTCAGGGAGCCGCGCGTTGACGTGCACGATGCCGCCGAGTGCGACGCCGCAACCGTCCTCGAGCGTCGCGCCGTTGAAAATCTTGCTACCCGCGGCGACGAAACATCCTTCGCCTACGGTCGCACCGACGACGTACGCGTGCGGACCGATGATGCAGCGCTCGCCGATCGCGAGCGGAAACTTCAGGGCCTTGCCGCCGCTGGCCTTGAGCACGGCATTCTCCATGATCACCGTATCGGAACCGATCGTTACCGGCGCCCCTTCGGAGACCACGACCGCTCCGTGCAGCACGGCGCATCCCGAGCCGATTGTGACGTCGCCCGCGACCGTCGCGCTCGGCGCCACATAGGCGCTCGCGTGAATCTTCGGTTTCTTCGCATTGCTCGAGACGATCACAGCGCGGCCTCCTGGTAGCCTTGGACGTAGATGCGCCGGATGATCGATTCGAGGTCCGGCTCCTCGATGTTCACGTCCTCGACGCGATAACGATCGCTGGCTTCGCGAACTAGCGCGTCGACGCGCTGCAGGTTGCGATCGAAACGGAAGCTGGCGCGCGTCCCGTCGACGCCGGTCAACTCGGCACCATCGAGATGCGGGCGCTCGACCGGCTCGCAAAAGTGCAGGATCAGCGTGCGAAAGCGGCCGAACTCGCTCTTGATGCGTTCGACGCCGCCGTCGTAGACGATCGCGCCGCGATCGATGAGAATGATCCGGCGGCAGAGTCGCTCGACCTCGGCTAAGTCGTGGGTCGTGAGCACGATCGTCGTCTTGCGCTCCGCGTTGATGCGGGCGATGAACGCGGTGATCGCGTCCTTGGCGACGACGTCGAGCCCGATCGTCGGCTCGTCGAGATAGACGATTGGCGGGTCGTGCAGCATCGCCGCGGCGAAATCGCCGCGCATCCGCTGTCCCAGCGAGAGTTGCCGCACGGGCGTCCGCAGAAACTCCTCCATCTCGAGCATGGTCACGAACTCCGCGAGGTTGCGAGCGTAGCGGTCCGGCGGAATCGTGTAGATCGCGCGCAGCAGTTCGAACGATTCGATCAACGGGAGATCCCAATAGAGCTGGCTTCGCTGGCCGAAGACGACGCCGATGTTACGGGCGTTCGCTTGGCGCCGCTCCGACGGCACCAACCCCGCGACGCGTACGCTGCCGGAGGTCGGCACCAAAATTCCGGTGAGCATCTTGATCGTCGTCGACTTGCCGGCTCCGTTCGGCCCGATGTAGCCGACCAGCTCGCCCGGTTCGAGCGACATCGTGACGTCTGAAACCGCAACGCGCTCCTCGTAGGCGCGCGAGAAGAGCGTTCGCAGCGCCCCGAGCGGGCCCGGCACGCGTTTGACGGAGCGAAAGACTTTGCGCAGATCGCGCGTCTCGATAATGGGATCCACCTAGGGCCTATCCGGCGCGACTGCGTACACCCCTTCCGTGGTCGTGACGGTTTCCAACGAATACGGCGCGGGTGCCATCGCAATCGCCGCGCGCGTCGCCGGCGAACTCGGCTACGAATGCGTCGACCGGCAACTGCCGGTGGTCGTCGCCAAACGCTTCGGCATCTCGCCCGAAGAGGTCGAGGCGAACGAAGACACGGCGCGGACTTTGGGCGAACGCTGGCTCACGAGCCTGGAGCGGGCGACGCCGGAACTCGCCGTTTCCTCGACGGTGCCGCCGTTCGACGAAGCCCTGCTCGAAGCCGTGCAAGACGCAGTGCGCGAGTACGCCGCGCGCGGGAACGTCGTCATCGTCGGCCGCGGTGCTGGCGTGATTCTCAAGGACGCGCCGGGGGTCGTGCGCGTCTTTATGCACGCGCCCCGCGAATGGCGCATCGCGCACGTGATGACGGCGTTCGGAACCGAACGCAAAACGACCGAGGCCGAAGTCGACCGCATCGATCGCATGCGAGCGGCGTATTTGCGCGATTGGTACGGCGTTAGTTTCGGAGATCCGGCGAACTACGACCTCTGCCTCGACACGTCGCGCTTCGACGAATCGCAATCCGCCGGCCTGATCGTCGGCGCCGTCCGGAACCGCGAGTCCGGATGATCGAACAGCCGGTCCCCAAACGGGCCGTGTCGCTTTTTGCGGCATTGCGCTTTCGCGACTACCGGCTTCTCTGGATGGGACTGATGATCTCCAACGTGGGGACGTGGATGCAGTTCACCGCAATGGGGTTCTTCGTCGCGCGCATCGCCGGGTCGCCGCACGTCGCGGCGCTCGATCTCGGCTTTCTCGGCGCGTCGCGCGCGATACCGGTGCTCCTCCTTTCGCCGGTGGCAGGAGTCGTCGCCGACGAGCTGCCGCGACGACGCGTGCTCGTCGTCACGAATTCGACGATGGCCTTCGCCGCGTTGCTCCTGGCGCTGCTCGCGAGCACGAATCGGCTCGACATGGTGGGGCTGGTCTTGATTTCCGCGCTCAACTCGGCTGCAAACGCCTTCGATGCACCGACGCGGCAGAGTTGGGTGCCATTGCTGGTGGATCGCCAATACGTCGGCAACGCCGTCGGCCTCAACTCGGTCGCGTTCAACGCGCCTGCGGTTATCGGACCGGCGATCGCCGGCGTACTGATCGTTTGGGTGGGAATCGCGGGATCGTTCTACGTCAACGCGGTGCTGACGCTCGCGGTCGTCGCCGCCGTGCTCGCGATGCGGCCGTCGCCGCCCTCGGTGAAGCGGCGCGAGCCGATCCTGCACGCGATGCGCCAGGGCATCGTCTTCATTGCGGGCCATCCCGTTCTGCGCTGGATCGTTCTCGCATTCTTCGTGTCGGCGATTCTCGCGCGCCCCTACAGCCAGCTGATTCCCGCATTCACCGAAAACGTTCTTCACGCGGGTGCGAGCGGGCTCGGCTGGGCGGTCTCGGCGATCGGCTTGGGTGGATTCGGCGGCGCGCTGGTGACGGCGTACTTCGCTCAGCGCGAACGGCGCGCGCTGCTCTGGCTGCAGGCGGGATTGCTGATGTCGTGCGGCATCGTCGCGCTAGCGTTCGTGCCGTCGCTGCTGGTGATGCTGCCGGTGCTCTTTTTCACCGGCGTCGGTACGATGACGTTGCTCGGGGCGTCGAATACGCTGATTCAAACGCTCTCTCCCGACTCGGTGCGCGGACGCGCCCTCGCCGTCTACACGATGATCGCCATCGGCTTCGTTCCGGCCGGATCGCTGTTCGACGGCGCTTTGGCGGCGCTGGTCGGAGTGCATGAAATGTTCGCCATCGCCGGAGCGCTCTGCGCGCTGGCGTTCCTTGCAATCTGGTTCACGCAACCCGCCGTCCGCAAAGCATAAACCAAACGTTGTGGAAGCCGCGATTCCGTTTGGATCGCGAAGCCGAGGGCCGCAGTTTACTACGGTAAATAAGGCCCGAGGCGACAATGAGCCGGACGGAATCACGGCTTCCAAAGAAAAAAGCGAGCCGCGCAAAGCGCGACTCGCTGCCCATGAAAAAACCGCTGAGCTTAAGCTGCGGCGGCTTTCTTGCGGCGAGTGACTTTGCGGCGCTTACGAGCCACTTTTCGGGTGGCTTTGCGGACCTTGCGGCCCACCTTACGAGTGACTTTGCGGCGCTTGCGAGCCACCTTGCGGGTGGCCTTGCGAACCTTGCGCGCTACTTTTCGTCGCGTCGCTTTCTTGCGGACTGCCTTGCGGCGCACGGTCTTGCGAGCCTTGCGCACGCCTTTACGAACGGCCTTGCGTACGGCTTTGCGCACTGCGCGTTTCGCAGCCGGAGCAGCCTTCGCGGCGGCCTTCTTCTTACGTGTTCGTTTGACTGCCATTCTGTATGGAGTCATCCTTTCTCCGGTCGAAAACCGACCAGGGTTGTTGCCTCCCTTATACAGTATTACGAGCAAGGATGCAAGTTTTGGCCGATGACGGCGCTCGTGTCGACGTGTGCGTCGACGGTTCCGGCGGCGCAGTCGTCGTCTTGATTGCGGGGTTTCCGCTGACGCGTGAGATCTGGGATGCGCAGTCCGACGCGCTCTCGCAACGCTATCGCGTCGTGCGTCCGAACCTTCGCGGAACGGTTCGATCGGGAAGTGCGGACGGTCCGTATTTGATGGAACGTCTCGCCGCCGACGTCGCCGCGGTGCTCGACGCGCTCGGTATCGAACGCGTCGCCATCGCCGGTCATTCGCTCGGCGGGTACGTCGCGATGGCGTTCGCGCGAATGTTCGCCGAACGCGTATCGCACGTCGCGCTGGTTTGCAGCCGGCTCGCCCCCGACGCGCCCCAGCAGGCCGCGGCGCGGCGCGATCTCGCCGACCGAGTCGAGCGCGAAGATTCCGTTGCGCCGGTCGTAGACGCATACGTTCCTCGGCTATTCTCCCCGCAGACGTTGCGCGCGCGGCCGGATCTCGTCGAACGAGTGCGAGAGATTGCGTCGCGCGTTCCGCCGGACGGCGCCGCGGCGCTGTTGCGCGGCATGGCGATGCGATCGAGCGCGGAAGACGTCGCCCCGGATCTCGACGTAGCGGCGCTCGTCGTCGCCGGCGGCTACGACCAAGTCGTATCGAGGGAGGAAACGCGCGCGATGGCGGCCGCGTTTCCACGCGGCCGCGTCGTCTTGTGCGAAGAGAGCGGGCATCTTCCGATGCTCGAGGAGCCCGAAAGATTGAGTGCCGCGCTGGCCGGCTGGCTCAGCGAATGACCGGCAGCCTCGAGCGGCGGCGGAAGAGGCTGAAGACGAGGAAGGCACCCACCGCCAGCGCGGCGACGATCGCCGCCACGAAGACGATCTTCAATAGAAAGGCGACGATCAGGAGCAAGACGATCGCCAGCGTAATCCCGGCGGTGACTTTAAGGAAGAGCGCGAGTACGGGGTTCATGGAAAATCTCATTGACCTGGCCTTTCCCCAATCAATACCCGCCTGCGTCAGGCAGGTTTCGCCGGCACGGCAGAGAGGTACGTCCGCCGCGGCGACAAAATCTTTCGTGGTGCGAGTCCGCGTCACCGCCGCTTCGTCGGCGCTGGCAGTAGCTTTGGTCCTGCCGGGAGGCCCGGCGCGGGCGGTTACCGTCAGTCCGCAAGTGCGCCACCTGGTGTACTCGTTTACCTGGGGTACCCAGACGAGCCGCGAGGTCATGACGTCGGGCATCAACGGGGGAGACCCGAAAAAGGAGAGCGGCGCCTCCGGCAACTCAGGCGTGGCGGATTTTAACGGAAGTATCGGCGACCAAGGCACGATCCGGGTCGACATCGTGTCGCAGCAGACAGACAAGGGCGTCGTCATCAAGGTGAGCGAGCAAGCCCAAAAAACGCGCTCCACGCCGCCGGCCACCTGCGTCATCTATCCTACGACCGGGGTCATCTGCGATCCGAACGTCACGGTGAACCCCGAGGAAATGGCGCTCATCCGCTTTTTGGCGCCCACGTTCGTCGATCCGGATCGTCTGGATGCCGCTCACCACTGGAAGATCGAAGATGCCACCGCGCAGTACTCCCTCGTTTCGAACTTTACCATCGCGAAAAACGAGAACGGCATCATGATGATCGACGAGAACCGCGTCATCAAGCAGCAGCAGCCCGAGGTTTCGACGATCAGTGCGAACACGACGATCGGCTACGACTTCGGCCGATTCGTTCCGACGAGCGTCAACGAGTACACGATTGAGCGCAGCGAAGGTTCGATGGGCGAGTACGATACCGTCAAGACTCAGACCGTTCTTCAGCTGCAATCCGATTCACAACCGAAAGGATGAGGTCTCATGCGCCTCGAGTGTAAAGTCGTTGCAGCTTCCGCCGCGGCCGCTTTGTTCATCTCGGCGACGGCGCCCGCGCTCTCTGTCACCAGTTCCCCGCAAGTTCGTCACCTCGTCTACTCCTTTTCGTGGGGAACGACCAACACCACCGAGGTCCACACATCGGGGATGGCCAGCACCGGCAACCCCGGGGGCGCCGGCGGAATGTCGGATCACGGTTCGGCTTCGGGGATGACATCGTCGAGCGGCGGTACCAGCGACCGCGGCACCATCACCGTCGACGTCGTGCGCCAGCAGCCCGACAACGGTCTGGTGGTGAACATCAGCGAGCAGGCGATCGAGCACCGTTCCGCGCCGGCCGCAACCTGCGTCGTCTACGGCGATCTCACCGTCGTCTGCGATCCCAACAAAAAGATCAACGAAGAAGAACTCGCGCTCCTGCGTTTCTTGGGCTCGAACTTCGTCGATCCGAATTCGCTCGACGCCAACCGCCACTGGCAACGGGTGCAGAGCGGCGCATCGACGACCACGACTTCGGACTTCACGATCGCAAAGAACGCCAACGGTGTCATGACGATCGACGAAACGCGCGTCGAGAAGGCGGCCGGCTCGAGACCGCTCACCTCGGACATCACCGGAACGGTCGTCTACGATTTCAACCGAACGCTGCCCACGTCGGTGACCGAAGCGTCGACGATGCGCAGCGAACAGGGCGAGCAGTATCAGACCGTCCAGGAAGAGACGACGCTTCAGCTGCAGTCCGACTCGTCCGCGCACTCTTGACATCTCGCTAGAGTTTTCCGAGGGCGTCGAGCGCGCGGTATCCCGCGACGAGCGCGTGGCCCGCGTCGATGCGGCCGTCGCGCAGCATCGCGCGAAACTCGGCAAACGTGGCGAGTTCGACGTCCATCACTTCGGTCGGATCGAGATGCGGCTCGCAGACTTTGCGCGCGTCCGTTGCGAGAAAAATGCGAGCCAGCGACGTCGCGCGCGCCGGCTCCGGATAGTACGTGCCGAGAAAACTCCAGTGCGACGCTTCGTATCCGGTTTCTTCTAAGAGTTCGCGCCGCGCGCAATCGAGTGGCTCCTCGCCCGCGTCCAGCGTGCCGGCCGGCAGTTCGAGGTGGATCGCGTCGGTTCCGTAGCGATACTGGCGCACGAGCACGATGCGCTCGTCGGGCGTCACCGGAAAGGCCATCACGAATCCGTGCGATTCGCGCACGTAGTAGTCGGGAACGATCGTGCCGTCGGGGAGTTCGAGTTCGTCGACGCGCAAGCGCAAATGCGGCGAGTCCACGATGAGTGCGGACGCGCGCCGGCGCCAGGCGGGTTTCTCCATGTCGGCAGATATCGACGACGAAGCGTTTGCGCCTCCCCCCGCGAAGAGCCGCCCGATGGACGATCTCGTGCTCGTCGCCGGCGGCGGCGCCATGGGTGCCGGCATCGCCTTCGTCGCCGCGCAAGGCGGGTACCGCGTCGAAGTGGCGGAGCCCGACGCCTCCGCACGCGAGAAGGCACGCGCGCGAATCGCGCGCGCTGCCGAACGCGCGGGCGACGCCTCGATCGCCGGCCGGGTCGCCTTTCTCGAGGCGATCCCCGCCCGCAGCGATGCCGCGATCGCGATCGAAGCCGTGCCCGAACGTCTCGAACTCAAGCGCGACGTCCTCGCGGCGCTCGCTTCGGCGATCGGGGCCGACGCGCTGCTCGCCACGAATACCTCGTCGCTCTCCGTCTCCGAGTTGGGGGATGCGATCGACGGATCCGAGCGCTTGGCCGGACTGCACTTCTTCAACCCCCCCGAGGCGATGAAACTGCTCGAGATCGTGCACGGAGAGCAGACGTCGGACGACGCCCTCGAGCGAGCGTACGCCTTCGCCGAACGCATCGGCAAGACGGCCGTCGGCGCCGCCGATACGCCCGGCTTCATAGTCAATCGCGTAGCGCGTCCGTACTATCTTCAAGCGATGCGTGCGCTCGAGCGCGGCGTCGCCTCAGTCGAAGAACTCGACGCGCTAGCGCGCGCAGCGGGATTTCGCATGGGGCCATTCGAGTTGATGGACTTCATCGGACTCGACGTCAACTTGGCGACCAGCGAGTCGGTGTTCGAGCGCACCGAAGAAGCGCGCTTCGCCCCGCCCGCGCTGCAACGCGAGATGGTGGCGCAGGGGCGGCTCGGCCGCAAGAGCGGGTCGGGTTTTTACGATTATAGCGACGGCGTGCAACCGCGCAGCGATGTCGCGGTCCCGGAAGACGATGGCGTGCGCAACGCCCAGGAGTCGGTCGTTATCGTCGGTTTCGGCGGCCTTTCCGACGAACTCGCGGAGCGTGCCGAGCAGCGCTACGCCCACGTCGCGCGCGTCGAAAACGACGAGTTGCTCGACGAGATTTCGCTCGGCGCGACGATCGTCGTCGACGTGGGCGACGGATCGAGCGACCGCGGCGAGATCGTCGCCGAACTCGACGGCATCCTCGGCGAAGAGACGGTGTTCTTCGTCGACGCTTACGCGACCGATCTCGCGGCGTGCGCGAAGCGCATGCGCCACCCGGAGCGGCTCGTGGGATACGGCGTGCTCGCATCGTTCGACGGACAAAGCGCCGTCGAAATCGTCGATTCCGACGACGTCTCCGACGAAGCGCTCGCGCTGGCGCAAGAGTTCTTTGCAACGCTCGGAAAAGCCATCGTGCTCGTCGAGGATGCACCGGCGCTCTTTCTCGGACGGATCGTCGGGTCGATCGTGAACGAAGCGGTGGCGGCGGTGCAAGAAGACGTCGCGAGCGCCGAAGACGTCGACTTGGCGATGCGGCTGGGAACCAACTACCCGATCGGACCGATCGCGTGGGGCCGCGAGATCGGCGGGCGGCGCGTCGCGCGCATGCTGCAGCGCCTCGCGCATGCCGAAGGCGAAGAGTTCGCGCCGCATCGCTCGCTCTGGGTGCTCGACGTCGACGAAGAGGCTGCTGCCGTCGCAGCGGAGCCCGATGCCGCACGGTCGTGAAGTGTGGGTGGTCGAAGCCTTGCGCACGCCGATCGGTCGCTACGGCGGCGCGCTCGCAAACGTCCGCCCCGACGACTTAGCAGCACTCGCCCTGCGCGCGGCGATCGAACGCGCGGGCATACCGCCCGAGCGCGTCGACGACGTCTACTTCGGAGCGGCCAACGGCAGCGGTGAGGACAACCGCAACGTCGCGCGCATGGCCGTGTTGCTCGCCGGATTGCCGATCGAGATACCCGGCGCGACGATGAACCGTCTCTGCGGTTCGAGTCTGCAGGCGATCAACTCCGCGACGCAGGCGATCGCTTTCGGCGAAGCCGACGTCGTCGTCGCGGGCGGCGTCGAATCGATGACGCGTGCACCGTACGTACTTCCGAAAAGCGACGACCGGTTTGGGCGCACGCAACAGCTCTTCGACACCGTTTTGGGTTGGCGCATGATCAATCCGAAGATGCCGCCGCGGTGGACGATCTCGCTCGGCGAGACGGCCGAAGAAGTGGCGCGCCGCTGCGACGTGACGCGCGAAGCACAAGACGCGTTCGCATTCGAATCGCAGATGCGTGCGAAGCACGCCGTCGAGGAGGGGCGGTTCGCGCGCGAAATCGTTCCCGTGCGCGTCGAAACGAAGGGCGGAGCGCACGACGTGACCGCCGACGAGCATCCGCGTCCGCAGACGACGCTGGAATCGCTCGCCGCGCTCAAGCCGGCGTTCGCGTCCGGCGGAACGGTCACCGCGGGCAACTCCTCGGGCATCAACGACGGCGCCGCGGCGCTCGTGCTCTGCTCCCCCGACGCGGCGAGAGGGCTCGGCCTGAAGCCGCTCGCACGGGTGGTCGCCTGCGCATCCGCGGGCGTCGCACCGGATGTTATGGGTTTGGGTCCGATTCCCGCCGCACGAAAAGCGTTGACGCAACGAAACTTGACCGTCGCCGACCTCGATCTCGTCGAGATCAACGAAGCGTTTGCATCGCAGGCCATCGCCTGCATGCGCGAGTTGGATCTCGATGCGGCCAAGACCAACGTCAACGGCGGCGCGATTGCGCTCGGGCATCCTCTGGGTGCCAGCGGTGCGCGGATCGCGACGACGTTGCTGCACGAGTTGACGCGCCGTGGGGGCCGTTACGGCTTGGCGACGATGTGCATTGGCGTCGGGCAGGGCATAGCAACCATCTTCGAGCGAATGGAGTGAACGAATTTCCACGATGACGACGACAGTGAGTTCGGCCCCGGCGCGCACGCAGCTTCTGATTGGAGGCGCGTGGTGCGACGCAAGCGGCGGCGCGCTCTATTCCGACCGAAATCCAGCGACCGGCGCCCTGCTGGCGGAGGTCGCCGAAGCCGGCCGCGCCGATCTCGACGCGGCCGTTGCCAGCGCGCGCAAAGCGTTCGACGCAGGAAAGTGGTCGACGATGGCGGCCTCGCGCCGCGCAAAAATCGTCTATAAGATGGCGCAACTCATCGCCGAACGCGGACGCGAGCTGACGCTGCTCGAAGTGCGTGACAACGGCAAGGCGATTTCGACCGCCAAGGGCGAACTCGGCGCGATCGTCGATTGTTTCGAATTCTATGCGGGTGCGGCAACGAAAAACTACGGCGAGTCGATGCCTCCGCCGTTGCCGACCTATCTTGCCAACACCGTTCGCGAACCGGTCGGCGTCGTCGGGGCGATCGTGCCGTGGAACTTCCCGCTGCTGCTGGCGGCGTGGAAAGTCGCGCCTGCATTGGCGGCCGGTTGCACGGTCGTGTTGAAACCCGCGCCGTCGACGCCGCTCACCACGCTCGAACTCGGACGGATCGCGCTCGAAGCCGGCGTTCCGGAGGGTGTGCTCAACGTCGTAACGGGTTCCGGGCGCGAACTCGGAGCGTGGCTGGTGGAACATCCGGGCGTCGACAAGATCGCGTTCACCGGATCGACCGCGACCGGGAAGGTCGTTGCGGCCTCGGCGGCGGCGACGCTCAAGCGCGTGACGCTCGAACTCGGGGGCAAATCTCCGTCGGTCGTATTCGACGACGCCTCGCTCGACGCGGCGGTAGCGGGCGCGCTCTACAGCATCTTTTACAATGCGGGTCAGGCCTGCGACGCACGTTCGCGCTTTCTGATCCAGGCGGGCATTTACGATGCGTTCCTCGAGTCGTTCGTCGCGAAAGCGCGCAAGCTCAACGTCGGCGATCCGGAGGATCCCGCGACGCACGTCGGCGCGATCACGATGCCGGAGCAGTACGAGAAGATCAAAGAATATTGTGAGATCGGCATATCCGAAGGCGCGAAGGTTTTGCTGGGCGGCGCTCCGCCGGAACTCGCCGGCGCGCTGCGCGACGGGCTCTTTTGGAGTCCCACGGCATTCGAAGCGTCGAACGCACATCGCGTCGCGCGCGAAGAGATTTTTGGTCCGGTTGCGACCTTCGTGCGCTTCGAAACCGAAGCCGAAGCGATCGCGCTGGCTAACGACAGCGCGTTCGGCCTAGCGGCGACCGTCTGGTCGCAAGATATCGGACGCGCCAACCGGGTCGCGCGAGGAATTCGCAGCGGTACGGTCGCCATCAACACGCCGTACGGCATCTTTCCGGGCGTGCCGTTTGGAGGATACAAGCAATCGGGATACGGTCGCGAGCTCGGCATGGAGACGATGGCCGCCTACAGCGAAACCAAGAGCGTGCTCACCTATATCGGCGAGAAACCGATGGACCCGTTTAGGGTATAGGGAGAAGAGACCCGAAGATGGCAGACGCGATCAAAATCGGCCAGTACTACGACGCGACGTACGGAACGCTATGGAAGGACGGAACGTACTTTCCGCGCGGTACGCGCGTGCTCGTCGTCGGCATGCACGTCGAGCAGGGTTTCTGCGTGCGGTTTCCGGCCGAACTCGACGGCGAGCCGCTCGAGACGTGGGAAGATTGGAGCGAATCGGGATTTCTCGCTGAAGAGGGATCCGTACAGTCACCCAACCGTCCGCTTTCGACCGCCGTTCTTGCGGAAGCGCGCGACGTACTTTCCGACGCCGACGAGGGCTCGCATCTCCATCTTCAAGACGACGAAGACTAATCGCGCGCCGCGGTCCGCGGGCCTTTTCGAAACGACGAAGAGTGAGACTCGGCGCTACTGGTGGCATGCGTCCGGCGATCCAGGGACGATGCCTTTCTGCGGGGTGTCGAAGTCGCTGGGCGAGTAACCCCCGCATGGTGCGTTGAGCAGGTTGTAGATGCTTCCGCCCGCGCAAGCGCCGCGTATTGCGTCAAAAACGAGAAAATCAGAGCCAACATAGAGGAAGCGAACGCTGTGCGATCGATGGCGTCGGAGTATTTGGGATAACGTCTGCGCGTCAGCGGAACGAAGCTTCGGAAGGGCGCCACCCTCCGTTACCAATGGTGAATACATGGTTGGCCCAACCGCGCCATTGACGCTGCATGCGATGCCCGGGCGCACGATGACATCTCGTAATATGCGGCAAGTAGCCGTTGGGCATTCTGTTGGCCGAGTGGTAGTGCTTTGGGAGGGTGCGCTTGCGCGCCGAGCGTTGCATGAGATTAACGTCACGCTCAGTACCAACGTCACTAGCTTGAATAGCATGCTAGCCGCGGATGCTGAGGCTTAGGGAACTTTGGAAAACGACGGCGCGATTGCGGGGTGTGCTAAGCCACACGGCATCGCGCAGGGGCGGCTTACGTGCCGAGTGTGATCGTTTGGTACTGCCAGATTTCCCAGCCGGCGCACACCGACGAGGTTTGATTGGGCCCGAGGAACGCAACCCAGCAGTACGTTTGAGCCGGCTTGAGGTGCTTGAACGTCGTCATGCCGGCTTTGCCCGTTTTCTGCGTCGCGAACGGCGTACCGGGACGCGGGCTGGACGATGATTTCGGCGTCGATTCCTGCACCGTCACGTAAGCGGCCGGAGTCGACAGCCGCGTAACCGAGATGATGGCGGCGGTGAGCGATGGATTCGGCGTCAGCGAGGGCCCTGGCGTGGGCGTGACCGTGGTGCTGTTGTTACTGCACGCGGGAACGGCAAGCGCGAAACACGCGGCGGCAAAGAGAATGATGACGCTTTTGGGCATGGCCGGGTCGCTTCGACGTCGCCGGGGCGCGCTCCGTTACACGCCGCTCGCCTTGCTCCGGAAGAAGCGCAGCGACTTCCGGTCGAGGGCCGCGTAGTATTCGCGAAAGAGGGCGGCCGCCGTCGTTCCCGGCCAGTGCGCGGGGACGAGTTCGCTTGGCAGACCGGGATCGAGATAGGCGAATCGGCGGTAGTCGTGCACGAGCCACAGGCGTTCGACGAACGCCGATTCGTCGTCGAGCGTGCCGCCGTCGCGTTCTCGGGCGAGGCGGGGCCGGTAGCGATCGACGAAAACGCGGTAGGCGCCGGCGATTTCCTCTAAATTCCAGCACTTTTCGACGAGCTGACGGTCGCTTAGTGGCCCGCAATACGTTCCTTCGAAAAAATGGACGCGTTCCGAGAGTCCGTTGCTCTCAACCGCGGCGCGCGCCGCCTCGAACGAATCGCCCGGCGCGATCCACGCGGCCGGCGATAGCGGGGCCCAACCCACCACGCGCAACTCGGCACGCAGACGGTCGCGTACGTCGCGCGGCGCGCCGGCCGTGAAGACCAAGAGGCGCCAGCGACCGTCCCAGTCAATGACCGGTCCGTAAATGCGCGGGCTCAGTTCGGCGATGCGGCGACGCCCGCGCGCCGTCACGCAGTAGAAGGCCCGGTTTCCCTCACGCTGCGCCGTCAGCCATCCCTGGCGCGAGAGGCGCGATACGGCTTGGCGCACCGCCGCGGGCGAGACGCCGAACGGCGCCATCAGAGCAATGAGCGCACCCACCCAAAGCGAGCCGCCCTCGCCCTGCTCCGCGCGATGGACGAGATCGCCGTAGAGGGTGAAGATAAAGGAATTCGGCCGCTCGACTGGCCGGCGCTCCTGGTTGACAGACGCCTCCATCCGCCCTAGTATGACAATATTCCACCAAAACGTCAAAAATCCGTCATACGCTGACGAACGGGGTCTACATCCACATGGCCGCTCGCATCTCCACCTTCGACGACTGGATCGATCTTCTGAAAGAATGGCAGCACGACATTGGGCTCGACCGCGAGCTCATCGAGCGCTTCATGCCTGGCTACACGTTCGAGGCCAAGTACGCCGCGCTGCCGACGCCGGAGATCTACTTCGGCGACTTCAAGGGCGACCGGCGCTGGGAGAAGGTGCGCGAGATTCCCGACCAGCGCATGCGCGACGCCATCCTCAACATGGTCGTCTATCAGGGCGACACGGAGTTCGCCTCAAACGAGCAGCAGCGTTTCCTCGTGAACAACGCGCCCAGCGAATACGATCTCGCATCGCTCGTGCGCATCATGGTCGAAGAGACGCGCCACGGCTACCAGATGTGCCACTTGCTCGTCGATCAGTTCGGGAGCGAGGGCAAGATCGAAGCGCAGAAGCTATTGGAACGGCGCGCGTTCGGAAAGAAGAACCGGCTGCTCAATGCGTTCAACGAAGACGTGACGCATTGGCTCGACTTCTTCGCCTACACGAACTTCATGGATCGCGATGGGAAGTTCCAGCTCTCGATGCTGGCGCATTCGAGTTTCGCCCCGCTCGCATCGTCGATGGGACCGATGCTCAAGGAAGAAGCGTTTCACATGGGCACGGGCATCACGGGGTTGCGGCGCATCGCCAAGGCGGGCATCATTCCCGCCGAGATTCAGCAGAAGTACTACAACAAGTGGATTTCCGGGTCGCTCGATCTCTTCGGGACCGATCACTCGGGTTCGGCACAGTGGGCCTATACGTGGGGCATCAAAGGACGGGTCGACGAGGACAAGACGCCGGATCCGGTCGACAAGGAGCATCTCAACGAGCGTGCGCGCCGGCAGTTCCACGACGAGATCAGCGCGACGGTCGATCGCGTCAACGAAGTCGCGGCGGGCGAGACGAAACTCTACGTTCCCGACCTGCGCTTCAACCGGAAAATCGGCGACTACGCCGGCGCGCGCTATGCGGTCGACGGCCGCAAGATCACCGAAGAAGAGTGGCAGGCGTACGAGCCGACGGTGCTTCCGACGGCCGAAGATGAGGCCAAACTCGCCGAGTATTTCAAAAACCCAAACTGGATCGCACCGAAAGGAAGCCTGGCATGAGCAGTACGGCCGCTAACGGCGTCGCGCCGACCGCGTTCGGAAGGGAGACGCGTCCCTTCGACGGCAAGCGCGTGATCAACTATTGGAAGGACGGCCACGTCGCGTTTATCGAGATGGACGATCCGCCCGCAAACACCTACACGCACGAGATGATGCGCCAGCTCGACGAAGCGATTCTCGACGCGCGTTTCGATTCCGACGTCGAAGTGATGCTGCTCACCGGCAAGGGCGAGAAGTTCTTCTCGGCCGGCGCCAACATCGGCATGCTCAACGCCGTGACGCCCGAATTCAAATACATGTTCTGCCTGCATGCGAACGAGACGCTCAATCGCCTCGAGCAGACGCCAAAACTCGTGATCGCCGCGCTCAACGGGCATACCGTCGGCGGCGGGCTGGAGATTGCGATGGCGGCCGACATCCGCATCGCACGCCAGGACGCCGGCAAGATCGGACTCCCCGAAGTCGCACTCGGCGTGCTGCCGGGCACCGGCGGAACGCAGCGGCTGTCGCGGCTCGTGGGCAAATCCCGCGCGATCGAACTCATGATCTCCGGAAAAACGGTGAGTTTCGAGCAAGCGCTCGATTGGGGCGTCGTGAACGAGATCTACGAGGGGAACGCCGAGGAGTTCCGCCGGCAAGTGCTCGATTACGCGAAGCAGTTCTGCTCGCCGAACAAAGCGCCGATGGCGGTCGGCCACATCAAGCGCAGCGTTCAAACGGGCGCCGAACTGCCGCTCCAGGATGCGCTCGCGATCGAGCGAGAGTTGCAATCGCTGCTCTTCAAGAGCGAGGACGCCAAAGAAGGCCTCGCGGCATACAACGAAAAGCGCGTCGCAAAGTTCAAGAATAAGTAGTCGTCGCGGAAGTTAACGGCGGTCACCGTTTGCCTTCTTTCGCATTTGCGAGAGAAGGGCGGACTCGGCGCAAACGAAAACGTTCGGGCATGCGCAAGTCCGCCTTTCCGCTCGCGTGCGCCGTCATTTTTGCGATTGCGGCGTGCTCGGGTTCCGGGGGCGGGTCGAATGCGCCGGCCGGGCTGACGCCGTTTCTGCCGCCCGCCGCTCCGTTCAGCGACAGCCGCGGAAAAATTAAGCACGTCGTCATCATCGTGCAGGAGAACCGCAGCTTCGACAATTTCTTCGACTGTTTTCCCGGAACCGATTGCGTAAAGAGCGCGCCGGGTCCAGGCCCGCAGCCGAAACCGACTCCCGGAAATAAGTCGAGTCCGTGCCCGTCCTCCTTTCCGACGCCGAGTCCAGGCCCGACGCCGACGCCGATCGCACTGAAGTTTGCGGCCCCGTTGGGATCGTACGATCCCGACCACAGTTATTGCCCGGCGTTCGTCACCGAGTACGACGGCGGGAAACTCGACGGATTCTACTGGGACGACGGGGTCGTTGCCGGACAGCCCGCGCAGTTGTATCCCTACCGGGTTGTCGCCGAAAAACAAATTCAACCGTATTGGGACATGGCGACGCAGTACGTGCTTGCCGACCGCACGTTTCCAACCGAAGCCAGCGGCAGTTTTACCGCCCACCAAGATCTGATTCGCGGAAATACGAAAGTCAGCCATACGGAAAGCACCGTCGATTACCCGTGGAATCCGGCGGGCATCAACAACTGGGGATGCGACGACGCAAAAAATGCGCCGAACGGACCGTCCTACACGCCGCTGCTGACGGCGTCGCACCAATATGTCGTGGACGGTCCATTTCCGTGCTTCACCTACGCGACGATCCGCGATTTGCTCGACGCTAAGGGCATATCGTGGAAATATTACGTGCCCGTTTTCGGGAAAGACGGCGGACAGATGTGGAACGCGTTCGACGCCATTTCGGCGGTGCGCTACGATAAGGACGAATGGCCGCACAAACAGGGGGCGTGGAATTGCACGGCCAGCTGCGTCTCGTGGCCCGAAACCAACGTGCTCTGCGACATCGGCGGTACATCCTCAGGCCCGTGTCCGTCGCCCTATCCTTCCGGTACCGCTTCGCTGCCGGCGGTTTCGTGGGTGATTCCCGACAACGAGGATTCCGATCACTACGCGCTCGTCGGCGGCAAGATCGTCGACAACGGGCCGGATTGGGTCGCATCGATCGTCAATGCGATCGGCAAGAGTTCGTACTGGAACTCGACCGCCATCATCGTTCTCTGGGACGATTGGGGCGGGTTCTACGACCACGTGCCGCCGCCGCACATGGATTATGTGGGGCTCGGCTTCCGCGTTCCGATGATCGTCGTGTCGCCATATGCGAAAAAAGGCTACGTCGCGCACACGCAGTACGAGTTCGGCAGCCTGTTGAAGTTCGTCGAGGAAACGTTCGGCCTGGGAAGCCTCGGTACCACGGACGTCCGCGCGAACAACATCAACGACGCCTTCAACTTCAAGCAAAAGCCGCGAACGTTCGTTCCGATTCAACCCTTGAACAAGAATCACGATCGCGCGTACTTCCTGCATCGCCCGCCCTCGAACCAACCCGTCGACAGCGAGTAGCGGAGGTAGAATGAAAACCCGAGTCTTTTCGCTCCTGTTGCTCGCAGCGCTCGCGACGGCGAGCTGCGGCGGGCACCAAAGTTCGAGCGGTCAGGCGGGTCCGTCGTTTCTGCCGGCAACGCATCAATCGAGCGGGAGCAGCGGCAAGATCAAACACGTCGTCATCATCGTTCAGGAGAACCGCAGCTTCGATAACTTCTTCGACTGCTTCCCGGGCACCGATTGCGTCAAGAGCGCACCAGGCGCCGGTCCGCAACCCTTGCCGACTACCCCCAGCACGGCGCCCCCGCCGAGTCCATGCCCGTCGATCTACCCGTCGCCGAGCCCGGGTCCAACGCCGACGCCTATCGCGATAACCTTCGGCACGAAGCTCCCCGATTACGACATCGACCACACTTATTGCCCCGCATTTATTACGGCCTACGATGGCGGCAAGCTGGATGGATTTTACTGGGAGGGCTTCATTCAACAAGGCGTACCGGCTAAAACGTACCCCTACTCCGTCGTCGCAGAAAAGCACATTCAGCCATATTGGGATATGGCGACGCAATACGTATTGGCCGATCGCACGTTCACGACGCAAGCCAGCAGCAGTTTTACGGCGCATCAAGACCTTATTCGCGGCGATACGCTCATCAACAGCACGCAGGCCATTGTCGACAACCCCGGTCCAAATGGGCTTTGGGGTTGCCCCGCTACGCACGACGTCACGTCGCTTCTCACGACGTCGAGCCGGCCGAACGCTCTGCAATACCTCGGCGGCCAGGGCCCCTATCCGTGTTTTGCATACGCGACGTTGCGCGACGTGCTCGACACGAAGGGTGTTTCGTGGAAGTACTACGTGCCGATCTGGCCCGGCAACGACGGCCAGGAATGGAATGCATTCGCGGCCGTTAAGGCCGTGTATTCCGACAAGGGAGGCGAATACCCGAGCAAGCTGCAGCCGTTCACGTGCACGCAGAGCTGCGTGTCGTGGCCGGAAACGAACGTGCTATGCGATATTTCGGGAAAGACTGCTAGCCCGTGTCCGTCGCCGAATCCGTCAGGTGCCGTGGCATTGCCTGCGGTATCCTGGGTGATACCAGACGGAGCCGATTCCGATCATGGGTATCCAGCGGGGCTGAAACAGATCGACAATGGCCCGGATTGGGTGACGAGCGTCGTCAATACAATCGGCAAGAGTAGCTACTGGAATTCAACGGCGATTATCATCGTCTGGGACGACTGGGGCGGCTTCTACGATCACGTTCCGCCGCCGCAGTTAGATTATCAGGGGCTTGGCTTCCGAGTACCGATGATTATAGTTTCGCCATACGCGAAGAAAGGCTACGTGGCGCACGCCCAATATGAGTTTGGCAGCATCCTGAAATTCGTCGAGACGACCTTCGGTCTTCCGAGTCTCGGCACGACCGACGTTCGAGCGCACAACATCACCGACGCGTTCAACTTCAGCCAAAAACCGCGCGCGTTCATTGCGATCAAGCCCTTAATCAAAAATCACGATCGCGCCTACTTCCTACGCCGTCCACCTTCGAACACTCCCGTCGACAGCGAATAACGGGCAACGTTCTTACGCAGATTTTGCTACGCAACGGAGGCCGGAACGACGATGGTTCAGCCGATCATTAAGCGTGCGCGTATCGCTGCGCTTGCGCTTCTCCTGGCTGCATGCGGTTCGCACGACGCGCAGGCTCCTTTTCCGATGGTGCCGCAACACGCACCGGATCGTTCCCATTCGAGTTCCAATCCGATCGCGCACGTCGTCATCATCATGCAGGAGAACCGCAGCTTCGACAACATGTTCTACGGATTCCCGGGCGCCGAAACCGCAACGTTCGGCTACGGCCACGGCGTCAAATATACGATGGTGCCGAAACACCTCAAGTTCGACTTCGACCTCAACCACTATCATTACCAATTTCTCGAAGACTCCGACAGCGGTCAGAACGACGGCTGGGACCGGCTCATTCACGGCCACCTTACAACCAAAGGCTGCAATGGAACCAACTGGGTAAACGAGCCGTCGTGCTGGGTGTATTACACCGACAAGAACCATCGGCAGATGCCGTTTACGTACGTGTATCGGTCCGAAATCCAGCCGTACTGGACGATGGCTACGGAGTACGCGCTCGGCGATCACAACTTCGGCTCGACGAACGGCCCCAGCTTCGGCGAGCATCAAGAAATGATTGCGGGGCAAGACGGCCACGCCTCGGAGGTTCCGTCGGCAATGCCCTGGGGCTGCGACAAGCCCAGCGAACACGAGTATTACCTTCACTACGGGTCCGCTAAGCCGCCGGCGTTCCCACCTGCAGTCGGGCACGAAGTGTGGGGCCCCGACCCATGCTTCACGTACAAGACGGTTGCCAATCTGCTGGACGATGCGCACGTGTCGTGGCGCTGGTACAAGCAACCCGATCCCCCTCCGGGGATGCGCTCCAACTCCTACAACACGTACGATTCCTATTGGCTGGATGCGTTCGACGCAATCAAAGCCGTGCGCTTCGGGCAAGACTACCAGAACGTCGTGACGCCCGACACGCAAGTCCTCACGGACATCGCGCAAAATAACATCGCGCAAGTGTCGTGGGTGATGCCGCACCAGGGAGCGTCGGATCACCCCGGCGGCGGATCGGGTGATTGCGGACCCGCGTGGGTTACCGCGATCGTCAACGCCATCGGGCAAAGTCAGTACTGGAACAGCACGGCGATCGTCATATCGTGGGACGAGTGGGGCGGATGGTTCGACCACGTCTTGCCGACGCAGTATCCGAATCCCGTAACGGGCGCGTATGAGGGCCTCGGTTACCGCACGCCGTTGATTATCGTCTCTCCGTACGCTAAAACGCACTACATCTCGAAGGTGCAGCACGAAACGGCGTCATCGCTGCACTTCATCGAGAACACCTTCGATCTCGGGTCGCTCGGGCTCGACGATCTGCGAGCGGATTACTATAAAGACGCCTTCAACTTTTCACAGCAGCCGACGAAATTCAAGAAGATTCCGGAGCCCGCGAACTACCAGGCGTGCCTGTCGCAAACAAATGCCGGTCCGGAAATCGACTATTGATCGTCGTGCGCCGTCCTTCGACTACGCGTGCTTCGCACGCTCCGCTCAGGATGACACGGGGGATTCGCGGGCGAGCATCCGTTGGTGGATTTCGCGGACGCGATCGAGCGTGTCGATCTCCTCGGGCGGTTTATCGTCGCGAATGCGAACGATGCGCGGAAAGCGCAGCGCGAAACCGCTTTCGTGCAGCTCGCTGCGGGCGACGACGTCGAACGCGACTTCAACGACGATCTTCGGCTCGACGGGAATCTCGGATCCGCGCGCTTTAGGACGCCGCTGCGCGGCGGGCAGGCGGTGCTCGAGAAACCACGGCGTGAGCTCGGCAATTTCGGCGTCGGTCAGCCCCGAGTAGGCTTTCCCAATCGCAAGCAGACGATCGCCGTCGCGCACGGCAAAGGTGTAGTCGGAGAGCACCTGGGCGCGTTTGCCGTGGCCCCACTCCACGGCGACGACGGCGACGTCGAGCGTTGCGAGTTCGCGCTTGAGTTTGCGCCACCACTTCCCGCGCCGTCCCGGCGCGTAGGGCGAGTCGGCGCGTTTGAGGACCAGGCCCTCGTTGCCGCGTTCTCGCGCCGCCTCGAAACGCGCGTTGACGCCGGTACTCGCACCGTCGACGAGCGCGTAGGGCGCCGAAAGCACGCGTTCGTCCGCGTTCAGCAACGATGCGAGCCGCTCGCGGCGCCGCAACAGCGACTCGTCGAGGAGCAACTCGTCGCCGGCCGCGAGTACGTCGAAAGCGACGAACGCGACGGGCACGTCACGCAGCAGTGCGTCGTCGACGCTTTTGCGCTGCAGGCGCGCCTGCAGAGAGCGAAACGGCAGCACGCGCCCGTCGCGCATCGCCAGAATCTCACCGTCGAGGATTGCGTCGCCGGCAACGGCTTGCGGCAATGCCGCGACGATCTCGGGATACGGCGCGCTGACGTCGTTGAGCCGTCGAGAGAAGAGGCGCGCCGAACCGCCGCGGACGTGCGCCTGCGCGCGGATGCCGTCGAACTTGTCCTCGACAAGCCACTCTGCGCCGTCGAGTTCTTCGTAACGCTCCGCGTGGAAAATCGGCGACGCGAGCATGAAACCGATCGGCATTCCGTAGGCGACGCGCAGCTCGTCGAGCCCGCCGTGGCGGGCGGCAACGGCAACCTTGCCGGCATCGCCGCTCGCCATCATCGCGCGGCGCACCGCGGCGGGTTCCGCATCGAAGGCGCGCGCGATCGCGTCGAGCACCAGACCCTCGCGCAGTCCGACGCGCAAATCGCCGGTTGCAATCTTCACCACGTACGTCGCGACCAGCGGATCCTCACAGGCGCGTAGGATCCGTTCGAAAATCGTCTCGCGACGTTTACCGGCGCGATCGCCCCGAACGTCGCCGATCTCGCCGAAGCGCGTGCTCAGCGACGCCGGCGTCAGCCGTTCGCCGAAGAGGGCGACGGCGCGCGGCGGCCGCACGAGCGCCGACAATGCGATGCCCAAATCTCCGCTTGCGCGGTAGGCCGCGTTCAGGGCGGTATCGTCGAACTCCCATACGCGCTGGGCGACGTTCGCGATCGAACGTCCGCCGAGCGAGAGCGTGCGCCGGTCGTTTGCGGCAAACGGGCTGCCGGTGAAGAAATGCACGGCTGCAGCGAGATCGGCGTCGCCGAGCGTCGCCAAGTACGCGGCGAGCAAGGCCGTCTTTTCAAGCTTTCCACTGGTTGCCGCAATCGCTCGTGCGGTGCGCGCGAAGTCTTCTACGGCAACTCCACCCGGTACAGCGACGTGCCGTCGACCGTGAGCCGTTGCGGCTGTGAACCGGCGAAGGCGTCGAAACGCCCCACCGAAGTTCCGAGCGCAAACGTCCCGTCGGCGCGCGGCTCGAGCGCGTCGACACCGTCGAGGGTGAGGCGATCCTTGACGATCACGACGCGCGTCACCTCGGGCTGTCCGAAGAAGACGTTTTCGTAGCGTCCGGCGAGGTGATCCCACGTTGCGGGATGCGCGAACGTGCGCGGTCCGCGATACCGTTCGTTTGGATACCATTGCGATCCGTAACTGAGTTCGACGACGCGCTTTTCCCGGTCGCGTCCGAATGCGACGAGAAACGTTGCAAAGCGCGGGTCGTCGGCCCAAAAAAGGTCCGGTCCGCGTGGATAGAGCGCGATGCGATCGCCGCCGTCGACGAGAAAGAGCCGGTCGCCCGCCGAGGCGACGCTCAGCGCCGTTGCGCCGGAAGCGGTATACGCTCCGTCGTAGGCCGCCGCTCCGGCGACGTGCGCGGGATCGGGTGCGACCGGCGGCGGAGGAATCGGCTCGCCGGCGCTCCGGGCGCGCAGCACGCGCATCGCGTAGAGAACGATCGCGCACGGATGGAGCGGCGCTTCGACGAGATTAGCCATCGCGACGACGCCGAAACCGCGCGTGAGGTTCATCTGCATGCACGCCGTATAGCCCGAGATGCCGCCGGTGTGTCCGACGAGATGGTCCCCTTGGGAGTCGAAAACGGAGAGACCCAACCCGTATTGACGGTAAAACTCGGGTGCTTCCTCGAGAACGGCCGTTTCGGAGCCGGCCGGCTTGCCGTCGTTCAATCGCGCCGCCGTCGTCATCGTGGTAAACGCTGCCGGCGAAATCAACTGCGTTCCGCTCTCGGTCTTCCCGCCGTTGAGATAGAGTCGCATGTAGCGCGCCATGTCCTCGGGCGTCGAGAGCACCGATCCCGCGGGATCGACGAAATCCATCGGCGGCGATGCGACGAGCGGAGGGTGGAGCGTTCCCGGCCGGTCGTTGTCGCGCCATTGATATCCGACCGCCGCGGAAGCCATCCCTTCGGGCGTGAAGACCGGCGAACTGTTCGCCATTCCAATGCGGTCGAAGACCCGAGCTTGGACTGAAGCGCTCCACGGCCGGCCGTCGAGGCTCGCGAGGATTGCGCCGGCGGTGGCGTATCCATCGTTGGAATACGACCATCCAGTGCCCGGTGCGAAGAGTACCTTCGCGCGCCGAAGCGTCGCGACGTCGTAGACGTAGCCGTACTCCGACGCAAAATCGTCCGGCATACCCGCCGTATGCGAAAGCAACTCGCCGACGTCGATCGCCGAGCCGCCGCCGATCGAAAACCACGGAAGGTACCGGTGTGCGGACGTGGCGAGTGAGAGCCGGCCCGCATCGACGAGCTGCATCATCGCCAACGCGGTCATCGATTTCGTAATCGAACCGATCGCGAAGCGTGTCGCCTGCGTAACCGGCGTACGTTCGCCGGTGTTTGCGTAACCGAGCGTCAGCACCGCCAGCGTCCTCGTGCGGTCGGTAATCGCGACCGAAAGCCCCGGAGTGCCTTGATAGGCCATCGCGGCCGGTGCGTACGCAGCGATGGCGCCCAGAGCGTCGCCCATCGTCGGACTCGTCTGAGGTGTAGCGGCTGCCGGCCATGCCATTGCCGCAGCGGCTACGGCCGCCGCAGCGACGCGGCGAAATAGGGCTAATCTTTGCATGGCCGCTTACTTCACGCGGCGGCGTTCGGCTCCCGCGCCTCGGATTGCGCCCGGATTGAAACACTCGAGGGCCTGAGGTGGTTAACCACAGCATTATGGCGCGCATCTACGAAAATCTGGCCGACACCGTCGGAAACACGCCGCTGGTGAAGATCCCGCGGCTCAATGCCGGAATTCCGGCGACCGTTCTCGTGAAGATGGAGTCGTTCAACCCCGCCGGTTCGGTGAAGGACCGCATCGGCGTTTCGATGATCGAAGCGGCGGAGCGCGACGGCCGCCTGCTGCCGGGTATGACGATCCTCGAGCCGACGAGCGGCAATACCGGCATTGCACTGGCATTCGTCGCGGCAGCCAAGGGCTATCGCGTCATTCTCGTGATGCCCGACACGATGACGGTCGAGCGCCGGAACCTGCTCAAAGCCTACGGCGCGCAAGTCGTGCTGACGCCGGGTGCGCAGGGCATGCCCGGCGCTCTGCAACGCATCGCCGAGATTGCCGAGAGCGCGCCGGGAAAATACTTCGTGCCGCAGCAATTCGAAAATCCGGCAAATCCGGAGATTCACCGCCGGACGACGGCCGAAGAGATCTGGCGCGACACCGATGGCGCGGTCGACGTCGTCGTCTCCGCGGTCGGGACCGGCGGCACGATCACCGGCGTCGGCGAGGTGCTCAAGGCGCGCAAGCCGAGCGTGCAAATCGTCGCCGTCGAGCCGGACGCCTCCCCAGTACTCTCCGGCGGCAAACCAGGGCCGCACAAAATCCAGGGAACCGGTACCGGGTTCGTGCCGAAGGTGTTGAACACCGCGGTCTATAGCGAGGTCGTCCGGGTCACCGATGCCGACGCAATCGCGACGGCGCGACGGCTCGCACGCGAAGAAGGCATGCTGGTCGGCATCTCGACCGGCGCCAACGTGTGGGCGGCGCTGCGCGTGGCCGAACGTCCCGAATCGAAGGGCAAGACGATCGTCACGATCGGGTGCGATACCGGCGAGCGGTATCTCAGCAATCCGGTCTTCGCGGAACAGGACGCGGTCGTCGTCGAGCCTGCGCTGGCGGGCTAGCAACTCGAAACCGTTGATCGTCGAAGTCACGCGCGGCGGCCTGGTCGAGTCGGTGCACCGCGTTGCCGCCTGCGCGGTCGACGCACGAGGCGGCGTCCTGCTCGAGGACGGCGACGTCGACGCGCCCGTTTACCTGCGCTCGGCCGCCAAACCGTTCATCGCTGCCGCTGCCGTCGAAGCCGGCGTCCGCGAACGGTTCGGGCTCGATTCGCGAGAGATAGCGGTGATGGCGGCTTCGCACTTCGGCGAGCCGTTTCACGTCGAAGCCGTGGAGTCGATTTTGAAGAAGATCGGCCTCGACGAGTCGGCATTGCAGTGCGGCATTCATCCGCCCATCGACGAAGCCGCCGCCGGCGAACTCGTCCGCTCCGGCCAAAAACTCACGCCCGTCTTCAACAACTGCTCCGGCAAACATGCGGGCATCCTTGCGCTCTGTACGGCGATCGGTTGCGACACCGCAACCTATCTCGACGCGAGCAATCCGGCGCAGCGTCGCATCCTCGCGTTCTGCGCGCGTCTCTCCGGCGACGACGCCGCAACGTGGCCACTCGGCGTTGACGGTTGCGGCATACCCGTGTACGCTACGCCGCTGCGCCGTGCGGCGCACGCGTTTGCCCGCTTGGCGACGCTCGAAGGCGTCGATTCGTCCGACGCGGTGGCGCTGCGCGTCGTGCGTGACGCGATGATCGCGCATCCCGAGTACGTCGCCGGAACCGGACGCTTCGACACGGTCCTCATGCAGGCGTCGGGGGGCGCGATCGCTTGTAAGGGCGGTGCCGAAGGCGTGCACGGCGTGGCGGCCATCGCCGGCGGTTTCGGCTACGCCGCCAAGGTGCTCGACGGTGCCGGACGCGCGCGCGGCCCGTCGACGGTCGCGGCGCTTCGCCGATTGGGCGCCATCGACGAGCCGCTCGCGATGAAACTCGCTCGCTTCGCGCGACCCGTCGTGTATAATCGAGCCGGCCTCGCGGTCGGAGAGATTCGCGCGGCCGGTGCCGGCGCAGAGCAAGCGCGGTAGGAAAGGAAGCGTTGTCGGACTACCTGCGCCTGCTCGGGGAGCGGGTGCTCATCTTCGACGGCGCCATGGGCACGCAGCTCATGGCACTCGATCTCTCGACCGGCGATTTCGGCGGCGAGCGTTACCACGGATGCAACGAGGCTCTCGTCTTGTCGCGGCCGGACCTCGTGCGCGAAATTCATCGCGCATACCTTGCCGCCGGCGCCGACGTCGTAGAGACCGATTCGTTCCTGGGTTCGCGCTTCAAACTCGACGAGTACGGCCTGGGCGATCGCACGGTCGAGGTCAACCGGCTGGCCGCAGCGCTAGCGCGGGAAGCCTGCAACGAAATCGCGACGGTCGAGCGACCGCGCTTCGTCGCGGGTGCGATGGGTCCGACCGGAATGCTGATTTCGTCATCCGATCCGGTGCTCTCGAACGTCACCTACGATCGGCTCCGCGATGCGTACGGAGAGCAGGCACGTGCGCTCGTCGAAGGCGGCGCCGACCTGCTGCTGCTCGAGACGATGCAGGATCTGCTCGAACTGAAGGCGGCCATCGCCGGCATCGTTCGCGAGTTCGAGCGCGGCCTGCGTCGCGTTCCCATTCAGGCGCAGCCGACCCTCATTCAAGAGGGACGCATGCTGCTGGGAACCGACGTTCGCGCGATCGTCGCGACGCTCGACGCGCTGCCGATCGACGTCATTGGGCTCAACTGTTCGACCGGACCGACGCAGATGCGCGATTCCGTGCGATACATGTGCGAAAATTCGCGCTGTTTCGTCAGCGTGATTCCCAACGCGGGGCTTCCGTTGATGGGGCCCAAAGGCGAGACGATCTATCCCGAGACGCCGGACGAACTCGCCGCCGAGCTGGCCGGATTCGTTTCGAAGTTCGGCGTCAACGCCGTCGGCGGATGCTGTGGCTCGACGACCGATCACGTCCGCGAGATTGCGCGCGCGGTCGCAGCGCTCGGGCCCGATAACGCAGGCGCGCGGCGCGCGGCGCGGGTCCGCGCATCGCGAGCCGGCACGCGAGCCGACGCGCGTCCTCAGTGGGCGGCGTCCGCGATGACCGGCGTGTCGCTGGTGCAAGAACCGCGCCCGCTCATCGTCGGCGAGCGGATCAACAGCCAAGGTTCGCGCCGCATCAAGCGGCTGCTGCTCGAAGAGAAGTACGACGACATCGTGCTCGTCGCCCGCGCGCAGGTCGAGGGCGGCGCGCACTTGCTCGACGTCTGCTGTGCGCTGACCGAACGCGCCGACGAGGGGGCGCAGATGCGCGAGGTGACGCGAAAGCTCGCGCAGTCGATCGAGGCGCCGCTGGTCGTCGATTCCACCGAGCCCGCCGTGCTCGAAACGGCGCTGCAAAACTATCCAGGACGTGCGGTGATCAACTCGGTGCATTTGGAGTCGGGGCGCGCGAAGATGGATGCGGTGATGCCGCTCGCGCTCGAGCACGGTGCAGCCGTCATTGCGCTGACGATCGACGAGACCGGCATGGCGAAGACTGCGGCGCGCAAGCTCGAGGTTGCGCGGCGCATCTACGACATTGCAATCGAGGAGTACGGCCTTCCGCCGGGCGCGTTGATCTTCGACGCGCTGACCTTCACCCTCGCGACCGGAGAATCCGAGTTTCTCACGTCGGCGCGCGAAACGATCGAAGGCATCGCCGCGATCAAGCGCGAGCTGCCGGGCGCGCTCACGTCGCTGGGCGTTTCCAACGTTTCTTTCGGCCTCAATCCCGCCGCACGCGCCGCCCTCAACTCGGTCTTCCTGCATCACTGCGTCGAGGCAGGTCTCGACATGGCGCTCGTCCACCCGCAAGACATCACGCCGTACTTCGAAATCGACGCCGAACTGCGCGAGCGCTGCGACGACCTCGTTTTCAATCGGCGCGCGGACGCGCTGGCCCGTCTGATCGAACGGTTCGAAAACGTCGAGGCGAACGCGACGGCTTCGACGGCGGCCGACGACGCCGGCGCACCGATCGCCGAGCGCATCGCCGCGGCGATCCTCCGCCGCCGCAAGGATGGTATCGAAGCGAAGATCGACGAAGCGCTGACGGAGCGGACGCCGGTCGAAGTGCTCAATCAAATCCTTCTCCCGGCGATGAAGGACGTTGGCGACCGCTTCGGACGCGGCGAGCTGATTCTGCCGTTCGTGCTGCAATCCGCCGAAGTGATGAAGAAGGCCGTCGCGCATCTCGAGCAGTTTCTCGAGAAGAAGGCGGGCTCGGCCAAGGGTACCGTGGTGCTCGCGACGGTCTTCGGCGACGTGCACGACATCGGCAAGAACCTCGTCAACACGATTCTCACGAACAACGGCTACGCCGTGCACGATCTCGGCAAACAGGTTCCGATGAACGTGATTCTCGAGAAGGCCGTCGAAGTCGAAGCCGATGCGATCGGGCTTTCGGCGTTGCTCGTTTCGACGAGCAAACAGATGCCGATCTGCCTCCAGGAGCAAGATGCGCGCGGCATGCATTTCCCCGTCATCGTCGGCGGTGCAGCCATCAATCGCGAGTTCGGACGGCGCATCGCGCTGCTCGACGACGGCGCACGCTTCTTCGATCCCGGTCTGTTCTACGCGAAGGACGCGTTCGAAGGGCTCGCGCTGATGGACGAACTTACCGGCGGCGACGCGCGCCGCAGCGCGCTGCTCGAGCGAACCCGTGACGCCGCGTTCGCGCAGCGCGATCGTGCCAGCGTGCCGCGCCCTTCTCCGCCGTCGGCGCCCTCGGCAATCAAGCACGATGCCGCCGTGGTTCCGGTGCCGCCGTTTTGGGGAGCGCGCACGCTCGAGGACATCGACCTGCGCGAGCTCTGGCCGTGTTTCGACCTGCGCAGTCTCTTTCGGCTCTCGTGGGGAGCGGCCAACACCAAAGGCGAGGCTTACGAACGGCTGCTGCACGACGATTTCGAACCGCGGCTTCAACGTTACCAAACGGCGGCGCAGCGCGACGGTCTCTTACAGCCGCGGGCGGCGTACGGGTACTTTCCGGCGGCGGGCGAGGGCGACGACGTCGTGCTCTTCGACCCGTCCGATCGATCGCGCGAGATCGCGCGCCTCACCTTTCCGCGCCAAGCGGGTGGAGAACATTTAAGCCTCGCCGACTATCTCCGCGAACCGGCCGCCGGAGCCGCTTCCGACGTCGTGGCTTTGCAGGTCGTCACGGTGGGCGAGCATGCGGCCCAACGCACCGAAGAACTTTACGCGGAGGGTGAGTACGCAGAATCCTACTTCGTGCACGGCTTCTCGGTACAATCGGCCGAAGCGCTCGCCGAATACGTGCACCGGCGCATACGCCGCGAACTCGGCCTCGCGGACGATCGCGGAAAACGGTACTCGTGGGGCTACGGCGCCTGTCCCGACCTCGCCCAGCACGAGATCGTTTTCCGCCTGCTGGAGGTTACGGCGCGCATCGGCGTGACGCTTACGCAAGCGCATCAACTCGTGCCCGAACAGTCGACCGCCGCGATCGTCATCCATCATCCGCGTGCTACCTACTTCAACGCCGCGGCGGTTCGCGAACTCGTATCGCAGTAGCCCCTGTCATCCTGAGCGGAGCCGCGAAGCGGCGCAGTCGAAGGACGAGCGGAGCGCGCCGATTGTTACGGAACGGCGACGAGCTCCTCTTCCGAAGTCGCGTGCGCGTTGCGCTTTGCAGCCGAGCGCAGCATGGCGATGGCGGCGTACAGCACGACGACCACGACGAGCCAGCGCACGGCAACGAGCGGCAACGATTTGATGATGTAGGCGGCGATGAGCACGCCTGGAACTCCGCCGATCATCAGGCCGAGCGCCGCCCGCATCGAAAACGCCCGATACCGAATGAAGCGTAAGCTGGCGATCGGCATCAAAAATGCGCACGAACCCATCATGATCGGAAACGCGGCCTTCGGATTCATGCCCAGCAGGCTCACGAGAATCATGCACGGAGCGTACATGCCGATGCCGATCGTCATGAGCGCTCCCAGGAAGAAGCTCACGACGACGCCGACGACGAGCCGCGTACCGGTCAGTCCGAGTGCGTCGCCCGTCAAGCCGAAGTAGCTTCCTTTCAAATTGCTCAGAATGAAAAGCACAGCCGCGGCCAGGAGCGCTACACCCATGCCGATCTGCACGTATTGCCGCGGAAGTCTCGAAACGATGCCGGCGCCCAACCAGGCGCCTACGACTGCCGCGACGATCAGCAAGACGAGCGTCATCGGGACGACGCTGATGATCGTGATGTAGATCGCAGCTTCGACGATCGTCGGCATCGTATGGCCGACGTTGAGCGTTCCGGGGATTTGTTCGTCGGGGACGAGCCGCCACAGTTTGAACATCGACGTCGTCGGCGCGAACGAACCGATGCCCAGCGTGTCGAAGAAATTCGTAACGAAGCCGATTGCCGTCTCGATAGGTTTCGGCCACCCTGCGCGATGCTGCGGAAGCACGCGAACCAAGGCGACGAGAATGACGACCGCCACGATCGCCAGTCCGATATGCAGGATCAGTTGAATGCTCATGCTCCGGGGGACGTTACGCCCTTAGCCGTCCGCAGCCTGCGCGCATCACCGCTCGTCCTTCGTCCTTCGACTGCGGCGCGGAGCCTGTGCTGAGCGAGCGAAGCGAGTCGAAGTGAGCTCCGCTCAGATGACATGCAGAGGATGCTGCGCTCAGGACGACATGGCGACTTCGGTGCGGTCGTAGACGAAGCGTCCGCCCACCATCGTGGCGACGATCGCGTAATCTTTGTCCCAGAACGACAGATCGGCGCGCATATTCGGCGCGATCCGTCCCATTTCGCCGTCGTGCGCGATGAGCTTTGCGGGCGCGTGCGTGGCAGCCACGATGGCCTGCGCAAACGGAATCTGCGCGTACGACATGTAGTTACGTACCGCTTGATCGAGGCGCAGCGCGCTTCCCGCAATCGTGCCGTCTTCGGAACGAACGACGCCGCCGTCGATGTGATAGCCGGGGTCGGCCGGCGGCATGTTGTCGGTCGCGAGGACGAGCCGGTCGCCCAGCGTGCGGTGCAGCAGATCGACCATTACGGGCGAGACGTGGAAACCGTCGCAGATGAGCTGCACGAGGGTGCGCCGGTCCTGAATGAACGCCGCCAGAATCGAAGGATTGCGGTGATCGAGCGGCGGCATCGCGTTGAAGGCATGCGTCAGCGAGCGGAAGCCGAGTCCGATGGCGAGCAGTCCGTCGCGGTAGTGGGCCGACGTGTGTCCGGCCGAACAGACGACGCCGTGCTCGAGGAAGACGCGCAGTGCGTCGGCGGCCCCGTCGATCTCGGGGGCCATCGTCACGAGCAGGCACGCACCCTTGCACGCGTCGACCATCTCTCGCGCGCGCTCGGCATTCGCGGGCAGCAGCCACTCGTTTCGGTGCACCCGGCGAAACTTCGGGTTGAGAAACGGACCTTCGAAATGCACCCCGAGGCAGCGCGCTCCGCGTGGGTCGTCTTCTTCGAGCTGGTTCGCGGCTTCGACCACTTCCGACGCGGCGTGCAGCATCGATTCGAACGGAGCCGTCATGATGCCGGCGACGAAGCCGGTCGCGCCCATCCGTGCGTACTCTTCCGCGGCGACGGGCACGGCGTAGCCTTGATCGCGATTGAAGAGCGCGTCGCGGGCGCCGTTGGTGTGGACGTCGATGAGGCCCGGCGCGATGCTGCATCCGCTCGGCAGCGGGCGATCGCTGGGACCGTCCGCCGCGAGGATCGCGTCGATGCGGCCGTCTTCGACGGCGATCCGCCCGAAGGTGGACGTTCCGTCGCCGAGTGCGATGAACGCGGGACCGAGAACGACGCTCACGATGCCGTCTTACGAACGGATCAGCGCGAGTGCCTCGTCGCGATGCCGCTCCATGAGTGCTTTCGTGTCGCCTTCGACGTTGAGTCGCAGCAACGGCTCGGTGTTCGACGGGCGAACGTTCATCCACCAGTCGGGATACGAGATCGTCACGCCGTCGAGATGGTCGATGTCGGCATCCTTATAGCGTTCTTCGATCTCGCGCAGTTTTGCGGGTACGTCCTTGACTTGGCTGTTGATCTCGCCCGAACGAAAGCGCGTATCGATCGGTGCGATGACCTGGCTGACCGTTTTTCCCGACTCGCTGAAGAGTTCGAGGCACTGAAGCAGCGCGATCATCCCCGAGTCGGCGTACCAGTTGTCGCGGAAGTAGAAGTGGCCGCTGTGCTCGCCTCCGAAGACGACGTCCTGCTCGCGCATCACCGCCTTGATGATCGAGTGGCCAACCCTCGAGCGAATCGGAATGCCGCCCGCTTTCGTGATGAGTTCCGGAACGCTGCGGCTGCAGATGAGATTGTAGAGAATCTTGGCGCCCGGATACTTCTTGAGCGTGTTGAGCGCGACCAGCGCGGTGACGGTGCTGCCGTCGATCAGCGCGCCGTTCTCGTCGACGATGAACATGCGGTCGGCGTCCCCGTCGAACGCGACGCCGATGTCGCAATGGTGCTTCCTCACGGCGGCTTGAACGTCGGCCATGTTCTCCGGCTCGATCGGGCTGGCCGGATGGTTCGGAAAGCTGCCGTCCAACTCGAAGTAGAGCGGAATGACCTCGCAGCCGAGGCGCTTGAACACGTGCGGAACCGTTTCTCCGGCCATGCCGTTGCCCGCATCGATCGCGACCTTGAACGGCTTGATCTTCGTCCGGTCGACGAACGAAAGACAGTGTTCGGCAAAATCGTCCAAGACGTTGCGTTTCGAAATCGTACCGCCGCGTTCGGCTTTGGGCGGCAAGTCGCCCGAGAGCAGCCGGTCGCGAATTTGCGCCAGCCCGGTGTCGAGCGAGATGGCCTGCGCCTCGGCACGCGTGAATTTCATGCCGTTGTACTGCGGAGGATTGTGCGAGGCGGTGATCATGACGCCGCCGTCCAACGCGTACTTTCCGACGGCGAAATAGAGCGCATCGGTCGAGACCATGCCGATGTCGAGAACGTCGGCGCCGGATTCGGTCGCGCCGCGAGCGAATGCCTCGAACAGCTTCTGACCCGAAGGACGCATGTCGCGGCCGGCCGCAATGTGCGTTGCGCCGAGCATCGACACGAAACATCGCCCGATTTCGTACGCGACGTCGTCGTTGAGGTCGGCCGGATAAATCCCGCGAACGTCGTAGGACTTGAAGAGTCCAGGATCTACTCGGGTTTGCATGTTACAAATCCGTTCGGAGGCACATATCCCAACACCTAGGTGGCTTCCCCGCATAGGCGCCGGGGCGGCGCCGTGAGGACGCTCGCTTCGTTGGGCCGTCCCACGGGAACGATCTTTCTGTCGGTTTTGCTCGCCTGCGCCGTTGCGATCGCCGTGCAGGGCGTCTTCCAGGCGCGGTTGAGCGTTGCCGACACGTTCGCGCGTCAATCGAACGTGCAGGCGGCGCAGTTGTCCTTGGAAGAACTGCTGCGCTCGCAGATCGTCGAAGAGAACGCTTTGCGCGGCTACGCGCTCACGCGCGATCCGTACTACGTCGACGAATACCTCACTGCGTCGTCCGCCTTCGAAGCGCGGATCGCCTCGATTCGCGCCGCTCTGTCGAACGAACGAATCGAGCGCGTCGATCAGTTGCTCACGGAGTACGTGCGGGTTCAAAACCAGTGGCGCGACGAGGTTGCGGCTCCGCTGCTCCGCCGGCCCACCGAACGGCTGCCGGAACTCGATCGGCGCAATAAGGTGTTCTCCGACTACGAATCGCGCATCGTGGCGATCATGCGCGCCGACCTGCAGGCGGCCGAACTGGGCCTCGCGCGCAGCACGCAAACGCAGTTGGAGCGCGATGCGTACGTGCGCACGTTCTGGTTCCTGCTCTTCGGACTGTTGGCGATTCTGCTCAATGCTTTTCGAACGCGTCTCTACGGAGAACTGGCGGCCGAGCGCATGACGACCGAGAAACTGCAGCAGGCCTTCCGCAGCGAGTCGGAGCCGTTGCCGAACTGTGAAGTAGGAACGGCGTATCGGTCGGCGAGCAGTTATTTGGCGGTCGGCGGCGACGTCTTCGACGTGCACCGGCTCGACGATTCACAAGCGCTGCTAATGATCGCCGACGTGAGCGGCAAAGGCGTCGACGCGGCCGTTCTGACCGCATTCATCAAGTTCACGATTCGCGGCATCACCCTGCGGCATTACGATCCGGGCGCGATTCTGGCGGAGTTCAACATGGCGTTTTCGCAAGCCGTGAAGAACCCGTCACTCTTCGTCTCGATGCTGGTCGGCGTGCTCGACACGCGGACGTTTGCGTTCCACTACGCGAGCGCCGGGCTGGACTCGGCGTTCGTACGCCGATGGGATCGGGTCGACCGTCTGCAAGTGACGGGTCCGGTGCTCGGCGTCATGGACGAACCGTTCGGCACGAGTACGATTGACTTGCGCCCCGGAGAGGCACTCGTTCTGACGACCGACGGGCTGACCGAAGCGCGCAATCGTACGGGCGCCATGCTCGGCGACGACGGCGCGATGCGGCTCATCGAACGCGGTCCGCGTGGCGCCCAAGCGCTTGCCGACTCGCTGGCAGCTCAGGTGCGGATCATCGTCGGAGGACGGTTGCGCGACGATCTCGCGATCCTCGTGGTTCGCGTCAAGGACTCGGGCCCGTCGCATCCGTCCGCGTGAAGACTCGCAGCCGTCCATCGGCGAGGCGGACGCGCTCCATGGCGATGCCGTAGGCGCGTTCGGGAAGGTCGCCGCCGAGCACCGCGTCGGGCGTGCCGGCGCAGAGCAGGCGTCCGTTGCCGAGCAGCGCGACTCGATCCGCGTAGGCGGCGGCCTCGTTGAGATCGTGCAGCGCGCAGACGACCGTCTTTCCCCCGCTCGCCAGCGCTCGCAGCAACGCGAGGATGTCGTGCGCGACCCGCACGTCGAGATGACTGGTCGGCTCGTCCAAGAGCAGTACGGGCGTCTCTTGCGCGAGACCGAGTGCGATCCAGACGCGTTGTCGCTCGCCGCTGCTCAACGTCGTAAAGAAGCGCTCGGCAAACGTGCCGACGCCGACCGCTTCGAGCGCGCGATCGACCGCCTCGTGGTCGGCGGGACGCTCGTGCCACTGCCACCACCGGTGGTGCGGAAAGCGTCCGATCGCCACGACGTCGCGGACGCGCAGCGCGTCGAGCAGCACGTCGTCGCCGGCGACGAGGGCGACCCGCAGCGCGCGTTCCATCGAGGTCAAGCCGGTCACGGAAGCGCCATCGATGCGAATCGCGCCCGCGACCGGCGCGTGCAGGCCGGCAATCGCGCGCAACAACGTCGTCTTTCCAACACCGTTGCGTCCGAGCACCGCAATCAGTTCGCCCGGGGCGAAACGCGCGTTGAGCTCGTCGAGCAGTACCCTGCCGCCGATGTCGAGCCGCGCCCCCGAGAGTTCGATCATCGCGCGCGTTCGCCGCGAAGGTAGAGATAGAGAAAGGCCGGGACGCCGATGAAGGCCAGCAGCACGCCGATCGGAAGCTCGGCGGGCGCGACGATGGAACGGCAGATCGCGTCGGCCAGCATGCAGAGCGCGGCGCCGATGCAGACGCAGGCCGGTACGAGCGCGCGCGCATCCGAACCGACCAGCCGGCGCGCGACGTGCGGGACGATCAGTCCGATGAAGCCTACCATGCCGGCGAGCACGACGCTGCTCGCCGCAAGCAGCGACGAACTCGCCAGAATCGTCCACTGCGCGCGCTCGACGTCGACGCCTACGCTGCGGGCGCGCACGTCGCCGACGCGCAACGCGTTGAGCGGACCGACCGCCCACAGCGAGAGCGCCGCCCCGGCCGCGACGTACGGAGCGGTGACGGCGAGATCGTGCCAGCCGCGACCGGCCATGGAGCCGGCGAGCCACGCCACGATCGCACTCGCGTAATCGTTGGATTGCGCCCGCACGATCGCCAGCGTGACGATCGCCGCGAAGAGCGTCGAGAGCGAAACGCCCGCAAGGATGAGACGATTCGCGTCGATTCCGCTTCCGCGGCGCGCCAACGCGGCCACCAGCAGCGCCGCACCGAGGCCCGCGACGAAACCGATCGCCGGGGTGAACGGCGCGGCGACTCCGGCGAGCACCGCAATCGCAATCGCTGCCGCCGAACCCGCGCTCACGCCGGTGAGGTAGGGATCGACGAGCGGATTGCGCAGCATGCCCTGCAGCATCGCGCCGCAGAGCGCCAGGCACGCGCCCACGACCGCGGCGATGCAGACGCGCGGCATACGCAGTTGCCAGACGATCGTATTGGTGATGCCCGCCGCGCCCGGGTGAACGAGCGCCCCGGCGACGTCGTGCGGCGAGAGTACGGTTCCTCCGATCAGGAGGCTCGCACCGGCCGCCGCCGCGACGACGGCGATCAGCGCGGCAAAGCGCAACGTCATCTAGCCGCTGCGCGAGAGCGCGACATGAATGCCGAAATTCACGGTGAAGGCGGCGTCGTTGAATAGAACAGTTTCACGTGCGCAGTCGTTCCATTCGAGCGGCACGCGAGACTCCCCCGTCCCTGCGAGAGGAAGTGGCGACGCGGTTTGCCAAGTCGTCGCCTAGGTTTGCGCGGGAAGTCCGGTGTGAAGCCGGCACGGTCGCGCCACTGTATGCGGGAAGCAGCCCTACGCCACTGTCTGATGAGAGACGGGAAGGCCGGGGCACGAAGCTACGATCCGCGAGTCAGGATATCGACGCAAACCGAGAACCGATTGCCCTCGCATGAAGGGAAAGGGTTGCTATGACGTTTGTTCTCGCGGTTGCCGTAGCGTTGGCGGCTTCACCGACGCCCTCTCCGTCACCGTCACCGTCCGCGATACCGCAAATCGCACACGTCGTCACGAGCGATAGAAGCACCGAGCCGGCCGCGCGCGCGGCGCGTACCACGTATGTCGTCACCGCAGCCGACATGGCGCGCAACGGTGACCGTACGATCGCCGACGCGCTCGAAAACGTCCCCGGCGTCACGATAAACCGATACGGCGGTTTTGGTGCGCAGACGAGCTTCGGTATTCGTGGAAGCACGAGCGAACAGGTTCTCGTCCTGCTCGACGGGCTGCCGGTCGCAGGCTCGCAAATTCTGAGCACACAGCTGGAGGCGATTCCGGTTGCGGGGGTCGATCGCGTAGAAGTCGTGGAGGGCGGCGGCTCGACTCTTTATGGTTCGGGATCTATCGGCGGAGTCATTAACATCATCAGTACGCAGCCGCGGACGACCGCCGCCGTTCTGGCGACCGGGTCGTTTGGAGAACAGACGTATCAGTTCCAAACCCCCTACGTATCGTTCCAACGCACGTATGCTACGAACGACTATGGTCTACCCGACGGTTCCACGCGAGCAAACTCCAACGCGGGACTCACGGCCGTGCGCGCAGCTTACGAACACCAAATTGGTGTGGTCGACCTCTCATTCAGCGGTGATTTCGGTACGCAAGGCGTACGCGTGCCGGGTTCCATCGATTTTGCGTCGACCACAAGCTGGCAATCCACGAATACAAACGATCTTCGCCTTCGGGCTGAGGTGCACCGGCCGCATTCCACGCAATCGCTTTCGGTGGGTGAGTCGACGCAAAACCTCGGATACAACTGCAATACTCCCGAAGATTTCACTTGTCCTAACGAGCCGTACCCGCCGCCGTCGCCCGGTGCTCCCACGCCGCCTCCGTACTCGCAATACCTCAAAGATTCTCGCGTAATGGCCAGCGCTTCCAACGTCGTAGGCGACGACCGGCAGCGGCTCGTCTACGGCGTCGACGTTTCGCGGGGCGTCGCGCTCGTCGATGGCGGGACCGGCGATCCGCCGCCCGCGGCAAACGCATATGCCCAAACTGCCGCGTACGTGCAGCAACAGTGGTTTGGACCTCAGGGGGATGAGCTATACGTGGGCCTGCGCGGAGAAAACGATTACACGGAAAATAGCAACGCAAGCGGGGGCGCATTGTCACCGTCGATCGGCGGGATATTGAAACTGGCGCCCGCGCTTTCGCTCAAGCTGAACGCCGCGACGGCGTTTCGCGCGCCGACGGCTGAGGATTTGTTCTATCCGTTTTTTTCGAACCCGAACCTCGCTCCCGAGCGAATGCGAGTGGGAGACGCCACGTTGACCGACGCATCCCTCTTCGGCGGCGTGAGTTTCGGGTGGTTCATGATGAGCGGATCGAACCTGATCATTTTCGACGATACCACATTCATTCCCGAGAACGTCGGGCACGCATCGATTCAGGGGTTCACGCTTACGGGAAACACGCTGCCTTGGCACGGCCTTATCGGGACTCTCTCGGTGACCAATCTTTATCGTGCGCAGGACCTCGACAGCGATCCCTCGGTCGACCCGTACGCGGGGCAACGTCTTCCGGGCCGAGGGCCGACGTTCGCGACGACGCTTGGCGTTCGCTATGCGGCACCCGCCACGAGTCGCTTCGACGACTGGGACGTGAGCATGACGTCATGGAGCCAGCAGAGTCCCAACGCGTCACTTCCGTACTGGGCGCAGAGTGCAGCGTTCACCACACTAAACGCGTATTTCGGCTACCGCGTAGCGCCACGGGCAGCGTTGGTTCTGCGCGGCTACAATCTTCTGGGTGCTCGATACGCCTACAACAACGGGTATCCGATGCCCGGCCCGTCATTCGCAGTCGAGCTAAGGACGCGTTAAGGCGCCTACGATGCCGACGCGCGTCGTGGTGTCGTGGAGCGGAGGCAAAGATTCCGCTCTGATGCTCGACCGATTGCTTCGTGACGAGCGCTACGATGTGGTGGCGCTCGCTACGACGGTTGATGAAACCTCAGGTCACGTCACCGCACACGGCATCAGCGTCGAACTGGTGCGATGCCAGTCGGATGCTTTGAGCATACCGTTGGTCATCGTCCCGCTGCCGCCGCAACCGTCGAACGAAATCTATCTCGAACGTTTTCGGCAAACGCTTCTGACCGGCGCGCTCGACGCGACCGTCATCGCGTTTGGAGACATCTTTCTCCAGGACCTTCGGTTGTGGCGCGAGCGATCGTTTGCAACGATGGGCGTGACGTCACTTTTTCCACTGTGGGGCGGCGATTCGCTCGAGCTGGCCGCGGAGCTTCGTTCTCGCGGATTCTCAGCGGTTCTCTGTTGCGTGAACGGCGCGCATCTCGACAAAAGCTTCCTCGGCCGTCTCTATGACGATCGCTTATTCGAGTCACTCCCTCGCACGGTGGATCGCTGCGGCGAGAACGGTGAGTTTCACACGTTTGTGTTCGACGGACCGATCTTCCGACACCCCGTGCAATACGTGGCCGGAGAAACGACATACCGGCAGGCCGTGCGTGGATCGCCGGTATTCGGGCACTGGTTTTGCGATTTGCTGCCGGCGGAGACGACGCCGAATCGTTGTCCGCTCTGCGGCGGCGACAATGCGTGTGCCGCGGCTTCCGGAGAATCGGGCTGCTGGTGCTTTACCGAACGGATCCCCGCGGAGGTTCGGAGTCGAATCCCGCCTTACGCACGGGACGTCGCCTGCCTTTGCCGGACGTGTGCGACGGTTCCCCAGTGGCAGGCCGGCCTTCCTAGGCGGGGAAGGCACGCCGTGTGATAAGGCTTTTTGCGGCGCTCGCGGCGCTGATCGTAGGCGCGGCGTGTTCCTCCGCGCACGCGTCGCGCAAGGCGACCGGTACGACGCGCGCACGCATCGTCGCGCTGATGCCGTTCGTCGCCGACGACCTGTACGCGATCGGCGGAGGAACGCAGCTCGTCGCGGTGTCGTCGTTCACCGACGATCGCCGGGCGCGCGCGCTTCCGCGGATCGCCGACGTTACGAGCGTCGACACGGAACGCATCGTGGCGCTCCATCCCGACGTCGCGGTCGGCATCACGGCGCAGAAGCGACTCGTCGATCCCTTACGCCGAGCGGGAATCGACGTCGTCCTGCTCCACGACGACGCCTTCGGCGACATTTTCACCAATCTCCGTACGGTCGGCGAAGTCTCCGGACACGCCGCGGAGGCCTCGGCAGCGATCGCGCGACTGCATCGCACGACGGCCAAACTGCACGCGAGTACGCACGCATTCAAACGCACGCCTTCGGTCTTCGTCGTACTCGGAAGCACGCCGATTTGGACGGCCGGTTCGACCTCGTACATCGCGACGCTTATCGCGCTGGCCGGCGGCACGAACGCGGCGAGCGATCTCCATCTCGCATACGGGCAGTACGCCGCCGAGGCGCTATTGCAGCATCAGCCCGACGTGCTCATCGCCGATCCCGCGATTCGGCTCGATGCGGTGCTCGGAGACGAGCCGTGGCGCAGTTTGCGCGCGGTGCGGCTCGGCCGCGTTTACGCCGTGCAGCCCGCCGCGATGATCGAACGTCCCGGCCCCCAGTATAACGACGGCATTCGCTGGCTCGTCAAACGGCTCGCACCAATTGCAACATCGTCGTGACGTAAGCCGGCGCGAACGGCCCGTACCCGCGATCGTCGCGGCGGTCGAAACGCCGCACGCATCGTCGTTCGAGCCGGAACTTGCGGAGTTCGAGGCGCTCGCGAGCGCCGCCGGCGCCCGGATCGTCGATCGCATCGTGCAGCGGCGCGACGCGGTCGATCCTGCGACGCTGGTCGGCAGCGGCAAGGCGCTCGAAATCGCCGATCTCGCGAAGTCGCGCAACGCCGAATTGCTGCTCGTCTTCAACGACCTGCGGCCGCGTCAGCGAAAGAATCTCGAGCGCGTGGTGCCTCTGCCGATCGTCGATCGTACCATGCTGATTCTCGACGTCTTTGCGCGACACGCGCGCAGCCGCGAGGGCAAACTGCAGGTCGAACTCGCGCAGTTGCGCTATCGGCAGTCGAACCTCATCGGCGTCGGCGCCGACCTCTCGCGCTTGGGCGGCGGCATCGGTACGCGCGGCCCCGGCGAAACGAAACTCGAGGTCGATCGCCGGCGCATCCAGGAGAGGGTCAGCGTGCTCAACCGTCAACTCGCGGGCGTGCGCCGGCAGCGGGCGGTGCGCCGCGGCTCGCAACACCGCGATCCGCTGATCGCGCTGGTCGGCTATACAAACGTCGGGAAATCGTCGCTGCTCAACGCGCTCGCGCGCAGCGACGCGTTTGTGGCCGATCAACCCTTCGCTACGCTCGATCCCACCGTTCGCCGCGCGTACCTCGGGCCGCACGCGTACGCACGCATTGCCGACACGGTCGGATTCATCACGGATCTTCCGAAGGATCTCGTGAACGCGTTTCGGGCGACGCTGGAAGAGTTGCGCGAGGCGGATCTGCTCGTGCACGTGCTCGACGCGAGCAATCCCGATTGGTCTCGACAGCGGGCCGCCGTAGACGGACTGCTTCATCAACTCGAACTGGATCGTACGCCGCGCCTGCTCGTCTTCAATAAATGCGATCTCGTCGCCGACGCTCCCGTCGAACTCAACGGCAGCATCTGCGTCAGCGCCGCGACCGGCGAGGGACTCGACGTCCTGCGTGCCGCCCTCGTCGCGCGTACCGCACCGCCGGCGTGAGGCGCCTTTTTGCCGCAGGCGCCGCGCTGGCGGTCTTCGCGGCCGGCTGCACGCGCAACAGCGACGACGCGCTCGTCGCATCGGCGCGGCGGATTACCCCGTCGGTCGTGCTTCTGCGCATGCGCATTCCACCCGAACGCAAGAAGGACGGGTACGACGACGCCTACGCGACCGGCTTCGTCGTCGCGTCGGGAGCGTGGGGAAGCGACGTGCTCACCGTCCAGCACGCCATCGACGGCGCCTGGGATCTCAGCGTGACGTCGGGAAACCGCACGCATACGCCGGCACGCGTCGTTGCGGCCAACGCCGATCTCGACCTCGCGCTCGTGCGCATCCGCCGTCCGAATCTCCCAATCGTTCGGCTCGGTTCTTCGAAACATCTGCAACCCGAGATTGGGCGCGAAATCGCCCTGCTGGGCTATCCCGTTCCCGACGAGTTCGACGACGAAGGGCTGGGGCTGGCAACCTCGCTGAGCGCCGGACTCCTCTCTTCAATTCGCAAGGACGCGCTGGAAGTCACGACCTCGATCGTTCCCGGCGATAGCGGCGCCCCGCTCTTCTTTGCGGACACCGGCGAAGTTTTCGGGCTCGCCGATTCGCGTTTCGAATCGGAACCGAGCATCGGCTTCGCCGTTCCGATCGACGACGCGAAAAAATTCCTCCACAAAACCGACCGTCCCCATGGATTTTAACAACCGAACGCGCTCGTAGCAGCAGACGCGAGCGCACGCAGATCCGAGGGGCTCTGGACGAGGCGCGGAGGGCTGGATGCCCGGGAGCGCCGAGCCAGGCAGTAGCGATTTCGCATGGACGCGAAATCGCGAACGTCCCGAGGATCGCGTGCGCCTGCGTCTGCTGCTACGAGTTAGTGAGGGCCGGCGATGAGGCCGCGGTCGCCGACCCATTGCAGCGGTGGAATTTCGAAGAAGCGCGCGAGCGCGTTGAGGTGCGGCGCGTAACCGGCGCGCATCGTCGAAAACCGTTCCCACGCCGCTTCCCGCTCGCGCAGCGGAAGCCCGGCGTGTGAGAGACGCTCGCAGGCGGCATCGAACTCGGCACGCTCGAGACCGCTCGACTCGCCTTCCGGCTCGACGAGCAGGTAGCGCGAGAGATCGTGCGTTGCGTGTCGCCCGATGTTGTAGAAGATGCGGGCTTGGCCGGGGTTTGCGCCTTCGACCGTGGTAATCAGCAGCGTAGCGGAGTCGAGCAGCGTTCCGAGCGTTCCAACCCACGATTGGTAGTCGTGGCTCGAGCGAAAGTACGAAAGCACCGGATACGCGAGCTGACTCTCCATCAACTGCGCCGTCCAGCGCTGTGCTTCGAAGAAGATGCGGTCGAGATCGCCGGTCGTCTGCGAATAACCGGCGATCGCGAGCAGGTCGACGCCGCTCGGCGGCGTGCCCGTTCGCGCGCCGATCATCACGACGAACGTTTCGCGTGCTTGGAACGAACCGATCAGGGCAAATAAATAAGCGGTGAGCACGGCGAAGAAACCCAAGCCGGTCGCGCCGGCGACGATCGAGAAGAAGCGCGTCGGCGCCGAGCGTCCCGCGATGTCGCCGAAGCCGATCGTCGTAAGCGCGGTCCCCGCAAAGTACGCGGCGGCCCAGAAGGAATGAACCTGCGGGGCGAGACCTCCGCGCAAGCCCCACATGATCGCGCCGTAGCCCAGCACGAGCAGCGTACCCCAGAGCAAGATCAACCCGACGAGCATTCCGGGCGCAAAATATGCGAGCAAGTCTTCGCGCCGCTCATCGTCGTCGCGGCCGATTTTCCACGCGAGCGCCGGCCAAGCGATCCACGCCCAGCGCCAGGCGTAGAAACTGATGCGCCAGCGGCGACCCACCGCGCGCGGGACGATGACCGACTGGAAGACGTCGTTCATCGTCAACAGGATGAGTGCTATGCCGGCGGCGACGCTCAATACGTCGGCGATCATGCGGCTCCGATTCGACGAAGCGGGGCGCAAAGCCGCCCTGTGACGAAATAGCCGCGCGCGATGAAGAGTGCCGCGAACGAACGCAGATGAACGACGCGATGGTTCTCGTCACGTTTCTCAGTGCGGTGATCGTGCTGAGCGTGGCGGCAAAACGTCTGAACGTTCCATATCCGATTTCGTTCGTCGTGGGCGGCATCGCACTCGCCTTCGCGCGCAATTTGCCGCATCCGCACTTTGACCCCGACATCGTCCTGCTCATCGTGCTGCCGCCCCTGCTCTACAGTGCGGCCTGGGCGACCGACTGGATCGAACTCAAGCGCAACTGGCGACCGATCTCGCTGCTGGCGTTCGGCCTCGTCCTCTTTACGACCGTTGTGGTCGCCGTGGCGGTCCACGCCGTGATTCCGGGATTCGGGTGGGCGCTGGCTTTCACGCTGGGGGCGATCGTCTCGCCGCCCGACGCCGTCGCGGCCGAAGCGATCTTCGAGCGCATTCCGGTTCCGCGGCGCATTGCGGCGATTATTCTCGGCGAATGTCTGGTGAACGACGCGACCGCGCTGGTTCTCTACCGATTCGCACTCGTGGCTTTGGTGTCGGGGGCGTTTTCGTTAGCCCGGGCATCGGTCGCGATCGCCGTGGTTGCGATCGGCGGCGTGCTCATCGGCATCGCCGCGGCGGCCGTGCTCGAAGGCGTTCTGCGCTATTTGCATCGGCACGGTTTCGACGACCCGACGATTGCCAGCGTCGTCTTTCTGCTGGCGCCGTTCGCCGCGTATTTACCCGCCGACGCGCTCCACGTCTCCGGCGTCCTTGCGGCGGTCACCTCCGGCATCGTGTTGAGCTGGCGTTCGCGGCTCTTCATCGACTCCGAGACTCGACTAATCGGGTCGTCCGTATGGCGCGTGCTGACCTACGTGCTCAATGCGTTCGCATTTCTGCTGATCGGCCTCCAGCTTCCGGCGATCGTCGCCGAACTGCAGCCGCACGTGCGCGACTACGCTCTCTACGGATTGATGATCGTCGTGCTCGTCATCGTCGTGCGCCTGATCTGGGTCTTCCCGGCGACGTATTTACCGCGCGTTTTCAGCAAGCGATTGCGCGCGCGCGATCCAAATCCGTCGTGGCGCGCGATCGCCGTTATCGGATGGTCGGGAATGCGCGGCATCGTCTCGCTGGCGGCCGCGCTCGCGTTGCCCTACACGCTCGGAGATCAGCCGTTCCCGCAGCGCGCCGCGACCGTGTTTTTTACCGTATGCGTCGTGTTCGTTACGCTCGTGTTGCAGGGGCTGACGCTGCGTCCGCTGATCGAATGGCTCGGGCTGACCGAAACGAGTAAGGGGCAGCGGCGCGAGGCGCGACTGCGGATTCGCGCGCTCGAATCGGGCATCGGTCGTCTGCGCGAGGAGCAGCGGCGCCGTGAAGACGGCCCCAACCTCGAGATCGTCGCGCGGATCATCGACGAGTACGAACACCGCATCGACGTGCTGCGCGGCAAGGCCGACAAAGACGAGAACCAATTTGAAGTCGAGACCCGCGCCGACCGCCGCCTGCAGAAGGCGGCATTGGAAGCGGAGCGTCGCACGATCATGCAGATGCGCGGCGCCGGTGAAATTCCCGACGACATCTTTCGCTCGATCGAGTACGATCTCGACCTCGCTGCGTTGCGTCTAACCTAAGGAAGCCGTCGTCAGCTCGGGCTTGCGCTGGGTGCGGCGGTCGGAACCGTGGACGGCGGCGCGCTCGGCGAAACGGTTGCCGCGCCCGGCGTCGTGCTCCCGCTCGCGTTCGGACTCGCGCTCGCGGAGGCTTCGGCCGTCGGCGTCGGCGCCGGCGAGGGCGTCGGCGGTGGCGCGAGCGTCGCTTGGCCGGCGGCGTGGACGAGGGGCACGAGCCGGAGGTATCCGACCGAAGCGTACTTGTCTTTGAGGACGGTCACGTCGCCGTCGGCCGTCGAATAGCCCGGCGCGCGCGCGGTCACGGTCTGATCGCCGGCCGGCACGCGCGCCAGCACGAACGCGCCGCGCGCGTCGGCCGACGCCGTGTAGAGCGAACCCACCGAAACGATTGCCGCGGGGATCGGACGATTCGTCATCGCGTCGAGCACGCGTCCGACGACTTGACCGTAGTCCTGCACGCCGACGACGCCCGGCGAGGCCGAGCATCCGTCGCCCAACGCGAACAGCACGATCATTCCCAGCACGAAGTAGCGCATCGACGCCATTATACGCTCACAGTTGGAACGTTTGCCAGTCGTAATCCTTGAATCCGCGCAAGGTCACGTCTTCCCATCCGATCCGGTACGCTTTTCCGATGCCCACCTCGTCGTTGAATCCCGCGACGCTCAGAGGAAGCACGTCCTGCGGGCGAATGTAGCGCAGGCTCGTCGCTATCACCGACTGCATGAACGTCGCGCTCGGACCGAGCACCTGCGCCGCTCGGTTCAATTCGTTGGGCGTGAGGCCGGTCAGCGCACGCTTGCCTAGCGACTGGAAGTACGTGTTGCGCATCTCGACTTCCAAGATCTTGCGCTGCATCGTTCCAAAGACGCCGAACGCGATCTCGACCGCGTCTTTGTAGCCTTCGCCGGTGGCGAGTTCGGGATCGAGAAGCACGACGTCCGCGGCGTTCGCGACCGCGTGCGCGATGCCCACGGGCGAGTTGCTGGCAACGCCGCCGTCGCAGTAGGAAGCGTTGTGGCCCTGTGAATCCGGCATGATGACCGGGTCGAAGGCGATTGGAATCGCAGCCGACGCGAAGATGGCGCGGTGAAGAATGTCGGGCGTCGCTTCGCGGACGACGGTATGCGGCCCGAGCGTCAACTGCAGCGCGTGCATGACGCGCTGGGGCAAGTTTTCGCCGCGGCCGGCGGGGCGAACGAAAAAGTACTCGGGGCGTTGCTCGTCCAAGTTGGTCGTCGCCCAGACCAGGGGCATCACCAGCGGCGCGTTCGGATCGACGTTTTTGACGATCCACTCATAGACGGGTTCGCTCTGAAGCAGACCCAGTTGGTCTTTGGCAAGGCCGATGAGACCGACGGCCGAGGCCGCGCGATTGATGAGGCCGCTCTGGGGATCGCGCACGGCTTGGTACTGCGGCTTGGCACGCATGAGATCGTTTCCGCTGATGCCGTACCAGAGATCGTGGAGCTTCGTATATTGTGCGGTTGCGACGAACCATCCGTTGAGAGCGCCGATCGACGTTCCGCAGACGATCTCGTAGGGATCGAGCGGCGCGCCGTCGGCGATGCGGCCGGCTGCCGCTAACGCGTTGACGATGCCCGCTTCGTAGGCGCCGCGCGCGCCGCCGCCGCTCAACACGAGTGCGCGATTGAGCGCTTGGGCGGCCTCCTCGGCCGGCGCCGCGCCCAGCAGCGGCGTTGCCAATGCCGTGGCTCCCAACGAGAGCAAGAAGTTCCTTCGTTCCACGCCGCCCAGATTAGGGAAGGTACCGGGCTGCGGCCTGCCTGATTGCCGCTGCAGGCCGGTCCCAGGTTCCCGGACGAGGCTTGTGAAAAGTGTCACAAGCCATGAATCCGTACGGTCCCGTTGCGATCTATCTCTGCGTCGCCTTCGCGGCGGCCGTGCTGTTCACGGTGCTGCCGGGCCTGCTCCAGCGGCGCAAGCCGAACCCGCAGAAGCTCGAGGCCTACGAGTGCGGCGTCGAGCCGACGTCGGCGGTCTCCGGGCGCTTCCCGGTGCGGTTCTACCTGATCGCCATGCTGTTCGTAATCTTCGACGTCGAAGCGGCGTCGTTCTATCCGTGGGCCGTGCAGATGCACGCGCTTCGGCTCTTCGGCTTGCTCGAGATGGTCATCTTCATCGTGGTGCTCGCGATCGGCTACGCCTACGTTTGGAAGAAGGGCGGCTTTGCGTGGCGCTGAGGATTCTCCAGGGGTTCGATAGATGAGCGACGGGCCGGGTCAGTTCATGCTCGCCAAACTCGACGACGTTGCGCGCTGGGCGCAGAGTTCGTCGGTCTGGCCGTTGACCATGGGGCTGGCGTGCTGCGCGATCGAGATGATGACCGTGACGTCGGCGGAGTACGACATCGCGCGTTTGGGTTCGGAGGTTTTCCGCAGTTCGCCGCGACAGGCCGATCTCATGATCGTCTCCGGGCGCGTCGCGTGGAAGATGGCGCCGGTCGTCAAGCGTCTGTACGATCAAATGGCCGACCCCAAATGGGTGATCTCGATGGGCGCCTGCGCGAGTTCGGGCGGGATCTTCGATAACTACGCCGTGGTGCAAGGCATCGACACGATCGTTCCCGTCGACGTCTACGTCCCGGGCTGTCCGCCGACACCCGACGGTTTGCTCTACGCGGTGAACTTGATTCAGCAGCAGATCCGCGAAGGCGGCCGCGGCGGCATCCTGGCCCGGTCCTAAAGCGAGAGAGAAGTGCCAAGTACGCAAACGCCGCCGATCGCGGGCGCCGCGATCGACCCGACGAGTCTGCGACCGCCGATCGACGATGCGACGATCGAGCGCGTCGAGCCCGGCGCGCTGCGGGCGCGCCTCCAATCGCTCAAAGACGAAGGCTTTGCGATGCTGCTCGACCTCGGCGCGGTCGATTATCTGGAACGCTCGCCGCGCTTCGACGTCGTCTACCATCTCTTGAAACTCGCACCGAAACCGGCCGGCGTTGCCGAGATCGGGACGCCGGCGCGCGTGCGCATCCTATGCGGCGTGGCTGGCGACCCCCCGCATGTGCCCAGCGTGATCGATCTGTGGAGTTCGGCCGACTGGGCCGAGCGCGAAGTCTTCGATCTCTTCGGTATCGTTTTCGACGGTCACGCCGACTTGCGCCGCATCCAAATGCCCTACGATTGGGAAGGGCATCCGCTGCGGAAGGACTATCCCGTCCGCGGCCCGGCTCGCGAGCGCGCGCCGCGTCCCGCCTTCGTCAATAAGAACAACGTGCGCGCGGGCACGCCGCCGTCGGGACGCACGCTCGAGGCGCTGCAAGATCAAATCAGGCGCATCCGCGAGGGCGACGCACCGTGACGATGTCGACGCAGCCGCTGACGCCGGAGATCGTCAGTCAAGAAGGCAACGCGATGGTGCTCTCGATGGGGCCGCAACACCCCTCGACGCACGGCGTGCTGCAAATCATGCTCGAGATCGAGGGTGAAAGCGTCGTCAAAGCCGAGCCCGAGATCGGGTACCTGCACACCGGCATCGAGAAGACCGCGGAGAATCTCTTTTGGTCGCAGGCGCAGACCGTCATCGAGCGGATGGACTATCTCGCGCCCGAATCGAACTCGCTTTGCTACGCGCTGGCCGTCGAACGGCTGCTCGGCATCACCGACCGGATTCCCGAACGCGCGCGCATCATTCGCGTGTTGCAGATGGAGTTGACGCGCATCGCGTCGCATTGTGTCTGGTTGGGAACGCACGGTATCGACCTCGGCGCGATCTCGGTCTTCTTTTACTGCTTCGATTTGCGCGAAAACATTCTCGACTTGCAGGAAGCCGCCGGCGGCGCCCGCATGCACCCGAACTACGTCCGCGTCGGCGGGCTCAACGGCGACCTTCCCAACGGCTACGTCGCGAAACTCGACGCGTTCATCGACAAGTTTCCCGGACGCATGCGCGATCTGCGCGGACTTCTGCAGGCCAATCCGATCTTCCAGGATCGCACGATCGGCGTGGGCGTGCTTTCACCCGAAGCGGCGATCGACTGGAACGTCACGGGGCCGAGCCTGCGCGGCAGCGGCATCGCCTACGACGTCCGCAAAGCGTTTCCGTATACGGGATACGAGTCGTACGAGTTCGATGTCCCGACGCGCAGCGAAGGCGACGCGTACGCGCGCTTCCTCGTGCGCCTCGACGAGATGGAGCAGTCGCACCGCATCGTCGAACAGGCGCGCCGCCGGCTCGACGTGCCGGGACCCGTGCTGATCGACGATCCGAAAGTCACGGCTCCCCCGAAGGAGACGATCGCGCTCTCGATGGAGGCGCTCATCCATCACTTCAAGATCGTGAGCGAGGGCTTTCGCGTACCGCCGGGCGACGTCTACCAATCGATCGAGTCGCCGCGCGGCGAGCTTGGGTATTACGTGGTGAGCAACGGCGAGAACCGCCCCTATCGGGTGCGCACGCGTCCGCCGAGCATGTACAACTTGCAGTCGGTCAAGGCTTTGGCGCCGGGAAACCTGATCGCCGACTTGGTCGTGATCCTCGGATCGCTCGATCCCGTCTTCGGCGAGGTCGACCGCTGAGATGAGTTCCGACGCGCGCGATTTTCCCGCGTTGCTCGAACGGCTGCGTCCGCAGTGCCGGGAGATCATCGCGCGCTACGAGCGCAAACGCTCGGCGCTGCTGATGCTCGGACATCTCTTTCAAGCGCACGAAGGCTACGTGACTTCCGACGCGATCGCGGCGATCTCGGAGATGCTGGAGATCACTCCGGCGGAAACCGAGGGAACGCTCTCGTTCTACACGCTGCTCTTCCGGCGACCGGTCGGAAAATACGTGCTGCAGCCGTGCCGCGGCCTCGCCTGCGCGATCGGCGGTGCCGAGAACGTAATGGCGTACTTTCGCGAAAAACTCGGCGTCGGCCATCTCGAAACGACGGACGACGGTCTCATCTCGTACGAAGAGGTCGAGTGCCTGGCCGCGTGCGACCGCGCGCCGTGCATGCAAGTGAACTTGGAGTTCGTCTACGATCTCACGCCGGCCAGAGTCGACGAACTGCTCGAGGCAATCCGCGCCGGAACGTGCGCCGTCAAACCCCTGGTGCAGACCGACGCGCCCGCGCGCACGTGGGAGATGCGACAGGACGAACAAGTCGGAACGGGACGCAAGGCGCCGGGCGCCATCGGCGTGGAGAGCCCGAATAACGCCGGCGGCGTCGGCGACAAGAGCGGCGCGATCATGCTCGACAACATCATCAATGCCGACGTCGAGTTCTTCCGCGCTACGCGCGAGCGCGCCGTCATCGACTCGCGGGCGATCGTCGAGAGAGTCGACGAAGCGAGGCTCAATGCCGGTCACTAAGGTGCTGACCGCGGGAATCGGCGAAGCCGATCTACGCGACATCGCCGTCTACCGCGAGCGCGGCGGGTACCGTCAGTGGGAACGTGCCGTACGCGAACTCAAGCCGGTCGACGTGCTCGACCTTGCGGAGAAATCGGGCTTGCGCGGCCGCGGCGGCGCGGGCTTCCCCACCGGAAAGAAGTGGTCGTTCCTGCCGTCCGATAAGCACCTGCGCTATCTCGTCTGCAACAGCGACGAAGCCGAGCCGGGCACGTTCAAAGATCACATGCTCATCGAAGAGGCGCCGCATCTGGTGCTCGAGGGCATGCTGCTCGGATCCTACGGCATCGCCTGCCATCACGCGTTCATCTACATTCGCGGCGAGTTCAAACGCGGCTACGAAATCTTTTGCGCGGCGCTCGAACAGGCGCGCGCGGCGGGACTCGTCGGCAAGAACGTATTCGGCAGCGAGTTCGACATCGAAGTGACCGTGCATCGGGGCGCGGGCGCCTATATCTGCGGCGAGGAGACCGGTTTGCTCAACTCGCTCGAGGGAAAGCGCGGCGAGCCGCGTCTGAAGCCGCCGTTTCCCGCGATCGAAGGTCTCTACGGCATGCCGACCGTCGTGAACAACGTCGAAACCCTTGCGTATCTCGTGCCAATCCTCGAGCACGGTGCCGAGTGGTTCGCCGCCGTGGGCACCGAACGCAGCAAGGGTTATAAAATCGTTTCGGTTTCCGGGCACGTGCAGCGTTCCGGCAACTACGAGATTCCGCTCGGCACGTCGGTGCGGGAGATCATCGACTTAGCGGGCGGCCTGCGCCCCGGTCGTACGCTGATGGCGGTGCAGCCCGGAGGCGGTTCGTCGGCCTGCATCTTCGAGGAGCATCTCGACCTGCCGTACGATTACGAAAGCATGACGAAGGCCGGCTCGATGCTCGGTTCGGGCGCATTCGTCGTCTTCGACGACACGACCGATTTCGTGAAGGCGGCGCACAACTTGGTTCGGTTTTTCGGGCACGAGTCGTGCGGTCAGTGCACGCCCTGCCGCGAAGGCGGCCATTGGCTCGAGCGCGTGCTCGCGCGTCTGGTCGAGGGGCGAGGTGTGGCCGGCGACTACGAGATGTTGCTGCGCGTTTCGGGAGCGATCACCGGTTTGAATCTCTGCGCGCTCGGCGACTCGATCGAGCCATTCCTGAAATCCGTGCTGGTTCGCTTCCCGCAGCAGTTCCAAGCCCGCGTCGCGGCGATTCCAGCGACGGTTGTCGCATGAACGTCAATCTCACCATCGACGGCGTACCCGTCACGGTGCCCAAGGGCACGTGGCTGGTCGAGGCGGCCAAGAGCGTCAAGCAAGAGATTCCGGTCTACTGCTATCACACCAAACTCGGACCGGCCGGCCTCTGCCGCGTCTGCTTGGTAGAGATCGAAGGCATGCCCAAGCTGCAAATCGCCTGCAACACGCCGGCGGCGGAAGGCATGGTCGTGCGTACGCGCGGCGAGCGCGTCGAAGCGGGACGCGCGATAATTCTCGAACTGCTGCTCGTCAATCATCCGCTCGACTGTCCTATTTGCGACAAAGGCGGCGAGTGCGATCTTCAAGACTACGCGATGGCCTACGCGCGCGGAAGTTCGGACGTCGTCGATCCGAAGTCGCGCAAGCCGAAAGCCGTCGACCTCGGGCCGACGATCGTACTCGACGAGGAGCGCTGCGTCGTCTGCCAGCGCTGCGTCCGTTTCGACGACATGATCGCCGACGAGCGGCAACTCGTCGTCAAGGATCGCGGCGCGCACGACATCATCGCCACGGCCACGGACCGGCCGTACCGGCACAACTTCACGGGCAACGTCACCGAACTCTGTCCGGTCGGAGCGCTCACCTCGAAGACCTATCGCTTCAAGTCGCGGCCGTGGGACCTCAACCGTACGGAGACTAGCTGCACGCAGTGTGCGGTCGGATGCAGGCAGTTCGCCGACGTCCGCTACGGTACGCTGGTGCGCACGATGTCGGTCGAGCACGACGACGCCATCTCCGACGGCTGGCTCTGCGATCGCGGGCGTTACAACATCGGCTTCTACGCGGCGCCCGATCGTGTGACGCAGCCGCTCCTGCGCAGGAACGGCGGCTTCGTGCAGGTCGGCTGGGACGATGCGTTCGAGCTTTGGCACAAGGCGCTCGTCAATGCCGTGCGCGACGGCGGAGATTCTGCCGGTGCGATCGGCGGCGGTCGCCTCACCAACGAAGAAGCGTACGTACTGCAGCACCTCTTCCGGTCGATCGGCGTCGCCAACCTCGATTGGCGCGCCGGGCGGCAACGCCAGGCGACGCCGGGCGCCACGGGCGGCGCGCTGGCGGCGATCGAACGCGCGCAAGCGATCGTGCTCGCGGGCGATGCGATCGAGGAGCGAGCGCCCGTGATGTGGCTGCGCGTGCGGAAAGCTGCGCTGCGCACGGGCGCCGTCGTCGTTCGTGCGAACTCGCCCCGCGACGCGTTGGCCGCGATTCCAAAGGACGCCGGCCGCGTCGCGCTGCTGTGGGACGGCATCGATCTCGCAGCCGGTCGCGCGTTCGCCGAGGCACTCGCGGGCTTCGCGGAACTCTCGACCTACATTGCGAGCGAACAGGGCAACGCTCGCGGCGCCGAGGCGATGGGCATGCTTCCGGCGTTCGGTCCGGGCTATGCCGCCGCCGATCGCAGCGGCAAGAGTGCGCGCGCGATGTTTGCCGCCGCCGAGCGCGGTGAGGTGTCGGCACTTTCGATTTTCGGCGCGAATCCGGTGCGAAACGCGCCCGGCGGCAGTGCGCTGGCGAGCGCACTCGCAAAGATCCCGTTCCTGGTCGTCAGCGATCTCTTCCTCACCGAGACGGCATCGCTGGCCTCGCTCGTGCTTCCGGTCAAAGGCGCGCTCGAGAAGAGCGGCACGTTCCTCAATCTCGCGGGCGACCTGCTGCCGCTCGAAGCCGCGCTCGAAGCGCCCGACGGCGTGCTCTCCGACTTCGAAGTGATCGCCGGTCTCGCCGAGCGTTTCGACGTCGCGCTTCCCGACGGCGAACGGCTCGACGCCGCGGTCGTCACCAACGCCGCGCGCGTTCCCGATGCGATCGCCTTGGGCGACGAACGGTTCGGTGGCGACGAAGTCCCGGCCGGCGACTCGCCTCCCGTAACAATTCTTTCCGGTGGAGGCACGTGGCGTCACGATCCGACGCTGGCGGCGTTGCGCGAAGACGCTGCCGTGCCCGAAGCGGTGGGAGCGCCCGCATGACGGCGATTCCCGTGTGGCTCGTCGTGCTGGTGAAATCGGCGATTCTGCTGCTCGTCGTGGTGACGACGTTCGCCTACGCGATGCTCGCCGAACGCAAGGTGCTCGGCTGGATGCAGCTGCGACCCGGCCCCAATCGCGTCGGCCCGTGGGGATTGATGCAGCCGGCCGCCGACGCGGCGAAGCTCATGCTCAAGGAAGACTTGACGCCCAAGAGCGCCGATCCGCTGATCTACCGGCTCGCCCCGTTCATCTCGCTGCTGACCGCGTTTTCGGTTTACGCGATCATCCCGTTCGGCTCGTCTGCATCGGGAACGTGGGCGATCGGCAACGTCAACGCCGGCATTCTGTTCATCCTGGCGATCACGTCGATCGGGGTTTACGGCATCTCGCTGGGCGGCTGGGCGTCGGGCTCCAAGTATCCGCTGCTGGGCAGCGTGCGTGCGACCGCGCAGATGATCAGTTACGAACTTGCGATGTCGCTTTCGTTCGTCGGCGTGCTGATTCTCGCGGGCACGACCTCGCTCGACGGCATCGTGAACGCGCAGCTGCGATGGTGGTTTTTCATCCCTCAGTTCGTCGGATTCGTCATCTACATCATCACCGCGGTGGCCGAGACCAATCGCACGCCGTTCGATTTGGTCGAAGCCGAGACCGAACTGGTCGCGGGATTTCACACGGAATACTCGGGTCTGCGCTTCGGCCTGTTCTTCATCGCGGAGTACGTCAACATGCTGACGGTGTCGTGCATTGCGACGCTGCTGTTTTTCGGCGGATGGAACGCGCCGTTCGGGTTGACGGCGGTGCCGGGCGTCGTGTGGTTCGTCCTCAAAGTCGCCTGTTTCATGTTTTTCTACATCTGGCTGCGCGCGACGCTGCCGCGCCTGCGGTACGACCGGCTGATGGCGTTCGGCTGGAAGGTGCTGCTGCCGGTGGCGACGCTCAACCTCGTGGTCACGGCCGCGGTGGTGGCGCTGCGATGAAGGAGACGCCGGTGCGAAAGAACCTGTTCAACGTCGGCGCGATTTTGGCGGGCCTCTCGATCACGTTCAAGTACATGTTCCGGAAGCGCCCGACGATCCAATATCCGTCGGTGAAGAAGCAGCACGCGCCGCGCTTTCACGGACTGCACGAGTTGCGGCGCTACGCCGACGCGAAGGAGCGGTGCATCGGCTGCGAGCTCTGCTCGAGCGCCTGTCCGGCCAATGCGATTATCGTGATCGGGGCCGAGAACGCGCCCGGCGCGCGCGTTTCGCCCGGAGAACGTCATGCGGCGCGCTACGAGATCGACGAACTGCGCTGCATCTTCTGCGGGATGTGCGAGGAAGCGTGCCCGACCGACGCGATCGTGCTGACGCCGCGCTTTGAAATGGCCGACTATCGCCGGGGCTCGTTCGTGTACGACAAGGACCGTTTGCTCGTGCCGCCCGGCGCCGGCGTGGGCGAGGCGCCCGACGAACGACCGGGCGGGATTCCGGGCGACCTCGGCCGCGTCGCTGCAATCAAGTCGACGACCGACATCGCCGAGGGATACGATGCGACCTGGCGCGGCGAGATCCTCAAGACCCAGCGCAAAGGGTTGGCCGGATGATCGCATTTTGGATCGTCGGCATCGTCATCATCGCCAGCGCCGTCTGGACGATCTCGGCCAAGAAGCCCGTCTACAGCGTCGTCGCTCTGCTGATTAACTTCGCAGCGCTGGCGGTGCTGTACGTGACGCTCTCGGCGGAGTTTTTGGCGGTCATGCAGATCATCGTCTACTCCGGCGCAATCCTGGTCCTGTTCGTCTTCGTGATCGCGTTGCTGAGTAGCGGCGTCGCGCCGTTCTCGCTTGGACCCAACCGCCTCCCGCGGATCGCCCTGCCGGCGGCGGTCGTCGCGCTGGCGGCACTCGGCTTTCTCGTTTACGCCGCGCTCCACGGCGTCTCGACGGCGCCCACTGCAGCGCAGGTTCCAGCGACGTCGGGACCGGTCGGAACGGCCGGCGTCTTCGGCAGCGTTGCCGACTTCGGCAAAGCGCTCTTCACGGTGCAGTTGCTCCCGTTTGAGATCACCGCGCTGATCCTCATGGTCGCGGTTATCGGCGTGGTGGTGCTCGCCGGCGATCAGGTTCCCTACGTGCCGTCGCGCCGGCAAGCCGCTCGCGTCGAACGCGCGGCCCGCGAAGCGATCCTGCGGGGCGGCGAATGAAGGTGAACCGCTAGATGCCCGTCGCGATCGGCAACTACATCGCGCTCTCCGCCGTGATGTTCTTCATCGGCGTTACCGGCGTGCTGGTGCGGCGCAATCCGCTGATCATGCTGATGAGCATCGAGCTGATGTTCAACGCCGCCAACCTGCTCTTCATCGCGTTTGCGCGCGCGTGGCTCGCCAACGTCGGGCACGTCTTCGCCTTTCTCGTCATCACCGTCGCGGCGGCCGAAGCCGCCATCGGGCTCGCCATCGTCGTGACGACCTTCCGCACCGAAGCCAACGTCGACGTCGACGAAGTCAGGCTGCTGAGAGGATGAGCTCCGCGCACCACTCGCTGGGAGTCGCGGGCTCCTATCCGCTGCTAATCGCGCTCTGGCTGCTGCCGCTGGCCGGAGCGATCCTGTGCTGGACGTTCGGTCCGCGCCTCAAGAGGCTGGCCGGCTGGCTGGCGTCGGCCATCGTCGCCGCTTCGTTCGTGCTGGCGGTGCTCTCGTGGGGCGTCGGCACGCAGCATAGCGGCGCCGCGCTGGGCGCCAATCAGCCGCTCTTCTCGTGGATTCCCGGAACGATCGACTTCGGGCTGCTGCTCGACCCGCTCTCGCTGCTGTGGACGTTCATCATCACCGGCGTCGGCTTCCTGATTCACTTCTATTCGATGGGCTACATGGAAGGCGATCGCGCTTACGCGCGATTCTTCGCCTACATGAACTTCTTCGTCTTCGCGATGCTGACGCTGGTGCTCTCCGACAACTTCCTCGGGCTGCTCGTCGGCTGGGGTCTGGTCGGACTCGCGTCGTACTTCCTGATCGGCTTCTGGTTCGAGAGGCGTTCGGCCGTCGCCGCCGCCCGCAAAGCGTTCGTTCTGAACGTCGTGGGAGACGTCGGCATCATGTTCGCGATCTTCGCGCTCGTCGCCGCCATCCACTCGGTTTCGTTCGGCGACGCGTTCGCTGCCGCGGGATCGTTCGGAACGCCGCTGCTCTTCGGAATCTGCATCGCGCTCTTCATCGGCGCCGCCGCCAAATCGGCGCAGGTTCCGCTGCACACGTGGCTTCCCGACGCGATGGAAGGCCCGACGCCGGTCTCCGCGCTGATTCACGCCGCCACGATGGTCACGGCCGGCGTCTACCTCATCGCGCGCTGCGCGCCGCTGTGGAACGCCAGCGCCGACGCCCGGATGCTCGTCGGAACGATCGGCGCGATCACCGCGATTGCCGGCGCGATCCTTGGATGCGTGCAGTGGGACATCAAGCGCATCCTCGCCTATTCGACGATGTCGCAGATCGGCTACATGATCGTCGGCGTCGGCGTCGGTGCGTACGAAGGCGGCGTCGCCCACTTTTTCACGCACGCGTTTTTCAAGGCCCAGCTCTTCCTCGCTTCGGGTCTCGTCATTCACGCGCTCGCGAACGAGCAAGACGTTCGCCGCATGGGGGGGTTGCGCAAGAAACTTCCGTTCGCTTTTTGGGCGATCCTGACCGGCGTGCTCTCGATCTGCGGCATTCCCGGATTCAGCGGATTCTTTTCGAAGGACGAAGTGATCTACGGTGCGCTACTGCACGGCCATCCCTGGATCTACGCGACCTGCATCGTCACGGCCGGCCTAACCGCGTATTACATGTTCCGTCTGCTGTTCGTGACGTTCTTAGGCGAGTATCGCGGGAGCGTCGAGCATCCGCACGCGCCGGGCTGGCTGATGAACGCTCCGGTCGCGATTTTGATCGTGCCCACGGTCGCGATCGGCGCGGCGCTGCTGTACGGCGGCGAGGGTTCCCCCTGGTCTCGCTACTTCGCGCCGCAGTTTGCTCCGGCGCAGTTGCCGGCGGTGCCGGCGCTCACCGAGTTGCAGACGTCGGGCATCGTGCTGCTCTTGGTATTAGCCGGCCTCGCGATCGCGTGGGCGCGCTACGCGACGAAGGCGGCGCAGGCCGGCGCGGTCGAGCGTCTGCGCAGGGAAGCGGAGCGCACGCCCGCGTTCCTCGTCAATCTCTTTTACTTCGACACCATCATCGATCTCGCGTTCGTCCGGACGTCGCAGATGCTCGGCACGCTCGTCGTGCGAATCTTGGATCCGCATCTCATCGACGGCGCCGTGCGCGAGCTCGTCGCGATCGCGCGCAGCGCCGGCACGTTGGTGCGCTCCTTCGAGACCGGATTGGTGCGCGCGTACGCATTGATCTTGGCCTTTGGAGCCGCGTGCTTCATCGTCTACTACGCGCTTGCCGTCGGAGGGCCGCACTGATGCTCGCGCTAGTCGCGATCTTGCTGCCGATCGTCGCGGGATGTTTGCTTTTCGCCCTTCCGCGCGAAGACCGTGCCGTCTCGCGCGTGGCCGGAACGCTCGTGGCGCTCGCGACGTTGGCGTTGATCGTCGCCGGCCGCAATGCGGAGTGGAGTTTCCGCTGGCTCTCGCGGCCGTTCGACGCTGCCTTCCATTTCGGCGCGACGCCATTCTCGTTTTGGCTGGCGCTGCTGCTCGCGCTCTGTACGGCGTGCGCGATCGCGGCGACCGACCTGCCGCGCACGCGCAACTTCACCGCCCTGATGCTGCTGCTCGAAGGCTCGATGCTGGGACTGTTCTTGTCGCGCGACCTCTTGGCATTCGCACTCTTTTGGGATCTCATGTTGCTGCCGGTGTTTTTCGGCCTGGTCGGGTGGAGCGGGCACCCGGCGACGGCATGGCGGTATTTCATCTACAATTTCGCCGGCGGCTTGCTGCTGCTGCTCGCGACCGCGGCGTTCGGCATCATCTACGGCTCGACCGACGTGATCGGTCGCGGCGACGTGCACCTGGCGGGATCCTGGGCCCCGTGGATCTTCGCCGGTTTCGCCATCGCGTTTTTGGTGAAGACGCCGGTCTTTCCGCTGCACACGTGGATGCCGTTGACGTATACCGAACTGCCGGCGCCGATGGTCTCGGTGGTGAGCGCCGTGCAGTCGAAGGCGGGACTGTACGGGTTCATCGCCATCGCCCTGGCGTTCGTGCCGCAGTACGTGCGCGAATACTCCGGCGTGCTGATCGTCCTCGGCGCGATCTCGCTCGTCTACGGTGCCGTTGCGGCGCTCGTGCAGCACGACGCGAAGCGGGTCGTTGCGTACTCGTCACTCTCGCACCTCGGCCTTATCGTGATCGCCATCGCCGCCGGCAGTCCGCTCGCGCTCGCCGGCGCCCTCGTCTACATGGTGGCGCACGGCCTCTTTTCGGCGGCGCTCTTCACGATCGTCGGCTACGTCGAGGAACGCGAGCACACGCGTTCGCTCCTTACGCTGGGCGGATTGGGCTGGAACAACCCGCGCCTCGCCGGCGCCTTCTGTATCGCGTCGCTGGCAGCGTTGGGGCTACCCGGCCTAGCGGGATTCGCCGGCGAAATCGTGATGCTCACCGGCATCTTCCAAGCTGGTTATCTGTGGCCGGCAATCGTCGGTCTGATCGCGATCGTGCTCGCGTCGGCATACTTCCTGCGGCTCTATCAGGGGATCATGAACGGACCGCCGCGCGACGACCTTCCGGTGCGGCGCGATTTGGGATGGGTCGAAGGTCTCGCGGTCGCGCCGCTGCTTGCGGCGCTGCTCTACGTGGGCGTGCAGCCGGCAGCAATCTTGGCCGTCTTCACGGGGCTGCCGAAGTGATCGCGCTCCCGTTCACGTCAGCCGACTGGAGCGCGCTCGCGCCGATCGCGCTGCTCGCCGTCACCGCGCTCGTCGTGCTGCTGGCCGATCTTACGACGCGCAACGCGCCGCGCTACGCTTTCATGCTCATCGGCATTGCCGGCGGCATCGGAGCCGGCGCGATGGTCGCCGGCCAATACGGGCACGACTACAACGCGTTCTTCGGCGGCTTCATGACCGGCGGTTTTACGAGCGTCTTCGAAGAGATCGTTCTGCTGGCGCTCATCGGTGCGCTGGCGCTCTACGGGTCGATCGGCGCGAACGAACGAATTGCCGGCACGACCGCACTTCTGCTCTGGGGCACCTGCGGTGCGATGCTCATGGCGGGTGCTGCCAATCTGCTGACGATCTTCCTCGGACTCGAACTGCTCTCGCTCGCGCTCTACTGTCTCTGCGGCATGGCCGATCGCAAGACGTCGCGCGAGTCGGCGCTGAAGTATCTTATTCTCTCGTCGACGGCGAGCGGCTTCATGCTCTACGGCATGGCGTTGCTTTTCGGCGCATCGGGCAGCGTGATGCTGGCCGATTTTACGAGTCCGGCCCTCGCCGGAAATCCGCTGTTCTGGATGGGGGCGGGCATGTTCTCCATCGGCATCGCGTTCAAACTCAGCCTCGTACCGTTCCATTCGTGGGCGCCCGACGTCTTCGAAGGCGCACCGCTGCCGGTGACGGCGTTCATGAGCGTCGCGACCAAAGCGGCGGTACTCGCGGTTCTGGCGCGTTTCATCTACGCGGCGCTTCCGCCGGGCATCGAGCAGCGGCTGTTGCTGCCGATGTGGATCGTCGCCGGCATCTCGATGATCGTGGGGAATGCGGGCATGCTCGCGCAACGCGACCTCAAGCGGCTGCTCGCGTACTCCGGCATCGCGCAGATGGGATACATTCTCACCGCGCTGGCCGGCGCGACCGCACTTGGCTTACGCTACGCGATCTTCTATCTCGTCGCGTACGCGTTTATGAACCTCGGCGCGTTTGCCGTTGCCGCCGCGATATCGGACGACGCCGAACAGGGTTCGCATCTGAGCAGTTACGAGGGACTCGGGCGGCGACGCCCGGCTCTTGCGGCCGCGATGACGTTCTTTCTGCTGGCCTTGGCGGGATTGCCGCCGACGGCCGGATTCCTCGGCAAAATCCTGATCCTCTCATCGAGTGTGAACGCCGGTTACGTCTGGATGTCGGCCTTGCTCGTCGCCGGCACCGCGATCTCGCTCTATGCGTACGCGAAGATCGCTTTCGCGATGTACTCGCGGCCACGCCACGAGCCGCACGACCCCAAGCCGTTCGTCCCACTCGCCTGGGCGAGCGCCGCGGCGTGCGCGGTCGTCGTGGTCGTGATGACGTTCTATCCGTTGACGCCGAGCAACATACTCCCGCTCGTCAAGTAAGCCGGCGGCGGGGGTCACGCCTCGCCCGGCCAAGCGTTATAATCTCCTAGAGAACCTCGAAGACCGAACCGGGAGGGGAGCGAGATGCGGCGTCGTTTGTACCTGTTTGCAGCGTTGGCCTTGGGGCTGGTCGTGTTGACCGGAGGCCGGGCGCCCGCCCAGGGGGTCAAGATCATCAACGATCCCTCGATCTTCGAACCGGTCTTTGCCTCCGATCCGCAGGGCGCGATTCGAGAGGCTCGCGAGCGCATCGCCGCCGGCGATCTCGCTGGGGCCGTCAAGGGGCTGGAGATCTACGTCGTCTCGCACCCCACCGAGCCAGAACCGGCGCGCTTCCTGGGCGACCTCTACTACCGCCAGGGGCGCTTCGATAAAGCCGAAGAGGTCTACCGGAACATCCTCAGCCGTAACCCCTCCGACCGCGAGACGCACAACCGCCTGGGCGTTGTCTACGCAACGCAAGATCGCGTTGACGAGGCGATTACCCAGTTCAACAAGGCGCTGCCGGGAACCGATTCGGTAGCCGATCTCGTCGAGATGCACGCGCGCAAGGGCGACCTTCCGGCGTACCGACAGGAGATGGAAAGCCTCGCCAAATCCCAACCGACCGATCCCGACATCCAAGCCGAGATGGGCCAAGTGATGGCGGCGCTGCACAAGCCGGCCGACGCGCTCGGCTACTTCATGCGCGCGCTCGACAGCGATCCGCAGTCGCTCACCGCGCTCAACGGGCTGGGCCTAGCGTACTTCGATCTCCAAAACTATACCGAGGCCGAGAAAGACTTTCGCGCCTGTACGACGATCGATTCGAGCAACTATACGTGCACGAACAACCTCGGTGCCGCCCTCCTTCAGTCGGGCGAGGACGCCGCTGCAAAGCCGTATTTGGTTCACGCGCATTCGCTGGCACCCGAACGCCCCGAAGCGCTCGTAAACTTCGGATTCCTCGCCGATCGCCGCGGCGACTGGAAGGGCGCCGTCGATTACTACGTGCGGGCGACCGTCGTCGGTCCGTACCTGCCGGAGGCCTACATCGACCTCGGCATCGACTACGAGCACAACAACCTCTACCAACTCGCGCAAGCGGCGCTGCTCAAGGGCATCGCGGCAGCTCCCGAAGACGGCCGCATTCGCTACCTGCTCGCCGTCGCGTACGCGTCGCAAGGGCAGAAATCGCTCGCACTCGATCAACTGAAGGTCGCCGAGCAGTCCCTCGACCCCGACGTCGCACGCATCGCAGCCGAAGAATCGACGCGCCTCACGTCGCAGAAATCCAGCCCGCAGATCTAGCGCTCGCGGCTGCGCCCCAGACGGCCGTGCTGGGTCTCCAACCGATCCCCTGACCGGTTGGCATGCCCTGCCGGTCTCGTCGTGGACCAAGTTTCCCGCGTAAGAAATCCACATGCTTCGGGTAGTGGTGGAAGGTGAAAACGACCGCGCTCGTCGCCTTCCTCTTCGCTGCCGTCTCAAACGTTTCGGGAAATGCTCCTGCCGATCGCTATTTTGGAAAACTCCAGATGAGCGCGTTGCGTATCCGTTACGAGATCTTACAACTCCGGCCGCGCTACGAAACGCACAAACTCTTGCCGGAAGAGGCCGAACATCTGGCCGTTCTCGACGAAGAGGCGTTCTACGCATGGGCGGCGAGTTATCCGCACGACGCATGGCTCGCATCCACGGGATACCTGTTGGCGCAGCTTTACGAGGAGTTGCCGGGTTCGGACGCGCGCAATCGTGCGGTCCGGGCCCTCTCGTACGTCAAGGCGCACTTCCCGAAGACCGCGTATGCGAAAGAGGCTGCGGCCGCCCTGCATCACGGCATTCCGACTCGTCCCGATCCCGCGTGGGCCGTTGCGATGCGGGCGGCTCGAGCCACGCCGACGCCAAGCCCGGCGCCATCGCCGGCACGACCTTTCGCCAGCCCATCGCCCGCATCGGCTAAGCCGACGCCATCGCCCGCCGCACCATCGCCGTCGCCGTCGCCGACGGCGACGTGACGGAGCGGATCGGGATGACACGGGGGGCTACAAAGCGACGCAGTCGATTTCGATGCGCGCGCCTTTCGGAAGCGCGGCGACGGCGACGGTCGAGCGGGCGGGTTTGACGGCGCCGAAGTAGCGGTCGTAGACCGCGTTAACGGCGGCGAAGTCGCCCATGTCGACGAGGTAGAGCGTCGTTCTGACGACGTCGTCGAAGCCTTTGCCGGCAGCCTTGAGGACGGCCTCGAGATTGCGCAGCGCGCGTTCGGCTTGCGCGGCGACGTCGCCGGAGACGAGTTCGCCGGTTTGGGGGTCGATCGGAATCTGCCCGCTGCAAAAGAGGACGCCGTCGGCGTCGATCGCCTGGCTGTAGGGGCCGATCGGTTCCGGCGCGTTGGTCGTGAAGATGCGTTTGCGCATGACGGCTAAACCGGGAGCGACTCGGTGCGCTCCATCGTACCCTTGAACGACATCGGCGGTTCGTCGACGTCGAAGTTCGTCGCATAGAGTGCGTCGATGCGCGCGGCTTCGTCATCGGTGAGCGCCGGTGCGGCCGGCGCGCCGGCGAACTCCACGAGCTGCTCGCGGTCGTAGATGTTCGGAAGCACGCTCATGACGCGCGGCTCGCGCAGCAGCCACGCGATCGCGGCTTGACCCAGCGTGCGGTCGGGACGCTCGAGAAAGCGTAGGCGGTCGATCTTCTTGACGCCGTTGGTCAGCCAGGAGCGTGGGCGGTGGCGGCGATGGTCGCCTTCGGGGAAGACCGTCTCTTCGGTGTAACGTCCTTCGAGCAAACCGCTCGAGTGCGGCACGCGAATCATGTATCCCGTATCGGCGCCGCTGTCGTAGGCGGCGCGGATCTGTTCGTTCCCGGGATACTGTTCGAGCGCGTTCCAGATGATCTGCAGGCCCGCGACGTTGCGCTCGCGCACCGCGTCGACGCCTTCGTAGAGCCAGCCGATTGCGGGACCCAGCGCGACGCCGTACATGCGAATCTTGCCTTCGCGTTTGAGCGCGTCGAGCAGCTCCCAAAGGGCGTCGTCTTCGATCTGTGCCATGCGCGCGTTGTGCATCTGATAGATGTCGACGTAGTCGGTCTGTAAGCGGCGCAACGATTCCTCGAGCGCATGGCGCACGAACGCCGGCGAGAAATCCTGCGGCAACTCCACCTGACCGCGCCGGCCTTCGACGTTGCGCGGCGTGTAGAAGTCGTATCCGAACTTCGTCGCATAGACGACGCGATCGCGCGCGCCGCCGAATGCTTTCGCCAGCTGCTCCTCGCTGCGTCCACTGCCGTACGTATCGGCGGCGTCGAAGAGCGTGATGCCGAGATCGAAGGCCTCGCGCAGCAGCGCGACGGCGTCGTCGTCGGTCTTTTCGCCCCACCATCCGGTTGACGTCGTCCACAGGCCGAACCCGACTTCGCTGACCGTGACGTCGGTGTTGGGATACGTGCGATACTTCATGCAGGGGCCTTCTCCGCGCTTCCCGCCAACTCTTCACGGCGTGAGCGAAAAGGACGATTTCGAGGCCGATTTCGCGCGCGTCACGCGTTGGATCGTGCGATATTTCCGGCACCCCGAACGGTACCGCGTAATGCCGGATGTCCATCCGGGCGACGTGCGCCGCCAGCTTCCCGTCCAGGCGCCCGAGCAAGGCGAACCGTTCGACCGAATCTTCGACGACTTCGAGCGCATCGTCGTGGCCGGGACGACGCACTGGAATCACCCGCGTTTCTTCGCGTACTTCGCGACGAGTTCGGCGCCGGTCGCGATCCTCGCCGAGGCGTTGTCGGCGACGCTCGACGTCAAGGCGATGTTGTGGCGCACGTCGCCTTCGGCCACCGAGTTAGAAGAGGTCACGATGCGCTGGCTCGGAACGCTGCTCGGCGTTCCCAACGATTGGACGGGCATCATCTACGACACGGCTTCGATTGCCGGCTTCACGGCGCTGGCGGCCGCGCGCGAAGCGCTCGACCTGGGCATTCGGCGGCTCGGCATGACCGGTCGCGACCTGCCGCGACTGCGCGTCTACCTTACCGAGCACACGCATTCGCACGTTGAGAAGGCCGCGATCGCACTAGGGATCGGCCAGGAGAACGTCGTGCGCGTCGCGTGCGATGCTGCTTTTCGCATGCGCGAGGATTCGCTGGCGCAGTGCATCGACGACGACATCGCCGCCGGCATGCGTCCGCTCGCCGCGATCGCGACCGTCGGCACGACCTCGACGACGTCGATCGATCCGGTTCCGGCGATCGCCGCCGTTACGGAACGCTCCCGCGTGTGGTTGCACGTCGACGCAGCGTACGCCGGGATGGCGGCAATCGTCCCCGAATTTCGCAGCCTGCTCGACGGCGTCGAACGCGCCGATTCGTTGGTCGTCAACCCGCACAAGTGGCTCTTCGTCCCGATGGATCTCTCGGTGCTCTTCGTCAAAGACGAAGCGATGCTGCGACGAGCGTTCGCATTGGTGCCGGAGTATCTCACGACGCCCGAAGGCGATGCCGTCAACTACATGGACTACGGATTGCAGTTGGGGCGGCGATTCCGCGCGCTCAAGCTCTGGTTCGTGCTCCGCCGGTTCGGCGCCGAAGGGATTCGGGAAAAACTGCGCGCGCATATCGAGCTCGCGCAGACGTTCGCGGCGTGGGTGAGCGACGATCCCGGCTGGGAAGTCCTTGCGCCGCACCCGCTTTCGGTCGTCTGCTTTCGTTACCGCGCGCTCGAGCCCGACGCACTCGACGAGTTCAACGAACGGCTCATGCACGCCGTCAACGCGACCGGCGAACTCTTCATCTCGCACACGCGGATCGACGGAGTGTTCGCGCTCCGCCTCGCGATCGGCAACGTGCGCACGGAACGCGCCGACGTCGAGTTCGCGTGGAAGGTCTTACGGCGCGAGGCGCTCGCGCTTCAGTAGAGCCGCAGGTATTGCTCCCGCTCCCACGGATGGACGGCGCGGCGGTAGCGCTCGTATTCGGCGAGCTTCGCATCGCGAAACGCGTGGTAGAGGTGATCGCCGAGCGCGGCGCGCACGACCGGGTCGGCGTCGAGTTCGTCGATCGCCTGGCGAAGCGACCGCGGAAGCATGCCGATTCCGCGTTCGCGGCGTTCGCGCTCGTCGAGATCGTAGGTCGAACCGGCGAGTGCCGGACCGGGGAGCGTGCTGCGCGCGATGCCGTCGGCGGCCGCGCCGACGAGCACGGCCAGCGCGAGGTAGGGATTGCACGCCGGATCCGGGCTGCGCATCTCGACGCGCGGCGGCGTCTGCCTCGGCGGCACGCGGACGAGCGCGTTTGCGCTGCGCTCCGACCAGACGGTGTAGATCGGCGCGTCCCATGCCGCGACGAGACGCTTGTACGAATTGACCGTTGGATTGCAGACCGCCGTGACCGCCGCCGCGTGCGCGAGCAACCCGCCCACGACGTACAGCGCGGTCGCTTCGTCGGCCTCCGGTGCGAGCCGAAAATCGACGTGCAAACCATTCCCCGCGCGATCCTCGATCGGCTTGGGCATGAAGGTCGCATCGAGATCGAAGCCGGCGGCGACGTGCTTGACGATGGTGCGCATCGTCAACGCGTGATCCGCCGCGGCGAGCGGATCGTCGTGCGCGAGGTCGATCTCGTGCTGACCGGGCGCGTGTTCGTGATGCGCCGAGACGACCGGCACGTCCATCGCCTGCAGCGCGGCGACGATCGCGTTGCGAGCGGCTTCGCCGCGATCGTTCGCGGAGAAATCGAAGTACGATCCTACGTCTCCGGTCGTCGTCGACTCCCCGACGCCGGCGCGTTTGTCGAAGAGAAAGAACTCGGCTTCGAGGCCGACGCGCAAACCGCTCAACGCCGTCGCGCTTTCCAGCGAGCGGCGCAGCGTCGTGCGGGGACAACCTTCGAAGGGTACGCCGTCGGGCATCGCGATGTCGCAGATCAGTCGCGCTTCGCTCCCGTCCGGTGCCGGCCACGGATAGATCGCAAACGTTGCCGGATCCGGATGCAAGAGCATGTCGAGTTCCTCGCCGCGCACGAACCCGTCGATCGATCCGCCGTCGAACGTCACCCGGCCCTCGAGCGCGTTCTCGAGTTCGCCGATGGGCACCGAAACGTTCTTGCCGACGCCGAAGATGTCGGCGAAGACCAAGCGTACGAAGCGCACGTTCCGTTCGCGCGCGAGTTTGACGACGTCGCGCTTCGACGACGAACGCCGGTCGTTACGATGAGTGGAGTGCATCGATAGCCACCGCCAAGCGCAGGGTGAGTTGGTCGTGAGGGCTTTCCAACGCGCACGCGCAGATCTCGCCGATCTGGCGCAGGCGGTAGAACACCGTATGCCGGTGCACGCTCAGGCGCGCCGCCGCCGTCTTCACGTTCTGACCGGTTTCGAAGAAGAGCCGCAGCGTGCGCTCGAGTTCGGTCTGATGACGCTCGTCGTACTCGCGCAACGGCGCGAGAACGGTGCGCGCGAACGTCTGCAGGCGGCGCAGATCGGCGCCTTCGTAGAGCAGCGGATAGGCGCCCAGCGCGTCGTACGAAACGACGCGTCCGCCGCCGAGCACCCGGCGGCCGATCGCCAGCGCCGATCGCGCGGCCTCGGCGCTGCGGTAGAGCGTTGCGGGCGGCTCGACCGTTCCGACGCCGCCGCTGAAGTGCAGCTCGCGGCTGCGCTTGGCGACCGTCTTCGGCAGCAGCGTTGCGGCCATGCGCGCGTTGCTTGCGTCGACCTCGCGTGCGGCCGGAACGAAGACGAGCAGCGTGGCCGCGCGCTCGAGCATGCCGGCGTCGGCGTCGCCGCCGCGAAAGACCTCGGCGGCAACGGCGCGCAGTTCGGCCAGGTCGGCACCGCCTTCGGATTCCAAGGCAACCGCCAGGTACGCCGCGGCCGGCGCGATGCCGCCGGCGGCTGCGTCGTCGCGAATCGCGTCGGTATCGGAATGCGCGCGGTCGATCAGCCGTTCCCAAAATGCCGAACGCCGGCCGCGCGCCGCGTCGGGCCGGCGCGCGAGTTCTGCGGCGATCGCCGCCGCCGCGAGCCGCATGAGCAGTGCAACGTCTCCCGAGTCGCCGCGCCGCGACGCCGTCGCGCCGTCGGCGAAGACGGAGAGCCATCCGAAATGCGTTTCGCCGGCCGCCACGCGAAGCGTCCGGCCCGCTTCTCCGTTCTCGACGGTCGCGCGCGCGCTCGGCGGAGGCGTTCCCGAGCCTGCACCGGCGATTCGCCGCCAGTGCGGGTCCTCCAGCAGGACGGCGGCGCCGGTCGCATCGGCCAAGTGCGCGGTCAGCGCCTCGGCACCGCCGCCGGCCGCGGCGATTGCGGCGAGGCGCTCGGCGAAGTCGACGATGCGTTCCGGACGCATCGTCACCCCCCGAGCAGTCCCGGCACGAACTGTCCGGCCACGTAGACGATCGACAGCGTTCCGACGACCGCGATCGTCGCCCAGGCGATGGCGTTCACCCACGGTTTGTTCGTGTGCTCGCCCATGATCTGCTTGCGGTTCACGACGACGAGCATCAGCACGAGTTCGGCCGGCAGCAGAATGCCTTGCAGCACTTGCGCGAACAGCACCATCTTGAGCAGCGGCAGATGGGGGATCAGCACGATCGCCGCGCCGATCAGCAATCCGGCCGCAAACAGCGTGAAAAACACCGGCGCCTCTTCGAATTTGCGGTCGATGGCCGCTTCGAAGCCGAACGCTTCGCAGACGATGTACGACGTGGAGAGCGGAAGTACGGTAGCGGTGAAGACGCCCGCGTTGAGGATGCCGAGCGCGAAGATCGCCGCCGCGAACTCGCCGGCCAGCGGACGCAGCGCGACCGCGAAATCGGCGGCCTGCGTCGCGACGATGTGCGCGCCGTGCTGGTTCGCCATGTAAATCGTCGCGGCGTTCGCGATGATCATGAAGCCGGCGAGTACGATCGCGAGGATCGATCCATTGATCACGTCGAGGCGCGCGAACGGCAGGCTCTCGACTCGAGAGCCTTTCTCGACCACGGCCGACTGGAGAAAAAACTGCATGTAGGGCGAGATCGTCGTGCCGATCAGCCCGACGACCGCCGCCAGCCAACCGGCGGTCTGCCAGTGGAATGTGGGAATCAGCGCGCCGCGCGCGACCTCGTGCCAATTCGGGTGCGCGAGCAGCGCCGATGCGATGTAGGTGAGATAAATGAGGGAGAAAACGACGAAGGTGCGCTCGACGACCTTGTTGTCGAATCTCAAGACGAAGAAGAAGACGGCCACGACGGCGATCGGAATGGCGGCGTAGCGCGTGAACCCGAAAATCTCCGAAGCGGCGGCGATACCGGCAAACTCGGTTGCGGTCAGCAGCGTGTTGATGAGGAAGAGCAGCAGCATCGCAATGAACGAGATGCGCACGCCGAAACTCTCGCGAAAGAGCGCCGCGAGCCCCTTGCCGGTGACGCAGCCCATGCGCGTCGCCATCTCCTGTACGATGACGAGCGCGACCGCGAGCGGCACCAGCAGCCAGAGCAGGCTGTAGCCGAACTGCGCGCCGGCTTGTGAATACTGCGCGATGCCGCCGACGTCGTTTCCCGCCGACGCCGTGATGAAGCCGGGTCCGAGGACGCCTGCTATCAGCATCAGCGATCGACTCAACGAACGCCGACGCGACCGCGGCTGGAGCATCGGTTACGCCTCGGCGGGGGCGGCGGCGTGGGAATGGCGCCGCGCCGTGAAGCGCGGCAGTTTCTTCGCGAATTCGTCGGGCATGATCGCGTCGATTGCGTCGTCGACCGTGACGATGCCGAGCATTTTGCCGCGATCGTCGACGACCGGTACGGAGAGCAGATCGTAGCGCGCGATCGTCGCGGCGACGTCGACTGCCGGCGTATCCGGAGCGACCGTCACCATGTCGGTCTCCATGATGCGGTCGATGAACGCGGTCGGCAGTGCCAGCAGAAGGGTGCGCAGCGAGAGCGTGCCGAGCAAATGGTCGTCTTTGTCGAGGACGTAGAGATAATAGATGAACTCCGATGCCGGCGCGATCTCGCGAATCTTTCGGATCGTCGCCTCGGTCGTGCGGTGCGGATAAATCCAGACGTAGTCGGTGGTCATCAGACCGCCGGCCGTGTCTTCGTCGTACTTCACCAACTCGCGCAGCTCGCCGGCCGTGTAGGCGTTCATCTCGGCGAGCAGCTGCGATTGCTGCTCCTCGGGCAGTTCGGCGAGCAGATCGGCGGCGTCGTCGGAGTCCATCTCCTCGATGATGTCCGCGGCGCGCTCGGTGCCGATGTCCTCGATCAGCGTCTTCTGCGTCTCCGAATCGAGGTGTTCGAACGCATCGGCCGCGGTCTCGTCGTCGAGTTGTCCAACGACCGCGGCGGCTTCGCGCGCAGACAGATCGCCGATGATTTCGGCGAGTTCCGATGGATGGAGGCGTGCGAGCTTACTGCGCACCGAAAGGCGCACTTGGGCGGGATTGGCCTCGCGAATCGGCGAGACCGAACTCCACGCGATCATCGACCGCGGAACCGCCCGATAGACACCCGGGGTGAATCGGCGGCCGAACGATTTGAGTCCGAGGCGACGCAGCAGTCCGGCGACGCCGACGTCGGCCGCCACGACGCGCATGCGGCCGCCGGTGCTGGCCACCTCGATGTCGTTGATACGCACGACCTTGCGGCCATCGACGTCGACGATCTGCTTGTCGAGCAGATCGGCGATGAGGTAGAGCGCCTGATCGTCGCTCGGTGCCGGCTCGGCGGGCGTCGCCGTCAGCGCGACGGTCCCGTGCCGGTCGACGTCGGCGACGGTATCGATCGGCGCGAAACGCAGTCCGCGCGACGTCTTGATGACGAGGCCGTCGATCTGCGGAAACGTGTCGTCGGGTTTGGTCACGAGAAAATCGGCCACTTTGCCGACCGAAAGGTCGTTGACCGCCGCGCGCCGCCCGACTAGTTCCGAGATGAACCCCTCGCTGAACGCCATCGTTGTGCCTCATTCGCACCGGGGACCGCGCGGCCTTCGCATCCAATGCGGCAGGCGATGCATCGCCCCGATCCACTCGAAACCGCTGTAGCGGTCGCGCGCGAAGCCGGCGCCGTCTTGACGCGCGAAGCGCGCGCTCCGCGCGAGATCCACGAAAAGGGGGCGCGCGCCGATCTCGTTACCGACGCCGACGGCGCAAGCGAACGCATCATCCTCGAACGCCTACGCCGCGACTATCCGAACGCGACGATTCTCAGCGAGGAGAGCGGCACGCATGCCGGGAGCGGCGACGAGCGATGGATCGTCGATCCGCTCGACGGAACGACGAACTTCGCACACGCCTATCCGCTCTATTGCGTCTCGATTGCGTACGAACGCTCCGGCGAACTGATCGCCGGAGTCATCTACGCACCTGCAATGGACGAACTCTTCGTCGCGCAGCGCGGCGCCGGCGCGCAGCTCAACGAACGCCGCATCAACGTGTCGCCGGTCGCGCGCGTCGCCGACGCGATGGTCTGCACCGGTTTCTACCCGGCCGACTTCGAGCGCAACGCCGCGCAGTTTCGAGCCGCTTCGAACGTCGCGCAGGCGGTGCGGCGCGACGGTTCGGCTGCGCTCGACCTCGCCTACGTCGCCTGCGGGCGATTCGACGGATTCTGGGAGTTCGGCTTGCACGCGTGGGACGTCGCGGCCGGCTCGCTGCTGGTGCGAGAAGCGAAGGGTTGCGTCACGCGCGTCGACGGCACTCCCGCGGCCCTCGACGCGCGTACCATTTTAGCGACGAACGCGCTGATTCACGCCGAGTTCGCAAACGTGCTCGGCGACGTCACGCTGAGATGACGTGGTTAAGCGGCGAGCGGTGCGCGGCGCGTCCACGTGCCGGCGCGTAACTTCCACTCCGTCAGCAGCGCGCGCACGCCCCACGCCGAGATCCAGCCCAGGGGCACGCTGTAGAGGCCGATGTGCAGCCGTTCGATGCCGAGCCATGCAAACGGAATCACCAGCACGGCGCAGACGAGGCCAACGATCATCGAAAAACGCGTGTCGCCGGAGGCGCGAATCGGCGCGAGCGAGACCATCGCCCAACCTTTGAGCGGCAGTGTCGTCATGTGAACGGCGAGCGGCAAGGCCGCCATGCTCGCCACCGCGGCGTTGAGCGTGAAGACGTAGGCGAGCGGCCACGCCAGCGCGGCCGCGACGATGCCCGCCGCGATGGTGAAGAGCGTCGCGACGCGCTGCGCGCGTCCGAGAAACCATCGCGCACCGTCAACGTCGCCGGCTCCGAGACGCTGCCCGATGATGGTCTGCGCGGCGGATTGCAGCGGACTCGGAATCACGAACGTGAGGTCGGATACGACGTTGAGCGCGCGAAACGCGGCGACGACCTGTGCGCCCAGCGGCGCGAGCATGCCGATGATGACGATGTCGGGCAGCATCACGCCGGTGAGGAAAATCGATTCCGGAAGGCCGAGTCGCGTGCATTCGCGCGCGGTCGCCCACGAGATCTTCCAACTCGCGAAGACGCGATACGCGGGCTTGCGCCAGACGTACGCGAGCGCGCAGATGCAGCCGAACGTTTCGGAGAGCAGCGACGAGATGCCGGCGCCGGGGATGCCGAGCGGATGGTGCGTCCACCAGCCCAGCGCGAGCATCAGCAACAACGGAATGTGCACGAGATTGATGGCAATCAGCACCAGAACGCCGACGATGCGATTGCCGGCCGCGCCGAGGCCCACGATAATCGTGCCGGAAATGACGATCGGCAGCGCCGACGCGAGCCGCAGCGTGAGATAGTGCGCGCTGGCGTCGGCGCTCGGCAGGTTTCCCACGAGCGCGTGGACGGCGGGCTTGCTGAAGAGGATGCCGAGCGCCAGCCCGGCGAGCGCGACCGCGAACGGAACGATTGCGCCGGCGCGCAGCGTTCGCGCGAAGCCGTCGACGTCGTGGGCGCCGATGCGTTGCGCGGCGATGATCGACGTTCCGGTCAGCAAGCCGAAGATCGAAAAGAGCACCGCCGTGAGGATTGCGCTAGCGGCCGTCGCTCCCGCGAGCGACACCGCGCCGAGACTGCCGATGGCGATCGTGTCGACGATGCCGAGCACCTGATCGCCGAGCATTTGCGCGGCAACCGGAAGCGAAAGGCGCCGAAATGCGGCGCCTACGTTGCGATGATCGACGATCACGTTTCATCCGACCCGGCCGGGTACGCGCCGGTTTCAGCGCATCCGGTCGAGGGCTTCGAAAAACGAGTCGATTTCGTCGTCGGTCGTGTAAAAATGCGGGCTGACGCGCAGCCCGCATCCAGGCCGGTAGTCGAGAAAGACGCGCTGCGCAATGAGGTCGCGGCAAGCCCGCTCGGCGCCGTCGAAGTCGATGCCGATCCAGCCGGTGCGGCGTTCCGGTTCGAGCGGCGTGTTCACGCGCAGCCCGCGTTCGAGCGCCGCCTCGGCGATCTTCGTGGTCAGGCGCACGTTGTGCTCGCGAATGCGGCCGACGCCGATGGTGCGGATGAGATCGTGACCCGGCTTCGCGGCGGCGTAGCCGGGAATCGTCGGCGTGCCGTTGCCCCAGCGGTACATCGACGCAGCGTGGTCGATCGGCGCGGCTTCAAAGGCGAACGGTCGCGCGTGTGCCATCCAACCGGTCACCGCCGGACGAAAACGCTGCAGCAGCGACGGCTTCACGTAGATCCACGCGCACCCCGGTCCGCCGCAGAGCCACTTGTGCGAACCGCCGGTCACGAGATCGAGATCCCACTGCGTCACGTCGTATGGATAGACGCCGGTCGTCTGATACGCGTCGACGCAGAGCAGCGTTCCGGTGTCGCGGCAGTGTGCTTGAATCGCCGCGACGTCGGCGATCGCGCCGGAGACGTAGTAGGCGTGCGAGAGCACCGCAATCGCCGTCCGCTCGGTGATGACGTCGCAGATACGTTCGGTAGGAATCGAGCGCCCGTCGTCGGACGCAACGACGCGCGTCCGCGCGCCGAACCGCTCCCATTCGCGCCAGACGTAGGTGAGCGACGGAAACTGCAGCGCCTCGTAGACGACTTCGCAGCGTTCGCCCGAGAAGTCGACGCACGTTGCGAGCGCCGCCTGCAGCACCGAAACGTTCGGCCCCAGAAAAACGCTGCCGGGCGGCGCGCCGACGATCGCGCCGATGCCGTCGGCGACCGTCGCAATCGCCGGCAGCCACGTCTCCCACGCTTCCGGCCCTTGCGTCGCCCACTGTTCCCAGTAGGTTGCGAGCGCCGTCTTGACGCCGGCCGGTGCCGCACCCATCGAGTGACTGACGAGATACGTCGAGTTCGCGAGAATCGGAAACTCGTCGCGGGAGAGCGCTTGGGTGATCGTTGCGTCCGTCGATTCGCTCATGCGTAACTCGTTCCGGTACCCAGCAGCGTTCGCACGTCCCACAACTCCGGAAACATTCGATTCTCCAGCGTGCGTGCCAAATAGTCGACGCCGGCCGATCCGCCGGTGCCCTGCTTGCGGCCGATCATGCGTTCGACCATGCGAACGTGTCGACCGCGCCAGAGCAAAAGGCGCTCGTCGAACTCGATGAGGTCCTCGAGGAGCAGGTGCAGATCGTAGTACCGTCCCTCGTCGCTGTAGATGCGCCGGAAACTCTCGACCAGCTCGTCATGCGTAGCGACCTCGAATCCACGACGGCGCAGCAGTTCCTTCACGTGGTCGTAGAGCGAGGGCTCCGCCAGGCGCCGCTCCAGGCGGGAACGCGTCGCATCGTCGACCTCGATGTACTTGAGCACTTCAACCCGTCGAATGCCGCAGAGAAACTCGAGTTCGCGAAATTGAATCGACTGAAATCCGCTGGCAGGGTTGAGGTTGTCGCGAAACTGGTTGAACTCCTGAGGCGTCATCGTCTCGAGCACGTCGACCTGCTGCTCGACGATTCGCTGAATCGCGTGAATCCGGCGAAAATGCTTGGCGACGCGCAGCAAGTCGTCGCGGTCGATCGCGCGTACCGCTTCGTCGACTTCGTGCAGGAGCTGCTTGAACCACAGTTCGTAGACTTGGTGGATGATGATGAAGAGCATTTCGTCGTGGTGCTGCGGCTGCGAGAGCGGCTTCTGTAGCGAGAGCAGTCCTTCGACGTTGAGATAGGAGCCGTAGGAGAGGCGCGGGGTAACGCTCGACGCCACGACGCGCTCCTACTGCACCGCGGCGCTGAAGGTCAGCGATTTCGCCGGCGCCACGTTGGTTTCGAACGGCCGCGCGTACCCAAATGCGATGGAGGTCGTGCCGCTGCGGTTGGCATGGTAGATGAAGATTTGCTGTCCAACCGCGCCAATCGCCCCGCTCGACGGCGGCTGAAAGACGTTGCCCTCGTACGCGACGATCTTGCCGTCGGCGACCGACTGCGTCCACGTGTAACCGGTCGTCGGATTCGACGGCAGCGCGATAAAGAATTCTTCGCCGGCCTGCACCGCGATCGTTGGCGACGCGTCGGTAAAAACGGGAGTGTGTGGTTGGAGGGCGCGGGCCGGAAGAGCGCCGGCAGCGATTCCGGCCGCAGCCACCGCGAGCGCCGCAATCATCGTGCCTTTCGTCATGGTTCCTGCCTTACGGGGGACCGACTCCATCTCCTCGAAACGGCTCGGCGATGACGTGCAGATTGGCATCGATCGCCCTTATCGTCGCGTTCGCGGCATGCTCGGGCGGCGCGCACGGCGGCGGAACGGCGGGCGGCGCCTCGCCAGCGGCGACGAATCCGGTGGATTTCCCGTTGTTTGATGGGGCGGCGGTACTTTCGTCGCGCGCGTGGCATCAAACGATTTCGTCGCGCCCGGGATTCGGCGATAATGCACTGCTGTCGCAGGGCGCCGGAACGTACGACGGTCACGACGTCGTCGCCGGAACGCAGGCGCTCATGCCTTCGCTCGAGACGTGGCTGCAAAGCCTCGATGCGAATCCGCCGAGAGGTTACACGTCGGTCGTGCACGGCAACGGCGTCGAGGCGGTGCGCGCGCATACGCGCGACCTCGGCATCGACTTCATGGTGTTCGAGCGCGTGGAAAGCGGGAAGCGGCACGACGTCGTCGTGCTCGCGGTCGATCCGCAGATGCTCGACGACAAGGCCGGACCGATGCTGGGCGTCGTCGGAAAGTTCAAACTGCTGCCGCAATCGCTTCGCGATTCGATCGACGCGCAGGTGCGAAAACAAACCGGTTTCTCCGTTGCCGAGGCGACCAATCCGGATACGCCGATCGGCGCGGCCGTCGGCGCGCTCGCGCAGCTGCGCGACTTCGGCGGTCGCGGGGTCGTGCTGATCGACGCCGTCAAACAGTAGCGCGTTGGAGGCCGGCAGCAACCGTTTTCGCGAGGTCGTCTCGTGGATCGTTCTCAACGCGCTCTGGATTCCCCTGACGTTTCAAGACGCGGCGCTCATGACGATCGCCGTTCCGGCGGCGCTGCTGCAACTTGCGCCGGCGACGCACGTCATGGCGCTCTCGGTGCTTGCCAGCGTCGCAGGGCTCTCCGCAATGGTCGTGCCGCCGCTTGCGGGATGGCTCTCCGACGTGAGCCGGCGCGGCGGAGGCGAGCGGCGCTCGTTCGTGGTGGCGGGCTTGGCGCTCGACGTAGCGGCGCTCGTCGCGCTCGCTTTTACGCACGATCTGGTTTCGTTTACGATCTGTCTCGTGGTGGCAATCGTCGGATCGAACGCCGCGCTCGCGGCGTATCAGGTGTTGCTTCCCGAACTGATCCCCCGCAGTAAGTGGGGAGTGGTCTCAGGCATACGCGGCGCCGCCAGCCTCGTGGGCACGATCCTCGGTCTGAGCATTGCGGGAATAGTGCCCAATCCGAACGTTACGTTCATTGCCGCCGCCGTGGTCGTCGTGGTATGCGCCTTCTCCCTCATCTGGGTGCACGAGACGCAATGGCAAGAACCCGACCGCGCGCACGTCCGGGATTGGCACGACTTCATCGTCGTATTCATCGCCCGCGCATTCGTCTTCTTCGGACTGGTATTGCTTCAGACGTTCGTGCTTTACTACTTTCGCGACATCCAAGCGCTTCACAACGCGTCGCTCGGGACGGCAATCGCGGCATTTTGCACGATGATCGGCGCGACGGGGTCGTCGATCTACCTCGGCATCCTCTCCGATCGTGCGCCGCGCAAGATCGTTACGGCCATCGCCGGCGTCCCGATGGCGATGGCGGCAATCGGCTTCGCGATCGCGCCCGCACCGCAGTGGATCTTTCTCTACGCTTTCCTTTTCGGAATAGGGTTCGGCGGCATCTTTTCGAGCGGATGGGCGCTGGCGATGGATGCGATTCCCGCGATGCGCGACGTCGCGCGCGATCTCGGCATCTGGGGCATCGGTACGCACTTGCCCAACGTCTTCGCGCCGCTGATCGGCGGCTGGCTGATCGCATCGTTCCACGGCACGCGTGCCGGCTACCAAGCCGTCTTTGCGCTGGCCGGTTTGAGTTTCGCGCTGGCGTCGCTCACCGTGCTGCGCGTGGGACATTCCGCTCAAAGGCGGCGAGGCGTGCGCGCATCGAGCCCGGACCTGCTCCCCTGACGCGTCCGTCGCTTCCGATCACACGATGGGCGGGTACGAAGAGCGCGATCGGCGTTTCGCGCATCGCCGCGGCGACGCCGCGATGCGCCAGCGGCCTGCCAACGGCCCGCGCGACGTCGGCGTAGGAAACGAACTCTCCGAACGAAAGGCCCGCGACCGCTTCCCAGACGGCTTGCTGAAATGGCGTACCGACGAGAGCGAGCGGTAGGTCGAAGCGTCGCAGGCGCCGCGCAAAATACGCGCGTACCTGCTCGGCCGCGGCAGCGAGCAGCGCGTCGGCAGGCTTCTCGGCGCGAGCCCGCCGGCGGGGGACGAACGCGCTCCAAACGACCGCTCCTCCGGCGGCCTCTACGATGAAATCGCAGTTCCAGCGGGCCGGAATCCGCAGTCGCGCCGGGGAACCACGACCGTTCATTTCGCGTTTATCCAATAAGCAAGCACCCCGCTCTCAAACGGGACTCTGGAGGTTTTCGTGAACCGCAACGTCATTCGCGCCATTGCAGTATTCGCCGCCGCCGCACTGACGGCTTGTCACGGTGGCGGCGTGATGCCGCCGGCGCAAAGCCCGGCGGCACTGTCGGCTGCGGGGAGCGGCGAGATTCCGTTGCTTTCGCCGAACGCGGTGCGAACCGTCTGTCCGGCGCCGGCCCATCCCGGCGAGATGCGCTGCTTCGCGCTCGAGCGGACCGATCTGCGCGCGGCCGTCGACGACGTAAACGCGACGCACGAGGGATATGGCGCGCAAGATCTGCAGCATGCGTACAAAATTCCCTTCGGCAGCGGCTCGAAGGTGGCGATCGTCGACGCGTACGGATATCCGAAGGCGTCGAGCGATCTCGCCGCCTATCGCTCGTATTACAAATTGATCGCATGCACGACCGGTAACGGCTGCCTGGAAATTCGCAATCAAACCGGCGGCACGCAACCGCCGCGCACCGACAGCGGCTGGGATCAGGAGCAGGCGCTCGATCTCGACATGGTTTCGGCGGCGTGTCCGCGCTGTCACATCGTGCTCGTTCAGGCAAACTCCGATTACACGAGCGATCTGTATACCGCAGTGAAAGAGGCGGCGAAACTCGGCGCCGTCGTCATCAGCAACTCGTTTGGCGGCAGCGAATACACGTCGTGCGGCGGTCCGGGCGAGGGTTCCGATCCCGCGTTTTCGCAGGCCGGTCACGTCTACGTCGCCAGCTCGGGCGACCAAGGCGGCGGCTTGGCCGACTGCGGAGGGCCGCAGCAGCCGTGTTCGCTCGCGACGGTCGTCTGCGTCGGCGGCACGAAACTCGTGCATTCGAATAATCAGCGCGGGTGGCAGGAAACGATTTGGAACGAGCTGGCCGACGATTTCTGCAGCGGCCCCTGCGGCGCGACCGGAAGCGGCTGCAGCATCGTGGTGAAGAAGCCGTCGTGGCAGCACGACGCCGGATGCAAGATGCGATCGGAGACCGACGTGTCCGCAGAAGCCTCGGTATTGGCTCCGGTCGCCGTCTACGTCAACGGTTGGACGGCATTCGGAGGGACGAGCGTTTCGGCGCCGCTCATCGCCGGCATCTTCGGCCGTGCGAGAAACGGCGCGTCGATCAACGCTCCCGAGCACGTCTGGGGCGGTCACGCCGACCTCTACGACCAAACCGTCGGCACCAACGTCTACCATCCGGTGAGCGGCTACTGCGCGTCGAGCGTGAAGTACATCTGCAACGCGGCCAAAGGCTACGACGGTCCGTCGGGTTGGGGCACGCCCAACGGCATCGGCGCGTTTTAGGGCTTGCTCGGAGAATGTTACGGCGCGCGTCGTGCGTTCTGGCGGTGGCCGCAGCCTTCGGCTGGCTGGTGAGCGCGAACGCGATGCCGGCACGCGACGGCGCGGTTATCGTCGATTCGGGTTCGACGAACACGCCGGGCTATCGCATCGAGGTGTGGTCGGACGGCAGCGCGACGGTCGTCGTGCAGAATCGCGGCGTCACCCGCGGCGCGCCGAAAGCATTCACCGTCGCCAACCACGTTGCGTCGGAGTTCTTCGCGAATCTCAAGGCGGTGCGCGCCGGCAACGTCACCGGCCAACCATGCATGAAGAGCGCGTCGTTCGGCACGACCACGCGCGTCACGTGGCACGGATGGACGTCGCCGGATCTCGATTGCCCGTCGGATCGCGCACCGCTCACGGCGTTGATTTCGAACGTGAACGCGATTCGCCAGGCATCCGGAATCGGAACGCTGCCGGGGCCAAATCGGGGCGCCGGCGGCGGACCGCTGCACGCCGAACCCACGCCGACGCCAAATATGTGACGTCCGTGGTGCTAGACGCCGGAGTCGAGTGCTTTGAGACCATCCTTACGCGACTTAAAACTTCGATAGTTGCCGAGCGTCGTCGTGATGTCGGCGCCGCCGCTAAGAAAAAGCATGTGCCCGGAGTAATGCTGATCCATCTCGAGCACGTCCCAAAGATTGGGTAGCGCGCGACCGAAGACGATCGAGATCGACGCTTTGTCGACGTGCTGGGGCAGCACGCTCGGGACGAAATCGAGGCGTACGAAGTGCTGCGATGCGGTATCGAGGACGGCGACTCCGTCACCGTGGGTTTGGTCCCGCTTGAGGCTCGTGAAGTGGACGGCGACGGTTCCGGCCGCGCAGCCATCGCACCCTGCGGTCTCGAACGTGTAGTCGCTTAGGAACTCTTCGCGCAGCGGCAACCGGTAGTCGTCGTCCGGCAGATTCTCGTCGCCGTCCGTCTGCGCTTTCGCCAGCGTCGCACCGGCGGCGCCGCCGCTCTGCCGGTTATATACGCGCACTGCAACGACGTGATTCCCCTCGCGCAGCAGCCCGGCTTGTTCGTCGAGCGTTCCGTCGTGACCGGGTGCGTGCTGCTGCGCGGCGACGTGCCGGTGCATCGCGACGATTCCTCTGCGTTCGCTTGCGAGCATACGGGCTGCGTCCCCGATCGCCCCCGCGGCGTCAAACGCCGGCGTCGCCGTCGGAGGCGCCGTCGGGGCACCCGCGGCGGGCGCCGTGAGGAGCCCCAACATGGCCGCAAGCGCCATCGTCGGCCCCGTCGGGACCGGCATCGCGCAGCGCATTCGGGCGCCAGGAGATTGTTTGGTCAAGGTTGTACCTCCCGCCTAAATCCAACGCTCCCCCTCGGAGGGTTCCTTAAAGTGCGGCCTTCTGCGTCTGCATTCGCAAAGCGCTTGTGCCTCGGCGCGGCCCTCCTAGCGCTGGGCGGCGTCGCCCTCGCGGCATCGGGCTGCGCTGCCAAGCAAGAGCCCGAAAGTTGGGTGCTTTGGTACGTTCCAAACGAACCGACGCCCGGCATGCGTCTCCCCCAGCCATGCAAGACGTACGTCTTCGCGACGGCCCCGATCCCGGACGAATACGCCGTCGCGACGATGAAGGGGTGGACCGGGGGGCGCCGTCCCGTTGGAAACAGCGCCGTCATGCACGCCGGCGAGGTCTTCACCGGGCCACTCGACGTGGGCCCCTCGACCGTCCACGACGAGAGCAACGGCTACACGCTGACGGTCGTCGTCGAGTATAAAGCCCGCACCTACTTGCCGGCAAAGGGCAGGGCCGACGCCGACTGCCCGCAAGTCGCGGCGCGCCCCTAGGCGCGTAGGGTATACTGGTGCCCTCCGGAGGCACCAGAGCATGGACCAGAACCTGCCGCACGAGCACGACAACGGAACCGTTCACGCGCATGACGACGCTTTACCCGGACACGCGCACGATCATTCGCACGCGCACGCGCACCACGACGGCACCGTGCACGAGCACGAGCACACCCACGACGGGTCGGATCGCGATCACGCGCACGAGCACGGGGACCGGGAGCGCGGTGGCGCGACCTAAAGGCTCGGGGCGATTGGGTCCCGTTCGGTCGCTGCGGCTCCCGCTCGACCTCGACCAGTGGTTCGAGCAACGATTGCGCGACGACGCCGCGCGTCCGGCGAGCGATATTCTATTGGAAGCCATGCACGGTGGGCTGCGGCTGCAAGCCGGTTACATGACGCGCCACTTTGAAGCGTTGGGCGAACACATCGCCTGCGGCGACCGCGCAGGTTACCAAACGTACGCATGCGCGCTCGCCGATTCATTCGGCCGCGCGTACGTGGATCACTTGGAGGCGTGGCTCCGCGCGGAGGGCCGAACTCCGCTCGAAAGCGCGAGTTCCATTGAGGCGGAGCGTTTGCTTTCGCCGCTGTCCCGTAGAGCGTAAAAGGCCATCGAGACGACCCAGCCCACCGCAAACGTCGCGACGACGGCGTAGCCCAGCCAGCCAATCTGTAAGCCGCCGCCGGCGAGGCTCGAGAGTTCGATGCCTCCGACGACGACGGCGGTCAACACCGACGCGGTCGTAACCGCGACGTTGTAGTACAGCTTGCGCGCGGGATTGAGAAACGCCCAACCGTACGCGCCCAGCATGAGGATTCCGTCGGTCGTGTCGACGAGCGACATCCCCGCTGCGAACAGCGGCGGGCAGCAGCAGAATCGTCCAGATCGGCAGGCCTTTGCCGGCTTCGATCGCGGCGATGCCGAGCACGCCGACCTCGGTGGCCGTATCGAACCCGAGGCCGAAGAGGAATCCGACGAGATACATGTCGCGGCTTCGCGAAACGAGACGCAGCAACGGTTTGAAGAAGCGACCCAACAATCCGCGATCGTTCAACATGTCGTTGAGGCTCTGCTCGCAGTACTGCTCGCCGGCGCGGACGCTGCGCAACGCTCGCAGCAGATCGACCAGCACGAGCGTGTTGACGGCGGCGATGAGCAAGAGAAACCCAGCGGAGATGCCCGTGCCGAAGATGCCGCCGAACGCCTCGAGTTGGGGAAGCCGGCTGCGCAGCGCGCTTGCTCCGACCGCGATCGCGAGCGTCAGCAGAAAGACGATCGTCGAATGACCGAGCGAAAAGTAGAAGCCGACGCCGACCGGCTGTTTGCCGTCTTGCATCAGTTTGCGCGTCACGTTGTCGATCGCCGAGATGTGGTCGGCGTCCACCGCGTGGCGAAGCCCGAAGGTGAACGCGAGCAGCGCGGTACCCAACAGCAGCGCGTGCGGCGGCGAGAAGAAGACGAACGCGAGCGCCCACACGAGAACGTTGGCGCCGATCAGCACCGCGTAGATCGTGACGATTTTCTTTCGCGTAGATGCGGTCACCTCTGCGCGGTTCGTGCCGAACGAACCGCTCACCGCCGCGTTTTTGTAGACGTTTATCGGCTAGAGGATCATCCGCCCAGCATTTTTCGGAGTTGGTTCTGCGTGTAGACGAACGGCACGTGGTTGGGCGTGACGATCCGCGCGATGTCGCGGACCATCACGCTGGCGACGCCCTCGACGGGCTGGCTGGCCTGGTAGTTGATGAAGGCGATTATCGTCATGCCGGTCGACGGTGAATAGTAGTCGGCGGTGTTGTAGCCCGGAAGCGCTCCGGTGTAGCCGTACCACCCGGCGCTGCACGTGATGCCGAGGCCGAACGACGTGTTGGCGAGGAACGGGATGCAGCGGATGAGATCGGCGTACGTCGCGCGTCCGCCGGCGACGCCGGTCGTGAAGAGTTTTACCCACCGCCGGATGTCCTGCATATCGGAGATCATCGCGCCGGCCGACCACATGAACGCGACCGGCACCGTGTTGCTTACGTCTTCCCAATTTCGGTGTGCGTCGAGGCCGTAGCCGCGCGCCCACGGTTCGGGCATGGCTTCCGTGTCAGGGAACGACGTATCCCGCAGTCCGAAGGGTTCGATGAGACGCTTGCGGATCTGATCGGCGACGGTGTCCTTCGTGAGCGACTCGATGATGAGCCCCAACAGAATGTAGTTGGTGTTACTGTAGCGGTAGCCTTGGTTGGGCGGGAAATAAGGTTTGTGCTGGACCGCCCACGCCACCAGCATTTGGGGTTTGAAATTCTTCGGAACCTTCCAGTTCAGCGCGGCGAACTGCGGCGTATCGTAGCCCTCGTAGAGTCCGCTGCGCATGTCGCAGAGTTCGCGCACCGTGATGTGCGCGGCGTTCGGGACCGTGACGCCGAGCTGAAAGCGGCTCAACGGATCGTCGAGTGAGAGTCGCTTTTCGTTGACCAGTTGTAGCAGCACGCTCACGACGAACGTCTTGGTGTTGCTGCCCACACGAAAGCGATCGTCGGTGGTGACGTGGACCTTGCGTGCGAGGTTGGCATCGCCGAAGGTCCGTACGTAACTGTGTCCGCTGCTATCCCAAACCCCGATCACCGCGGCCGGTACCGGCGTTTTTCCGCCGTACCGGACGCGATCGCGTTGGACTGCCGCCGCGATTGCCGACTGCACGGCCGGATCTGCCAACGACGGAAGACTCGCGGCCGCGGCGATGCGCACGGCAGACGTCGAGAGCGTGCATCCAAAAATAAGCGCTACGGCAACGAGGGCATAACGGCGCACGGCGTCTCCTTAGAGGAAGGTTTCTCCGCACCTGCCGGCCGTTCAGCTATGCCGGGCGATCACCGCGGCGTGATATTGCAGTTCGGGATCCTGCGTGCCCAAGCGCGTGGCTCGCACGGCATAGATGCGCGCCTGTTTCCAACGGCCCATCGCCGCTAACACCCACGCCATCGTGTCGTCGGCATAAATTTCGTTTCCACGTTTGGAGAGGTCGGAACGGGCGGCGCGCAGTGCGTCGTCGAGATGCTCGCCGTGTTCGGCGTAATACATCGCGAGTAGGCGGTCGTTGGTGCCTTGGACGTTAAAGAGGCGCTGCTCGGCGCGGATGAGCGCATCGGTGCGTCGCGCGCCGGAAACGTCGCCGAGCGCGCGCTGAGCGTCGACTTCGTATCCGAGCGCCTGCGGAAGGGGATAGAGTTGCGCACTGCGCGCTGCGGAAGCCAGGGCGCGTTGCCAATCGCCGCGGGCGCGGTAGAGTTTTGCTTGAAACATCAGCGCCATCGCGTTGTCGGGATAGATGCGCAGCGCTTCGTCGTATTCCGCGGCTGCCGCGGGCGAATCGCCGGCTTCGAACGCGAGTTGTCCGTCGCGAACGTGAAACCACGAGCGCGTGTACGCAGGCACCTCAATACCCTCGTCAACGGTCCGCGTCGCTTGAGACATGACGGAACGTGCGAGATCGAGGCGTCCCGTGAGCTCGTCGAAGCGTGCGCGGATCGAAAGCCACGTCGGATTGCCGGGCTGATGGGGGCGCGCAAGGACGGCGCCGGCGTCGCGATAGCGACCGAGTTCCATCAACAGCGACGCTTTCTGCGCCCAGGCATTCTCGTCGAACGGCTCGGCGTCGATGGCGCGCTCTTCGGCGACGAGCGCATCGGCGAAACGATGTAACGACAGATCGCACGAGGCCAGCACCTCTAACGCCTGTACGTTGCCCTGGGGTTGAAGCCGCAGCGATCGCTCGGCTTGAATTTGGGCGCGGGCCACGTCGCCCACGTCGCCCTGTTCGCGAAAGCGTTGCAAGTACTGACCGGCCAACATCCGCGCCGTAATCTGGTCGCCGGGATCGGCGCGAACCCGCATTTCGTCGAACGCGACGATCCGATCGCGCTGTTGATACTCGGTGTCGATCGGTGCGTCGGGCACGGCCGCGGCCTGCACGCGATGAGCGGCAAACCACGGCCATGCTCCGGCAGCGACCAAGGCTACGCAGGCGGCGGCAAGCGCCGCGCGTCCGGTCACTGCAGACCTTTAAAGCGGCGCCTGGATGTAGGGGAACGTCGCCGCGTTCATCTTGTCGTAGGCGACGTTGTCGGTGGTCAGGCACGGCACTTCCTTGTGGTCGTCGGGAATCAGGCCGAGCGCCGAGAGCGTGTTTCCGAAGAGCGCCCCGAGCGAAATATCGATGATATCGTCGCTCAGCGCGCGGCCTCCGAACTTGCTTCCGGTCGCGCCGCCGGTCTCGTAACCCAAGTACGACGCCGTCGTAACGTTCTGCGAGAGATCGACGAGCATCTCGTTGGGGTAAAGCACCGCTTGAAGCGTCGCAGCCGTCTGCTCGTTGCGGAAGTTGAGCGCGAACGATTTGATTTGCGTACGCAGGGTGGTATCGTGATAGGGTTCGGAGCGATTGGTTTTGTCGTGGCTTTCGAACGCTTCGAACGCCTCCTTGACGGCCGGCCTCGAGAGCAACTCAATCTGTTGATAGCTGCCCGGGGGCGGCGACACGGATGGAGATCCGGGCGATCCGGGCGCCGGAGTAAATCCCGGCGTATTGGACGAGCAGCTCGCAATGAGGACGCCGGCGAGCGCCGATGCGGCCAGAGCGATGATGTAGTGCGGTTTCATAGTCTCCCTCTATTCCGCTTGGCCGTCGGGCGTCGCGGTGGTGGCCCACAGACCGATCACGCCGAGCGATCCCGAAGCGGGCTCGAGCATGGTCTTCGGCATCTCGACCATAACCGACAGCACGTCGTAGGACGCGAGATAGTCGTGCGGGTTGGCGATGATGCAGCCGTTCGATCCGGCCGTTCCATAGTTCACGCCGTTGAGAACGATCGGTTCGTTCTTCGACGCAAAACGGAACGATGCCGCGGTGGGCGGCGGTGGACTGGGGTGATTCATGAAGTTGCGGTCCGGTACGATCTTGAAAAACTGCGCGAGATCGAAAAAGAACGGGTCGCGCCGTGGACCGACGAACGCTTTGACATTCCCGCCGTCGAGAGTCGAAACCTTACCGAAGGCAAAGGTACCGGTCTTTTTGACGAATGTATTCGTCGTGCCGACTTCGTTGGGTGCACTGGGTCCGTAGAGCGTGATCTTCTGATTCGTACCGGTCGAATTTGCTTTGAACTGGACGACCGCCGTTTCGGCGTAGTTCTTGTTTGCGACGCCGCCGGCAATCTTGAACTGATAGAGCACGTTCGGATCCAGCGCTTTTTTCCCGTACATGCCGGCCGGAATGAGCGGCCGCACGTCCATCACGAGTGCGACCTTCGATGCGTCGTTCGGGTCGGGGAAAGCGAAGACGTCGGTGATGTCGGCCAGGGGGTTTGAAACGACCGTGGGAGAGTCTTGGTGATCGGATCCTCGTGCCGCCCGAATTGAGAACAGCGAAACGGAGAATGCGAGCAGAAAGACTGCAGCGATTGGAAAGGTAGCACGAAGCAATCTCATTGGAAGCTCCTTTAGTTACGAGTGTGCGGTGTTTTCGGCCGCGGGGAGAGTGAGGGCGCGTGCCGCTTGCGGTTGGAGCGAGCGGAGACGCGGCACGAGTCCGAACGCCGCAATAGCGGCGAGAATTATTGCGACCACGGCGGCGGCGGGAAGCCGAACGCCTTGGCCGGCGAGGCCTTGGGCAAGCATGGTGGCGCCGATGAACGAGATGACGCTTGCCGTCAACAACGGAGCAAAACGGGCGATCCGCGAGAACGCGCCTTGCCGGCGCAGCCACGCGGCACCGTGCACGACTCCGAAGCCGAGCCCGGTGAGAATCGCCGCCAAACCGAGGCTGAAGATGACGATCAGCACCAATCCGTAACCGATGCGGTGAAGGTGTAATGCCGTCAGCAGCACGACGATCGCGGCCGGACACGGCGCGATGCCGCCGCTCATGGCGGCGACGACGGCGCTGGGAAAATGCAGCGGCCCGGAACCGGGAACGGCGTGCGAATGACCGTGCGCGTGGTCGTGCGCGTGATTGTGCGCGTGAGCGTGCGGTACGCGCTGCCGGATGGCTGCGGCAAAGCTGCGGGCGCCGATGCACGCCACGGCGAAGCCGGAGATCAGCGTAACCCACGTGAAGACGGATTCGGTCGCGAAGCCCGCTACGAAGAACAGGACGAGGCCGAGCAACAAGACCGCAACCGTGTGAGCGAAGGTGAGCGCTGCGGCGAGTATCGCCGCTTGTTTGAACGTTGCGCGTGCGCCGACCAGCGTGAACGCGAGCAGCGCTTTCCCGTGACCGGGTTCCAGCCCGTGCAGCGCGCCGAGGCCGAACGCCGCCAAGATCGTGAGCAGGACGAGCAGCGGCGTTTGATTGCTCCGAGAAAAGAGATCGGAGAGTGTGGACGACCGCGCGAGCGAAACGCCGTAGGATGGCGTGCCGTCACCGCTAACGACGGCGTTCGAGATGCGGCCTCGGACGACGTCGAAATGCGCGGCGTTATCGCGCCGCGGCGACCCGAGCAGCGCGCTGGGATAGGAGCGCAACCCGCTGGTTTGATCCGGATGCCCCGGCAGCGCGATGTCTTTCCAGCCGAGGAGCCGGTCTGCGTATACTCGATCGGTCACCGTCACGCGTGCATTCGCCGGCAGCACTGCGGTGAAATCACCCGTCCAGTACAGCGTCGGCAGACCGCCGGCGCCCGGGCGCGTCGTCGCCGACGCGTGGAGCGGGGTAAGCTTGAGCGGATCGCCGTCGGCCACGATCGAGAAACCCTGGGCGACGCGCGCCGTCTCCTCGCCGATCCACGCGCGTTTTCCGTCCTCGGACCATTTCGCGCCGGCGTTCATGATTTGAAACGTCGGAATTTCCGCGATGTCGAGAACGTAGTGGATACGCAGACCGCCGCGATCCGCCGTTACGACCGCCAGGTGATTGATGGTGAAATTGCCCAACGGATGCGCGATCGCTCGACCGCCGGCCAGCACGCAGAGCGTCGCGCTGAAAACGGCAAGTCGCGACCAACTCATCATCGCTTCTGTTTCCCTTCGCGGGTTGGCAGTTATCTCTAAGACGAGCGAGAAGCGGATTTGGATTTATGTGAGAGCGATTTTTTACGTCGCAGGCTCTCGGGCAATCGCCGGCGGAGCGCCCGCGTCGAGTTCGTCGTAGCGCGTGAACCGGTAGACGAGCGTCGATGCGATCCACGCCGCGATGAAGACGGCGACGATTCCGAAGCCGAGCAGGCCGAAATGATCGCCAAGATTGTCGACGGCAGACCAAATCCCGCCGGAGAGCTGCAGATGTTGGGAGAGGACGTTGAGGAGTTCGATGCCGCCCACAACCGTAGCCACGAGCACCGAGACGAACGTCACGGTAACGTTATAGTAGAGTTTTCGCGCCGGTTTAACGAAGGCCCAGCCGTACGCGGCGAGCATCAGCACGCCGTCGGTGGTATCGAGAAGCGACATTCCGGCCGTAAAAAGCAGTGGGAAAATGAGAATGTCGTAGACCGGCAGCCCTTTGCCGGCTTCGACGGCGGCGATCCCGAGCAGTCCAATTTCGGTAGCGGTATCGAACCCGAGGCCGAACAGGACGCCGATCGGATACATCTTCCAACTTCGGTCGACGAGCCGAAACAACGGCCGGAAGAATCGTCCGACGAATCCTCGGCGCTCGAGGATGCCGTCGACCACGTGCTCGTTATAGACGCCGGTTCGCCGTACTTCGCGAAAGGCTCGTAGGACGTCGGCCAATACGATCGCGTTGATCGCCGCGACGAGGAAGAGAAATACGGCCGAGATGCCGGTTCCGATCAATCCCCCGGCATTCTGCAACCCAGGGAGGTTGTGCCGAATTCCGTCGGCGGCAATCGCGATAGCAATCGAAAGCGCGACGACGATCGTTGAGTGTCCGAGCGAGAAGAAAAAGCCGACGGCGACGGGCCGCCGCCCTTCTTGCATGAGCTTGCGGGTGACGTTGTCGATCGCCGAAATGTGGTCGGCGTCGACCGCATGGCGCAGCCCAAACGTGTACGCGAGCAGCGCCGTTCCGAGGAGAATCGGGCGATGGGCGAAGGCGACGAAGGCCAAGACCCAGCCCGCGACGTTGAGGGCTATCAGGATGGCATAGATTCGTACGACGCCATGCCGTATTGTGGGCGACGCGCGGGTAAAGACGTGGCCGAATGCGGAGAGCGTAAAGGGCCGTCTCACTGCGCACCGTCGGAAGAATGAGGATGGTCGTGGGGGTGGCCGTGATCGTGCGGGTGCTCGTGAAAGTGCGCGTGAGCGTCACCCTCCGCGTGTTCGTGGGCGTGCTCGTGCGGATGCGAATGCGAATCCGGAAAGTCCGGATCCCGCCGTTGCGGCTCGCCGAAGAGCAGCCGCCGGATTCGGCCCCAAAGGCTCTCGTCGCGCTCGCCCATGGCTAGTTCCTCCACACGGCTGCTCCCTATCGTCGCTCGAGTATCCCTCGATGAACGCATCAGGCGAGCCGGCGGATTTCACAGAGGGTGACGAGATGCGGAACCGGGAATCTCGCCGGCGTCGCATCCCAATGCCGGTACCAATCGACGCTGGACTAACCCCGCAGCAGCTCTTTCTCCGAGCGCAGGCCACATGGAGCGCGCGCACGACGCCGCGTTTCGAGTCGTTCGTTTTGCCGTGCGCGGTGACGTTTCTCGAACCACGCTGCCCTCCCGGCACCGACGTCGAGTTCATCGTGCGGCTCTCCGACGGGCGTACGTATGCACAGACGGTCGCGGCCGGCGGCACTGCGCCAGTGACGCTCATGCGCGGCGGATATATCACCGGTCCGGCCGGCGCTCCGTTGGGATTCTATCGGCGTTTGCCCGCGTCGGATGCGCCGCGAACCGCTCCGCCGCCCGATCTCACCGACGATCCGCTGCGGACGATCGCCACCGTTACCGCGCTCGACGTCGCCTATCGCATCACTATCGCCGGAAACGAATCGATCGACGGCATCGATACGACGCATCTCGTGCTGGAGCCGTTGCGCGATGCGGAAACGTACCCGTTACGCGACTTGTGGATCGCGCGCAACGACTACGAAGTCGTGCGGCTCACCTACGCGCTTCCTTTTAAGCGTTCGGACGCGCTTATTACCTACGATTTCGCTCCGGTCGGAGAGCCGCCGCTTTGGAGCATCGTGCACGTTGCGGCCTCTGGAGGAGGCGAAGCGATCTCGGAAGAGTTGCGTGCGATTGCCTTCCCGTCGAACGAACCGCAATCGTATTTCGTTCCGTCGGAGCCCGGGCCGGCGCCGCGTCTATGAAGAGCGGGAACGGTGCGGACCGGCGCGAAAGCGCATAACCTCAAGAGTTTCGTAAGCGAAGGAGCACCCAATGCGGGTTTTGGATTTTAACCGCCGCGTGGTCGGCGTTTGTGCCGCTACGTTTTTAGTGGCCGGCTGCGGCGGACCACAGGGACAGGCCGGCACGCCGCTAGCGACTCAACAGAGCGCTGCCTTGGGCGGCTATCAGAATCGAGGCGCCGCGAACACGGCTCACGGCGCTGCAACGAGTGCCTTCACTACAAGCGGCCGCTACATTCTTCTTAACGGCGCGAAGTTTTTTGTTAAAGGCATGGTGTATTCGCCGACGCCGATCGGCAACGGCGTTTCGGACCCTCCTTCGCTCAACGATCCGCTTCGTGACGGCAACTCGGCCATCTGGGGGCGCGATCTTCCCAATTTGCGCGCGATGGGGGTCAACGTTATCCACGTTTATAACGTCGTGCCGCCGCCGTACGACGAGAATACGGGACCGATTACCAACTTTCTGAAGAAGGCGTGGAACGGCGGGACCGATCCCATCTACGTGCTCCTTACCGTCTACTTCGACGGTGACGCGCTGAACAACGATGGTGCCGCGCGCGACCTTGCCAAGCAATACCACGATCTCGATCAAAAGTACGCCTCATACCCCGCCGTCATGGGCGTCGTCATCAGCAACGAGATCATCAAACCGGACTGGTGGGATAGTGCGAAATGGTGGGGCAACTTCAATCGCGTGGTCGACGGCGCGAAGGCAGGCTTCGCAGACGGGGGATATCCGGCCAAAATTGTGGCGACCTCGAATGACGACGCCGTGGAGAGCGGTCGGCTCGCCGACATCTACTACGGCGAAAAGCATCACGCAAAAGTCGACGTCTGGGGCGACAACCCTTATCGCGGGCGTACCTTTACGGACTTATACGAACAGATTCGGGCGGATACAACGAAACCGGTCGTACTGACCGAGTACGGCGCCCCGGCGTCGTATCACCCTGCCTTGGCAAACACCTACTTCTTCCCGAACGACCTGCACGGCGTAGGACGTTGCAATCCGACGATGCCGAGCGGTCCGCTCAATCGCGATGCCGCGGAACTGCCTGAAAAAGGCAATCCGGGCATGGACGGCATCGTCGACCTCGTTACGAACAACGCTAAGCTTTTACATAACGGCTACACCAACGACGGCGTCGTATCGGGCGGATTCTATTTCGAGTGGACCGACGAATGGTGGAAGGCCGATGCGAACAACCCGGAGTTCCGAAGCAAGCACGTCGGAGACGCGGTCTTCACCGGCCATTTCCCCGGCTGTGCCTACGACCATGCGTGGTTCGGCCTCAACTCGATCTCGGTTACGCGAAACAAGAGATACTTCGACACGCTCACCCCGCGTCCGACGCTCGACGCCCTCAAAGATACGTGGGCGACCCAGCAGTAACGTGAATTGAGAGACGTATTCTCCGCTGCGAGTAACCGCATCACGTTAGCGCTGATGATGCTGCTCGCAGCGGGTTGTGGAATCCAGCACTCCGGACTCGTCCCCTCGCGAGATGCGCTTGCGGGCCGGGGCCGGATCGTTTCGAGCATTGTGAGTGCCGGCGACCTGTCGTACGTCATCGACCAAATCTACACGCCGTCCGCGGGCAACCTACAGGGGATTACTCAGGGTCCGAACGGGCTGGTTTGGTTCACGGGTGAGGGCGTCGACGAAGGCTCTGCCGTCGGAAAATCCACGATTCAGAGCGACATGATCGAATATCCCCTGCCGCAGTACGGGAACGCAACCTCGATCGCCCAAGGATGGGAGCATCTTTGGGTGACGCTCTCGCCGGCTGCCATTGGACGATTTTCCACCGGCGGCGATTTTACCGCGTTTCCGATTCCAAGCGTATTTGGTGGAACGCATAGCTACCCGTACTCGATTACGAAGGGTCCCGACGCTGCGCTCTGGTTCATCGCAAACGATGCCGGACGTCACATCGTTCGAATCGATTCGACGGGCAAAATGCAGGGCCATCCGGTCCCCGCCGGTTCGCGGCCCGAATGGCTCACCTTAGGCAGCGACGGAGCTTTGTGGTTTACCGATGCAGGGGCCAACAAGATCGGCCGCATGAGCGCCACCGGCGCGGTCACGGAATTTTCCGTGCCCACGCCCAACGCCGGATTGACCGGAATCTGCCAAGGCCCCGATGGTAAGCTCTGGTTTCTCGAGGACGCCGCAAACAAAGTCGGCACCGTTACGACGGCGGGATCGTTCCACGAGTACGCTATCCCGACACCCTATAGCGGGGCGTTCGGGATCGTCGCCGGTCCGGACGGCGCTCTGTGGTTTACGGAAGCGACGGCGGGGAACATCGGCCGCATCACCACTTCCGGAAGCACCGTCGAACTGAAGCTGGTCCAAGAGTACGAAAAGCCTTTCAATATCACGGTCGGCAGCGACAAAAACGTATGGTTCACCGAATCGGAGGCCTACGGCATCATCGGGCGCGTCGAACTCCATCCGGTGCGAGACTCCAACCCAATCTACTCGGAGATCTCGGTGTCGTTGGGCAAAGGTCATCCCGAACTCGGCGTTTCCGCGAAGTTTCCGCTGACGGTCACGGTCTACAATCTGGCTCATCATGTGATCGAGGGCCACTATCCGAACCCGATTCATCTGACGACGAGCGATCCCAAAGGGGCTGGCCTCTCGCAAACCGTCCTGACGTCGTCTACTTCAAAGGCAAGCGTCGTCTACTCGGGACGCTATATCGATGCGACGATCGACGCAAATGCGGACGGCGGCGGCAACGTTCACCCGGCTATCGTTCTGCCGTCGGCACCGAAAGAAAAGCAACTGCCGAAGCCGGGCTACGGTCTCACGCGCGCTTCCGACGATAGCCTTTGGATTTGCCTGTCCGACGGTTCGATCGCGAATTACTCGAAAAGCGGTGCGGTCAAAGTGTACCCTGCGACGACGTCGTTTGAAGAGGAAGGCTGTTCGATGGTCGCCGGGTCCGACGGAAACGTGTGGTTCACGGACTATACGAACGACCGGATCGGGAAGATTACCCCGCTTGGACAGCTGACTTTTTTCCAGCTAAAGCACGATGCGTCCCCGCTTTCCATGGCCCGTGGTTCTGATGGGGCCCTGTGGTTTACCGAATACTTTTTGCACAGGATCGGACGGATCACAACCGACGGCCAAGTGAGAACGTTTGACGCGGGAGCGACCCCACTCTACATCGTTTCCGGGCCCGACGGAAACTTGTGGTACGACGACGCTCGCGGATACATTCACAAACTGGCGACGACCGGCAAAGGCCAGCGCGTTCGCAAGCTGTACGACTCGGGGCGCCTGTGGTCTGCGAATCATAACATTTGGTTTTACACCGCCGACCCGGGCCAGCTCGCAGAGATGTCGACGACGGGCGAAATCCTCAAGAGGTATACTGTCCCAAATCGTTGCCTGCCGTTTTCGCTCACGAGCGGGCCGCAGAACAGCATCTGGTACGTCGATTCGGCGAACGATTGCGTCGCCCGCATGGCGCTTTCGGGAACGTTTTACACCGTGCCGACCTACAGTCAAAACGAAAACCCGGGACTTTTCGCGGGGATCGTTCCCGGCCCGAACGGGGATCTCTGGTTTACCGAAACGGGTGCGAGCGGCCTCGGCTGGATCGACCCGAAAACGATATAGCCGCGCAGCAGTAGGCGCGCCGTCGCGGGAGGCGAACGCAGGGCGAGAGTTGCGCAGGCTTTAGGCGAGATGATCTCAACGCGAATTCTCTGCCGGCCGTTTGTCGGCCGGGCGGAAGAACTGGCGCACCTCAAACTGCGACGCCGGCAAGCCGGCGACGGGCACGGAGGCCTCGTGCTGGTCGGCGGCGAGCCCGGCATCGGAAAATCACGTCTGGTCGGTGAGTTCAGGGAGCGGCTGAATCGTCACACGTCGTTCGTCGCCGGCGCCGCCTGCCGCGAATTCGCTCAGCGACCGCTCGGGCCGATCCTCGAGATTCTCGAAAAAATCGCGCAGGTCCGCGCGAACGATCTCATTTTTTCCAGCAAGAACGATTGGCTCGACACGATTGCGGATGCGTTCGAACGCGTCGCTGCCAAACGCGCGACCGTCGTGGTGATCGAAGACCTGCACTGGGCCGACGTCGATCTGGTGCAGACGCTCTTGGTGCTCGTACGCCGAGCGGCGAACAAGCGTTTACTCTTCGTAGCGACGTATCGCGACAACGAACTCGGTCCGGCGCACCCCCTCTTCAAGTGGTTCGGGCGGCTCCTGCGTGAGCCGGCAGTGTCGTCGATCGGCTTGCCGCGGTTTGAGAACCGCGAGCTCGAACGGCTGATGGCGCACGCGATCGAAGGCGGCGCGAGGCTTTCACCGCCGCTTTTGCATGCGGTGCGCGACCGGTCGGATGGGAATCCGCTCTTTGCTGAGGAGCTGTTGCGAAGTGCCGTCGATGCGCAGCGCGCAGGGCTGACCGCATCGCCGGCAGCACTTCCAATCTCGCTGCACGCGCTCGTGGCCGAGCGGCTCGAGGAATGCTCCAGCGAGGAACGCTTGCTGTTGCGCCGCGCGTCGCTCTTTGGGCGCAACTTTACCGTCGCGCAAACGTGCGAGATCTTCGGCGGCGCGGCGCCGCAGCTGCGGCCGCCGCTCGAGCGGCTCTGCGGTTTGCAAATGATCGATGCCGTCGACGCGGCGCGTGGCGCCTACCGCTTTCGGCACGCGCTCACACGCGACGTCACGTACGGCGAGATTCCTATCGACGACCGGTCTGCGCTGCACCTGAGGATCGCCGAACATCTCGAGGAATCCGGAGACGCCGTTGCAGCTCCCCAGGCGGCAGGCCACCATTTTTGGGAAGCTGGCCGGCGCGAACGTGCCGCTGCATATTACGAGCGCGCCGGCGACGCCGCGATGGAGGTTTTCGCCTACGACGACGCGGCCGCTTTTTATCGGCGCGCCGCCACCGGGTTCGAGCCCGACGTCGCCGCAAGTGCGCGCGCCTTTGCTCGTGCGGCCCGTGCGTTGATCTTTGCCGGTGATTCGGATGCGGGGCTCGAGCTTTACGAGCGAGCCGCGGGGCTGGCGCTCGAGCGGGGAGATATCGCCGGCATCGTGGGCACTCGCGTGCTCATGGCGGGTCATCTTTTCGACGGGGGACGGCGCGACGAGGCGATTGCGTTGATTCGGGCAACGTTGCCGATCGCGCAGAGCGGAGAGCCGGCGCTCGCGCCGCGCCTTCAAACGCGGCTGGCCATGACGCTCGCCCGGGAGGCACGCTCCGACGAAGCGTGGCAAACGCTGCAACACATTGATGCGGAGGCGCTCGATCCGCAAGCCGGTTCGACGGGCGAGTATTACCTTTGTGCCAGCGAACTGCACGCGTTGCGCGGCGAACTCGACGAGTGGGAAGCGTGTTTTGCACGTGGCATCGCCATTTACGACGCGCTCGGTCATCCCGGACCGCCGCAAAACGCCCACGCGAACTATGCCGTCCAGGCGCTCTGCCTCGGGGAAACCGAGATTGCGCGAACGCATCACCGCATCGCCGGCGAACTCGCGCGCGCCCTCCACTTCGACGACCAGGCGGTTCTGCTGGCGCAGGTGGAACTCTACGCCGGCAATCTGACCGAGGCGCGTCGACTCGTCGAGTCAACGGCGATGCCGAGCCGGTTCTTGATGCGAGCGATGCGGGCTCAGGTCGCCGTCCCGCTGGCGATTGCGCTGGGCGACGAGCGCATGCTGGAAACGTATTTCGACGAAGACGTCGTCGCGCAGAGCGGCGCCCTTCCGGCGACGCACGCGCGCGTTGCAGCCGCGCACGCGATCGCCCTGGCGGCCACGAACCACCGGTCTGAAGCGCGAGCGGTGCTCGTGCGGGTGCTGGAGTCGATCAAGACGACGTTCGGGATGACGCTTCCCATCGTCGCGCTGGCGACCGTGCTTCCCGATCGCGCCGGCGAACTTCGTCCCTTGCTCGAGGCCGCTGCAAAGCCCAAGCGCGATCGCGTCAATGCCGCACTGCTCGCGTTAGTTGAGGCGTCGGTTGCTGCCTGGCGCGGCGATGCGCCGTTGGCCAAAGCCGGCGCGCTTGACGCGGCGCGGCGCTTTGCTGCGATCGGCTGGCCGCTGCTCGAAGCGCGGTGCCTCGAGATCGCCGGCGAACCCGCCGCCGCGCGCGCGATCTACCGGCGCTGTGGCGCGGTCGGCGAGCTGCGGCGGCTCGAGTTCGACTCGTCCGGCGCAGAGGGGGAATCGCTTGGCATCCTTACGCGGCGGGAACGCGAGCTTGCCTTGCAGATCGCTTCGGGGAAGGCCAACCGCGCCGTCGCCGAATCGCTGTCGATCGGGGAGAAGACCGTTGAGAAGTATCTCACTTCTATCTACGCCAAACTCGGTCTCAGCTCGCGCGCGCAGCTGGCCGCGCTCGTGGCAGCGGCTCAGCGGCGCGCCGATTCGACTACGGAATGAAACGCACGACGCCGTTTCCGGTGTAGTCGGTAATCCAGAGGTCGCCGTTGCTTTGCTCCGGCGCGATATCGGACGCGAGCGTGGCGGGGATCGGATATTCGACGATGCTCCCGTTCGTGCTCACCTGCGCGACGTTGCTCGCGTTACTTTCCGTCATCCATAGAGAGCCGCGGGCGGACGTGATCGATCCCGGCCCGGCATTGGGCGATATGCCTTGCGAGAACTCGGTGACCGTTCCGCCGGTCGTGATGCGCCCGACTTGGTTGATAGAGTTTTCGGTAAACCAGACGTCGCCGTCGGGGCCGTTACTGATGTCGACGAGACCCGCGTTTGCGCTGATGCCGTTCGAGTATTCCGTGATGACGCCGCCGGGCGTAATCTTGCCGATCCGGTTGCCGAACTCTTCGGTGAACCAAACGTTGCCGTCGGGGCCTTCCGTAATGTCGTGGACGGCTACGTCACCGGGCGAGAGACCGCTGGTGAACAGCGTGACGGCGCCTTGAAGCGTGATGCGGCCGATGGCGTTGGTGCTCGGCGAACGAAACGTAAACCAGACATTTCCGTCCGATCCCGCTGTGATGTCGAACGGCCCATAGGCCTCGTTGCCGACTCTAAAGAGCTTGACTTTGCCGGACGGCGTCATCCGCCCGACTCTATCGGCACCGCTCTGCGTGAACCACAAGTTTCCGTCGGGGCCCTCGACGATATTGTTGACGCCGTTGGCCGGCGCTGTAAATTCCGTGACGACGCCTTTGGACGTGACGTGCGCGATTTGATTGGAGCCCGGCTGCGTGAACCACATGTCGCCTTTGGGCCCGTTGGCGATTCCGCGCGGATTGCTGTTGGGCGTGATCCCGGCGAAAAACTCGGTGCTCCTCGCTCCCGCCTTGGGAAGGCCGTCTCTTTGCGCGGCCGAACCGGCGATGCTCTGCGTCCCGGCCGGGATGGCGGAATTCGACCCGCTCGCGCACCCGGCAGACGCACTCGCGAGAAGCAGTCCGCCGGCCAAGGTCAATAAGGAACGATACGGATTGAACGTCATGACAGTCCCCCTCTCTGAGGACATCGTAGGGGGAGGCTCGCCGAAATCGTAGTGGGGGAACCCCCACAGTTTGCGCCAGAAGCGCGACCTACAAACCCGGTTGGCCGCGGAGACGTCGAACGATGTTGTAGATGAAATAGCAAAACATAAGGACCTCAAGCGCCACCCAAAGCCATGGCGGAGCGATCCCGTATCTGGGTGGTCGAATGGCCCAAGAGACGGCCAGGTATAACGTGCAAAGCGCTCCGACGGCATTGAGGGCTATATAGGCTCTCGTGGAGCGTATCACTATTCGCCGCTACTCCATCACCGCCGTCGACACCTGGTAGTCAGCGTCTAGGGGAAGACAACCGTTACGTGTGCGAGCGCGCTGGAAAGAAGCGAATCGTGCAACTGCCGATCCATCTGCGTACCTGCGGTGACGGGTTCGGCAAAGATGATCATCAACTCCCCGCGCTTTCGCGCGTCGAGAAGATGCACTAGGCGAATCGCGGCGCGCGGCGCCGGTAGCGTAAAGCCCTTGGCAGCGAGTAACGCATCAACGTGTTGTGTGTCCGATCCCGAGCGAAGATTTGCCGGCACCGGGTACCCAAGAGACGCGAGGAACTTGTCGATGCCGGAATAGTCCGGCGGCGACGGCGTCGACGAAGTGCTGATCCAATCGTCAACGATGAAACCCTCACTGCCGAGTTGAGCGCGGCGCGGCGACGTGTATTGGTACGCCAGCTTCGGCATCGAGGCGAGATACTGCTCGAACTGCACCCAATAGAGTCTTTGCACGCGGCGCGCAGCGTCGGCTTCCACGAAGACGAAGACTTGGCAGTCGGTGATGCCGTAAAGCGTCCAGTGGTCGGTGCCGACGTAGACGGAATCCTTTGGCACCGTAACTCGGACCCGCGGACCACCCTCGGAAACGATCGTGTTGCCGGCGACCGAACGCTTCGGCGTGGCCGCAGCCGTTCCGCCGGCGGGTAGGAGAAGGACCAGCGCAACCAAGGGCGCGATCGTGAGGGGCTTCATAGACGGTCCTCCTTTATTTCAATACCGGCCTGCCGTATCTTTTCGGCGCCCACAGACGTCTTCAAAGCAGTACCGAGTTTTTTGAAAGGAACCACACATGACAGCTCGCCTATTGAATGCACCTCCCGTCGTGTCACCGGAGGAGTGGGAAACCGCCCGCCGGCGGCTGCTGGTAAAAGAAAAGGCATCGACCCGCGCCCGCGACGCGCTCGCCGCAGAGCGGCGCCGCATGCCGTGGATGCGTGTTGAGAAAAATTACACGTTCGACTCTCCGAAGGGAAAGGTCGGCCTCTCCGATTTGTTCGAGGGGCGGCGCCAGTTGGTGATCTACCGCGCGTTCTTCGAACCCGGCGTGTACGGCTGGCCCGAGCACGCCTGTCGCGGCTGTTCGATGATGGCCGATCAGGTCGCGCACGTTGCGCACCTCCACGCGCGAGATACGACCTTCGCGAACGTCTCGCGCGCTCCGCAGCCGGAGGTCGAGCTCCTGAAGGCGCGGATGGGCTGGACGATGCCGTGGTATACGATTACCGACGGTTTCGATGCCGACTTCGGCGTTGACGAATGGCACGGAACCAACGTTTTCTTCCGCGACGGCGACAACATCTACCGCACATACTTCCTCAACAACCGCGGTGACGAGGCGCTGGGGAACACGTGGAGCTACCTCGACATCACGCCGCTCGGGCGTCAAGAGAACTGGGAAGATTCACCCGAAGGTTATCCGCAGACGGAGCCTTACAAATGGTGGAATTGGCACGATTCGTACGGAGTCGAGCAAGACGGCAAGTGGAGCGACGTCGTCGATGCCGCGCAGGAGATATTGACATGATCGTTCTCGCGCACATTATGGCGATGCCGGTCGAAGAAGTCTTGGTCCCGCTTGCGAGCGGGGCCGGTGCCGGGTCGGTCGTATGGCTCGCGGCTTTGCTAAGGAAAGCGCTACGATGAAGTCGCTGAAAGATCGGTCTGCCGTCGTGATCGGAGCGACTTCCGGTGTGGGCCTAGCGACGGTGAAGCGGCTGGTTTCCGAAGGAGCGTCGGTCGTCGCCGTTGCTCGCCGAAGCGATAGATTGGATGCAGTCGCCGCGGAGTTCGATGGCGCCGTGCGAACGGTCCAAGCCGACGCGACGGATGCGGCGACCGCGGAACGACTACTGCGCGAGTACAACCCGCAACTCGTCGTGCTTGCAGCAGGCGTCCGGCCCCAGATGGGAACGCTCGACGAGTTTAGTTGGGAGACGTTTTCCATTCCGTGGAACGCCGATGCGCAGGCTGCATTTCACCTCTTGAAGGCTGCGCTGACGCTTCCGCTCGCGGTGGGCAGCACGGTCGCGATCGTTTCGAGCGGAGCGGCGATCGCCGGCTCACCGCTCTCGGGCGGCTACGCCGGCGCAAAGCGCATGCAGTGGCTCATGGCCGAGTACGCACAAGAGGTGTCGGACGCAAAGAAGTTAGGCATTCGCTTTTTCGCCGTTCTGCCGCGTCAGCTCATTGAAGGGACGGAGATCGGAATGGCGGCCGCCACCAACTACGGCGCGACGCAGGGTTTATCGGCGGCGGAGTTTTTCGAGCGTCGCTGGAAGGTGCCGCTCGACGCCGATAAAGTCGGCACGGCGATCGTCGGCGCCTTGCGAGGCGATCTCGCCGACGGCGTTGCTGCAATCGGGGTGACCGGTGAAGGCGTCGAACCGCTGGAGTGAAGATGGGAGATCAAACGAGCGCGCTGTTGCCGGCGATGGTGGAAGCACGCGACCAATTCATGGAGCTCGTCGGCGAAATTCGCCCGGAGCTCCATCGGTACTGTGCGCGCATGACCGGCTCGATCTTCGACGGCGAAGACGTCGTTCAAGAGACTTTGGCGAAAGCGTACTACGCGCTGGGCCAGATGGTGCAGCCGCCCAACCTCAAACCCTGGCTCTTCCGGATCGCGCATAATACCGCCATGGATTTCATCAAACGCTACGAGCGCCAACACGTGGCGCCCGTTGCCGACGTTCCGGATCGCGCACAGCCCGAAGAATCCGGCGTCGATCCCGCGCTCGTGGAGGCGGCACTGGCGGTTTTCGCAGAGTTGCCGCCGGCGCAGCGCAGCGCCGCGATCCTCAAAGACGTGCTCGGACAGTCGCTCGAGGAAACCGCGCATACGATGGGTACCACCGTCGGCGCGGTGAAGGCTTCCTTATCGAGAGCGCGCGCGAACATCGCTCGCGCACCGCGCGCGCGGTTTGCGGAAGCGCCACAACCCGTCGCCGGCGAAACGCTGGTGACGCTGCGGCGATACGCCGATCTCTTCAACGACCACAACTGGGATGGGCTGCGGGCGTTGCTTGCGGTGGAATCGCGCCTCGAGGTCGTGTCACGCGTGCAACATCCGCGTGCGGTGGACGCGGGATACTACGATCGCTACGCCTCGTACGTCAAGATCGAAGACCTCCGGGCGGAAGCGGGCTTCGTCGACGGCGCTCCGGTGATTGCGATCTTCAGTTCGCCATCGAGCCGAGAGCCGGCGTACTTCGTCTTGCTCGAGGTGAGCGCGAACCGTATCTCGCTCATTCGCGATTTCCGCTACGTCCCATACATCGCGAACGACGCGCGTTATGCAGCATTCGGCGGCGCAGACGGCTAGGCGGCCAATGGGGACGTTGCGCTATAGGTTCGTGAAGCCGGGCGCCCCGCACGCCATGGGGTAAAATCCAACCTGAAGCGCGAATGGATTTGAACTCGCTGCGAGCGGATCGTTCCCCCCCGCGTAGCCGGCATTGTACGACTGCGGCGAGAGGAGGTTGGATTTTCCGTCGACCAGCGAACCAAGGGTCAAATCCGGCGGTAGCTGATCGTTCGAGAGGTTCGAAAAATTATTGCTTGCGGAGCATGCCGGCCCAAGCAACGCGGGAGACCAAAAGTAGGCAGGCGCGTATTGCCAGCCGTACCGCCGGAACGGAGGCACCAGCATTTCCGGATGAAAGCTGGCCGGGTGAGTCGCGAAGTGTTGCGGCGTCATCAGCGGCTGGACGTTGACGTGGAACGGAACCTTGAAGGTATCCTGATTAGCGGACCAACCGCGAGCGGCGTGGGGAGCCGGAGCCGCCGGAGGAGCTGGTGCAGCCGGGCGAGGAAGCGCTAAGCCTCCTCGAGGAGCGCCGAGCGTGAGCGCGGGCAGGGCGGCTGCGAGTGCGAATGCGCCGACAAAGGCCAGGGAGCGATTCACAGTAACGGAGATTTTCCCCGCGCGCTCCCGATCTCCCCTAGGTCGATCCGTGGTAAAGCTAAAAAAGCTAGTGCAGTATCGCGTATCGTCCGCCGCCCGTGCATAGGGTAACGAGCAGCATCGAAATCAGGATGCATTCGTAGTTCCAGCCCAACCCGTCTTTGCCCCAGAAGCCGGTTTTCCAGACGAAGATCTTTTTCTGGACGGCTCCGAGCATAATGAGGATCAAGCCGATCGACGCGAGCTGGACCAGCACTCCGACAACGACGCCAAGACCGCCGGCCAGCTCCGCGTATGCCAAGAACTGAACGAACGCTCGCGGTAACCCGAGCCCTTTGGCGCGCTCGTCGGGCTGCTTCAAATCATTGTAGCCGCTGCTGAGAAAGACGAGTCCTACCATCAGCCTGAGCAGTAGGAGACTGACGTCAGTGAAATTGGCGAAATAGAGCGGCACGTCGTTCTCGTTTAATGAGTTTGGGTTGAAGCCCTCCGCCCGCCCGTCGAGGCACCCGTGACGTGCATCGCCTATTTATCCGAAGGCGTGTATGCAGCGCCGCCGAGGCCGAGAGCGAAGTTGCCTGCCGGATTCTGAACCCTCGTCCAGGTATTGTCCGAAACGGTACCGATATCGAGCCATCCGTACCCATCGGCTTGCACCAAGCGCGTTTCCGTTTTGTTAAAGCCACCCGAAGACGGACTGCCCACACCGATCCCGTTCGGCGCGGTTGGACCAAGCACGTTGAACGGCTTAGAACGTGGCGTCACGGGCATGTGGTACTGATAGATCAATCTCGGCATCTCATCGGTAACGTTGAGCGTCTTCCCCGCATTGCTTACATAGACGCCGCCGGCAAATTGGTACGTGCCTATCGGTAGCACGTAGACGATCTGCGGATTCGTCGTCGGGTTGGTAATCTCGGCAAGTCCGTATCCCTGTTGCGAGCCGACGACGCCGGAGTAATTGAACCAGATGTTGCCCGAACGATCGACATCCATAAAGTACAAACTGCAGACTGGACTGCACCGATCGCCGGTACTGATCAACGTCGGCGAATTTGGGGATTTCACGTCCCACCATTCAAAGCCGGCTCCGGCGAACTGTTGGCTGGAAACTGCGTAGTTATAGAACGCCACGGAGGCAAAGACGTGTCCCTTCGAGTCAAAAGCGGTGTCGTATCCGTCCGTAAAGCAAAAGGAAGCACTTGGCGGGCACGGCTGCCACTTGTACGTTTGCTCTAGAGTACCGGCCCTGTTATATTCTAAGACCTCGCTCGCGGAGGCGTTGGAATTGTACGCACAGGCGACCCAGACGTTTTGCGCGCCGTCGACTTTGACGCCGATCGGGTCGTAGCAATCGAGGGGCTGCAGGTCGATCGAGATCAACGTTTTCCTCTTTCTCCCGTTTGCACGCTGTCCGAGAAGGTAGTCCGTCGCGCTAGCCGTGGTCCAGATCCCGACCTGCGCCGCATCGCCGTGAAAATTGAGGCGCGGTCGAGCATGTTCCTCGATTTGCTTTAGCTGTTGCTGCAGCACCGGAACCGGAAACGGACCCGGTACCTTCCCCTCCGCCTGCAGTTGAAGCACGCTCCACGGCGTACGATATTCCGCCCCAACGGCGTTCCGTTGCTGGGTTGGCGCTCCGAAGCCCACTTGTGATGGCCCACCACCGCCGCCGCAGCCGCTGAGTACGGCCGCAGCGGCCAGAACGCCTAACGCATATCGGGTCGAAGTCGAAGTCATCATTGACGGTCTGCTCCTCTTTAAAGCAATGCCGAATCCTAGGCTGGCGATGATGATACCAGACCGCCGGTTGACGGCACCCCATTCTTGATAAAACGGACGGCGTTACGATAAAGCGAAGGTTTAGGTGGTGAGGAGGCGTGTCAGGTCCTCCGCTTTCCGGAGGAACTGTGAGCTGCCGGTAATTTCGGCCGCCGTCGCATATCCATCTCTCAACGGGAGGACGCTTCGAATGCTCTCGAGTTTCGAAACCGCCTCTTCGATGAGGTTCGTAGCGTCGCGGTGGCGGTCCAAGGCATCTGCGGCACTCGCTGCAACCGCGCTCATCCTGGCAGAGCAAAGCGGACTGTCCTCGGTTCGCCACGGGGCCGTGGCTAAAGACCAAGCTTGCCGGTAGGCTCCCGATCGGAGATAGTAGCGCGCCTCTAGAAAGTCTACGATATCCCGCCGCACCTCGATTGCGGCCTTCCGGTCAACGGCTCCGAGAAGCGTTCGCACGTGGTGCCAATGTTTTGTGTAAATCAATATTCCGGCGATGTGGGCGGCAATCCGCGCGAGGAAGCTGTGATTCGGGTGCTGCGTAGCGATGGAAAGCGAATAGCGGGCGGAATCCCATGCCAGATCGACATTCCCGATCTGCGCTCCGTATTCTACAAACCCGAGAGCTGCACTCATATTCAGGTCCAGGCAGCCGAGTGCGCGTGCGCGTTTGGAGAGATCCACTAAGGCTTCCAAACGCAGGCGCGCTGGTCGCCAACGAGAGGCATCCGTCATGCCGCCGTTGCGCACGCGCTCGAGGATCAATGCGAGCCGAAGGGAGCGCACGGGCATGGGTGCACGGACCCGATTCAATATTTCGGCAGCTTCGGACAAATACGGATCCTCACCCGAGGCAGAGTCGCCGAAGTTTCGTCGCGTCCAACTGCGATTCACGAGTATCTCGGCATAGAGTTCCTTGGTGGCGTCGTCGGCCGTCGCGTGGACGGAGGTCAGGCGCGATGCCGCAGCCTCGATTGCGTCAACGCAAACTGCGCCATCGAGGGTCTCGGCTGCGAGGCGCCAAGACGCCAACTCGATTTGCGCTCGAGCGACCTCTTTTTTCGACGGCGGCAACGACGCGCGGTTTGCCTCGAGCAGCATACGAGCCGACGCGGACGCATCCTTCGCTTGCCGCAACAGGCCTTGCTCCGCGAACGCCATGGCGCTTCTACAAAGCGCTTCGATCTTTCCCGGTATCGATGCCGATCGTATGAGATCATCGTAGTCGTTGACTGCACCATCGAAGTCACCGATATCGAACCGAATCGTCGCGCGGTACATACGGGTTCGAAACTCATCGAGCACCGAGACGATATCCCAGGCGGACGTGCCGGCGTAGTGCTGGATATACTTTGCGATACGCCGGCAAAGATCGGCGCGCTCCCGATAGCATTGCGGAGGCGAGATCCCTAGCTTTGCGGCAACCGATTTGATGGGCTCACCTTGCAAGCAGTTGAGCAGCACGATCGTATGCCCGTTCGTCGCTCGCTTCTGATGATTCGCAGCCAAGTCGTCGTCGCGGCAGCGCTCGACGCCTTCGCGAACGAGCCGATGGATCAGCTCGAGCGCCGATCGATCTCCCGCCCCGACATATGTTGCCGGCGTCGCTTGGGCATTTTTGAAGAAATGCCGAACCAGCGGATTCCGCTTGAGGCGCTGCGGATGGTCGAGATACCGGAACAGATGGCGGACGGCACTGTCGAAGGATGCGCAAGGATCGGCGTATGGCAAGGGCTACCTCCCTTCCGTCGTTCATTTCGCGACTTCGGCTTTTCGCGCGCTCACTCATGTTAACAGGCGAAGCCGCTCATTGGACCAAAAATGTCGGTACATCACCCATAACGGATGCAAGGCGCCTCGCTGAAAAGGACAATATGGTAAAAGAATTAGCTTTTGTAGCTTACTCCGTTCGAGACGCGCCTCGAGCGACGGAGTTTTATCGCGGTGTCGTGGGTTTGACCCCGGGTGCCTTATCCAACGACGAATGGGTCGAGTTTGATCTAGGAAACGCGACTTTCGCTATTGACGGGGCCGGGGAAGGGGTCGGGATGTTGCCAGGGCACTCTACCGGCGCCGCCTTCGAAGTGGACGAGATTAATGGGATGCGCCAGAAGTTGATCGACGCCGGTGCCGATATTACCGAGGTTTATGAGTTTCCGCCGTGCTGGATGTGTTTCGTGAAGGACCCTGATGGCAATCGCTTTGCAATCCACCAAAGAAAGCAAATGCATTGACTTCATTTTTTTGAGTGTTGGCGCGATCCGCCGTCCTTCGTGATGCTGGCTTCGATTTTAAAGTGCCGAACGGTTCTCGTGTTCAGAGGCAGTGTGCGATGGCGTCGGCAAGTTCACGGATCATCAGACTGAGCATGACCTGACCACCCGGTATGCACGTTGCGCGTGAAGCGTTCTGCTATTTCGCTAGGCTTAGCGTAACGCCGGTCGGATCGTTTTCACCAGCAATGGTCCTAATCGGATTGCCGCCGGCCGGGTAATCCCAGAATAGCGTATCCTTACCTTGCTGATTTGGACCGATGACTTTGATGGCTTGGCGGCCGTTGCGAACCCGAGGCAGCCAGAACTGCGCAACTTGAGACGAACCGCCAAGAATGGTGGTGCCAACGTCGGTTCCGGCGCCGTGGCTGATCGAAAACTGGTAAATGACGCTGGTAAAGTTATGCTTCACGGCGACCTGATCGCCGACGGCAAGATACTTTCCGTCCCACTGTATTCCACCAGGTAAGTAGATCGTCTCATTCACCGGGATAAACTTCAGGGTGTTACCGCCCTTAGGAAGCTCGCCGAGCCCAAAGACGCTGCCCTGGGTCTCGCCATCGACGAAAAGATTTCCGCTGTCGTCGTATGCGCAGTAGTAATAATAGTAGATGTTCGAATTCGAATAAAAAGTTGGGCTGCCGCCTGCGTGAGGATAGATCGCAACGTTGCCGATCTGTTCGGTCGGACCCCAGAAGTTGGCGACCGCGAGATCTCCCGTCTTTGGATTCACCGAACAGCCGTTGGCCCTTCCATCAGGATCGTTCAACGTCTTGATCGGAGTCGTGGCGCCGTGTGCGTATTCGGTGATTTGATGGACGCCTTCGCTCGTGTCGTTCGTCACGTACACGTCGCCCGCCGTATCCACGCACAACCCTTCAGGATTGAAGAAACCCGTCAGCGTACCGACCAGTTTTATGCTATGCCCGTACGTGTAGATATCAACGACCTGGGCTAACAGGTCGGAGACGTAAAGCAGGTCGGCGCCTTTTGCGTCGGGAGCAATCCACGACTGCCCGACCGGCGCCTGAAAGCCCGCTGCGTCGCGCTGAGCGACCATCGGCTGCAACGTCGATCCGGCACTGCTACAGCCGGCGAGCACGGCAATAAGACCGAAGACTCCTAAGGCAGCTTTGAATGGATGCATGGCTCCTCCAATCTCTATGGCGGTTTTGAACAATCATACCACCGCTCGACAACTCGGCACAGCCGCGGGTCCGGCTCGGGGGCGAGGCTACCTAAAAACTTCCATTTTGTGAGAAAAAGCGTGCGGAGGATTCCGCGCACCGATTGCCGTTACAGGATCGGTTTTTGGCGAATAGAATGAACGGCGCTGGAACGATAACCGTTTCCCTTTACGATCGTCATCGTTCATTCTCCGGCGGCCAGTCTACTCTTCTCATCGAAGGAGATTCTTGTGAACCGATTGTTGAAACTCGCGGCGCCGCTGCTGGCGACGCTTGCAATCGCCGCTTGCAGCGCGGGCGGCACCACGAGCGTACCGGCATCGTCCGGCACGTCCCAAACGGGGTCAGTCACGTTCAAACACATTCCGCAATGGGCGGCGAGGCACGAGGCGCGCACCACGTGTCCGCAAGTCGTCGGAAGACCGACGTGCTTGGCGCTGCAGGTTCTGAAGGGCGGAATTGTCCCGCAATGCTCGCCGACAACCTGCGGCTTTACAGCCCAGCAACTCGAAAGCGCGTATGGCTTAACGAAGAAACTAAGAAATGGATCCGGAACGGCCGTTGCCGTCATCGAAGAAGGTGACCTCGCCGCCGCTTCGACGGATCTTGCAACGTATCGCTCCGAGTTCGGCCTCGGGACGGCTAACTTCGTAAAGTACAACCAGGACGGACAACAAAGCAACTATCCATCGTCCTGTGAAGACTTTGGCTGGTGCCTTGAAACCGATCTCGATATCGACATGGTCGCCGCGGCATGCCCCAAGTGCACGATCTATCTCATGGAGGCAGACGGCAACTTCAGTTCACTCGCAGCCGCCGAAACTGCGGCGGTAACGCTAGGCGCAACGATTCTCAGTAATAGCTGGATTTGCTACGGTAGCTCGACCTGCAACGTAACGAACTTTGCGAGTCACTTCGACACACCCGGTATCACCTATCTCGCCGGCTCCGGCGATGCCGCGTACGACAACATAGGCGCGCCCTCGGCACTCGACAGCGTGATCGCGGTCGGGGGGACGCAACTGGAGGTAAGTGGTTCCGGATTTACCGAGAGTATTTGGGATGATGCGGGCGCCGGGTGCGCCGACGCGGCCCAGGTCGGCACTGCCATCCCGAAGCCTTCGTGGCAACACGATCCCGGCTGCGCCAGCCGTACCGACTCCGACATATCGGCCCAGTCCGGCTGCTCGCCCGGAGTTTCCGTGTACGTCAGCATCTACGGCGGCTGGACCGGCGTCTGCGGCACCAGTGTCGCGGGCCCGCTCCTCGCCGGCGTCGTCGCGGTCGCCGGTAACGCTTCAAGTCAGAACGGCGGAGAAGCCATCTGGCAAATCACCGGACGGCAGCGGCCACACCGCCTGCATAACATCACGAGCGGCAACGACGGCGGCTGCGGCGGAAGCTATCTCTGTACGGCCGGTACGCATCAGTATAAGACCTATTCCGGTCCGGGCGGCTGGGGCTCGCCCAAAACCGTCAAAGCACTCTAGGCGAAAACTCACCGCGATTCCAGACACGCAGGGGCGGGCGCGAAAGCACCCGCCCCTGTTTTCGATCTACGGTGTTGATCCGACCCGGATGTCGATCTCAGGCGAATGGCTGAATGGCGGGAGCGGATTTCCCGTAGTCCAGTTCTTGAACGTCACTTTGCACGCCGTCGGCGTCGTCGGCGCAGAATTGACGGAGACCGTAACGGGGCGCGTGGGTCCAGGGGAACCTGCGACGGTGGCGTGCGCGTAAGGGCACGGCGACTGCACGACGGCAACCATTGGGCCGTTGTACTGGCCGGTCGCGTCGCTCACGCGCACGGTTTCCGACTCTCCGCGGTACAGTCCGATGCAGAAGACGTTTTGCGTCGAGCGACACGGTGGCGCGGGGGTGGCTCGAGGCCTCGAACCAACCGCTGAAACGTTCCACTGCGGAACGGGCTCAAGTTGCGAAGCGACGTAATCGATGACGCCGGGGCTGCCCGTAAGCTCCCAGTGCCAAAGAGCAAATGCGGCTTGGTGCGACGTAGGCAGGTTCGGCGAGAGAGCGCTGTCTGTGGTGACGATACCGTCATATTCTCCAGCGAAAAACAGCTTTATCAGCTGCAGGTACTTGAGGATGCCAAACGCGGCGTCTACCGCGAATGGTGCCGACCCGGCAACTTTGATCGTCCTCGCGGGCGCATAGTTCGGGTAAACTGCTGCCGCGGCGCGATAGAGCATCCCGCCCGGCATCGCGCTAACGGGCGAAATACTTGCGGTCATGCCGTTGTTCGCTGATTCGATGAGCTCGGCGTTGGATCCAAAGATACCCTGGTTGTTTTCGAGCACCGATTTCAAGTAGTCCAACGTTGCGGCGGAAGTTCCGCCCAAAGGCGAACCTAACGTTATGAAGTTTAACGGCGAGACCGTGTGCTTTCGGGGTGACGGATTCGAAAGCGCAAACAGCGAGACGACACCGCCATAACTGTGAGCCTCCAGATCGTAGGCGTCGAAGTAGCCCTTCTTATAAAGGTCATTAAGGAAGCGTGCCAAGTGCCGTCTAGCGACGGTTGGCGGCAGCCACCATTGATAATCAAAGCCGTAAACCGCATCGTATCCCCCAGCGTTCTGAATTGCCTGCGCCTTGGTAGCGGGAAACGAGCGGGGGGATTCGATCGAGCTAAGGATGCCGTGGACGAAGACGATCGCGTGGTGGGCGCCGCGCGCGCATTTTGGCGCAGTTGAAGCATCGAAGGGCTGCCAGGAACCCTTGACCAGCGCCAACCCGCCGTAGTACACCTTAGGCGGCGCAAGGTCGTCAACCGGGATAAACCGCAGCGTGCTGCCCGCCGCTTCGGCAAGAATGGTAGCGGGCACCCTCAGCGTCGCAGTCTGACCCTTCACTTTACCGCCGAAGTCCATCCATACCGGACCGTACGTCGGGGCGTTGTACTCGACCTGAGGCGCGAGCCGGGAGCTGTAGCTGCGCTCGTTGCGTGGCAGCGACTGGGTAACCACGACCGACGCCCTATCGAGTTGCGGAGTCGAACGCTTGGAGGTGCTTTCCGAACCCTGCGGACGAGTTGCAGACGAACCAACGATTAAGGCCATCATCTGACCTTTCGCATCGACGGCCGAATTAATTGGTTGCGCGTCGGGGGCAGATAAGAGCTCGAGCGTCACCCTCGTGTTGGAACTGAAGGTATGTGCGGGGAAATGTACGTTCCCGCTGGGTATCTTGACCGACCCGCCGTTGGCTGCACTGATGACCGCGCTTGCCTTCTGCAACACTACCGTCGGTCCGGGGGACGATCGCAAACTCGCAGTGGGTGAAACCGACGGCGGCGTCACCGCCTGGGGTATGCACCCGGTCGATTCTACGTTTCGGCTGCTGCAGGCCGTCGCAAGTCCAAGAACCGCCGAAGCGAGAAAGAGTCGCATCACCATGTGCGCCTCTATTGGGCCTCTGCGCGCGAAAGAATGGCATGCGTCCATCTCACGTTGGCAAGCCCTCCTACAAAGAGACTCCAGAGTAATACGAACCAATAGACGGCGTACGCCGGGGAAACTAGGATCGGATAACTGGCGCAAAGCCGGGTGAGCCCGACATTCAGAAGCACGACGGCGAAGTCCAAGGCAAAAACGAGCAAAAGGATGCCGAGCGTTTTCCAGTATACGCCGGTTGTTACCCGCCAACAGTCATTGAACGGTCTCTCCGAGCCTAGAAGCAAAGCGTAAGGCGCGGGCCACAACTTGCCTAAGAGCCAAACACCGGGCACAATTAGCGCTGCCAGTCCCACAACCGTCAATAGCGCAACGGCGATGAGAAGAGCGACGAAACGAACGAATCCACCTGCGCTCATGCCATACGCTGGATTGATGGTGCGGGTTGCTGCGGTCGCGCCAAAGTAGGTGAATACAAAAGCGAGAATGGTTTGTGCAACGAGGGATACGAGGTTGATGCCACTGTGCAGCGGTGTCTGCGTCGTGACTATATCCAATCCCATACCGATTATGGCAAGCATGATCGCGCCGGCGGCATTGCGCTTAAGCAATAGCCATCCATCTCGAAAGGCCGAGCGAATGATACCAAGCACCGACGGAACGGCAACGACGAGCGGGGCACTGGAAGCGCCGAAAGATGCTCCGGGAATCGAGCCTTTCATAAGTTGGTCAACCTCTCAAAACGTCTTCAGGAACTCGATGAGAGCGCGTTTATCTTGGTCGCTGAGTCCTGGGCTTAAGGCCAGGCCCGGTTCGGAGGGTTCCTTATTGGCGATGGCGTCTCCCGACGTACCGAAATAGTGACCGCGATTGACCACAAAATCGGGGCATTTGCTTAAGGCCAACAGGTTCGGATAAATGTTCTTGAAGGTCATGCGGGCTTGTTCGTCGGTGGCGTTCGAGAGACGCGATAAGTCGGCGACTAAGCTTGGAATCAAGACTGCGGCGTTCTTCTGGTAGTCCGAACGGGCCGATCCAGTGAGGTCCTCTGCCCCCAAACGAATGTTTGCGATCAGGTCGACCGGCGTTCCCGCAGGAATGGGTCCGATCTCGAGGCCCGGATTGTTACCGCTGCCAAACATCCATGGAAACATCGCCTGGAGGAAGCCGACCGGCACCCCGTTAGGAAGATAGCCTCTCGGCACCTGTAGATACGACCTCACCGTCGTGCGATCGATATGGCCGGGTAGCCTTCTTCCATTGACGTTATCGTGCACTCGCGTCTCCGGCCAAAGCATCTCATGGATCGATTCCTGAAAGATTTTCATGCGCGCGTCGACGGAGGGACTGGCCTCAAACGGGCCCCCAACGCTGTTATTGAGCAAGTACGGAGCGGTGGACCAGAGTGCAATCAGCGACGCCGGTCGCGTGTAACCGCGCCCACCGGCGGGCATCCGGTATCGGTGCGGTTGCGCCGTATAAGGATCGTACCAGGTAATCGTTCCGACCGAGGGGAGCTGTTTGTACGACTCAGATGAATAGTTGTCCCAGATGTTGCCGGCGGTTGCATTCGTGGCCAGCGGGCTGCAGGCGTTGGTGTGCAGCAGCGTAACCGGCACGCGAACGTCGGTAGACAGAAAATTATCCTTCAAAAAGTCGGGCGCCAAAACGATACTGCGCATCTGGGCTTTGAACTGCGGCGTTTTGGTCCACGCCCAGTATCTCTTGAAGCAGTCCAGGTACTGCGGGCCGATACAGTCGCTCGAGTCGAGTCCGGGAAGCGGCGAGCCGGGGAGCTTGCTCGAGTGGCAACTCGCGCAATTCTCTGCAAAGACGATCTTGCCTTGCATCAGCATTCGCCGATCCGTCGTGAGATATTTGGAACCGCCGGGGGCGTCGCGCAAGTGGTCGAGGTCCCGGCTCGCTCGGAGCAAGAAGAGCGCCTCGTTCATCGTCTGATTCTCGGTTGCCGCGTAGAAAGCCGAGTGTGCCCGCGATACGCGAATCGGAATTGGGCTCACGGGCTTGCCGCCGAGGATCGGGTTAAAGTGGAGTAGCCACTCTTCGCTAAACGTACCGATGTTAATGTACACTCGACTGAGTGCACCGAGCATCCCAACGGAGTCGGAACCGTCCTTTAAGACGTGCGGCACCCAGATGTCCTTCGGTGCCTTGTAAAACTTCGTGAATAAGCCCGACTTGATAAAATCGTTGATCTGACGGTTGTCGAGCCCTCCGCCCCCGAGTTGCTCGTGAGCGAGACGTAGACCCTGTTCCAAGCGCGGCCCGACGCCATACGCCGCATTCATCGTTCTTGGGTCGTTGATGTTATCGGTGGAAACGAGCGACGTGTCGAGCGTGCCGGGCCTCCACGTCGTGAACAATTGCGTGAAGAAGTTCGAGGGATCGCTCCGCCACGAGAATATCCGGTCTGTCCACATGTACTGGGCACCTACCGTCGAGCGAAGATTTGCCCAGAGGGGATTGTTAGGATCGCTCGGCGGGTTTACCGGGCTGGGGCCAACGTGACAGAATCCGCAAGACATTCCAACTCGATACGGACGAATCAAGTTCTTGCTGTTATAGTACGATGGATCCGCATAGTATTTCACCGGATCCCACGCCTTGACGGCCTTTTCGTTAAAATCGGGATTGGGAAAGATGCGGAGGCCCACGACGCCGCTCGCATATCCGTACTCGGAACCAACCGGGATGTTCTTGCCTCGGGCGCCAACGGCAACGCCCGGGTACCTCTGCTCGTTTTCGAATGGATCAAATGGACAGTTTTTCTTGCGAATGTCCAACCATAATCCGTAACGGGCCGGGTTCGGCGCCGTCGCTTTTTCAAAACAGGGTTCGTTCACCACGCCAAGGACGGCCCAACGATTGTCCCGGTTCACTTTGAGGGTCGGATACGACGATAACGTCTTGAGCAAATCGAAGCTTCCGAAACTGAGGGTCGCCATTCGATCCCAAAAGCGATCGTTTCCGGCGGTCCAAACGAGAAATGTATTGCGACCTTGTATTTCCGCCGGCGTGAGATGGATGCCGCCATCCATCTGCTTGAAATAATCCTCGTCGGCGGCTTTAAAGGTGGCCGCGTCACGCCCGGCCGTCAGCGCTTCATCGAGAACGTGCCCTGGCTTCGGCGCGGTGGCCCAGGCGATAAGCCACGCGATCGCCGGAACCGCAACGAGCACCAGAATGAGAAGCCCGAGTATGTGCAGAATTCTTCGCATCACGTCCTCCTCAGGTAGAGCCGCGAACGGGAATTGTGGGTTTCCGGCCAAGATGGCCTGCAAAGAAGACAGCGACGACTCGCAGACGGACCGGGTTTTGTGGAATCCCAGCTAAGGTGGTTTACGTGTTTCGACCTATCGCGGCATCCTTGTGCGTCTTGCTCGCGTCGTCAGCGCTCGCACCGCCCTCGCCGCAGCTCGTCCATGACGGCATCCACAAAATCGAACACGTCGTCATCATCATGCAAGAGAATCGCTCGTTCGACAGCTACTTCGGCACCTACCCCGGAGCCGACGGCATTGCGATGACCGACGGCGTTCCGAATGCCTGCATTCCGAGCATAGGCGATAAGCCTTGCGTGAGTCCCTACCACGATACCGACGACGAGGATATGGGTGGTCCGCACAGTGCGAGAGCGGCCGATTTCGACATCGACGGGGGCACGATGGATGGCTTCATTCGCGTGATGGAAGGCGCAAAGGCGACCGGCGGTTGCCCTACGGACATCCCGACCTGCTCGGTGAAAGGTCGCGAGCATTGGGTGATGGGATACCATACCGATCGCGAACTGCCGGATTATTGGGCGTATGCCCGCGACTACGTGCTGCAGGATCATTTGTTTGCACCGGTACGCTCGTGGAGTCTGCCGGCGCATCTCTACATGGTTTCCGAGTGGGCCGCACGCTGCGAAACGCCCGACGATGCAGCGACTTGCGTTGCAGACCGGCAATTCACGGACGTCGACGAGTTGCCACGCGATCTCCTCGCGCCCGACAAGCGAATTCTCGGACGGCCGTCGTCTCCCTGGACGGACCTCACCTTCCTACTGCACGCACATCACATCTCGTGGGCGTACTACGTGATGGACGGGTTCGAGCCGGATTGCGACGGGGATGCTCGAAGCTGCAATCTGAAGCCGCAATCCGCGCGTACGCCGAGTATCTGGAACCCGCTTCCAAGTTTCACCGACGTAAAAGAAGACGGCGAGCTCGGCAACGTCAAAGATACGTCGCTGTTCTTTCGCGACGTCGAGAACGGTATGCTTCCGTCGGTCGTCTGGCTCGCGCCATCGAATCGCTACAGCGAGCATCCTCCCGGTCTACTGAGCGCGGGCCAAGCCTACGTTGCCGGTATCGTCAACGCGATCGCGCGAAGCAAATATTGGGATTCGACGGCGATCTTTTTGAGCTGGGACGACTGGGGCGGTTTCTACGATCACGTTGTGCCGCCGAACGTCAACGCGTTCGGCTACGGTCTGCGCGTACCGGGGTTAGTCATCAGCGCCTATGCGCGCAAAGGATACATCGACCACCAAGTACTCAGTCACGATGCGTACGTGAAGTTTATCGAAGACGACTTCTTAAACGGCGAGCGGCTCGACCCGAAGACCGACGGACGTCCCGACCCGCGCGCGAGCGTCGCCGAAGCCGCCGCGCAGTTAGGCGACCTTCGCCAAGACTTCGACTTCACTCAGCCGCCGCGTCCACCGGTTGTAATGCCGGATGGTTTTGAGGGCCCGTATAAACCGGGCTATACCGGTGCTCCCTGAGCGGACTAACGGCGAGGCGCTCAAACGCGCTATTTGCATCACGGTCATGCTATAGGCTGGGAGTGTTAGCGGAGCTCGAGGTCACCCCGGTTCTGGGAAGTGATGCTCGTCACGGCGCAACCCCTTGCGCCTACTGCACCGAAATTGCACCGCGGCCGGCAATTCGAAGGTTCTGCGCACCAAAAAACCGCATGAAACGTAGCGTCGCCGCATGGAACCGAGAAGCGCAACATTTGGGTGATGCTCGGAGGCGATCAATACGCGCGTCCGATGTTGGGGCGTCTCAGTCCGTCGGGGGAATTTCGCGAGTTCTCGCTACCGATGCACGGGCTGACGTACGTCGTCAGCGCGCTCATCACCGGTCCGGATGGGCACTTGTGGTACCTTCGCGGCGATCACATCGGGGAAATCGTTTCGACCATTTAGGGGGCAGGGCCGCCGACGCTTTCGCGCCGACGCGGCGTGGCGAGCGCGGAACGCGTCCTTTTCGACGGGGGCCAAAGACACAGTCATGTTTCCGATGCTGGGCGTCACTGTGTTTATCGCTCAGATTAACCCTCAACCGTCACCGACCGTGACGTTATCACCGGAGTGGAAGCAGGTCGCTCCGCTCGAACGGACCGAGACAAGCCGATACATTCGAAAAGAGGCAGACGGAACCGAACCATTATCTTAGTACGGCGCGGACGTAGTGGTCGCGAAGTCGTTCGTGACAAGGCACGACATCTTTCCGGATCTTATTTCTTTTGCGCGAGCGGATTCCTAGAAAGACGTCCGTGACGCACAATCCCAGAGCTCGCTTCAAAGGCCCTGAAGACCGGCTCGAGGGTGCATCATTTTGGTCACCATTGAGGTCGCTGAAGTACCCAGCGTAAGCGATATCGCGACCGTAGGAAATGAGTTATCCGCCATGCTCAACTGTACCCTAGCCAAACGCTAGTAAGACAGACTCCCAGAGCCCGACAGGTACGGGTTGCCAATAGGTCGCATAGCGAGTCGCCGCCTTGCGGCCAACCTTTAGGTTGCTTTTGCTACTTCAGGAGGAGGAGTTCCATGACCAAAATCCGCTTCATACGCCAGGCTGGACACCTGGCATCCCTCTGCGCGGCCCTGGCGCTCGCATCGTGTGGCGGCAGTTCATTGCCGGGAAGTGCCGCACGACCCGCCTCGGTGAGCCGAGCAGCCCTGGCACCTAATATTCCGTGTGCGAGCCAGACCTGTATCTATGCCGCGAGCTTGAATTCTGAAAGGGTAACGGTCTTTCACCGCAACGCCAACGGCAATGTTCCGCCCGTGCACACGATCAACGGGCCCAGTACCGGATTTGATCACCCGTACGGCATCGCCTTGGACGCCGCTCGGAACATCTACGTCGCGAATTACAGCGGTAACAGCATCACCGTTTACGCCGCAGGCGCGGACGGCGACGCTTCGCCGATTGCGGTCATCTCCGGCTCGAACACCGGCCTTTCGGGCCCACGCGGGCTGTCTATCGACTCGAGCGGCAACATCTATGTGGCCAATAACGTCAGCAGCAGCGTGGCCGTCTTCGCCGCCGGTTCCAACGGCAACGTGGCGCCGACCCGGACGATCGCCGGTGCTGGCACTGGTCTCGGCTTCCCTGATGCGGTCTTTGTGGACGGTGGCGGAAAAATGTTCGTCACGAACTCTAACGGGCCAAGCGTAACGGTGTACGCCGCCAATGCCAACGGCAACGCGACGCCTCTGCGAACGCTCGCCGGCTCCAACACGGGACTCGCTTACCCTTGGGGCGTTGCAGTCAAGGCGGGCGAATTATTCGTCACCAATTTCTACGCCGGTACCATAACCGTCTATGCGGCTAACGCTAACGGCAACGTTTCCCCCACGCGTGCGATCAGCGGGTCAAACACCGGTCTCGTCGACGTAGGTGGCATAGCCGTGAAGGGCACGAGGCTTTACGTCCCAAACCTCGGAGGCCCTCTCCCGAGCATCCTGGTCTTCAGTAGCAGCGCAAACGGTAATGTAGCGCCGATTCAAACGATCACCGGATCGAATACCAACATCGGCGACGCTTACTACGTGGCCGTCCGGTAAGCAATACGAGGCCAAAGCCGTTCGGTGCGACATGACGGCCGCAAGAGGCTCGACAAAACGAGCATTTCTAAGGCGTCTCGTCGCGTCGAACGGCAAGCGCATCGATCGCAGCACTCTGCTTCTACGGCGACGGACAGCGTGAAGGCCGTCTCAGAGCTTACATCGGCGCTGTTGGACGACGGCAACGCGGGCCTCTTTGGAATCGCAGACGCTGCAAAGATGGCGGCTTCGCATATCGACGTTCCGGCGGGCGAGATAGAGCACATTCTTACACGGCCTCGAATCATTCCAACGTCTGAACAAGCTCGTTTAGCGCTTCCGCTCCTTGCCGGGCTCGCCAATCAAAGGATGACTCGGCAAGAGGCTACAATGCTTCCGCATGTTCCTGTTGGCGGCAGCGCAAGCCTTAGCTACAAGCGCCGCGCATCACGTCACGACGCCGGTGCCGGTTAATCCAGTGCTCCATTCGCCGCTGCCGGTCAACGTGAAGAATTGGCCCCGACCTGACGCTGTTGCCTTGAAAACGCTCGAAGTCGCCAACCGTACACTACTGGCAAGCCTCATCGCGATACTTGTCGGCCTCGTTGGAATCGGTGTCGCGATAGTGGATGCTGCGAACAGCAGAAGGCAACTAAACATCCTGCTTGCAGAGAAGGCTCGTAAGCCAGACCTCGCTGTGGATATTAGGCACCTTAGCAACATCACAAAGATAGATTTGAACGGTGCTACTTACCTTGCAATGGAAGTGATTTTTCAGGTCACGAACGCTGAAACTGCTACATCATCGGCCGACAACGTAATGATAACTATGAAGTTCCCGGAAGCTATCCTCGTGAGCAGTGAGTGGGATGATTTGAAGCTCAATAGACCAGTTGCGGCAAGGCCAGTACCCAAACACAACCCGCCATCTCCGCCAAAACACACGATTTCGGAAAAACGTCTCGCAACGTCAGAAATCGTCGATGGTCACCGCCGTATCACTTTTTATGACGACAACGAGCTACAAGTTATGCCAGGCGTCCGTTATCCAATAAGTGACCGCTTGAGTCTTTTTGTCCCTGAGGGCAGTGAGGCAGTTCAGTGGCGAATTACGTGTGTGGAAGGCACTTTTCCCAAAGAAGGTGGTGCGAAGATTGACCTTGTGAAAGCAGCGAACGAGAAGTTGACTGCTAAAACCGCGACCGAGCAACTCTCATAGCATCTGTTCTTGGGATGCGCGATAAAACGCGCGTCAGGCCGCCCACGAACCGTTGCATCTCAACGATCTTAAAACTATACCACGACTCAACAAGCTGGTCTAACGCGACGAGCCCATACCGAAGCGCCCGTGACAGCGGGCACTGCCGATGCCGCCGGTCATCGCGGCAAGTGAACACAACAAACATTTGAAGAAAGTTCGCTTTTCCTTAACGTGGGAATCCGCCCCTGACGTACTGACAGTAAGCGAGGCAGCATCTTTGGTCCGCATTTCAAGGAACGCTGTGTACGGTGCTATCGAAAGCGGGATTTTGCCCGCTGCGAACTTCGGTCAGCGGCGATTCGCATCGCTAAGGCGGCCCTTTGAGAGGTTTTTGGGTTGGGCCGGAAGCATCTACCCACCACCGCCGCCTTCAGCCGCAATGTTGGAGGCACTAACTGAAATGGAAAATTCTCTCTACCAACGCGGTAAGGAAAAGACTTGGCACTTACGGTACGACGTGCCCGCAGCAAACAATGAACGAAGAAAGCAGAAGAACATCCGCCATCGGCAAAATGTCGAAAGCCGATGCTGAGGTTCGCAAGCGTGAAGTCCTTCGCCGGATTGATGAAGGCACATTTCAAGAAGTGCAGAGTTCCGTGACCGTCGAGGCGTTTCTCGATGGTTGGCTTACCGTAACCCGTGACAGACTGGCCGCAACGACTTAGGTGCACTACTCGAACGTTGTAAAGCGGCACGTTGTTCCCGTCATGGGCATAAGGTTCCATGACTTGCGACACGCTTTCGCGTCGATAACACTCGCTGACGGCGTGTCGATTAAGGAAGTGCAGTCGCTAATGAGTCGCACGGTCACCCTTTCCGTCTACGCGCGCTCTATCGAAAGGCTCGGACGGCAAGCCGTCAACGACCTCTCGCGGTCGCTGCTGACCTCTTGAGGAAAGTTCGTGACGAAATCCGTGACCAAATGGGCTTGATGCGAGGTTCTTGACCAAGCCTGCTCTCCGAAAACTCTTATAGAATAGGCGTGAGCGGGACGTGGAGAGGTGGCAGAGTGGTTGAATGCGGCGGTCTTGAAAATCACAAATGCCACGTTTCTAAGTCTCCGCTGATGCGATTTATGCACAAGAGGGCGGACAACCGGGACGTACCGGGATCTATCAGGACCTATTTCGTGACCAAATCGTGAGATAGCACGCGGATTCGACAAGCGCGACCCTTACGGAATCGCAATCACGCCTTCGCCTTTGGGCTGCAACTCGGAGCCAGGATCGGCGCCGATCCCTTGCAGCGCCCTGACGTTCAGGACCTCATCGAAAAGTACCGCGCCGTAGCGGACGTCGAAGAGGACGCAGCGTAGCACGTTTCGCGGTGGATTATGCCAAGTGGCGACGTTTCGTCCAAACCTGCAGTGCGCGGGGCGGCGTCGATTGCGATTCGCTTCTGCCGGTCGATGTCGACGCGGCGATGCTGGTCCTCGAACGCATGTCTAAACCTCTAGCGCTTCCTCGATTGCGTGGTCTTCCAACCATGCGGCGCCTTCGGTAGCAAGTGTTTTGATCTCATCTTCGCTGATCGTTTCGTGCAGCATCGCGAGCAACTTGTCATGGCCCCATTGCTCAGTGATTTCGCGTTTCATTCCGAGCTCGCTGTATTTCGCATCAACGTAGCCCAGCAACCGAGCGCCGCGTCGCGTATCGCCAGCGAGCGCTGCAACGAGGGCCAAATGCTGGAGCGCGGTGGCGAGAAACAGTTCGCTTCTTGCCTGCCGGGCGAGACGCAATCCGGCGCGTCCCGACTCGCGGGCTCCTGCGACGTCGCCGAGCGCGATGCGATAAGCGGCGCTGTTAACGCGCCAATTACGCTGCAAACGATAAGTTTTTCCCGAGCGATCCGAGCTGCAGCGCCTCGTTCGTCCAACGCAACGCCTGCGCGGGATCGCCCGCCGCAAATTCCATCTCCGCCATTGAGCCCAACACCGATGCAATCCCAAGCTCGTCCCCAGTCGATTTCCAGCCCGCGAGAGCTTGCGCATAGAGCTCGCGCGCCGCGCCGAGATCGCCCCGGCTCATTTCGATGGATGCCTGCAGCACGAGTAAGTCTCCGACCATCAACGAATCTGCGCACGTGCGCGACCCCGCAAGCGCGAGGACAGTCGTCTTGTGCGCCTCATCGAGGCGGCCCATCTGATACAGTGCGTACCCGCGAAGTCGCAGTGCGCGCGCGGCGCCACGTACGTCGCCCACTGATTCGTAAAGCCGCAGCGCCTGCTCGGCCGCGTCATGGCGGCGCTTGCCGGTTAAGAGTCTCGCTTGCGTCAACCACAACCTCGCTGCCATGCGCGGCTGCTCGGTTTCATCGACGCGCGGGAGCGCACGCCCGATCCAATAGCGCCCTTCGACGACGAGGCCGGTATGCCACCAAAGGCGTTCAATTGCGCCGGCAATCGCGCCGCCTAGCACGGCGTCATTCTCGAGCGTAAGCGCCCACTCCAGGGCCGTCCGGTAGTTGTCCAGCTCGGGCTCGACGGCGGCAAGCCATGCAATCGTCGACACGCCGAGCCGTTCGTCGGCAGCTTCGGCCTCGTCGCGAAAGTACTCGGCGTGACGTCTGGCCACGCGTTCGCCCTGTCCCGATTCGCCGAGTTTCTCGAGCGCATAGGCGGCCGTTGATTCAAGCAGCCGGTAGCGTTCGCGCTCGCCGCCGATGTCCGCGACGACCAGCGATTTGTCAGTCAAGGACTCGAGCAGCTCGAAAACGTCAAGGTCGTCGAGACCGTCGCCGCAGACCGCCTTCACGGCATCCAGGCCAAATCCACCGGCAAAGATCCCAAGGCGCGCAAACAACAGTTGCTCCCGTGGCGCGAGCAGGTCGTAACTCCAGTCGATTAGTGCGCCGAGCGTTTTCTGGCGCGGCAGGGCGGTGCGACTCCCTCCAGTGAGCAGCTTGAAGCGTTCGTTGAGTCGCTGCGCGAGGTTAGGGATGGAAAGCATCTTGACGCGCGCCGCAGCGAGTTCGATTGCCAGCGCAATGCCGTCGAGCCGCTGGCAGATCTGGGCGACGATCGGTGCGCCGTCATCCGTTAACGTAAAGCGCGTATCGGCGGCCTTGGCCCTATCCACGAAAAGCGCAACGGCGCCGTAGCATAGCGCCTCATCGGGCGTCAAGCCGGCAGCTTCGGCCGGAACCGCCAGCGACGGGAGCCGATGCACCGCTTCGCCGATGACGTCGAGCCTTTCGCGCGACGTCGACAAGATGCGAACATCCGGCGCCGTTGCCAAGATGTTATCCGCAAGCGCCGCCGTCGGCTCCAGCACGTGCTCACAATTGTCGAAGATGACCAGCAACTTCTTGCGGCGTAGCCACTGCGGAATCACCTCGTCGACCCGCCGCTCTTGCTGTTGGCTCATGCCCAGCGCCTGGGCGACGACGCTGGCGACCAGCTCCGGGTCGTTGATCGGGGCGAAGTCGACGAACCACGCCCCGTCGGGATAGCGATCGAGCAGTTCGGCGCCGACCTGGATCGCCAGGCGCGTCTTGCCGACACCGCCCGAACCAACCAGCGTAAGCAGGCGGTGATGCTCGAGCAGCCCCTTGACTTCGGCTACGTCACGTTCGCGTCCCACGAAGGTGGTGCGCGAAATGGGCAAGTTGTTCGGCAGCGCGTCGAGTGAGCGCAACGACGGAAATTCGCTAGGCAACCCTGCGACGTCAATCTGCCATACGTGCTCGGCGTCGGCGAGATCGTGCAGCCGCTGCTCACCGAGATCGACGAGCACCGTGCCGGCGGGCAGATCGCGATACGTGAGTTCACGGGTAGCGCCGGAGAGCAGGATTTGGCCTCCGTGACCGATAGCCATGAGCCGCGCGACGCGGTTGACCGCCGGTCCGAAATAGTCACCGTCGCGCTCGTCGGTTGCGCCGCTATGCAGCGCCATGCGCACCGCCAGACCGCTGACGGCGCTCCAGTCAGCGCTCGCGAGTGCCCGTTGCGCATCAGCAGCAGCCGCGACTGCGTACGACGCCCGCCAAAACGCTGCGCAAAACGCATCGCCTGCGGTCTTAAAAATGTAACCGCCATGCGCTTCGATGGCCGCTCGAAGCAGCTCGTCATGGCGGCGCAGCGCATCGGGCATCGCCGCGCGCTGCTGCTCCCAATGTTGCGTGCTGCCCTCGATGTCGGTAAAAAGCAGCGTGATCGTTCCAGTAGGACGGGGTGCCTTTAGGGCCATCTTTGTAAGCGATGAACTGCGCGGCCCTTCGTGGATCTACCTGCGGGAGGATCGTCATCGTTCCACCAAAGTTGTCAGGTGTCGATCTCGGGCTTACGCTGCTGATTTGCCGCAAGAGGCTTTTGTGATGAATGCATATTCCGACGTCTGTTTTCCCTCCCCGAAAGTACATGACGAAAAGCCAGGTGCCTTTGCCGATCCGATTCTCGCAAGTCTTCGTGACCGGCGGCGCCAGATTGTTGCTCGCCATGCTAAGGCCGAGGTGGCACAGCGCGACGCTACGTTTGCCTTTTGCGATACCAACAGCCTCGCGATCATCTGCGGCGATCGACCCCCCGACGGCCTTCTCTGTGTTCCCCCGGATGAAATCGACGCGATCGTTTCGCAATTCGACGCGCTGAGTCCGTACGATCCGCAGATCGTGCTCCACATGCTCAAGGTCGAATATCCAGGCATTTCAGATTTACGGTGCTTTGCCGCATCAGCAAAGCGATAAGTTCTCTATCGCTGGCGTTCGCGCAACGGGATCCAGGTCGTGAAGGCTTCTGAGGCGGAGGCGAAACGCATAGGGCCGAGCAGGAGGAGGTCAAGCAACGGGCTGGATTGAGCTACAGCGACAATGATCTTGTCTTTTGCAACCCAGACGGCTCCCCATGGCCGCCAGACACTTTCACGGCACAGTTCGGTCAACTTCGTGATCTCGTAGGACTACGCGGCTTCCGATTTCAGGACGTGCGTCATGCGTTTGCAAGTCTCACGTCAGCGAACGGAACACCGATTAAGAACGTTCAGGCGTTGATGGGCCACTCCACGGCAAATACCACGCTCTCATTCTATGCGAGAACGATGGAAGGGCTTGGTCGGGAGGCTGTGACCGACCTGGCGCGTTCACTTCTAACGACGTAGGGGTCAACGAGTTCGTTCCCAAATGTTCCCAAATAGGCTAGTTAGCGGTTTTCCGTTCCCAGGCCCATTCGCGGAAAGCCGCGTAATATCGACGTTAGCGGGACGCGGAGAGGTGGCAGAGCGGTTGAATGCGGCGGTCTTGAAAACCGCTGAACCGGATGACGGTTTCGAGGGTTCGAATCCCTCCCTCTCCTTGGAGCCCCGCATTACGCGGTTCGTGTTTAAGACATTGGCTAACTTACTGAGAGGCACTCGGCGACGGAGTGGCCGCTAGCGGTGACACGGCGTAGATTCGGACGAGCACCTTTAACATTAACGCGTTGGCAGTCGGGATTTCGTCTAGTGACACGGTCAAGTTCATCCACACAACCAACGTCACTTTATTGGCGGGATCGTAGCCGATGAACGAATTATAGCCGGCTGTCTCGCCGCCATGATAATACATGGAGTTCTTTCCCCAGCTTAAGAGGATGATGCCGTACCGTACTGTTGCCCGTGCGGCTTCTTCGGGTCCTCGGGCCGTAGGCTGCTAATCCAGCGTTGGTGATACTGTGCGTCGAACAGGCTCCCGGAGACCAGTGCCTTGATCCACGTTGCGAGGTCGCTCGCGTTGGAGACTGCGCCACCTGCCGCCCAGCCAAAAGGTGGTGTTCAGGTTCGTGTAATCCGTGGGCAAAAGGGTGCCTGCGCGAGCCGCGGCCTTGACCGCCGGCGAATTTGGCGGCGTGCCCGTGAAGGCGACTAAGGAACTCCCGTACATGTATCCATGGGAGTACGGTTTTGGCAGTGCGGTCGCATTGCTTGGAGGCAACGTGGTATGTCGCAGCCCAAGTGGCTCGAACAAGCGCACCCGCATTGCCTCCGCCAATGTCTTGCCGTCGGTCTTCTCGACGATGAGGCCGAGCAGGATGTAGTTGGTGTTGCTGTATTCGTAGTCCGCGCCGGGCGCAAAGTTGGGTTTGTGCGCAAAGGCGATCGCCAGTAACTCGGCCGGAGTCCATACTTTACTCATATCGCGGTCGGCCGTCGCCGCGATCTTGGGGGACTCTAGGTAGTTGTAGAGGCCGCTGCGCATTTCCAGCAGCTCGGCAATGGTGATGTGGTCGCCGTTGGGCACGCCCACGACATACTTTGAAACGGGATCGCTGAACTTGAGTTTGCCTTCCTGGGCCAGTTGCACGATTATCGCGGCCGTCATCGTTTTGGTGTTTGAGGCGATTCGAAAGTGGGTGTTGATGTCTGGACGGCTCATCGTGCCTAGCTTCGTCGTGCCGTAGGCGGCCGTAAACTCGCCTTGGGGCGTGCGCAGGAGCACCACTGCGCCAGGAATCAGCATTTGCCGCGCTGTCGACGCTAGCGTCGTTTGCAGTGCAACCTGGCTGATCGGCTTGAGCGTCGCAGTCGAGGTTGACGCGACCGGCGTGGACGGATTCGCGCCCGTCGGCGCCTGTGGCCAGCAGCGCGGCGCCGATCAGCAGGCTCGCGACCTAGAAGTGCCTGCGTGGCCGGCTCGATCGCAATGGTCGAATGACTGTTTGCATAAAGTCGCGCTTTCTACCGACCACGATTCCCGTCCGCAGTCGGACTTACCGGTGACGGGAGAGCCTGCCCATCTCTTGCCGAGGAGTTACCAGGTTGCCAAGGTCGCTAGACCGAAAATCAGACGCCTCATTTCACGTCTCGGGAGGTATGTTTGATGAGCCACACTCGTCGCCACGTGCTGATCGCAGCCGTGGCTGCCGCTTCGCTTGCCGGATGCTCGGGCAACTCGGGATCCTTCACGTCCGGTCAACCCTCCATGGCCGCCCCTTCGAATCACGCCGGTATTGGAATGCGCGAGCTTGTCGGGCCCGCAGTGACAGGTCCGCGCATCGTTCCGGTCGTTCCACGCCAGCCTAACGCTCCTCGAGGCTGGCCGAACGGCGCGCCAAATCGCCAGCTCATTTTCGTTGCAGATGAGGCAGGCAGCGTCTTGATGTACATGCCAAAAACACCGAATGGCTCCCCCGTAGGGTCTATTACCGACGGTGTCAACGCTCCCGCAGGCATCGCCGTCGATAATGCCGGAGCGCTCTATGTTACCAACGAAGGAAACAACACGGTCACCGTCTACGCACAAGGATCGAGCTCGCCGAGCCTGACGATCAGCAACGGTATCAGCGGTCCGTATGGAATCGCCGTCGATTCGAGCGGTGAGGTCTTCGTCAGTAACCTGAACAGCAATACCCTCACCGGCTATAAGGCCGGCGCAACGTCGCCGTTCGAAACCATCGACTTCAGCAGCTTCGGCCAACCGGTCGGCGTCGGGGTTGACGGCAGCGACAACATCTGGGTGGCGTCCGATTCCAGCAATGCCGTCTTCATGATAGCCGCCGGATCGCAGACCGTCCAAAACTCCGGACTCACAAGCCTCAACGGGCCGATTGGCGTTGCCATCGGAAAGCGAAACGTTATCTACGTCTCCAATTTCGCCGCTCAGAACGTCAATATCTACAGCAACGGTTCGACGACGCCGTCCGCGACCATCACCGACGGCATCGAGCAATTCGGGCCAACGCTCGGCGCGTTTGCGAGTTCCGGGCGTTACTTCCAATCCAACCAGGGGCTCAACGTCGTCGGATACAAGGGACTTCAAACCTCGCCGTTCTCGACGCTGAGCGGCTTTTCAGCGTCAAACCCCCCGCTCGGTGTTGCCGGTTATCCGTTGGTTAAGAGATAACGGGTTCGCTCGGGACGAATCACCATACGAGCGCCGGCAACACCGGCGCTCGTAGCATCTGGGAGCCGCAACGCCGGGGCGCGCAGGTGACGCGTTTATGCCACAGGGCGCCCTTGCGACCTAGGGCGGAGAACCTCCGCAAACGTGATCCATTTTACGGAGGTAATCCCGTGCATATACTCATCATCGGCGGGACGCGGTTTCTCGGCCGCCACATCGCCGAGCGCGCGCTGTCGCAGGGACTCCGCGTCACGCTCTTTCATCGCGGCCGATCGCTGCCCGACGGTTTGCCCGGCGCGACGAGTATCACGGGGGATCGCGCGCACGACATTGCCTCGATCACCGGCACCTATGATGCGATCGTCGACACGAGCGGCTACCTGCCGCGTGACGTTGCCGCTTCGTGCGCGCACCTGCGCGACCGTACCGCGATGTACGCGTTCGTCTCGAGCGTGAGCGCGTACCGCGACGGATTTCCGGCCGGCGCCGATGAGTCGGCGCCCCTGTGGGATACCGGGGATTCCAACGCCACGGACGTGACGCCCGATACGTACGGACCGCTCAAGGCGCTCTGCGAACGAGTGGTGCTCGATGGGTTCGGCGATCGCGCGTTGGTCGTGCGGCCGGGATTGATCGTGGGACCCTACGACGGCAGCGATCGCTTTACGTACTGGGTTCGGCGTATCGGCAACGGCGGCACCATTCTGGTTCCCGGTTTGCCGAACCGGCTCGTCCAGATCATCGACGCGCGCGACATCGCCGACTGGCTCGTTGCAATGCTGGAAATGCAGCGTGGTGGAACGTTCAACGTTACGGGTCCCGGCGATCCGCTTTCGTTTGGAGAGCTGGTGCGTACTTGCAGCGAGGCGCTGGAAACAGGTGTCGAACTCGTCTGGGCGTCGCAGGAGTTCTTACTCGAAAACGGCGTCGAGCCGTGGACCGAGATGCCGCTGTGGATTCCCGAAGATGAGGCCGGCGGTTGGGATGCGATCTCGTCCGCGCGCGCCATTGCCGCCGGCCTTGCCTATCGCACGTTGCGAACGACGATTCTCGAGACGTGGCGCTGGGATCTCCAGCGCGATCGCGGCGCCCCGCTAAAGGCGGGACTCACCGCGGAGCGCGAGGCGCGTCTCCTCGCGCTCCTCGGTTGAGGCGCTATTCGAATCGCAACGCGTCGATCGGATTGAGCCGGGCAGCTTTCTGCGCCGGGTAGTATCCGAAGAAAATGCCGACGAGCGACGAGAACAGGACCGAGGCGGCGACCCACTGCAGCGGAATCGACGTCGGCCAATGCGCGATTGAAGAGACCAGCAGGGTGCCGAGGCTTCCGGCAATCACGCCGATCACGCCGCCGAACGTCGCCAAGGCAATCGCTTCGGTCAGAAACTGGTTGAGGATCGTGCGCCCGCGCGCACCGACGGCCATGCGAAGCCCGATCTCGCGAGTGCGTTCGGTAACCGAGACCATCATGATATTCATGATGCCGATGCCGCCGACGACGAGCGAGACGGCGGCCACGCCGGCCAGCAAGAACTCCATCACCGCGCCGGTCTGCGACGCGGCTTGAGCGATCGACTGCAAATTCCGCACCTGAAAATCGTCGGGCTCTCCACGAGTGATGCGATGACGCTGTTCGATCAGTTGGGTGACGCTCTGCTGCACGGCGTCGATGCTGTTCGCATCGGCAGCCGACACGAGCAGTGCGTTGACCGTCGTCAGGCCGGTCAGGCGTTCCATCGCCGAGGTGTAGGGAATGAGCACGGTATCGTCCTGATCTTGCCCCACGCCGCTTTGCCCCAGCGGCGTCAGCGTGCCGATCACCGTAAACGGCGCGCCCTTGACGATCACCGTCGCACCGATCGGCGACCCTCCGCCGGGGAAGAGCTGCTGCACGACGGTCGCGCCGAGCACCGCAACCTTCGCGCTGGTCGCGACGTCGCTCTGGCCGAAGAAGCGACCCGCCGCAAGCGGCCACGAGCGTATGAACGTGTAGGTGGGCGCGGCGCCGGTCACCGTCGTCTGCCAGTTGTTTTCTCCAGCGACGACTTGCGTACGAATCGTTACTTGCGGCGAAACGCTCGCCACGCCCGGAAGCTTCGCTATAGCGAGACCGTCGTCGGGCGTTAGCGTCGACGCGCCTCCGAAACCGCTGCGTGCGCCCGTCTGCGTCACGCTTCCGGGCTGCACGACGATAAGATTCGAACCGAGGCTGTTGATGCTGCTCTGTACCGAGATGCGGGCGCCCGCACCGATTGCGACCGTCACGATAACGGCGGCTACGCCGATCACGATTCCGAGCATCGTGAGCAGCGATCGGATTTTGTTACGCACCAGCGCCTGCAGTGCCAATCGTAGCGTGGCAGCCGGCGTCATGCGGCACGCTCTGCATTCTGAGTGTCGCCCACGATGCGGCCATCGCGAAACGTGACGATGCGGCGAGCGTAGGCGGCGATCGCTGGGTCGTGCGTTACGAGCATGATCGTCATACCCTGATCCCGATTCAGCCGCGTAAGAATCTGCATGACGTCGGCCGACGACTTGGTATCGAGGGCGCCGGTGGGTTCGTCGGCAAGAATCAAACCGGGATCGTTGACCAGCGAGCGCGCGATCGCGACGCGCTGCTGTTGGCCGCCCGACATTTGATTGGGCGTGTGCCGCACAAGGTTCGCGACTCCGACCAGTTCCATTTTTTCGACCGCGATGCGGCGACGGCGGCCTTCTGGTACTCCCGCGTAGACCATCGGCAGCTCGACATTTTCCAACGCGCTCGTGCGCGACAACAAATTGTACGACTGAAAAACGAAGCCGAGTCGCCGGCTGCGAATGTCGGCGCGCGCGTCTCCGGACAATGCGGAAACGTCGCTCCCCTCGAAGTGATAGGTGCCTGCGGTGGAACGGTCGAGCATTCCGACGATTTGCATAAACGTCGATTTCCCCGAACCCGACGGACCCATCACGGCGACGAACTCACCCGGCGTCAAAGAGAGATCGATGCCGCCCAGCGCGACGACCTCACCGCCGCCGAGTGCGTAAATTTTTTGAAGTCCCTGGACCTCGACGACCGGCGCCATCAGTGAAGTCCTCGCATCGCGCCGCCGGTCGACATCCCTCCGATGGCCGGCCGTGCGGCCGCGGTGCCGTGCGATGCGCGAGCATTACCCGCCGACGCAACCACGACGCGGTCGCCCGCGTTGAGTTGCGCCTGCGCGACCGGGACCACCGCGGCCTGCGTGCTGGTCGCCAGAGCGACCTGCACCGGCACGCGCACGAGCGCGCGGCCGTTCCCCTGGACGAAGATGGCGCCGCTCGAACCGGAAGTAACGGCGTTGGCGGTGCTCGCCGCTTGCGTCGAGCCCCACGCCGACTGTGCGACGGCGCTTCCGGCGCCGGTGGCCGCGCGGCTAGCGCCCGGATTCCACTGCAATGCGGCAATCGGCACCACCAAGGCATTCTTGGCGCTGGCGACGTCGATCGACGCATTCGCCGTCATTCCGGGCAGCAGCGCGCCATCTGCGTTGGCGACCTTCACCACGACGTCGTAGGTCACGACGTTATTGACGGTTTGCGGATTGATCCGCACTTCCGCAACGGTGCCGTGGAACGTGCGGTTCGGATACGCCAGCACGGAGAAGTCGACCGCGTCGCCGGACTTGACGTTGCCGATATCCGGTTCGGCGACGTTGATGTCGACTTGCATCTTCGTAAGGTCCTGCGCGATGGCGAAGAGCGTCGGAGTCTGCAGCGATGCCGCGACCGTCTGACCGACCGAGACGTCGCGCGCCACGACGGTGCCGTCGACGGGCGACGTGATCACGCCATGTGCCAAATTGAGTTCGTCCTGCTGCACGACGGCTTTCGCAGATTCGATCGCCGCATCGGCGGCCTGAGCGCCGGCCGCTTGTGCTTGGGCGGTCGAACCGTTCTCTCCGACGGTTGCCGCGCTCGCTCCGGCCTGCGCTTGCGCCTGGGCGACCGCTGCTTGCGCCGCGGCGACGTCGGCGGCGTCCTGCGCGACGTTCGAGTGGTCGGTGTCGACGACCGACTGCGCGACGTATCCCTGCGTGACCAGCGCCGAATCGCGCGACTGCGTTTTCTGCGCGAGCCCGAGCGCGGCCTGAGCCTTCGTAACATTTGCCTGTGCGGCAGCGATCCCCATCCGCGCCGCGTTGCTGTTCGCCGCGGCGACGCTTACGGCCGAGCCTGCGGCGCCCGCACTGGCTTGGGCTTGCGCCGCTTGCGCTTGAGTCTGCGCGAGCGCCGCTTTCGCCTGAGCGAGTTGCGCCGAGAACGTGCTCGGGTCGAGGCGGGCCAGAACCTGGCCGCGCTTGACCTTGCTGTTGTAATCGACGTAGATTGCGGCGATGGTTCCCGACGCTTGCGTACCGACCGAAATGTTGTTCTGCGGATTCACCGTTCCCGAAGCCGTGACGCTTTGAACCAACGTCGCCTGCGCGACTGGTTCGGTGACGTACGCAACCGCCGAATGCGCGCGAATCGCGGTAGCCGTTGCCAGTACGATCGCGATGACGACCGCCAGTGCGGCGGCAGCGGTAAGCCAGCGCGGGCGAAAGGCGGCTATTGCTCGCATCGTTGCGCCGGGTTGAGTAAGCGTCGTCGTTGCCATGATGCTACGAGCGTAAACTGCGCGTCTGGCAACTTGCCGAGAAATCGGCGTCCTGGGTTAACTAGCGATTAAGCGAGGTTCAAAGTCGAGTTAGACCGTGGGAATGGCGCTCGGGCTACTCGGGCTATTGGTACTGAGGGCGAAGAAATGTCTCCGCGGGAATCGATCTCGGAAAACTCATCTCCGTCAACCGGTAGCGCCACACGCCGTGGCCAACCATGAAGCCCAACGCGCGTATGCCGGTTTCGATCACGCCGTCGGTCTGCAGCCAGTAGCCGCCGACGCTCCCATAGTGTTGCTCGACCGATCCGCTGAAGCCCGATTCGCGAACGTTGAACCGCATCGTACAAAAATGCATGTTCCGTACGTCGACGACGACGTCGGCCAGCTGGTGGCGCGGATCGGGCTCGCGTGAGACGAGGTGCAGGCCGTGTCCCGGATCGCCGTTGCTGCATTCCGCGGGCCCCCGGTCCTCTACCCGATAGACGGCGCTGCCAATTACGGTAACGACGGCGATCGTTCGCAAATCGGGTGAAGGCCCGGGTGTCGGCGTCGCATACGCCGAGACGGGCGCATCGGTTTGTTGATACATGAGCATGCCGTCGCGCAGTGCCCGGAACGCCCCGTACCAAGTTGGGTCGAAGAAGGCGCGCGTGCTGACGAGCCTCCGCCCATCGTAATCGGTGATCTCGGAAGCGTAGTCATCGGTCCGATGACGGATCGCCCACTCCGATGGAAACGCCGCCGAGCCAGTCATCATTTCCAGCCAAACGAGGTGCCGGATGACGCGAAGGCCGATTGAAAGATTGTCGCCGTCGCCTTCGATCGTATACGTAAGGTACTGCGGCTGCGGCAATGCGCGCATCGACTCGACGGCCGAAGAGTAAAAGGACTCGGGCGAGGGCGAGGGCGTCTGCGGAGTTTCTTGCGCTCGTGATTGCGCGAGGCAACACGACACTGCGAGCAACGCCATTGCAATGGTTGATCCCCTTCGCATATGGCGATTCTACAACGGGCGGCAACGCCTGGCTGCGATAAACGATGAGAAAAGCTTGCCGCCAGGCCGTCTCCTTGGCGGCCTTCAGAGCGGCCGGTAGGATTAACGTCGGCTTCTAATCGGAAGCTAATACTCGATAGGCTTCTCCTCAAGCACTTGGGTGCAACATAAGAGTGAGGAACTTCCTATGAGAAAAGAACGGTTTGCCGGATTGATCCTTGGGGTGACCTTCGCCGCCACGGCGTTGGGGAGTCCCCTTTCCGCACGTGCTCAGGTTATCTATGCGGGATTCGCGCCGAACGTCGTCGCGTATTCCTCGCCGATCGCTCCGATTCAAACCCCATACTGCACGCCGTTGAGTTACAACCAGACGGTTTGGCAGCCCGGCATTGGCTGGGTTTGGTGTCCCGTCGCCCCGGCGGCAGCATACGCACCGATACCGTACGCGCCCACGCCGACGTACGCCCCGGCGCTAGGATACGCGCCTGCGTACTACGCACCGCCCGTGCCTTACGCGCCCGCCTTAACGTACGCGCCGTACGCACCCGCCCTACCGTACGCACCGTACGCGCCCGTCGTAACGTACGCGCCGTACGCACCCGCGGTCTATCCGGCGTATACCGGCGCTTCGCTCTTGGGCGCAGCCGTGGGCCTTGGAGTCTTAGGGTTAGTCGCGTCGGCGGTGAATGCGCCGTTGTACGGTGGCGCGTATCCGATGGCATATCCTGCGGCCGTAGGTCCAGCAGCATACCCCGCGGTCGCGGCGTATTCGTACTACCCGGGTTACGCGATGGCGGCCGTGAATCCGGCGTTCTCGGTGGCTCCGACGGCGGCATATCCAGTGGTCAACAATAGCGTCGCACGGGTCACCCGCACGGTCGTCGTGCGCCGAAACGGTACGATCGTCCATCGTAGGATCGTCGCGCCCGTTCGAATCGCGCATGCCGTGCGGCCCTTCCATATCGCCGCGCGAAACGCGATCGCTCGCGCCCGGCTTGCCTCGGCGCACGAACGGATTTCAGCGGAGCACGCGAGAGTCGCAGCAGCACACGCGAGAGTCGCGGCAGCGCATGCGAGAATTGCAGCCGCCCACGCGAGAGTCGTAACCGCACACGCGAGAATTGCCGCCGCACACGCAAGAGTCGTAACTGGACACGCGAGAATTGCCGCCGCGCACGCAAGAGTCGTAGCAGCGCACGCGAGGAACGCGAACGCGTTCGCGCCTCGCTCGCATCCCTCCGTCGCAACGGCTCCGCGCCGCGCCCCGGCGTTCGCGCCGGCTCCGCGCATGGCGCCGGCTGCGCGCATGGCGCCGGCTCCGCGCATGGCGCCGGCTCCACGCGCTTGGGGAGGCGTTCCGCACGGAATGGTTGCCGGACCTAGAGGCCGGCCCCCGCGTTAGTGCTCGGGGGGTCGGGTAGCCGGCGAACGAGTTCGTCGCGTAACGCGTCGATCGCGGCTACGATCGCTTGCGTACCGTCTGCCGATCCATCGTGGCTCGCGAGTACGTCGAGCGTCGTCGCGACGCTCGTAGCGAGTTGCGAAACGGCCGACCGCTCGTCGGGCGCGTAGGCTTCACCGGAACGCCGCGCTTCGAGTGCTCTAAGTACTCGATGTCGAGCGGCGTCCAGTCCTTTCCGCCGTTGCCGACGGCGACGTTGGGCTGGTAGGCTTTGGATTGCAACCCCGGCCACATCAGCGTCTGCGTGACGCGATCGACCGGTGCGAACCGTCCGGTCGTCAATCACTGCGCGCGAAGGCGAACATTGACACGTTGCCGTGTAGGCCCGCTCGAACGAGAGGCCGTGACGTCGCAAACGCTGAGCGACGGAAGCTCTTACCGACGATTGGTGCGGCGGCGAGGGTTGCGGGCGGCAAGTCCGGCGCCGCCAATCCCGAGCATCTCTCTACGCGTGATCTCGTTGGACATGCCTCACTCCTTTGAAGGCGCCACTTTGGCTCAAGGGAATCAGGATTCCGATATGACCGACCGGAACCGCGGTCGGCCGCGTGCGAAAAATCGCAATCGAAGAGCATTTCGATTCCCCCGGAACGGCGCAAGAAGCCTACGACGCCGCGATTTTCTCGCACTTTCCCGTCGAACTTACGCGCAAGATCCAGCGCATCATCAGCGACGTCGACGACGGACGTATCGCAGCGATGGATGCCGCCGGAATCGACTTCATGGTGCTGTCGCAAACGACGCCGGGCGTCCAGATCGAGAAGGATGCTGCGAAAGCGACGCGAGTGGCTCGTGAGGCGAACGACTTTCTCGCGGAGCGAATCCACCGTCACCCGACGCGATTCGGCGGCTTCGCACACCTCGCGCTCCAGGAGCCAACGAATGCAGCCGACGAGCTCGAGCGCTGCGTGAGCCAACTCGGTTTCGCCGGCGCAATGATCAACGGCCACACCAACGGAGCCTATCTCGACGAAGGTCGTTTCGAGCCGTTCTGGGAGCGCGTGGTTGCGCTCGACGTCCCGGTCTATCTCCATCCGGCCGACTCATACGATTCTCCGCGCGTCTACCGCGACCGTCCGGAAATCGCCGGCGGTGTGTGGGCCTGGAACTGCGAAACGTCCGCGCACGCGCTGCGGTTGCTCATGGGCGGCACCTTCGAGCGCTATCCGGCGACGCTCATTCTCGGTCACATGGGCGAAACGATACCGTTCTATCTCTGGCGCATCGACAGCCGCGCGGCGCTCATCGCTCCACATCTCAAGCCGTCTGAGATCATTCGCCGGCATCTCATCGTCACGACCTCCGGCGTTTGCTCCAACGCGGCCCTGCGCTGCACGATCGACGAGATGGGGATCGACCGCGTGCTCTTTTCCACCGACTATCCGTACGAAGACAGTAAGCTTCACGTCTATTGGATCGACGCGGCGCCTCTCAGCGACGATGAACGCGCCAAAATATGCCACGAAAATGCCACCCGCATTTTGAAACTGAAAGCTCTGCCGAAGTGTCCCACGGGGAATGCTTCACCGTAACCAGGCGCAAGCCGCGTGTGCGCCGGGACGCACCCAAGCCCGCTCTCGCGGGAGAACCGACGGAATCGGAGGAAACTCATCGGCGATATGAAGACCCTATTCCTGAGCCCCCCTTCTTTTGACGGCTTCGACGGCGGCGCCGGCGCTCGGTACCAAGCAAAGCGGGAGGTGACCTCGTTTTGGTATCCGACGTGGCTGGCTCAGCCGGCCGCCCTCGTGCCGGGCAGCACGCTGGTGGATGCGGCGCCTCACGGGCAGACCATCGACGACGTTTTGAAGATCGCCGAGGGCCACGATCTCGTGATCATGCACACGAGTACGCCCTCGCTCCCCAACGACGTCGAGTGCGCGCGCCGCCTCAAGGCGCAGAAGCCCGACGTCAAAGTGGGCTTCATCGGTGCGCACGTAGCCGTGCTTCCGGAGCAAACGCTGCGCGACAACCCGATCATCGACTTCGTCTGCCGCAACGAGTTCGACTACACGTGTAAGGAACTGGCAGAAGGGCGCCCGTGGAATGAGATCCTTGGGCTTTCGTATCGCGACGCCGGCGGCGAGCTGAAGCGTACCGAAGAACGTCCGCAGATCGCCGATTGGGATGCGATGCCGAGCGTGCTGCCTACGTACGCAAAATTTCTCGACGTCACGAAATATTACAACGGCTATCTCTTGCACCCGTACGTCTCTTGGTATACGGGTCGCGGTTGTACGGCGAAATGCACGTTCTGTCTTTGGCCGCAAACCATCGGCGGACACGTGTTCCGCCACAAGAGTCCAGAGGCCGTCGGTCGCGATCTCGACGAAGCGAAGGGCATCTTCGGTTCGACGGTGCGCGAATACATGTTCGACGACGACACCTTGACGAACGAAAAAGATTACGCGATCGCCCTCAGCAAGCATATGAAGCGGCTGAAGCTTAGCTGGGCTTGCAACGCGCGCGCACACGTCGACTACGACACGCTCAAGACGTTGCGCGACAACGGCTTGCGCGTTCTGCTCGTCGGCTTCGAGTCAGGTAATCAAGAGATTCTCTATCGCATCAAAAAAGGGCTGAAGCTGGAGATGGCGAGGGCGTTCATGAAGAACTGCCACAAGCTCGGCATTAAGGTTCACGGAACGTTCATCGTCGGTTTGCCCGTCGATACTCCCGAGACGGTTCGCCAAACGATCGAATTCGCGAAAGAGTTAGACCCTCACACCATTCAGGTGTCGATCGCATCGCCCTACCCGGGGACGGAGCTATACGATCAAGCTCTCGCGAACGGTTGGTTCGCACGCGACGACTTGGTATCCGGAGCGGGCATTCAGACGTCGACGTTGCGCTACGACACTCTCTCGACCGCCGAAATCGAAGACTCGGTGGAGCGCATGTATCGCGAGTTCTACTTCCGGCCGAAGAAGATCGCCAAGATCGTCGCCGAGATGGTCACGAGCCGCCAGATGATGGTGCGGCGCTTGCGCGAAGGCGGCGAGTTCTTCAACTACTTGCGGGCGCGGCGCGTACAGGTCGGCCAACGCAGGCTCGAGACGGCGTCCTGACCTAGAGGCGCCGGGCGGACGCCAGCGTCTCTTCGAGCATGTTGCGCTGGAAGGCGATCATGTCCGCGACGTGTGGAAACCGTGCGTCCGTTCGGTGCGCGGTGAGGCGATAACGTTCGCCGGTGGCAGTCAGCGAACCGCGCTTTCGCAGCGTCTTCAGTGCGCTGACGACCGCCGCGTCGGGAGCATCGCGCAGTGCGGGATCGACGAAGACGTTGTCGGGCAGCGCGCCGATTCGTTCGCGCACGTCCCGCACGGCGTCCTCGACGTTGAACGTGTCGGGCCCATCGAGTAGAAACGTGGACAGCAGTGCAGAGGTGGTAATCGGTCGCGCCGCGGCGAGCGCGATGCCGATATCGGCGGTGCGGGCATACCGCACGACGCGATACAGCATCGATAGCCGGCCGCCCTCGAACGGGTCGTAGGCCACCGCGCAGAACCAAAGATCGGCGAAAGGAGAGAGCGCATCGACGATTCCCTTGCGCATGAAACGCAAGCGGCCGTCGTGGCTGAAATCGCCTTCGGGCGTAACGTAGAACGTTGCTCCACCCCGCACCCGATCCACAATTGCCGCGACGTCGCGCTCGGCGACCGTGCGGAGATTCTCGAGCACTTCGCGCCGGAAGGGCGGCTTGAGATGAGCTACCTTCACCCAGGTCTGCGCTTTCGTGAAGTTGACGAGCTTCCACAGATCGCTCAGCACGCAGCCTTCCAACCCTAACGACGCGACGGTTTCGGCCGGCAATATCGCGTCGATCGGCAAATCGCCGTGTGCGGCTAATATCTCTTCTGCCAGGCTGATGAGGGGCCGTGAGTGGAGATGGTTTTCAATCGGCAGGATGTTGTAGCACGCCCAAAACCCGCTTAAATTCAGGCCGCGCGTGACGCGCGCGCTCCAGGGAAGCCGTGCCGCGATGAATCCGGTCTCGAACGTGCGGCGGGAGTTGCACATCACGAGCGGTTTCCACGGATGGAGAAAAAACGTGCGCGCGGTGATCGTTTCGCCTTCGTCCATGTGTTGATGGTTGGTGATCAGCACCGTCGCGCCGCGATCTGCCGGCAAACGGCCCCACTGGCGAACGCGAATCTTGAACTTCAGATAAAGCTGACGCACGCCATACGTCACAGCAATCATCGCCCAGTTCGGCTTTATCTGTTTTCCGGATTCGGCTCGCACTCGGTACGTCGAGAGCCTTGCGTTATGCATCCTCGCACGACGGTTCTTGCCGGGCGGCATCAAGGCCCGCCTCCTCGGGCTCGCGAAGGCACGCCCGTGAAGCTTGCCCGACTTCTCGCGGCTGCCCTTGACGTTGCCACGATCGCAGCGATTGGTTACACTGCTGTCGCGATCGTTTGCTCGGCGCGCTTCGGACGACGCGACGTCGAACGCGAGGTTGAGACGGATAGCGTCGATCACTTGCCCCCGGTCACCTTGCTCGTACCACTTCACGGTGAAGAACGCGACCTCGAGGAGAACTTGCGTGCGTTCGCATTGCAGGATTACCCTGTCTGCCAAATGATCCTGGGCGTCGCGCGCGCCGACGATCGCGCGCTGCCAATCGCGCAGCGGGTCGCGGCGGCGCTTCCCGATCGGAACATCGAGATCAACGTGGGCGAAGTTCCCGGCGCACGGAACCCCAAAATCGCGAACGTCCTTTCGATGATGCGCCTCGTGCGCCACGAGATGTTGATCCTCGCCGACAGCGACACCCGCGTCGATGCGGCCTACGTCCGTTCCGTAACCGCGCCGCTGCGCGATCCGGACGTGGGCGTGGTCACGGCTCCGTTCGCCGGCGTTCCCGACCACACGTTCTCGTCGAGGCTCGGAGCGATGTTCATGAACGAGCAGTTCATCCCGTCGGTGTTCGTCAACCGACTCTTCGGGCCGTCGCGTCACTGCTTGGGTCCGACGAATGCGCTGCGGTCATCGGTTCTCGCCGCAATCGGCGGTTTCGAGGCGCTCGCTCCGCATCTCGCCGACGACTTCATGCTCGGGAATTTCGTTGCCGCCCGAGGACTTCGCGTCGTGATTTCGCGTTACGTCATTCGAACGATCGTGTCGGATTCGAGCCTGCCGATACTTTGGAATCACGAGCTGCGCTGGCATCGAACGATTCGGGGGGTGCAGCCGGCCGGCTACGCCGGTATGTTCCTTACCTATCCCGTGCCGATTGCGCTGCTGGCGCTCTTGCTTGCGCCGGCACCGAAGCGCATCGCGGCGCTCTTCGCTGCCGCGCTGGTGCGTATCGTCGCTGCAGCAGGTTTCCTCGCGTGCGCTCGGCGTCGAGCGCGAGCCGGCGTGGCTCGTACTGCCGCGCGATCTTTTCGGGATTTCCGTGTGGGCATGCGGGCTGGGCGGCAAGGCGGTTCGCTGGCGCGACGCGCAGCTGCACATAGAATCGGGCGACGTGCTCGCGGAACGACCCTAGGGTTTCCTAAAAGGTCAGCGCGGCAGCTGTTCGGGACGCGTGACCGGCAGCACGATGCGCATGCTCGTCCCGCAACCGGGTTGACACTCGGCACGTACGTCGACAGCCAACGAAGCGATGAGGAAGAGTCCGCGGCCGGTTTCGCTGAGCGGATCGGCCGGGAGCCTTTCCGCTAATCGCGAGAAGCCCGGACCGTCGTCGCGGACCGTGATGATCGGATGCGCATCCGTCCAATCGATCTCCACGTTCACCGCACCCGGTGCGTGTTCGACGGTGTTGGCCAGCACTTCGCCGATGATCAGTTCGGCGCGGAACAGTTCTCCGTCGGCCGGCGCGAAGTACCGCATGAAGCGGGCGATGTCGCGCCGGAGCACGTGCGCGTCGTGCGAGCTCCTCGAATCGTACCGCCACGACTTTCGCAGGGCGACGCGCAACTGGGCCAACAGCAAGACGGTATCGTCTAGCGGACGTTCGTCACCCATGACGCAACGCTGCACGAATTCGGCCGGATGTTCGACGGGCTCTCCCTCGACCAGGCGCGTCATGGCTCGCAGCACGGCCGATTCGGCGCCGTCGATGTTCCGTCGAAACTCCGTCAGTCCGTCGGTGTAGAAGAGGACCGCCGCATCGCGTTCCAGCGTGACGTGACGCGTTTGCGACGCGACCGGTATGCCGACGCCGAATGGCAAGCCGCCGTACGCGAGCGAATGCGCGGGCGTGTTGGGGCCGGCGACGACCGGCGGCGGATGGCCGGCGCTCGCGTAACTCATCGTTGAGAGGTCTTTGCTGAGGATCGCGACGATGGCGGTCGCCGGCGCATCGTCGCGAGAACGCGTCGCGCGGTCGGCCGTCGAGAGAATCTCGGCGGGATCGTCGGTTTGAAATGCCGCCGCAAAGATGCTTTGGCGAAGCCGCGCGGCGATGACGGCGGCCTCGAGCCCGTGTCCGGTCACGTCGCCGATCGAAAAGACGATGCGTCCGTCGGGAAGATCGAACGCGTCGTACCAGTCGCCGCCGATAAGCGCTTCGCGCTCGGCCGCGATGTAGATCACGTCGCATTGCAGTCCCAACCGCTGCGGCAGTTTCTCGGGAACGAATGCCGCTTGCAGCGTTTCGGCGGAGCTTTTCGCCTGATCGAGCAGGACTTGCAGTTCCATGCGAGCCGCGCGCCGCTCGGCGGTGATCGCACCGAGAATTAACCCGGTGAATGCGAGAATCGATACCCAACTGTCGAGCTGCAGGACGCGCGCGTCGAGCGATCCTGCCGTCCACGGGCCCAGGTCGTGCGCGGTGGCCCAAATCGCAAAGGCACAGACGACCGCGATTGCGGCGGCGGTTTCCCGCTGACGAAAACGCAGCGCGATCCAGATGACGAACGGATAAACGGAGAAGCGCAGCGGCGCGTCGCTGAGAAACGACGCCCACGTGACGAACGCGAGCGCGACCGCAAGCACGGCGAGTTCGAGCGGGCCGCCGGTGTCGGTCGTCTTTTGTTGCGGCGTACGAAACAAGGTGACGATCAGCGGGGTGACGATCAGCGCACCCATCGCATCGCCCGACCACCACACCCACCACACGGCGGAGAAGTGCGTCCAAGCAACGATGTGCGCGAGAGCGAGACTGACGACGCCGTTGGTCGCCGAGATCGCCATCGCGACGACGATGGCGAGCCCGAGCACGAGCACGTCGCGCACGCGCTCGATGGCAGGTTGAAATCCGCCGAACCGCTCCAGTAAAAACGCGCCTGCGACGGGGGCAACCGTATTCCCCGTGGCGATGACCGCGGCCGTCCAGAACGGTTCGGCGCTCATGGCGTTGCTCGCGAACGCGCCGATCCAAATTCCCGGCCAGACGCGGTATCCCCAAATAAGCAGCGCGGCGAGCGCGATGCCTGTGGGCGGCCAAACGGCGGTGACCTGCTTGGTCGCAAACGCCAGCGTGAACCCGAGCTTTGCGCCGGCGACGTACGCAATCGCGACGAGCAGCGAGAGTGCGACGGCGCGGGCCACGGTTATCCGGCCGGGACCGCTTTCGGACGGGCGTGATGGTCGTGCGACGCACCCTCCTGTGCCGTCATCGGCGTGGTGATCGGGTGCGCTTCGAAGTATTCCAGCGATCGGCGGATGTCGAAGAGCAGTCCCTCCGCCAAATCGTGGCTGAACCCGTGGCGGACGAGTACCCGCATCACCGCCATGTCTTCAATGTTCGGCACCATCGTGTACGCGGCGATTTGCCAGCCGCGCGAGCGCAACCGGTCGGAGAGATCGAAGAGTGAGAACCCGCCGGCGCCTCGACGCATCGTCCAGGAAACCGCCGGAATGCCGTCGCTGCTGTCGCCGTCGTAGATCACTTCGAACGGCCCGATCTTTTCGATGCGGCTCGCGAAATGCCGCGCGATGTCGTAACACCCCTGATGGATGCGCCGGTAGCCGTCCACGCCGAGACGCAGCATCAAGTAGTACTGGCAGACGACCTGGCCACCCGGTCGCGAGAAGTTCAGTGCAAACGTCGGCATGTCGCCGCCGAGGTAGTTTACGTGGAAAACGAGATCGTCGGGCAGATCGCGTGCCTCCCGCCAAATCACCCAACCGACGCCGAGCGGCGCCAATCCGAACTTGTGACCCGACGTGTTGATCGAGCGCACGCGCGGCAAGCGGAAATCCCACGCCAGATCCGGCTGAACGAAGGGCGCGATGAAGCCGCCCGACGCCGCGTCGACGTGAATCGGTACGTCGAGGCCCGTCGAGCGTTCGAGTTCGTCAAGCGCGTCCGCGATCTGCGCGACCGGTTCGTACTGGCCGGTAAACGTAACGCCGAGCGTCGGTACGACGCCGATGGTGTTTTCGTCCACGCGCGCGATTACTTCGGCAGGCGTCATCACCAGCCGATCGCGCTCCAGCGGCACTTCACGCAGTTCGACGTCGAAATAGCGCGCAAATTTGTGCCAGCACACTTGCACCGGCCCGGTGATCATGTTCGGCTTGTCGCTCGGTTTGCCGGCTTCGGCGCGACGCTTGCGCCACTTCCACTTGAGCGCGAGGCCGGCCAGCATCGCGGCTTCGCTGGAACCCGTGGTCGAGCAGCCGATCGTCGTCGCGGCCTGCGGCGAGTTCCACAAATGCGCGAGGATGTGCACGCAGCGGTTCTCGATTTCGGCCGTCGCAGGATACTCGTCTTTATCGATCATGTTCTTGTCGAGACTGAGATCCATTAGCCGGTGGATGCCGTCGTCGAACCAGGTCTGACAGAACGTCGCGAGATTCTGGCGCGCATTGCCGTCGAGCATGAGTTCGTCGGCGACCAACTGAAACGCGACGTCCGGCCGCAGGCCGTGCTCCGGCACGCGGTGCTTGGGAATCGCCACGTCCATTGCGTGGCTCGCGAACGTGTCTTCGTCGCACCGCTGGGACGCGTGCGTTTGCCGGTGTAAGGGCACGATCTACCTCCTCGTCGACAGAGCCATCCTTCGGAACTTAGAAATACACCTTCGTTTCCCAGAGATGCAGGCAGAGCAGCGTGTCGACGGGCTGGCTCGCCAGCGAGTCGATCTCATCTTGGGTCACGTCAAACTGCACGTTGCTCGGCCAGCCGCCCCAGGCCATCGGAAACGGAATCGGGACGCGCACGTAGTGGTACTGATGCGTCGGCGTGCGCAGGCGGAGCGCGAGTTGCAGCGGAGCGCGCCCCGCCAGCGCCGGGTCGCCGTAGAGGGTGGCGTAGTATGCGTCGTGGTCGTTCTCGACGTTCACGGTGAACGGCACGGCGGCTCCCACCGGCTTGTTGCAGACGGCCGTGGCCTTATCGAAGAGCACGAACTCCGGGTTGACGTACGAGAACGATTGCGGAGACATGCCGTCGATCAGCAGCGGCTGTCCGGGCGTCGGCGGCGCCGAGTCGAGCGTGGCGTCGATGCTGCGGCTGAGATCCGGAAGGAACGTGAGATATTGCGACGAGCTGCAGCCGTACCGGGGAACGGTGAGATCCAGACGATAGGTCCCCTGCGGAGCGTCGAACTCGACGACCTTCGGATTGTCGTCGTCGCCGCGTTCGAAGCGGAACTCACGCTGGACCTGCGGCGTGCCGCGCCGGTCCACGAGCCGCATCCGCATCGCCACGGCGGTCTGCGGCGCAGTCCGCGCGATCGGGGCGCACAAACTCACGTGCAGGATGGCGTGCGCGATGCCGATCATTCGATCCCTATCATGACGGTGTTTCCTTCGACGGCTCTGGGCGCCGGCCCGCGAGGTACGCGTGACCGCTTCCTTGAACGCGCCCCCATGCTCGACGCACGCCGGCTGCTTTGGACGGCCGCGACGGCGGCGCTGTTTGCCGCCCCGGCAATCGCTTGCGCGAAGGGCCTGGAGATCGAGGATCTCCGCCGCGTGGTGGCGGTGAACGCGCCGGCAATTTCGCCCGACGGCGCGCGCGTCGTCTACGTTCGCTCGCGAATCGATTGGAAGAACGACCGGCGCGACTCGGAACTCGTCCTCGTGGATGCCCGAACGGGTGCGTCTCGCGTGCTGACGCACGATCGCATCGGAACGGCCATGCCGCGATGGGCGCCCGATGGCAGCGCGATTGCCTATCTGGCCGCGCCTGAGCGCGGGAAGCCCGACCAGCTCTACGTGCTGCCGATGAACGGCGGCGATTCGCTGAAAGTCACCGACGCTTCCGACGGTGTCTCGAGCTACGCATGGCGCCCCGACGGCCGCGCATTCGCCTACGTCGCGGAAGATCCGGCGCCGAAAAACGCCGCCAAGACGCCTCGGGCCGTCGTCATCACCGACGAAGACTATCTCACGCGCGAGGCGCCGCGCCCGGAGCATCTGTGGAGCGTCGCGACCGACGGCACGCACGCGACACGCCTCACCTCGGGAACGTGGAGCGTCGTCGACGGGAGCGATCCAGTCTGGTCGCCCGACGGCACGAAACTTTACTATCAACGCCAGCCCGACGCCATCTTCGCGCATTTCGTCTCTCAAACGACCTGGGTGCACGACGTCGCGGCGGCGACCGACGCGCCGATTGCGTATTCCGGCGTCACCGGCGACGGGCGCGTCTCGGCCGACGGCAAAGCGATCGCGCTGGCGATCCCGCGCCATGGTTCCCTCTATCTGCAGGTAGACGAGTCGGTGCGCGCGCTTTCGGACGGCCGCGAACTTTTCGATTCGCGGGCAATCGATCGCAACGTACACGACATTCGGTGGTTGCAAGGTGGCGGAGTGTTGATCGAGACGGCCGACGGCATTCGTAACGTCGCCTGGGTGTTGAGCCCGAGCGGATCGTATCGCAAGGTCGACCTCGGCACGGTCGACGTAACCCAAGCCGACGTCGCCACCGATGGCGCGATCGCGTTCGTCGGTCAGCGCAGCGACCATTTCCCGGAAATCTACTACCTCGCGCCCGCAAGCACGGTGCCCAAGCCGCTCAGCGACGAGAATGCGTGGGCCGAGTCCTACGACTACGGCAAGGTCGAGCCGTTCTACTGGAAGACCGATATCGGCGTGCAAGCCGTCGGCGCGCTCACCTATCCGGTCGGGTATGTGGCCGGTAAGAAGTATCCGCTCGTGCTCGACGTGCACGGCGGCCCGGTCAGCACCTCGACGCAGGATTTGAGTGGGGTCGAGGGTCCCTTGACGCAGGTGCTCGCGAAGCGCGGCTACTTCGTCTTTCGGCCGAACTATCGCGGCAGCGACAACCTCGGCGACGCCTTTCTCCAAGCGATCGTCGGCGACGTCACGAGCGGCCCCGGCAAGGATAATCTCGCCGCCGTCTCCGCGCTGCGTAAGACCGGCATGATCGACGAGTCGCGCATCTTCGTCTCGGGTTGGTCGGGCGGCGGTTTGCAGACGTCGTGGCTGATCGGGCACGCCGACTTTTGGCGCGCGGCGGTCACCGGCGCCGGCGTCGACGACTGGTACGAGCAAGCGGTGCTGGCCGACATCAACGAAAACTTCGCCCAGACGTTCTTTGCCGGCCTCACGCCGTTTACGAGCGCGGGCCGCGCCGCGTATAAAGCCGAATCGCCGATCACCTACGTCGACGCAATCCGAACGCCGACGCTCATTTTGAGCGATACGCGCGACCAGCGCGTCCCGGTCTCGCAGTCCTACATCCTCTACCACGCGCTCAAAGAACGCGGCGTTCCGGTGCAGTTTACCGTCTTTCCCCGGTACGGACATTTCCCGACCGATCCGGTGGGTCAAGAGAGCGTCCTACGCACGTGGAGCGGATGGATCGATCGGTGGATGAAATGAGAGCGCTGCTTTTCGCCGCGATCGCGGCGCTGCTCGCGCTTCCCGCCGCGGCCGCACCCAATGCGACGCTGCGGCTTGCGGATTTGCGCAAACAAGTGAGCGTCGGCGGCCCGGACATTTCGGCCGACGGCTCGCGCATCCTCATCCTCGTCTCGCGACGCGATTTCGAGAAGGATAAGACGGTCGTCGATCTCGCCGTCGTCGACGCCGCGAGCAGGGCGGAGCGGACGCTCGTGCGCGACGGAAAAGTTCGCGTGGCGCGATGGTCGCCCGACGGCCGCAACGTCGCCTACATCGCGACGCCGCGCACCGGCGACGAATCGCCCCAGCTCTTCGTCCTTCCGATGAACGGCGGCGAGCCGCTGCAACTGACGCACGAGAAGGGCGGCGTCGGCGATTTCGCGTGGCGCCCCGACGGGCGGAAGATTCTGTACGCCGCAACACCCGAAGCGCCGAATGCCAAAGCGATCGAAGCCCACGACGACGCGTTCACCGTCACCGACGACGCTTGGACGGCGCAGGCCGCGCCCGTGCCCGCGCAGTTATTCGAGATCGCCGAAGGCGGCGGCACCGCGCATCGCATCCCGAACTGGCACTGGGACGTTGCGGGCGGACTGAACTATTCCGCAGACGGCCGAAGCGCGTTCGTGACGCGCCTGAAGCCGAACGCGCATCCCAACCGGTATCTTGCCACCGAAATCGTCAAAGTGACCATCGCCGGCGGCGAGGTTTCGACGATTCCGACACTCTCGGCGACGCAGGGCGATCCGATTCGCTCGATCGACGGTCGCACGATTGCCTACGACTTTGCGAATCCGCGCGGGACGATCCAAACCGAGGCCGCCATCGCTGACGCAAGCGGCGCGCATTCGCGTTTCGTCACGTCACGCCTCGATCGCGACGTTTCGATCGAAGGGTTCGCTCCGGGCGGCGCGCTCGTGCTGACGGCCAACGACGGAACGCGCCGCCGGATCTTCCGCGTCGACGAAAACGGCGCCGTTTCAACCTACCCGCTCGGCGACGCCGACGCGTTCGGTGCAAGCGTCGCACGCGACGGAACGCTCGCCTTCATCGGTACGACGCCCGATCACCCCAGCGAACTGTGGGTGCTCCACGCGCACGCTACGGCGCCGGTACGCCTGACGCACTACAACGACTGGATCGGCGGATTCGCCCTCGGGAAAAGCCGAACCGTCGCATGGCGCAGCAGCGACGGCTTCCATCCCGACGGCGTTCTGACGTTTCCGCCGCATTGGCGCGCGGGAACGCGCGTGCCGCTCGTGCTTTTCATTCACGGTGGTCCGACCGGCGCGTCGAATACCGGATTCTCCGGGTTCGCGCAACTCCTCGCCGCGCACGGATGGCTCGTCTTTCAACCGAACTATCGCGGCAGCGACAACCTCGGGCTCGAGTTCGCGCGCACGACGATTCCGCATATCGCGAGCGTGCCCGGGCAGGACATCGAAGACGGACTCGCCGCCGTGCTGAAGATGGGGATCGTCGATCCGGCGAACATCGGCGTCTCCGGCTGGTCGGAAGGCGGCCTGATGACGTCGTGGCTGATCGGCCACGATACGCGCTGGAAAGCGGCCGTGTCGGGCGCGGCCGTCAACGACTGGATCGGATATTCGGCGATGACCGACGCCAAGGATTTTACGCCGCAGTTCATCGGGCCGTCGCCGTGGACGAATCCCTCGTTGATGAAGACATTCGACAGTGAGTCTCCGTTGACGTATGCGTCGAGCGTCAAGACGCCCACGCTCATTCTCAGCGATGCGGGCGACTATCGCGTGCCGACTCCGCTCTCGTATGAGTTCTATCACGACGTGCGCGCGACGGGCACGCCGGTGGAGTTCGTCATTTTCCCGGTCAGCGGACATTTTCCGACCGATCCGGTCCTTGGCGAAGACGTCTATCGCCGCTGGGAAGCCTGGTTCGTCAAGTACCTGTAGCCGGAGGCTCCCTCGATCACTTTAGCGTTACGTCGAGCGTGATGCCGACCGGATTGCCGATCGCCGGATCGAGTCGCGTGGTCGCCATGCCGAAGGCGTGCCGGTCGATCGTCCCGGTTGCGTGATAGACCGGATGCGCCGGCGTGCCGGTAACGGTCACGTCGAGATGCTCGCTGCGCGTTACGCCGTGGATCGTCAACAAGCCATCCATCGCAAAGGCGTGCGAACCTGATGGCGAGATTTTCGTGCTCGTAAACGTCCACGTCGGATACTGCTTCACGTCGAACCAGTCCGGCGTCTGAAGCACGCCGTCGCGGTCGTCTTCACCGGTTTTGATTTTCGAAGGATTCAATACCGCAGAGACGCTCTGCGGAATCGACGAGTCCTGCGGAAGCACCACGCTGCCGCTCGCGATCGGCACGGTGCCGGTGACGTGTTCGACGAAGACGTGCTGCACGGTGAAGGTGGCCTTCGATGCCGAGGGATCGATCTCGCGCGTCGTCGTAACGGCAGCACCCAGCAGCCCGATCGCTAAGACTGCCGTTGCGGCCGCGTGCTTTGCGGTCATCAATAGCCGATCGTCAGTTGCGCGTTCATCGTGTTGTTCGTTTGCGGGGTGTGCGAGATGACGTCTTCGATGCTGAAGCTCGCGTTGTGCCAAGGCCGAAAGCCGAGCATGAGCAGACCGTCGCGGGAGAATCCGCCGAGCGTGTCGCTCGTTCCCTCGTAGCGGCCCAAGAGATAGAGTCGCGGACTCACCCAGTACTGGAGCTGCGTAAATCCGCCGCTCGACGGACAGCCCGCGTTCGGAAGGCAGCTCGAATCCCAGCCCGTTTGAATCAACGATTGACTCGTCCATCTGCCCGAGTTGAAGACCAGCGCGTAGCCGGTACGTTGGAAGCGGTCGAACAGCGACGGTCCGTCGGGACGCTGTCCTTGGTAGTGGTACGCGCTGAGCGTGAACGGTCCGACCACTTGTTGGGCGTAGCCCATGAGATCGGTTCCGATGGTTGGAAGCGTGCTGCCCTGATCGTGCCCGGGACCGGCGAAGATTTGCACGTGCGTGCCGTAGAGCGGACTGCCGAAGCTCAGCAAGCCTCCGTCTTTGTCGTCGAAGAGATTGAACGGGTTGTTGCCGACCGTTTGATCGTAGATCGTGTAGTGCTGATACGAGGCGCGCAACGATTCCGGATCGATCGGTAGCGGGAGCGTGAACTGGCCGGCGGTGAGCGTAATCGGAAGTCGCGACTCCCACGGCGTGAGCCGTTCGTTGAGCCACGCGTCGCGTAGCGAACCCGGCTCGCCGCCGTCGACGACGTATTGCTCGACGAAGTAGTTGGCGCGGCCTCCGAGCAGGCCGGCGGTGAAGAGTTCGACCTCGTCGACGATGGCTTTGGGCAATCCGGCGCCGTCCGGCCCTTCGCCCTGATATTCCGAAGAGTCGACGAGGTTGACCCGGGCGGCGATCGGGAAGGCCGGCCCGGGTGCAACGCCCGGAATGCGGTATCCGTTGGCCATAAAGCCGTAGCCGAACTTATTGAGCTGGGGAACGATTGTGTGGCATTTCTGGCACGTCACCCCGTACTCGTCGGCAAAGAGCGGAATTGCCTCAGCGGGCCGGGCCGCCGCCGCGAATGCTACCCCCGCGGCGGCGAGCGCCAAGGCCGCCCCGGCCCGTCTTATAGGCACTCCTCAATATATTATTAGGTAAACCTAAAAGTCAATATCCTGAAGAAGCGCCGTCACGCGCTGCGCGAAACTTGCAAGATAACCCGGTCGAAACGGATGCTGGCAAGATTACGTAACCTCGCTGAAACTGCGACTTTATTTTAAGAGGGAGATTTTCGCGATATGAGCCTTGGGAGGTTTTCGTTCGCCGGCTTCACGCTGGCGGTCATTTTGGGCGGCTGCACGGGCGGATTAGGGCAGGGCGCGCCGGTGGGCGCGAGTGGTGGAGAGACCCTTGCCGGCGCAAGCGCGGAGCAGGGCGGGTCCTGGATGAAGCCCGAGGCATACACCGGCGCGCTGCTCTACGTGTCGGATCCCGGCGCGGGGGTCGTCAACGTGCTAACCTATCCGAACGGAAAGCGCATCGGTAAACTCACGGGCTTCGTAGAGCCGCGCGGCGAGTGCGTCGATGCTTCGGGCAACGTCTACGTTACCGACGAGGGCGCTTCCGACGTTCTTGAATACGCGCACGGCGGAACGACGCCTATGAGAACCATCGAGGACCCGGGGCAAAAGCCCTACGACTGCGCGGTAAATCTCAACGCGGGGAATCTGACGGGCAACTTTGCGATCGTCAACGCCGGCACGACGAGCGGAGGCCCCGGAAGCGTGACGGTCTACGGCGGTCGCGTCGCCGGCACGTACAAAATGACGAAATTTCTCATCGCTGCAGTTTCTCGGTTACACCCATCAGGAGAACGTCTCGAACCTGTTCGTCGACGGCCTCGACAAAAACGGAAAATTCCTCTGCGCGATCTTGAGTCCGCATCGCACGAAGTTCCATCTCATCACGCTTCCGCAGAGCATCGCCCTGCCCGGCGCGATTCAGTGGGACGGCAAGTACCTTGCCGTGGGCGACCAGGGCGGCCCCGGCGGAACGACGGTCATCGACAGGTTTTCGATTCACTTCGGCGAGTTGCAGTTCGTCGATTCGGTCCCGCTCTCGGCATCGGTTGCGCAGTTCTTTCCCGACGGCTCGACGGTAATCGGCCCCTTCATCGGGAGCGGATCGGTGGGATTTTGGAACTATCCGGCCGGAGGATCCCCGGCCAAGACGCTATCTTTCTTCGTCGCGCCATTCGGTTCGGTGGTGAGTAACCCGCCTTCGTAGAAGAAGCCCGCGTGTCGGACGTTAGGGTGCAGCGAAATCTCCGAATCCCGCCGGTCCCCGCATTCCGGGCGCTGGGCGAGATCTTGCCGGCGATCGCCGCTCAAGAAGGCAACTGGCGGGGATTCGCCCTACACCTCGCGCTAGGCGACCTGCGGCTCGCCGATTTCGGATACGTGTCGGTGCCTATCGATCTCACCCTCGGGCAGACGCACGCGGAGGGACAATCGATCGACCTGCAGTTCCGAGCGTCGAATCATCCTGGTTCGTTCCCGACGTTCACCGGCACCATGGGGGTCGACGCGATGGGTCCAAGCGGAGCGATCCTCTGGCTCGGCGGCGGATACGACGTGCCGCTCAACCTTTTCGGGAAATTCCTCGACGCGTCGTTGGCATCCGGCGCCGCCGGAAAGACGCTCGAAAACTTCGTAGAGGATATCGCCGCTGCGTGCACCGCGCTGGTCGAAAAGCGCGAAGCCGAGTACGTCCGCTTTCGCATGTTCGAACGGTAGTCCCGCGTGAGCGTGCTCGAGACGCAGTGCTGCATCGTCGGCGGCGGCCCCGCCGGGATGATGCTCGGGTTATTGCTCGCGCGCGCGGGCGTCGGCGTCGTCGTCCTCGAGAAGCACGCAGATTTCTTGCGCGACTTTCGCGGCGATACGATTCATCCCTCAACGCTCGACGTGATGTCGGAACTCGGCGTGCTCGATGAGTTTTTGCAACGGCCGCATCAGCGCGCCGACCGGCTCTCCGGTCGAGTCGGCGACACGGTGGTCACCGTCGCAGACTTCACGCGGCTGCCGACGCAGTGCAAGTTTCTCGCCTTCATGCCGCAATGGGATTTCCTGAGTTTCCTCGCCGAAAAAGCGCGCGCGTATCCGAGCTTCTCCCTGCGCATGCGCGCGCGTGTCGACGACGTGCTTTGGGACGGAGAACGCGTCGCGGGCGTGCGGGTACAGACCTCCGACGGCCCCCTCGAGATCCGCGCCGCGCTGACCGTCGCGGCCGACGGACGCGACTCGATCGTACGCTCTCAAGCGCACCTTCAGGTGCAAGAGGTCGGCGCGCCGATGGACGTGCTGTGGCTGCGCTTCACGAAACTGGCCGACGATCCGCACGAGTCGTTCGGCTACATTCGCGACGGCCGCATCCTCGCGCTTATCGACCGCGGCGACTATTGGCAATGCGCCTACGTCATCCCGAAGGGCAGCCTGGCTGCACTAAAGTCGCGCGGGCTCGAGGCGTTTCGCGAGCAGATCGGCGCGACGGTGCCGTTCCTCGCGACGCGACTCGACGAAGTCGGGAGCTGGGATGATGTGCGCCTGCTCACCGTGCGCGTCGACCGGCTGCGCCGATGGTACCGTGCCGGGCTGCTGTGCATCGGCGACGCGGCACACGCGATGTCGCCGATCGGCGGCGTCGGGATCAACCTCGCTATTCAGGACGCGATCGCCGCGTCGAATATCCTGGCGCCGCGTTTTCGAAGTCCGGAAGGCGTCGGAGCGAGCGATTTGCAGCGCGTGCAGCGCCGCCGCGAGTTTGCCGCGAAGGTGACGCAGGCGTTCCAGGTCTTCATCGCCGCGAACGTCGTCGGCCGCGTGCTTTCCAACGAACGGTCGCCGCTACTGGGCTGGCTGCCCGCGCTGGCACGCCATATGCCGTTTCTGTCGCGCATCCCCGCGCGTTTGGTCGGGCTCGGCGTTCGCCCCGAACACATCGAAACGGAAACATAATCGAAACTGAAACATAGGAGGGAGATTGGATGCGACGCGTTTGGACGCTTGCGGTGTTGTGCGCGCTGTCGCTTGCACCGGCCTTCGCAGCGGAGACTCCGGAGCAAACCGCCACCGGCATTCCGCTCGACGCGCCTTGGAAAGTAACGATCTACGAGTTGGCGCGCACCAAGTTCTTGCATCCCGCTTGGGGATGGCAGCACAGCGAACGCAACTATCGCGTCGCGATCGCGCTGGCGCAATCCGACGGCCTGACCGTCGACCGGGACGTCCTCTTCGCCGCCGCGTTCCTTCACGATATGGCCGCGTTTATGCCCTGCGCCGACGCGCATATGGAGCACGGCGACTGCGCCGCTGTGGAGAGTGCGGCGGTCTTGCGCGATGCGGGCTTCCCGATGGACGAGTTTCCACGCGTAGCGGCCGCCGAGCGGACGCACATGTACTACCGCGACCCGGGCACGATCCCGGAAGCAATCGTCCTGCACGACGCCGATTCGCTGGACTTCCTCGGCGATATCGGCGCGGCTGCGCATGATCTCGCTCACCGGGGAGAAGGCGAGCAGTTTCGCTCCCGCTGTAAAGACGCTGCACGCCTTCCTCCGTGAGATACCGCCGCATTTGGTGACGCACGAGGCGCAGCGCATCGGCGCGCAGCGCGCCGCCGAGCTGCAGCATTTTCTCGACGCGCTCGACGCCGAGACGTTCGACGGCAAGGCGATGTGACGGCGCGCCGCGCTCAGCCGGCCGCTATGAAAAGCTGACGCCGGTTTTTTGGACTTCTTGATAGGGTAGCAGCCAAACCAACGACTCGTCGTGCAGGTCGACGACTTGGACGCGATTGCCGAACGGGTCGACGAAGTCGCACCGAAAGCGGGGGAAAAGTTCGAGGCCGTACTTGTTTGCGACTTTGTCGCGGACTTCGGCCAACTGCTTCTCGTCGCGTACGATCAAACCGAAATGGCGGATCGTTTCAGCCCGGCCCGACGTGCCGTCGCGCTCGAACATGGCGAGAAACTGGTGTTCGCCGATCTTGAAGAACGCGTCGCCCTCTCCCTCGTCGAGTTTCTCGAGATTGAAAACGTCCTGATAGAAGGCGACCGCCCTGTCGATGTCGTCAACTTCGATCGCAACGTGGTTGATGCCGTACACTTTGACGCTCATGCGGATACTCTACCCCTTAGGGCCCCGTCTTTCGCAAAATCTTGCCGGTCTGCACGACTTCGAACGCCGTTCCCGGAACGTTTTTCAACTGATCGAGTTCGTTGTCGTTCCAGCACTTTGCCGCCGTGCCGCCCTCGCCTTGAAAGTACCAGTTCGACCCGTTGTCGGCGACGAACATCCCGTACGTCTTCATTGCTGTGAGAATGATCTGCGACGTGCGGTTAAAGCCCGAGATATCGAACGAGGCTTTCAAACGAACGCGCAGTCCCATCGGCGGAAGGTTCTTATTGCGGCTGTCGCTGGCGAAGTGCGTTGCCGGATGAATGTAGCCCGCCTGCGAGTTCTCAACCGTGAAGCGCAGCGCGTGGTCGATCTGTCCGGCCTGCACTTCGGCGCATTTCACGAGCGCTGGAAGAATCGGCAGGCCGGCGGCGTCGGCCGAGGTCCATCCGTTGGGCCGCAGCTTGTTCGTGTCGAGCGGAAAGACCGCGCCCGAACCGGCGCGCCAGCTCGTGCCGCCGTCTTTGGGATAGGCGTGGTACATCTCGTAGAGCGTGCACGCGCCCTGCTGCAGCACGAGCACGTGGCGGTCGCCCTTTGCGTGCGCTCCCCCTTCGATTTGCGCGTCGGGCGGAATCGGGTAGGGTCCCGGGTCGCTCTGCGATTTGTAAAGGAACGTCACCGGGACGTCCGGCTGGCTCGCCGGCACCACGTTGAATGGGATGCCGTAGCGCGACTCGTGTCCGAAATCCGGATGAAGGTTGCCGGGAATCGACGCGATGTACTGCGCCGATCGCGGATCGACCGGATACTGCGAGATGTCGGTGTTCCACGGGTTATTTGCTGGAAAGATCGAGCACCCGCCGACGATCGGTACCGACGGCTCGACCGAAGAGTGCCTCGTTTCGAAAGCGGGCGAGCTGCCCGCGCCTTGCGGCACGCCGGCCGCTCCGGAACACCCCGCCGCGACGATTGCCACGACCAATGCAAAGACTCGACGCATACGCCCACCTTTCCGTGCGCGCAGCGCGCACGTCCCCCGACGATGCTACTCGCCGACAACGGGCGATTACTGCAACCCGTCAAATAGAGGGCCGATGATTCGTGGAGTCGTGATCGGAGCCGCCGGCGTCGTGATCCTCGCGCTCGTGGCGGCGTATGCCGGCATCCAAGCCGGGATGATGCCGGCCAACGCCGACGCCAAGCCCTCGAAGATCGAGCGCTGGGCAGCGCACACCTCCCTGGAGGCGGCGCTCGCGCGGGAAGCGCCGACGTCGCCGAACCCGGTGGCGCTCGACGACGCCAACCTCGTCGCGGGCATCAAGCTCTACGCGCAAAACTGCGCCGTGTGCCACGGCACCGCGGAAGGTACGCCTTCGAACATCGCGCGCGGCCTCTACCAGCACGCGCCGCAGCTCGCCAAAGACGGCGTCGAAGACGACCCGGAAGGCGTTACCTATTGGAAGGTGACGCACGGCATTCGCTTCACCGGAATGCCGTCGTTCGGTGCGTCGCTGAGCGACGAACAGCGCTGGCAACTCGCACTCTTCCTCAAACACATGGACGGCCTTCCACCTGCGCCGGAGCGCATCTGGAAAGCCGTCAAAACTCCCTGATTTATCCCAACTCGTTGTCAGCTCGGGCCTCTTTTGCCGAAGCAACTTCGGCCCTCGCTTCCTAGATTTGGAATAAATCCAAGGGCTTAGGGGTTAGGGCGAAGGCGAGGCCTGCGGCTGGTAATCCTCGGGTCCCGGCTCCATGGGCTTGGCCGCGAAGATGTACTGCTCTACCCCGGTCGGCTGATTCGCGGGCGAGACCAGCGACGACGCGTTCGCGTTCGGCTGCGAGGCGTTCGTCGCGATCTGGGGCGCGTTGAACGAACTGACGTATTGTGGGAAGGCTTGTCCCGTGAACGATCCATCGGAGTTCATGCTGCCGACGATGTGTAGCCGCTCGCCGGTCCCAATACCTAAACCTAGGTCAACGGGACTCGGCCCGATGTCGAACCAGATGTAGTTTCCGTCGCGACCGCCGACGACTTGGATGAACGCCTTCTGAAAGGCATTGTGATAGTAGCCGCGCAAATTTCCGGCCGGAAACACCTCGAGATCGAGATGACCGGCGATTGGGTATTGCGATCCGTAGACCGTGGTTATCGCCGTCGAGTAGTGATACTCGGTTGCGCCGGCGGCAGTCGTGTCGGCCGGCGCCGCGATCGGCAGCGCGGCTGTGGAAATGCTCAACAGCGCCACCCAGGCCGCAACGCTAAAAACCGGAAATCGTACCATGCTCGAGTCCTCTCAGGTGCTTCGTCTAGGGAGTAGAGCGCTTTGCTTGGCGAGAACGTGACGGGCGTGACCAATCCTTCCGAGATCGATCTTCGCGGCCTCCCGGCCTGGGACCGTCCCACCGTGGTGCGCAAAGCGCTGGAGCGATTGCCCACCGGCTCCTCGCTGACGTTCATCACCGAACACGAGCCGCGCGGGTTGTCGGCGAGGGTCGTTCAGGAGCATCCGGAGCGTTACATTATCGAGACGCGCCGCGTCGCCCGCGGCATATGGCGAGTGTCGCTGACGCCGCGCGAGGGGCGCGAGGGCGAGCGCAATCCGCTGGCGCAGTTGCTGGCCGGCTGCCCTGCTTTCACCGGCCTCAACGAGCCGGTCTTCAACGAACTCGCGGCCTCTGCCATCCCGCAGACCGGCCGGCGCGGACAAACGCTCGTCGCGGAAAACTCCGAGTGGCCGTTCATCGGCGTCGTCACCGAAGGCATCGTCGTGCGCGCGAAGGGCCACGAAACCGACCGCGAGCGCATTCTCTACGAGATCCTTCCACTGGAACTTTTCGGCGTTGCGGAATTCTTCGATCGCGGTCTTTCCAACGCGCGCATCGTCGTCTTTTCCAAGACGGCGCAGATCGTCAAGCTTCCGTGGAACGTCGTCTCCGACGTCGCCTTGCGCTATCCGCAACTGATGAACGCACTCGGCATCGTGATCGCGCAGCGCTTGCGGCAGATGAACGACACGCTGACCGCGCAGGGTGCGCTGCCGATTCTCGCGCGCATCGCCCGCGTACTCGTTCCGTATTCGATGCCCGAGCGCGGCCTCGCCCCCGCCAACGCGGCGCTCGCGACCGTCACGCAGTCGCAGATTGCGGCAGCCGCCGGCACGGTGAAGGAAGTTGCCGCGCGCGCGATTGCCGAGTTGGAATCGCGCAACATCCTGCGGCGCGAGCACGGTCACATTCGTTACCTCGATCGCCAAGAGTTGTTGGAGTTAATCCGAGAACTTTCGTGACCGGCTTGACGGCCATCGGTGCCGAGCGCTTTGCGCTCCTCTTGGGCCTCTCGCTGTTTTTTGGGTTCGCCTTCGAAGGGTTCTACGCCGGCGAGCCGCGACGGCCCGGCGGCGTGCGCACGTTTCCACTGCTGGCCCTCGCCGGCGGGGGGCTCTATCTCCTCGAACCGCACTACGGTGCGGCGTTCATCGCCGGATTATTCGTAATCGCCGCCTGGACGTACGTCTATCTGCAAACCGCGTTTGCAAAGGAAGGCGCGCAGGAGCCGGGTTTCGTCGTTCCGCTCTGCAACCTGCTCGCCTATCTGCTCGGACCGCTTGCGCTGACGCAGCCGCTCTGGATTCCGGTGACGATCGCCGTTGCGGCCGTGCTCCTGATCGGCAGCAAGCGTACGCTGCACGAGTTGGCGCGGCAGGTCCCCGCCGAGGAGATCGTCACCGCCGGCCAGTTCCTCATCCTCGTCGGCATCGCGTTGCCGCTGCTCGCCGGGCGTCCGCCGATCCCCTACACGAACGTCACGCCCTTCGGCGTGGGACTCGCCGTCGTCGCGGTTTCGACGATCTCGTATGCGAGCTACCTGCTGCAGCGCTACGTTTTTCCGAAGCGCGGCATTCTGCTGGCCTCGGTGCTCGGGGGTCTCTATTCGTCGACTGCGACGACGGTCGTCTTGGCGCGCCGCGCGCACGACGAAGGCATGTCGACCGAACTCGAATCCGGCATCGTCGCCGCGACCGGCATGATGTACTTGCGGGTGTTGGCCATTTGTTCGATTTTCAGCGCGGCGCTCGGCGGCACGTTATTGCTGCCGATGCTGATCCCGTGCGCGATCCTGCTCGTGGTTTCATGGTTACGCGCGCGCTGGGGCTCGCACAGCGTCGCCCACGCGACCGCGCCGAATCCGCTGCAAATCGTGACGGCGCTGGTTTTTGCCGGTTTGCTGGTGGCGATTTCGGCGATTACCGCCTTCGTGGAGACCCATCTCGGCCGCGGCGGCGTTCTCGGACTCGCCGCGGTCGTCGGCGTGACCGACATCGATCCGTTCGTCTTAGGTCTGGCACAGGGCGGCATAACGAAACTCGGATTGCCGACCGCGGCGCTCGCGGTCGTCGTCGCGACGTCGTCGAACAACGTGCTCAAAGCCGTTTACACGGCGGTCTTCTCGCGCCGGCGCGAGAGTTGGATTCCGTCCGGCGCGCTGGCCGGCGTCGCGCTGCTCGGCGTTGCGCTCGGCTTCGCCTTCATCCGATGAGTTTCATCGCGCGCTGGCTGAATCTGGTCAAAGAACGCAAGCCGATCGGTCTGCGCCCGCATCGCGTCGTCGAGATCGATGCCGGTTACGACGACGCCCGCGATCGTGTGCTGCGCGGAATCGAAGTAGCGCTCGGCGCAAACGCCATTACCGATCGCAGTGAAGCCATCGAAGCGGCGTTCGGACTGGTCAACAACGAACGCGTGCGCTGCACGTTGGAGCGCGCCGGCGAAACGTGCACGCGCGTCCGCGTCGAGGCGTATTTTCCCGCAGGCTCGTCGGTGCGCGAACGCTCGCACGCGGTCGACGTGCTCGCCGACTATCTCGAAAGTACGTCGAAGCGCGTGTAAGGCTGCAGCGCCTGCGGGATTGCGACCGACCCGTCGGACTGCTGATGGTTCTCGAGGATCGCGGCCAGCGTCCGGCCGAGCGGTAGTCCCGAGCCATTGAGCGTGTGAACGAGTTCCGGCTTCCCCGAGGGCGTGCGCCGGAAACGCACCGACGCGCGGCGCGCCTGAAAGTCGGTGCAGTCGGAACAGGAACTGATCTCGCGATAGGTGCCGGCGCTCGGTAGCCACACTTCGAGATCGTAGGTCTTTGCCGCGTTGAAACCGACGTCGCCGGCGCAGAGCGCGACGATGCGGTAGGGAAGTTCGAGCGCGCGCAACAGCGCTTCGGCGTCGCCGGTCAGCCGCTCGAGCGCATCCGGCGACGATTCCGGCGTCGTCAGCCAGACGAGTTCGACTTTCTCGAATTGATGCAGCCGGATCAAGCCGCGTGTGTCCTTTCCGGCCGCGCCGGCTTCCTTGCGAAAACACGGTGTGAAGGCGGCGTATCGCTTGGGAAGTTCCTCGGCGGTGAGGATTTCGTTTCCGTGCAGTGCGGTCAGCGGCACTTCGGCCGTCGGGATCATGTAGAGTCCGGCATCCGCGTCGGCGAACATCGCGTCGGCGAACTTGCTGAGTTGACCGGTCGACCACATTGTCGCGCGGCTCACGAGCAGCGGCGGGGCGATCTCTTCGTATCCCGCGCCGGCCGCGCGGTCGAGAAAGAATTGCGCGAGCGCGCGCGACAGGCGCGCGCCGGTTCCGCGCAGCAGCGCGAATCGAGTGCCCGAGAGTTTCGCCGCGCGCTCGAAGTCGATCGCGCCGAGCGCTTCGCCGATCTCCCAGTGCGGTTTCGGCGTGAAATCGAAATGCCGCGGTTCTCCCCATTGGCGTACCTGCACGTTGGCGCTTTCGTCGGTGCCGTCGGGCACCGAATCGTCGAGCAAGTTCGGCGTCTGCTCGAGCAGCGCGCGCAACGGCGAACCCTCCTGTTCGGGTGAAAGCGCACGCGCGCGTTCCTCTTCACTCGCGATCGTCGAAGCGAGCGCCTCGATCGCCGGCCGCAGCTCGCGCGCCGCCGCGGCTTTATCGGGTGCGCGACCGATCTCGGCCGAGATTCGGTTCTTCTCGGCTTTGCTCGTTTCGGCGGCCGAAAGCGCGGAGCGGTACTCCGCATCGTAACGCAGAACGTCGTCGACGAAAGACGAGTCGAGCCCGCGGCGACGGGCCGAACGTCGAACCCGATCGGGGTCCCGCCGGACGACGGCGATGTCGAGCATGGAGAAGCGCGCCATTACGCAGCCCGCAAACGCACTCCTACCGGGTGCGGGTTTCGAAACCGAAAAACTGCTCGCGCCTGCGCAGGCGCTGGTTGCGTATTTTTCGCGCGTGCGCGTCGCAACGCCGCAAATCGAGCGCGTTGCGATCGACGATGCATTCGGTCGCGTGCTGGCGCGCGACGTCGACGCCGATTCCGACGTCCCGAATGCGCCGCGTTCCGCGATGGACGGATTTGCGGTCGCCGCCGCCGACACGCCCGGCACCCTCGCGATCGCGGGCGAGATGCGCATGGGCGATTTTCCACACGCGGTGCTCGCACGCGGCAGCGCGTTGCGCATTCCCACCGGCGGAACGTTGCCCGACGGTGCCGACGCCGTCGTTCCGATCGAGGAAGCGCGCGCCGGCGAAACGGCGGTGCGCGTCGATCGCGCGTTTGACGCCGGCACGAACGTCATCGCGCGTGGCTCCGATATGCGCCGGGGCGAGGCGTTGCTCTCCCCGGGCACGCGCATCGGTTCGCCGCAGTCCGGCTTACTGGCGTCGCTCGGCTTCGCCGAGATCGAGGTCTACCGGCGGCCGGTCGTCGGAGTGTTCTCGAGCGGCGACGAATTAGTCGACGTCGCCGAAACGCCCGGGCCGGGACGAATTCGCGATTCGAACCGCTACGCGATGGCGGCTTCGCTGCGCGCGATGGGCGCGCAACCGCAACACTATCCGAGGCTGGCCGACGAGCGCGACGCGTTCGTGCACGCGCTGACGGCCGCGCTGCAGGAGTGCGACGCGGTAGCGATCAGCGGCGGCTCCTCCGTCGGCGCGCGCGACGTCTCGGCCGCGGCCGTTGCCGCGCTCGGCGAGCCGGGCGTCGTCGTTCACGGCTTGCGCGTCAAGCCCGGGAAACCGACGTTGCTCGGAGCGCTCGGCGGGAAGCCCATTCTCGGGCTGCCCGGAAATCCGGTTTCGGCGCTCATGATGCTCGAAGTCGTCGGCGCCCCGATCGTCGCCGCACTCTGCGGGGCGCGCCGGCCGGTGCATTCGGTCGACGCGCGCTTGGCTTGCCCCCTGCGCGGGCGGCCGGATTGGACCTGGTACGTTCCGGTCGCGTTGCGGCATGAGGGCGGGGCCTTGCTGGCGCATCCCCTGCCCTTGCACTCGTTTTCGGTCAGCCTGGCGGCGCGCGCCGGCGGCTACGTCGTGATGGACGAGCGGGGCGAAGAGTTGCCGGCGGGTGCGCCGGTGACCGTGTATCAATTCTTAGGAGCGTAGAGAGGGAACCTCTGAAGAAGTCCATGCACCGATCGTTTGGACCGCAAAGGCAGCGAATGCTAGGAAGCGGCGAGGGAGCATACCGACGGTGGTCTGTGACCGAGCCGGTGCCGCCTTTGCGGTCAAACCCTTTGGGCAACGGCATTTTCGGCGTAGTTCGTTGTTGCAGCCTCGGTCACAGACTTCACAAGTATGCTTCCTCGGCTGCGCCTAGAACTGCGCCGAAAATGCTCGTTGCGATCGGTGCAGCAACTTCTTCAGAGGTTCCCTAGACACAATGGTTCGTCCGGCCCCCGCGATCGACGCGATTCCCGCGACGACGCCGTTCGTCGGTCCCGAGCAGCTCATGCGCGAGCGTGGGCTGCGCGAACTCGTGCGCCTCGGCGCCAACGAAAGCCCGTTCGGGCCGTCGCCCAAAGCGCTCGCCGCGATGCGCGACGAGCTCGATCGTTTGGGATGGTACGGCGATCCTGAGTCGCTCGATTTGCGCGACGCGCTCGCGCGCAAGCACGTCTGCGAACCCGAGCAGATCCTCGTCGCCTCGGGCATCGACGACGTCATGGGCTTGGCGGTGCGCGCGTTCGTGCCGCCCGGCGGTCTCGTCGTGACGACGCGCGGAACCTATCCGACGTTGAACTATCACGCGATCGGGTACGGCGCGAAGCTCGCCGCCGTCGATTATCGGCCCGACGGCACGCCGGATCTCGACGCATTGCTCGAGGTCGCACGGCGGGAGCGTCCGTCGCTGCTCTACCTTGCGAATCCCGACAACCCGAGCGGGCGTTTTATCGCGCGCGACGACGTCGCCGCATTCTATCGCGCGCTCCCGCACGACACGCTGCTGCTGTTGGACGAAGCGTACGCCGACTTCGTCGACTTGGACGACCTGCTGACGCCGCATTTCGAGGGGCGGCTGATTCGCATGCGGACGTTCTCGAAAGCCTACGGCATGGCCGGGGCCCGGATCGGCTACGCGCTGACGGCTGTATCCAACGTGCGCACGTTCCAAAAGATCCGCCTGCACTACGGCATCAACCGGAACGCGCAGGTCGGGGCGCTCGCGTCGCTGAGCGACGACGCGTTCCGCGAGCGCGTCGTCGCCGAAACCGCCGCGGCGCGTGCCGACTACTACGCCTTGGCCGCGGAACTCGGCTGCGCGTGCATCGAATCGTTTACGAACTTCGTCTGTGTCGACATGCAGACGGCCGAGCGCGCGACGCGCGTCGTCGACGATCTCTTGCGCCGCGGCGTTTGGATCCGTAAACCGGGCGCGCCGCCGCTCGACCGCTTCATTCGCGTGAGTGCCGGCACCGAGCCGATGCGCCGCGCGTTTGCGGGAGCGTTGCGCGGCGTGCTGGCCGAGATGCCGGCATGAAGTACGCGTTCGTCTCCGACGTTCACGGGAACCTCGAGTCGCTCGAACTCGCGCTGAGGCTGGTCGGCGCCGGCGATGCGCTCGCGTGCCTGGGCGACATGGTGGGATACGGCGCGAACCCCAACGAGTGCGTTCGGCTGCTGCGCGATCGCACCGCCCACGCCGTACTCGGAAATCACGATTTGGCGGCGTTGGAGAACTACGGCACGGAGTTTTTCAACGATGCGGCGCGCGCGGCGATCGAATGGACGCAGCGCGTTCTCGACGACGAGTCGCGTCAATGGCTGAACGGGCTGTCGTACGAACTGCGGCTTCCCGAGTTTCTGATGGTGCACGGCGCGCCGGTCAACTACTTCGAGTACATCCTCGACAAGCGCGCGGCCGCGCGCGCGTTCGCGCGCACCGACGCGCCGCTGATTTTCGTCGGCCACACGCACATCGCGCAGTACTGGGTGCGCGAGCCGGACGGCACGATCGGGCACAAGCACATGCAGTCGGGCGGAGAGTTGACGCTCGAAGCGGGACGCCGCTACATCGTCGACGTCGGCAGCGTGGGGCAGCCGCGCGATCTCAATCCCGAGGCGTCGATGGCGTTCTTCGATTCCGAACGCGCACACGTGCGCTGGGTGCGCTATCCGTACCCCGTCGAAGCGGTGCAAGCGAAAATTCGCGACGCGCATCTTCCCGAGTATCTCGCCGAGCGGCTCGAGGTAGGGCGATGAGCGACGTCCCATTCGACGACGGTAACTGCTTTGCGTGCGGTCCCGACAATCCGGCGGGAATGCACGTGCAGTTCGAGCGCGCGACCGGCGGCGAAGAGGGCGTTCGCGCCGGCGTCACGCTCGCAGCACGGTATCAAGGCTGGCGCGGCATCGCCCACGGCGGGATCGTGATGGCGCTGCTCGACGAGGCGATGGCCCATGCCGCCGGTTACGCCGGACATCGCGGCGTGACGGCGAGCGTCACCGTGCGGTTTCGCCGTCCCGTTCCGCTCGAAGTGCCGATCGAAGTGCGCGGTCGCGTCGTCTGGCAGCGGCGCAACGTGCTCGGGGTCGAGGCGTCGATCTACGATGCGGCCGGGACCGTGCTCGTGCAGAGCGAGGGTCACGTCGTCTCTCGCGGCGCCCTCGACGCCGCCGCCGACCGGCGCAATCCGCTGCAGTGAGACTCAGAGGCACCCTAAGATGAAGTCGAAGCAGCAGCGCGCCGAGGCGTCGCTCGAGAAGCGCGCGCCGCCCTCGATCGACAACCGTCGCGCGCGCCACGAATACGAAGTGCTCGAATCGCTCGAGGCGGGTCTGGTGCTGACCGGAACGGAGATCAAGTCGATTCGCGCCGGCGGCGTCAGTTTAAGCGAAGCCTACGCGCGCTTTCGCGACGGTGAGGCGTGGCTGCTCGGCATGCACGTTCCCGCCTACCGACAGGGAAGTTTTTCGAACGTCGATCCCAGCCGGCCGCGCAAACTGCTGCTCCATCGCGAGCAGATCGCGCGTCTGCAGAGCCGCGTCGGCGAGAAGGGCCTCACGATCGTTCCGCTGCGCCTCTACTTCACGCGCGGCATCGCTAAAGTGCAGCTGGGATTGGCGCGCGGCAGAAAACTCTGGGACAAACGCGCGGTCGTCGCCAAACGCGACGTCGAACGCGAGATCGCGCGGCGCGTGCGCAGGTGAGCGCCCGGTGAGAGGCGCTCACGCCGAGCGTGACGTCGAACGCGCGATTCGCCAGAGCGGCGCAATCGAACGCGGCGAACGGTTGCTGATCGCGTGCAGCGGCGGACCCGATTCGATCGCGCTGGCGTCCGCGTTGCACGAACTCTCGGGGCCGTTGCGGCTGCACCTGCGACTAGCGTACGTCGATCACGGCACTCGGGCGGCGGCGTGGCAAGACGAGTGCGTCGTCGCGTCGGTCGCGGCTGCCGGCGGTCTCGAACTCGACGTCATCCGTCCGGCGCCGGCCGGCGGCGACGAGGCGTCGTTGCGCGAATTGCGCTATGCGGCGCTGCACGATAGCGCGCTTCGCAACGGCTGCACGGCGGTGGCGACGGCGCACCATGCGGAAGATCAAAGCGAGACGGTGCTGCTGGCGCTCTTTCGCGGAGCCGGCCGGGATGGGCTCAACGGCATGCCGGCGCGCCGCCCGCTCGGCGACGGCGTCGCGCTTGCGCGGCCGTTGCTGCGAGTACCGGCCGAAGCGCTGCGCCGGCTCTGTCACGCACGGGCGCTGCCGTACGCTGTCGACGCGACGAATGCCGACCTCGGTTTGCGCCGCAACGCCGTACGCGGCGCGCTCGACGCACTGCGCCCCCTCTTTCCGGGACTCGACGAAGCGGTCGCTCGGGCGGCGACCCTCACCTCCGACGAAACGCACGCACCGCGGCGAGCCGAGTTGCGACGGCGCGTGCGCGCCTGCTTGGCCGAGCAGGCGGAGCTGCGCGACATCGCCTTCGCCCACGTCGAGGCGGCCGTCCGCGCCCTTGAAAACGGGCGCAGCGGAAGCTTCTGGATGAAACCCGGCGTACGTCTCGAGGTACGCCAAGGCGAAGTCTCGGGTATAACCCGGGAGTAGGAAAAGCGACGGCTTCGGCATTGGGCAACCGGCTTGCCCGCCAGGCGTGTTGAAAGGAAACGATGCCCGAGAAGGCCCAAGAGTCCCCCGTGCCCCCCGGAAAGGCGACGTGAGCAAGAACCTCCGGTCGATCGTCCTCATTATTTTGGCGGTGGTCGCCGTCTTCGTATTGGTGGAGCGTTTCGTTCAGCCGAGCGAAAGCGCGACGCATTTGGATTACGGCGCCTTTTACCAGAAGCTCGAAGCCGGGCAAGTACAGTCGTTCCACGCGGTCGGATTGTCGTCCACCGGCGAACTGACCAACGGCGTCAAATACGCGGTCGCGGTTCCCAATCTCGACCAGACCTTCGTCGACGAGGTCTACCGTAAGGTCAAGAGCGGCGCGATCAGTTTCGAACAGCCCTCGAACGCGGGACTTTTCACCGGCATCATCTCGCTGGCACCGATGGCCCTGATGGTGTTGCTGCTGTTCTTCATCTTGAGGCAGGCGCAGAGCGGCGGCAGTCAGGCGCTGTCGTTCGGCCGCTCGCGCGCCAAGATGCTCTCCGAGAACCGTCCAAAGGTGACGTTCGCCGACGTCGCCGGCGTAGACGAGGCGAAAGAAGAACTCGCCGAGATCGTCGACTTTCTGAAGTACCCGAAGAAATACCAGTCGCTGGGAGCGCGCATCCCGAAAGGCGTGCTGTTGCTCGGACCGCCCGGTACGGGCAAGACCTTGCTGGCGCGCGCGATCGCGGGCGAGGCCGGAGTGCCTTTCCTTTCGATCTCCGGCTCCGATTTCGTCGAAATGTTCGTCGGCGTCGGAGCATCGCGCGTCCGCGATCTCTTCGATCAGGCGAAGAAATCGGCACCGTGCATCGTCTTCATCGACGAGATCGACGCGGTCGGGCGCCAGCGCGGCGCCGGCCTCGGCGGCGGACACGACGAGCGCGAACAGACGCTGAATCAACTCCTCGTTGAGATGGACGGCTTCGATCAAAACACCGGCGTCATTCTGATCGCCGCGACGAACCGCGCCGACGTTCTCGATCCCGCGCTGTTACGGCCCGGGCGGTTCGACCGCCAAGTCGTCGTCGACCGTGCCGACTTCAAGGGGCGCGAAAAGATTCTGGAAGTCCACGCGCGCAATAAGCCGCTCGGAAAAGCCGTTTCGCTGCGCACGCTCGCCAAGCGGACGCCCGGGTTTTCCGGCGCCGATCTCGAGAACGTGCTCAACGAAGCCGCCCTGCTGGCCGCGCGACGCAACAAGAGCGTGATCGAAATGATCGATTGCGACGAAGCGATCGATCGCGTCATGGTCGGTCCCGAGCGCAAGTCGCTCGCGATGTCGCAGAAGGAGAAGGAAGTCACGGCTTATCACGAGTCCGGCCACGCCATCCTCGGCGGCCTGCTCGAGAAAGCCGATCCGGTCCACAAAGTGACGATCATTCCGCGCGGCATGGCGCTCGGCATCACCTGGTCGCTCCCCGAGGACGACCGTCACAGCGTGACGCGCGAGGAACTGCTCGCGCAGATTACGCGCGCGATGGGCGGCCGGCTCTCCGAAGAGATCAAGTTCGGCGACGTCACCACCGGCGCAAGCAACGATTTCGAGCAAGCGACGGAACTGGCGCGGCGCATGGTGACGCAGTACGGCATGAGCGAACTCGGACCGATTCAGTACGGCCGCGGCGCGCATCAGGTCTTCCTCGGGCGCGATTTCGGCGACGAACGCAACTATTCAGAGGAGATCGCCAGCAAAATCGACGGGCAAGTGCGTAAGATCATCGAGACCTGTTACGAGCACGGCAAAGACGTTCTCAAGACGAACTGGGAGAAGGTCGAGCGGATGGTGGCGTCGCTGCTCGAGTACGAAACGGTCGACGCCGACGAAGTCATCGCGATTCTGAAGAACCGTCCGTACGATCGCGCAGCGATCGAAGCCGCCGTTTCGCCGGAGAGCGACAGCGAACGGCCGGCGTCGGACGAACCCAAACGCGCTTCAGAAAAGCCCGCGCGCCTGCCGCCGAAAATCTCACCGGAACCGGCATGAGACTCGGCCCGGCCGTCGCCGTCGCGGTGCTCGCCAGCGCGCCGCTGTTGTTTGCGGTGCCGTCCGTCGCCGCCGACGCGGCGCAGCAGCGCGGTTCGCTGCCGCGCGGGGGAGCATACGTGCTCGATTCGAATCCGACGATCGGTGCCGCTGCAATCGCGTTATGGTTTCGCGCGCCCGGCGCAGGCTACGATAATGCCACGCCGGGAATCGCGCGGCTGGCGGCGACCGCCGCGGCGGTCGCGCCGTTGTCCGGCGGAAAATCGCTCGTCGAGGTCGTGCGCAGCGCCGGCGGCGAGCTGAACATCAACGTCTACCCCGACATCGTCGGAGTCGACGCCGTGATTCCGTCATCCGGAGTGCGCAGCGTGGTGGCGGCCATGACGGCAGCATATTTCGCGCCGGCGATCGGCGACGCCGCGGTCAAGACGGCGCAGCGCGACGCGGCGGTGCTTGCCGTTCAGCAGCGCTATTCGACCGATCTCACGCTGCACGATCTGCTCTTCAAGCAGATTTTCTCCGCCGGTCCGGCACACTATCCCGCGCTGCCCGATTCGGTGTCCGATATTGCCCGCATTTCGCCACAGAGCATCGCGGATTTCGCAAAGCGCGCGTTTCGCTCGGGCAACGCGTTGCTCGCGATGACCGGCAACGTCGACGCTTCGACCATCGGCGTGGTGACCGACGGAAACGGCGGGACGATGGACGCGCCATTCGACTCGACGCTCTCCGGCACAACCGGCGGAACCACCGCCTCGGGCGAGGTGCAGGGCACCGGACTGGCCTGGGTCGGGCCGCCGATTGCCGATGAAAAGGCGGCGACTGCGCTCGACTTCGTGGCCGACTACCTGTTTCGCGATAATACCGGCGTCGTCACGCGCCAGATCGACGCGAGCAACAAGGACGCGTACGTGATCGGCCAGTTCATCACGCTGCACGATCCCGGCGTCATGCGCGTGACGATCGGCGGCAGCGACGACAAGGCAGCCGCCCAGACCGTCATGAGCGCGCTCCAAAAAATGGCGACCCCGCTGGATCCAAAGACGTTCGGGGCGGCGCGCGAAGCCTTTCTCTACCACATTGCCGCCGACACCCAGACGCCCGACGCACTCTCGGACAATTTGGGATGGTATGCCTCCGAAGGACGTCCGCAGTACGCGCCCGGCGACGACGGCGGCGATTACATGCGCGCCGCGCGGGCGCTCGATCCGCAGTACGTCTCGGAGATCGTCCGCAAGTATCTGACCGCGCCGGTGACGGTGCGGCTCATCACCGTCGCGCCGAAAGGACCGCCGTCATGAGGGCCCGCGCCCTCTGCGCCGCGGCGCTCGCACTCGCCGTCGTTGTGCCCGTCGCCGGCCGTGCGAGCGGTGAGGCGGCGGCGCCGGTCGTCGAGCGGCACGACGGCAGCACGATCGTCAGCCAGCCGGATCCGCGCGCGTCGCTGGTCGGCGTCGCCATCGTCATCCCCGCCGGCCTCGATCGTCAGACGATGAAGCAGAGCGGATTGGCTGCGCTCGCCGCTCAGACCATCCTGCAGACGCCGGTAGCGCTGCCGTCGCAGTCGCCGGCGACGATGCCGCTCGAGCAAGCCGTGGCAGCCAGCGGCGGTTCCGTCCATTTCGCGGTCGATCCCGACGACGTGCGCTTCTACGTGGAAGCGCTTGCGAGCGACGCGCCGGCTGCGGTCGCGCTCGTCCGCCAAGCCCTCGGTTCGCCCGATTTCAGCCCGCCGACGGTGCGCGATGCGCGCGCGACCCTGATGCGCAAACTCTCTCAGTCGCAACAGTATTCGCAATACGCGCTGCAGGTCGGTCTCGACATGCTGAATCAGGCTTCGTCGTCGGAGGCCAATGCGGGTCTGCCGGCGTTCGGCACGTCCGGCTCGCTCGCGCAACTCGTTCCGTCCGATGCCGAGCATTTCTATCGCACCTACTACCGGCGCGGCGGCACGGTCGTCAGCGCGGTCGGGCGTCTCGACGCGCTCGGTTCCGACGCGCTCGCATCGCTTGCCGACGCGTTGCCGGAAGGCACGACCACCGCAATCGCGGTGCGGCTGCCCGCGCTGCACGGCGCGTCGCGCGAAATCGTCGCGCATCGCGACATAGCATCGCCGTGGCTGATCGCGCAGTATCCGGCACCGTCGGTCGAAAGCCGCGATTTTGGCCCAATGCTCGTGTTGGCGGCGTTCGTGCGGCGCACGCTTGCGGAGATCGCGCAAGTCCCCGGCGTCGTTTCGCCGACGTTCGCGTCGCGCGCGGTGGGCGCCGACTACAGTTACGACCGGACGCCCGCCCATCTCGTGCTCTACGTCAACGGCGGCATCGGCAACCCGAGCCGCGCCTTTGCCACCGCGCTGTCGGTCGTCGGCGTGCTGGCCGCGACGCGTCTGCAAGGATCGATCGACGAGTTCAAGGCGGAAGCCGCGGGCGATTTCGCTACCGGAGCGACGACGCTCGAAACGCGTGCATGGCTGGCGGCCGTGTTCGCGCGCAACGATGCGTCGCCGGACTTTTTGAGCCGGGCGCTGCGCGCCATTTCGGCGACGACCGCCGACGACGTGCAGCGCGTCGCGCGCGTGTACCTCGGCAGTCCGACGATCGCGCTGGTATTGCCGCGCGACGGAACCCCTTCCAATTGAAGTAGCCCCGATAAATCAGAACTTCCAAGGTTTGAAGATAGCGCTCGTACACGATTATTTGAACCAGCGCGGCGGCGCCGAACGCGTCTTCGCGAGCATCGCACGAGCCTGGCCCGAAGCCCCCGTCTATACCGCCCTCTACGATCCGCGCGCGACCGGCGACCTAGTCGCGGCGAGTCGCGTGCGCACGTCGTATCTCGCGCGCGTGCCGTTCGCGAACCGTTCCTTTCGGGCGTTGGCGCCGTTCTATCCGCGCGCGTTCGAATCGTTCGATCTCTCCGGTTTCGATACGATCGTCAGTTCGACGACCGCGTGGGCCAAGGGCGTGATCGTTCCGCCCGCAAGCATTCACGTCTGTTACATCAACACCGTCAGCCGCTTTGCGTTCGCGTACGACGCCTACGTTGGCGAACTGGCGCGCTCGCGAGGCGGTGCGCTCGGGTCACGGCTCGCGCGCCCGGTCGTCCGGCGGCTCGTCGAATGGGATAAGCGCGCGGCGCTGCGCCCGACGGCCTTCGTCGCCAACTCGCACAACGTCGCCGCTCGCATCCGCGCCTTCTACGGGCGCGACGCGGAAGTGCTGCCCTGCCCCGTCGACGTCGATCGCTTCAGCGCCGGCAACGGCGCCGGCGACTACTTCTTTGTCGCATCTCGTTTGCTGCCGTACAAGCGCATCGAGCGTGCGATCGACGCGGCACAGACGGCCGGGGTGCGCCTACTCGTCGCGGGGACCGGCCCGTGCGAGCGAGCGCTGCGCGAGCGCGCGCGTGGAACGACGACGACGATGCTCGGGTTCGTCGACGATGCGCAACTCAACGAACTGCTCGGCGACGCGCGCGCCGCGGTGCTGCCCGGCGAAGAAGATTTCGGGTTGCTTCCGCTGGAGGCGGCTGCAGCCGGCCGTCCGGCCATCGCGCTGCGCTCCGGCGGCGCGCTCGAGACGATCGTCGAAGGAACCACCGGCGAGTTTTTCGATCAACCGTCGGCGGAATCGCTGGCGCGCGCTTTGCGCACGTTCGATGCGTCCCGCTACGACGCTCGCGTGCTGCGCGCACACGCCGAGACGTTTGCGCCGGAGCGCTTCATCGAACGCCTTCGCTCGATCGTCGACCGCATCCGCTCCGAACACTGATGGCATGAGTAGAACCATGTCATGCTGAGCGGAGCGACCCTGAGGGAGCGCAGCGAGTCGAATGGGGAGCGCAGTCGAAGCACGCGGGCTCTTTACTGGGCGGTAGGCGCGTTCGTCGTCGTCTACGTTTCGTACGATTTGAACCGCCTCTACGCGCTGCGCTACGGCGCCGATTTGGGAACGTATCTGCAAACGCTCGTCAACCTGCGCCACGGATCGTCGTGGAACTTCGGCGAGTGGCGGCCGCATTTTCAAGTCCACGATTCGTGGGCGCTCGCGGCGCTCGTTCCGCTCGTCGCGCTGATTCCGCGCGCCGAAACGCTCATCGTCGTGCAAGTGGTCGCCGTTGCGGCGGCTGCGATTCCACTGGCGCTCTTCGCGCGCGAGATCGGCGTCGCGCCGCGCGCGGCGGTGGTGCTGGGCGTTGCGTATCTCCTCACGCCTTCGGCGCAAGGTCTCGCGTACGACAATTTTTCCGAAAACGTCTTCGTGCCGCTGCTGGCATTTTTCGGTGCGCTGGCGGTGCGGCGGCGCGCGCTGTGGCCGGCACTATTCTTGGCGCTGCTGCTGTGCGGTTTGAAGGAGGACGAGATTCTCTTCGTCGCATGGCTCGGCGTGGCGTGCGCGCTCTGGTGGGACCGGCGCATCGGCATCGCGCTCGTCGCAGTAGCGCTCATCAACGCGTCGGCCTATTGGGGAATCGAAACGCTGCGCGGCGTGCATCCCAACGATCCACCCTACGGACTCGGCGTGCACGACGTCAGCGGCAAGTGTACGCTCGTGTCGCTCTTGCTCTTGCCGTTCGCGCTGGCCCCTCTTGCGGTCGGACGGTGGTTGCTGCTCGCGCTGCCGCTGCTCGCGGAGATCGTCTTCATGCAGCCATGGAACTACGAGCCGAGCCGCATCGGATCGCATTACACCGCGCCGCTGCTCTCCGCGGCATCGATCGCGGCCGCCTTCGGACTGCGCCGGGTTCCCGGATTCGCTCGTTGGATGATTCCGTGCGCGCTGATCGTGACGCTGCTTATTTTCACCGACACGGCGCTGCGGCCCGGGCGCTGGCCCTACATCGTCGACTGGAACGCGTATGCGCGTGCGGTTGCCGTGCGCGACGGCGACCGCACGGTGACCCTGCCGCGCCGCGACGAGGGCGTCTGGGCGGTGGCGGCCGTCAATCCGCGCGTTCGCCTCGACTCGCGTCCCGATCCGCTCTTCGTCGCCTGCCCCGCCTACGACACGAACGCGCGCGCCTTTTTCGAGAGTCTGGCCGGCCACATGCCGGCGGCGCTCTGCGGCGGCGTGCCGGTGGAACCTAAGTGACGGCGGCACTCGCGACGTTCGAAGTCGCGCGAGCGATGCGCGAAGACCGTAGCCGATTTTCCCGCCTGCGCGATTCGCGCGTGCTCGTCTACTGGCCGCACGGGTTGGGCGACTGGGTGCATTTCGGCGCGATTCTGCCGCTCCTCGAGCCGAGCAACGCCTATGGGATCGCGCGCTTCGGCGACGACTACGGCAGCGCGATGGAAGACGACCGGTACGTGACGCTGTTGCGCAGCGGTGTGCGCGCGCCCGCAACGGGCGCGGAACTCGGCGCCGCGCATCTCGGCGTCGAGTTGCGGCGGCTGAACGGCGGCCGCGCGACGCTCGCGCTTCCGTCGCCGCTCGACGACGAGGTCCGCGCGTTCGCGCCGGACGCGCTGTTGTGGACGGATTATCCGGAGACGGAAGGCCGCACCGCCTATCCGTTCCATACGAAAGCGCGAAATCTGGCGCGCCTGCTCGTCCGCGCCGAGCGGCTGGCAGAGTTCGACCTCTCGAAACCGTTGCCGAACACGATCGACTTTCGGGCGCCCGCCGTAACGCAGCGCCGCGTCGACGAGAAACTCGCGGCGTTCGCACCCTCCGGGACGAAACTCTGCATCGTGTCGCGCGCCGGCGTCACGGCGGCCCGCAAGAACTGGGGCGACGGGACGGAGGCGCGTTCGTTTGTAACGATGCTGCGCCGCGACGATCCACATTGGCGCGTGCTGTCGATGGATGGAGAAGCGCTCGGTGACGGCGTCGCGGGCTATCGCGAGGTCTTCAACGGGATCGACGAACCGTTCGCTCGCGTCTTCAAAGCCGTTCTGGCACGCACGGCGCTTTTCGTCGGAGTTCCGGCGGGTCCGTTGCACGTGACGATGGCCCGCGGCGCCATTCCGGTGGTCGGTTTATGGCTTTCGCATCATCCCGATTGGTACGACGAACCAAATGCCGACGCGATCCACCTCATCGGAAAATACGTCCGCGACCGCCGCTTCGAACGGCGCGTCGCGACCACGACCAAACCACCGTCGCTCGCTCATCGCCTCGAGTATCTCGAGACCGACGAAATCCCCGGCGCCGCGGTGATGGACGCCGTTCGATCGTTGCTCTAACTACCGCCGGGCGACTGCGTCTACGGCGAGGAGATGGGCGCCGCCGCATCAAAAGCGCGGACAAAGAAGGAGGAGACGTCGTGATGCGTGTTGTTGCAGCGCTCGTTTTTGCATTGTCGTTGGCCGGGACGGCGGCGCGCCTTTCCGCAGCGCCGGACGCGCCCGCATTGCCGCCCCAGCCCGCGGTGCATCCCGCCGGGATTCCGGAAGGCGCGGTGCTGGTTTCGCCATGCATTGCCGGAATGGGCGAACACTGGGTCGCGCTCAAGGACGCTCCGCTGGGTCCGATTTACGGCGTCTGGGAAGGTAAGCCGGTTTTCACCGAGATCATGGTGACCGTAAAGCAACTGCAAGACGGCTTTAGCTACGCAAATATTCGCGCGCTTCCCGGATATTCGATCGATCACGTCGATTTCAAGTACGAGCCGAACGGCCACGAGGGCCTTCCGGTTCCGCATTACGACGTTCACGTATACTACGTCTCGCCCGCGGTGCAGGCAACGATCTGCCCGAACGGCATTCCGGATCCGTCGATGAAACCGATGAACGAATAACGCCCGAAGGTTGCCTTCGCGCAGCCTCTTACGGTGTGGTGAGTTTGGGAAAGGCGAGCAGCGCGACGATCGAGAGCGCGTTGAAGAGCGCGTGCGAAATCATTGGCGCGACGGCGTTGCGCGTCGAGTAGTAGACGTAGCAGAGAATGACGCCGCCGAGGGCAAGCGGCAGCGCTTCGTAGAGGTCGCCATGCGCGAGCCCGAAGAGGACGCCGCTAACGATCGCGCCGCCGGTGAAGCCGCCGTAGCGCAGCCCGAAGTTGAAGAAGAACATGCGGAAGATCGTCTCCTCCGCGAACGGCGCGAATAGAACCGCAAACGCTGCGAAGATGGCGATCGTCGTACGATCGTGCAGCGCACGGAAGATTTCGACGGCCTCCTGCTGGTGCTCGACGTGCGCGAACTTGTCGATGAGCGAGGCGCCGCCGTCGGCGACGATCGCCATCAGGACCGCGCCCACGACGGCAATCGCAATCGCGCGCACGCTGGGAACGCGTAACCCGAGTTCGCGCAGTCCGAACTTCGAGATGCCGGGAAGCGACGCCAGGACGCCCGCGACGAGCGCGCCTTCGAGGACGAACTGCAAACCGATTGCGGCGTCGAGGAGTCGCGGATTGATGGCGTGAGGAAGCGCGCCCGAACTGCGGATGCCGCCGGCGAATGCGACGAGCAGCAGCAGCACGATGAACCCCGCCAGCAGCCACGCCGAAGCGCCGGAGAAGCTATCCTTCGGCCAGCGCGTCGGCCAAACGGGCGAAGTCGGCGAGGTCGAGTCGTTCACCACGGAGCTCCGGAGAGAGATTGCTGGCCGCCACCGCGCGAGCGACGCGCTCGTGCGGAATCTCGAGCGCGAGCGCGAGGGTGTTGACGAGCGTCTTGCGCCGGTACGCGAACGCGGCGCGCACGACCTTCCGAAAGAGCGCGAGGTCGCGAGGCGTAACCGCCGGCGTTTCGCGGCGAGTCAGTTGCACGACCGCCGACGTCACTTTCGGCGGCGGGTAGAACGCTTGCGGCGGCAGCGTAAACGCAAGTTCGACGTGCATGGCGTACTGCACGGCGACCGAAAGGCTGCCGTACGCGGCGGTCGCGGGTCGAGCCGCCAATCGTTCCGCGACGTCTTTCTGCACCATGACGGTAAGCGATTCGGGCCCAGCGTCCATTTCGGCGAACTTCACGATCAGCGGCGTCGCGACGTTGTACGGAAGGTTGCCGGCGACTCGCCACCGGGCGTTCTCAGCCCACGACGCGTAATCGAACTCGAGCGCATCGGCGCCGATCAAGCGAACGTCGCGCAAATCCTCGCGCGAGCGAAGTATTTCGACGAGTGGCGGATCGATTTCGAGTGCGGTGAGATCCGCGCCGCAGGCGAGCAGCGCGCCGGTGAGCGCACCGGTTCCGGCGCCGATTTCCACGACGCGCGGATGCGCCGCCGCGCCTGCCACGCAGAGTTGCGCGATGCGCAGCGCGGCGCCGGCGTCGAGAAGGAAGTTTTGACCGTAACGTTTGCGAGGACGCACTCCCCGGCGTGCGAGCAGCGCGCGCGGGTGCGGCTGCGTCACCTCAGCCGATAAACCATGATTTCCCGCCGGCCGAAGAGCAGCGCTTCGCGCAGCGAGTTGAATCCGAGATCGATGCGCAGGCCGTGAATCGCACCCCCGGTATCGCCGGCAACGGCAGGGCCGTAACCGGGAATGAAGAGATGCGTACCGAGCGGGATAATGCGCGGATCGACCGCGACGACGCCGCGTCCGGCGGGCCGCCCGCTGGCGGTGACGCCGCCGCATCCGGAGCAGTTTCCGGTGTAGGCGGTGGCGACCATGTGCATCGCGCTTGCGGCGAGTTGCGACATACGCATCAGACCGTGCGTTTCGAGTTGCGCGAACGCTTGATTTTCGTCGATGCCGATGGCGACGATGCGCGGTTGCGGTTTCCGCGTCACGTGCGATGCGACGACCCAGCGCTGCACGCTGCCGTCGTCGTTTTGCGTGTACCGCACGATCGTGTCGCGTTCGCCCGGGGCGCCGCGTGCGATCGTCTTATGCCTTCCGGGCGCCATCGCGTAATCGAAGCGGCGTACGGTGGGCGCGAGTAAGACGTGCTTTTCGTCGCGGATCCAGGTGGTGACGGGCGGCGTCGTTGCCTGCACCTGCGGCGTTATGGCGTCGTCGGTGGAGGCTCGCGCCGAGGCAGGGTGCGCTCCGAGACTGGTGCCCAGGAACAGCGCGGTCAATAAGCCGGCTGCGAGCAAACGACTGGAACGAAATGGGCCGCGTCCGATCACGATTCGGAATTCCTTTCACTCTCGGCCCCACCCAAGGTTCGCTAGCACACCAAGCAAGCTGAGAACGATGGCGAGTGAGCCGCACTGCGCGCGGATCCGAAGAAGGCTCTTGGAAACGGCGAGATGGAAGGCCGGGAGCCGAAGCTCCGCAGAGCCTCAGGCAGGTCCGACGTTCCGGCGAACCGCGTCGCATGACGGCGGCTCGCGGGGCTGCCAAGCCGGCAGCCTGGACTGACCCGGGCAATATAGCACGGTAAGCGAAAGCACGGCAAATGCCGAAAGTAGCAATGCGGCAGGAGGAACCTCTTCGGTTGAACATGCGCGTCGGCTTCTTCACCGAGGTCTATCGCCCGGTGGTCAACGGCGTCGTCGCGTCGATCGACACGCTCGCCGATGGGCTGCGTGGACGCGGGCACCAGGTATACTGTTTCGCGCCGCGCGTTCCCGGATACGACGAGGCCGACGGCCCGGTCTTTCGCATGCCGTCGCTGCCGTTACCGAACTCGGCGCCGTATCGTCTAACGTTGCCGCTGGTGAGCCGGCGCAATCTCAACACCGTCATCAAGCGGCTTTCCGTGGTGCACGTGCACTCGCCATTCGTCACCGGCTGGATGGGTCTGCGCTACGCGCGCCGTTACGGCATGCCGCTGGTGTACACGTATCACACGCAGCTCGAAGCGTACGCGCACTACGTGCCGTTCGAGCCGAATGCGACGCGCTTTGCGGCCTCGCAGCTCACGCGCACATTCGCGAATCTCACCGACGCGGTGGTCGTACCGACGCCGGCGATGGCAACGCACCTGCGCGATCTCGGCGTCGACGTACGCTTGGAAGTCGTGCCGAGCGGCGTCGATCTGCGAGTCTTCGGCGCCGGCCGGCGCGACGAGGCTTTGCGCGTGCGAATGGGCGCGGTTCCCGGCGATCGGATGCTTCTGTGCGTCTCGCGACTCGCGAAGGAGAAGAACGTCGAACTGCTCCTCGAGGCGGTTGCGCTGGCCGGCGATCACCGGCTGCGTGTGGTCGTCGCCGGAGATGGTCCGGCTCGCGCCGAGCTGGAAGCGCGGGCGCGCGAATGCGGGATCGCCGAGCGTACGCGCTTTTTAGGTTTCGTGGGGCGCGACCGTCTGCCGGATCTCTACGCAAGCTGCGACGCGTTCTGCATGCCCAGCACGACCGAGACGCAAGGCCTGGTCCAAGCCGAGGCGCTCGCGGCCGGCGCCTACGTACTGGCCGCCGACGCCCCGCAGAACCGCGACGTGCTCGGCGGCGCGGGGCGGGTGCTTCCCGCTACCCCGCACGCCTTCGCCGCCGCGCTGCGGACCCTGCCTCAGCACCCGGACCCGACGATCGGCGAGGTCGCCCGCGAGGCGGCCAAGCGATTTTCGATCGACGCGCAGCTCGATCGCATGGTCGACCTCTACCGCGATCTTCAAAGTCCGTCGAAGGGCGGCTTGACAGCGAACATACGTTCGCAATAAAATTCGGGTAAGGGCTATGTTGATGAGAAGAAATAGGCGAGCGGTGGTGGAGGCGGCGATCGGTAGCGCGGCCGATGACCGCGGCAGCGGCGTCGCCTACGCGCGTGTCGCGGGGGCGACGGAGCCGCATCTCCTTCGCGTCCCGTTCCGCGTCGAGGGCCGCGAGCCACACCAACGGGCCGCGGGGTACGCGGCGCTGACCGCGGTGGCACGCACGCTGCGTGGGCGGGGCGTCGCTCGCGTCCGGTTTCTGATCGACGACGAAACGCTGCTGGCTGATTTGAGCGGCCGCAACAGCGTCCCGGACGCGCTCGTCATGCCGTACGTGCGGCTGCGCTGCGCGCTCAATCAATTCGATGATGCCGGCTTCGCTGCGGCAACCTCCGGTGATTTGGCGCAACGCGCCCGGGCCGAAGTCGCACTCCGCGTCGCTGCGTGAATGGCTATCGCCGCCTGACCGAGGGCGAACTTCCGGAGCAGACCCAGGCGTTGGCACGCTCCCTCCTCGGATGCGTGCTCGTCCGGCACAGCAGCGAGGGCGTCGCTGCCGGCAGAATCGTCGAGACGGAAGCGTATCTTCCAAACGATCCGGCGTGTCACGCGTTCTCCGGAAAGAGCGCTCGTAACGCGACCCTTTTCGGGCCGCCGCACCGGGCCTACGTCTATCAGATATACGGCACGTCGTTCTGCTTTAATCTCTCCAGCGAGAGCGACGGTCTCGGCGCAGGCGTGCTCGTACGCGCGCTCGAGCCGCTCGAGGGACTCGATCTGATGCGCAGCCGGCGCAGCGTCGAGCCTGCGCGCGAACTCTGCCGAGGACCGGGACGGCTGTGCCGGGCGCTCGGAATCGACCGCGACTTCGACGGCGTCGATCCACTGCGCCATCCCGAGCTGTGGCTCGGGGCTCCAGGCCGGCCCGTCCGCCGCGTCCGCGCCAGCCGGCGCATCGGAATTCGGCTCGCGGCGCACCGGCGGCTGCGCTTTTACGAGGCCGGCAATCCCTACGTGAGCGGCCCAGCGCGCCTGAGCCCACCTTGAACGCTCGGTAGCGCTATGCTATAGTGTGGGCGTCGCGCCGCTCGATACAGCCGCGACGCTTGACATTCCCCTCGTACGTGCCACCGATCCGATTGCGAGGCAGCCTCGCCCGACAAATCGGCGCCTCGGCGCGTGCGGTTCCTCGAGAGAGCGAGACTCCTCTGCAAACCGAACATCGTCCGATCAATGACATGCGCCCGCCTCAAGGCGGAGGCCGCCGTCGCCGCTCGCGCCACCGGCGCTTCGGTCAACATCCCGCACAGTTCCACGAACCGTTTCCCCAGCCCGAGCTGACGCCGCCGCCGCCGACGGCCGAGCAACTCGCCGAGAAGACGAAGACCGAGTTGACGGCGATCGCCGCCGAGTTGGAAATCGAGATTCCCAGTCCGGCGAAACTGAAGAAAGACGAGATCGTCGCCATGATCCTGGCGGCGCAATCCGCCCGCTCCGGCTTGGAGATGGCCAGCGGCGTCCTCGACGTGCTGCCGGAGGGATACGGTTTTCTCCGCCGCGCCGGTTACATTATCGGCAATGACGACATCTACGTCAGCCAATCGCAGATTCGCCGTTTCGAGCTTCGGCGGGGCGACATGGTCGAAGGCCAAGTCCGCCGCCCGAAGGAGAGCGAGAAATACTACGGCCTGATTCGCGTCGATCGGGTCAACGGGCTCGAACCCGAGGCGATTCGCGGCCGGAAAGTCTTCGAAAAAGGCACGCCGATCTATCCGCAGGATCGCTTCAAGCTCGAGGTGCGCGCGACGCAGCTCTCGACGCGCGTCATCGACCTCTTCTGTCCGATCGGAAAGGGACAGCGCGCGCTCATCGTGTCGCCGCCCAAAGCCGGTAAGACGACGCTGCTCAAGAACATCGCAAACTCGATCTCGATCAACCATCCCGAAGCGCATATCATCGCGCTGCTCGTCGACGAGCGCCCCGAAGAAGTGACCGACATGCAGCGCACGATCGACGGCGAAGTCGTGGCCTCGACCTTCGACGAGCATCCCGAGAACCACACGGCGGTCGCCGAGTTAACGATGGAGCGCGCGAAGCGTTTGGTCGAACTCGGAAAAGACGTTGTGATTCTGCTCGACTCGATCACGCGTTTGGCGCGTGCCTACAACCAAGTGGTCGCGAGTTCCGGCAGGACGCTTTCGGGCGGTCTCGACACGGCCTCACTGCACAAGCCCAAACGGTTCTTCGGCGCGGCGCGCAAGATCGAAGAGGGTGGTTCGCTGACGATCATCGCTACGGCGCTGATCGAAACCGGCTCCAAGATGGACGACGTGATCTTCGAAGAGTTCAAAGGCACGGGCAACATGGAGCTGAACTTGACCCGCAAGCTGGCCGAATCGCGCGTCTTCCCCGCGATCGACATCAAGCGCTCCGGTACGCGTCACGAAGAGTTGCTCCTCTCGCCCGACGAGATGCGCAAAATTTGGATGCTTCGCCGCGCGACTGCCGTGCTGAACACGGGCGACATCACCGAGATCATCCTCGACAAGATGGCCCAAACGCGCACCAACGACGAGTTCCTGCAAACGGTCACGAAGGAAGCGATGTCGATGTCGCGCGGCTACGAAGACAACGGCAAACACTAAGACTCTTCGCCTCAACAAGTATCTGTCGCAGGCGGGAATCGCTTCGCGGCGCGCGGCCGACGCGTTGATCGCGGACGGCCGCGTGCGCGTCGACGGACGCGTCGTGCGCGAACTCGGGACGCTCGTCGCGCCGAACGAAAGCGTCGAAGTCGACGGCGTCGCGGTGCGCGTAGAGGCGTCGCGGCGATATCTCGTGCTGCACAAGCCCGTCGGGGTGATGACGACGATGCGCGATCCGCAAGGACGGCGTACCGTTGCGGAATTGACGCCGCCCGGAGCGCGCGTCGTGCCGGTGGGTCGCCTCGATTTCGACACGTCGGGCGTGCTGCTGCTCACCAACGACGGCGATCTCGCCAACCGCCTGCTCCATCCCCGATTCGGCGTTCAAAAAACGTACCGCGCCGTGGTGGCGGGCAGGCTCTCGCCGGCCGGCGTGCGCCGACTGACCGAAGGACTCGATGCGGGCGACTTTCGCGCCGCGCCGGCGAAAGTGCGCGTCGTCTCCGCCGGGCGCGAGAAAAGCGTCCTCGACCTGACCATCCGGGAGGGGCGCAACCGCCAGGTGCGGCGGATGTTCGACGCGCTCGGTTACCCGGTGCTGCAACTGACGAGGCTGCGATTCGGACCGATCTCGCTGGGCGACCTCGCGCCCGGCCGCACGCGTCCCCTGTCGTCGCGCGAGCGGGCGGCCCTGGAAGCGCATCGCGGAGCGGCGCTCGAAGCGCAGCTTGCTGACGGAGGCTGAGGAGCGTTGCGCGAATCCGCCGGGATGCCTCCGAAAGACCGCCACTTGTCGCGCCGCGGCGCCAGCCCCGGCCGGACCGTCGTGACGCTGCGCAACGGCGCGTCGTTCGGCGGCGAGGCGGTGGTACTGTGCGCGGGCCCGTGCTCGGTTGAGTCGGAGGAGCAGATCGAAACGACAGCAGCGGCGGTTGCCGCAGCGGGCGCGGCGGTGCTGCGCGGCGGTGCGTTCAAACCGCGCACCTCGCCGTACGCCTTTCAGGGATTGGGGCGGCAGGGCTTGGAGTTGTTACGCAGCGCGGCCGATCGGCATCGGCTCGCAGTCGTGACCGAAGTGCTCGACCCGCGTCACGTCGAGATGGTCGCCGAGTATGCCGACATGCTGCAGATCGGCGCTCGCAACATGCAAAATTTCGCCCTGCTGCGTGAAGCTGGTTTGGCGGGCAAGCCGGTGCTGCTCAAGCGCGGCTTTGCGGCCACCGTCGACGAATGGCTGATGGCGGCCGAGTACGTGCTCGTCGAAGGAAATCCGCACGTCGTGCTGTGCGAGCGCGGCGTGCGCTCGTTCGACTCGGCGACGCGCAATCTGCTCGATCTCGCCGTCGTCCCGCTGCTCGCGGAACTGACGCATCTCCCCGTGATCGTCGACCCTTCGCATGGTACCGGATTGGCGCGCTTGGTCGAGCCGATGAGCTTGGCCGCGATCGCGGCGGGCGCCGACGGACTGCTGGTGGAAGTGCATCCGAAGCCTGCGGGAGCGGCCTCGGACGGTGCGCAATCGCTCACGCTGGAACAGTTTGCGAGCCTGACGTCGAGACTGGGCGACGTGGCGGCAGCCGTCGGCCGGCGCGCCGGAACGGCCGGACTGGCCGTGTGAAGTCTTATCCGCGAATCCATCCCATCTATCGCTCTCTTCGTTAAATTCGAGGTACGGACATCGATGAAACGCATCTCCGGAATCGCCGCACTCGCCGCAGCCGGTTTCTTGCTGGGAGCGCTGCCTGCCGCAGCCCAATACTCCAATGAGTTTTCTCCGGCAAAACTCCTCAAACAAGGGAAGACTTCGGTCGACATCGCGGGCACCGGTCTGGTCGTCGTTCAGGTTCAGGTCAACGCCGACGGGACGCACAAGGCCATCAAAGTCATCAAGTCGACGAACCAAGGCGACAACGGCGCGGCGATGGACATCGCGCAGAACTCGTCGTACCGGCCGGCCCATCGCGGCACGACGCCGGTCACCGCGTTCTACGATTTCACCTTGAAGTTCAACGGCAAGTCGGTCGCCAGTGCGGAATCCGAAAGCGGCGGAGGCGGAGGCGGAGGCGGGGGCTCCGAGGCGGGTCTGAGTCCGGCCGCTCAGTCGGTCGCCAACCTGATCCGTCAGAAAAACTACAGCGGCGCGAAATCGCGGGCGCAAGCGGAACTGATTTCCGCTCCCGACGACCAGTCGCTGCGCCAGATGCTCGGGGTCGCCGCGTTCGACAGCGGCGACGTCGCGACCGCCGCCGCCGCGTTCGACAAGGTGCCGACCATCGGCAAACAGTTCCAGCCCGCAGCGGCCGCGAGTTTCGCGGCAGCCGCGGCTTCGCAAGCCGATCAGAATCCGCAACAAGCGCTCGCCTACGCACAAAAGGCGGTCGCGCTGAATCCCGATACGAACTCGCGCTTCGCGCTCGGTACGGCGCAGCTCGCCAACAAGCAGTACGCCGACGCCGTCACGACGCTCAAAGCGGTGCGCAGTTCGGCGATGAACGATCCGAAGATCTCCAAGTCGGCAAAGGTGAACATCGACTCCCGGCTGATGAGCGCGTACCTGGCCAACGGCGACCAGCAGGACGCCGCGACGCTCGCTGCAGAGATCAAGCAGCTCGACCCAAGCAGCACCCTGCCCGGACGCGTGCTGGGCAACACGTACCTAAAGATGGGCGTCGACGCCGCAACCGCGCAGAAGTACGACGACGCATTCAAGTACTACGAGATGGCGGCGGCGCAGGGCGATCCCGAGGTCGCGGTCACAGCCGACACCGAAGCGGCGTTTCTCGTTACGAAGACCTCAAAGCCGGATTACAAGAAGATGCAGGCCTATGCCGACAAGGCGATCGCAGCGAAACCCGACGACGCGCAGGCGAACTTTGCCGAAGGTATTGCCTTGACCGGCCAATGGGCTCAAAGCCACGACGACGCTCAAAAGAAGAAGGCGCTCGACGTGCTCAATCATGCCGACTCGCTCGCGAAAACGGCGGGGAACGAGGCACTTGCGCTGTCGATCGAGACGTTCATTAAAAACAACCTCGCTGCAACCCCCTCGGCCCAGTAGGAATAAGGACGGGAATGCGCACAGGACTTTCCACGAGGGTGGGCCAATGGGGGGCCCTCTGAGTCCATTGCGCGGAGAAAACGTAGCGGAACGGGAGGTAAGTTAGCACCGTGTTTTCCGGATTTATCGGTCTCATGCAACAGGGCGGCTGGGATATGTGGCTGCTTCTGTTAATCTCGATCGTCGGTTTGGCGGTCGCAATCGAGCGCCTCGTTTTCTTCTGGTCGCAGCACGGCGATTCGAAGGGACTGTTGCGGCAGATCGGGCAGAAGATCGCCGCCGACGATCTCGACGGCGCGATCAAGATCTGCAGCGCGCAGAAAGGCATGCTCCCGCGCATTCTCGAGTTCGGGTTGCGCCGCGGCGAGAAGAACCGCGCCGACATTACCGACGCGCTCTCGATTGCGCTGATGGAGCACCTCAACTCGCTCGAACGCAACCTCGCGATCATCGGCACGATCGCCGTCATCGCGCCGTTCGTCGGGCTGTTCGGAACCGTGCTCGGCATCATCAAGGCCTTCCAAGACATCGCCCTCAAGGGCAACTCGACCCCGGCCGTCGTGGCCGCGGGCGTTTCGGAAGCGCTGATCACCACCGCGAGCGGTCTGATCATCGCGGTCATCGCGGTGGTCTTCTTCAACTACTTTAAGTCGCGCATCAAGAACTACAACCAAGAGATGATCGTGGCGGCGAACCAGCTGGCCGAAATGCTGCACTTCCACAACACCGGCTCGCCGATTCCGACCGACCTCTACCAACCGCCGGCCTCCGCAAAACGCTAGGCACGCGGACGCGGAGGCGCGACGATGGGACTGCTCTCGGCGAAACAAGACGAAGAGGTGATGGCGGAGATCAACATCACGCCGTTCACCGACGTCTTGCTCGTGCTGCTGATCATCTTCATGATTCTCGCCGCGCTGGTCGCGCCGCCCGGCTTCGAGAAGGAACTGCCGAACAAGAACTCGTCGAACCAGACCAACACGAATAAGAACAAGAACGACATCGAGGTCGACGTCAACAACAAGGGCGTGATCTTCGTCGACGGCACTAAGGCGACAGACACCAGCATCTATCCCGTGATGCAAGCCGCAGCGAAGAAAAAGCCGAACCACCACGTCGCGATCGTCGCCGACGCGAAGGCGCCCTACGGCGTCATCATCCGCATCCTCGACGCCGCCAAGATCGCCGGTCTGGAAGACGTCGGATTCGTCACGTCCTGATGACGGAGGAGTTGAAGTAACGTGGCCGTTTCGACAGGCGGAGGCGAAGATGAGGTGATGTCGACGATCAACATCACGCCGTTTACGGACGTGCTGTTGGTGCTCCTCATCATCTTCATTATCTTAGCGTCGGTTACAAAAGAACCGAAACTTCCGGACGCCTTTAACAAAGACAAAGTCCAGGCGTCGCAGATCCTCGTGCGCATCGACGAAAAGAACAACATTTCAATCGGTTCGAACCAGGTGAGCATCGGCGATGCGAAGGTCGCGTTCGAGCAACTGCAGCAGCAGACCGACTACAAGTTCAAGAGCGTCATCATCAAAGCCGATCCGCACGCGTACTACGGGATCATTTTGCAAGTGATGGATGCGGCGAAGTCCGTGAATCTCACCGATTTCGGCCTGGCCAACCACGTGCAGGGCACGCCGGAAGGACAGACTCCGTAGTGGCGGCCCGCTAAACTATGGCGCAGACACCCACACCAGGCGGCCCGAAACCGGCGCCGCCGAAGCGAGAGTCGCGCTACCTCACGACGAGCGAGCGCGTCGGCAGTTTCATCGGCTGGGCGATCGTGCTCGCGCTGTTCGTTCATTTCGTGGTTGCGGCGTTCTTACCGAATCTCGCCAACCAGCACGAGAACACCGAAGTCGAGAAAGTCTCGGTTGCGAAACGGATCAAGGTACGCGTCCCGACGCCACCGCCGAAACCGACGCCGACGCCGCCGCCGACGCCGACGCCAAACCCCAAAGCCACGCCGCCGCCGAAAAAGCCGGTCGAGCAGCCGAAGCCGCTGAAAGTCAACCTCGTGCACACGACGAGCAATCAGGCGGGCGCATCGACCGAGAATACGGTTGCCCAGCCGAAAAGCGGGTCCGAGCAAGGCGCGCCTGGGGGCACCGGCAACTCAACCGCTGCGCCACCGGCTGAAACGCCGAAGCCGGCGTGCGCCAATCCCAACGTCGAGGCGACGGTAACGAATGCCGTGCAGCCGGACTACCCGGAGTCGGCGCGCGATCTCGGGCTCGGCGCGGTTTCGGTGGAGGTCGAGGTTACGGTTGGACCGTCGGGCAACCTCATCTCGGCGTCGGTGTACAAAAGCGCGAGCAACATGGCGATCGATCAAGCGGCGCTGCGCGCGGCGCGCCAATCGACATACTCGCCGAAACTCATCAACTGTGCGCCGACGACGGGAAATTATTTATTCCGCGCCGACTTCCAACCTGACACGTAAAGGCCCTGATTTTCGTCAATTCGTCGTCGCCGAGCGCCTTATTTGCCGTAGCAAACCGCGGCGCTCGGCTCCTAGACTTGGCAAAAATCAGAGCCTTTTAGCGAGGGCGCGCCCAATTCACGTTAGAGGCGCCGGCCGTCACGGGCTAACGCGGACTCTTTGAATCGCGCGAGACGGTTTCTGATCGCGGCGTTTGCGATCTCGCTGCTGCTGCATCTCCTCTTTGCACTGCTCGCACATCCGTGGCGCGCTCGCCAGGAAAACCAGGTCGAGGTCGTTTCGATTCAACGCCGACCGGTGGCGATGACGCGGCTGCAGACGCCGCCGCCCCCAAAGGCGACGCCGAAGCCGCATCCCTCGCCCGCGGTGCGGCCCGCGCCCGCGCAACCGCGTTCGACGCCGGGGCAGGCCGCCGGAAATGGGGCAAACTCCGCTACGGCGGCCCCCGCGGCGGTGCCGACGCCGCAAGCGACGCCGCCGAGCAATGCCTGCGAGAAATCCGATCTCGACGCGGCCGTTGCCGAGAATCCGCCCCAGCCTGAGATTCCCAGCGGCGTGCGCGCCTCCGGAACCGGCGGCGTTGCGGCGGTCGACGTTCGGCTCGACAACCACGGCGAGATCACCGGCGCGACCGTTTCGCAGAGCACCGGAAACTCGTCGCTCGATCTGGTTGCCGTTGCGATGGCGCGCGGCGCCCGCTACACGCCGGCGTTGCATGCGTGCAAACCGGTCGCGAGCGCATACACGTTTCGCGTGCGGTTCTATGCGTGGTGACGGTCGCGGCACGCCCGTTGGGGGACCCCGTCGGCGCATGGCGTAACGTTGGGCCGTGACGTTCACCCAAGCGCTGGTTCTCGCGCTGCTGCAAGGCGTCAGCGAACTCTTCCCGGTTTCCAGCCTCGGGCACACCATTCTCGTTCCGGCGGTGCTCGGCTGGCGCAATATCGACCGCTCCGCGCCGTCGTTTCTGAGCTTCGTCGTCGTGCTTCATCTCGGTACCGCGCTCGCGCTGATCGTCTTCTATCGCACGCAATGGGCGGCGATCGTGCGCGCGCTCGCCCGCAGCATCGTGCGCGGACGGCTGAGCGACCAGCGTGACGAACGGATCGGCTGGCTGCTCGTCGTCGGCACGATTCCGGTCGGCATACTGGGCGTAACGCTCGAGCATCCGGTGCGCAAACTCTTCGGGTCGCCTGCGCCGGCGGCGGCGTTCTTATTCGTCAACGGACTGATCATGTTTCTCGGCGAGCGCTTGCGCCGGCGCCGCGCCGGCGGCCGGCCGCTGGACAAACTCTCGTACGGCCAGAGCATCGCGATCGGGCTGGCGCAGGCGGCCGCGCTCTTGCCGGGCATTTCGCGCTCGGGCGTGTCGATGGTCGCCGGCCTGCTCAGCGACCTCAACCACGAGGAGGCCGCGCATTACTCGTTTCTCTTGGCCACGCCCGTCATTTTAGCTGCGGCCGTGCTCGAGGTTCCGAAGCTCTTCGCGCCCGGCGCGCACGTCGTACTCGTTCAAGCCGTCGTCGGAGGGGTTGCGGCCGGCATCGCCGCGTACGCATCGGTGGCCTTTCTCACCAAATACTTTCGGTCGAACGACCTGCGCCCGTTCGGTTGGTATTGCGTCGTCGTCGGCGCGATCTGCTTCGTCTTGGCGCGCTCGGGAGTCATTGCATGATGCGAATCCTCGCCTTCGTTCTTGCCGCCGTCTTCTTCGTGCTCGGCATCCTTTACGGCATGGGCAAAATCAACTGGCTGACGGAATCCGGGCCCCAGCATACGCACCACGTCACGCATTTGATCGTGCTGTGGTTCCTCGCGCTGCTCTGTTTGATTTGGGCGCGGTTCCAGAGCGCGCCGTCGCGTTGAGCAAGCTCTCGCACCTGACGCCGGGCGGCAAGCTCGCGATGGTCGACGTCTCTGCAAAGCCGGAATCGGCGCGCAGCGCCCGGGCCGAGGCCTTCGTGCGAATGAGCTCGCCGGCGCGTCGCGCGCTGACGAGCGCGGCATTGCCCAAGGGCGACGCGTTCGTCGCCGCGCAGCTCGCCGGCATCATGGCCGCCAAGCAAACGCCCTCGCTGATTCCGCTCGCGCATCCGTTGCCGCTCTCCCACGTCGACGTACGCTTCGAGTGGGCCGGCAGTGCACTGCGAATCGAAAGCGAGGCGCGAACGGTCGCCGCGACCGGCGTCGAAATGGAGGCGATGGTGGCGGCGTGCGTTGCGGCGCTGACCGTCTACGATATGTGTAAGAGCCTCGACAAGGGCATCGTCGTCGAAGCCGTACGCCTCGTGGAGAAGCGCGGAGGCAAGAGCGGCACGTGGCGGGGTACCGCTGCGCGGGGAAAGAACGTCCGTGTTTAGAGCCGCATTGATCGTCCTCTCCGATCGCGCCGCGCGCGGCGAACGGGCCGACGGCTGCATGACGGTCATGCGGGAGAAACTCGGCACGGCCTACGACGTCGTTCGCGAGCGAGTCCTTGCCGACGAGCCGGCGGCACTACAAGCCGAACTCATCGACCTTGCCGACACGGCGGCCGCCGACCTGATTCTCACCAGCGGCGGCACCGGATTGTCGCCGCGCGATCGCACGCCGCAGGCGACCGCCGCGATCCTCGACTATCAGGTGCCCGGCATCGCCGAGGCGATTCGCGCGGCGTCGACGGTGCTGGTCAAGACGGCGATGCTGTCGCGTGCGCTCGCCGGAGTGCGGCACCGGACGCTCATCGTCAACCTTCCCGGCAGTCCCAAGGCGGTCGCCGAATCGCTCGACGTCGTGCTGCCGGTGCTGCCGCACGCTTTAGAGCTTCTGGGCGATCGGGTCGTCGACGGGTGATGCGTCTTTTCAAGCTTCGACGAGGCCGAGGGGTACCTGCTCGGAACGATCGACGAAACCGTCTCGCGCCGCACTTCGTACAACCTCGACCGGATGCGCGCCTTTCTCCACGAGTTGGGCGATCCGCATCGGCAATATCCGACGATTCACGTCGGCGGCACGAGCGGCAAAGGGTCGACGTGCACGATGATCTCCGCCGTGCTGGCGGCCGCCGGCAAGCGGACGGGGCTGCACACGAAACCGCATCTCCACCGTATGACCGAACGCGCGCGCATCGACGGCATCGCGATTGCCCCCGAGCGCTTCGCCCGCCTTCTCAATGAAATGATGCCGGCGATCGAGCGGGTTACGGGCGAGCACGGGTGTCCCACCTATTACGAGACGCTGCTGGCGCTCTCGTTCGCATACTTTGCGGCCGAGCGTGTCGATGCGGCGGTGATCGAAGTCGGATTGGGGGGACGGCTCGACGGGACCAACGTGCTGCAGCCGGAGGTGACGGCGATTACGTCGATCGGCTTCGACCACACCGACGTGCTCGGCGAAACGCTGGAGGAGATCGCGCGTGAGAAAGCCGGCATCGCGCATGCCGGCGTGCCGCTCGTCGTCGGCTCCGTGCCGCCGCCGGCGCTGCGTACGCTGCGCGCCTGCGCGCTTGCGGCCGGCGCGCCGCTGGTGCGCGTCGCCGACGTCGTCGACGTCGAGCAGGCCCCCGCGCGCCCGGCGTACGCGCGGGCGTTTACCGCACGCACCGCCGCAGCGCGCTACGCAATCGATCTTCCGGTGCACGGGCTCTTTCAAATCGCGAACGCGGCGACGGCGATCGCGGTGCTCGAGCGATTGCCGCCGTCGCTGCGCCCCACCCCCCGCAGCGTGGAGCGCGGGCTCGCCCGCGTCGTGATTCCCGGGCGCATGGAAATCTTCGCCGGCGCGCCCCCCTGCGTGCTCGACATCGCGCACAACGAAGAGAAGGCGCGAAGCCTCGTCGCATCGCTGCGCGAAGCGTTCGCCGGAACGCCCCTGCACTACGTCGTTGCGATCGGCGAAAGCAAAAACGTGCGGCAGATCCTCGCGACGCTTGGCGAACTGCCGGGAACCTTTACCTTTACCGGATTCGACGTCGTCGGCCGGCATGCGACCGATCCGCGCGAACTCGTCGGCGTCGCGAGCGAACTCGGCATCGCAGCGCGCGCCATAGAAGACCCATTCGAAGCGTTCGCCTCGGTCTGCCGCGACGCCACGCCCGACGATCTCGTCGTGGTCACCGGCTCGACGTTCGTAGTCGCCGCACTGCGTGAGGCGCTGCTCGGCGGCGTCGCCGACGCGATCGAATCGAGTGCGTGATCGCGGGTCGCTCGACGTGCGCGGCTCGCACTTCCCGTGGGGAGCGCGCACCTACGTCATGGGGATCGTCAACGTCACGCCGGATTCGTTTTCCGGCGACGGCCGCAGCGGCGCCGATGCGGCGCACGCATACGGGCTCGAACAGCATGCAGCCGGCGCCGACGTGCTCGACGTCGGTGGCGAATCGACGCGGCCGGGCCACGAACCGGTCGATGCGGACGTCGAGATCGCGCGCGTCGTGCCGGTGATTCGCGCGTTGCGCCGGAGCTTGCCGGAAGCGCCGATCTCGGTCGACACGTACAAGCCGGAGGTCGCGCGAGCCGCGCACGCGGCCGGCGCCGACATCGTCAACTCGGTCTGGGGCGCGCCAGGCGAACTGCTCGACGTCGCGGCGGAACTCGAGATGCCGATCGTCGCGACGCACAACCGGCGCCGGAGCGATGGCGGTGACGACGTCGTCGATACCGTCGCCGAATTCCTCACCGAGTGCGCGCGCAACGCGTGCGCGCGCGGCATTCCGGCCGAACGCGTGCTGCTCGATCCCGGCATCGGATTCGGAAAGACCGCCGACGAGAATCTCCTGGTGTTGCGGCGGCTCGACGAAATCACCGCGATCGGATTTCCGACCCTTCTCGGCGTCTCGCGCAAGAACACGATCGGAAGACTGACCGGGCGGCAGCCGCGCGAGCGCGTCTACGGAAGCGTTGCGGCGGCGGCACTCGCCGTGCGTGCCGGAATCGACGTCGTGCGCGTCCACGACGTCGCCGCCGCGCGCGACGCAATAGCCGTCGCCGATGCGATCGTTCGCGACTGGAGACCGCCGGATTGGATCGCATAAGGCTCACGGGCATTCGCACGGGCGGACGCCACGGCGTCTCGGCGCGCGAGCGGGCGGCCGTCCAACCCTTCGATATCGATCTCACCGTCGAGTGCGATCTCACCGCTGCGGCGCGGGACGACGAGATCGCCGCGACGATCGACTACGCACGGCTGCACGAGCGCGTCGTCGCCGTCGTCGCCGGCACGTCGTACGCGCTGCTCGAGCGGCTGGCGCGCGCGATTCTCGACGCCGTTTTCGAAGATGCGCGCATCGTGCGCGCGGAGGTGGCCGTCGCGAAACCGTGCGTACTCGACGGCGCAACGCCGTCGGTGACGCTCGTGCGCACCAACGACCGCCGTTCGTGAACAACCACCGGGCCTACGTCGGCATCGGCGCCAACCTCGGCGACCCGGCCGCAAACGTCGAGCGCGCGCTGGCGGCACTGGGAGACTTGGGAACCGTGACGCGCACGTCGTCGCTCTATCGCACGCGTCCGTGGGGCAACGCCGACCAGCCGCACTTCGTCAATGCGGCGGCGGTGCTCGAGACCGGCCTGGAGCCGCGAGCGCTGCTCGCGGCGCTCAAGAGCCTCGAGCGCCGGCTCGGGCGCGTCGAAACCGAACGCTGGGGACCGCGGGCCATCGACCTTGACCTGCTTGCCTACGACGACGTCGAACGCAACGAACCCGGGTTACGGCTTCCGCATCCGCGGCTGCGCGAACGCGCTTTCGTGCTCGTTCCGCTCGCCGAGATCGAACCGGGTTATGCGGCGGCGCGCGACGCGCTGCCGGCGGAGGAGCTGCAAGGGGTCGAGCCTCTCGGCCGGGGAACCGTAGCGCTCATGCTTGGCGATGGCTCCGAACTCGCGCAACGCGTCCGGCGGCTGGCCGAGTTCTTGTCGGAGAGCGGTGCCGTTCGCATACGCATCGAGCGCGCGGCCGACGAGATCGAGGTGGTGCGGATGCCGCGCGAGGCGCTTTGGGATACGGCCGAGCCGGCTGCCGAGAAGCCGGCATCGCGGGTCGAAACGATCAAGGCCGACCTCGTCGGGATCTTCCGCTTGAGCCGGCCGGCGCCGCTCGTCGGCGACCTGCTCGAGGAAGACCGCGAACTCGCGTACATCGAGGCATTGGGCATCCGTACGCCCGTGCGGAGTCTCGGCGGCGGGCGAATCGTCGCGATCGCCCCGGAAGACGGCGCGCCGGTCGAGTACGGACAAGCACTTTTCTTACTGGACAGAGGATAGGTTTATCTTTCGAAAGGTCCTGATCGCCAATCGCGGCGAGATTGCGTTGCGCATCAATCGCGCTTGCCAAGAACTCGGCGTGCGCACGGTCGCCATTTTTTCCGAACCCGACCGGCGTTCGCTGCACGTCCGGCAGGCCGACGAGGCGTTTTGCGTCGGTCCCGGCCCCGTCCCGCGTTCGTATCTCAACATTCCGAACATCATCTCGACCGCGTTGATCACCGGCTGCGACGCCGTCCATCCGGGGTACGGATTTCTCGCGGAGAACGCACGCTTTGCCGAAATCTGCGCCGATCACGGATTGACGTTCATCGGACCGCGTCCCGCCGTGATCGCCGCAATGGGCGACAAGGCGACCGCGAAACGCGTGATGCGTGAGGCCGGCGTCGCAACGATTCCCGGAACCGAGATTCTTCCGACGCCTGCGGAAGCGGCGCGCGCCGCGGAAAAGATCGGCTATCCGGTGCTGCTCAAAGCGACGGCGGGCGGCGGCGGCAAAGGCATGCGCGTCGTCGAGCGCCGTGAGGATCTCGACCGGGCCTTCGCCGGCGCGACCGCCGAGGCGGAAGCGAGTTTCAAAGACGGCCGCTTGTATATGGAAAAGCTCATTGCCAATCCGCGCCACGTCGAGGTGCAGGTGCTCGCAGACGAGTTCGGCGAGACCGTCCATCTCGGCGAACGCGACTGCTCCGTCCAGAAACCCTCGCACCAGAAACTGATCGAAGAATCTCCGGCACCGAATCTGCCCACCCGGGTGCGCAACGCGCTGCACGCGATGGCGGTGCGCGCCTGCCGGCACGTCGGTTACACGAATGCGGGAACGCTCGAGTTCCTCACGGCCGGCGACGACGTGTACTTCATGGAGATGAACACGCGCATTCAAGTCGAGCATCCCGTCACCGAGATGGCGTACGGCATCGATCTCGTGAAGGAACAGATTCGCATCGCGGCCGGCGAGCCGCTCGGTTACGCGCAGAAGGATTTGACTCCGCGCGGCCACGCTATCGAGTGCCGCATCAACGCCGAAGATCCGCGCAACGGCTTCGCGCCGCAGGCAGGCACGGTGAGCGACGTCGTCTTTCCGGGCGGCCCCGGAATTCGCGTCGACACCTATCTCTACGCGGGTGCGGAGGTGCCGCCGTACTACGATTCGCTCCTTGCCAAAACGGTCGCTTACGGCGACACGCGCGAGGCGGCGATCGCCCGCATGGAACGCGCGCTGCGCGAAACCGTGATCGAGGGCGTACGAACGACGATCGACTTGTGTTTGGAAGTTCTCGCTACGCCCGAGTTCCGTTCGGGACGCTACGACATCGGACTGCTTCCCGGGATGCTCGTGTCGGCATGACGAGCCGCCGGCTGGGACGCGAGCAGGCTCTACAGGCGCTGTACTCTACCGAAATCGGGGGACGCGATCCGGCCGACGCGCTCGGCGAAGTCGTGGGCGACGCGGCCGATGCCGCCCATCGCGCGTTCGTGCGCGACCTCGTCATGGGGACGCTCGAATATCGCGGCGAAGCCGATCGCATCGTTTCGCCGCTGCTCGAGGGATGGGCGCTCGAACGCCTGCCCACGATCGATCGTTTGCTCTTAGAGATGGGCACGTACGAACTGCGTCCCGGGGCGGCGACGCCCGCGGCGGTGGCAATCAACGAAGCCGTCGAACTGGCTAAGCGCTTCTCGACCGAGGACTCCGGGCGCTTCGTCAACGGCGTCCTCAACGCGGTCGTCAAGCACCGCGGAGACGCATCCGATGCGCCGGCGTAAGAACGGTCGCCGCGGCGGTTTTTGGCGCAGCGTGCTGGTTGCGCTGCTAATGGCGGTGCTCTTCGTCGCCGGGACGATCGCGGGGATCGTCGCCGCTTATGCGCGCAACCTTCCGGACATCAGCCGGATGGCCGACTACCAGCCGGCCAGCGCGACGCGGCTTTTCGCACGCGACGGCACGCTGCTTGCGTCGGTATATAAGGAAAACCGCGTCTGGGTGCCGATCGCGCGCATTCCGGCGATCGTGCGTGAAGCGTTCATCGCCAACGAGGATCACAACTTCTACCAGCATCACGGCGTCGATTTCGGCGGCATCGTGCGCGCGGGGTTCGCCGATCTCACCCATCAAGAGTTCCAAGGCGCGTCGACCATCACGCAGCAGCTCGCACGGCGGCTCTTCCTCAACAACGAAGTCTCGCTGTCGCGCAAAATTCAAGAAGCGCTGCTCGCGATGGAGATCGAGCGTTTCTACACCAAAGACGAGATCCTCGAGCGCTATCTGAACATCATCTATCTCGGCGCGGGCGCCTACGGCGTCGACGCCGCGGCACACACGTACTTCGGCTCCTCGATCGATCGCGTGACGCTCGCGCAGGCGGCGATGCTCGCAGGCGTCGTCGCGGCGCCCTCCGACTACTCGCCGTTCGCGAACTTCGAACTGGCGCGCGACCGCGAGCAGCACGTGCTCCAGCGCATGGTGGAGAGCGGATACGTCTCGCAGGCCGAGGCGGATGCGGCGTACGCCGCGCCGGTGGGGTTAATTCGCGAACGGGCCGCCGGCCTGCAGGGCTATGCGTATCCGTATTTCACGACTTATGCGATCGCGCAGCTCGACCACATCTTCGGCAAAAACGCGGTCGATCAAGACGGCCTCCAGGCCTACACGACGCTCGACCCGCGGATGCAGCGGATCGCGCAAGACGCCGTTAGTTGGGGCGTGCAACAAGCCGTTGCAGAAGGCATCAACGCGCACCAAGCCGCGCTCGTCGCGCTGCGTCCGTCGACGGGAGAGATCCTGGCGATGGTCGGCGGCACCGGGTTTTCGCTCGCGAATCAATTCAATCGCGCGTGGCAGGCACGCCGCCAGCCGGGTTCGTCGTTCAAAGCGTACGTCTACACCGCCGCGATCGATTCCGGGATGCCGGCCTCGGCGACCATCGACGACACGCCGGTCAGTTACCCGATGGGCGACGGCACCCGCTGGTCGCCCTACGACGACGACTTCCGTTACCTCGGCGCGGTGACGCTGCGCGAGGCGCTGACGCTCTCGCGCAACGTCGTGGCAGTGAAGCTAGCGGAGCGCATCGGGGTCGATCGCGTCATCGAGTACGCGCATCGCATGGGCATCACCGCGCCGCTGGAAGCGAACCTCTCGCTGGCGCTCGGATCGTCGGTGGTCTCCGTACTCGATCAGGCCAGTGGTTACTCGACGCTGGCGAATCAGGGCCTCCACGTCGAGCCGACGCCGTTCCGGTTGGTGAAAGACTCGCTGGGCAGCGTCGTGCTCGACAATCAGTATCCGCAGGCCAACGACGTTATCGGTGCCGGCACCGCATACATCGTTACGTCGATGCTCCAGGACGTGATCGCCAAGGGCACTGGGTACCCCAATGCGGTCATCGGCCGTCCCGCCGCCGGGAAGACCGGGACGACTTCGAACTTTCGCGACGCGTGGTTCGTCGGATTTACGCCCGACCTCGTCACGGCGGTATGGCTTGGAAACGACGACTACTCGCGCATGAACGAATCGTACGGCGGTAACGTTCCGGCGCGAATCTGGGCACATTTCATGAAAGCGGCGCTGGCCGGAACGCCGCCGCACGACTTCACGGTCCCCGCCGACGAGGTCACCAAACTGGCGGCCTGCGGCGGCGGCTACGAATATTACCTGAAGGGAGAGGAACCGTACTCACCTTGCGGCGACGCTTACGCGCAAAACGCCCAGCCGTACGCGACCCTCGCGCCGTATGCTTCGTTGCCGCCGCAGCCCACGCTTCCGCCGACGCTGCCGCCGCCGACGCTTCCGCCGACGCTGGCCCCGCCGCCGAAATGAACGACGCGCCGAGCGAGTCGCCGCAAACGCTGATCGTCACGGTCGGCGAGTTTTCCAAACGGCTGCAGCAGGTGTTCCGCCGCGTCCGGGCCTTTCAATATCTGGGCGTGAGCGGCGAGGTTTCGGAGTGGACGCCGCGTGCCAACGGCGTTTACTTCACGCTCAAAGACGCCGACGCCGTGCTGCAGTGTTTTGCCTATCAAAATCGTGCCGCAGCCTTTCCGGAGTTGACCGCGGGCGCGGCGATCGTCGCGTACGGTACGCTGCGCCTCGCGGAATGGCGCAGCCGCTACGAACTGCTCGTCGACTCCGTCGCGTTGACCGGCATCGGCGAACTGTACCGGCAGTTCGAGGAACTCAAGGCGCGCTTTCGCGCGCTGGGGTTCTTCGAAGCCGCTCGCAAAAGATCGATTCCGGCGTTCCCGCGCCGCATAGCGCTCGTCTCGGCGCACGGTAAGGGCGCCGAGGACGTTCTCACGACGCTGCGCGACCGCGCGCCGCACGTACGCGTCGACTTCGTCGAAACGCGCGTGCAGGGCGTCGGCGCCGACGTCGAACTCGCCGACGCGCTCGAGCGTGCGGCACGAACGGGCGCCGATCTCATCGTGCTCGCTCGCGGCGGCGGTGCGTACGAGGATCTCTTCGCATTCAACCGCGAGCCCGTGGTGCGCGCGATTCTTCGCTCGCGGCTGCCGGTCATCACCGGAATCGGTCACACGGCCGATCATCACTTGGCCGACGACGTCGCCGATCTCGCGTGCGAAACGCCGTCGAACGCCGCGCAATACATCGCCGGGCTTTGGCAGCGTGGCAGGGAGCGTCTCGAACGGCTGACGGGGCGTCTCGAGCGCGAGGCGTATGCCGCGCTCGCCGGTGCCGCGCAGCGCGCGGACGACCGGGACGAGGCGTTGACGTTGACGTGGGAACGAGCGGCGAGCCGGCGACGCGAGCGCCTCGCCGGTTCGGAGCGGCGTCTCTCCGCGCAGAACCCGGGCCTGCGCGTCGCACAACGCGCGCAACGTCTTTCGGGCTCGGGCGCGACACTGCGCGGCTGGCCGCTGCGCGCCGTTCCCGCCTGGACGCGCGCCCTCGACGAACGCCGCGAACGAATCGCCGGAGCGCGCGAGCGCTTTCTTTCGCAGCGGACGAACGCGCTCGAACTCACGCGCAGCCGGCTGGTTGCAGCGGACCCGGAGAAACCGCTCGAACGCGGATATGCGATCGTCACGCTCGGCGGACGCGCGCTGCGCGACGCACGCGACGCGGCCTGCGGTGACGAGATCGCGGCGCGTCTCCATCACGGGAGCCTCCGTGCCCGCGTCGAACGGGTGAGCGACGATGAATGACGGCTCACCGAAGACGTTCGAGGAGAAACTCGACCGGATCGATGCGATCGTCAAAGAGCTGGAAGGCGGCCGCACCGATCTCGATCGCGCCATCGCCCTCTTCAAAGAAGGCAAAGCGCTTACGCGCGAGTGCGAGGCGCTGCTCAAAAGCGCTCAGGAACAAATCGATCGCGCCAGCCGCGTCGACGCGCAGGAGTAAGTCTTCGTGCCGGCCGAGCGAGGCCTTCGGTTGGACGCGGTCGTCGCCGAGCGTGCCGGCGTGACGCGTTCTCAGGCGCGCAGCCTCATCATGGAGGGCCGCGTGCGCGTTGACGGCGTCGTCGCGACGAAAGCGGGGCAGAGCGCAAAACCGTCGGCCGCGATTGAGGTCGCGCGTCCGCCCCGTTTCGTTAGCCGCGGCGGCGAAAAACTCGACGCAGCGCTGCGTGCGTTCGAAATCGAGGTCGAAGGCCGCACGGCGCTCGACGTCGGTGCGTCGACCGGCGGGTTCACCGACGCGCTGCTCCAGCGCGGTGCGGCGGCGGTCACGGCAGTCGACGTCGGCTACGGACAGCTCGATTGGCGTTTACGTCAAGACTCGCGGGTTACGGTCATGGAGCGCGTGAACTTCAGGCTGCTCGCCGGCGACGCATTTCCGGCCGGCTTCGACATCATCGTCATCGACGCGTCGTTCATCTCGGTGCGCACGCTCGTCGCGCGTGCGCGCGCATATCTGCGCCCCGGCGGCGCAATCGTCGCGCTGGTCAAGCCGCAGTTCGAGGCGGGACGCGAGCGCCTGGGCGGAGGCGGCGTCGTGCGCGATGCCGCCGTGCACCGCGACGTCCTGCGGGAGGTGCGCGACGCGCTTCTTGCGCTCGAACTCGTACCGGTCGCGCTCGTCGCGTCGCCGTTACGCGGACCGGCCGGAAATCGCGAGTTTTTCGTCGAGTTGCGCGTCGAAGGCATGGCGTTCGACGACGCGCGCATCGACGACGTCGTAGCCGAGGCGCACGCCGGATGATACCGACGCTGGCAATCGGAGTGAAACGCGTCGGGCTGTACGTCGATGCCGCGCGCGACCGCGCGCGGACGATCGCCGGACGGATCGCCGAAGGGTTTCGCGCCCGCGGATTCGAGGTCGTCGAAGGAAAGTCACCCGAGAGTTTTCCGCTGCTCATCGTCGTCGGCGGCGACGGAACGCTGCTGCGCGCCGCACGTCTCGCCGTCGGCAACGACGTGCCGGTGCTCGGCATCAATACCGGACGCCTCGGATTTCTCACCGAGCTCGACGAGGGAGATCCCGCGATCGATCGGCTCCCCGAAGCCGTCGAACGCGGTCTGTACGTCGAGGAGCGCACGGCGTTGGAGGCCGAGTACGAAGGGCGCCGGTACTTCGCGCTCAACGACGTGGTCGTTCGCAAGGGCGAGATCTCACGCATCGTGCCGTTCGGATTGCGCTTCGACGACGAAGCGGTCGTGCATATTCCCGCCGACGGCATCTGCGTCGCGACGCCGACCGGATCGACGGCCTACTTCCTTTCGGCGGGCGGCGCGATCATCTCACCGAAGGTCGAGGCCTTCGGCGTCGCGCCGCTGCTTCCGCACACGCTCTTTTCCCGGCCGCTGATCGTGCCGGCGTCGTCGCACATCGAGATTACCTGCGATTCGGAGATCGCGCAGGCGCATCTCGAATGCGACGGCGACGTGCTCGCCGATCTTGCGCCGGGCTCGAGCGTCTTCGTTCGCCGCCATCCTAAGTGCGTGCGCTTTGCGCGGCTCTCGCCGCTGCACTTCTTCGAGCGCCTCGAAGAGAAGATGATGTGGGGCGTTTCGGTCAAAGGTCCGCGCCGTTAGACGAGCATTTACGGCGTGCTGAGGCGACTCGAGATCGACGATTTTGGATTGATCGAGCGTGCCCGCGTCGATTTCGACGGCGGCGCGACGATCTTCACCGGCGAAACGGGCTCGGGCAAAACGATGCTGCTCGGCGCATTGGCGTTCGCGCTCGGCGCGCGCGCCGGAGCCGATGCCGTTCGGCGCGGCGCCGCTAAAGCGTCGGTGACGTTGGCGTTCGATCCGAGCGACGGCTTGCGCGAGCGGCTCGCCGCCGGCGGCTACGAACTCGACGCGGGCGAAGAAGCGACGATCGCGCGCGAGGCAACGGATGCGGGGCGCTCGGTCGTGCGTCTCTGCGGCCGGCCGTCGACCGCGGCCTACCTACGCGAGATCGCTCCCGGCGTCGCCGAGATTGCGGGCCAGCACGAAGCGCAGCGTCTGCTCGTTCCCGCCTACCATCAGGAGCTGCTCGACCGTTTCGGCGGCAACGATGCGACGCGCGCTGCGGTCGTCGCCGCATTCGCGCGCGTTGCCGAGAACGAACGCACGCTCGAACGTTTGCGTGCGGATGAAGCGCGCGCGCACGAGCGGTACGACGATGCGCTTTTCGCAGCGCGCGAAATCGACGCGGCGCGATTGATCGCCGGCGAGGAAGAACGGCTCGACGAGCGCCGCCGCCGTCTCGACAACCTTCAACGCGTCGTCGAAGCGCTCGAACGCGCCCGCGGTGCGCTCTCCGGCGACGATGCGGGTGCGATCGGCGCGCTCGGCGCCGCCGCAGCAGCCCTGCGCGGAATCGGCGACGTCGCGCCGTCCTTTCAAGCGCTGTCGCAGCAGGCCGCGGCGCTGCAGAGCGAAGCCGGCGAACTCGCATCGGCGGTCTCGGCCGCCGTGGAGAGCGACCTCGACCCCGCCGAACTCGACGCGATCAACGCCCGCCTCGAACTCATCGACGCGCTGAAACGTAAATACGGCGGCAGTGTCGAGCGCGTGCTCGCACATGCCGAGACGGCGCGCGCCGCCGCCGCCGAGTACGAGGGCCGCGACCGGCGCATCGCCGATCTGCTCGCACTGACGAACGACTCGCGGCGCGAACTCGAATCGGCAGCGTCACGCCTTACCGCGTCGAGAAAGCGCGCGGCGACCGCGCTCGCAAAACGCGTCGCCGCCGAACTCGGCGATCTGGCACTGGGATCCGGACGTTTCGAAGTCGCGATCGAACCGCTCGATCACCCCGGCGCCGACGGCGCCGAACGCGTCGAGTTTCAGTTCTCGGCCAACGCCGGCGAGCCGCTCCGTCCGCTGGCGCGCATCGCGTCGGGAGGCGAACTCTCCCGCATGCTGCTGGCGTTGATCGTCGCACTTTCGAAAGCACGCGACGCCTCCACCGCCTTAGTCTTCGACGAAATCGACGCCGGCGTCGGCGGCACGACCGGTACCGCCGTCGGCGCGCGCCTGGGGCGCCTCGCGCGCGACGGCCAAGTCATCTGCGTCACGCATCTCGCGCAACTCGCAACCTGGGCCGATCGCCACTACGTGCTCGAAAAGAGCGAACGCGCCGGCGCGACGACGATCTCCGTGCGCGAAATCACCGGCGCCGCAGCTCGCGAAAACGAACTCGCGCGCATGCTCTCCGGCGAAACCCACGACGCCGCATTGAAGCACGCTCGCGAACTTCTCGCCCGTAAAGGAGCGAAGAGCGGCGGCGCACAGGGCGGGCCGACCCGAGGGACTCTGGACGCGGCGCGGAGGAGAACAACGTAAGCGGCCGGACGGAGCGCGCGACGTAGCACCCTCGGGACGTTCGCGATTTCGCGTCCATGCGAAATCGCTACTACCTGGCGCGGCGCTCTCGGGCATCCAGCCCTCCGCGCCGCGTCCAGAGTCCCTCAGGTCGCTACGTCGCGCGCTCCGTCCGGCTGCTTACGTTATTTGGTGGATTTTGAGGACGTTCGTGCCGCCGGCGCCGACGGGAATGCCGGTGGTGAAGGCGATGAGGTCGCCGGTTGAGACGAGTCCGGAGCGCACCATTTCGCGCTGCGTCATGTAGAGCAGAACGTCGATCGAATCGTAGCGATCGATGACGAGAGACTCGGTGCCCCAGAGGAGCGCGAGGCGGCGTGCGACGGCCGGATTGGGCGTGAGCGCGACGATGCGCGCTTGGGGACGGAACGCCGCGATGTGATGGGCGGTGCTGCCGGTCGTCGTGCCGGTGACGATGTAGGGAATCTCGAGTTCGGCGCTGGCGCGCGTCGCGGCTTCGGCGATCGACGCGGCGATCGCCGGTTCGGCGTCGTCGAGACGGCGGTCGCGCAACGCCGCGTGCGGGTAGGCACGCTCGGCTTCGCGCGCGATTTCGGCCATCATGCGCACCGTTTCGGTCGGGTAGCGCCCGATGGCGGTTTCGCCGGAAAGCATGACGGCGTCGGTGCCGTCGAGGATTGCGTTGGCGACGTCGGTGACTTCCGCGCGCGTCGGACGCGATGAGAGGATCATCGATTCGAGCATCTGGGTCGCGGTCACGACCGGCTTGCTCGCGCGATTGCATTCGGCGATGATGCGTTTCTGCACGATCGGAACCGTTTCGATCGGGATCTCGATGCCGAGATCGCCACGTGCGACCATGATTCCGTCAGATGCCTTGATGATCGCGGCGAGATCCTGAAGGGCTTCGTGCTTTTCGATCTTCGCGATGACCGGTACGTGCGCGCCGAGCTTGGTGATGAACGCCTTCGCGCGCACGACGTCGTCGGCGCTCCGCACGAAGGAGAGCGCGACGTAATCGACGCCGTGTTCGATGCCGAACTCCAGAAACTCGAGGTCGCGATCGGTCACGGCCGCCACGTTCAGCGTTCCGTCGGGGTAACTGACGCCCTGGGCCGCGCGCAGATCGCCGCCGGACTCGACGAGCGTCTCGATCTCGGTCGCCGATTTGCCGACGATACGCAGCGTGATCTGGCCGTCTTGCAGGTAGAGGCGCTTGCCGATGGCGACGTCGGCGGGCAAGTCGCGGTAACTCGTCGATACGCGCTCGGGCGTGCCGTCGACGTCGTCGACGGTTACGACGAAACGCGCCCCGCGCGCCAGATGGAGCGCGGTGAATCCCTCTGCGAGCTTGCCGGTGCGCACTTTGGGGCCGGGAAGATCTTGAAGCAGCGCGCACTGGATGCCGAGTTCGGCGGTGATCGCCCGCGCGTCGCGGATGACTTCTGCGTGTTCGGCCGGCGTGCCGTGCGAGAAATTGAGACGGATGACGTTCGCGCCGCAGACGAAGAGCGATCGCATGATCGCGGGGTCGCGCGACGCCGGGCCGATCGTCGCGACGATCTTCGTCCGTTTTTGGATTATCGGTTCCATGGGGCACGCTTCGCTTGCGCGAAAGCCGCGGCAGGCTCCTGCGATTCCTTGAGCGCAAGGAAACCGGGTGAAATTCGAGCGCAATCCGCGCGACCGGCGCTACCCCGAACGGCTCGCCGGCAGCACGCTCGCGTCGATCGTAATTCATGCGCTGCTCGCATTGCTGCTGGTGAGCATCATCGCGAGTTCCTCGGAAGAAGGCGCGACCGAAAACGTCGAGGGCGGCTCGATCGTCACGCTCGAGCGGCTGTCGCCGGCGGTGGTCGCCAATCAGCCGGCGGCGGTGCGCGCCGAACTTCCGATGGCACACGTGCCGCGCATTGCGCCCGTGCGTCACGCGGCGCTGCAACAGCCGCAGACCCAGCGAATTCCTCAGAATCGCCACGAGCTGGCGCGCGAGGCGCCGACGGCGCCCCCCAATCCACGCCCGCTGCCGCAGCAGAGCGCTCAACCCAATCCTCAGCCGACGCAGAACGTCTACGAGGTGCAGCCGCGCACGGAGGCGCCCGCGGCCCCGATCAGCGTTCCGACCGTCGCGCCCGTCTCGGTCGCGCTGAAGGTGACCGAAACCGCGACGCCGTTGCCGGCGCCGACCACCGCCCCATCGCCCGCGCGGTCGCCGAAGCCGCCGGCACCGACCGCCGCGCCGGTACGCCGGTCGAGTCCGGCGCCGGCCGTGAGCGTAGCGCCGAGCGCCGCTCCGGTCGCGGTTCGTGCCAGTGCTGCGCCGAGCAGTACGCCGGCCCCGGCGGTTCGCGCGTCGCTCTCGCCCGCTCCCCGCTCCGGCGTTCCTAGCCCGAGCGCGACCGCGGTGGCGGCCGTTGCAAAGACCCGTGGCGCCGCGCCGAGTCCCGGCCCCAAGGGGGTCGGCTCACCGGGACCGCGCGCGGGCAACGGGCCAAAGACCCGGGCGGCGCCGCAGCGGCCCATCGAGCTGCGGCCGACGCCCACGCCGGCACCGCGCGCGACCAAGGCGCCGCCTACAGCCCCGAACATCAACGCCAAACTGCGCTCGCTGCTGCCGAACAATCCGGTAAATCCGACCAGCAAGCAATACGCGCCGACGATCTCGCTACACGGGTCGCTGCGTCCGACGCCGCCGCCCGCCGTTCTCGCCCAGACGAAGTACCTCTATCGCTCGACCTCGGGCACGGACGCGCTCGTCGAGATGTGGGTGACGTCGATCCGGAAGGCGGGGCCTACGACGATCTGCACGGGCTGGCTCGTTCGCTATCCCGTCAACGCGACGGCGCCGCATGCCGGCGATTATGCGCCGGCCAACGGCACGCAAGTCAGCATTGGCGGCGGGCGAGGAACCCCTGGCACGCTCCCTCCGGTTGTTGACGGCATCGTCAGCGAGCCGTGCGAAGGACGGCTGCTCGTACCGTTCGCTCCGTCGCCCGCAGCGTCGCCGTAAAGGGTCCTCTTTCCCCCTTGAGTTCCGACCTTCGTCGGAATACAATTAAGGCGCCGATTCGGCAGTGCACGTTTGACAAGGAGGGCGGTTGGAACCGCAAGATCCACCGGGCTACGGAGCCCGCGAAGGACGCGCCGGATAAGGACGCAGACATCGCGCCCACGCAAGCCGGACGAATTGCCGGCGGCGCGCGAATCGCAAAAGTACCGGAAAAGCACAATGAGTGAGGGGCCGCGCCCACGTGGGGTTGCGGCCCGTCGCTCTTTCCGCTATCATGGGGGCGGTCATCCGGAGCGTGGGCAGGTCCCGCGCTTCGTTGTCTTCAGAGGTGCTCGGGAATCGCGTGAGCGAGCTGCAGGGAGTATTCGAACGAGAGGTGGACGCGATTGCGTGCGACGCGTCGTATCCGGGATTGGAGATCGTTGGACGGCGTGCCCGTTCGGTCGGAAGAACCACGGCTTTCGGCTTGACGATCGATCGTCCGGGAGGCGCCGATCTCAATCTCTGCGAGCGCATCGCGGCGCGCCTGAACTCGACGCTCGAAACATGCGGCGCACCCTACACGCTGGAAGTCGAATCGGCCGGCGTGGAGCGGCCCTTGGTTCGGCCCGCGGACTACACGCGCTTCGCCGGACGCCGCGCGCGGATCGTAACGACGCTCAGCGTCAACGGCAGCAAGACGCATCGCGGAACGCTGCGCGGCGTGCGAACGTCGGCGGTCATTCTGGAGACCGACGGCGGCGAGCTGCCGCTGCCGATCGAGACGATCAAATCGGCGCATCTCGAATACGACGCGCGCGAGGATTTCCAGCGGAACAAGCAACAACGAAAGAAAGCCTATGCCGGTAACAGACGCAGTCACTGACGAAAAACTCATCGACGTCCTGCAATCGATCGCCAAAGAGCGAAACATCCCGTTCGAGATGCTGCTCGAGGCGCTCGAAGCGGCGCTGCTGACGGCGTACAAACGGCATTTCGGCAGCGAGTCGAATGCAATCGTCATCGTCGATCGTCAGACGGGCGCGTACAAGGTCTATCACCGCCGCAGCGTCGTCGAAGAGGTCGTCGATCCGAAACTCGAGATCGCCCTTACGAAAGCGGGCGCTCCGTATCAGGCCGGCGATTTCTACGATGAGGAAGTGACGCCGAAAGACTTCGGGCGAATCGCGGCGCAGACGGCCAAGCAGGTCATCGTGCAGCGCATCCGCGAGGCCGAGCGCGACACCGTCTACAACAAATACGTGCGCAAGCTCAACGACCTCGTTACGGGAACCGTCCAGCGCTACGAGCAGCGCAACATGTTCATCACGCTCGAAGGCCGCGACGAAGCCGTGATGTATCTCGACGAGCAGGTTCCGGGCGAGTCGTACCGGATCAACGATTTCATCCGCGCCTACGTGCTCGACGTCAAGAAGTCGCCGAAGGGGCCGCAGGTCATCCTGTCACGCACCGCCGAGGGCTTGGTGCAGCGCTTGCTGGAACTCGAAGTCCCCGAGATCGCCGACGGCACGGTCGAAATCATGGCAATCGCGCGCGATGCGGGAAGCCGTTCGAAGGTCGCCGTGCGCAGCAACCGTGCCGAGGTCGACGCGATCGGCGCCTGTCTCGGTCCAAAGTCGAGCCGCATCGCCAACGTCACCGACAACCTGCGCGGGGAGAAAGTCGACGTCATCCGTTACGATGCGGATCCGGCGACGTTCATCATGCAGGCCCTCGCTCCGGCAAAGGTAATCGGGGTCGAACTCTTCGAGGAGGACGGCGTTGCCCTGGTCATCGTGCCCGACTATCAACTTTCGCTCGCGATCGGGCGCGACGGGCAGAACGTGCGGCTCGCGGCGCGACTGACGGGTTGGCGGCTCGACATCACGAGCGAAAGCGAATCGGCGGAGGCGCGCGAACGTTACTTGGTGGAGCGCGCCGAGCGCACCGCCGAGGAGAGCGCTCCGGAGGCGGTCGAGAGCGACGCCGAGGGCGTCGATATCGACCCCGACCTCATTCGCAAACTGGAGGAGTTCCGGCGCGAGCGCTTGGGCAGCGAGTAAGCGGTGGACCCGGTTCGCCAATGCGTCGGGTGCCGGCGGCGCCTGCCGCAGGCGGCAATGGCGCGCTTCGTACGGTCGCCCGCCGGGTGGCGTCCGGACGGGACTGGGGACCGGAGGCAACCGGGGCGAGGCGCCTACCTCTGCTCGGCGGCCTGCGGTGCGGCGGTCACGAAGAATAAGCGTTACCCGGGGCTTGCAGCCGTTGCGGCAGAATGTGGTTTAATAAGTAGTTCGACGGATGAACGCAATATGATGAACGGCAATCGTCGGCGATAATGGCCCCGCATGCGATGAGGGGCTCCAGTTGAGCGCGTAGTGGGGTGGTCCCGTAGCGGGGCGACTCCACCTGAAGTGAGGAGCATTGGCTACGGGAAAAGTACGGATCTTCGAGCTCGCCAAAGAGGTCGGGCTATCGTCCAAGGAGTTGATCGCACTCTTCAACGAGCGTTTGGGCGGTATTTTCGAAGCGAAAAATCAACTCAGCGTCGTTCCGGATCAAATCGCCGATTTGGTCCGCAGCGTTTTGCTGAAATCCGCGGCAGCCGCGAAACCCGAACCCGCGCCGCCCGCTCCGAAACGGGCCGCCCCCGCGGCGCCGGCGCGGAAGCCGGCCGCGGCGCGCCCGCCCGTTCCCGAGGCGCCGATTCCTCGCCTGCGTCCCGTCACCGGTGCGCCGACCCGTACGGCCGCGCCGGCGGCCGCCCAGGCGCCCGTTCCCGCGCCAATGGCTCCGGCCCCGGCTCCGGCTCCGCCGCCCGCGCCGGTCGCCAGTGCTCCCGTGGCTCCGCCGCCACGGCGTCCCGCCGCCAAGCCCGCGCCGGAGGCGATCCCGCAGCTTCGGCCGGTTCCGTCGGGGCAGTCCTCGGTCGCGCGCCGCGTAGCGCCGCCGCCCACGACGAGCGCCTCGGCTTCGCCCGGTCCTGCGGTGGGATTGCCGGGCCGTCCCGGCGTAGCGCCGCGTCCGGGTCAGGCAATGCCCGGACAAATCGGCAAGGCACCTGGAAATCTGCGCCCGAGCCCGCAAGCTCCCGCCGCCGGCGCCCCCGCACGCCGGCACGCCGGTAACGGACCCTTCCGTCCGCTCGGACCGGCCCAGCGGCCCGGCCCGCACGCGGGACCGATGGTCACGCCCGGCGACGGACCCGCCCCTTCGGCGGGCGGCCGTCCCGGCGACCGTATTCGCTCGCACGAAGACAAGGCTGCGGCGAAGAAAGATCGCGAGAAGGAACTGCTGCTCGAGAAAGAGCGGCAACGCAAGAAGAAGGGCGATCACGCCGCCCCCGTGTTGTCGCGCACGCTCGAGACGATCGAGATTCCCGATCTCCTCACGGTGCAGGAACTCGCAACGTCGATGATCGTGCCGGTGAAAGACGTCATCACCGAACTCATCAAGATGGGCACGATGGCGACGATCAATCAAAACATTCCCAGCGCCGTCGCGATCTCGGCAGCAAAGAAATTCGGCTTCAACGCGGTCGTCAAGGAAGCCGGCGAAGAAGTCACCGTCGAGCAAGAAGAAGACAAGCCCGAGATGATGACGCCGCGACCGCCGGTCGTCACCGTACTCGGTCACGTCGATCACGGCAAGACGTCGTTGCTCGACAAGATTCGTCGAGCGAACGTCGCCGGCGGCGAAGCCGGCGGCATCACGCAGAAGATCGGCGCGTACACCGTCGAGCAAAACGACCGCAAGATCACCTTCATCGACACGCCGGGCCACGAAGCGTTCACCGCGATGCGCGCTCGCGGCGCGAAGGTCACCGACGTCGCGGTGCTGGTCGTCGCGGCCGACGATGGCGTCATGCCGCAAACGCGAGAAGCGATCGCGCACGTGAAAGCGGCCGGCGTCCCGATCGTCGTCGCGATCAACAAGATGGACAAGCCAGACGCGCAGCCGGACCGCGTGAAACAGCAGCTGATGGAACAAGGATTGCAGCCGGTCGATTGGGGCGGAACCATCGAAATGGTTCCGGTTTCGGCCAAGACCGGCGACGGCATCGCGCACCTGCTCGACACCGTCCTGCTCGAAGCCGACATTCGCGATCTTAAAGCCAATCGCACGCGGCGAGCGACCGGCGTGGTCATCGAGTCGGCGCTCGACCGGGGCCGCGGCGCCGTCGCCACCGTGCTCGTGCAGAACGGTACGCTGCGCGTCGGCGACATCATCGTCGTCGGCGGAACGTTCGGCAAGGTGCGCGCGCTCATCGACGATCAAGGCAAACAAGTCAAAAAGGCCGGGCCCTCGATTCCAGTCGAGATCATGGGGCTCTCGGACGTGCCCTCCGCCGGCGATTCGGTCGCCGCGGTCAGCGACGAACGCGTCGCGCGCGAGGCCGCGGAGAAGCGCGCCACGCGGCGCCGCGACGTGCGCATTTCGGCGGGGGGTTCGCAGCGCGTATCGCTCGAGACGTTTATGTCGATGCCGGCCGAGGGGAAGAAGGCGCTCAACCTCATCATCAAGGCCGACGGTCAGGGCTCGCTCGAAGCGTTGCGCGCCCGTATGGAGTCGCTCTCCGACGACAACGTCGACATTCGCGTGATCCACGGCGGCGTCGGCGCGATCTCGCCCAACGACGTGAACCTCGCAAGCGCGTCAAACGCGGTGCTCATCGGCTTCAACATCCGTCCCGACGAAACCGCGCGGCGGCTGGCCGAGAACGAAGGCGTCGACCTGCGATTCTATCAGGTCATCTACGAGGTCGAAGAGGACCTCAAGAAAGCGATGCGCGGCATGCTGGCGCCGATCCGGCGCGAGGTCACGCTGGGACGCGCCGAGGTTCGCCAGGTCTTCAAGGTCTCGAAGGTCGGAACGATCGTCGGCTGCTACATCACCAGCGGCAAGGTTTCGCGTAACGCAAAGGCTCGCGTCATCCGCGATTCGGCGGTCGTCTTCGACGGCGAAATCGAGTCGCTGCGGCGCTTCAAGGACGACGTTCGCGAAGTCGCCGAAGGCTTCGAGTGCGGCATCCAAATCGCGAAGTTCCAAGACCTCAAAGAGGGTGACGTCATCGAAGCCTACGCGATCGAGCACGTCGCCGCGGAGTTGGTGCACGCATGAAGGCTCAACGCATGGCCAAAATCGATCACGAGATCCAGCGCATTCTCGGTACGCTGATCGCCCAGGAGTTGCAGGATCCACGCTTGGCGTTCGTGACGGTCACGCGCGCCGAAGTCAGCGACGATCTGCGGCACTGCAGGGTGCACGTGTCGGTCATCGGCGACCGGCAAGCGGCGCGACAATCGCTCGACGCCCTGCGCCACGCAAGCGGGTTTTTGCGCGGCGAACTCGGACGCAAGATCGATTTGCGGCATACGCCCGAGTTGATCTTCATCGAAGACCGCTCGGCCGAGCGCGCGATCGCCCTCGCCAAGACCCTGCGCGACGCGCTCGCGCAAGACGAGGCATCGTGACGGTCGGCAGCGCCGCGACCATGGCCACAACCGACGAAGTCGTCGCCGAACTGCGCGCGCGGTCGGACTTCGTGATGGTGAGCCACGTGAAGCCCGACGGCGATACGCTTGGTGCCGGACTCGCGCTGGGGTTGGCGCTCAAAAAACTCGGAAAGCGCGTCGCTTATTTCAATCAGGATCCGGTTCCGCGAAACCTGCGATTCCTTCCCGATGCCGGGCTCGTATCGCGCCGGCTGCCGGCCGATCTGGCTTCCGATGCACTCTTCGTCTTTTGCGACATGAGCGACTCGACGCGCGCCGGCGAGTTTCTTCCGCCGGTCGTTCGCGAAAACATGCTCGACATCGACCATCACTTGGGCAACGCGCACTTCGGAAAGCTCAACTACGTGATCGAAACCGAGTGTTCGACGGGCGCGGTCGTCATGCACTTGCTCCGGGGGCTCGGCGTGCCGGTCGATCGCGACGTCGCGACCTGCGTGCTCGCGACGATCATGACGGATACCGGCGGATTCATGCACTCGAATACGACGCCCGAAGCCCTCGATTTGGCCGCCGAGTTGATGCGCTATGGAGCGAATAAAGAGCAGATCACCGAGGAAATCTTCCTGCGCAAGCGCGTGGCCGCGACCAAGCTGCTCGGCGAAATCGTCGAACGCATGCGCTTCGAACACGGGGATCGCTACTGCTACTCGTTCGTCGACGACGCGATGCTCGCACGCACCGGTGCCGATGGAGAAGACACCGAGGACACCGTTAACGTGCTTCGCGGACAAGAGGGCGTCGAAGTTTCGGCGCTGTTCAAAGCGATCGACGGGGAGATTCGCGTGAGCCTTCGTTCCAACGGGCGCGTCAACGTACAGGCCGCGGCCAAACGCCTGGGCGGAGGCGGACATTTCCGCGCCGCTGGATTGACCTGCCACGGGACGCTGCAGGAGGCATTTGGCGCGGTCGACGCCGCGCTCGTCGCCGAAGGGTTGTGATCGATGACGGTGGCTGCGGGAATCGTGCTCGCCGTGTTCGGCGGCTTGGGCGCGTGGTTTCTCGCACGGCACTTTCCGCAAGCGCGATTTCTGCGGGCGAGTTACGTGCTGCTGGCGATCGGCGGCGTGCTCTTCGTCGCGTGGAGTCTCTCGAAATTTCTCGTACTGGGAGCGGGCGCCGCGCTGCTGGTCGCGCTCGGCGGCCTCCTGGGCGTCGCCGGCGCGTTGCGTAAAGAACTGCGCTCGGCAGGGGTTCCCTAAGTACGGCGTGCTCGGCTTCGTCAACGTCTTCAAACCTGCGGGCCCTACGTCGGCGCACGTGGTCGCCAGATTGCGGCGAATCTATCAAAGCCGCGGGCGCGATCGCAAACCGGCGATCGGACACTTAGGAACGCTCGATCCGCAAGCGGCCGGCGTTCTGCCCGTAGCGGTCGGCCGCGCGACGCGATTGATTCCGTTGCTCGGCGATCAGCGCAAGGCGTATGCGTGCACGATCGTCTTCGGGCGATCGACCGCGACGCAAGACGCGCTCGGCGCGACGCTCGAGGAACGTCCGGCGCCGCCCGACTGGGCGCAGCGGCTCGATGCGGCGATTCCGCAGTTCGTCGGGAAGATCGCACAGGTGCCGCCGATGTTCTCGGCGGTTCACCACCAGGGGCGGCGGCTGTACGAGCTCGCACGTGAAGGGAAGACCGTCGAGCGGCCGCCGCGCGAGACGACCGTCTATGCGATTGCCGTTCTCGGCATCGAATCGCCGGGGATTGCTCGCTTGCGGATCGCGTGCAGCGCGGGCACGTACGTCCGGACCCTGTGTCACGATATCGGCGCCGTTGCCGGCGTGCCGGCGCACATGGGCGCGCTGGTGCGCGAAGCGTCCGGGGCGTTCGTGCTCTACGAGGCGCGCACCATCGAAGAGATCGCCGACGATCCCGAGGCTGCGCTGACGCCGCCCGAACGCGTGATTCCGTTTCCCACCATCGTGCTCGACCTGCGCGAGTCGGCTGACTTTCGCGCCGGACGCGTCGTGCCGCTTCCGCAAGGTTCGGGCGCGCGTCACGTGTTCGTGCGCGACGAGTCGCGCACGCTCGTGGGCGTCGGCGAAGCGCTCGGCGCGCTCTTGGCGCCGCGCAAAGTACTGGTCGACGTGTGAGCACGAGCATTACGCACGCGCTCGAGCGCGACTCGCAGCGTCCGCTCGCGCTCGCCATCGGTTTCTTCGACGGCTTTCATCGAGGGCATCGCGCGATCGCGCGACAGACGCTGCGGATGCGCCGGCCGGGCTGGCGCTCGGGGGTGTTGACGTTCTCCAACCATCCGTCGGCATTTCTGCGTCCGGGGACGGAACCGCCGTTACTCTACACGCCGGAAGAACGCGTCGCAGCCTTCGCAGCAGCCGGCTTCGAAGAATGCCTGTTCGTCACGTTCGACGACGGTATCGCGAGGCTCTCGCCGCAAGCCTTTCTCGACGTGCTCGTCGACCGGCTTGGCGTTCGTGCGGTCGTCGTCGGTTCGAGCTTTCGATTCGGCCACAAGCGCGCCGGCGACGTCGCATTCATGCGCGACTACTTCGATCGGCGCGGCGTCGGCTTCGTTCCGCTGGAGAACGCCACCGACGGGTCCGAGCGCATCTCGAGCACGCGAATCCGCGAACTGGTGGCCGCCGGCGACCTCGCGGCCGCCGACCGCATGATCGGCGGCAACGGTTACGAAATTCGCGGCGCCGTCGAGTTGGGCCAAGGACGCGGACACGCGCTCGGATTTCCGACTGCCAACGTCCGGCCGCCGCGCAAACTGCTGCCGAAAGACGGCGTGTACGCCGCGCTGGCGCGCTACGACGGACGCGATCGGCCGGCGCTCGTCTCGATTGGAACCAATCCGCAGTTCGGCGGAACCGAACGCACCGTCGAAGCGTGGCTGAGGGACTTCCATCAAACGATCTACGGTCGCGAACTTGCCTTACGCGAACTGCGTTACGTGCGCGCACAGATGCTTTTCGAGGGCGTCGACGAACTCGTCGCGCAAATGCGTCGCGATCTCGAAGCCGTCGCCTTTCCGAGTTATGGGTAGTACGATCGCTTGGGTGCGCACGGCGACGGCATTCGCGGTCGCAGCGGCGCTTGCGTCGTGCAGCGGAACGAGCGGTTCGAAGAATGCCGCTCAGGCCGGCGCCCACGCTCGCGTCGGGGAAGCGGCACCGAACTGGACCGAGCCGACTACTGCGGGGACGCATTTGGAGATGGGCTCGCTGCGCGGAAAGGTCGTCTATCTGAACTTCTTCGCGACCTGGTGCCCGCCGTGTAACGAAGAGGCGCCTGCCATCGACGCGCTGCAGCGTGAGTTCGGCCCGCGCGGACTGCAGGTCGTCGGCATCGACGTGCTCGAGAACGCGCATAAGGCGGCCGACTTCCGGCGAGCGCACCGTCTCGACTACCCCGTCGTGGTCGACGACGGAACGCTGCGCGACCAGTACGCGGTCAACGGTCTGCCGGTCCACGTCTTCATCGACCGCCGGGGCGCCGTACGCTCAATCGTCGTCGGGGAACTTTCGGCGCAGGAGATGCGCGCGGACGTCGTTCGCCTGCTGCAATAGCCGGCCCCGGAGCAGGGCCCCCGTCGCACGCGTGGAGAACCTGCCGACTCTCGTGAAGCGGTCGCTCAGGAGGTACGGAACTCTGTGCGCGGCTGCCGTGCTGTTTGCCGGGTGTGCCGGTGGCGGCGCCCAAAACTCGCTGGGTTTGCCGGGGACCGGACTCGGGCCCGGCGCCAACGTGATGGGCGGCGCTCCGAACGGCACCACGCTCGTGCGGGTTCACGTACCGTGGACGGTCGGAAACGCGGCGCCCGCTTCGGGCCCGACGCCGCCAGGCCCAGCCACGCCCTTTCCGCTGGTACCCGGAACCACGCCCACCCCATTCGCCACGCCGACGCCGCCCGGCACCGGATCCTCCGGCGGGCCGCAGGCGCAGGTTCAGGGGCTCACGTTGAATCTGAACGGTCCGACGCCGGCAACGCAAACGATCGGGTTGACGTCTGCATCCGGAACGTGCGCCAACGTCGCCGCCGGCGGGGCCGTCTGCCAGGCCGCGTTGCCGCTCGCACCGGGAAACTACACCGCGGCCATTTCGGAGATAGGCGCGAGCGTGCCGCCGAACGGCACGCAAACGATCGCGTTCGCGGTTACTTACGGCGCGGGAACCGTCGTAAACCTGACGCTTTCGGGCGTGCCGCAGCAACTCGTCGTGCTCTCCGGATCGACGATGACCTACCAGAACCCGCAGGCCGGCATCGACCTCTACGGCGCCGGAAAGCATCAACTCGTCGCGCAACTGCTCGATGCGAACCAAAACATCATCATCGGCGCAGCGTCGCCCGTCGTCTCCGTCGCGCAGACCGGCGGCGCGCTCGACCTCTCGGTCGCACCGCCCGGTCCGGCCTTTCCGAACGTGTTCTCCGTTTCGCCGCCGGTTCCGTACGCGGGCGGCACGGCGACGTTGCGCATGAGCGCCGCGTTTCCAGGAATGCCGTCGAATCCGTGCCTGCAGATCGGCGCGACGTGCTCCGGAAGCGCGACCGTCGACGTCAAGCAGTTGCTGGCAATCGCCAACGCCGGTACGAACACGGTGGCGCTCTACGCCGGCGGCCAGAACGTGCCGGTCGCAACGATCCAAAACGGCGTGAGCAATCCGCAATCGCTGGTGTTCGACGGCGCGGGCGATCTCTTCGTGGCCAGCCAAACCGGCAACGTCACCGAATACACCGCACCCTATAACGGACTGCCGTCGACGATCGCGATCGGCGTCAACCATCCGCAGGCGCTGGCGCTCGATGCGCGCGGCGATCTCTTCGTCGCCAACGGCAGCGGCAGCAATACGGTGACGGAATACACGCCGCCGTACGGCGGTGGGCCGATCGTCACGATCTCGAACGGCATCGGCGATCCCGTCAGCCTGGGACTCGACGCGTCGGGAGACTTGTTCGTCGCCAATCAGGCGTCGAATACCGTCACGGAGTACTCGCCGCCGTACGCCGGCACGCCGACCACACTCTCGAACGGACTCTACGGCCCGAACTCTATAGCGCTCGACGGCCGCGGAAATCTCTTCGTATCGAATCTCAACAGCACGCCGGCCTCGGTCGTAGAGTTCTCGCCGCCGTTCTCCGGCACGAGTTCGCCGGTCGTCGCCGTCACCAACGGCGTCAACGAACAGGGTGCGATTGCGTTAGGCCCCTCGTCGAGTCTCTTCGTGCCGAATCAGGGCTCGAACACGGTCACCCAATACCTTCCGCCGTATGCCGGCGCTCCGACGACGATCGCCGGCGGTCAGAATCAGCCGGTCGCGCTGGCGATCGACGCGTCGGGCAATCTCTACGTTGCGAACTACGGCAACAACACGGTGACGCAGTATCCGCCGCCGTATGCCGGCGCGTCGTGGGTGACTTTCTCCAACGGCGTGAGCAGTCCGCAGGCGCTCGCGCTTTCGCCGCCGACCTCAACGAACGCGCTGTTCCCGTAGCGTCGCGCGCTCCGCTGCGCCGCGGTGCTAAGCGGCGTTGACGACGAGCGCGCCGTCGTGAAGGTCGACGCCGGCGGTGCTGCCCGCGTGGAGGACGCCGCGCAATACGGCGGTCGAAATCGGAGTCGAGACGTGACGCGATACGGTGCGCTGCACGAAGCGCGCGCCCGAACCGGCTGCCATCGATTCCTCCGCGAGAAAGCGCCGTGCGTCGTCGGTGAGGCGCAGCCGGACATCGCGCGCGCCGAGGCGTGCCGCCAGCGCGTCGACGTGGATCGCAACGATCGCTTCGATCTCCGGTAGACCCAACGGGTCGAACGCGACGATCTCGTCGATGCGGTTGACGAGTTCCGGGCGCAGGGAAAACGACAGCTCGTCGTCCTCGAGATTGGTCGTGAGCACGATCAGCGCGTGGCGGAAGTCGATCGTGCGCCCCTTCGCGTCGGTCACGCGACCGTCGTCGAGAATTTGCAGCAGCAGCGCGGCGACGTCGGGGTGCGCCTTTTCGAGTTCGTCGAAGAGCACGACGCAATACGGACGGCGCCGCACCGGCTCGGTGAGTTGACCGGGTTCGTCGTGCCCGGCGTATCCAGGCGGCGCGCCCAGTAGACGCGAGACCGAATGCTGTTCGGTGAACTCGGAGAGGTCGATGCGCACGAGCGCGGCCTCACTCCCGAACAAGGCTTCGGCGAGCGCTTTCGCGAGTTCGGTTTTGCCGACGCCGCTCTGGCCCTTGAAGAGAAAACTGCCTAGCGGTTTGCGCGGATCGTGCAGTCCGGCTCGCGCGCGCCGTATCGCATCGGAAACCGACGCAATCGCGTGCGCCTGCCCGACGACGCGGCGTGAGAGCACGTTCTCGAGATCGAGCAAACGATTGGCCTGCGATTCGGTCAGCGATGCCTGCGGGATGCCGGTCCATCGCGTAACGACGCCCGCGACGTGCTCGCGCGTCACCACGGGTAGCTCGACCGTGCCTTTATTCTGCAGCGCGACCGAGGCGGCGGCTTCGTCCATCAGATCGATCGCTTTATCGGGGAGGAACCGGTCGGCGATGTAGCGCGCCGAGAGCGCGGCCGCCGCGTCGATCGCGTCGTCGCCGATCGTGACGCGATGATGCTTCGCGTACCCCTCGCGCAAACCGCGCAGGATCGCGATCGTCTGCTCGATGCTCGGCTCGTCAACCATGACCGGTTGGAAGCGGCGTTCCAGCGCGGCATCGGACTCGACGTACTTTCGATATTCGTCGAACGTAGTCGCGCCGATGCACTGCAGTTCACCGCGCGCGAGTTCCGGCTTAATCATCGAACTGAGATCGAGGGCGCCTTCGGCGGCGCCCGCGCCGACGAGCGTGTGCAGCTCGTCGATGAAGAGAACGACGTCGCGCGCACTGCGTTTGACTTCGTCGAGGATGCGCTTGACGCGCCCTTCGAACTCGCCGCGATACTTCGTGCCCGCGACGAGCGGCCCGAGCGAGAGCGCGAGCACGCGCTTTCCGCGCAGCGACGCCGGGACCGTTCCGGCGACGATCCGCAGCGCCAAACCCTCGACGATCGCGGTCTTCCCCACCCCGGGTTCACCGACGAGCACCGGATTGTTCTTACTGCGGCGCGCGAGAATCGAAACGAGACGCTCGATTTCGTCGTCGCGCCCGATGACCGGATCGAGTTTGCCTGCCCGCGCCAAATCGGTGAGGTCGCGCGAAAAACTTCCCAGCGTCGGCGTTCCCCGGAAGCGCCGCGTCAGTTCGTCGAGCGGCGAGGCGCCGCGTTCCCGTTCTTCGCCCCCCAAGCGTTCGCTGATGAGTATGCCTCCAGCGATGAGCCCGGCGGCGGCCAGTGCCGCGCCGAGGAAGGGTAGCGCTCCGGCGACCGTCCGCCGCTGCGCGCACGCCGTGCAGAGACGGCGTCGGCCGTCGAAAATCGGGGCCGGCAGTACGCCGCAGTTCTCGCAGGTCGAGTTCATCGCTCTGCTCTATCCCGCAGCCGCCCTGGAGGTTTCAGGGCTGAGCCAGAAAGGTCGCGCTGACGGTCACCGAGACGCTGACGTTCGACTGGTCGAACTGCGTCGGCGCGTTGGCCGCCATGCGCATCATCGGCTGCGGCTCGACTCCCCCGCCGCCGCCGAGTTCGACGCTTTTAATTGAAACGATGCGCAGATGCGCCGCCGTCGCGAGGGTTTCGGCATTGGCCCGGGCATCGGCCACGGCTTTGCTCGTCGCCTGCGTGCGGGCAGCGCTCGGATCGGCGAGACCGAAGGAGACGTCGTTGATCGACGTGGCTCCGGAACCGCTGCACGCGTCGGCGACGCGACCGGCGTTGCCGATGTCGCGCACCTTCACGCCGAACGTCCGCATGACCGTATAGCCGTAGCGTTCGCCGCCGCCCGGATTCGGCGCCGCGATGCGCGGTCTCGGATTGTAGCTCATGTTGTACGAGACCAGCGTGACGTCGGTGCGCGCGACTCCGGCCTTCACGACCGCCGCAACGATGCGGTCGTAGGTCGCGTTGTTCTGCGCGACCGCCTCGCCGGCACCCGACGCGTTCGTTTCGATGGCGGCGACGACGTTCGCGACGTCGGGTTGCATCGTCACCGAGCCTGTGCCCGAGACGCGGATCTCGCTCGTCCCGGCCGGCGTGTCGGCGCCTGCCGGAGCGGAAGCCAGTGCGAGCGCCCCAAGCAGGCAGAGAAGAAGACGCTTCATATTCGTGTAACGTCGACGCCGGGGCTGCGGTGCCCTTGGTCGAATCTTTGAAAGCGCTAAGGAAGGGGGGCGTCGGCTTCATGGGCATTCTTCTGTGGATCGTTTTCGGCTTGATCGTGGGGCTGGTCGCGCGCTGGCTCGTGCCGGGCGAAGGCCCGGGCGGCGTTCTCGGCGACATCGTCATCGGCATCATCGGCGCGATCATCGGCGGCTGGCTCTATCGACTCTTCGGACACGCCGGCGTCACCGGTTTCAACCTGCCGAGCATTGTCTGCGCAATCGTCGGGGCGGTCGTGCTACTCTTTATCATCCGCGCGCTACGCGGCCGGCCGGCGTAGCGCCCTTGCCGGCACGCCAGCCCTGCAAGGACAGGGGCCGGCGTCACCGCTCGTCGTAAGGGGAAACCGCCCATGGCCTACGTCATCACCGAACCGTGCATCGGCACAAAGGACAAGTCGTGCGTCGACGTCTGTCCGGTCGACTGCATTCACGGCAAGGATGAAGACGAGATGCTCTACATCGATCCGGAAGTCTGTATCGACTGCGGCGCGTGCGTCTCGGCCTGTCCGGTCGAGGCGATCTTCGCGGATTCCGACGTTCCCGAGCAGTACGAGAAATTTACCGAGATCAACGCGGAGTATTTCAAGAAGCAAAGTTGACGGCAAAAACCGTCGCCGGCCGTGCGATCACGAGATCGGCCTCTTCGAGCAGCGACGATCGCGCGTCGTCACGCCGGACGGCGAGCACGCGGGCGACCGGGAGCAACCGAACCCGGCTGGCGCGTTGCGCCGGATCGCGGTAGAAAAGATCGCCGGCAGCCTCTCCCGCCGCCTCGCCCCGCAGCGCCAGGAACGCGCACGGGTGAACGCCGACGCTCTCGAGGCGCTCGCCGCGCCGCACGAAGCCGACCGCATACTCGCCGGCGCCCTCCAGCCGCAGCGGTACCACCAGGCGCGCTCCCTGGGGAAGCGCGTGCCACCACGATTCGGCGACGTCGTCGCTGCGTGCCGTGACGACGATGCGATCGTACCGCGGCCCTTCGGACGACGAACCGGCGCCGTCGGCGGTGAGCACGCGCACGTTCGCGTAGCCGAGACTTTCGAGTACGGTGCGAGCGCGAGCCGTCAAGTCGGCATCGAGATCCGTCGTCGTCACGCTGCCTTCTGCGCCGACGAGTTCGGCCAGCAGCGCTGCATGATAGCCGCTTCCCGTTCCCACTTCGAGCACGCGGTCGCCACGCTCGGGCGCGAGAAGCTGAAGCATGAGCGCGATCATGCTGGGCTGCGAGATCGACGAAAGCACTTCTCTTTCGCTCGTCTTGATGGCGATCGCGCGATCGGCATAGGCGTCGTCGAGCGGCGTCTCGGGGAGAAACCGGTGCCGGGGCACGGCACGCATCGCGCTCGCGACCGGTGCGGACCGCAACCAGCCGGCGCGCTCGACGTTGGAGACCATTGCTTCGCGAAGGATGACGTCGCGCTCCACGACTGCGACTTCGCCCCCACCGAGGTCCGCTCCCGACCGGGCGGGAAAAAGAACGCCATGTCGTCGCAGATCTCGGCCACCGCTTTCAACCATTTCTTCGCGTGGGCGCCGCTCGCCGTCGGCGTCGTGATCTACGTGGTGCTTTACGCGGCGAAGCGGCACGAGGCCGCGGCCGGCGGCGCGCCGATCGGTCAGACGTTTGCGTGCTCGAACTGCGGGCGGCGCGGCCGGCGCGAGCACATGCTGCCGCGCGAGCATGGGGGCGCCACCAGCTGGTACTGCACCCACTGCGCTTAGAAAGCCCCTGATTCGCCCGATCATGGACTCTCTAGATTTGTAGCACTTCTTTTATTTCGGGGACGTCGGCGACGACGATCGCTTCGATCGCACCCTTGAGCGTCATCATCGAAGCGGGACAGCCGCCGCACGCGCCGAGCATCTGCACGTAGGCGACGCCGTCTTCGACTTTCACGAGCCACACTTCACCGCCGTCCATCGCGATGCCGGGACGAACTTTGTCGAGGGCTGCGTTAACGCGCTCTTCCACGCTCGCCTGCGGCGCGGCGTTTTCGGTCGTCGTGTTCATGCCTGCGTTAAGCTTGTTGGCCGTATCCATCCATGACGTCGTGCATTCGGCCGGCGATGAGGAGGGCGTCGTCCCATTTGCGCTGCCACATGTTTCGTCCGAAGATGAGTCCGACGCAACCGGCCTCCATCGCGACGCGCGCTTTATGGATCGTCGCCTCGTCGCCCATTTTACTGCCACCCGACACGAGCACGAGCGTCCGCCCGGCGGATTTGACGACCTTGCGCAAACCTTCTACGTCGTCGAACGCGAGCGTGTCGTACGGCTTCGGCAGTTTCGCCGCGTCGTCGGCTTTCCATACCGGTTCGTTCAGTTTCACGACGTTCGCGCCGATCTCGCACGCAACGCGCGCGGCGTAATCGACCGCGTAGAGCGAGTCGATCCCGCCCTTGGCTTTGACCGCCGAGCCGCGCGGATAGGCCCACACGACCAGCGGCATGCCGTAGCGGTCGCACTCGCGCCGCACGTCGTTGCACTGCGCGATGTCGAGGTCTTGCGCCGGACTTCCCACGTAGAGCGTGTAGCCGACCGCATCGGCGCCGAGGCGAATCGCGTCTTCGACCGACGATGTGAGCGGGCTGAAGGCGTCGTCGTCTGGGGGAAGGTTCGTCTTGCCGTTGACTTTGAGCAGGAGCGGCACGCGCCCCGCGTACTTCTGCTGGTACTTCTCGGCCAAACCGATGTGCAGGGCGATGCCGGAGAAGTTCCCGGCGACGGCCAACCGGTAAATCCAATCGGTGTCGATCGCTTCAGGATTGTCGAAAAAGTCGACCGGACCGTGTTCGAGTCCCTGATCGATCGGCAGCATCATCAGCGTGCCGTTCGCCGGCCCGTGTTCGTACATGAGGCGGTGCAGCCGCGTGCGCTTGCCCGTCGAGAGATTCATGTCGTCGAAGGTGGGGCGCGTCACGGGGGTGGCGGCGATGGTCACTGCGGTCGTTCTCCGTTGAAACGTAAAGGTCGTCGAAACAGGCTTCGGCGGAGTCCGAAACAGCCCTAGGGGCGGCGGGAAAGGCGTCTCGTCGCGCCCAAAGGCCGGGCGGTGAGCGAGCCCCGAGTCGGATTCATCGGGCTTGGCGCCATGGGAGAGCCGATGGTGCGCTCCGTGCGCCGCGCCGGTTTCACCGTCGTCGCCTGCGCGCATCGCCGGCGCGACGCGCTCGAGCGCTTGCGCGCGGAATGCGGCGTCAATGAAGCTGCCAACCCGGCGGAAGTCGCCGCCACGACCGATATCGTCGCCGTCTGCGTTCCGGACGCTCCGCAGGTCGAAGAGGTGCTCTTCGCAGCGAATGGCGTCGCTGCGGCCGCGCGCGATGGATCGCTCGTCATCGACCTTTCGACGATATCGCCGGTAGCGTCGCGCCGCTTTGCAGAACGGCTGCGCGAACGCGGCGTGGGTTTCGTCGACGCGCCCGTCAGCGGCGGTCCGGCGCGCGCCGCAAGCGGCACGCTCGCGATCATGGCAGGCGGAACGGAGGTAGACTTCGCGCGGGCCGAACCGGTGTTGCGGGCGATGGGCACGCCGCATCATTTGGGACCGGTCGGAATGGGTGAGACGGTCAAACTCGTCAATCAGATCATCATCGCCGGCGTGATGATCGCCAACGCCGAAGCGCTCGTCTTCGCGCGGCGCGCGGGAGCCGATCTCGATCGCGTTCGCGAAGTGCTCGCCTCGGCCACGGCGTCGAACTATCTGCTGGAGCAATGGCTCCCGAAGACTTGGCTCGCCGGGCGCTTGGACGGAGGATTCGCCCTCGATTTACTTCGTAAGGACTTAGCCGCGGCGCTCGATGCGGCGCGGACCGACGGATATCCGATGCCGGCAACCGCGCTGGCGTACCAACTTTATACTACTCGCTCGGCAATGGGGGACGGAGCGCTGGATTACAGCGCGATCGCGAAATCGTATGAATGGAATCGTAGAGACGAAACCCCCGCGTAGCGGGATCGTCAAGGCGCCGGACGTCAACAAGAAGATCCTCGTCGTCGACGACGAGTCGGCGATTCTGCAGACGCTGCGCTTCAATCTGGAGCGCAGCGGCTACGCCGTCGTCACGGCCAGCGACGGCCGCAATGCGATCGTTACCGCGCAACGCGAACAGCCGGATCTCATCGTGCTCGACATCATGCTGCCGGTGCTCGACGGCATCGAGGCCTGCAAGGAGATCCGTAAGTTTTCGTCGGTGCCGATCATCATGCTCACCGCCAAAGACCAGGAGATCGACAAGGTGCTGGCGCTGGAGTTGGGCGCCGACGACTACGTCACCAAGCCGTTCGCGCTGCACGAGTTTCTCGCGCGCGTCAAGGCGCGGCTGCGCCGCCAGGCGCCGATCCAGTCGGGGCACGACGAAGCGATTGCGCTCGGCGAGATCGTCCTCGATCCGTCCCGGCAGCAACTGACCGTGCGCGGCAACAACGTCGCACTGGCGCCCAAAGAGTTCGCGCTGCTGCGGGTGCTCATGGAGAACAACGGCCGAGTCGTAACGAGGCAGACGCTGCTCGACAAGGTCTGGGGGTACGATTTCGAAGGCGAGCAGCAAACGGTCAGCGTTCACGTCCGCTGGCTGCGCGAGAAAATCGAGGAAGATTCCCGCACGCCGCGCCACATTCTCACCGTGCGCAGCCGCGGCTACATGTTCAAGGTTTAGGGACTTCGGTTCGATGTCGGCGCTGCTGTGGGCGGTGCCCCTGGCGATAGTCGCGGGCGCGATCGCCGGCGCGTTGCTTGCGACGGCGTTTCGGCGCCGTCCGCAGCCGTTGGCCGTTGCGGCACCCGCACCGGAGGCGGCCGAACGGCCGGGCGCGGACGACGGCGCCTTCGTCCGGCTGGTGCGCGCGTTGCCGATCGGTATCGTGCTCACCGACCTCCAGCGTCGCGTGGAGTTCGCCAATCCCGCCGCGGGAGCGATCTTCGGATTCGATGCGGAGCGTGCGATCGGTTCGCACGCGATCGAGGCGATGCCCAACGTCGAAGTGGAGCGCCGCATCGACGACGCGCTGCGCGGCGAGGCGTCGGTCGCGCCGCTGACCCTCACCGGAGCCGAAGGCCAGCGCGTCTACCGCGTCTCAGTGTATCCGCTGATGGAGGATAGCCGCGCTCCGCGCGGCGTCGTGGTGCTGGCCGACGATCAGACCGCCCTCGTGCGCCTCGATCGCGCCGGCAAAGAGTTTCTCTCTAACGTTTCGCACGAGCTGCGCACGCCGCTCTCGTCGATCAAATTGATGCTGGAGACCGTCATCGCGTCGCCCGACGACGAAGCCCGCGACCTGTTCCTGCCCCAGGCATTAGCTGAGGCCGATCGCCTAACTGCGCTCGTGCACCAACTCCTCGAACAGGCGCGCGCCGAGTCAGGACGACTCAAACTGGCGTTGCGCGAGATCGACCTCGAGGACGTCGCACATCTGATCGTCGCTTCGTTCGAACCGCAGGCCGCGCACAAGGGCGTCGCGCTCGAACTGCTGACGCTGCGGCCCGTTCAACTCGAAGCCGATCCCGACCGGCTCTCGCAAGTCTTCGTCAACCTCATCGACAATGCGATCCGCCACACCCCGCAAGGCGGCCGCGTCAAGATCGAAATCGACGCGCGCGACAGCGACGCCATCATTCGCGTGCGCGATAACGGCGAAGGCATTCCCTATCGCGACGTTCCGCGGATCTTCGAGCGATTCTACGTCGTCGATCGCTCGCGCAGACGAGAGAGCGGCGGCGCGGGGTTAGGATTGGCGATCGTCAAGGGAATCGTCGACGCGCACGGCGGCGCGATCTCGGCCGAATCGACCCTCGGGCGCGGCACGACCTTCACGATCCGATTGCCGATCATGCGCATTCGACGAGAGGCGTAAGGGGCGAGTCGCGACGAAAGAACGCGGCCCATGCACGTGTCCGATCCGCAGCCGGGCGTCCTCTCGCAAAAAGTCAAGCTCAAGGCGGAGCACGTCGACGTTTCGTACGGCGGCTTTCGCGCCCTCAAGGACGTCTCGCTCGACATGCGCAGGAACTGCGTCACGGCGCTGATCGGGCCGTCGGGTTGCGGAAAATCCACCTTCATTCGCGCCTTGAACCGGATGCACGATCTGACGCCGGGCGCGCGCGTCGTAGGGCGGGTCATGCTCGACGGCGACGACATTTATGCACCGGAAGTCGATCCGGTGACGATCCGCCACCGCATCGGCATGGTGTTTCAGCGTCCAAACCCGTTCCCGAAAAGCATTTTCGAGAACGTTGCGTACGGGCCGTCCGTTCACGGCGAGCGCCGTCAGAACGTCTTGAAGGAGATTTGCGAGCGCAGCCTGCGCCGCGCAGCGCTGTGGGACGAGGTCAAAGACCGACTGAATCGTTCGGCTCTCGACCTCTCCGGCGGCCAGCAGCAGCGCCTCTGCATCGCGCGCTGCCTCGCGGTCGATCCGGAGGTGATTCTGATGGACGAGCCGGCGTCCGCGCTCGATCCGATTGCGACGAGCAAAATCGAAGACTTGATCGAGACGCTCAAGCGCGATTATACCGTGGTCATCGTCACGCACTCGATGCAGCAGGCGGCCCGCATCAGCGACTACACCGCATTCTTTCTCCTCGGCGACATGGTCGAGACCGACACGACGTCGTCGGTCTTCACCAAGCCGAAAGACAAGCGTACCGAGGATTACATCACCGGCCGTTTCGGCTGAGGTTCCGTTAGCCTTCTTAAACTCGCCTTAAACGACGCTTAATCGCGGCCCGATAGACTGAGGGCGTTCTTTCCTCGTTAAGAGCCTTTGAAGGAGTCTTCCGTGCATTTCCTCGTCGCACGTGCGGGCCTTCTCGCGGTGGTCTTGGCTGCGGCGAACTTCGCGCCCGCGCCGGCGGAAACGTCGGCCACACCGGCGCCCGCGAAGGTCGCTCAGGCCGAGCCGGCGCCGAAGCCCTCGCCGAGCCCGTTCACGTATAGCGGATCGTTCCGCTCGTACTACTTCACGCGCCAAAACGCTTCGAACAATCCGGGCACGCAGTTTAACTTCTCGCCGGGGGCCAAGTACAACTCGAACGGCGTGAATCAAGCCTCACTCAATAGCGCCATCGATCTCCACGTGGACTACCATTTCGCCGGGGGCGGCTGGTACGTCGGGGGATCGTATTTTTACGCCAATCCGATTGCGGGTCCGTGCACCGTCGCGACGTCTCACGCGCACGGGATGCCGTGCGTCACGCAGTCGCCGCCCAACACGAATCCGGACGATACGCTGCCGGCCTTCGCGCTCAGCACGTTTCCCGAAGCGTATCTCGCGTATAAAGGCTACGGCTTCAACGGTAAGATCGGCGATCAGCTGTTCACGTCGCCCTGGGCGGGAGCATACGACGCGACGCGCCTCAAGCCGGTCGCCTATCAGGGGGCCGACGTGTCGTACGTTCTCGGCGACGCGTGGACTCTCGAAGCCGCCGACATGATTCAGTTCGAAAATCGCACGAGCAACACGTTCGGCAGCACGACGCTCCTCACGTCGTTTCCCGCGGGCGGCGGCGGAATGGCTGCGAACATTTACGTCCCGGGCGGCGGGAACATCAACACGAACGGCTTCTCGTACGGGCACGTCGGCTATGCGCCCAAAGGCGGCGACTACGCGGTCAACGGCTATTTCTACGGCGTATCGTCGCTGTTGAACATGTGGTGGTTCGACGGTAAGTACACGCTGGCGTCGAGCAAAGTTCACCCCTACATCGCGCTGCAAGGCGGAGTCGAAAGCAATGCCGGCGCGTCGTACGTCGGCAAGATCCGCAGTTCGGATATCGGCTTTCAGCTCGGCGCGAACGTTACGCCAAGCGTGCTCGTGACCGTGGGATTCGATTCGATCCCGTGGCAAAGCGACAACGTTGCGTTGCCCGCGGGCGTCACCTGCAACAATAGTACTTACCAGATTTCAGCTAAAGGGGCGACCCTCGGTTACTTCTTGCCGGGTAACGGCGGCTCGTCGGGGCAAGCCGGCGTCTGCTTTACGCAACCGAACGGCACGACGAACGTCTATTACGGCGGTTGGGCGAGTCCGTACACCGACAACTATGCAACCGATCCGTTCTTCACGACGTCGATCTCGCAAGGCATGGCCGATCGCCGCGCTCCGGGAACGTCGTGGAAAGCCGCCGCAACCTACACGTCGACGAACAAGCGCTGGATCTTCATCGCGAGCGACGCGTGGTACAACTACGGCAACGCGCTGGTTGCAGAGAATACCAACGAGTGGACGCTCGACGGCCAATACCACTTCAGCGCGGTCACCGGCAGCCACTACAAGGGTTTGCTTCTGCGGTATCGCTACGCGCAGCGCAGCGAGTCGAACACGTTCTGCGGCGCCGCCGCGACTTCGTGCCCTGCGGGGGCTGCCAGCGGAAGCAGCTACCTCGGCGGCTTGCCGCTGTTTAAGTACAACCGAGCCCAACTCGAGTACGACTTCTAAGCCAAACGAGCTTCTGACCCCCACAGAGGGCCGCCCGGCCTCGTCTCCGGGCGGCCCTAAATTTTGTTTCTTGACCAAGGTCATTAATATCTCCCCGCATAAAGAGAGCGCAGTCAACTTTTCTTGAAGGAGACACCTTCTTTATGCTAACCACCAGCGCGCGTCTGGGTCTCGTCTGCCTAACAATCGCCGCTTGCACGGCGACTGCCTGGGCCGACTCGGCCACCCCGTCCGGCACGGGCGCTACCGTCTCGCAAACCGAGCCGGTGCCGACACCGACGGCAAGCCCCTTCCAATGGAGCGGCCAGGTTCGCTCGTATTACTTCACCCGGCAGAACGCGTCGAATAATCCCGGCGCGCAGTTCAACTTCACACCGGGCGCCAAATACAGCAGCACGGGCGTTAACCAGGCCTCGTGGGACTCAGCCATCTCGCTGCACGGCGAATACACCTTCCCCGACTTGGGCGGCCTCTTTATCGGTGGCACCTACCTCTACTCGAATCCGCTCGATGGTCCGTGCTCGTTTGCGACCTCGCACGCGAAGGGAAAACCGTGCGTGAGCCAGGCTCCGCCGAACACGAATCCCGACGACACGCTGCCCGGCTTCGCCTTGAGCACGTTCTACGAAGCCTATCTTGGCTATCGCAACGCGAGTTGGTATGCGAAGGCCGGCGATCAGCTCTTTTCGTCGCCATGGGCCGGACCGGCCGACACGCGGCTGAAACCCGAAGCCTTCCAGGGCGCCGACGTAGCCTTCACCGGCCTGAAGCACTGGACGTTCGAGGCTGCCGACATGATTCAGTTCGAGAACCGCACGAGTTCGACGTTTCAAAGCAACACGTTGTTGACGTCGTATCCCGCCGGCAACTCCGGTCTGCCGGCCAACATCTACGTGCCCGGCGGCAACTTCATCCAAACGAACGGATTCTTTTACGGGAAGGCCGGCTACGCCGACGCCCCAGCGGGCATTGCTCTCGACGGATACTTCTACAGCGTCAGCGCGCTCATGAACATCTGGTGGTTCGACGGCAAATATACGTTCCAGAGCAGCAAAATCAGGCCGTTCATCGCGTTGCAAGGCGGAACGGAAAGCAACGCGGGGGCTTCGTATTTGGGCAAGATCGACAGCCAGGTCTTCGGCGCGCAGATCGGTGCCAACGTCACGAAGAACGTCTTGCTCTCGTTCGGTTTCGACACGCTCCCGTGGCACTCGGACACAATCGTGCTGCCCAAGGGCGTCAGCTGCAGCAGCAGCACCAACCAAATCACCGCGAAGGGCGCGACGCTCGCCTATTTCCTACCGCTCGTGAGTAACGGGACGGGTCAGTGCTCGAACAACACCAACGGTACGACGAACGTCTACTACGGCGGCTGGGCGAGCCCGTACACCGACAACTACACGGCCGATCCGTTCTTCACGACCAACGGTTCGCAGGGCATGGTCGAGCGGCGTTCGGCCGGTACTTCGGAACGAGTCGTCGCGACGTTCACGTCGAACAACAATCGCATCGTGTTTCTGGCCGCCTACGGTTGGCTCGACTACGGCAACGCGGCGGCGCCGAACGCCAACACCAACGAATACGATCTCGACGGCATCTACCGCTTCAGCCACTACAAAGGCACGGGTCCGTACAAAGGCCTGATGCTTCGCGATCGGTATTTCGTCCGGTGGATTCAGAACACGTACTGCGGCGCTTCAGAAACGACGTGCGCCGCGGGCGCGTCGACCGGTTCGCAATACCTCGGCGGTCTGCCGCTCTTCAAATACAACCGCGCCCAACTCGAATACGATTTCTGATTCGAGATGCGGTTGACTTCCCGGCGCTGCTCGTGCAGGCTTAGCCCAAGCACGCAAACATCTATGGAGGGCGAAAGCCGCGCCGGTAACGATTCGGATCGCTGCTTTCTTGGCGTTCTTTCCGGGTTGGGGTCTCGGCGTCGCATCGGCCGACGCGCCGCCGAGCCCCAAGCCGAGTCCATCGCCGGTCTCAACCTACGTTTCGATCGAGAAGGAGAGTTCGCCCGATTACGAGGGCGAGCGAGGTTCGAGCGACCAGTACAACATTCGGGCGCAAATGCCGTTCGCCGGCGGGACGTGGGCGATGCGGCTCAAATTGCCCGTCGTCCTCTCGGCTCCGGCAACGTCGGTAACCGGCGCCGGAGATCTGCAGTTGTTCGCCATGAAGGTGGCCCCGCAGGCGTTCGGCGGCGGCTGGCTCGCCGGCGTCACGCTCAAATTGCCGACGTCGCAAAATACCTCGCTCGGCAGCGGCAAGTTCTCGATCGGTCCCGCCGGCGGCTTCCAGACGAAAGCGGGGCGTTGGACGCTCGGTTGGTTTGGGCAGAGTTTCTTTTCGGTCGCTGGGACGAGCGCGCGCGCGGGCGTGGCTCAAACGAAGGCACAACCGATCGTCGCGTACGCACTGGGGCACGGGTGGTATGTCGGCAACTCGCTCATGACGTTCACGTACGACTGGATAACGAATCAATGGACGGACGTTCCGGTTGGCTTGAGCGCCGGCAAGCGTTTCGGCGATCCGCGCTATCCGTTCGACGCGGAGTTCCAAGGCGAGAAGAATCTTGCCGTCGCACGCGCTACGCCCGGCTGGACCCTGCGGCTGTCGCTGCGTTACACGATCGCAAAACCTTAAGCGCGCGGCGCGCCCCGCGCCAAGCCTCGGCCTTTAACCCAAAATATTGATCGTGCGAGCCGCGACGATCGCGATCGTGATCAAAGAGATGGCACTTTGAATCATGACGAGCACTTTGGCACGCGGCGTCATCGGCATCGCTTCGGTCGGGCTGAATGCGGTGGACGTCGTAAACCCTAAGAAGAGATAGTCGATGATGCCGGGGCTCCAGTTGGGTGCAACGGGTGCGGAGTCGTCCATGGCCGGGAAATCGAAGTCCGGATACGGGCTCTTGTGGTTCAGGCGGGCTTCGGGTCCTCCGCCGTCGACGAGCCAGTAAATCAAACTGAAAATCAAGAGATTGCCCGTCCAGATTCCAATGGAGGTATAGAACAAGGGAACCGCTTCCAGTTTGCCCGGATTTTCCACGAGATGGTATGCCGTGACGAGAACGTTGGCCACGTTCAAGACGAGCGCCGTGCCGATGGCGACGAACATGGCGACCCGTTCGAATCGCCGCCACAACGCACTTCCGTGCATCGCCCAAACCAGGATCATCGGCAGCAGCATGAACGCCGAGGCCAAGTAGCCTAACCAATTCGGCACGAGATGGTAGCGCTGCGGCAAGAGCGCGATGAGCGCGATAATTGCGAGCACGATGAGCGCGGCCCCGAGACGCGGGGCGATGCGCTCGCTCGGTTCAGATTGCACTGAACGACAGCCGTCTACGCGTCGGGGTCTCCCAGCCAGCGCAAGGCACTGAGACTTGGCATGAAGCAGTACTCACCGCCGCGCGTAACGACGAATCGCGGCAACGCCGCGAGCACCCTTCGTATCGGCCGGTGTGGTATTGGGAACGTTCCGCTGCCGTCGGCTGCACCGGAAATTGGATCTCGCTCCGACGCACCGCCGAAGAAGGCGCTATCGTTCATCCATTCCGACTGGACGAACTCGAACTGACGGCCGAGATTCGCGCCGACGAACGCGAACATCAGCCCCCGATCCGCGCCGTCATCCTCGAGAACGCCCTCCGGCAGGAGCGGCCCGTAGGCCGTCCCGCGTCGAATCATCCGATGAATTCGCGGCACGCCGGCGACCTCGCCGTCGCGCGGATTCACTCGCCGGATATGCGAACCCAGCGGCGTCTTGTAGCCCAGCGGATCGTCTCCTTTGAACAGAAAGGCGTTATTCTGGCTCGAGTCGGCACCGATTGCGGGGTCGTCGTGAACGGGACACATCGAAAGCGGCGCTCCGCTGCGCCAGCGCCCCATCATTTTCGCAGCCAAGAACTCCTCGTCATCGGCATCCGATGCGTTTGCCTTGAGGTACCGTCGAAATTCTGCAACGCGCTGCTGCAGCTTTCGAAATACGATGTAGCTGCCGTTGCGGCCGAGAATCTCCGGTTGAGGGAATGCAGAAACGCCGCCGTATTCGTCGGGGTATCCCAGCACGAACTCACCCGGCTTCAGCGGAACCTCGAGTGGATTCGTCCCAGGGGTGCCGCTGCCTTCGATCGCCGGATGGCTGATGCCGTCCTTGAAACCGAACGGTTCGGTCTCGGTGGGAAGAGCGTGGCAATTCTGCCGCCAGATCGGCGTGATTCCCGGCGCATTAGCGTACGCTGCGCGGGCTCGGCCGACGGCCTCTTCCAGCCGCGCCGAATCCGGCGAAAGTCCCGTCAGCACGACGTGCACCTCGTCCGTGCCGAGCGGCTTCTCCCAATGCTCGGGGGCGCTCTCTCCGACGTCGTGCAACCGTTGCGCGCGTGCCGCCATGCCCTGCCGGAATTGCGGCGAAAAACTGTCGAGCGAAGCCTGCGAAACGCCGAGGCGCTTGAGCCCGGCAAACGTGAGGGAGGCGCTCACCCACGTGTCGCGCGCGGGACTCTCCGGATGGGCGGCCGAGGCGACGATCTCGCTCAGGCGGCGCATCAACGCCCGTCCCGCGGCGCGTTCGTCGATGCGGAGGATGATATACGTGGCCGCAAACGGCGTGGGGCGCGGACGGAGCACGCCGCTTTGAATGTCATCAAGTTCGAGAAGCAACAGCGTCGCCTACTTCGTCGCGAGGTTTTTCCAGAAGCGCGCGAGACTTCCGTCGCCGCCGAAGAGCGTCGTGAAGATCGTCAAATCGGCGAACAGAATGTCGCCCGCGCGTTTGCCGGCCGGCGGCATCCACAGGAACATGTTGATCTCCCGGTTGCCGGCGTCGGTGAAGGGATGGGGCTTTGAAAGGTCCACCGGCTGACGCGCGAGCACGTGGACGCCTTTGGGGTTCTCTTCGGTCAGCGCGTAATGTGGCAGGTGCATGTGAAACACGAACGACGAGACTCCGGTCAGCCAGCCGCGCGCGTCGAAATCGTTCGCAGCGACGATCGGTACGGGTTGCGTCGTGCCCGGATGGGTCGCCGGCCGCAGGCCGTACCGGTTTTCGACCGGCGTTCCGAGCCCTTTCATCAACCCGCGCACGTATTTCGCAAAACGTTGCTGTCGCGGTACGAGTGCGTCGCCATGATGGTAATATTCCATGTCGCGCACCTTCAAGTCCGACGACGCGCCCACGTCGTGATGAGGCCCGAGTATGAGACACGTCCCTTCACGGCTTAAAAAATCCTCGAGCGCCGCGATTTCAGCCTGTGACGGTTCCTCTTCGGCGACCATGTGGTCGAGGCCGAAGATCATGAGCGTGTCGGTATCGGCTAAGATGCGCTCGTCGATCGGCAGCCTCTGGCCGGCCTGATCGACGCGCTGGTACACCGCCACCGCGTTACCAGTCGCTTCCTCCACTGCATTTTGGAAACTCACGAGCGAGAGATGGAATAGTTCGAGCGTACCGGCTATTCCTTGCAAAAACATCTTCGCCGAATAGTCGTCCGTTTCGTAGGCGGGCCACGCGACCCGCCGGACTTCGGTCATCGTTGAAAAACGATTGTCCAGCACGGCGACGTCGCGGTTCGCCTCAAAAGGATAGCTCCAGCTCCAGTAAACGCTGAACCTACGCTTGCCATGCTCGTACTTTCGCGGTACGTGAGGCTGATTGTACGTCCTGCCCAATTGTCGAGTCGTCATGTGGCTCCCCGTGCGGCGAGGTGCCGCAGTCCGTCGAGTGCGGCATATTTGTAAGCGTAACTGTACGTCGGCGTGTTGAGCGACATCGTCGCCAAGGTATCGAGCGTTCCGCCGCAGCGAATCGCCATCTGCCCTATTCCGACGATTTCCGACGCTATGTCGCCGATGCAATGAACGCCCAAGAGCTTTCGGTCGTCCCTTTGGAAAATCAGCTTGAGGAGGCCCCCGCGTCCGGCGATGGCGCCGCGCGGCGTCAGCGCCAAATCGCTGCGGCCGACCTCATAGCTCAATCCGCGTTCCCGGCACGCCTCCTCGGTAAGACCGGCGCCCGACAGTTCCGGCATACCGTAGATGGCGGAGACCGGCGTTGGATCCACATTTCCTTCGAAAGGAAATCCGAAAGCCGAACAGACTGCCGCACGTCCCTGCTCCATAGCAATCGACGCGAGACTCGGCTTGAGCACGTCACCGGCTGCATAGACGCCGTCGGCCGACGTCCGAAAGCCCGCGTCCACTTCGATGCGTCCGCGCGCGTCGAGCTTTACGCCGGCCGATTCGAGCCCCAGATTTTCCGTATTGGCAACACGGCCGGCCGCGATCAGCACGGTGTCCGCTTCGACGTGCTCTTGGGTCGAAAGCGTGACGTCGAGAGCGTCGCCTTTCGCGGCGACGCCTTCCACCGTGCAGCCGAATTTTACGTCGACGCCCCACGTGCGAAACAGTTCCTCGATGCGCACAGAGATTTCGCCGTCCATAATCGCTGCCAAACGCTCGCCGCGGTCGACGATCGTCACCTTGGATCCGAGCGCCCGGCAGATCGTGGCGAACTCGACGCCGACCGCGCCTCCCCCCACGATGACGATCGCCTTGGGCGCGCCGCGCTCCCGGTACAGGATGGTATCGGTATCGAACACTCCGGGTATGTCGAACGCGCCACCCTTCGGCCGCTGCGGGCGCGATCCGGTCGCAATCAAGACGCACTTCGCGTGCAAGGTTGCCGGCGCACTTCCTTCGCGCGAAACGCAAATCGCGCCCTCGCGATCGAGACGCGCCTCCCCCTCGATGTAGTCGACGTTGCGAGCCAGGATGTTTTTCTTCGTAAGATCCTGGAGTTGCGAACAGACGTCCCACGTTCGCGTGCGAATTACGCCCATCGCGAGTTCCGGTGGAACCGTGATGCGCAAGCCGTAGACGTCCGCATCCCGGTATCCGGAAACGAAGAGCGCCGCTTCGCGCAGCGTCTTCGTCGGCGCCCCGCCGGTCGTGGTGACCGTCCCTCCGGCTCGATTTCTTTCGACGATCGCACACCGCAGGCCGAAGAAAGACGCCAGCTCGGTCGCACTTTCCCCGGCAGGCCCCGCACCAATCGCGATCAGATCGTAGGTTTCGCTCACGGGCTTACGTTCGTGGCACTATTGCATCTGGTCGAGCATCTCCCCAAAGTGCTTCTTGATCCGTAACGCCTTCTTTATTTCGTCGGCGCTGACGTACGGATACTCGCCGTACTCCATGAAACTCGGTCGCTGGTGATCGCGGACGAATTTGATGAAGGCGGGAATATTCGTCTTCCAGTCTTCCGGGAAGCCTTCGAGGTTTTCAAATGCCGTCGACAGACCGGCCTTTGCAAATAGAGCGACCGCGTCGTCGGTATACTTGTCGAAATCGGTATCGAAGACTCCCTGATACATAAAATACGTCTCGCCGCCGATATCGAAAAGCACCCACTTCAAAAAGTGGAGCTTTAAAGCGGCGAGAAACCCGGGATCTGCTTTTACCGCTTTTTCTACCGTATCGGCATACGTTCGCATCGCGGCCTCACGACCCGGCTTGAGCTTCGCGATGACCGTGAAGCCATAATGGGCCGGCGTCTGCGGGAAAACGGGGCCGTAGTTGCCCTCGACACGTTCGAAATATCCCTCTTTGGGAATGGCCATTGCTTGCGGGTTTTCCCACTTGGCCTCGTGCGTACTCATGACGGCGTGATTCCTCCGATTCTAGAAGCCCTTTGCGAGCGCAGTACGAACTGCAAAGAAAACGAACTGGATGCTGAGAGCGACCTGCAATACCGATAACACCGTGCCGAGCAGCCCTAGGGGAATCCCCAGCACGCGCATGATAGGCTTGACAAAGAGCATCATGATGAGGTTGATCAGCATGACCACGAGCAGGGTGATGTAAATCGTCATCGCGCTTTCAGGGGCCAGCGTCAAGAGAACGATGATCGCAGCAATCCCGTAGGGCGTGGCGATATACGGAAATACGAGATTCGGTACCGGAAGGCTCGGAGTTTCGGCTGCGTTCGGATCCGATCCGCCGTAGAGGGCCAGAATCTGCCTCATCGCCGCAACGAACAAGATGATTCCGCCGGTGAAAGCAATCGCCGGAACCGAAATATCCCATTTCTGCAGCATGAAGCTGCCCACGAACGCGGACAGCACGATGGCGACGGTTGCGAGCAGAGCACTCCGAAGGGAGAGGCCGGCGAGCGCCTTTGCGTCGAGGCCGTTCGTCATTCCGTAGAAAAGCTTGATGAAATTGATCGGTCCGAAGGTTACGAACAAAATGATGAAGACTTCGCTCGAGCCGAGAAACTCGCGGCCCGGTGCGCCGACGAACACGTTCACGGCGACTACTTCAGTGGTATAAGGTCGAGAGTGACCGTATCGAGCCGATACTTCCCCTCACCGACATAGCTGTTGGGTTGCGCGCACACGACGCTGTTTTCCGGACCGTAGACGACCACGAGCCCTGCAGGTCCGCATTGGGTCTGTGTCAGCTGGTACGTCGTAAGAAACTTTGACCCGGGCGTACCGTCTTGAACTTCGTACGAATTATACGTGACGTCGCTCTCTTCATCGACGATCGCTCCGTAGACGGCCGCCGACGTTACGCCGATCGCCATCGCACCCCAAAATCCGCCGCCCCAGTAGTACGGCGCCGGCGCCCACATCATTCCGCCGTTCCAGCCATAGTAGCCGCCACCGCCGTAGACGGGATTGTTGACGATCGTATTTCCGCCACCACCGCTAATGTTGTTGCCGCCGCCGCCTCCCGGCCGATTTCCAGGGCTGCCGGGACGGCCTGGGCCGCCAGGACCGCCGGGACCACCAGGTCCGCCGACTCCGCCTACGCCTCCAGGGCCGCCGGGACCACCAGGGCCGCCCGGACCGCCAGGACGACCTGGTCCGCCGACTCCGCCCACGCCTCCCGGGCCACCGGGCCGACCCGGTCCTCCGACACCGCCGACTCCGCCAATTCCACCCGGGCCGCCGGGTCGTTGCGCGATGCCGGGGTTTTGCCGCGGGCCGCCACCCATCCCACCGCGCGAGAAATCGGAGCGGCCGAGGTTGAAGCCTCCCCCGCCCCCGCCGCTGGGCCGAGACATTCCGCCGCGCGCCCCGCCGCCGGCACGCGCACCGCCGCCGCCGCGCGCACCGCCGCCGCCGCGCGCACCGCCGCCGCCGCGGCCACCGCCGCCGCGACCGGCGTCCGCCGGGACGCAAAGCTGCATCACGAAAACGATGGAGAGAACGAGTGCGAGGTACTTCATTGCTTTATCAACTGGTCGATCCGGCCGCGAACGTTGATGAACGTGCCGTTGTTCGTCGAGATCGTGAGCAGCACGCTATTGGCAGGCAGCTTCTCAGACGAATGCGATAACGGTTGCGCCGCATTTGTATAATTGAGATAAATCGTGCCCGTTTTGAGGTTGAGTGCGTTGCTCTCGCCCTCTTGCACGAGCGCAGCCGAGGTCGGCAGACAGACGATGATTTGGTCTCGATACGAGCACGCGGCGCGGGTGACGACGATCGTTCCGTCACCGTCGTCGGACGTTAAGAAGAGCGAGCCGGAGAAAACTTTGATTTCGACGTCGGAATAGGTGTTTACCGTGCCGTTTTTATGCTGAATGTTGATCGTGCCGGTAGCGCTCGCTACCGACGGCAGCAAAATGCAGCAGACCATTAGCCCAGCCCCTGCTGCAATTCTAGATGACGATCTCCGGGACATAATCGCCTGCAACATATGACGTTGCGCTAGCGTAACCCTCGCGGGCGAATTGCTGCAACCACGTACCAAGGTCCACTTGATAAGTGGAGGATTGGCGCTCCTTACGTGCGGTCGGGACCCCTTACGCCTGCGATACCCTCATGCGAGCCAGCCGCTCTCCGCCGCCGTGCCTCGGATGCCGGTGCCCCATTTCGGCTACCCCCAAAAGGTCGAATTTTGCTGCCGTCTCTTTATCGCCTGGAACGAGCGTCCGCACGAGAAGATTGGGTCGCATGGGCGTTACGAAGTCGACCGCGTATACCGCGATCTTCCCGACCAGCGCATGGTTTCGAAACATGAGGCTTTCATCCGACAGCTGACCCGCGACGACTCGGCGATTCCACGCCCATTGAAAGGCCGGATGCTCCTTGATCCTCTCATAGACGGCATCGGTGAGCGGACTCGGCCGCGGTGACGAAAAGTTGAGCCGAAACATTCCCACGGCGCGCAAGAGGAGCGCTTCGCGCTCCGGTCCGAGAAATTCGATGAAGTCGGCGTCGAAGAGGCAGCGGACCAGCCCGTTCCGCTCTACCGGATGCTTGAACCGGGAATGACCGTAGAGCGCGTCCGACAGCGCGTTCCATCGAAGCGGCGTAAGAATCTTATCGCCGATCGTCGCCGCGACGCCTCGAAGGCTGCCCAGCAACGCCAGAATCGGCTGGGGAATCGTCGCCCTTTCTTCGGCGTCGGAGGGCAAGGGATGCCCACGTCCGGCGAGATCGAGCATGTACTCGTACTCGGCGCTCGACAGGCGCAATGCGGCCGCGATCCCCGTCAAAGTCGATTCCGAAGGATGTATCTCGTCGCCCGCTTCGAGCCGTGCGTACCATTTGACGCCGATATCCGCGAGAAACGCGACCTCTTCCCGGCGTAAGCCGGGCGTACGCCGCCCGCGGCGCGACGATATGCCGACGTCCTCAGGGGTAAGAGCCTCGCGCCGTTTGCGCAAGAAAAGACCCAGGGCCTGGCGCGGCGATTCTGCCGCGACGGTCGCCTGTTCGGAGCTTCGTTCTCGCACAAACCACCTCGCAAGTGAGCGAGCGGTTCTAATCCTACTCTAATGCGCCTAAAGTGTCCATCCCCGGAGGGGTCCCTACTGAGTACACCCTAGGCGAGGGTTAACGAACGGGGTCGCAACGCGGCATGTAGAGAGCAGATGGGCGTTACGCATCTGCAAAAGTGGGACGTCACCGGCATCGAGATCGCTTTAGATTTGGAGATGCCGCGCATCCCCGGCCGATCTCGTCTCGTCTTCTCCGGACCCGCCGAGCCTCGGATCTGTCTCGTGGTCTGCTTCGCACTCACGTCGCAGCTCAAGCGAATCGTTACCGCCGTCGATCGGGCGCTCCCCGCTCGCCCGCCCCCGGGACTGCGAATAATTTCGGCGATGGAGCGCCCATCGACTCCGCCGGCAGTCGCGACGATACTGATTCAACCGACATTGGCTCTCGCGCGGCTGCAGTCGAAGTTGATTCGGGCCATCGAACCTGGATTAGCACATGATGTCGTTTCGAGCCGCGTAAGGCGCGCCGTGGAGGAGACCACGATACGGTTCATCAGTGACTTCATATCGCGCAAGGCGCTTCCGAGTTTCGAACCTGCGCGCGCGGTAGCTGATTTCCACGCGACGAACGTAAAGGCAGTCGGACTCACGATATATCGATTGGGAGAAAAGGGCACTCCCAAATCGATCCTCGCGAACTGGGCCTATCCGCAGCATCCTGGTAGGATCCGCCTGCGAGGTGACGCGATTATCGCCCAACCATGAAAGGTTATTCGGTGTAGGCATCGATCTTTCCGAGCTTGACCGCGTGACGTAACGCCGCGTGGTCACGTTCGGCTTGGTCTGCATAGGCGACACTGAATTTTCCAATCGCCTCGTCGAATCGCTCGTCTTTCTCCAGATAGGCTGCAATCGCGCGCGAATTTCCGCTGCGAGCGTGACCTCTTGCCAGATTGCGACCGCAGGCCTTTGCGAAAATCGAGAACATCGGAAGATCGAAGAACTCCACAAGCGGCTTGACTTTGACGTCGCGCAGCTGGCGCACGTAGAAGTCGCCGTGCGGTCCGCTCGTCCAGCCGAGGAATACGTCGGAGGCCGCCTGCACGAGTCGCATTCCGACGACGACGCGTTGTCCGCTGTGGGGGTAGACGCTCTTGCCGGCATACGGCTCCAAAACGGAAGCCGACGACTCCTTGAGCTGAAGGAAAAGGGGATCGCCTTGTTCGGACATCAGGAGAACGATCCAACACCGCGTTCCGACGCTTCCTACGCCGACGACTTTGATGGCCGCATCGACGAACTGGTAACGGTCGAGAAGCACGCGGCGTTCGTCGGGAAGCGTGTCACGATAGCCTTTGAGAATCCGTTCCGCGTCCGCTCGAAACGCCGGAGCTTTTGAATGTTCCGGATGGAAGATCGTCGGCGGCATGTCCCTGATGGCCGTTTGGCCGGCAACCACGTGCGTCAGTTTCGGAAACACCATGTCGGAGCCGCGCTTTTTGGCGATCTTCTCGACGCGGCGGCGCACATGGTCCCGAATGACGGTGTCTGAGATCTGCTCGAAAAATTCTCGCGCATCGTAGCGCCGGTACCAGAGATCGAGGGGATTCATCTCCGAGAACATGTGCATGGCCTTGCGATAATTGCGCGCGCACTTCATCGCCACATCGCGAGCGACGTGGTCCGCGATGCCGTTCTCCCGCATGGCTACGACGAACGATGCGGCCAATCGCTTGAGATCCCACTCCCACGATCCCGGCAACGTCTCGTCGAAATCGTTGATCTCAAAAATAATGTTGCGTTCGGGCGTCGCAACGCCGCCGAAATTCGACAGATGCGCATCACCGGAGAGCTGCACGCGGATGTCTGTGGAAGGCGTCTGCGCGAGGTCGGCTGCCATGACGGCGGCCGATCCGCGATAAAACGAAAAAGGCGATCGCATCATGCGTCCGTAGCGAAACGGAAGCAGCTCAGGAAGCCTCTCGGCGTCACCCGCTGCCAGAATCTCGAGCGGGTCCGGCCGATCGCGTTCTGGCTTCCAGCGGGCGTGGCTCGCTACCGGAATGCGTTGACGCAGCGACTCTCCCTGCGTGGTCGCGCCGCGCTTCGGCGTCGTTCTGCTTGCCATGGAACCTCTTTTTTCAGCGGAAGACTGCAGGCAAACTACGGCGAGCTTTAGGATAGCGGTGGTACAATGTTGGCTATCCCCGCACTGCTCGCAACCCTGGCCGCCGAGTCCCCGAGCCCGGCTCCGCAAGCCAGCGCTACCCCCGCTCCAACGAGCGGCAGACGTGATCCATGCGGCGGTCCGCAGGAGCTGCTCAAGAAATATCTCGCGGCATCCCCGTGCGTTTTCGTTGCCGGTCAGGCGAGCCTGCAGGCGACCTACGCGACGACCAGCATTCCTGCAGACGTCGTTCTCGATCTGGGCGGATCGACTCAACCGGCAAGAGCGAATCGGTCGGCGATCGGGTATCCGGGAGCTCTCATCAACATCGGCATAACTCAGAATGCGCAGATAATGATTCTGCCGCCGTCATTCTCGCAGCTTTCGAGTGCGACGCGCGGAACGCTGACCGCCGGTACTACCGACATGGAGTTTTGGTACAAGCAGCTGGTCTACGTCGATCGCACTCGTGGAATTCTCGGTGGTTTGCTGCTGACCTACGAAGCCCCGACGGGTTCGCCGGGCATCGCGGCTCCTGGGCCAGCCTACACAATCAATCCACTCCTCAATCTGGCTACGAATCGATCGCGAACGATGGGCGTGAGCCTCGCCTTCCCGGTATCGAACTTTGCCAGCGCTTCATCTTCGGGGATCACGCGCGGCTGGAGTTTTGCTCCGCAGGCCGTTCCGTTTTGGCGCTCGCCCGGCGGGACGCTGCTCGCGCTCGTCGTGTCTCACGACTTTACGACTAACGCCACCCCTGTGCTGCTCAACACGGCGCAGCTCATTACGCGGCAGTTTCAGATCCAAGTAACCTATGGAGGCGTCAACTCAGCCGTCGATCTCGCAAATCCGCTCGCAGGCGTCACGCGTGCGCAGGGTACTTCCTATTCGCGCACGCTGACGATAGGAGGAAGCTACATGTTCGGAACTAGCGACCTGTGAGGGCTCACGAAATGAACGCGGCGGCCTGAGGTGGTATACCTTGGGCCGCCGTGCCTTTCATGAAAGCGCTCTCAAAGTCGGGCCCCCAACCCGGTTTTACTTTGAAAGACCTGCCGATTCCGGAGATCGGGCCGACCGACGTCTTGATTCGCGTCGAGAAGGCCGGCGTGTGCGGAACCGACATGCATATTTATACATGGGATTCCTGGGCGCAGGCTCGGATTCGGCCTCCGATCGTTGTCGGCCACGAATTCATGGGCACGGTCGCTGCCGTCGGAGATGCCGTGCGCTCGGTTCGCATCGGCGACCGCGTTTCGGCGGAGGGGCACGTCGTCGATCTCACCTGCTTGTTATGCAGGACGGGCCAGGCGCACATCTGCGAGCGCGTCGAAATCATCGGCGTCGATAGGGACGGTGCGTTCGCCGAGTACGTCGCGGTGCCGGAATACAACGTTTGGAAACTCGACCCGGCGGTTCCCGATGAGTTTGCCGCGATTTTCGATCCGCTCGGCAACGCGGTGCACACCGTCATGGCGGCCGGCGTCAGCGTCAAGAGCGTCGCGATCACGGGCGTGGGATCGATCGGGCTCATGGCTATTCCGGTCGCGCGCGCGGCGGGCGCATCGGCGGTCTACGCCGTCGACGTCAATCCGGCGAAACTCGCGCTGGCCGAGCGACTCGGTGCCGACGCTACGTTCTTAGCGGGAAGACCGGAACTCGTCGACGAGATCAAAGCGGTGACCAACGGCGACGGCGTCGACGTGCTGCTCGAGATGTCGGGCAGCGGATCGGCGATCGACGCCGGTCTGCAGATGGTGCGCAACGGCGGAACCGCGGCGCTGTTGGGCATCCCGTCCGATACGGTCAACATCAATCTTGCAGAACGCATCATCTTCAAAGGACTGACCGTCTTGGGCATCAACGGCCGGCGCATGTTCGAAACGTGGTACCAGACTCAGGCGCTCGTGAAGAGCGGGCGCATCGACCTTCGCTCGATCATCACGCACGTACTTCCGTACACGGAGTTCGATCGGGCATTCGAACTGATGCGCAGCGGCGAAGCCGCCAAGATCGTGCTCGATTTCAAAGGGGATATCGCAAAGCCATGAACCAGGCATTCGAAGAGAAACTGCGCGGCGATCTCGACGCGCTCAAGCGTGCCGGAACCTACAAGCGCTTGCGCCATATCACGACGCCGATGGCTCCCGAAGTGCACATGGAAGAGGCGGGCGACGTCATCGTGCTGTCGAGCAACAACTACCTTGGATTGGCAGATCTACCGGAGGTCGTCGAAGCGGGGAAGCGCGGGCTCGATCGGTACGGCGCGGGCACGGCGTCGGTGCGCTTCATTTGCGGAACGTTCGACGTGCACCGTACGCTCGAAGAGCGAATCGCGTCGTTTCTCGGTACCGAAGCCTCGCTCTCCTACGTAGCCTGCTGGAACGCCAACACCGGTCTCTTCGCGACGATTTGCGATCAGGGCTCGGCGATCGTCTCCGACGAGTTGAACCACGCCTCGATCATCGACGGCGTTCGCCTTGCGAGCAAGGCGCGCCGCGAGCGATTCAAGCACAGCGACATGCGCGACCTCGAGGAGAAGTTGAAGGCGGTCGCGGGCTGCTTTCCGATCGTGGTCGTGACCGACGGAGTCTTTTCAATGGAAGGCGATCTGGCGAAACTCCCGGAGATCGTCACGTTGGCGCGGGCGCACGGCGCGATCGTCGTCGTCGACGATTCGCACGGTACGGGCGTGATGGGCGAAACCGGACGCGGGACCATCGAACATTGCGGACTCACGGGCGAAGTCGACGTCATCACCGGAACGCTGGGCAAAGCGCTCGGCGGTGCGGCCGGCGGATTCGTCGCCGGCAGCGCCGCGCTGATCGATACGCTGATCCAGCGTTCGCGCCCTCAACTCTTTTCGAACGCCTTGCCCGCCACCGTCGCGTGCAGCGCGCTCGAAGCGATCGAGTATCTCGACGCGCATCCGCAACTCGTCGCGACGCTGCGCGAGAATACGGCCTACTTCCGCGCCGGACTCGAGCGCATCGGCTACCGGCCGCTGCCGGGAGAGAGCGCGATAGTTCCGATCATCGTCGGTGAAACGGCCTTCGCCATCTCGATGAGCGACGAACTGCTCAAACGCGGCGTCTTCGTCACCGGCTTCGGCTACCCGGTCGTGCCGGAAGGCACGGCGCGTATTCGCGTGCAGATCAGCGCCGCGCTGACGCGCGAGGAGATGGATCGCGCCCTGGGCGCCTTCGAAGAGGTCGGCAAAACGGCCGGAATCCTCAAGGGAACTCACCAGACTGCATAGGCGCCCGTTTGCGGCGCTGCGCGAGTTCCTTCGCGACGAATCCGCGGCGGGTTTCTTGCTCGTCGGAGCAGCCGCCGCTGGAATGATTTGGGCGAACTCTCCGTGGGCGCCATCGTACGCCGCGCTGCTGCACGCCGAGTTCGGGCCGCGCCTCTCGTTCTACGGCCTTCATTTGAGCGCGCACGCTTGGGTGAACGACGGGCTGATGGCGCTCTTCTTTTTGCTGGTCGGGCTCGAAATCAAACGCGAACTGGTCTCCGGCGAGCTTTCGAGTTTTGGGCGCGCGGTGCTGCCGGCGATCGCAGCGCTCGGCGGCATCGTCGTGCCTACGCTGATCTGCGCGGCGTTCGTGTGGCACGACCCCGAGCGCCTGCGCGCGTGGGCGGTTCCCGCCGCCACCGACATCGCGTTCGCGCTTGCGGCGCTCACCGTCGTGGGACGCGGCATTCCTCCGGGGCTGAAGATCTTTCTCACCGCACTCGCCGTCTTCGACGACTTGGCTGCGATCGTCATCATCGCCGTGTTCTATTCCGGCGGTCTGGCCGTTGCGGCGCTACTCGCCTCGGCTGGATGCATCGCGGTGCTCCTATTGCTCAACGGTCTGCGCGTGTCGGCGCTGTGGCCCTACGTCGTGACGGGCGTCGCGCTTTGGTTCTGCGTGCTCGCGTCGGGCGTGCACGCGACCCTCGCGGGGGTCGTTGTGGCGCTGACGATCCCCGCGGCCGCGATCGAACGTCTCGAACACCCGCTCAATCCGTACGTCGCATTTCTGGTTCTTCCGATCTTTGCCGTGTTCAACGCGGGCGTTTCGTTCGCCGGCATCGGCCCGTCGAGCGTTCTCGCCGCGTTGCCGCTCGGGATCGCCTGCGGACTCTTCTTCGGAAAGCAGATCGGTATTTTCGGTGCGTCGTGGATCGCCGTGAAGAGCGGACTCGCCCCGTTACCGCGGGGCGTGAGTTGGCACATGATGTACGGCGTCGCCCTACTCGGTGGAATCGGTTTCACGATGAGCCTCTTCATCGGGTCGCTGGCTTTCGAATCGGACCAACTCTTGACCGAGACGAAGCTCGGAGTCTTTGCCGGCTCGCTGCTGGCGGCCGTGGCCGGCTACCTGGTACTGCGCGGTGCGGTCTCGCGGTCACGGCGCCGTTCCTCGGAATGAGGGCGTTGGCGCAGCGCCGAACGACGGTACTTTCGGAGGTTTTTGAATGAAGCGGCTCTACCGTCTTTTTCTTTGTCTGACGTTCGTTGTTGCATTCCCAGCGGCGTTACCGGCGGCACCTACGCCGAGTCCGGCGCCTGCCACTCCGGCGGGCGCGCCCGCGAACTACGACGCGTTCGTTCGGGGCGCTACCGTCTCGCCCGGTCTCATCACGGTGCTGCGCAAGGACGGCAAGGTGTACCTCGTGCTACAAAAGAGCCAGCTCGGACTGGATTTCGTCGAAACCTCCGTCCCGGCGACGGGCCTCGGCGGATTCGGTCCGGCGCCCGGCGAGCCGTACGTCGCGCCCGCGCGCATCATGCGTTTCGAACGGGTCGACAATACGGTCGTTATCCGCTGGCCGAACACGTTCGCACGTGTCTCTGCCGGTAACCCGGCAATGATCAGCACCACGGCATCGCTCCCCAGTTCGGTGGTGGCGGTGGTACCGGTGGCCGCGGAATCCCCATCGCTGGTTGCGATTCCGGCGGCGCCCTTCCTGGGCGACGTTGCCGACTTCGCCGCTCAGTTCGATGCGATCGCTCCGAACCCGGCGCATGCCTATCGACTCGATCCGTCGCGATCGTTTTTCCTCGAGGCCAAAGCCTTTCCGCAAAACACGGTCTTGCGCGTGAGTCAGACCTGGGCGAGCGCGGACCCCGACACCATCGACAACGCGCCCGACGCGCGCAGCATCGAAGTCAAGATGACCTACAATTTCATAGCGGCGCCGAACGACGGATATATGCCGCGGATCGCGGATCCGCGCGTCGGCTACTTCGAGCAGCCGCTCATCGACTTCCAAAACGACTTGAGTTCCACGCGCAACGTCTACTATTTGAGCCGCTGGAATTTCATGCCCGAGCATCCCGGGATGACGTCGCAGGCTAAGAATCCACTCGTCTTCACGTTGAGCAACGACATTCCCGCGGCGTACCGCGACACCGTTCGCAATGCGCTGCTCACGTGGAACGCCGCGTTTGCGCGGATCGGCATCCTCAATGCCGTGCAAGTCGTCCAGCAGCCCGACGATCCCAGTTTCGACGTCGATGACATCCGCCACAATATGGTGAGCTGGTTCGACGCGCCGATTCCGCAATACGGCGCCGAGGCGCTGGTCATCACCGACCCGCGAACGGGCGAGGAGATTAACGCCGGTATCAACGTCGACGCGGTGGAAGGTTTGAGCGGCCGGGCGTATCGATACGTCGTCGCGCCGGCGCGTGGGTTGCCCGATGGAGCATCGCTCGAGCGAGCGTTCGCACTGCGAGAGATTCGCGCGGTCGTGTTGCACGAATCGGGCCACGACCTGGGCCTGCAGCACAACTTTATCGGTTCCATGGCATACACCGCTCGCGAACTGCAAGACACTTCGTTTACGAGCACCCACGGCGTCGCAAGTTCGGTGATGGAGTACGCGCCGATCAACCTCTGGCCAAAGGGTACGCCCCAAGGAAACTTCGAGCAGTTGGTGCTCGGCCCGTACGACTACTACGCGGTTCATTTTGGTTATGGCTACGTGGCGAACGCGAGCACCCCGGAGGCGGAAGTCCGCACGCTCAACGGCTGGGCGTCGCGCTGGTCGGAACCGATGTACCGTTTCGCCTCCGACGAGGACTCGTTCTTTGATAATGGCCACGCGATCGACCCACGCGTGCAACAGGACGACCTGACGAGTCACCCGCTCGCGTGGGAGCAACTGCAGCTGACGATGCTGCATAGTATCATGAACGCCGTGAATCAACGCTTCCCCAGACAGGGGCAAGCGTACGATGAAGCGAGACGCGCGTTTTTGACGCCTCTGAGGTACTACACGCGTTACGCCGTCATGCCGGCACACGTCATCGGGGGTGAGTACGTTTCGCGCGCGAATGCCGGCGACCCGCGTGCCTCGACGCCGCTGCAGCCCGTCTCCCGGCGTGACGAATACGAGGCGTGGCGCATCCTCCAGAGCGCGCTATTCTCCGACGCCGCCTGGCGCTTCAATCCGCGCGTGCTGCGCCTGCTGACGTACAGCGAGGTCAGTTCGCTTGGTCCGAGCGGCACGTGGGTCTACGCTCCCACCCCGCGCCACGACGTCGACGTGGTCAGCATCGCGGGCGCCACCCAAGAACGCGTGCTCAACGAATTGTTCGCACCGCTGACCCTCTCGCGCATCGACACACTCTCGACGAAGTATGATCCCGGCGCCACGATGACGCTGACGGATCTCTTCGATTGGACGCGCGGCGGCATCTTCGGCGGTATCTCGGACGGCAAGGCCGCGCGGGCCGGCGTCGTCCTGCGCAACGCGCAGGTGAACTTTGCCAAGCGCCTTGCGAAACTCTGGACCGCCCCGGCGGCGGGAACGCCGCCCGACGCTCAAGCGCTGGCGCGCCTCCAGCTCGAAGACCTCGTTAACGCTACGGGCAGTGCACTGCATCGTTCGAATCTCGACGAGCTAACGCAAGCGCACCTGGAAGCGCTAAGAGCCTTGGCGCAGCAAGCCCTGGACGCCCGCGCCACGATTGCCACGCCGGCTGCTCCGATGGCGCCCTAAGCGGAGGCTTTGTCAACCTGAGCGGAAGTGCTGTCATCCTGAGCGGAGGCGCGGAGCGCCGCAGTCGAAGGACGAGCGCGCGACTGCTTCGCGGAGCTGCAGTGCTCACAGCGGTGGCGGCAGCGTTTGCGTACGGCGGCCCTTCAGCGAAGGCCGGCCCCGCCGTTTCGCCGGCGAGCATAACGCTTTCCGAACTCCTTCACCGCGCGGTGCAGGCTGAGGGAGCACTCGGTCCGGGCGCTTATCACATCGTGCTTCGGCGCACGGCCGACGGTGAAACGACGACGCAAGAGACGTACACCGACGCCGACGGTTACAAGACGACCGAAACGCTGGCCGACATCGTCACTTCGTGGGGCGAGTTCGAAGGACGCGGATGGTATCGAAATGCGAACGGCTTCGTTCAAGTCGTGACGGGAGCGTTTGCCGAGCACGATCCGCTCGAAAATGCAGTTCGCGACATGGCCGCTCCACGCAGCGGGGCGACGCTTCTAGGCGTAACGTCCGATACGCCGGCTGCCTACGTCGTCAAGGTGGTGCCGCGAGACGGCCTTGCCGAAACGCGCTACTACGACACCACGACGTATCTGCTGCAGAGGATCGATCTCACCGGTTACGACGGGCATACGCATACGGTGCTCTACGGCGACTACCGGCGCGTTTCGGGGCGGATGGTACCGTGGATGCGAAGGTACACCGCAGACTACTACAAGGGAGAGCGGCGATTCGACGTCGTGACCTATGCGCCGGTGTCCAACAGCGCCGTGAATTTGGCGATTCCTCAGTCGACGACGCTTTTCGACTTGCAAGGCCGAGACTCGGTCACCATCCCGGCGGACTTCACGCCCGACGGCATCATCGTGCGTATGAACGTCGGGCAGCGCGGCCTCGACTTAGTGCTCGATTCGGGCTCGTCGACGATTGTCGTGAATGCGTCCGCAGCGGCGGATTTAGGGCTCCCTCTACACGACAAACACGTCGAGAGTTTCGGCGGCTTGTACACGACCGCGCAGACGCGCATCACCGACGTATCGGTCGGGGGCCTGCGCGCGCCGAGCGCGGTCATCGACGTCGCGCCGGTCGACTATAACACCGCGCCGACGGAGCGCGCAGTCGGGCTGCTCGGTTGCGATTTCTTTGCGAGCGGCGCTTTGGAAGTCGATTTCGGGCACTCGTCGCTTACGTTGCTCGCTCGTACGCCTGCGAATCTCGTCGCGAACGGCTGGACGGAGATTCCGATCGCCATCGACGACTGCGTTCCTCTAGTCAAGGCCGCCTTCAGCGGGGCACCCGGTCAGTTCATCATGGATACCGGCGCGTACAGCAGCGTGCTGTACGACCACTATTTCGCGCAGTTCAAAAACGACATCAAGCCCGCACCGGGCGAGCCGCTCATCGATACGGGCGCGTTTATCGGCGGCGATGAAGTGCGGTTGCAGGCTTACACGATGCGGACTTTCGGCATCGGCAGCCTGCTCTTCGCCGACGCCGCCGTCGTCGTTCCGCTGACGAAGAAAGTGCAGGACAGCGACTACGACGGCCTTATCGGCCGCGCGACGCTCAGCAGTTTCACCGTACTCTTCGATTACGCCAACCAGCGCGTCTACCTAAAACCGACGTAATCCCATGTCATCCCGAGCGGCCCGGTGCCTTTCGTATGTCATCCCGCGCGGCGCGGTGCCTTTCGTATGTTATCCCGAGCGGAGCGGCGCCTTTTGTATGTCATCCTGAGCGGAGGCGCGAAGCGCCGCAGTCGAAGGACGAAGGACGCTACGTCAATGCTTCGTTCCACTCACGCACGTGCCAGCCGGCGACGACGCCGTTAACGACGAACGGATCGGCAGCGGCAAACTCCTCGGCGGATTCGCGGGTCGTAAAGACGGCCATCGCGCCCTCGCGTGGATCGGCGAACGGCCCGATCATCAACAACTCGCCGCGATCGACGAAGCTCTGCCAGCGAGCGCGATGCGCGGCGAAATGCGCGGGCGCCTTTGCGAGGCCTTCACCCGACGACTCGTAGAACAGCACGTACTTCATGGCAGTCTGTGTTTTATCGCGCCCAGCGAAACCCCCGTTTGCGAGTTTTGGTTGTTCGCGCCCCGAGCACGATTGACGCTCGCGTGACGCAACAAGTGAACGCGCGCTTCGTCTTTAGCGGTGCTATCGTTCTTGCGGCGGCGATGGGAGTCGGCCGATTCGCGTACACGCCGATCCTGCCCGTCATGGAGCGAGACGTTGGGCTGGGAGTGTCCGCGGCCGGCATGCTAGCCACGGCGAACTTGATCGGATACTTCGTCGGAGCGTCGGCTGCGATGCACCCGATCTTACATCGTAAGCGGCTTGCGATACTGCGCTGGAGCCTGGTTGGAATCGTCGTCACCACCGCGCTGATGGCCGGCGCGGCGCCGACCTGGATAGCGCTACGATTCTTGACGGGCATCTGCAGCGGCGTCGCGCTGGTGTTCTCTTCGAGCATCGTGCTGGAACGGGCGGCTCGCGCCGGGCAGCCGGCGTGGCCGCCGCTGTTCTTCTCCGGTGTCGGCGTCGGGATCGCGTTCTCGGGACTCGCGGTGCCGATTTTAAGCGCCTATGGCGGCTCGAGAGGTGCATGGGTCGGCATCGCCATCGTCTCCGCGATGGCCCTCATCGCAACGGCGAGTTGGTTCTCCGACGAGGCGCCGCCGGCTGCAGTCGCCGAAACGGAAATTGCTGCACGTTTACCGGGTCACCGCCGGGCGTTCGCGTGGCTGGTGGCAATCTACACCGCGGAGGCGTTTGCCTATATTATCCCCGCAACGTTTCTCGTTGCCATCGTAGCCCACAACGAAGCGCTGTCGCGATATGCGGCACTTTCCTGGGTCTTCGTCGGTCTCTCCGCCGTGTTCGCGACGTTCCCTTGGATTCGCGCGGCGAGCCGCGTGGGGAAAGCGCGCGCGCTCGCCATTGCGTTCGGCATTCAGGCGATCGGCATCGCCACGCCGGCGCTTTCGCGGAGTGCCGTTGCGGTCGCGTTCTCGGCCGTTGCGCTCGGAGCGACGTTCATCGCGATTACGCTGTTTGCCGCTGGGCTCGGCCGCGATATGTTTCCGCACAAAACCAGTGCCGCAATTAGCCAGCTCACTGTGTTTTACAGCATCGGTCAAATCGTTGGACCGCTGATTGCGACCGGACTCGCTCTGCACTTCGGCTCGTACGAACCGGCACTGCTGGTTGCCGGCGGCGTCGCGGGCATCGCCGCGATTTTGACGACGGCGATCGTTCGCGATCCTCCGCTCAGGACGACATAAAAAAAGCAGGTCCGGAAGTTTGGCGCTTCCGGACCTGAAATGGTTGCGGGGGATGGATTTGAACCACCGACCTTCGGGTTATGAGCCCGACGAGCTACCGGACTGCTCCACCCCGCGGCAAAGTTAACCGGTCTACGACGGCCGGGGTTGCGCCCCTGCCGAGGGTTCGGCATACATTCTTACCATGACCCTCGCAGCCGTGATTTCGAAGATCCACCTGCACTGCCACCTCGAGGGTAGCCTGCGGAGTGGGACTTTCGTCGAATTGGCCGACCATCACGGCCTGTCGTTGCGCTACGATCCCGCCGGCCAAACGCCGCGAGGCGGGGAGGTGGATCGCGCAGATCCGTACCGGTTCGCGGATTTTCGCGAGTTTTTGTTGACGTTCGCCGCCGTCAGCCGCGCGCTGGCCCACCCCGACGACTACGGGCGGCTTGCCCGCGAGTTCGTCGAGGACGCCTTGGCGCAGAACGTCGTCTATGGCGAACTCTTCGTCTCGCCGTCGGTGTGGACGTTCTTCCATCCCGCGCTCGACGTGCGGGCCGCATTTGCCACTATCGCGAGCGAACTGCGAGCCGCGGCGCCCCGCGCCGAGTTCCGTTTGATCGTCGACCTCACGCGAAACTTCGGATTGGAGCGGGCTATGGAGACGGCGAAACTCGCGACGACGCTCTCTGATTACGGCGTCATCGCCGTCGGGCTCGGCGGAGACGAGGCGCGATTCCCTCCCGAGGCCTATGCTGAAGCGTTCGCGCTTGCCCGTGCGGCCGGGTTGCGCTGCGTCGCGCACGCCGGTGAAGCTGCCGGGCCGCAAAGCGTGCGCGCCGCCGTCGAGGAGTTGGGCGCCGAACGCATCGGACACGGCTTAGCGGCGCTGCGCGATCCGAAGGTCGTGCGGATGCTGGCCGACCGGCGCATCGCGCTCGAAATTTGCCCGACGTCGAACGAACTGACCGGCGCGGCGCTCGAGGGGCTTCACGCGTTCGTGGAATTCGAGCGGGCCGGCTGCATCGTCACGATCGACGCCGACGATCCCGCTCTCTTCCGGACGTCGATCGAGGCCGAGTATGCGTTCGTCGAGCGAATCGCCGGCAGCGACGCGCTCGCGCGCTACGCCGCCAACGCGATCGACGTGAGCTTTGCCGGCCCTCACCGCAAGCGGGACCTGCACGCGCGCCTCGCCGCGGAACTTCAGGCGGTGCGCCGAAGTACGAAGAAATCGGATTCACCAAAAAATGTCGGGACATAGCCATTTCGCGGAGTCGATCGAGGAGTATCTCGAAGCCGTCTACCGCCTCGAACACGAAGGACCGGGCGTGACCACGTCGGGGCTCGCTTCGATGCTGGGCGTCGCACCTGCGTCCGTTTCGGGCATGCTGAAGAAGCTCGACAAGGATGGATACGTCGAGTACGTCGCGCGCGGAGAGGTCAAACTGACGCGCAAAGGCCTCGAAGTCGGCAACCGCGTTTTGCGCCGTCATCGCCTGGCCGAGCGCCTGTTGACCGACGTGCTCGGCATGCCGTGGGACGAAGTCAACGCCGAGGCGTGCATGCTCGAGCATGCGATTTCAGAACGCGTCGAAGAACGGCTCGTCGAATTGCTCGGGAATCCGCAGACTTGTCCGCACGGCCACCCGGTACCGCCGCGCGACCTCACGGTGCCGGTGCGGTCGGGATCGCCGCTGGCACAGATCGAGCGCGGCCGCAAAGCGGTCGTCAGCGGCATCATCGACCAGGTACCCGAGATCCTCCGCTATCTGGGAGAGATCGGGCTGCGACCCGGCGCGGCAGTTCGGATCGTCGAGAAAGCTCCGCTCGGTGGACCGGTGACGGTCGAGATCGGCGGCGCGCGACATGCGATTTCCCTCGAACTCGCGCGCATGGTGATCGTCGCGGACGGCGTCGCGTAAGCAGAAGCGTTTTTCCATTATGATGACGCGCTTTCTCATCGCGCTCAACGCGATCGGGTATCTGTGGGAAATCAAGGTCGCGGGGCCCGGAATGCTCTCCTTCGCAGGCGGCGGCAATATCCAACGCGTGCTCGACGAAGGCTCGCTCTATCCGGCCGCCGTGCTGCAAAACGGCCAGTGGTGGCGCATTTTTACCAGTGCGTTTCTTCACGGCGGCTTGCTGCACATCGGGGTCAACATGCTCTCGCTGTGGTTCCTCGGACGCTTTATCGAATACGCACTCGGGCCGTGGCGCATGCTCGTCGTCTACGTCGTATCGCTGGTCGCTGCCGGACTGGGCGTCGTATATTTCAGCCCGCCGATCGCGGCGACCGTCGGCGCCAGCGGCGCGATCTTCGGTCTCTTCGGCGCGCTCTTCGCGATCGGGCTCAAACTCGGCCGGCCCGGCATGGACCTCATCAAGGCAAATCTCGGCATCCTCGTGATCAATCTCGTCATCACGTTCACGGTGCCGTCGATTTCGTGGCAGGCGCACATCTCGGGTCTGGTCGCCGGGTTTCTGCTGACGCTGCTCATTTTCGCTCCGCCGCGGCGCGTGCATCCGGTCGTCGTCGACGCGCGCACCGGTACGCCGCTCGAGAGCGAGTACGAATCGCCGCCCGAGTCACGGTGACGTTTCCCGAAACGATCGAGCAGACGTTTGCGCCGCGCGGCCCCTTGGGCAGCGCGCTGCCGGGCTTCGAAGCGCGTTCCGGGCAGGTGCAGATGGCGCAGATCGTCGAGCGCGGCATCTTGGAAGGCGTCCACACGATCGTCGAGGCCGGCACTGGCGTCGGGAAATCGCTCGCGTATCTCGTGCCCGCGATACGCAGCGGAAAGAAAGTCGTGCTCTCGACCGGGACGATCGCGCTGCAGGAGCAACTCGTTCGGAAAGACATTCCCCTCGTGCGCTCCGCTCTCGGCGTGCCGCTGCGCGTCACGCTGCTCAAAGGACGCGGCCACTACCTCTGCAAGCAGAAGTTCGAGCGCGCGCGTAGCGACCGGCTCGTCGCGTCGTCGCGTTCGATGCAGCGCCTGTGGGAGTGGGCCGCTTCGACCGGCAGCGGCGATCGCAGCGAGTTGGCATTCCTGCCCAATGCCGGCGAATGGGAACAACTCGACGCCGACGCCGACGATTGTGTCGGCGAGTTCTGCTCCCATTTTCGCGATTGTTTCTACTTCAAAAAACGCGACGAGGCGAAGTATGCCGATCTCGTCGTCGTCAATCACGCGCTGTTCTTTCTCGATTTGGCGATGGGCGGCGGACTGCTCCCGCCCTACGACGTGGCGGTGCTCGACGAGGCGCACCAGTGCGAACGCTGGGCGACCGACGCGCTGACCGCGACGCTCTCGCGCGCGACGATCGGCCGCATGATGCGCAAGATCCATCGTGCCTACAATCTCCCGCCCGAGTTCGACCTGCGTTTCGACGAAGGCGTTCGCGCGCTGGAGTCGGCATTCGCAAGCGTGCCTGGCGATCGGTATCCGCTCGCTGCCAACGAGACCGCGTGGCCGGCGCTCGACGAACTGCGCGACGGGCTTTACCAGCTCGAGAACTGGCTCTTCGCCAACTGGCACGCCGGGCTCAAGCGCCGGCCGGAGAACGATGCCGAAGCCGAGCGGCGTCGGGATTTGACGATGCGCATCGTCGTCGCGCACGGCACCGCCATCGATCGTGCCCAGGCGCCCCCGGAGGACTCAATCGCGTGGATCGAACGCGGCGACGCGGACGGTCGTTACAGCCTGCGATGCGCGCCGTACGACGTCGCGGAGTTTCTGCGCAACACGCTCTTCGCCCACACGCCCAGCGTCGTGCTGACGAGCGCCACGATCGCGCCGTTCGCGTTCCTCAAGCGATCGCTGGGCATCGACGAAGCGCAAGAGTTGATCGCACCGTCGCCGTTCGACTTCGACCGTCAGGCGCGCCTCTTCGTCGCGCCGCCGGCCCTCAATCCGAAGTCGACGGAGTTTGCTGCGCGCGCGGCGCCGCTGGTCGAAGAGTGCCTCGATCGCACGCGCGGCCGCGCGTTCGTGCTGTTCACGTCGTACGCTCGCCTGCGCGAGATCTACGCGCTGGTGCGCGAGCGAATCGCCTATCCCGTGCGCTTGCAGGGCGAGCTGCCGCGGGCACAACTCCTCGACTGGTTTCGCCGAACGCCCAACGCCGTGCTCTTCGCGACCGCGACGTTTTGGGAGGGCATCGACGTGGCCGGCGATGCGCTCTCGTGCGTCATCATCGACCGCCTTCCGTTTCCGTCGCCGAGCGATCCGCTAGTCATGGCCCGCATTCGGGCGCTCGAGGCGCGCGGCTTAGATGGATTCGAACAGTACATGATTCCGGCAGCGACCGTGCGTCTCAAGCAGGGCTTTGGGAGGCTGATTCGCAGCACGGCCGATCGCGGCGTCGTGGCGCTCCTCGACGGACGCGCCGCGTCGACGCGTTACGGCGCGACGATCCTGAGCGCGTTACCGCCGGCGCGCCGCATCAACCACCTCGACGAACTCGCGGAGTTTTTCGGCGAGACGTAAAGCGCGCTACTCGCCAGAAAGCGATTCGATTTTGGCGCGTTCGACGAGTTCGTGCACGACCGATGAATCGGCCAGCGTGGTCGTATCGCCGAGCGTTCGACCTTCGGCGATGTCGCGCAGCAGCCGTCGCATGATTTTCCCGCTTCGCGTCTTGGGCAGTTCTTGGGTGAACGTCACGTATTTCGGCCGCGTGAACTTCCCCAGCCGCGCGGCGACGTGGTCGCGCAACTCGTCGGCGAACTCGGGCGAGCCGTTCTCGCCGCCCTTGAGCGTCACGAACGCGTAGATCGCCTGGCCCGTCGTCTCGTCGAGTTTTCCGCACACCGCCGACTCGGCGACCTTCGGATGGTCGACGAGCGCGCTTTCCACCTCGGTCGTCGAAATGCGATGGCCGCTGACGTTCATCACGTCGTCGATGCGTCCCATGAACCAGTAGTTGCCGGCGGCGTCGCGCCGGCAGCCGTCGCCGGCCAAATAGACGTGCGGGAACTTCGACCAGTACGTCTGCCGGTAGCGCTCGTCGTCGCCCCAAATCCCGCGCAGCATGCCCGGCCAGGGTCGCGTGAGTACGGCGTACCCGCCGCCGCCCAGCGGCACCGAGTCGCCCAGTTCGTCGACGATGTCGGCGGCAACTCCGGGAAGCGGGAGCGTCGCGCTGCCCGGACGGAGCGTCGTAACGCCCGGCAGCGGTGAAATCATGATGCCGCCGGTCTCCGTCTGCCACCACGTGTCGACGACCGGCGTGCGATTACCGCCGATCCACTGCCGGTACCACATCCACGCTTCGGGGTTAATCGGTTCGCCGACGGTGCCGAGCACGCGCAGCGAAGAGAGGTCGTGCTTAGCGGGATACTCCGTTCCCCACTTCATGAAGGTGCGAATCGCCGTCGGCGCGGTGTAGAGAATCGTGACGTTGTAGCGTTCGACGATCTCCCAGAAGCGGTCTCGCGCGGGGTAGTCGGGCGTGCCTTCGTAGAGAACGCCGGTGGCGCCGTTCGCGAGCGGGCCGTAGACGATGTAGGAGTGTCCGGTCACCCAGCCGATGTCGGCGGTGCACCAGTAGACGTCGCTCTCCGGTTTCAGATCGAAAACGAGATCGTGCGTTGCCATGACGTGCGTGAGATAGCCCGCCGTCGTGTGCTTGATGCCCTTGGGTTTGGCCGTCGTGCCGCTGGTGTAGAGCAGGAAGAGGAGATCTTCGGCGTTCATCGCCTCGGGATCGCAGGTCGCCGGCTGGCCGGCGACAATCTCGCTCCAGCGATAATCCCGCCCTTCACGCATGAATACCTCGTCGTCGATGCGGCCGGCAACGATGCAGTGGCGAATCGACGGCGTTTGCTCCATCGCGATGTCGCAGTTGCGTTTGAGCGCAATCTTGTTGCCGCGCCGCCAGCCCCAATCACACGTGATGAGCGCGACGCACTGCGCATCGTTGACGCGATCGACGATCGACTCGGGCGAGAAGCCTCCGAAGATCACCGAATGCGCCGCGCCGATGCGCGCGCACGCGAGCATCGCTACGGGAAGCTCAGGAATCATCGGCATGTAGATCGCGACGCGATCGCCTTTGCGGATGCCCAGTTTGCGCAAGCCGTTGGCGAAGCGGCAGACGTCGTCGAGCAGCTCGCGATAGGTGAGCGTGCGACGGTCGCCGGGCTCGCCTTCGAAGTAGTAGGCAATCTTTTCCCCGCGTCCCGCGCGCACGTGGCGGTCGAGGCAGTTCACCGAAACGTTCAGTTCGCCGTCGCCGAACCAACGGGCGAACGGTTCGTTCCATTCGAGCGTGATCGTAAACGGCTTCATCCATTCCAGCGTGCGCGCCCACGACGCCCAATATTCGAGGTAGTCGCGTTCGGCTCGCTCGTAGATCTCCGGGCTCGCGTTGGCTTGCCGGGCGAACTCGGCGGACGGTGCGAAGCTGCGCGTTTCGTCGAGAAGCGCTTCGATGGCGGTGTTGTCGCTGCTCATGCGTCACGGTTAACGAGGCGACGTGACGGTGCCTGCCGAAATAACGCGCGTGACGAGCTGGAGCGCGATCGTGCTTGCGGCGCTCACCGCAACCAGCGGCACGGGGCTGACCGGCATTCATTACAACGCGCCGCCTCCCGATTTCGCGATTCCCGCGACCGATGGCGCGCACTTTCTTTCCGATCTGCGCGGGCGCGTCGTGATCATCGATTTTTGGGCGACGTGGTGCGGCGTGTGCACGGACGAGATGCAATACTTCGTTCGCGCGCAGCAGTCGTTCGGCAGCCGCGTCGCAGTGCTGACGGTGTCGCCCGAGTCGCGCGCGGTTGCCGGCACGTACTTCAGGTTCGCGAAAATTCCGCTGCCGATCGTCGAGGACTCCGACGGGTCGATCTCGCGCGCATATTCCGTCTCGAAAGTCCCGGTCACCCTGGTGCTCGATCCGGCCGGCGACGTCTCCTACGTGTCGGTGGGCGGCCTCAGCTGGGACGAGCTCCGAGGTGCGGTCGAGCAGGCCGCCGCTACTACCGGTGCTAGCACTCAAGCGCCGAGAGTGCTACAGTAAGGGGCTATGAGGGAAGAGCCCGGCGGCCTAGACAAGCGCAAAGCCTATATCCTCGCTACCGTCGTCTACGAATACATCGCCACCGCCGAGCCGGTCGGCTCGCAGACGCTCACCCAGAAGTACCAGCTTGGGGTGAGTTCGGCCACCGTGCGCAACGAGATGGCCGAGTTGGAAGCGGGCGGTTATTTGGTTCAGCCGCATACGTCGGCCGGGCGCGTTCCGTCGGACGCCGGCTACCGCACCTACGTCGATCAGCTGATGCAACCCGAGGAACTCGAGGCCGACGACCGCCGGCGGATCCGCGACGAACTGCACGACGCCAGCCGTCAACTCGACGACATCATCGACAGCACGACCAGGCTGCTGGGGCGCCTCTCGAATAATCTCGCCTTCATTACGAGGCCGCACCAGGAAACGCAGACGTTCCGTCACGTGCAGCTCATCTGGCTTACGCCGCGCACCGGCGTGGCGATCGTCGTGACGTCGCTGGGCGTCGCCGCGCAGAGTCTCTTCGAACTCTCGGAAGAACTGCACGCCGACGATCTCACACGGTTTTCGAACGCGCTGAACGCGCGCTTCGAGAACCGTCCGCTCCGCGACGTTGCCGATCCCGAAGTGACAGCGCTCGCCAGGGAGATCGGCGCGCACGAGGATTTGCGCGGCGCGGTGCTGGGGGCGTTGCAATCGGCGCGCTCCAACGAACAGCCGACGATCGCGTCGGCCGGCGCTCAGAACTTGCTCGACCAGCCGGAGTTCCAAGACTTGCGGAAACTGCGTTCGATCTTGCGCATCGTCGAGGAGCAGAAAACGCTCTATCAAATCGTCGCGGAGGCCATGAGCGCCGACGCTCCGAGCGTGAAGATCGGACACGAGCTGGGCAACGAAGAGTTGGCCGACCTCTCGGTGGTCACGGTGCCGTACCGCTTCGGCCCGCACGCGCTCGGGATGCTCTCGATTCTGGGGCCGCGGCGCATGCCGTACGGCCGGCTCGTCGCGCTCGCGTCGGGCACCGCCGAGAGCCTGAGCGAACGGCTCTCCGACGTGGAGCCGCGGTAGGTTCACCAAACACATTGAGGCCGACGGTGGACTACTACGAAATCCTCGGCGTCGCTCGCGACGCCTCCGGGGAGGAGATTAAACGAGCGTATCGCCTGCTGGCGAGGACGCATCACCCCGACGTGTCGCACGACAAATCGGCGGCCGAGCATCGCTTCAAAGCGATCAACGAGGCTTACGAAGTGCTTTCCGATCCCGACAAGCGCGCGCAGTACGATCGCTTCGGCACGGTCGGCAACGGCGCGGGCGCCGGACAGGGATTCGGCTTCGACCCGGGCTCCTTCGGCGATATCTTCGACATGTTCTTCGGCGGCCGCAGTTCGGGGCAAACGCGCCATTCCGGTCCACAGCGGGGCTCGGATTTGCGATACGATCTCGAGATTTCGCTCGAAGAAGCCTTCGCTGGAACCTCCAAGCAGATCGAGTTCACGCATCTCGCACGGTGCGAAGCGTGCCGCGGCTCCGGCGCACGCGTGGGCACGCTCGTGACGCCGTGCACGACCTGCGGCGGATCCGGTGCCGTGCGCGGCGTGCGTCACACTCCGCTCGGGCAGATGATGACGCAGTCGACGTGTCCGCGTTGCGGCGGCGAAGGACAAGTGGTGGAGCATCCATGCGAGACCTGCCGCGGCCAGGGGCGCCGCGAGGTCGAACGCGGCTTGACGGTGACGGTGCCCGCGGGCATCGACGACGGCTCGCGCATTCGAATCTCCGGAAACGGCGAGGGCGGAATGCATGGCGGACCGCCCGGCGATTTGTACGTCTACCTCACGATCACACCGCATCCGTATTTCAAGCGCAACGGGTCCGACACGTACGCCGGCGTGCCCGTCAGTTTTCCGCAGGCGGCGCTGGGTGGACCGGTGCTGGTGCATGCACTCGACGGCGAAGTCGAGGTGAATCTTGCGCCGGGAACGCAGCCGGGAACGGTGCTGCGTCTGCGGGGCCGCGGCATGCCGAGCGTGCGGGGCGCGCATCGCGGCGATCATCACGTCACGATTCACGTTGCGGTTCCCACCAAACTCAACCGGGAACAGCGCGAACTGCTCGAGCGATACGCGCAAGCCGGCGGCGACGCCGTCGAGGAGCGCTCGTTTTTCGATCGCGTCAAAGACGCTTTCCGCCCGGACTAGTGGCCTGTAACACCCAGATATGCAGCGCCGCTGACGTGTTTTCAGGATGAGATGCGAGGAACGATGAGCGACAAAAGCAGCGCTTTGCGAGCGAAGAGCGACGACGCAGATCGCCTAAAAACCGTCAGCCCTGCGGGTCACGGGCAGCACAGGCGTGCTGGCTGCGTTGCTCGTCGGTCACAGAGCTACGGCTATGCTCCCTCCTCGCGCCTTGCCAATCACGCCAGTGGTGCCCGTGACGGCACTGCACATCTGGGTGCTACAGGCCACTAGTGTCAGCACGGAGGTTTTTCGTCGAGGGCGTGCACGAAAGCGGTGCGACCGTCGAGATCGGCGGCGGCGACGCACGCAAGATCCGCCGCGTTTTGCGGATGCGCGCCGGCGACGAAATCGAAGTCGTCGATTCGGCCGGAACCGCGTTCGCAGGCGAAATCGCGATCGACGGTACGCTCGTCCACGTGACGCTCGGGGGCGCGCTTGCATTGGAGCCGCAGCCCGAAACGGCCGTGCGCTTCGACGTCGCGCAAGCGATTCCAAAAGGTCAGAAGATGGATTTCGTCGTCGAGAAGACGACCGAACTCGGGGCGGAGGCGATTCTGCCGTTCCGGTGCGAACGCACCGTCGCGCGCGCCGAAGCGGGAAAGGAAGAGCGCTGGCGCCGCCTGGCCGCCTCGTCGGCGCGGCAATGCGGCCGTCGGCACAAGCCGCAAGTGCACGCAACGCTGCCTTCGTTTGACGCGCTGCTCGATCGATTCGGCGAGTACGACGCGGTGGCGTTTGCATGGGAGCTCGCTCCGCGCATCCCGCTGCGCGACACGCTTCCCGATCTGCTGCGCGACGCGGGGCGGGTGTTGCTCGTCGTCGGGCCCGAAGGGGGATTCGCACGCGACGAAGGCGAGGCAGCTCGCGCACGCGGCGCAGCGCTGGTATGGATGGGACCGAGAATTCTCCGCGCCGAGACCGCCGCGGTCGCGCTGCTGGCGGTCGCCGACGCGCTCGCGCAGGGCCGAACCCGCGAGCGACGTAGGTAGCGGGCCTGTGAATTCGGCGTTTCCTTTCTCCATCGTCATTCCGACGTACAACGAAGCGGGTGGAATCGAAGACTTGTTGCGGGCGCTCGACGGCCTCTTTCGCGCCAACGCCCTCGACGGCGAGATCATCGTCGTCGACGACAACTCGCCCGACGGAACGGGTGCGATCGTCGACCGTCTCGCAGCCACGCTTCCGGTGCGTTGCTTGCACCGCCCGGGAAAGATGGGGCTTTCCTCGGGCGTGATCGACGGCTGGAGTATCGCGCGCAAGGAGTCGGTGGCGCTCGGCGCCATGGATGCGGATTTCAGCCACGACGTGAACGCATTGCCGAAAATGGTCGAAGCGCTCGCGTCGGGTCGCTACGGTCTCGCGGTCGGCAGCCGCTACGTCGCGGGAGGCGGCATCGCGAATTGGCCGCGCCGCCGAATCGTCACCTCGCGCGTCGCGTGCTGGCTCGCGCGACCGCTCACGAAGGTCAAAGACGTCACCAGCGGCTACTTCTTGGTACGCCGCGATGCGCTCGAGGGCGTCAGCCTCGATCCGATCGGATTCAAAATCGGACTCGAGGTGATCGTCAAAGGGAAGTACGGCAATGTCCTCGAGGTGCCGTACGTTTTTAAAGATCGCGAAGTCGGTGAATCGAAGCTCAATCAGAAAGAGGTCGTGAACTATCTCAAGCAGCTCGGGAAGCTATACGCGGCGCGGCTCGCGCCGCGCGGGGCCGCGACGCCCGAGCCGTCCGGAGGCGGTTAGCATGCCGATGCCGGAATGGCTGCGCTCGCGCCGCACCAAGCAGCCCGACCAACGCGAAGCCGCGCTCTGGAGCAAATGCCCGAAGTGCGGCGAGGTACTCTACCGGCGGGATTTGCTGGCGAACGCCGACGTGTGTACGCGTTGCGGACATCACTTTCGCATGGGCGCCTACGATCGCATCGCCACGATCGTCGACGGAGATTTCTCGGAGATTGGTGCCGATGTCGTCGGCGCCGATCCGCTGGGCTGGGCCGATAAGCGAAGTTACGCGGCGAAACTCAACGGCGATCGCGAGAAGAGCGGGCTCGGCGAAGCAGTGGTCTGTGGGTTCGGGCAGATCGGCGGCTTCGACGTCGGCTTGGCCGTGATGGACTTCCACTTTCGCGGCGGGACGATGGGGACGGTCGTCGGCGAACGCGTCGCGCAGCTGCTCGAAGAAGCGCGCCGCCGGCACGTTCCGTGCATCGTGTTCACCGCGTCGGGCGGCGCTCGCATGGAAGAAGGCATGCTCGCACTCGCGCAGATGGCAAAGACGAGCGCGGCCGTCACGCGCTTTACCGACGACGGCAACGTGCTCGTCACGGTACTCACCGATCCGACGACCGGCGGCGTTGCGGCGTCGTTTGCCTTTCAGGGCGACGTGATCGTCGCCGAGCCCAAGGCGGTGGTCGGCTTCGCCGGACGGCGCGTGATCGAACAGACGATTCGCCAGCGGTTGCCCGATCAGTTTCAAACGGCAGAGTTTCTGCTCGAGAAGGGTGCGATCGACATGGTGGTCGAGCGGCGTGCGCTCAAAGAGACGCTCGTGCGGCTTCTCGAATACGCGACCGCGGCGCGGAAAGGCGTCCGCACGTGAACAACAATCCGATCGTCGAGCGCGAGAAGGGTTTGCTGGAACTGGAGCGCCGCATCGCCGAACTGCGCGCCGCAAACTCGACGCAGCCGGTCGACATGTCTTCCGAGATCGCCGCGCTCGAGCGGAAGTACCAAGAAGTTCTGCGGGAAGTTTTCGGCACGCTCACGCCATGGGAGAAAGTGCACATGGCGCGCCATCCCAATCGTCCGACGGCGCTCGACTACATCTCGCGCTTCGACCGCTTCGACGAACTCCACGGCGACCGGCAGTACCGCGACGACCCCGCGATCGTCGGTGGATTCGCGTTGCTGCGCGGGCGGCCCGTCATGGCGATCGGCCAGCAGCGCGGCCGCGACACGAAGGAGAACCTGCACCGCAACTTCGGTATGCCCGCGCCGGAAGGGTATCGCAAAGCGCGCCGGCTGACGCATTTGGCGTCGCGCTTGGGATTGCCTATCGTGACGCTCGTCGACACCAAAGGCGCCGATCCCGGGATATCGTCGGAGGAACACGCGCAATCCGAAGCGATCGCGAGTTGTCTCCACGAGTTCACGCAAGCGCGCGTCCCGATCGTGGCGACCGTCATCGGTGAGGGCGGCTCGGGCGGAGCGCTGGCGCTGGCCATCGCCGACCACGTCATGATGCTCGAGCACAGCACGTATTCGGTCGCATCACCGGAGGGCTGCGCGGCGATTTTGTGGTCGGACGCGAGCAAGGCCGAGGAAGCGGCGGCGCGTCTGAAGCTCACGGCACAGGATTTGCAGCGATTCGGCATCATCGACGAGATCGTGCCCGAGCCGTTGGGCGGCGCCCACCGCGATGCGGGTGCCGTCGTGACGCGCGTCCTGGGTTCGATCGACGACGCACTGTCGCGACTCGCCGGCCTGCCGACGGAGCGCCTCATGGAAGAACGCTACCAAAAGTACCGGCGCATAGGCACTTGGCGTCCCCATGCGGAATCGGTGCCCTAAGAATCCGTGAAACACACGCACTCGCAACTCATTTTACGTCTTGCCGGCCGGATCACGGCGGCCGCGCTCGGATTGCTCGTCGCGGTGCTCGTCGCCATTCAGTTCGGACGCGCCATCGGCGAGAACGTGTCGATGGCTCGCCAGCTCTCCTCGATTCGCGCCGACGTCGCGACGCTCGACAAGCGCCGTTTACAGCAACGCCGCGAAATCGCGCGGCTGCGCGACCCCGAGGGCGCGATTCCCGAAATCCACGACCGGTTGCGCATGGTGCGCGCGAACGAGACGATTATCTTCGTGAGCCCGGTTCCATCGCCGGCTCCGTGAACGAACCGGTCGACGGCATCGTCATCAACGTCAACGCGTACGGGGCGACCGTGCGGCTCGAGAACGGCGACCTGGCCAGCGCGCCGCCGGCCGACGTCGAGGCGCACCGCGCCGACTATCAGCGCTCTCTCACCTCGCGTCACGAACTGGCCTTCGAGTTGCGCCGCGAAGGGCGTCGTCCCGTGGTGGCGCTCGCACCCCAGATTCGCGACGACGAACTCGACGAACAGATTACCTCGTATTTGAAAAGCACGCAGGAGTGGGACGCGCCCGACGGCGTGCCCCAAGCCGAGCGGCATTTTCTAAGCAAAAAGCGGCGCGCAGCGCTCTTCGCACGCGATTGAGCAAGCGATACGCCGTCGTCTCCATCGGCACGAATTCGACGCGAATGTTGTTGGCCGACGTCGCGTTCGACGTTCCGCGCGTCGAGACCACGGCCTCGATCGGAACGCGCATCGGTGAGGGGGTTGGGCCTAGCGACGCGCTCGGAGACGAACCGATGCGCCGCACGCTCGACGCGCTGGCGCAACTGCAGCGCCGCGTGCGCGGACATTACGTGCGGCTTTTCGCGATTGCAACAAGTGCGTTGCGGCGAGCGACCAACGGCGACGAGTTCCTAGCGCATGCACAGGAGGTTCTCGGCGTTCCGATCCGCGTGCTGTCTGGTGACGAAGAAGCGACGGCGTCGTATCGCGGGGCGATCTCTGCGTTGGGCAGCCTGCGCGGCGAGCGCGTAGGCGTCATCGACGCTGGCGGCGGCAGCACGGAATACGCGACCGGAACCGGCGTCGTTCCGGAACGCGTGCTGTCGTGCGAGATCGGCGCCGTTCGCCTGACCGAGGCGCTGCCGAAGATGACGGGTCGCGACGGCGCGGTCGATTCCGAAACGATCGAGCGAGCGCGCGGCCTCGCGCGCGAAGGGCTGAAGCCGATGACGGCGTGCGAGCCGGTCGAACGGGTGGCATTGGTCGGCGGCTCGGCGACGACCGCTGCAGCGATTCTTCGCGGCCGTCGCGCCGTGCTGCCGGCCTTTCGCTTGACGCGCGACGATTTGCAGCGGCTGCTCGAGCGTTTGTGCGCGATGCCGCTCGAAGAGCGCAAACGAATACCGGGAATGAAGCCGCAGCGCGCCGACATTCTTCCGGCCGGGATCGCGGTGCTCGATGCGGCGCTGGAGAGCGCGGGCCTCGCCGAATCCGTGGCAACGACCTCGGATCTGCTGCTCGGCATCATGCTCCAGCATCGCGACGCGGCCCTACCCGTGGCAGGAGAAGGCGGCTTCCCGCGCGCAGGCTCTCGTCCGTTAAGGAATCTAACGTAATGGACGACGCTCAAATACGCGCTCACATCGAGTCGCTCGTTGCTGAAGAGCATCACCTGCTCGAACGCGGCGACGCGCGCTCGCTCACCCCCGACGATCGCCACCGCCTCGAAACGCTCGAGGTGCAGCTCGATCAGTTTTGGGATCTCCTCCGGCAGCGCCGCGCGCGCCGCGATGCCGGCCAGGATCCCGACTCCGCACATTTACGTTCGGAAGACACCGTCGAGCACTACCGCCAATAGCGCTGCAATGTCATCCTGAGCGGAGGCGCGTAGCGCCGTAGTCGAAGGAGCGCAATCGAAGGACGAGCGGTTCTCTAGCGGGATGGTGGTGGAACCGGTAGACACAGCAGACTTAAAATCTGCAGTCCGAAAGGACGTCCGGGTTCGAGTCCCGGCCATCCCAAAGGCATCTCCCTTATTTTACAGGCGTTTCCGTCGTACCAGCTCCCAATTTGTCACGGATTTGTCACAGAATCCGCGGTGCCGCAGATAATCCTAGGACATTCAAGGGCGCTGTGAAAGGCCGTAGATCCGTTTTTAAGGAAGCAGCTGCGTCCCAATAGATGTCCGATGCGGACTGGAAGGCGATTCATGCGCCCGATATCTATAATCTTGATTCTCTCCCTCGGGGCTGCTGGCGGTTGTTCGCAGCAAACGGTTTCATCGCTCGTATCCAGTGGGCAACTCGCCATGCCGCAAGCGCATGCAGAGCCGAGCTTCAGAACAATCCATAACTTTAAAGGTTCACCGGACGGCGCTGAACCGGAGTCGAGCCTGTTATTCAGCCACGGCAGGTTTTACGGCACAACACCCCAAGGCGGGATGGGATTTGGGACCGTATTTGAGGTCCGCGTGGACGGAGCGGAACGCGTTCTCCATAAGTTTACATTGACTCCGGATGGCGCCGTACCGAAAGCAGGCCTCACGGTCGTCGGCGATCTGTATTACGGTACAACCACCTTTAGCGGAAAGGGCCTCGGAACGATTTACGAGATGGATCTCGATGGCAGGGTACGCGTGCTCTACGACTTTGATTCTTTCAAGACAGGAGCCTTCCCTGACACGGATCTCCTTCAAAGCGGCAACTCGCTTTACGGTGCCGCTGGAGGAGGCGCGCACGGCGACGGAATTGTTTACGAGGTGAACACCCGTGGAACGGAGCGTCTTTTCTACGGCTTCGATGGCACGCCGGATGGCCATCGGCCAGTTGGCGGGCTTGCGTTTTTGGACGGCGCGATGTACGGCGCTACTCGTACCGGAGGCACGCACAATTTGGGTTGCATTTACGAACTGCGTGGAGACGGCGCCGAACGCGTCCTTTACAGTTTCAAAGGTCGCGGCGACGGGCGATATCCGGAGGCCGGATTGACGGTCTTGCATGACGCGCTTTATGGCACCACCAGGGCGGGTGGAGCAAACGATGACGGTACCGTTTTTGAGCTTTCCAAGGACGGCACCGAACGTTTGATCCACAGCTTCAATGGGAGTGATGGTATGCAGCCGCGCGCAAGCCTCACCGTCCTGGATGATAAGCTTTACGGCACGACCGAATTCGGAGGGTCGGCAGGTGCCGGAACGGTATTCGAAGTGCAACGCGATGGCACTATGCACGTGCTTCACGACTTTGATGAGGCGGACGGTAAATTTCCGAAGGCAGGTCTTACGGACTATGCAGGCGTCGTGCTTTACGGCACCACCAGCCGAGGTGGCACTCACGGATTGGGAACTGTTTTTGCGATAACTCCGTAAGGCGTCGTCTGGCGGCCGTTGCCGCGGCTGCGTGAGGGAGATGAAAAGCTATGAATCGTACAACGAGACATGTTCGCGACCTGCTGCTTGCCGGCACTTGTACGTTAGCCATCCTTTGGGCAAGCCCCGGATTCGGTTCAAGCGCATCGGACTTGCAGGTTATGGTCAAAAGGTTGGTTTCCGACATCAATAAGGGCAATTTTAAGTCAGTCGCTGCGGCTTGCGCACCTCACGCGTCCATCGTTGATGGGTTCCCGCCCTATGCTTGGCAAACTTGCGCCGACTGGATGGAAGGCTACGAAGCGAACAACAAGGCCATTCAGGCAACCTTGGGTATCCTTTCGCTCGGCAAACCCACGTACGCGGAAGTGAGAGGCAACCACGCGTACTCGGTTTATCCCGTCACGTTCACCGACACGCAGAATGGCAAACCTGCGTCTTACAAGGGCTTCATGGCGGTGACGCTGCAAAAAACAACGAGTGGTTGGGTCTTTACGGGCATCGCATCCGCGTGGGGCACGAACTAGCCCAGAAAAAATGGCCGGCCGAGCCAGGGCTGCAAAGCGAGCTTCGGCCTGATGAATGCGGACTCCGCATTCAGCGGGCAGACGCATTACGGAACGTAATGCTTGTTTTAACGACTGCGGCCACCGGAGACGCAAGTCCATTCGGCTTACCGAGCGTTGCGACGTTCGAGCCGCCCGGATACCTGAGTACTCCGAACGACATTTGCGTCGGTATCGGTCACGTAAGCCTGAGAGGCCGTGCTGTCGATCGAAACGCCGGCCGGGGCAGCCCATCCCGACCCCAGTGTTCGGGTCACGCTATCGAACGGTGGCGCTACGATATAGAGGATGAAGTACTTGCCGCCCGGCGACGTGTCGTCTCGGCCATGTAGACCTGCACGCAACGCTTTGGCGTAACGCGGATAGCGACCGGTGGACTAGCCGTGTAGGTTTGCAAGCGGCAGCTTTCCGCCTACAACGGTTTCGTACGTCAATCGGACCGCGTCATCACCGACCCGGTCGCTGGCAATGAGGCGGAGTATCGGACGAGCGCCTGCGAAGTACGGCTTCCCGCTGCCGAGCACGACGGGGCGAAAGTAAAGATGATACTCATCGATGAGGCCTGCTTTGGTGAGACTTCCCGCCAGCTCGGGCCCGGCAACCGCGATGTCGCCGTGGATTTCCGACTTCACGCCGCGCACGAATGCTTCAACATCGCGATCGACGAGTGTGGCATTGGGGCCGACCGATTTCAGCGAGCGTGTCACGACCCATTTCGGATGCGCTCGCCACGCCCTCGCAAAGGCGTGCTCGAGCGCGCTCCATTCGCGATGATCTTCATCCCAGTAGCGCATGATCTCGTATAGGCGACGACCGTACAGACCTCCGGCCAAGTTGCTCTCATGTTTGGTGAAGTGACGAAAAAGGGCGACGCCGGGTGGGTGGAGCGGGGGCTCTAGCGCGCCGTCCACCGCCGCGACGTAACCGTCGAGGGACTGTAACATCGCGAAAATCAGTTTTCCCATATGCTCAGCCTCCGCTACAGTATCTATACGAGGTCTGGCGCATTAGGTTGTGCCCGGCGGGAGACGGCGGCGCTCCCATTCGTTCCTTTGCTGCTGGGGTCTGCCTGTAGGAACTGGTGAACGAAAGCAATCGCCATGCTGCCTTCGCCGACGGCGGCGGCAACGCGTTTGATCGACCGGTAGCGCACGTCGCCGCACGCAAAGATTCCGGGAGCGCTCGTTTCGAGAAGATACGGGTCGCGTTGCAGCGCCCAATGCTCGTTTCTTGCAGCATCGCCGCCGGTGAGAACGTACCCGCGTTCGTCGCGACCTATTGCAGCCGGCAGCCATGACGTCTCGGCGTCCGCTCCTATAAAGATATAGAGCGCGGCCGCCGCCAGCCTCTCCGTTTCTCCGGTGGCGGTTACCGCGACATCGATCGTTTCCAAATGATCGCCACCGTTGACTGCCGTAACCTCTGATCCAAGCCGAGCGCGCACGTTCTTTCTCGTTGCGAGCTCCTCGATGAGATACTGCGACATACTCTTTGCTAGCGACGAGCCGCGTACGATTAGCGTTACCGAGCGAGCGTAGTTCGAGAAGTACATCGCCGCCTGTCCCGCGGAGTTGCCGGCACCGATGAGAAATACATCGAGTCCCGCCAACGTGCTTGCCTCACTCTGGGAGGCACCGTAATAGATGCCGCGGCCCGCCAGCTCTTCTGATCCCTCCAGCGGGATGCGGCGCCACGACACGCCCGTTGCCAAGATAACGGTCTTTGCGCAAACGATCTCGCTGCCGTCGAGTTCGATTTGGCGCGTCTGCGTGTCGATATCCAATACCGAACGCGTCACCAGGACCTCGGCGCCGAAGCGTTTCGCTTGCGCCAATGCGCGCCCGGCAAGTTCCTTGCCGGTAACGCCGTTTGGAAAACCCAGATAATTTTCAATCCGCGACGACGTGCCGGCTTGACCGCCGGGTGCTTCGCGCTCGATCATGAGGGTGCGAAGGCCTTCGGAAGCGCCGTATACGGCGGCCGCTAAGCCGGCTGGCCCTCCTCCAATGATGACGGTGTCGTATTCGGCAAATGCCGGCGTCGTCGTGAGCCCGAGCCGCCGCGCGAGTTCGCGTTGTTCGGGTTGCACGAGAAAGCCGCCGCCTTCGAGCGCCACGGCGGGGTAGCGACCCTCGATGCGCCCGTAACCGGCGATTCGCGATTCCAAGCGCGGATCGTCGGGCGTTATCCAGTCGAAAGTGATGCCGTTGCGATCGAGGAAATCGCGCAGCGATCGACACTGCGAGTCGTAGCGTTCGCCGACGATCGTCGCCCGCGGCGCAGGCTGATCGGCAGCGATGTCGTGGAGGCCTTCGATCCGGTCCCGGGCCAAGGCTCCGACCCGAGTTGCCAGACCTGGTGCGGAAGCGGACGCGACGTGGAAATCTCGCGGCTCGATCCGCATGACGCGCGCCGCCGTTTCGGCTCGCAGATTCGCCATGAACGGCGAGCCCAAAACGATCGGAACCTCGCCGAAAAGTTCTCCCACCGTGCGATGCCCCACGATTCGTTCGATGCCGTCGATAGATTTCGTGACGCTGGCTTCGCCCTCGAGCACCACGAGCAGCGCGCGGCCCTCGCCTTCGTGGGCAGCGTATTCACCGGGCTGCAAGTGGATATCGGCGGACCGCTTCGCCAGTCGCTCGAGGTCAGCTTCGTCGAGCTCTTCGAAAATCGGCACTCCGCGCACTTCATCAGGCGTGATCATCCCAGCCAGTTCGGATCAGTCGCGAGGGCGACCTTGCAGTCACCCATGCGCCCCAAACGCGCCTGCACTTACGCGCGCCACGGTCGTTCTGTTGGAGCCTCGTGGTATGATTCAGAACTGCTCGTCACGGGCCTAGCGAAAGAAAGAAGAGCTAAGAATGCATCAGAGTTCAGCAATCGCTTTGTCGTGCCTCGTGGCATGTGCCGCGTGCTCGCAAACCGGCGTCGCGCCATCCTCGCTGCCGGCCGCCGCGACATTCGAACGGCAACCCAGTGCGGGCGTCACGTACAAGACCGTCTATAGCTTCAAGGGTGCGCCGGGCGGCGACACCCCAAACGGGGATCTGATCTACACGGGAGGCGCTTTGTACGGCACGACGGCAACGGGTGGCAAAGCCAACTTAGGTACGCTGTTCAAGTTGCTGCCTTCTGGAAAAGAGACGTTGCTATACAGCTTCGCCGGCGGCGTCGGCGGCAACAGTCCGGATTCCGGCGTCAAGGAACTGGGCGGGACATTTTACGGCACGACCAGTGACGTGGCATACAAGGTGACGTCGTCGGGCGAGGAAATGTCGCTTCACGCTTTTGGAAGCGGACATGATGGCGCAACAACCGTGCAGAGCTCGATGGCCGTGATCGGCGGCAAGTTTTACGGTGCGACGCAGTTGGGAGGGTCGCAACACTGCAACAGCGGCTGCGGCACGATCTTCGGGTTGACCACCGGCGGGACCGAAAACGTCGTATATCCTTTCCAAGGTGGACACGACGGCTTTTTGCCGATGGGAAGCGTGATCGGGGTCAAGGGCGCGCTTTACGGGACGACGTCCTACGGCGGCGCGGACGACGGCGGGACCGTTTTCAAAATGACGGTAGCCGGCACGAAGACCACACTTTACAGTTTTAAGGCCGGCAACGATGGCGAGCGGCCGAGCGGGAGATTGTGTGACGTCGGCGGCGCGCTGTATGGCACGACCGCCTTCGGCGGCGCACAAGATCTTGGGACCGTATTTATGCTCAACGCTTCACGCAGAGAAACCGTGCTGCACACGTTCATCGGCGGCACCGATGGAGCGTCTCCGAATGGAAGCTTCGTCGCCGTGAACGGTGTACTGTATGGCACGACGTCCGGCGGGGGTAAATCTGGCAAAGGAACGGTCTTTTCGATAGATAAGTCCGGCAAAGAGCAGGTCCTTTACGCCTTCAAAGGTGGATCCGACGGCGATACGCCGCTCGCGGGGCTCGTCAACGTCAACGGCACTCTCTACGGAGCTACCGATCGAGGCGGCAGCGCCGACAAGGGGACCGTTTATTCTATCCGACCGTGAGTGAGTTAGCGAGGATCAAATGAGGAGGAATCAATGGTCAAGGACTTAGCATTCGTCGCCTACTCGGTGCGTGATATACCTCGTGCCGCGGCGTTCTATCGCGACGTCGTCGGATTGCAACCTGGACAGACGTTCGGCGATCATTGGGCCGAGTTCGATCTCGGAACGACGGCCTTCGGAATCGGAAACGGTGAGCCGCTCGGCTTCATGCCCGGGCAATCGAACGGCGCCATGTTCGAAGTGGACGACATCGACGCTGCGCGAGAACGGCTGATTGCCGGCGGCGCGGGCGACGTCAGCGAAATGAACGAGTTTCCGAGCAGTTGCCTTTCGTGTTTTGCGAGCGATCCCGAGGGTAATCGTTTCGGCCTGCACCAGCGCCACCGAATGAACCGTACGTGATTCGCCCTCACGTCGATCGCGGCTGGACAGTCGTAGCAGGGTCCAGTCGCCGGCCATCCCAAAATTGTCACCCCCTGAGGTTGAATGCCGAAGGGTGAAGCAGTTTTCAGGAAACGAGCCTACGAGCCGATCGTCAAGTGATACCGGCTGCAAGGCAGCGGTAGGAGGCTTAAGGCAATAGGACAAATGTAGTAACCAGTACCAAAGCCACTGGCCGCTTTCTAGGAGCATCGCCAGCTCCCGCGGGGGGAGATCCGATGGAACAACGACCGGCTTGTGTAGATCCCAGGGCCGCTTCCATTACGGCCTTGCTCGGGCATACGTTTCCGTGGCCGACGAAAGCCTGACACTCGGCCGGCTGGACGACCAGATACGCTGGTACTCCCGAGAGGCCGGCGCATGCCAGCGCTTCTATACGCGCGCCAAAGTGCTCGAGATCGTCATTGCCGCGTTCATACCGCTCGGGTCGGTTATCAAGTTAGCGGAAGGGCCAGTGATCATCGGGTCGCTGGGCGTCGTCATTACGGTGATTGAGGGCATATTGCACCTCAACCAGTATCAGCAGAAATGGATCTCATTCCGGGGCACGGCTGAGGCGCTAAAGCATGAAAAATATCTTTATCTTGCGTCTGCCGGTCCCTATGCGAACGCTGCAAACGCACCCGCCGTTTTGGCTGAGCGCATTGAGGCCCTGATGTCTCAAGAGAACGTACAATGGGCGTCGACCCAGTTGTCCACTGCCGTCACCGCAACGACTTCGCGGACCGGCACCGGAACGAGTTCAGAAAGCGGGTAGCGCGTGCTGATCTTTGTTTCGTATGCGCGCAAGGATAATCTCGCGCCCCTTAACGCGAAGACCCGCGAACGCTTCGGATTCGTCACGACGCTCGTGCGGCGGACGGAACGGACGTTGACCGACGCCGGAGTCGATGTTGTCGACGCCGACGTAGACGAACCCGGCAAGGACGCTGCCGGGCCGTGGGTATCGTTTTTCGTAGACACCAGAGACATTTCCGACGACGCGCAGTTTGACGATCTGATTCAAGGAAAGCTTAACAGAGCCGACGCGTTTCTAGCCGTGCTCTCCAACAATTGGATACAGCGGCCTTGGTGCCAAAAAGAGCTACAGTTCTTCGCGAAAAAGTTCGCGCTCGAAGCAGACGCGCGGCGGCGCATTATCGTCGTGAACAAGAACGACGTGAAGGGCGTGGTCCCGTCCTTGCTGCAAGGCCAGAACGGCGTTCGGTTCTTCGATCGCGATAGGGACGAGCTTGGCGGCATCTTTGAGTATTTTAAGCTCAACGATGGACCCCGCGAAGGCTTTGACGATGCGATCGACCGGCTCGCCGACATCGTCAAGCGGCGTTTGATCGTACCTCCCCCAGGACCGGATGCCGACGAGTCAGGAAAACCAAAACGCCGGGTTTTTATCGCCAAGCCGGCTCCAGACATGGCGACACGCTATCGCAACCTGGCCGAGGAACTCGAACAGCGCTGCGGCGTCACCATCGTTCCCGATCGAACGCTGCAATTCTCGGAAGACATGACCGCGAGTGCGATCGAAGACGTCATCGATGAAGCTTTGCATGATGCCGAGCTCTCGATCCATTTGCTTGGAAATAGCCACGGGTTTACGCCCGCCGATTCCGAGCTGTCCATCGCGCAGCTGCAGGCGGCGCGCGCCTCTGCCCGGCGCACCGAGCGCCCAAAAAACAAAGACGGCGTGCCGTTCCAGCGCCTGTTTTGGGCGCCAAAAACGTTGATCGTCGTTGAAGACGATAAGGTGTACGAGGGACGCGATCCACAGAGCGTGTGCGACGGCGTCACTTCGAGAATAGACGATGACAGCGTCTTTGGGGAGAATTTTACGAAGTTCGCGCAATTCGTCGAGGAACGTCTAGCTGCAATTGCGCCTGCAAATTCCGACAGCCGTCTGAAGGAGGGAGCAAACGTCTACATTCAATTCCAAGCGGCCGACGAACTATACGCGGCGAAAGTCGGCAAAGCGCTGGAAGCCAAGAATCTCGTCGTTGACTGGCAGCGCCAAGGCGGCCCGGATGCAGCGTTAAGGCATCGCAAGTTCTTGCAGCAATGCGATGCCGTCGTCGTTTGTTGGTCGGAAGGTTTCGACGAGCGGGCCCTATCGCCGTTCGAGGAAACGATGGACCCGCGGCAATGGGGTCGCGAGAAGGACTTCGCCTGCAGAAGCCTCGTCGTCGGTCCTCCCAAAACCGTTCCAGGCAAAATCATTGCCCTAAGCTTAGCCGGCAAGAGGAGAGACGAGCCCGATCTCGTTCTCGACCTGACGGATTATCCCAATCCTCCGCCCGAGGCATTCGACCCGCTCGTGGAGGCGGCCGAGCACCCCAAGGCGCCAGCAACGCCGTGACGGCCGTCGCTACGCCCACCCTACACACGACCGAAGAACATCCGTTTCCCGGACTGCGCCCGTTTGATTTCGGCGATGCGGAATACTTTTTCGGTGGAGAGCGCAGCGTCAACTCGATTTATCGGCTAATAGAGTTCAGTCGATTTATCGCGGTCATCGGCAGTTCCGGCAGCGGGAAGTCTTCGTTGGTGCGGGCCGGCCTTTGGCCGCTGCTAGAACGCGAACGATCCAGGACGGGCGGTCGCAGGTGGCTTGTCGACACGATGCATCCGGGCAGAGCGCCGGCGCTGGAATTAGCCAAAGCGCTGGCGCGGCTAGCGAAGCAGAGCGTTACGCCGGAACTTTTGGAAAGGCTCGAAAACTCCACATTTGCGCTGGCTGACGTTCGAAAGACATTTTCGCAGCTAGGCGACGATCCGATTTTTTTGATAGTGGATCAGTTTGAGGAGCTGTTCCGATATGCCGCGCCCGGCGGCGTGTCTCGCAGCGATCGCGCAACCCAAGCCATTTGGCGCGAGCGTGCGGCGCACTTCGTAGAGTTGCTGTTAACCGCCACCCGCGCCCAGGAAGCGAACATTTTCGTACTAATCACCATGCGTTCGGATTTTATCGGCGATTGCGCGCAGTTCGAGTACCTGCCGCAAGCCGTAAGTGCGACGCAGTTCCTGGTTCCCGCCTTAACGAGAGATCAGCGCGAAGCGATCATCTGCAAACCGATCGAAAAAGCTGCAACGAAAACTCTCGGTGCCTGCATCGACGCCGCGCTCGTGGACCGGCTTCTCAACGATGCCGGTGACGAAGCGGATCAACTGCCGGTGCTCCAGCACTGTCTGGCTCGCCTGTGGGAACGCTCGGCCCCCGATCACCGGATATCGTTAGCAACCTATGCCGACATCGGCACAATCGAGGGTGCGTTGTCGCAGCATGCCGACGAGTTGATGGACGGCAAAGACTTGCGCGGCAAGACGTTGGCCGTCGAGCAGGTTTTCCGCGCATTGAGCGAGGTCGATAAGGAGGGGCGTGCGACGCGCCGCCCTATCAAGTTCGAGCAATTGGCCGCTGAAACCGGAGTTCCTGAACCTGACGTGCGGACCGTCGTAAACCGCTTCCGCGCAGATGATTGTTCCTTTTGCACGCCCTCGTTTGCATCGGTGCCGCAAGACGAGTTAAAGCCGGATACGACTATCGACGTCGGACACGAAGCGCTGCTTCGAAAGTGGAAGAAAATTTCTCGCACTCCCGACCAGGCGACACTCGAAACCCGCAACGTAGGATGGCTGTGGCTCGAGAAGCGCGACGGGGACACATACGAATGGCTGCTCAACGTCGCCGCCGCCAAGGCCGGCTCGATCCTTCCCTCCGATCAAGTCGACGATCGACTGGAATGGTGGCATTCGCGACCGCGAACGGCGGCTTGGGCAGACCGTTACGGCGGACGCATCGATCGCGTCGAGCAGCTCTTCAGCGACAGCGTCGCGGCGGTCAAAGAGGAGCGCGCGCGACAGGCTCGGGAGGAGCGCGATCGCGTCGTTCGGCGGCGCCAGGTCATAGCGCTCTTTACGCTGTTACCGATAACGTTTGCTGCGATCGGGCTTGGAATGCTGCTTTGGGCTCAAAGCGTTAACAAAGAAACGGCTGCTCTTCGGGCGCAAAATAATATATTTGCGGCATCGGCGGCGGTCGATCGGCAGCAAGCTCTAGCTTTTGGTCTTACGGCCAACCAGAGTAAGATCAGTGCCGCTGCGGAACGCAAGAAAGCAGAGCAGTATTGGGCGCGGGCACAGCAGCTTGAACGGAAGACCCACGTACAAGACCAAACCATCAAAACCACCAACAGCGCTCTTGAGAGCAGTATTGCGACGCTCCACGTAAGCGACGAGAAGTTGCTCTCTGAGGTTCACGCGGAAGAGGTTGCGAGCGCTAAAACCTTTCTGGCAACCGGCATCTCCGCACTACAACAAGGTGACGCCGCCGATGCCGAAGTCTTCCTGGCGGCTGCCTATCATAAGGATCCTCGTAACGGCGCGGCCAGCATTCTCCTGGAGTCTGCCCGGGACCAAGTGCAAAGTTACGAGCGCGCGATTTCGCTGCCGGGGGGCGGCGGGCCGATTCTCTCCGCGGCGTATACGTCAAATCCTCGCGACACGCTCTTTGCGGCAGGGCAAGCAAACGGCGCAATCTCCGTTTGGAACCGCGCGGGGAACCGGCGCGCATATTTTAAACAGAGCGATGGAGTCACGGCGCTCACGTTTGATCCCAGCGGAGACGTTCTTGCGACGGGCGGCAGAGACGGCTCTTTGATGCTGCGCTTCTTGAATGGCGGCAATAGCGTTGTCCTCGACGGTCACCACGAGCGAATCAACTCGATCGTATTTTCGCCGACGGGCAATGCGGTAGCGACGACGGCCATGGACGGGACGGTAAAGCTCTGGTCGGTTGACCGTCAACAGTTACTCCACGAATTTGATTTGACTCCCGATGCCGACGGATTTCCCGCAGTAGGCTACGACTTGAAATTCACCCCCGACGGCACGAAACTGCTTGCCTGCACGAATCGAGCAATGCAGCTGTGGGATTTGCGCGGATACCAGGAGCTGCATTTTCAGCCGCGCACGGGCGAACCGGCCGGCCCTCCGGGTTGCCGGCATATCGCCGTCTCCGGCGACGGAACGCGTGCGGTCACCGATGGAGATCTCGCTGGAGCCGTCGAGTTCTACTCGCTTTCGACGCCTGACTGGAACAGTCACCCTCCGGACTGGAACGGTCGAAATGAGCTAGCAGTCGGCATAACCGCACTAGCTTACGACCCGACCGGCAAGCATATTGTTGTTGCCGGCGAGAACGGCAGCGTAGCGGAAACCGACGGGAGCATGCGGCTCACGCCCCTGCTTCATCATCGCGGCAGCACGACCGGAACCGGCAGCGTCGTCGCTGCGGATTTCAGCTCCGATGGCTCGACGCTGCTGATAGCGCAGGCCGACGGAACGGTCAGCATTTACGATTTGGCGAGCGATTCCAACCTGACGCTTCGCGCCCAAGACATCGTGTCGAACTTAAGCGTTGCTTCCGGCAATGGCTTTGTCACGACCGGGGAGACCAACGGGATCCCGAATTTCGTGCTGTGGCACGTCCCAAGCCCAGCGAACTCAATTCTGTCGTCGGCGCGCTCGGCGGCAATAACGACGATTACGCCGATCCCTCATCAGAATCTCTTTGCGACGGGCTCTCTTGACGGCGTCGCCGATCTTTGGAAGGCCGGTAGCGAAATACGGCACGTCGCGACCCTGGATCTGGCGCGTGACGCATGGGTTGACCAGCTTCACGCTGACGATACCGGAACTTGGCTGGCAGCAACCGGTGGCCGGCACATACGGGTCTGGAATATTGGCGATGCGCCTCGGCTAGACACGGACGTCGTAAGTTCATCCGACTATTTGCGATTCAGCGACGCGTGGCCGACGCACTCGGGCGATCTGATTCTTGCGCAGCGCAAAGAGACGGAAGTGCTGAGCTATCACGCAGTGCCTCCATCGGAACAGGGATTGGGCGTACGGTCGCGCAGCAGCGGCAAGATCCTTATGGATTCGGATTGGCTGACCAACGCTACGGACGTTCTGCCGGTCGCCGGCGGCAAGGCCGTCGTGATCTCGAGGGCCTGGGGCTACGCGCAGTTTACAACGCTAAAAGACCTAAAAACGTACTTCACCTATAGTGGAATCTCTCAGGCTGCTTACTGTCCGGGAACGGACCGCGTTGTCTTGGGTGGAACCTGGGGCGGCCTGTCGCTCGTCTCGGCCAAGAATGCGTCCAGATTGCGCTATTGGCAGGACCATCGTCCCGTCTTGGCAAGCGGCGCGCATGAAAGAGTGGCAGCTCTGGCATGCTCCGACAACGGAGCCTGGGTTGCGTCGTCCGGTACCCCCGACGGTCTGATTCGCGTTTGGAACGTTGCTCGGGTACTCCATACGCCGGCAGGCGTAAGACCATCCCCGTACGCCGTCCTTCAGCTTGGATATCCCGTTGAAGTCTCGCTGATTCGGTTTTCGCCGGGCGACGGACGCTTTATCTTAACGCTCACCCCCGACGGTCGCACGCAGCTTTGGAACCGCGAATCGGGAGCGCCTCTCGAAACGTTTGCTCTGCCTAACGCGAATGCTACCGCGGCGGCATTCGTTTCCAACGGTAACGAAATAGCGGTTGGATACAGCGATGGGCAAGTGGCAGTCTATCCGCTTTCCTCCTCGACGGCCGTCTCGAAAACGATGCACGACGTTCTGGTAGACATTAAAGGTCTTCAAATTCGAGCCGCAAGGCCTCGTCACGGCAGCGTTCGCCGAAATTAGGAAACGCCACTGATGATACTTCATCGGATCCTTTACGTAAGCGCGGTTCTAAGCTTCTTGATGGCCGGCGTGGGCGTGCCCGTTCGGGCGGCCGCATCGGTCCTGGTACGGCTGAGTAATCAAAACCTTTCCGTCGAGTTTACCGACATTGCCGTAACGAGCGATAGGGAAGACTACATGCGTATAAAGCGCGTGTACAATTCAAACTCGCCCTTTAACCACGTCTTCGGGTTCGGTTGGGGAACCGAATCGGACACAAATCTCTTGCCCTTACCGGACGGCGAGCTTTGGTATACGGCCTTCGGTAATGGACTTTCTAGCGAATTCTCGGAAACTTCCTCGAGCGATCCGGCGAAAATGCTTAATGAAATCGAAACCGGTACGCTTCAAGAAGGCTTGATCGGAAGCGCCGATGAAAAGGAAGCATACTCGAACTTGCCTCAATGGGCCGTAATGAATTCCTACCAGGCGCTGCGCTACAGCGGATACCTGGCACCTAGTGAGATCGCTGCCGGCCACCTTCTTACCAATCACGATACTGGGCCGGCACGCGTGTTTGCCGTTTCGGAGGGGTATCAGCTTTTCATTCTGGACAGCCCTGCCAGCTGGCCGTTTGAAGCTCTCTTTGACAATGGCGGCAAACTGGTTCGCGCCTGGGTTCACGACCAACCGCAGCGGTTCGTTTCATACCAGTGGAAGTCTCTTAAAGGCAAGTTTTTAGGAGATAGCGACCGTATCTTTCTGATGACGGACTATCGCGGAAATCTTTTTCGGCTGAGTTACGACAACTCGGGAAGAGTGACTCGTATAGACGCGGGCCGTTTCGGATCTGCCCAATACGGCTATGATCGATCGGGCAATCTGATTTCTGTGCGGGATAAGTCCGGGACACTCGGTTACACGTATGACGTTTATCACGACCTGACGCGCATCGATTATCCGCAAGGGGGTTCCGTGACCTTCCAATACGAGGGAGGAAGTGGATATTTGACGAGTCTGCAATGCCGCGACGGGAAGGCTTATGAGTTTCAGCGATTGAGCGGGGAGGCCGGTGCCGCAACGAGCATGCGCATCGTTACCAAAGAAGGCGGCGCCGAAACGACCGAAGTGGTGAATGATTCGGACTTGGGCGTCCGTGGATACTGTTCGTAGCCGCATTTTTTCACCGGGGCTCGCAATGGTCAAGGGCGCGAGACGCTAGCGTTTAGCGTGTTCAGATTGACGGCGCCGCCATTCCCGAACAACGTAGCGATGTCGCCGTTCGGATTCGAGGACGCTCCGGCCGCTTCTCCCGCGTCGTTGAGGGCGCCACTGCGGTTTTGCGTGCTCATGCCGACTTCGCTGCTCGATTCTCCGGGTATGGCACCGAGGTCGATGATGGAATAGCCGGCGCTTGCGGCCTTTGCCGCTTCAGCACTCGCGTTAACGATGGGTAACGGCTGAACTCCATTTTGCGAAGTTTGCGACTGCGTACAGCCGGAAAAAAGAATGGCCGACGCCGATATAATCGTCGCGACGAAAGACGTGCGCTGTGACAGGGGGGCCTACAGTTTGTGTCGGGGACCCCATCGTAAGTAACACTCGTGAAGAACGTGTGAGGTTAAGCGTGCTCGCGCCGTTGATGTTTTGCGGCTAGTCCTACGCGTCACCTAAGGAGGTGGGTGGGTCAGACGGCATGCCTGCTCGTGAGGGGACCAAGAGGAGCTCCGTCGAATTGCGGCGCCGGTGACAGTCCGCTTTTATAGGAGTAATACTTTGGAAACCCACCGTTTTATTCGCTTCTTTTCCGTAATTATTGCGGCCGCGGCGTTGGCTGCGTGCTCGAACCCAGCGCAGGGTGTGCCCGCTACGAACGCCTCGAGCTCGATACTTCCCGCCGTACACCGATCGGCAGCGATCCCCAACGATTCGCTGTTCGTCGGCGCGACCGGTCGCATCAAGGTGTTTTCGGATGCCGAGGGCGGCTTTGTGCCGACGACCGAGATAACCGATCACGTGACGCACGAGCCACGTGCGATGGGCATCGACCGCGACGGCGATCTCTTCGTCGCCGATTATTCCGACGTGAGTCAGATATCGCTCTATCGCTTACCTCAGGATGGAAAGTACCTCGGAGCACTTACGAAGGGAATCGTTCGTCCGGTCGCCCTCGCATTGGATGCGCGAAACAACTTATCGGTCGTCACGTACAACGAGCGGAACAGACGAACCGTGCGGGTCTTTCCCTCGGCCGCCTCTGACCGCTCGTACGAGTTGCAAGACGTAAGCGGGCCCGGGCACCTCGCGTACGACTTCGATGGCGACCTCTTCGTTGCCAATGCCGACAATAGCAGCGTCGGGATATACCATCCGGGCGAGGATCTGCCAGCGCAGACGATCAGCGACGGGATTTCGGCACCGGCTGCATTTGCGTTCGACCGCACGGGAATGCTCTACATCGCGAACTTTGGCGCCTTCAACGTTACGGGGTATAAGGGCCCCGAGCATAAGCTTGCGTTGACGATCCCGACTGGAGGGTTGCACCCGCTAAGTCTCGCAACCAGGGGCAAGCATCTTTATATTGCTGCGATTTCGAACCTTAAGAGCGAGGTGTTGGACTACAACCTCAATTCTGGTCGATCGACCAGAATCGTCGATGGGATCGACTTCCCGTCTCAGGTGATCGTTTGTTCGAGGACGTACGTTTGCGTCGCGAATCGCAACCATAAGGTGACCATCTACGAAGGCGATACGCTCGTTCACACGATCGACGTTCAGGGACCGATCTGGTCGATGACGACTCGTTGAGAAACACTTGATCGTGATCGAGTAGCGACTGCTACTTGGCGTGTGGGGCGACGATCGCGGCCAGCATGTCGGGCGTTCCTTCGATGCGCTCGAGATGCGGGTAGCGAACGCCGTCGTGGTAGTCGAGTGAGAGCGTTTGATACCAGCCGGTTTGTTTGACGATGAGTGAGACCGGCGCGCTCGCGTGCTGCGCATGGCGCACGGCGTATTCGAGGACGTCGGGCGAAAACTCCTGACCGTTGACGGCGAGGATCGTCATGCCGGGTACGAGTCCGGCCTGCCACGCCGCCGAGTTCGTACGGACGTCGCGCACGACGCCTTTGGTCGAGAGATTTGCGCCGTACGCGTACCACCCGGAGACGTTGTCGTCGCCGTCGTTCGCGGTGACGAACTCGTTCGGCTTCGACGTATACGCAAGCCGCCAGCCGGCGCGTTCGAGTTCGTCGCTGGGCGGATGCGCCGTCGGACGATACACGTAGCGCTCGAAGAAATCGTGCCAGTCGTACGGCTCGACGGCATCGAGCAACTCCTCGACCTGCGCGCGCGTGTACGTGACGACGATCGGTCCGGTGGTCGACGGTTCGGTATAGCGATGGAGAAACGTGTCGAGCGAACGCGCGCCGTGCGACCTCGCGCGAACGATCGTATCGACGTCGAGCCAAACGAGTTCGCCCTCCGTATAGAAGTCGTTGGAATTTCTTCGGATCGAATCGTAGTCGCCGTGTGCCAGATAATAGTACGGCGCGCCGGTCGTCAGATCGATGAGCGGCGTCGTCGAGCGTCCGGATTCCAAATCCATGTCGGCATAGAGGGTGGCAAGGTATTCGGGATACTGCTTGGGCTGGCGAATGCCGCAGCGAAACGAGAGCAGATCGCCGAGGTACTGGTTCAGTCCCTCGTACACCCACAGCAAATCCGTCTTCATCGGCACTTGGAAGTTCGGCGTCGTGAGATCCTCGGGGCGCCGGTATTTTCCGTTCCACGAGTGCGAGAACTCGTGCGGTATGAGATCGCCGTCGGCCAACGACTGCGTCGGATCGGTGAGAAAATCGCCGGTCGCGCGGTCGTCGCTCGACTGATGGTGCTCGATCCCCTGAGAGCCGACCGCGTCGCTGAGCGTGAGCAGCGCGTGATAGTCGATGAAATGACGCGACCCGTACATCGCAAACGCTTCGGCCGGCAGCCGCCGGTAGGCTTGCAGCAATTCCGCGGGGACGTCGAGGTCTTGCGGATCGTCGGCGAAGGCGTCGAGCTGCACGAACGATGACCCGTCTTTCCATAAATCCCATTTCTGCACGAAGCGCCCCATGTCGAGGGGCGAGTCGACGAGATGGTTGAGTGCCGTCACGGCAAAATCGACGCGATTGCCGGATTGCACCGGGTCGCGCAGTGCCGTCGCGTATTGCCAGCCTTCGGGCAGCACGATGGACGGCTTAAAGAAAGAGTCGTGCGAGTCGACGCCGTCGCGGTAGAGCAGCGCGCGATTCCAGTTCACGATCGTCAGCGAACGCGTCGACATGACGTCGGCCGGCGCGTTGAGCAGCACGTCGAAGTCCACGTCGATCGTTGCGGCGCCGGGCGGCACGCTGAGGTGAAATGCATAGAGATCGACCTGATCGCGGCGCCAATCCAACGAGTTACCGCCCGACGTGATGCGCAGCGCGGCGAGATCGTTCAGCGGCCCCGACGGCGCGTGTTCGCCCGGTATCCATTTGGGATAAACGAGCGTGAGCGGACCGGCCGAGACGGGAATCCGTTCGTGGGCGTAAAGAATGCCGCGCGACGCCTGCGACGCGTCGAGGACCAGCGTGACGGGTGCCGTGGAGGCCGGCCGAGCCGCGACCGGCGCCCCGGCGAGTGCCAAAATGAAGAAGACGACGATTCGACGCATTCGGCCGGGGTTCTGACCGCAGCGTGCCTGACCTTGCGCGCTCCTCATCGGAAATTCATCTGCTCCGGCAGGGGCGAACGCGTGTCGGGACCAATAGCGCCAGGTTCTTTTCCCCTCCCCCTTCATCGGAGGTCGGTAGTCCACGTGAAGATCGTGGTGACGGTCAAACTCGTGCCGGATCCCAATGCGGAGAAGCGCATCGATCCGGCGACGAAACGTCTCGTTCGCTCGGGCGTCGAGACGGTGCTGAACCCCTACGACGAGTATGCGCTCGAAGCCGCGCTGCAACTCAAGGAACGAGCCGGCGATGCGACGGTCTCGGTCTTCAGCATGGGGCCCGAGGCGCTGCGGGAGACGCTGCGCAAAGCGCTCGCGATGGGCGCCGACGAAGCCGTCTACCTCAGCGACGCGGGATTAGAGGGAAGCGACGTTTGGGCGACCGCTTACGCGATGTCGCGCGCGCTGCAGAAGACCGGCTTCGATCTCTTGATCGTCGGCGGCCTGACCGACGATGGAAGCACCGGCGCGGTTCCCGGCGCACTCGCCGAATATCTCGGCCTGCCTTGCATCACTAACGCGCGCAAGGTCGATATCGAAGGAAACGGCCTGCGCGTCGAGCGCGAGACCGACGGCGGCTACCAAACCGTCCGTGGCCCGCTGCCGGCCCTCCTGACGACGGCGCTCACCTTCGGCGAGCCGCGTTACGCCTCGCTCAAAGGCATCATGGGCGCTAAGAAAAAGACGATCGCGCCGATGACGCTAGCCGATCTCGGCTTAGATCTCGCAGTGGGAACCGATGGATCGAAGATGCAGCTCGAGACGTTTGCGCCTCCGCCCGCGCGCGGGAAGGGACGAACGGTCGAGGCCGCCGATGCTGCCGCCGGCGCCCAAGCCATCTTCGACTTCCTTAAAGAGAAGAAGCTCGTATGAAAGACGTCATCGTCTACGCCGAGCACCGCAAAGGGGAGACGCGCAAAGTCACCTACGAGATGGCGGCGCAGGCCCGGGTTCTCGCCGACGCACTCGGCGGGAAGGCCCATGCGGTCGTACTCGGCGCCGGCGCCGCGGCGCTCGGCGACCGGTTGGCGCGCTACCCGCTCGACGTCGTGCACGTCAACGAGGACCCCGACGTCGATCGCTTCCTGCTCGACCCGGTCGTCGACTACGTCGAAGCCGTCGCCCGCGAAGCGGGGCCGGCGCTGCTGCTCGTACCGAACACGCTCTCCGGTCGCGACCTTGCCGGTCGCTTGGTCGCGCGGCTGGGGGCAGGCATTGCCGCCGACGTCACGGAGTTTGCCGTCGAGAACGGCCGCATTGCCTGCACGTCACCGAAGATGGGCGGAGCGCTGATCACCGTCTGTGCAATCAAGCCCTCGGACTACGGCATCGCCACCGTCCGCGCCAACGCCTTTGCGGCGGCTCCCGGCGGAGCCGGAGCAAGCGTTCGGCCGCTCGAAAAGCCGGCGGGAAAAATCTATGCGGCCATCGTGGAAGACGACGTCGAGGAGGGCTCGGGCGAACTCGCGCTCGAGGAAGCGCCGGTCGTCGTGGCTGGGGGCCGGGGGCTTGGCGGGCCGGAACCTTTCGACACGTTGCTGAAACCTCTGGCACGTGCGCTCGGGGGTGCGGTCGGCGCGTCGCGCGCCGCGGCCGATGCGGGGTGGGTGCCGTACAGCCTGCAAATCGGACAAACGGGAAAAACGGTGACGCCCAATCTCTATATCGCCGTCGGAATCTCCGGCGCGATCCAGCACAAAGTCGGAATGCGTTCGTCGAGCAACATCGTCGCGATCAATAAAGACGGCGCCGCGGCGATCGGAGAGTTTTCCGATCTGCTGGTCGTCGGTGACGCCTTCGCGATCGTGCCGCAACTCACTCAAATGATCGAAGCCGCCAAAGCATGAGCACACCAAAAGGAACCATGAAACGATTCGTTCTCTCCGCCATCGTCGCACTTGGATGCGCGCTTGCCGCCCTCGCCGCCACAACGCCTTCAGCGCAAGCCGGGTTGTTCGGCGGAAAGTCGTCGACGCCGTCGCCGTCTCCCTCGCCGTCGGCGCTGCCGACCGCGAGTCCGGAGCCGCCGAGCGCCGCCATTCCGCGTCTGGAAGCCAAACTCAAAGCCAATCCCAACGATCAGCAGGCAATGTCGGAGCTGGCCGCTCAGTTCTTGCAGATCAATCGTCCCGACCTAACGGCGCAACTCACGACGCATTTGCTCCAGGTCGGCGACAAGACCGCGCAAGTCTACTATTACGACGGATTTGCACGCGAAGAGTTGGGCGACACTCGCACCGCGACGTACGATCTCGAGCAAGCGTCGAATCTCGATCCGACCAACATGGGCGTGCTCTCGCAACTCTCGGAGGTGTATTTGAAGTCTAACCGCGCCGCCGATGCCGAGCGCGTCGCCAAGCGCGCGGTGACCTTCAACAAAACCGAGCCCGTCGCGCTGGAGACACTCGGGAGCATCTATGCTTCCGAGCAGCGGTACGACGACGCGCGCGCGCAATTCGAACTGGCCTACAATCTCAACCCGAAGGATACGGCACCGATCTATCAGATCGCCACGACGTACGCGCAGCAGAACAACATTCCGATGGCGCTGCAGACGATCAACCGCGCCCTGATGATCGATCCGAAGAGCGTCCAGGCGCTGGTCTACAAAGCCGATCTCTACGCCAAGCAGCACGACGACGCTCAGGCATCGGCCGCCTTCGACGATGCAATCGTCGCGGCGGCCAGCGACGACGAAAAAGCCCAGATCATGGTGCGCAAAGCGAGTTATTTCGTCGGCGAAAAGAAGACCGCCCAAGGCGAGGCCATTCTCCAGCAGGCCACCACGCAGTTTCCGAAGGTTGCCGGTCCGTTCGTCGCCTATGGCGACTACTACGCGTCGCAGCATCAATGGGATAAGGCCAACGCAAAATTTCAAACGGCGCTCTCGATCGATCCCGACAATCCTGGCGCGCTGCTGGGACTCGGCGAAATTTCGATGCAGAACGGCCACGTCACCGACAGCATCGGTTACCTGAAGCACTACACGCAGGTCTCGCCCGACGCGCAAGGCTTCGCGCTGCTCGGGCAGGCATACTCGCAAGCGCACAACTACTCGAGCGCGCGCGAATCGTGCGGGAAGAGCTTCGAGATTCAGCGCTCGCCGGAGACGCTGGGCTGCGTCGCCGGCGCAGACTTCGAGTTGAAGAACTACAAGGAGGCCGCCAAGATCTTCGACGCGCTCGACCACAGCGCGCACGGATTTCTCGATCAGAATCCAACGCTGCTCTACATCGCGGCCAAATCGTATCAAAACTCCAACCAATGCACGAAGGCCGTCGCCACCTATAAGCGGCTGCTGCCGATGATGCGCAAGGGAACGAAAGACTACGCAAGCGTGCAGAAGTCGGCGGCCGACCCCTGCACCGCGAAATCCAAACACTGAAATTCGTCACCGACGCCAGCTACGGCGACCACCTTCGCGGCCTGGGGCATCCCGAATCGCCCGAGCGCGTCGAGGTGGTCGCTGCGCGTCTGCGCGAGCTGGGCGTGATGCAGGAAACGCTGGCGGCGCGCGACGCAAGCGACGAAGAACTGCGCCGGGTCCACTCGCAGCGGTATCTGGACCTCGTCGAGCGCGAAGCGACGGGTCTGGCCGGGGCGCGCGAACTCTCGACGGGCGACGTCGTCGTCGGGCCCGGCTCGCTGGCCGCCGCGCTTCGGGCTGCCGGCGGCGCGGTCGTCGCGGCTGAAATCGCGGCCGCCGGCGGTGGACCGGTGTTCGCCCTCGTGAGGCCGCCCGGCCACCATGCCGAGCCCGATCGGGGCATGGGCTTCTGCCTCTTCAATAACGTAGCCGTCGCCGCGCGGGCCTTTCAGGCCGGCGGCGGCGGGCGCGTGCTGGTCGTCGATTTCGACTATCACCACGGCAACGGCACCGAAGCGGTCGCGGGTAGCGGGCTCTCCTACGTTTCGACCCACGCCTCTCCAGCCTATCCGGGAACCGGCCTTCGCAGCTACCGGAGCGGCGACGATCTGATCGTCAACGTTCCCTTGCCGGCCGCGGGGGTCTCGACCGAGGCGTTCGTGGCGACGTGGGAGGCCCTATTGCCCAGGGTCGGCGCGGCGGTGAGACCCGATCTGCTCATCGTGAGCGCCGGCTTCGATTATGCGGCCGGTGACCCGGTCGGCGATCTCGGCGTCGGCCGCGAGGCGGCTTCGGCACTCGGTGCCGCGATTGCGGGCGCCGCCGCTCGCTTCTGCGACGGACGCGTGGCCTACGTCCTCGAGGGCGGCTACGACCTCGACGTCTTGACCGAATCGATCGCGACTATCGCCGCTGCCCACGCTTGAATCTCAGGGGCTTTTCAAGGAAGCAAAGGGGGTAGTGCGAACTAGCGTTCTCAGCGGGCGAAGGAGGGGGACCCATGCCGGGTTTGCCCGATTTCGCTTGTCAATAACAACTACCTGAGGAGGTATTAATGATCCGGAAATCATTCCGGCACGTCGTTACCGCTCTGGTACTGCTCGTCGCATTCGCCGGCCAGGGAACATGGGCACTGGCCGGCACGACGGGTGGTCTAGCCGGTACCGTCGTTGATGCCGATTCCGGCGCTCCGATAGCCGCAGCGGACGTGACGGTCGCAAGCCCGTCACAAACCGCTTCGCGGACCACGGACGCCTCTGGCCGCTTCACGTTCCTCGTGTTGCCGCCGGACACGTACACCATAACCATTGCCAAGAGCGGCTATCAATCGATCAGCATACCGGGACAAGTCGTCTTCGCCGATACGGTGCAGACGACAACGGTACGCCTGCTCAAGTCGCTCAAAACCATCGCGCACGTCTCCGCAACCGGAGCGGGCACGCTCGTGAAATCCGGCACGACCGCCGACATCTACTCGGTCAATGCGGCGGCCCAGAGGGCCGCTTCGGCGATCGGCGGCGGCGGCGGCTTGAACTCGGCCTATTCGGCCGTGGCGAGCGTTCCGGGCGCATACGTCCCGGCGAACCAAACCGGTTACTTCCAGACCGTTTCAATTCGTGGCGGCGATTACGACCAAGTCGGCTACGAGTTTGACGGCGTTCCGGTAAACCGGTCGTTCGATAACTATCCGTCGAGTTCGGCCTCGTCGCTGGGCAACGCGGAAGTCCAAGTCTACACCGGTGCGAACCCGGCCAACTCCGAAGGCCAAGGCCTCTCGGGCTACATCAACCAGGTCATCAAGAGCGGCACGTATCCGGGATACGCCACGGGCGAACTCGGGATCGGCACGCCCGCCTTTTACCATCGCGCGATGGTGGAAGCCGGCGGCGCTACGCCCGACCGCCTGTTTTCGTACTACGTCGGCGTTGCGGGCTACAATCAAGCCTTCAACTACGTCGACAATCAGAACGGGTCGACCTATGACAACTGGATCGGTGCTCCGCTTGCCCCAATAGGCAACAACAGTTACGCCGGCGGAACCGAGTACGCCATGGGACCGTTCAACTACGGGTTGCTGTCGAATATCTCGGCTCGCGACGCCGTCATGAACTTCCACATGGGCATTCCGCACAAGAACGACGCCGGCAAAGACGACGTCCAGGTGCTGTGGGACAGCGAGTCGCTCCACAACACCTTCTACTCGACGACCAACGACATCGCATCGACGTCTTGTGCCCCGAATCTCGACGCCGTTGGCTGCGCCAACGCGATCGGCCTCGGTCAGCCGGTATACCTCGACGGCTACCTGTTGAACAACAGAGGCCTATCCGGTCAGACGTTCACTCAATCCCAACTGAATGGGCTGGGATCGGTCGGCACGTACTACTATCCGAACAGTACGAATCGTACGGCGACCTTCCAGGCGATTCCGAACACGGCCAGCGACTCGATCTGGAACAACCAAGAGATCGTGAAGGTGCAGTACACGAAGAACTTCGGCTCGACCGCGTTCTTCCGTCTCTATGGCTACACGTACTACAGCGACTGGCTCCAAAACGGGCCGCAGTCGACCTACGCGGATTACGCGGGTTGCTGCTCCCCCGACTACGAGCTGAGTTCGCATACTCGCGGCATCAGCGCGTCGTTCCAGGACCAGATCAACGCTCAAAACCTCGTGAGCGCGCAGGCCTCGTACGTTACGGCTAACAGCATCCGCGACAACAACACGCAGATGGTGAACTTCACTGGTGCGCGCAGCTTCGCCGCGGTTGCCGTCAATGCAGCCGATCCGTACAGCGGATACTGCTACAACGGGTCAGGGTCGGCCGGGCAGCTGGTCACGTGCGCAAAGGGCGCGGGTGCCACCTGGGCGACTTGGGCAGACCTGAACGGCGGAACGGCGCCGGCCCTGCCGACGTCGTGCCCCGATCCGAAAACGCGCACGACGCAGTGCACGTACCTGCTCGCCGAAAACAGTCTCTACGCGACCTACAACCAGGTCATCCCGCGATTCTTCTCGGCATCGCTGCTTGACGAGTGGCGCCCGAGCGACAAGTGGTTGATCAATGCGGGCGCGCGGCTCGACAGTTTCACGTTCATCGGGTCGAATACCGACACCGGCTCGGCGCGAAACTTCTTCACGAACGCGTTCAATATCGACAACTGTATCAACAGCCTCACCGGCGTGCCAACGCCGAAGACGGGCATAAACGGTGGGCTGACTCCGACGCAGCCTTGCCCGACCGGGTATCAAAATGCCAACTGGCAGAACACTCCGGCCGCGTTCACCTACGACATCTGGCAGCCGCGCATAAGCGGAACGTATACCGTAAACTCCGGTAACGTCATCCGCTTCTCGTACGGACGCTACACGCAAGCGCCGAACGCGGCGTTCGAGCAGTACAACACGCTGCAAAATGACCTGGCGGACTACGACGCAACGAACTTCTACGCGTTCGGTCGTACGTCTCCGGGTTATCCGATCGCTCCCCCGACGTCGATCAACTACGACGTGTCGTGGGAACACCACTTCAACGGAACGGAGTTGTCGTTCAAGCTGACGCCGTTCTTGCGTCAAACGCAGAACCAAATCCAGAACTTCTTCCTGGATCAAAAAACGGCGTTCATCTCCGGTCTCAACGCCGGCGACCAGCGCAGCCAAGGCATCGAGTTCCAGTTCCAGGACGGCGACTTCTCGCGGAACGGTTTCGCGGCGCAGGTCTCGTTCGCGTACACGAACTCGTACATCCACTACGGTTCGCTTCCGTCGGGCCAATACGGATCATCCGTCATCGCCGGTACGAACCAAGTGATCTCGGCGTATAACGCCTACACGAAGGCATGTGCGCCGGGCGGCAAGTACACCGGCGTCATCGGACCGAACCATCTCCCGTTGTGCGGCACGACGAGCTCAGGCGTGGCCGCGGCTCCCTGCTACACGCCGCTGACCGGCAGCACAACGAACCCAGGTGGTCAGCCGGTGTACAACTGTACGGCAGCCGACGTCGGCAACCCGTACTGGAACAATCCGCAACCGTTCATCGATCCGAATACCGCGTTCCCGACGTACGACATCTTCCCGGGCGGCATCGGCAGCTCGGCGGCGGCGTACGGCGTCCCCTACGCGGCATCAGTGATCCTGAACTACAAGCACGACAAGTGGGCCATCACGCCGACCTTCTCGTTCTCGGCCGGCGGCAAATATGGCTATCCCCAGAGCAATCCGGGCATCGATCCGGCCGGCTGCCTACCCGCAACGGGTGAGCCTGCCGTGCTTCCGGGCGTTCCAGGATTCAACGGCGGCGGTCGGTACAACTCGCTGGCCTGCGGACAACTGGCCGCAGTTCCGGACACGTACACCGGCGTCTTCGATCCGCTCGGCTCGTTCACGCAGCCGAATTTCTTCGGCATGAACCTGCAGTTGGCGTACGACGTCAGCCCGCGCATAAACGTCGTAGGCGTGTTGGCGAACCTCGTCAATACCTGCTGGGGTGGAACGCAAGCTCCGTGGACATCGTCCAACGGAAACGTTTGTGGCTACGCCGCAGGTGGATTCGCAGGGGCGATCCTACCGGTTGGTAACGCATACAATCCGCCGGGATTCCACGGATCGATCATTCAGCCGCTCGTGAAGTATCCGTACAGTCCGCTGTTGGGTCCCTTCAACCAAGACGGCAACTCGACCAAGACCCCGTTCCAGTTCTACGTCACGGCGAACGTCAAGATCTAATCGCAACTAACGTCCGTAGAACGAAGAGGCCTCCGCAACGCGGAGGCCTCTTATTTTTTCTTGTCATCCTGAGCGGAGCGATCCTGAGCGAGCGCAGCGAGTCGAAGGACGAGCGTAGTCGAAGGACCATTCAGCGGGCCGCTGAGGGGACTCCGACGCGAGCGCCTTTGGCTGGAGGCCATAATTTTCCTTAACAGGAGGCGCGAGCGCGGCGTAGCAGGAGGGCCGCACGGAGGCGGCCCGACGAGCGACCCGATAGCGGCTTGCTGAACAGTCCTTCGACTACGCTCGTCCTTCGACTCGCTGCGCTCGCTCAGGATCGCTCCGCTCAGGATGACATACTTCGTGGGTCCTTCGACTGCGGCGCGCTACGCGCGCCTCCGCTCAGGATGACACTGCTTAGGGTTCGAGGGAGGCGGCGATGTGCTTGAGTTCGTCGAGCGGCAAGTCGCCGAGCAACGCGAAGTGCAGCGAACCGTCGCTCCACGCCAGTAAAGCATCGGGCCCCTGTTCGGCGTAGCTCGCGTCGCGTCCGGAGAGTGAGAGCGAACGCGGATGCAGCGCCTGCATATTGAGAGCGGTGTCGCCGGCGCTTTCGAAGAGCGAGACGGTGCGAATGCCGTCGGAGAAGAGGACGTGCAGCGTCGTAACGTGCTTCACGTCGATGAGGTGACCGTCGACCGACGAGAAACCGTCGGGAAGAAAGGAGGGCACGCGCGCGGCGAATCCGGCGCTGCGTACGACGCCGGCGACGTCTTTCGACGGAACGGCGAATGACGGTTCGCGCACGGTCGCGTATCCGCGCGGCAGATCGAAATCGGCGTCGGACATATTCGGCGCGATGCGAACTTCTTCGAACCGCACTTCGGTGACCAGCGACCCGTCGGCGGCGAACTGCTGCTTGTCGAGCACGAGCTTCGTCTGCTCGTCGACGCGTACGAGCATCGTGACGCGATTCGTGTACTTGTTGACGAGCGCAACGTCGCGGACCTGGCGCCCGTCGAAGCCTTCGGCGCTTTCCTTGACCGCCCGGTAGTTGGCGCGCATGAGCAGGTAGTTGTCGTCGCGAGCGATCTGATCGCCGGCGGCTGCATTCTGCGTCGCGAAGACGCGGCGATGGTGGACGTCGACGAAGTCGCTCTGGCCGCCGCGAGTGACGATTTCGTCGCCGTGCAGGCGCGGCGGCGAGAGGTAGGTGCGCTCGGTGAGATTGGGAGCGCGGTGTTCGATTCGATAAATCCACACTTGCGATGCTTGATTGCCGACGCTCACCACCTGGACGGTGCCCGCGTACGAAACGTTCTGGGGCGCGGTCATCGCGTCGAAGACTAAACCATCGGCCGGCTCGTCGGATGGCGCCGCGCTCGCGAGCGAAAGGCTCGCGGCCAGCGCCGCGACGCAGGCTGCGACTTTCAGCCGCGTCATCGTCCCTCGTCGGCGGTCAGCATCACCGGCGCGTTGGTTCCGTCCTCGAACGGCATCGTGCTCGTCAACGCTGCGTGATTGGCCATGTACGTCGAGGCGTCGACCGCGCCGTTCTTCGGCGTCGAGCGCGGAATCGTAAACGAGAGAACGAGCGCGACTACGAGCACCGCGGCGATGCCCGCGGCTGCGAATGCGCCGAACGACGCCGACAGCCGGTGCCACGACCAATGCCTTCGGCCGGCGGGTTCACCCGCCGCGCGCGCCCGGATCGCCGTAGCGAGGCCGGGCGGAAGTTCGCGTTCCTCGGCGCGGGCGTGCGACTTCAGCAGATCGACTAAGCGCCGTTCGGAGTCGTGGGCGCCCGCGCAGTCGGCGCACTCGGCGAGGTGCGCGTGGACGTCGGCATCGTCGCGGGCGGAGAGTTCTCCGCGCGTGTAGTCGACGAGGCGATCGAGAGAAAGATGCGATTGGTTCATCACGACGATTTCACGTTCCGGGTGACGAGTTTGCGAAGTTGACCGCGCGCGCGGTGCAGCCGCGAGCGCACGGTGCCGACCGAACATCCGACGATTCCCGCAATCTCCGCATAACTGCACTCCTCGATGTCGGCCAGTACGATGATTTGGCGCTGCTCCAAAGAGAGCGCGCCCAGCGCCTGCGAAACCGGTTCGCTGAGGTATCCTTCGACGAGGTCGTCGATCGGATTTTCGGCCAGCTGACGGTCGGCGCCGGAGCCTCTCGGCTCGTTGTCCTCCGGAATCTCTACCAGATAACGTCCTTTTTGTCGCCGAAGTTCGTCGCGGTGCAAATTGGTGACGATGCGGTAGATCCACGAAAGGAAGGACGTCCCGGGTTTGAAGCTCCGCCAGGCGCGATAGACGCGGATGAACGCCTCCTGCGTCAGATCGCGGGCATCGGCGTCGTTGCGCGTGAGGCGCAGGGCGTAGTTATAGGCCGCCTTGCCGTACTGCTCGACGGCACGCTCCAGGAATTCCGCCTGTTCGGGAGTTCCGGATTCGACCGGCTTGCGCGGTGCTGCCATGAGCCTTCCTGCCTCTTATCGCCACGCAGCCGAGCGGCCCTTCCCGCTAAGGCTTGACCCAGAGGATGCGCGCGACCCACCACAGCGCGCCGGCGACGGCCACTAGGACGAGGGCGAAGAGCGCGAGTTCGAGCAGCACGATACCCGCGAACTGACTGCCGCCGCAGATCGCGACGACGCCGGCAACGAGCGAAAGTTTGAAGCGCTCGAACGGATTGCTCGATAAACCGGCGATCGATCGCGCCTGCGCGAGGGCCGCCTGCGGGTCCCAACTGGCCGTCTCGGCCACGAATCCAATCCGCCCCTCGGTGGTGACGATGAAGAGCTTGTCGTCGTGCAAGAAATTGCTGGTGGAGAGGCGCAGCGAACTGATGCGAAATTCGTCGAGCACGTGCTTGATGCTTGATCCGGTTCCCGTGAGCAGTGACCAGATCGCCGGGTCGGCGCCGTAGGAAGCCCCGTAGCGCCGCAGCACGGCCGGCGAATCGTACGGGGGATCGAGCGTGATTTCGACGAGCGCGAACCGCCGCGGGTCCAAGTGCGCCTGCAGGTACGCGAACTTTCCGCTGATCGCCGGGCAGAGCGTCCGGTCGGGGCAGCGCGTAAAGACGAACGTGACGAGCGTGGTCTTCCCGATAAACGCGCGGTCGAGTTCGACGATGCGGCCATCTTGATTGACGAGTGTCGCCTTCGGAAGCGGGCTTCCCAGTTCGACCGGAATCACGCGTCCGGGCTCGGGCAAACCCGGCGAAAAGGCGCCCGCGGTGACGGCATTCCGCAGGCTCCACGGCTGCGTAGAGCGATCGAGCAACGCGTCGATCTCGGTACCCGGGACCGCCGCCGCGGAAGGCTTCACACGATAGCGCCGGATCTGGGCGGGCAGCATCATTGGCGCGGCGTCGGTGCGCACGATCGTGCTTCCGTCCGGCAGGCGGGCGATCGACGTGCCGTGCACGGGGACGACCGTCAACGCGGCCGCGAGGACGAGATGGAAGGGGATCATTGGATTCGCCGCATCGCGTTCGACAACGTCAGATCGGAGGCGTCGTCGTCGCTGATGTCGCGAATCGTGCCGCGCGGATCGATGAAATAGATGACGGCCGAATGCACGACGTCGTACGAGTTCGCACGATGAGCTGGGCCCGGAACGCGTTGTACCCAGATGTGGTACGCGGATTCGACCGCCGCGATTTCCGACGGCGTTCCCGTCAATCCGGCAACCGGTCCGTCGAACTGCTCGACGAACCGGTGCAGCACCGCCGGCGTGTCGCGCCGCGGGTCGACGCTTACCATCGCAATGCGAACGGTGCCACTGCCGGTGCCGAGCGCGCTCCGGAGGTGCGCGAGCTTCGCGAGCGTTTCGGGACACGTATCGGCGCAGTGCGTGAAGCCGAAAGTCAGCACGACCGGATTGCCGCGTTGCGCGGAGAGCGTCCACGGTCGCCCGGTATCGTCGATCAGCGAAAACCGGGGGGCGCTCGGCCCCTGCTGCGCACATGCGGCGAGGAAGACGGCGACGGCGACGGGAGCGAGCCGGGCGAGGATCGTGCGGAGGTTCATTCTCTTCCCATAGTACGCCCGCGCGGCGGGGATGCGCTCTGAAAGAGGTCGCCGCCTTCGCTTCGGCGCAACGAAGGCGCCGTGAACGGCCTCGTCTTCGCCCTGCGCCTCGTGATCGGCGTGCTGCTCATGGTGGCCGGCGCACTCAAAATCGGCCACGCACCCGATCTGGCGGCGGCGATCGCCGGGTTCCGCCTGTTCCCCGCGTGGGTTGTGGGGCCGCTAGCCCTGGGGCTGCCGTTCTTCGAACTCGTGCTCGGGCTCTATCTGGTTCTCGGACTCTTCACGCGCGTCGTCGCGGCCATCGCCTGCGCGCAGTTTCTCGTCTACGGCGCAGTGGTTGCCTCGGCCGTCGTACGGCACATTTCAGCGGATTGCGGATGCTTTGGCCCCGGCGACATCGCTGTGGCCGACTGGCCGCACGCGGGGTTTGATCTGCTGCTCGCGCTCACAAGCGCGTTCGTCGCATACGGTGCGCCGGGGGCGCTTGCCGTCGACCGGAGACTTCGTACCTCATGAACCAACGCCGGCTCGCGGTGTTCTCGATCGCCGTCATCGCGATCATCGTCGTCGGCGCCGTCGCGTGGTACGCGCTGCGGCCGTCGCACCGCCTCAACTCGGCCTCGCAGGCCCCGGTTATCGGTAAAGCACAAACCGGCCAGCCGGCGCCCGAGTTCACCGTCTCGACGACCGACGGTCTCTTCCAATTGAAGAACGCGCAGCAGCCGGTTTTCCTCGAAGTCTTTGCAACGTGGTGTCCGCATTGCCAGCGCGAAACCGCCGTGATCGATCGCCTCTACGGGAAGTACCGATCCCGCGTGGATTTCGTCGGCGTCTCGGGCAGCGATACGGCGATCGACGGAACCTCGCCCGCTTCGCAAGCCGACGTTCTCAATTGGGCGCAGCGCTTCCACGTGCAGTATCCGGTCGCGTACGACGCGTCGCTTGGCGTCGCCGGCAGCTACTTGCAGGGCGGCTTTCCCACCATCGCCATCATTGGCCGCGACAAAACCGTCGCGTATCTAAACTCCGGCGAGATTGCGTATGCCGATCTCGACGCGGCCCTGCGAAAAGTGCTGCGCTAGCCGCGATCAGTCGTTCGGCGGAAAGGCGTAGTTCGGCGGAGGCACGACCGGCGTGCCGACTTCGAGCGTGATCTCCTGATGCGACATGAGCGGGATCGTCTTGAGGTCGCCATCGAACGGCGCGCCGTTGACGTAGGCCGTGACCGGCCCCTTGAATCCGGCGACGCCGTCGCGCGCCAGCGGCTGGCCCCAGATGTCGAACAGCATCCCAAGCGTGTAACGTCCTCCTCCCGGCGCTTGGACGTCGGGCGTTTCGACGTGGATGATGCCGCTGGTGTCGTGGGTGTGAATCCAGTAGAGGCAGCCGCCGCCCGGAAGCATTGGATTCGCCGTGAATCCGATCAAGCGCGGGATTTGAATCTGCTTCCCGTCGTTATAGATCGCCAGATGCGAGTGTATATGCAGCGCCTGCCCCTCTTCCGAAAGGCAGCTGATGCCGTCGACGGCTTGTCCCGTGCCGCCGCGAGGCGTGTTTCCGGTCTTGAAGTGGGCCATTCCCAGCGCTCCCCCGTCGACCAGTGCGACGGGCTTCGCGCTCGCATTCGGCCCCGGCGACGGCGTCGCTTGCGCGGCTTTGAGCGCCAGCGACTGCTCGAATCGCATGCCGCCGAAGATGGCAATGACCAGCAGTATCAAGACGCCGACGCCGATGTAAATCGGCATCATCGGATCGCGGCGCGGCGGCGGAGAACTGCCTCCGCGCGCGTGGCGGCGCCGTTCGGCGCGAGTCTGTTGCGGTGACGGCATCGAACCCCTTTACGAAGACGGAACGTTGACGGGCGATTCGTGCTCGACCGGCGCGTCGGCCGGATCGAGCGATTTGCCCGGAACCAAGTAGTTTGCGACGTAATCGGCGACCGCGTCGCCCAGCGGCGTCGCCGCTTCGGTAAAACCCGTCGCACGCGTGCGCTGCATGCGTGCGCAGGTGGAATACTGGTACTTCCCGCGCAGACGTTCGGGCATCTCGACGAACTCGATGCGCTCGGGAACGCCGAGCGTCCGGAAGATCGGGCGCACCAGTTCGAGCCAGGTCTGCGCGCGTCCGGAACCGACGTTGAAGAGACCCGTCGCTCCCGATTGCGCGAGGTGCAGCGTCATTTCGGCGGAGTCCTTCACGTAGATGAAATCCCGCCTCTGCTCGCCGTCGCGGTACTCGGGACGGTAACTCTTGAAGAGTTTGACGGTGCCGGTGTCGCGGATCTGTTCGAACGCCTTGCAGACGACGCTGCGCATCTCGCCCTTATGGTCCTCATTGGGGCCGAAGACGTTGAAATACTTAAGCCCGCAGATCTTCCGGTCGAGACCGCTGCGACGCGCGTACAGATCGAACAAATGCTTGGAGTATGCGTACATGTTGAGCGGACGCAGCGTCCGCAGTTCGGCCTCGTCGGAGAGATCGTTTTCGAGCGCGCCGTAGGTGGCGGCCGACGACGCGTAGATGAAACGCTCCGCCGATTCCTGTGCCCAGTGCGCGAGATTGCGGGTGTACTCGTAGTTGTTGCGCATGAGGTAGTCGCTGTCGTCTTCGGTCGTCGACGAGCAGGCACCGAGGTGAAAAACCGCGCCGACGCTCCCAAAGTCGTCGCCCTCGGAGATGCGGCGCTCGAAATCGTCGGCGTCGAGGTAGTCGGTAAAACGCAGCGGCACCAGGTGACGCCACTTCTCGGTCCGGTCCAAGCGGTCGACTACCAAGATATCGTCGAGCCCCCGGCGGTTGAGCGCCCAAATGACGGCGCTGCCAATCAGGCCGGCACCGCCGGTAACGACGATCGTTCCACGGTCGAGATCGAACATGTCGAGCGCCTAAATCCCGCGACCGGCAGAGGGAGTCCTCCGCGCAATATGCGAACGCCTCGCAAATAACAATTGCAAGCGCAAACGCTACGCCGCCGGACGCACCCCGCCGGGCGCACCTTCGAGGTAGGGTGGCGCTTTGCCACCCCACCTCGCTAGCGTTTAAAACGGTGCGCTGAGGCGGAACAAGACGTTCGTACCGTTGGCGATCTGCGTCGTATTGAAGCCGTTGGCGACCTTGATCGGATATTGGTGGTTGAGCACGTTCGTCACGATGAGCGACACACCTAAGCCGCGGTCGTCGGCTCGTCCCGGCGTGAGATATCGGCCCGCCGAAATGTCGAACGTCGTGTGCGCCGGGAGCCGTCCGCTGAGATCGGCGTTGCTGCTCTCGAACTCGACGGGGAATCCGCTGCCGTAGTTGCCCTGCAGCGTCGTAAACCACTGATGGCCGCGTCCGAAGCGCCACGTGTACGCGGCGCTAGCCACTACGGTTTCGTCGTGATCCTCGGGAGCGAGTTGCGAGACGCAGGATTGTCCCGGCGGATTCGTGCCCGGCGGGAACAGGAACGTCGAGCCCGAGACGCACGCCGCGTACGATCCGGAGATTGTGGTCGTGAAGAACCACTGATCGAGGTTCGGCATCGTATCGGTGAGGCGGAATTCGACGCCGCTGTCGATGCCGATCGCGTTGTTGAAGACGGCGAATAGCGGGGTGTTCAGCAGCTGCGTCGTGTCGAGGATGTTGACGACCGTCTTGCGGAAGATGTTGACCGATCCGCTGAAACTCGGGTTAAAGAAGTGGTCGGCCCCGATTTCGAAGTAGGCGTCGCGCTCGGGCTGAAGATCGTAGACCGGCGTGGTCGGACAGCCTTCGAGCACGACGCAGTCTTGCCGCACGTCCTCGAGCAGCGGCGCAGCGTAGAAACGGCCGTAGTAGGCGTGCGCGGTGTTCTTTCCGCCGTCCCAAACCGTCACGCCCGCGCGCGGGCTGAGCTGCCATCCGCCCGTGTATCCCGTTGAGTGATCGTAGCGCAGGCCGTAGTCGAGGCGCACGTATTTGGAGACCTGCCACTTGTCTTGCGCGTAGATGCCGACTTGCGAACCGGCTTGGGCTTGATCCGGAGAGGTGACGAGGTAGTACGGCTGATCGTGGGCGCCGGAGTCGGCGCAGCCGGGATAGTAGCAGCCAAAGGCTTGCGAGGCGAGCAAGTTCGATCGGTTGATGTCGAAGCCGATCTTCCACGCGTGATCTTCGGTCGCGCGAAAATCCGACATCCGCAAGCCGACGTAGCTCGCGTAGGTATTCGACAGCAGCCCGATGTTGTGGGTGGCGCCCGATCCGGTTCCGTCGTCCTCGCTCACGGCGCCGCTTCCGAAGGTCGGCGTGAAGCCGAGCACGTCCATTGGTAAGTCGCCGTCGTAGTTAATGCGCGTCGAGCGCCACCACGGAATCACTTGGAAGACGCCGTTGCCGTCGCGCGAGGTCTGCGTGAAGTTCAGGTTCGAAAAACGATCGTACTCGCGCTGCACGTCGTCGGTGCCGGCCGGCGTGTAGATCGGATCGTAGGGATTGTTCGGGTCGGTGTTGATCGGAATCTGAAACTGCGCGAGCTGATTCGAATAGTCGAACGCCAGCGTGGAGCGCGGACTGAGTTGGGTGATGAAGCGAAGAAACTGGTCGCTCTGCGATGCGTCGTCGTGAATCGGATCGAACGTTGGCGCGTCGAGTCCGCGGACGCTGCTCTGGCTGTTCGCGTTGAGGAACATCTCGCTCATCCCGAAGCGCGCGGCCGTATCGAGGCTGCCGATGCTCTGCGACTGGTTTCCCAATCCGCCGGTGATCGTCCCGAAGAAGCCCTCGGGAATATCGGTCGGGCGGTTCGTGATGATGTTGACGACGCCGCCCATGCGGTCGCCGCCGTACTCGGCCGGAATCGCGCCGGTGAGCAACTCGAGCGAATCGATGTTCTTGGGATCGACGATCTCGGCGAAGTTCGAGGTCGTCGCGAGCGGCAGCGGAGCGCCGTCGATGTTGTATGTGACGCCGTGGAATCCGTTGACGACCGGCTCGTTGTACGAAAACGGAATGACGCCGGGAAGCGTTCCGAGCAGTTTGTCGAGACTGTTCTGAACCGGCGACGTCTGGATTGAGGAGCGAGTGAGTTGGTTGACCGATGGCGGATTCGACTGCAGCCCGACGCCATGCGACAGCACCGTCGTGCTGGCGATCTGCTTGAGGTTGGTCGAAAGAGCCACGTTGACGGTCGCGACGGAGTCGCTGGCTACGGTAACGAGCACCTGCAGTTCGTGCGCGCCCTGATGGCGCGCGATCAGGCGGTACGAGCCGAACGGTATCTGAGGGAATACGTAGGCGCCCTTCGCGTCGGCGGTCGTGGTGAATCGCGAACCTTCGCCTTCGAGGGTGAGACTCGCGCCGGCTGCGGGTTTCCCGTCGAGCGTAATGGTGCCGCGGACGAGGCCCGTCGTCGCCGCAAGGGCGGGGTATGCCGTAAGCGGGACCGCGAGGCCGGCTACGAACGCCAAGAGAACGGCGACGCGCGCCGCAGAAAATCGGGACATGGGTCCTCCGGTAGAAGGAAGTGAGTGCGAACGAGAATCTGCGCGTTACGCGCAGGCGTTCGCGACCGGAGGAGGACGGGCGAAGCGCCGCCGCAGGAGCGGCGAGCGGCGAGCGATTGGTGCGGGGGCCGCGCGGCGTATCCATTGCGGCGACCGCTGAGCGAAGGCCGGACGCGCGATCGCAATCGCGGCTCCGGCCAGCAGACGGATGCACCAGCGCGCGAGCGTGACGACGGCCCAGGCGGCTAGGCCGAGCACAAGAGCCGTAACCAGTAGGCTCGGGTCGGCGTGCCGAGCCTCGATGCGCTCTCCCAGGGCAAACCATGCGCCGGCGCCACCGAAAGCGGCCCAGCCGTTAGGCAAGCGCGCCGAGAGACGCGCGGCCAGCACCGAGCCGTCGGCGACCGCGCGCGAGCCGGTCCAGGCCAGCGCGGCAATCGTCGCCAGCAGTCCCAGGCATCCGGCCGCCGCCAGCTCGAGGAACCACGCATGATAGACGCCGCCCATTGCGTGGCCGCCGCCGTAAAGCGCCGAATGCGCCACGAGCGAGGCAAGCAGCCCCAGGACCAGGGCACCGGGAATCCCGCGAAGGGTCACCCGGGTTCATTCTACGGGAGGGCGCGGGGAGGCCTTGGGTCGGCGTCGTACTGTCGTGACCCCCGCCTCTGGCCGCTACTGAATTCGGTGGAAATGGGAGCCTGGACATGGTCGAAAATGCCGACACGGTGAGCTTAATCTGCGCGTTGCTCGTGCGGTTTCCGGAAGTTGCGTCGATCCGTTCGCTGCCGGGCGAGCGCACGGTGCGGCTTACCTTCGCGTTGCGCCGCCGGCTCGACCGCAGCGCGCAGAGCGAACTCGTCGAAGCGATCGACGACCACGTCCGCGGTTTCTTGGCGCTCGCAAAAGATGAAGCCGGCACGCTGCACCTGGAGTGCGAAGGCGACCGGTCGATGACGTTCGTGCACGTCACGCGCGACTTGGAGACGTTCACGAAGGACGAACTCGAGCTTCACGTGGCGTTCTTCGGCGACCGTTTCGGCGACGCGCTCGTCCGCAATCCGGTGCCGGACGACCATCTCGATGCGGATCCCGCCGCGCAAGACGAAGCCGCGCTCTGCGCGGTTGAGGCGTTGCGCGATCCCGCCCAGCCCAAGAGTCTGGTCGGGTTCCGCGAAGAGAAGCGCGTGCTCGTGTACTTCTTGAAGTCGCAGAAGAAAGCCAAGGCGTCGGCGCGCCGATAATCCCGGTCGTCCGCCTGCTGCTCGTCGGCGACGTCGTCGGCGCACCCGGGCGCGACACGCTCAAACGCTGTCTCTCCCTGACGCGCGAACAGCACCAGATTCACGCCTGCATCGCCAACGGCGAAAACGCCGCCGGCGGCTTCGGCTTGACCGCGCAGACCGCCGAGGAGATGTTCGCTAGCGGCGTCGACTTCATCACGAGCGGGAATCACATCTTCGACAAACGCGATTTCAAAGGATACCTCGAGTCGAGCGATCGGGTCGTGCGGCCGGCCAACTATCCGCCGTCGGCGCCGGGGCGCGGAAGCGGAAGCTTCGTCGTCGAGGGCGTGACGGTCGGCGTGCTCAACCTAATGGGGCGTACCTTCATGCCTCCGGTCGACGATCCGTTTCGCAGCGCCGACGTGCTGGTCGACGCGCTTCGAGCCGAGACGCCGGTCGTCGTCGTCGACGTCCACGCCGAGGCGAGTTCCGAGAAGGTTGCCCTCGCCCGGTATCTCGACGGTCGCGCCTCGTGCATCTACGGAACGCACACCCACGTGCAAACCGCCGACGAGCAGATCTTTCCGGGCGGTACCGCCTATATCACCGACGTCGGCATGACCGGACCGATCGACGGCGTGATCGGCATGGAGTCGAAGGCGGTGCTCGATCGTTTTCTCACCGGCATCTCCGAACGATTCAACGTGGAGAAGGGCGGGACGAGGCAGTTTTGCGCCGCGGTAGTGGGGATCGATACCGCTACCGGCAAAGCCACCGAGATCAAACGCATCTTCCTGCGAGGTATCGCGTGAGCGCCGACGGCCCGTTGAAAGTATCCGCCAAGAGCAGTCCAAACGCCGTAGCCGGCGCGTTGGCTGCGACGCTCCGCGAGCGCGAGAGTGCCGAACTCCAAGCGGTCGGGGCCGGCGCGATCAATCAGGCGATCAAGGCCGTCGCGATCGCGCGCAACTACCTCAAGGCGGCGTCCATCGACGTCGTCTGCGTGCCGGCGTTTATCACCGTAGCGATCAGCGATAACGAACGCACCGGCATCTCCCTTCTCGTCGAGCGCCGCTCGTACGTCGCGGCGACCGAACCTTCCTCAGAAGCACCGCAAGAACCATCGCACGAACCCACCCTGCTGCTACCGACGGAGACCTTAGCTTGATCGTCGATCTTCATTCACACAGCAACGTCAGCGACGGGACGCTCACCCCGCAGGCGCTGGCCGACTTCATGGGCGAGCGCAAGGTCGAGGTTTTCTGCATCTCCGACCACGACACGCTGGGAGCCTACGGCGCATTCGAGCCGCCGCCCGGTTCGCGCTACATCACGGGCATCGAAATCAATACGACGTGGCGTGAGAACGAAGTGCACGTGCTCGGGTACGACGTGCCGCTCGGGCCGTCGGCGATCAACGAGCTGCTCGAATACAACCAAGAGCAGCGGCGCGGTCGCGCGCAGACGATGGTCGACCAACTGCGGGCTGCCGGCTACGGATTGACGATGGAAGACGTGCTGCGCGAATCCGACGAGGCGCACTCGGTCGGGAGGCCGCACGTCGCCAAGGCGCTCGTTCGCACCGGGATGACCGAGAGCGTGTCGACCGCCTTCCGCGATCTGATCGGCGGCGGCAAACCGGGCTACGTGCCGCAACTCTACACAACGCCGCAACGGGCGATCGAGACGATCGCCGCGGTCGGCGGCATTCCCGTCCTCGCGCATCCGGGCAGGCTGCGCGATCGAAGCCTCATCGACGATCTCGTCGAGCATGGAATGCGCGGGATCGAGGTCTTCTATCCGCTGCACGAGCCGGCCGACGTCGCGGAGTTTCGAGCGAAGGCCAAGCAATATGGGCTGGTCATGACCGCGGGCATGGACTTTCACGACATTCGTTACCACACGCGCGGTGTCGGAATGGAGATCGATCAAGCCGACGTCGCCGCGTTCCTCGAACTCGTCGAAGTCTACGCGTGAGCGTGGCGCCGGCCGCCGCCCTGGCGCTGGCGATCACCGCGCCGACGCGAACGCCGCGTCTGAGCCACTCGATCGTCGCGGCCGAGGTGTACGATCTCGACGCGCATCGCGTTCTCTACGCCCGCAACCCGGCGGTGCTGATGATGGCCGCCTCGACGACCAAACTCCTCACCGAAGGTACGAGCCTCGCGCTGCTCGGGCCGCAGTTCCGATGGACGACACCGGTCTACCGGACCGGCCCGATTAACGGCGCCGGCGTGCTGCACGGCGATCTCGTGGTCGTCGCCGCCGCCGATCCAAATCTCTCGCAACGAATCCGCCCCGACGGCACGCTTGCTTTCGAAGACGAGGATCACGCTTACGACGGATCGGCCGGCACGAAAGCGGTGCCCGGCGACCCGCTCACCGTACTGCGCGAACTCGCCGCGGGCGTCGCGAAAGCCGGCATCAAGGCGATCGACGGACGCGTGATCGTCGACACCTCGCTCTTCCCGGATCAAGGAAGCGAGTCGGGGACCGGAGTGACGATCTCGTCGATTGTCGTGAACGACAACCTCGTCGATGTGACGGTGACGCCCGGGCGCGCGGCAGGCGATCCCGTCACGCTCGTAGTTTCGCCGGAGACGCCCTTCGTCACGTTCGTGAACAAGGCGACGACGGGCGCGTCGAACGGCGACGCGACGATCGACTTGAGCACCGACGTCACCGATGCGAGCGGCCGGCACACCGTCACCGTTACCGGTTCGCAGCCGGCGGGTCCGAGCGTGCTCTACGCTTATCGCATTCCCGATCCGCGGCGTTTCGCGGAGGATGCCTTCGTGTTGGCGTTGCGCGCCGCGGGCGTCACGGCTCCGCCTCCGGGCGCAGACACGGGCGTGCCCACGCCGGCGCCCGCCGCTTACGTGCCGGCGAACCTCGTCGCGCAGCACGTTTCGCCGCCGCTCGCGGAGGAGGTTCGCATGACGCTCAAGGTCAGCGACAATCTCCACGCGTCGCTGATGCCGTACGTGTGGGCGGTCTATCTCGCGCACGCGCACGGCGATTACGCGCGCGCCGGACTGGCGCTGGAGGGGAAACTGCTGAGTGGCGCCGGTCTCGACCTACAGGGGGCGTCGCAAAACGACGGTTTCGGCGGCGGCATCTATAGCGCGGATTTCATGGTGCACTACCTCGCTTGGGCGCGGGCGCAGCCGTGGTATCCGTACCTGCTGCGCGGCCTGCCGGTCATGGGCGTCGACGGTACGTTGGCGAGCATTCAAACGCACTCGCCGGCACGCGGCAAGGTCTTTGCGAAAACGGGGACCGACGGAAACGACGACTATCTCACCGGCGGAGGCGTCGTCGAAAAGGCGCTGGCGGGATACGTCACGACGAAGCAGGGACGCCACATCGCCTTTGCCTTTTTCATCAGCGCGATGAAGGGTCCGCACGACGAGGACACGGGCGAAGTCGCCGGACAGATCCTCGGAGCGATGGCCGCCGCAACCTACGAATCGATTTAGTCGCGGGCGAGTGCGGTGCCGACGATTGCGCGCACGCGAGGCAGTATCGTTTCGGCGTCGCCTTCGTATCGTTCGAGTAGGTCCGATTGTGCGGCGATCGCTTCGGCGTCGCGCATGTAGCGATGGTTGACGCGAACGTTGTACGCGCACGCCGCGAGCGCCGCGAAGGCAAACTCGGCACCGCAGCCGGCATCGCCGGCGAGGTTGCGGTTGGGAATGCGCAGTACGCGGTCGGCAAGCTGCAACACGCGCAACGCCATCTCCGCGGAGTCGAGCGGCGCTTCGGCCGCAGCGCGCAACGCCGCTTCGAGCGCTGTCGTGCGCGCGGCCTTTTCTTCGAGCGACGCCTTCGGGAGTCGCTGCGCGGTGACGACGGCGGCAAACGCGCGTTCGTCGCGTTCGCGCGCCGCCGCCAAGCGTTCCCGCAGCGTATCGCTTTCGGCGACGATCTCGCGCGCCGTGCCGGCATGCGTCTCGTACTTGGGATTAGCGGCGCAGATGCGCGCGACCATTGCGACCAAAGCAGCACCGAGCCCGGCGACGACGGCGGCCGCGCTCCCGCCGCCCGGGACGGGCGCTTCTGAGGCGAGCTGCGATGCGTATGCGTCGAGCGATTCCACTCTCGCAAGCTTATCCGGGAGCGAGCCTGAGGCCCGCCGAAGAGCCGTCCTCGATAACACCGTCACGAGAGGAAGAGAAGCTGTGCCCGTATTGGATCGAACCGCCGGCGACGTGAAGGATCGCGGTCTCGCCGAAGCCGGCCGCGCGCGCATCGCGTGGGCCGGAGCCTACATGCCGGTGTTGGCGCAGATTCGAGACCGCTTCGAAATCGAAAAGCCGCTGGCCGGCGTGCGCATCGGCGCATGCCTGCACGTCACCACCGAGACGGCGAACCTCATGCTCGCGCTGCAGGCGGGCGGCGCGGAGCTGGCGCTATGCGCGAGCAATCCGCTGTCGACGCAGGACGACGTCGCGGCGGCTCTGTGCGAGTACGAGATCCCCACCTTTGCGATAAAAGGCGAAGACAACGCGACGTATTACGATCACATCGAGTCCGTGATCGCGTCGAAGCCGCAGATGTCGATGGACGACGGCTGCGATCTCGTGACGACGATTTACACCAAGCATCGTCATCTTCTCGACGCGATGATCGGCGGCTGCGAGGAGACGACGACCGGCGTCATTCGCTTGAAAGCGATGCAGCGCGACGGCGTGCTGCCTTATCCGGTCGTTGCGGTGAACAACGCGCTGACCAAGCACATGTTCGACAATCGCTACGGAACGGGTCAATCGACGCTCGACGGGATCATTCGCGCCACCAACGTGCTGCTGGCCGGCCGCACCGTCGTGGTCGTCGGTTACGGCTGGTGCGGTCGCGGCATCGCCTCGCGCGCGTCGGGTCTCGGCGCGCACGTGATCGTCACCGAGGTCGACCCGCGCAAGGCAATCGAGGCGCAGATGGACGGCTATCGCGTCATGCCGATGTCCGACGCCGCCAAGGCCGGCGACGTCTTCGTGAGCGTCACCGGCAACTATCACGTGATTCGCGAAGAGCACTTCAAACTGATGAAGGACGGCGCGATCGTCTGCAACTCGGGCCATTTCAACGACGAACTCGACTTGGATGCGATCCGGCGCATCAGCACCGCCGTCGCCAGGCCGCGCACCTTCGTCGAGCAATACACGTTGCACGACGGCCGTAAAATCTGCATTCTCGCCGACGGCCGCCTCATCAACCTATCGGCCGGCGAAGGCCACCCCGCCGCCGTCATGGACATGTCGTTTGCGAATCAGGCGCTCTGCGCGGCCTATCTCGCGCGCAGCCACAAGAGCCTCGAGAAGAAAGTCTACGACGTTCCGGTCGAGATCGACGAAGAGGTCGCAGAGCTAAAACTCTCCTCCATGGGTGTCGAAATCGACGTGCTCACACCGGAACAGGTGAAGTATATGGCGTCGTGGTCGGAGGGCACCTGAGCATGGCATACCGCCGGTTCTTCACCAGCGAATCGGTGACCGAGGGCCATCCCGACAAGGTGGCGGATCAGATCTCCGATGCGGTGCTCGACGCGCTGCTGCGCGACGATCCCGAATCCCGCGTTGCGGTCGAGACGTTCGCGATCACCGGACAGATTCACTTAGCGGGTGAGGTGACGACCAAAACGTACATCGACATTCCGCGCATCGTGCGCGAGACGATTCGCGAAATTGGTTACACGAAATCGGCGGTTGGATTCGACGCCGAAACGTGCGGCGTGAACATCTCCATCGACGAGCAGTCGCCCGATATTGCGATGGGCGTCGACAAGTCGCTCGAGGCGAAGGGCGGCGACGACGACGAGTTCGAACGCATCGGCGCGGGCGATCAGGGCATGATGTTCGGATACGCCTGTCGCGAAACCAACGAACTGATGCCGCTTCCGATCGTGCTCGCGCACAATCTCACGCGTCAGCTCGCGGCCGTGCGCAAGAACGGCGACATTCCGTATCTGCGGCCCGATGGCAAGTCGCAGGTCACGGTCGAATACGAGGGCGACCGCCCGGTGCGCGTCGACGCGATCGTGGTTTCAACGCAGCACGACCCCGACATTCCGCTGGAAATGATTCGCAACGAAGTGACGGAGAAGGTCATCAATCACGTCGTCCCGTCGTCGCTGCGCGACTCCGAAACGCGCGTATACGTCAATCCCACCGGACGCTTCGTCATCGGTGGTCCGAAAGGCGACGCCGGTTTGACGGGGCGCAAAATCATTGCCGACACGTACGGCGGCATGGCGCGCCACGGGGGCGGCGCCTTCTCGGGGAAGGATCCCACGAAGGTCGATCGCTCGGCCGCATACGCGGCGCGTTGGGTCGCGAAAAACGTCGTGGCGGCCGGCCTCGCCGACCGCTGCGAAGTGCAGGTCGCCTATGCAATCGGCGTAGCCCATCCGATGAACGTGCTCGTCGAAACCTTCGGCACGGGGAAAATCGAGGAGGACGCGATTGCGCGCGCGGTTGCCGCCGTCTTCGATCTGCGTCCGGCCGCGATCATCCACGACTTGAAGTTGCGGCGTCCGATCTACCGTCAAACCGCGGCATACGGTCATTTCGGCCGTCCCGATCTCGATTTGCCCTGGGAGCGGCTCGACCGCGTCGAGGCGCTGCGAAAAGCGGCCGCGTTTACCGGCGAGGCGCTGCGCGTTCCAAATTTTGCTACGTCGAAGGAGCGATAACGTGAAGAAGACCGATGCGCGGGCGCAGCGCGCGACCGCGGCCGTTGCCGGCGCGCTGATCGCGACGCTGGCCGTCGCTCAAGCCGCGACGATTCCGACCGGAACGAAAATTCTCTGCGTGCTCGGACAGGGCGTCGATTCGCGCACGCTCACGGTCGGCACGAACTTCAAACTGCCGATCGACGATCCGACGCATCCGAGTTTGGCGGGTGCGGCGATTCACGGTCGCGTCACCGACGTCACCGGCCCCGGCGGCCTGACGCGCGCGCGTATTGGCTTCATTCTCGACTACATACGCTTCAAGGACGGGACGCGCGCCGCGATTCACGCGGTCGTCGTAAGCCGGAACGTCACGCAGACGAATACGGCAGTCAATCGTCAGGAAGCCGTCAAGTTCTCGCTGCCTCCGATGCCCAGCGGCAGAGTGACGCCGGGGCCGATCGCGTGGCAGATGACGTTCCGCAAGGACGCCGCTCCTTCGGTGACGCCGCCGCCGGCCGGCAATACGAGCGGTTACGTCTACGCACAGAAATCTAATGAGAATATCGTTATTCCGCCGGGCGCCCCGGTTACGATTCAACTGACGAGCAACCTGACGACGCCTTAACGCCCGTCGCGTCGCTCGACCAGCAAGCGTAACGAGGACGGAAACGATAGATGAAGATAGGAACGAAGCTCGGCATCCTCGCGGGAATCGCCGCGTTTGCGGCTGCGACCTTGGTTGCGCCGGCGGAGCAGAGCATCACGCTCTACAACGGAACGGTGCTCAACGCGCGTCTCAACCAGACGCTCGATAGCGGCTCGGCGCACGTCGGCGACCAGTTCACGATGACGGTCGTTCCGCCGTATCCCAGCGGCGATCCGAACTTCCAAGGCGCGACGATTGGTGGCGAAGTGACGCGGGTGGTGCCCGCCGGTCAGGGCCGAAATCCTGAAATCGTGATTCAGCCGCAGTATCTGCACCTCTACGGCGGAAGCACGGTGACGATCTACGGTAGCGTCACGAGTATTGCGGCAAACAAGGGCACCGGACAAACGGCCGGAAAGGCGGCGCTCGGCGCGCTTGCGGGCATGCTCGTCGGCAACGCAATCGGCAAGACGATCTTCCACGCGAGCGGTTTTGGCGCGATCGGATTGGTCGGCGGAGCGATGCTCGGCGCAAACAGCAAGTCGAATTTTACGATCTCGCCGGGAGCTCAGGCAACCATTCAGCTGACGCAAACCGTCACCGTCCGCCGCCAATCCTCGGCTCCGTAGCAGCCGGCTATTGAACCACCGTCGTGCCACCCGGAGCGTGTAGCGCCGAAACGGCCGAATGGTGGCGCGCATGGGCGACGACCACGGCAATGACCTTGAGGGAAGGCTGGGGCGTCGTGTGAGCCGCGACGCCGAGGGCAGCATAGCCCGCCAGGGCGATCACTACTGCGGCGACGAGGGAGATAGTGGACCGGATCATCGGGGCCTCCCGTAACTCCTAAGGATTTAGTTGATAGGCTCAGTCTACCGCGCGGATTCGACCATTGTCAACTAAAAACTTAAGAGATAAAATTCAAAATCGCCTCAAAGCGTTGCGGGCTCCTCGTCCGCGCGGTAGAATCCCGCAAGTCGGTCCTCGTTCCGGATTAGCTCAGTTGGTAGAGCAGCTGACTGTTAATCAGCGGGTCGCTGGTTCGAGTCCAGCATCCGGAGCCATCAAGAACCCCCGCAAAGTCTTTTGCGGGGGTTTCAAATTCTCGTGGCCCGCGAAGCCCTCCCAGCCTTAGTACAAGAACTGTTCCCGTCTGATGGCGATGCGTATCGGGTGACGAGATCGCTCGCGTCGGTAAAACCAAAGCCATTGATCGATCTCAATGGCGTGCGGTTCGTGAAAAAGAAGGGCGGCCGCCTTGAGACGTGACGGCCGCCCAACACTTACCCCTCGATACTCTCGATGTTGATTTCCCGCTGCTACGGGTTTTTAAACGGCCGTTAGTCGCCAAACGCGCGACGAACCTCGTCGCGGTTATCGGGCCGAGTCTGGACGCCTAGGACGATGCCTCCACGTGCGAGCCCCTCGTCATAGATCACGGCTTTGTCCTTAGGAATGCCTGCGCCGACGAGGGCGCCTACGATGCCGCCGGCAGCTCCACCGGCCCCAAGTCCGGCGAGTGCTGCGGCAAGCGGCCCTACGACGAGCGGAAGCGCTGCGCCACCGGTTCCCACGACTGCGGTGAGACTACCCGTCGCGACGAGACCAGCCACGACGGCGCCGATTCCACCGCCGATCACGCCACCCGTGACGGCGCCTTCAGCGGCGTGGCCACCGCTCTTTGCAACGAAGGCCTCCGCTTGCTCTTTGTCACGCATCATTACGCTGATCTCATCGTCGGTGTAACCAAGCTCGCGCAGCCGCCGTATGCGCAAGTCCGCCGCATCGGGATCGTAGTAGATGCCGGATTCGAAATCTGAAGTTGTTGTATTCATGCTCGACGTGCTACCCTGCGCTTCGCAGCCTCAAACCCGTCGTTCGTGCGACGCGCGAAATTAAAATGACGTGATATCGTCGGTATTGGCGTGAATTCTTTTCGCGCGAAGGGGAAATGGACGTCACGGGTGGTTCACAACAACCTACGATTCGAAAGGAATCCCCACCGGTGAAACGATTTTTTCGCGCACTTTCCACGACGCTGCTGCTTGCAAGCCTAACGATTCCACTTGCAGCTCAAGCATCACCACCCTCGCGCCTCCATACCGAGTTCAACCGAATCAACGAAGGCTTCAAGAACGGTTCGCTCAACCGGACGCAGCACAAGGCCGATATGATTAGATGGCGCGGAATCCGCCGGCAGATGCGCCACGATTGGCACCGCGACGACGGTCCGTTGACCAAAAGTCAGCGAAAGGCAATCTTCCGCGACGAGAACAGATTAGGCGGGCGCATCCACGATCAACGGCAGCGTCCGGCTTCGCACGTCCCGCCTCGGAGCTCACGGTGACAGGGTAAAAGCACTCCCGTAATCGTTTGTCCCACCTATCGGCGTCGTGCCATAGAGCGCTCCGTTCAAGGCGATCAGACCCGATGGGTGGGCGCCGTCGCTGCCGCCCGTAAACGTGTACAGAACCCGTTCCTTGCCGGAAGTACTCACGCGGAAGATGGTTCCATATCCCCATTCGTTACACGATTGCGTCGTGCCATACAGCGCACCATCACGTGCCGCGAGAGCGCTTTGCGGAAATATGCCATCCGCACGGCTCGCCTGAGCAAACGCATAAAGGACGTGTTCCTTGCCGGAAGTGCTCACCTCGAACACCGTGCCGCAACCATTGCCGAAGTTACAGTTCGGGTTTCCGCCGTGGTAGGTTGTGCCGTAGAGCGTGGCGTTGAGCGCGACGAGACCCGCTACCGGAGTCGATCCGTCGCTCCCTCCGGTGAAACGATGGAGCACGCGCTCCTGCCCCGTGCTCAGTTCGAAAACGGTCCCGCACTGACAGGCGACATCGCCGCCTTGGGTCGTCGTACCGTACAGATTTCCATTCAAGGCAATAACGCCCGATGGGTGCAAGCCGTCTTTGCCTCCCTTAAAACTGTACAGCACGCGTTCGGTGCCGGAGTCGCTTACCTCGAAAATCGTGCCGTCGTTGTCTGCACCGCCGAAGGTCGTCGAGCCGTAAAAGTTGCCATTCATCGCCAGTAAGCCGGCGGCCGGATTTGCGCCGTCGCCGGAAAACGAGCCAAAGGAGTAGAGTACGGTTTCTTCGCCGGCCGTCGTCATATCGAAGACGGTCCCGAGATCGTGCGAGCCACCGGCACTCGTCGTGCCGTAGAGTTTGTTGTCTCGAGCAATCAACGCGGCTTCTGGGGTCGCGCCGTTTCTTATCCTTAGGCTTCCGCGGTTGAAGCGATGAATCACGCTTTCCTCGCCGGCGGTACTCAACTCGAAGACCGTCCCGCCGCCGTTGCGAGCACGCTTTGCGCCACCACCCGAGGTCGTGCCGTACAGCGTCGCGTTTAAGACCGCCAAACCCGCAGCCGGAGATTCGCCGTCGGCACCGCCTTTGAAGCTGTAGAGAATCTGAAATCCGTTACCCGTCCGCGGCTGCAGCGCGTTCGGAACACCGGCGGGAAGCAGCGAAGAATCCGCGCTATTCCGCGAGCATCCCGCGACGGTTATGCCGCAAAAAATAAAACCACAGAGGAAGAAGAAAATTGCTCGCATGCCACACCTCCGAAAAGTGCTTTCTCGCATGTTGCCATGAACGTCGACCGCATCCCTGTAGGAGATCGGGCGCTTTCCGCGTCATTGGGCGACCGCCGGCGGGTTTTATCGCCGCTATGCGCAACCTGAGCTTCCAGAAAACGTCGCAGAAAAAGGGGCTGTTGGCAAGACATGAACTTGATTGACGATCGCGACTCGGGGGAGTTCACGAATCCCGTCGTCAGCGTAACGACGCTTCGGATCGAGCAGGAGCGCGCTGCCGGCCTACTGGCCGAAACCCTCGCTTCGCTCGAAGAAGTGGAAACCAAGAACCTGCCCGGATTCCTGAGTGCGGAAGTTCTCTTGAGCGTTGACAATGAAACCGTCCTCATCCTAAGCGAATGGACCAATCGTCATGCTTGGGGAAAATCGCGTTACGATCCGATCGTTGAGTCTTTGATCAAAGACTTCTATGCTGATTCGTCCGCGATCGAGTTCGAGGTCTATACGCGTCGCGACCGAGCTCCACGCCGCGCCTAGCACGTGCGAGACGCTGAAGGACCCCGAGAGCTGAGCGGGCTGCAGTTGCTCGAGGGTATCCGAGATGGCTCGATACCGCCGCCGCCATTTGCGCTGCTTCTTGGGATCCGTATCGTGGAAGTTTCCGAAGGGCACGCGGTTTTCGAAGCAACTCCGGGCGAGGAGCACTACAACCCAGCCGGCGTAGTTCACGGCGGTTTTGCGATGTCGCTGCTCGACACGGCCATGGGGTGCGCCATAGCTTCGACGCTGCCGGCGGGCGTCACGTACGCGACGATCGACGTCCACGCGCGGTTGCAGCGTCCTATCACTGCGGATACCGGAACCGTGAAGTGCGAGGGCCGCGTCGTAAGCAAAACGCGCACGCTCGCCACCGCGGAGGCCGAGATCACTGACGGTCGCGGAAGGATACTCGCGACCGGGACGACCGCGTGTCTCCTTGCGCAACCGAAGTCGCCTTCGTCGGATTGAAAAACGGAGCTGTCGTCAGGCTCGGGCTCTTCGTCGCATACGGTACGATGTGTGCGATTTGGGGGACGACCTGGCTTGCAATCAAGATCTCGCTACGCTATATTCCGCCCTTTACCGGAGTGGGGGTACGCTTTGCGATCGCCGGCTTGCTGCTGTTTTTTATCGGAAGCGTGGCCGGAGAACGATACGATTGGCGCCGCATGCCATGGAACGCCATTGTCGTTCTGGCCGTGTTCCTGTTTGGCCTCAACTACGTATTGACGTACGTAGCCGAGACGCGGCTTGACTCCGGTCTCGTCGCCGTATTGTTTGCAACCACGCCATTTTTCGTTTTTGCCTTCGGCAGGCTCTTTATCGGCGAACGCACGAGCGTCCGCACGTGGATCGGTGCGCTCGTCGCCTTCGCCGGAATCTGCACTTTGGCCGGCTCGGCGCAGGCTCGCAGCTCGCCGGCGTTCGTGCTGGCGGCGATCGCCTCAGCAGCTATGGCAGCGTTCGCTCTCGTGTATGCGAAGAAGTATTCCGGACTAAGTCCGCTCGCAGTTCTGCCGCCGTCGATGCTCGTCGCGGGAATTGGTGTACTCGTTTTGGCAATCCCGCTCGAGCATCCGTCGACGGCGAGCGCGGCGCTTTCCCTGCCATCGGTCGCGTCACTGCTGTACTTGGCGATTTTCGGAAGCATGGTTGCGTTTTTTTTGAACCTCTGGCTGCTGCGTCGCATGGAAGCGTGGCGCGTTGGTCTCTCGGCGATGATCGTCCCGATCGTCGCCGTATGCGTTGGAATCGTCTTCGGCGGGGAACGTTTTACGTGGCTGGAACTCATGGGTTCGGGCCTCGTCGTGCTGGGACTCTGCGGATCGCTCACCGGAGCGCCGGGCGCAGAGGTAGCTGCGGCCCTAGGGAGCGAGGAAGCGATCCCATAACTAGTGTTCGGCCGAGGCGCTTAAGGCCGGCACCTTTCGGGTAACCAGCCAGAGGAGATAGGCGGGATTGCCGATGCATGGTCGGATTCAAAGCAAACAAGACGAACACGTCGACGATAAGAAGCAGCTTGTCGAGTTGCATCCGGGAGCCGACGTCGCACCACCGCCGCCCGATGAAATTCCTGACGCGGAAAACGCGGCGAACGTGGAGCGCAAATGGCGCGAAGGCGCTAAAGGGCGGAAGAAGTCGCCGAAGTGACTCGGCGAGCGATCGCCCTTGCGAGATCTGCGGCGGCTGAAGGTTTCGCGTAGAGGTAGAGAGCCGGCTCTACCATTTCGACTTCGAGAACGCACGGTCTCCAACCGTCGCGCACGATGTCGACTCGTGCGAACGTCGCTCCGCCGGGCGACGCGTGCATGGCCGCATACGCGACGTCGAGCTCGTCAACGGTCGGTTCTACGGGGGGCTCGCCCGATGAGCCGGGTGGCAGCCCGTCGCGCTCCGCCAGGTCGGCGTTGACATGCATGAACGGAGATTTCGTCACGGCGTGTGAGTAAACGCCGTCGATGAATACGAGCGCTCGCTCGTGGTGCGTTGCGATCGTCGGTAAGTACGGCTGCAGCAACACATCCTGTGCTTGCAAAAGTTGTTCGAGGTAACCCCGCGCTTCTGCACGAGCTCGCGGCTTCGACGTGACGTGGAGAACCCCATCGGCTGACGCTCCATGCGCCGGCTTGATCACGGCTTCCGGCCACCCCTTGTCGCCCAGCGTGCGCTCTAAATCGATCGCACTGCCGCGCTCGAGCCATACGGTCGGCACGATCGGCACGCCGGCCGACTCGAGGTCGCGCATGTAGAATTTGTGCGCGTTCCAGCGCATGACGTGAAGAGGGTTCACGATGCGCGTTTGACCCGATACGGTTTCCGCCCACCGCAAGAACCTTGCGGGATCCGCGTGGTAGTCCCAAGTGGATCGAACGACACACGCACGAGCAGCCGGCCAGTTTACGCTCTGGTCCGTCCACACCGCAGACTCCACGGCGAAACCCAAACGCTGCAGCTCCGTCGAAAGCGCTCTATCGTCGGGGTCGAGCGTGGGAAGCTGCGCACAGGTTGCGATGAGTATGCGTTCGGAGGTCATCATTTACATAATGCTTACTTAAGACGACGCGAAGTTTTCGTCGCGTAGGCGGAAATCCGGCGGCGTCTAGCCAATCCCTTCCGAGCGGGTGAGCGACGAGACATTGTATCGGCGCCTTTTTTGCTGGAGGGTTTCATGAGGGAGGCCTCACTCGAACGAATCCAACGGGACTCGTTCACCCGCGTCGACGAGGTTCCGGGCTTTGGAACGCTTCCGGTGAACCTGCAGTGCGATTTTCTAAGGCGGCATCACGTCGCGCTCAAGAAGGCGCTCGATGCGCAAGCCAAAGCCGAAAACCACGCGGATAGAGAGAAGGCGATTGAGGAATGTCGCGAGGCTGCACGGGCACTGACGACAGAGGTGCTGCGCACGATCGTTAGTCGCGCCGCCGTTAACTCGGCCTGAGCGCCCCGCGTGCCGGCGCGTGTTGTTCGTAGCGAGCCCGCCCCGGTTTGGACCAAGATCCCAAGAGCCGGGCTCGCCGGTTAGTCTCTTCCCACTTATTGAGTAGCTACCGCGACTTCGACGTTGGAGTCAGCTTAAAAACGATGCCGCATCCTTGGCTGCACGGTCCGACGCCGCCGCTCACGGTCGTGCCGTAGAGATTGCCGCTCGAGTCGCGCACCAGCCCACCGTATGGAACTTCCCCATCCGTTGCACCGCCGGTAAACGTGTAGATCACCGATTCCTGGCCGGAAGGACTCACTTCGAAAGCGACTCCGCAACTGTATCCGCCGTTGCAGCTCTCATCGCCGCCAAACGACGCCGTACCATAGAGGTTTCCGGCCTCGTCCAAGGTGAGGCTTTCGGAAGGCGTTGCTCCGTCGGGACTTCCCGAAAACGTGTGCAGTATCGTAAACTTGCCCGACGGTTCCAGCTTGAATACCGTCCCGCATCCCGGGTTACCGCCACGCTTGTTGCAGTTGAGGTCGCCGTAGTTCTGCGCCGTTCCGTAGAGATTGCCGGCGGGATCGATGACCAAGCCGCCGCGTGGATTCCCGCCGTCCTTCGTACCGTTAAACCGGTAAAGTGTTGTGAGCGACCCACCCTTGCTCAACTCGAACACGGTACCGCATCCGCCGGCGCAGTGGCTGTGGCCGCCGAAGTAGGTGACGCCGTACAAATTGCCGGCTGCGTCGCGAATCACTCCCGGATATGGACGCGCTCCGTCGGCCGCACCGGTAAAAGAATATAAGACGCTCTCGGTTCCATTCTTGGAAATTTTGAACACGGTTCCCGATTCGTATTTTCCGCCGAAGGGCGTGGTTCCGAATAAGCTTCCGGCAGCATCCGAAACGAGACCGCCCATCGGGCCCTGGCCGTCGGCTTTTCCTGAACCGAAGTTCCCTTGGAATGCATACAACGTGGTCTCCGCGCCGGTCTTGTCGATCTTAAACACGGTGCCGCAACCGTCGCCGCCATAGACGTAGCACGTGCGAACGTTGCCGCCGCTGGCAGTCGTGCCGTAAAGGTTCCCAGCCCTAAGCAGCAACCCCGCGAACGGCGCGCTGGCGCCGGGTCTTCCTCGAAAACTATAGAGAAGACGCTCTTCGCCCGACGCGGCGATCGTAAAGACGGTGCCGCAACCGGTTTCGTAACCGCCCGGACATCCGCGATGATGTCCTCCGGCGATGGTCGTCCCGTAGAGGTTGTCGCTCGCGTCCAGGATCAATCCCGCCTCCGGACTGGCGGCATCGGGGCTGCCCGCGAATCGATGGAGCAGCGTTTCGGTATAGGCGGAGACCGTGCTCGATCGATGCGCCGCTATCGACGATTCCGGCTTGGAGCCGTACGGTAACGCGTCCGATTGGCGCGCTGGGCCGGAGCAGGCAGCGGCAAAGAGCAGCGTGAGGCACAGGGCCGGGCGAGACCAAGAAATCATCATTGCACGGCTAGTAACCGCTCCCGCTCCCGGACGGCATCCTCCGGAGAAACCAGGCGGATGGTCGGGGCCGGGTGGTCCGCCTGCTTGCGCATGCAGACGGCACAGGAGTCGATATCGTCGTCGCCCATTGCCCCGTCGAACGAAAAGAGTGCGTACGCTCCGCAAGGGTTGAGCGTGATCTCGTCGAGCTGATCGGTCATCGGCGTCTAGTTCCGCAGAATCAGCCCGGTGCCTCGCGCCGGCAGTTGTTTACGCGACCTGGGACTTCAGAAAAGGCGGCGCCATTTGTCGCGCGATCCATCCCGTGCCGTTCGCACGCGCTCTCCCATGATGACGGCGTTCGGAGCGGATCGGTGCGCCTTCTTGGCCGCCTCCTGTTGCGTGTCGCCGGTAAAGCTTGCGCGCTGAGATCCACCCTTTCGCGCGGCATAGTCTCCAGTCGGGCGGCGTTCGACGTAGAATTTCTCATCGTTGCGTGACATTGTGTCTCCTAGTTCTAAGCAGATGCGGGCGCGCAAAATAACGACCGCGCTCCGAGCTTTGCGCTCGAAGCGAGGATCGGAGAACGGGCGCTAGTGGGGTGCTAGTTGCGGGCGGCAGCGAAACAATCGCGACAGTAGACCGGCCGGCCGCCGCTCGGCACGAATGGCACGAGAGCTTCCTTGCCGCACTGCGCGCAGGTTGCCGAATGCATCTCCCGATTGGAGCGAGTTCCGCCGCCGCTAAAGCTACGGCCGCCTCCGCCTTGCCCTGAGGCCTTGCGCGCCGCGCGGCAGTCAGAGCATCGGCTCGGCTTGTTGGTAAAGCCCTTTTGGGCGTAGAATTCCTGCTCGTTGCTGGTAAACGTAAACGTTCTGCTGCAGTCGACGCAGGTGAGGGTTTCGTCGGAATACATGGTTCTCTCCAGGTGGTGGGTCAAAGAGTCAACTGGCGACCTGGCAGATGCATGACCAACGACTAATCCGTTGCGAAACTGACGGTCCCCCGAGGCTACGAGCATACTGCGCGCTGGGGGCGCCAGAGCCCTCCATCACGGCTAGTGAAGGCTAAGCGGCCTACGAGCAGTCCGGGTGGTGGCCCGAACTGCTCGTGAATGCGGGATAAGGGAAGGGGCCTTGCTTACGGAGGATCCTGGGCGACGCCGATTACGGTTGCGACGAGCCCGTTATTGAAGCTATAGAGATACTTCCCGGCGGGATACGAAAAGACGTCGACGCTGGTATTCGTCTTGTCGCTGCACGCTAGGTTCGTCTGGGCTTTATTGAGCGAACATTGCGGCGAGTGCCCCTGAAGCGAATAGCTCTTCGGCGCCTTGTCGTAGGGTGGCGCGTAGACGTTCAGCGTCACCGCGGAGTCGTCGGTAATGATGAGATTATCGTTCTTGTCGAACGCGATCGCACCCGGCGCACCGTTCTTGATTTTGCCGAGCACCGTACCGGGCATCTGGCCGAGCTTGAACTTCATCACGCCGGTCGCGCTCGTCGCTGTGTAGAACGAAACGTATACGTTGCCTTTTGAATCGACGCCGACGCCGTTGGCGAAGAAAATCTTTGAGTTGGTAAGAAAGCGCGTCGGTTTTTGTTTGCCGGGCGGGTAAACGGCAATGTTGCCGGCCGAACTCGATGGACCGAGGATGTTGTTCACGTAGCGGGTGCCATCCGGAGCGAAGCCGATTCCGGCCGGTTGTCCTTTGGAATCGGTGAGCGTCGTGCCTTTCGCGCCGCAGTTCGGCGCGTACGACACGATGTCGGGAACGCCTGACTTGAGATCGAGCCCCTGTGGAACCCAGAGTTTGTCTGCGCTGTCGACGCCGATGGCGTTAATGCCTTCGCCGACCGACGTGATCTGGCAGATGCTGTGCTGGTTCTTTGATTCGTTCGAGTTGTAATCGTCCACCGGCGTCGAGCCCGACGGGTTGTACGCAGCGACGAATATTTGCGCCTTGAGCGTCATCGGATCGACGAAGATCAGGTTGCCGCCCGAATGCGCGGCCGTGACGGGAGCCCGATCGTCCATCGACACGAATTGCGCTCGAAGACCCGATGTGTTCGCCGTTGACGGCAGTTGAGAGGAGGATCCGGAAGTCGAACAACCCGCGAGAAGGAGGAGCGCCGGTCCCGAAACCAGCGCCAAAGCGAGGTACCGCTTCATATACATAGTAAAAAGCACTCCTGACAAATAGGAGCAACATCACCCGAATTGCCCTGCTGTTATACGGCGAAAGCGCCGTGAAGGCCTGGACGCTGCTTCGGCCCCCCGCGTCATCCCGAGCGGAGCGCTTTTGTGTCACCCTGAGCGAAGCGCTTTTGTGTCACCCTGAGCGAAGCCGCGTAGCGGCGCAGTCGAAGGGCCGCACCCCCGCGTGTCATCCTGAGCGGAGCGATCCCTGAGCGAGCGCAGCGAGTCGAAGGGGAGCGCAGTCGAAGGACGGGCGAGAGAATGCGTTCGCTGACGCGCATTATCAGCGCAAGCGGCGAACGGCATCAAACCTGGACGCTGCGAGCCGTTCGTGGTAGTTTGCGTTAATGGAGCGTCAAAGGATGAAGAGCTACCTGCTAGCCGCACTGCCGGCATGTATGCTCGCCGCCACGTTAACGAGTTGCACGAATGCGGGTGCGGGCGGTGTGGCGCTTCTTGCCTCGCCGTCCCATAGCGCAGCGACCCATCTGCACTCCTGGATGACGCCGGGCGCTGCGTCTGGCGATCTCTTATATATATCTGATGCGGGCTACGACGGACTCTACCCCTACCCGCTCGGCGGAGCGCCAATTCGGATGCAACCATTCAGCGCTCCGGTTGCGGTCGTCGTCAGCCGCGCGCCGCATTAAGGCATGGAACAGATGGGGAAGTACCTCTTTCGGATCGTCGTCCTCGGTGCGCTTGGCGCGATCGCCGTAGCCGAGGGCTGCTCCGTGCAGACCAAACAAGGCGGTGGCGGCGTCATACTCGGCACGTTTCTCTTGGTGATCGGCGTGTTGCTCGCGATCGGCGCCGTGGTGCTCATGCTCGTGTGGGCCGCGCGAAGCATCAAGACCTAGAAAGAGTCTGATTGGTCGACCGATTGTCCCGTGTCACCCTGAGCGAAGCCGCGTAGCGGCGCAGTCGAAGGGCAGCAACGGTGTCACCCCTGAGCGAAGCGATCCTGATTGTGCTGTGTCATCCTGAGCGGAGCGATCCTGAGCGAGCGTAGCGAGTCGAGGGGGAGCGCAGTCGAAGGACGGCGTGAGATGACACACACGAATGATCGCTACTTCAGCGCCGTTATAGAACCCGGCCGCTTTCGTTAGAGAATCGAACGCGTCTCGTCGAGCGCGGCGCACAAATCCCCGACGAGATCCTCAACGTCCTCGATGCCGACGGAAAGCCGTAGCAGATCGTCGGTGATGCCGAGGCCGGCGCGTTCTTGCGGCGTCAGCGACGCGTGCGTCATCGCCGCCGGGCTGCAGACGAGCGACTCGACGCCGCCAAGCGAAACCGCGAGCGTGAATACCGACGTCGATCGCGCGATCGCGTGAGCCCGTCGAATCCCGCCCCTCGGACGAAACGTGACGATGCCGCCGAAGCCCTGCATCTGACGCTTGGCAAGTTCGTGCTGCGGATGCCTCGGTAACCCGGGATATCGAACCTCGGCAACATCGTCGCGCGAAGCGAGAAACTCCGCGATGCGCTGGGCGTTGCGCGAATGGGCGCGCATCCGCAGCGCAAGCGTCTTCACCCCGCGCAGCGTAAGGTAGGCGTCCCACGGTCCGGGCACGGCCCCGACGCAGTTTTGATGGAAGGCGACGCGTGCGCCGACGGCGTCGTCGGCCGCAATCACGGCGCCGCCGACGACGTCGCTATGTCCGCAGATGTATTTCGTCGTGGAATGCACCACGAGATCGGCACCCAAGGCGAGCGGGCGCTGCAGGAACGGCGACGCAAACGTGTTGTCGACCGCGACGAGGACGTCGCGCGGCTTGGTTCGCACCAACTCCGCGATGTCGCAAAGCGTCAACGCCGGGTTGCTCGGCGTCTCGAGCCAGAGCATCCGCGTGTTCGGTTGCGCCTGCGTCCACGTCGCCTGCACGTCGGTCGTATCGACGAACGTGACGTCGATGCCGTAGCGCGGAAGCACTTGCGTGAAGAGGCGGTGGGTTCCACCGTAAATGTCGCGCGTCGCCATAAGATGATCGCCGCAACGCAGCAGCGACAGCGCGCCCGCGACCGCCGCCATCCCCGAAGCGAAAGCGTTCGCGCGCGCCCCTTCCTCCAGCGAAGCGATTTGCCGTTCCAACGCCAGCCGCGTCGGGTTCCCAGAGCGCGAGTAATCGAAGCCCTTCGATGCGCCGACTTCGGGAAGCGTGAACGTCGCCGTTTGATAGACGGGAACGATCGTCGCGCCGGTCGAGGCACAGGGTTCTTGTCCGCTCCAAATCGCACGCGTCGCGAAACCGCGGCGCGTCGCGGACGGTCGAGCCTGGGTTAGCATGCGGTACACTCCGCGACGAGCGGATCGAGCAGCGCGCGCAACGCAGCTGTTTCCGCCAAGAAGGCGTCGTGCCCGTGTGCGGAGTCGAGGTGCAAATATCGAGCGTCGAATCCTCGAGCCGCAAACCGTTCCGCCGTCTCGCGAACGTCCTTTGCTCGAAACAACCAATCCGATTCGATCCCGACGAACGTCAGCGCCGGCCTGCGCGTTGCATCGCCGTTCGTACCGGCGTCGCGCACGTCGAACGCACTCATCGCATCCGTCAGCACGCCGTAACTCCGCGCGTCCATCCGCGCTGCGAGCCGATCGGCGTGCAGCTCGAGATACCCCTCGACGTCGAAACGGTCGCCTCCATTTCGATCCGCGAGCCGCCCGTGGCGGAGCTCGAGCAGTTCATCGCTTTTGTACGTCAGCATCGCGATTTTGCGCGCCAATCGCAACCCGCGCACCGGATCGAGCGCCAAGGCTTCGCGCTGCAGCGCGCAGAGCGCGACGCTCATCGCACGCAAACCGTCGTGCGCGCCGACGACGATTGCGCTGCGAACCCGCCGCGGCGCGGCGAGCGCCCACTGCAGCGCCTGCATGCCGCCGAGCGACCCGCCGATGACGAAAGCAAAATCGTCGAAGCCGAGCCGTTCGAGCGCCGCCTCTTGAGCGCGCACGATGTCGCCGACGGTTACCCGCGGAAAGCGATCGCCGTACGGTCCTCCGTCGGGCGCCACCGACGCCGGTCCCGTCGAGCCGTAACAACTTCCGAGTGCGTTGACGCAGACGATGCACCAGCGACGCAGATCGAAGAGCGCCCCGTCGCCGGAGATTCCCGGCCACCACTCTGCGGCGCGACTCGAGCCGGTGAGCGCATGCGCGATGAGCACGACGTTGGAGCGGTCGCCGTTCGGCGTGCCGTAGATCGTCACGCGCTGCTCGACGGCCCGAAGCGACTGCCCGCTCTCAAGCGTCAACGCCCCGATGCCGACCGTCTCTTCCCGCATCACGCGCACGCTTCCGGCCGCAGCGCGGGAGCGATCGACTCGTCGCCCCACACCGGGTAATCCGGCAACGCCTCGAACCGTTCGTGCCGTTCGAAGAAGGGAACGACGTCGAGTGCCGGATCGAGTGCGTTGAAACGTCCGCGTGCCGAGAAGTCGCGGCGCTCGCCGATCGCGCGCAGCACCGCAACCACGTCGCCGAGAACCGCCGACGCCGTCGCCCGCCCGCCGGCGCCGATGCCGCGCAGCGAGAGCCGTCCGGCGTCGCGCGCGACGATGTGCGCGACGTTCTCGGCGCCATCCGTCCGCGCGAACTCGTGCTCGTGCGGAACGAGCGCGACCGCGACCTCCGCCGCGATGCCGCGATCGATTCGCGCCGTCGCCGCAACCAGACGCAGGCGCATTCCCAACGCCCGCGCCTCGGCGAAGTCGCGCGGCGAAACGCCGCGAATCCCGCGATGCCGAATGCGCGGCGAGATCACCGCCAGCCCGAACGCGAGTTGCGCGATGGTGGCGAGTTTGTGCGCGGCGTCGGTTCCGTTGAGATCGTTGGATGCATCCGCCTCTGCGTAGCCGAGTTCGCGCGCGCACGCCAACGCCTCGTCGAACGACGCGCCGCGCTCCATCGCGCCGAGAATGAAACCGCACGTTCCGTTGACGATGCCGGCGACGGCCAGCACCTCGTCGCCGGCCAGCGCTTCGCCGAGCGTCCGCAGCAGCGGAACCGCTCCGGCCACAGCGGCGTCGTAACGCAATGCGGCCGAACGCATCATCGCCAGCGCGCGCAGCCTCGGCCCCTGCGTGCCGATCACGTCTTTGTTCGCGGTGACCACGTGCCGCCCGCGGTCGAGCGCTCGTTCGACGAACTGCGCCGCGTCGGTCGAGCCGCCGATGAGTTCGATGACGAGGTCGACGCGCGGATCGTCGATCAGGGCGACCGCATCGCGCGTGAACAAGCGTCGTTCGAGCGGATCCGGGCGCACCTTCGCGGTGTCACGAATGGCGACGCCACAGAGTTCGTAACGCACGCCGGCGGCGCGCTCGATCGCATCGCGCTCGCGCTCGAGACGATCGGCCACCTGCGAGCCGACGGTGCCGCAGCCGAGCAAACCGATTCCTACGGTGACGTTCATACTTCGAGCCTCCTGGTAAGATGGGAAAGCGACGAAATAAAAGGCCCCTCGTCGCTGAAACGAGGGGCGCGTGAAGCAACGACCGATTTCTTAAACTACGTAGCGTGCTCCATGGCGACCCTCACCGCATGCATCTGCATTCGGCACATAGGAAGAATCGTACGGGCGGCGCGCTGGGACATGGCCGAAACCATAGCACGCGTAACCGCCACCGTCAAGTCGCCCGTGTCACGCTGAGCGCAGCGCCGCGCCATGTCACGCTGAGCGCAGCGCCGTGCCATGTCATCCTGAGCGGAGCCCATGTCATCCTGAGCGGAGCCGCGAAGCGGCGCAGTCGAAGGACGCGTCGTATCACGCTGAGCGCACCGCAGCTGAATTCGCATTCGGCGGCCGGGCCGCACATTAGAGGGTCGCCTTCTTATATGATGAGATGGACGTCACCGAACTCGTGATAGTGGTAGCTGTGTTCGGCTGCGGTTTCATAGGCCGCATCGAGCAGTTCGCGATCGAGCAGGCTTTGCAGCATCCACCGATGCGTTGCGGCTCGATCGTGAAACCCGGTCAGCAATCCATCGGCGGAACGCACGGCATGGCTCGCGTCGACGACGAGATCGGTCCACCCCGATGCAGCGACGATTCGGTCACCTCGGACCGCGCTTTCCAGCGCGCGCAGCGCGGTCGTACCGACGGCGATCGTTCGCCGGCCTTCACTCCTCGCCTCGTTCACCGCTTCTGACGTGCAGTATGGAACGGCGAAGCGTTCGGTCGGCGGTCGTTCGGGCGCCTCGAAACTCGACACGCCGCAGTGCAGCGTGATGGTAGCGATGCGCACGCCTCGTTGGTGCAACGCGGTAACGACTCGCGGTGTAAACGGCCGCGCCGCCGACGGCATCTCGGCCGAACCCGGCTCGCGCCCGAACATCGTTTGGTACTCGCTCAACGGAAACCGGCGCGTGACGTAGCCGTACCGAATCGGTTCGCCGGCTTTTGCGAGATAACTTTGCATCGGGAGCGGCAACTGGAACCACACGTACCACAATCGCGGATGCTCGGGGTCGACGGGAGCGATCGTCACCGCCGATCCGCCGCTGGGAAGGCGCAATTCCTCACCGCGCAGCACCGGCCCGCGCGGCTCCGCCGTCCAAACGCGCGCGTCGATCATCGTAGCGACGTGCAGTGGCACGGTTTGTCCGTTGGCCCGCGTTGCGACGATCGCCGCCGGTACGGTTGCCGAGTCGTTGACGACAAGCAAATCGCCGGCGCGCAGGAGCGACGGTAGTTCGAAGAACCTGGCGTGCCTCTGCGTGCGCGACCCGCGATCGGTCACGAGCAGCCGGACGGCGTCGCGCGCGACGCCACGATACTCGGGCGGCTCGGTGGCTTCGACGAGCCCGTGCCGAACGGCAAGTGCGGCCGTCATGCCGGCATCAGCTCGGCGAGACGTACGCGCTCGTATGGTGCTTTCAACTGGGCGATCGTTCGAACGAGCGCGTGCGCCGATGCGGCGGGATCGCGTAGCTGCGCGACTTCGGCATCGGGAATCGCCGCGCGATGCATGTCGGTATTCATATCGCCGGGATCCGCCAAGAGCACGCGGACGGTCGTTCCTTCGATTTCCGCAGCAAGCACGCGCGAGACGTGCTCGAGCGCAGCCTTTGTCGCTCCGTAGCCGCCCCACGTAGGATACGCTTCTACCCCGGCATCCGAAGTGACGTTGACGATCGTCGCCAGACTCTGTTTCTGCATGAGGGGCAACGCGTGCTGGATGAGGTGTATCGGCGCGAAGACGTTCACGGTGAAGAGTTCGTCAAACGTCGCTTGCGAGAGCTGGTCGATGCGCGGCAGCGGCGTTTCGCCCAGCGTCGACGCATTGTTGACGAGCAGATCGAGCCGCCCGAGTTTGCCGGCCGCGGCGACGAGCGCGTGCACGTGATTCTTTTCAGACACGTCGCCCGCAATCGCCGTCACCGGCCCGAACCGGCGGAGCTCTTCGGCGGCCGCGTCGAGCGTGGCGCGGTCGCGACCGTCGATAATCGTCTGCACGCCAAGCGTTAGTAGCTCGCGTGCCAGGGCCTTTCCGAGTCCGCGCGAGCCGCCGGTGACGATCGCGACGTGACCTGATTCAAACCAATCGTTCATGGACGAAACCATACAACCTCAAGTATAGTTGAGGTCAATAGCATGCGGGATTTTCTTACGGTCGGCGAAATCGCCAAGCGCAGCGGGGTCCTCGTTTCGACGATCCATTTCTACGAATCAAAAGGGTTGATTAGCAGCGAGCGAACGGCAGGGAATCAACGCCGCTTCGACCGGACCGAACTGCGACGCATCGCCGTCATCCGGGTCGCGCAGCGCGCCGGCATTCCGCTCGGTGAAATACTCGACGCCTTGGCGACGCTGCCCGCAAAACGCACGGTCACCGCAAAAGACTGGGCTCGCCTTTCGAAGCGCTGGAAAGGGGAACTCGACAACCGCATCGCGCGACTCACCGAGCTTCGCGACCAGCTCGGCGACTGCATCGGATGCGGCTGCCTATCGCTGGATAGCTGTCCCATGCGCAATCCGATGGACGAGCTTGCAAAAAGAGGTCCCGGACCGCGCCTGCTTCCGAGCGAATGTCCATCCTGAGCGCAGCCGCGGAGCGGCGCAGTCGAAGGATGGCGCCTAGCGGTGCCCTTTGCCTTTGCCGATTCCGACCAGAACCGGTTGACGCTCGATCTCTGCAACGACCTCGGAGTGCTGCGCGTCGAAGAGATCGACGGCAAGCTGCAGATTGAGCCAATACTGCGGCGAGGTGCCGAACGCGTGCCCAAGGCGAAGAGCCATTTCGGTCGTTACGTTGCGACGCCCATTCAGCAATTCGTTGAGACTCGTGCGATCGATGCCGAGAGCCTTTGCAGCATTACCCTGTGTCAGATTGAGCGGGTCTAAGAAATCCTCCCGTAGGACCGCGCCTGGCGCGATTGGGCGACGGTTGGCCGGTACAAGCATAGTCATGGAAATAACCTCAAGAAGAACATGTTAATCCCGCCGGCAGCGCTTCACGGCACGAGTATTCCCGCGACCTTCACCATGGCGGCGTCGCCGCCGGACCAGAAGCATCTAGGTCAACGCGCAGTAAGACGCGTTGCGTAAGCCGAATGATGCGATCCTCGGAGGATGTGTACTGTGTCTCGTTTGCGATGCCGGAGCCTGTTGTGGATTGTCGTCAGCCTGCTTTGGGCGGGATGCAGTGGAACCGTGAGCACCGTCCCGCCTCAGCCGCCCGGTCCTCCTGCGCCACCGATCGTCCTAAGTCGCGGTACCCTTGCCGTGATCAACAACGCCGACGGGGCTGCAAGGCGCGTGTGGATCTTTCCCCCGCATAGCGACACGTTCAGTAAGGAAATCATTTTTCACGGGTCGCAGTTCCACCCTAACTCGTTAGCGTTCGACCGGCGAGGGCACATCTACATCGGTGTCAACGATACGTCTCCGAAAGGCGCCTACCGCGTTCTCGAGGTGAACCTTCGAGATTTCAAAGTCGCCCGCGAGATTGACGGCCTTCGGCAATGGGACAGAGGCTCCATCGGAACCGACGATCAGAGCAACCTTTACGTCGCTACCAAGGCCTTCATCGGCGGCGACATCAAGATCTTTCGGCCCAATAGGGAGACGAGGCCGTACATCGAGATCAAAGACCCCCTCGAACCGAGCAGAATACTCGTCGGCCGCAACGCACTCTGGGTCTCATACACGGGTGCAGCAGGGATTTTCAATACATTGGCCCAGTATCGCGTGCGTTCCACCAGCCAGACGTGGGTTCAGGCGCTAGGATCCAGCCGGGCCGGCGCGCTCGCGGCGAATCCCGACGATTCGTTGCTTGCGGCGGTCATAAGCACTAACCACGCCGTCGTGGACGTCTTCGATCCGAAGTCGCGTAAACGTACGTTAATCGTGGCCGACTATCGGGCCGCTGGCCAGCGACGAATCCGGAAATCTCTACCAAGCGTCACGTCCCGACAAGGTCCACGTCTGCACGTTCCACAGTTGTACCCGCTCTTTCAAAACACCCCCACCTGGGCGCCGTTGGCGGCCGCCGTGAGTCCGCTCGATGGAATGCTCTACGTCACAACTGGCGGCAAGCCAAGCGTCGAGGTTTACGATCCGCGAAGCGGTAATCTCGTGATGCGGATCGCGCAGAAAGGCTTCCAACCGACTGCTCTCGCCATCGAGCCGTAAACGCTGGTACGAGAAGCAAGCCGCACCGATAGCGGCGACGTCGCCGCCCTCGCAATGCTGCTCTACCGGGAGATCGGCCACGAGCTCCCCGACGATGTCGCGCGCGACGTCACGGCCGCATTGATCGCCGAGCGAGCCGCGTTATAGCGCCCTCTTGGCTTTTGTGCCTGGCACGGAGGCGCCCGTTGGATTGCTGACGCTTGCCGAATCCTTCGCAACGTACGCCGGCGGTTATTTCGGCATCATCCAAGAGTTCTACGTTTTGCCCGAGATGCGCTCGCGCGGCCTCGGACGCGCGTTGATCGAACGCGCGCGAGAGATTGCGGCGCTGCAAAACTGGCGCCGCATCGAGGTTACGGGCCCGCTCGATCCGGGATTCGTTCGTTCGCTCTCATTCTATCGCGCAAACGGGTTCGAAGACTCCGGTCCGCGCTTGTTTTTGAGGACGCAATAAGCAACGTGGATGCCGACGTCGTCGTTCTCGGCGCCGGCGCCGCGGGATTAGCGGCGGCTTTGAAGCTGGCTCGGCGGTCGTGCTCCGTCGTGGTGCTCGAGGCGCGCGACCGGATCGGCGGCCGCGTCTGGTCGCGTACCATCGACGGCGTTGGTACGCCCGCCGAACTTGGTGCCGAGTTCGTGCACGGGGAGGCACGCCGAACGACGGCGTTGCTGCGTGCCGCCGGCAGCACGATAGCTCCCCTCGGCGACGATTCGTGGTTTGCCGATGCGAGCGGCGTGCTTCACCGCGACGCTCGCGACAAACGGTTCTCCGCAGCCGTGCTCGAAGACGCGGCGACGCTCGCCGAAGACGAAACCGTCGATGCGTTTCTCCGCCGTTTCGAGGACGACCCGGCTATGCGTGAAGCCGCCGACGCCGCGCGCTCGTTCGTCGAAGGGTTCGATGCGGCCGATCCCGCGATCGCGAGCGTCAAATCGATCGCGCAGGAGTTCCAATCGGGAACCGATACGACGTCGGTGAGGCCGGTCGGCGGCTACGCACCGCTCTTCGAACTGCTGCAATCCGAATGCGCTCGGTCCGGCGTGCGCATCCACCTTTCGACCGCCGCTCGCCGCGTGTCCTGGCGTCGCGGCGAGGTTACCATCGACGCGACCGCACCGAACGGCATCGAGCGAACCTTTCGCGCGCGTTCGGCGATCGTCACGCTGCCGGCCGGCGTATTGCGCCACTCCGGAGACGAAACCGCCGTCGCGTTCGATCCCGAGTTGCCATCCGAGAAGCGCGATGCGCTGCGCTACATCGAGACGGGTCCCGTCGTGAAGGTTGCGCTCGGATTTCGCTCCGCATTTTGGAAGCAACTCGCCGGCGGTCGTTACCGACACGGCGCATTCTTCCGAACCTACGAGCGTCCGTTCGCCGCGTACTGGACGCAGGAGCCGCTTCCCGGCGAACTCGTGATGGCATGGGTCGGGGGTCCGAAGGCGACGCGTCTCGCCGAGACGCCGCCGGACCAGGCGATCGAGATCGCGTTGCACGACTTCGGCGAATTGTTCGGCGAACCGTCGCTCGCGCGAGAACACTATGCCGGCGGCCTGGTGCACGATTGGGTGCACGACCCATTTTCGCGCGGCGCCTACAGTTACGTCCTCGCAGGCGGAACGAACGCCCGCGCAACGTTCGCGGCCCCGGCCGGCGACGCGCTTTTTTTTGCAGGCGAAGCGTGCTCGACCGACGGACAAGGCGGTACGGTGAACGGCGCGATCGAGACCGGCGAGCGGGCGGCTGCAGAAGCGGCGTCGGCACTCGGAATCAAAGGAGGGAGCGATGACTGAGAATGCGCCGTCGGTATTGGGAGGATGGTCGACGTTCTTCGCGACGCTGTGCACTTCCGATGCCGCATTGATCGGGTTGATGTTCGTCGTGATCACGCTGGTTGGCGGCGAACGCCGGCAGCCGTCGAGCGACGGCCTTTCGACGTTCAGCACGCCGACGGTGATGCATTTCTGCGGAGCGATGTTCATTTCGGCGATCCTCATCGCGCCGTGGCATTCGCTCGTCGGTGCCGACGTGACGGTCGGACTGTTGGGTCTCTACGGCGTGGTCTACTGCATACGAGTGTGGCTGCGAGCGCGGCAGAGCACTGCATATGTGCCCGACGCCGAAGATTGGGCCTGGTACACGATCCTCCCGTTCATCGCATACTGCGCGGTCCTCGGCGGCGCAATCGCGCTCGTACGATCGGCGGCGCCGGCGCTTTTCGCGGTTGCGGGCGGCGTGCTTTTCCTAACGTTCATCGGCATTCGCAACGCCTGGGACGTCGTCACCTACCTTGCGGTAAGCAAATAGCCGGGATTGTCCCATGTCACCCTGAGCGAAGCAATGTCCCATGTCATCCTGAGCGGAGCGCATAGCGCGCAGTCGATTGTCCGCATGTCATCCTGAGCGGAGCGATCCTGAGCGAGCGCTGCGAGTCGAAGGGGAGCGCAGTCGAAGGACAGCGATAGGGCAACTGGGACCAGTACGTGCGCGATCGCCACTTTAAGGGCCGAACGCAAGCCGAAGCGGATAGGTCACTCCGTTCGTGATCGTCCTTAAGACAGAAGACCTTCCGGGCGCGTACACGGTAACGCTCCCTCCTTCGAGGTTGGCGACATAAAGGTTGCCAATGGCGTCAAAGGCCAGCGAGGTAGGGTTAACGATACCCTTTGAAATGGTCCTTAGAACCGACGAGCTGCCCGGTGCGTATACTGTAACGCTATTGCCACGTGACCCATAAGCCTCCTCATTTGCGACATACAGATTGCCTAGGCCGTCGAACGCCAAAGATTCCGGGAAAGAAACGCCGTCAGTGATTGTTCGCAAGACTGAAGTACTTTGGGGCGCGTAAATCGTCACGTTGTTGCCGTACGAGTTCGCAACGTAAAGATTCCCGGCATTGTCAAAGATTAGCGCCGTCGGGAAATCGATGCCGTCCGTAATCGTCAACATCGGAGACGTGCTTCCAGGCGCGTAAACGGTTAGCATGTTGAATCCTCCGACGTACAGGTTGCCCGAGGAATCATAGGTCACCGCAAGGACGCCTTTGTCGGCTCGGATGGTGCGTATCAACTTCCTGCCAGGAGAATACTCTTGGATCGCATGATAGCAAGCGACGGCTAAATCACCCCGCTGGTCAATGGCTAACGCTTGCGGATCTCCGATCCCCTTTTTGATTGCGCCTAGATAGTTCTCGCCGCGATTTCCATAAATCGTTATCGTACTGTCCTTTGCATCATTTGCCACATAAAGATTGCCGGCGCCGTTGAAAGACAGCGCGCGGGAATTGTTTATGCCTTCCGTTACGGTGCGAAGAGGCGACTTTCTACCCGGCGCGTAGAGTGAAACCGAGGCGACTCCGATGGGCCCCTGATTTGCTACGTAGAGGGTTGACCAGATCAGCGCCTTAGATTCCGCTCTTGGGATCGAGTTCGAGGGTGGGGCGGCAGAAAGGTAGCCGCTGCCGCAACCTGACAGCCCCATACCAATAAGTAAGAGTACGAATAGGATCGGTCGCTTCACAATCTCCCTTTCTCGTTCACCATCGCCAGATCATTGCGAGAATACGGCAATGCTTTGAGCGTAATACCAAACGTTAGTAAAAGTCCGCTTTAGCGAACCGACCGTTGCGGTCTTGGCGTCGTAGGAATAGACTTGAACCTCGGTTGTAGGGTAATCCACTGCGACGAATAGCTCGGTATCGTTTGTCGCTACCGCCATACCGAGGTACTGACCGTCATTAATTGGATCGAACAAATTCGCAACTTTAGATCCCCGTGGGAACACGGCGATTGAGTCCATCGGATTCTCACTGGAGTTGCGTATATTCGTAATCATGTTTCCTTTACGATCGGAGGTCATGTAGAAGGAGGCATAATAGTCTCCCAATCGCGCATAAGAATGGGCATGGTTTGAACCGGCATTGAATTCATCCATAAAGCCATTTGCTGGGGACGCTTGCCATGTGTCAAAAACGTCGCCAAACGGATCCGCCGACACTCCAAGAATACCCGTGTTTGACTCTCGCTCTGCAATCTTGTCCGTGATCGTCTTGGCCGGCGACGGGCAGGTCTTCCCAGCGCTGAAGGGCACTACGTACTCGTTGATGGAGTTGGAGCGTGTTGCAATGTAGAGGACATTCCCGGCTATCGACATGTTATTTGGGATAAACGGCAGCAGGCAGACAACGCTAGGCTTGGATTGACCAGCTGGATACATGTAGAGCTTGACGATACTCCCGGCGGCCTTCTCGACAAATAAATTGTTCTGCGAATCAACGGCAAGCACGCCGAAGCCGCCGTCACCGTTCGGCGGTATCGTGTAAAGAGGCGTGGGATTCGGCGCGGTGTCCTGCGCGTTGAAGACATTGATAAACGGCTGTCGGGTCTTCTGGGTCCCGCCGAGAACGTACAATACCTCCGCTGGGAGTCGCGGTCGATCCGAGCGATGTAACGTCGGGTTCTGATCGGCATGCTGAATCAACCCGCCAAGCGGCGTGACCGGCGACTGCACGGAGCTGCACGCGACCACCAATACCTGGGTGGCTAAGAGTCCCATCATGTATCGGAACCACGGGTTTGGTATCATATCACTCTCTTTCGTGGCTATCCTCAAAGAGGATAGCGCCTGGGTGGTTCGACAGACTACACCGACACCCCGGGAATCGATCGTCCGCCGCCGTGCACGCTCGGATGGACGCCGATCCCTGGACGCCGTCACGGTGCTCTTAGGCCGGCTTCGGTGATGCGGATGGTCCCAAAACGTTCTCGAGATCTCCGGCGTGCGCTCTGAAGGCGCGTTCGTCGAAGATCCACGCCGGTAGCGTCTCGGGGAAACGCATCGTCTGCACGGTCGCCTCGAAGCGTAACAGGACTCCGGAGAACGGCGGCGCGTACGTCCACTTCCGGTGAATGACCAGCCAATACGGCCCAACCTGCCCGAAATCTTCGAGCGCGTAACTCTTTTCGACGATATCCGCGGGCATCGGACGATACGTGCCCTGCACGATGGCGCGCAGGATGCGATTCGTCGCCGTGTCGACCCATAACTCGCGCAGGTTGTGTTTGACGGGGTCGCTGCGCGGACTCAAAACGAGATGCACGATTGCGCCGTCCCTCCCCGCCACGCGAATCTCGTACGACGGCGATCCGACCGCGACGACGTCGGCGATAACCTTGAGATCGGAGAGATCGGGCAACATGTTTGCGGCGGAAGGTTGCGGAGCCGGCTGTTGCTGCCGCGCCATCAACCACGTGTCGGGCGCGAAATATGACGGCCCGATCACCACCTCGCGATCGCCCGGCTCGGCGAAGACGCACTCCCGCCGTTGCGACGAATCGAAGAGCGCGCGCTCCGTCCTCTCGTCGGTCGCCAGCACGTCGCCGCTTCCTGCGGCCGTCGTGGTCGTAATGCGGCGTTCGGTGTCGTCGATGAACGCCGGCTGGTCGAGCGTTGCGAGCGCACGCATCGCCACCGCGTAAATGCGGTACGCCTCCGCACTGGCCGAAGGCGGAGGCGGCGGTGAAGGCGGCAACGGCGAGGCGACCGCCGCGGCGACGACGAATCCGAGCACGGCGTTTCAGCTATTCTTCACGACGGCCAAAAGCTCACTATCCACAAAGGTTGGGAAGTCATGAAAACTCCATACTCCACATTTGGCGTCTTATTTGCGTCACTATCTCTAGCAGCCTGTGCACCGAACACAGTACCTTCTAGTGCGCCAGGCGCATCGAGCGGAGATCTCAGCAGAGGCCACGCTGCCGTGCCGGCTGGTAAGAATAGTCCGACACTCTACGTACTCAATTCTGGAGGTGGCCGCGCTTTCGGCGTGACCGTCTACTCTAGTGGCGGATCGTCACTCCTGCGCACACTGAGTCTAGGCGAGTACAACGACGGCTTTACGGTCGATCCAATGGGGAATCTGTACGCCGGCTTTCCTCCCGACCAGGCAGATGGAGGACACACCGGCGGCCCGGACCTGCTCAAGATCTACACGAACAAAGGTGGAAAAGTGATGCGAACGCTTCATCAACCACACCCGTTTGGGCTTCTAACGCTTGACGACTCTGGAAATCTGTTTACGCTATGCGCGGCTGATCGGCTCTGCGAATACGCCGATGCGAAGCAGCACGTGATCAGAAGAATCGCTCTTCGGCATTTTAACACCGGCGGTTCGGCTCTGGCGGCCGACATCTCCGGAAATCTTGCTATTGATAGTCCAAACGGACCGATTTTAGTTTTTGCTCCCGGAGCAACCCAACCGAGCTGGACGTTCACAACCGGAATAGACAATTCGACTTTCCTGGCCTTTGACTCATCCGGGGATCTGTATGCAGCAAATTTGGGCCAACACGACGAGGACGCCGGCAGCGTTACGGTTTACGCGAAAGGCATCAGCTCTCCGATACGGACTATTACGAACGGAATTGCCAAACCGTCGGCTCTGGCGTTTGACTCAGCGGGCAATCTCTATGTTTTGAACGCTTGTGCGCTTAACTCTAGCGACGAGTGCGTTCAAACTCCAGCCGTCACGGTCTACGCCCCCGGCGGAAGCTCGCCTATACGGACAATTACAAACGGCGTTGAAGGTAGCGGCGGTCTCGCGCTCGATCCTTCGGGAAATCTCTACGTCGCGAATGAGGGTTACAAATATAAGAGCCCACCGGATCCTGGCAGTATCACCGTTTACGCGCCGGGCGAAACGTCACCGATTCGCACAGTAAAAGACAGTATTCAATACCCGACAGCACTCGGGATCGGCCCATAGCAACCGGCTTTAGGAAGGCTCGAAATGTTCCGGCGAGCACGGCCTTTCAGATATTCTTCATGACGGCTGCATAGGCTTGTCGCTAACTCATTCGTTGGAGGAAGCATGTATCGTTTCGTTCCACGCGCGGCGATCGGCATTGGGATCGCCTTCGCGCTCTCGGCGTGCTCGCAAAGTTCCGGCGCACCTGCCGGAGGATCCCTTCCCCTCGGCCCGGCGTCTGCCGCCGGCGTGGGCCGGTTGGCCGCCCCCGGAACCACGGGGCTGGGAAAATTCTGACGACGAAAGACGGCGGACAAATCTACGGTTTCGACGTGAACCAAAGCGGCACCGACGGCATCCTCGCATCTGCCGCCGACACGTCGCAGCCCGGCGTGTATAAGGTCTCGGTCGAGACGTTCGATCAAAACTCCGGGAAGATCACCAAATCGTTCGCCAGTTCCACCGGCAAACGCAACTCCTACGCAATGAACGGCATCTACATGGGCGACGTGGCGCTTATCACGCACTTCGTTACGCCGAAAGGCACGATCTACGCGACGCGAAAATATCGCACCGTCGCTCCCGTCACGGCCGGTAAGTTCACCGGCAACTGGACGCCGTCGATCGCCGACGTCAACGTTCAGCAGGGTGCCGAAAACCAGACAACCTCCACGGCCGTGCTCTTCGCGATCGAGTTGAAGAACCAAGACAAGCCCGATCTCTTCGTCTCCAACGTCGCTGCGAATACGTTCAGTAACGTGATCCATCTCGACCCGGGCTTATTCGGCGGCGGCAACGGCCCGCAGCTCGGACAGTACACCTCCGCCAACGAAGCCGTCTTCGCGCTTTCGCCCGACGGCGGCCGCGTCGGCGGCGCGCCGCCGGTCAACGTGCTGATCGACCTGCAGAACGGCAACGAGACGAAGTTCAACGGGTACAACAACGGAGAGTATCACGCAGGATCCGTCAATGGTTTGGCGGTCGATCCCAACACCGGCGTGGCCGCCACCACGACCGAACTCAACGCGCAGGTCGAGTTTTACGACCTCAATACGAAGACCGGCATCGTCGCCGCGCAGATTCCGTGCACCGGAAATACCAGCCAGGGCAACAGCGGCGCCGGAATTGCGGTCGATCCGGTGCATAAGCTCTTCCTCGTCACCGACCCGTTCTATTGCAGCGGAAGCCAGGGCAGCGCGTTGCTCGTCTACGACGAACAAGGGAACCTGGTCGAGACGATCACGGGCTTCAAGTTCGCGATCGCCGAGCCGGCGCCGGCCCTCAATCCCGGCAAGCGCATGGGGTGGGCGTTCGGCCCGCAGTTCAGCCAACTGCAGCAGTTTTTTTACTAGACCGAGCCGAATCGCTCCGATTCGAGCAGGAACTCGATAGGAGCAAAAGATGATTCGACGCTGGTTGCGCGCGGCGGCCGTTGCGGCTGCCGCGCTCGCGTGCGCGGTGCCCAATGGGGCGCGCGCGCTGGAAACGGTTCCCTTCGCCTTCGACGACGGGACGATTCGCGTCCAGGGCACGGTCAACGGAGCCGCCGTCCCGATGCGCATCGACCTCGGCGCCGGCATCGACGTGCTTTCACAGAACGTTGGAACGCGCGCGGTCAACGTCACCAGCAAGTTCGTGACGTTGAGTCTCACCGGCCAGCGCGTCGATCTGCCGGTCGGCAACGTCGTCTCGATGGCGCTCGGTGAGTTTAAAGTAGACAGCAAGAAGGTTGGAATCTGGAGCGGGCTCGACGGCACCGGCGTCGACGGCTTGATATCGGCGTCGGCATTTCGCGACGTCACAGCGACGTTCGACTTTCGTCAGCGGCAGCTGCTGATCGAGGATGCGGTATCGTTGCCGCAGCGCAAACTGACCGGTGCGCGCGTTCCGCTCACTCTGCAAGACGAACTCAACACCTCGATCGGCATTTTTGCATACTTCGACTTCGGAAACGGCCAGACGGGATTGTGCGCGATCGACACCGGGACCCGCGACATTATGATCGACCGCCGTTTTGCCGCCAAACTCGGCGTCAATCTCGCCGACCCCGGTTTGAAGCGCGTTCGCACGCCGCTCGGCGACGGCATCGGCGCGACGATAGGATCGCTAAGCCTGGTCGACGATCATCGTTCGGCGATACAACGTCCCACCGTCGTCTTCGAGAATTTGGTCTACGATTGCAACGTCGGAAACGACTTTTGGGCGAATCAAATCTTTACGCTCGACATTCCACAGCGGATGATGTACGTCGCACCGCCGGCGTGATCGGCGAGGTCTACCGCAGAGCGTTCGCGGCCAGTGTCGTCGATCTCGTCTCGTCGGATCGCAGCGTGCGCACGAGCAACGATCCCGAGGCGCTGCACGACGCGCGCGTCGCATTGCGGCGCCTGCGCTCCTATCTGCGGACGTTTCGGCCGATTCTCGATTCGCACTGGGCCGATTCGTTGCGCGATCGCATGCGCTGGCTCGACGACCGCCTCGGCAAAGCCCGCGATCTCGACGTGTTGGTCGCGGCGCTCGAACGGCGCGCGGCGGAACCGTCGGCGAACGGCGCGCCGTCGCAGGAACTGCTCGATAGGCTGCGCGCCGAGCGCGACGAGGGCCACGCGACCGTCCACGCCGCGTTGCGAGAGCCGCGGTATCTCGAGCTGATCGAGGAGATCGTCGGTGCCGCCAAGGCCCCGCATTTCAACGACGACGCGAGCCGCCCGGCACGCAAGACGGCGCGCAAACTCGTGCGCAAGGTCTGGCGCCGCGCCCGCCGGTGCGTTCGCGAGTACGACCGCCAGCCCAGCGAACGTGGGCTCCACGAAGTCCGCATCAAGGCCAAACACGTGCGCTACGCCGCCGAGTGTTTTGCGACCATCGCCGGCAAACGTGCGAAGAAGCTTGCGCGGCGGGCGGAGTGCCTTCAAACGCTGCTCGGCGATCATCGCGACGTCACGGCCGCCGCCGCGCAAACCGCGAACGAGGCGCCCCCGGCGCCCGAGTGGCGGCCGGTTTGGAAGAAGATGGAGCGCGCATACTCCCGCCTGGTATAACCGTTCTTACCTGTGTCACACTCAGCCCAGGCGCGCTTGCGGCGACCCTCCTCCGCTAGGAGGCAGCCACTCGTCCTCGAATCTCTTGCCGACCACCAAAAACTGAAAACGCGTAAGGAGCTACTTTCCGTGCGACATTCCATATCGTCTGTGAGCGCAGCGACCGCTGTCACGCTCTCGTTCGCGGTGCTCGGCGGGTGCAACGGCACCGGATCTTCGATCTTGCACGGCCCGCAGTCGACGTATCCGTCACTCAACGCTATCCCCTTAGTCGCCGGCTGCGAGAACGGCAAGAGCGGCGAAGGCAAACAGTCGCCGCGTACCGAGTTCTTCACAAGTGGACGCTACATCGAATTCAAGCAAGGGGCGAAGGCGGCCCAGCATTTCTTTGTAAAAGGCATGGCCTATTCACCGACCCCGATTGGAAACGGCCTCTCCGATCCGCCGTCCTGTGACGATCCGCTTCGCAACGACAACAAGGCCATTTGGTCGCGAGATCTTCCGCTCATCCGAGCGATGGGCGTAAACGCCATCCGCGTCTTCAACGTCTCGCCGCCGCCGTACGACGAGAAACTCGGGACGATCAACGAGTTCCTCGACGCAGCCTGGAACAACGGGAAAGACCCGATATTCGTGCTGATGACGATCTCGTTTCCGGGCAGCGCGCTCAATAACAAAGACGCGGCCCGCGACATCGCCGGACAATACCAGCGTCTCGCCGCTAAGTACGCGCTCTACCCCGCCGTCATGGGCGTCTCGATCGGTAATGAGATCACCGGAGGAACGGGCTGGACCGGAAAGCCCTGGTGGGATAACTTCAACCTAATCGTCCAAGGCGCAAAAGCCGGGTTTGCCTCGAAAGGCGTGAAAAAGATCGTGACGACCGCCGACTTCGACGGTCTCACACCCTTTGACGTCGACGGCCGCAAGCAGATCGCTCTAATCTATTGGGGCGAGAAGAACGGCGCGCAAGTCGACGTGTGGGGCGACAATCTCTATCGCGGCCGCTGGTACACGGACCTACTCGAACAGATCGAAGATACGACGACCAAACCGGTTCTGCTCACCGAGTACGGCGCAACGGCAGCCTACCATCCTGCATGGTCGAACACGTACGAGTACCGCCCCCGCAAGCACGAGACGAACGGAGCGTGCGTTCCTCCCGAGGGTCCCACCGGACCGGTAAACCGCGACGTCGACGAGTTGCCGAAAGGTCCGGATCATAATCCCAATATGGCTGGCCTCGCCGACTACGTCACGAACATGGCCGGTCTGATCCACACCGCATATCAGACCAACGGCATGCTCGCCGGCGGCTTCTATTTCGAGTGGACCGACGAATGGTGGAAAGCCAACGCCGATAATCCCGAGTTTCGCAGCAAACACGTCGGGGATGAGAAATGGGTTGCACACTTCCCCGGATGCGGGAACGATGCGGCGTGGTTCGGTCTCAACTCGATCTCGCAAGGCGGCGAGCTCAATGTGTTGACGCCGCGCCCGACGCTGGACGCGTTAAAGGACGTCTGGGCGCAACAGTAGCGCTACGGCTCCAACAGGCGCGCGGCGGGCACGCTGCACCGCGCGCCTGCAGAGCCAGCCGGCAAGATTAACCTGACGATCCGCGATCCCGGTAAGCAGGCGCCGAATGGTTGTTCGAACTAACGTCAAACTGAGCCCGGATGAGCAAGATGGCTTTACCGCGCGTCGTCGTTATGGCGGCGGCTTTGGCTCTTCCCGCAGCGTGTTCCGGCGGCTCGACACCGTTCCCACGGCTCGTGAGCGACCCACAGGGATGGCCCGATGCAAAGAGTATGGCGAACCCGATTCTCTTCGTCGCCGATCTCCAAGGCAACGTCGTTCGTCTCTACGATCCAAATACGCCGAACCCGCCGGCGGAGGGCTCCATTACAAATGGCATTGCCAGTCCGCAAGGCCTCGCCGTCGACTCAAAGGGGGCGCTGTACGTTTCCAACGTCGGCTCCGCTCCCGCAATCACGGTGTACTCGCCGGGCGCGGATAAGCCGCACCTAAGGATTCCGACTACGGGATACTACGGCATTGCCGTCGATTCGAACGGCGACATCTTCGGGACCAGCATTGCCGGCACCGTCGTTGGCTACAGACGCGGCAAGAAAACGCCGTTTGAGACGATCGGTGGCTTCAGCAATCCGGTCGGCATCGCCGTCGACGCGAAGAATAACGTTTGGGTTTCCGACGATTCCGCGAGCAAGGTCTATGTCATTACCGCCGGCACCAAGCAAGTGAAAGACGCAGGCCTCACGGGGTTGGACAGCCCCATCGGGCTATCGTTTGGGACCGGCGACGCTCTTTATGTAGCAAACTACGCAAACCACGGGCCGCTTAACGTGAAAATCTATCCAGCCGGCTCCAAGAAACCCAGCGCCACGATCACGAATGGGATTACCGGCCCCGTGCTCAATGGAATCACCGCAGGCGACATCTTCTTCCAATCCAATCAGTTCGGCGTGGTGGTCGGCTATAAGAAGGGTCAGAAGACACCATTCTCGACCATCACGGGCAATAGCGACCCACTTGGAATCGCGTCGTCACCAATAGTAAAAAAATAGCATCCGGAAAAAGGGATCGGACCGATTTTTCGATCCGATCCGCTCTTCGTCCGGCGCTTGATAAAACTCGCTTTAAGTCACAATCTCCAGCTTAACGTTGAGCTGGTTGCCGTCAGACCGTTCGTGTGGTCGTCCAGCGTGAAGGTGCGCAGGGGATGATTGTTTTCGTGGAATTTGCATTCCACGGTGCCGAGCAGCACGATGCGGATCTTGGTGCCGCAGCTCGAAATGATTTTTGCTTGCAACATTTGCGGCGACGCTACACTATCTGCGCCGGCCGGCACGTATCCGGGCGCACCAGTCGATCTCCCTTGGCACGCAACGGCCGTCAGTAGAACTATTCCTAAGGCTAGGGCCAAACGGCCACCGCTCAGAGATTTATTCATTTCGACTCCTTATCGTTGGATGGCATGCCCTCGGGTCCAACATGCTCTGGACCCAGCGTACTAGCCGCTGGTCGCTGAAGGCGACATACAGCCGTTACTGTGTTAGAAAACTGTGTGGGTATGTCGCGCCAATGTGGAACGCGGGGTCCGGCGGGCATCGTTTGGCCGCCCCGAATCAGGTCAAGAGGCGGCCCGTCACGCTGGTGCATAGTGCTGGTTGGGGGCTATGCAGCGGTATACGATTCGGCCTCGTGCACGTCAGCATCGCCATCGCCAAGCACACCTGCGGATTGGCAAGAAATACAAAAAGTGCCACGGCGCCGCAGCATCGTGGGCATAGAGGAACGGGCCTAATTCGGGGCCCCTCGCCGGCCGTCATCGCGAGACGGGCTCGGCGCGAAAAGCGTTGTAAAATAAGGGTTTTCTCGCTTATCGCGCGATCGGCCGGCCTCGCACACGGCTCGTGCAAAGTTTGCATTCGCTTTTGCAAAAAGTGCGAGGCGTCGAAAACGCTATATGGTATAAGGCTTTTTTGGTACGCCGTGCGATGCATGGTAACGGCGTCTACATCGAGGCGCATAGGTTATCCGTTCGAGGCGTGGCGCTCGCACTGAATGACGCCACGATCGGTGGCGTGGCTGCTGGGCGGCTACGCGGCGAGACGTGTGCGTTGGATGGGTAGGTCTCAAATCCTCACCAGCAAACAAAGCGGTGGGTGACGATCCAAGATCTAAAGTCGGCGGTCGGCGAGAATGCTTACCAGCAGGCATGCCACGAGGCGTGGCGGGCAGCTCCCGATACCGGTTCGTCGCAGAGCTGGCAGGTGCGAGAATCGAGCCCGGCGCTCGACGCGGTCCTTTCCGAGATAGGGTTTGAAGCTTGCAACGGCGAGTCTGATGTCGCTTGCGTAGCGTTTTTTACGAAACTCTATCGGGACATGCCATCCTATGGTGTGCTAAGTCATCTCTTTATAACGCGATCGTACGAAGATCTTGATTTCGATGCACGTCGCCTTTTCTGGAGCTTTGCACGTGAAATGCTTTCAGCAGAAGCCGCCGAGCTCGCGGACCCAGTTTCTTATTATATGTGGTGCAACTTCTTTGAGGACCAATGGGCAGAAAAAGCTTGGAAGGCGCTTACTTTGGACGCATCAGATCGCCTCTTAGAAAGGATCCTCTTGATCTCTGGTCCGGTTCCATTTCCGATAAAACAAGGATTGTACGAGGCGAAAATCGGCAACAAGCGCTGGCATTACTTCATATATCGAGGCTTGCTACACAGCAGTTTCGATGTGTACGGCAAGACTGACCGTTCTCAGGCGCGTCGTCTCTTGGATCGCCTCAAACTGTCACTTTCCAAAGAGGAAACAAAGCACTTTGAACGCCTCTCGCGTAAGCTAGGCGACTAGCTGCCGCAACTGCCGGGTAAAACTAAGACCGCAGCGATCACAATTGAGATGCGATCTGCTGCGAGCTAGGCTTCCGTAATGCGAGGCGCTCGCAGCGGTAATGGCGCCGCGATCGGTGGCGTGGCTGCGGGGCGACCAGGCGGCTTCGGCTGGGTGTGCGGTGGGCGTTGGCGAAGCAGTGCCCAAACACTGAACGAGACTAAGAGTTACGGAGAATCCCATGGACGGCGCAAGGAATCTGAAAGTGACTTACGAGCTTGATCCCGATTCCGTTCATTCCTTGTTCAACGCCGCCGTGCATTTGTGCAACGAGAATCGCTACGATGACGCCGAGCCGACTTTGCTTCGCTTTGCGACCGAGTTCCCAGACTACGATCATGGGAAACCGTGGTATGAGCTGGCTCAGATACATGAACAAAAAGGTCGCATAGCAGAGGCGGAAGCCGCATATCGGAGCGCCCTGCTCTATGACCCGAACTTTGACGTTTACTTAGAATCGTTTGCATGGTTCTTATGGCGGAATGGGAAGGCGGACGAAGCGCTCAAAGTAGCAACACAGCTTCGCGCTCTTATGGACACTGTGTATGTGGGCTTTCCCGCCGACAGAATCGACAGATTCTTGCTTGCACTTGGGGCCGGGGGTATTTACGAAGATTTCGCGCGTTGCGGTCCGACTCCAACTGAATCGGCGAATCCGAAAGAATAGGTCCCACACACATCAAGATGGCGCTTCCTCCGGGCCGGCTCGCCGCACGACTCTGAAGGATCCAAGCCGCCGCGATCTAAGCGCTACGACCTCAGATGCAATGCGCTAAGGTACGCGCACTAAGCTGCGAGGCTGCTGCGAGGTAATAGGTTCTGTGCTGCGAGGCGCTGCAGTCTGCAATGGCGGCGCGATCGGTGGCGTGGCTGCGGGGTGGCTAGGTTGCCGGGCCGGCGTGACGCCAGTTCCCGCGCAACGCTTGATGCCGATCGCTCTGATCTGCGCACAAATGCGTCGAGTTCCTCGGCCCTATCTCGATAAATCACTAGATCGGTAGCTTGGCATCGCGCAAGTGCGCATCTCCGTCACTTCGAGCTGACTTGGTGATGAATGTTATGCGTGGGTGATCTTGTAGATAGTCACAGCAAACATCGCCAAAACGATTAGAAGTGTACTCATCCGCAACCGCGTTGGATTGTATTTTGCGACGAAGTACAGTATCACGGCTTGGATGCCGTAAACGCCGACCGCAAATAGTCCCATCAAAACCATATCATGCTTGAGCGTATCAACGGTAGCCTGAAGAGGTAGAAACAGGTGCGCTACCGATACGCTGTATGCTACCGTTTGAAAAACGATCATCGGCGAAGTAACTAAAAAAAATAGACCCAAAAACGTTCCAAGGGTCATCGGCGTGCTCCGCATGAGACGCCCTAGCCTTTCTCCGGTAACGGGCGCGGCGAGAACAAACGTCCCAAACGAGACTAACCCCACAACGGCAAGAGCACCTTCGAGATCCGCTCCAGAATGGGGAAGAGCTAGGGTTGCGAATAGTGGCCAAACCAGGCTTGACAACACAAATGGCCACACAAGGCTGCGCCATTGCTGTAACACGACGGCAACCATTCGGAGCGGCCTGCGTTTGAACCTAGGACGTGGGACGTTGTACGCCCTTTTAAATCGGCGGTTTCGGAACGACGCGGAACGGGTTGGGTTGGAGCTAAAGATCTGGCGTGTACGTTTAGTACAGAGTCAGCGGTTTGATATGCAACGCGCTTGCGCGCCGCGCTAAAGGTGCGCGTCTGCTGCGAGGCGAGGCTTCCGTGCTGCGAGGCGCTCGCAAGTGCAATGGCGCCATGATCGCTGGCGTGGCAGTGCGACTAGTTGCGAGGCGGCCCATCTTACATCATCCACAACAAGACCTTTCGATTCGACGCCGGAGCGACGGCCACCGGTCTATCTTTCGGCGAGCCCCAGTAACACATCCCAATGCCTGGGATGCGGGACACGCGTTCCGGCGCGGATCCGCGAGCAGGCCGCGAGCGATAACCCCGTCGCTTTGGCGATCTGGCTCAGCGAATAGCCGTCGAGCCTAGGCACGATTTCGCGAGAACCACGCCTCATCGCGATTCGGCGGCTGAGTCTCGCGCCCACGCGCGATTGTGGCGATGGGGTGACTCTACTCTATAGCGTCGCCGCACTTAGACGTAGCATATCTTAGCCCACTCTTCAGAGAGCCGAACAAGAGAGATTTCCATGAGGGGTCACTAAAAAAGCGACAATCGGAGCTAAGACGATCGCTCCGGATAGCACGTACATTAGAATTTCGAGATCGTACTTTCATGGCCCCGCCCGCGAACCCACCAATAAGGAATGCGAGTAGACCGCCGAACAACAGTTCAATATTATAAGGTGCGTATATTATCAACAGCGCTGATATCGCTACCCCATAAAAACCCCAGCCAATATCGCCGCATGCTTTGGCGGAGAATCCGAACCAATAGGCTTCGGCCAATAACGCCACGCCAAGCACAGCTATCACGCCGGTTTGAAATTTGAACTTTGGCATAAAGCTTCAGTGCGTTTCTCGAGGACATTCAGGCTACCTTTCTTCGAGCAGCGTGACTAGAGCATCCCAATGCCTAGGATGCGGAACACGTCTCCTGGCGCGGATTCGGGAGCAGGCCGCGAGGGACAAGCCCGTAGCCTTGGCGATTTGGCTTAGCGAATAGCCATCGAGCTTCGGTACGATCTCGCGGAGGAACCACGCCGCATCGCGATCGGCAGCTGAGCCTCGCACCCATTCGCGATTGCGCCGATGTTGCTTCGCGTTGGCCTCGCCGCGCTTTCGGCCGGCTTGGGCGCTCGCGCGCGGATCCTTCCCCGAGGCCGCCTGTGCCGCGAGGGACTTACGAGCAATGGCGATTGCGCGCAGGCCGCGTTCCCGGCGCGCTTTCGGAAGGCACACCTCGCAGTAGCGGCGACGGCGCTTTAGGACGGGCGCTCCACACGTACCGCACGCCGCGGGAATAAGTGCGAGGGGTTCAGGGCGTGGCGCGCTCCATGCTTTGCTGGCGTAGGGTCTCGGCTGAGACGCTTTCCTAGGTGTGGTATCGAGCGGAGACTGCGACGAAATGATACGCCGCGCCTGTGGGCGACGGTCGGAACCCGTTTTCGTGCGTGGAATCTCGGGTTTCACGAGACTTTCCCGTGGAGTCTCCATAGTCTCATTTGTACGTTTCTTCGATACAGTATGCGTGCGAGGTCTTACGACGGCTTCTTCTCGATGGAGCAGCGCACTACGGAACCTGTGCGCGAGGCCTGCAACGACCGGCCCAATCAGTTGTCGCCAACGAGGTATGGTTAATGCGAGGTCGTGTGAGAGTGGGGCTCGGACGCGACAAACACCATTCGGAAGTTCCACGAAATCGCGCGAGGTAAGCGTTCGTTCCTCTAAGAGATCGAGAATAAACGAATCCACATCCGGGCGAATCGGCTCCATCGCATCCAACGCAAATGAATCCCTGTTGCGTTGATCTGCGTGCAGAACGCCAAGCGTCGGATCTAAACCGGCTGCGAGGAGTGCGAGGCGTGATTCTGACTCCAAAAGAGAATACGTAAGATTCAGGAGCGCATTGACCGGATTGGTCGCGGCGCGAGGTGCGCCCGTTAGGATTGAAGCGCGCGATTCATACCTTGTCCATTTCGCAGGAACGCGAACAAGATCGCGTCCCCGCAAGTGAATCGGCACCGTTGACCATGCATTCCAATAGATCGCGGCGGCTTTGGCCTCGCACAATCGCACCTCTTCTATCGTGGCGGCTCGATTCAGCGACTCGCGGAGGCGGTCGAAAGCCGGTAAGATCCCCAACACGCAGCCGAACGAGGTTGGCCCGCTGCCCATCGAGTTTGCTCGCGATCAGATTCTTTGCGATTTCTACATCGAGCCCGGTTGCGATTGCGAGCGCCTGAGCGCGGCGGATCGGGTGGCCTTGATATCCGAGTGGGACCGAGTGCGTGAGAACCTGACCATCCGCGCTGAGGTGAACGAGCGCCGCGCCGATCGCGCGGAGCCACGCGAGGCTCTCTAACGTAAGGGTGCCACTCTTGCCGAGCAGCACCAGGCGTTCGAGGCCGCTGCCGGCTCGGTCGAGCGCGATCGAGCGGCGGTGCGTGCCGATTCCGTCCTCGACGCGTAGCTTGCCGTAGAGCACGCGCAGGTTGATACCGAAGCCATCGGCGACGAGCACGCCCGCCCGCACTTGCAAGGGTGGGATAGGGAAGAGTAAAGTTCTGATCTAGCATTGGGAGTGTATCCTCCTAGTGCGACGCCTCCGGCTCGTTGACGCGGGCCGGGGGCACCTTTTGTTACTTAGTTGTAGGTTGTTAACGACTCAATAGTTGGTAGCTCTGCCTTCCGAAGCTGTGGCATCCGCGAGAAAGACGTCACATTGGAGACTTCGGATCCGACTCCGCCCCAAAACTCAAATGCGGCGAGGCGTGCAAAATGCGTGAACAAGCCGCAAATGGCGTCACCCCATGCAACAGCGTATTCCCCCGCCACAGGTCGCCTATAATCGAATGGAAGACGCGAATCGTCGAGTGTCTGGCGCGCGAGTTGAAGGACGGGATGGAGACTCTTTGGACGACCTGCGGCTCGCATATCAGAGCGGCGAAGTCTCGCTGTGTTGACGAGGTCGCGCAAATCTTTACCCAAGCGTTCGCGGTAGATTCGCACTCCGTCTTTGTAAACGTCGCCGCGCCGCGGAAACGCCAGGGTCCCGAGAATGATCGCCACGCCAATCGGCTTGGGGAGTATTATCTGAAAAGTCTCTTCCGGGACCTGAACTGTTTCACGTTCAAGCGACTGGTCAACTCGGTCGAGGGTCCGAGGTACCGTCAACCGAAACGTACCGCCCGGCACCGCGTCTATTGGCGCGAACTCAACGCGCATGGCTGCGTGCTCAAGCTGGCGCCACGAGCCGACAATATTGCGCGCTTTAAATTCGGGAACGCGCTCAGGGTTTATTCCCGGCTTTTCCTGCCCCGGCAGCTGACGACCCCACGTAATCGGTTCACCCCTCCAATGCACGACGCCGGTGCTGCGCAGCGAGAGCAGGCGCGGAAGTTCTTCGCCATGCCGCCCTAACGTTTCGCCGCGCGCATCGTCCTCTTCAAGCCACTGCTCGCCAAGCCACACGAGATCATCGAGAACGTTGATGATTTCCCGATAGTATCCGAGCCGATCAACGGCTTCGAGGTACGACAAGTTGGCTGCGCGACATATCGCCTCTAGAGTGAAAGGTTCGGGCAAGCGTTCGCCCGTGAAGTAGCTTTTCAGCCGATTTGAGCTGCTCGTCACACCCAAGTCGGCAAGTCGATTCAGCAGCTCAGATTTCGTCAGTCCAATCGCCCGCTCAAGCCATTGCCCCGCCTCAGGCCACTCCTTCGGCGGAAGGAATGAGGGTGGTCTCCGGCCACTCTTTTCGGCTGGCTGCTCGGTCTCGTACACAATAGACTGGTATTATGCACCTTACGTAGCATATTACCTTTATGTTATTACGATAGTTGTGCGGACAGAAACAACCAGGAAATTGCGGATCTGGCGCCTGCTGGCTGGGAAGACGCTCGGTCAGGTCTCCCGCGAGGTTCGCCTCCCCGCGTATGTGGTTTCTGCTATCGAGCGAGGCGAGATCACAGCACCCGAGCGCTGGGCCCGGCGCTTTGCCGAGGCCTACGGTGAGGCGAGTAGCGGCTGACCTTCTCGCGCCCGGTCGAACCGGTCGCGGCACTCGGGTCGGCAGCCGGGACCGCCGCTCTGAGCGCAGATCCGGGGATCGCGGTCAATGAGTAAGCCGGTCAACTACGAGTTGCTCGATGAACTGCTCGGGGACGAAACGCTACCTTTGAGACGTTGCGCGGAGCTAGCCGGATGCAGCGATTGGTCAGCAAGGCGCCGTTATCGCGAACTCACTGGCGACGATCGGCCCATGAAACACGCGCGCACGCGACACTACGAGAACCACGCCGAGGACGACATCTCGCAGCCGCTTACCGGAACTGAAAAGGCGATCGCGTGGAGCGTCGCCGCGATCATCATCGTCGGCATTGTCGCCTTGGGATGGTGTGTCCGACGCGACGACTTCCCGCATTACTATCCGGAGGATCCAATGACATGAGAAACGCCCCTCGCGGCAACGAGGGGCGCGGAATCGCGTGTGTCCCATTCGTGCGATTCCGCGCTGACCGCAGCTATTGCCTTAGCCCACCTCAGCGACCGGAGCCGCATAGGGTGGCCAGCGAAGCGCCGCCCGTCGCCCTATACACGCTATCGTCATGCGCGCGCGAGGCTCGCGGACCTCGAAGCGTTGCGCGCAGCGCTTGAACGCACGCGGCCACGCACGCGAGGTAAGAAAGCAGCGAAGACGCGTGCTCTCAACAAACTCGCGCGTCAGATCCCGGCAGCGAAAGGGCTACTCACCAAGGCACGCAATGCGATCGCCCAAGCCGCCCGCACGCGAAGTGCCGTCACGAGTGTTGCAAAACAGCAAGCGCAGCGAAGCCGCCAAGAAGGGATGGGCGAAGCGGCGCGCAGCTAAGGGCACGAGCCGAGCCGGCGACGTTTGGCTGCATCTCCTCCCCGATGGCACGACGACACCGGTCGTGGTCGATAAGGCTGATAGCAGCCTCGAAGGCCAGTATTGGAACGCGCACCTTGAGGCGCTCGGTGGGAAGCCTGAGAAGCTTTATGAGTTCGCGGGTCTCTCGGTATTTGATCTCGATAGGCAACGGCGCTTCCCTTTCGTGACTGACCTCGACGTTATTACCGAACACGTCGACGAACTCGACTTCGGGCAAGGCTTTTACAAACGGCGCGGCTACACGCCGGGTGACCAAGGATGACCGCAACCGCCGCGCAAATCGTCGCGCCGCGATGCGCGCGTGGCTCCAAGGCGAACGGACCGCCGCGCGGCGTTGCTTCCTCCCAATGCGCGCTGCGCAGTGTGCGGTGAGCGCGACCCGCTCGTCCTCGTGCCCGACCACCGCCGGATCCTCTGCGCCGATCACGATGCGATGCGACGCGGCCAGGTACCGATGCAGCTGCAGCACATCGCCGGGCAGCAGAACGGGCCGTGGGTCGTGTACGTCTCGGCAAACCAGCATCGCCGTCTCACAGCACGCGAGCGCTTTCGCGTGAGGCAGTATGCCTGATAAGCCGCGCGCCAAGCGAAGCAAGAAGCCGATCTCGCTCGTCCTCGTCGTGGTCGCAACGGGCGAGGAGAACCCCTTAACCCCGGCAGTGAAGGCGCGAATCATCCGCGGGACCTGCGACCTCCTCGAAGAGCAGGCCGACGAAATGGATCCGCCTCCGGTGAGCCGCTAATAGTGGCGGACGTTCCGATCTACGAACCCATCGTGCCCACCATCGAAGCCGACTCGGTTTGTTCGCATATTTTCACGCGTGCCTACGCCGAGCCGGTCGGATGGAAGCGTCAGCCTCGCAAACGCGATAGATGGCTTCGCTCCCATCGCTCGATGGAACGGTCCTCGTCTTCGATACGGAAACCGTGAACCACCAGCTCACCTTCGGCGTCGCGCTCTTTTATGAAAACCGACGATGTAAAGAGCGCGCCGTCTTCTATCGCGACGACCTTCCCGTGACCGATCCAGATGGCTACGCTGGCCTCGGCGAAATCTGCGACCAGCTCGATACCAAGCCGGGCCCGCGCCTGAAACTCGTCAAACTGGAGTGGCTCTTTCAGAACGGTATATGGCCGGCGCGCAAGCATGGCTGGGTCATCGCGGGCCACAACATCGTGTACGATCTCAGCCGGATCGCCGACTCGTGGGAGAAGGCGACGCGGACGGCGCGCCTCGGAGCGCGCTTCTGTAACGGCTTTGCGCTCAAACATCATTTCACGACGAAGGACGGGCTGCAAACGCCGATCTTCTGCCGGATCAAGCGCGACGATCGTCACCACGTCCGCTTCGATATGAAAAACGCTGTCGTGGTCGATACGCAAAGCGCAGATTTTGCCTACACCGACCGGAACCACTCGCTGAAGAAGGCGTGTAAGGCGTGGGGGATTCCGTTCGAAGACCGGCCTGGCGAGCACAGCGGCGAGATCACGCTCGACAATGTTGCGGGGTGTCTGTACGACGTACGAAAGACGGCTGCGCTGCTATGGGCTATTGACGACGAGCACAAGAAGTATCCACACCGTCCGCACCTCGCGACGCTTCCCTCCGGCGCGGCGCTGGCAAAGAGCGATCTCGATGCTCTCGGCGTGCGGCCGCGGCTTGAGATCCAACCCCACTTCGACAAGCTCACGATGGGCGAGGCCGCCGAGAGTTACTACGGGGGCTGGGTCGAGGCAAGCATCGGCGGCGTGCTGCCCGTCGTGTATCTCGACTTTCTTTCGATGTTCGTTTCGGCGCACGCATTGCTTCGCCTATGGTGGAAGCACTACACCGCCGCCCACCTCGCCGTCGAAGAGATTCCACCCGAAGAGATCGCGGCGTTGCTCGACCGCATCCGCGACGATCCCGATCTCCTCTTCAAGCCCGCAGACGCACGACGCGCTCGACTTCTTCGCCTACGTTCGTCCGAACGGCGCGACGCTGCCGAGCCGCGTGACGATTCCGACGAAGGAAACGTTACGGCGCGAGCGCTTGAGCTACAGCGAGGCGCAGCTGTGCGAAGCCCGACGCTGCAAACGATTCGGTGATCAGCATTGGGCCGGTCGTTTCGGAGCAGCCGCTCTGGTATGCGGGGCCGGATCTCGCGCATGCCGCGATGAAGGGTGGACGACCGGAAGTCGTTCGGGCATGGCGGCTTCGTGCCGAGGGCGGCCAACTCGACACGCTAACAGCCACTGCCATTTCGAGAGACCGATCTCATCGATCCGCGCATCGATGACTTCTTCGTGAAGCTGATCGAGCTGCGCGTGCGGGAAACTGACGACGAACTCGACGATAAGCGGCGCAAGACTGGTTATAAGGTCGTGGCGCTTTCTGGTGCATATGGGACGGCGGCCGAGACCAATCCCATCGACATCGATCCCGACGATGAAAAGCGCAAACTGCGCGCCGTGATGGTCTACGCGGACAAGGCGTTCAAGGATTGGGTCGGCCGGCCGGAGCGACCCGGACGCTTCAACTTCTTTCCAACCGCTGCGCTTATCACCGCCGAGGCGCGGCTACTGCTCGCGATGGCGAAGCACGAGGTCGAGCGGCGAGGAGGCGCCGTGGCGTACTGCGATACCGACAGCTGCCGCCGGTCGCAACGGAGCACGGCGGCTTCATCCAATGTGAAGACGGCCCGTACGTTCTCGCCGACGGAAGGCGTGCGGTCCGCGCGCTCTCCTGGAAGGAAGTCGAAGAGGTGCGGGAGCGATTCGCGGCACTCAATCGTTACAACCCAAGCGCAATCTCCGGCACAATCCTGAAATGCGAAGATGAAAACTACGCGCTTGGTCCCGACGGAAAGCCCGACTACACGCGCCGCGAGCAACTCTACTGCTACGCGGTTTCGGAGAAACTCTATGCGCTGTTTACAATCGACGAGCACGGTGAGCCACACGTGCGCAAGTACTCCTCGCTCGTGCTGGGGCAACTTCGCTCGCCGGTCCGAGTTCCGCGACGACGGCGATCCGCGCGCCTGGATCGTCGACGCGTGGACGCGTGAGATCCGCGCGGCACTCGGCAAACCGGTAGAGCCGTTCGCGTGGGAAGACTATCCGGCCATGGAACAACTCACGATGTCCACGTGGAACGTGTTTGATCCCTATCAGAGCGTATGCGCGACCCTTCGACTTTCTCACGGTCGGGATCATCAGCCAAGATCGCGCCGACATTGCCGCGCGCCCCAGACGTTGCTGTAAGAAGCCGCGGCCGTCGTGCCTTCTCTTCGACGACCCCGCGCAATGGCGCGCGCAGGAATGGCGCTGCTTGAGCTGCGGCGCAGCATGGGACTTCGACACGTTTCCCCGTTTGCGAACCTACGGCGAACTCGTGCAGCGAACGCTGCGAACGGTCGACCGTAAGCGCCTCAATGCCGACGGAAGCGAGCCCAGCACCGTGATGCGAGGCGTGACCATTCCGCGGCCAGTCCACGTTAAGTCTAGAACGCGCATTGGAAAAGAGATCACCGTCGATCCAACCGACACCGACGAGGACTATACGGCCGAGATGCTTAGCGCGACTGACGTTCTAGAGTACGGCAATCTCAGAAGAGAGGCTCGATGTCTTGCGGGCGGCGGTCAGGGCTGCTGGTATTAAGCGAATCGCTCGCATCAGCGGCGTGCCACGCTCGAAGCTGCAGGCCTTCGTCAACCAAGGGGTATCGCCGCACCCCTCGACTATCGTGAAGATCGAAGCCGCACTTCGGAGCATCGCCTCGTAGTGGCTGCGAGGGCGAGGGATACAACAAGTTCTTATCGCAAGCGCCAGAGCTAGTAAAGCGACGACACGCGCGTCCCGCATCCGAGACATTGGAAGACGCTGGCCCACCTAATACGCTAAGTCCTGCCACCAAGAATCCTCGAAGTAAACTCAGGTCGCTTTTCAGTAGGCTGAGAATCCGTGCCGTTGCCGAGGAGCCTGGTTCATTTAACGCAAAATAGACGACGCCATAGAGTCGACAAACCTACATCTGCGAACGGAGCGTCATGAAGCGAGTATCCGTTTTCATCATCCCTGTGCTAGTCGCGCTAGTGGCCGCGGCCTGCAACTCATCGACCTCGACGCACAGCCTCGTCCCCAATGCATCGGTGAATGTCGTTGGCCATAGAAACTCTAGTTCGTCACCGATAACACACATCGTCATTATCATGCAGGAAAATCGCAGCTTCGACAACATGTTCGAAGGGTTCAAGGGAGCCAATACGGCGACGTATGGGTACGGTCACGGCACGCAGTACACGTTGAAGCCGGTGGGCCTTTATACGAAACTGGATCCCAACCACGAGCACTATCAGTTCCTTGAAGACTACGATGGTGGCAAGAACGATGGATGGGATCTCATCATAACCGGTGGCAATAATGAAAGTGGTCCGTGCAAGCACTGGCCCTACAACTGGGTAAATGAACCCAGGTGTTGGCAGTACCGCGGCCAATCTGACGGCAAACTTATATTCTCATACGTGAAGCAATCCGATATTCAGCCGTACTGGACGATGGCATCTCGCTATACTCTAGGGGACGATAACTTTTCGTCGGATAGCGGCCCGAGTTACGGTAACCATCTCGAGCTAGTAGCCGGCCAAGAAGGGCACGCGGACGAAGTGCCAAGCGTGATGCCGTGGGGCTGCGATGCGCCGAAGAATCCGAGCAATCCGCCGTGGGAGTACTACCTGAAGTACGGGCAGGCACAACCTCCGGTTTTTCCAGCGATTTTTGGACATAGTGTAAAAGGGCCGAATCCGTGCTTCACGTTTAGCAGCATCGCAACGGCGCTGGATGCGGCCGACGTCTCGTGGCGCTGGTACAAAGAACCAGATCAGAACGACTCGTATTGGCTCGACGCATTTGATTCGATCAAGGCCGTGCGCTACGGCCCTGATTACGCGAACGTCGTAACTCCCGACACGCGAGTCCTAAAAGACATCGGCAATAACGACCTTCCAAATGTTGCATGGGTCATGCCACACAAGGGCGCGTCCGATCATGGGGGGCAGGTCGCCCCACCGAGCGGCTGCGGTCCTGCTTGGGTGACGGCGATCGTCAATGCCATCGGACAGAGCAAGTATTGGGATAGCACGGCAATCATTATCAGCTGGGACGAATGGGGAGGCTGGTTCGACCACGTGGTGCCGCCGCAATACCAGAACCCTGTAACGAAAGCGTACGAGGGGCTCGGCTATCGTACACCGTTGATTATCATTTCTCCGTATGCAAAGCAGAAATACATTTCGCATGCGCAGCACGAAACGGCATCGGCATTACACTTTATCGAGAATACCTTTCTAGGCAGTAAGTTTACGCTGGGACTGGACGACGAACGGGCCGATTACTACCAGGACGTTTTCAACTATTCGCAGCAGCCGACAAAGTTTACAAAGATCCCCGAGCCACCGGACTACCAAACCTGCATGTCGGTGCAGGATCCCGGGCCTGAGATCGACTACTAGGCGCAACTCAGAGCCACCCCGCGGCCAACGCCGCCGATCGCGGCGCCATTGCCAGATTGCGAGCGCCTCGCAGCACGGAACCCCGCCCCGCTGGTCGAACGAGGCTAGGCCGGGCTTGGTTGCGCGAAATAGAAGGGACACACCACGTGGGGATATCCAATCTCGGCCGTTACGCTTTCGTTGGTGCGGCTGTCGCATTGCTTGCGGGCTGCGGCGGATCACAGCCGCCGCTTGGTCTGCCGACGCAAGCAATAAGTGCAAGGCAACCGCTCTCGCGTTACGCGTACCACATACTCCACAGCTTCGGGAGGTCAGCAGCGGACGGCTCGAATCCGTCCGCGGACCTCATCAACGTCAGGGGCACGCTGTATGGCACGACCACCTATGGAGGGACGTATAACTCTGGGACTGTCTTTGCGATCACAAAAAGCGGTGAAGAGCACGTATTGTATAGTTTCGGCCCTGGTGACGGCTGTTGCCCTGTCGCGCCGCTGCTCAATGTCAACGGAACGCTCTACGGCACCACAGGGGGCGGAGGTACCTACGGAGGTGGCACCGTTTTCAAGGTAACGCTAGATGGTACGGAAACGATTCTTCATAACTTCGACTCCGACTACTACTCCTACGATACAAACAAGGGGTCCGTACCCGTCGCGGGTCTGATCAACGTCAATGGCATCCTCTATGGCACGACGGAGCGAGGTGGCTTAGGATATTGCGGAGTCGCTCACTCCTGCGGCACGGTGTTCAGCATTACGACCAACGGCACGTACAAGGTGCTGCATAAGTTTGGTAAGCACGACGGTGCGTATCCCGAGGCAGCGCTGCTCGATGTCAATGGCACACTTTACGGCACGACGTTTTTTGGCGGCAGCGGCAACACTGGAACCGTCTTCAGCATCACGACGACTGGTGAAGAGCACAAGGTCTATAGCTTCGGGACCAACTCACGCGATGGTGGATATCCTGCGGCTGCTTTGATTAACGTAAATGGCACCCTCTATGGCACGGCGTCTGGTGGCATTTCTGGTGGTGCCGTTTTCAGCGTCACGACGGACGGCACGGAAAAAACGATCTATAACCTCGGAGGAAACAGCGGCAGTCAACCGCTCGCGGCCCTGGTCAACGTCAAGGGGGTGCTCTACGGCACAACGGCGATGGGCGGAATGAAGAACATCGGTACGGTCTTCAGTGTCACCACGAGCGGCAAAGAGAAAGTGGTGCACAGCTTCTTCGCCGAAAATGGCAATCCCCTAGCAGGTCTGCTTGAACTAGATGGCACGCTGTACGGCACAACCTTTGGTGCAATAAGACATCACCTCGGGCCCGGTCACGGAAACGTCTTTTCGTTAACGCCGTGAAGCGCCAATAAGTTTATGTTGCTAAGGATGAAAGCGCTGAGAATGATTTTGCATTTTAGATTTTATGTTTCGGGTATCTTCGCGGCCGCACTGCTCGCAGGCTGTGGCGGATCGCAACCGCCGCTCAGCGTGCCACCGCAAGAAGTGTCTCCGCAGCAATCGCACGCGGAGGCGACGTACAACATACTCCACGAATTCGGAGTCTCGCCGGACGATGGTAAGAATCCGGCGGCGGAACTTATCAACGTCAACGGCACACTGTACGGAACGACCGTTGGTGGGGGCTCTCACATCTATGGGACGGTGTTCTCGATCACGCAGAACGGCGACGAAACCGTGCTGCATAGTTTCGGCGCGCGGCGCGACGGAGCGAATCCAATGGCGGGCCTTCTCAACGTCAAAGGCACGCTCTACGGCACGACCGCTGGTGGGGGTGCAAAAGGCGGTGGTACCGTCTTCAGCATTACGCAAGCCGGCATTGAAAGAATACTATACAGTTTCGACTCCAGCAACAGAATCCACCGCCAACCAGATGGCTCGAATCCCGTAGCAGGCCTAACCAACGTCAACGGCACGCTCTACGGCACAACCCTTGCTGGCGGTTCGCACAAGTGCGACACCGACGACTATTGCGGCACGGTGTTTAGCATTACGACGGACGGTCAGTTTAAAGTGCTGCATAGCTTCGGCGCATTCAACAACGACGGAGCAAACCCGGAGGCCGCCCTGCTCAATGTAAACGGTACGCTGTACGGCACGACGTTGGGTGGCGGTAAGTACGGCGGTGGAACCGTCTTCAGCATTACCACCGCTGGGAAGTATCACACGTTGTTCAGCTTCGGGACAGGCGAATGTCTTGCGTCCGCATTGATCGACGTACAGGGTACGCTCTACGGCACGACGTCCGGTTGCGGCCACGGTGGCTCGGTCTTCAGCATCACGACAGGCGGCACGCTGAAAACAATCTTTAGCTTTAACGGAAGCGACGGTAGCAACCCCGTCGCAGGTCTGATCGATGTCAAAGGTGTGCTTTACGGCACAACAGCAATAGGAGGAGCGAAGAACCGCGGTACGGTCTTTAGCGTTACAACGAGCGGCGAAGAGACGGTGTTGCACAGCTTCCGCGCCGGAGGTGGCGTAAACCCCCGAGCGGCCCTGCTCGCAGTAGGCGGCACGCTGTACGGAACGACGTACGGTAGCATTAATGAAACCCACGGAAACGTCTTCTCGTTAACGCCGTGAAACGCGGACACACCGTGCCGCAGTTGTAAGCGAAACCTACACGTCTTCGCGACCCCGGGGCCATTGCTACCGCACGCTGAATCGGCGTCTGGCCGCTCCGCAGCCGCGTACTCGCGCACGCCCCTATGCCTCTCTATGCGACCTCTGCATCCATGCATCGCCGAGCGTGGCGAAAAACCCTTATACGATATAGCCTTTTCGACGACTTGCGCTTTTGCAAACGCGAATGCAAAGTTTGCACGAGCCGCGCGCGAGTCCGGCCGATCGCGCGATATGCGAGAAAACCCTTATTTTACAGCGTTTTTCGCCCCGAGCGCGGATGGCAACGATCGCCGGCGAGGGGCCCCGAATTACGGCCGTTCCTCTATGCCCGCGCCGCAGCATCGCGGGATAAGAGTTAGGCCGCTTTGAAACGACGCCCCCTCCCCAGGCGGCTTAGCCGCGTCGCGCTAAGCGATCCAAGGCGCAGAGCATTAAGCGCCGCGTTCTAAACCGCTAAAACTGCGAGGCTGCTGCGAGCTAGGCTTCCCTGCTGCGAGGCGCTCGCAATCTGCAATGGCGTCGCGATCGCCGGCGTGGCTGCGGGGCGGCTAAAGGAAACGGTTGGGTTAGCGAGTGCGTGGATTTGCAATGTGTGCTTACTTAAGGTCGGGATGATCCGCGCAGTTCGCTGAGGCCCAATCTTTGCAGCGCAATCGCACAATCTCAGCCGCGGCTACAACTTCATCCCAGTCAGACTGCGTCACTATTTGCGAGTCGCCGCTGTCCCGATCTCTTAGCCGACCGTCAAACTGCTCCAAGACCGTACCAAATTCGCCCAGCGCGCTTAGCTGATCGGCTCGAAGTCCAAAGTTCGAGCCGCGGCCCGCTGCGAACTCCTTGATACGGCCATCTTCCAATACCGCTACCATGGCCTCAGAATATGAGGTAACCTCCGAGCCGCGGCCGTCGATCCAGACGCGTTTTTGGTACGCCCGATCCGCGAATTCGAGGATGGCCGAAACCAACCCGCAAAGAGTGTTCCGATCGCCAATGACAACTTCATCGCCCGAGTGGTTGTAGTCCATGATCTAACGGTTGTTCGTTAAGCTCACTTATTCTCCATCCGCGCAATCTGCAAATGGCGCCGCGATCGGTGGCGTGGCTACAGGGCGGCTAGGAGAACCTCGGCCTGGCCGATCAGCTAGGCTACAAAGCCGCCGCGATCCGAGAGGGCATTGCGCTAAGCAACGCGCGCTAAAGCTGCGAGGTGCTGCGAGCTACGCTTCCGTGCTGCGAGGTGCTCGCAGGTGCAATGGCGCCGCGATCGGCGGCGTGGCTGCGGGGCGCATCGACACGCATAGCACCGGGCGAATCTGCTGATCCTTGCAAAGTTGCGAGGTGGATGTCTAGGCTACCGCTCCGACCAGACCGGCCATTTCCCCTCTTCCTCTTGAGTGAGTAACTTCGTTTCGTGCAGTAGCAACACTTTGAAGTCTGCGTTCTTTTGCGACGCGGGATATTCAGCGGTTACAATCCTCAGCGTGTTCTCCGCGAGCACCAAGGTTCGCTTAGCTTCCGTGCTTACTCCAGCGAGGTGCCAAAACATGGCGGCGACGATAAAGGCGTTTACACCGTCAAACGGATACAAGCCATATGCGGGAGCTTCGTGCCTCGACATGCAGGACTGAAAAACGTGAGCGGAAGCCTCGCGCAGCGCCGCTGCTTGCAAGTATTGGTTATGGTTGGCAGATTCTGTGGATGCAGTGTACAGCGTATTGAAGGCAGTAGCGCAAACCGCGGCCGGTGACTGGACCGACATCGTAGCCATTAAAACGAGCAAAAGCATCTAGCGAATCCTCTTACTTGGAAGCATTTGCCAGCCTGATTCTACAAGTTCACCCAATACCTCCCAATGACGCGGGTGTGGGACTCGCGTTCCAGCGCGGATCCGCGAGCAGGCCGCGAGTGATAACCCAGTAGCCTTGGCGATTTGGCTTAGCGAATAGGTGTCAAGCTTCGGGAGTATTTCACGCAAGAACCACGCGGCATCGCGATCGACACCTGCGCCTCTCGCCCAAGCGCGATTGCGGCGATGCTGCCGGGCATTGGCCTCACCGCGCTTACGCCCGGCCCGGGCACTCGCCCGCGGATCATTGCCATCGGCGGCCTGGGCTGCGAGCGTCTTGCGAGCGACTTCGATTACTCGCAGTCCGTGGGCCCGGCGCACCTTGGGAATGCACGCATCGCAGTGCCTACGCCTGCGCTTGAGTACTGGACGGTCGCATAGCTCGCACGTGGCTGCGCGCTTCGGGAGGGTCTCTAGGCTTGGAGTGGCCCACGCTTTACTCGCGTAGGGTCGCGGCTGCGAGGGTTTGCGAGGCGTTGCGACGAGCGGCGACTTCACCGGCGCCGGCCGCTTTGCGTTCGTGCCCGTAGCTGCGTTGCGGAATAGCTGTGCGAGCCGTGCGGCGATCGGCTGCACTAATCCACGCCAATGCGGAAGTGTTAGCGCGAGTTCGTGGGTCAATGGCGCTGCAATCCGGCAGACTCCGTTCGGAAGTTCGCCAAAGTCTCGCGCCGCGAACATCCGATCTTCTAACAGGTCGAGGAGAAAATCATCGACCGCACCCCGTACACCCTCACACGCGTCAAGTGCAAGTGAATCGCGATTCCGCTGGTCGGCATGCAGCACGCCTAATGAAGGGTCCAGTCCGAAGGCGAGCAGTGCGAGCCGCGCTTCCGATTCTAAGCACGCAAAAAGGTAGTTTCGCATAGCATTCAGCGGCGACGTAGCCGCACGCGGAGCGCCTGTTAGTAAGGAAGCGCGAGAATCGGCTCGCAGCCATCGCGCCGGGATTCGTGCCGGATCGCGAAACCGAATCTGTACGTTCCGCCAGGCTCCGAAATACAAGCCAGCAGCGTTCGCCTCGATGACACGAATCCTATCGATCGAATCAGCTGATTCCAATACTGCTCGCAGGGCATCGAACTCGCGCAGATCGGCGCCGAGTCGAACGAGATTCCTGCGCTGGCCATCGAGCTTCGCCTCGATAAGCTCGCGCGCGATATCGAGGTCCAAGCCGTTGGCGACAGCGAGCGCCTGGGCGCGTCGGATCAGCCCCTCGTATCCGGACGGAACCGAATGCGCGAGCACTTCGCCGCCGTTGCCGATCTGCACGTACGCGGCCCCGATCGCTCGCAGCCACGACAGCGCCTCTAGGCTGACCATGCCGCCCTTGCCGATCAGGACCAGGCGTTCGAGGCCGGTGCCCACGCGATCGAGTGTAATCGAGCGGCGTTGCCTGCCGATCCCGTCCTCGACTTGAAGCCGGCCGCGCTGCACGCGCATCGAAATGCCGAAGCCGTCCACGACCAGAACCCCGGCGCGGACTTGCAGAGGCGGATATAAGAGCGTAAAGTTCTGCTGTTGCATCTGGAGCTAACTCCTCCGGTGTGCGACGCCTCCGGTCCGTTCGCGCGGGCCGGGGGCATCTTTAGTTAATTCGTGGGGCTGCTTTAGACGAAGGTCATCGACGATGACTGGATCGGCGACTTGCCATTCCCATAGATCCTCGCTGCCGTACCGCGAGCGCTCCGGTTCACCGACGAATCCGCCTTGCTCGTACAGAGCGACGCGCGCGTAGTCGGCGTATCCGCGACAAACGACGTTGCACCAATCTTGAACGTACTCCGATACAAGGGCAAGGCGCGTATGTCGATCCGTAAAGCCCACGGGTATTACTTTTTCGGCTTGTTTGAATGGCGACTTGTAATCTATCGATTTCGGCGCATTGGCGCGTTCGGCTAATGAAAACATCTCCGTTGCGATAAGCGACAGTTCTCGAACGATCTCGCGCGTGCCGGGGCGAAGCCGATCACCGCGGCGGACGAACAAACCGATCGCAAGTAGGATTGCGATCGCTGACGGCTTGGGCAGCGCCACGGCGCGAAAACGTCCGACCTGATTGTAAATCGAGGCCTCATTATAGCGGTGCGCGTATTTTGGTGGTACACCCGAAAGATCGTCCGGCACATTCGGCTCCCAGTGCTGAAAGAAAAACTCCGCTCCTCGTGAGCCGAGGTGCACCATGTCTTCGTGCATCCACGTCCATCCCAAACGGTGCAGCGTCAGAAAGTAATCAAAGACGGCTGCTTGATGGCCACCAAGCCAGAGCGCTTCGATCGCAGAGACACCGATCGCCACCGCCAGGCGTCGCACGATTTCAGGCCCTGGGACGATCCGTAGCTTAAAGTAGTCCCCGACGCGCGACGCGTTGAGGTACCCCATTCGCTCGGCCACCTTGCGCAGAGATTGGCCGCGACGTTCTCGCTCTTCGTCCAGCCATTGCATGAGCCGGACGTTTTCGAGCGTGCCTCGGTGGCGCGTGATCGGCGGCTTGCGGGGCTGGGATGGGTTCTTTCTCGGTGGACACATTTTCAACCGAAACGTTCGAAAACGTTTGGTGAAAATCCTTGAAATCTACTTTCACATATAGAAGAATCAGCGAGGGAGGTCCAGACACATGACCGAGCTAGAACTCTACCGGCGAGCCAGGGGCTGGTCACAAGGCGACCTGGCACGCCACTTGGGTCCCGGCTTCACCGCCAGTGCAATCTCACTCTTGGAGAGCCAGCGGCTCAAGCCCAGCCAGCGCCAGTTCGACCGTTTACGCGAAGTATTCGGTGATCAGGTTGAAGCCGTTCTGGCGGCAATCGACCCATCGCGACTAGGACCTTCAGAGGGGGCACCGTCGTGAGCCCCGCCGATCGCGCCCGGATCGCCGACTTACTCCGGGACGATTCGCTTTCGTTCCGCGCAATTTCCCGGGCCACCGGATATTCGGACCACACGATTAGACGCATCTCGCGCCAGCTTTCCAACGACCCTCGCCCGATGCGTCGTGACCGCCGCTATCAACCAGACGAGGCCGCCGAGCCCACTTCCACCCGCGCCGGCTGGATCGTCTTCGGCGGAATCGCAGCGTTCGTCGCGCTGCTAGTATGGGCGCGCATTCGCTGGACACCGCCAGAATCGTGGCACTAGTTCCCAGTTTATGCACTCATTTCCACACATTGAAAGGAAATACGTGAAAGCCAAATCTACCGAGAAATCGCAAACGACGCGTGGAAACGCGAAGGGAACGGAGACTTTCTCCTTCGGTTCCGGAACCGCGTACGTAAAACCCGAAGAAATCGCACGCACGGGTCTCCCCTTCGATATCTCTTCCATCGAGTTTCAGCCGAATCGCGGCTTCGAGGGGCGCGATCGCTGGGCTCTGTCGATTCAACGCCCCGACCACGATCCGGAGATCCTCACGCTAGGATCGAACCCTGGGCGCGATGCGCAGCTAAAGGAAGCGCAGGCGTTTCTCGAACGCGGCGGTTCCCTCAGGAACATCCGGCTCGCACTACGCGGGAACACCTACTACCTCAACGATGGAGATCGCTAAAGGCTAAGAGCCGCGACCTGCACAGTCGCGGCTCTTCCTTCCATTTGCCATGTCCAAGATACCAAAGCGCCGGGGCGCCGGTCAACGGCGTCCCAAAACGCTCGCACAGTTCGACGCCCTACCGCGCCGATCGCAGGTGACGTGGGAGAACGTCACGCACGCGGTAACGCGCATGCGCGAAGGCGCCTCGCTGAAAAGTGCGGCGACGGAGTTCGGCGTCGCCCCGCGGACTGTCGTTCGGCTCGGCGGCTCGGCGCTGCGAAAAAGCGCCAGCGGACGGTACTCGGCTAAAGCGAGCGATTCTCTTTTCCGTGCGCTGGTCGTTCCCGTACATGGCGGAAAAGTCGAAGTTGGCGTAAAGGGATCGCGAGCCGCGACCGTCATCTCTAAACGTTCGAAAGCGCAAAAGCGCGTTGTTCATACCGGGGACGACTCTGAGCTTCGGAAACTCCAGGGCATTCCCGTACTGGATACGTCAGGAGACGAGATCCCCTTCCTCACCGATGAGGATGAACTGATGCGGCAGGCGGACCTCGGAACGCTTTCCTTTGAAAGCATCTACGCGCGGCGCGGCTGATGCGAAAGCGCAGCCCGATCGGCGCCTGGGTTCGCGGTGCGCGCGCGCAGCGCCGCGTCGGGATGGATGCTTCCTGCGCTTCGTGCGGCGAGGATCGCCCGTACGCTCTGATTGCCGGGTGCGCACCACCGTGCTGCTATGCGTGCGAGCGGCTCGCACAAGGGCGAGCACCCTACGAACACAATCACGTCTTCGGCCAGCGCAACAGCGCACTTACGATCCGGTATCCGATCAACGATCATCGGGCGGTCTTTAGCGTGAAGCAGCTGGACTGGACTGAAGGTTCGCTAGAGAACGTCAGCGGTAGCCCGCTCTTGGAAGGTGCAGCGCGCCTCCACGGCTTACACGATAACATCACGCATATGCTTAACGATTGCCTTGCAATTACGTCGAAATTTCGCCATGTCGAAGCCTTACTAACTGCGGTATACGGAGTGGATTGGATGCCGAAACTGGAGGCCCACGCAGCGCAGGTAGAGCGCCGGGAGGCGAAGGGAATACGAAAGAGTCGCCCGCGACTTCAGGTTCCGTAAGCGTGCCCGCGCTTCGTGGTGTATTCGTGGCTGGCGTAGCCTTGACAGGCTGGGCCCTGCCCTTCATAGCCGCACTGTGGGGTGCTGCGATCGTCAGTTCCAGCGGGGTAGCTTTGGCGCAAGGTCTCGTCGGAATCGATGGCACGTATTACCCACGCGGCTATGGCGGTCTGTTCGTCAGCTACAAACCATGCAGATCCTATCAGGTCGACGCGATAGAGACCGAAAAACTCTACCCGGAAGTTGGGAAAGTGCTCAAAAGATTCACGCGTCCAGCGGAGGTCACCGCATCCCTCCAGTTATCGCCCACATCTCCGATCGGAGAGCGGTCGTGGTACGATGTCACCTCGATCTCACCACGCGTGACCGGGCTACATGACGCGGAAAGACTCTGCACTTCCAGCAGTCCTGGCGGCTATTACGAAGGACTGCTGATAGGGTTCAATCTTGCCCGAAACGGATTCGGTAGAGTCGACCTCCTCCTCAGCGGAGACCGCGAAGTACTCATAGGTTTTACGAGCGACGCCCCGCCGCTTCGCGTCGGTCGCCAGGTCATTGGAGAGACGCGCGTGCGCGTTTTTGTCGATAATATCGTAGATCCAGACGGCAACACGTCTCAGAAAGCCCTGCGGATCGAGGCGCTGCCCTTAATTCGGTTCGCGCAAGACACTCTGCCACCGCGGTTCGCGTCTATCCGGACCTGGAAGGCTGGCAGCCCGATCGCAGCGAGACGCCAAAACCGCTGCCCGATGCGTGGCTGGTCTTCGACTGCGAGACTCGCACCGATAAGGCGCAGGCGCTCACCTTCGGCAGCTACCGCTTCTTGGTCAAAGGGCAGATGCCTTGAAGAGGGTCTGTTCTACGGCGACAACCTGACGCCACGAGAGATGGCGGTCCTAAAACGCTACGCCCGCACGCACCCTGCCGAAACAGATCCGCGCGGACTGCCGGAACAGGATCTTGAGAGCGATCCCGAGCTTCAGCTGATGCCGGTTGCGGAGTTTCGCCAACTCCTCCGCAAGGTCGCGTACAAGGGTCGCGCGCTGCTCGTTGCGTTTAATTTCCCATTCGATATCTCGCGGCTCGCAGTGAATCACGTTCCGTCGCGTGGGCGTTTCCTCGGCGGCTTTACCTTCCAGTTCTTCCAATACCGCGATCCCAAGACGGGCGAACTGCGAGCCAATCCCTACCGGCCCGGGATCGCGGTCAAGCACATGGATAGCAAACGCGCCTTGAAGGGGTTTACCGGCGCGATCGAAGCGGACGACGAGGATCGGATTCCTGAAGGCGCTGCGAGTCCCAAGCCCCTCAAGCAATACACGTTCCGCGGCCATATCCTCGATGCGAAAACGCTCGCATTTGCTTTGACCGATCGGGGCATGAGCCTGGAAAAAGCCTGCGAGCTCTTTGGCGTGGAGCACGGAAAGCAGAAGGTCAAACGGCACGGCCAAGTTACGCCTAAATACATCGACTATAACCGGCGCGACGTGCTCGCAACGTGCGAGCTTACGGAGAAAGCTCTTAGCCGAATACGCCCTGCATCCGATCCCACTCCAAGCCACCAAAGCCTATTCGCCGGCCTCGATCGGGAAAGCGTATCTGCGAGCCATGGGAATCACGCCAATCCTCGCTCGCATGCCGGACTTCCCAAAGCGGTATCTCGGAAATTCCGAATCTGCGTTTTTCGGTGGCCGTGCGAGCGCGCATGTGCGCAAGGTTCCTGTTCCCGTGGTCTACACGGATTTCCTGTAGCCAATATAGTTCCGTCAACGTACTGATGGGACTCTGGCGATTCGTCACTGCGAGCGAGATTCGCGTCGTCGAAGATGCTCGCGAGGAGCTCGCAGCATTGCTCGCAGGGGTCACGCCCGAATGGGTCCTGGATCCGGCGAACTGGAAGCGGCTCACCGGGTTCGCTCGCGTCCTCCCGGATGGCGACGTCCTGCCAGTGCGAGCCAAGTACAAGGGGAACGATTGGCAGATCGGCATCAACTACGTCTACGCCAAGATCGGAGAACCATGAGGACGCGCTCTGGTATTCCTGGCCGGATCTCGTCGCGTCCGTGCTGTTATCCGGGAAGCTGCCTCGCATTACGGAGGCATTCAAAATCGAGCCGATCGGCACGATGGAGGGCCTCAAGCCGATCGAGTTCCGCGGGCAAGTGCGAATCGATCCGCGCTCGCAAGATTTTTTCAAAGTGGTGATCGAGGAGCGCAATCGCCTCGCGTCCCGCAAGGATCTATCCGATGCCGAGCGCGATCGGCTGAAGCGATCGCTCAAGACGTTCGGCTCCGCGACCAGCTACGGGATATTCGCGCAGATGGATCGCCAGGAGAGCGACAAGGAGGTTCGGGTTACGTGCTACGGGATCGATGCCGAGCCGTACGAATGCAAGGTGCCCCATCCCGAGGCGCCGGGTGAGTTCTGCTTCCCACCGCTTGCGTCGTTGATTACTGGCGGAAGCCATCTGCTGCTCGCGCTGCTGGAGCGCCTCGTCACCGATCGCGGCGGGACATACGCGATGGAAGATACCGACTCCATGGCGATCGTCGCCTCGAAGAATGGCGGACTCATTGCGTGCCCGGGCGGCCCGTATCGAACGAAAGATGGGCGCGACGCAATCCGGGCGCTTACGTGGGCGCAGGTTGACGAGATCGTCGCCCTGATCGATCAGTTGAATCCCTACGATCGCGAAGCCGTAAAGTCGTCGATCCTCAAGATCGAGGACGACAACTTCGACCCCAGACAAGAAGCCCAAGACCAAGAAGCAACGGCAACTATGGTGCCTGGCGATTTCGGCCAAACGTTACGCGCTCTTCCTCCGCGATCGCAACGGCGAGCCGTCGCTACTGCGCAAGGGTGTGAACAACGGAAAAGATGGCGAAGATCGCTGGTCCGAGCACGGGCTCGGGCATCTGCTCAATCCGAGCGATCCGGACAGCGACGATCGCAGCTGGATCGCTGCAGCGTGGCTCGGCATCGTGCGCCGATCGCTGGGCCTCAAAGCGGAGCCGATGCCGTTTGCAAAGCGCGTGGCCGCGGGACAAATCACGGTGAGCAGCCCCGAGGTGCTGAAGCCGCTGAACCGTTCAACGCAGGAAAGCCATATGCGCAGCAGATCAAGCCGTTCAACTTTATCCTCGAGCTGCCACGTTGTACCGTTCGGCCATCCCGTCGGCGTGGATCCGGAGCACTTTCACCTCATCGCTCCTTACGAAAGCGATCGCGGCAAATGGGAAAGGCTGCCGTGGATCGATCAGTATTCCGGGGAGCCAATATCGAATCAGCACGACCTATCGGAGTCCGACGCGAACGATCGCGCGCGTCAAGAGCTATGGCGGCGTACTGCGAAGAATACGAGTTCCACGAAGAAGCCAAATGCGCCGATGCGAGTGGCGCGCCGTGCGGACAAGCAAAGCGTCGGGCTACATGGCCGGCGCCACGTCCAAGTCGAAAAGCGTTCATTTCATCGGCAAGGAGTCGAATAAGCTGGAAGAGGTCGAAGAGCAGAGCGTCTCGGATGCCGCCGATGTTTATACTGAGTATCCCGATCCGCGCCGAGACGAGTGGGCAACCAAGATATTGCCCGCGTTAAGAACGGTGCCCGTTAGCATTCTCATGAAGGCCTCGGGAATGAGTCGCCGCGCCATACAGCGTATTCGAAACGACGGTGCCTCACCCCACAAGGCTCATCGCAAACTACTCGCGGAAACGGCTCGCATCTTGCGCGAAGTCAATGGCAACGAAAACGATTACGAATGAATAGTTTCGAATATACCGTCGCTCAAGAGATTTCTGACGTTCAGGTGAAGCGACCCCACGTAGTCATCCTGGGAGCGGGTGCGAGTCGGGCAGCGCTGCCGGACGGCGACCCTTCGGGAAGAAGGCTGCCCCTCATGAACGACCTGGTTGATCTGTGTGACCTTGCGGGTGCGCTGCGCGCTTCCGGCGTCAAGATTGACCGCAACTTCGAGGAGACATTCTCGGACCTTGAAGGCAGCGATAACTCGCACTTGATTCAAGAAGTTCAGGAGCGGCTCGAGGAGTATTTCTGGGCGCTCCGTCTGCCTGAACATCCGACGATCTATGATGTGCTGGTCCTATCGTTACGTTCCAAGGACGTCATTGCAACGTTCAATTGGGATCCATTGCTCTATTTCGCATGCTTGCGAAACCATAAGGTAGCTCCACTCCCCAGGGTTCTCTATCTTCATGGCAATGTTGCAATCGGCTACTGCTTGGAGGATAAGAAGAAAGGCCTCTTCGGAACGGCTTGTAGCGTTTGCGGAAGTCCCTATAAGGCATCCCCCTTGCTGTACCCCATAAAGCGGAAGGGCTACAGTGCCAACCCTTACATCAGCAAGGAGTGGGACGCTCTTAAGAGAGCGTTGACGGGTGCTTTTATGTTAACTGTTTTTGGATACGCTGCGCCTGCATCCGACACGGAGGCACTAGAAATCATGACCGCTGCTTGGGGTAGCGTCGGGGAGCGTACCTTCGAGCAAACTGAGATCATTGACATCAAGGACGAAGCAGACCTTCGTTCTACTTGGTCGCCATTTATTCATACGCATCACTACGACATCCGCAAGGATTTCTTCGACTCATGGATAGCACAGCACCCACGCCGATCATGCGAAGCGGCGTGGCAACAGTTCTTTGAAGCAAGGTTCATTTCCACAAACCCGGCACCTCGCACGGAAGATCTGACGTCGCTGCAAGCGTGGTTTGCATCGCTGCTTAACGCAGAGGCTGCCGATCAGATCGATGCGGAGAGCTGATTTGGAACTTTTGTGGTGACTATCGGCACTCGACCGGAGCTTCTTGTTATACTTGGAGCCGGCGCTTCTGCCTCATGCGGCATCTCGACAACAGTGCAGCTTACGATGCTCGCGCGTGAGAAGATGCCTTGGCTCACACCAGAAGCGACCGAGATGTCCAGCGCTGGTCATCCGGCATATTCCGGCGCGAGGCAACCTTTCCCAATGGGTGAGCTGCTCTGGGAGGCCCTGCGGGGTGCCTACGAGGCGCCTGACTTCGAAACGATCCTAAATACCCTTGAGTCCCTCGAGAGCTTTGGGGCGACTTACGGGATACCTCATTCTCGCGATGTGCAGCGCCCGGCGCTAACACCGTTTGTTGAGCTCGCCTACCGGTATCGTAGATTGCGTGATTCTCGCGTTACTGCCGCTGCCCGATGGGATGTCACGCGCGCAATCCATCGGAAGGTTGGTGAGGAGTGCGAAGCAGCGGGAGATGATGAAGTGCAGCAATCCCGAGGAGCTCAGACAGCCTTCTTTGGCTCGCTAGCATCGAACTTCAGCGTGACCGTACTTTCCCTGAATTACGATGATCTGCTGGAACGAATCGAGATTGACTGGAAGGACGGCTACGTGGAGACCCCGTTTTCTTTTAAGTGGTTTGACCCGAATGCATTGGAGCGGGCCCTTGAGTCTCAAGATCACAAGTTATTACACCTACACGGAAGCGTTCGGTTCTCACAACCCTCCAGCGCTGAGTATCTCGGACACCCCAAATCGCAGCCTATCCACGGGCCAGTGAAATACGAAAGCCCGGGGCGGGCTGCGGAAATGTTTGCTCAAAGAGCTGGCGGTGGTATAGCTCACGGCGGCGCGCTCTACGATCCCATGCCCATCATTGCGGGTCTGAACAAGATCGGAGCACTAGCCTTCAATATAAGGCCATTCGCATACTATTTGAGCTCGGCGGCAAGAGCGATTGCTGACGCGAAACGCATCTTAGTAATTGGGTACGGCGGAAGGGACCCTCACGTAAACGTTTGGCTCGAAGAGAACGCGCGAATCCATGGAGTCGATCGTCGCTGCTCTGTTATTCTTCCAATGCATGGCACAACAGTTACTATGAAACCGTGGGAATGGTCGATGATCAGCCACCTCGGGGGTGACGCTGCTCAGTTCACGGGTGAGATATACCGAGCGAAGGAAGGCGCGACCGCTACAAATGCGATCTTTAGAATCGATCTCGACACGGTTCCGCGAGCGTACCAAAAAGCCGAAGAGATAATAGCGCATTTACTCAAATGACGACGACATCATCCGGCAGTTGAGATAACGGGGAAAAGAATGGCAATGACGAGCTTTCGATGGACTCGGGATTCGGCTCTTACCGAACTAAAAACTCTGATCACGGGCATTGATGAGCTTAAGCGCGTCCGTCGCAGATCAGCCCAGCATGTCGAGTGGGCCGTACGCGCCACGACGTTCCTAGACGAGGTGTTTGGGAGGAAATTCGTCATTCTATCAAACGTTTGTTGCCTTCCCTTGGGAACACCGCGGCTCGATGATTGTGCACATGATCGGCGCGCGAGACGATATTGAATATCAGGATCATCAGGCATATCTTGAACAACTCGAAACCGCGAGGGGCCTTTTAAAGGCGGCACAACGCGAGCTTCGGAGGAAGGGTCTTGAAAATGTATACGAAGGGAAGGACACAGAGCCCGAAGCCAGTGCGATCGTAAAAGTGTTTTCGCTAATCGAGCACAAGCTTAGAAAAACCATGCGCCAGCAGCCGAGCACAGAACGGGAAGTTCAGGATGCGGTTGAAACGCTTTTCGTTGCAGCCGACATCGAGTACGCGCGTGAAGTTGATCACATCGCATATTCATCTAAGACATATGTGCCAGATTTTACACTAAGTAGACTCGATTTGGCTGTTGAGATCAAACTGTGCAACACAGATAAGCGCGAAAAGGCGATGATTGCCGAGATCAATGACGACATCCTAGCGTATAAACAATCATATGGAAACCTACTTTTCGTTATCTATGACGTTGGACAGATACGTGATGTAGATCGGTTCAAGAACCATTTTGAAAAGCAAGAACAAGTTATAGTCCACGTTCTCAAACATTGAGCCTGGGTTGCGGAATCGGAGTCGCAGCGCCTCGATGGCCTTAGCCGCCCCGTAGCCACGCCACCGATCGCGGCGCCATTGCACCTGCGAGCGCCTCGCAGCACGGAACTCTGCGCCCCGCTCGTGGAACGAGCCTAGGCCGCGCTTCGTTGCGCGAAGAGAAGGGACACTCGCCGCATGAAGATCTTCGCTCTCGGCCGCTACGCTTTAGGCGTCTGCGCATCTGTCGCGTTGCTCGCAGCGTGCGGCGGATCGCAGACGCCGATCGGCGCGCCTAACGCGCAAAACGACATGGCTCGTTTTGCCTTGCATGGTCGTACGTTCCAGTACACGGGCAAAGAGCAGTCCTTCAAAGTGCCCTCCGGCGTCACGAAGCTCAGGGCTGAAGCGAGCGGCGCCAGCGGCCCGAGTCAAGGCGGATCGTCTTGCTATTTCACTGGTGGGAACGGCGGTATTGTGAAGGCCACGATATCCGTTACGTCGGGAGAAACGTTGGCGATTTTCGTCGGCGGTGAAGGAACCGGCGACACATCGAACTGCAGCCCTGGCTACGAGGGAGGCTTCAACGGTGGCGGGAACGGCGCAAGCGAAAAATACTGCCTAAATGGTACTGGCGGCGGCGGCGCTTCAGACGTGCGTCAGGGCGGCGATGAACTCGGCAACCGCGTTATCATTGCGGGCGGCGGCGGTGGCGGCGCCATCGCAAACTCCGTGTTCAATGCTGGGGATGGCGGCGACGGCGGCGCAAACGTTGGCGCCAAGGGAACCGGTGTCCCCGTTGGCGGCGACGGTGGCACGGGTGGTACGCAACGTCACGGCGGAAAAGGCGGCGCAAGCAACTTCAGTATACCCGGCGAAAAGGGGCATCGCGGCAAACTTGGCATCGGTGGCGCCGGCGGCAACGGCCAGTCCGCAGGCTGCGGCGGTGGTGGCGGCGGTGGCTACTACGGTGGTGGTGGCGGGGGCGGATCGGATGGCGCGAGCGCCGCTGGCGGCGGCGGTGGCGGCGGCGGTTCTTCTTACATCGAGCCTGGAGCGGCAAGCACCCAGAACCAACGAGGAGCAGCACCGCCGGGTAATGGCCTTATCGTTATTTCGTGGTAACCCTAGCTCGCACAGGGTAACGCACATGAGATCTTCCAAGTTGTCCTGGGTCAGCGCCAGACTCCGACTACGGCGCCGTCTTTGCTTTGCGATTTAGAATCGCGCATTTGACTACCGTTGCGACCCCGGACGCTCGCCAGCCTTAGCCGCCCCGCAGCCACGCCGGCGATCGCGACGCCATTGCAGATTGCGAGCGCCTCGCAGCAGGGAAGCCTAGCTCGCAGCAGCCTCGCAGTTTTAGCGGTTTAGAACGCGGCGCTTAATGCTCTGCGCCTTGGATCGCTTAGCGCGACGCGGCTAAGCCGCCTGGGGAGGGGGCGTCGTTTCAAAGCGGCCTAACTCTTATCCCGCGCCGCAGCATCGCGGGCATAGAGGAACCACCCCGAAACGGCGCCACCCCCCTCCTCGCGCGGGGCTCTCGGCTCGGGTCGCCGAGCGTCAAAAACGCTGTAAAATAAGGAGTTTCTCGCATATCACGCGATCGGCCGGCCTCGCGCTGCTCGTGCAAAGTTTGCATCTGCGTTTGCAAAAAGTGCAAGACGTCGAAAACGATATATGGTATAACGCTTTTTCGCAATGCGGGGCGATGCAGGATGTAAGAGGTCGCATCGAGGCGCATGGGCGATGCGTCGAGGCGTGGCGCTCGCAGGCTGCAATGGCGCCGCGGTCGGGGCGTGGCTGCGGGGGGCTAATTTACTAGCGACCGCGATGCCGTCAAGGAGCCGTTGCCGCGCCGCAGCCTAGAATCCTCGCGAGGCCAGATTTATGGGCCGAAGGCGGCGTCTGTGGGGTTAGCGATTCCCTTTGATATCGTGAGCAGTACCGAGGTCGAGCCCGGCGCATAGACGGTTACGTTTCCCCTTCGGTTGCCTCCGCCACAAGCAGCGTTATAGTTTGCGACATAGAGATTGCCTGACGTATCGAATGTTAAAGCGTCCGGGTTATGGACACCGTCCGAAGTTGTCTGAAAGGGCGATCCGCTACCGGAAGGATAGGCCGTAACCGTGCATCCCTTATGCCGTGCTGCTGAATAGCTATTTGCGACAAAGAGGTCACCGGCTGCGTCAAAGTCGAGCGCCTTAGGTTTGACGATACCTTCAGAAATCGTAAGCATCGTTTCGCTCGTGTCAGGCGCATAAACCGAAATGCTGCCTCCGGAATTAGCGACGTACAGATTTCTGCTCGCGTCCAGTGCCAGAACCGTCGGTTTTTTTGTATGCCGTCAGTAATCGTGCGCGAGAGTCTGCTCTTGCCGCCAGCATAGACCGTAACAGAACTGTTCCCGGTATTTGCAATGTATAAATTTCCTTTAGAGTCAAAAGTTAAGTATCGCGGTTGGTCGATGCCTTGCGTGATTGTCCTGCGCGGCGAGGTGCCGCCGGGTGCGTATACTGTAACCGCATTCCCACCGATCGATGGATTCCCTAGGTTTGCTACGAAAAGATTTCCAGAGTGGTCGAATGCGAGTTGGCTTGGATTACCGATGCCATTGCTAATGGTTTCAATCAAGGATGATGTGCCCGCTCCGTATACGGTCACATTTCGATTATTAGCAACGTAGAGGTTTCCTGACGAATCGAACGCTAGTGAGAATGGCACGACCAAGCCCTGTGAAATAGTTCGCAAGACGGTGTCGCTGTTAGCATTATAAACCGTGACGGTGTTAGCGCCGTCATTTACAACATAGAGATGGCTCCCGCTCGTCGAAGGACGGACGTCAAGCGCTTTGGCGGCGGTCGCGGGCTCCACCGACCCTGTCGCCGACGAAGGAGCATTCCCGGCGCCGCTGCTACAGGCTCCAAGAAAAGCGATGGATACGCATACACCTAAAGCGCAGCGGCCGAGGACGAGGATCTTCATTAATCGTGTATCCCTTCTCTTCGCGCAACGAAGCGTGGCCTAGCTCGTTCCACGAGCGGAGAGGGAGTCCCGTGCTGCGACGCGCTTGCCGGTGCAATGGCGCCGCGATCGGCGGCGTGGCTGCGGGGCGCGAGGGGTACGGGGGACTAGGGAGCTACGCTGTACGTAACGCCGAACGGGCGTCCGAGCCTGGCAAGGAGGTGGTGCGCGCCCCAGCCCTCAGGGTATGAGGCTTCAACAATGTTCCCGCTCTTTGCGCGTCCGGCATTAGGGATGAACACGTTTCCACCTTGTATCCACGTTTGGCCAAGGTGTTTGACCAGGTCGAATGTCACGGGTTGAACTTCGGTACCTTCGTAATTGACGATCGTAAAGCGATGTATTTCGTTTGCGGTTGCGTTACCGACGCTTACATACGTTCCATCCCACTGTACGTTCTCTGGGACACCCAGGGCATTCTGTATTGTTACGTGATGCAGGTTGCTCGCGCCCTTTGCTAGTTCGGACAATGAAGTATTTGAGGATGCGTCGATCCCATCAACAAAGAGATTACCATTATCATCGTAGCCACAAAACGATGCGTTATTCAGCAAACCGTCCAGGGCGATAGATCGCGGTTTACCTTTTGCGCCTTTATAAATCGCAATATTGCCGGGCTGCGAACAGTCGTCGACAGTTCCTTGGCAATAGTTGGCAACAGCCAGATCGCCTGTTGCAGGATCAACGGAACAGCCGTGGGGCTCCCAGCCCGTATCTTCGAGCTTCGCAATTTTTTTTGTGCCCCCATGCGCGTATTCAAATATGGCTTGGGCTTGTTCGACGGTCGCGAACACATTTCCGGACGTATCCGAGCATAGGCCGAGCGGATCGTGAAGAGCCGTAATCTGACCTACCTCAGCTTGCCCTGGATACGTATAGACCTTTATGCGACTACCAGCCGAAACGTAGATCATATCCGTGTTGCTTGATGCCGATGGAACGACTCCGTGCGAGCCGCCAATCGAACCTAGCGATCCAACGCCGGTGCTACAGGCTGCCAGCAAAGCGACTGAGGCGCAGATGCCTAAGGCGTAGCGGCTAAGAGCGCGAATCTTCATGCGACTGTCCCTTCTCTTCGCGCAACGAAGTGCGGCCTAGGCTCGTTCCACGAGCAGGGCTTGGTTCCATCGCGGCGCCAAGCCGCATCGCCGCAAAGTCGCTGCCGCTGAGCAATCCAGCACGGCTCAGGCGATCTGATCGCCGGTGACTTTGACCGATTTTCCGAAACCTCACTAGGAAGGCACATGGCGATACCTGCAAAACCAGCGCGGCGCGCTGGCCGGGACCTGCTCGTAGTAGAAGGCTATGAGTGCGTAGGCTTGAAGGGCAAAATCGCTCGATTTGTCGCTAAGCAGTTCGCGCCAGAGCGTCTTGTCATGCGAAGAGCCGCGATCTCTCCCTTTGAAATGTATCACGCGATTGCGTAGGTCCTTGAGGCGAACGAACTGATTCCATTCCGTTCGCCCTTTCGGAGACTTTACGGCAAGTGCCGCTGGGATCACCGAGCTCAGCTTTTCGTCGAGTTGAATTTTGTACTCAACATACTCCAGGTCGTAGCTGGCACTAACACCACCCTTCAGTATTGGTTCGTAGCGAAACTTCGCATGGCCATACGCCTGCTCGACTACTTCGTTTGCAAAAGACTCCAGCGCCGTAAACGAAAACACAAGTGCCGCCATGCGTCTCTCGATACCATCAAATATGCGCTGTTCGTCCGCGGGCGTAACGTTGCGGGAAGCGATCGCGCGTACTTCGCTATGCAGATTTGCTTCATGACGGTCCAATGTTGCGGCCATGTCTAGAAACATCGCGGTCACGTTGGGTGCACCCAGTTGTAGCGTGGCGCCCTCTTTGGAGAGTTTTACCGGACCGGCCACCTTAACAACTGTGCCGATGTCGAAGAGATTGTTGTTAGTCCGGGCCGGCTTGGATAGTGCTGTTGCAGCGTGTAGTCTCCAATCATGGACGCTGACGTTTGGATGCTCACGGTGGGCTAGCATAGCTGCTGGTTTCTTAAACGTTTTTCTCATACGGCAGCTCCAACAAGAGAGTGCGTTAGCCTAGTCAAACGGTTGCGAACACGCGTGGCAAAGATTGAAGAACCACTCTACCGCGGACATCGTGACTGGTACTTCCACGCGTCCAGGGTGCAAGCGTGTGAATCGCCGCCGAGTGCAACAGGAGTCGATGAGCGAAGCTGCCCGAAGACGAGCGAAAAAGTGACTTGAGGCCTACGGCAGAAAGTGCGACGCCCAGTCGGCGATTGTTTGGGATACGGCAGGAAGATCGATCGCAAACGCCTTCACGGTCTCTACAGCGGCAACGATTTTGCCGAAGACTGGACTCCCGCTCTTCAGTTCGCGTTCAATGTCGTTAACTGCTGCGATGGCCTGAGGTCGCTCAGCGAGCGCATCGCGAAGCTGGTCTGCGGGGAATGGGCGGATCACGTTTGTGCGCGTCACGGATACGTTTCGGCCATTGCGCGCGATCACCCCAGCGGCGAAGTCGCCAACGATATTGCAATTATCCACGCCCGAATCCACGCAACCGTCTAACATGATGCCGACTAGTCCAGGCTGCTCGTTGCTCAAGTTCTTTCTCCTCGAAAAAGCGGTTACAACTGGTGCTGCTCAGGGCAAAGGGTATTGCCTATATCAACCGGTCGTGGAGAATTTGAGTTTCGCTTACGTTGCATTTGGCAATTGGACAAATGTAAATTTCGATTCGACCATTGGCGTATTAGCCTCGTTAGATACCGTCGTCGCGATTCGCGGAGCTGATCGATTCGAGGAAATCAACGAACCAGCGAACACAGCGCAGTAACCGATATCGGCGGCGTGGCTGCGGGCGGCTGTGGTAAGCAGATAGTACGAAGTCGGAGTCCGAGAGCAGGCTGATAGCAATAAGCCCGGTCGCCTTAGCGACGTGTCTTAGCGGGCTTTAATCCGGCAGTCGGATGGCAAGGGCAGCGAGCCCTTCCGCGACCCATCGCATACCGATTGGATTCGTCGGATTTCTGTACAAAATATCGACCTGCGGATCCATTAGATTGCGACTCGCTAATTTATCACGTGCCGAAATCACGCGAGCGCCAAACAGCTCTGAAAACAACTCCCTAGTCCTATTGCTGTGGCCAGCACCACTCTGAGCTGTCGCGCGCCAAAGGGCTTGCTTATCCTTTTCGCTGAGGTTCATGCCCCCAATTAGTGGTAACGCGTTATTGGCATCGGCAGCCTGCCGCTCGGAAAGAAAATGTAAGATGCTGGTGCTAAGATCAAGAATATCTTTCTTGAGACCGGTAACGTTTTGTGATTCTTCTTCGGCAACTCGCGTAGCAGCCTCAAGGCGCGATGGATCCAAGAGCAACCCGATGATTGTTTCGTGTCTTTCATCCGCCTTGGTCCGGGCATAGTTAATCGCCACAATTTCAAGTATCATGAGTAGG
>CAWAIE010000005.1:0-630706 GCA_963782065.1 Vulcanimicrobiota bacterium
TGATGTCAACGTAAGCGCTACGACTGAAAAAGTGATCTCTCGACAAGTTCGCGGCGGAATCTAGTCCCACGACGAAAGCGCCTTGCGTGTGATCGGGATCCGCGGCACACTGAGTTAGGAAGGTGCGCAGTGTCCACGTTGGTTCCGGCACAAGCCAGTCGTCGTCTCCGAAGTAAAGCACGTGATGTAGCAGCTGCTCGGCAAGGGCTGAAATTAGTTTGCCCGCAGTTTGTGGATCGCCCTGGCCGATAATAAAAATTATCTTCGGCCTCGCGTTTGGAGATGCTGGCGGTTCGGCCGGCGCAAACGGGAGGATGACGGGCGTCGTGGAATCCGTTTCCGTCGCCGATGGCATGGCTGATGGCGTGGCTTGACCCGCGGCTCGATGCGGCACGGCACCGAGTACAACTGCCACGGTGAGAATCAGGCAGTAAATAGAAATGCCACTATTCCTGAACATGGCGCCCTCCTCTACTGCCCGGTGCGCTTGGAAATCGGCAGTTTCCTACTGGCAGCGGAAACGCGGGGATTACTTGCCGAAGACTAGCATAGCATGACGCTAGGTAGATGGCGGGCGCTGGTTGTGCTTGCGGTAGCCTTCTCGGCATGCGTCGGCGTCTACGAGCTGCTGGCGCCTCGCATCGATTTCGCTGATGGCGCCGTCCAACCGGTTGGAGCGTGGTTCAGCATTCCGGGGCGCCCGACCGCGACGTACCTCGTACTTTCAGAGGCTTCCGGTTCGAATCTCGCCGCGGCAGGTATCGCCGCGGGCGATCGCTTCATACCGCATGACTCGTTCGTGGCGCGCTGGCTGTGGTATCCCGGCGAGCACCTTCCGGTAACCGTTATCCACAATGGCGTAGCGCGAGAGACTGCGATCATCGCATCGAACCGCCCGCTCCCCGTTGACCTTCTCGGCTGGATCGTGCGGATCGGCCGAATCGTTCTCCAAGCCGGGATGCTGACGCTTGCAATCGTCGTTGCGTGGCACCTCGCCGACGCTCCTTGGGTGCGATGGCTTTGCGGCTTCCTCGTGCTCTCCGGTTTTTCGCCATGGCAAGTGGACCCGTTGGAGTATATCGGCTGGTGGCGCATCCCTGCCTTCGAAGTAGAAGCGACGGCAACGCAGGGGGCGATCTGCGCGGCGATGATCTTTGCTGCGACCATCCGCGAACAGCCTGTCGGCGGCTTTCGCCTATGGATGCAGCGTTTAGCTCTTCCCGCGTTCGTGCTCCTCGAAATCTGCATCGTGGCGAATTTGTTCGATGCACGCTTTGCGTACGTGAGCCCGCCCCTTCGGCTACTGCAGCTGATTTGCATTGTGGCGACGGTTGCGGCGCTAACGGTGGCGGCGGCTGAAGCGACGGGACAGGAGCGCCAGCGTTTACGATACTTGGCGTGGACGTTCACCCTTGGATTCTCGGGCTTTTTCTTTTCCTTTGCGGCACTCTGGGTCGTCGGCAACAACTGGGGGCCAAACTTTCAAGCGTGGTCGATAGCTCGCTTGACCCTCCTCCTCATCCCGATCGGCTTAGCCTACGGCTTACTTTCGCATCGCGTGGTAAGCTCGCACTACATCGCAAGCCGCACGCTGGTCTACGGTGCAATTACGTCATCGCTCGTGCCCATTTTTGCCGGTACGGAGTGGGCCGCGACGAATTTTTTTGGTAGCGGGCGGAATGCATTCGTCGTGGCCATCGCCGTCATCATCACGGCCTTCTTCAGGACGATCCGGAAGAGTACCGAGACTGCTCTCAATCGCGTGATCTTTAAGCAGCAGCACGATACCGAGAAGGCACTCGACAAGTTTTCTAAAGAAGTGACGCATATTGACGACCCTGCGACCTTAGCGCAGCGCTATGTCGACACGCTTGACGGGCACGCTGGGGTAGCGTCGACCGCCCTTTACGTGCGGGCTACGAAAACAAAGAACGTCGAGGATGACAGCCCGTCGGCGGCCTACGTCCGCGTGGCAGCGTCCGGGAATGTGTCGCCCGAGCGAATCGAACCGCTCGATCCAATCATCGTTTCACTCAAGACTGAAGACTGTGCCATCGAATCCGAAATCCTCGGCGCAGGCGGGCACGCGTTTCCGATGCTCGCGCGCGGCGAACTCACCGGACTGCTTGCAATCGGACCAATGCGCGACGGAGAGATTCTTACGCCTGACGTAGTGGACCGCCTCACGCGCCTCACGCAAGCGGTTGCCGTTTCGCTCGACGGATTACGCCTAACCGACGTGGAGCGGCGACTGGCCGAAGCTCAGACGGAACGCGCCGAGCTGGAGCGGCTCCTCGCCGCGTGGCGCGCCCAAGCTAATCCTTAAGCTGCTCCATCGGAGATCGCAATGCGCTGCCGTGCATCAGAGAGGTCTGAATTGAAATACACGGAACCGCCATCAACGATGTTTCAGATCGCTCGGCGCCTAAAGAGCGCCTTGATGCTTTTGTCTATCAGCTCGCTCGCCGGGTGTGGCTCTGCGATGCCCGACTATCCTTTCTCGACGCGATCGTCGCAAGAAAGCGCGCCTACCAAAACCGCAGACGCGAATCTCTACGTTGCAAACGGAGATTATAGTTCCGTCAGCGTATACGCGCCCGAATCTACTCAACCATTGCGTACGATCCATCAGGGCATCAATATTCCGGAGTCCCTCGCTTTCGATCTCTCCGGGAATTTGTATATCGGTAACTACGGCAATCGGACAATTTCGGTTTACGCTTCCGGCGGCACGGTGCCGACACGCAGCATATCGCAAGGCCTCCGAGAACCGATCGCCCTGTTGTCGAGCGGCGCCGGAAAGCTATTCGTAGCGAACGATGCAATTAATATTTTGGTTTACCCACCAGGAGGCACTAAGCCGCAGCGAGCCATCCACCAAGGTATCGCAAATCCCGTCGCCTTGGCGTTTGACACGGTGGGCGATTTGTACGTTGCGAACGACTTCGATAGTACGATCACCGTCTACGCGCCGAATAGTTCACATATTCTACGGACCATCTCAGAAGGCCTCAGCCGCCCGTCGGCACTCGCCTTTGATAGCTCCGAAAACCTGTACGCTTCAAATTCCGACAATTCAACGGTAACCGTCTACAAACACGGTTCCGCAACGCTGCTGCGCACGATTTCTCAAGGCGTGTACCGCCCGAACGCGATGGTCTTGGACTCGCACGACAACGTCTACGTCGCAAGCTATCAAGACTCGCGGGTCACGGAATACGCTGCCGGCACGTCTCATCTTCTTCGAACGCTTACGGACGGCGTTAGTGGGCCGTTCGCGATGCGAATCAGCCCTTCGTCAGGGTATCTTTACGTTGCCGATGCTTTCCATTCCGGAGTCGCAGTTTTTTCGCCCGCCGGGAAGCTTCATCGATTGATACAACAAGGTGTGAACGATCCGATAGCCTTAGGATTCGGGCCTTAGACGCTCAAGTTGATCGCGGTTACGGTAGGAAACTAACGGAGGCGCCGTAGGGTTCGAGCGGAGCGTCATCTCGGCGTCCACGTAGCGCGACGACTCAATGTCATCGACTACGTTCCGCGAAATCACATTCACCCTGACGCCCCCAGTTCATGCGCTCTTCAGTACGTCGAAGACGTGCTGCACAGAAACGTGCATCGGAGCTCCGCTTCTTTCTAGCCGACTAGCCGACCCGAAGGCGTCCGCCGCATCAGCATCTCGACCCTTGTAGACGCGCAAGTAACTTCTTCAGTGCCTATTGCCGGCGCTGGAAGTTACCATCCGGCTAGCCCTCACCAGGGTTCTTTGTGGAGACGTCCTTCAAAAAGCCAAGTACCTTCTGAAAGCATCCATCCTGCGTCTCGTCCTTGCAATAATCTTCATCGTAGGGAATCCACGGGTGTATACCGCCGCTTGGTCCCGGATATTGTTGGTCGAAGGTCGCCTTCCATCAGTTGGCCGCATAGCTATTCGATGTGATGTAAGCCATTTGCTTTCTGCCGTCGTGTCCATGCCGTACCTCGTAAAAACCAGGCATGCGAGAACCCTATAGTGTCGGACTCTTCAGTAGTCATTCGGAAGGGCCAGGGCCGGGGTCCTAACGACGAGCTGATAAGTTTTAGATCAGCGAGGTTTAGCGTGGGCGAGGCTCACGACAACCGCGTATGGTGCGCTGAACGGCCGAATTCGGATCCGTTGACCACCGGCCGGATAGTGGAAGATTCCGACGAATGCGCCCGGAGGGCTCGCGTAATCGTCACTCGGCGCAATGACACGATGCCGATCGATGAAATATTGGTCGAGTGCTGTTACGCCGTTCAGCGTCGTGGAGCTAATTTCTTTTCCGCCGTTGGTCGTAATTTCATATCGAATGATCAAGCCGTCGTATTTGTCACCGACGGTGAGATATTGTCCATCCCATTGAATGCCACCGACGCGTAAGAAATCGCGATGCATCGAAACGCTCTTGAACGTTGACGATCCCTTCGGCAATTCCGCCAAGATAAGGTTCTGATTCTGGTCGACCGTTCCGTTGCCGAAGAGATTGCCTTTATCGTCGTATGCGCAGCAGTTATAAAATCCGGGTATCGAAGGATCGCTAAAAAGCGCCGGCTTCCCGCGAGCCTTATTGAAAACCGCGATCGTTGGCTGCTCGCCGGCCTGAGCGCCGCTCGAGATCGCGAGGTTTCCGCTGATCGAATCGACGGCACAGCCCGTCGGATAGCCCGCCGGGTCGACGAGCATGGCGATCGGCTGCGTGCCCCCGTGGGCATATTCAAGCGCCGCATACGAGCCCGTCCCCGGATAGCTAAGAACCCAGACGTTCTGCATTTTGTCGACGCACATCGCGCCGGGAGCGCTCGTCCCGGTCAGCATTCCGACAAACTTCATGCCGAATGGGCTGTACGTGTAAACGAATACCGCACCATACCCCGGATCGGAGATGTAGAGGAGGTCGCCGGACGCAGCGCCCGTCGCCATCCATGATGCTCGGTGTACCGCGCGTGCCGCCATCGGGTGCGAAGACAGCGGGGGCTCCTGGCTTCCGCCGCAACCAGCGACTAATCCCACTAGGACGCTAGCACATGCAGCGCGAGCGATGAGAATCGATAAGTACATGCCGGGAGATTCGACAGCCGAAGTCATGTCGCTTCTAAACGTGGCGTTGCGCCCGAATACCTAAGGGGCTCGGTGGCAGTCATTGAGGTGACTTCGCCAAAGCGCACGCTCACACCGCTGAAGCGCTGGACATTTGCAATGGCGGTGGCGACTGCATTGTTGGCGCAGCATCATTAGAGCTCTTCGCCGAAAGCGCCTCGCCGACGCGCCCGCGGCATCGCGTTGCATGTCATCGAGCACATGTGTATACATCTCCGCGTCGATCGCTATCGTTGTACGTCCTAACGCAGGTGCGCTCGGTTGTCGAGCGGAAGTTGCCCTGCGATGCGTCCGTTATTTTTCATCGCCGTGACTCTTTGTATTGTCACGGCGACCGGTTGTGGTGCCGCCAGCAGTCCTACCGTGCCGCCTAATCAAGGTCTCCCGGCGGCAGCTGCCGTCGACACCGCCGCATTGCAAGGAGCGAGCACGCTACCGCTGCTGTACGTAACGAGCGCGAGAGGCCGCAACGTAACGATCTATTCCTTCGACGGCCCCAAGCACGTTCGGCTCGTGGGTACGCTGAATAACTTCAGCGGACCAACCGGGCTATGTGTCGACAAGAATCAAAATGTCTACATCGTCGACAACGGCACTGAAAAGCTTTACAAGTACGCCCGCGGCGGAACGAAACCAATCGCGACGTTGCGCGACCCCTACGGCCCGCCAATTTCGTGTGCCGTCGACCCACTCACCGGTAACCTCGCCGTAACCACGGCCTTTGACTCCAAGTCTTCCAACGGTAGTATAGCCGTTTATGCAAAGGCGAAGGGCATGCCTAAGAAATACGTAGACCAGAACTTCGGTCTGCCTGAATATTGCGCGTACGATCGAGGAGGCAATCTTTTCGTGGACGGCTACAGCAACAACGGGACCCAGCTTTTCGAATTTGCCGAGCTCCCCAAAGGTGGTAAGTCGTTCAACGAAATCCGGATTCAAGGGGCGCAGATCTTCGCTCCCGGTGGTGTTGTGTGGGACGATCCTCACGTTCTCCTCGCCGATAGCAATTACAAAAATCAGAGCAGCACGGTGATGTACGAACTCAAAGTGATCCCGCCCAACGCCCGGGTCGTTCGAGCGACGCACCTAAGCAACTCAAACGGTGTGCAGCAGTTCTGGAAACAGGGCACGAACATTATCGCGCCCGAAGGAGCCGACTTCGTGCCGGTTTACGACTATCCGTCAGGGGTACTGGTCGCCGAGATTACTAAGGGTGTATTCGATGCGTCGGCTGCCGCCGTGAGCCTTCCATGAGAACATCTCGTTTCGTTATCGCCGCGGCTATGTTGGGTGCCGCAGCATGCGGCGGCGGTGAAGGCCAAGGCATCGATCCAACGGTGGTAGTCTCCGGTTCGGCGGGACAGCTCAAGCCCTTGGCAGGTGCGAGCCGCTCCTGGATGTCGCCGCTGGCGCAAAACTCCTCGGCGCTCCTCTACGTCTCCGACTCGCAAAACAGCGAGGTTGCCGTATTCATCTACAGATACGGAACCGCTACCAAGTTGGTCGGACGATTGACGGGTTTCGACCCCACGAGCGAGTGTGTCGGTCCCGGCGGCGACGTATTCATCACGTCGGGGGCGAACATTTACCAATTTACGCACGGCGGCACGAAGCCGATCGCCGTCCTGAAGGACGATTTCGGCTATTCCGTCGGTTGCGCCGTCGATCCCGTTACCAGGAACCTTGCCGTTGCCAACTCTTACGACCTGAATAGTTCACCCGGCAGCGTGTTGATTTATCCGAAAGCCTCCGGTAAACCAAGGCAATACTTCGTCTCCAACGTTGAGAACCCCGAGTACTGTAGTTATGATAACTCCGGCAATCTGTACGTCGATGGCTACGACATCTCCGTAAATCTGGCGCTCGGCAAACTACCCGCTCAAAGTAAGGCCTTCGAGGCGATAAGTGTCAATGGAGCGAGATTCTATTGGCCAAAGTCCATGCAGTGGGTAACTCCATATTTGTTGATCGACGATTCCGCATACGGTTTCAATGATACATCAGCTATCTACAAATTGAAGGTGGCTGGATCAACCGCAACGGTAGCCGGGACCACTCGTCTTCAGCACAGCGGCCAGATCGAACAGTTCTGGAAGGACGGCCTAAAAATTGTCACGGCCCAGCCCGGATTGCATAGCGTGCCCGTCTATCGCTATCCTTCGGGGGCGCTGTTCCGAAAGATCCCCAACGGTACTTTCACCGCGTACGGTGTCGTCGTCAGCCCTGCGAGCCGATAAAGAGGCCGAGAGACCAAACTCTACGCCTTGCCGGCGGCAGGTCCGGTTGCGGCGATCACCTCTTGGGCGGCACGTTCGCCCGACTGAACCGCACCGCTGAATGACGCGATCGGATATGTAGATGTGTCGACGCCGGCCCAGTGTATGAACCCTATGGGATCGCGAATCGCCGGGCCGTTTCCTAGGGTCGTATAAACGCCGGGGCCGGGCACGGCCATAAAATCTCCGCGCGTGAACTCGTCCATAGCCCAGTTCCATTCGAAGTATGCATCCGGTGTGGGATTTTGCGGCAGCACCGCCGGAAATGTGACCTTGGCTGAAAGCTTTCCTGCCTCTTCTCCGAAGCGGTAGACGAGCTCTTTAAGAACCCGCTGCTTTCGCTGCTCGCGAGTCATATTATCGAACTCGCGCGCGCCGTCGCCGGCAAGAAACGCATTCATTAACCCGGGCTCATTTCGTGAAGCATCAAGTCCGGCGTCACGCGCGTTCACAATCAGATTTCCGGGAGCGATCGAAACAGACTCGCCATTTAATCCTTTGCTTCGCCAGAATGCTTTGTCGTAGCAGAGCCAGATCTTCCAACACTCGCCTTGCGGCATCCGCTGTTGCAGCTGAGCGCGTGGCACCGGCAAAACCGGTTCGAAGCGTATGAAGTTGGCCATCGCGGTGCCGGTTGCGACGATGACGCGGCGCGCCCGTACCGAAACGGTTTCGGAGCGCACGATAACACCGCTTCCATCCTGGGCAATCTGGCGAACCGGCGAATTGAGGATCAGGCCATCACCAAGCCGGACGGCCATTCGTTTGGCCATCTCCTGCGCGCCGCCGCGAACTCGAAATTGTTCGGCTTCACCCTCACCGGAACCGATCATGTTCATAAAATTGCTATCGAAGGATCGCAGCATGAACAATAGGTGGAGCAAGGACGCTGCTGCAGTATTTACCCCGAAGACGCCGGTTAGGGCGTTCGTCAGTAACGCTCGTGCCGCCGGCGTCGACATATTAAGCCGCAACCACGTTTCGATTGTCATGGTATCGGCTTCGCGTGTGGTCTTCGGGCTGATACTCAGGGTGTCGGGCAGATTCACATCGTCCCAGGGCGAGTCCAGGTGCACGGCCTCCGACATACCGTTCAGTGCCATGACGGCCGCAGCGAGATCGGCTTGCGCGAGGATTCCAAACTTCGGAGCCTGTTCGAGCGGGTTTTCCTTATTCAGGGGCTCGTAGTATGAAATCTCGCCGTTCAGATCGACGAAGATCGTTTTCGTGTGCGGGCCGCCCGTATATTGGTCGTAGGGTTTTACGCCCAACTCGTCCATGAGCGCGCGGATACTCGGTTGCACTTGTTCGTTGCCGACCCAGGCGCCACCGATGTCGAAGGGCGTCCCGTCGGAAAGATGTTCCGTCCAAACACGGCCGCCAAAACGAGGAGCGGCCTCGAGCAGCGTCACGGAATGGTTCGTTTGCTGCAAGCGGTAGGCGGCGGTCAATCCGGCGTACCCAGCTCCGACAACGCAAAAATCAGATCCGAGTTCTTTAAGCGGCATAACCAAAGGTCGCTCCCTTTAGCATATTTCGAAAGGCCTTTCGCAGCTTCCGATCAAGCAAGCGTCCCTCCTGCTTTCACATGCCCGGGTAGGTCAGCGCGCGTAGTGGATGAAACGCGCTCATCTATATTTTCATCCCCGCAGTCTGGCACTGACGCGATCGCAAGGAGGAACCCGTGGCCGGCTTTATCCCGCCCGCGAAAAATAGCGCCGAAGGGGTGAGGTTCCTTGTTCTACGCTTTGCGAACGTCGCTCGACGCCGCTACAGTGCTCTCCGTCCGAAGCGTCGCGAACGTAGACTTACTGGGTCGCAATCCCGAGATCGCCGCTGCTCTTCAACAACCGTTACCGTCGTCGGATTGCCCGGAGTCGGGTTAAACGCGCGGGCAAGTTTTTTTTATTAGAGTGCCGCTCTTCATTAGCAGGCGCTCCTGCCGCCGGCGTGATCTGGAGTACCTACTGGCTGACCACCGCGCCGAACGGCGACGAAATCTCGGTGGTGAGCTTGGAAACCAGCGAGCCATTCGAAAGGCTGTAGACTCGCACGATGTTCCCAGTATCATCGGGCACGACGACATTCCCGGCGCGTCGAGAAAATCCGTAGGCTCGCTGCGTCCCTTTGAACGGCAGCGTTCCTACGACGGTCGCCGTAGAGCCGGAAACGAGCAGCTTGTATGCCCCATTCGTCCCTTGGCCCTCAAAGTTCTGGTCGCCCAGTAACAGCGTTGGCTTGATCCAGTTGATTGCGCTGGGCGAGTTGAGCGTGGCGCCGCTGATAGTTAGCTGGTTGAATTCGGACTCACCTTTTGCGAGTTCGTAGAGACCTGGCGGACCGCCGCCTCCATATTCGCAGTACGACAGGCACGGGGTTCCGTCAGCATAGAGATTGCTCGTGTTGTCATATGCGACAAAGTATACTTCGTGAAATCCATCGGAAGGGGCAAAGGCGTGTCCACTTTTTGCACCTTTGGGATACACGAAGACGACGCTGTAGTCACGATAATGGCCGTTCGGGTGCTGCTCCGCAACCGCCAAACTGCCCGTGTTCGGATCGACGGCACATCCGTAGGGATGGCCGCTTTGGTGTTTCATCACCTCGATCGGCACCGTACCGCCATGCTGGTACTCGTAGATCTCGCCGGTGTCGTAGTCGGGAATCCACACGTCCCCGGCACTATCCGTACACATCCCGCTCGGGGACGAAAACCCGGTCAGCGTTCCAACCAAGACCAGGCCACCACCATTGAGGTACGTGTACACGGTGACGGTGCCGCTGCCCTGATTGGAAACGTAGAGCAGGCTTTGCCGTTGGGCTCCCGGCAGCATCCACGATTTCTGCCGATTCGAGCGCACTGAAGACGCGGCGGAGCTGAATTCGAAGGACGACCCCGGCACGACTCGACCCGCTTGTAACGATGAGCTGCCGCAGCCCGCGAGGATGGCCGAAAAGGCGACGACGCTCAATGCGACTCGGAGCGACCTCAGAAGGCACATCGGGGTTCTCCTTGTGGCTCGTAATCCAGCGAATGATAACGCTTTCGTAGCCCTTACGTTCTCGCGAGCTTCCGATCGCGCCTACGTGCGCCATTCCGAAGATGGGTTGTTCAGAACACCAAGAAACAGCACTGGCAGAGATAGGACCATTGGTGCTCTTGAACTCCTCATCGGGAAAGGAAAATATCATGGATTCCACCGAGCCGACGGCCACCATTGAAGTTCACAAAATCGTTGCTGGAAACGAACCTTTGGGTGAAACCGTAACGTTAAGTCTAGGTATGGACGGTTTCCACGATACGGCCGGCGTTGGCAGTTCGGGTGACGAGCTGGCCCCTTTAGCGATAGAGCAGGTTGCGCGAGGACTCGTAGCGCACTTCGATCGAAGCGACCTCGACAGGTTGTTTTCACATGTTGCCGAGCTGCGAGCCGCCCTAATGCGTCTCGCCTAGATTTCCACACCTAAGAAAAGGAGTCCACCTTGGCACAGCCTCTTCTACCGCTGGCACGCCGGTTCCGATACGTCGTGCTGCTCGGTGCGGTGGTAGCCGGCTGCTCCACGAACTCTCCCGTTTGGCCCTCGGGCAGCACGCAACTCGGTTCTTCGCCGGCGGCAAACGTTCGTCGCACCGTTCTGCTCTCCGAAGGTTTCGGTCAGGTACCGATTCGACGAACTCGAGCGAAAGACTGGATCGCGCCGGACGTGAAGGGAGAAGCGCTCAACATCTACTGGGGCGACTACTACAACAACACAATTGCGATCTATCCCAGAGCCGGGACCAATCCGCCGGAAAAGGGACTGATCACCAAAGGTCTTTCGGGCCCCGAGCGGCTTTTCGTAGACAACGCGCTCACGGTCTATGCGACCAACATCGGCAACAACACGATTACCGCATACAAGCGTCACAGAACGAGGCCGAGTCTGCGAATCAGCAGCAGCGTCAACGCGCCGACCGGTCTCACCGTCGACGCGGCCGGCACGGTCTACTGCGCAAACGTAGGAAACAAAACGGTCACGGTTTATCCGAAAGGTCAGACCACGCCGTCGCTGACCATCCCGATACCGGGCTCACCGGAATATCTCGCCGTCGATAGTTCCGACAATCTCTACGTGTCGTATTTTGGCGGCTCGACGGGAACCGGCGTCATGGAGTTTGCTCCCGGATCGACCACGGGCAAGGACCTCGGACTCGACATGGCCGGAGGGGGAGCGTTGGAAGTCGATCGCTCCGGCAACATCGTCATCGCCGATAACTACGGTTCGACGATCGATTTTTTCCCGGCAGGTCAGAAGGAACTGTCGAAACGGATCGGCATGCCCGGCGGCGGCGAGACCTTCGGGCTCTCCCTGAGCGAAACGGAGCACAAACTGTTCCTCAGCGTCTTCACGAACGGCACGTTTACGATACAGGCGCTCGATTACCCCAAACTTACGTCGTTGACGACGAAGCTCTCTACCTTCGCGGGCAATTGGCCGATCGCGGTGAGTCGGGACGAGGTCTTGTAAGCCCCGCCCGCGCGTGTTTTCCACCTCTTGAGGCTCGTCCGGCATAAAAATCTCATCGAGTCTTAGCCATCTTACGAAGAATTACGCGGGGCAGCGCCGGCGGATTTGTGGAAGGTCCTCATCACTATGTCGATCTTCCTGCGAGCGCTCGCCGGCTTTTCCGTAATCCTGTGTCTCCAGCCGATAGCAGCCTGGTCCGACACGAGTTCGCCTGAACAGAATTGGGAAACCCAATTTGGCCAGCAGCGCTACATGCAGTACGAACAGCGCGGCGAGATCGTCCCGCTGCAGTCGCCGCTCTATCGGACGCTCGATCCGATCGCGAACGCCATCGCCGCGGTTGCGGATCCGCAGTACTTTGCGCCGTTTCATTTCGTATTGCTGAACGAACAGACACCAAACGCATTTTCGATGCCGGGCGGCAACGTCTACGTGACGACTGCGCTGCTTTCGTTTCTCAAGAATAGAGACGAACTCGCGGGCGTGATCTGCCACGAGGTCAATCACGACATCCACCACGACATGTATGCAGTCTTCCAAGCGACGCAGGGCGGTCGATCGCCGCAAGATCCCAACGCGATCGCCCTCGAACGCGCTGCCGAGACGAATGCGGATCGCGCCGGCGCTTACACGTGCGCCAAGGCCGGATTCAATCCGTGGGGGATGGTCTGGAACTTCCGGCAGTACCGTCAAACCATGGGCGTCAGCAACAACGGCGGCGTCGATCATCCGAGCGACGAGCAGCGCGAATCCGATCTCGTCGCGTTATTTCAAGGCCACCAAGCGACCTTTGGAAAATTCCACGACGATGTCGCGAGCGCAACCCCGCTAGCGCCATCGCCGCAGGTGGCGCAGCGTCAATATTCGCCGTACGCGCAATACCCGCAGCAGTATCCGCAATACCCGCAGCAACAGTATCCGCCGCAGCAACAGTATCCGCCGCAGCAGTATCCGCCCTATCCGCCGCCGCCGCCCCCTCCCTGTTATCCGGGCTGCTAGCCCCCCGCTTAGCGGTGAAATTCCCTACGCCTGCGGCGCTGTAGAGCGGGGGACGACCGGGTTTTCGGCGGGAGAACCGAGACCGTGTTCCTGCAGCAGGGCGTAGTAGCAACGTAGGAAGGCGCTCCTTGCGCGCTCCTGATCGACTCGACGCTTCGACTACGGTACGCCTTCAAGAGCCGATGCGGTGGCCGACTCTGCTTTGAGTGCCGCACCTTCTTCCATCAGCCGCGCGATTTCATTCGGCGCGAGTCCTTCGCGGAGAATTGCGTTCAAGCGATCGACCGTCGCCGTTTCGGTGGATTCGCGTTCGAAGCCGATTTGCTGGAACGCAGCGGCAGCGTAGCCCTCCAACGTCGCGGCTCGCGTGAGATCGCCGCGCAACGCGTGGAATAAGCCGAGATGCTCGATAGTAATTGTCACGCGGCTATCGCGCAACTCGCGCGGGGCATACAGTCCGATCGTCTCGCGAGCCGCGTCGACCGCCCCGGGAAGATCGTCTGCCGCGAGGAGATAGCCGGTGAAATTGTTCAGCAGATTGCCGAGAAGCTGCTTTTCACGGCCTTGCCGAACTCCGGGGAGTATTTCGCGAACGAGAGCAATGGCTCGGTGCGTTTGACCCCGCTGGTGCTCGACCTCAGCGTGGTTCAAAACGCAGACGGCTTCGTCCCGAACGTTTCCCAGCGAGCGGTGCTGCTTGCGCAACTGCTCCCAGATGCGAACCGCTGCATCGATTTCGCCTTTCTCAACCCTCAAGAAAGCGCCCGTACTCGATAATCGAATGCTCAGCAACGCAGACGCCTCCGGAATTGCTTCAGCTTCAGCGTGCGCCTTTTCGGCGTCGTCGCACTTACCAAGGCATAAATTTATCCACGCATACTTATCCAGCGCATCGGCGAGTGTCGGGCCGTCTCCGCTCTCTCGCGCGATTGCAACCGCTTGGCTCCCAACCTCGAGGGCCCGCTCTTTTCGGCCCGAATGACTGAGCATGTCGCTCAACGTACTGCCGAGCCGGGCCAAGAGCACCGACTCGTGGCTTGGAACGGCTGAGAGGAATGTCTCCTTACGCGTTATGCCCTCAGCGTTCAGTCCGAGCGGTTCCCAAGCGGTCCCGATCGAGGCGAGAAGCCGTCCGCCCGCAGGCACGTCGGGTCTCGTCAGCGCTGCGTCCAAGGCCGCCCGAACATCCTCCAGCTCGCTCGCCAAAGCTTCGTTGAGTTCGGTTCGCCGAGCCGTTCTTTCTTTATCGGCGCACAGAGTCGCAAAACGGTCACACAAGTACTGAAGATGACGTCCTGCAATCAGATCCCGCTCGCCCGCATCCGAGAGCTTCTCTAAACCGTATATGCGGGTCGAGCCGAGTATCCGATAGCGGAGCGAGTCGCCGACCGGTTCGGCAATTACGAGCGACTTATCGACCAGCGACGCAAGCACGTCGAACAGATCGATTTCGTCAAGACCCTCGCGACCGCCGACCGATGTTGCTCCCTCGAGCGTGAAGCCGTTGACGAAAATACACAGGCGCCGAAAGAGCACGCGCTCGCGCTCGTCGAGCAGATCGTAACTCCAGTCGATCAAGGCGCGAAGAGTTTGCTGGCGGGGCAAAACGTCACGGCTGCCGCCGGTCAGCACGCGGAAGCGCTCGTCGAGGCGTTGACTTAACTGTCGAGGGCTAAGAATCTTGACGCGCGACGCCGCCAGTTCGATCGCGAGTGGGATGCCGTCGAGACGCCGGCAGATGTCTGCGATGACCGGCGCGTTCTCATCGGTTAGTGTAAATCGTTTGTCGACGGCCACCGCGCGATCGACGAACAGCGCGATCGCCGCGGATCGGAGAGCATCCATTGCCAGCAGGTGCGGGCCATCCTCCTCCGGCGGGGTCCCAAGTGACGGCATTCGAAACGTCTCCTCGCCTTCGATCCCAAGGCTTTGCCGGCTCGAAGCGAGGACTCTCACGTGCGGGCAATCGCGAAGAATCGTCGAAATGACATGCGCCACAGGCTCCACGATATGCTCGCAGTTATCGAACACAAGCAAAACGTGGCTCGATTTCAGGGCACCGCTGATATTGCCGGCCGGATCACCGTGCGCCGGTAACGCGAACCCGAGTGCGTGCGCCACCGCAGACGGAACGAGGTCGCCGCTGACTAACGGCGCGAGTTCGATAAGCCACACGCCGTCGCCTGAGCCGTCGAGCAGGTTCGCCGCGACTTGCAAAGAGGTGCGCGTCTTGCCCACGCCGCCCGACCCGACGAGCGTAACGAGGCGACGCCGCCCGAGGAGGGCCGTGATTTCGGCGATCTCGGTCTCGCGACCGACGAACGACTTCAACTGCAATGGCAAGTTGTTTGGGAGAACGTCGAGCGAACGTAGCGGCGGAAAGTCCGCCGGGAGATCGGGCGCAAGCAATTGGTAGACTTGCTCGGGCCTCGCAAGATCGCGCAGCCGATGCTCTCCGAGATCGCGCAAGCTCACCTGAGGCGGGAGCGCACCCTGCACGAGATCGGCGCTAACACCCGAGACTAGCACTTGGCCGCCATGCCCGATCGCGAGTAGCCGCGCAACGCGATTCACGGGCCGTCCGAAGTAATCGCCGTCGCGCTCCTCGGCCGTACCCGTATGAATTGCCGCGCGCACGCGCAATCCATCGATGGCCGAGAAATCGCCGAGCGCGAATTGACGCTGTGCGGCGAGTATCGCGGAAACCGCATTCGGTGGACGATTGAAGGCGGCACAGAACTCGTCGCCGACCGTTTTGAAGACGTAACCGCCGAACTCCGCTACTGCTGAACGCATGAGCTCGTCGTGACGACGGATGGCCTGCTCCATCTCGGCTGGATACCGCTCCCAGCGCTGCGTGCTGCCTTCGATGTCGGTAAAAACGAAGGTTACCGTGCCCGTGGGAAGCGGCCCTGGAACTTCCGCACGCGGCGCGCCCATCGGAGCGGCCTTCGCCGCCACGCGCCATTATCCGTTTTTGAAAAGCGGACGTTGAAGCAGCACCCGAGCCCGCGCCTATTGCGCGATATTCGTCTCCTGCGCAGATAAGGCCATCCACATGCCGTTGCGCTTGACGTACACATCCGTATATCGTTCGCGCGCGATCGTCTTCCCCGACTGCATGAGCGTGTTCAAGCCGTGAACCACCGCGGCGTCGCCGGCAAAGTCGACCGTCTGCTCCGAGGGATTCATCGTAAACGACTCCTTTTTCAGGGCCGCGAGTTCCGCAGCGCGATGGAGTATCTCGCCCTGAGAAGTAATATGCGTGAAATTTGGGCTGAGCATTGCGGCAACCGTTTTGGCGTCGCCGGCGACGATGGCGCTGAGCCATAGGTTCTCTTGATGAAGCACTGCCGCTGCAGAAGACGGCGCGCTCGCGCGCACGGAAGCCGTTACCAGCACGAGCACGCCGAGTGCTCCCGCCAACATCGTCGAAACGGCGCGGAATTTTTTCATGATGATCTCCCAACTGATGAAGCGTGTAAATCCTCGATTGTATTTACGTCGAACACCGCTCCGCGATCCCGAGTCTCGACGGCGCGTTGCAACAGACCTGAATGCGTGCGCAGTAACCGCACGGTGTCGCCGGGGGGAAGGCCGTCGATGCGCAAGCGCGCCTGCGGCGACAGCCAAACGGGATGGCCCGGCTCGCCGTCATGGAGCGGATATACGACATCCGCGCCGGCCGCCGCCGAGCAAATCGCCTCGATCAGCGTTTGACTGACCAGCGGTTTGTCACCGAGCACGACGATCAAGGCAACGTCGGCCGGTACGTAGCGGTCGGCGATCGCCAACGAGTGCGACATGCCGAGCTCCGGCCGATGGTTGTGCAGTACCGCCACGTCCCGGCGGCCGTCGAGATACGCGCCCACGCCGGGGCCGGCCACCGCAATCGGATTCCAGCGTTGAGCCGCCGCAATCGCATACTCGATCAACGCTCGACCGCGAAAATCCGTCAGAAGCTTCTGCCGGCCGAAGCGCGACGATACGCCGGCCGCAAGGATCACGGCTCGAGCCTTGCGATCGCTCATGCGCTGCCGGCAGCGCGTTCGAGCTGGCGATGAATCGCGCCGCGGCCGGTCCACAGCGGTGATCCGTCGCCGCCATGCCGAACCGCCACGATTTCCGCCATGATCGAGAGCGCGGTTTCGGCGACGCTCGAGCCGCCAAGCCCCAAGCCCGCCGGTCCGTGAATTCGCGCCAGCCTACGTTCGTCGAAACCGGCGGCGCGTAGTGCCGCGCGGCGCGCCGCTTGCGAGCGGCGGCTTCCCAGCAATCCGATATACGGAGCGTTCGATTCGAGCGCGCAGCGCAGTCCAGCAAGATCGAACTTCGCGTCGTGCGACAGCATCACGACCGGCGTGCGTTCCGAGAGCGCGCCCGGCAGGTAGTCGTCGGGCCACGCGTGCACGATCTCGCCCGCGTCCGGTATCCGCTCCTTAGTTGCGAAGGGTGGTCGCGGATCGACGACGACGACGTTGAAATCGAGGCGCCGGGCAATCGCGGCCAGCTCGGCCGCCAGCGCGGTCGCGCCCACCAGAATCAGCCGATCTTTCACCGCAAAGACGTATTCGAATGCTGCGCGCGAACGGTCTGCCTCGTCGTCTTCGACGATCAAATGCACGTCGCGTTCGCCGGCTACGATCGCGCGCGCCACATCCCGAAAGTCCGGCTTTGGGCACCAAACGATCACCTCCATCGCGGCGCCGCATCCGGCAGCGCTCGTGACCTCGTCCTCGATCGTAAGATCGATTTCGAGTCTGCGCAATCGGCCGTCGCGAGCGGTCTGTACGCATGCTTCAACGATTTCGCCCTCATAGCAACCCGCCCCGATGTTGCCGAACACGCAGCCGCGTTCGTCAACGGCAACCGTCGTTCCGACGGGCGCGGTTGCCGCGTCGCGTAGCGCGACCAACGTTCCCAGCGCGAACGAACGATTTTGCTCGAGCCATTTCGCGGCGATCGCGAACACGTTACGCACGGCTTTTTCGATTCGGGCGACAGGTCCGGTAGGCCTGGGAAACGGCGTTCCCGCGTCGAACTCTATCGTACGGGCGATATGACGCGCTGTTCTTGCCGCATCGACAGAGGTCCACATGAACCTTAATACGATAAAGGAAATCAAACGTCCACGATCCGTCGACGAGATCCGTCACTGGCAAGACGGATACGCGTGGCTCGCAGGCGGGACGTGGCTGTTCTCCGAGCCGCAGGTCCATACCGACACCCTCATCGACCTCGAAACGCTCGGCTGGCGAACGATCGATCTCACGCCCGGCGGTATCGAGTTTGCCGCAACCTGCAAGATTGCCGAACTCTACGCGTTCCAGCCGTCTGCAGAGTGGAAGGCCGGGCCGCTCTTCGGAGAATGCTGCCGCGCGTTCTTGTCGTCGTTCAAGATTTGGAACGAAGCGACGATCGGCGGAAATATCGTGATGTCGCTGCCGGCCGGCCCGATGATCTCGCTCACGGTGGCGCTCGAAGCTACGTATACGCTCCTCTCGCGCGATGGTGCGGCGCGCGAGGTTCGTGCCGCCGACTTCGTCACGGGAAACCACGCAAACGTACTCGAGCGCGGTGAGCTGCTCCGCAGCATCCACATTCCGTCCACCGCCCTGGCGAAATCGTTCGCATTCCGCCGCTCCGAGCTCACCCACCTCGGGCGTTCGTCGGTTCTTCTTATCGGCACGCGTGGCGAGGCCGGCGGTCTCCTACTCACGATAACGGCCGCGACCGTCAAACCGATACAGCTGTCGTTTGACGAGACGCCGACGGCCGCGCACCTTCGCAACGCCGTCGACGCCGCAATCCCCGAGTCGCTCTATCTCGACGACGTGCACGGTTCGCCGGCGCATCGCAGGCATTTAACCTACCACTATGCGGAGCAGATTCGTCAGGAGTTGACCGCATGAATCTTCGCGTAAACGGTAAGAGTTTCGCCGCAGCGCCGGCCCCTGGCGAATGCCTGCGCGTCTTTCTTCGCGATCTCGGCTGGTACGGCGTCAAAAAAGGGTGCGACGGCGGCGACTGCGGCGCGTGCACGGTATGGGTCGACGAAAAGCCGGTGCACAGCTGCCTCTATCCGGCATTTCGAGCCGAAGGCAAAGAAATTACCACGATCGAGGGCTTGGCCCGCAACGGCGAGCTGCACCCGATGCAGCAAGCCTTCCTCGACGCGCAGAGTTTCCAATGCGGCTACTGCGCCGCCGGCATGATCATGACCGCGGCGTCGCTCACCGACGAGCAGAAACGAGATCTTCCCAGAGCGCTCAAGGGAAATCTTTGCCGCTGCACGGGCTACGGGTCGATTCGCGACGCGTTCGCGGGCGTAAAGAACGTGGCTCCCGACCAGGCGCGCGCGTCGAGCGGCACGAGCGTGCCTAATCCGTTCGCGCACGACATCGTGACCGGACGCGCCCGCTATACCAGCGACATCCCCCCGATGGACGGACTGCTGCACCTCAAGGTGCTCCGCTCTCCGCACGCGCACGCCAAAATCCGTTCGATCGATCGAACCGATGCAATGGCCGTGCCCGGCGTCCTCGCCGTATTCACCTGGGAAGATGTCCCCCGCCGGCTGTATTCGACTGCAATTCACGAAGACAATCGCGTCGACCCCGACGATACCTATATGCTCGACGATGTCGCTCGTTTCGTCGGCCAGCGTATTGCCGCGGTCGTTGCCGAAACCGAAGGTGCCGCTGAGGAAGGCTGTCGCCGTCTGAAAGTGGAGTACGAAATACTTCCGGCGGTGTTCGACCCGGAAGAGGCGATGGTGCCGGGCGCTCCGCTCTTGCACGACGTGCGCGCACATTCTCACATCCTCCATCCCGACAAGAACATCTTCCTCGAAATCCACGGCGAGGTCGGAAACGTCGACGCCGGATTTACCGAAGCGGATGCAATTTACGAAGAGACTTACGATGCGCCGCGCCAGCAGCACGTGCACCTCGAAACGATGCAATCGATCGCGTGGCGCGGCGACGACGGTCGCTGGCACGTTCGCACCAGCGTTCAGGGGCCGTTCATCGTTAAAGGCAAGCTCTGCTATCTCTTTGGCATCATGCCGGCCGACTTGCACGTTTTTACCGAGCGCGTCGGCGGCGGCTTCGGTGGCAAGCAAGATATGATGAGCGAAGATCTGCCGCTCCTCGCGACGATGAAGACCGGCCGGCCCGTCAAGTGGGAGTTCACGCGCGAAGAACAGTTCGTCGGCGCGACGACGCGTCATCCGATGAAGACGCACGTGAAGCTCGGTGCGAAGAAAGACGGAACGCTGACGGCGATGCAGTACCGCGTCGTTTCGAATACCGGCGCCTACGGAAATCACGGCGGCGAAACGCTGGCGAACGGTATGTCGGGGCCCTGGGCGATCTACAAGTGCCCGAACAAAAAAGGCGACGGCTATGCCGTGTACACCAATATGCACTGCGGCGGCGGATTCCGCGGCTACGGCTCCACCCAGCCGACCTTCGCCATCGAATCGGCGATCGACGAGTTGGCGGCGCTCCTGGGGATCGATCCGATCGAGATGCGCCGCAAAAACATGGTCGGGCCTAACGATAATTTACAATCTGCCTTAGCGGAGATTTCCGACCTCACGATCGGCAGCTACGGGTTAGACCAGTGTGTCGACGCCATCGAAAACGCGCTTGCGAGCGGCGGTGGATTGCCCAAGCCCGAAGGTGACGATTGGCTCGAAGGCAGCGGCGTTGCGATGTCCATGCTCGACTGCGTTCCGCCCACCGAGCAGCGCTCCGGCTCCGAAGTGTCGCTATTGCCGGAGGGGGGCTATCATTTCACCGTCGGCTCGGTGGAAATCGGCAATGGCTTGGTGACCGCGCAGCAGCAAATCGTCGCGCAGATCATGGGCTGCCCCACCGCGCGCGTGACGTTTCTGAATGCGGATACCGACAAGACGCCCTACGACAGCGGCACGTTTGCAAGCGTCGGCATGATGGTGCCGGCCAAGGCCGTAGAAAACGCGGCGACGGCGCTTCGAGAAAAGATTCTGGACTTTGCGGCCCGCACGAGCGGAGAGCAGCTCGATCGTTGCCGCATGGACGACGAGGCGGTCGTTTGCGGCGACCGAAGAGTCGCGCTGACCGAACTCTACGCCGCCGCCGAAAAAGCCGGCGATCCCCTCGCGGCGTTTCGCAAGGCTTACGGCTCGCCGCGCACGGTCGCGTTCATGGTGTACGGCGTGCGGCTCGCAGTCCATCGCGTGAGCGGCGAGATTCGCATCCTCTACAGCGCCGAAGCGGTCGACGCGGGCGTAGCGATCAATCCGAACCAACTGCGCGGGCAAGTCATCGGCGGCGTGGTCCAAGGCATCGGCTACGCACTCCAAGAGAAAATGGTGTACAACGCGGAGGGTGCGGTCGTCAATCCGACGCTTCGCAACTATCGCATTCCGGCATTCGCCGACGCACCCGTCACTGAAGTCTTCTTCGCCGACACCTACGACAAGATAGGGCCGCTGGGCGCGAAATCGATCGCCGAAAATACCATCAATCCGGTCGCTCCGGCGATCGGCAACGCGCTGCGTGCAGCGACCGGGTTGCGCTTTACGGCGCTGCCGTTTAGCGAAGACCGGATCTTCGCAAGGCTCCAAGAAGTCTCGTCCTAATGTGTCACGCTGAGCGCAGCGCCTAATGTGTCATCCTGAGCGGAGGCGCACTGCGCCGCAGTCGAAGGGCGGCTAAGCCGTTACGGAAGCAGTCGCCACAACAGCGCGATCTCGAGCGCGTAGCAACACACCACCACTAACGGCATGATCGCAACCAGCCATGCCGGATGCCTTTCGGGGAACAGCCAGGGGCGAAACGCGCGAATTGCAAGCGGCATGAGCGGCCAAGTCGTCAACGTAACGCTAATGGCGTTGCCGGTGAATGTCGCCAGCGCCGGCGGCCATGAGCGTAAATGCGGATTGAGATACTTGATTTCCAGCATGATGACCGGAAAGAGCGTGAGCAAAACGAGACACGCCGTCTTCCACATGTTCGGCGGTTTGCCCGTCGCCGGATCGGCCGGCACCCAGCCCGGAAACGACGTGTCCACGCGTTGCGCTTTGAAACGCTCGACCAACGGCGACGCTTCTTCGATCAAGGCCGCGCGCTGCGGCGAGTTTTGCCAAGCGCTCAAGTGCTGTGCGGTGTCGAATCGCAGGACGGTCGTCCAACCGGTTTCCCTGTGCTGGGGCGGCTGGACGAACGACCCGATATAGCCGGGGAACGTCTCCTGGACCTTTTGAATTTTGTCGGCCCAGGCGCGATACTCTTTTTCCTTGCCGGGCTTGATATCGGTCACCACGACGAACGTCACGCCATGCTGCACGTAATACGCGACGGCCGATTGGCCGACGAGCTGCATGACGATGCCGCCTTCGGCAAACGAAGCAGCCTCCGCAACCAGGTGACGGTTGACGTCGCTGCGCCGCCAAGTCAGCAACGCTGCTTCGTTCTCGAAACGCGACAGCGCGACGGCTTCGATTTGATCCGGCGGCGCCGCCGGCCAGAACTCGAAGCTCACGGCCCCCGGTGAAGCTAAGACGGCCGTCTGCCAGCGCACGTGCCACTGTCTGAACTCGTCGACACACTCGGGCCGCACGCGCACGCAGAGCAGCAGAGTCGAAACGTCGTCGCCGGCCACGCTGCTAGTCACCGCCGAGCACGGCCGGCGTCTTCCCCGTTCCCGACCAGATCGCGTGCACGGGCGTCGCCGTCAGCACGTGCGCCTCCGGGTTCGAGCGCGACAGGCGGAACTTTTCGAGTCGCACCGTGCCGCCCGACACTCCGCTCGCGAGCAAATCCGCACCGATCGTCGTCGATGTCGTGGCGACGCGGATCGACGGTGCACCGGCGAATGGTTTGAACGAAGCTATTTCGCTGAAGTTCGAAGCGAGCTCGTGCATCATCGCGCTGTGCAGGTACATCTTCGGAGCGCCCTGGAGTGAGGTCGTCGTTGAAAAGACCTTTACCGTACCGGCTACGGAGAGTTGACCGACGGCGATCGCTTCAGCGCCGCCGAACTGACCGGCGAGCCAACCTGTCGCGACCGAGATCGGCCCGCGATAGTCGTCACCGAACGGCATGAACGCGGCATCGAGATGCGGAGTGCCCGGATTGTTCGGCCACGCCGGCGGCGCGCCGATCGGCGTCATCAGCGAATACGAGAACACCTTGACTTGGCCGCCGCTGCCGGAAGCGGTCACGATGCTGTTACGCCCGGTGAGGAAATCGACGAATCCAGCGGCCAGGTTCACGCCTGACTCGTCGTCGCCGTACGGCTCAAAGGCTGCGAACGTCGCCGGCGCCGTGCCGACGGCGGCGAGCTCGCTACCAAAGATACGGACCTGATCTTTCATACCGGTGCCGGAACCGACGATGATGTTGTCCGGCGCTCGTCCATCAATCTGCGTAGAAGCGACGCTCACGCCGCCGGTCTGGGCGGCGTCGAAGGCTTGGAAACGCGCCAGCTCGGTTGTAAACGGCTTGCCTTCGCTCCCTGCTGCGCCGGAATACGCCACGACTTCGGGGGAGTGCCCTTTACCGGCACCGACGATAAGGTCGTACACGCCGTCGCCGTTGACGTCTCCGATTGCGACGCTGGGCGTTCCGAAGAAGTCGTGGAACGGCGTAACCGTGGCCATCAAACGATCGCCGTTACCGTCGAAGACGTTGACGGTCGCCGGACGGCCCGGCGAACCAGGCACCGCCACCGCGTAATCGGAGACCGCAGGAATGACGTTCACGAGCATCATTAAGCCGTTGTCTTCATGGTTGAGCCGGTGACAATGCAGGACGTACAAGCCCAAATAGTCGATGAAGTGCGTGCGCATCGACAAGGTACCGGGTTGGATCACGGACTCTTCAGGCCCGAGCAGCGGCGCGGGAACGTTGGCGTTATCTTCTCCGTGCATTTGCGGTCCGAGCTTGAGCCCGGTCGTCGGATCGTCATACGCGGTGACTTGGAAGTCGTTAACGTGCACGTGAATCGGATGCGCGTCGTTATTGTGGTTTACGAAGTCCCATTCTTCCACCGAACCGAGCCGCGCTTGAATCAACGGCACGTTGGGAAACGCGTTTCCGAAAAACGCGTAGACGAACGCCTTGGGATCCTGTTTGCTGGCGTGGTTGTTCAGGAATCCGCCATTGATGAGCAAGGTGCGCTTGACGTCGGGTGTGACCTGGGAGAGATCGTGGAACGGCGTCGGGGCGTCGAGCTTCTGTCCCGGCACAAACGCGGTCGTCACGCCTTGTCCTTCCTCGGCGACGACGTTGAGCAGCGTCTGTGACGGGAACAGGAAAAATCCGTCGGCGTAACTGACCGACTCCGGCAGCACGCTCAACGATCCTAAATGTGCCGGCGGATTTTTCGTGCCGTCGTTCGTGTAGAGGATGCCCGGCGCCGACAGCGCGCGCGCACCCGAACCCAGGCCCGGCAGCTCCAGACGCAGGCCACCTTTGGCGGGCATCGTCACGGCGATCGCATAGCGCGAAGCGGGCGGAATCAGCAACTCCGTTCCGTCCATTTCGTGCGGGTACGCTACTTGACCGTAGGCGAGGCCGTCTTGTCCGACGATCGCGATCTTCGGATGGTAACCGGTCGCAGTCTCCGTCAGCCGGACGTTCATGTAGGCGATGTCACTGACGTTCGCGAGCACCCAAATTTCCGTTTGCCCTGGTTTGACGTTTAACACCGGCTCGAACTGGCCGTTCACCGTGAACTGCGTGTCGCGTTCGTAGTCGGGAAGGTTGAGGTTGGCTTTCATAGCCGGGCCGTCTTTGTCGAACGCTGTGAAGCGCTGCAAGTTCATCGGTACGAACTGCAAGCGGCCGCGCTTGTTATCGATCGAGAGCGGCCCGGTGTACCAGACGGTGGCCCACCGCGTGCCCTTCTTCGACTGCAGGAAGTCCACCGGCGCGAGGAGCGGACGGTACGTGCCCTTGGCGAGCTGGTCGCCCTCGGGCTTGATCAACGTGCTGACCCACTGCGGCCAGTTCGGATTGGTCATCTGCGCCATTCCGTCTTTGCGATCGAAGACGGTGTTGTACTGCAGCAGCATCGTGCGAATCGGAATGTGGTTTTGCGTGACCAGAGGAATGTCGCTGTCGGCGCGCCCCACGAGCAGCATGCCGGCCAAACCGAAGTACGTCTGCATCGCCGTGAGGGTGTGAAGATGGCTGTGATACCAGAACGTGCCCGGCGTCATGTTCTTAGGAATGTCGTAAACGTACGTGTTTGACATCCCGGCATCGATGTGCAGCAGAACGTTGTCGGCGTTTCCGCGCGGGCTGACGTGCGCGCCATGGACGTGCAAATTGAACGGCGACGACACGAGCATCGTCGGATACTTAGGCACCGTCTGCCCAACGGGCGTGTATTTTGGATCGTAATAGTCCGGGATGGAAAGACTGCGCAGCTCGTTGTTAATATGAACGATGAGCCGTTCGCCGGGCTCGACGTGGAGCGTCGGCGCGGGATACATGTGGCCACCCGACATTTGTCCGTCGGACGACGTGCCGCGCTGCACGGAATAGTCGAACAGAAGCACGTTCTTAACAGGCTGCGCGACCGTATCCAGTGTCGCGGTCGTCTGGCGCGGCGTCAGCGTGACCTCGAGCACGCCGTCTTTGCTCGAGAGAATTACCGGTTCTTTAAATGGACGTCCGCCCGTCGGTGGATCGGCGGCCGATCCGGTAGCGAACGCCAACGCAACAAGCAAGATGGAAAAAGCCAAAATCCGCGCCATTGCAATGAGCCCCCCGTAAAGGCGCAACGCGATTATGCGTTGGTAGTTGTATGGAGTACGGGCTCGGACCTTTGGGGGGGGGAAGATTCACATTGGCGAACCCTAAGAAATTACTATGCGTTTGCCTGGCCTCATTCTTTTGGGCGGCTGCGTTTTCGTTCTTGCAGCGTCGTCCTCATCTAGTATGATAAAAGCGTTTCCGGTAAAGGCGGCACATCCGCACGGGATCGTCTACAATCCGGCCGGCCCGCTTCAAGGTCTGTGGTTCGATAACAGAACGACGGACAACACGTCGAGCGTCGTCGAGTTCGACACGAGCAATGGGTCCGAAAAATCGTATCTGACGCCGACGCCTGGTTCGCAACCTGGCTCAATTAACATCGCTGCCGATCACTCGATCTGGTTCACCGAAAGCGCCGCGAACAAGGTCGCGACGGTTACGCTCGCGCGCACGATCAAGGAATACACTCTGCCCACGCAGCACGCGTTTCCGCTCGACATCACCCGCGGGCCCGACGGCGCCATGTGGTTCGTCGAGGAAGCGGTCGGCAAAATCGGCCGCATCGCGCCCGATGGAACCGTCAAAGAGTTCGTCGTGGGAGACCGCAAGAGCCGTCCCACAGCATTGATCACCGGACCCGACAAGGCGATATGGTTTACCGAGGTCGGGACCGGCAAGATCGGACGCTTGACGACTACGGGCAAGGTGAGTCATTTCAGCGCCGGCGTCGGCGCGATGACGGGCGACATCACAACTGCGATCGACGATTCGTTCTGGTTCGGCAAGCACGATGCGGTGACGCGCATGACGACAACCGGGGCGCTCACCGAGTACAAGCTGCCGAACGCCATCAACACGGGATCGATTTTTGGAAGCCGGAGCGGCGGCGTGTTTATCGGCGTAATGCATGACGGCGGCACCGGCTCGGTCACGACCGTCTCGGCAGACGGCAAACTCCGGCGATTCGACCTTCCCCAAAAGAACCTGATGCCGGCTGAATTCGCGCAGACCGCGGACGCCGCGTTCTGGATGGCGGTGGACAGCTTCGACCCGCGCGCCTCGCCGGCGCAACTCTTCAACCTGCCGTTGCCGGCGGTGACGGATCTACCGCGAACCACGATCGTCACCGGCGGCGGTCCGGACTGGATGGCGACCGGTGCGGGCGCGATGTGGATCGCGAATATCAGCTTAAAAGAAGTCGAGCGCATCGACGCGGCGACGAACGAGATCACCGCGCGCATCAAGGTCGGCGGCGTACCGTGCTCGGGCGCCGCATTCGGCTTCTCGAGCGTGTGGATTCCGCTGTGCGAGAACGGTAAAGGGACTTCGCTGGTGCGCATCGATGCGGCAACCAACCGCGTCGCGGCGACGCTGCCGGTTGCGCCCGCGAACTCCGAAGGCGGGATTACGGTCAGCCGCGACAGCGTTTGGATGGCGACCAACGATACGACACTATCGCGTATCGATCCGTCGAGCGGCAAAATCCGCCAGCGCATTGCGGTGCCGGCCGGTTCGCAGAATCCCGTTTACGCCGACAACCTCGTGTGGATTACGAGCAAAGGGTCAAACGTCCTGACGGCGGTCGACGCGGCGAATGGACACGTCGTAGCAGGAGTTCCGGTTCGGGGAGGTCCGCATTTCGTTGGGGCCGGCGGCGGCGCAATATGGACAATCGGCCAGAACGACGGTGTGGTAACGCGTGTGGATCCGCGCGCGAAGCGGGTTGTCGCACGGATCAATGCCAACATCGCCGGCTTCGGCGGCGACGTGACCTATGGCGCCGGATACGTGTGGACGACCCTCGTCGACGTCCCGTTAACGAAGATCGACGCAACCACGAACCGCATCGTCGCGCAGTACTACGGCCGCGGCGGCGATGCGATCCATTTCAACTACGGCACCGTGTGGCTAGCAGATTACAACAACCATTTGGTGTGGCGGATTAAGCCCTGACTATTTCCGGCAGCACCAACGGCGTGTTGAGTTTGCTTTTCGCGGTGTTCCTTCTGGGAAGCACCGAGCCGATACTATCGCCACCGGTCGATCTGAGGCCGCCCGTGCCACGCGCGACTCCATCGGCCGAGCCATCCGGCGGTGGGTCGAGCCTCACGATCTTCGGCCAACTCAGCGGTCAATACGCCGCGAATACGAGCGGTGGGCAACAGTTGGCCGATGCTTTTGCCACGTCGTTTCTGTTCGGTGCCAACTATTCGTTCGCGCACAAGCGCGCAGATGAGGCGGGAACGCTCCATTTCATTTTTACCGACGCCTTCGGGAGCAGTCTCTCGCAAAACGCACTCGGAAGCATCACGATCGTTCAAGGTGCCTACTGCTGCGGCGAATCGCCTCGGCTCACGGTCCTTAGCTACGAGCAAAACGCCGGGAAGTTCGACATACAGGCCGGGCGTCTCCCCATGCAAGGCGACATCTTTTCGTCCTTCGATTATTGGCAGTGCAACGTCTTATGTTTTTACCAAAATGGCACGATTTCGAACGCAACGCCGACCAACGACGGATATTCGTACTTTCCATTGTCCGCATGGGGTGCGAATGCCCGGTTCTCCCCTTCGCAAAATTTCTACGTCAGGACGGGCATCTACCAAGCGGCACCCCTGTCTCAAGCGAACCGAGGTCAGGGATTCAATCTGAGTTTTAACGGATCGACCGGCGTCGACTTTCCGCTCGAGTTCGGTTTCCTGAACCACGATTCTAAGGGGAACTACACCGGAAGCGCCCGTTTGGGTGCGTACTACGACACGTCGAACGCCCTGGGTGCGGAGAGTTCTCTGGGCGCCTTCGTCGCGCCGGACAATCCAGCTCTCGGCCAGATTCCTGCGACGTTGTATCGCGGACAAAAGGGTGCGTGGGTCTATCTCGACCGTCTCGTCAGCGGTTCGTCCGCCCCAAACGAGCGCGGGGTGATGCTTTGGGGCACGTATTCGTATGGCGATCCGCAAACAGCACAGTTCGGCAATATGTCTCAGGCCGGCTTCATCGTGCACGGTACGTTTCCTAATCGCACCAACGATACGATTGCGTTCAGCTGGTCGTACCTCGACGTCAACCCGCGTTTGCGAACGTTCGAATATCAGCTGCAGCGAGAGGGATATGCAGTCCCGATCAACGGAGTCGAACAAGGCCTCGAGCTCAACTACGGTATCGACGTCGGCGAATGGGGCTTTTTCCGGCCCGCAATCCAATACATCATCAACCCCGCCGGTCAGACGGGCGGCTACGTCTATCCGGGCGGCGTCGTCGGATTACGTAACGAGCTGGTCTTTGGCTTCAACGCAACGTACCTCTACTGAGCCGCTGAGTGATTTTTTGAGGGGCATTCCGAAAATGCTGCAAATAAAGACTTTGATAGGTCTATCGTGCGTCGCGGCGGCGATAGCAGCCATGGCTTGCGTCGGAGCGACCGCCACCATGCATGCCACCGAAAAGAGAAACCTCGGCCTGGTCGGAGTGAAGAACGAGCGCGGTACGTGGCTGCAAGCCCGGAGTGACGGTCAGGTCCACGTGCATCAGAACCGCGATAGTGAAGAGACGTGGTTTTTGATAGCCGTCAGTCGTGCCGATCATATATACGCATTCGCAAATTATCGTACGGGTAACTTTTTAACCAAACAGGTCGGCTCCATTGGATGCGTTGACGCCAGGTCTCCCGGCTTATCAGCTGCGGCCGAGTGGAAGGTAATCCCCGGTAAGCCGAGAGTCGACGCCGTTGCATTGCGTAACGTTGCTGACGGGACACTGCTAAGTGATAACGGCGGCCTAGGCAAAAATTTTCATACCGACGTGTGTCCCGGCGGCGAGGGTTCGGCAACTACTACTACGATTCCAACTGGACCCAGCCGGGATTGGGGTGGCTGGTGGGATCTCCGAGCGGTCAGTAAGCCCGACCAAAACCCGGGCAAGGATAGCATTATGGGAGAAGCCGTCAATTTAGCTCCCGTTCCCATCCCGATCATCACTTCGTTGTAGTTTCATGACGGTTGCTAACGTCGCCGGGTCCCGATGAGGCCAGCATGAATGCGGCAGCCGCCGCGGTGAAGACCGAAGCAGCAAACGGAGCGCCGATTCCGGTGGCAAGAGTCATGGTCGCGGCAAAGCTTAGCAGGAGTAAAGCACTGATCGCCGCCGTCTGGCGCGTCCACAACCCTAAGACGAGGGCGGCACCTAAGCATGTCTCGAGCGCTGTTTCCGCCCAGGCGACGGCTTGAATTAGCGCGTGCGGCAAAAACCAGTTGAGCGTTCCGACGTAAGCGGTAAACCGAGAGAACGTCCCCCACGAAACGTTGGGCGTTCCCGGCGGCCCCAGGAGCCCGAAGCGATCCGCGATCGCGTAGAGAAACGTTAATCCGAGCGCAAGACGTAGCGCGAACGACGCCCGCGCCAACGCATCGCCGACGCCGGCCATCAAAGTCCCCTGGTGACAAGCGAGATGATGTGACGCTTGCGTTCGCCGAGCGAGAATTTCCCCAGCCCTTCGATGCGCGCGCCCACCATCGAGGGAAAAAAACACAACGCCACAACGCTTCCGAGCAAGGCGCGTGCGTTGACGTCGCGCCGCCTATTTTTCGCGAGCATTTTACGCAGAATGTTCAGGATCTCGCTGAAAAGCACTGAGGACGGTGCAAATGGACGCGACTCGCTAGGTTCGCTGAGCATTTCCCACTGCAACAGGCGTACGATTCGGGGATGTGCGCCGAGATAGTCGACGTAGGTGCCTACCATGAGCGACAAGCCCTCACTCGCCGTCGCGGTCTCCGCGCACGCACGCAGCGGTTCGATCATCGCGTCGCGCAAGTGCTGAGCGGCGCGCTGAACTACCTGTTTGTACAGGCCCTCCTTGCTGCCGAACAGATACGACGGCAAACCGCGTGAGACGCCGGCAGCCGTGCAGATGTCGGAGAAGGTCGCCCCCTCGTAGCCCAGCCGGGCGAACGTGGCCTCAGCGGCATCGAGGATCGCCTCTTGCGTGCCCGAGACATCCTGTGAACGAATCGCGCCCATGCACGGCCATTATATCATTTGAATGAACGTTCAGCAAGGGTTTCGGCCTTCCGGCTATCGCCTTTAGGCTAGGCCCAGAACTCCCTGATCTTGGCGGCGTCCGAAACGCCGCGATCGCTGCCGTACTTGATTGCTACCGGAATCAGGGCCGGATCGACGAGACTTATCTTGGCGTAGCCCGGAGGGCAGCCGGCGACGATGAGCATCACCTTCGAGCCGCCGGCTTCGAGATTCTTCACCTCTTGCAAGAGGCTGTTGGGGAAATGGCCGAGTCGCAGGCCTTGCTCGTTGTCGCGGGCGTCATCGCCGGAAGCGAGCGAGACGATCAGCACGCGCTTGGCTCCCGCGACGACGTCGGAATGGGTCGAGGATTCGCACGTACCTCCGTCCATCGCTTGGCGATCTTTCAGTGGAGTCGGTCCTGCGAGTCCCGGCCACGACGACGACGCCGACATCGCGTCGATCGCCGGAACGTTATCGTCTTGCGAGACGACCAGACGCTGCCCGGTGTAGCAGTCGTTGGCGGTTGTATGATATTTCGGCGATGGCCACGCATTGCCGGCGCCGGTCAGCCGTGTGATGACCGCTTGCCACTCCGGAATCGGATTGGTGTGTGCTGCCATTGCGGCGCGGCCCAGTTCCTGAATGTTCGCAACGCTTGCCGTCGGCAACGAGTTACCGACGTAGCCCGCGCGCTGCGCGCTGTACGGCGGTGCGAGCGAGTAGTTCATCGACGCCGGATTTTGCCCGAAGCCTTCCATTACGCTTTTCATTTGAGCGACCGTATCCATGAGGATCGCGTAGTTTCCCAGCGTTCCGGCCGACGTGCCGACCATCACGTCGGTAAGTTTGAGGTCTACGCCGTTTTGCGCGAGCGACGTGAAGTAGCCCGAATACCACGACACGAGGTAGATCGCGCCGCCGCCCAGCGCGAGCCCGCGGTCCTTTCCGGCACCGAGCGGCGGTGTATACGGAATCGGGTGCGCGAGGCCGTCGTCTGGCGGAATGCCCGACTTTAGCGCGGCTTGTATCGCGGCTTCGCTTGGAGCTCCGTGCGCGAACGCGGAGCGGCCGCCCACGCCGAGCGCGGCCACGGCGCCGATGCCCGATGCGATGAGCGCCTTCCGGGTGATGCGCCCGGCGGACTCAGCCTTTTCGTCGTGCGGCATATAACGAGCGCTATTGCCCGGCTACGAACGACGGACCTTGTTGTTTGTGTACTACGGACGCTCCATTACAAAGCGGCGGGCGTAATGGCGGGCGTTCGAACGAGTCGGCTGCTCCAGTCGATGCGCGTGATCCGGCCGACCAAAAACGTCCACGAGAGGCCGCTTCCTAGCGCCAGCGCCGCCGCGATCGCAAACGGCACGTGGAAACTGCCGGTTCGATCCACGAGAATGCCGGTGAGCGAGGGTGCGATGATGCCGGCGATATTCGCCACGGTATTCTGCACGCCGACCCATCTGCCGGTTGCGACGGGGCCGGCCATCGTTTGTGCGACGACGAACGTGTTGATCCCCAAAAATCCGGTGCCGATTCCCGCAAACATGAGCCATACCGCCGACGCGTCGTTGCCGGAGTAGCCGACTCCGATCATCGACACCGCGGCGATCGCAGCACCGGCTCCGCAGGTCGCTTTGCGTACCAGCGTCGCCGACAGCCCGCTGCGAATGAATCGATCCCCGATGGTGCCGCAGGCCAACATGCCGGCGCCCATCAGCAGAAACGCAGCGCCGCCGATGCTGGCCATTTGCGAGAGCGACCAGTGGCGTTCGTGTACGAGGTAGTATGGGATCCACGTGAGGAGAAAATAGAGCAGGAAGTTGGAGCAGAAGTGCGCGAGCGATGCGCCCCACAACGACGGCTCGCGCAGGATGAGCGCCATTGGCGGCGCGTCGTCGGCGCTCGCGCCGGCGGTGTGCTCCACGTGACGGTGCGAGATCGCCGTCCATGCGGCGACCCAGAGCAAACTCATGAGTCCAAATCCCACAAAAAATGGACGCCAGCCCCATGCCGCGATCAGCATGCCGCCGAAAAAGATGCCGAATGCCGGGCCGAATGCGAGGCCCGACTGCACGATGCCGTTTGCCAAGCCACGCTGCGCTTCCGTGACGTTTTCGCAGAGGATTCTCGACATCGACGGAAACGAAACCGATTCCCCGATGCCGAGCAACAGCCGGCATGCGAAAAGCATGGCAAAACCGCCGGCAAAGCCGCTCAAAATCGTCGCGAGCGACCAGAGAAGAAAACCCACGACGAGTACGCGGCTCGCGGTAAATTTGTCGACGAGCCATCCCACGACCGGTTGCATCGGCATGTACGTGATGAAAAACGCCGTCAAGAGGAAGCCGAGCTGCGTCGCCGTGAGGTGCAACTCGTGTTTGACGAGGGTCGCTGCGGTGGAGAGATTGCCGCGATCGATGTAGTTGATGAAAACCGAGATTCCGATCAGGACGACCATGACCGTCGTGCGGCGCGACACTAAATCGGCTCGCGCGACAAGCGAATGCCGGGATTCCTTTCATCCGTCCGTATCAACGCTGCGGCATCCGCGCATACCAGCGCTCTAAATCGTCGTGGAGCGAAGCCAGCGCGTTGACGTTGAGATAAATCATGTGCCCCGCGGGATAGAAGCCGTAGGTAATGTGCGCCTGCAGCACGGGCGGTAAATCGAGGTGTTGCAACGCGTACACGGTGGCGAGAAACGGGGTGACCGAATCGTAGTACCCGTTGGCCGAAAACACGCGCAGCCCGGGATTGAACGTCATCGCGCTCGCGAGATCGGGGGCGGCGTCGAGCACGCGCGATCCGTTGTGGCGGAAATCCCACGGCCCCGACTTCTGGATCGCCGCGTACGCCGCCGTCAGATACTGCAGGTTCGTGCGGTAGTGCAGGTCTTCACGCATATAGTCGTTGGAGAGCGAGACGTACGGTGCGTCCATCGTCGCGTTGGTCGCTTCCTGTTCCGGTAACTCCGCCGCGCGGTCGAGCGCAAAGAGCTGGTAGCGCGAATCGTACGCGCCCTCGGTCTTTCCGTGAGTACGCTGGAACTCGGCCAGGAAGTGCTCGCCAGAAACGCGCAGCTTCGCGGTCCGCACGTACGTTTGCGAAAGCCCCGTGTAACGGCTCACCCTCGCGGCAATGTCGCCGAACGTCGAAGCCGGAATGCTATCGCCGGCGGCTAGAGCGCGGCGGTAATCGCCCATGGCGAACGTCTCGACCTCGCGCATGTAGTCGGCGAGCCTCGCCGGCGCGCCCGCAACGGCCCGATAATACCACGCCGTCGCCGCTTCCGTCGGCAGTATGAAAACGTACGGCCAGTCGGTGGTGCCGTTCGCCCCGTACACTTCGCGCGACGCCAGCGCGTAGTTGAGAATCGACGATTGAAGCACGACGCCATTCATCCCGACGCCGTCGTTCTGCAGCCGATCGACGAGCATCGCCGTCCGCGGCGTACCGTACGACTCGCCGTAAAGCACTTTCGGCGAGTTCCACCGCGCGAATTGCGTGCAAAAACGTTCGACGAACTGCGCGAACGCCCGCACGTCGTTGTCGGTTCCGAAGATCTTCTTCGCATCCGCGCCCGGGAGGATCCGCCCATAGCCGCTCGCCGGCATGTCGACGAATACGAGATCGGACGCGTCGAGCAGGCTATAGCGATTCTCCACCAAGAGATACGGCGGCGGACCGGTGATCGTGCCGTTCGCTCCGGTCACGACGCGCATCGGAGCGAACGAGCCCATGCGCAGCCACACCGTCGAACTGCCGGGGCCGCCGTTGTAGAAGAACGTCACCGGCCGGCGCGTACTATTGGCGCCGTCGAGCGTAAACGCCGTGTAAAACATCGTCGCCGACGGCCGTTCGTCGTCGTCGCGCAGGACGATCGTTCCGGCCCGTGCCGTGTAGTGCAGCGTCTTGCCGCCGAGGTGCAGAACGTGCGCCGTCACCGCATCGGCGACGACGAAGTCCTGCGGGATTGCCGCCGGCGCCGGGCGCGACGGTTTCGCCGGAGCCGCCGCGAGCAACGCGGCCGCCAGCACGACGGCACCTAACCCGCGCCCGTTCACGATGCGCCCAGCATGGCGGAGTACCAGCGCTCCAAATCGTCGTGAAGCTGGGCCAGCGCCGAGGGAACCAAGTACATCATGTGGCCACTCTGGTAGAAACCGTAGGTGATGTTCTGCCGCAGCGGCGCGTCGAGTCCGAGATGGTTCAGTGTGAACAGCGTCGCCGAATACGGCGTCGCGAAATCGTAGTAGCCGTTGGCCGAAAAGACTCGCAGGTGCGGATCGTACACCATCGCGGCGGCGAGGTCCGGCGAGACGTCGGTCAACGGATTGCCGTTGTGCTTGTTCTCCCAGCCGCCGGATTCGCGAATCGCGTCGTAGGCGTTCTGTTGATAGAGTAGACTCGTATGGTAACCGAGATCCGACCGAATGTATTGATTGACGGCCGCGCCGTACGGACCTGAAATCGCCGCCGAGGCGGCGTCGTCGTCGGGGTCGTTCGACAGCGGATCGAGCGACTGCATGGCATAGCGAGAGTCGAGCCGCCCGACGACCCGGCCGCCCTGCCGCAGCAGTTCGGTCTCGAAGCGCGGATAGGGCACGCGCAGATTCGAGTTCCGGATAAACTGCGCCGGCAGGCCCGTATAGCGGTGCAGCTTCGCGACGATCTCGTTGTACGTCGCCAAAGGGAGAGTCGAGCCGCGAGCGAGTGCGTCCGCGTACTCGCCCAGCGAGAACGCGCGTACTTCGTCGAGAAATGCGGGCAGCGACGATGGCGCATCGGGCAGCGTGCGATGATACCATGCGGTGGCCGCTTCGGTGGGAAGATAGAATACGAACGTATCGTCGTTGCCGCCGATGTCGCCGTTGCGCCCGAAGGCGAGGCCGAAGTTGAGGATCGACGACTGCAGCACGACGCCGTTGATCGTCACGCCCGCCTGCTGCAGCACGTTGACGAGCGCTGCCGAACGCGTCGTTCCGTAACTTTCGCCGTAGAGAAACTTCGGCGAGTTCCAGCGCCCGAAAGCCGAGATATAGCGCTCGACGAACTGCGCGAACGCCGAAACGTCGGTGTCGACGCCGAAAAACGTCTTCGGTGTCCCCGCGCCAAAAATGCGGCCGAAGCCGGTATCGGGCATATCGACGAAGACCAGGTCGCTGCGATCGAGCAGCGTTTCCTGGTTGGAAACCAAGCGGTACGGCGGCCCGCTCGTCACGTTCGCTTCGGGATCGGTCGCGACGCGCACCGGGCCGAACGAACCCATGTGCAGCCACATCGTCGAGCTGCCCGGACCGCCGTTATATAGGAACGTTACGGGCCGCCGTGCGGGCGCGCCGCCGTCGAGCGTGTAAGCGACGTAGAACATGCTGCCGGTCGGCGCGCCGGCGTCGTTGTGCAGCACGATCGTTCCGGCGCGTGCGGTGTAGTCTAGCGTGCGCGTTCCCAACGCGAGGGTATGATGCGTCACGGCGTCCGGCGCTTGCGGCTCCGCCGGCGCCGGAGAGGCTGCGGGTGCTCCGGTCGCGGCAACGCACGCGAAAATCACCGACCCCAGGGCAGTTGCACGTGCAAAATTCATGTGTGAGGCATGGCCGTTCGGCATCGCGCAGCCGCCTCCCCGGCAGGCGTCAGGGGATAAGCACGCAGCCGCCTCATATTCACCACGACCACGCTGCCGTCGGAGTCGCGCTCCACGAGCCCGACGAGCGGATTCGCAAGATACTCGATGGCCGCTTGGACGTCGGCGCGGGTACACGTCGCCGGGCTTCCCTGCGCCGCCAAGTCTTCGTCCACGAGAACCATCGCGACGTCCTCGGTGATCCGCGGAGATTCCGAAGCGGCGCCGTGATACGCGATTTGGGTCGTGCGTCCGGTGCGCACGATTGCATCGGCAATGAGGCGCACGCGCTTGGCCCTCCCGTGATGCCGCTCCCATTGCAAATCGTCGATCGCTTCGGCGGCGAAGCCGGGTGCAAACAACGGCCGCATCTCGAACGGATTCGCACCGCTGCGCAGCAGCGTTTCGAGGTCGTCGACCGTCCACGCACTCACGCCGTGATTGTGCAGTTCCTTCACGAGTTCGATCTCGCCCGAAAACGCCCGCGCAACTAGTGCGCAGCACTGCGCGCCATACGCATCGCGGTATTTCGCCGCTTCGAACACGCTCGGATCGTTGACGCCTTCATCCGACGACTTGCACTCGATCATCGTTCGATAACCGATCGTTCCTAGCGGCGCGTCCGCATATGCATCGGGCGCCTTCTGTCCGCCCACGTGCGTTGCCGCAAAACCGAGCGCCGCGAACGCGTCGCACACGGCCTCTTCAAATGCCACTGCAGGACCGTTCGACGCGCTTCGGTGCAATCGCTCGATCAGCGCGATCGTCTCGGGAGCACCCTCGGGCGGCGGCGCCTGCGGCAGCTCCGGCCACTCGTCCGGCGGTTCGTTCATCCGGAACGAACGATCGCCGTTCTGGACGATCGCCGGCTTGCGCCCGTTGCCGTTTGCCCGCGCGATGTACTCGATCAGCGACGTATAGACGTATTTACGCGTTGCCGCCGCATCGAGCAAACCGCACTTCCGCGCGCTGGAGAGGATTTCGTCGGCCGTATGCGATCGTCCGTCCTGCAGCACCGCAATTGCGGCGCGCACGATCGGCCCATGCGATCGCGGCCGCTGCGTCACTCCGTAATCATCCGAAAAACCTGGCACCGAACGCGCCGCCGCCCACAGCTCCGCAACGTCGGCGAAGCGCTGCCCGTAAAACTCCGCCGGTTGCGCCGCGAACGGTTCGCCGTTCGCGGCCATCCATTCGGCGAAGTTCTCGGCGCGCACGCTGCCGTTCTCGAACGAATCGCCGTTGCCGCGCTGCGCGGACGAATCGATCGGTATCGCAACGGGATAGCCGGCCCTCGCACGCACCGAATACGGCAACACGCTAAACCTGCCGACCGCATTCGATTGCACGTGCAAATGCACCGGCCGTCCTCCGTGGCTGTTCGGTTCGAGCGTCAGGAGGTCGGGCGCGCTGAGTACCGCCCGGATGCAACACGCGTGCAACCACGCTCTCACCGCATCGTACGACGGCGCATCCCCGAACGGGATCCAGAGCGCGACGCCCGTCCCGCCGTCGTAGAGTCGTAGCCAGCGGATGCCGGCGGCGGCGAGAACGTCCTCGACGGCTGCGAGACCCGCGTCGAGGGCGCCGCGCTCGGCGTCGGGCAACGTTGCGAGCAGCAGACGCGCAAACCGAACGCGCGTGGGCTGCGCGGCCAACGGCGACCACGAGTAGAGTTCCACCGCCCCGTACCGAGCCAACCCCTCGATCCGCGCGGCGGAGAGCGCCGGATAGCGGTGGATCCCGGCGGCCGTCGGCACGTCGACGACGGGAGCCTTGGGCCTAGTATGCGGCGAGAGCGGGCCGTGGAAGATCACCGGCCCCTTGAAACCGCCGGGCAATGTCGACCACACGAACGGAATACTGCCCAAGACCCGCTCGATCAACGGCCCCGCCGCGGCGTAGTGCTTCAGCAGCGCCTCGACGGCGCGCTCGCCCGCGGGGCTGGTCCCTATCGACACCTGCAATTTTGCTCTCATGGCGACGATTGTCGCGCGCTCCAAACCCGTGACGGAATACGCAAATTTGCCTAGACGGTTTTTCAGAGGGCCCGTCGCGCCGGCGCCCGGCCTCGCCGCTACTGCGGCGGCTGTGGCGGATAGCCTTGCTGCGGCGGATAGCCTTGCTGCGGCGGATAGCCCTGCGGCGGTAGCTTAGGCAGTGGCGCGCCTTGTGCTTCGTCCGGGCTGAACCGGGCGAACGTTGCGGGATCGCTTTTGAAGAGACTTTCGAGATCGGAGACGCGGTGGTCGTCGCGCGGGTGGTCCGAGAGCATTTCCATCGATCCGCCGCCCGGTTTCGATTTAAAGCGCTGGAATAGCCAGACCATCCCATACGGATTGAACCCGGCTTGCGCACACGTGTACGCACCCGCGCGATCGGCATTGGATTCAACGGCGCGTGAGAACGTCATCGCCTGCGCGCCCGCGCCTAGCCCCACGGCCATTTGCCCGAGCATATTGTATCCCACGAGCATTCCCAACACGCTGGCAGCCATCTGCAGGCCTTGATCTTTGTGCGCGTTGTTATACACATCGTGATGGATGTCGTGCGAGACTTCGTGACAAAGGACACCTGCCAACTCGTCTTGATTCTTGGCAAACGTCATCATGGCGGTTGTCACGTAAACGTTGCCGCCGGGCACCGCGAACGCATTCGGCGATTGGCCGTTTACGAGAATGAAATGAAACGGCGCAAAGTATTGCGGACCGGCCACGGCAGCGATTCGCGTCGCGATCGGATTGAGCACATCGTAGTAAGGCGAAGCCTGAACGATGCGCCCGCTTTGTGACAGTTGCGCAAACTGTTGACTTCCCGCTTGCATCTCCCACAGCTCTTCCTGCGAGGCGCCCCGCGCTAGGGCGCCGTTGAGCGCGAAAAATGCCGTGGTCGCCAAAGCCGCGAGGGCCCGCCCCCAAGGACCGGTCGTCATAGCTCTATTCTAGGCCAAATAGGCCGCCAGGCGGCCGACTACGGGCCGCTGGATGCCTAAAAATCAATGAGAAATAGTGTTTGGCCGCGTCCAGGCCGTACTCGACGACTACCGAAGTGGCGTGCAATGAAAATTCAGCTTGGCCGGGTTGGGCATTTTGGTCTCGCCGTTCGCGACCTGCATGCGAGTGCACGATGGTGGCAATCGCTGTTCGACCTGAAAGTCATGTTCGAGAGTGATGACTACGTCGGCTTAACCAACGAGAACGTAACGATCGTCCTCTTTCCCGGTAAACCACAGCCGGGAACGATCGAGCACATGTCTTTTCACGTGGCGAACATGGGTGCGCTGCGGGCGGCGCTCCGCGTCCTCAAGGAGCACGAGGTCGACGTGGAAGATCCCGGCAACGAAATCGGACCGGAAGCCGAGGGCTCCTCCAACATGGGGCTTTGGTTCCACGACCCCGACGGCTATCGTTGGGAACTCTCGGTACAAGGCGGCGGCCGAGGTGCGGCTACGGAGTGAACTTCTTCACGGAATTATGTCCCGCGTCATCGATGTAGACGCTTCCGCCCGAACCGAGCGCGACACCCCATGGATGATAGAATCCCGAGCCAAGCGCCGAGATACTCCCCTTTTGCGAGACTTTATAGACCGCGTAGTTGCATAAATCGGCAACGTACACGTTACCGGCGCCGTCGACTGCAACCCCCTCCGGGCACTCGAATGAAGCGATCGTCGTAATCGTGCCGTCCGGCGCCACCTTCTTCACTTCGCTGTTGAAACTATCGGAAACGTAGACGTTGCCGGAAGCGTCCACCGCGACGTCGTCCGGCATGTTGAATCCCGATCCGATCGTGGTGATTTTCCCGTTCGTGGCGACCTTCTTAATTGCGCTGTTTCCGGTGTCTGCCACGTAGATGTCGCCGCTCGCGTCGAGCGCGACGTCACCGGGGGTATTGAATCCGCTTCCGACTCTGGTGATTTTTCCACCCGGTGCGACCTTCTTGACGGAGTCGTGTCCGGTGTCGGCGACGTAGACGTTCCCTGCCGCATCCACCGCAACGCCCTCGGGTCCGTCGTATCCCGACCCGATCGTCGTAGTTTTCCCGTCGCGCGCGATCTTCTTCACCGCGTTGTTGTCGGTGTCGCCGACGTAGACGTTGGAGCCGTCGACGAATACGCCGGTAGGGAAATTGAATCCCGAGCCGATCGTGACGAGCTTCCCCTTCGGCGCGATCTCGTAGACTGCGGAAAACGCCGCGTCGGCAAGGAAGACATCACCGTTCCTGTCGGCGGCAATGCCCTCTGGATACCTATAGCCCGATCCGACCGTGGAAATCGTGCCGTCCGGCGCGACTTTTTTGACCGCGAAATTATCGGAGTCTCCAACGTAGACGTTGCCCGCCGCATCCGGTGCAACACCTTCCGGCTGGTTGAATCCCGAGCCGATCGTCGTAATGGCCCCGCCGGAAGAGACTTTCTTTATCGCGCTATTGCCCGTGTCGGCGACGAAGACGTCGCCGGCTGCATCCACCGCGACGCCCCTCGGCTGCCTAAACCCCGCGCCGATCGTGGTGACCGCACCGCTCGGTGCGATTTCTTTGATCGCGTTGCTTCCCGTGTCGGCGACGAAGACGTTGCCGGCTGCATCGACGGCGACGCCCGAGGGTCTGTTGAATCCCGAGCCCAGTTTGGAGAAGGTACCGTTTGGCGCGATCTTCTTGACCGCACTATTGCCGGTGTCGGCAACGTAAACATCTCCCGACGCATCGACCGCCACCCCTCGCGGCTGGTTGAACTTCGAGCCGATCGTCGTAATCTTGCCTTTCGGCGAGACCTTCTTTATTGCACTATGTCGGGTATCGGCAACGTAGACCGCGCCGCCGGAATCGACGGCGACCCCCGAAGGCTTGAAAAAACCGGAGCCGATTGTGGTGGTCACGTCGTTAGGGCCGGCGGTTCTCACTCGATGCGGAAACGAGGCCCGCGCGCCAGGCAACCCCATCGATTCTTGCGTTGGCGGAGAGACGCCGCGGCCGCCGCATGCGGTGAAGACCGCCGCGCTAAGCATCACGCAGGCATAGTCAATTATACGGTATCGCATGGTCAGGACACTTTCCCCGAGCTCCGGATGACCGTAAGCAAGGACACGTACGCCCGTTCACCCCTTGAGACCTAAAACGCTCTTCGGGCCAATTCCAGGCAGCCGGTAGGCGGTTATAGATGGGTCCTAATCTGGGATTAATGGCTGAATCTCAACCGTATTGAATAATGTGATCCAGCCTGGTATACTCCACGTGATAGATGGGAGGAACGCGATGAAGGACAAGTCACCCGTACTCACCTCCGGCGAAGCCCACGGCGAAGCCATGTCCCTTTCCATGGAGAGAGTGGTCGCATCCCTGGCGGAACTCGTCGGTGCCACGACGGTAGCGGAACTCAGCGGGGTGCAAGAAACCCGGGCGGTGCAGCAATGGATCGCGGGCACCCGCCAGCCGCAACGGCCCCACGTTCTTCGCTTCGCGCTTCAGATGGCGCTGATGATCTCGACGGTGACTTCGCGCGAACTCGCCCAAGCGTGGTTCCACGGCTCGAATCCGCAACTCAACGACTTGACGCCGGTTGCGGTCCTGCGCGATCAGCCGCTCGAGTCCGTCCAAGTGCCGCTCATGGTCGCCGCACGCTCGTTCGCATCGCGAAGGGGAGCCTAGAACCTGACGCGTTCCCCGGACCGTATCACTCGCTCAAAATCGACGCGCTTCACGCGGCGAATTCGACCCCTTTCGGTGAAGCCTCCAGGCGCTTTCTTCATAATAGTCACATCTTGTTTACCGCTCGTGCGAGCCCTAGACTGGTCCTAAGCTTCAAAAATCTCCCGTGGGGTCTTTGCGATGCAACAGCAGATAAAATCTTCCACGAATGGACACAGCGCGATTTCCGAAAACCCGTCGCCCGACGGCTTTCGAACCGTCGTTATGACCCTCATCGGCGAATTCGACATCAGCTCGAGGGATCGTCTGAAAACGGCGCTCCAGCGCCTCTACGACGCCGATCACGTCATTCTCGACCTCACCGAGGTTCGCTATCTCGATTCCACCGCCATCGGCGAATTTATCCACTTGCACAAGGTGCGAAAATCGAAAGACCTGCAACGCGAGACCATCGTCATACCCAACGACGCCCTCCGAAGGATTTTCGACATCCTGAGACTCGCGGAGATCTTCGAGCTTACCGACAAACTGCAGGACGCGCTCCCGCGAGAGAACGGTCTCTTCGACCTCGACTTCGTCGCCGAGGTGCCGCGCATTTAGCCTTTGCTCAGAACGCGCGGCGCGCTAAGATAGAGCAGTCCGGCCTTCTGTAGAATCTGTTTGCCGGGACCCGTTAATATGAAATCCTCGAAGGCTTTTGCCTGCGCGGGATGCGGTGCATTCTTCATCACTGCCAACGTATACGTGATCTTGTCCGACAATGACGCCGCACCGGGAAGGGCTGTGAACGCTAAGCCACGCGCAACGGCTTCGGTCTTGTAAAAGAATCCGACGTCGGCTTGTCCGGTCTCAATGCGTGCCAGCAAGTCTTCCTCGGGAAACGTCTGAGCGGGATTTTCGTCGTTGCCGAGGATGCGCTTCTCGCCATCCGCGCCCGCAAGTATCGTCATCGCTTCGACGGTATAGACGCCCTTGGGATCGATTCTTGGATCGGTGCGGCCGATCGATAAGCCCGGTGTGGCAAGGGCGTCCAGTACCGATTTTTTGCCTGCCGCAACTTCGGCAAACACGGAGGCGTACTTGGATTGGTTGGACCAGCCGATGCCTAAGCTCGTGCCGGCAAAGGTAGACGCGTGTGCGACCTTCGACCCGAGCCCGGTAACGAGCGTTGGGTCGACGCTGATGAACACGTCAGGAGTCTTCGCCCCGGCTGCAATGAGGTTCGCGAGCATCTTGCTTCCGGCGCCCTGACCTTGGAAGTCGATTCCCTCGGCTGCGAGAGCCGACTTGATGGGGCCTTCCATCGGCGTAACAAGCGAGCCGGCATACAAAACCGACACGGTTCCCGCGGTCTGCGCGGCGGCCGTCGATACCGTCATCACCGCTATTACGGCTATGGCTAACAGACGAATCATACGTGAGCCTCCTTCGACGATCGTCGCCCCGCGTCAACGGGTTTTGCGTTATCCTCGACGTATGAAAGGGCAGCGTATCGTCTCCCTCCTGCCGGCGGCGACCGAAATGGTCTATGCGCTCGGCATCGGCGATCGGCTTGTCGGCGTCACGCACGAATGCGACTTTCCAAGCGACGCCAAGAGCAAGCCGGTCATATCACGCCCGGCCATCGATCTTGCGGGCATGACGCCCTCCCAGATCAGCGCCGCCATCTCGACCCGCATTCAGCGCGGAGAGAGCATCTACGAGATCGACGAACTGCTGCTGCGCGACTTGGAACCGGATCTCATCGTCACGCAGAATTTGTGCCAAGTCTGTGCTCCGTCGGGCAACGAACTCGGGCGCGCTCTCCAGTCGCTCGACGCGATGCCCGAGGTTCTCTTCATGAGCCCGAACTCGATCGAGGACATCCTCCAGAACATTCTCGAGCTTTCGCTTGCAACCGGACGTGAAGAGGCCGGCGACGGCTTGGTATCGGAGGGTTTGCTTCGGCTGGCGAACGTAACCGCCGTCCCGCGACGCGGGAAGCCACGTCCACGAGTTTTTTGCGCCGAGTGGGTGGATCCGATCTTCTCCTCTGGACATTGGCTTCCGCAAATGGTGCGCATGGCCGGAGGATTTGACAAGCTGGGACGCCGCGGTCGCGATTCGCGCCCAGTGACGTGGTCGAAAATCGTGGACTGGTCGCCCGAAGTGTTTATCGTCTCGCCGTGCGGCTTTCATTTAGACGGCGCGATAGAACAAACACGCATTTTGCAATCGCTTCCCCAGTGGAACGATCTGCCGGCAGTGATGAGCGGCTGCGTATACGCGGTTGACGCAGACTCCTATTTCGCGCGACCCGGGCCGCGTATTATCGCCGGCACCGAACTGCTCGCGCATCTCATTCGCCCAAAATCCGTTCGTTGGACCGGGCCTCCCGACGCGTACCGCCGCATCGGAAGCTGCTCATCTCTCGCTCAGCGGCGGGGCGCTGAAAGTACCGAGGAGTAACCCGACGAGGCCGGCAAAGAGGATCGACCCCGCGAGTACGTCGGACGACCACCAGACGCCCCCCATGGTTACGTCGAGCACCGTCAAAAGCGTGGCCCAATACGCCGCGGGAACCGCGAAGGACGCGATGCGCCAGCGCTTGGAGAACTGTTTGGCGGGATCGAGTCGAAGCGCGTCTGCGAGAATACCGGCAACGAGCGAGGCGCCGATTACCGCTACGAATTGCCCGGGATAGTTCGAATCTGCGGCCGCGATAAAGACATTTCCTACGACGAGCAGCACCGTGACGGCACCTAAGGCAAGGCGTATGCGACGAGCGAGGTACAGAAAGAAGCCCGCAACGAGGACGCTCTGCACGACGACTGCCAAGAGCCCAATTCCCTGCTTGTCGTATTGCAGCGTCAGCAGCGTTAGCGTTGAATGCGGAACGCTCGCGGGAGAAAGAGGCGCGTTGAAGGCCTCTGCCTCACTTAAAAAGACGAACTGAGTTCCCCAATGGATCAGCTCCATCATCGATGCAGCCGACAGCAACAGCGGCAGCTGCGCAAGCCACGTCGCCTGAGTCGGCTTTCGCGAAAGGACGGATCGAATTGGCCCGGTGACGATGAGGAGCATACCCGCGCCGATCAACAGGTGCGTCGGACTCAACAGCGCGTTAAAGCCCTCCTCGAAGCCCCAAAGCGAGTGCTTGACCATATCGCTCAGGCCGCCGATAACACAAACGATCAGTCCAGCAACCGTCGCCTCGTAACCGGCGGGCAAGCTTCGCCGCCATGGATATCCTTGGCGGCGGCCGCTCCTCAGCGCGAACGCCGTAAAGACGTACGCAGCGAGCAGCCCGGCGTATAAAAGCGCGTGGGCGGGCTCGAAGAACGTTTCAACCGTGGAGTGGAAATGGTACCACGCATCGATCATGATGCCGCCCGACAGCCACAACGACGCCATGGTCATCGCCCAGTCGTATCCGGGCTCGGGCGGCGGGCGCGCGGTCATCGTAGAGACTCGGCCGGGATGTCCGTCGAACGTCGCAGCGTGACGCGGCGATTCGCATTAGCGGTGATCGTGCTCCTTATCGGATGCTCTTCGTCGCCCGGGCGTACCCTCGATCCAGCCGGCGTCGTGATCGCGCCGGCCGTTTGGCCCACTCCCGAGACGCTTCCCCCCGACGCGCGGCCGCGCATCCTCGCACTCTGGATGAACGAGACGAATGTCCGTACCGGGACACGATGGATGGGGACCATCGTTACGTCAACGAATGTGGCCAGTGTCGAGGTACGCACGGAGTCGTTCTCATTCACCGCTGATCGGCAGCGCTTCGGAGTCTTCGGATTCTCCCAAGGCATTTTAGACGTAATCCCTCAGTACCGGCGCGCCTACGTTCTCCACGTGATCGCGCGGAACACGGGCGGTGCCGTTGACGAGCGCCTCGTTCCAATTACGATTCGCTGACGGATCGCCACTGTTTAGAGCCGGCGAGAAAGAGCTGGCTAACGCATAGTCCGACGAGTCCGCCTTCCACGATCGCGCCGAACACAAAGCTCGCGTCCCACCACGTGCCTCCGAACATCGGCACCGCCAGCGCGAAATAGGCTGCCCAATATGCGGACGGGACGATGAATCCCAGTGCGCGGAAAGCATTAGGCCTACTGAGCGAGGCATTCCATTTTGCAACGACGATGTCACCAAGTAAACCCGCTATCAGCGAGGCTAACACGATCAGCGAGTACTCTAGAGCGCCGCTTGAAAGCTCGCCCCCGATCCAGAGTTTCTCTCCGAGACAGATGATGGCAATGGCGCCGAAGTGCGGGCGTTGGACGGCGGCAAAATAGAGGACCGCAGTGACCAACAGCAGACTCTGCCAAATGATGATCGCGATCTCTAAAGCCTGCCGATAAAAGAGGAACACGGACAGAATGAACTGTTCGTTGTGAAAGGTGATCTGCGACAGCGGATGATCGCGCATGAGCGCTTCAGGATAGAAGCCGTATTGCGTGACGAACTGCGCGATTTCGAAGGCTAATCCCAGGCATACGAGCGCGGGCACCTGTTCCAAGAGGTTCTTCGGGCGAGCGCGAGCGACGCCGCTTCGAACTGGACCGGTTATCAAGAAGAAGAGTCCCGTCAATAAGAAAAGGTGTGGCGGGCTTAGCAGAAGATCGAGCTGGTGTTCGAAACCAAAAATCGAGTGCCATACTGCATCGAGTGCGCCGCCGACGAGGAGTCCTGCCACCCCTACCACGCTCTGCGCGTATCCAAACGGCACCGCATCCCAGAACGATCTGCCAGGGCGATAACGGCGGCCGATCGCCGTCCCAAGCACGAGCGCTGCGAATGCGGCACCGCTGTACATCGTCATGTGCCACGGATTGATGAACGACTCCACTGCGAGGAAGAGATGCTGGTGGGCATCGATGAACAGGCCGGTCACGATCCAGACGGCGGAGAGCGTCACCAACCAATCGAGGGCGGTCGCGCGCCCAGGTTCCGCTGTCGCATACTCCCGAAATTCGGCAGGCTTGATTTCACGTGGAGGCAAAGATTCGGATTCCATGCGCGCCCCGCTACTTCTCACGTCGCGGACATTCGGCGACCACGTTATGACGTTTACGCTCGTGGCCGCGCTCGTCGGATCTTTGGGCGCCTGCTCGTCGAAGCCGGCTTCGATCCCAGTCAATCTCACAGTCTCCGAGCGCTTGCCCGCCAAGCTTCCGAACGCTCCTATCGAGCGGCCGAACGCACCGCCGCGGATCGTTCGCATGTGGTTTTCCACTCTGACCATCGGACCCGGCAGCTCGTTTGACGGAACGATCGTCGCGAGTTCGAACGTTGCGTCGGTCGAAGTGCGCACCGCCGCCTTTTCGATTAACAGCACGCACGTGGCGCCGGGACTCTACCGCTTTCACGCGCAAATCCTCGAGTTACCACCGCTCGCGCGTCGCCACTGGTACGAGCTGTACATCATCGCGCGCAACACGGCCGGCGATGAAGCGATCGAGCATGCTCCACTTCGGGTCGAATAGGCGCGCATCGGGCGCTCACCGAGCCGCCAGCACGAACGGCGCAACGTAGAGTTTGTCCCCGCCCCGAAACTGGAACCATAACTTATAGATACCCGCCTCGCGCAGTGCGACGTGAAGCACCATATCCGGCGAAGACGTCGCCGTGCTCGCTAGCGGCGCCATATCCGGCGATCCTCCGCCCATTCCACCGCTCGAGGCCGTCAGCGGGTGCGGATGAGCGTGCACGTAGCTCAAGTCGTCGGCGTTGATGAAAACGGCGTGGGCGAGCGCGCCGAGATAGGGGTGCAAATCGGTCGCGGGTTTACCGTTTCGGGTAACGTGCACTACGAGTAGTGACTCCCCTTGCGTCGAGAGCGTATCCGACGAGATACTGACTTGATATGGGCCGGCCGCGGCGGTTTTAGCGCGTTCGCTGAGATCCCGCGATGCCGCTCCCGCCGAACCTCCAAGATCGAGGTCAAAACGAAACACCTGCTGTCCGTAATCGTTGGGTTCGGCGTCGATATAAATGTGATAGAGCGCCGGGGCCGGAAACGTCTGATTTAATAAGAAGTGCCCGTCGCCACGAAGAGTCGGGTGCACGTGCAGGAACGTGCGAAAATCGTCGCTGATGATGATCATGTGCAGATATTTTGTCATGTCCACGCGGTAAGACCGGATCGCTGACGACGAACCGTCCGCCGAGATCCAGGTATCGAGCTGCCGCTCGAGCGCATCGGCCCCGGCTTGCGGCGCCAACAAATAAGCCCGAGTTCGGGCCGAGCCTTCTTGGAGAGCGAATGAGCCCTCGGTGGTCGTCTTCGCGTAATCTGCCGCGTACGCTATCGCAAACAATGAAATCGAAAGCAACAAAATTCGCTTCTTCATCGTGCTATCCCGCTTTCTTGGTCGCTTTGCAGCGACCGGCTGTGATTTTCGTAATGGAGTGCGGCGTATCGGCGTTCGTCGGCCCGGTCCAGTTCACGACCGTTCCATCGTCGTAGTGTTGCCACGCGTCCCAATTGACGGTGCCCGGACTCTTTGGCGTGGCGGCCAAAAACGCGAACTCGTCGAACTCGTGCGGCATTAGGCGGCCGCCGGTCCATGAAATCTTCGTGACGATTCCCTTGGTCGTCGCCAGATCGAACTGCCAGCCGGCCTTCGGCTGCACCGCGTAGACTACGACACCTTTGGGGACGGCGACGTCGACTCGAACCGTGGCTGCGGCACGTTCCACCGGAACTCGCACGACGAACTTCGCAAACGTGCAAGACGGTACTTGCGTGTTGCCTGCATCTGGAAATACCTTGACGTGAGCCATCGTCGCTTGCGGTAGAAAGAGCGCGAGCATCGCACCGAATAAAGATAACCGAAAACTCGTCATTTACGACCTCCCTAAGCGCTGGGTTCTCGTCAACGGCCACGCGACGAACATCGCCTTGCCGAGGGAAGGAATGCGCTGAGTTTTTAGCAATCCGGCCGCGAAGGTTCCATGCGCTTGTACGAAACCCCAAAGGTGGGAGTCGACTGAATAGTTTCTATTGTCGCCCAGCATGAAATAAAAGCCGTTCGGAATGCGGTTGGGAGCCTGCCACGTCGATTTAGGAGGAACGTTGGCGACGCGCGCATCGAGGGGCACGCCGTCCACGTAAATGTTGTAATTCCGAATTCTCAAATCGTATCCGATAGGCTCCCTAACGTACGATTCGCGAAGGACGGCTCCGTTCCGATAGACCACCCCGCTTGCGATCTCGATGGCGTCACCTCCAACGCCGATGACCCGTTGCGCGACGTCGCCGGCGCCCGCTGGCGCCGGTGGCCGGAACACCGCGATCTCGCCGTCGTGAGGCGCACGTAGCGTATACGAGACGCTATCGACGAACATCACGTCGCCGAGCTGCAGCGTCGGGTACATGCAAACGGTCGACACGTATACGAAGCGTCCGAGTAGGCCGAACGTTAAAAAAGCCGCTGCGAGTATTGCCAGCGTCGCATCGATTTTGAAAGCGACGGCGGAACTCGTCGTTAGAGCACTGGTCGCGCCTTTCGCCACGATTGCGAATCGCGCAATGAGCGTGATGCAGATGAGCGCCACGACGATACTTGCGAGCGATTGGGGTACGGCGCTGGCATGCCCGGGCGGACTCTCTCCGACCAACGCGGCGGTCAGCGCCAGCACTACGACGCCCAAGAACGCCTCGGCCGGAATCGTTCCGCCAACGCGCACCGGATCTGCGCCCGCTCCCACTCGGAAGTGGCGCAAGCCGAAAACGAGCAGAATCGCTACGACGCTTACTTTCGCAAGCAGAAACAGACCGTACGTAGAAGCGAACAGATCGTCAAAGGTCGTGACGTGAATCGAAGAAGCGTAGATGCCCGTGGCGATTACGACGCCAACGCTCGTCGCCGCCGCTGGAGTAAATGTCCCAAGAAGCGTTCGCGCTTGGTCGGGCCTCATCCGCCCGGCACGCGTTGCGCGCAGGAGAACCGCGGTTAAAACGAAGACTCCACCAACCCATACGCCGGCCGCGCAAAGATGCGCGAAGTCTACCGCAAGCGCGATGCCTCGCGCTAGCCATTCGGATTGCGCGATAGCGTGGCCCGTCGTGCTGAAACTCGCGAGAACGACGAGCAGCGGCGCGGCGACGGCCAACGGCGACGCACGCCGGGCGAAGAGAACCGTCAGCAGCGCCAAGACGCCGGCGACTTCCCTCCAGAGAAGAACGCTGCCCCAGGCGGTGCGCGTCAAGACGGCGCCGATGTCGCCTCCTAGGTGGCCGCCCGCAGCCGCTGCTTGGACGATAATGGTTGGAATCCACGTCGCGACTACTGCCGAGAGACCGGCGATCGCGCACTGGCGCGCGATAGCGCCGGCGCCGGGGAAATCGCTTTTCAGCCGATCGAGCGCATAGATACGCAAGAAAACGGCGCCGGTTGCCAGCAGCACGCCGAACAAGCTGAGCCAGCGTAGGAAAGTTGCCGGAAGCGATGACGGATCGAAAGGCGAACTCGGCTCAACCGATTCGGTCCCTAGAAACGGGACCGCAATTCCGATTCGATACGTACCGTGGACGACGTGAGAGTCTGCGGAGATAACGCGCCATTGAACCATATAGACGCCGCTCTGCAGGACGGAGGGAACGTGCGCCACCACGCGCGTGGCGTCGTCCGGGTCGACTTTCGCATCGCGTCGATCGATGCGCCGTCCGCCCGGAGCAAACACTTCTATAGCATTCGAGTCGACCAGATCGACCGGCTCGTCGAACGAGATTGCGATCCAGCCGCTTACGTGCTGGTTGCCGCTATTGACCGCAGGCTGCGCGCCGACAATGTAGGCGTGAGCCGATGCTGCGCCGGTGGAGAGCAACCAAAAGATGACAAGAGCGCTGGACGCTCTGCGAAACGCCAACAAAACCTCCTAGGAAGCACGGAGTTCGCTCCGTTACGGTCTAGTAGGAATGCTGGCTAGGCGGAGGACGCGAAAAGAGACGCAGGACGTGAGTGACTGGTGGCGTGGCCGCAATCTGTTCGGCGATCGAGACGCGGTCGTAGGATCGGGTTTTGAAATCCCCCGAAGAAGCCGCGAAGACGATCCGGGCTAAGGCACGTAGTGAAAGGCGCACAAAAAGCCCGAGCACGGCGCTCGTCGCGAGAAGGGCAATCAGGATGGAAGACGTTGGAACGAGCCCATGCCCGCTTTCAATCGATTCCCCAAGCCAAAACCAACCAAAGGAGGCCGCGAAAGTTTCACCGACGCCGGGGAACACGCGCCTGAGGGCTGCGTTCAGCACGCTGCCCTGACAGATGCGTCCCGAGCTAGTCATACAGAGCACGAAGCCGAAAGAGCCGAATCCGAGCACGGCTGTAATCGCCAACGTGCGCAGTAACTCGCTATGCGATCCGCCCATGGAGTGATCGTTTCCATAGAGCAGCGCGTGAGCGAGAAGGGCCGCGGGCAACCCAAGCGCGACTGCGCCGGGAAGGCGTCGAATCACGTGCGGCCTTTTCGTAGCGGAGTTTCGCTCTCCCTTCGCGTAAAGGGAATGCCGTGTGCAGGCGGAGCCTCTACCGTTGCGTAGCCGTGGCCGGCGTCCTCCAAGTCGCGTTTACCGTCGCACTTGCGACGCATACGTTCCTCGGATACGCACAGTTCGCCGGCGTTCTCGGCGGCGATTATAGCAGCCACGCGCATGGCTCGCTCGTCTCCATCGTCATCGGGGGCCTCACGGCGGCTGCGTGCGCGATTCTTCTGTACGTACTCCATCTCGCCGGCCTCGGTACGCGCTCGCTGCCGTCGCTCGCTCGCACCCTTCGCGCGCGTCTTGGGTGGCAAACAGTCATCGTGATCGGCCTTATTGCAGCGCTGCTCCTTATCGGAATGGAAACGGTTGAACAACTCGCGGCAGGCCGCTTCGACGGCGGCTTGAGCGCCTTCAGTGATGCTCCCGCACTCGGGCTTGCGCTGGTCGTCGTATTGAGTGCGGCGGGAACTGCGTTATTGCGAGCGCTTTGCGGCTGGCTGATCGACGCCCATACGCGAATCGTCTTGATCATCCGGCTTCTTCTCCGCGACCGCGCAGATGCTCGGCCGCTGGGCGGACGTTTCCAAGGCGAGCTTCTCGCCGCCGTCGGCTACGCCTGCGACGCGTCGCAAGCGAACGGCAAACGCGCTCCACCGGCTTTTCGCTAGCTAAAACCCCACAACACTACCTACTTCTCTAGCGAGGCCAACTCATGCACGTTCGTTCCGCGCGCGCTCACGCGCGCACCTTTCCCGTTCGCCGTCTCATCCTATGGCTGAGCGTAGCGGTGCTTTCAGTCGGCGCCGTCGTAAGCATCGCTATCGCCAATCGCAGCGTTCCTCCGATTGCAGAAAACGCGCCGCCGTATCATTTCCTCTCCGTCGGCGATTCGGCGCAGCCCTTTTCCGTGGCGACGACGCAAGGTATGTTCTCCCTCGCGGCTACGCACCGCCCGGTTTTTCTCGAGATATTTGCCACCTGGTGCCCACACTGTCAACGCGAAACTGCGGTACTCAATAAGCTATACGAGAAATACGGAAAGCACATCGACTTCGTAGCGGTAAGCGGAAGTCCGTACGCGCGCGATCGCGCCTCTCCCGAATCGCTCTCCGACGTTCTCGGTTTCGTCCAGTATTTTAGAGTGCGGTATCCTGTTGCGTTCGACGGGTCGCTCGCCGTCGCTGGAAAGTACTTGCAGGGCGGCTATCCCACCATCGCAGTCATCGCGCCGGATAAGCGCATTGCATATATTGGGAGCGGAGAAATTGCCCAGACCGACCTGGACTCCGCGATTCGCCGTGCGTTTCGCTGACGTGAGAATCGCGCGCGCGATCGCCCTGGCGGTCTCAATGCTTGCCGCGCTATCACCGGCAAACGTCCGTGCTACCGAAGTCGTTACCGGCAAAGACATCGTCTATCCGGGAACGTTGACGATGAGCGCATTCATGCGAGCCGACAGAACTGCGAACGGAACGGCGCGTATCGATGCCTGGGAAGTCCAGGGTGGGGCGGTGGTTCGAAGCTACGACGTCGATATGACGAAACTCATGCATATGATCGTCGTATCGGACGACTTGACCGACTTTCAACACGTCCATCCGACGCTTCTGCCAAACGGGCACTTCACCATCGAACTGCACCTGGCCGAACCGCTCGAAGCTTACCATATTTATTTCGACGGCCGGCCGCACGGTTCGGGACGAAACGTATTCCGATTCGACCTGCCGGCCGAGGCCGGGGCGCCAAGGGCGATTCGGCAAGTCCACGCGGCGGGCTCCTCGGTGCAGGTCGGTCCTTATCTCGTAACGATCGACCCGACGTCCGTCCCTATCGGCGAGGTTGCTACCATATCGGTTCGCATCCTCAAGAACGGACGGCCGGCCAAGGATCTGCATCCGTATTTGGGTGTGATGTCGCACGGAGTCCTGATCGGGACCAAGGACCTCGCCTATCTGCACGTCCACGGCATGACCTCCGAGATGCTCGACATGTCCAGCGCCGCAAACGATTGCGGCGATAGCATGATAATGCAGATGACGCCGATGCCACCGGATCTCAACATCGGCAACGAATTCGAACTCCAACTGCTCGCGCCAAGCACCCAGAACTACGATCTCTGGCTTCAGTTCATCGGAGGAAAGACTCTCTACACGGCGCCGCTGCTCGTGACGACGAGGTAAAGGAGCCGGCGAGGCAATATGAGAATACTTCGCAAATAATGGATCGCTGCCGGGCCCTGCTCCTGTACCTGGCCCTCTCGGTGCCCTTCGGCATCGCGGTCCACCTTGGGTCGGAGTTCGCCGGTCTCGGCCGGGACGCCGCCGACATGGCGTTCTCGCCCCTCCACGCCTATCTGGCCGTGATTGCCATTGCGGCGTTGGCGGCGTTTCTCGTTTGCGGGGGGTTCTTTGCCGGCGCCGCGGAGCGCCGTCGCCGCATCGGGCTGATGGCCCGGGCTCTTCCGTTTGCCGGCAACGGCGTCCGCTTCTTCGCCCTCTCCGCCGGCCTGCAGTTTGCATTTTTTGTTGTGACGCAGGTCGGCGAGGGCTGCCCCTTGTGTAGGGGCGACGCGCTGGTTGGCGTGGCCGCGGCACTCGTCGCAAGCGCCATCGGTTCGTGCGTTCTCATCGCCTTGCGCAAGCGCATCGTGCGTGCGTTCACGGTACTCGGCTCCGCGGTGGAGCGCTCGCCCCACGTGATCTCGGTCGGACTGGTGCCGCGCTACGCCGTCCACGCGGTCGCCTCGACGTATTCCACCTTCGCGGCAACGCTTGGCAATCGGCCCCCTCCCTCGCGCTCCTAAATAGGCGCCTTTCTGGCGGACCTCTCTCCTCTTTCACCTTAGGAGCGTTTTTATCATGAAGTCCTTGCTTCTATGCGCAGCGATTGCGCTTGGAATAATGTGTGTGTGCGCGGCACCGTCGTATGCAATCAACTCGAGTTCTTTCCTCACCGGCAGCGTAACGAGCAAAGGCGTGCCGATCGCGGGCGCTCGAGTGACCGCATCCGGGAACAATTTCACCATAAAGGCGACCACGGATACTCGTGGGCGCTTTTCGTTTCCTCCGCTTCCGCTCGGCTCGTACGACGTTGAGGCACAGTATGGCGATCTTCGAGGGATCGTTCGCATCGATCTGGGCAGCGGCGGCGCTACGGTCGTGATTGAGTTGAGGACGCTTACCGAAATCAAGCACGTCGTCGTGAGTCGCGCGCAGTCGGATGTGATCCGCGGAAGCGGCAGCGACGTCGTGCTCAATAGCATCGCCTTGACTCAATTGCCTTTCAACAACAGCTTCTCCGAAATGGAGATCCAGATGCCCGGCGCGGTGCGCGGCGCGAACGGCGTCGTGCACATCAACGGCGACCACGGGGTCATCAACTACATGCTCGACGGAGTGCCCTTACCGCAGGAGCTCAATCGCGACATCGGCAGTGAAATAAACCTCAACGACCTTTCCTTTATCGACCTCGTCGAAGGAGCGTACCCCGCGCAGTACGGCTTGCGCTTCGGCTCGGTATTCAACATGGCGACGCGATCCGGGACCGGCCCCCCGGGCTTCGACGGTTATGCCTCAGCCGGCTCATATACGAATGCCCAATCGCAGCTGGGGTATCACGCGCCAATCGGAAGCGCGGGCGGCTACGACGTCGCCTTCAACAGCTCGCAAACGACGCGGGGACTCGATCCTCCGAACTTGGACTCGCCGCATAACGACGCGAGTTCCGTCGGGCAATTCCTTACCGCCACCTTGCCGTCGCGTGGGAATAACTTCACCAAGATCACGTTCGTCAACAGCTACAGCACGTTTCAGATTCCCAACGACGTCGCCAACGGCGAACCGGCCTCCACGGACGACAACGAAACCCAGGGTGACACGTTCCTGGCGGTACAGTTTCATCACCCGATCGGCGATACGGGAATGGTTACCTTCGGTCCCGCATACAAGACTTCAAGAATTCAAGACTTCGGCGATCCGGTTAACGACTGGATCTATGGCGAGGCTTTGAACGTCGAGGCGCCTCCCTACGGAAACGGCGGCACGCCGGCCGATTGCGCGGGCGCGCTCGAAACGGAAAGCTTTTCTCCAACGACGTGCGGCTATTCACTTGCCGACGAGCGAACTGCGCTCGATTATATCATGCAGGGCGATTACGTGCGGACGTTCGGCGGGCACACCTTAGCGGCCGGCTTGTCCTACGATCTCACTCGCGTATTGAAATACTACGCGATTACGCTGCAGCCAAATAACTTTCTAGCTCCGATCCAAACTCCGAACACGCCGGATGCCCCGGCGACCGTTGTGGACGATGCTCCGAACATCGGGAATACGTACCAGTCCTATATTCAAGACAGTTGGCGGATGAGCAATCTGTGGGAAGCGGATTACGGACTTCGCTACGACTTCTTCAACATCAAGTCGACCGGATTTTCGCAGGGCTTCGGCGCCTTCAGCCCCAGGCTCAAGGTCACACGTTTCTTCGGCAAACGCGCGAGTCTTTACGCCTACGTCGGTCGCTTCTTCGAGCCGTTCTCTTTTGAGAACGTTAGCCCACAGGCCGCATACTTGCTCAATCTCCCCTTACAGCCGACCTTAGAGCAGTTCGACCTAAAACCGGAGCGCGATACGCAACTCGAGTTCGGCGGCCACATACCCGTCGGCTCCGGCGATCTTGGCTTTCGCGTCTGGCAAAAGAACGCAAACGACCTCATCGACGATACCCAGGTAGGTCTAACGCTGCTTCATCAGGACATCAACTACGTGCTCGGGAGATTGTCGCAAGAGGCGATTAATTACGTTCAGCCCCTAGAACGCAATGGCCGATTTTACTTTTCGGTCGCGCATGTGGTCTCGGTGAACAAAGGTTGCGAAACGCAGCTGCTCGCGCCCTGTTTCGGATCTCCGACGGATTTCACGCCGGCCGACCATGAGCAGAACTGGAGCATCGCCGGCGGCATCTTGCTCAACGACCGGCGGGGCGGCTGGTTTTCCCTCGATGGAGAGTATGGCAGCGGCTTGTCGTCCGACATATGTCCGGACGGGACGCTGGGGAATTGCAAGGCGACTCCGCATACCACGTTCAACGTTGAGGAAGGTATAGCGATAGCACCAAAAACCGCGCTCACTCTCGGCATCCAGAACGTGCTCAACGACCGCTACTTCGTCACCCTCTTAAACGCTCAGGGGAATCACTTTGCGCCACCACGCACGTTCAACGTCGGAGTCAGGGTTCGACCATAACGAAAACCGCGGCCTTCCCGCTCACAACGTCGCGGGAATGCATTTACCGTTTGCAACGCGGCACGTGGCGATCACCGCGGGCCCCGTACCTGCGGGAAACGGCGATCCGCTAAGCGGCGTAAGCGCGCCGGTGGTCTGCACTTTATATGCCGAAATCGAGTTGGCGCCGTTATTGACGACGTAGAGATACTTACCGGTTGAATCGAACGCCCCGTAGCAGGCTCCCGAGCCCGCAACGAATGGCGAGCCCTGCAGCCTGGTCAACCCGCCGTTGCTCTTGATCTGATAGCCGGATATCTTGCCGGAGCCATTGTTCGGTACGTAGATGAACTTGCCGGTCGGGTCGGCGATCACGCTGCAGGGTCCCGTACCGGCGCCGAACGGAGAGCCCGTAACTTTCGACAGTGCGCCGTTGGCCGCGTTGATCGTGTAGGCGGAGACGTTATCCGAGCCGTAGTTGGATACGTAGACGTACTTGCCCGAGGGGTCGACGCCCACGCCGAAGGCTTGGCTACCCGCACCAAACGGCGATCCCGGCACCGGCGTAAGTGCGCCGGTGCTCGTGATCTTGTAACCCGAGACGTTCTCGGAGCCGGCGTTTGGAACGTACACAAACTTGCCCTTCGGATCGGTCGCTATGTACTGCGAACCGGTACCCGCCGGAAAGGGCGAACCCTTCACGGCCTTGAGCGCACCGCCGCTCCCGATTGTAAACGCAGAAACGTTGCTGCTCCCGCTGACGCCGTAGTTTGCCACGTAGACAAACTTACTGCCTGGATTGATCGCGATGCCTGCGGGTTGGAAGCCCGCGCCGAACGGAGATCCTTTCACCTGCGTGAGCGCACCGCTGCTCGCATTAATGGAATACGCGGATACGTCGCCCGACGTCGAGTTCGACGCTTGAGCGAATGAGCCGCTAGGATCGACGACGATGCCCGAGGGCGCCGTTCCCGCGTTAAACGGTGATCCTGCGATCTGCGTGAGCGCGCCGGTGCTCGAGATTTTATAAGCGGAAATATTTGTGGATCCTTCGTTAGCCACGTAAGCGAACTCGGCGCCCGCCGCATCGGAACGCATGCCGTCCGGCGCATTCATATGGTTCGCGCCGGCGCTAGGGAGCATTGGACTCGAACCTCGCGATGCGTTGCTCGAGCAGGCCGAGAGCACAGGCATTGCGGCGAGAGCGGCTGCGGCAGACAGTGCTACGAGGTATCGCATAATCGCAGATTCCTTTCGTCGTCGTGGAGTTTGGACGGCAAAAACTAGCCGAACTCCGAGCATCGCACTTCGCGCGAAGGACGCGCCCTGCCTCTCAGGTAAGCAGGTGCGCATGAAAGACGAAAAGCACCATCCCGGCATCGAAGAGCGCATCGCCGGCTTACGCGAGGGGATCACCGATGCCGACGCCACCGGCATGGTCGCCGGCGAAGAAGAAATCACCGCTGCCGAAACGCTGTTGCCGTTGGAGCCTTCCGAACTGCCGCGCGAAAAACTGCACGCGGCGCTGCCCGACGCGCATCCGGCGCACGCGACGATCGATCGCCTTCACGCGGAGGTGCAAAGCCGGCAGCCGAGCCGAACCACCATCGAAGGACACGTTGCCGAACTGCGTGCCATGCCCGAACTCGAGGCGATCGTCGCCAACTGGTGGGACAGCCCCACAACGCAGCGCTTCGTCTGGAACCTCAGCCAAATCGGACTCTGACGCGCAGTCGAAGGACCGGAGCGCCAGCGGCTACAGCGGCGCGAAGAGGCGCTCGATCTCGGTTGCGTCGAGCGGTGCCGACGCCGACTCTTCGAAGATCCCGGCGGCCAGCTCGGCTTTGCGTCGCTGCAGGTCGAGGATCCGTTCTTCAACCGTCCCGGTAGTGACGAGTTTGTAGACGAAGACCGGCCGGTGCTGCCCGATGCGATGCGCGCGGTCGGTAGCTTGGCGCTCGACGGCCGGATTCCACCAAGGATCGTAATGAATCACCGTGTCGGCTGCGGTTAGATTCAAGCCCGTACCGCCCGCCTTGAGGCTGATCAGAAAGAGCGGCACGTCGAGTGCTTGAAAGCGTTTGACCGGGGTCACTCGGTCTTTCGTATCCCCGCGAAGTTCCACGAAATCGATACCGCAGCGCACCAGCTCCGGTTTGATGAGATCGAGCATCGACGTAAACTGCGAAAAGAGCAAGATGCGCCGGCCGTCTTCGATGAGCTCGGGCAACATGTCGAGGAGCGCTTCGCCTTTGCACGATTCGCGCACGCTGCGCGCGACGGCGAGCTTGACCAATCGCGGATCGCAGCAGACTTGGCGCAGCTTGAGGAGTGCGTCGAGCACGACGATGCGGCTGCGCGCCAGTCCTCGGCGCTGCAGCTCGCTGCGCACCCGCTCGTGCATCGCGACGCGAATCGTTTCGTAGAGATCGCGCTGCGCGCCGTCGAGCTCGACCGGCACGACGATCTCGCTCTTCTCCGGCAAATCGCGTGCGACGTTTTCTTTGGTACGGCGCAACATGAACGGGCGTATGCGCCCGGCTAGCACTGCACGGCGATCGGTATCGCCGCGCTTTTCGATCGGCGTGCGGAATGCGCGCACGAAGGCCGCATAACTGCCGAGCAAACCCGGAACGGCAAAGCCGCAGACCGACCACAACTCGCCGAGATGATTCTCCATCGGCGTCCCGGTCAGGGCCAGCCGCTGCGACGCACGCAGGCGCGCTGCGGCCTGCGCACCTTTGCTGCGCGGGTTCTTGATCGCCTGGGCCTCGTCGAGCACGACGATTTGCCACGCGTGCTTGCAGAGCTCCTCGATGTCGCGCTGCAGCAGCGCATAGCTGGTCAGCACGACGTCGCTGGTGCCGATCTGCGGCAGACGCTCGAAGCGATCGGGGCCGCTGAGCGTCAGCACCTTGAGATGCGGCACGAACCGTGTTATCTCGGCGCGCCAGTTCGGCAGCACGCTCGTCGGCGAGACGACCAGCACCGGCCCGCGAAGAAGCCGCCGCGATTTTTGGAGCGCGACGTACGCGAGGAGCTGCACGGTTTTTCCCAAGCCCATGTCGTCGGCGAGAACCCCTCCGAACCCGCTTTCGTGCAGCATCCGCAGCCATCCGACGCCGTGCTCTTGGTACGGACGAAGCGTGCCTTTGAAGGTGGCCGGAAGCGCGAGCGGTTCGAGCGCGTCGCCGGCGGCCAGGGCGCTCAGCAGATCGCGCATCGCGGCCGCACCGCCCCAGTGCACGGGCACGGCGCTTTCCAGCAGACGGATCGAGGTCACGTGCGCCGGGGTGAGTGCGAAGCGACCGTCGTCCGAAAGCGGTGCGTCCAGCAGTTCGACGAGCGTTGCGAGAATCGGCACGATGCGCGCCGCCGGCAAGGCGATGAACGCACCGCTGTGCAGCCGGCCGTACACCGTTGCGCCGGCGCCGAGTTGCGCGAGCTGCGCGGCAGAGTGAATCCCGAACTCGCGCAGCGCATCGACGACGACCGGCAGCAGTGAAAGGCGCTCGCCCCCCACCTCGATGCCGAGATCGAACTCGAACCATCGGTTTTCGCTCGCTTCGATGCGCGCATCCCACTCGCCGGCGTCCACCAGCTCGTAGGGAAACGACGATTCGATCTCGACGGTCCAACCGCTTTCGCGCAATGATGGAATGCCAACGTCGAGCAGGCGCGCCCAGCGACCACTATTTGCATCCGGGAAACGCAACACGTAACTCCCACGATCGACGAACTGGCTCTCGGGCCATCCCACCTGAACCAGGCCGTGACTCGAGAGTGTGTCGCGCGCCGAGGCTTCGAACTCATATTGCCGCGGCCAAATCGTAACGTGGTTGCCGGTAACTTCTTGGAACTCTTGGATTGCCTCGCCGGGACGCACCGTCCGTGCGCCGTAAGCGTACGCCAGCTCGGCGACGGCCGCGAGCGGTTCTCCCACCGCCCGTAGGCGCAGCACCGGTGTAGGATCGCGTTCGACGATCTCCGTCCGCACGTCCGTATGTGGGGGCGGTGCGCCGGTCGCACCAAATACGCGGTGCCACACCGCCTGCGTTCGCAGTGCTTGGTGCGGGCTCAGCGGCGGTGCGATCGCAATCAGCGCAGCCGCTTCGGGAGCGACCCCTATATCGATGGTGCCGGCTTCGCCGCGCTCGGGATCGACGTACCACGTTGGAGTCGCCGCCACCAAGCGCAGCGACGGGCGCCCCTCTATGCTCGGCCGTTGACGCGCGTTCGCGTCGACGTACCATGTCAGCCGCTGCTCGTGCAGATCGAAGCGCTCCAACGGACGCGCTTTAGTGGAGCGCCAATGGAAGCGCTGGGTTTGCACGAGTTCGTCGAAGAGCACCGCTAAGATGCGGGGTGAGACGTTGGAACCTCGTGGCACCCACGCATACAGCGCGGCGACCCCGCTGGCGGTCGCGAGCCGCCCGATCGTGCGGTCGACGGGTGCGATGTACGCACCCAGGCCGTGATTGAGATTTTGCAGTTCGAATGCGCGACCGGCGCTCAGCTCGCCGTTCTTGAGCACGGCCACGACGCGCGCCGTGAGCAGTATTCGCGCAGCGTCGCCGTTCGCAAAATCGAGCAGGTAGCGAATGTGCTCGCCATGCCGTGGCTGCGCCACCGGGGTGCGATAGGCAACCAGTTGATGCAGCCATCCTTCAGCCGCGGAGTCGGTAGGATCGTATGGGTTCTCCGCCCGTAGCGTGCCGTTGCGGCCGCCTCGGTCGAATGCGGCGATCGCCGCTGCGGCAGCGTGCTTACAATTGTACTCCATCGGGCAGTCGCAAGAGCCGCTCAACGGAATTCGCCCGCGTGGAGGCGCGCTGAAGTCGACCGTGACGGCATACGGAAGCGACCTCGAACCGTTGACGTGCGCCTCGATCGTTGCGGTTTTCTCGTCGATCTCGAGTTGCACGACGTTACCGTGACGAACGTAGTCCATCCCGCGAAGGAATGTCTTCTCGTCGAACGACGCTCGGATATCGTCAAGCGAAAACGTCACGGCCGCCATTACGACGCCGAGCGCCCATGTCATCCCGAGCGGAGCGTGCGCAGCACGCGGAGTCGAAGGACGAAGGGCTGATGGCACGCTGCGACGGATTACTTTCATTACCGTGCGAGCTGGGATCTTCATCTACGCCGCGGCGAGCGTGGCAGCCGGCATCATCAACCTGATTTGGCGCGACTTCGCCACGGGATGGCAACCCATCCAAGCCTTCGGCGATCACGTCCCCGGGCGCGAGTTTCTCGCCATCCTCACTGCCGTGTGGCTCGTCGCCGCCGGCTGCGCGATATTTTGGCGGCGCGGCGCCGCTCTCGGTGGTGCGGCGCTGGCAGCCGCTTATTCCATCTTCGCGATCTTCTGGTTGCCGCGGCTGTACTGGGTCACGCATTTTTTCGGGTTCAGCCCCGGTCACATTATCGGCGTGCTTGCAGGCGCCGGCCAGCAAGTGATTCTCTTCTCCGCCGGAGTCCTCATTTGGGCATCGTTTTCTGCCGCGTCGACCCGGAGCGTGCGGGCTGTGCGATTCGCCCGGTTCGCCTTCGGCTTCAGTTGTATTCTCTTCGGGCTCAGTCACTATCTCGGCATCGCGGGCGTCGCCGCGCTCGTCCCGAAGTGGCTTCCGCCGGGCGGCGCGTTTTGGGCGATTCTTACGGGCTCGGCGTTCGTTCTTGCGGGCATCGCGATACTCTCGGGTGTTCTCGATCTTCTCGCCGCGCGACTCTTAACCGCGATGCTTCTCATCTTTAGCGCGTTGGTGTGCTTACCGTGGATTTTTCAGGAACCGCACGGGCACGAAGCGTGGGGCGGCAACGCATACAATCTCACGGCGGCTGCAGCTGCCTGGGTCGTAGCCGGCTGGTTGGCCCGGCAGGAGTCGGCGCGCCGTCGCGGGCACCCGTGACGAAGCCCTCGAGGAGTGCAATGAAACAACGCATAGTCGCGTGTGCGCTGGCCGCTCTGTGGCTAAGCGCTTGCGGCGGCCGATTTCCCGGCCCCGCCGGCGCGACTCTGCCCCAGGCGATTTCGGCGACGTCGCCGGCGCAAAGCAACGCGAATGCGCCCGAGTTGCCGAAGCCGCCCGAAATCGACGCCGTCAACGGCGTCGCGACGGTTTCGCTCGTCGCCTCGATCAATCCGCAAAACGGATTTCCATCGTTCCTCTATAACGGAAGCCGAGTCGGCGCGCCGACGATTCGCGTCAAACCGGGCGATACGATCGTGCTCGACGTGACCAACGATCTGCCGCGCGGCCGCGGTCACGCGGCATTTCGCAAGGGCGAACTCAACGTGCACTTTCACGGTTTGGGCGTATCGCCGATGCCGCCCGCCGACGACGTGCTCCGGACGCTGGCAATGCCGGGCGGCTCGCTCCACTACGTCGTGCCGATTCCGCTGAATCAAGAGCCCGGGCTCTACTGGTATCATCCACACGTACACGGTGAGACGAATCTTCAAGTCGGCGAAGCCGGCATGTCGGGCGCGATCGTCGTGGAAGGTCTCGAACATCACCTTCCCGGCCTCGCGAAGATGACCGAACGCCTCATCGTCGTGCGCGACACCGGAATCGGTTCCGCGCCGCCGATCGGCGACGGCGACGACATGGCCGATATGGACGGCATGGCCGGTACGGACGAAATGGCCGGCATGAACGAAAGCGCGGTCGCGCACCCGCAAAATTCGAACCTGCATCCGTGCGGCCCCGATGCCGGACGCCTGACGGTCACGCTCAACGGCGCGATACACCCGGCCATCACGATCAAGCCGGGCGCGCCGCAGTTCTTCCGCGTCATCAACGCCACCGGTCACAAGACGCTGAAACTTGCCGTCGACGGCGGTACGCTCGAGGTCGTCGCCGTCGACGGATTCGCGCTCGACAGCTACCGCGGCACTCCGCCCACGCAGACCGTTTCTTCGATCGTCGTTCCGCCGGCGGCGCGCGCCGAGTTCGTCGTCACCGGACCCGCGAGCGGTCACGCGAAGTTTCGCACGCTGTGCTTCGATACCGGTCCGAACGGCGATCCCGATCCGATGACGGTGCTCGCCGATATCATAGCGCCGCCCGGACATCACGGTGCCGATGAAAGCGCGCGCATCCCGCTGCGAGTCGGCGCACCGCTTCCTCAGAACGTCTACACGACCGCGTTGCCGCGTCCCGTCGCAACGCGACGCGTCGTCTTCAGCGAAACTCCGCTACCCCGCTTCTTCATCAACGGAAAGCTGTTCTCAATCAAGGGGCCGCCGATGTTCGTGGTTCGTACCGGAACCGTCGAAGAGTGGGACGTCCTCAACGCCACCCGCGAAATTCATGATTTCCACATCCATCAGATCCATTTCGCGGTCGAGAGCGTGAACGGCGTGAAGGTCGAGCACCCGCACTGGGCCGACAGCGTCGTTATTCCGCACCGAACCGGCATCGACGCGAAGGGCCCTCCCGGCGAAATCGTCATGCTCATGGACTTTCGCGATCCGATCGTTCGCGGCGAGTTCGTCTTCCACTGCCACATTCTCGACCATGAGGATGCCGGCATGATGGCAAAGATTCAGGCCATCTGATGACCCCCCATGCGCGCCGCGCCGCGGCAATCGCAGCCATCTCCACACTGCTCGCCGGTTGCGCGGCCAACGCCGGCAGTCCCGACAGCGCGCTCAACGCAAAGGCTCAGCCGGCGCGCGGTGACGGCCGCTCGACGCTCGTCGCGCGCAATGCGATCCCGGCACCGCATCCGGATCGCAGCGCGTCGTGGCTGCTCGCGCAGGCCGCGTCGTCCGATCTCCTCTACATCTCCGACGTCGGCACCAACGACGTCTACGTCTACACGTATCCCGCCGGAAACCTCGTCGGTACGCTCACCGGCTTCACGGAGCCGCAAGGCGAGTGCAGTGACGGCAAAGGAAACGTCTGGATCGCCAACACCCAAAAATCGCGGATCGTCGAATACGCGCACGGCGGCACGACTCCGATTGCGACGCTGCTGGATCCCGGAGAGTATCCCGGCGGCTGCGCCGTCGACGCCCAAGGCAACCTTGCGGTGGCAAATCTCGTCGCCACGACTGGGGGCCGCGGCAGCGTCGCCTGGTACGCGGGCGCAAAGGGAAAGCCGCAAATCATCGCGTCTTCGAGTTTTGAGGAAGTGTATTTCGCCGGGTTCGATCGTGCCGGCAACCTTTTCGTCGACGGCTGGCCGCCGAACTTCGCGCAAGCGGTGCTCGGTGAGATCGCCCACGGCAGCGACCGTCTCGTTTCGGTGCCCATCAACGGCGCGACGATCGAATATCCCGGCGGCGTGCAGGTCCACGGAAACACGGTCGACGTCGGCGATCAGATCGATAACGCCGTGTTCCACATCGACGAAGATGGAACGGTCGCCGGCGTCATGCCGCTCGACGGTGCTTCCGACTGCGTTGAAGGAACGATTCTGCGTAAGACGTTCGTCTGTCCCGACAGCGGCAATGCCGCCGTGGAGTTTTTCCGCTATCCCGCCGGCGGCGCTCCCAAGCGCGCCACGAAAGGACTCTCCGAACCAACCGGCTCCGCATTCAGCCCGTCATCCTGACGTGTCATCCTGAGCGGAGCGTGCGCAACACGCGCAGTCGAATGACCCTTATGCATGTCATTCTGAGCGGAGCGTGCACAGCACGCGCAGTCGAAGGACCCTTATGCATGTCATCCTGAGCGGAGCGTGCGCAGCACGCGCAGTCGAAGGACCGTCCGTTACTTTACTCCACATCGTCGAAGGCGGAGGGATACGTAACCGAGCCGCTGACGCCTCTTAGCACGCCCGGGGTAAGCTCGAGCGCCATGAACGACGGGCCCGAATATGCGCTTGCAATAGCCGTGGCACGCTCTGCGGAGAACCCGAATCTGACGTAGTAGCGGGGATCGCCTAGGACGAGAACGACGTCCTTCCCGTGCGCTTTGCAGATTCGCAAGCCCTCACGAATCAATGCCGCGCCAATCCCCGCCCCTCGATAATCGGGGCTCACGGCGATCGGCGCCAGCGCTGCCGCCTCGATTGTTGATGAGTCCGTCACAATCGACAAATGGCTGAACACTACGTTCCCCACAACGTTTCGATCCTCGACGGCAACCAGGGAAACGACGATGTGACCCTCATCGCGCAGCCGTTCGATCAATCGAGCCTCTGCGCGGCTGCCAAATACATCGGCTACGAGGTCGCCGATCGCAGCAGTATCGGCCTCACCCTCAGCCCGTATAGTCAATCCAAGTCATCCCGAGCGGAGCGTGCGCAGCACGCGCAGTCGAAGGGCGTTCAGTTTGGTAGCGCGTTCGGCAGCGTCGTAAACCCGCCAACGTATTTGTGACGATACGTCGCATCCCCCGAACCTTGAGGATAGCTACGCTGGATGACGTACGCATGCGCGAACGCCGACGTCCGGTCGAACGCGAAGATCGAACTCGACGAAGCATTGAGCCGTACGAGTCCCACGCATCGTCCGTTGAGACTGGTGGAATGGGCCGTGCGTTGGTCGTACGGCTTCGGATAGATCGACAGTTCCCCCTCGATGCCGCCGGAGCACGTTTCCGGATCGCTGACGACCACCAAATCGTCGGTCTTCGGATCGACGGCAAGGCCCGCGACGTATCCCGGCTCCGGCTGCAGCGCCAGCCGTTCGCAGCGACCCGATTGCGGGCCGTTCGGACCATTTGGAATCTCGACGACTCCGGCAGACTTCGCACCGTATCCGTTGACGAAGACGTCGCCTTCGTTATCGGTTGCGATAGCTACGCCGCGCACGAGGTCCTTGCACGTAATTTCTTCAGGTTCGCGCGAATACGCGGGGTACCGCACGACGCTGCTCGCCGATGATCCCGCTTCGTTGAGAAGGTACACGTCGGCATTTCGACCGACCGCAACGTCAATGGGCACGCCGTACGGGTCGGTAAAAACGCGCGCCGTCTTCGTCGTGAGGTCGTAGAGCACGACGCCCGGCTTGCCCTGATCGGCAATCGCAAGTTCGCGACCATCGGCCGCCATGCTCGATGCCCTGCGCACGCCCGGAACCTTCGTAATCTCGATCGGCTGGCGTCCGCCGGATGCCTTGACCGGATAGTACTTGAGAATTCCGTTCGGCGTCACGACGACGAGCGCGGGCGTCCGAATCGTATCCCGCTTCGCCGAGGCGGCCTGCGTCGTACCGGCGGCCGGAAACGCGCCGGCCGGGGAAACCGGACCGCCTGGTGCGATCGCATTGCATCCCGAAGCGAGCGTGATCAGAGATGCGGCCGCGCACGGCGCAAAAGATCGATTCATGCGCGCCCTTCTTACGAAACCACGGCCGCGATTACCTGGTCTCCACGCGCCGCTCAGTTTGCATCCCAGCGCTCCGCATCGACCGGCATGAACAGCATGTTGATGCGATATCCGCTGACGCGCCTGCGGATGCCGAGCAGACGGTATTCGTAGTAGAGCGGAATCATCGGAACGTCGTCGTGCACGAGCAGCTGCGCGGCGTCGAAGTCGCGATTGCGACGCGTAACGCTCGGCGTCGTCGCCTGATCGTCGAAGAGCGCCTCGAAGCGAGGCGAGCAATAGAACGAATGATTCTCGTCTCCCGCGGCCGCCTGCACGCAGCGCAGGTTGAGCGACTGCTCCGGATCGCTGCCGCCGACCCACGTTTCGTCGATCAGCGTCGCCTTGCCGTTGCGAAGCAGGCCGGCCGGCGAGAACCAGATGCGCGTGGGATCGGTTTTGATCGTCGCGCGCACGCCGATCGCCGCAAGTTGCGCCTGAACCATCGTGGCGATGCGCACGTTGATCGGGTTCTCCGAGTCCGCTCCGATCAACGCGGCGAGCGGCACGCCGCCGCGCTCGCGAACGCCGTCACGGACAACCCACCCGTCCTCGTCGAGTTCCCGTTTTGCCGCCGCAACGTCGCCCCGAAACGGCGGTACGGCGACGTTCTTCCACGTTACAATCGGCGGCGGCAAGAACGACGTCGCGCTCGGATACTCGTGCAGCCAGGCATTCGCAAGGGCGCGATAATCGAGCGCGCGCGCGATCGCCCGGCGCACGCGGACGTCGTTGGTTGGAGCCGCCTGCGTCTGCATGTAGAGCAGGTTCGTAGCGTTTTCCGGGACGCGCATCACGCGAATGCCCGAAATGCGGGCCGCCTGCTCGACGTTCTCGGGCGTGAGGGTGCCGACGTCGACGGCTCCCGAACGCAGCGTCACGAAGTTCGAATCGAGATTCGGAACGATCTGCATCACGATCGCGCGAAGCTTCGGTCGCGGACGGTAGTACGGATTCGGCTCGAAGACGATGCGGTCGCCGCGGAGCCACTCTTTCACCCGGAAGGGTCCGGTTCCGAACGGGGCATCCTCCCACCGCGTGCCGACGATTTTCGTTCCGGCAAATGCGTGCTTGGGAAAAATACCGTATGCGTAGTCGGCCTGCGCGAAGAGCACGCGAACGGCCGCGTTCCACGGCGCGCGCAACCGAACGACGACCGTGTACCGGTCGGGCGTTTCCAGCGATGCGATCCGGCGATACGGCTCGATCGATGTCGACCGGTTGCGCGGATCGAAGATCGCGCGATACGTGAACGCGACGTCGGCCGACGTCATTTCGACGCCGTCGGCGAAGCGCACGCCGTGGCGCAAGCGGTAAACGATCCGCGTCCCGTCGCGCGAAACGTCGCCGTTCTGGCGCGATGGTATGCGCGTCACCAGAATCGGGATCTCGCGATTCTCGCCCGACAGGCCCACGAGCGTCTGACAGAAGAGCGTCGCGGTCGCGATGATCTCCTGGTCGACCGCGATGAGCGGCACGAGCGAGCCGGGATCGCCCGCATACGCGATGCGCAGCACGTGCGCCGGAGCGGAGGCGACGCCGTGCGAACAGCCGCCCAGCCCCGCGCAAACCGTCAGCGCGACCGCCGCCGTAACTCTAATGCGCAGAGATCGCATTGTATCCGGCCAATGCGATTTGGACGCCGATGCAGAGCAACACGAAGGCGGAAAGCCGCAGGAGCACGTTGACGCCGCTGGCTCCGAGCTTGCGTAAGATGTGCTCGGCCTGACTGTAGCAGACGTAGGTGACGGCGGACACCGCAGCCAGCCCGACGATCGCGCCGCCCGCGTCCCACAGCGAGATCGTCGTGCCGAAGAGCATGCTGCTGCCGAGCGTCACCATGACGGCGATCGACCCGGGCCCAATCGTCAACGGCAAGGTGAGCGGATAGAACGCGCCGCTCACGATCGCTTCTGCCGAAGCCGCCGGAGCGCGGTGGGCCGGGTCCTCCTGACCCTGATTGAGCAGCTTCCAACCCGCATAAGCGAGCACGAGACCGCCTCCTAGCCGCACCGCGGCAACGCTCAGGCCGAAGAAAGTCAGCAGCAACGGGCCGGCAACGAACGAGGCGGCAGTCAGAAAGAAAGCGTTGATCGCGACGCGCCTTGCCAGCCGCACGATCGTGGCGTCGTCGAGTCCCTCGGTGTAGCTCATGAAGATTGCCGACATTCCCAAGGGATTCACGATCGGAAATAGCGCGAGCGCCACAAACAGGAAGCCGTGGATGAAAGGCCACGCCGCGACGCTTCTGAGCGAGTCCACGTCTAGTAGGTTCGACGCCGAGCGAGCCCGAAACTCTTCATAATAGGGTGTGTGGCGATCGTGTGTTTTCTTCCGCATGCGGATTTCGCATCGCGCTTTCCGGTTATCGCCGGTCCCCCCGCCCGTGCTGTATTGCTCGATGGGGGGACTTTTGCAGATGCCTTTACACTCGCGCAGCGCAACCGTCACCGCTTTGCCGGGAACCGTTATCGTTATTTGCGCGCTCGCCGCGCTCTCCGCATGCTCCGCCGGCACCGCGACCGATCCCGTCGCGGCTTCGACGCCGGAGCGCTCGCAGAATGGGCTCGATTCGGGCCTGTTCAAGAATCCGGCACTCATCGCGTTCGATAACTCGAGCGGGACGCTCGAGTACTGGACCATCAGGGACGGCGGAAGCCACAAGCCGATCGCGATCACCTCGTCGCTGCGGATCGACAGCGCTTCGGGCATGAGTGCCGACGGGATGTTCCTCGCGATCGCGGGCACCTCGCCGAGCGAACTGGTGACCTACAACCTCCACAACCAGGTCGAGATGGTCTATCCGGATCCGAGCGGACCGCCCGTCGATATTACGCTGGCCAAGGGCGACACGGCATACGTGCTCGACGACGCAAACGTCGTCGGCTACCCGCTCGACCGTTCCGCCGGGAGGCCGTTCTCATGTCCGTTCATCAATGAGGCCGTCTCGATTGCCGCCGACGACCAAAGCGACGTCTTCGTGAACGGCTATGGCCCGAGCTATGCGGGCGTCGTCGAGTTTCCGACGAGTTCGTGGACGTGCACGCCGCTCAATCTTAAGCCCGAACTGGGCGTCATCGGCGGCATCGGCGTCGATCCCACCACCAACGACTTAATCGTCGTCGACAACCCCGGCTCGTGCAGCGGTAGCGGCGACGGCCGCATGACGATCTACAAGGCGCCGTACTCGCCGAAGACGGCGACGCAGGTCAATCTCAACGCGGCGTATTGCGCGGGAACCTTTCGTCTCGATGCGGGGTCGCAGAACATCTTTGTCATGGACGCAAGCGGAAGTGCCGCGCAGATCGACGAGTTATCGTATCCCGACGGACAGAGCGAGGGGATTTACAGCGGCGGCACGCCGGGCGCATTCGTCACCTTGCCCAACTCCCTCCCAAACTAACCGTGTCATCCTGAGCGGAGCATCGCGCAGCGCTAGGGTCCAAATAACAGCGCGCGCGGAGCGTTCACCCCCTGGGATATCGTGCGCTGCAGGTTCTCACCGTTGGTGTAGACCGTCACCGTTTTGGCGTTTGCAACGAAGAGATCGTCGGCGCCATCGACCACCAGTGCAACCGGATGGCTCACGCCCAGAGAGATCGTCCGCAGAACCGCATTACTGCCCGGGGCGTAGACCGTGATCTGGCCGACCGGATGTCCGTACTTGCCGCCGTTGTCTGCTACGTACAGATTGCTGGAGCCGTCGAAAGCAAGTGCGTCTGGGTGATGCACGAGGTTGATCGTCCGCAACAGTTTCTTACTGGGTGAATAGACCGTCACCCAGTTCTGATAACAGCACGGGGGAGCATCGTTCGCAACGTAGAGGTTTCCCGAACCGTCGAGCGCCAGCGCGACGGGCGCGCTGCCCTGCGGCAGCGTTCGCTTCGGCTTCCCGCTCCCTGGCGCGTAGGCGGTTACCGTCCCCGCGCTGTATCCGCCGCCGTACACGTTGCCGACTTGGAGATCTCCCGCTCTGCCAAACTGCAGCGCATCCGGCGCGTTAACGCCCTGAGAGATCGTCCGCAGTAACGAATTGCTGCCGGGTGCGTACACCGTCACGGTGTTCGCGCCGGTGTTGGCCACGTAGAGATCGCCCGTGCCGTCGAAGGCCAACGCCTTCGGATCGTTGACGCCCTGAGCGATCGTCTGCAGCACCGAATCACTGTCCGGGGCGTAGACCGTCACCGTATTGGCGGCCGCGTTTGCGACGTAGAGATTTCGAGCGCTGTCAAACGCGAGCGCATTGGGCTCGTTTACGCCCTGAGCGATCGTCCGAAGCACCGAATCACTGCCTGGGGCGTAGACCGTCACCGTGTTGGCGGCCGCGTTTGCGACGTAGAGATTGCCGTTCTTCCCGGTGTCCGCGGTCCTCACGGCAACCGATCGCAGCACGCCCGCCCGTGCCGAAACCGGCCCAGACACCGGCGACGGAACTCCGTTCCCGCACGCGGCCAATACCGCGCCGCAAAGGCACGCGCCGGCAACACTGACGAGACTTTTCATCGAGGCTTCCCTCCCACACCACTGTTCACACGATGCTTTTGCGCCGCACGAGCCTTTCGCCTCCAGCGTGTCATCCTGAGCGGAGCGTGCGAAGCACGCGTAGTCGAAGGACGGTGCGCAGTCGAAGGACGTCTACGGGCCGTCGGGCGGATAGTTCGAGGGCGGCTCGTGCTCGAAGTGCGCGACGGATTCCTGTGATGCGATGGGTTTGAAGGGGCGTGGCTTCATCGAGAAATCGAAGACGTCGGCGATGCTCGTCGCGCGCCGGTCTTCGGCTTGCATCGGCTGCAGCCCCCAATTATCTTCGATGAAACGGATGACGCTGCCGAACTCGTATTGCGTGTGCGAAATGTATCCCGAATGCACGTACGGCGAGATCACGAGCAGCGGAACGCGAAAGCCGAGTCCGCCGAAACCGAGCTGCTTGGGTGGCACGTGGTCGTAATGGCCGCCCCAATCGTCCCAAACGACGATGATGGCGGTCGAATCCCAAAAATGACTCTTCCCAATCGTATTGACGACCGCGGCCACCCACGACGGCCCGTGATCCTTGCCGTCGTAATTGTGGTCGGAATCGGGAACCGAGGGCGTCACCCACGTCACGGAGGCGAGTTTGCCGTGCGGTACGTCATGCAAAATTGTATTCGAGGGCGTCGAGATGTCGGAGTCCCAGTCTGCGCCGTAACGGATCGACTTGATGGCGTCGTAGGCGTTCCACAAGTAGCCCGCACCCCCGAGCTGCAGTAGACCCGAATAGTACCGCCAGTGGATGCCCTTCGCGTCGAGTTGATCGGCCAGCGTTTCGTAAGTGAGGCACGGAAACGGCCCCGCCCTGTGCTCGTACGTGTCGTCGTGCGTGATGAGCGAGGTCACCGTTCCTTGCGGCGCGTCGCATCCCCACGCGTAGGCGCCCGGGTGCGGCGGCGACGGCCAGTTCACCAGCGCCTTCGCGGAATCGATCTGCTCGCCGCCCGCGACGAGTTCTTGATGCGCCGTGAAACTGCCGCTGCCTTGACCCTGGAACATCTCGTCGCCGAGCACGTAGCGGTTCGCCATCGTCCAGTACGGTGCAATCACATTCGGATCGACGTACGTGTAGGGCCGCGTGCCCGCGCGGCCCGGTCCGCCCCACCGGTCGAGGTCGAACCCGTCCATCTTCCCGCCGTCGTATGCGGCAACGAACGAGGTCCAGCCGTTATCCAGCGTCGGTCCCTCGAGCGGAACCTCCTTCAGCTTGACGGTCTTGCCGTCGTGCATCGTGCCGTGCGTCGCGCCGTCGGCGCCCGGATACGTGGCGAAGAAATCGTCGAAGGTGCGGTTTTCTTGCACGATGAGCACGACGTGCTCGATGTAGTGCGAACTGGCGGCGCGCGCGTGCGCCGGCAGTCCGCCGGACGTGACGCCGGTGGCGGCCGGCGCGAACCCCGGCGCACGCGGTCCGCCGCTCGAAGCACAGGCAGTCGACCCCACGCATGCGGCGAGCGCAAGAAACACTGAGGCACGGTGAGCGTGCATCTTCATTGGGACTCCGCCTTCGCGCCCTTACGTGCGAACCCTCGAAACGCGCGCACATGGGGGAACCCTCCGCGCCAAACGGGTATTTCGTGCCCGTGACGCGCGCCCGGCTGCACCTTCTTTGTTTCGCCGCGCTGCTCGCAAGCGCGGGCTGCGCGCGCCTGCCGCAGACGTCCACCGGAGATCTCCGCTTCACGCCGTCGGGCTCGGTAAAAGGAGCGGCTGCGGAAAAGCGGATCAGGCGCATTCAGCACGTGGTCATCATCGTGCAGGAAAACCGCAGTTTCGACAATCTGTTCGCTACCTACCCCGGCGCCGACGGAGCGACGACCGGGCTCACCCACACCGGGCAAATCGTAAAGCTCAAGAAAGCGTCGCTCGAAGATCCCGACGACATCAACCATCAATGGCTCACGTTCGTCAAGGAGTACGACGGCGGGAAGATGGACGGTTTCGATTTGATTCACTTCGGCAGCGGCGGCGGTCCGCCGGCCGGACTCTTTCCCTATCAGTACGTCGACCCGGCAAAGATTCAACCGTACTGGACGCTCGCGCAGCAGTACGTGCTCGCCGACCACATGTTCGAACGGCAGAGCAGCGGAAGTTTCGTCGGGCATCAAGATCTCATCGCTGCCGGAACGCCGATCGACTCGGGAGCCAGTGAGGTCGACACGCCCAACGACATGCCCTGGGGATGCGACGCGGAAAGCGGAACGCGGACGTCGCTGCTCACGAAACGCAACCTCCTGAGAAACAAGGGGCCGTTTCCTTGTTTCGACTATCCGACCATTGCCGGCGAACTCGATGCCAAAGGGCTCTCGTGGCGCTACTACGCGCCGCGTTTCTCGTTCAAGAGCGGCGGCTGGCTCTGGAGCGCCTTCGATGCGATACGCGCGGTTCGGTACGGTCCCGACTGGCACGCCAACGTCGTGACGCCGCAAACGAAAATCTTTGGCGACGCCGATGCGGGGAATCTGCCCGCAGTCGCCTGGCTGATTCCCGATAAACATGACTCCGATCATCCCGGCTCCGGATCGCACTACGGTCCATCGTGGGTCGCGCGCGTCGTCGATGCAATTGGCCAGAGTCCGGCGTGGAGTTCGACTGCGATCGTCGTGATCTGGGACGACTGGGGCGGCTTCTACGATCACGAACTGCCGCCGCATCTCGATTACCAAGGGCTCGGTTTTCGCGTTCCAATGCTGGTGATATCGCCGTACGTTCCGCAGGGCTACGTTTCGCACACGCAGTATGAGTTCGCGAGCATTCTACGCTTCATCGAAGATAACTGGGGGCTACCGCAGATGGGCCGCAGCGATGCGCGCGCCGCCTCGATCGGCGACGTTTTTGACTTCAGTCAACCGCCGCGCGCCTTCGTTCCGATTCCCGCTGAGTACTCGCGTTCGTTCTTCCTGCACCGGCCGCCGTCGTTGCAACCCGTCGACACAGAATAGGAGCTTTCCATGAACGCCCGCTGCGCAGCCATCGCCTTGCTCTTCCTCACGCCGGGGCTGGCGGCGTGCTCGAGCCCTTCCCTTTCGGGATCGTCGCTTCCGGCGGGTTTCGCGATGGAAAACCGCCGTCCCGAAAATACCAGTCCCATCAAGCACGTCGTCATCCTGATTCAGGAGAACCGCAGCTTCGACAACTTCTTCGCCACGTTTCCGGGCGCCGACGGCTCGACGACCGGCTACTACCTCAAGAAAGTGAACGGCAAGTACGTACGCACGCAGGTGGCGCTCACCGAAACGACGCTTGGCAGCCTCGACTTCAATCATTCCTGGAGCGATTACACTGGCGATTACGACAACGGCGGCATGGACGGCTTCAACAAAGAGGGATACAACGGAAACAACCCAGCCGGACTTCAGCCCTATCAATACGTCAACCCGTCGCAGATTCAGCAGTACTGGACGCTGGCTCAGCAATACGCGCTCGCCGACGAGATGTTCCAAACGCAGGGTAGCGGGAGTTTCACCGCCCATCAGGATCTTATTGCCGGCACGACGCACCAGGTCTACAACAACCACATCGGCAGCCTCATTGACTATCCTTCGGGAAACGGGAACTGGGGTTGCAACGCGCCGGCTCAAACGGTCACGTCGATGCTTACCAAGACCGGGCAGTACCTGAAGGGCGGAGGACCATTTCCGTGTCTGACCTATTCCACGGGAACGCTGCGCGATAAGCTCGATGCCAAACACGTTTCGTGGAAATACTATGCGCCGCCGCACAAGAACAACACGGTCGGCGCGCTCTGGAACGCGTTTGCAGCGATCGACGCCGTTTACAACGGTCCGGAATGGGCCACGAACATTTCGATGCCCGAGACCAACATTTTCAACGACATCACGAACTCGCAACTGCCCGCCGTGTCGTGGGTCGTTCCAGACCAGGTCGATTCCGATCATCCGCACCTGAAGACGGGCCAGTACACCGGGCCGGCGTGGGTCGCGTCGGTCGTCAATGCAATCGGAACGAGCAGTTATTGGAACTCGACCGCCATCATCGTCGTGTGGGACGATTGGGGCGGCTTCTACGACCACGTTCCGCCGCCGTTCTTCGACAATGCGGGTGGACTCGGATTCCGCGTACCCATGCTCGTCATCTCGCCGTACGTGCCCGCCGGCACGATTGCACATACCCAGTACGAGTTCGGGAGCATCCTAAAGTTCGTCGAGCAGACCTTCGCGCTCGGGTCGATGGGGACAACCGACGTGCGCGCGACCTCGATCGGCAACATCTTCAACTTCAAACAGGAAAAACGTCATTTCAAGCTGATCCCGTCGCCGCACGATCGCGCGTACTTCCTTCACCGCCGGCCTTCGTACGAACCCGTCGACACCGAATAATCCCCGATGTCATCCTGAGCGGAGCGTCGCTCTTTAGCATGTCATCCTGAGCGGAGCGTCGCTCTTTAGCATGTCATCCTGAGCGGAGCATCGCGCAGCGATGCGCAGTCGAAGGACGAAAACGTGAACGCTACTCGCTGCCGCTCTTATCGGGGCTGACGGCGGCACCAATCGGTTGCGCAAATGGAGCCCGGTAAAACAGTATCGGCGGGCCGCCGGCCGAGAAGGCGTAGCGCGCGGCGGTGAGGGCGATTGCGTCCGAACCGACGATGCCCGATCCCTTGATCGCGGCCTGCGCGATGTCGCAAAAATCGGATTGTTGGTCGCACTGCAAAACGGTCTGCCCCACCACGTTGCCGCTGTCGTTTACCCAATAGAACGCCGGCGCGCTGAACGTGTCCTGATCGCCAACCACCATCGTCTTGGTTTGAGCCGACCACTGAACGGCGCCCGGGAAGCCGATATCGACCCCATGAATGCCGACGGCAACGCACTTTCCGTTATTGCAAGAATCGTACTGAAAGATGCCCGACGAATCGTCGCCGGATACCCACAGGACGCTCGTCTTACCCTGGAATCCGATAGAGTATACCCGGCTCATGTTCGGGGGCGAGAATGTGCCCTGCAGCATGCCGCCGCTGAAGATCGAGATGCTGCCCGGGCCGCCGCTCGTGTCGATGATATTTGAAACGGCGAGAACTCCGCTCGATCTGTCGTACGAACAGCCGACCGGGAATTCGCCCGGATCGGATAGCGCCGTGACGAACGCACCGCTGTGGGTGTACTCGTCGATCGTCGACGAGTCGGTGTTCGCGAAGTAGACGTTACCGTTGTTGTCGGAGCACGCGCCCTGCACCTCGAGGAAACCTTCGGGAGGAGCCGCGACTTGGCCAAGAAACGCACCCGTCACGTAGTCGAACGCATACACGGCGCCGGTAAAGCTCGAGCCGCCGAACGCATCGGTGAGGAAGAGCGTCTTCTGCAGCGCACAGCAGTTGGGCTTCATCACGCGCTCGCTACGAATCTTCTTCGAGAGATCGGGCTTGACGCTGCGGGGAACGATCAGCGTCAGCTCGGGGTTTACCGTATGGTTGGTGCCTAGCGCGTGCCGTGCGGACGGCGCCATAGAACTACCGGCCGGGGTCACCGGCCCGCCGTTGCCCGTACAGCCGGCGAGCAAAGCGACGGCCGCCGACACGGCGGCGACGTATGTAATCGAGTTTGAAATCTTCATTGACGTTTTCGCTCCGTATACTGGCGTATGCATCGACGTTCAAGCGCCGAGGTAGTACCCCGATCGTGACCCTTTCCGCTCTGGCAAACCACCTACGACCTCTACAACTGACCGCTACAAATAGAAGGCGACCGGCCAAATGCGCCGTAGGTCTTACGTATCACTTCTACTTCTGGTAAGGAGGCGCCGGCGGTGCAGCAGCAGGATGCTCTTCACTTCGGGGGCCTCCTCAAGCGGTTGCGTATAAGCGCCGGTTTTTCTCAGGAGCAGCTCGCCGAACGTGCTCGAATCAGCGTCCAGGCCGTGGGTGCCTACGAGCGAGGCGCACGCCGAGCGCCCCATCGCGACACCCTGGCGCTACTCGTTGAAGCGTTGAGCCTACGCGGTGTCGCGTACGACGAGCTGGCTGCAGCCGCCGAGCAGGCGCGCCGGCGGCGCCCCGGCGCGGGACTGCGGCCGTCCGATGATGGAATGCGCACCAATCTGACGCCTCCGATCACCGATCTCATTGGACGCGAACGAGAGGTCGGTCGAATCACCGAGTTGCTTCAGTCCAGTCGACTCGTAACGATTGCCGGCGCCGGCGGTATCGGCAAGACGCGCGTTTCGCTGCAGGTCGGAGAGGATCTGTTGAATCGATTCTCAGACGGCGTCTGGTTCGTTGAGCTGGCACCGCTTATCAATCCGGAACACATTCCAACCACGGTAGCTGGCGCGATGGGCGTCACCCTCATCGGCCAAGGTGACTCGCTTACGCTCCTTACACGGGCGCTCAAACGCCTACAGGTTCTCTTGATTTTCGATAACTGCGAGCACCTCGTCGATGGCGTCGCCGTCGTCGCCGCGAGACTGTTGCGAGAGTGCCCGCAGCTCATCATCCTCGCTTCTTCTCGACAGTCCCTCGAGATCCAAGGGGAGGCGACGTTCCGGTTGCCGTCGCTTGCTCCCGAGGCAGCGGTCACGCTTTTTGCGGAACGTGCTGCCGCCGTCGATAATCACTTTAGGTTGACGGCCGAGGATGAAGGCATCGTAGCCGACATCTGCCGGCGCGTCGACGGGATTCCGCTCGCAATCGAGCTTGCCGCTGCGCGCGTGCAGATCTTCACGCCCAAACAACTCGCCGAGAGGCTGGACGAACGCTTTCGCCTGCTCGCGGGCGGACGTCGCGATGCGCTACCGCGTCAACAAACGCTGTTGGCGGCGCTCGATTGGAGCTACGAGCTGCTTGACGAACGGGAGCGGGCACTTCTTCGGCGCATTGCCGTTTTTGCAAACGGATTTACCGTCGAGGGTGCCGTCGCGATCGGTGCGGATCGAAGTATCGACGAGTTCGAGATCATCGACACCCTTCAGTCGCTCGTAAACAAGTCCCTCGTCGTTGGTGAAGACCGCGACGTCGGGCAGCGTTACCGCCTCTTGGAATCAACGCGCGCGTACGCCAAACAATTATCGGAGTCGAGAGATTGGAACGCGACCTCGAGGCGGCATCTGCATTACTTGCAAGATATCTTCGCTTCTACGCTCGCCGAAACGTCTTCTGCGATAAACACGACCCGGCGAGACGGCCTATTCGCTGCAGAACTCGAAGAGGTGCGTGCCGCGCTCGACTGGGCCATCGAGCACGACGTCTGCGGAGGGAGCCGGCTGTTGGCTGCCATCGGCGTCGGTTGGAGAAGAGTGGGTCTTCATGACGAAGGACTCAGCCGCGCGCAATCTAATGCGGCGCTCGTGCCCGCTACCGAACACGAGATTCTATCGAGACTTTGGGCGACCGCAGCATACACCTCGTGCAACACGAACCCCGATGTATGCATGACGTCCGCCGATCGCGCTTTAGACGAGGCTCGCAAATCCGGCAACGAGAGCGCCTTAAGCGGTGCGCTGACTGCCTATGCTCATGCGCTCCTAAGACGCGGCAAGGTTCCGGAAGCAGCCGATGCGCTAAGGGCGCATGACGAACGTGCGACTCCCACCCACAGATCGCGCTTCCTGCGGGCGACGGCTGTGGGCGCTGAGCGGCGACTACGATGTAGCCTCCAGCTTCTTCAGGGAGTTACGCGCGCTGCTCCTTGCGGCGGGCGATTCGACGGAAGCCGCCGTGTGTGCCCAGAACCTTGCGGAAAGCGAGCACTGGCGCGGCAACACGGACGAAGCCGCGAAGCTCGTCCGCCAAGCGATCGATGAATTCTACGCAAGCAAGGATCGCGTCAGCGTCATACTCTGCCTCTCCAATCTTTGCGGTTACCTTGTAGCGTTGGACCGGTTGAACGAAGCGAAGGAAGCCGGTTGGCAGGCTTTGCACGAGGGCGAGCGTTTATATCCAGAGATTTATTCCATGACGAACGCACTCGAACACCTCGCGCTCCTCTCTGCGCTGGAATCCAACTACCGGCTCGCGGCCAAGTTGGCCGGCTATGCAGAGGCGGCGCATAAGCGTGAAGGCTATCTGCGCGAACGCACCGAGCAAACGACGCGAACGCGCCTCGAAGGACTGCTTCGGGCAAACGTTCCACATCGGGAGTCGGTTTTTTTAAGGGCGAAGGGTGAAATGCTCAGCGCCGACGATGCGATCAAACTCGCACTCTGCGAAATACTTTAGCGGAAGGGCGCCCCGAAGTTTACTACGGTAATCGAGGGGCGCCCTGAGCCGACAACGACTTGGGGCGAATCTGGGCAAAAGAGAAACGGGCTCGCCGTAGCGAGCCCGTTTGGTTTGGTTGATTCCCGATACGTTCTTGGGTTGAGGCTAGTCGCCGCCGCCCTTGTCGGGGCTGACTGCGGCACCGATCGGCTGCACGTAGGCCGCCGCGTAGTTAAGCGTCGGAGAACCGCCGGCCGGGTAGTTGTAGCGGTTCGCGCTCAGCAGGACCGCGTCCGGAGCCACGATGCCAGGTCCCTTGATTGCCATTTGAACCGGGTCGCAGAAATCGGAGATCTGCGTGCACGTGAGAACGGTCGAACCCTGAACGTTACCCGAGGCGTCAACCTGATAAAGGGTCGGTGCCGAGAACGTGTCCTGGTCGGCGGCGTTCATCCACTTCGTCTTAGCCGACCACGTAACCGTGCCCGGGAATCCGATGGTGGCGCCATGGATGCCGACGTTGGCGACCGTGCCGCCCGTAAGCGAGTCGTACTGGGCGAAGCCCGACGAATCGGAGCCCGAGAAGTACAGCACGCCCGACTTGCCCATGTAGCCACCGAAGTAGACGCGGAGCATGTTGGGTACGGGAAGTAGGTGTTCTCAAGCGTGGTGCCTTGGTAGATCGAGACGCTGCCGGGGCCGCCGCTCACGTCGATAATGTTCAGAACGGCGAGGTGCCCGTCGACTTGTCAAACGCGCAGCCTACCGGGAACTGACCCGGGTCGGACAACGCTTGGACGAACGAAGCATTGTGGGTGTACTCGTCAACCGTCGAAGATTCAGTGTTCGCGAAGTAAACGTTGCCGCTGGTGTCGGAGCACGCGCCCTGGGGCTCAAAGAAGCCTTCCGGCGGAGCCGCGACTTGGCCGAGCGAGGCGCCCGTGTTGTAGTCAAACGCATACACTGCGCCCGTGAAGCTCGATCCGCCGAACGCATCGGTGACGAAGACCGTCTTCTGCAGTGCGCAGCAGTTCGGTTTGACCACGTGCTCGTTACGAATCTTCTTCGAGAGATTGGGTTTCACGCTGCGGGGCACGACGAGCGTATTTAAGCCGCTCATCTTGTGGTTGGCGCCCATCGTCTGGTGCGCCGGAGCCAAAGAGTTACCGGGGGTCAACTGCGACCCGCCGTTGCCTGTACAGCCGGCGAGAAGAGCAACGGCCGCAGATACGCCGATGACGTACTTGGCCGAGTTGGAAATCTTCATTGATGAATTTCCCTTTTCTTTCATGAAAGTGTGAAAAGTCAGTTGCATTCGATCGGGAATCGGATGATGACCCTGGTCCACACCTGGGGGATACCTACAATGCGCTCCGAGGCAAGCGTTACCTGCAGCCGGGAGCCCTCATTTTTGTAAAGGTAATGTAAAGACAAGCCGCGGCTTACCTTTCGGGGATTTCGGGGACCGCCGTCGTAGCTTTCGGGACCGCTTTTCTCGTAACCGAGGAGTCGCCATGCGTCAGTACCGAGCGCTGGGCCGACGGGTCGCCGCTGCGGCGGTCGTCGCGCTTTGCTCGTGCGCGGGTCCAGGGGCTCAGCCGTCGGCCGGACTTCCGCCGGCGGCCGCGCTCGGATTGGTCCGGCAGTCGGGCGCCAGCGGAAAAATCACCCACGTCGTCATCATCATGCAAGAGAACCGCAGCGTCGACAATCTCTTCCAGGGGTATCCCGGCGCCGACACGCAGCCGTACGGATTGACGAGCAAGGGGCAAAAGGTCACGCTGGCGCCGATTGATCTCTCGATTCCGTGGGACGTCTACCACACGTCGCAGTCCTTCTTCTCGGCCTGCGACGGCAAGGGCAGCATCCCAGGCACCGCCTGCCGGATGGACGGCTTCGATAAAGAACTCGTCACCTGCGGCCACGGGCCGCCCCAGTGTCCCAACGCCGACCCGCAGTACGCGTACGTGCCGCAGAGCGAGGTCCAGCCGTACTGGTCGATGGCCGAACAGTACGTTTTAGCCGACAAGATGTTCGCCTCGAACTTAGACGGCAGCAGTTTCATCTCGCATCAATACATCATCGCCGGGCAGGCGAGTTCGGCGGTGGATTTCCCGGTGACCGTGTGGGGATGTGGCGGCGGCAAGACGGATACGATCCATAAGATAGGGCCGCAACGCCAGGTCCCTTACGGCAGCGATATCGTCCCGTGCTTCAATAATGAAACGCTGGGCGACGAACTCGACGCCGCCGGCATCTCGTGGAAGTACTACACCGCCAGCATCGACGGCGACGGCGACCTTTGGAACGCGTACCAAGCCATCAAGCCCATCCGCTACGGACCCGACTGGAAGAAGGACGTCATCTATCCCGCGACGCGTTTCTTCAAAGCCGTAAGCCAGAACAAGCTGCCGGCCGTGAGTTGGATCACGCCGACCTGCGAAAACTCCGATCACGCGGGCTGCAATACCGGGCACGGTCCGGCCTGGGTGGCCTCGCTCGTCAACGCAATCGGAAAGTCGAAGTATTGGGACTCCACGGCGATCTTCGTGATGTGGGACGATTACGGCGGCTGGTACGACCACGTCGCACCGCCCTACGCCGACTACGACGGCCTCGGCATCCGCGTGCCGCTATTAGTCATTTCACCTTACGCGAAAAAAGGCTACGTCTCTCATACACGCTACGAGCACGGAAGCATTTTAAAGTTCGTCGAGAGCCTGTTCGGCCTTCCTTACTTGGCGGCCAGCGACAAACGCGCCAACTCGTTAGGAGACTGTTTCAACTTCTCTCAACCGCCGCGCGCGTTCGTTCCGATCCAGAGTTCCATGAACGCGAACGATTTCGAGCGTGAGCCGCTCGACCCGCGGCCGCCCGACAACGACTAACTGGGAGTGTGACGATGCGACGTTTTGCAACCATCCTTTCGGTCATCGCCGCCGCGGCGCTGTGCGTCGCGGTCGTGGGCTGCACGAACGGGCCGCAAGCGGTTGGCGTCCCCGCAGCACCCAGTCTCATGCAGGCGCTTACAGGCCGCACCGGGAGCGGCAAGATTTCCCACGTCGTCGTCATCGTGCAGGAGAACCGAAGTCTCGACAATCTCTTTCAGGGTTTTCCCGGCGCGGACACGCAATCGTACGGCTACACGAGCACCGGCGCAAAAATTACACTTCAGCCGGTCAGCCTCGGCATCAAGTGGGACATCGACCATCGCTCCGCCGCCTATTACGACGCCTGCGACGGCACCGGAAAGATTCCCGGCACCCACTGCAAGATGGACGGATTCGATAAGGAGCTCGTGAGCTGCGGCATCAACCCCCCGTGTCCGAATCCAAACCCGCAATACAGTTACGTGAAACCGAGCGATACGAAACCGTACGTCGCCATGGCGCAGCAATACGTGCTCGGCGACCACACGTTTACGTCGAACTTCGATGCCAGCAGTTTCGTCTCGCACCAATACTTCATCGCCGCGCAAGCGGATAAGACGATCGACTATCCGTCGACCGGCGATTGGGGTTGCGACGGCGGTCAAACGGACACGATCTGGACGATCACGCAGCAGCGCGCCCTCAACGTGAAGGTTCCCGTCTGTTTCAGCTACAAGACCCTCGCCGACGAGCTCGACACCGCGCACGTTTCGTGGCGCTACTATACGTCGGCCATCAACTTCGCCCAAGGCGGCATCTGGAACGCGTATCAAGCCGTCAATCAGATTCGCTACGGCCCCGATTGGAAAGCCGACGTCATCACGCCGCAGACGCGCTTCTTCAAAGACGTCACTGCCGGCACGTTGCCGGCCGTCAGTTGGGTGACGCCCACGTGCAAGAACTCCGATCACGGCCAGTGCGACACGAATCACGGGCCGTATTGGGTGGCGTCGTTGGTCAACGCGGTCGGGAAGTCGCAATACTGGAACTCGACGGCGATTTTCGTGATGTGGGACGACTACGGCGGATGGTACGATCACGTTCCCCCGCCGATGGTCGATTATGACGGCCTGGGCATCCGCGTGCCGCTGCTCGTGATTTCGCCTTACGCGAAGAAAGGCTACGTTTCGCACGTCCAGTACGAGCACGGCAGCATCGTCAAGTTCGTCGAAGACATCTTTGGATTGCCGCGTCTTTCGGCAAGCGACAAGCGAGCGCACACGCCGGCGACCGACTGCTTCGATTTTTCGCAACAGCCGCGCACCTTCACGCCCATCCCGACGCTTATGGGCCCCGCCGATTTCGAACGCGAACCGGTCGATCCTCGCCCCGTCGACGACGAATAACCCCCATGCATGTCATCCAGAGCGGAGGGCTCCGTGTCATCCAGAGCGGAGGCGCGCACAGCGCGCCGCAGTCGAAGGACGAGCGGACTCGCGCACTTTTAGCTTTTGCGATGACGGCATTTCTCTTTGCCGGATGCACGAATGGAACGCCTGGTACGCTGCCGCAAGGGGCGGCCGCGGCGATCGGCCACCGCGACGCAAGCGGCAAGATCGCGCACGTCGTGATCGTCATTCAGGAAAACCGCAGTTTCGACGACTTGTTTCAGGGGTATCCCGGCGCCGACACGCAGGCGTACGGCTACACCAGTGCCGGCGCCAAGGTCGCGCTCGCACCCATCGGTCTCGAGGCGCCCTGGGACATCCAGCACGATTCACACCAGTTCTTCGCGGCCTGCAACGGAACGGGCAAACTGCCCGGCACGCATTGCAAGATGAACGGCTTCGATAAGGAGCCGGTCACGTGCGGTCGTCCGGTGGGCGGCCCGCGCTGTCCCAACGCCGATCCGCAATACGGTTACGTGCCGGCCGGCGAAACGAAGCCCTACGTGACGATGGCACAGCAGTACGTGTTAGCCGATCGCATGTTCACCTCTGATTTCGACGGCAGCAGTTTCGTCTCGCACCAGTACGCGATTGCCGCGCAGGCCGATACGTCGGTCGATTTTCCGTCGACGTCGGTTTGGGGATGCGACGGCGGATCGAAAGACACGATCGCAACGCTGACCCAGCAGCGCGGCTACGGAGCTTCGATTCGGGCCTGTTTCGACAACCTCACGCTCGCCGACGAACTCGACACCGCCGGCATCTCGTGGCGTTACTATACGTCGAAGATCGAAACCGGAGACGCCGGAAATTGGAGCGCGTTCCAAGCGATCGACCACATCCGCTACGGTCAGGATTGGAAGGCCGACGTCATCACGCCCCAGACGCGCTTCTTCAAGGACGTCTCCGCCGGAAAGCTTCCGGCGGTCTCGTGGATCACGCCGACCTGCGCGAACTCCGACCATGCCGCCTGCGCTTCGAACCACGGCCCACAGTGGGTCGCCTCGATCGTCAACGCGATCGGTAAATCGCAATACTGGAACTCGACGGCAGTCTTCGTCTTTTGGGACGACTACGGCGGCTGGTACGATCACGTCGCGCCGCCGATGGCCGATTACGACGGACTCGGCGTCCGCGTTCCGTTGCTCGTGATTTCTGCATACGCGAAACAGGGCTACGTGTCGCACGTCCGTTACGAGCACGGCAGCATCCTAAAGTTCGTCGAAGATCAATTCGGGCTCGCTCGGCTGGCTGCGTCGGACGCCCGCGCGAACTCTCCTCAAAGTGATTGCTTCGACTTCTCGAAACCGCCGCGCGGGTTCGTTGCGATTCCGAGCCGGCTGCGCGCGGCCGATTTCGAACGCGAGCCGCTCGACCCGAGACCTCCCGACGATGAATAACCATGTCATCCAGAGCGAAGCGCCTCTCCATGTCACCCTGAGCGAAGCGCCTCTCCATGTCATCCTGAGCGGAGCGGCCGTAGGCCGCGCAGTCGAAGGACGCATTCGCGCGTTTTTTGCGGCGGCACTTATGGCGCTCCCCATCGCCGGCTGCGCGAGCGGGGCTTCCGGCGTGTCAGCCGGTGCCGTCGTGCCGCGCGCGGCCGTTCCCGATCGGCCGCCGGGCATCGGGAAAATCGACCACGTCGTGATCATCGTGCAAGAGAACCGCAGCTTCGATAATTTGTTTCAGGGTTTTCCGGGCGCCGATACGCAGTCGTACGGCTACACGAGCACCGGCGAGAAGCTCGATCTGCAACCGTTCGGGCTCGAAACGCCGTGGGACATCGATCACGAGGCGGCGAGTTTTTTCGCAGCCTGCGATGGCCGGGGGAATTTGCCCGGCACGAAATGCAAGATGGACGGCTTCGACGAGGAGGGGATGACCTGCGGCGTGGGCGGAGGACCGCAACGCTGTCCGAAACCCGACTCGCAGTACGGCTACGTTCCCTCTAGCGAAACCAAACCGTATTTCGCAATGGCGTCGCAGTACGTTCTCGCCGATCGCATGTTTACGTCGAACTTCGACGGCAGCTCTTTCGTCTCGCATCAATACATCATCGCCGGTGAGGCGAGTTCGACCGTGAACTTTCCGTCCGGCTTGTGGGGCTGCGGCGGCGGCGGGAACGACGTTGTCCCAACGATCACGCAGCAGCGAACCTTCGGACCGAAAATCTCCGCCTGCCTCGACAACCAGACGCTCGGCGACGAACTCGATTCGGCCGGAGTATCCTGGCGCTCCTATACGTCGGGGGTGAGCAATCCGACGAGCGGCATCTGGAACGCCTATCAGGCGATCGCGCACATTCGCAACGGGCACGACTGGCGCGCCGACGTGGTTGCGCCGCAAACGCGCTTCTTCAAGGACGTTTCAAACGGCGAGTTGCCGGCGGTGACCTGGGTCACTCCAACCTGCGCAGACTCCGACCACGCCAGTTGCGACTCCAACCACGGTCCCGATTGGGTCGCATCGCTCGTCAACGCAATCGGCAAGTCGCCGTACTGGGGCTCGACGGCGATCTTCGTCTTCTGGGACGACTACGGCGGCTGGTACGATCACGTTCCGCCGCCGCTCGCGGACTACGACGGGTTGGGCATTCGCGTACCTTTGATCGTGATCTCTCCGTACGCCAAGAAGGGCTACGTCTCGCACGTCCAATACGAGCACGGAAGCATGCTGAAGTTCGTCGAGCAACGTTTTAATCTCGCAGCACTCTCGGCAACCGACCGGCGCGCAAACTCGCCCGCGGGCGACTGCTTCGATTTTTCGCAGGCGCCGCGAGCCTTCTCGCCGATACCGGCGCGAATGCACGCCGCCGATTTCATCAACGAGCCGGCCGACCTGCGCGGACCCGACGACCAATGACCGGTGTCATCCTGAGCGGAGGCGCGCAGCGATGCGTACACGTGTCATCCTGAGCGGAGGCGCGCAGCGCCGCAGTCGAAGGGCGAGCGAAGCGTGCGCACTGCTTACGGCGTTATGCATCGCGGGATGCGGAAGCGGCGGCACCGCGTTTTCGCCATCGTCGCCGGCGACCCGTGCGATCGACGACAACGCCAGCACCGCGCACATCAAGCACATCGTCTTGATCGTCCAGGAGAACCGCAGCTTCGACAACCTCTTCGCGAAGTTTCCGGGCGCCGACGGCGCGACGAGCGGACAGACGCACGACGGCAAGACGCTGCAGTTGAAAATGAAGAACCTCGCCGGCGCGCTCGACATCAACCACGATTGGTCGACATACTACACCGAATACAATCACGCCAAGATGAACGGCTTCGATCAGTGCAAGATTGCCGGCAGCACGCCGTGTAACTCGTATGCGTATCAGTACGTCAACCCGGCGCAGATTCAGCCGTATTGGACGCTGGCGCAGAAGTACGCACTCGCCGATCACATGTTCCAGACTCAAGGCAGCGGCAGTTTCACGGCCCATCAGGATCTCATCGCCGGTACGACCGCAATCAACTCGACGCAGAGCGTGATCGACTTTCCGTCGGAGTGGCACAGTTGGGGATGCGACGCGCCCAAGTCTCCGCCGACCACGACCTCGCTGATGGATTACAACAGGGATTACTTGCTAAACAAGGGACCGTTCCCGTGCTTCACCTACCGGACGCTGGCCGACTTGCTCGACGAGAAGGGCGTCTCGTGGAAATACTACGCGCCTCTCTATAAGTACAACTACTCGGGCGCGCTCTGGAACGCGTTCGCCGCGATTGACGCGGTGCGCCACGGTCCCGATTGGAACGCCGACGTCTCCATGCCCGAGACGAACGTCTTCAACGACATCACGAACGGGACGTTGCCGGCGCTCTCGTGGGTGATTCCCGAGCAGCCCAACTCCGACCATCCGAACGGATCGAAAGGCGCCGACAACGGCCCGGCATGGGTCGCGCAAATCGTCAACGCCGTGGGCGAGTCGAAATACTGGAATTCGACCGCGATATTCATCTTGTGGGACGACTGGGGGGGCTTCTACGATCACGAAGCGCCGCCGCCGCTCGACAAGACTGCCGACGGCACCGTCTATGGACTTGGATTCCGCGTTCCCGTCATCGTGGTTTCCCCGTTCGTCCCGGCCGGCGAGATCTCGCACACGCAGTACGAGTTCGGCAGCATCCTAAAGTTCGTGGAGGGAACCTTTAAGCTCGGCTCGTTGGGTACGACCGACGTGCGCGCCGCTTCGATAGGCAACGTCTTCAACTTCAAGCAGAAACCGCGTGGTTTCGCGACGATCCCTGCCGAAAAATCGCGACGTTACTTCCTCGACGCTCCGCCGTCGTACTTACCGGTCGACAGCGACTAACGCACCGAGCGTCCCGAGCCCATGAGGATCCAGTGGGCCCCGGCGTCGAGCGAATACTCGGCGCGCCACGCGTAGGCTTGAGGAGACTCCCAGACGTTCGACGTTCTCGTCGATACGTGCTTGGTACCATCGTCGAACGAACCGTTATAGATAATCGTGGTGGCGTCGACGCTCATCGCCGTGCTGCCGACGCGATCGACGCCGGCATTGTAGAATTTGTACGCGTGCGCCGCATCGTCATAGGTATAAATCGCGACGTCGTGCGTCGCCTTTGCGCCCATCATCACGCTCTGCTGGCAGATTAGAAAATACCGGTCGGCCGACCAGGCGCACGTCGTGGTGGCGGTCGCGGTTCCCACCTTACTGTACGCGCTGTCGACGAACGTTCCCGAACTCTGCCACGTTCCAACGAGCTTGTCGAGCAGATCGAGCGCCGCCGGCCGCGCATCCGCGCCGATGGTGACGCAGAGCACGGCGGCGAGGCACGCGCTACGGAAAACGCTCACGCCTTCGCTTGATGCAGCACGATCTGATTGCCGTCGGGATCGCGCAAGATCGAGATGTAGCAGACCTGCGTCTCGAACGGCTCGGTCGTTTCGAAGCCGCGGCCGGAGAGTTCGGCGCGGGCGGCGCTCATGTCGCTCACTTCTAGCGCAAGCGACTGGGCGGTGCCCGGCTTACCGACCTGTTCGAAGTTCCCGATGCCGAAGGTGACGCCGCCGACCTCGTACTCGACCCAGTAATCCGACGACAAGCCCGACCGCTCGAGGCCGAGCACGCCGGAGTAAAAATCCGCCGCCCGCGCCATATCGGTGACCGGATACATCACGAACGCGACCCGTTCGGCTTTCATGGTCGACCTCCAAAGGTGTGTACTCGGACCGGGCAGAAAGCCCGGAACGCTGTACGAGGTGTCTGCGATATGACCACCGGAATCTTCACGTCTTCCCAGCGGATCCTGCGCTTTGCGGCGATAGGTACCGCCCTTGCGGTGAGCGCTTGTTCTCCCGGCACGCTTCCGGCTCCCACGCCGCCGGGTGCGGCCCTACCCTTCTCTGCGGGCCGGCCCATGCAACCGCGCGACGTTACGCGCAGCATCGGCAGCGGATTCACCGCTCCTCGCGGCGTCGCGGTCGATGCAAGCGGGAACGTTTACGTCGCCGACACCGGCAACAACGCCGTGAAGAAAGTCACGCCCGCCGGCAAGACTTCGACGCTCGGCTCGGGCTTCAAGACGCCCGACGCCGTCGCCGTCGACGCCACCGGGAACGTCTACGTCGCCGATACCGGCAACAACGCCGTCAAAGAGATCGCCGCCGTCGGTGGCAAGATTACGACGATCGGCTCCGGATTCACATCTCCCGCGGGCGTCGCGGTCGATACGGCCGGAAACGTGTTCGTTGCCGACACCGGCAACGACGCCGTCAAAAGAGTTGCGCCGGGCGGCACCGTCAAGCAGATCGGGAAAGGGTTCAAGGCGCCGCAGGGCGTTGCCGTCGGAACGCTTGGCGTCGTGATCATCGCCGACACCGGCAACAACGCCGTAAAGAAACTCACTCCGCAGGGCCAGATCACGACGGTAGGCAGCGGTTACAACGCTCCGGTAGCAGTGACCCACGCTGCGGCGGGCCCGATCTTCGTCGCGGATACGGGCCACAATATCGTCGTCGAGGTATCGGGCGGCACGACCGTTCCCGTGGGGTCGGGTTTCCGCGGCCCGAGCGGCGTCGCCGTCGACGCGACCGGGAACGTCTACGTCGGCGATTCGCGCGACAACCAAGTCAAGGCGGTTTCGCGCGGTGGCACGATGAAGACGATCGGCTCCGGCTTCAATCTGCCGCGCAGCGTCGCCGTCGATCCTAGTGGGAACGTCTTCGTCGCCGATACCGGGAATGGCTCAATTAAGAAGGTGGCGCCCGACGGCACCATCACGACGCTCGTGACCGAACTCAAACTTCCATGGGGTATCGCCGTCGACGCGCAGGATGACGTCTACGTTGGCATCACGCTGATGCGCCTTGCGCCGGTACGCAAGTATCCTCCCAAAGGCCCCTTCGTTAATGTAGGAAAGGGCTTTTACGAACCCGAGGCCGTCTCGGTGGACGCAACCGGAGTCGTCTACGTCGCCGACACGGCGAACAACGTCGCGAAAAAGGTCGCCCACGGGCAGATCACGCGCGTCGGCCCGGTGTTCGACGCACCGGGCGGCATCGTATCTGATGCGGCGAAGAACGTGTACGTCTCGAACACCCTCGCCAATACCGTCATCAAGGTCGCTCCCGACGGAACGACGACGACGATCGGCTCCGGCTTCAATCATCCCAACGGTCTCGCGATCGACGCGAAAGGCGATCTGTTCGTCGCCGACACGTCGAACAACGCCATCAAAGAGGTCGAGCCGAACGGTACGATTCTCGCGATCGGTTCCGGGTTCAACGGTCCCTACGGCGTTGCTCTCGATGCGAGCGGGAACGTCTACGTCGCCGACTCGTACAACAGCCGCATCGTCCGCTTCACGCCTTAGATACCCAGTGTCATCCTGAGCGGAGGCGCGCAGAGCGCGCCGCAGTCGAAGGACGATCGGCAAATCTCCGGCAGGCGCACGTCCCGCCGCGCACGCGGGCGCAGTTCGGCAACGCGATTGGGTAGTGCGTGGCCTTCGTACACGACGCGGCCGCCGACGATCGTCATCGCGATCGGCGTCGCGAGAATCTCGCGTGGCGGCATCGTGCGCAGGTCGCGATTCAACACGACCGCGTCGGCGAGTTTCCCTTCCTCAAGCGTTCCGATGCGCGACTCCATGAACGCGCAGTAGGCAGCGTTGCGCGTGTAACCTGCGACGACTTCGTCGAAGGTCAGACGCTGCTTGGGGAACCAGCCGCCTTTGGGCACGCCTTGCGGATCCTCGCGCGTGAGCGCCGAGTAGATGCCGATGAGGGGATCGATGGTCACCACCGGCCAGTCGCTGCCGTGCACCATTATCGTTCCGGAATCAACGATGTCGCGCCAGACGAAACCCTCGGGCCATCGCGCCGCGCCGAGGTGTCGCTCCCATGTATCGCTCCCGTCAGGTGCGGGGCAGCAAAAATGATACGGCTGCATCGACGCGATAACGCCGAGCCGCGCAAAGCGCGGAACGTCGGCGGGATCGCAGACTTCGATATGCTCGATGCGCCAGCGACGGTCGCGCGGACCGTTGGCGGCGATTGCCGCCTCGTAGCCGTCGAGCGTCGCGCGCACGGCCGCGTCACCGATCGCGTGCGTCATCACTGCGAAACCGCGTCGGTCGAGTTCGGCGAGCATCGCCGCGTAGCGCTGCGCAGAATAGTACGGCTCGCCGCGTGCGTCCGTTCCGACGTACGGCGCGAGCATGTCGGCGGTGTACGTCTCGACCACGCCGTCCATGAAAAACTTGACGACTCCGGCGCGCACCCAATCGTCGCCATAACGGCGCCGCGCGGTCTCGAAAGCATCGAGTTCGTCCGGCGACAGCGTGTGGCGCGTTCCCGCGCCCGCCGAATACGCGGTCGTCGTGCGCAGCGATAGATCGCCGCTCTCGCGCAGCGTTGCATAGAGCGCCATCTCGTCGAGGTCGCCGCTGGCGTTGACGACGCTCGTCAGGCCGCGCGAGTTGGCCGCCTCCATGCCTCCGCGCACCGCCGAAAGCAACTGCGCGCGCGACGGTTGCGGAATCACGCGCCGTACGAGTCCTTGCGCGCCCTCTTTGAAGGCTCCGGTCGGTTCTCCGGTCACCGGATCGCGCACGATCGTGCCGATCGTCGCGCCGTTGAAGGTCGGATCGGGTGTGTCGCGTGTGATGCCGGCGATCGCCATCGCGCGCGAGTTCGCCCAAAGCGAATGTCCGTCAAATGCATCGAGCGCGGCGGGCCGGTCGGGAACCGCTGCGTCGAGCAACGCCTTCGTCGGAAGCCCGCTCGGCGCGAACGCGTCGTACTGCCAGTTCCCACCGAGGATCCACGTCTCGCCCGGGTGCGCGCGAGCGTACGCCGCAACGCGCCGTTCGATTTCGGACGGCGTCATCGCATCGTCGAGAGCGACCTGCGAGCGCATCACGCTGCCGCTCACGAAATGCGTGTGCGTGTCGATGAACCCCGGTAGAACCATCGCGCCGCGCAACTCGACGACGCGCGTACCCCGGCCCACGTAGCTGCCGATCGTTGCCGAAGAACCGACCGCCAAAATGCGGTCGCGGCCGATCGCGATCGCTTCGGCGACGCGACCGTCGGCGCGTCCCGTATAGACGACCCCTCCCCGCAACACGAGCGTCGCGCGCTCGACGTCGGCACCGGCCCGCGCAGTGAACGCCGAAGCGACGCCTGCCGCTCCGAGCCCACCCACGAACGCCCGGCGCTTCATTGCGAGGTCAGATTCTGAAGTTGAGATCGACGGTCATCTGGAACGGTTGCTTCACGGCGGTGTAGCCGACTTCGTTTTGGTTCGACCACGGGCCGTACGGGTATTTCAGTTGAATCGGCGCGTGACCCAAAAAGTTTCCGGCCGGTGCTAAAATGTTCGACGGCAAATTCGAATACATGCAGATGTTCGGATCGTCCCACGCGTATCCACGCTGGAAGCACGAGTTGTAGAGATTCGACGCGGTCATCGTCACCGTGGCGCGCGAGTTGATTTCGTAGCTCGCCTGCAAGTTGAGCGTGAGCTGCCACGGCTGTTGTAGCGCGCCGAGGCTGTCGAACTGATGCGTGTAAGGATCCGGAAGGAAGATCACCCCAGGCGAGAGCGTGGTTCCGGCCGCGTTCTGGTAGGCGCCGCTGCAGCTCGCCCCCGGTGCGGTCGGATTGAGCGCCGGATTGCGTGTACACGATTGCGGCACGTAGCCGGGCCACGAGAGCGGCGAACCATACGACGACCCCGACGAGTACGTGAGGTTCGGCGTCACCGTAAAACGGTTGTGTTTGTAGTTGACGATGAGCGTTGCAACGTCCGGCACCGCAAATCCGTTGGCGGAGCTGAAAGCGGTCGGAATCACGTCGTACGTGGTGAACCAGCCGTTGCGGTCGATCAGCGGCTCGATGGTGTCGTGGTAATACGGGTTGGCGACGTGAACGCCGCCGTTGTTGAAGACCGGCTTGGCGTTGCCGGCGTAGAGGCCGCCGCCGCAGGCAGTCGAGTTGGCCGCCGAGCCCGCGCAGGCGCGCGTGTACGAGTTGTACTGTTCGATAGACGCGTTGAGGCTATCGAGGACGGATACGCCGTTGGAGATCGGCGCGTACTTGATCCGGCTGTCGGTGTACGTGTACGAAAGCGAGAACGAGAGGCCATTTTTCGAAAAGTCGCCGCCTTGCAACGAGAGTTCGACACCGCTCGACTCCTGCTTCCCGACGTTGACGCCCGACACGATGCCGGTGGCCGGGTCGATCGCGAAGTACTGCACCTGGTTGCTCGTGGCACGGTAGAACGGCGAGAGTTTGAACGACAGATTCGTTCCGTGGAAATGGTGCTCCCACGAGACGTCGTAGTTCCATGACGAATCGGGCAGATTCTGGTGATACGGTGTCGTGTACCCGAGTTTGTAGAATCCCGAGAGTTGATCGGGCAGGTCTTGCTGCCGATCGTTGATCTCCTGCGACGACGTCGCCGCCGCGCGTACGTAGCGGCCGAGCGAGGCGCGCAGCACGTTGTCGGAGTTGAGCGTGTACGTGCCTGCGAGACGCGGTGAGAAGACCCAATACGACGTGCTCGTCGGCACGGTGTTCGAGAGTCCGACGCCGGGAACGGTCATCGGCGTATACCCCGCCGGGCACGGTCCCAATGAGCTGCCGTTCCACCGCGATACCGGATCCTGCGCCGGCGCGCCGCAATTCTCGTTGTTGTACGCGTTGAACCAAAAAGCGCGCGCAGGGAAGCCGGCGACGGTGTTGTCGAATTTGTACACGAAGTTGTCGACGCGCGCGCCGAGATTCACGAGCAGCCGGTCGTTGGGAGTCCAGACGTCGGTGAGCGCCAGCGATCCGAAGATCGGACGCACGTCGTCGAACTGCGCCGCGTCGCCGTTCTCCGTCATGATCCAGTGCGCGCCGGCTTTAGCCGCGGGCGAGCCCGAGGGCGCGGTGTTCGGCGTCAGGCAGATGTAGGGAAAGTTCTGCGGAGAGGGGCAGCCCGGTTCGCCATGGTTGAAAAGACCGCCCTGGCTGCCTGCCGCGAAACAGCTCCACTGCGCGCCGGTGTTGAAATTGTAACAATCCCCGTTTTTCCCGACGTAACTCGAGAGCACCGTGCCCAGCCCGGTCGCGCCGCGCGAATTCGGTCCGCCGCTGGCGAACTCCGCGTCGTACGTTGCGAGTGTCTGCGTGTTGTAGGAGAGGCTCGACGTCAGCAAATTCTTCGATCCGAGTTGATTCGAGTAGATCGCCACGCCGCCGTAGATCCACGCCAGCACGTCGTACTCGGCCGGGTCGGCCGCGAAGTCGAGCTGCGCGCCGTTAGGCCCGTTGATGAGCCAATCCGAAAACTCGCTGTAGCCGAGCACCCGCAAATACGAGTGGTTGTCGAAGTTGCGCTGGTACTGCACCTTCTCAACGGAAAAGCCGACGTTGTTGCCGTCGCGCTGATCGAGCCCGACCAGCGAAGGAGTCGTCGTCGTTCCGTTCACCGTCGAATTGTTGAAGATGCGGTCGGTGGGGCTGTAGGGGAATCGCCCGGTATAGAGTCGTGCGGGGTTCGGCGCCTGCGCCAACGCGCCGCCGTAGTACGTCGAGTCGAGATAGGGGATTCCGCCCGGATAGACGCCGCCGGCATTCGTGTCGTTATACGACGAGTAGAACTGCGTTTCGATGTTTCCCGTCACGTAAAGCAGTTGTACGTCGTCGCGCCCGCCGTCGTTGTGGTGCGGGATTCCGAAGTGGAAGTTCATGACGCTTTCGCGGTCGAATCCGGCGGCTTGAAAGTACGACGCGCCCGGCGAATAGAGCGTTCCGTAGTTCGGGTCGCCGACGCACGAGCCGGGGCCGTGTTTGAGCGTGCAGCTGCCGTCGGGCACGAAGTACACGGCATTGTTCGTTTCGACCGAGAGCGGATAGAAATACTGCGGATCGCTGACGCCGTTGAACTGATCGACGTACCGGTACGTTTGGTTGGCTCCCGCCAGGCCCACGTAGTAGGAGAAAAGACGGTCGGGCGTGGCGCCGCCGGTCTCGGCCGAGACGAAGTGATAAAACTGCGGAGCGCCGATCGCGCCGTCCACCGTTGCGTAGCCCGGGCTCGTGCCGCTTTTGATGACTTGGTTGATGTAGCCGGCGAGACCCGACGAGTTCGAGGTTGCGGGCGTTCCGCCGGTATAGATTTGGACTTCCTGCTGGCCGAGAGCCGAGAGCGTGACGATCGGCGCGAAGTCCGACTGCCGAACCACCGGCACGCCGTCGAACTCGTACGCGACTTGGTCGTAGTCGCCGCCGCGAATGTAGACGCTCTGATACCAGCCCTGCTGGCCCGACGGAACCGCCACGCCGGGGACGCTCGCGATCGCTCCGTAGGCCTGATTGAGGGAACCCGATCCGGAAACGGATTGCGCCGCCTTCTGTCCCGCCGCATTGACCGAGTAGACGTCGCTCGTCGTGCCGGGATGCACCAGACTTCCGGTGCTTCGCGCGGCAACGCGCCCGATCGTCTTGAGCGCAGGCGAAAGCGAAACGACGAAGGTGCTCGCCTGATCCGCAAAGACGCTCGCGCCCGGCTGCGACGCCGGCGAGTAGCCCGGCTTCTCGACGCGCAGCGTGTACGTATCGGGATTGAGGGCGAGAAACGAAAATGCCCCGGAGCCGTCGGTCGTCGTCGTTGCCGTTTGCGACGGCGAGACCGCCATCACGGTCGCACCCGCAATCGGCGCGTTGGTCGCCGCGTCGACGACGCGCCCTCGCAGCGTGCCGGTCGTCGAAGCGCCGGCTCGAAGCGCCCCAGCAAAAACGAAGGCGGCAACGAGCAAGAAAGTCGCGGCATATCGCATCATCGCGCCAATTCTATCCTTTCGGCCGGAGTGAATCCATGTTACCTAGCGACAAAACGGACCGCCTCTTTCTGTTCCGTGAATCCACGGGAACTCCGCGCGCTACGGACTGGGCGTTGCAGCGGGGGTCGATCGGCATTCCTGCGCGATCGGAACGATCACGGCGGAGGCTTCGCTCTCCAGTTCGACGTCGGAGGTCTGCCCGTTCTCCAACTCCCGCGTGAACGCGGCGGCGGGCGACGTGCCGGAGACGCCGGCGGCGTCGTTCGAACCGCCGCTCGTAAGCGGTGCCGTGGTCGCCGCCGCTTTTGGCGCGGCGATGCCGGCGTCGGTGATCGTCGCCGGAGTCGGGGCCGGAACGGAGCTCTGATTCGGATTGTTCACCGTTGGGCTGTATGCGGGTATGTCGTGGCGCATCTGGCTCAGTTCGTCGGTCTCGACCGTCCCGTTGATGAGATTCAACTGCGCCTTTTGGCGATCTGCGACGGCCTGCAGCGCCGCCTTCATGCGATCCGCGGCCTCCTCGTCGGCGCTCGACGGCTTGAGCGGAAAGCGCGCCGGATCGTCGAGCACCTGGTCGATCTGATAGAGGTTGTGCACCATCGCAGCGGCGACGTTTTTCAAAGCCAAGCGATCGATGCCGAGCGCCGCCGATCCCTGCGTCTGATCCCATGCCATCTTCGCGAACTCGCGCCGGCCCGAATCGATCACTTCGTCGTTCTTCATGAGTCCCACGAGTGCGATCTGTACGTTGTGGCCGAGCGTCGTACAGAGCGGACGCGCCTTCACTTCGATGATCTGCTTGAGCGGCGACGCTTGAGCCGACGGTTGCGGCGACGGAACGCCGATCGGCTCCTGCGCGAACAGCACGGCGACGACCGCGACGAAAATCAGCACGCTCGGCTCACAGACGCGCGACCGGCATGAAGGCGCGCGCGAACTCCGGCGGCGTCAGATTCGTCTGACCGGCGAGCCGCTCCAACCTCGCGCCCTCGAAGTCTTTCGGCTCGAGCCGCACCATGTTGTCGCGCGCCACGCGATAGCCTTCGGTCGTCACGTCGACCAAGCGCGTCCGTATTCTGCCCGTCTCGGGATCGAGCAGTTCTTCCAGGCGCACCGGCTGCACGCGCCCGCCGCTGAGCGCGATGAGCGCGCCGCTGCCGCCCTCAATCAAATACCGGACGGCACCGTAACCCAGCGTTCGCGTGTAGTCGAGATCGAACGGCACCGGACGCGCGCAGCGCAGTTCGTAGCCGATGTCCTTGGCGAGCACGGTCGAATGCAGCCCGAGCGCCGTCAGACGCTTGCGTACGCCGTCGCGCAAGACCGTTCCGATCGGCACGTCGGCCAGACGAACGTGACCGAAGGCGTCGCGCTCGGCGACGTCGAGCGCACCCGCGAGCGCGTCGACGGAGACCCGCTCGGCGATGCCTTCCGCGACGACCGCGACGCCGTGGCTCCGTCCCAGCGCGCGCTGCTTCACGATCGCGCCCACTATCGTATCGATGACGCTGCTCAACTCCGATTGCGGCGGAAACTCCTCGGGAATGACGGCCAGCGTCGCGCCGGCCGCTTTGCACATTCCAAGCGCCAGCGCTCCCGACTTGCGGCCCATGCTGACGACGACGTACCAGCGCGTTGTCGTGCGCGCGTCTTCGATCAGGCTTTCGATGATCTGTGCGCCTACCGAGCGCGCCGTTTCGAAACCAAACGTTGGGGCGTTGTCGGGCAGCGGCAAGTCGTTGTCGATCGTCTTGGGCACCGTTGCGACGCCGATTCGGCCCGCGGTGCGCTCGGCAATCTTCGCCGCGCCGAACGTAGTGTCGTCGCCGCCGATGCAGAGCAGGTAGCGAATCCCCAAACGTTCGAGTCCGGCGACGCAGCGCTCGAGCGTCGCTTCGCTTTCAGCCGGGTTGGTGCGCGACGTGCGCAAGATCGATCCGCCGCTGTTGGCGATGCGCGGCATCTCGTCGAGCGAGAGTTCCACCGTGTTCGGCGCGTTGCCGGCCGCGAGGTCGCGATAACCGTCGTAAACGCCGACCGCGCGCAAGCCGCAGGCGATCGCCTCGCTCGCCGCCGACGCGATCACGCCGTTGATGCCCGGCGCCGGGCCGCCGCCGACCAAAATGCCGAGCGTCATCGCATCACCAAATGCACGATCGTTGCCAAACTTTCTAAGTTCGGGAACGACCCTCGTCGCGATCGACGGATCGTCCCCGGTGCGGTCGCGATCGACCCAAATGCGTGGAATGCCGACGACCCGCGCCGGTGCGATGTCGTGAAACCAACTGCAGGCCACGTGGACCCACGGCGCATCCCCGATCGTTTCGCGAAAACGATGGAAATGTGCGAGCGCGGGCTTGTAACTGCGCACGTCCTGCGCCGTGACGACGCGGTCGATCGTCACGCCGAGCGTCGCGGCGGTCTGTGCGAACAGGTCGACGTCGCAGTTCGTGAGCACCGCCAAGAGCCAGCCTTCGTCGTGCAGCCGGCGTAGCGCCGGCCGCGCGTCGGCGAAGACCGGAAGCGATTCCCACGCGTCGGCGATCGCCGTCGCGGAGACGTCGGGCTCGCTGCCGAGGTCGCGGATCGCGAGCGTGAGCGCCAGGCGCGTGACCTCGCGGTACGACCGGTACTCCCCGGCCTCGACCTCAGGTTCGCGGCGGTGAAAGGCGTCTTCGAGGTCGCCGGCTCGGCGCGCCCCGGCGCGTTCGAGAATGCGCCGGAAACCCGCGTGCCAATCGACTAGGGTCCCGAAACAGTCGAACGAAACCCACCGCTCCCTCATCGCCCCCGACTCTTCCCCATGCCCCCCTTGTCATCCTGAGCCCGTGTCATCCCGAGCGGAGCTCGCACTTCGACTCGCTTCGCTCGCTCAGCACAGGCTCCGCGCCGCAGTCGAAGGAGCGCCTCCTAGTTGATTGCGTACAGCGTGCCGTCGGCGCTGCCGGCGTAAAGGGCGCCGTCTGCGATTGCCGGCGCGCCGACGATCGAACCTAACGTGAAAATCTTCGCAATGCCCGCGTTGGTGCCGTCGATCGTGTCGTTCGGATAGAACGTATTGAGGTCGAGGTTTCCGCGTTTATCCAGGTGAGCCGCCCGATACTTTCTGGCGCCGTCGGTTTCGAAGGTTGCCAAAATCTTGCCGTCGCGCGCGTCGACGGCGTAGAGCAGTCCGTCGAACGTGCCGTAATAGGCGACACCGCCGGCGATCGAAGGTGAGGAATACGCGAAGGTCGCGTACGCGTCGTGGAAAAGAGCTTTGCCCGTGAAGGCGTCGAGCGCAGCGCGCCGTCGCGCGCGTCCAAAGCGTACAAGTGACTGTCGCGACACCCGAAATAGACGAGCCCGTTAGCCACCGCGGCCGAACCTTGAATGCCTATTTGGTTGTGGATCTTTTGATCGTCGCCCGTGAGGAATTTCCAGCGGAGCTTTCCGGTCGCGGCGTCGAGAGCGTAGAAGTTGTGGTCGCCGCTTCCAATGTAGAGCGTTCCGTCGGCGATCGCCGGCGAAGAGACGAACATATCGTAGGGATCGGCCATCATTTGATTCGCCGGCTTGATCCCGTGAATTCCCGCCGCTTGAAAGCGTCGCTCCCCGCCGGTCCTAAACCGCCAGCGCAACGCACGCGTTCTCACGTCCTCAGGGCGCCCCCGGCATGGAAACGCCATCGCACCGAGTTCAACGAAGGCGCCGTCGATGCATAAACGCCCGAGTGCGCGGCATCCACCCGAAACATCGCCGCCCCCGGGCACGTCGGCAGGGACGACTCCAGCCGATGCCAGCGACAGACCGGTGAAAAGGACGAGCCGCTTTACCGATGTCAACATAATTGACGGCGATGGTAACACGTTGGCCCATCGCCGCCCTAAGCGGGTCATCAGGAGGTCATCAAAATGCGCCCCGCTATTGGCGGCTCGCGGGCCGAAAGCTCGTGAAACTTCGTGGTGACGCGACCTCGGGCGCGCTAGGCTTGGAGCATCATCGCTGCCGGAAAGGATGCCCGACATGCTCTCGCTAGCCGCAATCCTCGATATTCCCGACGCTCGACCTCTGCCGCCACTGCAGTCACACCTCGGCGCCGAGTTTCCGGAGTGGTTTACCCTGCGCGGCCGTTGCGGCGTCTTCCGCGTCGACAAAGTTCGAAGCTGCGGCGACATGGTCGTGATCGCGAACGCCAACGGGCGGGAAGTCGGCCGTTGTTCGCACTCTCATCTCCGTGAAAGCATCTACGAGCCCGCGTAGCCTGCTGTGCCGGAGCGCTGCGACGGCGGAAATGAGAAATGTCTAGAAACTTCGTGGTTTGACGCTCCGGCGGGCGGTAGGGTCGAGGAACAAACACTTCTTCTGAAAGGACCTTCCAATGCACGACGTTTCTTCGACCACCCTTCGCGCCGTAACCGGCCTCGCCGTCGCCGCGCTCGTCGCCGCTCCACTTGCGGGCTGCAGCGGCGCCTCGTCGGCGCTCCCCGGAGTTCCGGTAGCTTCCGCCGCGGCGCATACCAGCACCCTGAGTTCCTTGCCGGCGCCCGACGCGAAAACGAGTGGGAAAAGCCTGCTCTATGTGAGCGACAACGCCAATAACAAAATCTCCGTTTTCGATATCACGAAGAAGCAGGGCCGCCGGGCGATTCGTACGATCACCGCGGGTATTCACGGTCCCAACGGCATCGCTACCGACAAGTCCGGTAACCTCTACGTTGCCAACTATGCGTCGAACACCGTTACGGTCTATCCTCCGAACGCCGGTTCTCCGGCGCTGACCATCAGCAACGGCTTGAGCGGGCCTTGGGATCTCAAGGTCGATGGCTTTGGAAACGTTTGGGTTGCCAACGTCCCCCCTTACGGCAACACCAATTTCGTCAATGAATACCCCGCTGGCGCTACGTCGCCGAGCGTGACGTGGGCGATGCCGGCGGGAGAAACGCTGTCGGGCATCACTCTCCTGAATCCCGACCTGGCAAACGAGACGTCAGCCTATGCGCTCGAGTACACCAGCAGTGCGAGCGGAGATCGGGGCGGACTCGTGACCTGCTATCCCGGTGAGTTGACGTGCTCTCAGCTCAACGGCTATACGTTCGGTCCGACCGGCGGTATCGCAACGGCGGAATCGCCGGGCGGAAACACGCCATTCTCGTTCATTTGCGTCGACCAGTTCCTTCCCGGCGAAGACGTCTTCACGCCCGGTCATCCGGAGACGCAGCTCGTCAGCGGCGGTACACCGGAGTTCGTCACGCTCGACTCGACCGGCCGTAAACTCTTCGTTGCCGATCGCTTCACGGGAATCGTCACCGAGTACAGCTATCCCGGCGAAAAAGTCCTCAACACGTACGCTCCTCAGGGCGAGCACACTCAGATCTACGGCGTCGCCACCTATCCGTCCGGATCCTACCACTAGCAACGATCTAACGTCGAAACTGCATCAGTGCCGATCGCTGTCAGAAACTGCGGTCGGCACGCACGTTTCTCGCGCTTCCTCCAGGGCGCGCTCGAGCGTGACGCTGGCACCGATGCGCCACTGAACGTCGAAGGCCTCATCGCCGAGTAATCCGCGTATCTGGGCGACGTCCGAGTCGTAATCGGCCCGCTCGGAAGGAAACATCGGGCTCGCAAGCGTGCGACGCAGCGCGTCGGCGGCACCTAGCAGCCGCACCGCACGCAACGGGTCGCCAACGGCCGCCGCAGTCAGCCCAAGGTCTTCTAAAATCTTTGCAAGCGCGGTCTTGTTGGGCATGGAATCGAGCCGATCGAGCGCCTCTCGGAAGCGCGTTATTGCCAGCCCGTAGTCGCCGCGACGGTGCGCAACCGCTCCCAAATTCATCAAGGAATAATGCGTGCTGCCCAGGTCGCCGGCCGCACGCTGCATGCGAAGGCACTCGCTGAATAGCGCTTCGGCGCGTTCGTACTCCCGGCGCGCTGCGGCTGCAAGTCCGAGCTTAGTGAGGGCGTGCGCGAGTCCGGACTCGTGGCCGAGGCGACGGTAGATCGCCACGCTCTCCTCGCCCAACTCGACGGTTCGTGCGAAGTCGCCCTTGCTGAACGCGACCGATGCCAGATTCGAGAGCGACGTGGCCACGCCGGCATCCTCGGAGAGTCTCCGGCGGATCGTCAGGCTTTCCGTGTGAACGTCCTCGGCGCGGTCGAACTCACCGCGAAATTGAAAGATGATGCCGAGCGATGTCAACGAAGCCGCAAGGTCTCCCTCGCTGCCGAGCCTGCGTTGCACGGCGATGGCCTCTTCGCACGCCGCAAACGCTTCGTCGAAGTTCCCAAGCGCCGAACGTAATACGACGCCGGCCCGTAGGACGGTTGCGTAGAGCGCGTCCTCTACGCCCTCAGGTGCCGCGGCTCGCTGCGAAAGAAACCGGTCGATCCACGTCAGTCCTTGCGTCAAATGCCCGTGCAGCCACCAGAACCGCCAGACCGCGCCGAGCAGCTTGAAAGCGTACGTTGTGTCTTCGCGCGCCCACTCGAGCGCCGCTTCGATATTTCCGTGCTCCAGCTCGAAACGCGCGAGCCATGCGCCTTGCGTGGCGCCGGAAAGCTCGCGCTGACCCCGCTGTGCGAAGTCGAGGACGTGCTCCGCGTGCCGTCGCTGGGCACCGGCCAGTTCGCCGCTCTCGACGAGACGCTCGTGTGCGTACTCGCGAAGCATTTCCAACATCGATACGCGAGGTTCGCCGGCGTCGTCCTCAACGAGCGCGACCATATTCTTATCAACGAGCGGCGCAATCGCGTTGAGGATGGAACGCTCGCCGTTTTCACCCACCACTGCCGCGGCCGCATCGAAACTGCCCCCTCGCTGCAACACCGAAAGACACCGGAAGACGCGCTGCTCTTCGCCGGTGAGCAAGTCGTAGCTCCACGCGATCGCTCCGTGCATCGTCTGCTGTCGCGCCGGCCGGTCGAGAGCACCATCGCCGAGCAAGGGCAGACGTCGTTGCAGGCGCGCGGCAAGAGCCTTCGGCGATAGCATCTGCAGGCGCGGTGCGGCGAGTTCGATCGCCAGCGGCAGACCTTCGAGGTGGCCCACGATCGTGTCGACGGCCCGCGCGTTCGCCGGCGTTATCTCGAAATCGGGACTGACCATTTGCGCCCGTTGCACGAACAGCACGATCGCGGCGGACGTGCCGAGAGGACGTACTGCGTGGACGTGCTCCGCTCGGAGATGAAGCGGTTCGCGGCTCGTGCACAGGATCGTGATCCTGGGACACTCCGCAACCAGCACGCCGATCCACGCGGCAGCCGGCGTGAGATGCTCGAGATTATCCAAAACGAGCAGTGTGCTGCGCGTGCGCAGGTACGCTCCGATGGCTTCGGTCGCCGTCGCGTCGGCGGACTCACGTATCCCCAATGCGCGCGCCACCGCGGCGGGAACTTGCGACGGCTCCGTCACGGGCGCGAGTTCGGCAATCGCCGCGCCGAGTTCAAATAAGCCCGCTCGTTCGTTGGCAACCCGTACGGCGAGGCTGGTTTTTCCGACCCCGGCGGGCCCCACGAGCGTGACGATGCGCACGCCGCCGCGCTCCATCAAGGCCCCTACGCGTTCGGCATCGTCATCGCGCCCCACGAGCGCAATCGTTTCGGGCGCAGGCGGCAACGCAACGGCACCCGTGCGCCGGCCGGCCGGTCTGCGCGCCGCGTCTTGCAAACGCGCGCGATCGCCGGGCGTCAGACCCAAAGCCTCTGCCAGCAGCATCACCGTAATCAGCCGCGGCGTGCGGGCCGATCCCGTTTCGATGTCGCTGACGGTGCGAGTGGAGAGGCCGGAACGTTCCGCCAATGCCTCTTGCGAAAGGAAAGCGGCAGAGCGAAGCGAGCGCAGGATGTCCCCGAGAGGCTCTGCCACGGTCCCTCGCTTTTCGGGACGAAAATGTCAGTATCTTCGTGGCGATCGATTCACGGCTAGGCGAAAATGAGCGCATGGGATCGTTCCATGCACGGGCCGCAGAGACGGCCTACGCACAGCCGCTCACCGAGGAGCTGCTCGCAGACGCCGCCATTACTCCAGGCATGCGCGTACTCGTGCTGGGTCGTAGCCTCGCCGATCTCGCATTTCTAGTCGCCGAACGCGTGGGCCCGACCGGCAGCATCGTCGCCATGTCGGCGGATCCGGAAACGCTTGTCGACGCGCGGCGCCGCGCCGCCGAGGAGGGCTTCGATCGCGTCGATTTCCTCGAAGCGCTACTCGGAAGCGTCCCGCTTGGAAAGCCTTTGGACGCGGTTGTCGGCCGCTTCTTCTTGACGTACGAGCGCGATCCGGTGAGCGCGCTCAGGCACGCTGCCGCCGCAGTGCACGAAGGTGGCCGGATCGTCTTTCAAGAGTGGCACTACGATTCGGTCGGTTGGCCGAGCACCGCCGACTGGCCCGCAGTCCCGCTCTATCGGCGGTTTGCGTCTTGTGCGCTCGAAGGCTTGCGCTTGCAGCGCGCGCACGCCGACATGGGGCTGCGCTTGGCTAACGCGTTCGTCGAGGCCGGATTACCGGTGCCGGTAGTTCGCAGTGATCTGCGAATCATTGCAGGCTCCGGTTCGCTCGGCTATGGTTTCTTCCAAGAGGTGATGCAGCAGATGTTGAGCGCGACTCAAGGGTCGCAGTCAGACTTTGACGTGGAAACCTTTGCGGCGCGTTTAGAATGCGAGACGCTCGCCGTAGGAGGTCACCTCTTCTTGCCACTTCAAGTCGGCGCGTACGCGCGGATCGACGGCAGCGCTGACGGCCCGATGAGTAGCCGCGCGACTCAGCCGGAAATGAGGCGAGCCGACTCGAAAAAGATTTGCCGATAGGAGCGTGCCGCATGAGGTGTTTTTACGTTGCCGTTTTTGTAATTTCTTGGATGCTTTCGGGTTACGGGAGTGCCGCGCGAGCCGCCGAGCAGCAGTCCGACGCGCAGGCCCAGCAGCTGCTGCAGAAGCACCGCGACTACGTCGGATGGCAGCTCGGCGACGGGACGTTTCGCACGATGCGCGTCTCGGGCACCGTGACGAACGAAAAGGGTGAGAAAACCGAAGATATCGTGCTGATATCCGCCGGCTTGGTATTTCACGAAACGCGGACGCGCGTCGACCAAGACAACATCACGTCTCAGTCGGGCTTTACGGGGTCGGTCTTCTGGCAGTGCTACACCAGCGGCTTCACGACGCCGGTTTACGGCGAGGGCGCTAAAGCGCTCGCAGCTTATGCGATCCTGATGCAAGAAGGAACGAGTGGTCTGCCCGGCACCTTTCGCGGCCACAAAACGCTCGACGGCAAAGACGTCGCCCTCGTCCGCGTCACGATGCAAAACGGCGATCCGATCGATCTTTACATCGATCCATCGACCGGCGCCTACGTCCAGGCGATCATCGATCCCGACGGCGCCTACGACGCGACCTACCACGTCGTGTCATATGCTGACGCCGCGCCCGGAAAAAAGATGATCGGCTCGTATCGCGTCGATCGGAGCGACGACGTTCACGCGAACGTTAAGTTGAACCGAACGTCTCCGTAACCGCAGAAGAGCTTCATCCGCCGAAGCCGACCGCGACGTGGTCGTTTCAGTCGGACCAACCGGTACCGTTTCGCTTGACGCACGACCGCATCTTAGTAGACGCGACCGTCAACGGCGTAAAGGGCACGTTTATCTTGGACACCGGTTCCGACGCGATCCGGCTCGACGACGCGTTTGCCGATCGCGCGAAGGCTGAAGTTCTAAAAGGCACCTCGAATACAAGAAGCGTCTACGATACCGTCAAGGAACGCGTGCGCAGCGTATCGCAAATCGATTTCGGCAACGCCACGTTACAAAACGTTCTCGTGTACTCGCAAGACTTCGAGCGTTTCGGCTACCGCGGTCTCGACGCGCAAGGCTACGCCGGACTCATCGGCTCGGATTTCTTCGCCGGCGCGATCGTGAAGCTCGACGTTTATAACTCGAAAATGACGATTCTCGATCCTGGCACCGATTTGTCGGGCCTCAAGGCATTGCCGATCGTCGCCGATCTTTCGGGTGGACTACTGACCGTTCCGATGACGCTGGATAAATCGATAGTCGTCGACGCCCTGCTCGACACCGGTAACCCGGGCAGCATCCTTTTCGCCTACGATTTGGTAAAAAAGCACGAGCCCTTCAATCCTCATACGCTGGAACTGGGACCGATCCAATACACCGTGGGTTCTTGGGAAGGCTGCTGTTTCAGCGCCAACTACGCATTGCTCGGCTACGACTTTCTCAAGCACTTCGACTACGTTTTCGACTACCCGCACGGTCGCATCTACATCACGCCGAACGCGAACTAACGCTGCGACGGCGCACGTGGAGCGCTCTTCATTTATCGGACGAGCCTATCGCCCATAACGGGTGCCGAGAAAGCGACTGGTAACCATGAACGCATTGACCGCCTTCGGCTTGATTGCCGTCACCGCCATGCTCGTTACATACGCGCTCGAAAGGCGGAGCCCGTGGTTCATTCTGGCCTTTGCCGGAGCGTGCGGCCTAGCGTCGACGTACGGGTTTCTTCAAGGGGCATGGCCGTTTGGAATTGTGGAAGCAATCTGGACGCTCGTCGCGGTCTGGCGTTGGCTGCACGTCCGCTCGGCGTCGAGCGGAGCTGGGATTGATGGGCAGCATCCCAGCCCTGCACAAAAACTTAGGATGTTGCCCATAAAGGGGGTCCCCACGCCGGGCGAAAGGGATAGACCGCCCGCCAGAAAGAGGCCGACCGTGAACCCTAGCCCACCGCCTGAGATTCAAAGCCTTATCGACCAGCACATCGAGGGCTTCAACACCCAAAACTCTGAGGTGTTTCACCGCGTTTTTAGCGACACCGCGATCATCATCGACGGCATCTCGCCCTACCGTTGGCTAAACCCCAATGCTCCGGACAAGTGGCTCGCCGACGTAGAGAAGTGGCGGCAAGACCTTGGCGTAACCCACGAGCACTTGTCCTACGAAATGGGGTTCTGGAACGTCGAAGGACCCTACGCTTACGCCGTGATCGACGGGACGCTCTCCGTAACGATTAAGGGACAAACCGCCGCTCGGAAAGGCACCCTCGCATACACCTTTTCCAAGGACGACTCGGGGTGGAAGATCGACGCCCAGGCCTGGGGCCGGACGTCCTAGCTATTCCCCTGACACCGAACCTCGGCGCTCGCGGTCAATGCGAGCGTCTTCTTTTTTGCAAGAGTTGCATACGCACAGCAGCCCGCAACGAGTTAGCTCCGGACGACTCGCGTTGACCGCCTTCAGGAGGGCGTGAGCAACCTTCAGTGGGGCCGAATAGCTCGCCAAGATCGCCTTTGCGATCGGGGCTGCAGGCTGCGGCAGGCTTTAGGAGCGACTCGCCCCAAGATTAGGCTTACCTAATATGCCACTCAATCGCTTCGCGGCGCTTCCGCTTCTCGTCGCGTTCCTCTTGACCGCATTCGCAGCCGTCGCCCTCGCACCCATAGTCGCGCGGGCCGATGCCGACGAGGCGCCGTCGGCGAACGCGTCGACGCTCGGATTGCAGCCGATCAGTGGACCGATCCCGGTCGCGACGCCGGCACCCGGCGAGTCGCGCACGTTCCGCCGCCCCGATGGCGCCTTTCAGGCAATCCCTCAAACCCAAGGCCGCGTCAAAATCTTCCATATCGTCGAGCGCGCCGCGCCGTGGACGCTCAAGCCGGGCATGACGGTGATGGCCAATACGTACAACGGCGTCGTACCCGGCCCGGCGATCGTCGTCCGTCAGGGCGATACCGTTGTGATCGACTATTTCAACGACGACATAACCCCCGATACGATTCATCTGCACGGAATACACGACATTCCCGTCGCGATGGACGGCGTCGCTGGAATTTCGCAGCCGCTCGTGCCGCACGGAGCGCACTTCGTTTACCGTTTCGTCGCCGACACGCCCGGCACGTTCATCTATCACTCGCACGATCAAGAGGCGATGCTCAACTCCGGCCTCTACGGCGCGATCATTGTCGAGCCGTCGCATCCGCTGGCCTACGAGCGTGGCTTAGGCGGCGATTTTCTCGAGATGCTCTCGTCGTGGCAGATTCAAAGCGCCGCCGAAGACGAGTTCACGATCAACGGCAAGGAGTATCCACTCGCCCAGACCATCGACGTGAAGGCCGGCGAGCGGTTTCGCATCCGCTGGGTCAACATCTCGGCCGAAAACATTCACACGATGCACACGCACGGCCACTATCAGGAGATCGTGGCCCGCGATGCGCAGCCCGTAAGGGTTCCGGAAATCGAAGACACCGTGATGCTCGCGCCCGGACAGCGCGTGGACGTCGTCGTAAAGGCCGACGCACGTCCCGGCACGTGGCTGCTGCACTGCCACGTGCTCGATCACATCGAAAACTCGCAGGGGATGCCCGATGGATTGATTACCGCGATTCATTACATCGGCACGCCGAACACGCTTGCATCGATGTATCGTGCGATGATGCCGGCGATGACGGCCTCGGCGCCCAAACCGCTGAGTTTCGGCATGACGATCCTCCTCGGCGCAATCGCGGGCTTCACAATCTTCTTAGGTTTGCCGATCGCGCGCGCGCGCCGCGTCTCGATGCAGACCATCGCTCTGCTGAACGCGCTGGCGATAGGGATACTGCTCTACCTCGTCGTCGAGATCGCGCACAACGCCATCGCGCCGATCGCACAGGGCGTTTCCGCGTGGCACGCGGGCACCACGCCGTTTCCGGTAACGACGATCGCGGTGTTCGTTATCGGCTTGCTGTTGGGATTGGTCGGGCTCGGAAGCATCGCCACGCATTTGACGCGCAGCGCCGCCCAGCACGCCGAACATCCGCTGCTGCTCGCAACGATCGTCGCGATCGGCATCGGCGCCCACAACTTCGGCGAAGGCTTGGCGATCGGCGCCTCGGCAGCGGCGGGTTCGACCGCCATTGCCGTCGCGCTCATCGTCGGTTTCGCGCTGCACAACGCGACCGAAGGTTTCGGCGTCGCCGCGCCGCTCGTCGGCCGCTTCGTTCCAACGTGGTTCCAAATCGGCGTCGCGGGCCTTATCGCCGGCGGTCCCACGTTCCTCGGCACGATCGTCGGTTATCAGTTCTACTCGCCGGTGCTCTCCGTGCTCTTCCTGGCGACCGCCGTCGGCGCGCTCGTTTTCGTGATCGGCGAACTCTGGTCGATGCTGCGCCGCTCGGGACTCACCGCATTGGTCACCGCAACCGTCACCGCCGGATTTTTGATCGCGCTTGCGACCGAACTGCTGATCGACGTTTCGGGCGGCTGACGCCACCTCTTCGGGCTCGACACGCTCCAGGGAGCGCGACCGCGCATCGAGAAACGTCCCGTCTCGGAGGTAGACCTGAAGCAGCGGGCGAGGGTTGAAACCGGGGCGGTCCGAGCGCTGCGGGCGGCGTCGCTCCACGAACGCGTTTTACTCGTGGAAGCCGGGCCCGGTTGGGGCAAGACAACCGCCGTGCGCGCGGCGTTTCCAGACGCGCAATACGTCGAAGTGCCTGCGGGTTCGCGCCCAGGTTCGTTTCATCGCACCCTTCTCCAGGCGCTCGGACTGAGCGCCACCGACGCCGGAAGCATCGTCGCGCGTCTCGCCGGGGACGCCGACGGCGCGATTCGATCCATTCTGGCGGCCCTTCCGCCGCGCTGTTCGCTGCTCGTCGACGACGTGCAACGCCTCGATCCCGAAGGCGTCCGTCTGGTCGAAGCACTGGTCGATATGGAAGACCCGCATCTCGTGCTCATCGGGCGCTCGATGGCGTCGTTTTCGGTCGGTTCTTGGATGTCGCGCGGTTTGATCGGCATGCCGTTCGGCCCCGATACGCTCGCGTTTCGTACCGAACAGGTTCTCGAAGTTCTCGGCGATACGCCGGGCGCGCATACACTGGCGACGACGATCGTCTCGTCGTACGGCGGTTGGCCGATCGCCGCGACCCTCGGCGCGTCGCTCCTGTACCGCGGTTGCACGCCCGAACAAGTCCTCGCGCAACTCGGTGACGGCGTCGCATCGGTGGCCGGGTCGGCGCTGGCGGATCTGCAGCCGGCGGAGCGGGTCGGGCTGATCGCCGCGGCGATTGCCGGCGCGCACGGGATCCGGCCGACGGCCGAGCAGCTGCGGGTCGCGCGCCGCCTCGGCTTTCCGGAGTCGGAATCGGGACTGCACGAAGTGGTCGTGGCGGCGGTGCTCAAGGCCGCCGACCCCGTCGAGCGCACGGCCGTTGCCGAGGCGATGACGCTCGATCGAGCCGACCCTTCGGCTGTTTTCGGACTCCTTGCCGCCGAAGCGCCGCACACGTTGCCCGAGCGCGGCTGGAGCCTGCTCGCCCCCCTCTTCGATCGGTTCGACCGTGGCGCGCTGGAGCGCGTCGCCGCGCATCCCGACATTCCCGCGGCAGCGCGCGCCACCGCGCGCTGCTTCTTGCTGACGTTCGCGTCGCAGTTCGAGGAGGCGGCGATCGTCGCCGAGGGCGTTCTTGCCGAAGCCGCGCGCTATGCGCCCGCGGCCGCCGTGCGGCTCGCGCGCTCGATGGCGCACACCACTCGCGGACCGCGAGCCGTAGCGGTGCTCGCGGACATGAGGCCAACCGACCCCGAAACGCTGGTGCTGCGGAACTGTCTGCTCGGAAACGTGACCGGCGAGCGAGAACACCTCGTCGCGGCCGCCGACGCCGCCTCGCGCAGCGGCGAACCGCTGCTCGTCGCGCGAGCGGCGATCTATGGAGCGCTCCACGCCGTGCGCATCAGCGCGCTCGACGAAGCCGAGGGTCTTGCGGCGAGAGGCGAAGATGCCGCTCGCGCGGGCGCGTCGGTGCTGCTCGAGGTGCGCGCCTTAAAGATTCGATACGCGATCGCAACGCTGCGCGCGAACGTCGATCTCGCAGCGGTCCACGCCGGGCGCCTGATCGCGCTTCAGGAACTCGTCGGCGACCCCACCGAGCGCGCCTCCGATCTCGTCGCCGCCTTTGAAATCGAAGTGCTGGCCGGGCGGGCAGCGCGGGCGGCAGCCTACGACGAAGCGATCCGGCGCATCGGCCCGGATTGGCTCGGCATGGAAACCTACGCGGTCTGCCGCTCGATCGTCGATGCGTGGAACGGGCAGTTGCTGCCCGCCGTCGACCGCCTCGCCGCCTTCGCCTCTGCGGCGCCCGCCCATATGCAGCGCCTGCCGCTCGGCCTGGGAGCCTTCCTTGCCTGCGCTGCCGGCGCCGCGGAACGCGGTTCCGACTTACTGCGCCAGTACGCCGTCGCCGGTCCGCCCTCGACCGACCCGTTCGCCACCGCTCATGCCGAAATGGCCGCGTCGTTTGCCGCGATGGCCGAGGTTCTGCTGCGTCGTCCGGTGTCGGCCTCGGGGCGGTTGCAGGCTCGAGCGTCCACGGCGATCGGCGCGGTTTTCGTCGGCGCTGCCCGGCGCTTCGCCGCGCAGCACGACATCGCCAGCTACACCGACGCGATGCGCTCGGCCGGCTTTGCCGGCATCGCGATGATGGCCGATGCCTGCGGGCTCGACCGCCAGCGCTCGACGCTCTCGCGTGCGGAACTGTCCGTGCTTTCGTATCTGGCATCAGGCATGGACGCGCCGCGAATCGCCTCGCTCACGGGGCGCTCGATCCATACGATTAAGAATCAGCGCCGCTCGCTTATCGGTAAACTCGGCGCCGGCAACACGCTCGAAGCGGTTGCCATTGCCCGGCGCCTCGGCCTCCTCTAACCCCCAAACATGTCATCCTGAGCGGAGCTCGCCCGCAGCATGTCATCCTGAGCGGAGCTGGCCCCTACCCATGTCATCCTGAGCGGAGGCGCGCAGCGCCGCAGTCGAAGGACGAACCGCGATTCTGCAACGATAGCATTGAAGTGTCATGCGCTCGCGGCCCTATTGCCGTTATCATGGGGTGCACTCGCCCGAAGGAGACCTGCGCACATGCTCTTGGCCATACTCCATCATCTGTTGGCCGCGGTACACACGATTCTCCCCAGCATCGTTCCGCCGTACCTGCCGGCGCCGTAGTTCTGCATGAAGCGCTATCCGGGAGAGCGCTCCGCTTATTCTGAGCTGCTCTCAATCGTCGCCAACGAAGTGACGCTCGAGGATCGCTGGGCGATCGTCGAGTGGGTGCGGCACGAAATGCACGCCGCCACGCCCGACGAGATCGAAGCTCTCGTCGACCGTGCGAGCGTAGAGATATCCACGCGAATTCCCCCGCAGCAACGTCGCACCATGCTCGCACGTTTAAATGCGTTGCGCGAGCGCGTGCGAGAAGTTGCGTGGGAACAGGCCTCCGTCCGAGGCGCGAAGCCCGAGGACTTGGTCGATGCGATGCATGAGATGATTCGAGCCGTCGATCCGGCGCTCTCTACTCATCTCTCGGGTGTGGGCACCCTTGCCGGTAGCATCGCCAAGTACCTCGGGCTCGACGTAAGCCGTATCCACGATGTCGTCGTCGCCGGACGCCTGCTCGACGTCGGAAAGATCGCGACACAGGGCGCGCACTCCGACGGCCACGCTGCCGCCGGCGAACGCATGTTGCGCGCAATCCCCGCACTCCAGCGCTACGCGTTTTGGATCCGCGCCCACCACGAACGCCTCGACGGGTCGGGCTATCCGGATCGTCTGCGCGCCGCCGATATTCCGCTCGAAGTGCGCATCCTCTCCGTCGCGGACGTTTTCGATACGATGGCTTGCGCGAACGGCACGCAGACCGTTCACGAAGCACTCGCCCATATCGACGACAACGCCGGAACGCTTTACGACGCGACCGTCGTCGGTGCTCTCGACCACTTGATGGGCACGCGCCGCCTGCGAGTCGTGCGCTCCACCGCCGCGTAGCCGTGATCGACTACAAGGCGATCGCCGTTTCGATCGCCGACGGACTCAACGGAATCGCTCGCGCAACCCGAGCGATTCCGGCTAGTGCGACGCCCGAGGTCGAACGCTGGACGCGCGAAATGCGCGAAGCGTCCAAACACGTGCTCATGGCGTTCGGCATCGCCCCCGACCAGCTCGACAAGCCGGCCATCCCGTGCGGCGGCGGTTGGTACGTCGAGTGGAGCGGAGGCGACAGCGGCGAGTGGCGCGCCGTGCAGAAGTAGGCGGCGAGCCCGCTACTTCGTTACCGAGACGACGTGCCCGATCGTGATGATCGTCTTGCCCTGATTTACAGCGATGTTGACCGAATCCTGATTCTTATTCGCATCGATCGTTACGAAGAGCGCGGTCGGCGACGGCTGCGTCAAGTGTACGCGTTCCGATCCCGCCGGCATCTTGCCCTGATACCAGACGTAGACTTTGTCGAACGAGTCGGGTGTCACGAGCACTCGGCCCATCGCGTGCGTCTGCATCATGCTCGACGGGTTGGTCTGGCTGCGCAGCGTGGCGCCCGGATAGTCCGGAACGGGACCCGACGCCGCGGCCGCGCTCGGCTCGGTACTCGCTTCGGAACCCATCGCACCCGTATCCGAACTCGCCGCTGCGGTCGCTTCCCCGCTTGCCGCAGCCGTGGCTTCCGTGCTCGTCGTCGTGTTCGATTGCTGCGAACTCGAGGATTTGCCGGAACAGGCCGTCAGCGCGAACGCGATCGCAACCATCGCCAGCGTCGAAGTGAAATAGCGCATTTCCGTTCTCCTTGCGTGTGAATCCGATGGACTGAAGCGTTCCTTGGTGCAATAACCGAGGTCGCTTTTCCTGCGCCTCCGAGGGAACGGCGCAAACCGCGCCGCATCATATCATCCTGACGTGTCATCCTGAGCGGAGGCGCACTTCGACTCGCTTCGCTCGCCCAGCACAGGCTCAGCGCCGCGTCGAAGGACGCAACTGATTTAGGAGGTTCGTAGTGAATCGTTTTCGGACTCTCGTGGCCGTCGCAATCATCGCTGCGTGTGGCTGCAGTTCGAATCTCGCTACCTCGCCGGCTCCCATGCCTAGCGGATCGAGTGGACCCACGCCCACGCCGCCGCCCTCCTCGGCAATTCAGCACGTCATCGTCATGGTGCAGGAGAATCGCAGCCTCAACAATCTGTTCATGAGTTTCCCCGGTGCCGACACGAGCACGACCGGCTTGTGCAAACCCTACACGCCTCCGCGGCATAAAGAAATTTGCCCCGGTCCGAGTCCGACGCCCGTACCTTTGAAATCGATCACGCTCGAGACGTGCAAATGTCTGGGCGGAACCGACATCGCGCACGACCATAAAGCGTTCGAAGCCGAATACGATGGCGGAAAAATGGACGGCTTCAACACGATTTCGCTTGGGACCGGCGGTGGGAACGGTCCGGCGCTCTTCTATCCGTACGCGTACGTCGTCCGCCAGGAGGTCCAGCCGTACTGGGACATGGCGTCGCGTTACGCGCTCGGCGATCACATGTTCTCGACCGCCACGACAGATAGTTTTGTCGCGCACCAGCAGATCATCGCCGGAACCGCCGCACTGAACGCCAACGAGTCCCTCGTCGATACCCCGTCGTCGATTCCGTGGGGATGCGACAACGAGGACAAGCGCACGACCACGGGTTTGATCTACCGCAACGGGAAGGTCAACGACACCGCCGGTCCCTTTCCGTGCTTGACGCAGTACAAGACGATGGCCGACGTGCTCGACGCCGGCGGCGTCTCGTGGAAGTTCTACGTCGCGGGCCTGCTCGACGACTTCTCGGGCGGCGTCTGGAACGGCTTCGACGCGATCAAGGGCGTGCGCTACGGTTCCGATTGGAAGAACATCAGCACCCCGAACACCAAGATCTTCAAAGACATCCAGAGCGGTACGCTGCCGCAGGTCTCCTGGGTGATTCCGTACCTTCCCGACTCCGACCATCCCGCGAGCGGTAATAACAAAGGCCCATCGTGGGTGACGTCGGTGGTCAACGCCGTCGGTCAAAGTAAGTACTGGAGCAGCACTGCCATCGTCGTGATCTGGGACGACTGGGGCGGATTCTACGACAACGTCCCACCACCGCAGCCCGACTACACGAGCCTCGGCATGCGCGTTCCGGTGATCGTGATCTCGCCCTTCGCCCGCCGGCACTACATCTCGAAGACGCAGTACGAGTTCGGCAGCATTCTCAAGTTCATCGAGCAGAACTTCGGCACCGCCTCCCTCGGCACGACCGACGTCCGCGCTAACTCGATCGTCGACATCTTCGACTTCAAACAGAAGCCCGGAAAATTCCAGCCGTTCCGCGCTCCTTATGACAAAACGTATTTCCTGCACCGCCGCGGCAACGTCCAATCGCAAGCGATCATCGAAAAAGACGACGGCCCCCCCGACTAGCTCAACGTCATCCTGAGCGGAGGACCGTTCCATGTCATCCTGAGCGGAGGCGCGGAGCGCCGCAGTCGAAGGACGAAGGACAACGGTTCAACGATAAATGAAGGAGGCCATAATGAATCGTCTTCAGGCTTTCGTGGCCGTCGCGATTATCGTTGCGAGCGGATGCAGTTCGTCGATCTCCACGCCGAGCCAAATTCCGCAAACGAAGCCCTCGCCGCCGCCGCCTACGTCGAAGATTCAACACGTCGTCATTCTTTTTCAAGAAAACCGCAGCTTCAACAACCTATTCATGAGCTTTCCCGGCGCCGACACGAGCACGACGGGACGATGCAAGCCGTCCGTGTCGTCGGGATCGGAGCCGATTTGCACGTCGAAGGACCCGCAGAAGCGCATCGTCACGCTGAGCCAAATCGAACTGCAGGGCAAAAACCGGCTAGGCGGCACCGACATCGAGCATAGTCACGCGACGTTCCTTGCGGAATACGACGGCGGCAAGATGGACGGCTTCGATACGATAAGGTTTGGAACGCAGGGCAGCAACGGCCCGGCCGGATTTTACCCGTACGCATATGTGGACCGATCGCAGGTTAAGCCGTATTGGGACATGGCTGCACGCTACACGCTAGCGGATCACATGTTTTCGACGGCTACGACCGATAGTTTTGTCGCGCACCAAGAGATCGTCGCGGGAACGGCCCGACTCAATGCTCGTGAGTCGCTCGTCGACACCCCTTCCGAGCTTCCGTGGGGCTGCGATTCGTTTTCCGGCACGAAAACGAGCGTTATCTTTACCGATGGCCACGTCGTTCTCAACGGCGGCCCCTTTCCATGCTTAACTCAATACAAGACGATGGCGGACGTGCTCGACGGTGCCGGTGTGTCCTGGAAATACTACGTACAATCGTATGACTCGAGCTCACCGTATTATGACATTTCGGGCGAAGCGTGGAATGGGTTTGACCCGATTAAAGCGGTGCGGGATGGACAGGATTGGAAGAACGTGATCACGCCCAACACGGTCGTTTTCAAAGATATTAAGAACGGGGCCCTGCCGAAGGTTTCCTGGGTCATACCCGACTTACGCGATTCAGACCATCCTGCCAGCGGTCACCACGATGGACCGTCCTGGGTTACGTCGGTCGTCAATGCTATCGGCGAGAGCAAGTACTGGCAGAGCACGGCTATCATCATCATGTGGGACGATTGGGGCGGGTTCTACGACAACGTACCGCCGCCACAACTCGACTACACCAGCCTCGGCATGCGCGTTCCGATGATCATCGTGTCCCCCTACGCGAAGCGGCACTACGTTTCGAAGACGCGATACGAGTTCGGTAGCGTGTTGAAATTCGTCGAACAGAATTTTAGCACCGCGTCGCTTGGATCGACGGATGCTCGGGCCAACTCGATCGGGGACGTTTTTGATTTTAGCCAAGCGCCCGGCAAGTTTCAGCCCTTCGCCGCGCCGCTCGGTGAGACGTACTTCTTGCGCAACCCCGCCCCGCTGCCTGCTCGCGACATCATCAAGCACGACGGCGGCGTTCCAGATTAGCACTCTCGGAAAATACCGTTACGGTGAGTTGACGTGGCCCGAAGTAAAGCAGGCCGCGCAGGAAGGCCGCGTGGCGATCGTACCGATCGCGACCCTCGAAGATCACGGGCGGCATCTGCCGATCGACACCGACTTGCGCCTCTGCACGGCCGTGTGCGAAGAGGCGGGGTCGCGCGCCGCCGATCGCGTGGTGCTCGTGCCGGCGATCAACCACGGCTATAGCCCGCACCATCTCGATTTCCCGGGAGCAATTACGATCGGCGCCCACACGCTCATCGACTACGGCGTCGACGTCTGCCGCAGCCTCGCGCACCACGGCTTTCGCAGAATCCTCATCGTCAACGGTCACGGCAGCAACACGCCGTTCGTCGACATCATCGCGCGGCTCGCGATCGTTGAAACCGGCATCCTTGCCGCCGCCGTGAACTACTGGGGCGCCCCGGGCGTGCGCGAGGTCGCCGAATCCCTGCGCGAATCCGACAAGATCGGCGGGATGAATCACGCCTGCGAGTTCGAGACGTCGCTCTACCTCGCACTCGCGCCCGAGCTCGTCGACATGTCGCAGGCCGTGCGCGAACTCTCGCACCGGCCAACGAAAAACTACTGGGGCGATTTGATCGGCGGAGACGGACCGCTCGTGATGATGGAGCATTGGAGCGCGATCAGCGACACCGGCGTGATGGGCGATCCGACGAAGGCCACGGTCGAGAAAGGGCGCGCGCTCTTAGACGCTGCCGCAAACGGCATCGTTGAACTCGTCGACGAGATGCTCGCCCGAGCGCCCGCCCAACGCCGGGATCACCATTGACGCGGCGCGCGGCGCGTGCCGCCGCGACGCTCCTCCTCGTGACGATCGCCGCAACGGCGTGCACGCGCACGGGAGCGCAACACTCCGGCGGCCGCAACGCCTGGACGGTTCCCGGCGTGCTCAGAATCGCGTCCCGGCAGGATCCCTCAAACCTGAACGTTTTGCTCGGCACCGAGACCGTCGATACCGATCTCTCGATGTTCTGGGCGGCATATCTCTTTCACGTGAGCGACCAGAACGTGCTCGTGCCGGAGATGGCGACGCGCGAGCCGACGCTGCGCAACGGCGACATCTCGAACGACGGATTAGCCATCACCTATCACTTGCGACGCGGCGTCACCTGGCAGGACGGGGCGCCCTTTAACGCCGACGATCTCGTTTACACGTGGCATCAGATGCTCAATCCGAGCAACGCCGTCGTCAGCCGCCAAGGATACGATCTGATCTCGCGCATCGACGAGCGCGATCCCTACACGGTCGTCGTGCATCTCAGGCGCCGGTACGCGCCGTTCGTCGCGGGCTTCTTCACGATGGCCAACCATCCCGACTGCATTCTGCCCAAACATCTGCTCTCGCGATACCCCGATCTCAACCGCATCCCGTATAACGAACGGCCGATCGGCACGGGGCCGTTCCGCGTCGAACGGTACGAAAGAGGCTCCGAGATCCTCTTCGTCGCGAACGACCGCTACTGGCGCGGCGCGCCCGGCTTGCGGCGCGTCGAGTGGCATATCGTCGCCAACGACGACACGATGCTCGCAATGCTGCAGTCGCACGCCATCGACTTCTTCTACCGTGCGCCCGAAACGATGGTGCACAACCTACGCGGCATTCCGGGAACGCGCGTGGTGCTCTCACCTTTCACGCGCTATGCCGACGTGGGATTCAATGCCGCGGTTCCGGCGCTGAGCGACGTCCGCGTGCGCCGCGCGATCGCCTACGCGACCGACCGCAAAGCGCTCGTCGACAAAGTCACCCACGGTGTCACGATCCTCGGCGAAACCGATCAGCCGCCGTTTTCGTGGGCGTACGATCCGCACGCGCGCCATTACCCTTACGACCCCTCCGCGGCCGCCCAGCTGCTCGATGCGGCCGGCTGGCGCGTGCAGCCCGACGGCATTCGTCGCAAAGATGGCCGCGCGCTCTCGCTGACGCTCGCAAGCTTCACCGGCTCGCAGACCGGCGCAGCCGCCGAGGAACTGCTCCAAGCGCAGTGGCGCCAAGCGGGCATCGACGTCACCATCAAGAACTACCCGTCAGGCCAACTTTACGCCACGAAATCCGCCGGCGGCATCGAGCAATCCGGGAAGTTCGACCTCATCTTCGAGAACTGGGCCAACGGCGCCGACCCCGACGATTCCATCCTCATTGCGTGTTCTATGGCGCCGCCCAACGGATGGAACGTCTATCACTTCTGCAATCGCGCGCTCGACGCCGCCGAAAACACGGCCCTCACGCAATACGATCCCGCGATACGGCGCGCGGCGTATGCACGCGTCCAGGAGATCGCCGCCGAAGGGCTTCCCTTCTTCGTTCTCTGGTACCAGCAGGAACTCGACGTCGTCAACACCGATTTGAAAAACTATCGTCCGGCTCACGCGGTCACGCCGTTTTGGAACGCGTGGGAGTGGCGCATCTAACGTTCCCCGAGGAGACCCCGAATGCAGCAACGCCGATCCATGGCCGGGCCCATCGTCGTCATCGCCGTCGTGGTGATCGTCGGCCTCTTCGTCGGCGGCGCCTACAACTCGCTCGTCACGCTCAGCCAAGCCGTCGACGCTCAGTGGGGCCAAGTTCAGAACGTCTATCAGCGTCGCGCCGATCTCATTCCGAATCTGGTCGCGACGGTCAAAGGCGCGGCCAACTTCGAATCGAGCACGTACGAGGCGGTGGCGAAGGCGCGGGCGAGCGTCGGACAGATTTCGCCGCAGGTCGTCGCAAACGCGGTAAACAATCCGCAAGATTTCGCGCGCTACGCGCAAGTGCAAGACCAGCTCGGATCGGCGCTCTCGCGCCTGCTCGCGGTTTCGGAGAACTATCCGCAGCTCAAAGCGACCGAGAACTTCCAAACCCTGCAAGCGCAACTCGAGGGTACCGAAAACCGCATCGCCTACGAACGCAAGAAATATAACGACGACGCGCGATCCTTCAACACGAAGCGTGACACGTTTCCGACCGTGTTCGTTGCCGGGATGTTTGGCAGCCGGTTTAACGAGAAGCCGTACTTTCAGGCGCAAGCCGGCGCGCAGACGCCGCCGGCAGTGAATTTCCAGCAGTGAACTCCGCCGACCGCACCGCCGTCGCGCACGCCATCGCGGCGGCCGAAGCCGGAACCAGCGGGCGCATTGCGGTCCGCGTCATCCCCGACAAGTCGGTCGACGCATTCCAACGCGCCACGCACGAGTTCGCGCGCACCGGACTACACCGCCACGACACCGGCAACGCGGCGCTCGTCCTCGTCGCGCCGAACGCCCGGAAGTTCGCGGTGATCGGCGATCGCGCGCTGCACGAGCGCGTCGGCGACGCCTTCTGGAACGGCGTCGTAGCCGAGTCCGCGCCGTATTTTGCACGCGGAGAAACCCGCGACGGCGTGCTTCACGCGGTCGGGCGTATCGGCGAAGCACTGCACGCGCATTTCGCGTCCGCGGACCAGGAATCGCCATGATTCGCGCATGGACCGCGTCGCTGCTGCTCGCGGTGGCGATGAGTGTTGCCTTGCCGGCTCTGGCTGCCGATTTCGCCGCGCCGCCGATGCCGAACCATTACGTCACCGACGAGTCGGGCGCGCTCTCGAGCGCGGCGCGCACGTCGCTCGAAAACGAGCTGCGCGCCTACGAAACGGCGACCGGTCATCAAGTGATCGTGTGGATCGGCAAAACGACCGGCGACGTCCCGTTGGAGACGTGGACGACGCAGACCGCCGACCGCTGGAAGATCGGGCGGCGCGGCCACGACGACGGCGCGATCCTCTTTCTCTTCATGGACGATCACAAGGTTCGCATCGAAGTCGGCTACGGTTTAGAGGGCGCGCTGACCGACGCGCAGGCGCATCAAATCATCACAGACGACGTGGTGCCGCGCATGCGCAGCGGCGATATCGACGGCGCGGTCTCCAGCGGCGTAGCCGCGATGCTCACGACGATTTCACCTTCCTACAAAGGCGTCACCCCGCCGTCTCCGCCACCCTCTACGACGATCGGCGGCGGAACGGCGATCGCGTTGATCGTCTTCTTCGGATTGTTCTTCGCTTTCGTGATTTTTATGATCGTCATGCAGGTCGTCGGCACGATTCGTTACGGCTACCTAGTGATGCGCGAAGGCTCGAAGCGCGCGAGCGCCGACATGCGCAGCTGGTGGTTCTGGGGCGGCGCCGGTCTCGGCGGTTCGTCATCCTCGTTCGGCGGCGGCGGCGGCGGCTTTGGGGGCGGTTTCTCCTCCGGTGGAGGCAGTTTCGGCGGCGGCGGGGCTTCCGGAGGCTGGTAGGGTATATCTTCACCATGAAGCGCTCTATGCTGTTCGCAACTGCGGCTGCCGCTACGTTGGCACTCGCACTCGCCGGCCGCGCGCCGGCGCCGGCCGAAACCGTCGTCTACGTGTATGCTGCTTTGCCGGGACCGGTTTCGAACTGCACGTGGTTTAACGACAACCTCAACGACCATTCCGAGAGCTCGATGATTCGGCTGACGGATCTTATCTACAATCGCGCAGCGCTGCCGCCGGGAGCGAACGTCAACGTTTCGCAAACCGCAACGACCGCCCGCGGCGATCAGGATGTGGGATTCACGCTCAACGGCCGCCTGCTCTGCGCGGGCGCGGCGGCGTTTCATCCAGAAATCGTCGAAGCCACCCCCACGCCGTAACTCCGCCCCCCTGTGTCATCCTGAGCGGAGGTGCGCGAAGCGCACCGCAGTCGAAGGACGGTGCGACGCGTGCGCGTATTGCATGTCATCCTGAGCGGAGCATCGCGCAGCGATGCGCAGTCGAAGGACTTATTCGCAATACTTACGGCAGCAAAGGGGTTCGATAAGGGGCCCGCCATTTGCGTCCCTTCTCGTAAGGCAACCGCAGCGTCCAGCGCGCCTGGTTGCGGCATTCGCCGGGCTGCCCCAACAGAAGGGACCTTCCGGGCCCTAGTGTACGTTTGAAGGGTGGTCAACGGAGCGCTACGCCGCGCCATTTGGGGAATGATCGTTTCAGCGCCCCTCCTCGCGAGTCTGCCGCGCGTGACGGACGGTGCCGACATGACCGCGGTTTCATCGCCGGCGCCACATGCAGACGTGAAGATGCTGGTCGAGATCGCGGATTTTTCGGCTACGGGCGACGCGAGCTATAATCCGGAGTATATCCTGCGGATTACTATCGTCCAGGACTACGCGCTGGTCGCATACCGGGGAAACAGGCGCAAGGCGGGCGGCGAGTTGTTGGCTCACAAAAGCAACGGCACGTGGCACGTACTGTACGACGCCGGCAACGCGATGGATGTTGACGACATCGAGCAGTATGCGCCGGGCATAAGGCCCGGCATCGCGAAGGCTCTATTCGAGCGTGACAGAGCGCAACGATCTACTCGCCGTGCGTGAACCAGGTGCCGCCGGGAACGTAGACGCCGGCGCCCTCGCCCCACACGACGTGATTCACGCCGGCGGAGTCGACGCTTAACCCCAAATAGTCGCCGAACGGCCAATCGTAACCGTTGCGATTTTTGTATTTCGCTCCCGAACCGCGATCGGAGAGGCGCACGTCGGCGCTCCAGGTCGCACCGCCGTCGGTGCTGCGCGAATACCACGTGTTCCACGCGACCGCGCCGTTGCGATTGTCTTGCCACACCAAACGAAAATCGCCGGCCGACGGTCCTGCGGCCAGCGCCGGGCTCGTCGAGTTTCCAACCGTCGCCACTGCCGCCGGAGCGCTCCACGCCCGGCCATCCGTGGAGCGGCGAACGTACAGCGAGTTCGGCCCCTGACGCAGCTTATTCTCGGCATACGCGAACACGAACGCTCCGCTGGAATCCGACGCCACGGCAGCTTCGCCTGTGTAAAAATCGGCGTAGCAGAACTTCGTGTTGCACGGTTCGCCTTCGTGCGTCCGCCCGAGTTCGATCGTGCGCCACGTCGCGCCGCCGTCCGATGACGTCACCAGCCCGATGTAACCTGCCCCCGTTTGATTCTTCCCGGCTTCGCCGTCGACGGCAAACCACACCGAGCCGTTCGGCGCGACCGTGCCGCTGAAGGAGTAGTACCAGAGATCGCGCGACGTCGCGCGCTTGGCCGGCGTCCACGTCGCGCCTCCGTCGTGCGAGGCAGCAACGAGAAGCCGGAAGCGGTCGTTGAACGCGACGTAAACGTCGTTGCCGCTGGGCGAAACGACCAGCGTCGGCTTGTCGCTGTACGAGCGGCTGCCGTCGAGCCGAACCGATGTGCTAAAGGTTTTTCCGTGGTCGTGCGACTGCGTGAAGACGACGCCGGGGTTAAACATATCGAGACAGACGACGTCGACGGTGCCGTCGCGTGCTACCGCCACCTGCGGGTCGTACTGCCAGTTCGGATTGATGGTGCGCCGGCAGATTTTGCGCGACGGATTCCAGGTCGTGCCGCCGTCGGACGACGATCGCAACAGCAGATAGTGCGGCCGCTGCGGCGTCGTCATCTGATAAACCCAGCTCGACGACGGGTCCGCCGCGACGGTCGGCTCCCAATCGTCTCGGTTCAACGGTCCCCACCGCTGTTCGGAGTCGAAACCGCTCCCGCGCGGCGCCGCGTTCGACCGATTCGCCTGCTGCGGCAGACCCGCGGCAGGGCCATTCCGCTGGACGCACGACGAAGCGCCGGCGACGAACAGTGCGACCGCAACCCATCGAAGCAGCTTCACCCGAAGAATCTTAGACCAAACACGAGGATAATCCGGCAAGGCCGGCGCGCAGCATCCCCCCGTCGCGTATGCTGTGCCCATAGTGCGCGACCATTGCCGAATGGTACAGGGCGCGGTAGCGCGCCGACGCCCACGTCCTCTCGGAGACGGCGCCGTACCCCGAAACGAACGCCTCGCGCGCGCGAGGCGGAAACACTTCGTATGCGGCCGCGATATCGACGGCTCGGTCGCCCCGGTGCACGTCGCCCCAGTCGATGACGCCGCAGACGCGCGAGTCGCGGTCGACGAGCACATGGCGGCCGTAAAGATCGCCGTGCGCGATGACGAGCGGCTCGCACCCCAAAACGGGTGGCGCCGTCTCCTCGAGAATCCGCTCGAACACGTCGATGCCGTCGATTACTCCGGCGTCGGCCAGTTCGCGCAACCGCTCCATCACCTTCGGCATGCAGCGCGCGTGATCGAGGCGGCCGAGACGATCGGCGTCGAGCCCCGGCACGGCTTCTGGATCGATCGAGTGCAACGCGCGAAGAAAAGCGCCGACGTCGTGCGCCGCGCGCTTCGCGACGCCTTCGTCGAGATAACTCCGCGACAATGCATCGCCCGGGAGGCGCTCGTAGCCGGCAAACGGCCAGGCAAAACCCTGGTCCGGCGCTCCGGCGAAGCGCGGCACAGGAATCGGCAGCGGCACCTGCGGAGCGATCTCCGGCAACACGCGGAGTTCCGTCCCGATCAGCGCAGCCGATATTGCTCGTCGCGGAAACCGAAAGACCCACCGTTCGCCGAAAAGATACGCGACGTTGTCCCAGCCTTCGCCGAAGGCTCGCACCGGCAACGTAGCAAGCGCCGGAAATTGAGATGCGACGAGCCGCCGCGCCAGGGGCATGTCGACGCGAACCTCCGCCTCCCACGGCATTTGCACGCTATGCGTCACTCGGGCCTCACGCGAAACGCCAAACTGATGCGCTCGCCGATGCCTTGAGCGACCTTTGGAACGCCGTGATCGAAGTGCTTCTGCGTTTCGTAACTCATTACGAGCAGACTGCCGTGCTCCAAATCGATGTCGAGCACGCGCCGCGGCCGCGTCTTGCTGCGAATCGTCATGCGTCGCGTCGCACCGAGCGAGAGGAGCGCGATGGGAAATCCGGCCACGATTTCGTAGAGGTGATCGTTGTGCGGGGCGACGCTGTCGTGACCGTCGCGGTAGAGATTCAATCCGGCGTTGGTGAACGCAACGCCGGTCGCCACCGAAGCGCGCGCAGCGGCCTCTTCCAGTTCGGGCGGTACGCCTTCCGTCCCCAATCGGTACGCGGCAACCAGACGCGGCACGTCGACCTCGCGATCGTACATGCGGCGGCGCTGGGCGTGCCACGGAGCGCTCTCACGGAGACGCTCGAACCAGCGCGACGCCGTGGCCGCATCGACGCACGCCGGCTGATACCAGATCGTTCCGCTGGCGTCGTCCAGCAGCGTCCGGCGCCCGTCGCCGAAAAGTCCGAGCTGCGCCACCACCACATGTCATCCTGAGCGGAGCGGTCCCCAGCGAGCGAAGCGAGTCGAAGGGACGCGCAGTCGAAGGACTCCCTCCCGCTCTTACACTCTGCCTACGGGTAAAGTCCCCGCAACTTCGTTGCCTCCGCGACCCGGTTGACCGCGACGGCGTACGCGCCTTTGCGCATCGAAACGCCGTAGCGCTTGGCCTGTTCGTGCGCCTCGCGGAACGCGCGCGTGATGATCTTCTTCAGGCGCTCGTTGATCTCGTCTTCTTCCCAGAAATTGGCCTGCAGGTCTTGAACCCACTCGAAATACGAGACCGTGACGCCGCCGGCATTCGCGAGAATATCGGGAAGCACCACGACTCCGCGGTCGAACAGAATGTCGTCGGCTTCGGGAAGCGTCGGCCCATTGGCCGCTTCGGCCACGATGCGCGCTTTGATGCGCGGCGCATTGTCGGCCGTGATGACCTTCTCCAGCGCGGCCGGCACGAGCACGTCGCAGTCGTACTCGAGCACCTCGCGATTGTCGAGCCACTCGCCGCCGGTGAAGCCGACGACCGACCCGGTTTCGAACTTGTGCGCGGTCACCTTTCGAACGTCGAGCCCCTTGTCGTTCGCGACGCCGCCCTGTGAATCCGAAACGGCGACGACCTTGTAACCACGTTCGTCCATGAGCTGCGCTGCGTACATGCCGGCGTTACCAAAGCCTTGAATCGCCACGCGCGCGCCCTCGACCGGCTTTCCGATCACGGCCATCGCCTCGTCGGTCGCGTAGAGGCAGCCGCGCGCCGTTGCTTTGTCGCGCCCGAGCGATCCGCCGATTGAAATCGGCTTTCCGGTCACCACGCCGGGAATCGAGAAGCCCTGCTGCATCGAGAACGTGTCCATGATCCACGCCATGATCTGCGGCGTCGTGTAGACGTCGGGGGCGGGAATGTCTTTTTCGGGACCGATGATGATCGAGATTTCGCTCGTAAACCGGCGCGTGAGGTTCTCGAGTTCTTGTGTCGACATGTGCTTGGGATCGCAGATGACGCCGCCTTTGGCACCGCCGAAGGGAATGTTGACGAGCGCGCACTTCCACGTCATCCACATCGCGAGCGCCTTCACTTCATCGAGCGTCACGTCGGGATGGAAGCGGATGCCCCCCTTCCCCGGGCCGCGCGCCATGTTGTGCTGCACGCGATAACCGGTGAACATGCGGAAGCTGCCGTTGTCCATGCGCGCCGGAACCGATACCTCGAGCACGCGTTTGGGCTGGCGAAGATACCCGTGAATCGATTCGTTGAGCCCGATGAGGGTCGCAACCTCGTCGAGCTGCCGCTTGGCCATTTCCCAGACGTTCTCGACCGCTTGGACCGCGGAGGTATCCTGTGCCATTCCCGCTCCTTCAGAACGCTCAGTGCGCGGCCCTCTCGGACCGCGCACTTGGTTGACTCGACCTATCGCCTAGTATTTCGTGGTGCCGTAGATGCTTCGCTTCAGCGCGGGCAGGTGCGGATTCTTCCACTTGCTGCCGTCGACGAACGTGATCTTCAGCGGCACGCATTCCACGAGCGACGTGCCGATTGGGAAGACGTTCGGGCTAAGGCCGAACTGATGTTTGATTTCGGCACCGGGCGAGAACGTGCCGACGTCGCGGACTTCGGCGACCATGTTGCCGTGCGCCACCAGGCCGAACTCGATATCCTTCATCACGACGTTCGTCGCATTCGCGTAATCGATGCTGAGCGTGGGTTCTCCCTGAACCGGATATGAGTAGTAGTTGTAGCCGTAGACGGACGGCCAGCCCCAGTAGGCGCCTCCGGGATAATAGGCGGGCGCGAAACCGCCGGAGTTGTAAACATTTCGCTTCGGGTTGCAGGTGCTCACCTTAATGGGATGGGGCGTCGTGACGTGGTGCGGCGCCATCATCGTGGCGGCGACGGACGCCGGCGCGGTTTGCGCCAGTGCGACCGCCGGGATCCCCGCCGTCAGAACGAGCGCGACAACGCGCGACGCTGAATGAAACAGTTTCATCGTTGCGTAGTTTCCTTTGTTGAAAAAAGCTGGCGGTTGGCTTCTCCGCGCGCCAGGATGCTCCTAGTAGAGCAAGCAGGCGGACAGTACCTACAGGGGCAGTCCGGAGGCTCAGGGCCGTTGGTCGGGTATTCTCTCCAGGAGGGAGGTTCGTATATGAAAGATCGATCGGAAAAGGTCTCGCGCGCCGAGTTCGTCAAGGGCGCCGTCGTTTTACCCGCGCTCGCGGGACTGCTCTACGCTGCCGGAAGTGCTCCGGCGCGCGCGGCAAAAGGTTCGAAAACGCAATTTAAATATCAAGACAAGCCGAACGGCAGCAAGAAGTGCTCGAACTGCACGTTCTACTACCCCGGCAAAACCGCCACCGCCAACGGCACCTGCAAAGTCGTCGACGGCTCGATCAGCCCCAACGGCTACTGCATCGCCTACTCCGCAAAATAACTATCCGCACCGTAGTCGCGTAGCGCCACGGTGAAGGCGCGTACATCCGAGGTACTCTGGACGCGCCGCGGAGGGCTGGATGCCCGAGAGCGGCGCGTCAGGTAGTAGCGATTTCGCATGGACGCGAAATCGCGAACGTGCCGAGGATGGCACGCCTTCACCAAGAGCGCTACACGATTTCGAATAAACCGGCGGCGCCCATGCCCCCGCCGATGCACATCGTGACGACGACGAATTTTACGCCACGACGCTTGCCCTCGATCAGCGCGTGCATCGCCATGCGCGTGCCGCTCATGCCGTAGGGGTGGCCGATTGAAATCGCGCCGCCGTCGACGTTGAAGCGTTCGTTAGGGATGCCCAGGGTGTCGCGGCAATAGACCGTCTGGACCGCGAACGCTTCGTTCAACTCCCATAGGCCGATGTCGTCGACGCGTAACCCGTGCTGCGACAGGAGTTTCGGCACGGCGTAGATCGGCCCGACGCCCATCTCGCCCGGATCGCAGCCCGCAACCGCGAAGCCGCGATAGATTCCCAGCGGCGCGAGACCGCGATCGCGCGCGAGCGCGGCGTCCATCACGACGACGGCTGCAGCGCCGTCGGAAAGCTGCGAACTGTTGCCGGCGGTAATCGTCGTATCTTTGATGCCGGGAACCGCGCCCGGCAAGTTCCCCAGCGCCTCCAGCGTCGTCTCGGGACGATTGCCTTCGTCTTTGCCGAGCACGACGTGCTCCTCGCTTACCGCGCCCGTCTCTTTCTGCTGCACGTATTTCCACGACGCCAGCGCGACGATTTCGGCATCGAAGCGTCCGGCCGCCTGGGCCTCCGCCGTGCGCTGCTGGCTCTGCAGCGCGTACTCGTCCTGGCGCTCTCGCGACACGCCGTATTTTCGCGCGAGGTTGTCGGCGGTGTAGAGCATCGGCATGTACACGTCGGGCGTGTGGCGCAGCAGCCATTCTTCGGTGTAGAACGCCATGTTGAGATGATTCTGCACCATGCTCACCGATTCGACGCCGCCGGCAACGATCACGCGTGCGCCGTCGGCGATCACGCGTTGCGCTCCCGAAGCGATCGCGTCGAGTCCCGACGCGCAGTACCGGCTCACGGTTTGGCCGGCAACGCTCACCGGACATCCGGCGCGCAATGCCGTCGTGCGGCCGATGTTGTTGCCGGTCGCGCCCTCGGGGAGGCCGGCACCCACGATCACGTCGTCGACTTCGACCGGATCGACCGCGGCGCGCTCCATCGCGTGTTTGACCGCGTGACCGGCCATCGTCGCGCCGGGCGTTTGATTGAACGCGCCGCGAAACGCGCGCCCGATCGGCGTGCGCGCTACCGACACGATGACGGCTTCACGCATGCGCGAACTCGCGCGGGGCGGCGTGAACGGCGAACGTGCCGCCTTTTTCCGCGATCGAAGCGAGCAGAGGCGCCGGCGTCCATTGCGGCCCGAACGCATCGCGAAACTCCTTGACGCGCTCGAACACCGTATCGACCCCGACCTCGTCGGCGTACCACATCGGGCCGCCGCGATGCGGCGGAAAACCGTAGCCGTAGACGTAGACGACGTCAATGTCGCCCGGACGCAGCGCGACGCCGTCGGCGAGAAGATATGCGCCACGGTTCACCAGCGCGTAGAGCAGCCGGTCGCGAATTTCGTCGTCGCCGGCCGCTCGCGGCGCGACTCCGGCGCGTCGCGCCTCCTCGGCGAAGAGTGCCTCTACGTCCTGATCGGGAATTGGTTCGCGCCCTTTGCCGATCGCTTTGTCGTACTTGAAGTAACCGGCCATCGACTTCTGGCCCAGGCGCTTCATCTCGACGAGGCGGTCGAGCACGCGCGTACGTGCGCGCCCTTCGTCGCCGCGCGATTTGGCGATGTGCCACGCCACGTCGATGCCGGAGAGGTCCGACATCGCAAACGGACCCATGGGAAATCCAAACGCTTTCATGACCGCATCGACGCGCGCCGGCGCCACGCCCTCTTCGGCAAGCGCGATCGCCTCGCGCGCATAGTCGAAAATCATGCGGTTCCCGATGAATCCGAATGCGTTGCCCGAGAGCACGGCGGTCTTGCGCAGCGCCTTGGCGACGGCGAAGGCGGTGGCGATGGTCTCGGGAGACGTCTTTGCACCGCGCACGATCTCGAGCAGCGGCATGATGTTGGCCGGAACGAAAAAGTGCAACCCGGCGAACCGCTCCGGTCGCGACGTGACGGCGGCCATCGCATCCACGTCGAGCGTCGACGTATTGGTGGCAAGGATCGCTTCAGGTTTGACGATCGCGTCGAGCCGCTCGAAGACGCCCTTCTTCACCTCAAGGTCTTCGAAGACGGCCTCCACCACGACGTCCGCGTCGCCGAGGTCGGCTAAATCCTCCGAGAAGACGATCGACTGTCCGCGCTGCCACGCCTCTTCCTGCGTAAGCCGTCCCTTCTGCACTTGATACATGAACATGCCCATTACGGTTTGGCGCGCGCGGTCGACGGCTTCGTCGTTCGAATCGACGACCGTCACCGGGATGCCGGCTTGCGCGAACGCGATCGCGATGCCGCTGCCCATCGTGCCGGCACCCACGACGCCGGCCTTCGCAACCGCTACCGGCTCGGCGGCCGGCAGCCCCGGAATCTTGTGGAGTTCGCGCTGCGCGAAGAAGAGATGCCGTAACGCGAACGACGGCGCCGAACGCACGAGTTCGTCGAAGAGCCGCGCCTCGCGCGCGAGGCCGAACGCAAACGGCAGTTCGACGGCCGCGGCAACTGCGTCCACGAGTTTGTGGGCGGCGAAGCCGCCGTTGTTTTCCGGCGGCAGCATTTTATGCGCCTGCGAAACGACGAACGGACCCGCCTGTGCCGGAATGTCCTTGCCGATGAACGCGTCGCGCGCGGAGAGACGGCGTCGCTGCGTCGCGCCGCTCGCCCACGCGATCGCCGCGGCGACGGCGTCGTCGTCGACGACCTCGTCGAGAATGCGCAGCGCCGCGGACTCCTCGGCGGAGTGATTCTTGCCTTTGAGCATGAACTCGAGCGCCGCCTGCGCGCCGATCGCGCGCGGCAGTCGCTGCGTTCCGCCGGCTCCCGGCAACAGACCCAGTTTGATCTCGGGCAACCCGAGTTTCGATCGCCGGGTCGCGACGCGGTAGTCGCACGCCAGCGCGAGTTCGACCCCGCCGCCGAGCGCATTCCCGTCGATGGCGGCGGCGTAGAGTTTCTTTCCGCGTTCGATCGCCGCAATCGCGTCGCGGATCGTCTTCGCATCGCGCGGCATTTCGGCATTGAAATCGTTGACGTCGGCGCCGCCGCTGAACAAGCCGTTGGCTCCCGTAATGACGACGGCTTTTACCGCATCCGCCGCCTCGGCGTCTTCGATTGCGGCAAGCAGACGTTCCGAGTAAGCGAACGAAAGCGCATTCACCGGCGGATTGTCGAGGGTAAGCACGCGCACGGTTTTACCCGCCTCGAGCGCATCGACCGAGCGCACGTGGATCTCGCTCACGGTTATGCCGGAACGACGGTCTTGCGATCGAGATCGAACTGGGCGTCGGTGACGGCCATGACGTCGGCCGATCCATCTTTGATCTGGCGGGCGAGCCACGAACTCTGTGACAGCACGTGACTCGCGTAGAACTTCGCCGTCGCGAGTTTTGCACGGTAGAAGTCGGCCTCGCCGTCGCCGGCCGCGATTTTTGCTGCGGCGACTTGCGCGGCGCGCGCCATCTGCCACCCTCCCGCGACCACGCCCCAGAGTTTGAGATAAGGAACGCTGCATGCAAAGGCCTTGTGCAGATCCGACATTGCATTCATGCCGATCCATTGCGAGACGCCACCGAGCGTCGCCAGCGCTTCGCTCAACGCCATACCGACGGCTTTGACGTCCGCGTTTTCGCTCTCCGCGCACTCTTTCGCGACGCGTTCCATCTTCTTGCCGGTGGCCGTCGCGGTCGCGCCCATGTCGCGAATGAGTTTGCGGCCGATCAGATCGAGCGCCTGAATTCCCGTCGTGCCTTCGTAGATCGTGACGATGCGGACGTCGCGATACTGCTGCGCGATCCCCGTCTCCTCGATGTATCCCATCCCGCCGAACACTTGCAGCGCCGTCGAGCAGAGATCGACAGCGCTCTCGGTGCACCAGCCCTTCACGACCGGAATCATCAGTTCGACGAAGGCGCGATGCTCCTTGCGCACTTTTTCGTCGGGATGGCGCTGCGCAAAGTCCAGCGACGCAGCGGTCACGTAGGCGAGCGCGCGCATCGCCTCGATCGTGGCCTTCTGCCACATCAGCATGCGCCGCACGTCCGGATGCTTGACGATCGCTTCGGGCGTCCTCGAACCCGGCTTGATGTCGCGGCCCTGCACGCGTTCCTTGGCATACTCGAGCGCGCTCTGATACGCGCGGTCGGCCAGCGCGATGCCTTGCACGCCCACCGAAAACCGCGCCGCGTTCATCATGACGAACATGTATTCCAGCCCGCGGTTCGCTTCGCCGACGAGATAGCCGATCGCGCCTTTGCCGCCTTCGCCGATGCTCATCGTGCAGGTGGGATTGCCGTTGATGCCTAGCTTGTGCTCGATGCCCGCGCAAACGACTTCGTTCGCCTCCCCGAGCGAGCCGTCGTCGTTCACGACGAACTTCGGCACGATGAAGAGCGAGATGCCTTTGGTTCCCTCCGGCGCGTCCGGAAGCCGCGCGAGAACGAGGTGGATGATGTTCTCCGCCATGTCGTGCTCGCCGAAGGTAATGAAAATCTTCTGTCCGGTCAGCCGGTAGTGGTCGCCGTCGGGTACCGCTTTCGTGCGCACCTGTGCGAGGTCCGAACCAGCCTGCGGCTCGGTGAGGCACATCGTACCGGTCCACTTCCCGGAGACGAGATTGGGAATGAAACGCTTCTTCTGCTCGTCCGATCCTTTCAACTCGATCGCTTCGATCGCGCCCTGGTTGAGCAGCGGTCCGTTCGCGAACCCGATGTTGGCCGCGTTCCACATTTCCAGCGTCGGTCCGAGCAGCACTTGCGGCAAACCCTGGCCGCCGTATTCGTCTGGAACCGGCAAGCCGATCCATCCCGCGTCGGCAAACTTTTTGTAGGCCTCTTTGAAGCCCTTCGGCGTCGTCACCTTACCATCGGTAAACGTGCAGCCTTCCTTGTCGGCGATGCGGTTGAGCGGATCGAGCACCCCGGCCGCAAACGCTTCCGCTTCCTCCAAAATCGAATCGAGAACGTCGAGCGTCTCTTCACAGCCGGGAAGCTTTGCAATTTCCTCAACGTCCGCGAGTTCGCGTAAAACAAACTGCATGTCGCGCAGCGGCGCGCGGTAAGTGCTCATGATGCTCCGTGCTTCCTGTTCCCCCGCCCCATGTCATGCTGAGCGGAGCGCCATGTCATCCTAAGCGAAGGACCCGTAGTCATCCTGAGCGGAGGCGCGCGCAGCGCGCCGCAGTCGAAGGACGAGCTAGGCACCCTCCGGACGCACGACCACGACGGGAAGGTGCGTCGAGCGCACCAGCTTGCCGACGACGTTACCCATGACCAGCCGCGCGAGACGGTTTCTTCCGTGGAACCCGGCGACGAGAATGTCGACGGTATATTCGGCGGCGCACGCGAGGAGCGCTTCGACGACCTCGCCGTGCAGTAGATGGCGCTCGGCAGGTACGCCGGCCTCCGCGACGATCTCCGCGGCGCGTTCGAGGGCGCCTTCAGCTTCCTCAGTCAGCAAATCCGGCGCTTCGGGCGGCTGCTTGGCGAAAACGCCCGGTACTCCCGCATAGTCGACCACTGCCGCAATATGCAGTCGAGCCTCCGCTCCCAGCGATACCGTCAGGTCTACGGCCGTGCGGACGGCCGCCATCGAGGCGTCGGATCCGTCGGTGCCCACCAAGACGCAGCGAATCATCACGTCACCTTCGACCCCGCAGCTACGGCAATAGCTTCAGCGTCGTGCCGGCGCTGCGCCCAAACTGCTCGGGAGCGTCGGTGAGATACGCGCGCGCGCCGGGCCATGCGAACGTTCCCGGCGTCACGCTGCGCGCGAGGTAGTGCACTTCGTAGACGCCCGCATCGAGGTGTTGCGCGAAGGCGACCACGCGATCGCGATAGATCTGCTGCGCATCGATCTGCCAGCTATCGCTCTGTGGCACGACGGCCTGTAACGCCGTACGGAACGTCGTGTCGACCGCTTCGAATCCGGCTGGGAGCGGATCGTCGACGACGAGCCGGTCGACGGGGTGGTCGACGATGACGCGCACGCCGACGTCGAAGACTTGGCCGGCGCCGAGCGTCACCGCTTGCACCGGCGCAAGATCCATCGTGGCAAGCGGCCCTGCGTTCGAACCGGGCGCCGAAACGCTGCGGACGATGCGGAAAGCCGCGAGTTCGCCGGGCGCATCGTTTGGAACCGTATAGGTGTAAAGCATGACGTAGTGCACCGTTCCCCCGGTGACGTGCACGCTGATGCTTCCGCCGTGGAGCGACGCTGCCGCAACCGTGACCGTCCGCGAGGATGCCGTTGCACCGAACGTCGCGTTCGCGACGTTCGCGCCTCCGGCGCTCACTTGCGCCGTCGCCGGGCCGAGTCGCTCGTTGCGCGCGTAGGCCGAAAGCGCGATCAGCGCGGCGGCGGTGCCGGCGCCGCTCGGCCATCCGCATTTGCACTGCTGCGCCGCCAGCGCGCGTACCGCGCCATCCGTCTGCTCGACGGGAGCACGGCGCTCGAGGAGCAACTGCAGCATCTGCGCTTGCGCCTCGACCGTCGAACCGAGCCAGCCCCAACGCGTCGAGACGTTGGCGGCCGCGTATCGTCCGGTAACGTAGAGCGTCTGCACCAGGCGGTCGGCCATTACCCCGCCCTGCCGTTGCCAGCCGGGCGTCTGCAGCAAGTATCGTGCCAGCCGAATTTGCGCGGCGTCGTCGAAAGCGTTCGCTCGTCCGACCACGTCGCCGAGGAAATCGGTGCGCCGATCGCCCGCCTGCGCGAGCGCCCACAGCGATTCGAATCGCAGTTGCGCCTTGCAGTTTGCGTCGTTCGCGCACCATGAGAAGCGTCCGGGATTGGCGAGGGCTGCGGTTGCGAACCCACGCGCGCGATCGATTGCCGCCGAATCGGCCGCAACGCCGTGCGCGCGCGCGAAGAGGAGCGCGTCGAGCGCGTACGCGGTGACGAACGGATCGCTCTCGCGCGATCCCTGCGTCTCTCCGAAACCACCGTCGCCGCGCTGGAACCCGATCAACCGGGCCATCGAAGCACTCGCCTCCGCACTCGGATCGAACGAGAGCGCGAGCCGGTACGGTCCGCGCAACCCGCGCAGCGCGGCGGCGGCGATCAGCCGCGACGCCGTTTCGTCGGCGAGCGGCAGCGCGTCGCGCGCGAACATCGTCTCCGAAGGAACGGCGAACTGCGGAACGACCGAGTTTGCCAACGTCAGCGTCACCCAGCCGCCGCGCTCGAGCGATATCGGCACGTTCGCCGGCGCCGAGGGCGTCGCCGCGCCGCTTTCGATCACCGATTCGGTGCTGGCGGCGTTGCTCACCGTAAACGGGACGCTGACGGCGTCGCGCTTCGAACCGAGCGCGCCGGACGCCGCGAACGTCGTCGGCACGGGCGTTCCGACGGCGACCGGGAAGCGGAACGCCTGGGTTCCCGTCGATGCGTTTTCGCTGGCCGTCTGCGCGCGCGCGTCGCCGCCGGCAAACGTCAGCGCGCCGCTGAGTTTCAACACGAGATCGAGCGCACCGCCGGCGCCGGTTTGATTCGAAACCGCGACGCCCGCGCCGAACGTGTCGCCGGTTCGCGCGAACTGCGGGAGCAGCGGATTCACGATCAGCGGCTGCGTCGCGACGAACGTTGCGTCGGCGGTCGCGAAGTGCGCGTCGTCGTTCCCGACGGCCACCGCCATGATGCGCCAGGTCGTGAGATCGTCGGGCATCGTAAACGCTGCGCTCGTGCGACCCGCCGCGTCGGTTTTCAACACGCCGTAGTAGGCCGTCGGCAGGAATACGCTGCGCACGCGCGTTCCGGCCGCGCCCTCGAGAAAACCTCCGCCGTAACCGAAGCCCTTCTCCGCCGGTGGCGTCTGCGTTTTGAGAACGGCGTTCTCGCGATTGTCGCCGAGCATCATTGAAATCGGCTGGGCCGCAAAGACCGTCGTCACCAAGTCGGGGAGACGGTACCCGGAGAGCTGAAGGATCGCGTCGTTGACCACCATGGCGACGATCTCGCCCGGCGCACCCGTGCCGCTCTTGCTCGCCAGCGTAAAGTTTACGCGTTGCGCTTGACCCGGAGCCACCGTCGCCGATTGCGGCGCGATGCCGAGCGTCAAATACCGCTGCGCGACGTCGACGTTGAAGGCCGCCATGCCGATCCGCGAAAGCGTGTCGAGGGAGCCCGGCTTCACCGACGCAAGATTGGGCCCGCGGCGCACGACCAGTGCTTCCACCGCGGCGTTCGGCAGCATTTCCGGCGTAATCTTGAACGCCACGCGCGTCGAGCCGCCGGCCCCGCGCACGACGGTTCGGTAGAGCGTGTCGCCGCGAACGACCTCGACGTAGACGTCGGCCTTGGCGAACGGCGACGCAATCAGCGCCGCGGCCGTATCGCCGGCCGCATACGACTTCTTGTCGAGTTCCACCGCGACCGCGTTCGGGTCGGATTGTCCCCAATCTGCTTCGCCGGCGCCGTACGCGAAGACTTGAATGTCGGTTGCGCTTGCGTCGCTTTTCGCGTCGCCGAAATTGGCGCGCACGCGATAGGATCCCGAATCGCGCGGCGTCAGCCGGACGTCGACCGGTTTTTCGCTCGAGGTCGCGTCGGCGCCCGCGACCGTCTCGTATTTGATCGCCTGCTGTGCGCTCTCGCCCCCCTCGACTTGCTGCGTCGCCGATGTGAACGTCATCTTCTGCAGTTCGAGGTGCATCCCGCGGCCGGCAATCGCGTGACCCCCTGCATCGGTCACGATCGCGCGAATCGTCATCGGCGTACCGGCCGCGCCGACGAAGTTTGACGCCAACCCGATCGCCGCTCCGGCGGGCAACGCGAGAAAGGTCTTGGAATCGGCCACCGACAGATGCGACACGTCGGAAGCCTCCATGTCGATCGTGTACGTCATCGGGAACGGAAGATCGGCGGGCACGGAGACGTCGAGGCTCGTGTTGCCTTGGGCGTCGAGCGCAAGATCGCGTTGAAGCACGTCGGTGTCGAACGACGGCGTCTGCTCGGGCCAGAACCACTGCCGTCCGAACCAGAAGTCGTCCCAGCCTTTCGGCGCAACCGTTGCGGCCTCGCGCGTCACGTACGCGTGCACGCTGCCGCCTTGCAGCGGCGCCCCGAATAAGTACGCTGCGTCGGCGGTCGCTTTCACACTGCCTCCCGCCGGCGCCGCCGCGGCGCTGACGTCGAGGCTCAACTTGAAGTTCGGCGGTTTGAATTCGGCGACGCGCAGCGAACCGCTGACGTCGTTGCCGTTGGGTCCCTTGGCGTCGATCGTGTAATATCCCAGCGCCTGCTGTTTCGAAAACGCAATCGGCAGCGTGAAGATGCCGTACCCATCGGTTTTCGCGGTGCCCAGCGACGTGACGGCGTTGCTCGGATCCGAGAGCGTCACGCGATAGACCGCGTTGCGATCGGCGACGACGTGCGCGCCGCTGACGTAGTACGCGACGCCGGTGAGCTTGCCGCTCTCGCCCGGCTGATACATCTGCCGGTCGCTGAAGATCGTTCCGCGCGAAAGCGGCGCGCCGCTCGACCAGCCGGGAACGACCGCGAAGCGATAGACATCGCTCGCGCCGTACATCGTCAGCGTGGCGTTGTCGGCGCCCTCGGCTGCGACGATGCCCAGATTCGGCGCTTCGCCGGCACTGCTGCCGGCGTAGCAGCGCTCGACGTCGACGCCCGCGAACGCCGCCTCGCCGCCGGAATCGGTCGTCGCTTGCGCGCACGGCGCAGGCGAAGCGGTGCTCGAGGCGCCGGCGTTGCGATACACGGTGACGCGCACGCCCGCGGCGGGCGCGCCGTCGCTCAGATGCTGCACGAGCACGGCTCCGCTCGCGGGAAAGAAGCGCGCGAAGACGCCGAGATTCGTCAACTGCGCGATGCCGGTCAGGCTCGGCGCCTGGTTCTGCGCGTCGAGCGCGGTGCGGAATCCGTAGGCGAGGCTGCCGAAGGCTCCGCCGAGCTGCGACTGGAGCGGCACGCCGACGACGCTCTGGGCGTTGCGCTTCGCACCGCTCAGCGTCCGGAACGGCCAACTCGACGGCGCCGGCAGCGACGCCAGCGGATCGGCGTTACCGAGCAGCGTCGACGGCGCCGCTTTCGCGTATGCGGATTGGTACCGGTCGCCGGGAAGATTCGTCGCGTAAAAATCCAGCGCGACGGCCGCCCCGGCGGGAATGACGCTGGTGCCCGACGGCGCCCACGCACCGGGCGCGAAGTCGCCGGTACTCACCGTCACCGTCTGCGGCTTCCCGAGCGTTTGGCCGAAGACGTCCTTCACGTCCGCAGCGATCGTCACCGCATACGTCGCGCCGGGATCGAGCGCGTACGGGTCGATCGCGATCGAGGTTGCGTCGTCGGAGAGTTGCACGAGATTGGTGACCTGCGCGGGCGCCGGCGAAACGGTGACCGCGCCGGCGATCGACGCGGGGTCGAGCGGATTGTTGAACGCGATCGCCGGGTCGCCGCCGGCGAAACGCCCGCCGCCGTCGGGACCGGGCGACGGCGTCGCAACGATAGCGAGGTCACCGTACGTGCGTATCGCCCCGGCAAAGGCGCGGCTGGTCGGAACGTTGCCGAATGCAGGCGAGACGCCCGGCGCAATCTCCAGCGCGTAGGTTTGCCCACGCCTCAGCGCGCGCTGCGGCGTGATGTCGTACGTCCAGTCTCGCAGCGACGGATCGAAGGCTTCCTCCGCGCCGCTGCCTGGGTACGGCGTCGGCGTCGCTTCCAGCGCCACGTTCACCGGAACGCGTTCGTCGCCACTTGTCAGTGCAGCGCTCGACGCAAGCGATGCGGGATCGACCGCAGCGTTCGCGACGACCGGAATCTTGGGATTGAGGCCGACCGGCGGCGGCGTGGATTCGTCCTCGCCGGCCGCGAGTTTCGGAAGGCCCCGCAGTTGCAGCGGCGCCGTTTCGAACGTCCATGCGAGATCGCCGGGGAGCGTGTCGCCGTCGAGATCGCGCAAGCCCGCGGTCAGGGTCACGCGCACGCGGGTGCCCACCGGCAGCGCCTGATCGGCGACGAATCCCACCATCCGCGGCGTGAGCACGCTAAAGCGCCCTTTGAGCGCCGGCTCGATGCGCACGTGATCGAGGACGTCGCGCGGGCCGTCGCCGGAGAGCGCCTCGACCTTCGTCACCGGCTTGGCGAAAATCACGCGGATCTGCGCGAGCGAAACCACCTTGCCGCCGGAGGGCGAAATCGACGCAATCCACCGCGGAAGCGCCGGCTGCGCAAGCGCGGCCACCGGTGCGAGCTTCGCGGGCGGCGCCGGTTGCGTCGAGCAGGCCGCGGCGACGCATGCGGCGAGCGTAACGAGTGGTAGACGCAGCGGCAAACGCAACGCAGGTCCTTTCACGAGCAGCAAGCGGCGGCTCGGCGTCGTACATTCAAAGGACTTCCGTGAAACTCTTTGCGTTCGCGCTCCTCGCGCTGGCTCCGATGGCCGGAATGGCGGTTGCCTACCGCTGCGGCATCGACGTCGCCGCGCTGCCGTCCCATCACGAGGCCGTAACGTTCACCGATCGCACCGGGCTGCCGCTGGGTACGGTGCTGGCCTCCGACTCGAGGCACGCCGTCGCCGTCCCCCTCAACCGCATCTCCCCGGATTTTTTGCACGCCATCGTTGCCGCCGAGGACGCGCGCTTCTATCGTCACGGCGCGATCGACCTCGCTGCACTCGCGCGGGCGACGCGCGATTATCTCGTTTACGGCGAGGCGCGCAGCGGGGGTTCGACGATCGAAATGCAACTCGCGCGATTGCTCCACCCGACGCCGAGCACGATGCGCGGAAAACTCGTCCAGATTGCGGGCGCGGAACGCATCGCGATTCGCTCGAGCAAGGCGGCGATTCTCGAAGCCTACGTCAACCGCGTGCCGATGGGCGGCAATCTCTACGGGGTCGAGGCGGCGGCGCGCACGTATTTCGGCGAGCCGGCCGCCGATCTCGATTTGTCGCAGGCTTCGCTGCTCGCGGCGATTCCGAACGATCCCGTCCGGCTCGCACCGTCGGAGAATTGGAACGCGCTGCGGTCGCGCCAGCGCTACGTGCTGCAGCGGATGGCGGTGATCGGAGAGATTTCCGAGGCCCAAGCGGCGCGAGCGTCCGCCGAAACGCTCCACGTGCGGCGCGCCGACGAGGGTATCACCGACGCCGCACACGCGCTCTTCGCGCTCTATCCGCAAGCCGCCGGCGGGCGCGTCCGGACGACGCTCGATCGGACGCTGCAGCGCTTCGTGCAGGCACAAACGCTCGATATCGTCGACTCACTGCAAGCCGAACACGTTGCCGATGCCGCCGCGCTGGTCGTCGACAACGGCACCGGCGCGGTGCTGGCCTATGTGGGATCGCCCGACTATTTCTCCGACGACGCGCTGGGCCGCAACGACGGCGTCCGGGCGCTGCGCCAGCCCGGATCGTCTCTCAAACCGTTCATGTACGAACTCGCCCTCGAACGGCGCACGATTCTCCCCACGACGATTCTTCCCGACGTGCCGTCGGCATACGCGATCGCCGCTGGAAAACTCTATCAGCCCGACGACTATAGCGGACGGTTCAGCGGTCCGGTGCGCGTACGATACGCGCTCGCGAACTCGCTCAACGCGCCGGCCGTGCACGTGCTCTCATCGCTCGGCGTCGGCGCGTTCCTGCAGCGCCTGCACGAACTCGGTTTCACGCATCTGACGAAGCCGCCGTCGTACTACGGGTTAGGCCTCACGCTCGGCGGCGGCGAGGTGAGCCTCTGGGAACTCGCGGGCGCCTACGTGACGCTCGCGCGCGGAGGCAGCGCCGTACCGCTCCATCTTTTGAGCGCGCAGCAGCCTCCGGCAGGTCGCGCCGGCGATGCGCCGACGTGGGCGCTCGTCACCGATATGCTCGCGGATCCGCACGCGCGCGCGCAATCCTTCGGCTTGCACTCGGTGCTCGAAATGCCGTTTCCGGCCGCCGTGAAGACCGGCACGTCGTCGGACTTCCGCGACACCTGGACCGTCGGCTTCACGCGCGAATACACCGTTGCGGTATGGGTCGGCAACTTCGACGGCTCGCCGATGCGCGGCGTTTCCGGCGTTACCGGCGCAGGTCCGCTCTGGAACCGCATCATGCTGCATCTTCACGAACGCGGGGATCCGCCGCCGTTCGATGCGCCGCCCGGATTCGTGCGTGTCGCAATCTGCGCGACGACCGGTCACGCTCCGCGGCCGCATTGTCCGGCGGTCGTGCAGGAGTGGGTGCGTCCCGAGGACGTCGCCGCGGTGCGCCGCCCGGCACCGGCGCTTTCGCACGAGTACGATCCGTGGCTTGCGCTGCAGCCTGCGATCCGCGTCGCGTCACTGCGCATCGTCTCGCCGCGCGAGGGCGACGTCTTCGTCGCCAATCCGGTCGCCTCGGCACTCCAAGCGCGCGAGCAGGAAGTCGCGTTGCACGCGGTCGGTTCGCACGGCCGCCTGCGCTGGACGGTAAACGGCAACGCCGTCCCGCTCGATGCGAGCGGAACGGCGTTTTGGCCGATTCGAAACGGAACCTGGACGTTCGAGGCGTTCGACGGCCGCGTACGCGATCGCGTCACGATCCGCGTCGTGCCGGCGCGCCCCGGCGCCAAGCCCGGCTTTACTTTTCTAAAACCTCGACCGTATTGTTGTTGTCGTTGTTGAAGAAAATCTGCGTCGTGGCGTCGGTCGCGCCCGTCGAAGCGATGCCGAACAATGCACCCGCATTGCCCTTGATGACGTTCTTGTAGGCGAGCATCGTGCCGTCGCTGGCGATCTCGACGAGGATGTTCTTCCCTTTTTGGTTGCCCGTATTACCGATCACGAGATTACCGTTGGCAAGCAGCGTCGAGCTGATCGGTGCGCTGAGCGGGGAGCCGTGGTAGAGGAGTTGCGCATCCGCGGCCTTCGGGCCCGTAAACGTCATGCCATTGGAGCCGACCACAACTTCGTTGGCCGTATTGAACTGGTTGTAGGCGTGATGGAACGCGACGACCGTGTTGTTCACGCCGTCGATGACGTAGAGGGTGTCGCTCTTCTGGTTGTACTGCAGACCCGACGGCCCAAGTATGCTGCCCGGTTTACCGTGGTTGACGGCAAATCCCGAGATCACGGGCGTAAACGTCGGCTTACCGCCGGTGCCGAGGTTGATGCGGACGATCTTGCCGGTCGACGCATCGGAGACCCACAAGCCGTCTCCCGGCGGATATCCGGTTTGCGACGGAACGTAGGCGGTGCCCCACGGTTCGACCAGCAGTGAGCTCTTCAGCGTCTGTTTGATCTTTCCGTTGGAGTCGTCGCCGATGGCGTCTTTCGCACCGGAATCGGCCGAGAACGTCTCGTCGAAGGAGTTGATCACGAGCGACGCACAGCCAAGCAGCGACGAACTTTGCGTCAGCTGCGTCGGCTTCGAGCCGGGAACCGACGACATGTAGTCCACGGTCGTACCGGTGCCCTGCACGTTGGCTTTGTCGTTGAAGTTGCAGACGACTAAGTCACCCTTCTGCAGAATGCTCTTGCCGAACGGCTTCGATTTGACGTAGACGAGGCCGTATGGATTCACGTCTCCGTTCAACGGATCGACGGTCGAGGAAACCGTCTTCTGCGTCGTGAGCATTTTCAAAACCGACGTATGATCGACCGCGGGCTGCATTTGATCGGAAGCCGCGATCGGCATTTGGTCGGGAGCACCGGCCTGCATTTGATCCGGAGCGCCGGCGATCCCCGAGCCGGCAGTCGAAGGTACCGATTGATTGGTTCCGGCGGCGTTGCAAGCGCTAAAGACGAGCACCAATGCAGCCGCGAATATCGATTGTAAGCGCATGCGGCCGTCCTTCGCTCAGCCGGGCGGCGAACCTTCCGGCACAATCGTTACGAGAAAACGACGTATTCAATCTTAATCAAAATCATTATCAATAGTCATCAGGCACCTGCGTCATCGAAAGAAAGCACCGGCGCCGCAATAGCGCCGGTGCTGGCCATGTCATCCTGAGCGGAGCATCGCGAAGCGATGCGCAGTCGAAGGACGCGTGCGAATCGCTACGGCATGAGCGCCTGCACGTTACCTTGGTTATCGTCGTTGAAGTAGATGATCGTGTTGGACGGCGTGCCCGTGGCGGCGATGCCGAAGAGTGCTCCCGCCGGACCGGTGTCGACGTTAACCGTGTCGAGGATTTGACCGGCCGGTGAGACTTCGATCAGCAGGTTCGTGCCGTCCGGATCCAGCGTGTTGCCGACGACGAGATTTCCGTTCGGCAGCAGCGCCGTGCTGATCGGACCGTTGAGCGGAGCACCGGAGTAGACGATGCGCGCGTTACCGGCGGAGGGTCCGGTGAACTCCATCCCGTTGTGAATCGCCGCGATGCCGCCTTTGGGCACGCTCGAGACGTTCGAAATCGCGACGATCGTATTGTTCTTGCCGTCGGCGAAGTAGAGCGTGTCGATGGTCGGGTCGTAGGCGAGTCCCGACGGCGCGAGCGCCGTTCCCGGCACGCCGCGATTTCTCGGGAAGTCCTTAGCGATCACGTCGTACGTGAATCCCGAGCCGAGGTTGATGCGGACGATCGTACCGGTTCGCGCGTTGCTTTCGTAGAATGCCGGCGGCCCGCTCGGCGGTTGCGCGAAGACTTGTCCCCACGGTTGGCTGAACGGCTTCCCGGTAATGTTCAGGAGCAGTTTGCCGTTCGGATCGAAAATCGGATTGTTATTGGCGGTCATGTCTGCAGCCCAGATATCGTCGGAAGGGCCGAGCGCGATCGCGTCGCAGCCGAGGCTGCTCGCGTTTTGAGTCAGATGAATCGGAGTCGAACCGGGTACCGGATGAATCGCGACGATCGACTTTCCGCTTCCCTGTTGGTTGTATTTCGAATTGAAGTTACAGACGACGAGATCGCCGGCCGTAAGCTTTCCGTTCGTGGACGGAGCGATCGTCAAACCGTACGGGTTCTGTGCGCCGTTGACCGGGTCGATGACCGAGCCGATGACGACCTGGCTCGTCAGATGTTTCATGATCGACGTCGACGCCATCGACGTGTGGCCCGGATTGCGGGCTTGCGGTATCGCGCCTTGCGTGCCGCCGGCGTTCATGCCGTCGTGCGCGGAGCATCCTGCAGTGACGAGAACGACGGCTGCCGCGGCGGCGCCAATGCGCGCCAGCGCCGCGGTTCGTGGATTGAGCATCGAAGCACCTCAACATTCCAAAGAGAGAACAGGTGGCCACGACAGTAGTCGAGGCGGGTGAAGAAACTCTGAAAATGCCCCCGTCACGCCGGGGCAATCCGGCCGCGCGACGCTGGTCGGATGCAAAACGACGCCGCGTCGGTCGCCGGCCTTCTCTTTCATGCCCAGCGCGAGCGGCCGGCCGAGCCGGCCGTGCTCGAAACGCTCTTGCGCTTTGGCCGTGGCGCGCTCGCGTACGCGCGCGACGCCGGAATCCGCGTGCTGCTTCTGCGGCCGGGCGAGTCGTACCGCGACGCGTCCGCGACCCTAGCGCGGCTCGGCATCGACGTCGACGCGTGGCCGGCCCCTCCGGCCGGCCTCTTCGTCGTCGAGGAGCGGTCGCTGTACCTGCGATCTCGCAGCCCGATGACCGTCGCGCACGAATTCGGTCATGCGCTCGACTGCGCGCTGGGCGGCGGCGTCTATCGCTCGGGCGTCGATCCGCGCGTGCGCGCGCTTTTCACCGGCGCGCGCACCTTCGTCACGCCGTACGCGGCGACGGGCATCGACGAGTATTTCGCAGAGTCGGTGCGGGCGTACGTCGGTATCAACGATCCGGCGTCGCCCTGGCCGCGCGCGACGCGCGAGCGTTTGCGGCGGATCGACCCCGCCATGCACGACTACGTCGACGTTATCTTTCGAACCGAGTTTTCGCTCGCCGCGTAGCGCACATCACGCACAATGTCATCCTGAGCGGAGCGCCGTAGGCGCGCAGTCGAAGGGCTGAGCGGAGCCGCCGTAGGCGCGCAGTCGAAGGACGATCTAGGGACCAATCTCGGCGTGGAACATATACTGGCCGCCGGAAACCGGCTTGCAGTTCCGCATCTCCGGTTTGTACGTCGAATGCGCCGCGGCTTGTGCGACCGCCGTGTCGATCTTCCAATCGCCGCTCGATTTGTACGTCTTCACATCCGAGGCGTGGCCGCCCGCGGTGACCGTGACGAGAACGGTGACGTCCGCCTTGGGATGCGCTTTTGCTTCCGCCTTTGGAATATTCGGCATCACCGGATTGATGACCTCAACGTCGGCGAAGCAGTTCGTCGATGCGAGTCCTTTCGGCGTTTGGAACGCGAATCCGAGCAGCGCAAACAGCACGACCGCCGTTGCGAGGACGAGGTAGTTCGGTTTCATTTCACCGGCCTTTCCGTCGAGAAGACGCGTGATGCGGCCGATCAGCATTCGGCCCGACCCCATCGCGCTCGGAGTGAGTAGCGGCGTGCGCGCATCGGGATGGCGCAGCGCCAGGTTCGCAAGACACGACGCGTACCGGCCGGGATCGCTCGCCGCGCGCACGGCCCAATCGTCACATGCCGATTCCCGCTCTTTCACGAGTTGGCGCCCGATGACGTACGCCCACGGATTGAAGAACAGCAGCGCTTCGAGCAGACGCGCGACGAGATTGGCGACGACGTCGTTGCGCGCGATGTGCGCCCGCTCGTGTGCGACGATGCCCTGGAGATCGACCGCGTCGAGCGTTTGGGCGAGGTCGTCGGGGACGATTACGACCGGATGGAAGAGACCGGCCGCAATCGGAATCGCGATCGCCGGCGACGTAAAAACGCCTTCGCCGATCGTTGGCGCCGGAAGTGCCGATCGGACGATGCGCGCGACGCGGACGTAACTGAGCGAAAGGCGCGCCAAGCATACCAGCACGCCGGCCAGCCAAACCGCCCACAGCCACGTACCGCTGGCGTCCGCCGCTCGTTCGGTCACGTGCCATGCCGCCGTCGCCGTACGGCTCACCGAAAACGGGATCGCCGATGCCGATTGGCCGAACGACAGGTGGCCGCTGAATGGCACGACCGCGAGCGCGACGAGCGCCGCAAACCACACGGCGTACCGCGTTGCCGCGTGACGCCGCGGCACGAGCGCCGTTACTCCGGCGGCGATGGCGACGACGAACGCTCCCTGCCAGAGACCGTTCAGCAATGCTTCGATCACGAGCCGGCCTTCCGACGCGCGAGCAACCGTTTGATCTTTGCGACGTCGGCGCCGCTCAGCCGCGCGTCGTCGAGGAGCGCGACGGCGAGTTCGCCCGGCGAGTTTCCGAAAAACCGGTCGACGAGATGGCGCATCGCCGATTTCGCGGCGGCGTCGCGCGCGACGACCGGATGGTAAACGAAGGCGCGGCCGTCCTCTTCGTGTGCGACGTAGCCCTTTTGTTCGAGCGTTCGCAATGTCGTGAGCACGGTGCTATAGGCCAGCGGCGGCGGCGGGAGTGCCTCGACCACGTCGGCGACGGTGGCTTCCGTAGATTGCCACAGCACGTCCATGAGCCGTAACTCGTGATCGGTGAGGATGAGCGACTTTTTCCGCGGCAAACCGGCCTCCTAACTACTATGAATCTAATAGAACACTACCTGCGTGACCGTCCTCTGTCAACTAGATTCCTAATAATTTATTCCGGCTACCCGCCCAAGTCTAGCGGCGCCCCTCCGGAGCCTTGACGGCGCGCACTTGCGCTTCGCTCACCGGCGGCCCGCCGTTGCGCCAGGCGAAGCGGATATAGGTGACGACGTCGGCGATCTCGGCGTCGCTGAGCAAGCCGTTCCAGGCCGGCATCTCGCCGCCCACGCCCGACGCCGGGCGCGGCCCCCGCAGGCCGAATTTGACGGCGACGATCGGACGGCGCGGATCGCCGGTAACGGCGCGGTTTCCGGCGAGCGCGGGGAACGCGCCGGGAATGCCGCGACCGTCGAGTTGATGGCAGCTCGAGCAGTTCGTGATGTAGATGCGCCCGCCGTCGCTCGACGACCCGGGATTGTCGACCGCCGCGTGCGACGCGGCCGCACCGGCATTGCCGCGCGCGCATCCGGCCAGCATGCATGCCGCCAGCAACGCGGCGACCGGTGCCTTCACGCTTGCGCCCGCACGGGTCGCGCGCTCATCGCCCACGCCAGCGCGACCAGCAGAAAGTTCGCGACGAGCGAACTGCCGCCGTAGGAAATGAACGGCAACGTGATGCCGGTCAGCGGAAACAGTCCGACGACTCCGCCGACGATGATGAAGACCTGCACGCCGAGCGTCGTGCCGAGTCCGACCGCCAGAAGTTTCGCGTAGAGGTCGGGCTGTTCCAAGCCGGCCGACAAAATGCGCCGGGCGAGACCGATGAAGATCGCGAGAACGATCGCGGCGCCGAGCAAGCCGAACTCTTCGGAAATCGCCGCGTAGACGTAGTCGGTGGCGACCTCGGGGATGAAGGTGGGATGTCCCAAACGGAAACCGGTGCCGAAGAGTCCGCCCGCCGCGAGCGCGTAGTAAGCTTGCGACGACTGATACCCAGCGCCGAGCGGATCGGCAAACGGATTGCGCCAAATCGCGATGCGCGCGTGCACGTATGCAAAATGTCGTGACGCCCAGTAGGCGCCTGCGGCGAAGACCGCCGCTCCCAGCGCAACAATGTCGACGCGCCGCGTCGCGACGAAGAGCATCGTCGCAAACGTTGCGAGCAGGAGCGTCGCCATCCCCAAGTCGTGCTGCACGACGAGGATCGCGATCGACGCGCACCACCCGACGAACAGCGGTCCCAGGTATTTGACGTTGGCCTGCAGCGACCACGGCCGCGCGTTGGCGATCACGTCCGACATCTCGGCGAGGTATGCCGCCAAGAAGAGGACGATGAAGAGTTTGATCAGTTCGATCGGTTCGTACTGCACGGCGCCGACGCGAATCCAGAGGCGTGCGCCGTTCACTTCCTCACCGAACGCGAGCAGCAGCACGAACAGCATGAGCGACGCGATCACCCAGAGGTATTTGTACGCGGCAAAGCGGCGAAAGTGCGTGAACGCCGGCCCGGCGGCGATGGCGAGCACGAGCGAGAAGAGCAGCCACAACTGCTGCTTTTGGGCCAGCGCCGGCGAGAGCCGCGCCACGACGGCGAGTCCGAACGCCGAAAGCACGACGGCGAGCGCCGGTAACGTGTCGTCGCGAATGCTCGCGATCGGTTGGAGCCCTACCCAGACCAGCGCTAGCACCGCCAGCAGCGCGAGCAGCCACCCCGGACCGATGGTATGCGGGGGCGCGTACGAGAGGATCAACGCGCCGGCGGCAAGCGCTCCGACCATCGGCGCGAATCGCCGAGCGAGAACCGCGATCAGCGCGCCAGTACCAGTGCGAGCACGAGCAGCGCGGCGACCGCCGCGCGCACGAGAACCGGTCCCAAGCGGGATGCCGCACGCCGCGACTCGACGGCCCCGGCGTCGCTAGCGTCGTCGCGCTCGAAGCGCGCGACCAGAACCTGTTCGGCAGGGTCAGCCGACTCGACGTACGCCGCCAGCGTTTGGCGGTCGACCGTTCCGGAAAGCCGGCGGCTCAACAGGATCACGACGTCTCCCGCGTCGAGCAGCACGCTCGAAACCGCCACGTCGAGTCCCGTGCTCGTTCCGAGCGCCCGCGCGAGCACCGGAAGCCGGGCGTCGTCGAACGTATCGTCGCCCGAAAGCGCGATCACCTCGGCGCCGTGCGCCAAATAGGCGGCAGTGCCGCCGCAGTGCATGACGTACGCGTGCCCGCGCACGATCAGCACCGCCGTGAGCGAGCAGGCGGCGGTGACGTAGTCGTCGTGTCCGGGCGTGCGCGCGTGAACCTCGGCGTTGGCTCGAGCCAGCGCCGCCAGCACCGCCGTCGCCGCGGCGGCCGGGCGATCGACGGCGCGCCGGAATCGCTCGCGGCGCAGCCGGCGCTCGCATTCCGCGCGCAGTTGAGCGAGGAGCGCGCGCTCCGTCGGAACGCCGTCGACGGAGCCGAATCCACGGGTCACCGCGAGCAGCCAGGTGCGCGGCCCCAGCTGGATCGTCAAGCAAGAGGCGCGGTCGCCTCTGATTGCCACGTTCAACGCTCGATCCTCACGTCCACGGCTTTATCGATTGTACCAGCAAGCGCGTCGTTCCAACATCCACCGCATCGCCGTCGCGCACTTCGATCGCTTCCCCGACGCGCCGGCCGTTGAGGAAGGTGCCGTTCCGGCTGTGCAGATCCTCGACATACACGATGCCGTTTTGGCTTTCGAAGCGAGCGTGCCTCCGGCTCACCTCCGGATCCCGCAACGCGAGATCGAGTTCGCGCCCGCGGCCCACCTCGAAAGGCGGACGACCTTCGTATCCGCGGCGCTGGTCGAACTCGACGACCTCCAGCACCACCCGCATCGGCTGCGTGCCGCCGATCTCGGCGGTCGCGCGTGCGCGCGGGCGGACGGCGACGATCGCCACCAGCAGCAGCGCCGCGCTGATCTCCAGCGTTCCGACGCGCATCTGCGCCGCGAAGGTCACGCCGACGCTTCGAACGTCATCTGCGTGTTTCCGAATCGCAACTCGTCGCCGTCGCGCAAGCGCGACGCCTGGACGCGCGCGCCGTTGACGAACGTACCGTTGGTCGAATCCAGATCGCGCACGGTCGGCTCCGCGCCGTCGGTGTCGACGACCGCGTGCGCGCGCGAGACGCTCGGGTCGTTGAGCGTCACGTCGCATTCGAGCCCTCGCCCGATCCGCGCGCTGCCGTCGACGGGGTAGACGGCGAAGTCTGAAACGCCCTTCACGATGCGCAACGCGAAGCGGCGCGCACGGTCCGTCGCGATTTCCACCGCGCCTTCCGGCACTTCGTCGCGTGCGGCCATCGTGACGCCGGCGTCGCCGTCGGTAAACGCGATGCCGACGCGCGATGCGAGCGCTTCGAGCAGACTGCGCCATTCACGCTCCAGGTACGTGCGATGCGGCTCCATGCGCGCGAAATCGGCGGGATTGACGTACGCTACGTACCGTCCCGGCGCCGAAAGACGTCCGTCCTCGGTGTGCGTGCGCGCCTCCATCGTCGAAACGAGCTTGCGCGCGATCTGTGCGGGCTCGAGGTCGCTCGGAAACGTCTTTGCGAAACTGCGCTCGATGAACGCCGCGCACGCACGCTCGATGCGCTCGAAGATGCTCATCGCCGCACCAAACGCGCGACGTAGAATCCGTCGCGGCCGGCGATTCCCGGCGCAATCAATACGTCGCCGGCCGGCGTCGCGAACGCATCGAACGGCGGCGCGAGCGCACCGCGTTCGAAGTCACCGCGCGCGAGCAGCGGCTCCACGATCTCCGTCGTCTCGCGCGGATCGGTCGAACAGACCGCGTACGCAAGCGTGCCGCCGCTGCGCACGCAGCGAGCGGTCCGATCGAGCACGGCGCGCTGCATCGCCGAAAGGCGTTCGCCGTCCGAAGGAAGCTTCTTCCATCGCGCTTCGGGATGACGGCCGACGACGCCGGTGCCCGAACACGGCGCGTCGATCAGCGCGCGATCGAACGCCTCTTCGGGCAACGGCACTTCGATCGCGTCGCCGGCGACGATCTCGACGTCGAGCCCCGCGTCCGCCGAACGCTGCGCCAGCATTTCGACCTTGCGCGCGTCGAGTTCGATGCACGTAAGGCGCCCCGTACCGGCCAGCCGCATCCCGATCTGCAGCGCCTTGCTGCCGCGTCCGCTGCACACGTCGAGAACGGCGTCGCCGGGCTGCGGATCGAGCAGCGCGACGACGGCCGCCGAACTCTCCGATTGCGTCCACCACGCTCCGCCGGCGCTGCTCTCGAGCGCGCGCAGCGCGCCTGCGCCGCCGTCGATCAGGAGCGACTCTTCAACCAGCGCCGACGCAGCGGCGGTCACTCCGGCCGCATCCAGTTCGAGCACGAGCGCATCGCGGTTACTTTTCAACGCGTTCACCGTCACCGCCGGACGCGCCCTTTCGTTGACGCCCGCGCACACTTCCTCGACGCGTGCGCCGAAGACCGCGCGCCACTGGCGAACGAGCCACGTCGGCAGCGAGTAACGCATGGCGAGATACTCGTCTTCGTCGCCGAACGACTCGCGCTGCGGCACGGGCGGCGGATCGCGCAGAAAGGTGCGCAACACCGCGTTGACGAGGTTCCCTAGCCCGCGATGACCGTACCGCTTGGCGAGGTTGACCCACTCGAAGACCGTCGCGTGCACGTCGGCCCGCGTGTAGGCGATCTCGTAGATCGCCAAACGCAAAATCTCGCGAATGACGGGCGGGAGCGCGCCGGCACGCTCGCCGATGAGCGGCTCGAGCCGCCAGTCGAGCGCGCGGCGCATTTTGATCGCGCCGTACGCAAGTTCGGTCGCGAAGGCGCGGTCTCGCGCGCCGGCACCGGACTTACGCGCACGGTAATCGAGTGACTCCTGCGCCCCTCGCTCGGGAACGCGCGCGCCGGGAACGGGAAAGACGTCGCGGACGACCGCCAGCGCGACCTCGCGCGCGCTCACGCCTTAGTGTCATCCTGAACGGAGCCGCGCAGCGGCGTAGTCGAAGGACGCCCTCGCAGATACGCCTCCCCGCTCATTCGGCCGCGATTGGGCGCGATTAGTTCGTCGATCGCGACGTGGCCGTCTGCGGCAACGTGCGCCCGCAAGATCTTCACCGTTTCGCCCGCGAGACTCGCCCGCGCCGCGGGCTGCGGCGAATACGCGCGTACGTGGTCGACGATGCGCTGTGCCGGCCACGACCATTCGATCGCGAGATCTTCTTTGCGGATCGGCGCCGTGACGCTGGCGACGCCGCCCTGCGCACGATGCGGAAGGGGACCCTCCGCCGCCACATCGAGCGCCCGTCCGAGCATTTCGGCGCCCAGCGCGGCGAGGCGGTCGTGCAGTTCGCCGTAGGTTTCGTCGGGCAAGATCGCAACGCGCTCTTGAAAGACGATCTCGCCGGTGTCCATGCCCGCGTCCATCAACATGAGGCTGACGCCGGTTTCGCGTTCGCCCTCGCGCAGCGCCGTTTGAATCGGCGTCGCACCTCGATACTTCGGCAACAGCGATGGGTGGACGTTGAGCGAACCGAGACGCGGAACCGCAAGCAGCGCCGCCGGCAGAATGCGTCCGTACGACGCGAGCGCGAAGAGATCGACCTCACCCGGAATCTCGTCGGCCAGCTGCTTCAGACGCAGCGGCTCGTAGACGCGCAGCCCGAGGTCGAGCGCCGCTTCTTTGACCGGCGACGCCGCCCGCTTGTGACCGCGTCCGCGCGGGCGATCGGGTTGCGTGACGACCCCGGCAACGTGCGTTCGTTCCGCGGCGACGCGCAGACTCGGTACCGCAAAAGCGCTCGTTCCGAAGAAGACCGCGCGCAGACGATTGGAGACTGCTACGCCTCGGCGCCGACGGCGTCGCCGGATTCCGGAAAGCCGCCCTCGGCGGCCTCTTCCTCTTCTTCGGTGACGGCCGGCCGCACGTCGCGCGCGCGATCGATGTAGAGTTCGCCGTTGAGGTGGCCGATTTCGTGCTGCAGGCACTGCGCGAACAGGCCCTCGCCCTCCAACCGGATCTTATTTCCTTCGCGGTCGAGTCCGCTCACCGCAATGTGCTTGAAGCGCACGATCTCGCCCACCATGCCCGGCACCGAAAGACAACCTTCGGTCAGTTCGACCTCTTCCTCGGCCGACTCGAACTTCGGATTGATGACGACCGCCGGCGGATGTTCGTCTAGGCGCACGTCGATAACGAAGACCCGCTTCGACACGTTCACCTGAGGCGCCGCCAAGCCCACGCCCGGCGCCGCGTACATCGTCTCGAACATATCGTCGATCAGCTGCTGAAAAAGCGGCTCGCCGATCTCCCGCGGATCGACTTTCTTCGCCACCTTTCGTAACACCGAATGCCCTTCGGTAACGATCTCCCGCACGTACGCCATCCCGCCGTTATACGACGCTCTCGCACCGCTTCACTGCGATGCGAGCGATTGCGAGTGAAGGGCGGAACGACGTGCCGACTCGCGGGCCTCTGGCGCAGCACGGAGTCCCGGATGGCGGGAGCGCCGCGCCAGCGGGAGCGAGCGTTTTCGCATGGACGCGAAAACGCGAGCGTCCCGAGGGGCGGCACGTCGTTCGCCCGTAACGACGAATCGCGAGCGAGCCTTAACTATGCGTGGTAAACGTGCCGACGATGACGTTCGGAGTGCAGCCGGTTCCACCGTCGTTCCAGAAGAGCTGCACGGTTTGCAGCGGACCGATCGGATAGAGGAACTGCGCGATGTAAATGGTCGAGCCCGGCTCCGGCGAGGCGTGCGGATTCGGAATCGACTGGTTGGTCGTTGCGAACGTCGAGGTGTAGGGTAGCGAGCCGCTCTGCACTACGGGCAGGAAGTTGTACGAATTCCCGACCACCAGCGGAGGCTTGGCGGCAACCCAGACGGCGTTTAAGCCCGGCGGAACGCGAGGCGCGTTGTTCCGTGGATAGAGCACTTGGAAGCCCTGCGGCGGCGCGCCGCAGTTGGTTCCAAAGCCGTTGTTGTTGTTGTTACTGCCGCTGTTGCAGCCGGCAACTAAAGCGGCCGCCAGCACGCTGACGAAGATGAGGCCGATTGACTTCTTCATAGGGTGGAAAATCCTCTTGAGCCGGCTCGGTCCCCTCCCGAGCGGGATGGGAAAGCGATTAGGAACCGCGGGAACCGTTTACAGGATATACCCAGAGAGGTCGGCGTTCTCTACGATGCCTTCCAGCCGCTCGCGGACGTAGGCGGCGTCGATGATGCAGGTCCCCGCTTCCTCGGGCGCCGCAAAGCTGACGTCTTCCAAGAGGCGCTCGAGCACGGTGTGCAGGCGGCGCGCGCCGATATTCTCGCCGCTTTCGTTCACGCGCATCGCGAAGGTCGCGATCTGATCGACGGCGTCGGGCCGGAAATCGAGCGTGACGTTCTCGGTTGCGAGCAGGGCTTTGTACTGCTCGACGAGCGCATTCTTCGGCTGCGTGAGAATCGTTTTGAAGTCTTCGGCGGTGAGCGAGTCTAACTCGACGCGAATCGGGAAGCGCCCCTGCAGTTCGGGAATCAAATCCGACGGCTTGCTGATGTGAAACGCGCCGGCCGCGATGAAGAGCACGTGGTCGGTTTTGACCGTGCCGTACTTGGTGGTCACCGTCGAGCCTTCGACGATCGGTAAAATATCGCGCTGCACGCCCTCGCGCGAAACGTCCGGACCGCCGCGAGTGCCCTGACCCGCGACCTTGTCGATCTCGTCGATGAAGATGATGCCGTCCTCGGCAGCGCGCCGGAGCGCCTCGCGTTTGACGGCGTCCATGTCGATGAGTTTCTGCGATTCCTCTTGTTCAAAGATGCGGCGCGCTTCGGCGACCGTTACGCGCTTCTTGCTGCGGCGCTTGGGAAGAATACCGCCCAGCATCTCGCCGATGTCGGCGCCTCCGCCTTGGTCCATGCCGCCGATGACGCCGATGGGAAGGCTCGCCGACTCCTCGACTTCGATTTCGATCAAGCGCACGTCGTAGAAACCGCGCTCGATTTCCGTGCGCGTCTGTTCGCGCACGTTGCGGCTGTCGGGCGGTGCGGTGCTCGGCTGCGGCGGTGCCGCGGCCGGTTGCTGCGGGGTGAAATTTCCGCCGAAAATCGAGCCGAGCGTCGCGGTGAACGCATTGCCGCCGGCTTGCGCCTGCGGCGGACGCGTTTCGGGATGGAGCGCATCGATGAGCCGCTCGACCGCGTGCTGCCGCGCCGCCTCACGGACCTCTTCCCGGCGCTCTTCGGTCACCGTTCGGACGGCTGCCTCGACCAAATCGCGCACCATCGACTCGACATCGCGCCCGACGTAGCCGACCTCGGTGTATTTGGTTGCCTCGACCTTCACGAACGGCGCGCCGACGAGTCCGGCCAGGCGTCGCGCGATTTCGGTTTTGCCGACGCCGGTCGGGCCCATCATCAGAATGTTCTTCGGCGTGATCTCGTCGCGCAGATCTTCTCGCGCACGGGCGCGCCGGTAGCGATTGCGCAATGCGATGGCGACGGCGCGTTTCGCCTTCGACTGCCCCACGATGTACTTATCGAGTTCGGCGACGATCTGACGCGGCGTCAGCGCGCCTGGACCGAGCGTTCCCGCGGGCAGCGTCGTTGCCGTCAACTGGAGGACTCCGGAGCATCTGAAGCTCCCAGCGTCTCGACGACGACGTCGTCGTTGGTGTAGATGCAGATCTCGGAGGCGATTTCCAGCGCTTTGCGCGCGATCTCCTCGGCGCCCAAGTCGGAGTTTCGCAGCAGTGCCGCCGCGGCCGCCTGCGCATACGGGCCGCCGCTCCCGATGGCGGCAATGCCTTCGTCGGGCTCGATCACGTCGCCGGTACCCGAAAGCAGAAAGAGATGCTCCGCGTTTCCGACGACGAGGAGCGCCTCGAGACGACGCAGCGCGCGGTCTTGCCGCCAGTCCTTCGCCAGCTCGACCGATGCGCGCCGCAAGTCCTTATACTCGCCGAATTTGTTCTCGAACTTTTCGAGCAGGGTGATGCCGTCGGCCGCCGATCCGGCGAATCCCGCCAGCACCTTGCCGCCGGCGATCTTGCGGACCTTACGCGCCGAATGCTTGACGATCGTCTTGTCGAGCGTCACCTGGCCGTCCCCGGCAATGGCCAGCTTGCCGTCACGCCGGACGGCCAGAATCGTCGTAGACCGAATCGTCATCGTACCGTGATTACCCCCGGGGCACGAGCGGGGTTTCACGGGCCATCGCGTCGATCGCCTCCAGCGCGCGCTCGGCGAGCGCGCGGCGGCGCGCCTTCTTCTCGCGCACGTGGCTCTCGAGCGGCGGGAAGTACGCCCATGTGACGTTGGCCGGCTGAAAGTCGTGCGTCGCCGCATTCTGGAGGTGCGCCACGACCGCCCCGAACGCCGATTCGCGGGGAAAATCGACGGGCGGCAGACCAAGCATCGCGCGCGCCGCGTGCGTACCCGCCATCGCGCCGCAGGCCGCTGCTTCGACGTAGCCTTCAGCGCCGGTGATCTGCCCGGCAAAGTAGATTCCGGGGGCAGCGCGCAGCATGAGACGCGCGTCGAGCAGGCGCGGCGAATCGATGAACGTGTTCCGGTGCACGACTCCGAGACGCAGCCACTCGGCATGCTGCAATCCCGGGAGCTTTCCGAAGGCTTCCTTCTGAGCGGGCCAGGTCAAGCGCGTCTGGAATCCGACGAAATTGAACGCGGTGCCTTCGGCGTTCTCCTTGCGCAGTTGCACGACCGCGTGCGGAATCGACCCCGTGCGCGGATCGCGTAGGCCGACCGGCTTGAGCGGTCCGAACCGCAGCGTGTCGTCGCCGCGATCCGCCATTTCCTCGATCGGCAAGCACCCTTCGAAATACCGCGCCGCTTCGCCGTTCTCAAACTCTTTCGGCTGGTGTCGCTCGAGCGTGCGCAAGTCGGCGACGAGTTGCCGGTATGCCTCGCGGTCGAGCGGAATGTTGAGATAGTCGTCTCCGTCGCCTTTGTCGTATCGCGACTTGCGGTACATCGGCGACTCGTCGATCGACTCGGCGGCGACGATCGGGGAAGCGGCATCGAAGTAGTGCAGCCTCGCTCCACCGCCCGGCGGCGCGCCCGCCTCGCGCAGCAGCGCATCGATGTCTTCCAGCAGCGCTTGCGCCGGAAGCGGCCCGCAGGCCACGACGACCGGCCGGTCGCGCGGTATCGCATGCACCTCGTCGCGCACGATGCGGATGCGCGGATCGCGCGACAGCCGCGCTTCGACCGCGGTCGAAAAGCGACTGCGGTCGACCGCCAGCGCGCCGCCGGCCGGCACCGCCGCTTCGCGCGCCGACGTCACGATCACCGAATCTAGGCGCGCGAGTTCCTCTTTGAGCAATCCGACGGCATTTTCGAGCGCGGCGCCGCGCAGCGAGTTGCTGCAGACGAGTTCGGCGAGCGCACCGGTCGCGTGTGCCGGTCCGCTGCGATGTGGACGCATCTCGTAGAGATCGACGCCGGCGCCGTGGCGCGCGGCTTGCCATGCGGCTTCGCAGCCTGCGAGTCCGCCGCCGATGACCGTCAGGCGCGCGGGCGCGTCAGAGTGGCGCGAGTTCTTGCCGTTCTGCGCCATCTTCATCGCCGTCGCTCGATTCGCGTTTCGCTGCTAGCGCCGACACGTCGTGGCTGCGGTCGGCCGCGCACTCGAAGTGGACTTCGCCGCCGCGCCGCGTCTTCGCAGTGACGTAGGAGCCGCAGACCGGGCATGGCTCGGCGACGACGCGATCCCATGAGACGAAATCGCATTGCGGATAGTTCGCGCAGCCGTAGAACGTGCGTCCTTTGCGCGAGCGGCGCTCCAGAATTGCGCCGCCGTCTTTGGGACACTTCGCGCCGGTGTCCTTGACGATCGGTTTTGTCGTCTTGCACTCGGGATACCCCGTGCACGAGATGAACTTTCCGAAGCGGCCGGTCTTGATGACCATCGGGCGGCCGCAGTTCGGACAGATTTCGTCGGTGGGTTCGTCGCGCAGTTCCAGGCGCGGCAGCTTCTGCTGGGCCGATTCGAGCTCGTCTGCGAAGGGTCCGTAGAAACCGCGAAGCAGGGCGACCCAGTCCTCGGTGCCGACCGCGACCTTATCGAGATTGCCCTCCATGCTCGCGGTGAAATCCAGGTTGACGATCTTCGGGAAGTGTTCGACGAGAAGGTCGTTGACGGCCGCGCCGATCTCGGTCGGCACGAAACGCCGCTCCTGCTGCGTCACGTAGCCCCGCGCTTGAATCGTCTCCACGATCGTCGAGTAGGTCGAGGGACGTCCGACGCCGTTCTCCTCCAGGGCTTTGACGAGCGCTGCTTCGGTGAACCGCGGCGGCGGTTCGGTGAAGTGCTGCTTCGGCTCGATCTTGCGGCAATCGAGTGGATCTGCGTCGCGCAGTTCGGGCAGCACGACGCGCTTGCCGCTCTCCTTGTCGTCGTCGCGGCCTTCCTCGTAGACGCGCATGAAGCCGGCGAAGCGCATCGTCGTCCCCGTCACCCGGAACGTGCAGTGACCGGCCGCGACGTCCACCGTCGTTTGATCGAAGACGGCCGCCGACATTTGCGATGCGACGAAGCGCTCCCAAATCATCGTATAGAGCCGCAGTTCGTCACGCTTGAGCCGCCCGGCGACGCGTTGCGGCGTGTTGAACACCGAGGTGGGACGGATCGCTTCGTGCGCGTCCTGCGCGCCCTCGCGCAGCTTGTGGATGCGGCCGCCGTGGAAGTCTTCCCCGTAGGTCGCCACCACGTAATCGCGCGCCATCTCGCGGGCGTTATCGCTGACGCGGGTCGAGTCGGTACGCATGTAGGTAATCAGGCCGACCGTGCCCTCCGACCCGCCGAGATCGATGCCTTCGTACAGAATTTGGGCCACCTGCATGGCGCGCCGGACGCGCATCTTGAGCTTGCGCGAGGCTTCCTGCTGCAACGTCGAGGTGGTGAACGGAGCCGGGGCATTGCGCTTGACTTCGCGCTTGCGGACCGACGACACCGCAAACGCCGCGCCCTCCAATTCGGCGAGGATCGCGTCGGCGCGCCCTTGCGACGCGATCTCGGCTTTCTCGCCGCGATAGGCGACCAGCTCCGCGGCGAACGGCTGCTCCGGAGCGCGCGACGTAGCCAACGTCGCGGTAATGCTCCAGTATTCGCGCGGCACGAAAGCCGCGATCGCCCGCTCGCGGTCGACGATCAGCTTCACCGCGACCGACTGCACGCGTCCGGCCGAGAGGCCGCCGCGAACTTTCGCCCAGAGCAGCGGCGAGATTTTGTATCCGACGAGCCGGTCGAGAATGCGCCGGGCCTGCTGCGCGTTTACGCGATCCATGTCGATCGGGTGCGGATGGTGCAGCGCCGCGAGCGCCGCCTCTTTGGTGATCTCGTGGAGTTCGATGCGCATCGGGTTTGGAAGCTTCAGCAACTCCGCGAGATGCCAGGCAATGGCTTCGCCTTCGCGGTCGGGATCGGTCGCCAGGTAGACTTCGCTTGCCCCTTTGACGGCGTTTTTCAGCTCCTTGATCACGTCGCCCTTACCTTTAATGGTGAGGTACTTCGGCGCGAAGTCGTGCTCCACGTCGACGCCCAGGCTGCTCTTGGGCAGATCGCGCACGTGGCCGACCGACGCGCTGACCGCGTACCTCGGCGGCAGAAACTTTTTGATCGTTCGCGCCTTGGTCGGGGACTCAACGATGATGAGGGGCTTTTTCACGGGGCCTAGTATACTCTGGCCGTCAAGGCGGGGCAAATGCCTCGCGCTCGCGCGCGTAGCGCGCGCAAGCGCGCGCGAATTTGCGCGAATCGATGAAATCCACTATGATGCGCTCAAAGCGCCCAAGAGCGCTATCCGACTTACTGGCTTGTCGTCCCCCGGGGGACGAGGAGGAATGAATGGACTCGGATATCATGGGAAACGGTGGAATGCCGGAGGAGAAACTCCGCAAAGCCGTCCGTAGACGCGTGCGAAAGGCCATCATCAAGAAGGCCGTGCGCAAGAAAGTGGCCCGCAAGATCGTCCGTAAGAAAGTGGCTCGCAAGATCGTCCGTAAAAAAGTCGCCCGCAAAGTCGTGCGCCGGAAAGTCGCCCGCAAAGCCGTGCGAAAAAAGGCGGCTCGTAAGGTGGTCCGCAGAAAAGTCGCGCGGAAAGTCGTCCGCAGAAAAGCCCGCAAGAAGGCGGTTCGCAAGGGCGTCCGCAGAAAGGTCGCCCGCAAAGCCGTCCGCAAGAAAGCCGTCCGCAAGGCGGCCAACGGACGCCGGAAGGGTCGGCGCAAGAAAAAGGGCTAACGCCCTCGATTCAACGATGAAAGAGCGGTTGCCGTCCGGCAGCCGCTTTTCCATTTTATGAAGCGACGACGACCGGACCGCCGGCCAGGTTTGGAGCCTGACCGCCGTGTTCTTCGACCCAGTGACACGCGGCAAAATGGCCGGGCGCGTACTCGGTAAAGGGCGGCTCTTCGACCGTGCAGCGCTCGAACGCAACCGGGCAGCGCGTGTGAAATCGGCAGCCCGAGGGCGGATTCACCGGCGACGGAATGTCGCCCGTCAGCACGATGCGTTTGCGGCGCTTCTCCAGCGTAGGGTCGGGTATCGGAATCGCCGAGAGCAACGCCTGAGTGTAGGGATGGAGCGGCTGCATGTAGAGCGCGTCGCGGTCGGCCATTTCGACGATCTTGCCGACGTACATCACCGCAACCCGCGTCGAGATGTGACGCACGACCGAGAGATCGTGCGCGATAAAGAGGTAGGTCAGCCCGAACTGCTGCTGCAGGTCTTCGAGCAGGTTGATGACCTGCGCCTGAATCGACACGTCGAGCGCCGAGACCGGCTCGTCGCAGACGATGAATTTCGGGTCGACGGCCAGCGCGCGAGCGATTCCGACGCGCTGTCGCTGCCCTCCCGAAAACTCGTGCGGATACCGGTTGGCGTGGTAGGGACGCAGGCCGACGCGCTTGAGGAGGTCTTGGACGCGCTCGTCGACCGCCTTCCCGCGCGCGATGCCGTGGATGCGCAGCGGCTCGGCGATGATGTCGCCGATCGTCATCCGCGGGTTGAGGGATGCGAACGGATCTTGAAAGATGATTTGCATTTTCCGTCGCAGCACTCGCAGGTCGTTCTGCTTGAGCCGCACGACGGACTGTCCTTCGAAGTCGATCTCGCCTTTGGTGACCGGCAAAAGGCGCAGCAAGAGCCGGCCGATCGTCGTTTTGCCGGACCCCGATTCTCCAACCAGGCCGAGCGTTTCGCCCTCGTAAATTGAAAAGTTGACCCCGTCGACCGCCTTCACGTCGGCGACGTGACGCGACGTGAGGCCGGCGTGAATCGGAAAGTACTTGTAGAGATCCTTAACGTCGACGAGCAGCCCGCTCACGTACTCACCACCGGCACCGTGGCGACGTCGATCGGCCGCTCGTCTTTCGCGCGCTCGTCGTAGAGGAAGCAGCGGGCGACGTGCCCTTGACCGAAATCGTAGAGCGGCACCGGTTCGTCGCAAATTTTCATGCGGTAGGCGCAGCGCGGCGCGAAGGCGCAGCCCGGCGGCAAGTTGAGCAGGTTCGGCGGCTGCCCGGCGATCGGCACGAGCCGGCGGTGTTGGCTGTCGTCGAGCCGCGGCAACGAGGCGAGCAGTCCTTGCGTGTACGGCATCCGCGGCTGGTCGAAGATTTGCTCCGCGGTTCCGTACTCGACCATGTTGCCGCCGTACATCACCAGCACGTTCCGGCAGACCTCCGCGACCACGCCGAGGTCGTGCGTGATGAGGATGATCGCCGCCCCGGTTTCGCGCTGCAGTTCGTTCATGAGTTCGAGCACTTGCGCCTGAATCGTGACGTCGAGCGCGGTGGTCGGCTCGTCGGCGATGAGCAGTTGAGGGTTGCACGAGAGCGCCATCGCGATCATCACGCGCTGGCGCATGCCGCCCGAAAACTGGTGCGGATAATCGTTGAGCCGCCCCTCGGGGGCGGGGATGCGCACCTTGCGCAGCATCTCGATCGCCCGCTCGCGCGACTCGCGCTTGTCGAGTCCCAAATGCAGCCGTACCGCTTCGGCGATCTGCTCGCCGATCGTGAGCACCGGATTGAGCGACGTCATTGGATCCTGGAAGATCATCGCGATCTTGTGGCCGCGAATCTTCCGCATCTCGGCCTCGCTCAGATCGGGAAGGCTCTCGCCTTCGAACGTCATGCGATCGGCGGTGACGGCGGCGTTCTTCGCCAACAGCCGCATGATCGAGAGCGCGGAAACCGATTTGCCGGAGCCCGACTCGCCGACGATGCCGAGCGTTTCGCCGGGCTCGAGTGAAAAGGAGAGGCCGTTGACCGCCGTGACCGGACCATCTTCGGTACGAAATGTGGTCCGGAGGTTCTTCACCTCGAGCAGCGGCACCGGCGTGCTAGCGTCCTATATTCCGGTCAGCGATAGCACGAAAGCGGTAACGACGAACACGACGGCAACGCCGCCCGTCAAACGTTTGAGCTGCTCTTCGGCGCCAAGACGTCCGCGGTATGCCGACTCGACGCGGCCACCGATCGACCCGGTCAGGCCTTCCTGTTTGGTCGTTTGAACCGCGAGCAAGAAAATCAGCGCGACCGCGGCGACCATGAAGATTCCGGCGAGGCCGTGCGTCAGCCACGGCAGGTGCCCTGCGATCCACGACTGCGGCACCACGACGGGCGGTACGGATATCTGCGGAGTGATCGGCAACGCCTTGGGCGTTAGGCCTTGCGCCGTCGCCTTTGCGGCCGTGGAGATGACCGTGTTGGAGGCGCCGGGGATAAGCGGGTTGGCCGTGGCGGCGGCAAGCAGAAGCAAGTTCAAAATGGTTCAATCTCTCCTATGTATAGGGGCCGGCTATCACTACGACCGGCGCCCCGCCGCGGCCTGCCGCAGGAGTCGGGCCTCCCGCGGCGTGAGTACGCCCGAGTGGTCGAGCCCGGTCGCTCCGTCGTTCCGATCAAGAAGCGTCAGGTATGGCGCGATTTGGCGCGCATTCTCTCGACGATCTTCAATCCGTTTCTGACCGCGCTCGCGCTGTTCGTCATCCTCGCCGACGTCACCACCAAGAACACCCTCGACTTCTGGCGGCTGCTCTTTCTTTCGACCTTCTTCACGTCGATCGGACCGATGCTCTACGTCTTCTGGCTCTACTCGACCGACCGTATCTCCGATTTGGACATGTCGGTGCGCGGCGAGCGCGAGGTCGTTTTCAGCACGTTCGTGGTTTTCTATCTCCTGGGAGCCGCCGCGTTGTGGATGATCGGCGCCCCGCGGCTGATGATCGCCGCGATGTTCGGTTACGTTGCCTCGACGCTCATCGTCGGATATATCACGCGCTATTGGAAGATCAGCACCCACGCGCTGGGGATTACCGCGCCGCTGGTCGCGCTAACGCTGCTCTACGGCCGCGGTCCGCTTCCGTTTCTGGTGTTGATTCCGATGGTCTGCTGGGCGCGCGTCTACTTGAAGGCACATACGATCGCACAGGTGGTTGCGGGCGCAGCCCTGGCGACGGTTACGACGATGCTGTTCTTCTCGCTCTTCCACGTGAGTCGGCTCTGAGAGCCTCGACCCTCGGCGCATCCTCGCCCGTGATGCGCGCTACCGCCGCCGCGAATGCACGAGGATCGCCCGAGGTCACGTAGCGGATCGCACCGTCTTCGAGCGGCACCTCGCGCGCCCTGAGCAATGCGGCCGCACGCTCGGCCTGCATCACCGCCGGATCCACTAGGCTCACGCGGTCGCCGAGTGCGGCTGCAAAATGTGCGCCCAACACCGGATAGTGGGTGCAGCCGTAGATCACCGCATCGAGATCGGCGGGAAGTTCGCGGCAGACCGTCTCGACCGCCGCGCGCGCTCGCGAGCCGCGTATCTCTCCGGACTCGACGAGCGGCACCAGCGCCGGCGCTGCGACCTCCCACACTTCGGCGCTCGGAATTGCGGAGCGCAGGGTTCGTCCGTAAGAACCGGCGCTCACGGTCGCGGCCGTCGCGACGACACCCAACCGGCGGTATGCGGCCCGCTGCGCCGCGGTCGCGGCCGAGTCGATCAAATCGAGCACCGGTGCCCGCGTCGACGGCCAGCCGTAACGCTCCGCAATCGCGCACGACGTATTGCACGCCATGACGATCGCGTCCGCGCCGAAGTCGTCGAGTCGCGCAAGATTTGCAGCCAGGAGACCGTGCAGTTCCTCGGCATCGCGATCCCCGTACGGCACGTTCGCTTGGTCGGCAAAGAAGACGATGTCGGCATGCGGCAGGCGCTCGCGAATGCGCTTGATGACCGTCAGGCCGCCGAGGCCCGAATCAAAAAGCCCAATCACGTTGTGTCATCCTGAGCGAGCGATTGCGCGTGAATTCGCGAGCGAAATATCACTGCGCCGGATCGTTCGGCAGCGGATTCGCGCGCGCGTACCGGTCGATGCCGTCCGCGATCGACTGCGCGGCGCGCTGCCGCCACGCGGCGGAGGTGAGCAGCGCGAAGTCGTTCGGATTGGAGATGAAGGCGGTTTCGATCAGCACGGCCGGCATCGCCGCGTGAAGCGTGACGTAGAGGTGGCTGCGAACGATGCCGTCGTCCTTCGTCCCGTCCGACGCGAGGTCGTGTTCGATCGCCTCGGCGAGCCCGAGATCGCTCGGCTTCGAGATATAATACGTGGTTCCGTACGGGCCGGAGTTGATGAACGCATTGGCATGGATGCTGATGAAGATCCGGGCTCCGGCATGATTGGCCACGTCGTCGCGCGCCTGCAGCTCGTCGTGGGCGCTGTCGTTGGGTTGATAGACGTCGACGTCGGCGTCGTGCGTCATGCGCACTTGCCAGCCGCGAGCGACGAGGATGTCGCGCAGCCGTTTGGATACGTCGAGTGCGAGATAGGCCTCGTCGACGCCGTGACGCGACGAACCGCGATCGCTTCCGCCATGGCCGGGATCGATGACGATCAGCCGCGGATTGGTGGGAACGTACGAGGAGCGCGGCGCGAACTTCCACGCGCTGCCGGCGTTGCCGCTCCACGATGCGCCCGACTCGTCGCCGGGCGCCGGCGTAACCGGCGCGGTCTGATCGCTCGACGCAACCACCGTACCGACGCTGCCGCTTCCTGCGCGAGGCGCATCCGCGATGTCGTTGGTGCCGACGTCGACGATCAATCCGGTGGCCGAGGGCGATACGGCCAGGGCCTTGGGCCCGGTCAGCGAGAGGGCGATTCGCACCGTCGTGGGGTCGATCTGCCGCACGCGAATCGCGCCGAGTGGCTCCGGCTGGCTCTGATCGATCGGCGCGGTTTGCAGTTGCGCGTCCTTGACGTCGACCCAAAAGCGATTGTCGGGATCGCGCAGACGATGCCATTCGAACGCAGCGTTGCCGGCGACCGCAATCGTCACGGCGTAGCCGTCGGCCGACGGCGCGATCGTGACGCCGGTGACCGTTGCGCCTGCAACGCCCGGCGCCGCAGCGTCCGTCGCCGCAAGGCTTGGCGTCTGAGGTTGTTGGGCGTTCGCCTGCGCCGCCGGCGGCGGCGGCGTTTGCGCGAACGGCACCTGCGACGTCCATCCCGCCGGGCCGAACGAGACGACGAGGTCGCGGCCATCGTCGCTGCGCGGCACGTCGTGCGTCGCACCCGACACGAGTTGCACGCTCACGATCGTCTTGGGATCGCGCGCCGTTCCGCTTTGCGACACGGCGATCGATCGGATGCCGCCGGCATTGACGTTGCGGGTGCCGGTCAACGCCGTACCGACGCCGTCGAACTCGTAGGTGACCGTTCCGGGCCCGTCCTGCACGATACGTGGCCGCAGCGGAATGCCGCCGCGCACGACGACGTCGGCCCGGTTTCCCCACGACCGAACGTCGAGCGAGGCGAGTTGCGGCTGCAGGATCCACGTGGAGCCGTCCGCGCGAACCGCCACGTCGAGCGAACGCAGCAGTTCGTTGAACGGAAGATAGACTTCGTTTCCCTGGACGAACGGCGCAACCGCCGCCTGCAAGACCACCGATCCCACGTCGTAGCGGCGGTCGCCGACGGCGAAGCTCACGACGGCGGGAGTGGCCGTCGTAATGAGGACGTAACGTTCGCCGGGACGCCACGTGATCGCCGCGCCCGTCGCGCGCATCAGCGCGCGCAGGCCCGGATCGTTCACGCCGACCGTCGCCGACGCGCCCGAGCCCGCAACGTGCGTGAAGACGATCGCCTGCTGCAGGTAGACGGCCTTGATCGGCGCGTCGGCAATCGCCGGCAGCGCGAGCGCCGCAACGAACGCCGCGGCAAAGGCCGTCTTAAAAATCGGAGCGATGGAGCGGATCGTCCAACTCAAGGTGTCCTCCCGGGAGCGTCGGCAGCGTTGCGCCGCCGATCGTGATCTTCACCGCGGCGATTCCGGGAACGGCGGTGACGGTGTACACGAGCGATTTGAACATGCCGTTTTCGCCGAACGTTCCACCGGCTTGACGTTCGACGTCCTTCGACAAGTCGACCGTCGCCGTCGATCCCGAAACGCTCACGTCCTCGACGCGCGTTCCCGGCGGAAAGCGTATCGCTTGCACGTCGCTCGGAGGTCCGGCGACCGCCTGCACGGCTGCGTAGAGCACGGCGTTGCGCAGGTGTTCCTGGCCGCTCTCGCCCGCCTGGCGCGGACGTAAAGAGACGCTCAGAGTTCCGAGCGTCGTTCCGTCGAGTTTCGTATAGTAGACGGTGAGCGAACCGCCGAGTTCGGGCGGCCGGTGCGAGAGATAGAACCACGCGCCGGCGGCGGCGATTGCCAGCAACACGACCAGAGCGACGGCGCGAGTGCTTCTCACGTATTCCTCCTCTTCTGCAACGGCGGCATCGCTCCATTTAGGAACCTCACACCATGTACGTCTTCGGCGGCGTCTCCATCCGCAAGATCGGCCGATCGAACGCGAAGTCGGCGATGCCGGAAGGCATCGGCGCGTCGGGCGCTAGATCGGCGAGAATGCGCCCGATCGCGGATGCGAACTTGAACGCATGCCCGGCACCGATCGCAATGCAGACGTTCGCGCGATCCGGCAACCGGTCGATGACGAAGTCGCGATCCGGCGTGAGCGTGTAGAGGCAGGTTTTCACGAGCGTGCACGGCCCGAGTGCGGCCGGCAGGCGGCGTGCGAGAAACTCGGTGACGCGGCGTGTGATCTCGGGATCTTCATCGAAGCCGCGCGTGTCGGGATCCACGGCACCGCCGCCGGCGTCCTGCGTCACCTTCACCGCGCCCGCTTCTCCAAAGACCGGGAACCCATAGAACGACGGATCGTCCATCCAAATCCAGACCGGAAACCGTCCGAACGCAAAACGTTCGAGATCGCGTGCTGCGAAATACATCGCCTGTTCCTTGGTCACTTCGAGCGGAATGCGAACGCCGAAGAATTCCAGTATTCGCGCGCTCCACGGCCCCGCCGCGACGATGAGGCGGCCGGCGCCGTAGCGTCGTCCTCCCGCCTCGACGAAAATCTCGCCGCGTTCGGCCTGCAACGACGTCACCGGCGCGCGCTCGATCAGCGTCGCACCGAAGGCGCGCGCAGCGCGCTGATGCGCCGCCGTCGCGCGTTCCGCAGCGACGATGCCTCCGTCTTCCTGATAGAGGCCGCGCACGTCGTCCTCGACCTCAAACGCGGGCCACCGGCCGCGAATCTCGTGGGCGTCGAGCCACTCGAACGCGACGTCACACGCGCGCATCGCATCCGCATATCCCTCGAGCGGAATCGCGCCACCGGAGGGTCCGAGGTCGAGGCCGCCGGTTCGAAAGACGAGAGGTTCGTTCGCGTCACGCTCGAGCGCGTCCCACGCGCGATACGCTTCTTTGGCGAGCCGCACGTACGCAGGGGTGACGTACGAGAGCCGAATGATACGCGAGTGGTCGTGCGATTCTCCGCGGGCGTGACCGAGTTCGAACTGCTCGATTCCAAGCACGCGCGCTCCACCCTTGGCAAGCCAGTAGGCGGCGCCGCTGCCGATGCCGCCCAGTCCGAGCACGATCGCATCGTACTCGCGCGTCACTCGTCCATGTCATCCTGAGCGGAGCCTATGTCACCCTGAGCGGAGCCTATGTCACCCTGAGCGGAGCCTATGTCACCCTGAGCGGAGGCGCGCAGCGCCGCAGTCGAAGGGGCACAGTCGAACGACGCGCCCATCCGTTCGGCGATGTAACGCCGGATGTCGAGGCTTGCGTCTTCCATCGGTGCGTAGTATCCGTAGCGGAAGACGCGCGAGCGCATCCCGGCCTGCACGCTCTCGCAAATCGTCCAATCCTGCCAATTGACGACGTCCCAGAAGTCGGCGGCGTCGGCCGGATCGAACGCCGCGCGCGCAATTTCGTCTGGATGGAAGAGAAAATCGCAAACGACCGTCGTGCGTTCGGGGGCTTCCGGCCAGAGCATGAAAGCAGCGACGTGATCGGCGGAGAGGCTGAGCATGAGATTGGGATAGACGAGCTCACCTTTGTGACGAACCCGCTCGTCGGCATCGAGCCCCGCAAATGGCGCGCGATCGCTCGTTCCGTTCGCGGTGAACGTCCACGCTCCGTCGCGATGCGGGATGCCGCGTTCCCAATCGAGTTCGGTGCCCCCGCGATGCTTGAACGCCGGCACCAGGCGGCAGAGTTCCGGATGAACGCCGGCGCAATGATAGCACTCGTTGTAATTTTCGAGCAGCACCTTCCAGTTGGCGCGCACTTCGTACCGCAGCGAATGCGCGACGCGCAACTCCGCGAGCGGATAGTGCGCGAGCCGCTGCGGAATCGCGCCGAGTTGCGCCGCAAGCGTGCACCCGTCACGTCGCGCTCGCTCCGGCGAAAGATGAACGAAAACGAAGCCGGCCCAGCACTCCACGCCGGCCGGATGGAGCCGCCGCGCGTGCGACGGCACGTCCTGCGCTTCCACGAACGGCGTCGCGACGACCTCGCCTTCGAGTGAGTACGCCCAACCGTGGTACGGGCAGCGAATCGCGCCGCGCAATACGCCTTCGCCGCAGAGCAGACGACTGCCGCGATGCCGGCAGAGATTGACGTGTGCGTAGAGGCCGTCGGGCGCACGCACGATGACGATGCTTTCGCCCGCGACGTCGACGACGCGAAAGGCGCCGGTGCGTTCGAGCCCGTCGCTGCGTCCGGCGCAGAACCACTGATCCCAGAAAATCGCGTTTCGTTCGCGCTCGAAGAACGCCGCATCGACGTAGGCTTCGCGCGGCAGTGAAACCTCGAGCGGGCGGCTTTCGGTGGGAAGTTCTCGTTCGGCCAACTGGGGGAGCTCCCGAAGGCTTTGACGGTCTATACGCTGGAACGCCAAATAAATCGCTGTTCGATAGGGGATTCTGTCAAATGCGGAGGAACCCTCGAACGCATCTCGCTTTGCCAGGAAGTTTCGCGCGATGACCGTTTTCAACAAGCCCGTCGTCACTCCGGGAGCGAGGACGCTTCCGGCCTTCCGCTACCTCTCCGAAGAGAACCTCGCACACGAGCGCGACCTGCTCTTTGCGCGCGACTGGGTCGGTGTCGGCCGCGCCGAGTGGATCCCGGCGGCCGGTGATTATTTCCTGACCGACGTGGGAGGCGAAAGCCTGATCGTGACGCGCGATCGCCACGGCACGATCCACGCCTTTTACAACGTCTGCCGCCATCGCGGTACGCGCCTCTGCCTCGAGCAGAGCGGACGCTTTCAAGGTTCGATTCAATGCCCGTACCACGCCTGGACCTACGGCCTCGACGGTGCGCTCAATGCCGCGCGCAACATGGCCGACGTCCCGGGTTTCGATCGCGCCGATTATCCGCTCAACGAGGTGCGCATCACGCTGTGGGAAGGCTTTATTTTCGTTACGCTCTCGGCGAACGCGGAGCCGTTCGAACGCGCGCTCGCGCCGCTGATCGGGCGATTCACGCGTTGGGACCTCGAGCGGCTGCGAACGGGACGCACCGTGGAGTACGACGTCGCCTGTAACTGGAAGCTCGTCTTCCAAAACTACTCGGAGTGCTATCACTGTCCGCTCGTCCATCCGCAACTCGACAAACTCTCGCCCTCAGATTCCGGACGAAACGATCTCACCGAAGGCCCGGTGCTGGGCGGGTATTCGGAGTTGCGGTCGCACGCAGCCAGCCTCACCATCACCGGACAAACCGAACGTCCGCCGCTGGGAAACGTTGCGGGCGAAGACCTCGATCGCATTTACTATTACACGATCTTTCCCTCGATGTTGCTGAGCCTGCACGCCGACTACGTGATGGTGCACTACGTCACGCCGGTCGCCGTCGACCGCACGCGCATCGCGTGCACCTGGCTCTTCGAGCCCGAGACGATGGAGGTACCGCACTTCGATCCCAGCGACGCCGTCGACTTTTGGGATCTCACGAACCGTCAGGATTGGCGGGTGAGCGAACTCACGCAGATGGGGTTGCGCTCGCGTGCCTACGCGCCGGGTCCGTACTCGAACGCCGAAGGATTGCTGGGGGCCTTCGACCGCCACTACGTGCACGCGATGCAAGCGCCGGCGCCACCGTAATTTGTGTCGTCCTAGGCGCAGCAGAATTTGTGTCACGCTGAGCGAAGCGAGCGCAGCGAGCGGCGTCGAAGCGCGAACGGCGTTCTTTGCATGTGCGCTGTTCATCCTACTTGGGAGTGCGACGGCGTTCGCGAGCGACGCCATCGGCCTGACCTGGCGCAACATCGGTCCGGCGCTCGCCGGCGGGCGCACGGCCGGCGTGGCCGGCACCGACGCGAACCCTTACCTGTACTATTTCGGAGCAGCCGGCGGCGGCGTCTTCAAAACGACCGACGGCGGGTTGACGTGGCGCGATGTTTGGCCGCGCGATGCCGTCGGCGCGATCGGCGCGATCGCCATCGCGCCCTCGAACCAAAACGTCGTCTGGGCAGGCACCGGCGAACCGAATCCCCGCAACGACGCCTCGTACGGCGACGGCATCTGGCTCACGCGCGACGGCGGCGTGAATTGGAGCCGCCGCGGATTGGACGGCTCCTACGCCGTCTCCGCGCTGCTCGTCAATCCGCACAATCCCGGCTCGGTCATCGCCGGCGCGCTCGGGAACCCGTTCAAAGACTCCGGTGAGCGCGGTGTCTATCGCACGGCCGACGCCGGACGCACGTGGCGGCGCACGCTCTTCGCGGGGCCGCGCAGCGGCGTTTCAGACCTCGCTTGGAATCCGCGCGACCCGCGGATCGTCTACGCCGGCGTGTGGGAGTTCCGCCGCAAGCCGTGGACCTTCGCCAGCGGCGGACGCGACGACGGCATCTATAAATCGAACGACGGCGGCGTCACCTGGCGGCGGCTGCGCGGCAACGGGCTTCCGTCGGACGAGATGGGACGCATCGGCATCGCCGTGGCGCCGAGCGATCCGCGCCGCGTGTACGCGCTGATCCAGTCCCGCGAGGGTCTGCTCTGGCGTTCCGACGATGCCGGCGCGCACTGGCGGATGATGTCGCGCGATACGATCGTCGATCAGCGGCCCTTCTACTTCAGCAAGCTCGCGGTCGATCCGCGCGACCCCAATCACGTCTACTTCGCCTCCGAAGATCTCCTCGTCACGCGCGACGGCGGCAAGACGTTCGACGACGTATCGACGGCGGTGCATCAGGACCATCACGGATTCTGGATCTCGAGTGACGGCCGGCGCATCATCGAAGCCGACGACGGAGGTGCGCCGATCTCGATCGACGGCGGCGCGACGTGGGACTGGCGCTTCAACGTCGACATCGCGCAGATCTATCACATCGGATATGACGATGAGAACCCCTATCACGTCTGCGCGGCGATGCAGGACGACGACTCCTACTGCGCGCCGAATCTCTCGCTCAGCCCGCTCGGCCTGACCGAACGCGACTGGCGCGACGTCGCCAACGATGCCGACGGCGTCGCCGTCTGGCCGGAACCCGGCGATCCTCAGTCGGTCTGGAACGTCGGCATCAACGAACTCAACGGTCAGCTCGGCATCTTCGATCTGCCGTCGCGGCAGAACTACGACATCTCGCCGTACGTGCGCGATACCAACGGCCGCGGGCTCGCGGGCTTGCCGTATCGCTTCAACTGGGAAGCGCCGCTGGCGTTTTCGCGAACCGATCCCGGCGTCGCATATTTCGGCGGCAACGTTCTCTTCCAGACGCGCGACCGCGGCCGCACGTGGAGCGCGATCAGCCCCGATCTCACGCGCAACGATCCGGTCAAACAGCAAGTTGCCGGCGGTTCGATCAACACCGACGTCTCCGGCGCCGAGTTCTACGACACGCTCCTCGACATCGCGCCCTCGCCGATCGACGCGAAGACGATCTGGGTGGGAAGCGACGACGGCTTGATCTGGCGCACGACCGACGGCGGCGCGCACTGGCAGAACGTCACGCCTCCCTCCGTGCCGGCGTGGGGACGCGTCGAAACGATCGAGCCGTCACGCGCGTCGATCGATCGCGCGTATGCGGTCGTCAACCGCCACACGATGGGCGACCGCACGCCCTACGTCATTGCGACCGGCGACGGCGGCACGTCGTGGCATGCGATTGTCGCGGGGCTTCCGCGCGACCAGCCTGCGCACGTCGTGCGCGAGGATCCGCGCAACGCCGACGTGCTCTACGCCGGATTGGAGCAGGGCGCGTACGTTTCGTTCGATCGCGGCGCGGCGTGGCGAAGTCTACGGCTGAACATGCCGCCGACCTCGGTGCACGACCTGCGCGTGCAGCCCGAAGCCGTCGACCTCATCGCCGGAACGCATGGACGCGGCATCTATATCCTCGACGACCTCACGCCGTTCGAAGGTTTTACGGCCGCGCGCGACGGCGGCGTTCCCGCGCTCTTTCAACCGCGTCCCACCTATGCGTGGTATATCTGGTGGTCGGGGCAATACGGAACGCACGATGACGAGTGCTGCGTGCCTGCCGGCGTCTTCAGCGGAACCGATCCGGAGTACGGTGCGCTGCTCTCGTATTACTTGCCGAGTGAGACCTCCGGAGTCGCCATCGACGTCCTCGATTCGACCGGCGCGCTGGTGCGCCGCCTCGACGCGCCGGGCGACGCCGGCATCGATCGCACGTCGTGGGACCTGCTCGCCCAACCCGTCATTGCGTGGAACGCCGCGCGCGATTGGAACAAGGCGTGGAGCGCGCCGCAGGTCGTGCCCGGCACCTACACGGTGCGCCTGCACGCCGGCGATCGCACCGGCGAACGCTCGCTCGAGGTTCGCGCCGATCCGCGCGCACACTGGACGCAAGCGCAGTACGTCGCGCGCTACGACTTCATCGACCAGCTCGACCACGAACTCTCGGCCGTGGATACCGCGCTCAACCGTCTCGACGCGCTGCGCGGCCGAATGCCCAAGTCGCAGCGACGCGCTTTTGACGCCGTCTACGCGGCGCTCACGTCGGGCATCGTGAACTCCGAAGACGACCAATGGCGTCCCGATGCGCTTCGCGAGCGTCTGACGATTCTTTTGGGCGTCGTGAACCTCTCGCAAGGTCCGCCGCTCCCGCCCCATCTTCGCGAAGCCGCAGAAATCCACGACCAATTCGAACGCGCCATGTCTGCCTATCACACCTTCATCGAGGCTTACCGATCATGAGCATGTATCGCCGCATCGTCTCCGTTCTTGCGCTCGCGTGCGCCTACGCACTCCTTACTCCCGCCTTCGTTTCGGCGGGCACGACCGGTGGCCTGAGCGGCACCGTCACCGAAGCCGGAACCTCGACGCCGGTCGCCGGCGTGCACGTTACGGTCGCGAGCCCGTCGCAGAGCGCCGGCACTTTCACCGACGCGGGCGGTCACTTTCATTTCGTTTCGCTCGCTCCCGACGAATACACGGCCTCGCTCGAAAAGAGCGGTTACGACCCGGTTTCGTATCCAGGGATCGCGGTGCTGGCCGACGCGCAGCAAACGCTCGCGTTCGCGATGCACAAGGCCCTCAAGACGATCGCGCAAGTCTCGTCGCGCTCGGCGTCGAATTTGGTGCGGCCCGGTACGACCGCCGACATCTACTCGATCAACGCGCAGCAGCAGGCGCGCCTCTCGGTTCTCGGCGGCGGCGGCAACCTCAACAGCGCGTACTCCGCGATCGCAAGCGTTCCGGGAGCCTACGTGCCGGCGAACCAATCGGGATATTTGCAAGCCGTCCACGTGCGCGGCGGCGACTCCTACGAAGTCGGTTACGAGTTCGACGGCATTCCGATCAATCGCGCCTTCGACAATTATCCGTCGGGCTCGATCTCATCGCTCGGCCAGCTCGAGCTGCAGGTCTACACCGGTGCAACGCCCGCCGGTGCGGAAGCGCAAGGCCTGGCCGGCTTCATCAACCAGGTCATCAAAACCGGCACGTTTCCCGGCTACGCCGAAGCAAATCTCGCGACCGGATCGCCGACCTTCTATCATAGCGTCAGTCTCGAGACGGGCGGGGCGACGCCCGACCGGCTCTTCTCCTATTACGTCGGGTTCAACGGCTACAACCAAGACCACATTTACGTCGATCAGTTCGGTGGCGCCGATTATACCAACGAGTTCGGTCAGCAGGTCGCGCAATGCCCGGGTAAAACGACGATTCAGGCACTCCCCTCGTGCTTCACCAACGGAAAACAGAACGTCGGCCCGCTCGGTACGACCGGTTGGGTGCTCGGCCCGATCGGTTTCGGCACGATCAACCCGGTCAACATTGCCGACCGCACCTTCGTCGCCAACTTTCACATCGCCATTCCGCACAAGCACGACTCGCTGCGCGACGACATCCAGCTGCTCTTCGATAACGATGAGATCTTCACGACCTTCTCCAGCTCGGTCACCGACGAGGGACTGCAGAACTGGACCGCTTCGACCGGATCGTTCCCCCCGTACTATCTCGACACGTATCAATACCGAGGCCCCACCGGCACCTTGCTCCCGGCCAACTACCAGTCGCTGATCTCTCCCTACCTCTATCCGTCGTCGCCGTCCCATCCATTCCAAGGCTCGATTCCCGACCCGTATTTCCAGCGCGACCGCGGCTACAACGGTCAGGCGATCGTCAAACTGCAATACCAGAAGAACTTCAGTTCCAGCGCGTACCTGCGGCTCTACGGCTACTCGTACTACTCCGACTGGATCGAAAACGGCCCGATGATGTCGCTCCAGTCCTACGCCTACTACGACAGCGGCGACTACGAGATCAACAACCACACGCGCGGTATCAGCGCCTCGTTCACCGATCAACTGAACTCGCAGAACCTCTTGCAGGCCGAGGGCAGTTACACGACGGCCACCGGCGCGCGCATCTACAACGAGCAGATGTTCGCGTACGGCCGTTTCTACGGCAACGATTTCGCGCAGCTCGTCAACCCCAGCGATATCTACGGCGGCACCTGCTATCGCATCAAGCGCGGTGGTAACGGCACGTTTGCGACCACCTGCTACGACGGCGGCGGGAGCGGCGTCTCGTTCGGCGCCAACCAGCTGCCTTCATATCTCGGTCTCAACGGCAGCGGTCAGCCCGACGTCAGCAGTTTGCGCTGCGGCAACGGTCCGTGCGCGTACTACGTCGCCGAAAACGGCGACTACGGCCTCAACAATACGGTCACGCCGCACTTCGCCGGCTACTCCCTTACCGACGAGTGGCGGCCAAACGACAAACTCACCGTGAACGCCGGCGTGCGCGTCGACAACTACAGTTTCGTCGGTTCGAACACCGACACGGGTGCCGCCCGAAACTTCTGGTTTGATGCATTCAACCAAGACACGTGCTTCGACACGCAGACGCTGACCCTCGTCGACCGCACCGCGCTCCTCGCGCGCGGCGACTGGAGCACGAACTCGCAGGTGCCGTGTCCGAAACTCGGCAAGCAGTACGTCAACGCGCATCTCGACAACACGCCCGCCGCCTTCGACTATAACATCGTGCAGCCGCGTATCGGCGCGACCTACACCGTCGATCCCGACACGGTCTTGCGCGCCAGTTATGGAAAGTACAACGAGCAGCCGAGTTCGGCGTACGAGCAGTATAACGGGCTCGAAGCGAATCTTCCCGACACGCTCACGGAGTTCTACGCGCTCGGTTTCAACTCGCCGGGACACGCAGTCGCGCCGTCGATTTCATTCAACAGCGACTTCTCGATCGAGCACCACTTCAAGGGCACCGACATGTCGTTCAAACTCTCGCCCTTCCTGCGCCAGACGCAGGCTGAGGTTTCGAACTTCTACATCAACTACACGACCGGCCTCACCTCGGGGTTAAATGCGGGCTACCAGACGTCTCGCGGTTTCGAGTTCCAGTTCAATAAGGGCGACTTCAACCGCAACGGCTTCTCGGGGCAACTCTCGTTTGCGTACACGTACGCGACCTTCAAGTACGGGACGCTGCAGAACGGCACGACGCTGCTCACGCCGATCAACACCGGCATCGCGCAGTATAATGCCTACACGAAAGCGTGCGCGCCCGGCGGTTCGCAGTACGGCAAGAAACAGTTCGGGCAACTGATCTGCGGATACACGACGCAGGGCCCGAACTCGTACGCGGCGCCCTGCTACGCGCCCGTGAGCGGAGCGCCCGATCCGTCGTGCGCCAAGGGCGACATCGCCAATCCGTATTGGAACTCGCCGGTCTTCTCACTCTACGACCCGTCGGCGGCGTACCTGCCGTATTCGGTCTTCCCCGGTCCGGTCGGCTCGGGCGTCAACGCCTACAACTATCCGTACGTCGCCACGCTCGTCCTCAACTACAAACACGACAAGTTCGCGATCACGCCGTCGCTGCAGTATTCGGCAGGCAACAGGTACGGTGCACCGCTAACGACGCCCGGCATCGATCCGGCCGCCGGCGGCTGCACTGCGCTGGCCGGATCGGCGGCCGGCGATCCGCGCTATCCATACGGGTCCTCCGGCGGCTCGCCGTACAACGCGCACACCTGCGCGTCGGCAGCGCTCTCGGTTCCCGATCCCTACACCGGGCAGTTCGACGCGCTCGGCGCCTTCCGTGAGCCGGCGCAACTCTTAGGTCACCTTCAAATGACCTACGACGCCACACCGCGCATCCGGCTGACGGTGACGCTGGCGAATCTGCTGCAGACCTGCTTCGGCGGACAGACGACCGGCTTCACCTACCTGCAAGGCAACAACGTCTGTCTCTACACCAACCTGGTCGGCGGTCCCAGCACGCCTCCGGTCGGAAACGCCTACAATCCGCACGACAACGTGCAAACGTTTCTGCGCTATCCCTACGAGCCGTATTTCGGAACCTACAACGATCTCTCGAGTTCGCTCATGCAACCGTTCAACGCGTACTTCAGCGTTCAGGTGAAACTATGACCTACGATGCCATCGTCATCGGCGGCGGCCACAACGGCCTGGTGACGGCCTGCTATCTGGCCCGCGCAAAGTGGAAGGTTCTCGTGTTGGAGCGGCGGTACGTCGTCGGCGGCGCGTGCGTCTCGGAAGAGACGTGGCCGGGCTACAAAGTGTCGACGGCCGCCTACGTCAACAGCCTCTTTCGCCCCGAGATCATCGCCGATCTTCGCCTGCGCGACTACGGATTCGAGCCGATCGAACGCAACCCGGCGTCGTTCTCTCCGTTTCTCGACGGACGCTATCTCATACTCGGCACCGGCACGCACCAAGACCTCGAAGAGATCGCGAAGTTCAGCAAGCGCGACGCGGAGCGTTACCCGCAGTACGAGGCGATGCTCGAGCGCGTCGCGTCGGTGGTCGAGCCCACGCTCATCCAAGTGCCGCCCAACATGTTGCGGCCGTCGATTCCGCAACTGCTGCAGATGGGTAAGATGGGCCGGGCGCTGCAGCGGCTGGGTCCGGGAATGGGCGAGGCGATCGAAGTTCTCACCGGTGCCGCGCGTCCGATTCTCGACCGCTGGTTTGAATCCGAGGAGTTGAAGGGAACGATCGCGACCGACGCGATCATCGGCGCGTTCATGGCGCCGTCGATGCCGGGAACGGCGTACGTCCTTTTCCATCACGTTATGGGCGAAACCAACGGCAAGCGTGGCGTCTGGAGTTACGTGAAGGGCGGAATGGGCGCCTTGACGCAAGCGCTCGCGCGCGCCGCAACCGACCTCGGCGCCGAGATCCGCACCGAAGCCGAAGTCGCGCGCATCCTCACCAAGGACGGCGCGGTGACGGGCGTCGCGCTGGCCAACGGCGACGAGTTCCACGCCAAGCGCGTCGCCTCGGGCGTCGATTGCCGGTTGACGTTCCAAAAGATGCTCGATCCGTCGACGCTGCCGCCCGCGTTCAACGACGCGATCGAACGCATCTCCTATAGCAGCGCATCGTGCAAGATCAATGTCGCGCTCGAACGGCTGCCGAGTTTCACGGCGTTGCCGGGCCACGAACCCGGGCCGCAGCACCGCGGCACGGTGCACCTCTGCCCCGACCAGGACTTCATCGAACGCGCCTACGACGACGCGAAGTACGGCAACATTTCACGTCAGCCGGTCGTCGAGTGCACGATGCCGTCGTCGCTCGACCCGACCGTGGCGCCGCCCGGCAAACACCTCATGTCGATGTTCACCCAATACGCGCCCTACGCGCCAAACGGCGGCTGGACCGATGCGCTGCGCAACGAATACGCCGATCGCTGCTTCGATATCGTCGAGCAGTACGCGCCGGGCTTCAAGGAGTCGGTCATCGACCGCCAGATTCTCACGCCGGTCGATCTCGAAGAGGTCTTCGGACTCACCGGCGGCAGCATCTTTCAAGGCGCGATGCCGCTGCACCAGCTCTTCATGTTCCGTCCCGTTCCGGGATTCGCCAGCTACAACACGCCGGTAAAGGGCTTGTACCTATGCGGCGCGGCAGCGCATCCTGGAGGCGGCGTCATGGGCGCCGCCGGCTGGAACGCCGCCCGCGTCATGCTGCATACTGAGCGGAGGTGCGCGAAGCGTACCGCAGTCGAAGGACGAGCGGAGCACGAACTTCGCGCGCGGCAGTTTTTAGGTCATGCCGAACGGTGAGAGCGGTTGGGTCAGAGCGAGCGCGTTGCGAAGGGCCGACGCCTCGTTTCGATAGCTGGGCTGTTGAAGAATCTGCGCCGCCAAGTCGAGCGTTTGGGCGGTTTGGTTCATGCGGCCAACCGCATAGCCTTCGTCGATAGCGCCGAGAATCGCTCGCTTTGCGTCGCGCTGCCGCCCTTGCGCGTGCGCAACGCGCGCGAGTTCGCGCAGCGTGTTACCTCGGCTCACCCGGTTGCCCGTGGTCGCCGCCGCGTCGTCGGCCGCGCGCGCCGCCCGTTCCGCTCCGTCGACGTCGTTTAGAATCAAGCGTGCAAACGACTCAGCCACTTTGGCGTGAACCCACACCGCGCTGCCGCTTCGAGCAAAACTCTCCGCCCGCCGGGCGTTGCCGAGGATGTCACGGGCCGCGGGCACGGGCGCACGTATCTGCGCTCGGGTGAGATACATAAAAGCTTGTGCCATCAGGTTTGGCGAGGATCGCAGGCGCGCTTCTTCGCAGATATCGGAGAATCGCTTGACGGCTGCCGAGACGGCGCCGGTTTCCAAAACGATCATCGTATGCATCAAGTCGAGCTGGATCGCATCGAGCTGAAGATTGCCCTGCCGCGCGACGAGCCACCCCTCGGTGAGCATCCGCGACGAGTCTGAGTGGCGATCGAACTCGGCCAGCACGACGGCTGCGGTGAAAGTTAGATCTGTGTCACTCCTGAGCGGCGCATAGGTCGATGTGCCAAGCCTGAGAGAAGTTCGCTGAAGCACGAAGCGAAGCGTCGCGCCTTCCCATCACGAAGTTGCCGTACGCGGCAAACGACAGCGCCCGTAAGAGGCGCCAGCGCTCCAACTCGTCGACCCGGCGGAGTGAAGGCAGGATCGACGTGCAGCGGGCAATGGCGCGGTCGTACTGTCCGCTGCCCAGATCCGTTTCGATCGCAACGAGTTCAAGATCGGCTTGCACGTGTGCGAGCGAGGGATCGTCCGCGGGTAGCAGCATCATCGCGGTTTTTGCCGCGGCAAGACTCCTGCTGGCAGAAGCGGCGTCGCCTTCGTAGCGCTGATGTATCAGCGCTTGCAGTCGCAGAGCGGAAGCCGCGAGCGGTCCGTCACGTACGATTGAAGCGAGCGAGGCGAGTGCGTCGACCGTCGAGCCTCGCGCGGCGAGCACCGCTATGTCGTCCAGCGGAGACGCCGCTTTTGCGATGGTTGCGGTCCGCGCAGCCTTCATGTCCACCGCGAGTAGAATCGCCATTCGATGCCGGATCTCGCGCTGAAGCCGGCTGTAATGCCGCGCGGAGATACCGAGCTCGGTGCAGAGACGCGTCCGGTCGGTGCCCTCGACGTCGCCGCGGACGGCGATCGCGTAGCGCACCAGCGCCGCCTCCTCACCTTGCAAACGATCGGCTTGCAAACAGCGCTCCGCACATCGGCGAACCGCGGCCCGAATCCCTTCGGCCACGGCCCGGTCGGAACGGACTCTCCCCGTGCCCGTCAGGACGGCCGTGAAATAGTCGCTGACGAGAGGGTTTCGACGAAGTTCGGAAGGCTCTCGAAGATGCCGAAAGAGATGCCGGCATGCCGCGTCAAACGAGACGTTCCGGTGTGGCGCGCTTACCCAAGCGAGCGGGCTCCTTTGCAAGCCGGCGATGTCTTGCGTGCTTTGCGGTTACGGCGCGGTTGCCTTTTGGCCAAGAGTGAGCCTTTTGGACATTGCGGCGAGGTCCGCCTGGGGCGCTCGGTGCACGGTAGCGCGAGCACTCAATAAGAAGGAGCAGTTTAAAAGATGAATCTGTGGAGATCGGCCGGGTACCGCTGGTGCGCAGCGCTTGCAGCCGTTGCGGTCGGCGGCTGCACCGGCGGGATGCAGACGGCAGCCAATCCGGCGCCGATGATAGCGCAAGGAGTTAATCGCCCAACCTCGTCGCAAGCGTTAGGGAGGCCGCAGTACGGCCCGAGCCGGGCGGCGGCGGGCGCGCATCGAGATACCGCTCGGTCGTGGATGGCTCCCGACGCAAAAAATCAAACGCTACTGTACGTATCGGACTCCGGAACTTTCGACGTCTACGTGTACTCGTATCCTCAAGGAATTTGAAAGGAACGCTCACGGGATTCGACAATCCGCAAGGCGAGTGCGTTGATGGCGCAGGCAACGTCTTCGTTACGAACTCGTTCAAGGGGCAGATCCTTGAGTATGCGCACGGCGGCACCACGCCAATCGCCACGCTGAGCGACCCCAACCAGTATCCGATCGATTGCGCCGTCGATCCAACTACGGGCAATCTCGCCGTGACTAATTATTTTGCAAAAACCGGTCCCGGTAGCGTCGCCATCTATCAGGGTGCCCAGGGCGCGCCTCTGTTCTACGCCGAAAACAACGTGAACTACGAATACTATCTCGGATACGATAGCGCCGGCAACCTCTACGTAGATGGTCTATCCAGTGGAAGTACTTATCGTCAAGCCGAAAGACCGCACGGCGGAACGACGTTTACCGATCTAACGGTCAATCAGCCGATCGCCTTTTCAGGCGGTGTTCAGACGAGATTGCAAGAAAATTCCAATACGGCGATTAAAATCCAAGGTCGTCTATCAACTGAAGATTATAGTTACGATGGACGTGTTCGCGATTTTACCCTCATGAAAATACGCCGCTATGACCGCCGCCGAAACCATCGAAACTTGAAGTGCTATTAGCACAAGCCGCCAAAAGATCGGCATACGTGGTGAATGAAACCAGATCCAGCGGCAACCTGTGAATATAGCTATAATATCGATCGTGGTTCCGTGGTTGCCGCATCGGAGCAACCTTCCGCACGTGTGGCGCGATGCGGCCAAAGGAGACGCTCAGATACTTTTCGTTTCCGATCAAGCGAACGATCAGGTCCTGCTTTACAATCCCGCAAATCCCAACCCGAAGCCGAAAGCGTCGATTATCGACGGTGTCGACGTCCCGCTTGGATTGGCCGTCGACCGGCAAGGCGCGCTCTACGTCGCAAATGGCGGCAACGATACCATTACAGTGTACTCGAAGGGCAGTTCGTCCCCAAGGCTAACGATCGATAAGGGACTATACACGCCGTATGGCGTGACCGTCGACTCCCACGGTAACGTTTTCGCGAGCAGCCCGGGGAACCATACCGTTTTGGGGTTCAGGCCCGGAGCGACGACGCCGTTCGAGGTGATCGATTTCACGAAGCTGGGTTCGCCGGTCGGAGCGCATCCGACAGCGTAAACCAGCAACATTGGGTTTCTCAGCAACACCAACAAGGTGTTCGAGATGCCTGAAGGCTCGGCTGCAGAGCCGCGCAACGCCCGTATTCCTGGACTCCTTGGACCAATCGGCGTTGCTTTCGGCCCGAAAAACATTATGTACATTTCGAACTTCGCAACCGGTATCGTCGATGTGACAGTTACCATTCGACCACGCCGTTTGAGACCATCACGAACGGAATCGAAACCGGCGGCCCAACGCTCAATGCCGTAACTCGGACGGGCATGTTTTTTCAGTCGAATCAGGACGCCGACGTCGTCGGTTACAGAAACGGTCAGACGTCCCCATTTTCAATTATAGGGGGCGTCAACAACCCGCTCGGCGTCGCCGCCTATCCCCTCGTCAAAAGATAGTCTGGCACATGTCATCCTCAGCGGAGCTCGCCCCAAGCATGTCATCCTGAGCGGAGCTCGCGAAGCGAGCGCAGTCGAAGGACGAGGGACCCGAAGCACCACGCTGCACTCGAAGGCGGAGCGCGTTTTCCGCCAATCCGAGGGCCTCTGGACGAGGCGCGGAGGCATGGACGCCGAGAGCGCCGAGCCAGGGAGTAGCGTTTCCGCATGGACGCGGAAACGCGATCGTCCCGAGGATGGCGAGAATTCGCTGCCTATTAAAGGCATCCTACGGTTTATGCGCCCAAACCCTGACGTAATCGATCAGCATCGTCGCCGGGAAGCTCTTCGCACGAGGATGAAGCTGGCCGCGTTCCCAACCGCCGATCGCAAGGTTGAGGATTACGTACATCGGCTTCCTCGGAATGTGCGCGGCTTCGGCGTACGTTTTGATCGGCTTGCCGTCGAAGTACCACGTGACTGCGTTGGGCTCCCAATCGCAGCCGTAGACGTGGAATCCGCCGCCGAGATTGACGCCGGTGTGCACGTCGCTGCCGTCGCTCTGCGGATGCTTCGCCGTCCCCCAATGGATCGTGACGATGTCGAGCTTCGGTGTGACGCCTTGCCACTCCATGAAGTCGATCTCGGGCGGCCACGAGCGGTCGGCGGGAACGATCCAAAACGCCGGCCACATGCCCTTCCCCGGCGGCAGCGCGATGCGCGCTTCGGCGTACCCGTAAAGGTACGAAAACGAGGACTTCGTCGCAGGCGTGCCACCCGTTGAAATCATCCCCGACGTGTACGGATAGCCCTGCTGTACGCTCTTACGCAACGCGACCAGCCGCGCGTACCCGTCGCGCACCGAGACGTTGGCGGTTTGGTACCATTCGAGCTCGATGCCGGGATTATTCGAGCAGCCGTCACCGCGACGTGCCCACGGATAGCACGTGTACCAGACCGACCGGTCCAGCCGCCCGTTGAACTCCGCATCGAAAAGAAGCTGTCTGGCGGCAGCAATTCGTGCGGGTCGCACGGTATCGGGAACAACGCCGGGCGCGCTCACGGCGCCCGCGCACGCGCTCAAGGCAACCGCAAGAAGCGCGGGCGTGAGCGCGCGAGGCATTACGATGGCGGCTCGCCTTCGAGTGCGGGGCGGCGCGCGCCGATCCAGGCCGCGACGGTAACTGCGGCGACCGCGACGATCGCGACCGCGTTCGAAGCGAACGTGAAGCGGTCGTTCATCGACATCGAGGCCATCGGCGTGCCGCCAAACACGTTGCCGAGCAGATATTCCATCACCGCGCCGGCGAACATCGCGCCGCCGGCGAAGAGCGCGACGAACGTCCACGCGACGCGCGGCGGGAACGTCTTGCGATAGATTGCGATGAGCGGCGGAACGAGCAAATCACCATAAATGAAACTCGTGTTCGCGCCGAGTGGAATGCCGGCGTTGGCGAGATATCGCGCGATCGGAACGTTGCCCATCGAGCAGACGAACGTCACGACGGCGATGAGCAGCCCCAGCGCGAGCAGCAGCACGTAGCCGGCATAGGGAATCGCGCCGACCGCGTGCAGCGCGCTGGCCAGCCACCCGGGCGGAATGAGCGCCGACGCAAACCCCGCGATAAGGTACCCGACGATCAGTTCGGTGCGCAGCATCTTGACGTCGGCGAGCGCGGTTCGGGCGATGCCGCGCCACGTTCCGGCGCGCGCGAGCGCGCTCCAGCCGCGCACCGTACTCGAGGATTCGTGGTGGTGACAGTGGGCTTCGTCATCGGCTGCCGCCTCGGCGGTCGCCGCGTGCCGCAATCGCTCGAGTTCGTCGCGACCGAAGATCCACGTAAATCCGATCGCCACGACCGCGATGATCAACGCTCCGCCGAAGAACTCCGCGAAGGCGAACCGCCATCCCAGCAACGACCAGAAAAGGACGAGGATCGCGACGTTCATGTTCGTCGAGGCGATGAGAAACGAAAAGATCGAGCGCAGATCCGCGCCCTGCCGGTAAAATCCGCGCATAGCCGCCGCAGCGCCATACGAACACGACGAGGCGATGATGCCGAAACCCGCGCCGTTGAGAATTCCTTTGAGGTTAGGTCCGAGATACCGGTCCATCGCCTCGGGCGTCAGCGCGACCTGCACGACGGCCGAGATGAGAAACCCGAAGATGAGTCCGAAGAGACTATCCCAGAAAAAGCTCGCCGCTTGCAGTAGGCCCGCTTCGAGCGCGCCGATGACCGTCATTCCCCCGCGTCAGCCTCCAACCGAAACCGGCGCGTGCCCGAAGAGCGGCGGGATGAAGTGTCCCGCCAAATACGAGACCGCAAAGATGCAGCAGCCGAACGCAACGATCTCCGCACCTTTGACGAACGGGTTCTTCTCGCTCAACGTCCCCGCGTAGAATCCGACGGCGAAGAGTCCGACGACGGCAAAAGCAAGCGCCACGGCAATCGCGACGTGCATCGAAAGCGGCAGGAGAAAGGCGGCGACCGGAACGAGGGATCCAATCGCATACGAAATGCCCATCGCGAAAGGCCCACGCAGACCCGAGTCTTCGGCGACGCGCGGGTCGATGCCGAACTCGTCGCGTACCATTTCGTAGAGGTAGATGTCCGGATGCTGCGTCAGGCGCTTGACGATCATCTGCGCCTCGTCCGCGCTGAAGCCCTTGACTTTATAATAGGCCACCTGTTCGGCGAACTCGGCCTGCGGATCGGCCGCCATCTCCCGCTTCTCCATGTCGATGGTGGCCGAGACGACCTCGCGCTCTGCTTTGCGTCCGAGATATTCGCCGACCCCCATCGAGAGCGCACCGGCCAGAAGCGCGAGCGATCCGCTGATGATCACCGCCGAGCGTTCGCCCTCGGCAGCACCGACGCCGGTGATGATGCCCAGCGTCGTGAGAATGCCGTCCTGCACGCCAAAAACGACTTCACGAATGCTGCGCTGTTTCTCGAGCGTGCGCCGCTGCGGCGTATCCGGAATTCGCGGCTTAATCGCCTGCCAGCCCGGCACGTCGGCGACGACGTCTTCGACCGGCGGCGTAACGCGCGAGGGATTCAACGGCTCGGGCATGGTAGATGCTTGACGGGAGACGCGCGCGACTCCTACGTCGCGTCCTTTCATGCGAGGGAAAGTCCGATGGTTTTCCAATGAAACGTGGCGTCATCGGGCGTCTTGCGTCGCTCGCCGCCGTCGTAATCGCGTTTGCCTTCGGCGCCGGAAGCGCGCGCGCGCAAACGGAGACATACTTCGACGCGCACAACCACTTCACCGGAATCTTGCCGTACTATGCGTACGCAGATCTGCCCGTTTTCATCGCCCGGATCTCGCAATCGTCCGATGCCGTCGGCTTCGACGACCGGTTGGCGCTGTATCGTTATATTGCGGACGTGTGGTATCCGCGCCATCGCGACGAGCTGGGCAACCGGATCTTCTCGCCCGCCGAGGGGCAGCGCTATTCGCTGGGGGCGCGCGCGGCGCTCGTCGTCTATCACGATGAGGTAGCCGGCAGCGTCATCGCACTCGACGGAGCGCTCGAACGCATCCTCACGGCCACGCCCTGGACCGAGTTCGACAGCGCCTACGCGTTTCGCGGCGGCCCGGCGTACGACTATTTGAAAGAGCGCTTCTATTCCGGAAACGACGACGGACTCGAGGCCGACCTCTGCCGCGCGACGATCTTGGATCTGGCCGCGACGAACGTCGACGTGTCGGAGCAATCCTTGCCGCTCATCGGAGGCTGGGGCTTTCAGAGCGGGCGCTCGACGAAACTCAACACGATCGAGTGCGTGATGGGCGCTGCGAGCGATCCGCGCGTCGCTGCCGGACTGCAGGCGATGGGAAAATCGATGCCGGTCGTGACGTTCGTCCTGATGACGCACACGTCGCAGCTCGCGACGCTTCCGGGCGGATCGCAGTACAGCGAGTGGTCGAAGACCGGAACGTGCGCGCCCGTCGCCCTTCCGGCGGTGCTGCAAACGTCACCGTCGACCATCTACCATGCGCTGCTCGGACAAGACGATAACGGAAATGCCGTCGTCGATGCCGCTCGCAGGCAAGCCTTCTTCAAAAGCGTCGTCGGCATCGATACCGCCGGGCCGGAAACGACGTGCTTCACGCCCGACGGCATGGCGTACTACGAGCAGCTCGTGCAAGCCGTCTACGACGCCGCGAAAGTGAGACGCTCGGAGGGTTGGCACGGCAAACTGCTCGTGCACACACACGTCGGAGAAGGCGGAACGATCAACTACGCGCCCGCGCCCCCGGCTCAGCCATGGAGCTTCGGCAACGCATTCGCTTCGCTGCCGGCGACGCTCACGAATGACGGCCAGGCGGCGAGCAACATCTCGACGCTCCTCCCCGCAATTGCGGCCTTCGAACGCAATCATCCCGACGCCGCAGACTACGTCGTCTTTCGGCTCGCGCACGACACCTGGGCGAACGATGCGCAGGCCGTCGCCATGCACGACGAGGGCGTCGAAGCCGACGTGAGTCTCGAGAGCAACGTCGCCACCGGCGCTTACCCGATCTCGCGCATGCCGCTCGGCCGCGCTGCGGTGATGGACGAATTCGTCTCGCCGCTGCTACGCAGCGAGGGAACGAACTTCGAACTGAACGATCTTCTGCGCATGCTGGTTTCGAATCCCGACGACGAGTTGAGCGTCGGGTCGATTCTCGGAAACGCTTCGCTGAAGTTCCTGCTCGAGCGGCGCGTACGCTGCTTGTTGGGAACCGATGCCGCCGGTGTCGAGCACTCCGACATCGCGAAGGAGTACGAATACGCCGGTTCGCTGATCGCGTATTGGAACCGCTCGGATCCGACGTTCCGCTCTTTGGCCTCGAACGTGACGCAGCGCACGCTTTTCGACGACGTGCGCTGGCATCTGACCGACATGTCGACCGACGCGGCGCCGGCGTACTAACCAGCGCCGCGCTGACCGCTACGTTGGACTGAGCGCGAGCGTCTCCGTATTAAGCTGGTAGCTTCCGGCGGAAACGTTGTTGTTCGGATTCGCGCAGATGACGCTGTTCGACGGTCCGTACACGACGACCAAGTTCGGCGGTCCGCACTCTACCTGTATGAGTTGATAGCTTGAAAGGAAGGTGGAACCCGGAGTGTTGGGCTCGACATGATACGAGTTGTACGTCGTGCCGTTCGAAACGATCGATCCGTAGATCGCGGCCGAAGTTGCGCCGATCGCGAGCGCACCCCAGAACCCGCCGCCCCAGTATGCTCCCGCAGGAGCCCACACGGCGCCATGGTTCCATCCCCAGGCTCCGCCGCCACCATACACGGGATTGGCGACGACCGTGCGATTTACGGTGTTTCCGCTAACGTTGACGTTGTTGCGATTACCGGTGTTGACATTCGTACGGTTGCCGTTGTTGTTCCCGTTGTTGCGATTCCCGCCGCTATTGTTGTTGTTGCGGTTGCCGCCGTTATTGTTGTTACGGTTGCCGCCGTTATTGTTGCCACGGTTACCGTTGCCGTTGTTGTTGCCACGGTTACCGTTGCCGTTGTTCGGCCGTTGAGCGTTACCGTTACCGGGTCGTTGCGCCGGCTGCTGCGGACGTTGCGCGGGACGCTGCGAGGCCTGCGGAGGACGCGACCGTACGTCGTTGTTCAAGTTGAATCCACCGCCGCCGCCGGAGGACCGTTGCGGGGCTGGCCGCGCAGCCGGAGCCGATCGCCCGCCGCCGCCGCCCCGTCCACCGCCGCCACCTCCCCCGCCTCGCCCTCCACCCCCACCGCGTCCGGCAGAAGCCGAGATCGGCGCCAAAAGCATCACGAGAGCAAGAAGAGCCGCTACATGTTTCATTTCTTCACCTTGTCGATCGTACCGCTCAGGGTCACATAGGTCCCGCGCTTTGTCGTGAGCGCCATCATAATGCTGTGCGCGGGCAACCGCATGGTGGAAAGCGAGAGTTGTTGCATCTCGTCGGTCAAGTTTGCGTACACCGTACCGCGGGTGATATTGATCGGATTCACGGCACCGCCCTGGACGAGCGTCGCGCCCGTCGGCAGGCACACATAAATGTCGCCTTGGTACGCACACGCGGCACGGTAGATCATTAGCGTGCCCTTGCCGTCCGCCGTCGTCATCGCCAGCGTATTGTGAATAATTTGAATCTTGACGTCCTCATAGACGTTGACCGTTCCGTCGGCTTGTTGAATGCGCGCCGTACCTTCGGCGCGCGCGGCGAACGTCGACGAGAACGTAAAAGCGGCGAACGCTGCAAGCGTCGCCACCGAAAAACGAACGAGGCGAACCTTCATCGCTGGCTCCTCCTTCCGCCGCCACGCGAGCGGCAACCCTAAGACGACGCTTCGCTCGACCGAGCATCCCTTCCCCTGAGACTTCGTTCCGGCTCCGCACGACCGGGAGAAAGGGCCGGCGAATCGGAAACCCGGCGCATGAGTAAGGCCTCGCTCGATGTCGTCGGCATCGGCAACGCCATCGTTGACGTGATCGCCGCTGCGGACGACGAATTTCTGACCGCGAACGGCATGCATAAGGGGTCGATGGCGCTGGTCGACGAGGCGCGCGCCGAGGCGATCTACGGCGGCATGAACGCTGCCGTCATCAGTTCGGGCGGATCGGCGGCGAACACGATCGCCGGCATCGCTTCCTTTGGCGGGCAAACGGGCTTCATCGGCAAGGTGCGCGACGACGCACTGGGAGCCGCGTTTCGCCACGACATCACGGCGGCGGGCGCCCGCTTCACAACACCGCCCGCACTGAGCGGGCCTGCGACGGCACGCTGCCTCGTCTTGGTGACGCCCGACTCGCAGCGGACGATGAATACGTTTCTCGGCGCGTCGGCGCAGCTTAGCGCCGAAGACGTCGACGCCGATCTCGTGAGCGCCGCGAAGATCACCTACTTAGAAGGATATCTCTACGACGCGCCCTCGGCCCAGCACGCGTTTCACGTCGCCGCCGATCTCGCCCACAGCGCGGGCCGCGACATCGCCCTGAGTCTTTCCGATGCGTTCTGCGTGAATCGTCACCGCGAGGAGTTTCTCCACCTCGTCGAACGCCACGTCGACGTGCTCTTCGCGAACTTCGCGGAGGCATCGGCCTTGCTGGAAACCGACGATCTCGACGAAATCGTCGCAGGCTTGCGTGCACTCACCGATCTCGCCGCGCTGACGCGCGGTCCCGACGGCTCGCTCGTCATCACAAACGGCGACGCGCTGGAGATTCGCGCCGTGCGCGTCGGGCCCGTCGTCGACACGACCGGCGCCGGCGACCTCTACGCCGCCGGCTTCCTCTACGGTCTCACGCACCGCGTCTCACTGCGCGAATGCGGCCGGCTCGGCAGTCTCGCCGCGGCCGAAGCGATCGGCCATTTCGGGGCGCGGCCACAGAGAAGTCTGCGCGACCTCGCCGAGGAAGTCGCTCCGCTACTTCCCTAAAACTTTCGGCGGCACGAGCCACAGAAGCTCGCCGTGGAGACTCGCGACGTCGTGAAACTCGACGCACGCGAGCCCGGCTTTCTTTAGCACGATCCTGGCTCCGCCGATCGAGGCTCCGATCGTGAGACTCATTCCCGGTTCGTGCCCGACGAGCAGAAGCGCGCCTACATCGGGCCGCTCCGCGATAATCTCGCGGAGGGCGCGTGCGTCGAAACCGATGCCGAGCCGCGCTTCTTCTTCAACCGGCATTTCGAGCTCAGCCGCCACGATCTCCGCAGTTTGCTTCGCGCGCAGCAGCGGACTCGTTACGATTGCGTCGAGATCGAGTGCGAGCGCGGCGATCGCTCTGGCCTCTCGCGCCATCTTCTCTTTGCCTTCGCGCGTCAGCGGCCGGTCGGCATCGCGACCCTCCCACCGCTCGGCGTCCGCGGCAATCCCGTGTCGCAGGAAATAGCATTTCATCCCATCAGCCTTCCTTGGCGAAAGCCTGCAACGTTCGAACTCCTCGGTCCTCCCGAGCGAAGGAAGGGAGCGTTGCATCCGGCAAAGGCGGCAATGTGAGCAAGGGACGTATGGAGGCGTTCAGTGACGGCGTCATCGCCGTGATCATCACGATCATGGTGCTCGAGATGAGAGCACCGCACGGGACGGATCTCGCGGCGTTGCGCGCCACGCTTCCCGTCTTTCTCGTGTACGTGTTGAGTTTCGTTTATCTCGGCATTTACTGGAACAATCACCATCACATGCTCTACGCGGCGGAGCGTGTCGACGGGAGGGTGCTATGGACTAACCTCCATCTGCTCTTCTGGCTTTCGCTCATTCCGTTTACCACCGCGTGGATGGGCGAGAACCACTTCGCCGCAGTTCCGACCGCAGTCTACGGCTGCGTGCTCATCCTCGCGGCGATTGCGTACACCATACTGCAGAACGCGCTCATCGCAGCGAACGGCTCGGACTCACTCTTGGCGCAAGCCGTCGGCAGCGACCTCAAAGGCCGATTGTCGCTGCTGCTATACGCCGTCGCGATCGTTCTCGCGTTCGTCAACCAGTGGATCTCCGATGCACTCTACGTCGCGGTCGCCGCGATGTGGTTGATTCCCGACCGCCGAATCGAACGCCGCGTCCCCCCCATGTCATCCTGAGCAAAGCCGCGTAACCCCTCATGTGTCACGCTGAGCGCAGCGACCCTGAGGGAGCGAAGCGAGTCGAAGGGACGCGAAGTCGAAGCGCTGAGCGGTTTCTGCAAAAATGGACCCACAGTTTGATGTTAGCATATTGACAACATACGTGTCCAAGTGGTAGGCTGTCCCCGGCGTGCTGATACTGGGCCAAGTGGCGCTCCAGAAGGCTACGCGAAGGCACGCAGATGTGGCAATCACGCTGGCGATGTGGAGAACGGCGATTGCGGCGGCCAGATGGAGCAACCTCGCGCAGCTCAAAGCCGACTTCCCGTCGGCCGACTACGTTCCGCCGTTCACCATGTTTAACGTGAAGGGCAATAGGTATCGGCTAATTACATTGATCGATTATACGGAACAGGTCGTCGTCGTCCGCGATGTTCTTACGCACGCAACCTACAGCAAGGGGAAACGGAAATGACCGCGGCAGCGGAACGGGAATATGCCGAGTTACTGAGTGTCCGCCGACCACACGCGATTCGCACGCGGCGTGGTTACGAAGCCGCTATGCGCGAGGTCGAGCAACTAACGGCTCGCGGCGAACGGCGATCTGCAGCTGAAACGGAGTACTATCGCGTGCTCTGCGTTCTTGTGGCAGATTATGAACGTCGATTTGGTGCCGATCGTTGGCCCAATCTTAAGCCGATACAAGCGTTGCGGGAGCTTATGGAGCTGAAGGATGTCACGCAGGGACAAATCGCCGAGGCGCTCGGTGATCGTGCCGCAGCGTCGGCGATCCTCAGCGGGCGCCGACAAGTAAGCAAAGCGCAAGCCAAGAAGCTCGCTGACCTATTTACCGTCGATGCGGGAGTATTTATCTAGCTTTTACAGCAGAAGATGGCGCTCGCTCTTCTAGCCCCTACGACACGAGCCGCGACCCCGCGATCTTCAAATCCGGCGTGAATGCGACGTCCCACTCGTGCACGTTACCGCCCGCGAAAACCAGTGAGTAGCGATAGATTGTCACGCCCTGTCCTTGACTCTTTCCAACAAACGTGAACGAGCGCAAGTCCCCAAATAAAACGATGCCCTGCTGCACTTGACTCAACAATGCCGGCGCGAGAGCGGTGGAAAACTCCGGGGTGAGTCTTTTGCGATCGATCGTGCCCGATGCGAGACCGTTCCAGAACGCGCGGGCGAGCGCGTCGACGGCGGCGTTGTCTCCCGGCGCCGTCGTCGGAGCAGCCGCCGGCGGCGGCGGCGTTCCGATGCCGTATGCCGCAGCGATCTCGCGCGTCATCTGCTCGGGAAGGCTCTCTGCGCCGAAGCCGTTGGTGAATACCACGACCGCGGAATCGTCGTCGGGAAAGACGGCGTTGTAGCAGTAGCCGCCCACGCCGGCTGCGAGACCATTGTGCCACAGTTCCCGATGACCGGAAACTTCGGTCAACGACCATCCCATGGCGTATCGCCCGTCACCTTGGCCGGTCGGCACGCCGTCGCGCCAGATGTCGTCGAGATATGATTTCGGCAGGAGGGTTCCGGCAAGCAATGCTTCATCCCACAGCGCAAAGTCGTGCGCGCTCGAGACGGCGCCGCCCGCGCCGCTGAAAAGATCCAGGCTTAGGGGCGGCTGCTCGGGCACGCCCTTCCGGTAAGCAATGGCGATCGCATCGGACGTTTGCGCGGTATATCCGTAACCGCTTCGCCGCATGTTCAGTGGTGCAAAGATCGCTTGCTGCAAGATTTCACCGAAGGCGAGTCCGCCGCTGGCCCGCTCGGCGACGGCGGCCAGCGCCGCGTAGTTCGCGTTGCTGTACTCCCACTGCGCGCCCGCTGCGAAGTCGGGCTTGTCGGTTGCTAAAATGGCGATAATCGACGATGTCGCCACCGGACCGTGCATTGGCCAATCATGTTCTTCGGTATTCGGATAGTTATGCAGCCCGCTCTGCTGATCGAGCAGCATGCGCAACGTAATCGCGTTTGCATTCGGCAGCGACGGCACGTACTTCGCAAGGGGGTCGTCCAACGATAACTTTTCCCGGTGGGCGAGCAGTTCGATGATCGCCGCCGTGAGTTGTTTCGTAAGCGAGCCAATCGCGAAGCGCGTCGACGCCGTCACGGCGACGTGCGTCGACAGATCGGCGGCTCCGAATCCGCCCTCATACGCGAGTTTCCCGTTTCGAACGACGGCGATCGCGACGCCGGGCGCGGACCCCGCGGCGATCGCTTCGTTGCCGACGCGGACGAAGAACGCGGTGTCCGGCTCGGCAGCCGAACCTATCGTCGGCACCGTCGCAAGCAATCCGAGCAGGAACCAGACCTTAAGGCCATCCCTCAACGCGCACCGCCATTTACGAAAGCGCTGCGCACATCACCGGCCCGAATGACGGTTCGACGTCGCACTGGAGGCTGACGCAATCGGTTTCACGTCCGCTCATCAGCGATCCTCGAGCGCATGTCCAGCGCGATGCGCGCAGCCAGCGCGGATTGTTCTGCGAACGTGTGGAGCGAGCGCGTCTCATAGGTCAGCGCCAACCGCTTGCGGCCAGCGGGCTCGTCAACGGCAAAAACGCGAACGAGTTTGCTTGAGCCTTCGTCGCGCACGAGGACCAGCAGCAACCGATTGGCCTCCAGTCCGGAAGCAAACTCGCGCAGCGCGGAAAGCCGCAAGCTCTTCTTCCGTACGATCTCCGGCCACGCTACGACGTGCATGCCGGGCTGGTTTGCGAGATCGGCATCCAGATTTTGGGCCAGCGCGACGTCGACGGTCTCCAACGTTCCGTCGTTCGGCTCGATCCACGTCGTCGGAATCGGTGCGACGACGACCGGAGCCACCGGGCGAGTGGCGAGAAAGACACCGGCTGCGACGACCAGCACGACCCCCGCCGCGGCACTTGCGAGGCCCCACGGGCGCCCCGCTCGCGTCACCCCTCCGCCAGCCGGTTCGGCGACACGAACCGTGGGGACGTATCCGCCCTTCGGGTATTCGATCCGAAGCGGCTCGTCGCGGCCCGGGCCGCCGTAATATTCCACCAGCCGCGAGCGCAGGCGGCGCGCCTCGACGCGCACGATCGGATCGAGCCGCGGATCGTAGCCGTCGCTGCGATCGAAGACCTCGCGCCCGATGACGTACTCCTTCACCTCGTCCGAGCGCCCGGTTAACGCGCATTCCACGGTAAAGCGCAGGAAACGGCAGAGCCGCTCCGACCCTGCGAAGAGTTTGCTCGCGGTGATCCGCCCCAGGTGCGTCCGGATTTCGTCGGCCGTCGTTTCGTTCAAGCTACCACCTTACCGTAAGTTACGCCGTTGCGTGCCGCGTATTACTCGCGTTCACGCGGTTCAACGTGTCAGGATTATAGCAGAAAGGAGTTTGACACATGCGCCTTACGCAAACGCTTGCCGCCTTCGCGCTTCTCGTCTGTCTCGCGACCGCGCCGGCCTGGGCCGGACCGCCGCTTATCTGCCACGCCATTCCAATCGGGTCGCAGCCGTCGCTGCCCTGGACCGATGCTCATGGGTGGAACGGTACGCTGCCATCTTACGACATCGCACATCTCGAGCGCGACACGCTCGCGCTGCTCGCCCCCAGCGCTCAGATCGAGGTGCGCATGGAAACGCTTCGCCGCGCAACGATCTACGCGGCGCGCCGGTCCGGGCTAGCCGACGCACTTGCCGCCGCACTGATGGGTCGCGTCATGGACGCCCAAGCGAACGGGACGCCGGATCCTTCGGCGTGGTTCGACGCCGGCTATTTTGCCGAAACGCTAGGCCAGGCCGCGCGCATCTACCCTTTGCTTCATGGCAGCGACCGCGACGAATGGATGATTCGCAGCGACGTGCAGCAGCTAGACGGCCTCGCGTGGATGCGCATGGCCATTCGACTCGGCGGCGGGAAAGGCATGGATTCGGCAGTGGCAATGGTAGAACGCGCGACGAACCGCCGATAGCGGCCACCATGTCATCCTGAGAGGAGCGCGAACGAAGTTCGCGCGCAGTCGAAGGACCGCCGAACAGTATCGCCACCGTTACTTTTGAAACACGACGGTGGCTTCAAAGGACAAATCGGCTTTCATATCCGTCGAGAATGCATCGTCGAATTTCTCGATCGTCTCCCATGCCCACCGCGGAAGCGCGCCCGCCTCGGCGTCGATGCCGAGGCGGAGCAATACGACGACGTACTCTTGAATGGAATGTGCGTGATGCGCGTGCGGCACGATTCGCACCGACGAAAAGTTTGCAAACGCGGCCGCTCGTTCTATGTAGGTTCTAGTGAAGAGCCACTTGTCGTCGATGTGCTTGTAGCGCTCGTGTGATTTGTCGGTTCCCGTCCGGACCTCGATATCGACGATCATCATCTTCAAGAAATCCGCAACGTTCGGAGCGAGGCTTTCCTGCTCGCGAGCGGATTGCTCGAGGATGAACGTAAACGCGATCCGCAAGAGCGCCATTCCTTCAAAAGGTTCGAAGAAGATCGCGATCCCTCCGGGGTGCAATGCGCGCGAAGCGGCTTGCAGCGTCTCGACCGGGTCGATGATGTGATGCAAGATCGCCGCTCCGACGACGGCGTCGAAGGCTTCGGGATGGAAATAGTCGTGCATGGCGTCGGCACAAAAGCAGGCAACCCGATCCTCGACGCGCTTTGCCTTCAAGTATCCTCTGAGGAGCCGCAACAAGTCCGGCGAAAGGTCCGACGCCACAATGCGGCAATCCGGAAACAGCTCTAAGCAAGGGACGACGGAGTTCGCTCCCGATCCGCACCCGATGTCGAGAAGCGCGGCATCGCGATGGGGCGAATAGCCGATGGTTCTAAACGCCTCGTCAAACAGACGCCGGAAATGTGGGGTACTGCTGTACGTAGCGCTGTATTTTTCGGCATTCTCGAGAAATTGATCCGTGATGCCGATGCGCTCCGCATTCTTCTCGCTCTCCGGTGCGAAGATGCCTTCCAGCCGTGGATCCGTCGCCCCAAGGTCGACGACGTCGCACGTGAGCAGGTCGCGAAACCAGACGCCATCTCGAAGCCACTTCATACGCGTGAGCATACCACGCTAAACCACACCGTGGTAGTAGCCTAGATTCTTCATGGGCCCGCTTCGTCATCCGCCGTTTCTCGTCTACCTCGGCGCGCGGTTCTTTTCGGAATTTTCGTATCAGATCGCGGCCGTCGTCATCGGTTGGCAAATCTACGCGCTGACGCACAGCGCGTTCGATTTGGGTATGGCAGGCTTGGTGCAGTTCGCTCCGACCGCTTTGCTCGTCTTCGTCGCGGGTTCGGCCGCCGACCGTTTCAGCCGGCGCCGCGTGATGCAGGCCTGCCAAATCGCGCAAGGCGCCGTAGCGGCGTTCCTGGCGTGGGGAAGCGTCGAGCATCGCTTGACCGTACCGGCGATATTCGCAGCGATCGCCGTCCTCGGCGTCGCCGATGCGTTCGAAAGCCCCGCGACGGCGGCGTTACTCTCCGCCGTCACCGAGCGCAACACGTTACAGCGCGGCGCCGCCCTGGCGTCGGGCGGATTGCAGTTCGCGACGATCGCCGGCCCCGCGATAGGCGGCCTGCTCTACGCCTTCTCGCCGGTGCTGCCGTACGGACTGATGTTCGGTTTCTGGGCGATCGCCGCAATCCTCAGCGGCTCGATCGCCGTAGCCAAGCACGTCCAAGCGCCATCCCGCGAATCGCGCACGTTTCGCCAACTCTGGGCTGGCGTGGCATTTATCCGCAGCGAGCCGGCGATCTTGGGCGCGATCTCACTCGATCTTTTTGCGGTGCTCTTCGGCGGCGCCACCGCGTTGCTCCCGATCTACGCGCACGATATCCTGCGAGTCGGCCCGCTCGGGTTAGGGATCTTGCGCGCCGCACCGGCCGTCGGCGCGCTCGCGATGACCGTGATTTTAGCACGGCGCTCGATCTCGCGCCGCGCCGGAACGCGCATGTTCGGTGCGGTGATCGTTTTCGGCATCGCCACGATCGCCTTCGCGCTCTCGCGGTGGTTCTGGGTTTCGCTCGTCGCGCTGGCCGTCTTGGGCGCCGCCGACACGATCAGCGTCATTATTCGCTCGGCGCTGGTTCAACTGCGAACCCCGGATGCGATGCGCGGCCGCGTCGGCGCCGTCAACTTCCTCTTCATCAACGCGTCGAATCAGCTCGGCGCCTTCGAGAGCGGCACCGTGGCGGCGCTCCTCGGCGCGGTCCCGTCCGCGCTGCTCGGCGGCGTCGCCAGCGTCGGCATCGCGTTGCTCTGGATGTGGCTTTTCCCGTCGCTACGCACTATGGAGCGGGTCGAGTAATACGGCTACGGTCGCAGGGTGTACCGTCCTCGTTCGCGGTTCGAATGTCCCACGACCCGATCGGGGGTCGCAACCGCCCGATGCGAAGCAACCGCGTTAGGACTTCCGGGAGTGACCGAACCCGATCACTCCCGTTTCGTCTAGAGGCTCTTGTACGGGAGAGCCGCCAGCCCCAGCGCGCTTGCCGGCAACTGCTTGACGCCCCCGGCCTGCGTCAACGTCCCACCGGATCCCACTTCGTAGGCACCGATCGACCGGCTCTTTAAATTAATGACGAAGAGATAACGATTGCCAGGACTCAGAGCGAGATCTGTGGGCGATTGACCCGTCGTCGCGCTGACGCCGTTTTGCGTCGTTAGGGTCAGGTTGCCCATCGAAGAAATTGCGTAAGCGGAGATCGTTCCGCTTCCCGTGTTCGACGTAAAGGCAACACCGCTATCCGTGATCGCTACCCAACACGGTGCCGTATTCTGATCGGGCACCGACTTCGAGACGGGCGTCAGCGTACTGGGAGGAGCCACGCTGTACGACGATGCCGCTCCGGCCTGCGACGCACCGCCAGATGCTTCAGAAACGACGATCGTCTCTGCATGCGGTACGAAGGCGAACCCAAACGGCGTCGTTCCCGATGAAGCGTGTAGCGTGGGGCCCGTTGGAACGCCATTGCTCACACTGTAGGTGTCGATGTTATTGGTGTTCTTTTCCGTCACCAGCAGCACACCACCGGTATGGTCGAAAGAGATTTCGGCCGGTCCCACGTTGCTGCCGCTCAGGGGCGCGTTTGAGTTCGGTATCGCGCGTAAGGTACCGTTGCGCGTGATGTGAAATCCCGCAATTGAACTGCTCGCCTCGTTAAGGACGAACAGGATCCCGTCATGAACGGCGAGACTGACGGGCTCCATTCCGCGGGACGCAACCTTCCCAAGGAAACGTAGTTCGTCGTTCTCAACGCGGAAGCTCGTGATCTCGTTGCTGCCGGCATCGACGGCAAACAGGAAGCGGCCGTCGCCGCTCGTCGCAATCGCGCCCTGCACCGTTCCGGCAATCGAAGGTTCGCCGAGACCGTGGGTATCGAAGGCCTGATCGTATCTCAAGCCGTGGGGGCCGGGTATGAAGGCCAAGACCCGATTGTGCGTCGTGTTGTTGCTGAGCGTATAGACGACCACCGACCGCACGTCACCGAGAGGCTCAGCAGTCGTGCCCCGGCGCGTCGTTAGCGCACTGGAGGCTTGCAGCAACGCTCCCACTCCTTGCAGCAACGCTCCCACTCGACGATGTCGCGGGAACGCCGCTCGTGACTCCTCCTCCCGCGGAGCACCCGACGGTAAGCAAAGCGATCGCTGCACTAAGTACGAGGAACCTTTGGGGGAAACTTCGCATATCGTTCTCCTCAATCAACGGCTTGCGGAATCTCGGTAAATTAGTGTGCCATATACGCTCGCGGCCGCCTTATGGATCACTGATGTTTCGGTCTTCGGTAACGCGTAGCAAGTCGTCGCCCGTCTGTTCCTCGTCGATGTCCGGCATCTTGAGCGACGGATGAACACGAGAAGAGACGAAGATTCATCGTTTCGCCAGCGAATGAAAGGGAACGACTACTTGGCATGCCTCCGCCGGAGCAGCCGGCGAGGAACGGCAGCCTTGGGAGTGAACGCGAGGACCGATCGCATGTCGTTTCCACTCAATCTGTTTCGCCAGAGACATCTGGACCGCGGGCGCGGCTCGCCCGCTTCCGGGCATCCCACGGATCACCGCCGACCGCCGATCCCTAATCCAAACTGCCCCGTCGAGCGTATGAGGGACGTGATAAGCACGGGGGCACTGGATCCAAGCCGCGCGTGGTCCTCGGGAGATCTACCAAATGCAGCGGAAGACCAGGCGCTCGAAGACGGGTTTGCGCACCGGGAGCCGTGGGCGCTCGATGGTACCTATGCCCGCTTTCATTCTTTGCTGTACTCCGTCGCCTACAACGTGCTAGGCAACTCCGACGACGCACAGGACTGCGTGCACGATGCCCTCATCCGCGTTTGGGCGAAGCGGGTGACCTACGACGCGCAGCGCGGCGCACTGAGGAGCTTCCTTGTTGCGTGCGTACGCAATCAAGCGATATCGCAGCGGCGCGCGGCGGTTCGTCTGGCGAGGCTCGCAAGAAACATTCGCGAAGATCCGGCGACGCCTCAGGAACTGCGCGTCGAGGATTACGTCGAGAACCGGCGGCTCTACGACGCATTCAGGTGCCTGCCGGAGGAACAACGGGTTCCGCTGATACTTTCGTATTTTCTCGGCAAGACTCACGCAGAGATCGCAGCCGAACTCGGGCTTCCCCTGGGAACCGCAAAGAGTCGGATCTCGCTTGGCTTACGCCGCCTCGGCAAAGCTCTCAAAGCAAGGGTCACGGCATGAACCGTCATATCGGCGAGTTGGCCGAGCTCTTCGTGCTGGGTTCCCTCGATGATCGGGAGCGAGCGGTGGTCGAGCGGCACGTACAAACGTGCCTGCAATGCGCAAACCGCATTCGTGATGCCGAAGAGACCGTTGCATTTATTTCCGATTTGGAAGAGCATCACGATCCACCGCAGACGATCGCAGAGAGATTTGCTACCCGGCTCGCTCTTTCGCGTTCCGAACAAAAATCGCTGTCGTTAAAAGTTATCACCACTGCGGCCTTCATCGGGTTGATGATCGTAGTCGGCGGCTAGTAGTTTGCCGGTTCAGCAGGCGCCCTTCGCGCCATATGCCAACTCGCCGGTGTCGAACGCTTCCCCGCCGTAGACCTGCTCGTAGACGCCCTTGCCGATATTGCCGCCGGAGGCAGGACCGATCAGCACTAAACCGGCGTTCTGACTGCCCCCGGGTTGTTGAATCGTCGCCACGAGGGTGTGGTCGATGACTTGGAATGTGCCGTAAGGCAATTTGCCCCCGATCCGGGCTCCGGTCAACGAGGCGGGGCCACTGTGCGGCCAGCCAAGACTGCCGTCGTCGGTCAGCGTGAGACAGTATTTGCCGTTGGCATAATGCGAGTGGCTCACCGTCAACGGCCAGTTGCCGCCATAGCTTCGCGCCTCGGCGGCGGGGAGGAAGCGATCGTCTCCCCTCGTGGCGATAGAACGTTCAACGGTTCCTGCGACCGAAGAACCCCCCAAGCCGCTGGCACCGAACGATTGATCGTGGTTAAGGGCGCCGTTGGAGCATGCGGTAAAAAGCGCGATAGCCGAAGAGAGGATGAGCGCACGTAGCATGTCGTTTCTCCTTAGCAGGTCGCTCCCGAGAAGTCTCGGCCGCGAACGGGACTGGTACGCTCCTCGAATGCCCGCGGATTACCTAAGCACGTCCTCGAGTTCAGACTTTTTCATTAAGCCACCTTAGAGTCTGCGCATCGCCTCTCGGAGTCAGAAACGAGAACCACGTCCGTATGTACCTTCTGGAACGGATCGCGATCGGCGCCGTTGCGGCTTGGTTATGGCCGTCTCGGCCAGCGCCGCCACGACGCACAGCTACACGGGTAGCTACCCGGTGACAGTCACTCGCTCCCAACACAGCAACGGCACGTACTGCCTCACGCTTACCGACAACGGCCAATATGGTGCGCTGCATAGCGGCTCGGCGTCGCTCGTCATTAGCGGCCATAAATATACCTACGGCACCTTTCAAGTCCTCAACCACACGCTCGTTGCCACCATAGAAGCACAGGGGTACGGCCAGAACGCGGGCTTGGTGTTCATCGGTCACGCCACCCTCGGCAACATCGGCGATGGCGTTTTCGAAGACGTCTACGGTGGTGAAGACTTCGACTCGGGTGCGCTGGTTTTCATGAAGGGCGGCTGTTGACGTCGGCGAGCGCTTATTTTTGCAGTACCGCTTGAACGTCCAGTTCGACGCGAACCTCATCTCCGACCATAACGCCGCCGGTTTCGAGCGCCGCGTTCCAGGTTAACCCGAAGTCTTTGCGGTTGATCGTCGCCGTCGCTCGGTAACCAACCCGCTGACCGCCCCAAGGATCGGGCACGCGTCCTTCGAACTCGGTAATGAACGCGACTTCGTGCGTTACGCCATGGATCGTCAGGTTGCCGTACATGGTGAAGTCGCTGGGACTTCCTTCAATGCGCGTGCTTACGAACTCGAGCTCCGGATGTTTTTCGACCTCGAAGAAGTCCGCAGACTTCAGGTGCGTGTCGCGCTGCGATTCACGAGTGTCGATCGTAGCGGCATCGATGCGAGCGTCGACGGCGGTCGGAACGTCGCTGCCGGGCCGCAGCTCGATGGTACCGCTGACGCCGGCGAAGCGGCCGCGAACGCGCGTAATCATCAGGTGACGGACGACGAACTCGATTGCGGTGTGGGCGGGATCGATTGCGTAGACGGTTTTCTCGGCGACCTCAGTGCTCATGGGTTCCTCCTTACCGCTTGTCCCGAGCGGCGCGGTGTGGTAACGTTGTATTGGTCACTTTTCCATACTGACACTCCAAATACAAGTAGGCACCCGAAAGTGGTATAGGCACCCAATGGAAACCGCACTGCTCGCCCCTCCTCCCGCCTTCGAGCGGGATTGCCCGATCCGAATGGTTCTCGACCGCATCGCCGACAAGTGGACCGTCTTGATGATGAGCTTGCTCTCCGACGGCGCGCCGCGTCGGTTCAACGAATTGCGCCGCAACGTCGAAGGCATCTCACAAAAGATGCTCACGCAGACGCTGCGCGACTTGGAACGCGACGGCTTGGTCATACGAACGATTTATGCCGAGGTCCCCCCCCGCGTGGAATACGCGCTCACGCAGTTAGGCGTGACGCTTTGCGGACCCATCTCTCAGCTTGGCGAATGGGCGATCGCACACGTCGACGAGATCAAGGCGGCGCAAGCGAAGTTCGACGCGCGTTAGCCCGCCAACCCTGATGGGAATCTCGATGCGCGGGGTGTGTTTCGTAGCGGCGCTCGCGTTTATGGCGGGCGCGCCGGCGTCAGGCCCAACCACGCCGCCGTCATTCCAGCGGATGTTTGAAGGGCACTGCTCCGCACGTGAGATCTTCATCCTCACACCTCCGTATTCACACTCGCAAGCACCCTACGCCGCCTTCGCGCAACCGTGCGCCAACGCCATTGCTTTCGACGCATCCAACGGTGCGGCCGGCGTGACGTCGGGCGCGGTATACGGCAAACTCTCGATCCGCATCTACCGTCCGCCTTACTCGAACTCGTCCGTTCCGGTCGCAACGTTCACGCCGCGCGGCCTCGTCCATCCGCGCTCGGCCGCGTGGGACGGCGCGGGAGATCTCTGGGTCGCCGACGACGAAGCGAACCGCGTATTCGAGTTTCGACCGCCATTTTCGGCGACGACGCAGGCGGCAGAGGCGCTGACCGTCGCCGCTCAGCCGGCCGGGCTCGCATTCGACCCACAGACGCAACGGATGTTCGTCACGGACCTCGGCGGCGGTCGTGCGTGCGCGAAAACGTCGTGTCGCATCGACGTTCTCGCCGCGCCATATACGGGGTCGGCTGCGGCGATGACGTTTCCGCACGCAAAGCCCTTCGTTGTCGCGGTCGACGGGTCGGGCCGGCTATTTGCGGGCGTCGATCGTGGACGCCCTTCCGATACGACGATCGACGTGTACGCACCGCCGTTTGCGTCAAGCGAACGGCCGGCATTCGCATTGCACCCCGGAGGACCGGTGCGCGCACTCGCATTCGACAACCGCGGAAATCTCTTCGCTCAGCTGCTCGACAGCGGCGTGGTCGAGTTCGTCGCGCCGATCGCCGGCGCACGCGACGCTCCGAGCGCGGTTTTGGGCTGTCCGAAAGGCCTCAACTGCACGCACGGTTGGGCCGGACTGGCCTTCGGGCCGTAATGAAGCTTTTCGTACTTCTCGCGGCGACCGTTTGGCTGTGTCGTCCCGGCATCGCGAACGATCCCTGCACGGCTTCGCGTACGGCAACGGTGGTTTCCGGCACAAAGATTACCGGCGTTCGGACTGCGCCGGTGAGTGCGCGAGCCGGTCGCTTCGATTGCTTCTACGTGTATCCGACGGTGAGCCCCGATACGTCCGATAACGCCGGCGTTGCAGATTCACAAGGAAGAGCGCGGCATTGCAACCGACGAAGCGTCGCGATTTTCGGAGGTTTGCAACGTTTGGGCTCCCATCTACCGTCAGATCACGGTGAAGACGCAAAACGAGCATCGCTACGATACGCCGGCCTACGGCGACGTCGCCTATGCGAGCATCCTTTCGGCGTGGCGTGAGTACCACTTTCGCTACAACGGCGGGCGCCCGATCGTGTTCATTGGGCATTCGCAAGGCGTTCAGATGCTGGCACGGCTGCTGCGTCAAGAGATCGAACCGAATCCGGCCCTCCTTCGGCAGGTGCTGCTCGTGATCTTGGTCGGCGGAAACGTCGCGGTCGCGCAAACGCCTGGTGGTCAGGGGAGTTTCAAACGCATTCCGGCATGCAGCGCGAAAGGTCAAACCCGATGCGCGATTGGGTACTCGCTTTTCGACGCCGTTCCGCCTCCCGACAGCCGGTTTGGCATTCCCGGACAAGGCGCGAGTCTTCAGGGAAAGCAGTTTGCGCGCACGGGCGTTCGTATTATCTGTACGAATCCCGCGGATTTGAGCGGCGGTTCCGGACTACTCGACACGTATTTGCGGACGACGCCGAGCCCTCACGGGATGGCGGCACAAGAAACCGCGCCGAGCGACCTGACGACGCCGTGGGTCGAATATCGAGGATTGTTTGCCGCCGACTGCCGGCACAATGGCAACGCGACGTGGTTAAACATCACCAGGAGCGGCCCGGGCAACGTCTATCCGCATCTGTTCGTCGAACTCCCCAAGTTCGGTTTGCACAACTACGACGTCATGTTGCCGCTCGGCAACCTCATCGACGATATTGAAGCGGCGGAAGCCGCGCACGATGCACGATAGGCCGCCCGTGCGGCTTACGCGCTATGGTGAAGATCGAGCGTGCATAGCGCGCGCCGAACTCCATAGTGCCCAGCCGGGGTTGACCCGGCTGGGGTAGAGCGCGAGCATCTGGTCGTAGAGTTCTTGCGCCGTTGTCGTCGTTTGCACGAGGCGATCGAAATCACGGATGTATTGGCGCGTTTCTTCGATGATTTTCGGGTTGTCGGCGTTGTCTGGGCGCTTGTGTGAAGCAACCACCGCGCGAGGCTTGAGTGATTCCATTTTGTCGAGCGCGGCAAGCCACTCTTTTCGTTTCTGCGCGTCGGATTCGGCGAGGTAGAGGTGGACGTCGTTGTACGCGGCGTCGCCGGCGACGACGAGCCCGATCGACGGGACGTGCAAACAGGTCGTTCGGTCCGTGTCCGTATGTCCCAGATCGACGGCGGCCAGCTCGTGGCCCTCAAGATCGATCGTAGCTCCTTCGAGCGGTTCGGCCATAACCAGATTGCTTGGGATCTGACGAGGGAACGAAACGTTCCACACTCCGTTGAGAGCCTGCGGTGAAGCATTCAGCCGCATCGCTTCGATCGTATTGGGCGTCGCAACGAGTCTCGCGTTCGGAAATCGTTCGAGCAGCGTGCCGGCTCCGAACCAATGGTCTCCGTGGCCGTGCGTGATGTAGACCGTCGTGAGATTCTTGCCCTTCGATGCGACCCAATCTGCCAGCGCATTGGCCTGGGCGACGGTCATGAAGGCGTCGACGAGGACGGCGTCCTTTTCACCGTAGATGAGGGTGGCTGCCGTCGCTTGGAAAAACGTCTCGGCGATGCCCGGCGGGCGATCCGTGGCGACGATCGGGAGGCCCGGCGTCACGTAAACTTCCCAATTGAGTTTTGCGTTCATGAAAACGTTACCTCACAGACGTTGCCGTCGGCACGCCGAAGCAGTGTGAGTAACCGTCGTCGTCGGTCAGGACGAACTCTGTCTGGCCGTACTCTCTACGGTCGAGTTCCGAGACACCGTACCCTAGGCTCTTCAAGCGTTCTCTGGTTTCGCGGATGTCTTCTGGTGCCCAGTACAGTCGTATGCCCTCGTACTCTTTCGGCTTGACCGGATTCTCCGCACGTTTGTTGAGCATAAAGACCAAATCGTCTTTCTTAAGCATACAACCGATCAGCCTGTCGCCTTCGCGCATCTCCCAAGTTATCGAGAATCCGAGACCCTCAACCCAGAAACGCAGAGTCTTCTCCAAATCGGCGCTCGGAATGACCGGGATACAAGCTTGAACTGGCATAATCTCCTCGATGCGTCTAGCTCTTCTGCTTTGTTTCAACGACATGTCTTTCGGATCCTGAGCATACTCGGCGAACGGGAGCCTAAGAACAGGGCGTAAAGCGCGTAGGCCTAACGGATGGCGTTATGTGTACACGATGTGCGTTTCTGGCGGGTGCCACCGCACTCGCTGCGGCACCCGCCGTCGATCAACATTGCCTCTTGCGAGCCGCTCGACGGACCACTTTACGGCTCAAGGAAGATCGTTTCGCGAGGCGCTTAAGGTCCAACCAAGCGCACTGGCGGCCCCAGTCCTAGAAACGCGCGAATTCAAGAAATCCACCTGTGCAATCTCCCAGTTCGGGAAATGCCTTGCAAAAGTGGATTTTTGGAGCACAGCAAAAATCTGGAAATCTGGTGGAGCTGTCGGGGTGCCGCCCCCCGAGTCCAGAAAGCCTAACCGGCGCGTTCTCCAGGCTCAGCTTCGAATTTATCTTGATCGCACGGACGCCTCAAAGCGGGGCTTACCGTGCGCTGCAGATCCTGTTTCTCGTACGTGCGTCGAATCAAGCGCGCGTACCAGCCCGAGTTTGCGGCCGGAATGCGGAGCGGTTCGGGCCGACTCTCCGCGTCCGGTGACTAGCCTAGATTAGGCAGCCAGTGCGTATTCGTTGTTGGCAGTTATTGCCGTTGCGATCGTTTTAGGAGAGCTCGCAACTCCGCCTGCTGACGCCGATCACGGATCCCCCTGTCGAACCTACTTCAGCCCCGCGACCAGACGAACACTATAACACAAACGCCGGCCGCGGGGTTTCCGCCGGCCGGCGCTCGCATCGAGAGGCGGTCGCCTAGACGGCGGTGGCCCGCCCTTCGGGATTCCAGGCCATCGTAACGATCGTGCCGACGATCATCAGCACGATGGCACCGATGAGGGTCGGCAGCCAGCCGCCCTTGAGGTCCGGCGTGATCCATACCGCCAGCCCGAGCAGAATCCAGTCGACGACGACCAGGAAGAGGCCGTGCGTCAGCCATGTGATCGGGGCGCTGATCAAGCGCAGGATCGGGCCCACGAGCATGTTCACGAGGCCGAAGATGATGGCGAGCAGGACCACCGTTCCCACCCCGAAGGCGCCGAAGCCCGACATTCCAGCACTATTGTGAAATCCGGGAACGAGTGAGATGACCAGCCATAGCACGACGGCGTTCACGATGAAGCGAATCAGAAGATGCATATTATTCTCCTAACGCGGTTTTGACGCGCGACGCCAGCGCCGGCGTCATCCCCTTGACGGCGACGATCTCGTCGAGACTCGCTCGTTTGATCGCCGCCACTGACCCGAAGGTCGCTAACATCCGCTTCTTGCGAACCGGCCCTATACCTTCGAGCGCGTCGAGCGCCGAGCGCGTCATCCCCTTCGATCGCCGCTTGCGGTGATACGTCACCGCAAAGCGATGGGCTTCGTCGCGAATGCGCATCACGAGGTGCAGCCCCGCCGACCCCGGCGGAAGCACGATCGGCTCGGACGATTCGGGCAGATAGAGCCACTCGTGCTCTTTGGCCAGTCCCGCGACCGAGAGTCCCGTCATGTCGAGCTCTTCCATCACCTCGACGACGGCGCTGAGTTGGCCCTTGCCGCCGTCGATCAGAAGCAGATCGGGTTTTTTATTGAAGCGCTCCTTGCGCGCCAGTTCCCGCTCGAGCGGCGCGTCTTCGTCGGTGGCGCGGCGCAGGTAGCGCAGCCGGCGGCGCAGCGTCTCCTGCATCATTGCAAAGTCGTTCGGTCCGCGGTCGTATTGTATCTTGAAATGCCGGTAGTCGCTCTTCTTCGGACGCCCCTCGACGAAGACCACCATCGAAGCGACCGGATTGGTGCCGCCGATGTTCGAGACGTCGTAGCACTCGATGCGATGCGGCGGTTCCGGTAGTTCCAGCGCGTCGGCGAGCTCCGCTAGCGAACGGGCCTGCGCCGTCTCCTGCACTTCTTGATGCGCCAGGAACGCCTTGAGATTCTGCTCGGCATTTTCGCGCACCAGGCGCAAGTACTCCGCGCGCACGCCGCGCTGCGGCTGCAGCACGCGCACCCGCTGGCCCTTGAGCGTCGAGAGCCACGCTTCGATCGTCGCGCGTTCGTCGGGCAACTCCGCGACGAGCACTTCTTTGGGCACCGCGTTGGCTGCAACCGGCGTCGTACGAGCGCGCGCTTTGACCGGCACCGGCACTTGATTGTCGCGCGCGATTCGCGCCGTCGAAAGACGGCCGTTTTCCGGTGCGCTCGCCGTTCGCGCCGTATAGAACTGCTTGAAAAACTCCGCCATCAGCGTCGCATCGGGCTGGTCGTGCACGCCGTCGAGAATGAAGTGCTCCTGGCCGATCAGTTTGCCGCCCCGCACCAGGAAGACTTGGACGCACGCCTGACCGCGCGCGCGGGCGATCGCGATGAGGTCCATGTCGATGCGCGATCTCCACACCACTTTTTGCTCTTCGGTCACGCGCCGCACGTGAACGATGCGGTCGCGCAGCCGCGCGGCCGATTCGAAGTTATAGTTCTCGGCCGCGTCGCTCATCTCGCGCTGAAGCCCGGCCAACAGCGAATCCTGCTTGCCCTCCAAAAACAATACGACCTCGCCGATCATCGCATCGTACTCGTCTTCGCTCTGAAACCCGACGCAGGGGGCGAGACAGCGCTTGATGTGATACTGCAGGCAAGGACGCTTTCGTCGCCCGTCGATGGGTTCGCGGCACGTCCGCAGTGGAAACACGAGGCGAATGAGATCGATGAGTTCGCGTAAGCCGTGGGCGTTGGTGTAGGGCCCGAAGTAGCGCGCGCCGTCGTCTTTGACCATCCGCGTGAAGACCACGCGCGGAAACGGCTCGTTGGTCACCTTCAGATACGGATAACGCTTGTCGTCGCGCAGCCGAACGTTGAACGGCGGCTGGTGGCGCTTGATCAGGTTCGCTTCGAGAATCAGCGCCTCGACTTCGTTCGTCACGACGATCGTGCGAACGTCGGCGACGCGCTCGACCATCGCGGCGGTCCGCGGATGGTGGTCGGCGCTCTCCTGGAAGTACGAGCGCGCGCGGTTGCGCAGCGAAACGGCCTTCCCGATGTAGAGAATCTCGCCGTCGCGCCCCGTCATAAGGTAGACGCCCGGTGCGTCGGGGATCTGCGCCAGCGTCTGTTCGAGCGGCGTCATCGAGTTGCGAGCGGCTACTCGCCCTCCGCGGGGAGGGCGTTACGACGGCGCGACCAGGCCAGCACGGCGAAAGCAATCACGATCACCGCAACGACCGCGACCACCACCAGACCGCTGCGATGGAGGAGCGGCAGAATCGCGTCGAGGTGGCCACCGAACGCGTAACCGATGCCGATCATTCCACCGCAGAAAATCACGGATCCGAGCAGCGTCCACAGATAAAAGTGTGCGAGGTTCATCTCGGCGATTCCGGCCGGAAAACCCGCGATGCCGCGGACGACCGGCAGAAAACGGCAGATGAAGATCGCGAACGTTCCGTATCGCTCGAAGAACCGGTGAATGCGCGTGAGGTGCTGGTGATGCAATCCGACGTACTTGCCGTAGCGTTCGATCACGGGCACGCCGCCGAATCGCCCCACGGCATAAGCGATCGACTCTCCGGCCAGCTCACCGGCGACGGCAACCGCAATCGTCAGCCACAGGGCGGAGAGATGGCCGGTTGCGGTCAGGCCGCCCGCGACGGGGAGAACGATCTCGCTGCCCACCGGCGCGCCGATGTTTCCGAGCGTGAGCGCGAAAAAGAGGCCGACGTAACCGTACTGGTCGACGAGCGAAACGAAGAAATGTTGGAGTGCTTCCACCGAAATATTCTACTCTGCGGCCGACGCAGCGTTTCGCGGCGACGCGCGCCGCAGGATCTCAGCCGCCAGACTTCCCCCCTCGGCCCGCAGGGCTTCGAAGAGGTCGATCGGCGCGATCTCGCGGTGTTCGGCCCGCCCTTCGGCCAAGGCGACGATCTTGCGAACGCGCGGAGTCACCAGAATGCCTTCCCACTGCCGGTCCTCGCCGGTATCCAGCATGCGCCGGACCTCGGCGTGCGCTTCTCGCACGTCGATGCCGCTTGCCTCAAGCCGGCTCAGAATGTCGGGATCGCGTTCTTCGAGCAATGCAACCAGCAGGTGCTCGGCACCGATGTAGTACTGGCTGTGATTGCGGCACTCTTGTTCGGCGAGACGAAGCACGCGCCGCGAGGCCGGACTGAATTTCGAAAACAAGCCTACTCCGAGATTCCTTTTGGGAAGGAAAGTCGGGGAATTTCGGGGCGACTGGATTTGAACCAGCGACCTCTACGTCCCGAACGTAGCGCTCTACCAAGCTGAGCCACGCCCCGATGAAAAACTCCCGCTTATTCGCAAGCCCACCCAGCCCTCCTTCCCAAGAAGGACTACCCCAACGATGCCCCAGGGGAAACACCGACTCCCTGGGAAAGGCCTTGGACGTTCATGAGATACCTCATCGTTGGGTGCGGACGCGTCGGCTCCGCACTGGCGAAATACCTCGACGCCGACGGTCACGAAGTCATCGTCATCGATGAAAACGCAGCTGCATTCAAGCGTCTCGGACAAAAATTCAAGGGCCACGTCGTCCTCGGCACGGGTATCGACTTCGACGTCCTCAAGCGCGCCGGCGCGGCGACGGCCGACGGCTTCGTCGCCGTCACCAACGGCGACAACCGCAACATCATGGCGGCACTCATCGCGCAGCGGATGTTCAAAATCAAACGCGTCGTTGCTCGCATCTACGATCCCCCGCGCGGACAGATGTACCGCGAGCTCGGTGTCGAGACCGTCTGTCCGACGACCGTCGGTGCGAAACTCATTCGCGACGTCCTTACCGAAGCTCCGTGGAACTCTCTCCAGTCGTTCGATCTCGGGAAACTGACGTCGATCGCCGCGATCGTCACCGGTGCCGATGCCGGCAAAACGATCGCCGATCTCGAGCGATCGGGCGGCGTGCGCGTCGCAGCCGTCCGTCGCGCGGCCGGCGGCGTGATGGTAGCCTCGGACGAACTCATACTCGAGGAGGGCGACGAGATCAACGCCATCGTCGCGCCCGAAGCGATCAGCGAGTTCGCGCAGCGGTTCGGCAGCGCGAAGCCGATGGCTCGGCTGACGGCGTAGCGCTTCGCATGTTCATTCTCATCGTCGGCGGCGGTAAAGTCGGCTCGTATCTCACGCGCGCGCTCGTCAATCAGGGGCACGAAGTCGTCGTCGTCGAGAAGGACGAGCGCAAAGCCAAGGCACTCGAACGGCTCATCGATCGTCAGGCGACCGTCGTGGGCGACGGCTGCGACCCGTCGGTGCTCGAAAGTGCCGGCATCGCTCGAGCCGACGTCGTGGTGGCCGATACGGGAGACGACGAAGACAACCTCGTCGTCGTGCTGCTCTCGAAAAAGAAATCGAAGGCGCGCTGCATCGCGCGCGTCAATAATCCGGCGAACAAACTCGTCTTCGATTCCCTTGGCCTCGAAGATCCGGTGACCGTCATCTCGTCGACCGAACTCATCCTCGACGTGCTCAACGAGCACGTCAACGCTGCGAAGTACCGCTCGATGCTCGAAACGATGCACCTCTTCGGTAAAGGGAACATGCAACTGGTGAAGGTTGCCATTCCCGCCGAATCGCCGGTCGCCGGAAAGAGTTTGGGCGAAGTGAACTTGCCGCACAACTCGGTCGTCGTCGCGATCGACCATCCCAACGACGACCTCGAGATTCCGACCGGCGAAACGACGCTGCGGCCCGGCGACTCGATGATCTTCATCGTGAAGAACGGCGCGGGCGAACGCATCCGCGCCATGCTCGGCACCCCCCTGTCATCCTGACACGCGCGTTAAATGTAGCCTTTGCGCAGGGCGACGACGGCCGCCTGCGTTCGATCTGACGCCGAAAGTTTCGATAGAATATCGCGGATGTGCCCTTTCACCGTGCCTAAACCGATGAACAGCCGCTCGGCGATTTCGGCGTTCGCGCTTCCGTCGGCGATGAGGCGCAGAATCTCAGTTTCGCGAACCGTGAGCGGAGAAGCGCGTGGATCGTCATTACGCGCATTCGAAAACTGCGCGAGGACGATGTGGGCGATTTGCGGATCGAAGAACGCGCCGCCGTCGGCGGCGATGCGCACCGCGTCCGCGACGCGCTCGGGTTCGGAGTTCTTCAAGCAATACGCATCGGCGCCGGCCGCCAGCGCCGCGAGCACTTCTTCTTCCAGGTCGATCATCGTGACGATCACGACGCGAGTCGCCGGCAGCTCCGCACGCACGCGCTGCGTGAGCGCGATGCCGTCGATTCCCGGCAAATTGATGTCGACGACGGCGACGTCCGGACGCTCGCGCAGAATGACCTCGAGCCCGGCCACCCCGTCGGCGGCTTCTCCGGCGACCGCGCACGACGTTTCCAGCGTCGTGCGCAAGCCTGCCCGCGTCAGCGCGTGATCCTCGACGATGACCACCCGCGGCTTCGCCGCACGCTCCGTCATGCGCTCGGCAGAGTCATCGTGAACGTACTCCCCTTTGGATCCCGTGGCGCGAATGCGACCGTCCCGCCGTGCTTCTCGACGATGCGGCGCACGATATAGAGCCCAAGCCCGCTTCCGCCTCCCGAACGCGCTCTCCCGAATCGCGTGAACAACGCCGGTTGCAACTCGGAGGGGACGCCGAACCCGTCGTCTTCGATCGCGACCGTCACCTTGCCGTCGCGCCGCTCGCCGCGCACGTGAATGGTTCCACCGTCGGGCGTCGCCGCAATGGCGTTCGCAATCAAATTGATCGCGGCGCGCCGGAGTTCGTAGGGATCGCCCACGATCGGCAGATCGGCGGCGGCCGCATGGTTCGTGAGGTGCACGTTCTTGCTCTCGGCCACCGGCCGCAACTCCTCGACGGCGCTGGTCAGAAGCGGCGCGAGTGCGATCGGCTCGCGAAGGTTCGATTCCTCGCCGGCTTCATAGCGAGCGATGAGGAGCAACGACTCGACGATGCGGCGCTCGTCTTCGTTGGCGGCGAGCGTCGCGCGCAGAATTTCCGCATAGCGCACCGGTAGCTCTCCATAGGCGCCGGCGAGTGCTTGTTTCATCGTTACGTCGGCGGCAACCAACGGCGTTCGCAAATCGTGCGCCAGCGCATACACGAGGTCGCGAATCACTTCGGTGCGTCGCCCCAACTCATCTTTTTGCTGCGCGATCTCGTCGTTTCGCTCGCCGAGCTGCGCGAACAGACGAGCCTGCTCGAGCGCGATGCCGGCCTGCTCGGCAAACGCTTGCATCGCCGGCACGGCATCGGCGGCGAACTGGCTATTCTCGCCGGCCAGCTCCACGAGCACGTCGTCCGAAGCCACGCCCGCCGAGCGCACTCGCGCCGCCAACGCTTCGCGAGCCTCGAGCGCCTCGAGCGTCAGGCGCCCGAGCGCGTCGTTTGCGGTGATTCGCACCACGCCGGGACTCTCGCGCGCCCGTTGGGCGAGCGACGCAAGCTCGGTCGACAGATTGCGGCGCTCGAACGAGATTTCGGCGTCGCCGCCCTTGTACTCGATGACGAGCGGAAGCGAGAACGACGAATCGCGCACGACGAGCATCGCTGCGGAGGCGCCGAGCAGGGAAAGCGATTCGCGGAGAATCGCGCGTTGAACCAGTTCGACGTTGAGCGTTTCGCGTACGCGGCCCGTCGCTTCGCGCAGCGTGCGTTCGATTTGAATTTGGCGCATCCGGCCGGCCGACTCGCCGGCTTCCCGCGCGTACTCCTGCGTCTTGATGCTCATGTATCCAACCAGTACGAACGAAGCCGCGAGCAGAAGGCGGTCGCCAATTGCGATCGCGTCCCAATGATGCCCCGCTTGCACTCCGTTCACGTAACCCGCGATCGCATTGGCGATCTCGGCCGCGACGACGAGCTGCGCGGTCAAGCGCGTCCGCAACGCGAGGCTGCTGAGCGCGATCGGCCCGTTCAGCAGGATCGCCGCGACGAACTGTTGCGGCGTGAACAGATCGATGAGCCACGCCGCAATCAGCAACGCGTAGCACAGAATGGCCATCCGCGACGCCTTCTCGACCGCAGCGGGGGTGCCTTGCACGCCGCACGAACCCGAGTGGCGATGGATCGGACTGCCAGAGCCGAGGGAATCCTTCGGGAACTCGGGCATCGCGCACGCCTGGTCGTCTACGTCGCGAGCGCATCCGGTGCCGGCAAGACGCGGCGTCTGCTCGAAGATGGCCGGCGCCTCCAGGGCGCGGGCAAGCGCGTGGCGATCGGCTGGATCGAGACCAAAGGGCGACCCGATCTGGAAGTTGCGGCGGCGGCCCTTCCTCGTATACCTTCGCGTCACGTCGTGCTCGGCAACGCTGCCTTCGAAGAATTCGATTACGAGGGCGCGGTTCGAGAACACCCCGACGTGCTGCTGCTCGACGAACTCGCTCACGACAACCTCGAAGGCTCCGTGCACGCCAAACGCTGGCAAGACGCCCTCGCCCTCCGGGGTCGCGGGATCAGCGTCATCGGCGCTTTCAATATCGCCCACCTCGAAACGGTCGCTCCCACCGCGGAGGCGTTGGTTGGGTATCCCGTTCGTGAAATCATTCCGCTCTCGTTTTTGCAAAGCGCCGATGAGGTGATCGCGCTCGACGTCTCGCCCCGCCTGTTGCAGAGCCGCGTGCAAGCCGGAAAAATCGTCAACGAGCAAGACATCGAGCGCGCGCTCAACGGCGCGTTCAAAGAGCAGACGCTCTACATGCTGCGCGAACTCCTCCTTCGCACGCTCGACACGTTGACGCTTCCTGCAATCAAGGCGGGACGAAGCTCGACGGCGACGGCATTCGTCTACCCCAAAGTCGACGCGCTGCCGTTTCTCAAACGCACGTCCGCCGTCGCGCACGCGCTCGACTTGGGCCTCGAGGTCGTTCCGACGTCCGGGACCGACGTGGCGCAACTCGAGCCGATCGTGCGCGAGCTCGGGGGCGAGATCTTTCGCGACGGCGCCGGCCCCACTGCGGTCGCGCGCGGGCGCCTCCGCCCCGCGCTGATCGCCATTCCGAACGGCAAGGAGGCGACGAAGCTCGTCAACTCGCCCTTGGCATGCGATTTGTTCGTCGTGGGAACGGGTCAGACGTATCTGGTTGAAAACCCGGCGCGATCGCCGTACTCGTCTACCGTCGGCGACCGCCTACGCAAAGGCTACGGAAAACTGACGGTGTACTTGGGCGCGGCCGCAGGTGCCGGCAAGACGTATGCAATGCTGGATCGCGCCCACCAGTTGCAAGGCGACGGCATCGACGTCGTCGCCGGCTTCGTCGAGACGCACGGGCGGAAGGAAACGGCGGCGCTGCTCGACGGGCTCACCGTGCTTCCGCCGAAGGTCATCATCGTCAACGGAACCACGTACAAAGAGTTCGATCGCGACGCACTGATCGCGCGCCGGCCGCGCGTCGCGCTCATCGACGAACTCGCGCACACCAACGCTCCAGGGTCCGTCGCGCCCAAACGGTATCACGACGTCCTGGCCGTGCTCCGGGCCGGCATCGACGTCGTCACGACGCTCAACATCCAGCATCTCGAAGGGCTGGGCGACACCGTACGGCGCCTGACCGGGACGATCGTGCGCGAAACTCTTCCCGACGGCATCCTTCCGCTGGCCGACGAAGTGATTCTCATCGACGTCACCGCCGACACGCTGCGTCAGCGCTTGCGCGAAGGGAAGATTTACCCACCGGAGCGCGTCGATGCGGCACTCGCGAACTTCTTTCGAACCGAGAACTTAGTCGCGCTGCGCGAGTTGGCGATCCGGGAGGCGCTGCGAGCCCGTTTCCGCGAGCAAATTCCATCACCGTTCGAACGCATTCTGCTCAGCGTGGCGTCGCGTTCCGACGAACTGCCGATGATTGCCCGCGCGGGACGTATTGCGGCGCGTCTCGCGATCGATTTTGCCATTGCGCACGTCATCAGCCCGAAGCACGCCGTCGATTCGGCGGTCGTCGAACGCCTGCGCTCCGAAGCGCGAAAGACGAACGTCGAATGGATCGAAGCGTCCGCTGCGGACCCGCCGCGACGTTTGCTTGAGATCGCTCGGGAACGGCCCGAGACGACGATCGCGCTTTCCGGCGCGGATCGTACACAGCGTTGGCTTGCGAAACCGTCGTTTGCCCGGCGCTTGCTCGATGCGGGTGCGCGCGAACTCCTCGTCCTTATGCCACCTCAATCGAGCGCGGAGTCGCCCACGTCATCCTAAGCGGAGCCTGCGCAGCAGGCGCAGTCGAAGGACGCCTACTGCGGATTGAGCCCGTCGAGGGCCAGGTTGAGTTCCAATACGTTGACGTGCGGCTCGCCGAGAAAGCCGAACGTCCGCCCCTGTACGTGCGATGCGATCGATGCGCGCACCGAATCGAGTGCGAGATGGCGCGCCTTTGCCACGCGCGGCGCCTCCCAGTATGCTGCCTCGGGCGTGATGTCGGGATCGATGCCGCTCGCGCTCGACGTCACGAGATCGACCGGCGGAGGTCCGCTCGCATCCGGGTTGACTTTTTCGAGCGCCGCGATCGTTTCTTTCGTTGCCTTGATGAGCTTCGCCGACGTCGGGCCGAGGTTCGTGCCGCCGGTCGACGTCGGGTCGTAACCCTTTCCGGCTGCCGACGGGCGCCCTTGAAAGTACTGCGGCTTCGTCCACTGCTGGCCGATGATCCACGATCCGACGACCTTCCCGTTCACGACCACGAGCGAGCCGTTAGCCTGCTTTGGGAAGAGCACTTGCGCGATCCCCGTCATAACCAGCGGATAGATCAATCCCAGTAAGGCGATGCTGACGATCGTCATCCGCAGCGAAGTGCCGAAATGTCTTAACACGAGAACCTCTACGTCAAATGGAGAACAGAAAGGATCACGTCGATCAGTTTGATGCCGATGAACGGGATGATGATGCCGCCGACGCCGTACAGCATGACGTTCCCGAAGAGCACCGCGTTGGCGCCTTTCGGCACGTACTTCACGCCGCGCAGGGCCAGCGGGACGAGCGCGATGATGATCAGGGCGTTGAAGATCACCGCCGAAAGAATTGCGCTTTGCGGCGTCGCGAGACGCATGACGTTGAGCAACTCCATCGGTTTGTAGGCAATCGCGAACATCGCCGGCAGGATGGCGAAATACTTCGCCACGTCGTTGGCGATCGAGAACGTCGTGAGCGCGCCTCGCGTCATCAGGAGTTGTTTGCCGATCTCGACGATTTCGATGAGTTTCGTGGGGTCTGAGTCGAGGTCGACCATGTTTCCGGCCTCTTTAGCCGCTTGCGTGCCCGAGTTCATGGCGACGCCGACGTCGGCTTGCGCCAGGGCCGGCGCGTCGTTCGTGCCGTCGCCGGTCATGGCGACCAGCCGGCCCGAGGTCTGCTCCCGCTTGATGAGATCCATCTTCGTCTCGGGAGTTGCCTCGGCAAGAAAATCGTCGACGCCCGCTTCCTTGGCGATCGTCGCCGCCGTGAGCGGGTTGTCCCCCGTGATCATCACGGTACGGATTCCCATAGCGCGCATCCGGTCGAAGCGCTCGCGCATGTTCGGCTTGAGAATGTCTTTGAGATAGATGACGCCGAGTACGAGCGTGTTGCGCGCCAACAGCAGCGGCGTGCCGCCGCTGCGCGCGATGCGCTCGATCTGCGGCGACAGCTCGGCCGAAAGATTCCCGCCCTGTTCCCGCACCCACGCGAGGATGGAGTCCGGCGCACCTTTGCGTATTTTGGTTCCGTCGGCCATGTCCAAGCCGCTCATGCGCGTGTACGCGCTGAACGGTACGAACGTCGCGCCTTCGGGTTCGCCGTCGCGCGAGCCCTGCTCTTGCGCCAGCGCAACGATCGAGCGTCCTTCCGGTGTCTCGTCGGCAATCGACGAGAGGTACGCGATGCGGGCCGCATCTTTCGCGTCGATGCCCTCAGCGCAGACGATCTCGACCGCCTGCCGGTTGCCGAGCGTGATCGTTCCGGTTTTGTCGAGCAGCAGCGTATCGACGTCGCCGGCGGCCTCGACGGCGCGGCCGCTCATAGCCAAGACGTTGCGCTGCATCACGCGGTCCATGCCGGCGATGCCGATGGCCGACAGGAGACCGCCGATCGTGGTGGGGATCAGACAGACGAGCAACGCGATGAGTACGGTGACGCTCTGCGGCGCGCCCGCGTAGAGTGAAAACGGTGCGAGCGTCGCGACCGCGATGACGAAGATGATGGTCAGGCCGGCCAAGAGAATCGACAGCGCGATTTCGTTGGGCGTCTTCTGGCGTTGGGCGCCTTCGACGAGCGAAATCATGCGGTCGAGAAAACTCTCGCCCGGGTTCGCGGTGACGCGCACGACGATGCGATCGGAGAGGACGCGCGTGCCGCCGGTCACCGCGCTGCGATCGCCGCCCGACTCCCGGATCACCGGCGCCGACTCTCCGGTAATCGCCGACTCGTCGACCGTGGCGGCGCCCGCTTCCACCTCGCCGTCGGCGGCGACGATCTCGCCCGCCGTCACGACGAAGCGATCTCCCTTGCGCAGACTCGTGCTCGGCACGATCTCTTCGGCGTTTCCAACGGTGAGCAAGCGCGCCGTCGTGTCCGACTTGGTCCGGCGCAAATAATCCGCTTGGGCTTTACCGCGCCCCTCGGCGACCGCTTCTGCGAAGTTTGCGAACAGCACCGTGAACCAGAGCCAAGCGGAGATCGCCAGATCGAAGCCGGGATGACCGTTGTGCTGAACGAGATCGCGAAGGAAGAAGAACGTCGTGACCAAGGCGCCGGCTTCCACGACGAACATGACCGGGTTGCGCACTTGCCATCTCGGGTCGAGCTTCTTGAACGAGTCGCCGATCGCGCGAGCGACGATCGCGCGATCGAAGAGCGAACGGGCTTTCGGGCGGCGCTCCAGCCGGCGTGCTGACAACACTAGAAGGTCTTTCCTTGATTGACGAAGAGGTGTTCGACGATCGGTCCGAGCGCGTCGGCCGGCAGAAAGGTCAGCGCGCCGACGATGACGATTACGCCGATCAGCAACGCTACGAAGATCGGCGAATGGGTCGTAAACGTGCCGACGCTTTCGGGGACGGCTTTCTTTCCGGCGAGCGCGCCGGCCAGCGCGAGTGCCGGAATCGCAACCGTGAAACGTCCGAACATCATGTTGATGCCGGTGACGATGTTGTAGAATAGATTCGAGCCGAGGCCGGCGAAGGCCGAGCCGTTGTTCGCGTTGGTCGAGGTGAACGCGTAGAGGATCTCCGAAAAGCCGTGCGGACCTGCGTTGTTCAGTGTTGCCAATCCGGCCGGCACGATCGCGGCCACGGCCGTCGGCACCAAGCACAGGACGGGCGTGACCAGCACTGCGAGAATCGCGAACTGCACCTCACGACGCTCGATCTTCTTACCGAGATATTCCGGCGTGCGACCCACCATTAGCCCGGCGATGAAGACGGTGAGCACGACGAAGACGACCATGCCGTACAAGCCGCTCCCGACGCCGCCGAAGATGATTTCTCCGAGCTGCATGTTCACCAGCGGTACGAGTCCGCCGAGCGGCATGAACGAATCGTGCATGGAGTTGACCGCACCGCACGACGTATCCGTGGTCACCGTGGCAAACAAGGCCGAGGTCGCAGCCCCGAAGCGGCACTCTTTGCCCTCCATATTGGCACCGGCGACGCCGAGCTGATGCACCAGCGGATTGCCCGCCGCTTCGGCCCCATACGCCGTCGCAAAACCAACGAAAAAGACGATCGACATCGCGGTGAAGATGGCCCAGCCTTGTCGGGTGTCTTTGACCATCCTGCCGTACGTGTACGTCAAGCCCGCGCCCAGCGAAAAGATCAGCACAAGTTCGACGAGATTGGTGAGCGGATTAGGGTTCTCGTTCGGAGACGCCGAGTTCGCGTTGACGAAACCTCCGCCGTTCGTCCCGAGTTCCTTGATGACTTCTTGCGAGGCCATCGGACCGCCGGTGATCGACTGGGCAAACCCCTCGATCGACTTGACGTCATGATACGCATGAAAGTTCTGCGGAACGCCTTGGGCCACCAAGAAGAGTCCGATGACGATGGAAATCGGCAACAAGATATAGAGCGAGCAGCGCGTAAGGTCGACCCAGAAATTGCCCAGCGTCTTCGCCGTCGTTCGCACGATGCCGCGGATGACGGCAACCGCAATGGCGATGCCGACCCCCGCGGAGACGAAATTGTGCCATGCCAATCCCGCCATCTGCGAGAGATAACTCATCGTGCTCTCGCCGGAATAGAACTGCCAGTTCGTGTTGGTGAGGAAGCTCACCGCGGTGTTCCACGCCAAATCCGGCGACATGTTGTTGAAATGCTGGGGATTGAACGGCAGCCACTGCTGCGTGCGCAGAAGCACGTACAGATAGATGAGGCCGATCACCGAGAAGGCGAGCATCGACAGCGCGTATGCGTACCACGGCATCTCCTGGTCTTCGCGTACGCCGCCCAGGCGGTAGATGATGCTCTCGATCGGCCGCAATACCGGAGTCAGCCACGTGCGCTCGCCGGCGAACACGTGTGCCATATAGAGGCCGACCGGCTTGGTCAATGCCAAGACGATCAGGAAAAAGACGATGGCTTGCAGCCAGCCTATTGCGGTCATTTAGAATTTTTCCGGACGAAGCATCGCAAACACGAGATACGCCAATCCCGCGATCGTGAGAACGAGCCCTAACGCGTTGTCGAACGACACGCGCTCACACTTTCTCGCAGCCCAGAACGTAAATGTCCAGGATGACGAAGCACACGATCGAGAGGACGATGATTCCAAGCTCTAACACGGTGCCTCCAGCATACGGGCGGTTTCCGCGGCCCGCCATCCGCCAACTGGATGATCCGAAAGGATGATTGACACCGCGCCCGGCTGCGATAGGATGGGCTGGCCGTAGCCTCGTTCTCTGGAGTACCGATGACAATCTCTCAACGCCTCGTACCCGTCGCCTTCGTCGCGGCGGCGCTTCTCACGGTTGCCGCAGGACGGGCGCAAACGAACCCGCCGTCACCCGCACCCTCGCCCTTTGCAAGCGCGCCGTCCGCGAGCGCGACGCCGTCGGCACCCTCCGATCCCTGCGGCTCGCTGCTCTCGATCGTCAATCGACCAACGTTCGGGACCGGCGTCTGCACCGTGCGGACGGGTCACGCCGACCTCGAGAATGGCTATACGAATCTCGTCACAACGGGTCCCGGGGGCGGAAATACCGCAACGTACCCGCAATCGCTCATTCGCATAGGCACGTTCGACCCGCACCTCGACTTTGAGGTCGGACCGATTAGCGAGAATCATTCCTCCCTGGGCGGCGCGCCGGTCGGCGGCATGAGCGATCTTGCAATCGGAGCCAAGTACGAACTCGGATATACCTCAAATGCCGACTGGGGCATAAACGCGGTCGTGACGATTCCGACCGGCGCAACCGCGTTCAGCGCCGGCAACGCGCAATACACCGGCAACTTCAACTGGGCCTACACCGTGAACTCCGAGTTCGCCCTCTCGGGCACGCTCGGCTTCAACGCCTTCAGCGCCTACGTCTCCGCCGGCGTCCCTCAGTCGTACTTCGCCTTTACGCCCACGCTCGAACTGAGCGCGGCATTACCCGGAGGGCCGTCGCAGATCAGCGCCGAGTACGCCTATTTTTCGAAGGCGGGACCGACGCTCGGTTCTAAGTCGTTCATCGACTTCGTCTACCAGCGCGACTTCGGCCAGCACGTCCAATTCGACGTCGAATACGGTTTCTCGCCGACCGACTTGCTTGGCCAAAAGCAACACTACATCGGCGCCGGCCTCTCGTTCATGAATTAGCACTCCCCATGTCATCCTGAGCGGAGGCGCTTCGACTCGCTTCGCTCGCTCAGCCCAGGCTCCGCGCCGCAGTCGAAGGATGAGCGGAGCGCGATTTTTACTGATTCTGTTTGATCAGCTCTTGAATATCGATGCCGCGCTTGATCGGGTACAGGAGGCTCCACACGACTTTCAGGTTCGTCTGTGGATTGGCGATCGGTCGCGTAACGTACGTATAGTACAATACGCTCAGCTGCATCAGCTGATCGCCGGCTTTAAACGTGCGCGCGACGCCGCCGCCCAGTGGAACCGCCCATTTATTTTGCGCGGCGGTCCAGTTCGCGGTGATGATGGGTGCGGTGGATAAGGCCCACCCGCCACTCAAATTATAGTTGAAAAAGGGCTGAAAAAGCGCGCTGCTGATGTTCGGCCGATTCGCCTGGCCGGCAAACGACCAGAGCTGCGTGACGAGCATCCCCGCGACGATGTTCCCCGGCATGATCAAGCCGGCAAACGCGGGCCCCACCGCCCATTTTCCCGCCCCCAGCGCGCCCGGCGACGCCGTTGGAATCTGGAAGATAGGCCCGGCTCCCCAGATCAGCGCCCCCGGCTTGGTCTTGGGCGCAAAATAGAGCTGCTCTTGGATATCGCCGATGCCGAAGGTCCACGGGCAACCCGCAGTCGCGCAGACCTGCGGCGGTGCAAACGACGGATTGTCGATCACAGGAATAATCGTCCGCGCAACCAGGTTCATGTTCTTGCTCAGCATGAACGGCACGACGGGTTGAACGTTCAGGTTGTATTGGTAGCGCGCGTACGGCCCCACCCCATAGTTAAAGTTACTCTGGAACGGCACCACCGCGATGTTGCCGACCGGATTCTGCGAGATTTTGATGATCGCTTGCTGAAGTTTCGCCTGCTGTTCGGGTGTCAGTTTGCTCGTGTCGATCCCCCCGGCGGAAGATGTCGCTCCGGGTGACGGTTGCGGCGCTGGCGCGGTTGGGGTCGGTGACGGTTGCGGCGCTGGCGCGGTTGGTGTCGGCGACGGTTCCGGTTGCGCGACGGCCTGCGCGACCGCCTCGGTCGGCAATAACGCAATCAGTACCGACAAAAGAACTCTTCCTATCACTTTCCTTGATGACCTCACCTGGCGCTGGTTACATTAGAGTAGCATACGAAAGGTAACCGCGCCGCGCCCAAGGGCGAGGCGCGGAACGCGCAGCATTTAGGCGTTCGCCGCAGGACGAGGGCCGCCTTTCAGTCCCGCACGCTTACGTGGCGCTGCCTCCAGCCGACGGCGGAAATGCACCTCCGCGTGATGAGAAATGGCGAAGATTTTGATACAAACGACCATTCCGTTTGCCACGGGCGACTGGAACGTTTCGCGCTTTTCGCTTTTGCGCGAGGCACTCATCGCCGACGGTCACCACGTGGCCGCGCGAAACGAAGAGATGAATGCGGACGGCAACGATCGTTTGGTCGTTTGAAGGCGGAGTCATGGGACGTGCGGTCGCGGTTTCGACTTTCCATCATTTTGCCGATCTCAACTGGGACACCGCGAGGTGCGCCGAGTTTTGTGACCGACCAACCTGACGACGAAATAAAACGCGGAGCCAGTCCGGTTCGAGATATTTAAGGACTACGTGCGAAACATCGCGCGCTGGCTGGGCGTTCGCTCGAGATGGCCGCCGGCATGGCGATGGAGTCCAAGATTCTTACCCATCGGCGGTATTGACACGCCGCACGACGCGCGTCACCGACAGGGCGCCGGCGAGCAACGTCGCCAGCACCACCGCAAACGTTGCATCAACGATCGCTTGACGGTAGGGGATCCCGGCCGGCAATGCCAGCGCCAGTGCCAGTGAGAGCGCCCCGCGAATCCCGGCGACGCGTACAACGTCGAGCCACGCGCGCGGATAGCCTCCGGGCAGAAGCAATCCGGCGACGGCGACGCGCGCCAATGCGATCGCGATCAACGTCGTGACGATGAACGCCGGCTCGCGCGCGACCGACCCGACTTGCAGCGCCGCACCAACCATGAAAAAGACGAGGGCATTGGCGACGAGCGCAGCCAAGTCCCAGAAGTGGTTGACGTCGTCGGCGATGCTCAGCGAGATCCAGCGACGCTCGTAATAGCGCAGAGCGATGCCGCCGGCGATCGTCGCAAAGATACCGGAAAGTGCGAACGCGTCGGCGATGAAATACGCGCCGTACGCTACGACTGCCGTCGCTACGATTTGCACAGCAGCCACATTCGTGCGACGCAGCGCCCGCGCCACGACGTAGGCCAGCGCGATGCCGACGGCTATCCCGGCGACGGCTCCCGCCGCCGTTTGCAGCACGATTCGCGCCGTTCCCAGCGTGCCGAGCGCCCCTCCCACGAGCGTGCCGAGAACGATCCGGTAGAGTGCAACCGCGACCGCATCGTTGAAGAGCGACTCGCACTCGACGATCGTCGCCAGCGTCCGAGGCACGCGCAACCGTCGAAAGACGGCAATGACCGCAATCGGATCGGTTGCCGAAAGAATCGCCCCAAGCAGAAACGCAGGCGCGAAAGACACGTGCACGACCGACAGTGCGCCGGCGACGATCAATGCCGTCAGGAGCACGCCCGGCCCGGCCAGCGTCGCGATCGCCGGCCACTGCCGCCGGATGGCACGAAAGCTGAGGTTCCAAGAAGCCTCGAAGAGCAAGGGCGGGAGAAAGATGTAAAGCGTGGCATAGCCGAGCGCGTACGTAAAGCGCCCCGGCTGCAGCATCCCGAATGCGACGCCGGCTCCTACGATTGCCAGGATATGCCACAGCTTCATATTTTCAGGGGCGCTCTTGCGTTCGGCGAATCAGTGCGTGTGCGTGAAGTTTCCCACCGCCGTCAGCCGCGCGATCGTCTCTAAAGCGAGACGCATTCCGATCGGATGTCGCGGACGGCCCGCGGCCGCGAAATACCATTCCGGATCGATGTTCAGCGTGCGCGTCTGCACCATCGCGACCGGAACGTCGCGCAAAAACGCCTCGGCTGCCGCCACTTCTTCTTCGTCGTCGGTGACGCCGGGATGCGTGAGCAGGTTGAGACTCGTGCGCAAGCCTCGGTGCACCGCCAGGCGGATCGATTCGAGGACGTCGTCGAGCGCATAGCCGATCGGACGGTAATACGCCGCGTAAACCCGCGGTCGAAACGAATTGAGGCTCACGCGAACGGCATCGAGCCCCGCGTCGATGCAACGCTCGAGCGCGCTTGTCAGGCTACCGTTGGTGTTGAGGTTGATCGTGCCGTTGCTTCGGCGCTCGCGGATGAGGCGAATCGCCGCGGCGATCGTCGTCGAGCGCAAAAGCGGCTCGCCTTCGCAGCCCTGGCCGAACGACACGATGCCGTCGCGCACGCTCTCGAGATGCTCGACGGCGACGCCGGCGAGTTCCTCCGCACTCGCATCGTAAGCAATCCGCGCCTGCGGCGACGGCACGGTCGAGGGCGGCTCGAGTTGCGAGATGCAGCCGAGGCAGCGGGCGTTGCACTTCGGTGAGACCGGCAGCGCTGCCTCACCGCGCCGCAGGAACACGTTCTGCGCGGTGAAGCAGCCATAGTCGAGCGAGCAGAGCGCCACTTGCCGCAGCACGCGATTCTCCGAATCGTGTGCGAGACGCCGCTCGATCGACGCTTCGAGTTCTCCCGCCTCAAACGAGCGCGGTTTCCAATCGTCGCTTTCGTCGGTTTTGGCCGCTGCAACGTGAAGTTGGTCGCCAACGAAACAGGCGAACGCGTAGCCGAAGAGCGGCAAGTCGGGCGCGCCGCGCTCCTTAGCATACGCCGGGACGAGCAGCCGCGTGTACCCCGCCGGTAGCACCGCTGCGAGCGCGTATCCCTCGCGCGCCGGTCCGATCGTCGTCAGCGGACGGCGACCGGGCAACAGCATCTCGACCGTGCCAGCTGGCGCGGGAATCAGTTCCGCCCTTTCCGGCTCGCGCACGATGCCGCCGTCGGCGAACGGCACCGACGCGTCGTCTCCGTAGATGCGCCCCCGCGCATCGCAGTACGCCAGCGCGATCATAACGCCTTACGAAAAGCGAACTGTGCTTTGATTTTCGCGTACCCGTGACGCTCGTAAAACCCGTGCGCGCGCTCGCGCACGACGTTCGACTGCACGCGCATCGTGCCGCAGCCGCAATTGCGCGCCCACGCTTCGGCCGCGTCGAGCAACCGAGCGCCGATGCCGCCGCTCCGTGCGTGCTCGTCGACGACGAAGCCTTCGATCCACGCCTGTCGGCCTTCCACGAAGCCCTCTTCCACGCAGACCGCCACCCAACCGAGCGTGCGTGAATCCTCTTCCGCGACGAAGACGGCGCGGTCGCCGTCGCGGCGTTCGATGCGCCGCGCGATCTCGCTCGCCGGCGAGTCGTAACCGAGTTGCCGCATGAGGTCGCCGATGCGCTCGGCGTCCTCGGCGCGCGCGCGCCGCACGTTCATAGGTCCCGAACGGTAAAGACGGTATCGAAGACGCGCACCGCGGGCCCGATCAGCACCGCTTCGCGGCCGTCCCATTCAACCGCTAGCACTCCGCCCGGAACGACGACTTCGACCGGCGACGACACCGTGCCGCGATCGACTGCGGCAGCAACTGCGGCGGTGGCGCCGGTTCCACACGCCTGCGTCGCACCGGCTCCCCGCTCCCAATGCCGTACGCGCATGCGATGCTCGTCCTGCACGACGGCCGCGTGCACGTTGACGCCGCCTGGAAACCGCGAATCGATCTGCAGGCGCGGCCCCACCGTCTCGACGTCGATTCCGTCGCCCTCGGCAGCGAAGATCACGACGTGCGGATTTCCCACCTCGACGATCGCGGCGTCGCCGAATCCCTCCACCGAACGCGCCACGATGCGTGGCAACGGCATCGTCACGCGCACCAGGTACGCCGGCTCGCGCGCGACGATTTCGGTTCGCACCGTGCCGGCAGGCGTTTCGAAAACGATGCGCTCGCCTTCGCCGGCCTCGTCGAGCCAGCGCGCCGCGCAACGCAGCCCGTTGCCGCACATTTCGGCTTCGCTGCCGTCGGCGTTGATCGTGCGCATCAAGAAGCCGCCCGACCGCGACGATTCGATGATGATCAATCCGTCCGCACCGACGCCGTCGCGCCGATCGCAGATTCGCCGTGCGGCGCCCGCAACGTCGCCAATCGCCTGCGTTCGCCCGTCGACGACGGCGAAATCGTTGCGCGCGCCGTGCATCTTCGTGAGCGCGATGCGCGAACTCACTCGGGGTGTGCTTCTTCCTCCCGCGCCTCCGGAACGGCGGCGGATCCGGGCGAGATGGTCGAGATCGCGTGTTTGTAGACGAGGTGGGTCTGGCGTTCGTATTCGAGCATCACGGTGAACGGATCGTAGCCCTTGACGACGCCGCGCAGTTGAAACCCATTCACCAAATAGACCGTCACCGCGGCTCCTTGGCGCTTGCACTCGGCGAGAAACGTGTCTTGCAGGCTCGCGGGCATGAGAGTCGTCGCCTTCTAATCCCAACCAAGCTTTTCCCGTACGACGCGAGCGACGGCACCGGGTTCCAACCACAGCGCGTCGCGTTCGCCGCGAAACCACGCTCGCTGGCGGCGCGCGTACCTACGCGTCGCGCGCTCGAGCGAGGCACGCAGTTCGCCTCGAGTGCACCATCCGCGCAGATAGCCGAGGGCTTGCGGATATCCCACGGCCGACGCTGCAACGGCCTCGTCGCCGATCCGTTCGGCCTCTTCGAGCAGTCCCGATTGCAGCATGCGCTCGCAACGCGCCGCGATGCGCGAGTCGACCTCCGCGAGCGGAACATCCAGGAAAACCATCGTCCGTGCGATGCCGGCGCTCGCAAGCGTCCGCAGCGGCGGCCGCTCACCGCTCCCGGCCGCCAGGGCAATCTCGAGCGCGCGCACGACGCGATACGCGTCGCGCTCGTGCAGCCGAGCCGCACGCGCCGGATCGCGATGCGAAAGCCACGCGTGCAGAAATTCGGGCGGGTGCAAACGCGCTTCGGCCGCGAGCCGTGCGCGCAGCGCGTCGTCGAACTGCGCCGCGAGCGTGACGTTTCCGGTCAGCGCGCGCACGTAGAACCCGGTTCCACCCACGACGATCGCGCGCTTGCCTCGCCGGTGAATCGCATCGATTGCGGCCATCGCATCCTCCACGTAACGCGCGGCCGAGTAGCGTTCGTAGGGATCGAGGAATCCGACACAGTGATGCGGCACGGCCGCGAGTTGCTCGGGCTCCGGCGCGGCGGTGCCGATCGGCATTCCGCGATAAATCTGACGCGAATCGGCACCGACGATCTCGGCATCGAAGCCTTGCGCGAGTTCCATCGCGAGTTCCGTCTTGCCCCCGGCCGTCGGACCGGTCAGAATCAGAACGCCGCGCCGCGCCTCAGACACGCTTGAACATGCGCGCGACTTCCTCCGGTCCGATGCGCACCATCGTCGGACGGCCGTGAGGACAATGCATCGGATTTCGGCAGCGTTGCAGGCGCTCGATTAACGTCGTCATCTCGTCGAGTTCGAGACGTTCGCCGGCCACGACCACCGAATGACACGCCAGCGATGCCCAGACGCGCTCGCGCACGCCGCGCCGTCCCGGCTCGGCGGTCACGTCGTCGAGAAACCCGGCAACGTCGAACGGCCGCGCGCCGTAGCCGGCCGGCGTCGCGGTCACGCGGAAACTCCGCTCGCCGAACGCTTCGATCTCCAGACCTCCGGCGCACAACGCGTCGAGGCTCTGCTCCAGCGCCGCGCTGCGCTCGGCATCGAGTTCCAGCACATGCGGCACGAGCAGGGGTTCGCTCGGTGCTTCGTGCTGCGCCGCCGCGACGATGCTTTCGTACGCAATGCGCTCGTGGGCTGCGTGCTGGTCGACCAGCAGCAGCGCATCGCCGTCGGCGGCGAGAATGTACGTGCGATGGAGTTGTTCGAGAACGCGCAGGCGCGGCGTCTCCCTTCCGCCGTGCGATTCCGGCGCAAACAGCGCGGGCGCGCTTGGGGTGGCGCCGGCTGCCGGTGCGAACGCCGACATCCCGTCAAGCCCACCGCCGGCATTGGCGCGAAATCGTTCCGCGGCGTGCGCCTGCAGCGTCGCGGTCATCGCACGGCGCACCGCATCGAAGACTTGATTCCCGAAGCGCAACCGCACGTCGCTCTTGGTGGGATGAACGTTCGCATCGACGTGTTCTGGCGGCAGCTCGAGAAAGACGACGCCGTAGGGGTGGCGTCCCGTCATCGTGAAGGTCGCGTACGCTGCGCTCCAGGCGGCGCTCATGACCGCGCTGCGCAGCAGCCGCCCGTTGACGAAGAGCAGTTGCATGCGGCGGTCGGGCCGGTCCGACCCTGGCGCGCTGATGAATCCCGCGAGCCTGCCGTTGAGCGACCGTGCTGCGGATTCGTCGATGGCGAGCAGCTCACGCGAAGCATCGCGACCGAAGACCATCGCGAGGCGTTCGCGAGGGTCGCCGGTCGCGGGCATCGTCCAAACCTCCTTGCCGTCGTGGCGCAGCGCGAACGCGACCTGCGGATACGCCAGCGCGAAACTCGAGAGCCACGACGAGATGCGTCCGAACTCGGCCGCGGCCGAACGCAGGTACTCTCGTCGCACCGGCACGTTTTCGAAGAGCCGCTCGGCGCGAACGCGCGTGCCTACGGGTGCGGCAGCCGGCTCGGGTGCGCCGACCGTCTCGGCATGTGCGCGCACGCGCCAACCCGCGTCGTCGTGGGGTTCCCGCGAAACGATGTCGACGTGTGCGACGGCGGCGATCGACGCCAATCCCTCGCCGCGGAAACCGAGCGTTGCGATCGCGTCGAGATCCGACGCGGCCGCGAGTTTGCTCGTGGCGTGCCGCCGCACCGCCAGCGAAAGGTCTGCCGGCGCGATGCCGGTGCCGTCGTCGACGACCTCCACCAGCCGCGCGCCGCCCTGTTCGATCGAGATTGCGACCCGGCGCGCACCCGCGTCGATGGCGTTCTCGACCAGTTCTTTGACGACCGACGCTGGACGCTCGATGATTTCGCCGGCGGCGATTTGACCGATCGTCACCGCGTCGAGAATGCGCACGCTCATATGCGAACCGGGGAAACCTACGGTTGAAGGAACGAGAGCTGGCGTTCGGGCGCGTCGCGCTTCGAAATCGGCTTGCGCAAGGGCACGCGCTCCTCGACGTCGCTCTGGCCGGAAAGCGCATCGGCGATCTCTTGGGCTCGATCCACCACCGCCGGCGGCAACCCGGCCATGCGCGCGACTTCGATTCCAAACGAGCGCGACGAACTGCCGGGCTGCACGCGATGCGAGAAAACCGGAGCGCCGCCGGGCGCGGTGTTCTCGACCGCGGTGATGTGGTAGTTGGCGACGAGGCGCCAGTGTTCGGCCAGCGCGCACAGCTCGTGAAAGTGCGTCGCGAAAAGTACCATCGGCGATTGTTGCTCGAGTCCGAGCAGAAACTCGCAGATCGCCTGCGCGATCGAGAGGCCGTCGAGCGTCCCGGTGCCGCGGCCGACCTCGTCGATCAGCAGCAGCGACCGGTGCGTGCTGCTTCGCAAGATGTTCGCCGCTTCGGCCATCTCCAGGTAGAACGTCGACTGTCCCGATGCGAGATCGTCGCCGGCGCCGATGCGCGTGAAGATCCGGTCGACGGGCCCGAGCGTCATTGCCTTTGCCGGCACGAACGAGCCGATCTGCGCGGTAACGGTCAGCAGCCCGATCTGGCGGAGATACGTCGATTTTCCGCCCATGTTCGGTCCGGTTAAGAGAATGAAGCGGTGACCGTCGGCACGCAGCGCCACGTCGTTGGGAACGAACCGCGCCGGCTCGAGCGCCTCCATCACCGGGTGGCGCCCTTCCTCGACGAGGATCGCGCTCTCGTCGACGAACTGCGGACGCACGTATCCCCGATCGGCGGCACACTGCGCGAGCGACGCGAGCACGTCGATTTCGGCAATCGCTTGGGCGGCCTCGAGCAGATCGTCGGCACGCGCCGCGATGCGTTCGAGGAGTGCCTCGAAGAGCCGCTGTTCGAGCCGCTGTTGACGGTTTTGCGCGGTTGCGATTGCGAGTTCCAGCTCTTTGAGTTCCGGCGTCACGTAGCGCTCGCCGGTCGTCAGCGTCTGCTTTCGCACGTAATCCGCGGGCACGCTGCCCGCGTGCGCTTTGCTCACCTCGATCGCATAGCCGAACGTGCTCGCGTACTTGATCCGTAAGCCTTTGATCCCCGTCCGCTCGCGCTCGCGCTCTTCGAGTTCGGAGAGTTTCGAGCGTGCGTCGGTGCGCAGCAGCACGCATTCCGCGAGTTCGGCGTCGGCCTCCGGGCGAATCGCTCCGCCATCGCCGAGTTGCGCCGGCGGCTCGTCGACCAGCGTACGCCGCAAATCTTCCAGCACGCCGTCGAAATCCGCGATGCGCTCGATCAGCCCGCCGAGGCGTTCGGGCGCGATCCGCGGCAGCGGTTGCAGCGCCTCGAGCGTCCGCCGGAGCGACGCCGCATCGCGCGGCGTCGCACGCCGAAAACGCACGCGCTGCGCGATGCGCTCGAGATCGAAGCAGCCTTTGAGCAGTTCGCGCAGCGCATCCCGCCGTGCGTGCTCGCGCATCAGCGCGTCGACGCAGTCCTGCCGCGCCGTCAGCGCGTCGCGGTCGAGCAGCGGCGCGACGATCCAACGCGCCAGCATGCGCGAACCCATCGACGTCGCACAGCGGTCGAGCGTCGCGAGCAGCGTCGCGCGAGGATTCTGTCCCTCCGCGCGAATCAACTCCAGATGCTTGCGCGTCGCCGCGTCGAGCGACATGAAGTTTTGGCGCCGGTAAAGGTTCGGCCGGCTCAGCGCGACGGTTCCGTCGCCGTTCGCCTGCGCCGTGCCCGCGACGCCGGTTCGTTTCACGAAAGCCGCGAGTGCGTCGAGGGCGCGGTGGACGGCCAGCGACTCGTCGTGTGAAAAGCCGTCGAGCTGTCCGCGCGGACGCACTTCGACCACACCGAGCGGCGGCGACGCGAGTCGCGCACCGAGCGCTTCCACGGCCGGCGCCATCATGGCGCGCACGTCGGCGGCGACGTCCGCGACGATCTCGGCCGGTGCGATGCGCCCGAGTTCCGCCAGCAGTTCCTCGTACGCGTGCTCTCCCGAAAGCGCCGTCGAGGCGCAGAAGCCGGTGGAGACGTCGGCGTGTGCGAGCGCCAACGTGCCTTCTACGGCGGCGACGGCGGCAAGGTAGTTGTTCGCCCGGCCATCGAGCATGCTCTCTTCGACGAGCGTTCCGGGCGTCACCAAACGCACGACGTCGCGCCGCACGAGTCTGTTGGGCTGCGGCACCTCGAGCTGCTCGGCCAGCGCGACGATGAATCGCTGCGCCACCAAACGCGTCAGATACTGCGCGAGGGCGTGATGCGGAACGCCGGCCATCGCAACGCGTTTGCCGCCACCGGCCTCTTTGCTCGTCAGCGCGATCTGCAGCGCGCGCGCCACGATCTCGGCGTCCTCGCCATACGCCTCGTAGAAATCGCCGACGCGCGACAGCAGGATAGCTTCGGGATGCTTATGCTTCATCCCGAAGTACTGCTCGAGCATCGGCGAATACTTCGCGTCGACGGTCAAACTGCGGGACTTTCTAGAGCGGACTTCTTCAGGGTTCCCTACGTTCCGAGTGCGTTGCCAATTGCCTTGACGTAACTGCCTTTCGGGTAGCCGGTGCCGTTGGGCGGCGCCTGTGGATTATCGAGATCGAGATCCCAGATCATCATGCCGTTGAACCCGTTGCCCGTCACCCAACCGGCGTACAGGGCGCAGTTCTGCGGCGTGAGAAACGCGCCGTCGTCGGCTTCGCCGATCATCAGCCCCATGACGATCTTACTCGCCGGAAACTTTTTGCCGCCTCCCACCGGAACGTCCGCGAACTCCTTCGCGATGTCGAGATAGCAATCGTCGCGCGCGCCCGGCTGGTACGTGCAGTTGGGATGCGTCGACGGCTTCCATCCGAACTGGTCGTAATCCATCACGTTGACGTAATCGATCGCGCTGCCGGCATCCTTGAGGATCAGCCGGTCCTCGCCGGCGTAGTTCGGAAGGTCGACGTGCGGGTCGGCACCCGCCGAATCGGCGTCGAAACTGATGATGGCCGAAGGAAATGCGGCGCGCGTCGCTTCGAGCACGTCGATCAGTTGGCGGCGCCCGTTGCTGCGCGTCTGAATGACCTCGTCGTCGAAATCGAAACCGTCGTAGATGCCGGGATGCTTCTGCAAATAGGCTTTGAGGTTCGTGACGAACGCGTGAGGATCGGTGATGTCGAAGGTCGACGTTGCTCCGCCGAACGAAAGCAAGACCTTACCGCCGCGCGCGTGAATTCGGCGCGCTCCGGGCGCGAGTGGATGCGTGTTCTGCGGATCGGAGACGTCGTTGCCGTCGGCGATGCTGAAGGCGACGTCGACGGTCGTCACGCTGCCTGGAACGCTCCCGAGCCGCGAATACGCATCCTGCCCGTTCGTGTCCGACCACGATTCCCAGAAGCCGGCGAACTGCACGGGCGTCGCGCTGCGGCGGTCGCCGGAACCTGGATTCGAAACGCCCTGCCGCTCCGGCACGGCTTGGAGTCCGCCGCACGCCGTCAGCGACGCGAGCAGCCCCGCGGCGACGGTAGCGCGCAACGGCCCCGGCATCAGAGAAGGCTGACCGCGCGCCGTTCGACGGCGCTCCCGGCTTCCGCGTAGCGCGCCGAGCGGCGCACGATCGTCCCGCTGCATCCCCACACGTGCGCGGTTTCGATCGCGACGTCGAGCCACGGCTCGCGCGCGTAGAGCGCTTCGTCGTAGTCGTCCGGCATCGGCGCGACGATCGTGACGTTGTCGAGCGCCCTGGCGGCGAGTTTGCGGTCGTCTTTCTTCGACGGGCCGGTGACGAGCGCGCGCACGACGCCGCCGATCTTGGCATCGTGATAGGCACGCGTAACGACGTTCTGTGCGTCGAGGAGCCGGGCGAAGCGCGCCGCCGCCGTGGCGCGCGGCACCTGTTCCCAATGGGCCGCCGGCGTGCCGCGGCGTATCGAATACATGAACGTGAAGGCGTTGGCGAAAACGCCGCTGCGCACGTAGGCTAGGGTGCGCTCGAAATCGTCGTCGCTCTCACCGGGAAAACCGGCGATGAGATCGGTCGTGATCGCCCACTGCGGCAAATAGCGGCGCACGAGTTCGACTTTCTCGTGGAAGAGCGTCGCAGTATACTTGCGGTTCATGCGGCGCAGCACCGCATCGCTGGCCGACTGCATCGGCATGTGAAGGCGTGGATTCAACTGCGGGACGGCAGCCAGATCGGCCACGATCTTCTCGCTGAAGTCTTTGGGATGCGGCGAGATGAAACTCAGCCGCTCCAACCCGACGATGCTCCCGACCGCCCGGCAAAGCGCGCCGAAGTCCTCGCCCGGGGCCGCGCCGGTCCACGCGTTGACGGTCTGTCCGACGAGCATGACCTCCCGCGCTCCGGCCGCCACCTTGGCGGCCACGTCGCGCACGATCGCTTCGAGCGGACGATGGTCGAAGCGGCCGCGCACGTGCGGGACGATGCAGAACGTACAGTAGTACGAACAGCCGCGCTGCACGTTGACGAAGGCGCGCAACGGCGAAAACGCGCCCGCAACGCCGTCGGCCGTGCCGCCGAACGGATCGAGCAGCGCGCGGTCGTCGGCGAAATCGACGCGATCGGCAAAACCCGGCTGCCACGCCGCGAGTTGGTCGCCGAGCTGAGCGAGTTCGCGCGTGCCGAAAACCGCATCGACGTGCGGCGCGAGCGAGCGCATTCGCGAGCGGTCTTGTTCGGCAAGACAGCCCATCACGACCAGCCGCGTCGCCGGCGCGGCGTCCTTGAGCGCCTTGAAGTGGTTCATCCGCCCGTACGCGCGGCGCTCGGCGTTGTCGCGCACGGTGCACGTGTTGATGACGACGACGTCGGCCTCTTCGGCTCTGACGGCCACGCTGTAGCCGGCGGCGGTCGCCCGGTCGGCGACGTATTGCGAGTCGGCCTCATTCATCTGGCAGCCGAAGGTTTCGATGTAGATCCGGGGCATGCGCCGCGGGACTTCTCGGAGGGTGCCGCCGCCTCCGGCCGGGTGCCGCGCGCGCGGAGTCCGAACACACCCCGGTCGTGCAAACGATCGAACACTCTGCCGGCGGCGAGGGCATGCTACGGCCGGCGACCGTCGCGGTCGTCGGCCGTCCCAACGTCGGCAAAAGCGCGCTTTTCAACCGATTGATCGGTCGCCGGCTGGCCATCGTCGAGGACACGCCGGGCGTCACCCGCGACCGGCTCTACGCCCTCTGCGAGTGGCGCGGCCGCGTTTTCAGCATCGTCGACACGGCAGGGATCGACCCCGACGCCCCCGCCGGCCCCGACGGCGGCTTTACGGAGACGACGCGGCGGCAGGCCGAGGCGGCTGCCGCCGAGTCCGATGTGGTGCTCTTCGTGGTCGACGCGCAGACCGGTTTGCATCCGCTCGACGAAGACGTCGCGGCCATTCTTCGGCGCAAGCGCCGGCCAATGGTGCTCGTCGCAAACAAAGCCGAATCGCCGGCAGCGGCGGCGGCGGTACACGCCGAGTTCGCCAAACTCGGCTTCGGCGGACCGATCGCCGTATCGGCGCTGCACGGTGAAGGAACCGGCGATCTCCTCGACCGCGTGGTCGAGTTGCTCCCGCCCGCTGCGCCCGACGCGCCGTCGATCGACGGCGAGCTCGCGCTTGCGATCATCGGCCGGCCGAACGTCGGTAAGAGTTCGCTGCTCAACGCTCTGCTCGGCGAGGAGCGCGCGCTCGTCTCCGAAACGCCGGGCACCACGCGCGACGCCACCGACACGCTGCTCGTTCGCGGCGCGCACACGTTGCGCCTGATCGACACGGCCGGAATGCATAAGAAGCCGGAGGCACACGGCGCGATCGCCTACTACGCCGCGCTCCGCTCGCTGAAAGCAATCGCGCGCTGCGATCTCGCGCTGCTCGTCTTCGACGCGATGACGGGTGTAACGGCGCAGGATCGCCGTCTCGCGGGTCTGGCGATCGAAGAACGCAAAGGCTTGATCCTCGTCGGCAACAAGTGGGATCTCGTGCGCGAGCAGGGCGAGTTCAGCCAAGGCGAACTCACGAACGTAATTCACGACCTCGTTCCGTTCGCGCGATTCGCTCCGGTGACGTTTCTCTCGGCAAAAACGCATCGCCGCTTGGGCAGCCTCTTGCCGCTGGTCGATCGCATCGCCGCCAACCTCGATCGGCGCGTTCCCACGGCGCCGCTCAACGCGGCGCTGCGCAACGCGGTGCTCGCACATCCGGCGCCCGCGACGAGCGGAAGGCTCTTCAAGGTGTACTACGTCACGCAGCCGGCGACGCATCCGCCGCTCTTCGTCTTCTCCTGCAACGATCCGGATTTGTTGCAGTCGCACTACCGCCGCTTTCTCGAAAACGTGATCCGGCAGCACTTCGATTTCGAAGGCGTGCCGCTCACGCTCCAGTTCCGGCCTCACCGCGAAGACGCCGAAGAATGATCGGCATCCCCGTCGCCGCCGTTGCGGCGTTCCTCGTGGGATCGATCCCGTTCGGCTATCTCATCGGCCGCGGGTTCTATCGCACCGACATCCGCGCCGAGGGTTCCGGAAACATCGGCGCGATGAACGCATTGCGTGCGCTCGGCAAAGCGGGCGGTGCGGCGGTGCTGCTGCTCGACGCGCTCAAGGGATTCGTTCCGGTGCTCTTGGCGTCGTTCTACTTCCACTCCGCAGTAACTGAGGCGATCGTCGCCGGCGCCGCCGTCTTGGGACACTGCTTTTCGCCATGGCTGCGGTGGCGCGGCGGCAAGGGCGTTGCGACGTCGTTCGGGGCGATCTTCGCGATGAGCTGGCCCGCAGGATTGGTCGCGGTCGGCGGCTGGATTGCCGGAGCGCTGGTGACGCAATACTCGTCGGTCGGTTCGATGTTCGGCAGTGCGCTCGCGGCCGTCGCAATGTGGTTCTTCACCGGCTCCGCGGCACAGACGTGTTACGCCGTTCTCGCTGCGATCTTCATCGCGTACACGCATCGCGAAAATCTGGCGCGCCTGCGAGCCGGCACGGAAAACCCCATCCGCCTCTTCAAACGCAAAGTGTCATCCTGAGCGGAGCATCGAACGCAGTTCGACGCGCAGTCGATGGGCGAAGGACTGCCCTTTGATAGGGCTTCCGGCCACCAAGCCCGTATGACGCCGGGTCATGATTTCGTCGAACGACCTCCGTAACGGCGTCACTATCGTCGTGGACGGGCAACTGTGGACCGTCATCGAGTTCCTCCACGTCAAGCCCGGAAAGGGTTCGGCGTTCGTGCGCACGCGCATGAAAAACGTCCGCACCGGCACGACCCTGGAGCGGACCTTCCGCGCGGGTGAGAAGCTCGAGCGCGCCACCGTCGACAACCGCCAAATGCAGATGCTCTACAACGACGCCGACGGCTACCACTTTATGGATCAGGAGTCGTTCGAGAACGTCACGCTCGGCCGCGACCTCATCGGAGATCCTGCCGACTTCCTCAAAGATGGAATGGTCGTCGACATGCAGTTCCACGACGGCGTTGCGATCGGCGTCGATCTGCCCGCGCACGTCGAATTGAAAATCGTCGAAACGGATCCCGGCTTCAGAGGCGACACCGCAACGAACACGACCAAGCCGGCGAAGCTCGAAACGGGAGCGACGGTGCAGGTTCCGCTCTTCGTCGAAACCGGCAACGTCATTCGCATCGACACGCGCGACCGCCGTTACATCGGCCGATCGGGCTAACCGCCGTGCCGGCGCGTCTGCGGGTGCTGGCCGTCGCCCTGCTGCTGGGCGTCGCCGCCGGGGTCGCTGGTGCCGTCCTCATCGCCTTGCCGCTTACGACGCTGCCGGCGGTGAACCGCATCGCCGACCTCGCGCTGCACGTCGCGGCGATCGATGCGGCGCCGTCGTTAGGTTTCGGTAACCCGCGCTACGACGCTGAAGCGAATCCCCGCCTCGGCATCGTCGTCATCGACGACGCGACGTTGCGCCGCATCGGTTTCCCGCTTCCGCGCGCGACTTACGCCAAGTTGCTCGATAATCTCAAAGCTGCCGGCGCCAAAGCCGTCGTGCTCGACATCGAATTTCTCGAACCCGGGAAACATCCCGAACAAGACGCTGCGTTTGCGGCCGCGCTGCGGCGCGTGCCGTCGGTGCTCGCCTTTCCGCTAAACACGACGACCGCGGGTCAAATCGGCGAACAACGGCCGGCGCCGCTGCTTGCGAACGCCGCGGCGGCGCTCGGCTTCAACGCCATCGACACGCCCGGCGGCTACCTCATCGGTCAGCCGATGGAAATCGACACCTCGGCCGGCGGGACGCACGCCAACGAGCGTCTCTACTCGCTGGCTGCAGCGGGGGTTGCGACGCTCGACGGACGTCCGGTCGACACCGCGGCGATTCCCAAGGACGACGCCGGCCGCATGCTGCTGCTTCCGCCAAAGATCGCGTCGCATCAAGACCTCGACACGCAGACGCAAGCGCTCACGCAAACCTTCGCCGGACGCGGAACGATCGCACTCGGCGATGCGCTCGCCGGGTCGCCCGCCGGCCTGCGCGCGTTTGCCGGCGGAGCGCTCGTCTTCGTGGGCGCGACCGCCCAGGGGCTCGGCGACTACGCGACGACCGCTGGTCGCGGACGCATTCCTGGAATCTTCGCCAACGCGCGGTTCGCCGATCAGTTGATGCGCGGCTTCTACCTGCGCCCCGCGCCGCCGGCGCTCGACATCGCGCTCGCTCTCGTGTTGCCGCTGCTGATCGCGCTCGGCTTCGCGCTCGTGCGCACGCCGTTGGCGATCGCGCTATCGCTGGCGGCAGCGCTCGCGTACGCGTACGTCAACCTCGGCCTCTTCGTCGTCGATCTCTATTGGCTCGACCTCGCGCACGTCGAGTTGGCGATGCTGCTCGCGACCGCGCTCGTTGCCGCATACCGATTGGTCGGCGAAGGCTCCGCGCGCCGTCTCGTTACGAACCTCTTCGGCATGCACGTGAGCCCCGAGGTAGTCGCCGAAATCCTCAAGAACGAGAACCCGCGCGAAGCGCTCGCGCTGCGCGGTAAGCGCGTGAAGGCCACGATCTTCTATAGCGACATCCGCGGATTTACGGCGATGAGCGAGACGATGACGCCCGAAGCGATTTACGAACAGCTCAACGAGTACTTCGATGCGATGTGCGCGATCGTCTTCGCGCACGGCGGCTACGTCGATAAGTTCATCGGCGACTGCGTCATGGCAGTTTTCTCGGCTCCGAACCAGACGCCCGACGACGCGCGCAACGCGGTCGTTTCGGCGCTCGAACAGCAGGCTCGCATCGCCGAATTGTGCGCGCGCTGGCGGGCCGAGGGCAGGGCCGAGTTCGGCGTCGGCATGGGCATCAACACCGGCGAGGTTGTGATGGGCAATCTCGGCGCGAGTTCGCGAATGAACTACACGGTGATCGGCGACAACGTGAACGTCGCGGCGCGGCTCTACAACGTCGCCAAGGCGGGTGAGATCGTCATCAGCGAGACGACGTACGCCGAGTGCGCGGGCGTCGTTGAAGTGGAAGCGCTGGTTCCCGTTACGGTGAAGGGAAAAAGCCGGCCGATCGCCGCGTACAACGTGAAAGGCCTGAAAGGATAGGAGCCGTGCAGACCTCGCTCGCGCTCTTCGCGCTCGCGTTGTTCGCCAGCGCCTTCGGCGCGATGGTCGGGCTCGGCGGCGGTTTCATTCTGGTGCCCGCATTACGGCTGTTCTTCGGTCTCGCGCCGGCCGAAGCGGCCGGAACGTCGCTCGTGCTCATCGTGGCCAGCGGCGCAAGCGGCGCAGCCGCCTATCTCCTGCAACGCCGGGTGCATCTGAAAATCGGCCTGCTGCTCGCGGCCGGCGGCCTTCCCGGCGGCATCATCGGCGCGATCCTCTCGCTGCACATCGCACCGCGCCTCTTCGACTGGATTCTGGCGTTGCTGCTGTTCGCCGTGGCCGCCGACATGGCGTGGAACGCGGAGAAGCGCATGCGCGGCCGCCCCGAGCACCAGCACGTGCACGAGATCAAGGGCATGTCGTATCGCGCCGCGCTGTTTCTCGGGTTCCTCATCGGCATTTTCTCGAGCCTGTTCGGACTCGGCGGCGGGGTGATACTCGTGCCGACGCTGCTCTATTTCTCCGAACTGCCGATTCATGCGGTGAGCGCAACGTCGCAGTTCGGCATCCTCCTCACGTCGCCGGTTGGACTGGTCGTCCACGCGATGCAGCGAGACGTCGACCTGCACGACGTCGTGCCGCTCGTGGCCGGCGGCTTGCTCGGCGGTCCGATCGGCGCGCGTCTCTCCAAGAGCATGAAATCGCCGCAACTGCTTCTCGTCGTCGCATTTGGATTGGTCGTCGTGGCCGGATCGCTCGTCTGGCGCCATCTATGACCCGAGCCTCGGCCACGCGAAGACCGCCGAGCATCTTTGCGTCACGCGCCTTTCGGCAATATTTCGTCGGCCAGTCGCTGAGTTTCATCGGTGACGGTCTGCGCATGCTCGCCGTTCCGCTGCTCGCCTACCATCTCACGCATTCCGCGCTTTCGACCGGCGGCGCCTTCATCGCGGAGATCGTCCCGTTCTCGATCTTCTCGCTCGTCGGCGGTTCGCTCGCCGACCGTCTCGACCGCCGCCGCCTCATGATCGGCTGCGACGCCATTCGCTTTTTGGTGATGGCGTTCTTCGCAATCGCGTACTGGCAACATTTCTTGACGCTGCCGATGATCTACGGCGGTCTCGTGATCATCTCGACCTGCGCCGCCGCATTTCTCGGCGGACAGTCGTCGAGCATTCCGTACCTGCTCGGCAAGGAGCGCTCCACCGAAGCCATCGCGATGCTCCTCGCATCCGAGAACGCGTCGAACCTCGTGACGCCGGTTATCGGAGGAGCAATCTTTGCGTTCTTCGGTCCGCTGCCGGCGCTTACCTTAAACGCGCTGACCTATCTCGCGTCGCAGTTGTCGCTCCTGCGCATCCGCTCGCTCGGCCCCGACACGGTGCAGGGCATGCCCAAGCCGCGCCACCTCGCCGACGACGTCGCGCTCGGATTCCGCCAAATCTGGGGCGACGCCGCCATGCGCGCTCAGGCGCTCGCGGCATTCGCCTTCAACTTTTTCGGCTTCGGCTGCTACGCCATTCTCATTCCGTTTCTGAAGAAAGGCTTCGGCGCGAGCGATCAAGTCGTCGGCATCTTTTTCGGCATCTCGGCGGCAGGCGCCGTGCTGGGCGCGTGGTTCGCATCGCGGTATTCCGCGCGCTGGCCGTTCGGCCGCGCGCTCACAACTGCTTACGTGCTCGACGGCCTGGCGTTTCTTCCGGTCGTTCTGGTGAGCAACGTGTGGCTGGTAGCGATCTTCTGGGCTGCCTCCAATACGCTCGCGAACTTCGAGGTCGCGCAAGTCATCGGCTTTCGTATGCGCGTGACGCCCGAACATATGATCGGCCGCGTGATGGGCGCCGTGCGCGTTTTCGTCCTCTCCAGCATCGCGCCCGGCGTGCTGATCTTCGGCTGGGTCGCCGACACGCGCGGCCCGCACGCCGCGATGTGGATCGCCTGCATCGGCTACCTCGTCATCGCGTTCACCGTCCTAATGACGCCCGCCATCCGCAACGAAACGCGCTGATGCTTCTGGCCGCGCTGCTCGTCACCGTTCGCATGTTGGCGCTTCCGGAGCACGCGACGATCGATCCGCTCGGGCCACGAGCGCTCATGGCGGTAGCGCGTTCGGGCGACATCGCGGCGACTGCGACGTTCAACGGCTTTCGCAAGCATCCGGTCGTGTGGGGGGCCGACGGAAGCGTTCGCGTCGCAAACGTTTCAGGCTCGCTCGTAGGATTCCAGCGCGACGGCACGTTGTTGATCGATTCCGGCCGGCCGATGCGCCTCGCCGGATCGCGCGCCCGCCCGGTCGACCTGGCGACGTGCGAGGCGTTCCCGCACGACTCCGCCGGTCCGCTGCTCGCCGGCGAACTCGACGACGGCGCGCTGATCGCGACGATGCGTTCGCCCGCGCTGGTCGACCTCGACGATACGAGCGGTCAAAATGCGCCGGTGGTGCTCTACCTGCGCAGCGGTCTCTGCTTAAACGAAGGAAACGGCATCGCGACTACTACCTCCGGTGCATATGCGGCCGGTTACATGGCGACGATCGCCAACGTTCCGGCGCCGTCGAACGTCGTCTCCGGCAGCGAGCGATTCACCGCGTTGCGCTGGCACGTGCGCGTGCGCGAACCGCTAGGGCGGGGCGTGCCGCTCGCCGTCAACGCGCAGGGCGCGGCCGCCGGCGCCGACGTTCCGCCCGCCCAAGGCGCTGCCTTCGCGATGACGCCGCACGCGCGACTCTGGCCAACCCCCGGTGCGGAGACCGAGGTCGTGCCCGGCAATCAAATCAGCGTTGCGTACGCGATCGACGACCGTGGTCGCGTCGCCGGCATGCTGGAAGACGGCGGCCGTCACTACGCCTTTCTCTGGCGCAACGGCACGCTGGTGCGCCTCGACGACGTCGCCGGCGCACCGGGTTGGCGCTTCGAGTGCGCGTACGCGTTTACGGCGGGCGGCGGCATCGTCGGCACCGGCACCTACAAGGGCCGCGCCGAAGCCTTCGTACTCAGCGGTCTCTAGGCCGTTACTTCGGGTAGGTCATTTCTTTCGGGACTACGATGCGATCGTAGTCCGCTTCGCTGACGTGCCCGAGTTCGAGGGCGGCCTCTTTGAGCGTCTTCTTGTGATGGTGCGCGTGCTTGGCGATCTCGGCGGCCTTGTCGTATCCGATGTGCGGCGAGAGCGCCGTGACGGTCATCAGCGACTGGTCGAGGTATCGTTTGATCTGCTCTTCGTTGGCCTGCAGCCCCTCGATCGCGTGTTCGCGGAACATCGTGCACGCGTCGCGCAGCAGCGTCGTGGAGTGCAGAAAGTTGTAGATCATCACCGGGTTGAAGACGTTGAGTTCGAAGTTGCCCTGCGAAGCGCCGAACGAAACGGCCAAGTCGTTGCCGTAGACTTGCACGCACACCATCGTCATCGCTTCGGACTGCGTCGGATTCACTTTGCCCGGCATGATCGAACTGCCCGGCTCGTTCTCCGGCAAAATCAGTTCGCCGATTCCGGCGCGCGGGCCCGAGGACAGCCAGCGCACGTCGTTGGCGATCTTCATGAGCGCTGCGGCCAGCATCTTGAGCGCGCCCGACGCGAAGACGAAGTCGTCGTGCGACGCGAGCGCGGTGAACTTGTTTGGGTGCGAGCGGAAGGGCAGTCCGGTCAGCTCTGCGATCCGTTTCGCCGTCCGATCGCCGAACTCCGGATGCGCGTTGAGGCCGGTGCCGACCGCAGTGCCGCCGATCGCCAGATCGTAGAGATGGTTCAAGGCTTCTCGGCAAGCGGTCATGGCGCGGTCGAGTTGCGAAGCGTAGCCAGAGAACTCTTGCCCGAGCGTCAGCGGAGTCGCGTCCTGCAGGTGCGTGCGTCCGACCTTGACGATGTGCGACCACTGCTTGGCCTTAGTGGCCAGCGCGTCGCGCAGTGCCTCGACCGCCGGCAGCATCTCCGTCATCGCTTGGGCCGCCGCCACGTGCATCGCCGTTGGAAACGTATCGTTCGACGACTGCGACATGTTCACGTGATCGTTGGGATGCACGGGCTTCTTCGAACCCATTTGGCCTCCGGCGATTTCGATCGCACGATTCGAGATCACCTCGTTGACGTTCATGTTCGTCTGCGTCCCGGATCCGGTCTGCCACACGCGCAGCGGAAAATGCGCGTCGAGCTTGCCGTCGACGATCTCGTCGGCCGCCTTCACGATCAATTCCGCACGTTCGTCGTCGAGTTTGCCGAGGTCGCGGTTCACCAAGGCAGCCGCTTTCTTGAGCGTCGCCATGGCGCGAACGACCTGTCTGGGCATCACGTCGCGCGGCCAGTTGCCGTCGCCGATGTCGAAGTGCACGAGCGAGCGCGCCGATTGCGCGCCGTAATATTTATCGGCGGGAACGTCGATGGCACCCATCGAGTCGCTCTCGACGCGAGTCGCGCCGGCTCCGGGGATTGCGTTTGCAGTCGTCATGCTGCCATCTTCGCCTGCGGCCGCGATACTCTGCCTCGACCTTGGTCGGAATCCGGTGAGTCCGCGAGGTTTTCCGGCGGCGGCGGGCGCATCCCAGCCCTATGCTGTCGATTCGCCGCGCCACGACCGCCGACGTGGACGCCGTAGCGCCGCTCTTCGACGCCTACCGCGAGTTCTTTACACGGAAACCCGACCTCGCGGTCTCCAGCGGTTTTCTCGCCGAGCGTCTCGAGCGCGACGAATCGGTCGTCTTCGTCGCCTTCGACCGCGACGTCGCGGCGGGATTCTTGCAGCTCTATCCGCTCTTTTCGTCCTGGTACGCGCGGCGCCAGTGGTTTCTCAGCGATCTCTACGTCGACGCAAACCTGCGGACGCGCGGCATCGGCCGGCATCTGGTCGAAGCAGCGATCGCGCACGCCGATCGCACGCACGCGCGTGCCATTCTGGTCGAACTACCGTACTCTGAACCGCACCTCATGCGCTTCTACTCACAGCTCGGCTTCGAGCGCGACGCGGTCTTCGAGCTCTACCGGCGGCCGATGTCGTGAAAGCCGCCGCGCTGTTCGTCGTCGCTTCGCTCGCCCTCGCCGGATGCCAGGCCTCGGGCAGCGGAGCTACCCGAGCCCGTTTCATCCCGGCGCGCGCCGCGCGCCCTGCAACGTGCAATCATACGATCGCGTGCATCAAGCACGTCGTCGTAATCATTCAGGAGAACCGGAGCCTCGACGACATCTTCGGCGACCCCAGCGTTCATCTCGAGGGTCTCGAGCGCCACACGACCGGAATTGCAAACTGTCCCAGCATCCTGGAAGAACCGCAGATCGCGCTGGCGCCCGTCAAGCTCGAAAATCCGCACGACGTCAACCACAGTTGGGCCTCGTCGCTCAAGTCGTGGGACGGCGGCAAGATGGACGGCTTTTGCTACGACGCGTTCTACTACGACTCGCCGTCGTTTCCGTACGCCTACGTCCCCGACACCCCCAACGAGGCCGGCCCCTACTGGGACATGGCCAAGAAGTACGTCGTCGCCGACCAGATGTTTCCCACGGAGTTCGGCGCCAGCTTCACCGGCCATCTCACGCTGATTGCCGGCAACGACGATCTCGTGCCGGGCAACAACGCGCTCGTCGACTTCCCGTCGGCACAGCCGTGGGGATGCGATGCGCCGCCGAGCACGGTCAGCCCGTACATCCACTACAACGGCGTGAACCGGCTCTACGAACAGGGCGGCCCGTTTCCGTGCTTTACCGAGTTCAAGACGATGGCCGACACGCTCGACGCCGCCGGCGTTTCGTGGAAGTACTACGCTCCGTGCGTCACGCCGTCCGGCAAGTGCGACCTTGGCGGCCAATTATGGTCGGCGTTCGATGCTATCCAGAACGTTCGTGACGGCGCCGACTGGGCGAACGTCGTCTCGCCGCCGTCGACCGTCCTCAGCGACGCTCGCTGCGCGTCGCACACGTGCACGTTTCCGAAAGTCGCGTGGGTCGTCCCGGACGTCCGCAACTCCGATCACGCCGAAACTCGTCCGAACAACAGCAACAAAGGACCGTCGTGGGTCGCGAGCATCGTCAACACGATCCATCAGAATACTGCCCTCTGGCAGAGCACCGCGATCGTCGTCGTGTGGGACGATTACGGCGGCTGGTCCGACTTGGCGGTTCCGCCGCAGTCGCCGAGGTTCGGGGGAACGTTCGTGCAAGGCGACTTTCGTGGGCTGGGCATCCGCGTTCCCTGCATTATCATTTCGCCGTTCACTTACGGCCGCAAAACGCACGTCGACCACACGCAATACGAATTCGGCAGCATCTTGAAGTTCATCGAGGAAACCTTCGGATTACCGGTGCTTGGAACGCTCCAAGACGGCTACACCGACGGGCGCGCCACCAGCCTCTCGAACGCGTTCGACTTCTCGCTCGATTCGCGCCGCGGCGCCAATATTTCCGCTCCATACGCCGCGCAGACATTCCTCAACGCCCCGCCGTCAAACATCCCACCCGACGACTACTAACTCCCTAACGACCTCTCATTTACTCGGTCGTGGAGCGAGCGCCCGGTTTACCTGCGCCCGCGATCTATCGGCCGCGTTCGGCCGCTTTCGCGCCCGAAACCGTGTCGCCTAGCAACCGCGTCTCGACGATTTCGTAAATGGCCAGCGGATAGCGCGGATCGAAGCGCCGCTTGTTGCAGCGGGGGCAGCTCGCCGGCTTGGTTGGCTTGCGTTTGCGCAGAACCTCGAAGGCGCAATGTTCGCAGCGCAAGATGTAGCGCCGGTTCGACTCGCGCAGCGGACGCACGGTGCCGAGTTCGTGATAGATCGACGACAGGCCGCACTCGCGCAACTTCTTCTTGAAGCGCGGTCCGTGGCCCATGTCGCGAAACCGCGCGAAGCACCACGCGTGAATCATCTCGTGCAGGAGCGTTTCGACGAGCGCTTCGGGATACTGCCGAAAGTGTTTGGGCGAAAGTTCGATCGTCATCGGGCGATCGCCGTAACTGATGCGCCCCGCCGAATTCGAAAACCGTTCGTTGTAGCGAATGCGGCAATCCGGAGCCTCGCCGTTGAAAAACTCGTAGTTCAGCCGTGCGAAGAGGATTTGCAGATCGGGTTCGGAGGGAAGGTTTGCCATCGTGTTGCGCTCGGCGCAAGGGTGGCATTCGCCGCGCGTCCAACGGGCTCTTTCGTGCGTTCGACGCCTTCGCGCGGCCTGCCGCCGCGCATCGCCCTTCCCCTTTTTGCAGCGGTCGCATTCGTCTTCTTGGCCACCATGGCGTATCTGCTGATGCAGGGCTTTGGGGTTACCGGTTCCGTCTTCGGGAAGGCCGCCAACCCCAACGCCGCCGCGCGCGAACGAGCGCAGGGTTCGCAGCAAAGCGTCGAAGGCGGGCCGCCGGCCGCCGTCGTCGAGCAGTTGCGCAGCCTGCGCAGCAGAATCGCCGCGCATCCCGGCGACGACGTCGCAATCACGCAACTCGGCGACATGTACCTTGCCGCCAACCGCTTCGCCGATGCGATTCCGCTCTACCGCCGCGCGCTGCGCGTCAATCCGCACAACGTCGCCGCCGCCGCGGGCCTTTCCGAAGCCCGCGACGCGCTGGCGCAGTCGCAACGATGAAACTGTACGTCTCCTGCGACATGGAGGGCACTGCCGGCATCTGCGCCTGGCGCCAGTGCGACCCGTCGGACACGATCGAGTATCCCATCTACCGGCGCTACATGACGCAGGAAGTCCGCGCCGCAATCGACGGCGCGCGCGACGCCGGCGCAATCGGCATCTTGATCAACGACTCTCACTGGGAGATGCGCAACCTCGTCTGGGACGAACTGCCGCAGGACGACGGCGTCCGCGTCATCACGGGCACGCGCAAACCGTGGTCGATGGGACAAGGCCTTGACGCGACGTTTGCCGGCGCGTTCTTTACCGGCTACCACGCCAAGGCGGGCGAGGCAGCGACGCTCTCGCACACGTATAGCCCCGAGACGATTTACGACGTGCGCGTCAACGGAAGGTCGTGCAGCGAAGCGCTGCTGACGGCCGCGCTCGCCGGCGCCTACGGCGTCCCGCTTCTGCTGGTGACCGGCGATCGGCGAACCGTCGACGAGGTCACCGCCGTCATGCCGTGGTGCGTCGGCGTCGCGGTGAAGGAAGCGGTCGGGTTTTCGTCGGTCAACTCGCTGACACCGCAGGCCGCGCGCGAAGCAATTCGCGACGGGGCGCGCGAGGCGATGGGCCGCATCGCGCACGCGAAACCGTTCGTCTTCGAGCCGCCGTTCGAACTCCTCATCGAAACCGTCAACGTGGAGAACGCGGATTTCATCGAACTGATGCCGGGCTTCGCGCGGACCGGCGCCCGCGCGGTGCGCTTTGCGGCCGAAACCTACCCGGCGCTGATGAACGCGTTCGTCGTCGCGACGCGGCTCGGCGCTGCGGCCAACGCACCGTGAAACTCTACGTCTCGTGCGACATGGAAGGCGTGGCGGGCGTCACCTCGTGGCAGCAAGTCGACGCGCGGACGCCTCATCCCGAGTATCTCACGTACCGCGCCTACTACACGCGTGAAGTCGCCGCAGCAATCGAAGGCGCCCGCCTCGCCGGCGCCGGCGAGGTGCTCGTCAACGATTCGCACGGTCCCATGCGCAATCTGCTCTTCGACGAGCTGCCGTCCGACATTCGCGTGCTCTTCGGAAACCGCAAGCCTTTTTCCATGGTGCAGGACGCTGACGCAACCTTCGGCGGTGCGTTCTTCATCGGTTACCACGGGGGCGCCGGCGACGCCGACGCGGTGCTCTGCCATACCTATACGCCGTCGGTCGTCTACGACGTGCGCGTCAACGGCGTGCGCTGCAGCGAGGCAATCCTCAACGCCGGCCTACTGGGGCACTTCGGAATCCCGCTGCTGTTGATCACCGGCGATCGCACGACCGTCGAAGGCGTACGCGCGCTGCTTCCCTGGGTGCACGGCGTCGTCGTCAAGGAATCGATCGGGGCGTTCGCCGCCGCGTCGATGACGCCCGAGGCGGCGCGGACCGTCATCCGCGAAGGCGCGCGCACGGCCGTCGAATCCGCGCCGTCGGCGAAACCCTATCGCTTCGAGGCGCCGATCGAACTCGCAATCGATGTGGTGAAGACCGAGCAGGCCGATCTGGTCGCGACGATTCCGGGATTCGCGCGCACGGGCGGTCGCAGCGTCCGCTTCGTCCACGACGATTTCCCGACGATCTTCAAGGCATTCGTCGCGACGTGGCGGCTCGGAGGACAAGCGTGAAGCGCTGGGCCGTCGCGCTGTCGGCGCTCGCGCTCTGCGCGGCGGCGCCGGCTCCGCACGCGGCGCTTCCGCGCGGATTCGTCTACCTTTCCGACGTCGCGCCTTCGATCGTTCAAGACATCCGCTACGCCGGTCCGCACAATCTCGTCGGACGCGCACTGCCGGGATATCTCGCGCCGGCCTGCATCCTCACGCAACGAGCGGCGCGGGCGCTCGCAAAAGCGCAAGAAGAACTCACCGGGGCCGGCCTCTCGTTGCGCGTCTACGACTGCTATCAGCCGCGGCGCGCCGCCGACGCGCTGCTCGTCTGGAGCAAAAACACTTCCGACCAGCGCATGAAGGCCGAGTACTACCCTCGCGTCGCAAAATCGCAGCTCTTTTCGCAGGGCTACCTCTCGGTCTCGTCACCGGGCGCGCGCGGAAGCGGCATCGCGGCTACGGTGGAGCGCATCGGCATGCCGTCGCCGCTTCCGTGGGTCTCCGGGCAGCACTCGTGCATCGCCCCGTTCGTGCAGCGCTACCACGATGGCTCCATCGACATGGGCACGAACTACGACTGCATGGATACGCTGTCGCGGTTCACCGTGAGCCTTGGCTCGATCGCCGACAGCCATCGTGCGCTGCTCGCCGGCCTTCTAGAAAAGTACGGATTCAAACGCTACGGAAACCTGTGGTGGAACTTCGTGCTCGCCAACGAGCCCTTCCCGGCGACGCGCTTCGACTTTCCGGTTACGGCGAAGTAACGACGGCCGCTTGAGGCGCGCCCATCGCGAGCGCGATCGCGATGACGTCCTCTTCGTCGAGCGAGAGGCTGCGCATCGCCTGCTCGTAGAGTTCGATGGCTTCCGTGCTACGGCTCGAGGCGGCACGCTCCTCGCGCAGCCGCTTGATCTCGTCGGTCACGCGGTGAGCCAACTCGCTCGTCGGAACGACCCCGGCGCGTTCCAGCCGCGAACGTTGCTTGCGCAGCGTCTCCTCGACGAGCGCGACCCCGGAGTGCTTGCCGAAAATGAAGCTCGTCTCCCCACCCACGACGTGCGCCGGCACCGCTTCGTACATGCGGTGGTCGATGAGGATCGCGTGGGTGTGAATCCCGGACTCGTGCGCGAAGACCTTCGAGCCGACGATCGGCTCGTGCTGTTGCATGGGGATGCCGCTCATCCGTTCCATGAAGCGCGCCAGCTCGCGCAGCTTGTGATATTTGAAACCGGGAATTTCGATGCCGTAGAGGACGCGCATCGCAACGACGTATTCGTGAAGCTTCACGTTGCCGGCGCGCTCGCCGTAGCCGTTGGCCGTCACCGAGATGACTTGGAAGCCGCATGACGTCGCCGTAATCGCGTTGATCGTTCCGAGCCCGTAGTCGTTGTGCAGGTGCGCGACGATCGGCAATTCGGGCGGCAGCGCCTCGACGATGCGCGAACAATACCAGCGCGTCGCCTCAGGCGTCAGCGTGCCGACGGTATCCGGCCACGCCGGACGCGCGCCGCCCGCCTCGAGACCGGCCTTGAAATACCGAATGAAATAGTCGACGTCGCCGCGGCTGCCGTCCTCGGCGCCGAACTCGATGCGATCGACGCCGCAGGCGCGAGCGTGGGCGATGGCGTCGCACTGCAGACGGATGTTGGCGTCACGATAGAACTCGAGCGGAAGGTCGAGCCACTCGCGCTCGTCGCGGCCCTCGAACCGCAGGAGCGTCTTCCCGATCTTGTATTTGAGATGAAGATCGCTGCCGGAGGTAAAGATGAAGAACGTGACCTCCGACGGTTCGATGCCGGCGTCGCGCAACGTCTTGACGGTAACGTCGATGTCGTTGCGATTGCTGCGGCACATCACGACGATCTCCACGTCGCCGAGTTCGCCGCGGCGCTTGGCGCCCATGACGAGCTGCAGCGTGCGGCGGTCACCTTCGGAAGCCGCCGGGAACCCGACGCTCATCACGTGCACGCCGATCTCGGCGAGCGCGTGCGCGATCTCGAGTTTTTGCGGCGGCGTGTAGCAGACGCCCGGCATCTGCTCGCCGTCGCGCAGCGTTTCGTCGTAGATGCGGATTCGCGACGGATCCGGGAAGCCGACGCCGCGCGTAAACTCCTTGGGATCGCGGATCAGGCGTTCGATCGGTTCGCGCAGTTCCATGATGTGGCGCTTCTACGACGGCAGTCCCGGCTCATTGCCCGGGCCCGCGTCCTCGCCGACGCGCAGCTCGGCGATGTCGCGTGGGAAGAGCAGTTCGAGCGTCCAATCGAAGGCGACGCGTAAACGGCGGTCGAGCCCGGGAAGCCGGGCCAGGTAGTACGATCGCCAGAGAAACCATGCGAGAAAGCCGGTGAGCACGCGGTCGCCGGGCAATTGCGCGACGGCACGCCGTCCGCCCAGCGCAGCCATCATTCCCAGCGTGCGATAGTGAAACGGCTGCGTCGGCTGACCGCGCAGCGTGCGCACGATGTTGTCGGCGAGATGCGGCCCTTCGCGAATCGCGTGCTGCGCCGTCATCGGATAGGCGCCGCCCTCGCCGTCGGGTATCGCGGCGCAGTCGCCGAGTGCCCACAAACCGCTCGCTTCGGCGACGCGCATGTCGGAGCCGGTGACGAGCGCGCCGCGACTGGTCTTCGGCAGCGGCAGCGCGGCGATTGCCGGCGACGGCGAAACGCCCGCGCTCCAAATCACCGTCTCGCTTTCGATACGCCGCCCGCTGCTCAACGTGAGACCGCCTGCGTCGACGCTCGTAACGCCGTCGCCCGTGAGCACCTCGATGCCGCGCCGTTCGAGAATCCGGCGTGAATACTCGCCCATCTTCGGCGGTAATCCGGCCAGCAATGTCGCGCCGCCTTCGACCAGCACCATCCGCAGATCGTCGAGCCGCAGCCGCCTGTAAAAGCGCACCGCGCTGCGGAACAGTTCGTGGATTTCGCCGGCGGTTTCGACCCCGGTGAATCCCCCGCCGACGACCACGACGGTCAACAGGCGCCGCCGTCGCTCCGCATCGGCGATCGTGTCGGCGAGTTCGAGCAGCCAGACGAGATGGTTGCGCAGGGCGTCGGCATCGGCGAGCGTCTTGAGCGTCCACGAATGTTCCTCAACGCCCGGTAAGCCGAACGTGGACGTCTGCGAGCCGAGCGCCAACACGAGGTGATCGTAGGCGACCGTGCGCGTCAAACCGGTGAGCACGTGCCGGTAGGTGACCGTGCGCCGTTCGACGTCGATCGCGCCGACTTCCGAAAGGATGAAGTTCGTGTGCCGCAACTGTACGCGTATCGGCGTGACGATATGCCGCACTTCGAGTTCGCCGGAGGTCACCTCGGGGAGCATCGGCGTAAAAAGCGTATAGTTGTCGCGCGACAACAGGACGATCTCGGCTTCGTCAGCCGACAAGCGTCGTTCGAGTCTTCGCGCGACTGCGGTTCCTGCGAACCCGCCGCCCGCGATTGCAATTACAGGCACGGCCGACCCGCACGGTTGAAAGAAGCGCCGTGGATTACCTGCCTCCGCCGCAGCCCGGAGAGCCCGAACCCAAGAACGCGCGCCGCAAACCGTCCGGGGTCATCGGCACCGCCGGCGCCGCGATTCTGGCTTTCGTTCTGAAATTCAAACTCGTGCTGCTGCTCGGTGTCAAACTGCTCGCCCCGGGCTGGACGTTTCTGCTCTCGCTCTGGATCTACGTCGCTCTCTTCGGCTGGCGCTTGGCACTGGTCGTCATGCTCGTGCTGCTCGCGCACGAACTCGGACATTACGCCGCGTTCCGCGCGTACGGTCTGCCGGTGCGCCTGCCCGCGTTCGTTCCGCTGTTCGGCGCGTTCACCGCCGGAGCGCCGCCCGAGAACCTGGAACACGATGCCAACATCGCACTCGCCGGACCCGTCACCGGCATGGGACTGGCAGCGGTCTGCCTCGCCATCGGCGTCGCGACCGCGGATCGATTCTGGTTTGCGTGCGCCGATCTCTCGGCGTTTCTGAATCTCTTCAATCTTCTGCCGATGCCGCCGTTCGACGGCGGCCGCATCATCGGTGCCGTATGGCCGCCGCTGTGGATCGCCGGCCTCCTCGGATTCGTCGCGTTTGCGGCGTACTTCCACATTCCGATACTTTTCGTTGCAATCGTCGCCGTGCTCGGACTGCCGGCGATGCTCGCGGCGTGGCGCGGTCGCGTCGATCCGCGCGCTGCCTCGATGACGCTCGCCGCACGCCTGCGCGTTAGCGCGTGGTACCTCGCCACGCTGCTGGGGCTGCTCTTCGTCTTGGCGCGCTCGCACGCCGCCGCGGCGCCGGGCGCCGGCACGCCGGCCTGGTGAGCGGAGCGCGGTGGCTGCTGCCGATTGCGTTCGTACTGGCGGCCGTGGCCGTCATCTCGGTCCGCCCGGTCGCGACGCCCGGCCCGTTTTTACGCGATTTCGAAGCCTATTGGAGCGCCGGATCGGCATGGAACGCCCGCACTGACCCGTACGGCCGAGCGATTTGGAATGCGGAACGAAAGGTTCCCGGCGTCGACGCTTCGCGTGACGAACTGCTTCCGTTCGTCGCGCCGCCGCCGACGATCGCACTGTGGAGTCTGGCCGCACGCCTTCCGTACGCCGCCGCAGCCGAACTGTGGTGCGCGCTCCTCGCGCTCGCGGCGCTCGCGCTAGCGGCCGTCGTCGCGCGCGCGAGCGCGCCGCCAAGTGCATTTGCATTCTTCGCCGCGTGCGCGCTCGCGATCGCCTTTGGGCCGCTGACGAGCGACGTCGCGCTCGGCCAATTCGCGCTGCTTGCGTTTCTTGCGGCGGTGCTGGCGACGCTGCCGATGGCTCTGCTGCCGCGCACCGTGGCGTGCGTCGTAGCGTTCGCGCAGCCGAACGTCGCGTTCGGTCTCGTCGCGCTGCTCGGACGAAATCGCGCAACCGTCGCGATCGCGCTGGGCGCGCTCGCGGCGTACGCGCTCGGCGCATCGTTTTTCGGCTTGCGCTGGCCGGTCGACTATGCGGCGCAATTGGCAGCCCACGCGCGCGCCGAGCGCTTCGCCTCGATTCAAATTCACGCCCGGAGCCATCGCCTACGGTGCCGGAGTTCCGTCGACGGCGTCGCTCGCAATCGCTGCCGCGTCTGCCGTCGCGGCATTGCTCGCCGCTGCTTTCCTCTGGCGCCGCATCGCCGATCCGTTCGCGCGCTTTGCCGCGATCGCCGCGCTGGCGCCCTTCGTGACGACTTTTTTTCACGAGCACGATCTCGTCGTCGCGTACGCCGCCGCCGGCTGGTCCGCGCTTCGCACGCGCGGCGGTGTGCGCGCGCCCGCACTTGCGGCAACGCTGCTCGTAGCGGTCGACTGGCTCGGCCTCGCGCAGCGACCGAGCGGCATCGTGCAAAGTGCGCTGCTGGCGGGTGCCGCTGCGTGCGCCTTCGTCGCGCTCGGCGAAACGCGCGAGTTGCGTTCGAGCTCCGTCGCGATCGGCGCGACCGCCGTGCTGTTCGCCGCTACGGCATGGCTCGCATCGCTTCATCCGGCACCCGTGTGGCCCGACGCGCTCGGCGCCTTCCACGCATCCGCGAATGGCTCGGCCGCCGGCGTTTGGGCCGCCGAGCAGCAACGCACCGGATTGCTTGCGATCGAACCCGTATGGGCGCTCCTGCGAACGTTACCGCTGCTCGGCTGCGCTTTTCTGAGCTATGTCATCCTGATCGGAGCGGTCCTGAGCGAGCGCAGCGAGTCGAAGGGACGCGCAGTCGAAGGACGGCTAGCATAGTACGCGGTCGCCGCGGGGACTCCGACGCGAGCGCCTTTGGCTGGAGGCCATAATTTTCCTTAACAGGAGGCGCGAGCGCGGCGTAGCAGGAGCGCGGCATGGAGGCCGCGCGACGAGCGACCCGACGGCGAGCGTGTACTATGCTAAGCCGTCCTTCGACTGCGGCGCTACGCGCCTCCGCTCAGGATGACATGATATGCGCGGCGCTCCGCTCAGCCCTTCGACTGCGCAACGAACTTCGTTCGATGCTCCGCTCAGAATGACGTCGCGTACGCTAAATGTCGGTGTCGAGCATGTTGTCGAACGGCGTCCACGCGTTCGGCGTGAAGTTCGTGAGATCGGGACTGTGCGTGAAACCGACTTGCGGCACGTCGAGCACGATGGTCGGAACGTTCGCGGCGATGAGCTGCAGTTCGCTCTTCAGGAGAGTGCGCTGGCGGCCCGGATCGTAGGTGGCCTTGACCGCTTCGAGCATCGAGTCGAGTTCTTTGTTGCAGAAGTGCGTGACGTTCTGCCCGTTGGGAGGAATCTGATTGCACTCCCAGTTGTTCGAGATGTCGGCGACGGGAAGCGCCTGCCACGAGAAGTACGTCATGTCCCACTTCCCGCCGTAGACGATACCGTTCTGCTGATAGGGTGCGAAGAACATCGCGGGCGCGAACTTGCGCGTTTGGATGTCGATTCCCACGGTGCGCAGCGCCTGACGAACGAACTCGACGAGGTCGTCGGCACTCGCCGAACCGGTATAGTACGGGAACTGCAGCGACAGCCGCTGGCCGTTCTTGGCGCGGATGCCGTCCGGCCCCACCTTCCAGCCGGCTTGGTCGAGTAGTTCCTTGGCCTTCGCCGGATCGTACGGCGTGAGCGGGATCGCGTTGGGAGCCGGCGCGAGCGGATTGACCGGCGGCATGACGCTCTCTTGGACGACCGCGTGTCCGTGCGAAATCTTGCGCGCGAGCTCCGCCCGGTTGATGGCGTAAAGCACCGCCCGGCGCACGCGAATGTCGCTCACGAGCGGTCGCGTCACGTTGAAGTCGAGATGGGCGTAATAGGGGCTGGTGATAATGTCGGTTTTCACGTTTCCGAGCGCGAGCATGCGATCGAGGTACGACGACGGGACCGTCGGCCAGAGTTTCACCTCGCCGGTTTGCATCAGCGTCGCGAGCGTGTCGTACGACGGAACGAGGCGGTACGTGATGTGCTTGATCTTCGGTTCGCCGCGGAAATAGTACGGGTTCGCCTCGAGCTGGATGTTGTCGCCGCGATGCCAGGCGACGATCCGGAACGGGCCGATGCCGACCGGCTTTGAGTTATACGGAACCTGGTTGATGTTCGGATAACCCTGCAGGAGATGTTTCGGCAAGAGATCCGGGTTCGCTCCGGCGCTTCCGAAAAACGTCGGGATGAACGGCGAATACGGACGGCGCAGATGGTACACGACGGTGTACTTGTCCGGCTCGTCCATTTTTTCGATGAGATTCCAGCCGTCGCGTCCGACCTCGTTGTTGGCCGGGTTGAGCACGACCTTCGTCGAGAAGACGACGTCGTCGGCATTGAACGGCGCTCCGTCCGACCAGCGTGCGCCCTTGCGCAGGTGCCACGTAATCGTCTTGCCGTCCGGTGAAATGCCGCCGTTCGTAAGGCTCGGCACCTCGGTTGCCAGTTCCGGATACGGGCGGTTCTGCACGTCGTACTTCACGAGATACGCTTGCGACAGCTCGGAGATGTACCCGAGCGTCAATTCCGTGAAGAGATGCGGATTGAGGCTGGCCAGGTCGCCGGTGCCGTCGGCCATGATCAGCGTGTGGGTCGGCGCCGTCGTTTGGCCGGCTTTGCTGCACGAGCAGAGCAGCGCGAGGGCGGCGATTGAGGCGAGCGCGCGAAGGGACGAACGATGCATCAACGGACTCCTCCTAGCAGCAACACCCGTTCGGATCGAACTAGATCGAATAGTTCCACGGATCCCAAAACGCCGATATCACCGGCGAGGGATCGAATCCTTTCAGATCGGTATTGTAGACGTATGGGACCCGGGCGAAGCTGATGATGATCGTGGGAACGTCGATCGCCAGCTGCTGCTGAACGATCGCGTAGTCGCGCTTACGCCGGGGTTGATCGATCGTTTTGAGCGCGTCGGCCATGGCGGCGGTGGCCTTGGCGTTCTCCCACATCATGGCATTCTGGCCGTGGGGCGCGAGGTTGTCGCCGGAATAGATCGCGTTATCGTCCGGATCCGCGGCGCCGATCCAACTGTACAGGGCGACGTCGTAGTTCCCGCCTTGTAGAATTCCGGCTCTCGAGTTTTCAAAGAACTGGCTCGAAGGGTAGTTCTTGACGTCGGCCTGCACGCCGATGTCGTGCCAGGCGTTTTGCAGAAACGTCTGCAAGGCCTTGCCCGAGTTCGACTCCGTCTGCGTGCTCAGCGTAAACTCCAAACGCTGACCGTCCTTCACGCGAACGCCGTCCGGGCCGACCTTCCATCCGTCGGCGTCGAGCAGCGCTTTCGCCTTTGCCGGATCGAATGGATAGTGGGTGATGTCGCTGCTGTACGCCCATGAGAGCGCGGGGCTTTGATCGGTCTCGGCGGCGAGGCCCGAACCGTGCTGGATCTTCTCGATGATTTCTTTCCGGTCGGTCGCGTATGCGAGCGCCCGGCGCACGTTGACGTCGCTGACGATCGGGTGGCGCAGGTTGAAGTCGACGTGCGACCACTGGTACGAGTCGACTCGGATGGCGGTCAACCCGTTCTTCGGATCGGCGGCCAGTGCCGCGTACTCCGGCCACTTCAAGCCCGAACCGAGCGCCAGCATGTCGAGTTCGTGCGACTGCAGCTCGGCGACCACGGTATTCTCGTCGGCGATGATCTTGTAGATGACCGTGCTGAGCTTCGGCTTGCCCAAATAGAAGTCGGGATTCGCCTCCATTCGCACTTCTTGGCCGCGCTGCCACGACACGACTTTGAACGGTCCGCTGCCGACCGGCATCGAGTTGAAGGGAGCGGTGTTGAACGAGCCTTTGTCGTCGTTGTACTTCGCGAGCAGATGTTGCGGCAGGATCGGCGAGTTGCCGTTGACGCTCCACAACTGCTGCAAGAACGGGGCGTAGAGACGTTTCATGTGGATGACGGCGACGTACGGATCGGAACAGTCGATGGTTCCGATGTCTTTGTAGCCGTCGGTCGTGATGACGTTGTTGTGGGTATTCATCACCACTTGCCAGGTGAACTTGAGATCTTGACACGTGAGCGGTACGCCGTCTTGCCACTTGATGTTATGGCGCAGCTTGTACTTCAGCGTGAGTCCGTCTTTGCTCACGTCGCCGTTGGCCAGCGTCGGCACTTCGACGAGTGCGTCCGGAAACGGACGGGCCTTGCTGTCGTAACGGATCGTCCACGAGTAGATGAACATCGCAAGATCGAGCGTCGGCGATGCCGAGTCAAGCGACGGATTCAGGTTCTTCGGATCGGCATACTCTGAAAAGCGAAAGACGCCGGGCTGAGTCCACGCGTGGCGCTCGCCGCCCGGCCCGCTCACCGTCCCGGCCTTCGAGCAGCCGCTCAGAACGAGCGCGACTCCCAAAACAGCCTGCGCGACGGCCGCGAACGCTCTGTTCACATCAGGTTCCTTCCTCGCCGGGTTCAGCGAGCATCGATTCGGGTTCCACGCCGTGACGTCGGCAGAAATCGCGATAGGCGTCGGGCGCGATCTCCGAGGGCTTGATTTCGCTGCGCCCACCCCAAAATACGTTGGTATACGACGCATCGATGCCGGCCTCGCGCAGGTGCGCGTCGATCGCCGCTTTGTGCGCGAGCACGGCGTTCTTCTCCGTGCCGTGCACCACCGCCATGACGTTCACGCCGTGAAACTCCGGTCCGCCCTCACGCCAATATGCGTGGGTGACGATGTAATGCCGCGCGACCTCGCAGCCGGCGTCCATCTCGCGTCCCTGCGGAATCGCCCAATGGAAGAGCGCGTTGTAGCGCGTGACGCGTTCGTCGTTGGCCGTTGGTTTGACGTGTTCGAGAAAGGTCGAGAAGCGTCCGATCACGCCCTGCCGGTTGAGATCCGACGCGATCGCGACGAACTCGTCGAGCCCGATGCCGGCTTGTTTGGCGCGCGCGCGCCAAAGGTCGCGTGCGATCTCTTCGGGCTCAAACTCGCGCTTGAGCGACGTCAGCGCGCGCCACTGCAGCGCGGAGAGTTCGACGTACTCCGTGTGTTGCGGCTTGCCGGGCGAGTCGGCCCGGGCGCCGGGCTCGAGTCCGCGCCGGCGCACGTGTCCGACGCCCAGCGTGAAGAGCATCTTCGCCGGCATCAGGCGGAAGCGTTCGGCGCCGACGATGCCGCGCAATAGTTCGGCGTGCTTGCGCAGGGAGTATCCTTGCGGAACCTTCAGCGTCGTCCACAACCGGTAGGTGCTTCCCGCTGAAGCCGCGTCGGTCGAGCGAATCACGACGTGGCCCGAGAACGGATCGTTGCGGAACATGTTCTCGAACGCGGCCTCGAGGCGTTCTTCGCTCACCTGCCACGCGCAGAGCGCCCCGCGGGCGAGGTTGGTCGACATGACCGTCTGACGCACGCGCCGGATCGTCCCGGCGCGCAGCATCGCGACGACGCGCTCGAGCACGACGTCGACGTCGATCCCGCTGCGCACGGCGATTTCGCCGAACGGGTCGGCTTGGAATCCCGTCAAGCGGTCTTCGGAGATCGCGAGAATCGCCGAGTTGATCGGGTCGGAAACCGTCGCCGGCACCGCCGGTGCATGCGAACTCATAGCGCCGCTAGTCTTTAGCTGCAAGAGAGACGCGCCCTGTATTGCCCGGCGCGGTCCCCAAAATCAACGCGATGTGGCAACGTTGTTTTGGGGCGCCCCCGGGGAATCTCACTAAGCCAAAACGTCTAAGCGCCTTACAACTGAAGATCGCTTAAGCCCGTTGCGTAGAGATAGTTTTCCTGAGCGGTTTGGACCGAATAGAGCGCCGTAATTTGCGCCGCTTGCGCGGTCGCGAGATTGGCTTCGGCAGTCACGACGTTGATGATCGTCGTCGCTCCAACCCTATACTGCGCCTGCGTCGCGTCGAGCGAGACTTTCGCCGCCGTTAACTCGGCGTTGGCTTGAACGAGCGCCGAGCGCGCCGAAATGAGATTTGCCAGCGCCGAGCGCACGTCGGATTCGACTTGCAGCCGGCTCTGATTGAGCGCCGCCACCGCCTGATCGAGTGTCGCTGCCGCGACCGCGACGTTATAGTTGGTTTGGCCTTGGTCGTAAATCGGAATCGCGAGGTTCAATCCGATTGCTTTTTGGTTCGAGAAGCTGTTGGTGATCGCACCGAAGTCGCGGCTGACCTCGTCGCTGGCTAAGGCCGTCAATATCGGAAAGCGCGCAAGTTTTGCGTATCGCAGGCCCTCTTTATCGGATTCGACCGTGTAGCCGGCGGCGAGATAGTCGGGCCTGAGTATGAACGCGCGCTTCAGCGATTGCGCGTAGGTGGGATAAGGCAGCGCAGCCTGCGCCTGCAGCGGCTTCGGCACAACCTCGGCGTCGGCGTCCAAGCCCAGCGTGGTCGCGAACGACGCCTGCGCGGCAATCGCCTGGCCCTGTGCGGTCACAAGGTTGCCGCGCGCTTGAGCCGTCTGGAACTGCGCGCCGGCCAAGTCCGAGCGGGCGGCAGCCCCGTTGCGAATTTGCGCAACGACCGACTGTTCGTTGACTTCGAACTCCCTGACCAGCTGCGCGTCGGCGATGACGGTCGCGTTTGACTGTAAAACTCCGTAGTAGGTATTGGCGACGTTGAGCGCGAGCGTCTGCAGATCGCGCAGCAGCGTCTCGCGACCGGAATAGTCGGCCGACTTCGCCGAATGGATCGCCGCAATCGTTCGCCCGCCGTCGAAGATCAACTGCTGAATCGTGATCGATGCAGTTTCGGTCGACGTCGTTCCGCTCGCCGACACGCCGGCGCCGATCGGCGTCGCCGACGGTAGCACGACGCCGTTGTTGAGGGTAACGTTTCCGTTTTGGTAGCCCTTTCCGAGGGTTCCGTTGGCACTCACGCCCGGATAGAGGGCCTGCTTCTCCGACGTGTACTTGGCGTGGATGGCCGCCCACTGCGCGTTCTCCGAGGAGAAAACCGGCGAAAGCGCGACGGCGATTTTCGTCGCCTGCTGCACCGATACGCTCGTGGGGACGCCATTTTTCGGCTTGAGATTGGCGACGTCCGGGGCCGGCGTTCCGTAGGCGGGATAGGGGATCGGCGTCGTGCCGGCGGTGGGCATCGGCTGCGGCGTCGGCATGATGATTTGCGAGCCTTTGGGCACCTGCGCGACGCCGACGGCAGGGAGAACCAGCGCCGCGCTGACGGCTGCGGCAACGAGCGGTAAAAAAACTGATTTCATCAGTGCGACGGCTTTCCGCCGGGCGTCGAACTCGGTCCGGGCGTTCCGTTGACCGCGACCACGCTGCCGTCCTTGAGCGCATCGGGGCGCGTCGTGATGACTTGCGTTCCGGCCTGTATCTTCGGACTGACCACTTGCGCGAGCGTGTCGGTCTCCACGCCGACTTTCACCGGAACCGCCTGCGCATGATTGCCGCTGATGACGAAGACCACCGAACCGTTTTCGGTGTCGGCAACCGCGCTGCGCGGCACGACGATCGCGTTGCTCGCTTGTTGCTTGGGCAGCGTCGCGCTGATCAGCATGCCGCCGCGCAAGACGTCGCCGGGGTTCTGCATCTGCAGGCGCGCGAGGTAGGAGAGCGTTCCCGACGTCGGCACGGCGTTCACCGTTTGGATGCGCCCGTCGAACTCGCGGTTCGCCAGCGACGATGTGCGGAATCTCACGAGCGTACCCGGGCGCACGTATCCGAGATCTTCGTCGGGAACGTTGATGTTGATCCAGATGAGGTCGATGCGCGAGATCGTGAGCACGGGTTGGTTCGGGCTCGCGTAAGATCCCGGATCGAGCAGACGGTTGGAGATCACGCCGTCGAACGGCGCGAACATTCGTGTCTGCGATAGTTGCGTGCTTAGCACGTTTGCCTGCGCGGCCGCAGCTTGCGCGCCTGCGAGCTGTGCCTTCACGTTCTGCGCGCTGACGACGTTGTTGCGCAACCCGACCACGGAGTTGTTATAGGTTGCCTCCGCCGACACGTACGACGCCTGCGCCTGCTGCAGCGCGGTCTGCGAAACGTATCCTTGTCTGAACAACTGCTTGTCTTGTTCGTAGACGAGCTTGGCGTTATCGAGATTCGCCTTGGCCGATTGCACGGCCGCATTATTCGTCTGCACCTGCACCGGCAATCCGACGACCGCGCCTTGCGCTGCGGCGGCCTGTTGCGAGGCCTGCGCCTGAGCCTGTGACAGCTGGGCCGAGAGCGTGGACGGGTCGATCTCGGCAAGCAGTGCGCCCCTGCGCGCCACGTCGCCGATGTTCACGTTGACGTGGATGACGGTACCACTCTGCTGGAAGGCGAGCGTCGACTGCTCTTTCGGAGCGATCTGTCCGTCGAGGGTGAGATACGTCGCAATGTTCTGGCGCACCGCGGGCGCCGCATCAACGCTGAGCGGCGGCGGCCCTTTGGGCGCGCCGCCTCCGCAGGCGCCGAGCGCCAGCGTCGCCGCCAGTGCGACGAACGGCGTGGCCCGCAGCGCAGCCGAAGGGCGATGATCCTTCATGTCTCTCCTATAGTCGGTTGTGCCGGTTTCACCGAGATATACGGCGCCGGCTGGCATTTGATTCATAGCGCGGCGGTCGAACCCTTGGCCAATGAATGAGGTCTCCGTCTGCAAGGCGTACTTCCCCCGGGCATGAGCGCGAAACTCGACATCGGTCGCTCGTATAGTCTCCAGAGCCGCGTCGAAGAGTGGATGACCGCAGAGAAGGCTGGGAACCGGGGTGTCGACGTTCTCTCCACTTCGATGTTGGTCCAACTCGTCGAGAGCGCGGCCGTCCATTGCGTCGATCCGGTCCTGGAAAACGATCAGGTCACGCTCGGCACCCATATAGACCTCGAACATCACAAGCCGGTTCCGGTCGGATTCATCGTTCGGACCGAAGTCGAGGTCGTCATGATCGACGGGCCTCGCATCAGCTTCGCCGTCCAGGTCTTCGACGAGCGCGAGGCCGTCGCCGAGGGAACGCACGAACGCTACGTGATGGACCGGGCAAAGTTCCTCGCGAAGCTTGAAGAAAAGCTCACGTAACGGTAGGGTAGGGGGTGGACCGCCACCTCCCGCCTCCCTGGCCTCGCTGCAGGGGGGGCAAACGGTTGTTCCCGAAGGAAGGAGGCAGGACTGTCCCGGTCGCGGTCCCTTGGGCCGTGGTGGGGGCAGGAGAGGTCTTTTTCAACTAGCTAGCTAGGAGGACACATTGAAGCGACTGAGCACCGGAGCTCTGGCCCTGCTGATTGCAGCCGGCCTAGGGCTCAACGCGGTCGCAGCCCAGTCCCAAGCGTCGCATGGCAACATTGGAAGCAAAGCGATCGCGCAGGACCAAGGCTCGACCATGGGTACTCCGCCGGCGAATTTTGGTTCGCCGCCGTCGGGTCAAATCCCGATTCTCTACAATGACCGCCACGTCTACACCAAGCCCGACGTCCTGAAGCAGGCTCGCGTTCTCGCCGCGCTCGTACGCGGTGGGACGATCCTGATTCCGTTACGCTCGATGTTCGAGCAAATGGGCGCCACCGTGTCTTACGACGCGGGAAGCAAGACGGTAACGGTCAGCAAACCCGGGGCCGAGGTCAAGGTGACCGTCGGTAAGCCCGAGGTTGTCATCAACGGCGAGTCGCGTCCGCTGGACGTGCCGCCGATCATGTATCAAGGTAACGTACTCGTACCGGTCCGCGTAATTTCGGAAGGTATGGGTGCCTACGTGCTGTGGGTCGCCGACCGGCATCTCGTCGTCGTGCGGTACATTCCGCCGACGCCGCCGCCCTCGGCTGCGCCGCCGCCGCCCCCGCCGCCGCCGACTCCCACTCCCACGCCGATGGCGACTCCGTATCACGACATCTACGTCGCTGGTGATTACATCATCTCGCCGAAGGTGTATAACGAGTTCAGCCCCGGCACTACGGCTTGCAACACGTGCAACGGCTTCTCGTACCGTCTACACGGTGCGATGGAGTTCGACGTGTTCAACTTGCCGTGGATGGTGGAAGGCGACTATCGCCAGTACAACTACCAGCATCCCAGCGGTCTCGTCACGGCGATTGGCGGACAGTTCCAAACGTTCGTTCCCTCATTCGGTGTACGCGACTACGATCTCGATGCACGCGTCGGACTTCGCGTCCTGCAACCGCGCATCTACATCGGCGTAGGCTACCTGTGGCGTTCGAACAATGCCGGTTATCCCTCGCTGAACAACGTGGGTGCCGGCATCGAAAAGCTCCCCGACCTCAACCATCCCTTCTCGTTCTACGGGAGCGCCTACTACTATTGGTCGGTCCAGGGCACATGCGGAACGGGCGAATGCCCCGCGGGCCCGTACGTCCTGTCGTACAACGTTCTCAAGTATGACATCGGCGTGAACTACTCGTTCCAAGGCATCCCGCTCTTCATCGAAGGCGGTTTCCTCGGAGACTACGGGTGGAACCAGCACAACGCACCGGCGAACTTCGCCGAAAGCGGACCGTACGTCGGTCTCGGTATCAAGTTCTAGGCTGAGCCTCGAACGAAACGAAGGGCTCCGGAACTCCGGAGCCCTTCTTCATTTTCGGAAGCCCTGGTTAATCCAACTCGTCGTCAGCTCGGGCCTCGATTGCCAAAGCAAACTTCAGCCCTCGCTTCCTAGATTTGGATTAAACCAGAACGGTGAGGCGTCAGCTCGAACTCGGCCGCGGCGCTGGTGAGAAACTCGGCAGTGCCGCCGGCGAATAACTCGGTGACGCGGATGCGCTCGCAGACGGCGAGGGGCTCGGCGAGGGCGGAACGCACGGCGGTATGATGATGTCGACGGCGGGCTGACCCGGAGCCGGCGACGGCGTCGGCGTAGCGCTCGGCGTCTTCTCCGGCATCACGCCCTTCGGTAGCGGCGTTGGACAAAGTTCCGCGAGCGCGAACCAGTGCTCGGTGAACCCGCTTGTGAGCGCGGCTTTGGTGTTCTTGCCGAAGAACGTGTTCGGATACTTCGTCACGAGAATTTGGATGTAGTGCCACGCAACGTTCTGACCGGGTTGCGTATAGACTTTACGAAACACCTGAATGCCCAAGAAGTACGAACGCGCGAGTTGCGGGTCGTTCGGATATTTTGCGGCCCACCGCGCAAGCGCTTCGTCGGCGAACATCAGTTTCTTGATGAGGTTGGGATCGGTCGTATACCCGCCGGCGCTGATCGCGCCGTCCTTGAACGTATTGTCGATCCCGAGATAACTGATTTTCAATCGGCCGAAATATTCGTCGCCGGGCGCCGAAGCGTTGAACGCCTGGCATTGCGTGTGCGCCCATTTGCTCTTGGTGTCTCCGCACGGATCTTTCTTCGACGGAGAGGCTGAGGGCGAGGCCTTGGGCGTAGCGGTTGCGGCGGGCGCTGCCTCCGCAGGATTCGGCGCCGCGTCGGACACGACGATTCCAATCGCGATCGTCAGTGCGGTCAGCGACGCGACCAGCATGCGTCTCATGGACGGTAAACGTTTCCCACGGTCGCCGCGTCTGCCTTCCACGAGCGCAGGGTCGCGCGAGCCGGCGGCGCGAAGTGCGGCCGAATGAGTCGGACGATCCGCGTCGCGGCCGTGCAGCTCCAAGCGCACGATCGCGAAGACTTCGCGCGCTCGCTCGACGCGATCGTGGCGACTGCACGCTCGGCTGCACGAGAGGCCGATCTCGTCGTTCTTCCCGAGGCGACGTTTCCTGCCTACGTGCTCGGCGACGCTCGTGTTGACGACGCGGCAATCGGGGGCGCGCTCGACTTCCTGCGTGAGATTGCGCGCGAGACGCGCACGGTCATCGTCGCGGGCGCGGCGCTGCGCGGCGAGCGCGGCTTGCGCAACTCCGCCGTCGTGATCGACGCCGACGGCTCGATCGCCGGAAGCCCCGACAAAATTTTTCTCTGGCATTTCGATCGCCTCTGGTTCGAACCGGGCGAACGAATCGCGCCCGTCGCCACGTCGCTTGGCTCGCTCGGCGTACTCGTCTGCGCCGACGGGCGCATTCCGACGATCGCGCGCGCGTTGGTCGACCGCGGTGCCGAGGCGCTCGTGATGCCGACGGCGTGGGTCACGAGCGGCCGCGATCCACGGATGTTCGAAAACGTGCAGGCCGATCTGCTGGCACGCGTCCGCGCCCGCGAAAACGGCGTGCCGTTCGTCGCCGCCAACAAGTGCGGAGTCGAACGCGGCATGGTCGCGTATTGCGGAAAAAGCCAAGTCGTCGACGCGGGCGGCGAACTGCTCGCGATTGCCGGCCAGCAAACCCCCGAGGTCCTGACGGCAACGGTGACGCTTGACCCGCACGAACGGCCGCGCGGCGCCGCGCGCTCGGTGACGGACGTTTCGTCCAAGCGCACGCGCACGATGCGCGTCGTCATCGGCGCCAGCCCGCTTCCCGGCGACGTCGAACGAAGGCTCGAACTGCTCGGCGCAGACTGCGCCCTGTCGCCCGACGGCGCGGCCGGCGCGCCATTCAACGGCGACCTCCCGTGCGCGCGCGTCGGCGACGACGCCGTGCTCGATCCGGCCGGACTGGTTGCCTACCGGCGCGCCGGGTACGCGTGGGCTGCGTGGACGGCGCGCGCGGCGCCCGAGTGGATCGAACCGCTGGCGCGCGCCCGCGCGCTCGAACTGCGTATGTATCTCGTCGTCTTCGATATCGCCGCGCGGCGATCGTTCGCCGTCGATCCCGACGGCGCGGTGATCGCGGGCACCTTTGCGGAGTACCGCCTCGCGAGTTTTACCCTCGATCCGCGCAGGACGGCGCAGACCGCCGTCGCACCGGGAACCGACGTCGCCGACGGTCTCGAGCGCGTCGCCGCAATCGTTGAAAGAGAGGGCCGCGCGCAATCGTGAGCGACAACGTCCACAAAACCTTGAGCGAAGCCAGCGAGATTCGGGCAACGAGACGCGATCGGATCACGTCGGTCGTCGTTGCCGTTGCGGCCGTCCTCGCGGCGCTCGGCACGCTGCTCGCGCATCATCGTTCGATCTCGGCGCTTACCACGAAGAACCAGGCGATTCTGGCTCAGGCACGAGCCTCCGACGCCTACGGAAAATACGAAGCCAAGCAAGTGCGCTCTCAAATCGCCCAGACGCTCATCGCGTCGGGCATTCTGAGCACCGCGCGAGGGCAGAAGGCCGTGCAGGAACTCGCCGATCGCGAGCGGGGAACGTCCGCCTCGCTGCTGGTAAAAGCGCAGGCCCTCGAAGCGGACTCCGAACGGGACGACGCCCATTCAGATGAAGTCTTGAAGTCGTACGAACTGCTTCAACTCGCAACGACGTTCTTCGACATCTCGGTCGTTCTCGTCTCGATTTCTACGCTCGTGCGAGGGCGCGGGCTGCTCGCGGTCGGCGGTGCGTTGAGCATCGTCGGCGTCGTGACGTTGTTGATCGGATACTTCCGCGCATAGTGGGCCGTAACGCGTGCGCCGGCGCCCGGCGCGTGCTCGCACGCGCGCTGGCGATTGCGATCGTGCCGCTCCTCTGCGCGAGCGTGGCGCGAGCGCCCGCCGGCTATCGCGCTACGGGTACGATCGCCGTCTCGCGCTGGCCGTACTTTCCGGGCAGCACGCTTGCCGTGCACGTCGACGGTTTCTTGCCGCCCTTTCACGTCGCACTGCTCGGCGAAGGCAGCTTTCGCAACGACGGCACGTATGAGGTTTCGGCCGGCGCCGCGCCGAGCGAAACGCTGCTCGTGGCCGGCAACCGCGGGGGGCTCGCCGCGCGCAGCCTCCGAATCACTGCGCCGCCGCCGCCTCGCGATCCGCTGCTGGCCGTCGCAAGCTACGACGACGGCATCGTCTTTCACGACGCCCGCACGTTTTCGGTGCTCGGCATCTTGGCGACGGGGGGTGCGCCGAGCGACGCCGCATTCGACGCAACGGGACGCGTCGCCGCGACCGACACGCAAGGCAGCGCGGTCACGATTGCGTCGCTCTCGCCGTGGCGCGTCTCGCGCGCCGACGGCGTTCCTTTCGGCGATGAGATCGCCGTCGACAACGCGACCCGCGCAATCTTCGTCACCAACCGCGACGTCAAAGGCGACGGCGCGCTGACCCGCGTTGCGAGCGACGGCAGCGTGACGACGGTCGTCACCGGACGCACGGCCGAAGGACTGGCGATCGACGAGCGCCGGCAACTCGTGTACGTCGCCAACGTCAACGACGACACCGTCGCCGTCGTCGCCGCTCGGTCGATGCGCGTACTGCGCCGCTTTCGCGCGGTCGCACGCGTCTTCTCGCTCGCACTCTCGCCCGACGGGGAACGCCTCTACGCCGTCTCCAATCAAAGCGCCGCTTCGCCGTTTGCGGCGGCGGGGTCGGTCGTCGCCATCGATCTTCGAAGGTCGCCGCCGCGCGTCGTCGCGCGCAGCCGCGATCTCGTTTTTCCCATCGGCGAAGCGCTCGATGCGCACACGGGCACGCTCTTCGTGACCGACGAGGAACTCGATGCCGTCGACATTCTCGACGCACGAACGCTGGCCGCTAGACGCGCGCCGCTGGCGACGTGCCGCACGCCGTGGAAGCCCACGCTCGATTCGGCGGGACGATTGTTCGTGCCGTGCGCGCGCGATAACCGGATCGACGCGTTCGATTCGCGGACGCTGCGCCGCTTGCCGCGCGCGCCGTTCGCAACGGGCAGTTATCCGCTCGCGGTGGGGGTATGGCCGGGAAGCCGCGCGTCGAACGCCTCGCGCCGATGAAAGCCCTTCCGCTCGCCGTCGCGGCGTTCGCATTTGCCACCGTCGCTGCGCGAGCCGGCCCGTTGCCGGCGTCCCTCTCGCCGGCACCGCCGTTTCCCGCGATCCTGCAGCAGGCGCCGACGGTCGAGCAGGTCGCACCGGGCGTGACGTTCGGCGAATACGCGATGACGACCGCAGCGGGACCGCTCGTCGTGCGCGTCGTCGCAATCGAAACGCGCCGCGGTGACGTGAAAGTGGGTGAGGTTCTCGCGCACGACACGTTGGAGTCGCGCGGCGAAACGATCGGGTCGATGGCGCACCGCACCGGTGCGGTCGCCGGGATCAACGGCGACTACTTCGACATCGGTGCGACCAATCGTCCGACGAACATCGTCGTACGCAACGGCGCTTTGCTGCAGATGCCGCGCAATCGCTACGCGCTCGCCGTAACGCGCGACGGCGCTGCGCACGTCGCCGAGTTCTCGTTCATGGGACAAGTGCAGATCGGCGATCGAACCGCTTCGCTCGACGCGATCGATCGCCGTCCGCCCGACGACGGCACGTCGCTGCTTACGCCCGAGTACGGCGGCGTTCCGCCGCTCGAGAACGTCACGCTCGCAACGCTGCAACTGCTCGACGGCACGCCGCCGCTGGCGCGCTATCGCGTGAGCGGAATCGCCGACAATCTTTCGGCTCAGCCGCCGGGATACTATCTCGCGATCGGTCCCGGCGCGCTCTCGACGGCCGGCGTTCCCAATCCCGGCGACGTCGTAACGGCGGGCGGGGATCTGTCGCCTCTCGGACTCGACGCGATTGCCACCGCGATCGGCGGCGGTCCGCTGATTCTCTACAAGGGCGCATGGATCGACGATCCCGACGGACCCAACGGCGGCGAATACGACAAACGGATACCGTGTAGCGGCGCCGCGATCGCCCCCGACGGCCGTCTGTTCCTCATTGAAGTCGACGGCCGTCAGCCTTCGGTCAGCGTGGGAGTGACGCGCCACGAGTTCGCGGCGCTAATGCGCGCGCTCGGCGCGACCGAAGGCCTGGCATTCGACGGTGGCGGCTCTTCCACGATGACCGTTCGGCGGCCGGGCGATCTCGACTCGGAAGTCGTCAACAGTCCGTCCGATCGCATCGAACGTCCGGTCGCCAACGGCATCTTCGTGTACAGCACCGCGCCGGTAGGACCGGCCGTGCGGCTCGTCGCTCAGCCCGCCGTCGTGCGCGCCGTCGCCGGCGCGGCCGTTCCGCTGCGCGTTGCTGCCGTCGACGCCGCCGATCACGCGGCGCCGACCCGTTCCGTGTCCGAGAACGTCGAGCCGGGCTCGCTCGGCGCAATTCGCGACGGTGTCTTTTACGCCGGGCACGCGGGATCGGGACGCATCGCCCTGCGCGGCGGCGCGTTGAAAGGATCCGTCGAAATCAACGTGCTGGCGGCTCCGGCGCGCATCTCCATCGAACCTCCGGGCGCCAACGTCGACAACCGCGGTACGCTGCAGCTCTTCGCGCACGCGGCGGACGCTCGCGGCTATCCGCTCGCCCTGCCGAAGACGCTTTCGTGGAGTGCCACCAGCGGTTCGATTGCAAACGACGGCCTCTTTCACGCCGCTACCCGCAACGCACGCGTCACCGTGCGCGTCGGCACCGCGTCGGTGCAGGCGCTGGTGACGGTCGGAACGCACGAAGTCGGGCTGCCCTTCGCCGAGCGCGCGCACTTCACGACGATTCCGCACGGCGGCGCGGGGCACGTAGCGCGCGATCCCCAATGCGGCACGTGCGTCGCGCTCGCATACGCATTTTCGGGCAACGTACGCGCGGCGTACGCGATGTCCGACCTCGTGCTTCCGGCCGGTACGATCGGCGTCTCGTTCGACGTGCTCGACGACGGAAGTGCGTCGCGACTGCGCGTCGCGGTGCGCAATACCATCAACGAAGACGTCCTTCTGGGGGCAACCGTTCTCGACACTCCGGGTTGGCGACACGTCAACGTGCGCTTCCCGCCCGGTACTCAAGCGGCGCGCCTGCTCGCGCTCTACGTCCTTCCCCCCCGAGGGATGCAGCTGTCGAGTGGGCAGATAGAACTGCGAAACGTCCGCGCGGTCGTCGCGGGGAACTGAGGAAATCGTGGAACTCAACGGAGACTTTGACGAAGCGGCCGGACGCGCGCTCGACACGGCGGTTGCGCGGGGCGCGCAGTACGCCGACGTTCGTTTCGAAATCGCGCGCAGCGAGCGAATCGAAGTGCGCAACGGCATCGTCGCCGCGCTTGCCGATTCGACCGGCGCCGGATTCGGCGTCCGCGCGCTCGTCGACGGTGCGTGGGGGTTCGCCGCGTGCCGCGAATCCGAACGCGACCGCATCGATGCGACGGCCGCGCGCGCCGTTTCGCTGGCGCGCGCCGGTGCCGCGGTCGCACGCCGGCGCATTGGGAAGGCTCCCGAGCGTGCCTACGTCGACCGCTTCGTCACGCCCGTGCAACGCGATCCCCAGGACGTGCCGCTCGGCGACCGCGTCGCGTTGCTGCTCGCAGCCGAGCGGGCGCTGCATGCCGCGCCCGACATCTCCGTCGGCCGCGCGTGGATCGATCTGTGGCGCACGGATAAGTACTTTTACAGCACGATCGGATCGCGCATCGCGCAGCGCATTCTACAATCGGGCGCCGGCCTTGAGGCAATGGCCGTCGGAAACGGCGACGTCCAGATTCGCACGTATCCCGGCGACGTCGGGCTCTACCAGTCCGGCGGCTGGGAGATCGTCGAAGCGGCCGCCTTGCTCGAGGGTGCACCGCGAATCGCCGAAGAGGCGTCGCAGTTGCTGCGCGCGCCGCAGTGTCCGAGCGGAACGTTCGACCTCATTCTGGGCGGCTCTCAGATGTCGCTGCAGTTGCACGAGTCCTGCGGTCATCCGGCCGAACTCGATCGCGTCATGGGATGGGAAGCGAACTTTTCGGGAACGTCCTTTCTCGAAATCGACCTGTTGGGGAAACTCCGGTATGGATCCGATGCCGTGACGATCGTCGTCGACAACACGCTCGATCGCGGCATGGCGACGTGCGGCTACGACGACGAAGGCACGCGATCGGGCCGTTCCGACATCGTCCGCGCCGGCGTGCTCGCCGGATACGAAATGAGCAACGACACGGCGCGCACGATCGGGCGCGAAAGCAATGCCTGCGTACGCGCCCAAGGCTGGGAATTCGTGCCGATGATCCGAATGTGCAATCTCAACCTGCTGCCGGGCGAGGTTCCCTTCGACGCCCTCTTCGACGACGTCCGTGACGGCATCTATATGGAGAGCAATCGTTCGTGGTCGATCGACGACCGGCGGCTGAACTTCCAGTTCGGCTGCGAAATAGGGTGGGAAGTGAAGAACGGCAAGCGCGGGCGCATGCTCAAAAACCCGACGTATGCGGGGATGACGCCTGCCTTTTGGAACTCCTGCGACGCCGTCGCGGACGAGCGCTCGTGGTTTGCGTGGGGAACGCCGAACTGCGGAAAGGGCGAGCCGATGCAGACCGGGCGAACGACGCAGGCTTCGGCGCCGGCACGTTTTCGCAACGTCAGCGTCGGAACTGGCTATGATGGATAATCCCATGCTCGCCGCCGCCGGCCGCGAGCGCATCGCTCGGCACGCGCTCGCGCTTTCGCGCGCCGACCAAACCGAGGTTTTGGTCTCCACGAGCGACGCCGCACTGATGCGCTTCACGCACGAGGCCTCGAACCAAAACGTCGCTTCGTTGGATGCCGGCATCTCCGTCCGGGCAATCGTGGACGGGCGAACTGGCGTCGCGCAGACCAATCGCTTCGACGACGCCGCGCTTGCCGACGTCGTCGCGCGCGCCGCTGCGCTCGCCTCGTTCGCGCCGCGCGACCCGCTGCAGGGGACGCTTCCCGCCGGGTCCCCGGCACCGGCGCCGGACGGCGCGTACGACGCGGCAACCGCGCGCGCGGGAGCCGATGCGCGCGCAAACATCTGCGAAACGATCTTCAGCGAAGCCGAACGCACCGGCTGCTGGTCGGCCGGCTACGCGGCAACGTCGTCGTCGGGATTGACCGTCGCCAACACATCCGGCGCGCTCGCATCGTTCGACGGAACCGACGCCTCGGTGAACGTGAAGATGAACGCCGTCGATTCGACCGGGTTCGCGGAAGCCTATGCCCCTGCCGCCGGTAGCTTCGACGCTTCGGCCGTCGCGCGCATCGCATCCGAGAAGGCGCGCGCGAGCGCCGGACCGCGTCCGGTCGATCCCGGCGATTGGACGGTTATCCTGGAAGCGGCCGCTTTCGGCGAACTCTTTATCTACCTCACCGATCACTTCTCGGCGCAAGCCTACGACGACGGATCGTCCTTCTGCAGCGACGGTCTCGATCGCGAATACTTCTCGGAAAACGTCACCATCTACGACGACTACGCCCATCCGCTAGCGCCCGGGATGCCCTTCGATTTCGAAGGCTATCCGACGCAGCGCCTCCCGCTGGTCGAAAACGGCGTCGTGCGCAACATCGTCACCGATAGTTACTACGCGCGAAAACTCGATCGCCCCAACACCGGCCACGCGCTGCCGGCGCCCAATTCCTACGGTCCGCAGCCTCGCAACGTCGCCGTCGCAGGCGGTACGAAGCCGCTGGCGCAGCTCATCGGCGAAACGTCGCGCGGCCTCCTGGTCACGCGTCTCTGGTACGTTCGCCCGGTCGATCGCAAGCGCGCCGTCGTGACGGGGATGACGCGCGACGGAACGTTCCTCATCGAGGACGGACGCATGACCCATGGCGCTCGCAATCTGCGCTTCAACGTCAGCATCCTCGACGCGTTGCGCGCGTGCGAGTTCTCGCGCGAGCAGCATCGCACCGGCAGTTACCACTACTCGCTGGTCGTGCCCGCCGCGAAAATCACCGACTTCACCTTCACCTCAACTACTGAGTTCTAACCGCGCCCCTTGTCATCCTGAGCGCAGTCGAAGGACGAAGGGCTACGGTCCGTACCGCGCCGCCGGGTCTGGTGCGACGCCCGTGACGAGCGCGCTCGCCGACAACCCAGCCGTGTAACTGTATTGATACGTCTTGGTTGGATACGAGTACACGTCGATCGAGCCGTTGTCCGCATCGCCGCAATACAGGTGCTTCTCGAGGCGGTTGAGTTTGCACCAAATCGACGAGCCTTCGAGCGGCGCCGTCGCGGGCTTTCCGCTATACGGCGGCGTGAAAACGTCGATCGTTTCGTGCAGCCAGTCGCTGATGATCAGCTTGTTCGACTTGTCGAACGTCGGAGCACCCGGCAGACCCAACGCCACGCCGGCGAGCTGCGTGCCGGGCATTTTTCCTTTGACGAATTCGACGACGTTGCCGACGTTATTCGTTGTGAGGTTCGAGACGAAAACGTTGCCGAGGCGATCCGTTCCGATGCCGAAGAGAACGGCGAACGAGGGATCGCTGAGCGTCCCGAGCTGCTTGCCCGTCGCAGTATTGTAGTATTCCACGGTCGGAGGCCCGCTCGTGTTGTTCAGATTCAGAACGTACACGCGGTTCTTTCCTGCAAATCCGACGTCGGCCGGCTCACCGGTAGGGTCGGGGATCGTCAGCTTCGCATTTCCGCAATTCGGCGCGTATTCGGTCGTGGTATTCGCGCGGCCGTCCGGCACCCAGAGGTTCCCGTAACGATCGATCGCGATGCCGTTCGTCGACGAGGCCGGCTCGCAGGTTACCGGCGGCTTGTTCTGCTTGTTGTTCAAGAGAAACCACAACACGCTCGTACCGCCGAACTGTGCAACGGCAATGTGACCTCCCCCGTTCGACGCCGCCGAGGCCGGCGGCGCCTTCATCCAAGCGGGCCGCCCGGTGTGAGGTCGAAATCCGCTCGGCAGCACCGAAAGCGCGCCGTCGACGCCTCGCATCGGTTGGTAAGCCTGATTGCTCGAACCGCTCGTTGGTTCGTAACCCGAGCAACCGGCGAGCAGGGCGAACAGCGTGATGGCGACGGGCAAGGGTCGGTTTGCAACGAACAAGCGCATGAGAAAGCGTCTCCCGTAGTCGATAGCGGCAAGTCTAGGTCGCCTACGTTCGTCGTCGTGCACGGCTCTCTGGCCGGCGAAGTCCCAACTAAGTCCCAAGTTTCGAGAGGATCGGCGCGCGCAACGAGAGCGAAAGGACCCAAAGGAGCAACGGATCATCGAGTGATGCAAAAACGGAGCCTTCGAAAACGTGCCGTGGTGGCGCTCCTGCATAACGTTCGCAACCGCTACGCCCTGTCGCGCGACCGGCTCGTCGCGGACGCCTGGGGCAGCGCCGCGGCGTTGCGCATGCCCGGTGTCGTCGAGCTGCTCCTCGAGGAACTCAGCGGTGAATCCGGCCAACAATGCCGCCGCTTCGAGGTATTGCGCAGGAGCGACATTCAGCGCGAAGGCCATGAGTCGATCGCCCGCGACATCGGGCTGTCGCGCAGTCAGTTCTACCGTGATCTAAACGAAGCCCGCGAACATCTCGCTCGCGCGCTCGAAGATCGCCTCGGCACGCACGCCGTGCCGGCGAGCGACTTCGACGTTACCGGAAGCAACGACGCGCGCTTTGTCACCATCCGCGCCCTCCGCGACGGGGGCCGATTCGCACGAGCTCACGAGTTGGCCGCTGCCGCCGCTCGAGATGGTAGCGATGCCGCTCAACGAATTCAAGCGCTCTGCGTGCAGGCGGAGCTCGAAACCGAGGCCGGATCGTTCGCGAAGTCGCGTTGCACGGTGGCCGAGGCGCGCTCCCTTCTCGTCGACGTTGCGGGCGGGCGCGTGCGAGGACTGTTGGGAGCAATCTGCGATATCGTCGAGTTCGAGGCGTCGCACTGCCAGGGCGAAACGCCGAGCAACGCGGCTCGAGAAGTCCTCATCGAACGCCTGCGGCGGCGCTCCGTCGATCGAGGCTACGCGATCCTGCTCGTCAGAGCCCTCGTCGGCGAAGCGTCGATCCTTTTCCAATGTGACGAAGGCGCTCGTGCGCTCGACGCCATCACGGAGGCCTCGTCCGTGGTTACGCATCACGGGCTCGGCGACACGCGGATGGCCGTCGATCTTGAGATTCGGGCCTCCGGGGTGCGCGCGCTTCAAGCGGATCGAGTCTCGTCAGCCCTCGACGAGACGTCGAAGATCGTCGACATCGGCAAGCGAAAAGGTGACGCGAGGACGCTGCGCTTGGGCATGCAGATGATGGCTGCACACCTCTTGACGCTCGGACGCATTGAAGAAGCTCGTGTGTTTGCATCGGAAGCTTGGGCGTTGATCGATCTCTTCGGAAGCACCCTCGATCGCCTGATCGTGCTTTCGAACCTCGCGCGAATCGAAATCCATGGCGGCGACGGCATGGCGGCGCTGCGATGGGTCGCAATGGCCGACGACCTTCACTGCGATGCTTTCTCGATCACGCAGGCTTTAGCGATTTCCCACGCGGAAGCGCTGCAGCTTCTCGGACAAGCCGATCGCGCGGCCGTGTTGTCCCGGTCGCTCTCCGATCGCGTGCAAAAGTGGCCTCGCCTGCTGGGCCGAGCCAAGCTGGCCGAAGCGACCGCGCTTTCGTCGCTGAGGCGCGAGCGAGAAGCGCGCGCCCGCAGCGAAGAGGCCGTCGAGTTCTCGCGCGGAACCGCCGGCCCGCTCCTCCACTTGCGCGCCCTCGACCTCAACGTGAAGCTTACCGGCAACGCCGGATCGAGGGCCGCTTTGCGCGAGCTGCAAGCCGCACTTCGCACGTCATCCTAAGCGGAGGCACCTCTTGGCATGTCATTCTGAGCGGAGGTGCGCGCAGCGCGCCGCAGTCGAAGGACGAGCAATCCGCACAGAATAAGCACGGCGCTCGCAATCACGGCCGGAAGCGATGGGATGGAGACGATTTCGACGGCGGGAAAATCGAGGACGACCGCGCGTAAAAGCAGTCCGTCGATTCCAACCGTGGCGCCGCTGCGCGCCGCGTCGACCCCGTGCGGAAGCGGACGATCGTTTTCATCGTCAACTGCGAAGAGCACGGCCGCGCCGGTGCCGCCTTCCAATCCGTGCATCACCGCCGCTTGTTGCGGCGTGAAGAGCACGGCCCTCACGAGACGGTGCGCCGCAGGCACCGCGAATGAATCGTACGGAACGTCGAATCCGGCAATCGTCTGATGCTGCTGCATCAGAAGCACCGGCGATAGAAAGGCCGCACCCGACGGCTGCGTCACCGTCAGACGCCCGCCGTGCGGATCGCGCGCGTCGACGAAGACGACCGTGCGTGGTTGCGGCCGTAGCACGAAGGCTCCCGCGTAACGGCCGCGATCGCCGATCGCCGCGGGCGCTCGTCCAACGCGATCGAAGAGCGCGTCGCCCGCGAGCGGCGACGGCGCCGTCGCGTCCGCCGGCGGAAAAATCAGCGAACCTCCCAGATCGTCGACTGCAACGCGCTGGCCCGGCGCGCCGACGATCGTCCGGTTATCCGGCGCCAGCAAGCCGCTTGCAACCGTAGCGAGCGCCGCGATTGCAGCACCGAGCGCCGTCGCGACGATCGCGCCGCGTGCGACGGCAGTTCGCGCGCGCGAGAGTTGCGAGCGCGCGAGCGCGACCGCGACTGCGCCCGACGCAATCAGGGCAACGTTGAACCAGCCCGCGTGATAAACGGCCCGGCCCGGCGCGGCGATCTCGACGATCGCCACGGCGACGAGCGCGATCGCGGCGACGGCGAACGAGCTCAACGCGACGCCGGTAATCCGGAGAGTGCGGCGCGTAACTGATCGTACGTAAGCGCACCGTCGTAACCGTGGACGACGATTCCGTTGCTTCCGACGACGACCGTCGTCGGCAACCCAAGTGCGGTAAAGGCTCGTCCGTACAGCTGCCGGTCGTCCATCCAAATCGGATAGCGGATCTGCAGCGATCGCGCAAACGCGCGAGCGCTCTCCGCCGACTCGCCTTGATTGACGCCGATGACGACGACGCCGCGACCGGCGTCCGCCTCGGCAAGTCGCTGCAGCTCCGGCATTTCCGCGCGGCATGGCGGACACCACGTCGCCCAAAGGTTCAGCACGACGGTGCGACCGCGATATTGCGCGAGCGACGCCGATGCGCCGGTGTCGGTTTGCAACCGAAAAATCGGGGCGGGCTCCCCGGCGAACCCCGCAGGACCGGCCGGCCGGCTCGACGGCGACAGAAAAAACGGCGCGACGATCGCGACGGCGGCAATCACGCCTACGAACGATGCCACGATCCAGAGAACGCGTCCGCTCATTGCGTTACCAATCGCCCATCCGGATTTCGTCAACCTCTCCCTCCAGCACGATCGTACCGTTCGGCAGCACCGCCGCGTAAATCGGTGTGCCGCGAAAGCGCACCTCCCGGCGGCGCGCGGCGTCGTCGAATCGTTCGAACAGGCGGCAGTAGCGGTCGAGCACTTCGGGGCTGCAGCGCGCAACGCTGGGCGCGACGTTATACGTCTGAACGAAAGTCTCGAATGCGCGCTCGAACTCGTCGGCCGCAAAGCTTGTATCGAGTCGAACTTCGCGCCGAACGCGTTCCAGGGGGTATGCCTCCTTCGGCGGACGAAACGGCGAGGGCGTGCCGGCCCGAATCCTCGACGGAAAAGCGCTCGCCGCCGACCTGCGCACCGAACTTCTCGCGCGTACGAGTGCGCTGCGCGATGCCGGGATTCATCCCAGGCTCTCGATCGTTTTCGTCGGCGAAAACGAATCGAGCCTCGCATACGTGCGAAATCTCGTAAAGACCGGCGAGCGCTGCGGCGTGGGAGTCTCCGTCGAGCGGCTGCCCGAAAATGCCTCGGCCGACACCGTTCGCGGCATGCTCGAACGTCTCGCGCACGATCCTTCCGTTCACGGCGTGCTCCTTCAGCAGCCGCTCCCCACGCACTTGCCGATACGCCGGATCGCCGATGCGATTCCGGCGCATAAAGACGTGGACGGATCGCATCCGATGAATCAAGGCCATCTCGCCTTCGGCAGCGGTACCGATTTCGTTCCGGCGACGCCGGCCGCGGTGATGCTCCTGCTCGAACGCAGTCCGCACTGGCCGCTGCGCGGAAAACGTGCCGTAATGGTCGGACGCTCGATCGTCGTCGGCGCTCCCGTCGCGTTGCTGATGCTCGCGCAGGACGCGACCGTAACGGTTTTGCACAAGGAATCCGGCGCGTTGCGCCCGTTCCTGCAGGACGCCGACGTCGTCGTCGTCGCGACCGGCGTGCCCGGCTTGGTTCGGGGCGAGCACCTCAAGTCCGGCGCGACCGTCATCGACGTCGGAACGACCATTGTCGACGGGAAGTTACGCGGCGACGTGGACTTCGAAAGCGCGCTGCCGGTCGCCGGCGCGATCACGCCCGTTCCCGGCGGCGTCGGTCCGGTCACGAACATCGCGCTGCTCCGCAACGTCGTCAAGAGCGCCGAGCGCATGAACGCACTCGACGTGTAAGGAAAGAGAACCAACGATGACGGCAACGCAACGAGTCGCGGCGTATCTCGAGGCCGTGCATCCTCAGCCGAACCCGGCGCTGCTCGAACTCGAGCAGCAGGCCCGCAAGGACGGGGTGCCGATCCCCTCTCGCGAGACGGGTCGCTTACTCTCGACGCTCGTTCACGCGATGCAGGCCGGCCGGATTCTCGAGATCGGAACGGCATACGGGTACGCGACGCTCTGGATGGCGTTCGCGCAGCCGCAGTTGGGGCGCATTTGGACGATCGAACCCGATGCAAGCCGCAGCGAGGTCGCGCTCTCGTACTTCAAACGAGCCGGGGAAGACGATTACATCGAAATCTGCAATACGCCGGCGCTCGAACTGCTCGAGAACTTTCCGCATCGCAATCTCGACATCGTCTTCATCGGCGCCGGCAACTTCGATTATCGCGCCTATCTCGATTGCGTCGTTCCGATGCTGAAACTCTCCGGACTCGCCATCGTCGACGGCTGCCTGCTCGACGAAATGCGCGAGTTCAACCGGTACTTTCTCACTCATCCCGAACTGGACGCGACGATCCTCCCGCTCGGCGGCGGAACGGGCATCGGAGCGCGCCGGCGGTGACCTCGGCAAACGAGTTCAAACGTGCGATGCGCAACGTCCCGACCGGCGTCACGATCGTCACGAGTCTGAAGGACGGCGAACCGCGCGGATTGACGCTCAGTTCGTTTGCGAGCGCGTCGCTCGACCCGCCGGCCCTGCTGATCTGCGTCAACCGTGAGGCGCGCAGTTACCTCTACATTTCGAGTTCGCGCATTTTCTGCGTAAACGTCTTGGCGGGGGAGCAGCGCCATCTTGCCGAGCGGTTCGCCGGCAAGGTGCGCGAGCGGCAGTTCGACGAGATCGAATACGGCACCGACGCAACCGGCGCGCCGGTATTAGCCGGCGCCATCGCACACTTCGACTGCGAGGTTGCGGGCGAACACCACGTCGGCTCGCACTCGATCTTCATTGGAAACGTCGTGTCGTGCCTTGCGCGCAGCGGGTCTCCGTTAGGATACTTCAACGGCGGATACCACGACTTCGGCATTCGCGTAGACTAGGGACGCTCGTGATTCTCGAAACGTTTCGCGTGGGTCCGCTGGCGTGCAACTGCACGATCGTCGGCGATGAGAGCAGCGGAGATGCGATCGTGGTCGACGGCGGCGACGGGGTGGACGAGGTCGTCTCCCATCTTGCGCGCTTGGGGTTGCGCGCCACGCATCTCGTCCATACGCACGCGCACATCGATCACATCGCCGATCTCGGCCGGTTGCGCGAGCTGACCGGGGGCAAAGGTCTACTGCATCCGGCCGATCTTCCGCTCTACCATACGCTGCCGATGCAGGCGCGATGGATCGGGCTGACGCACGCTCCGCCGGTCGTCACGCTCGACGGCGAACTCGGTGACGGCGACCTCCTGGAAGCCGGACGGGCGCGCCTGCGCGTGTTGCACACGCCGGGCCATACGCCGGGAAGCGTCTGCTTCGAAATCTCCGGCGACGGGGGCAAAGCGACGCTCTTGACCGGCGATACGCTTTTCGCAGGATCGATCGGGCGTTGGGATCTCGGCGGAACGTCGATGGAGGAACTCGTCGCATCGATTCACGCCAAGCTCATGCCGTACGCCGACGTCACGCCGGTGATTCCGGGGCACGGCCCCTTCACGACCGTCGGCCTGGAACGCCGCTCGAATCCCTACTTGCGAACCTCCGGTTAATCCGCTGCAACGACGTCTTTTCGTCGGCATCGCGTTGCACGAGGAAGAGCGGCTGGCTTGCGCCGCCGCCGCCGGCGCGTTGCGACGCTGCGGGTTCGCCGCACGCTATGAAGAAGCGAGCAAACTGCATCTCACGCTCGCATTCTTGGGCAACGTTCCGGAATCGCGCTGCGAGGAGATGAGCGAGGCGCTTCGCGCCGCCGTCGCCGGGGTCGCGCCCTTCGGGATCGTCCTCGACAAGGCGGGGGCGTTTCCGCACGAACGCAGCCCGCGCGTGATCTATGCGGGTGCGCGCGATCAGGGTTCGGCATATCGAGCGCTTGCGCGCCGCGTTCGCGAAGCCTATGCCGATCGCGGCTTTGCGTTCGATGTCGATTCGGTGGCGCACGTAACGCTCGCGCGCGTCAAGGGCGGCGGACGCCCGCTGCCGCTGCTTGAATTTGCGCCGATTCCGATCCTCGTCGCGGACGTGCGGTTGTTCGAATCGCTCTTCGACAAGACCGCAAACACGTCGCGCTACGAAACCGTAGCACGCGTTGCCTTGACCATGTCAGAAAGAGCCGGAGGAAGCGATTAGTGGAGCTTGATGAGGAGCTTGCCGTCGCCGTTCGAAGCGGCCGCCTGCGGCGGTTCGGCCGGCGCCTTCGGCGCCTCCGCGGCCATGCTGCCGAAATCCGGAATCGCGCCCTGCGCGACGCGCGCGCGGTAGTCGTCGATCGCAACGTGGAGCGCCTCGAGCGCGCGCTCGGGGTAATCCTTTTTCTTCTCGGGATAGCCGCCCAGTTCGGCTTCGACGTCGCCCGGCGAAATCGCGGCGGCGGCGTCGACCGTCTTCCCTTTCGCAAGATCGACGACGAGACTGCAGGTCGCCGTGCCGAAACCGCATCCGGTCGTGAAATACGAGATGTCCTCGATCACCGCGCCCGGCCCGACTTTCAGGAAGAAATTGTACATGTCACCGCACGAGTCGCTAAAGTATTCCCCGCTCGCGGTCGGGTTCTCCATCGTGCGAAATCCGGTGCGCTCTTCGACCAAACGCTGAAATTTCGGAAAATCCATTGCTTCCTTCTCAAACCTACGACGCAGTCGTCGCGGTGGGTTTAGGCTTCATTTCGAAACGGCACTCCTTGCCGCCCTGCGCCAGCGACTCGGTCTGCGTGTGCTCGCCCCCGATCGTCTCCTCGATCACGTGATGGATCACGTGACACATCTCCGGATGTTCTTTAGCGACGCTCGTGTAGGGGCAGTTGTGCTCGTGCAGCGCGAAACCGCCGTCGATCAGACTGTAGTCCGCGACGACGCCGCTCTCGCGAAGTATTTCGGTGAGCTGCGCCACGCGCTTCTCGGGCGTTTCGGCGGTGATGCGCAGGCGCGCCCGGTCGACCGCGCGTTTCGAGAGGCCGTCGAAGATCTGGTTGACCGCCGGCGTGCCGAACTGCTCGCGCACCTCACGCAGGACCGCCGAGAGCATCTTGTCGTGCCCCTGCGGGAAGAGCTTGTCGGCCTCTCCCGTCAGTGAGAACTCGAGCGTCGGTTTGGTCGGACCGCGCCGCACCGAATGTTCGGCGACTAGGCCGTCGCGCTCGAGGACGACGAGTTGCTGGCGAACCGCATTGGGCGAGAGGCCGAACGCGCATGCCAAATCCGCCGCGGAAGCCGAGCCCCTGCGGCGCAGTTCGGTAACGATTTTTCCTCGCGTTGAGGCAAAGAAGCGGTCGGCATGCATCGTTGGCTTCGGTATCGTACCATGAAGGCCGCGAGATAGTAAAGTTTTTCCTTGACTTTCTGTGAGAGGCTCGGCTACGATAATGCGGGTCCGCACGCGTTCTGCGCGGATCAGCGATATCGACGGGAGAGACATGGCGTGACCGAGCCGGGCTTGCGCATACACGACCTGCACTGCAGCGTCGCCGGAACCGAAATCCTCAAAGGCATCGACTTAACCGTCGAGCGCGGTCGCGTGCATGCCCTGATGGGCCCCAACGGCAGCGGAAAATCGACGCTCGCCTTCGCGCTGACCGGTCATCCGCACTATGAGGTGACCCGGGGAACGGTACAACTCGACGGCGACGACCTGTTGGCGCTCCCACCCGACAAGCGCGCCCGCGCCGGCCTCTTTCTCTCGTTCCAATACCCGGCCGCCATTCCGGGCCTCAAGGTCGCCAACTTTCTGCACGCCGCGCGCCAGGCGGTTCGGCCGGGCGACCTGGCTCCTGCAAAGTTCCGCGGGCTGCTGATGGAAAAGATGGATGCGCTCGGCATCGACCCCGCCTTCATGGGCCGTTACCTCAACGACGGCTTCTCAGGCGGCGAAAAGAAGCGTGTCGAGATGCTGCAGTTGGCCATGCTGGGCCCGAAGTATGCGATCCTCGACGAAACCGATTCGGGGCTCGACGTAGACGCGCTGCAGGACGTCTGCGCTTCGCTCAACGGACTGCGTGCCAGCGACGAAGGCAAATCGACTGGATTTCTGATCATCACGCACTATCCGCGCATCCTGCAGTACGTCACGCCCGACGTCGTGCACGTCATGATCGACGGGCGAATCGCGAAGACCGGCGGTAGCGACCTTGCCGAGCGCATCGAAAACGAAGGCTACGACGCGATCCGCGAGGAGATCGCGGCAATTGCTTAACGCCGTCCGAGCGGTCGTTCCCGAAGAGCTCGCGCTCTACGACCGGCTCGACGCCTTCGGCGACGTGCCGGTCGCTCGCGATGCGCGCGTGGCATCGCTCGGGCGTTTCTTTTCCACGCGCAGCGGACGCGAACGCCCGGGCAGGTACTGGAGGATCGATCTCGAGTCGATCGCGCCCGTCCCCGAAACGATCGCACCATCGTCAGGCACCCTCCACATCGAGCATCGGCCGCCGCGCGTGCTCGTCTGCGACCTGACGACCGCGGCCCGCGAGCATCCCGAACTGCTCGCCCGCGCTTTCGGCGCGACGAGCGCCGTCTCGACGAAGTTCGGTGCGCTCGCCGGCGCCTTCGCGCAACTCGGCGCGTTCGTCTACGTTCCGGCCGAATGCGCGAGCACCGAGCCGGTCGAGATCGCGTACGAGGCTCCGGCCGGCGCGAGCATTTTTCCTTTCACGGTGGTCCTCGCCGAGCGCGGGTCGGCAGCGACGATCGTCGAGCGTTGCGGGGGCGCGGATGGCGCCTTCGTATGCGGCGTCGCCGAAATCGTCACCGAGGCCGGCGCTGACATCGTCTATGCGAGTTGTCAACAGCTCGCACCGACCGGACGTGCGCTCTTTACGCGCGCGGCAAGGCCCGGACGCGACGCCTCCGTGTCGTGGCACTGCGCCGAGTTGGGCGCCGCGCTGGCCGTCGCTGATCTCTCGATCGCCGTCGAAAATCCCGGAGCGACCGCCGGCGTGACGGCGGTCTTTTTTCCTAACCACAGCCAGCACGTCGACGTCGTCAGCACCGTCAACCACGCGGTCGGCGACTCGACCTCCGAAACGATCGTAAAGTCGGCCGGCGTCGATTCCGGTCAGGCGCGGTATCTCGGCAACATTCGCATCGCCCCGGGCGCGCAGGGCAGCGACGCGAGCTTGCGCGACGATGCCCTGCTCCTTTCGGAGAAGGCCCACGTCGATTCGGTTCCGGCCCTCGAAATCGGCGCGAATGAGGTAAAGGCGTTTCACGGCGCGACCGTCGGTGCGATCGACGCCGAGCAGATCTTCTACATGCGCACGCGCGGCATCGAACGCGACGCCGCCGAACGGATGATCGCGCTGGGCTTTTTCGAACCGGCCATAGCGCGTTTTCCCACCGAGGCGCTGCGCGAACGGATTCGCGTCGCGCTGGCGGCCAAACTACCGTGACGCAGGCACTGCGGGCGCCCGCTGTCGACGCCAAGCTTTCCGCAATCGTTGCGGACTTTCCGATTCTCGCTCGGCCGACCTCGCGGGGCAAACGTTTGGTCTACCTCGATTCCGCGGCGACTTCGCAAAAGCCGCGGGCCGTCATCGACGCGCTGGTCGACTACTACGAAGGCTACAACGCTAACATTCACCGCGGAGTCTATGAGATCGCCGAACGCGCGACCGCCGAGTACGAAGCCGCTCGCGTGAAGGTCGCGCGTTTCGTCAACGCCGGCACCTCCGAGATCGTCTGGGTACGCAACACGACCGAGGCCGTCAACCTCGTCGCGTACGCGTGGGGATCGCAGAACGTGCGCGAGGGCGACGCGATTTTGGTCACCGAACTCGAGCATCATTCGGATCTCGTTCCGTGGCAGGCTCTGGCAAAACGCACCGGTGCACGCCTGCGGTTCATCCCGGCGGATTCGCGCGGCATGCTGATCCTCGACGATCTGGACGCGCTGCTCGACGGCTGCAAGATCGTCGCGATCGGTCACGTCAGCAACACGCTTGGAACCATCGCGCCGCTGCCCGCCGTGATCGAGCGTGCGCACGCCGCCGGCGCCGTCGTGCTGGTCGACGGCGCACAAGCCGTTCCGCATTTTCGCGTCGACCTGAAGGATCTCGACGCGGATTTCTACGCCTTCAGCGGACACAAGATGCTCGGACCGACCGGCATCGGCGCCTTATACGGCAAGCGAGAACTGCTCGACGCGATGCCGCCGTTCTACTATGGTGGCGACATGATCGCGCGCGTCGAGTACGCCGGCGCGACCTTTGCTCCCGCGCCGCGGAAGTTCGAAGCCGGCACGGGCAACATCGCCGATGCCATCGCCTTCGGCGTTGCGGTAGAGTATCTCGAAGGCGTCGGAATGGACTGGGTTCGCGAGCACGAGCGCGCGCTGACCGGCTACGCGCTCGAGCGGCTCGCCGAGTTCGAGCCGCGCGGTTTGGTCGTCTACGGCCCGCGCGACCCCGACCTTATCTCCGGCGTCATCTCGTTCAATTTCGCCGACATCCACGCGCACGATCTTGCCTCGATCCTCGATACCGAAGGCGTCTGCATCCGCGCCGGACACCACTGCACGATGCCGTTGATGGATAAAATGGGATGGTCCGCAACCGCACGCGCGTCGTTCTATCTGTACAACACCCACGCCGATATCGACGCCCTGGCGGACGGCCTCGAAAAAGCCGCCAAAGTCTTCGGGGTGTAGCACTCTGCCGGGCATGGACGACTTTTACCGCGATTACATTCTCGATCATTATCGCAATCCGCGAAACTTCGGGCATCTCGAACGTCCCGACGTGCAGGCCGACGATTTGAATCCGTTGTGCGGCGACACCATTCACATGGAACTCAAACTCGACGAGAACCGCAAGGTGGCCGACGTGCGATTCTTCGGCAAAGGATGCGCGATCAGTCAGGCGTCGGCGTCGATGTTGACCGAGACGATCAAAGGCATGCCGCTCGAAGACGTCGCGAAACTCTCGAAAGAAGCGGTGCTCGAGAACGTCGGCATCGGCATCAGTCCCACGCGCATGAAGTGCGCGATGCTCGGCTTGCGCGTGCTCAAGAGTGCGGCGATCGGGCAACTCGCCGCCTGGCCCGACGAGGAATAACCGACGCCGCCGGCCGACGTCCTCGACGCCGCCGCCCGGCTCGCCGGCGCGATCGTGCTCGCGCTCACCGGCATGATCGCCGTCAAGACGCCCTTCTCGGGAGGCCCGCGCCGCTGGATTGCAGCCGCGACGATCGCGCTTCCATTTTTCGCCGGGTCGCTCTGGGTCGTCGTGACGACGATCCCGTATCCGAAGGACCCGGGCATGCCGACCTTCTCCATCGTCGCCAGCGCGGTTTTCGTGAGCGCGCTCGGCGTCGAGGAGCTAATCGGCGCCGACGTCCGGCGACTTCTCGGAGGCCGATGACAGGGGGGTCTCGCCGGGTAGAAAACTTCGAGCCCGTGCAGCATCACCGGATCACGCCCGAGCAGTGGGAGGCTTTAGCCGAGGAACCGGAGTTTCGCGCGCTCCTCGCGGCACGCCGCCGGTTCGTCACTCCGGCAACGATCTTCTTTATCGCCTTCTACCTGGCGCTGCCGCTCTCGGTCGGCTTTGCACCGGGCCTGATGAGCCGCGCCGTGCTCGGTCCGCTGACGCTCGCTTATTGCTTTGCGCTCGCGCAGTTCGTCATGACGTGGATCCTGGTGGCGCTCTATCTCTGGCGAGCGCGCGCCTTCGATCTGGCGGCGGCGCGCGTGCGCCGGCACGAGACGCACGAGATCAAACAGTGAACGCGCAACCGTCGCTGGTCATCTTCGCGGTTTTCGTGGGCATCACGCTGGTAGTGACCTACGCCGCCGCGGGGCAGAGCACGACCAGTCGCGGATTTTACACGGCAGGGCGCCGCATCAGCGCCATGCAGAACGGCTGGGCGATCGCCGGCGATTACCTGTCGGCCGCATCTTTTCTCGGCATCACCGGACTCGTGGCGTTCTACGGATTCGACGGTTTCATGTACTCGGTCGGATGGCTCGTCGCGTACCTCGCGGTGCTCTTTCTCGTAGCCGAACCGCTGCGCAACACGGGAAAGTACACGATGGCCGACACGATTTCGTTTCGACTGCGTGGACGCGGCGTGCGCGCGATCGCGGCGGTGTCGACGCTGGCCGTGACGCTCTTCTACATGATCGCGCAGATGGTCGGCAGCGGATTGCTCTTCACGCTGCTGCTACCGCAGTTCTCCGATTTCGTTGCGATCGCGGTCGTCGGCGTCTTGATGCTCGTCTACGTGCTCTTCGGCGGGATGCTTGCGACGACGTGGGTACAGATCATCAAGGCCTCGCTCTTGCTCGCAACCGCGGCAGCGCTCTCGCTCTTGGTTATCGGCTACTTTCACTTCTCGCTGCCGGCGTTTCTCACGGCGGCCGCATCGGTGCGCGTCTCCGGAAACGAAACGAACCTGCTGCAGCCGGGCCTGCTCTACCACGGGCCCTTGGGCGCGTGGAATCTCATCTCGCTCGGGCTCGCGCTCGTTTTGGGAACCGCGGGCCTGCCGCACATCCTCATGCGATTCTTCACGGTGCCGTCGGCACGGGCCGCGCGCGTCTCGACGGCGTGGGCGGTGCTGCTCGTGGGGATTTTCTATCTCACGACGTCGTTCATGGGTCTCGGCGCGGCGACGATCGTCGGTCAGGAGCACATCGGTAAACGGCTCTACGCGGGCGAGGCGATTTCCTATATCGCGCACCACCCCGAACGTCAGCAGGCGCTCGACTCGCAACTCACTCGCAACGGCTTCGTCGTTCCTACGACGAACACGAATCTCGCGGCGCCCTTGCTCGCGGGGCATCTCGGGGGGCCGTTGCTGGCCGCCTTCGTCGCCGCCGTCGCGTTTGCGACGATACTCGCGGTCGTCGCCGGCCTCACGATCACCGCGTCGTCGGCATTCGCGCACGACATCTGGTTCAGTCTCGTGCGCAACGGCAAGGGTGACGAGCGCGAGCAGATCTTCGTCGCGCGCGCGGCGGCGGTTGCGGTCGGCGCGATCGCGATCGTGCTTTCGGTCGCGTTGCGCGGATACAACGTCGCATTCTTAGTCGGATTGGCGTTCGCAGTGGCGGCGAGCGCGAACGTCCCCGTCCTCCTGCTCGCGCTCTCGTGGCGCCGCTTCTCGCGCGGCGGCGCGATTACGGGCATGCTCAGCGGGCTCATCTCGTCGCTGGCGCTCATCGCGCTCAGTCCCGTCGCAATGGGCACGCACGCAATCTTCCCGCTCGACAATCCGGGCTTGGTTTCGATCCCGATCGGGCTTGCCGGCGCGATCGTCGGCACGCTGCTCGTGCGCGATCCCGCCGCGGAAGCGATGTTCGACGAACTACGGGTACGCGCCACCACGGGCCTGGGCGCCGAAGTCTGAGTTGTCATCCTGAGCGGAGCGGCCCGCAAGCCGCGCAGTCGAAGGACGCGCTACATGCGGATCGAGTAGTGATCGACGATCTGCAAGCCGCCGCTGCCGGGCTCGAGGGTGAAGGTGACGTAGTAATCGCCCGTTGACGCGCGCACGTCCGCAGTGACGCGATACTGAGCATTCGTCGTCTGAACGGAATGGATCGAAACGATGCGCGCGTCGGAACTCATGAACGTTTCGCCGGGCAGCCCGCTCGCGAGGTACGACGTGGCGGTCGCGCGATCGCCGCGCGCGAGCGCGCCGAGGTAGGAGCGCACGATGCCGGCCGCTTGGTTCGTGCCGGGCGCTACGTAGTTCGGTGCGGGCGTAATCGCTGCGGCGCGGACCGGCGTCACTCGCGCGGCGGTTACGGTTTTCACCGGCGCCGGCGTCTTGGGCGGCAATGAAGCTTCGACCGCCACGTGCGTCGCGGGCGCCGTCGCGCTCGCCGCGGGCGATGCGGTTTTCGTTCGCGCCGGCGACGCGGTCGGTGAGGGTTTCGGCGTTAGCGCCGGCGTCGGAGATGGCGACGCCGTTTGCAGGAACGCCGGCGCGGTGCGCTTCGTACGCGGCGTAGCCAACGTGAAAGGCGTAGGAAGCGGTGTCGGCGGCAACGCGGTCGCGACCGCGGTGGGACCTTTTCCGCCCGCGCCACCCGAACCACCGAAGAAATGCGCGAGCACGCCGCCCAGCAGCAAACCGGCGAAGATAACGATCACGATAAGAGGAAAGAGCGGCAATCCCCCGCCGGTGTCGTCGTCGCTGCGGCGCCGGCGCGGCGAATCGCTCACGTGGCGGCGGACAAGCGCTCGGCGATCGCTCCATAGAGCGTTTGCGGCAGCGTTGCGACGAGATCCGGCCGCTGCTCGACGAACAGGGTGGTCGCCTCCTTCAGAAGTCCGGGATTGCTGCGAGCGTACTCGAGCAGCGCGCCGACGGCTCCCTCGTCGCGGCGCGACACGCTCTCGAGCGTCGTCCCCGCACCTTCGACCGCGTCTTCCGAGGACTCGCCCCGCTCGCGAAACGCGTCGAACATCGCTTCGACGAAGGCGCTGAAGGCGTCGGCCGGCATCGCCGCGAGATTGCGCGAGTATACGGCAGCGAGGTCGGTCTCGTCCATTTTGGCGACGAGCTTCTCGACCGTGCCCACCAGCACGTCGGCCGGCACATTCCCAGAAAGGGACACGTCTATTACGGTTATCCCAATCGGCAGGCAGCTCCTCGAAGCAGCAGAAAATGTCCCTCGTGATTCGCGTGCGGGTACCGCTCGATCTCCACGCCGTCGCAGCCGATGGCTGCGCCGCCTTCGCGCTTGCAACGCCATTGCGCGTACGCGAGCTGATCGCGCTGGCGGTACGCGAAGCGATCGGCGCGCGCGCGCCGCACGATAAGTTTTTGCGCAGCATTCGCCGCACGCTCGCGGGTTTGGCCGCAGGCGATTTCACGGTCGATATCGACGGCCGGCGCTTTGCCGACGCCGATGCGGTGGTCGTGTGCGGCGGCACCGCCCACGTCCGCTTCTATGTCGGCCGGCGGCGCCGCGCCGGAACACTTCGCTAAGCCGAAGCGAGTAGCGGGTGTTTTCGAGAGCGATCGCGGGCCTTCTGGCCGCCGCGCTGGCAACAGCGGCGCTTCCCGCACGCGCCGACCAGCAGTACGACGTGCGCGGCGAAGACGTCTACCACGTCGGCTCGGCGGGCGTCGTTTCACGCGTTGAATACGTCGGCGAGCAGCGCTTGACCGTCGAGCGGCTCGACGGCCACATGCGCTACGACGCACAAGCACGATACGCGCGCAGCGGCGCCGACGGCAACTCGCACGGCGACGCGCGCTTCGTGCAAGAGTTGCGGCAAGACGGTTCGTTCGTGGACGACCTCGACGACGATCCCGACTTCCTCACGATCCTCAACCAGCCGTTCGCGGTGCAACTCGACGGCGGTACGATTCGCGATCTTCGCAACCTGCACGGCCCGGTGCCGTTCTCGGCGACCTCTCCGCTCGGAGGACAGTCCGTGCTGCGCGGCTATCTGCGTCCGGCGACGGGCGGCGTCGTCGACGGCCGCGCCGCCGTTGCCGTGCGCTTCGAAGCCGACGGCCCGATGTCGGCGCCGATGCCGGCGCGCGTCGATGCGACGATGTCCGGGCACATGCGGATGGACGGCACCGCCTACTACTCGATGAACGACGCAGTGCTGCTCGCGCTCGATGCGACGCTGACGATCGTCGCACAGCTGCACGACGGACACGAAACCGTGCCCGTCCGCATCGTCTACCGCCGTTACATCCGCGCGACCGGACGGCCGGGCGCTCCCGTGCCGCCGCGGCCGAGTCCGCCGGCGCCGGCTAAAACGCCCCGACCAACTCCACTTGTAACGGGTGGCGGAACGGCGTCTCGCGCAACTCCGTCAGCGGCGTAAACGCGAGGTGATTCTGATGGCAGTCGACGAGCATCTCGATGCCGCGCTTCACGCAGCCGGTCTCCTCAACGTACTTCGCGAGCTTTCTCCGAAAGTACCCACGCGGGTCGCGTAGCACTTTCGCGTAGTACGGATCGCCGGTAAGTTCGTCGTTGAAGACGCCCCCGTCCGGCACGAGCCAGACGAAGCATGGATCCTCGTTTTGGCGGTACCCGATGAGAACCAGCGGAATTGCGCGCGCCGAATCGAGATTGGGGAGAAAACTGCACATCGTGTAGGCGTCGAACGAGATATCCGTCGGTTCGATCGGCAGTCCCATGAACGATCCTCCTTTAGGAGTCCTTAGTCCCGGCCGCTCCACCCCAGCCTTGCCCCCGCGCCACGATGTTTTACGCTGCTCAGGATTTTTCCGTCCTCGTGTGAAACCAGGCGGCAGGCGGGAGTGGTCCGAGTCACTGTATGAGTGCGCTTGCGGCACCGCTGCTGCGGGGAGTTCACGTGCCTTCAGCGGTTCCCAAAGGGAAAGCCGCAGCCGTCCGGCTGCCGGGAGGGCCCGCTTCGGGCGTCGACGGGTTCGAACGAATCGTCGACGACTACCAGCGGCGCCTGTACGGCTTCGCCCTGCGCATGACGGGCAATCGCGAAGACGCCGAGGAGATCGTCCAGGATGCGTTCGTGCGCGCCTATCGCGCGCTCGGGAAGATGTCGGAGCAGCAGCGCCAGGAGCTGCGCCTTCAGCCCTGGCTCTATACGATTACCCTCAACGTCACCCGCAATCGTCTGCGGAGCAAGCGCCCGGCAAGCGTTGCGCTCGATGCGCTCGCCGATCCCGACGCGCTGTTGCGCGAATCGAACGAAGCGCCGCCGCAACCGGAGACGATCGTCGAACGAAATGCGGAGGTCGCACTGGTCGAACAAGCGCTCATGCAGTTGCCGATGCATCTGCGCGCTGCCGCCACGCTGCGCTTCATCGAGGGCCGAAGCCATCCGGAGATCGCCGAGATTCTCCACCAGCCGATTGGGACCGTGAAGTCTCACGTGCATCGCGCCGTGCGGATACTGCGGCGCATCCTCGGCCCCCAAATCGGACGATTCACTAACGAAGGAGGGCCCGTGCATGCGCTGTCGTGACGTCGAAGCCATGTGGGACGAAATTCGCGACGACACGACAACGACGCTCAGAGAGACCGTGCACGTGCATTTGCGCGCGTGTCCATCCTGTCAGGGACTCTTTCACGAATTCGAAGGCGTCGCATACTGCCTCTCCTCGTTGCCGCGTCCGGAGCCGTCGTGCGATCTGGCCAAGAAGGTCGTCGAGCATATCGCATCGATTCAAATGCGCCACCGGACGCCCGTCCTCTTGTGCGCCGCGGAAACCCCGATCGGGCGCGTCTACGTGGGATTCAAGGAACACCGGATCGCCTATATCGGAATCGATACGGGCGATTCGCTGGAAATGGTGCGCGAGCGAGTCGAGCGACGCTTGCGCCGGCCGGTCGTAGGCGGCGAGACACCCGCTTGGCTGCGAGAGACGCTCGACCGGTTCTTCCGCACCTGGAAGGTCGAAGACGCGATGGTCGACATCAGCGATCTCACGCCGTTCGAGCAAGCCGCGTTGCGCGCGACCGCACAGATTCCGCCCGGCGAGGTGCGCTCCTACGCCTGGGTCGCGGCGCAGATCGGGCACCCGCGCGCCGCCCGCGCGGTTGGACGGGTTATGGCACGCAATCCGGTTCCGCTGCTCTTTCCGTGCCATCGCGTCGTCGACTCGAGCGGCGCGCTGCACAACTACTTCTACGGACTCGACATGAAGGCGCGCCTACTCAAAATGGAAGGTTACAGAGGGTAACGTCCCCCGGAGGCGCCAACCTTAGCGGCGTGGCGATCCTCATGCACTTCTACGCGGCGCACAAGGGCGGGTGTTCCTGAGCGACCCGCGCGTTTCGGCCATCCCCGACGTTCACGGCCACGCGAAAGGGGAGCACCGGCCTTTTGCCGAGGAACGTCCAATCGCGTATTCTGCGCGGATGCTTTTCTTGTGGTTCTATCACGCTTGCCGGCGTAACTCGCCGCGCTTCCTGATGGTGGCCGACCACATCAACTATCTCACGTTCGAAGACCCCGGCGCCGTCAACACGCTGCGGCGAGCGCTGAAGCTCGCCCACGCCGGCGACGTTTTCGGGGCGGCCGAGACGGCCGGCGTCGACGGCGCGCACGCTTCGGCCGTCTCCGAGGCTCTTCGCCGCGGCATGCGCTTCTCGATCGGGGCCGAGGTCGATAACGATCCGCGCGCACGGCCGGACGCTCAGAACATCGTCGAGGCGATGCGGCCCGACGGTCTCATCCGCTCGGTGAACTTCGTCACGATCGATCATCCGGAGAAGGGCGCGGACTGGGCCTGGGCGTTCGACAACGCGGAATTCGCGCACCTCCACGACGCGATCGGGCCCGATAAACTGTGGGAACTCTACATATCCAAGTTGCTCGACGACTTGGAGAGACTCCCGACGCACATCGTGGGGCATTTCTATGGCCCCTCACATCTGGGGCGCTGGCCGGCCCAGAAGCGGCTCGACGAGTACGAGGACCGCCTGCTCACGCTCTGCCACGCGCGCGGCCTTGCCGTCGAGGTCAATACGCGGTTTCTCTACCGCGACAACTCTGTCGAGGCGAAAAAGAAGTATCTCGATGCCAATGCCAGGCTCGTGCGGAAAGCCAGGGCGCTCGGCGTCGGCATCGCGGTCGGCTCCGACGCGCACAGTCCGAAGGATCAGGGTAACGGGTTCGACGTTATCCTGAAGCTTCTCGACGACGCCAAGATCAACGAAATCGTCTTCCCCGTGGGCGGGCGCCTGGCGCGCGTTGCGCTGCGGGCCACGCGCGAGCATCTAGAAGCGCAGGAGCGAACGCGCCCGACGTTCGTGCCGGGCAGCAGCATTACGGGGTTGGGGCGCGCCGAACTCGGATTGCCCGAACAGGCCGAAAAGCCCGCGCCGTCACGGCGCGAAAGCGCGCGCGCCGCGCGCGAGGCCGCTGCCGCGAAACGAACCGGCGGCCCTGCGAGATCCGGAAAGCGCGCCGACGCTGCGCCCGCGAAGACCGGCTCAAAGCGCTCGCCCGAGTCGTCGACCTCTTCGAGCAAAGCCAAGGCCGCGCGCTCGGTCGCGCCCACAGCGGCGAAGAAAAAGCCGGCGAAGGCGAGCGCGAAACCACCGAAGCCCGCTCCGAAGGCGGCTAAACCGGCCGCGAAAGTCCGAATTCCGGCCGCGAAAGTCCGAATTCCGGCCGCAAAATCTCCGCCCGCCCGCGCGAAGACAAAGAAGGCGCCGCCCGCCCGCCCGGCCGCCAAAAAATCGGCGGAGCGCGCAAAACCGGTCGTGAAAAAAGCGGCCGCGCCGAAGCGCCCGCCGGCCAAGGCGACCGCCAAGAAGCGTCCGGCCAGGGCTGCCGCCAAGAAAGCCGTCAAAATCGTGAAGGCGCCGCACAAGCCTTCAGCGAGAAAGAAAAAGCCAACCACGAAGCGCCGCTAGGGCGTTCGTTTTCGCAAAGGAGAACGAGATGGCGGATATCGCCCGCTTACGTAATATTGCCTTCGTCGGTCCCCATCACGCGGGCAAGACCACGTTGGTGGAAGCGGTGCTCGCGCACATGGGCGCGATCGGGCGCCGCGGCTCGATCGCCGATGGCACGACGGTGACCGATCACGAGCCCGAAGATGTCGCGCACGTGCAATCGACGACCGTCGGTTTCGCGCACGCATCCTCCGACGACGTCGACTTCACGATCGTCGATTGCCCCGGATTCGTCGATTTCTTCGGCGAGACGAAAGCGGCGATCTGCGGCGTCGACGCCGCCGTCATCGTCGTCGAAGCCGATCCGGCGCGCGTCGTGCAGACGCAAGCGCTCCTCGACTACCTCGAAGGCGGCCGCATGCCGCATCTTTTCGTCGTCAATAAGATGGACCGCCCCGGAGCAGACTTCGCGGGCACGCTCGCGGTACTGCAGAGTGCGTACGGACGCCACGTCGTGGCCGAGCAGGTGCCGATCGGAAGCGCCGAGCAGTTTCGCGGATACGTCGATTTGGCTGAGATGCAAGGCCGCCGCTTCGAGGGCGACGGCGAGACCGGCGACGCGATACCCTCCGAACTCGAGGAGCCGGCGCGCGCGGCGCGCGCGGAGTTGCTCGAGGCAATGGCCGACTTCGACGACCATCTCATGGAGGAGTTGCTCGAAGGCGTGGAGCCGCCGCTCGACGAGGTCGAGCGCGATCTGTGCGCCGAGTGCGCGCACGATCAAATCGTCCCCGTCTTAGTCGCGTCGGGCGTCTCGGGCGCGGGGGTAGCCGCGCTCGTGCGCGCGATGCAAAGGTGGTTTCCGTCGCCCGCGGACGCGCCCAAAACCGATGTCGAAGGACGCGAGATTGCGCCGGATCCGAACGGTCCGGTAATCGCGCAGGTCGTCAAGACGACGATCCACCCGCAAAGCGGCAAACTCTCGATCGCGCGGATTCTGTCGGGCACGCTCAAGTCCGACGCGACGCTCGCCGACGTCTCGCGCGATGGCGAAAAAGTGCGACTCGGCGGCCTCTACCGGCTGCAAGGAAAGAAACAGGAGGCGATTTCGGAAGCGGGACCCGGTTCGCTCGTCGCGTTGGCGCGCTTGGAAGCCGTCTCGACCGGCGATACGCTGACGTCGAACGGACACAAAGTGCTGCTGTCGCGCATCCCGGTCGACGAGCCCGTTTTTGCCGTCGCGGTCAAACCGAAGGAGCGCATCGACGAGGCGAAGATTTCGCAGATGCTCGTGCGCATCGTCGACGAGGATCCTGCGCTGCGCGTGCAGCGTGCCGACGTGACCCACGAACTGCTGTTGCTCGGATGCGGCGAACAGCACGTGGGGATCGCGGTCGAGCGGCTCTCGCGCAAATATAAAGTCGAGGTAGAAACGGCGCCGCCCACGATTCCGTATTTAGAGACGATTAGCGCCGGCACCGAAATCCACTCGCGCTACAAACATCAAACCGGCGGTCACGGTCAGTTCGGCGACGTGTGGCTGCGCTTCGAGCCGCGCGAACGCGGCTCCGGCGTGACGTTCGAGGACAAGATCGTGGGCGGCGTCGTGCCGCGGCAGTTCATTCCGGCGGTGGAAAAGGGCGTGCGCGAGGCACTCGCGCACGGTCCGAACGGGCATCCCATTACCGACCTGCACGTCACGCTCTTCGACGGCCAATACCACGACGTCGACTCGAGCGAACAATCGTTCAAGACGGCGGCTGGAATGGGGGTGCGCGACGCGCTGCCGAAATGCCATCCGGTGGTGCTCGAGCCGATCGTCGCCGTGCAAGTCACCGTGCCGACGGCCTACACATCGACGGCGATCGCGCAGCTTACCGGCAAGCGAGGACAGATTCTGGGCATGAATCCGGCCGACCGCGCGGGCTTCGATCTCGTCGAAGCGTTCGTGCCGCAGGTCGAACTCTCTCGCTACATCACCGAACTCCGCACGGCCACGCAAGGCTTGGGAACCTATTCGTGGCGTCACGACCGCTACGATCCCGTTCCCGGCAATCGCGCCGCGCCCAAAGCGGCGGTATAGGGCGCGGTGCGCGCGCTCGCTCGCCGTGTCGCAGGCGTTGCTACGCTCGTCGCGCTGCTGGCCGGCGGCGGCTGCAGTAAGGTTTCGACGGGAACCTCCGGCGGACGCCACTCCTGGACGCAGCCCGGCGCGCTGCGCGTCGCCATTCAGAACGACGTCAAGAACCTCAACCCGCTGCTCAACTCAAACACGACCGACGGCTTCATCGATTACCTCATGTTCGAGCCGCTGCTCGCCGCCGACGACAAAGGCAATCCGGTTCCCATTCTCGCGACCGAAGTTCCGGCACGGGAAAACGGCGGCATCTCCGCCGACGGCCTGACGATCACCTACCATCTTCGCTCGAATGCAAAGTGGACCGACGGCGTTCCGGTGACGTCGAAGGACGTTAAGTGGTCGTGGCAAGCCATCGTGAATCCCGACAACAACGTCGTCTCGCGCCATGGCTACGACTATATCAAGTCGATCGACACGCCGAACGCCACCACGGTCGTCGTCCACCTCAAGACGAAGTTTTCGCCGTTCGTCAACACCTTCTTCGCCATGAGCGATCAGCCGTTTCCGGTCGCACCGGCGCACGTACTCGAGAAGTATGCGAACCTTAACCAGATTGCGTTCAACAACGCACCGACGGTGAGCGACGGGCCGTTCAAGTTCGTACAGTGGTCCCGCGGCGATCACGTTACGCTCACGCGTAACGACGGATTCTTCATGGGGAAGCCTGGGCTCGATCGAGTCACGATCAAGATCGTTCCCGACGAAAATACGTCGGTAAACCTTCTGAAAACCCACGCGCTCGACTACATCTTTCAAGCCTCGCCCAACACCTACCCGGCACTGCAAGGTGCGCCCGACGTGAAGCTCGTTTTCGTAAACGTCAACGGCTACGAGTCGGTACAGCTCAATCTTTCTCGGCCGCTGCTCGGCGACCGCACCGTGCGCGAAGCGATCGCCTACTCCATCGACAAGCAGCAGTTGGTTGCGACGCTCACGCATGGCATCATGAAGATGGCCACGGAGGACATTCCGGATTGGATGTGGGCGTTCAATCCGACGGTGCACTCGTATCCGCACGACCCGATAAAGGCGCGCGAACTGTTGCGCAGCGCCGGTTGGGCGCCCGGTCCCGACGGCATCATGGAGAAGAACGGACAACCGCTCAGCCTGTTGATGGTCTCGAACAACTCGAACGCGACGCGGCGCGAAGCCAGCCTGCAGCTGCAAGCGATGCTTCGCCAATCCGGCATCGGGGTGGAGATCAAATACTTCCCCGGCGACACGCTGTTCGCACCCGCCGGGATGGGCGGCATCCTGCAGCTCGGCAGATTCGATCTGTCGCTCGCGGGCTGGTACGCCGGCGTCGATCCCGACAACAGCTCGCAGTATCTCTGCCAAGACGTTCCGCCCGGCGGCTACAACTACTCGCGCTACTGCAACCCCGACATGCAAGCCGCGCAGAACGCCGCGCTGACGCAGTACGACCGGCCGGCCCGCACGGCGGCGTACTACAAGATTCAAGAATTGCTGGCACGCGACAACCCGCAGATTTTCTTCTGGTGGACGCGCCAAATGGAGCCGATCAGCGTCGACTTCAAGGGATTCGATCCGAATCCGGTGCTTGAATCGTGGAACGCGTGGCAGTGGAGCATTTAGGGAGCCTGCGGTGAGGCCCGATAGACCGTCCGGCCCGATGCCCGAACTCGTCTGGCTGCGCAAAATCATCGTCGAGCGCGCGTTGACGCGCGGCGACTACATCCTCTCCGGCGGCATGCGCAGCGACTACTATATCGACAAGTTCTCGCTCTTTGCCGATCCGCACGTGTTGCGCCGAATCGCACGGCTCTTCACGCCGGTCATTGCCGAACTCAATCCCGACATCATCGGCGGCACCGAACTCGGGGGCGTCGTGATCGCAACCGCCGTCTCACAACTCGCGGGCGTGCCGATGATCGCCGTGCGGAAGCAGCCGAAGCGCTACGGCGCGTTCGCCGACGACTACGTCGAAGGACCCTACAGCCCGGGTCAGCACGTGCTGCTCCTCGAGGACGTCGTCACCAACGGCCACCAAATGCTCGCGGCCGTCGATCGCCTCGAAAAACTCGGCCTTCGCACCACGCCGTTCGCCGTGATCAGCCGCGGTCTGGCGCCGATCCCCTCGCTGCTTCACTTCTCGCTCCCCCGCAGCGAACCCAAAACCGAAAACTAGCCCACAATCTGTCATCCTGAGCGGAGCTCCTCGTGTGTCATCCTGAGCGGAACGCGGCGAAGCCACGCGCAGTCGAAGGACGAGCGGAGCGCACGCTGAGCATGTCATCCTGAGCGGAGCACGGCGAAGCCGTGCGCAGTCGAAGGACGAGCGACCTACTCACTTCAATGCTAGGACGCATGGCAACAGCACTTGGTACGGTACCTGCACGCATGACGGTCGCCACGTTGGGAGCGCGTGACGTAAAGACGCTTCGCGACTTTTATGCAGGCTTTGGATGGTCGATGCTTGTCGATTCCGATGACTTCGTTGCATTCCAAACGCAAGGCGCGCTGGTCGCAATCTTTGCCCTCGATCAACTTGAGGCCGATGCTTGCGCGAAAGCGAACTCTGCCGAAATCGGTTTTCGTGGGTTCACGCTCGCAATCAACGTCGGGTCGCCGGAAGAAGTCGATTCCACGATAGCGGCAATCCGCGCGCACGGAGGACGCATCACGAAGGAACCCGTGGACGCAGATCTGTTCGAAGGGCGCTCGTCGTATTTCGCGGATCCGGAAGATAATTACTGGGAGGTCGTCTATTTCGGCGGGGGCGGCGAGGCCGGTAAGGCGATACGCCGCATCATCGAATAGTATCTTTGCAGCGTTGACGCACGGAGCACGGTTTAAGCAAGAATAAATTCGGCGCCGTCGTCGGCGGCAACCACGTCGCCGGCGAACTCTGCGCGAGCCGCTTCGACCAGCGCGGTCGGATCCGCATCCGCGTAGTAGTGCGTGAGCGCGAGCGCTCGCGCGTTTGCACGCCGCGCCATGACGCCGGCTTCGCGCGCCGAGCAGTGGCCGCGCGGCGCCGGTTCCGAACCGAGCGCGAGCGTGGCTTCGCAGAGAAAGAGCGTTGCGTCTCGCGCGTGTTCGACCACGTCGTCGCACGGCGCAGTATCGCCCGAATACGCAAACGCCGCGCCGTCGATTTCGGCTCGAATCGCGTACGCTTCGACGTAGTGGAGTGCGGGTGCGAACGACACGGACAGGTCGCCGAAACGCATGACCGCTCGCGGATCGTATTCGCCGACGTCGAAGACCCGCTCGAAAAACTCGCCGCGCTCGCCGTGAAACGCGGCCGCAATCGGCTGTAGCGCATGCCTGCCGCGCGGAGGTAACCAGACCGGCATGCGGCTCGCCCGGCGGAGCGGACCGTACGTGAGGCCGTAGCGCAGCGGGACGAGATCGAGGAAGTGGTCGGCGTGCATGTGCGAAACTACGATCGCGTCGAGCGCCGGATACTCGATCGCCATTTGGAGATTGCCGACGGCGCCGCTCCCGGCATCGAAGAGCACGGCGGCCGACGGCGTCTGCACCAGATACGCGCTGCATGCCCGGCCGGGGCGCTGCACCGACGCGCTCGATCCGATCGCCACGACGCGCAGCCGCGGTTGCGCCGCTAGAGCGATGAAAGCACCTCGTCGGCATGCTCGTCGACGTTGACTTTCGGCCAGACTTTGACGATCGTCCCCGATTCGTCGATCAAAAAGGTGGAGCGCGCGATGCCCTTGCGCTTTTTCCCGTACATCGTCTTTTCGACGATGACTCCGAACGCGTCGCAGAGTTTCGACTCGGTGTCGGCCAGCAGCGTGAACGGTATCGAGAACTTCTCCTTGAAACTGCGATGCGATTCGGGCGTATCGCGGCTAACGCCGACGATCCGCGCCTGCTTCTTCCCGAACTGCGGATAGAGGTCGCGGAACTGCGACGCCTCGCTGGTGCAGCCCGGCGTGTCGTCCTTAGGATAGAAATACAGCACGAGCGGGCCGCCGAGCAAATCGCTCGTCGAAACGCCTTGCCCCTCGTCGTCGAGCAGCCGGACCTCCGGCAGCCGGTCGCCTACACCGAGCACGATTGCCCCTTTCCCTACGCTAACTTAGTGCGAAAACTGATCGAGCGGCACCATGAACAGCAACCGGTCACCGCTTCGGACCTCGCCCTCGAACTTGTGTATCGGCATTGCCTCTCCCCTGCCGGCGCCGGTTTCGCGCCAGACGTAGAGCGGAATCCAGCGCACGCGATAGCCCGGTCGTTCCGGCGGTGCCGGCGGCGGCGCGTTCTCGGGGCCTTGCAATCGTTCGGCAAGTTGAAACGACCGCGGGTGCCCCGTGTCGGCGTAAAGGTCGAAGCGGCCGCGGGTGCTCTCGAAGCGCGCCAGTCCGGCGATCGTCGCGGCAGTGAGTTCCGTCGTCGAAAACGATGAGATTCCGAAGTGCCGCTTGATCGACTGGCCGAAGCGCAAGTCGTCGATGCGCAGCACGACGTGCAGAGGAGCCTGCGCGTTCGCGCGCGTGTAGGAGCGCGCTCCCAGCGCCGTTTCGAGGTTTGCCGTGTCGCTGTTGGTGACGCCGACCAGACTCTTGGCGCGCTCGGGCGAACAGAACGCGATCGTTTCGTCGTTGGTCGCGTCGCCGGTCAGCAGGTCGATCTTGCGATCGCGAGCCAGTTCGACGAGCAGGCTGTCCGGGCTCCGCTCGACGACGACCACGCGTTCGCCCAGCTGCCGCAAATAGTCGATGACCAGGCTGCCGACATTTCCGGCTCCGCAGACGATGACGTGGCCGGTGCGGTGAATGCGTCGCAGCCCTTGCGTGCGCCGCATCGCCGCAGCGTAGAGCCCCGAAGTCAGTGACGCCGTGAAGATCGCGACCAGCACGATGCCCACCAACGTGACGACGACCTCTCCGATCATCTCCCAAAGTTGCCACGTCGCAAGCCCAGGCGTACCGCCGCAGTCGCTGCACAACAGCGTGTTGGGCGATCCTTCCATCGTCGTGACGACGTAGTACATCGCTGAGGCGACGTTCCAGTGCGTAACGACCGCGAAGAACCCGACGAAGAGCACGTACGCCACCGCGCCGACGAGCGCCGCGGTGCGAAGGACGGGCTCGGTCCGGCGCAGGCTCGAGTACGCATCGCGCCATTGTGCCTTGACGCCGTCCCAACGACCGGCACGCAAGACCGGCTCGCCGTCGGCGGCGTCGCGCAACGACGAAACCGGCCCGAACGCGATGACGCGGTCGCCATCGTCCAGCACGCTCTGTGTCGCGGACTCCTCGGATTCGGTTTCGTTTCCCGCACAGACATACGGCGCCCGGCCGTTGACCGAGACGATGCGCAACTTCCGCTCGCGCTCGGCCTGCTCGACGCTCATGCCGGCGACGCCGAAGAATCCGGCACTGCGTTCGGAGAACCCGAAGAGCGCCGATTCCTCCTCGGTCTCCGCCGCCGACGAACGCCGCCGCGCGATGCGTTCGTCGGCCGTCTCGAGCGTGGGAAAACGCAAAGCGTAGAAGCACGACGGATCGACCGCCGAAGCTGCATACGTCGCCGCCGCGTGCGCCGCGGGCGAGATCGCCGTGCAGTTGTAGCGCAAACCCTCTTGGATTTTGTAACCGAGCACGGGGTTGAACTGACGCAGCGTGATGCGAACGTGTTCGTTGATGTCGCGCGCGAGCAGCGCAACGCGAAGGTTGAGGCGGTCGTCTTGTGAGACCGCGACGAGGCAAAAGCTCTGCGCCCCGCTCTCGCTCGACGGATGGAGTCCGGCCCGCTGCAAGGCCGCCGGGTCGGTCGGGTCGTCGTGAAGGAACGTGAAGGCGGCTCCGAACTCCCGCGCCAGCACGTCGGCCTCGTGACTTAACAGACGCGCGGCGCGTTCGTCGGCGTGCTTCCAAACCAGCACGACGGCGTGACCCGCGGTCTTGAGAATCTCTTTGCAGATTTCGAACGCGAGGTAGTCGCCGCCGACGACGATAATGAGCGTCTCGGACTCCATGATGCCCTCTTCGCCGCTCGACCCTGCCCCCATTGCACCGCCGCATCCGCTCGCAATGCTGCTCGTCGAGCGCCTGCGTGCGCGTCCCGCCGCACGCGTGCTCGATTTTTGCAGCGGCAGCGGGCGAAACGCCCGCGCTTTGCACGCCGCTGGATTCGACGTGGTCGCACTGCCCGACGGCGACGCCGATCGCTCCGAATCCTTAGGGCCGGAGGTCGGCGCGTTCGCCGCGGCGATCAGCACGCACGGCCTGCTGCACGGAACGGTCGCGGCGATTGCGGCGCGAACCGGACGAATCGCCGAGCGGCTCGAACTGGACGGCCTGCTCTGCGCCGCCTTCGGTTCGGTTCGCGACGCCCGCTTCGGCAACGGCCGGCGCATCGAAGCCGCGACGTTCGCTCCGCTCGAGGGTGACGAGCGCGGCGTCGCCCACACCTACTTCACGCGCGCCCAGCTCGAAGAACTTTTGCAATCGCACTACACCCTCGAGCATCTCGAGGAAGCCGGCGTCGACGGCGTCGCCGGAGCGTGGGCGCATCGCAAGCGCCCGCTGTCGAATGCCGTTCACTGGTTTGTAGTCGCCCGCCGCCGGCTTTAGCGCGCCATAGCGAAGGGCGCTAATAGCGGGTGATGCTGGGATCGACGCGGCTCGCGTACGCGTCGATGCCGCCGCCGAGATTGTAGACGTGCGGGAAGCCATTGGCGGCGAGAAAGGCGGCAACGTAAGCGCTGCGTTCGCCTAAGTGGCAGAGCACGACGACCGGCATGCCGTCCGGAATCTCGGTGAGGCGCGAAGGAATTTCGTTCATCGGAATTCGGATCGCGGGTTGCAGGGCGGCGAGCTCGCACTCCTGCGGAGTTCGCACGTCGAGAAGCGCGTACTTCCTGCCCTCGTCACTCCACGCGCGCAACTCCTCCGGCGTCAGCGTACCGAAGCCGCTCACGAGCCGATCAGATCTTCGACCGGACTCGACGCGCTGGCGTACAGGCGCTTCTGCATGCGTCCGGCGACGTACGCACGGCGTCCGGCGAGCACCGCGAACTTCATCGCTTCGGCCATCAGCACCGGATCGTGCGCCGCCGCGATGCCCGTATTCATCAGCACGCCGTCCACGCCGAGTTCCATTGCGATCGCGGCGTCGGATGCGGTGCCGACGCCGGCGTCGACGATCACCGGAACCTTTGCGCGCTCCTTGATGATCTCGATCGAATAGCGATTGCAGATTCCCAGGCCGCTGCCGATCGGCGCCGCCAGCGGCATCACGGCGGCGCAGCCCAACTCTTCGAGCTGTTTGCATGCGACCGGATCGTCCCCGACGTATGGCAGCACCGTAAAACCGCCGGCAACCAATTCCTCGGCGGCGGCGAGCGTTTCGCGCGCGTCGGGATGGAGGGTCTGCGCGTCGCCGATCACCTCGAGTTTGATGAGATTCGTTTCGAGCAGTTCGCGCGCGAGCCGAGCGGTGAGGACGGCATCCTTGGCCGTGTAGCAGCCGGCGGTGTTCGGGAGCACGACGAAACGCTCGCGGTCGATGTAGTCGAGCATCGTCTTGCCGGTCGGATCGTCGAGGTTGATGCGGCGGATGGCGACGGTGACCATCTGCGCGCCGCTGGCGGCGTGCGCGGCGCGCATGACCTCCATCGACGGGTACTTTCCGGTCCCGACGATCAAACGGGAACTGAGTTCGTAAGAACCGATTCGAAGCACGTCGTCTGCACTAGCCACCGGCGACCGCCTTGATGATCTCGACGCGATCGCCATCCCCGATGCGCACCGAATCGTATTCGGTGCGGCGAACGATGCAATCGTTGCGCGCGACCGCAACGCCGGCGCGCCCAGCGCCGAGCGTTTCGAGGAGTTTGCCGACCGTCAGGCCGTCGGGAAGCTCGCGCGCTTCGCCGTTGACCGTCGCCTTCATCTTGCCGTTGCTTTCATCGTGTCGCGTTAGGCCTTCGCGCTGCGAAGTGCGGATTCCACGTTCGGCGACGGCGCACTCCGCCGGTCGAGTGCGAACGCCTCGAGCCTGGAGTCGGCCTCCCCCATAACGGCTTCGCACACCAAACGTGCGGTCGCCGGAGTCAGCAGAATGCCGTTGCGGTAGTGACCGGCCGCGAGGAAGAGTCCGGCGAGCGGCGTGGGCCCCAGATACGGACGTCCGTCCGGCGTTCCGGGCCGCAGTCCGGCCCACGTCTCGACGATGCTGAATCCGCCGAGCGCCGGCGCGGCGCTCAGCGCGGCGTCGAGAATCGTTCGCATTCCCTCGGCGGTGACGCGTTCGTCGAATCCCGCGCGTTCGTCGGTTGCGCCGGCGAGCAGCCGCCCGTCGTCGCGCGGCACGACGTAAGCTCCCGGCAGCCACGTCGCGCGGCGAACGAAACCGGCAGGCACTTGCAATGCCAGCATCTGGCCTTTGCGCGGTTCGACCGGGGGCAGAACCGCTGCCGGCAAACCCTGCAGCTGCCCGGCCCACGCACCCGCAGCGTTGACGACCGCGCCTGCCGGCGTGAAGCCGAAGTCGGTGCGCATCCCGAGCACGCGCCGCGCGTCGCACTCCACGGCGATCGCGCCGACCGTATCGATGGCGACGCCGCGTTCGCGGCAAGCAGCGACGAGCGCGCGGCCGAGGCGGCGGTTGTCGACGTACCCTTCGCCGTACACGAGCAGCGCGCCGGAGACGTGACCACCGAGCCACGGCTCGTGCGCGAGCGTCTGCGTTCGGTCGAGCGGCTCGCAGTCGGCGCCCCGCGCCCGCAGTCGCTCGGCGCGCATTTCCAACGCAGCACGTTCTTCGCCGCCGAAGGCCGCATGGACGATGCCGTCGAGGCGAAGCTGCGGATCGACACCGCTCGCTTCACGCACGCGCTCGACGAAGGCCGGATACTCGCGCAACGATGCCGCGCAGAGATCGAGCAGCGTTTCGTCTTGTGCGCTCTCGGTGTACGGCGCGAGCATTCCGGCACCCGCCCACGACGCGGCGCGCGCAGGCTCGCTTCGATCGTAGACGCGCACCACCGCCCCGCGCTCCGCCAATTCGAAGGCAATCGCCAGGCCGATGAGGCCCGCGCCGGCGATCGCGACGTCGGGCGGCGAGCTACTGTGGATCACATTCCCGTGTAGACGGGACCTTCGCCGCCCTGCGGCGGCACCCACGTGATGATTTGATAGGGATCGATGATGTCGCAGGTCTTGCAGTGCACGCAGTTCGTGAAGTTGATCTGCAGTCGCCCTTCGACGCCACCCTCGCGCTTTTCGAACATTGGCTCGTAAACGGCGGCCGGGCAAAAATACCGGCACGGGTTGCCGTACTCCACCGTGCAGCGGTCGCGGCAGATCGTCGTGTCGGAAACGATGAGGTGTGACGGTTGGTTCTCTTCGTGCATCGTGCCGCTGTTGTAGACGTCGGTCAGTTTGTCGAAGGTCAGCACGTTGTCGATCGGTGCGCGCGGCGTTTCGGCGGGACGATATCCGGCCTTGACCATGACTTCGTACCCCGGCTCGGCCGCGAGTTTATCGGCAACGCCGAAGCCGCGTCCGCCCGTGAAGGTCGCCAGGCCCGCATTGATCATTCCCGGCCATAAACCGTTCTTGAAACCCTGATGGAAGTTGCGCGACGAGCGCATCTCGGGAAACGCCCACGATTCCTTGAATCGCCGCTCGAACGCCGCGAGCGTCTGCGCGTCGCACGCACCTGCTTGCAATGCGTCCCATACCGTCTCGGCTGCCATCATTCCCGACTTCATGCCGAGATGAATGCCCTTGAGCCGCATGCCGTTGAGAAAGCCGCCCGAATCGCCGATCAGCAGCAGCCCGTCGGCATGGAGCCGCGGCATCGCGAACAAACCGCCCTCGGGAATCGCCTTTGCACCGTAGCGAATGAGTTTACCGCCTTCGAGCATCTTAGCGACGATCGGATGCTGTTTCATTCGCTGCAACTCGTTGTGCGGATCGGTCGTCGGATTTTTGTAGTCGAGTCCCGTGACGTGACCGATGTCGAGAATGTTGGCCGCCATTCCGTAGATGAATCCACCGCCGAACGTCTCCGGCGGGAGCGGATACCCGAGCGTATGTATCACCGCGCCCGCCTTGAAGCGGTCGTCCGGCAACTGCCACAGCTCTTTGATGCCGGCTGCGTAGACTTGCGGCTCGCGGCCTTCGTCGAGCCGGAGCCGCGCGATCGCCTGCTTAGCGAGCGTGCCGCGCGGGCCTTCGCCCAGCACGACGACTTTCGCAAGGATGTCGGCGCCCGGTTCGTAATTGGATTTCGGTTTGCCGTCGTGGTCGAGGCCCTTGTCACCGGTGCGAACTCCGGCGACGCGGTCGCCGTCCCACAGCAGTTCCTGACCCGGAAATGCGGGGAAGACTTGCGCGCCTGCCTCTTCCGCTTTCTCGCCGAGCCATTTGGTGATCTTCTGCAGCGATGCCACGTATTTACCGTGATTGCGCAGCGGCGGGGGCGTGATCGGTGCCTTGATGCGTCCGCCGCTGGTGAGAAACCACAACTCGTCGGTCGTGACCGGCGACTCCACCGGCGCGCTTTCGCGCCACTCCGGCAGTAACTCGTCGAGCGCCCGCGGATCCATCACGGCGCCTGAGATACCGTGATTGCCGACCTCGCCGCCTTTTTCGATGACGAGGATCTCGAGTTCGCGCCCCGCTTCTTTTGCGAGTTGCGCCAATCGCAGCGCTCCCGCGAGGCTCGCAGGCCCGGCGCCGACGAACAGGACGTCGACTTCGAGTTGATCGCGCTCAGGCATTTTTGGACTTCACCATTCGGTGACACCGCTTCGCGAACCACTCCGCCGTGTCATCCTGAGCGGAGCGAGCGCAGCGAGCGCAGTCGAAGGGCTGCGGCGCATACATCTTTCGAGCGGAATAAAAAAAGCGCGAGCCGAAATATACTGAAGATGAACGAGCGACTCCACGAGCTAGGTGTCACCTTACGGAAGGTTATGCGGGCCGAAGGCGATCGAATTGACCGCGAAGATTGGCGCGGGATGACGCCGGCTCAAAAATTTGCGATGCTCTGGGAGCTCGAGCCTTAGCGATTACGCTCCGTTCCAGCGTTCATGATGGCGGCTCGAATCGCCCGGCGGTGCATCTGCAGTCGCGACTCCCACGCTGCATGCCCCGGAGTTTCGAACGTCAGCGCGCTGCGTGCGGCGTTGCGCGCGATCGCAAGCGAGTACGAAAGACCGCCGAGCAGCGTCGCTTCGGTGCGGTGATCGGCGGTGATGCGCCCGCGCTCGCGCATGCACTGCGTGTCGTCGAGAGGGCCGGCCGTGTCGAAGGTTGCGTCGAGGGGATCGATCGCTAATCCAGCCTCGTCGAGCGCCGCCACGACCGCCCGCCCAATCTCGCCGCCGCCGTATTCGTAGCAATAAAACCCCACCGCATCGGCGTCTTCGTGCAAATCGAGAGAGAGCGCGAACTTGCGATCGCGATTTGCAGTAACGATGGCGCGCGCTTCCGGCGATTGGCCGCCACGCCCGAACGTGCGATTGATATCGATGCCGTCGGCGCTCTCGCGCGTACCCGCATCGAAGCCGGTGGGATTCGTACACGGCCAAAGGCGGTAGGCAAACGACGGATCGAGGGCGCCCGACTCCACCAACTCAAGCAGCGCCCACGCACCGGCCGGCTCGTCGCCGTGCACGCCGGCGGCGATCGCAATCGCAGGGCTAGCGTGATCGCCCGCTTCCGCGCAGAGCAGCGTACGAGGAGCGCCGACGCAGGCGACTTCGCGCACGCGTACGCCACGCTCGCGAAGCCGCTTCCACCGCGCTTGGAGTTCGCCGTAGCTGCCGTTCACGGGACGATGCGAGCCTTACGGTACGACTTTGAACACCGAACCGGCATACGCGTTTTGGCCGCCGCCGCCGAACATCGTCGTTCCGTAGAGCGCGCCCGATTTGAGGAGCAAGTTCGCGCTGGGATGCTGACCGTCCAGTACGCTTCGGAAGTTCCAGAGGACGGTTTCAACGTAGCTTTCACCCGAAGGCGCGAGCTTGAATACCGTCCCGCATCCGATGCGGTTGCAACCCGGCAGACTGTCGCCGCCGCTGGTCGCCGTTCCGTAGAGCGAACCGCCTGGTCCCGCGATCACGCCGTTCGGCCCGATCCCGTCGGAAATTTTCGTGAATATGTACGCGGTCTTGAACGTGTACTTCGTTCCGTTCGGCGTCAACTCGTAGACCGTACCGAATCCGTGAGTTCCGCCGATCTCGGTCGTTCCGTACAAGACGCCGTTCTTGCCGATAAGGACGCTGCTGTTGGGACCTTGACCACTAGCCATGTTGGGGAATTTGTAGAGTACGTGCGCGACGTAACCCGAACCGGATGGCGTCAGCGTAAAGACCGTCCCGTGATTGGCGATGCCGCCGCAGTTTGTGGCGTGCCCGGTTGTCGTCCCGTAAATCGTGCCTTGCCCGTCGATGACGAGCGTTGCTTGCGGACCCGTGCCGTCATTTCCGTTAAAGTTATGAAGAATCGTTTCCGAATAGCCGCTCGCAGAAGGCGTCAACTCAAAGACCGTGCCGGCGCCGTACGCGCCGCCCTCCGCCGTCGTCCCGTAGAGCGCACCGGACTTGTCCAACGTCACGCCCGCGCACGGTAAGGACCCGTCCTTGGCCGACGCGGGGAAAATATGAAGGAGCGTCTCGGCGTAGCCCGACGCCGACGGCTTCAGCGCGAAGACCGTTCCCTGCGATTTCACGGTCCCGCCGGCGTACGTTACCCCATACAGAATGCCATGTGGGCCTTGTGCCAGAGCCCCAATGGGTGAGGCGCCGTCATTCCCGAGACCGGAGGCGCCGTGGAAGCGATAAATGACGCTTTCCACGTATCCCGGTCCCGACGGTGCCACCTTGAACACGAGTCCGCATCCGCCGTAGCCGCAGTACGCGCCGCGCAAGCCGCCGACGAGCGTCGTCCCGTAAAAAGCCCCCGTGGCGTCTTCGATCAGCGCTCCGTCCGGTTCTTGACCGTCCTGTGCCCGCAGACCGCCGAAACTATACAGCAGGCTCTCGCGGCCCGAATCGCCCGCCGCGAGGCGCGCGTTTGGAAGCGCGGCGCGGTTCGGCGCGTCCGGCGAGCCCAAGTTTGCGCCGCATCCCGCGAGCACAGCGACGAAGAAAACGCGAAGAGCTCCTCGATGGAGTCCCGTAAGAATGAAACGTTCATGTCGTCTCCCGGTTACGGAACGAGGCCTGAGGTCGTCGTAGCGGTAGGGTCCATTCATCGCCGTCACGCATCGTTCGCTACATGAAGGTCCAAATCGGCGTCATGGGGTCGGCGGGCGGCAGAATCACCGAGCCGGAACTCGCGCTCGCTCGCCGCCTCGGCCGCCGGATCGCCCAGCGCGGCTGCACGATCGTCACCGGAGCCTGCCCCGGCCTGCCGCATGCGGCGGTCGTCGGCGCGACCGAATCCGGCGGCGACAGCCTAGGAATCTCGCCGGCACTCTCACGCGAAGAGCACGTCAACGTCTATGGATCGCCGTTGCAGCCGTACACCACGATGGTCTTCACCGGGTCGGGTTTGATGGGACGCGAAACGCACAACATCCATAGCTCCGACTTCGTCGTCTTCGTCGGCGGGCGCAGCGGTACGCTCGGCGAGTTCTGCATCGCTTACGACGAGGGCAAACTCATCGGCGTGCTCACCCACTCCGGCGGCATCAGCGATCACTTCGTTCCCATTGCAAAGCTCGTACAAAAGAACACCGGCTCCGTTCTCCTCACCGGCGATCACCCGGAGGAACTCGTCGACCGCTGCTTCGATACCTACGTCAACGGAACCATGCCGAGCGCCATCGCCTTCAATCGCCACGCCGGCTACGAACTGCGACGGCCTGCCGTCACCCAGGAGACGCGCTCGTGATCGCGGCGCGCAATGCCCAGTTGACGTTCGTCGGCGCGGCTGGGACGGTCACCGGCAGCAAACATCTGCTGACCCTCGACGGGCGCCGCATCTTCGTCGATTGCGGTCTCTTTCAAGGCGTCGTCGACGTACGCGCGCTCAACGACGTGCCGCTGCCGGTTCCGGCGACACAGATCGATGCGGTCGTCATCACGCACGGCCACCTCGATCACGTCGGGTATCTGCCCAAACTCGTGCACGACGGCTTCAGCGGCCCGGTCTACGCGACGCCGCCGACCAAGGCGTTGATGCAAATCGTGCTCGACGACGCCGCCGCACTGCAGCGCGAACTCCATCGCCGCGGCTTTCATCACGAACGCCCGCACGCGCCGCCGCCGTATTACGACCAATCCGACGTCGCCGCGGCGATGCGCCTCGTTCATCCCATTCCGCTGGAAACGCCGTTCGATCTCTTCGGCGTGACGAGCGCAACCTATCACAACGCCGGACACATCATCGGATCGGCCTTCGTCGCGCTGGAGTTCGACGGACGGCGGATCGTCTTCTCCGGCGATATCGGCCGGTATAGCCGCCCGATGCTCTACGATCCGCACGCGATCGGCGCCGCCGACGTTCTCGTGAGTGAATCGACGTACGGCGATCGCATCCATCCGCCCGACCCGCTCGACGATCTTCTCGCCGCGCTTCTGGCGGCGATCGCTCGCGGCGGCCCCATTATCATTCCCGCGTTTGCCGTCGAACGCTCGCAAGAGCTGCTGCTCGCGATCGCGCAGCTGCAGGCGCGCGACGAGCGAATCGCGGCCCTGCCCGTCCATCTCGACAGCCCGATGGCCGCCAAAGTCGACGAACTCTTCGAAGACTTTCCCGATGCGCACAAACCGATTCCACGCGACTCCTCGAGCACGCCGTTCGGTGTGCGCAACTTCACGCTCCACGTGACGACCGACGAGTCGAAAGCACTCAACGCATTGACCGGACCCGCAGTCGTGATCTCCGCCTCGGGAATGGCTTCGGGCGGACGCATCCTGCACCACCTGCACAACCATCTCGCCGATCCAACCGCAACGATCGTTTTCCCGGGCTATCAAGGCGCGGGAACCCTCGGTTTTCTGCTGACGCATGACGCGCACAGCGTCCGCATCTTCGGCGACACGTTGCCGGTACGCGCGACGATCGTTCATCTCTCGGGCTTCTCGGCACACGCCGACCAAAACGACCTCAAGCGCTGGTTCGGCACTTGTCCGTCGCGACCGCACCTGTACGCGGTGCACGGCGAAGTGGAATCGGCAACGGCGGTTGCGACGCTGGCGGCTTCGGCATTCGGGTGGCCCGCCCAGGTCGCACGGCGCGGCCTGACCGTCCAGGTCTAAGATGCGGCGCAGCTTTGCCAGCGACAATAACGCACCGGTCGCACCGGAGATCCTTCAGGCGATCGTCGCGGCGAACGCCGGCGATGCAGTCGGCTACGGCGACGACGAGTGGACGGCACGCGCGACGGCGCGCTTTCGTGAGACGTTCGGCGATGCGATCGAGGTGCATTTTACGTTTAACGGCACCGGAGCCAACGTCGCCGCCCTCGGTTCGCTCCTGCGCCCGTGGGAATCGGTGCTGTGCCCGGCGAGCGCGCACTTGCAGACCGACGAGTGCAGCGCTTTCGAACGTTTCAGCGGTTCCAAGGTCGTGCCGATTGCCGCGCCCGACGGAAAGCTGCGGCCGCTCGACGTCGAGCCGTACCTTCAGGCCGGGCACGGCGTACATTTTCCGCAGCCGCGCGCCATCTCGATATCGCAGGCAACCGAGTACGGCGACCTCTACGAGGTCGATGAGATCGCCGAACTCTGCGCGTTCGCGCACGAGCGCGGACTCTTCGTCCACCTCGACGGCGCGCGCCTCGCCAACGCCGCCGCCGCCCTCGGCGTCTCGCTGCGCGCGCTGACCGCCGACGCCGGCATCGACGTGCTAAGCTTCGGCGGAACCAAGAACGGCCTGATGCTCGGCGAGGCGATCTGCTTCTTCACGCAAGCCAACGGCGGCGCGGCACCGTACGTCGTGAAGCAGGCGATGCAGCTTGCGTCGAAGATGCGGTATCTCGGCGCGCAGTTCGAGCGGCTGTTAACCGACGATCTGTGGTTGCGTTACGCCTCGCACGCCAATGCAATGACGGCACGGCTCGCCGATCGCGTGCGCCGCGTCGACGCCGTGCGCATCACGCGGCCGGTGCGCTGTAACGCCGTTTTTGCGACGCTCGAAGAAAGCGCCATCGAGCGCCTGCAGCGCGAGTTCTTCTTCTACGTCTTCGATCCGCGCCTGCCCGAGGTGCGCTGGATGACGCACTGGGCGACCACGCCGGCCGACGTCGATCGCTTCGCCGACGCACTCGAGCGCTGCGTATAGCGGCGCCCGCCCGTTCTGGCAGGGTACCCGCCCCTTGGAACAAAAGGCGTTCGCACAAAGAGATCGAGCGGCTCGGGACGGGAGGATTTCCACATGCCGAGATTTGCTACGTTGATCCACGCATTTGTAATTGCCGCGTTCGTATTGTGCGGCCTCGCCGGTTTGGCCTCATGCCGATCCTCGCTTTCGAACGAGGCGGCGCCGGCTCAAGGGTTCCTACCCGGGTTCTCCCCGGCATCGTCGCTGCCGCGGCTGACCGTCCACGTCAGCGTTCCGTCGTCGCAAAGCCACGTAACGCTCCTGAAGGTCAGCGATTCACTCTATGGAGTTGCGCCGGTCGGCACACCCGCGCCGCTCGACCCCAAAACCTGTCCGGCTGAAAAGGGCGGACACCTGTGCACGGCCACGTTCTCCGCGCCCATTGCTATGAACGATATCCAAGTCGATTCTTACGGCAGCGGCTCGTCGCTGCTGGCGAGTGGAACGTTCCCAATTCCGGTAACCGCGTCGGGAGGGAATGCCTGGGCCGTGCTCGGCGGGTCGATCGCCCAACTCGAAGTAATCCCGTTCCTCGGATCCTCGTTACCGATTTCGCAACACGAAGGGGCGTGGATCGTCGCGAACGCCGGCGATGCCAACGCATCCGTCATCATCGGCCCGTATCAGCCTCCAATCCAACTCTCCACCAGCACGTTCCACATGCTCGTCCGTCCCAAAACGCTCAACTCTTCGCAGGACGGAGAGCGGGTTCAGGTCTTATGGCACTTCGGATATCTCGGGAACTCCTACTCCGGCGTGGTTGCCAAGACTTCCAAAGTAAAGCCGGTTACGGCGAGGATCGATCCGGCCGACGACATCGTCTACTTTCGCGCGAGCGACGACGCGGTCAACTTTTCGCCCGGGCCGATCGTCATCGGGAGAGACGGTAACGCCTACTTCGCAGTGAACGACGCGACCGGCTGCAGCGGAAGTCCCAGGCAGTGCGCCGGATGGATCGGCGAGTTCGACACGACGCATCACACGTTTTCGCACACCAAGATTCCTCTCACGCAGGCTGCCGGCGTCAAGCGGATCTACGTCGATCAGAATGATGGAGCGATTTGGTTCGCTACGTATCAAACCACGGGCCAGAAATACGGCAGCCTGCCGGTGCTGCGCCTTGCCCCTGGAAGTTTCGGTTCTTCCGGACTCGCGACGCTGCCGCCCGACTACGATGGCGCTTCCGGTTTCACGCAAGACTCCAGCGGACGCATCTGGATCAGCCGATGCCAGGGTGATTGCTCGGGGTCTGGCGGTGTGGCGTCGGTCGTCGCCACGACGGAGGCCGAGTTCAGCAAACCGCCGTCACATCGAGTGACGTTGCGAAGCTGTCCGAGCCTTAGCGGGTCCAAGCCTTTCAACGTCGGCGACATCGCATTTCAACCCACGTCGCTCTACGTCATCGGACAGAGCGTTGCGCCTGGTTCGGGAACCATTTGGAAGATTTCCGGGCTGGTGCACAAGTCGCAGAAGGCGACGTGCCTCACCGGTCTGCCGGCGGGCTTCAGCCCATCGCTCGATTTCTCCGGCGTCAACGGCACGCAGATCGTCGGCATTCGGGGCAAGGGCGGAAGTAACGCGCACGGATTTTACAAATTGGCGAACGACAAAATTACAACCGATACGGCACCCAAAGGTAAGGCTTCGAACCTCTCGGCCTTCAACGGCTTGCTCTATTACGTCGCAAACGGCACCGATCCGACGTTCAAAGGTCTAGGCACCTATCAGCCCAGCAACGGTGTATGGAACGTCTTCCCGACGGTCGGCTTCGCCGAATCGCAGTTCGAGAACGGGGTTGCTGCGAGCCAGTTCGGGGCGGCCTCCGGCGCGATCTTCATGGGAACGGGGCTCTGCGGCGGCAAGCAGGGCATCTGCTTAGGAGCGCTCGTCTACGCAAACGAAGGCGGCCACTTCGGCGCGATTCCGGGTCTGCCGCTCGACGATACGCCGCAGGGGGAAAAGACGAACTTCGGAGTGGTGACCAATCCGAGTCCGACGCCCGGCTCGGAACAGGCGGACCTCGGGCCGCGAAATGTTCATAGCGGTCCGTTCCGGGCGGAAGCCCATAATCCAACGGTGTGTCAGCTCGTCTACGTCGCTCCGTTCACCTTTGCGGTAAAGGGACTCGCGCCCGGGCCATGCCCCATCACGATTACGAACACGGATACCGGGCAGGTTCAGCCGCTCGTTACGAACGTCCACTGACGGCGCGTGGCACGGCGAGCGGCTTGAGACCCGCGGCCTTCAGATCGGCATTCCAACCGGGCAACTTGGCGCTCCAAGCGTCGTACGCGATCGCGCGCGCGCTGTAGGTGCGCTCGAGACGCACGTAAAGTTGCAGGCTGGCTTGCGCGAGCGGCTCCGAACCCATGAGCTGCATCACGTCCTCGCGCAGTTCGCCTTGCTTCTGAATTGAGTCCTCAAAGTTCGCCGGTGACGACGTGAGCGAGTCGGTCATCGCATCCGTGTCGTCGATCATCTGCTGCACCTTCGCTCCCGTCGCCGCATCGGTGCTCTTGAGGGAGCCTTTTGCGCCGGTCAACTGCTGCTTGGCGGTCGCGAACGCGTTCAGCATTGCGTCGATGCGACCCAGCAGACCGTAGACGCGCTTTTGCTGACCGAATGCGAGTTCGTACTCGCTCTGCGTCGTCGACGACGCCGGATCGGCGAGCAGTTCGAGCGGGAACCGGTAGGTCGTGCCGGCCAGGTGAAACGCGAGCGCGTAGCGCCCGGGTGGAAGCTGCGGCCCCTCGTCGGGTCCGCGAAAGAAGAACGGCGCGCTCTCGTAGCGCACCGGCCCGTCGATCGTGAAATCGTACTGAAACTCGTTCTTTCCCTCGAGCCCGCTCAGCCAATACGAGGTCGACTCGCTTCCGGTATAGATGTCGTGCTGGCCTTCGATGTGCCTCACGCGCCGGCCCCGCGCGTCGTAGACGTCGATCGACGGCCGGTGCGGCGCGCGTTGCGGCAACCAGTAGTAGACCTTCGCAACCGGGCCGCCGCCGCTGAGGAGACCGCCGCCCGGCTGGGACGCAACGAAATCGGTGTAGTTTCCTTCGTCGTCGCGAAATTGGTTTAACGCGATCGCCGGACGCGGACCGATGACGAGATTGGCCGTCGGCTTTCCGCAGCCGGCCGTCTGCGCGACGCGCATGTCGTCCATCACCCAAATGGACCGCCCGTGCGTCGCGATGACGAGGTCGTCGAAGCGCGGCTGAAAACGAATGTCGCGCACCTCGACCGCCGGCAGATTGTTCGAAAACGCTTGCCACGTTGCGCCCGCGTCGCACGTCACGTAGATGCCGCGATTCGTCCCGGCATACGCCATCCGCGGATTGCGGATGTCGGCGCGCACCGAGCGCGCGTACTCGCCGTCGGGAATGCCGCCGGTCACTCGCTGCCAATGTGTGCCGAAATCGCGCGTTAGGAAGATGTACGCCCGCGGGTCGCCCACCGCGTGCCGGTCGGCCGAAACGTAGGCCATGCCGTCGACGAGCGTCGATGGCGAGACGCTTTCGACGGCGCTGTCCGGCGGCAGGGCGGCTGGGCTGACGTCGCGCCAGTGCTTGCCGCCGTCGCGCGTGAGATAGACGAGGCCGTCGTCGGACCCGGTCCAAATCTCGCCGTATCGCCGCGGCGAACTCGCAATGTCGAGCAGCGTGGCGTAGTTTTCCGCACCCGACTCGTCTTGCGTCACGGTATTTTTCGAAACTTGCTGCTTCGCCTTATCGTCGCGCGTGAGGTCGGGACTAATTGCTTTCCAATGGCGCCCGCGGTCGCGGGTCGCGAAGACCACGTTCGCGCCGATGAAAGCGAGGTGAGGATCGTAAGCGGCGAATGCAATCGGCGATTCCCAGTTGAACCGGTAACGCGACGTCGCGAGCACGAAATCTTCCCGCGCGGTTCCGCGATAGGGGCGAACGTTGATGGTCTCGTGCGAGACCCGGTCGTAGATCACGACTTCGCCGTTCTCCGAGTCGGCCCAAATCAGCCGCGGATTGGTGGGGTCGGGGACCGCCCACTCGCCGTCGCCTTCGACGACTTTGAACCAGTCGCGGTTCGTGATGCCGTCGCTGCTGCCGCTGAACGCCGGTCCGCAGTACGCGTTGTTGTCTTGCAGGCCGCCGCAGACGAGATACGGAGTTTCGTTCGAAACGCCGACGCGATACATCTGTCCGATCGGGACGTTGCGCGAATTCGCCCAGCTCGCGCCGCGGTTGGTGGAGATCGCGATGCCGCCGTCGCCCGCGAGCGCCATCCGCTCGCCGTTGGACGAGATCCACAGTTCGTGCAGATCCGCATGGACGCCGAACGCCGACAGATTGAACTTCGAGCCGCCGTCGTACGACGTCGCCAAAAGCATGCTCACGCCGTAGACGGTGTTCGGATCGGTCGGCGAAACGCCGACGTGCGAGAAATAAAACGGACGCTGGTTGGCCAAGGTGTCTCTGGTCGCGAGCTTCCAACTCGCACCGCCGTCGTCGGATCGCCAGAGGACGCCGTCGCGCGATTCGACCAGTGCGTAGACGCGGCTCGACAGCGACGGCGCGAACGCCACGCCGATGCGCCCGATCGGCGGGGCGGGAAAGCCGTTGCCGTTTATTCGATGCCAGGTTCGACCGCCGTCGGCGGATCGAAAGAGTCCGTCGTCGGTACCGCCGCTGGAGAGTTCCCACGGCCGCCGCAGCACGTGCCACATGCTGGCGAAGACGACGTTGGGGTCGTGCGGATCCATCGCCATGTCGCTGACGCCGGTCTGTTCGGAGAGGTAGAGCGTCTTCGCGAAGGTCGCGCCGCCGTCGAAGGTCACGTAGACGCCGCGGTTCTCACTCGGGCCGAAAACGTCGCCGAGCACGCCGACGAGCACGTGCTTGGGGTCCTTCGGGTCAACCAGGATGCGCGAGATGCCGCCTGCGCCGGCAAAGTTTAGCCGCGACCATCTTCGGCCGCCGTCGATCGAATGGTAGAGCCCACCTTCGGGAATGACGTCGTTGCGCGGATTCGTCTCGCCGCCGCCGGCCCACACCGAGCGATCGTTACCGGCATCGACGGCGATCGCTCCGACCGACGCCAGCCCGATCGCGTCCGAGACGTTCTGCCACGACGCGCCGCCGTCTGTCGTTTTCCAAATGCCGCCGCCGGCTGTGCCGGCATAGTAAAGCAGCGGGTCGGCATTGCTTCCGGACACCGCGGTCGCCCGGCCCTCGGGAAGCGCGGGTCCGAGAATCCGCCAGCGCATCTGCGCGATCGGCCGTTCGTCGGCCGCCGAGGCGAGCGGCGCCAGCAACGTCGCCAGCGCGGCGACGACGATCGCGACACGCCGGCTGCTCACCGAAGAAGCCTACGATCCCTGGTCTTGGACGACGTTGCCGTCGATCTTCACCTGCACTTGCAGGTCTTTACTCTGCGCCGCGAGCCACTTGCCGCCGACGTTCTTCCACGTATCCTGCGACTTCTCGGTGACCACGAGATCGTGTTTGCCGTCGGGCGCCTGAATGTCGCCCTCGAGATGGAAATCGGCGACGGCGGTCACGGTGTTCGGATCGGAGAGCGTATACGACTCGACCTTATCGTCGCACGCCGTCGCATGCAGCATCTTCATCTGCTGCTTACCCTGACCGACCACCTGATCGCGCGTCACTTGCTTGCCCGTAGGATCCGTCGCCACGAAATCGGGGGCCAAAACGGCGAACGCCGCATCTAAGTTTGCGTCGCTCGGATCGAACGCCGCGGTACACCGCAGCGCGTAGTTTGCGTTGAGCGTCTTCTGCGTGGCGTCGTCGACGTCGGCTGCCCGGCCGATGCCGGTCGTCGCGATTGCCGCGAACGCCAACGCCGCCCCAATCTTCAGGCGCATGTATTTAGTACTCCATTCTCGAAAATTCGGGAGTCTTTCCCTTCAGCGCCGCGCATTCGCCCGCCTCTCCCGTGTCATCCTGAGCGGAGCGCCGCAGGCGCGCAGTCGAAGGACGCTAGGCAGTCCAATCGAGCATCGCGTTCCACTCCGGCTTGGGAAAGCGCTGCTTGCTTTTGATCGCCTCGACGTACTTGCGTTTACCGGCCCGGTTGCCTTTACCGAGCATCAGGCCGCCGACAAGGCGATCCTCCCAGAAGAACAGCGCGCGATACCACTTCTTCTCGCGATCGACCTTACGCACCATTTCGAGATCGGAGCGCAGTTCCGGCCCCATGCCGAACTGCGTGATCGTCTGCCCCTTGAAGAGCAGCGACGAGTACTCGGGAACGTCGTGATAGCGTTCGCAGCCGCCGATCATGTTGATCGCGGCTACCTTGCCGTGCGCGCCCGCGTTGTTCCACGTTCCCATGCGATAGCGCATCTCGAGGATCGGATCGAAGAAATCGGCGACGTCGCCGGCTGCGAAGATGTCTTTGACGTTAGTCTCGAGGCGATCGTCGCAGAGAATCCCGTTCTTGCTCGTCTCGATTCCGGAGCCGGTGCATAACTCGGTATTCATCGTGAGCCCGAAGCCGTAGGCGTAGCATTGCGCTTCGATCTGGAGTCCGGTCGTCGTTCGCACTCCCGTGATCTCGCCGTTGGAGCGGACGAACTCGGCGACTTCGTGTCCGTAGTGCATGTGCACGCCGTCGGCCGCCGCCGCGTCGTGCAGCAGTTCCCCCGCGATCTCGTCGATCACGCGATGCAGCGCGCGCGGCCCGCGCACGAGCCAGTGCGTCTCGATTCCGCGCGACGAAAAGGCCTCGGCGAGTTCGTAGGCGATGAACGATCCGCCGATCGCGACGGCCGCGTGGCTGCGATCGATTTGCTCGGAGATCGCGCGCGTATCGTCGAGGTATTGGAACGGGTAAAGATTATGCGCTCCGTCGGATCCCGGTTTGCCGGTCGGGTTGGGGCGGCCGCCGGTTGCCAGCAGCAGCGCGTCGTACGGGTAGGTTTTGCCGTCCGCTTCGACGACGCGTTCCTGCGGGACGATCCGATCGACGCGCGTCCGCAAATGCAGGTCGATGCGATGCTGCTCGTGCCACGCCACGTTGCGGATCATCACCTTCTCTTCCGGAATCTGTCTGCGCAGCATCGGCGGAAGTGAAATCCGATTGTAAAGCGTATACGGCTCGTCGCCGAAGAGCACGATCTCGCACGACGGGTCGTGCTTGCGCAACTGCTCGGCCGCGGTCGTGCCGGCGAATCCGTTGCCGACGATCACGTAGCGCCGCTCAGCCATGAAGCGCGAGCCCCGTCATCATCTCAAACCCCACTTCGAGGGCGCGTTCGTCGATGTCGTAGCGCGCGCTGTGCTGCGGCTCGAGGCCCTTGTGCGGACCGCGGACCCCGACGACGAAATACGCTCCCGGGCGCTCCTGTTGCATGTACGCCATGTCCTCCGCCCACATGACGATGTCGTGCGGATCGACGACGTTGGGAGCGCCCACGACGTTCGACGCGACGGCGCGAACCAAGTCGTTGGCGGTGCGGTCGTTGACGCACGGCGGGTAGCCCCAATCGTAGTCGAACGTGTAGCCCAAGCGCATCGCCTCGCAGAGCCCGCGCAGTTGGCGCTCCATGCGCTCCGGCATCGATCGGCGAACGTCATCGTCGAGCGCCCGCACCGTTCCGTGCAGCTCGGCGCGATCCGGAATCACGTTGAAGGTCGTGCCGGCGTGGAGCGAACCGACGGTCACGACGACCGGATCCTTCGGCGCGACTTCGCGGCTCGCGAGCGTCTGCAGCATCGTCACGAGTTGAGCGGCGCCGACGATCGGATCGACCGCGGTTTGCGGCATCGCCCCATGTCCGCCGCGGCCGGTAAGCGCTATCGCGAAGCGATCCGACGACGCGAAGAACGCGCCGTCGCGAATGCCGACGCGACCGACCTCGAGCCCGCTATACAAATGCAGCGCGAACGTGCGATCCACGTGCGGGTTCTCCAGTGCGCCGTCGTCGATCATTAGGCGATTGCCTGCCGCCCCTTCTTCGCCGGGTTGGAAACAGAAGACGATCGTTCCGGGAATCTCTGCGCGGCATCGGCTCAGCCGGCGCGCCGCAGCCAGGAGGATCGCCACGTGACCGTCGTGACCGCAGGCGTGCATCACGCCGTCGCGCTTCGAACGGTATGTTTCGTCGCTCTGCTCGCGTACCGGAAGCGCGTCCATGTCGGCCCGCAGCAACGTCACCGGCCCCGGCTTTCCGCCGCGCAGCGTCGCCAGCACGCCGGTCTTCCCGACGCCGGTGCGTATTTCGTCGAAGCCGCAGCTCTCGAGTTCCCGCGCGACGAAAGCGGCCGTCTCGAACTCTTCCATCGAGAGTTCCGGATGCGCGTGGAGGTGGCGCCGGTACGCGACGAGTTCGTCTACCGGAACGGCCTCGATGGTCGAAGATCCCATGAGTCGGGCTCATACAACCCGGCGCCAAGCGGTTCCCGCGCTGAGTCTCCCGTCTCACAGGGACGGGACACTCTCTGCCGCAGGATTTGCCGCCCGGCAGGGGCGAGTACGCAAGTCTCGTGAGCACCCACAACGACGCGCCGTCCGCCGAGACCGCACCGCCCTTCGACCGCCACGGTCTCACCGACGCGCAACTCGTCGGAATGTTCCGCACGATGGTCATGCAGCGCACGTTGGAGAACCGCGGCTTTCAGCTCAACCGTCAGGGAAAAATTCCGTTTGCGTCGGCGAGCGAGGGTCACGAAGCAGTGCAGGCGGGTGCGGCGATGGCCTTCGAGCGCGGTAAGGACATTTTCGTTCCCTACTACCGCGATCTCGGCCTCGACCTCGGCATCGGGCTCACTCCTTACGAGGTGCTGCTCTCGCTCTTCGCGCGCGACGCCGATCATTCGTCGGGACGGCAGTTTCCCCATCACTATGCCAGCCGGCGCCTAGGACTGCACACGATCAGTTCGGTGATCGCCGCGCAGCTGCCGCATGCCGTCGGTGCGGCCTATGCGCTGCAGTATCGCAAGGAACGCGGGCGCGCGGTGCTCGTAACCTTTGGCGACGGCGCGACGAGCGAGGGTGAGTGGCACGAGTCGCTCAACTTCGCCGCGGTACACGCGCTGCCGATCGTCTTCCTCTGCGAGAACAACGAGTGGGCGATCTCGACGCCGCTCTCCAAGCAGACGGCGCAGCCCAACCTCTACAAGCGTGCCGCCGGATATGGCATGCCGGGCGCAGTCGTCGACGGCATGGACCCGATCGCGTGTTACGTCGCAGTCAAGGAAGCACTCGACCGTGCGCGTGCGGGCGGCGGCCCGACGCTCGTGGAGGCCAAGTGCTACCGTTTCCTCTCGCACACGACCGACGACGACGACCGCACCTACCGCTCGCGAGAAGAGGTCGCGGAACGCCGGCGCGCCGACCCGGTGCCGTGTTTCGAGGCTCTCCTGAATGCGGCCGGCATCCTGACCGGCGAAGAGGCGCAGGCCTTGAAGCGTTCCGTGCTCGACGAGGCGAACGAAGCCACCGACCGGGCGGAGGCGATGGCGTACCCCTCTCCGCAAGATCTGTTCGGAAACGTTTACGCCGACGGCTGGCAGCCGTGGCGATGACCGTTGGTATTTCGACCGCCAAGACGAGAGGCTGATATGGCGAAGACCGATACGAAGGCGAGCGCGTTCGAGCGCCACGGCTTGAGCGACGAGCAGTTGCGCGGCATCTTTCGCAACATGCTGCTCCAGCGACAGCTCGACAACCGGGGTTTTCAACTCAATCGTCAAGGGAAGGTTCCGTTCGCGTTGGGCAGCGAGGGCCACGAGGCGCTTCAGGCGGGCGCCGCGATGGCGTTCCATCGCGGCACCGACATTCTCGCGCCGTACTACCGCGATCTCGGCCTGGCTCTGGGCATCGGCCTCACACCCTACGAAATTCTGCTCTCGCTCTTTGCGCGTGCGGCCGACCACAACGGCGGCCGTCAATTTCCCAACCACTACTCTTCCAAGGCCGCCGGTCTGATGTCGTTCTCTTCGATTCTCGCGGCGCATTTGCCGCATGCAGTCGGCGCATCGTTCGCATTGAAGTACCGCGGCGAGACGGGACGCGCCGTGCTCGCAACCTGCGGCGACGGAACGACGAGCGAAGGCGAGTGGCACGAGTCGATGAACTTTGCCGCCATTCACAAGCTCCCGTTTGTGATGCTCGTCGAAAACAACGAGTGGGCGATCTCCACGCCGCTCTCCAAGCAGATGGCGCAGCCCGAGATCTGGAAGCGCGCCGAGGGCTACGGCATGCCCGGACGGCGCTTCAACGGCTTCGATCCGATCGACACGTACGCCGCCGTGAACGAAGCGCTCGATCGCGCACGCTCGGGCGGCGGTCCGTCGATCGTCGAAGGCACGTGCTATCGTTACTTGGCGCACTCCACCGACGACAACGACATGACGTATCGCAGCCGCGAGGAAGTGCTCGAGCACCGTAAACTCGATCCCGTTCCGCGCTTCGAGACCGTCTTGCTGGAGAACGGCGTCATGACCGAGGCCGAAGTCGCGGCCTTGCGCGCCGACGTGCTGCGCGAGACGAACGAAGCCACCGATGCGGCCGAGGCGATGCCGTATCCCGAACCGAGCGAGCTCTACACGCACGTTTACGAAGGAGCCTGGCAGCCGTGGCAGTGACCAGCAGCGCGACCTCAACGGTCATGAACAACGTCGAGGCCGTTCGCGCGACCCTCTACGAGGCGATGAAGAACGACGATCGGACCGTCATCATCGGTGAGGACGTCGGCCCGCGCGGCAACGTCTTCCTCATCACGAAGGATTTCATCGGCGAGTTCGGCCCCGAACGCGTGATCGACACGCCGATCGCAGAGGCCTCGATCGTCGGAATCGCCGTCGGCATGGCCATGGAAGGCTTGCGGCCGATCGCCGAGATCCAGTTCGCCGATTTCATTTATCCTGCGTTCAATCAAATCGTCGGCGAGGCCGCTAAGACGCGATACCGCTCCAACGGCGAGTATACGTGCCCGCTCGTCATTCGCACGCCTTACGGCGGTGGCGTGCGCGGCGCCTTATCGCACTCGGTTTCGATCGAAGCGCTCTTCTACCACGTTCCGGGTCTCAAAATCGTCGCGCCGTCGTTTCCGGCCGACGTCAAAGGCCTGCTCAACGCATCGATCGACGATCCCGATCCGGTGCTCTTTCTCGAACACAAGAAAACCTATCGTTTGATCAAAGGCGAGGTGCCCGACGGCCACTACGTGATTCCGATCGGCAAAGCCAACCTCCTCAAGGAAGGCACTCAACTGACGGTCGTTTCGTACGGCCTCTACGTGCACTGGGCGCTCGAAGCGGCGCGTCTGCTCGAATCCGAAGGCCTGTCGGTCGAAGTCATCGATCTGCGTTCGATCCGTCCGATGGATAAGACGGCAATTCTCAGCAGCGTCGAAAAGACGCGCAAGCTCCTCGTCATCCACGAGGACAACAAATTCGGCGGCATCGGTGCGGAGATCAGCGCGATGGTTGCCGAGGAGGCGCTCTTTCATCTCGACGCGCCGATCCGCCGCCTCTGCGCGCCCGACGTGCCGGCGATGGGCTACGCCTTGCCGCTCGAGGAAGAATATATGTCATCGCCGGCCGAGATGGCCGAGGCGATGCGTGAAATGGTGAGATTCTAAATAATGGCAACAACGATAACGATGCCGCAGTTGGGCGAAACCGTCACCGAAGGGACGGTCGCACAGTGGCTCAAGCAAATCGGCGATACGGTCGAAAAATACGAAGCCTTCGTCGAGGTGTCGACCGACAAAGTCAACGCCGAAGTCCCGTCGCCCGTAAGCGGAACGATTCGCGAAGTTCTCGTGAAGGAAGGCGAGACGGTCGCGACCGGAACCCCGATCGCCGTCATCGACGAAATAGGGGCCGCACCGGCGCAAGCTCCTCCACCGTCGGCACCACCGGCGCAGGACGCCGCGCCGCCCGTCGCCGCACCGGCGGCGGCACAGTCGCCGTCGTCCAACGGCAGCAGCGGCGGTGCGCCTTCCGTCGAAGCCGATGCCGCGCTGCGCGCCGCCTCGCCCGCGGTTCGCCGCCTCGCACGCGAGCACGACGTCGACATCCGTTCGCTCAAAGGCACCGGCGCGAACGGCCGCGTTACGGCACAGGACGTACTCGGCGCGCGCGGCGGCGCAGCGGCCGCAGCACCGCCGCCGGCCGCTCCCACCGCTTCGGCAGCCGCGGCGGCGCGCGTTCCCAGTTACGCTCAACCCGTCGCCGGCATGACGATTCCGCTCACCCAGGCGCGGCGCATCATCGCCGAGCGGATGGTCGAAAGCAAACACACCGCACCGCATGCGTGGTCGATGGTGCAGATCGACGTCACCAACGTGTGGAAATGGCGCACGCGCGAGAAAGACCGCTTCGAACGCGACACCGGGTATAAACTCACGCTGCTGCCGTTCTTTATTCGCGCCGTGGTAGAGGCGCTCGGCGCGTTTCCGCTGATGAACGCGAAGTTCACGGCCGAAGGCATTTACGTGAACAAAGACGTCAACGTCGGCGTCGCCATCGGTCTGCCGACCAACCTCGTCGTCCCCGTGATCAAGAAAGCCGATCAGCTTTCGATTCGTGGATTGGCAATTGCCGCCGGCGAGTTGATCGACCGCGCCCGCCGCAATAAACTCGGCGTCGACGATCTCGCGGGCGGCACGTTCACCGTCAACAACAACGGCGCGAACGGCTCGTGGGCGTCGGCGCCGATCATCAATGCCGGCCAGGCCGGCATCGTCACGATGGAAGCGGTCGTCAGGCAGCCGGTCGTGCGCGACGACGACGCGATCGCGATCCGTTCCGTGATGAACTCCTGCCTCTCGCTCGATCATCGCGTCGTCGACGGCTACGTTGCCAGCGGCTTCCTGGCGGATCTCAAGCGCCGCTTCGAAGGCATGGGTCCGGAAGGCTCGCTCTAGTTCTTGCAAATTCGAAAACACTTCACGTTTGAATCGGCGCACGCGCTGCCGTTTCACGCGGGAAAGTGCGCGCGTCTGCACGGTCACTCATACCGGCTCGAAGTCGCGGTCCGCGGCCCGCTCCAGGCCGACGGCCCCGCGCGCGGCATGATCGCGGACTTCGACGAAGTCGAACGCACCGTACGCGCCGTGGCGATCGATTTCATCGACCATCAAAATCTTAACGATTACATCGAAAATCCTACCGCCGAGCGCATCCTCATCTGGCTTTGGGATCGTCTCGAGCCCGTGGTCGAGGGACTCGACGAGTTGCTGCTCTGGGAAACCACGACGTCTTGCGCGGTGCTGCGCGCTTCGGATTTTCATCATGCTGGCGCTGGCTGAAGTCTTTTATAGCATTCAAGGCGAGGGCACGTGGACGGGAACGCCTGCGATCTTCGTGCGGCTGGCCGGATGCAATCTCGCCTGCGATTTCTGCGACACCGACTATTCCGCGAAAGCCTACGCCACGGTCGACGAGATCGTGCGCATGGCTCGCGCGGCCGGCGGCGATTGCCCGACGGTCGTGCTCACCGGCGGCGAACCGCTCGCGCAACGCGACGCGCTCGCGCTCATCGAGGCGTTGCGCCGCGACGGCCGGCGCGTGCACATCGAATCGAACGGCACGATCTACGTACCGCTTCCCGACGACGTCTGGCTTTGCGTCTCGCCGAAAGAACGCGTCGATTCCCGCATGGCCGCGCGCGCGAATGAGGCCAAGCTCATCGTCGACCGGCGTGTCCCCGTAGAGCACTTGCCGCACTTTGCGGACAAGCCGGTGATTCTGCTGCAGCCCGAAGGGAACCGGCCGCGTAACGTGGCGGTCGCACTCGATTACGTGAAGGCCCATCCACGGCGCTTTCGCCTCTCGCTGCAAACGCACAAATTCATCGGTGCGCCGTGATTCTCTTCGCCTGCGCCGTCGCGCGTGAACTCGGCCCATGGAGCCGGCGTCCGGACATTGACGCGCTCGTGACCGGCGTCGGTCCGGTCGAAGCGGCCGCCGCCGTCTCAGGCGCGCTCGCGCGTCGCCGTTACGCGCTCGTCGTCAATGCCGGCATCGCCGGCGCTTTCGAAGGAGCGGCGCGCATCGGCGACGGCGTTGTCGTCGCCGACGAGACGTTCGAGCTGGGGCTCGAAGACGGGCGCCCGATCGCACTGCCCGACGGCGAACGCGTCGTTGGAACGGTCCGGTCCGATCCCGCCCTCGTGCAGCGCTTGACGGCGCGGGGCTTCGCTGCGGTGCGCGGCGTCACCGTCGCGCGCGTCACGGCGAGCGAGGCGACCGCGCAACGGCTCTCCGAATGCGGTGCGCAGGTCGAATCGATGGAAGGTTTCGCCGTGTTGCGCGCTTGCGAGCGCGCCGGCGTCGCCGCCATCGAACTGCGCGGAATATCCAACCGCGCCGGCGAGCGCGAACGCGCCGGCTGGGATTTCGCCGCCGGCATCGCCGGTCTGTCGCGCGTCGTCGAAGCGTTCTTCGCCGTCGTGGATGCGGCCAACGGAGCGCCGGCGTGACCGCACTCACGCTCGCGTACTCGCCCTGCCCGAACGACACGTATATCTTCGCCGCGCTGACGAACGGGTTGCTCGACGGCGCGCCGCAGGTAAACGTCGAACTCGCCGACATCGACAAACTCAACGATGCGGCCGCGCACGGCCGATTTGACCTCGTCAAAGTCTCGTACGGCGCGATTCCATACGTGGCCGATAACTATCGCATTCTGCGCGCCGGCGGCGCGGTCGGCCGCGCATGCGGCCCGCTTCTCGTCGCACGCCCCGAAGCGTCGCCGCCGCTTTTTGCCGATTTCGCGCGTCGTACCATCGCCATTCCCGGCGAACGGACGACCGCGTTCCTCCTGCTGCAACTCGCGCTCGGACGCCGGCCCAAGGTGCTGCCGATGCGTTTCGACGAGATCGTGCCGGCGGTCGCAGCCGGACGCGTCGACGGCGGGATCATCATCCACGAGTCGCGATTCACGTACCGCGACGCCGGGTTGATTGCGATCGCCGATTTGGGCGAGTGGTGGGAAAACATGACGAAGCTGCCGATTCCGCTCGGCGCGATTCTCGTCCGCAACGACGTTCCCATCGACGTCGCTCGGTCGGTCGACGATGCGATTCGCGCAAGCCTCGCGTTCGCGAGGGCGAACGAGCCGGCGGTGATGCCGTACGTGCGCGCCCATGCGGTCGAGATGAGCGACGACGTCATGCGGCAGCATATCGCGCTCTACGTCAACGAGTTCACCGAGGACGTGGGTGCGAACGGAATCGACGCCGTGCACGCGCTCTTCGCGCGCGCTCGCGACGCCGGCATCATCGGCCGCTCGGCCGAACCGCAATTCGTGTGAACCGTCCAGAGTTCTTCGCAACCATCGGCTTTGTCATCCTGAGCGGAGCGCGCGGAGCGCGCGCAGTCGAAGGGCTGAGCGGAACGCGCGCGGTCGAAGGACAAGCGTCGCCGGCGCCCGCGTTCGAACTGGGCGACGACGTTTTTCTGCGCGAGACCTGGCGCGACGTGGGAACGCGCGGCGTCGGCCTGATCACGAACCAAAGCGGCGTTACGTCGCGCGGCGAAGCGTTTACCGATGCGCTGAGCCGGCAGGGAACGGTGCGCGTGCGCGCGCTCTTCGCTCCCGAGCACGGCTTGCGCGGCGACCGGCCGGCGGGCCAATCGGTCGGTTCGTACGTCGACGCGCCGACCGGTCTGCCCGTTTACAGTCTCTACGGCGCGACGCGCCATCCGACCGCGGCCATGCTTCACGGCATCGACGTGCTGCTCTTCGACATCCAAGACGTCGGATCGCGGGCCTACACGTACGTTTCGACGATGGCATACGCAATGCAGACCGCCAAGGCGTTCGGCAAAGAGTTCTGGGTACTGGATCGCCCCAACCCCGTCGGCGGAGACGCGGTTGAAGGACCCGTTCTCGAGCCCGCATACGAATCGTTCATCGGCCTCTATCCGATCGCGATGCGGCACGGGATGACCGTCGGCGAACTCGCTCGCCTCTTCAACGATCGCTTCGGCATCGGCGCCAATCTGCGCGTCGTCGCGATGAACGGCTGGCGTCGTTCGATGATTTGGCCCGACACCGGATTGGCATGGGTGCGCACCTCGCCGAACGTGCCGACGTGGCAGACGACGTTCGTGCTGCTGTGCACGGGCTTGATCGACAACGCCGGCGTGAACAACGGCGTGGGCACGCCGGCGCCCTTCTTCTTCGCCGGTGGCTTCGGCCTCGACGGCCGCGGCCTCGCCGCATCGTTGAACGCGCGCGGTTTGCCAGGCGTGCGATTCGTCGCCGCCACGTGGACTCCGAGTGCGGGGTTTTGGAAGGGGCGCGAACTCTCGGGCGTGCGGCTCGACGTCGATCCCCGGCGCTTCGTGCCGGTGCGCACCGCCGTCGAGATTCTCGTCGCGGTTCGTTCGCTCGATCCTCGCGCACTCGACGTGAAGGCCGTAGCACTCGACCGCGATTGGGGAACCGACTCACTGCGCGCGGGCTTGCACGACGGCGCGACGGCCAACGCCATCGTCGGCGAATGGAGCGGCGCACTCGCCGCCTTCCGCACGCTGCGCGCCAAGTATCTGCTGTACTGATGCTCGGCGTGCTGCAAGAGCGGTTGATCGACGCGCTCGGTCGTGACGCGGTGAAGACGGAGCCCGAGGATTTGACCGTCTACGCCTTCGACGCATACAGCGAAGGAGCGCTGCCCGCGGCGGTCGCTCTTCCGTCGAACGTGCGCGAGGTCAGCGCGGCGGTGAAAATTGCGCGCGATTGCGGCATTCCGATCGTCGCGCGTGGCGCGGGGACCGGCTTGTGCGGCGGCGCGGTTCCGGCCGACGGCGGCCTCGTCATGTCGTTCGCGCGGATGAACCGGATACTCGAACTCGACCTGCGCAACCGCCGTGCGCGCGTGCAGCCCGGCGTCATCAATCTCGACGTCTCGCGAGCCGCCGAGCCGGGCGGACTTTTCTTCGCACCCGATCCTTCGTCACAGAAGATCTCGACGATCGGCGGCAACGTCGCGACGAATGCGGGCGGACCGCATTGCCTCTCGTACGGAACGACCGTGAATCACGTGCTTGGCCTCGAAATCGTCGACGATCGCGGCGAAGTCTTTACGACGAGCGTCGACGACGCTGGATACGATTTGACGGCAGCGCTCGTCGGCAGCGAAGGAACGCTCGGCATCGTCACCGCGGTGTTGGTACGATTGCTGCAGCTTCCGGAAGCCGTGCGCGTCTGGGTGGCCGCGTTCGGCGATATCGACTCGGCATCGGAGGCCGTCTCGGCGATCGTCGGCGCCGGCATCGTTCCGACTGCCCTGGAGATGATGGACGCGGTGATCGTCCGCGCCGTCGAGGCGGCGTTTCACGCCGGCTATCCGACCGACGCGGGCGCCGTCTTGCTTATCGAGAATGCCGGATTCGCCGACGACGTCAACGCCTGCGAGTCGGAGATCGCCGCGATCGCGCGCCGTCACGGCGCGCTCTCGTGGAGAAGCGCCGCAACTGCCGCGGAGCGCGACGCACTCTGGGCCGGGCGCAAAGGCGCCGCCGGCGCGACCGGCCGCATCGCGCCGAACTACTACACGCAAGACGTCTGCGTTCCGCGCAGCAAACTCCCGCAGGCGTTGCGCGCCGTCGAAGCGGCCTCCGGCGCATCCGGGGTCACGGTCGGCAACGTCTTTCACGCCGGCGACGGCAACCTGCACCCTTTGCTGATGTACGACAAGGCAGACTCCAAGCAAGTCGCGGCCGTGATCGAGACCGGCAACGCGATCCTGCAGTCGGCCATCGATCTGGGCGGAACGATCAGCGGCGAGCACGGCATCGGAATCGAGAAGCGAGAAGCGATGACGCGCGTCTATTCGACCGCCGATTTGGCGGCGATGGCTCGCGTGCGCGACGTTTTCGATCCGGCGCGCGCGCTTAACCCGGAGAAAATCTTTCCGCGTGGCACGGTCTGTCCGGAAGTGACGCAATCGGAGCCGTTGCCGTGAACGCATCGACGCGCGCAGCACCGGGCAGCGTTGCGGAACTAAGCGAACTGGTCGCGGAGTGCGACGCCGGCGGACGAGCCATTCTCGTCACCGGCGGCAACACGCTGGCGGGGATGGGGTTTCCTCCCGAACGCGCCGACGTGACGCTCGAAACGACCGGACTTGCCGGCACGGTCGAATACGAGCCCGCCGACTTGACGCTCGCGGCCCGCTGCGGAACGCCGATTCAAACGCTGACCGCGCTGCTTGCGACGCACCGGCAGTTCGTTCCGTTCGACGCGCCGCGTCCGCACTATGCGACGCTCGGCGGGACGCTCGCCGCCGGCTGGCTCGGACCGCGTCGTCATGTCTACGGCCGTCCGCGCGATTACGTCATCGGAACGACGGCGGTGCTCGCCGACGGAACGGTGGCGCGAGCGGGCGGCATGGTGGTAAAAAACGTCGCCGGCTACGACATGAGCCGCCTCTACGTCGGATCGTTCGGGACGCTCGCAATACTCGCGCAGGCCAATCTCAAAACCCTCGCGGCGCCCTCGCGTGCGCGCGTCTTCCTCGCTGGGCTGCCGGAGCGGACGCGCATTCGCGCGTTCGCGCATACCCTCGCGCTGAAGATTCGGCCCGCCGCGGCGCTGTGGATCGATGGTTTTCATCAGGCGATCGACGGTGACGACCGTGACGAAGGGCGCCTGCTGGTGTTGCTCGAGGGCAGCGATGCGTTGCTCGAACGAGCCACCCGCGACCTGCGTGCCGCGCTCGGGGGCGCCGGCGTGCCCGAGACGCGCGTCGTCGACGCCGGAGCGCGTGAGTCGTTCCAGCGCGCCGTCGACGCATACGTCGCCACGCTCGGCGAGCGTTCCGTCACGTATCGCATCTTCGGTTTTCCGGATCGTGCCCCGGAGACGGCCGACTCCGTCGCGGAAATCGCGCGCAGTTTCGAGCTGCGCTGCGAACGCATCGCCGACGTCATGAACGGCGACGTGATCGCGCGCGTGAGCGATCTCGACATGCGGGCGCTCGGAGCGAAGATCGAGCGGTTCGACGACGCGCTGCACGAAGCGCATCCCGGCGCACGGGTGATCGCGAGCGAGCACCCGCATCGGGCCTACCTGCGCGTGTGGGGCGAAGCGCCGGCCTCGGTCGAACGCATGCGCGCGCTGAAACTGCGCTTCGACCCGAACCGGACGCTCAATCCAGGGCGTTTCGTCGGCGGCATCTGAGCGTAGCGTTCGGAGGATGCACGACGAGATTTCCTGGGCCGTGCGCCACGTGCTCTCGAGTCCGGCGCGCATGCGGTTTCTCTTGGGAGACGGCGGCGCAATACCGATCCCGCTGCTGCGATTTCTGCGCCGCGTGGTGCCGCATGCGTCGCTCGAACTCGACGGCATCGCCGCACTCGCGAATTCGATTCCCGACGCGCGGCTGCGCACTCAGGCGCTCGCGAGCATACGCGCCAAGGCCTACCACGTCGCGGGGGGATGCATCCTGGCAACGTTTCTGCCGCCGCTCGCCGCGCGGCGTTACGTGGAGGTCGTCGCGCCGTTGGAGTCGATCTACGATTATCTCGACAACCTCTGCGATCGTCATCCCGATGTGCCGGTCGACGCCTATCCGGTGCTCCATCAAGCGATCGCCGACGCACTCGATCCGCATGCGGGAACGCACGATTACTACGCTCTCGGCCCTCTCGGCGACGACGGCGGATATCTCACGCGGCTCGTCACACGCACGCAGCGGTCGCTCGGGCGCATCGAACCAGGCACCGCGATGCGCGACGCGTTCGCGGAGGCTGCATCCCTCTACGGCGAGATGCAGACGTTCAAGCACTACCCGGCCGCGCAGCGGGAGAAGGCGTGCATCGCCTGGTTCGAACGCCGCTGCGACGCTCGTTTCGAAGGCATGCAGTGGTACGAATTTGCCTGCGCCGCGGGATCGCAGTTTCAAGTGTATGCGCCGCTCTTCGCCCATTTCGCCGGACGCGAAGGCAGCGTTGCCGCAACGTATGCCGCCTACTTTCCGGAAGTTGCGGCGCTCCACGTGCTGCTCGATTCGTTCATCGATCAAGCCGAGGATCGCGAGCACGCCGAACTGAACTTTGCCTCGCTCTATCCCAGCCCCGAACGAATGCGCGTACGCTTCGCCGAAATGGCGACCGCGTCGATGCACCGCTTCGCGGCATTGCCCGATCCGAAGCACCACCGCTTCGTCCTGCGCGTGATGGCGCTCTTCTACCTGACCCATCCGAAGGTCTACGCCCAAGGCCTGCAGCGCCAAGCCGAATCGCTCCTTTCGGCGTTCATGTCACCCTGAGCGGAGCGAGCGAAGCGAGCGCAGTCGAAGGGCTGAGTGGAGGCGTGCCCTTAGCATGTCATCCTGAGCGGAGGCGTGCGAAGCGCGCCGCAGTCGAAGGACGCCCGGAGGCGCTACGTTCGCACGGTCGAAGAGCGGGGCATGCAACCTTATGCGCAACGGCGCGAGCGCGCGCTCGCCGAATTCGGGGGCGGCGTCGCCGTAATCCCTTCAGCCAAAACGATTTTGCGCAACGGCGATTCCACGTTTCCGTTCCGGCAGGACTCCGACTTCTACTACCTGACTGGATTCGGGGAGCCAGACGCGCTGCTCGTGCTCGCGCCGCAGCGCGACGGCGAGCGGTGCGTGCTCTTCTTGCGAAAGCGCGATCGCGCGCAGGAGATTTGGGACGGCGCGCGCCTCGGCGTCGAACGTGCCTGCGAAGCGCTCGGCGTCGATGCGGCGTATCCCATCGACGAACTCGCGCAACGCCTTCCCGAATTGCTGACCGGTGCGGCGACGCTCCACTACGCCTCCGGAAACGACTCGTACGCCGACCGAGTCGTGCGCGAAGCGCTTGACGAGGCGCGATCGCGCACGCGCAGAAAGGGCCGCGCGCCGCAGACGATCGCCGAGCCGTCGCTGGTGCTCGCCGAGATGCGCCTCATCAAGACCGAAGAGGAAGTTGCGATTCTGCGCCGCGGCGCGGCAATTACGCGCGGCGGACACGTCGCCGCGATGCGCCAGACGCGGCCGGGATCGTTCGAATACGAGATTCAAGCCGTCCTTGAAGCCGAGTACCGGCGAGCGGGAGCGCAGGGCGTCGCCTACACTTCGATCGTGGCGTCCGGAGATAACGCAACCGTGCTGCACTACGATGCCAATCGCGACCGGCTTGAACCCGGCAGCCTGCTGCTGATCGATTCGGGGTGCGAACTCGACTGCTACGCAACCGACGTGACGCGTACGTGGCCGGTCGACGGCCGCTTTACGCCCGAACAGCGCGCGATCTACGAGGTCGTGTTCGCGGCGGTCGATTCGGCAATCGACCGCGTGCGCCCGGGCGTGCCGCGCAACGAATTCCACGATGCCGCCGTGCGCACGGTCACCGAAGGACTTCTCGACGTAGGCCTGCTGAAGGGCTCCGTCGACGAGAATATCGAGACCGAAAAGTACAGAGACTACTTCATGCACGGAACCGGGCACTGGCTCGGGCTCGACGTGCACGACGCCGGAGCGTATCGTACGGCCGCCGACCAGCCGATCGAGTTTCGTTCCGGCATGGTGACGACGGTCGAGCCGGGCATCTACGTTCGTCGCGACCTCGATTGCGACGAACGCTTCAAGGGCATCGGCGTGCGAATCGAAGACGACGTGCTCGTTACCGCGAACGGCAACGAGAATCTCACGAGCGCGATTCCCAAGAGCGTCGAAGAGATCGAAGCGATCGTCGGTTCGGGAGTACGCGAAGCCGTCACCGTTCCGTGAAGGTCTGCGTTCTCGGCGGCTCCGGATTCGTCGGACGCCACCTCGTCGCAAAGTTCGAAGCGCGCGGCGACGCGATAGTCGTCGCTTCGCTGCGCGATCCGGCGGCCGCCGCCGCCCTCGCCGCCGGCTGCGACGCGATCGTGAACCTCGCCGGGGAGCCGATCGGGCAGCGCTGGAACGAAGCCGTGAAGCACGCGATTCTTCACAGCCGTACCGAACTTCCGCGGAAGTTTCTCGACGCATTGGCGCGCGTCGAGCCGCGCAAACCGGCAACGTACGTTTCAGCCTCGGCGATCGGATACTACGGCACGAGTGAAACCGAAACGTTCGTCGAGGAGAATCCGCCCGGCGCCGACTTTCTCGCGCAAGTCTGCGAAGCGTGGGAACGTCAAGCTTCGACCGCACGCGATCTCGGCATGCGCGTGGCGATCGTACGCACCGGACTGGCGCTCGGCAACGACGGCGGTGCGCTCGCAAAGATGTTGCCGCCGTTTCGGCTGGGGCTCGGCGGCGTCGTCGGCACCGGACGCCAGTGGTACTCCTGGATCCACGTCGACGATCTCGCGGGCATTTATCTCACCCTGCTCGACGGCGGCGACGGGCCGTTCAATGCGGTCGCGCCCGACCCGGTAACGAATGCCGAGTTTACGCACGCGCTCGGCGCCGCGCTGCACCGTCCGACCTCGCTTCCTGCGCCGATATTCGCGCTGAAACTCGTACTCGGCGAAGGCGCTTCGGTCGTCACGACGGGTCAGCGCGTGCTTCCCAAGCGCATCGTCGATGAACGCGGATTCGCGTTTGCGCATCCGCAGCTCGAAGGCGCATTTGCCGCGCTCTTCTCGTAATCGATTCGGCTCAAATCTCAGGACGACAGGGTGACGGCAAACTCCATCGCTTCGAGGTGCTTTTCGGCGTCCATCGCCGCGCGGCAACCCGCGCCGGCGGCCGTTATCGCCTGCTTATACCGTACGTCGTTGACGTCGCCGGCGACGAAAACGCCTTCGACGTTCGTGCAAACGCCGTCGGGCGAAATGATGTAGCCGGCATTGTCGAGGTCGAGCTGTCCGTCGAAAATTGCGGTGTTGGGCGTGTGGCCGATCGCGATGAAGAGCGCGTCCGCATCGAAATCGAAGACGCTGCCGTCGACGATGTTGCGCAGGCGCAGTCCGCGCATGTGCGTCTCGCCGAGCACCTCCTCGACCACCGTGTGCCACATGAAATCGATCTTCTCGTGCGCGCGGGCCCGGTCGGCCATGATCTTGCTGGCGCGCAACGCACCGCGCCGGTGCATCACGGTGACGCGCCGTCCGAAACGCGTGAGAAAAAGCGCCTCTTCCATCGCGGAGTCGCCGCCGCCGACCACCACGATGTGCTTGTCGCGAAAGAACGCGCCGTCGCACGTTGCGCACGTCGAGACGCCGCGACCGCGAAGGCGGGTTTCGCCGGGGACGTCGAGCCAGCGCGCGCTCGCGCCGGTTGCCACGATCGCCGTCTTCGTCTCGTACTCCACGTCATCGGTTCGAACCACGAGCGGCGTCTTCGAGAAATCGACCGCCGTCGCGTCGACGTTTTCGATCCGCGCGCCGAACCGTTCGGCCTGCTCGCGGAAGCGTTCCATCAAGTCGGGCCCCAAAATGCCCTCGGGGAAGCCGGGATAGTTCTCGACCTCGGTCGTGAGCATGAGCTGCCCCCCGTAGAGGCCGCCCGCTAAGACCAGCGGCGCGAGGTTCGCCCGCGCTGCATAGACGGCGGCGGTGAGGCCGGCTGGTCCCGACCCGATGATAACGACGCGTTCCATCCCCTTCGCTTCGACCGGACCGCCGCGCGCTCCGGTTGAAAGAGCCCCACGACGGCAATGTCGAACCCGGCAGCGTATGGAAACGCAACCCGTCGCTTTGGAAGACACTTTCGGCGACGTACTTCGCAAGGCGATGCTCGGCAACGGTGTCGACGCCGCCAAGCTCGCCGGTGCGACCGGCATCGATGCCGGCACGATTGCCGGATGGACGAAGGATCGCGGCACCGCCGACGATGCGCAGGCGCGCACGATCGCTCCCGTCCTCAAACTCGACCCCGGCAAGTTCGCCGACGCGGCGCTCTCGCGCTGGGCACCGCCGCCGATTGCGCTTCCCGACGTGCGCCACCACCCGCAACTCCCGCATCCGAGCAACGGGTACGTATTCTTTCTCGACGGCGGACGGCGCGCCGCACTGGTCGATCCGGCCGGCATTCCCGCCAACCTTCTGCGGGTGCTCCGCGAAGGCGATTACCATCTGGAGTACATCCTCATCACGCACAAGCACGCCGATCACTGCGACGCCACCGGCGACGTCGCGGCAGCCTTCCCGCAGGCAAAGATCGTGATGCACGCGCTCGATTCGCACGCGATCGGGCCGCTGGCTGCAAAGGCGCTGCCCATCAAGGACGGCGACGACCTGCCCTTCGGCGACGGCGTGCGCATTCGCATGCTGCACACGCCGGGCCATACCGACGGCTCGTCGTCGTTCGTTTTCAAATCGACGGTGTTCACCGGCGACACGCTCTTCGCCGCGAGCGTCGGCGGCGCGTACGGCGACGTCAGCACGTACGGCGACATCCTCAACAGCATCCGCAGCAAACTCTTCACGCTGCCCGGAGAAACCGTCGTCATGCCCGGTCACGGTCCGCCTACGACCATCGCGCTCGAAAAAGCACACAACCCCTTCTTCTAGAGAGCGTTTATTGCGTACGGCTTAGCTCTACTGAAGCGGCTCCAGCGAACTAACGGGGTTAAACTCCTCGTCCTTCGGGGGACGGCGAATAATTTGTGCGATCATCTTGGCCGAAGTATACAATGAAATCCCCCAGTTGAAGCGTGGCAGTCTGCAGATCGCGGAGAAGGGTGCGATTGAGCCCAAAACGCATTGACAAGCAAGAACACCACGCCGAGAACGAAGCAGACGGTGGCGACCCTAAAAAGCCGGGACTTCCTCGCACTAACAGCTGTCAGGCTGTGGGAATATTCAACGTAGCCCTCAATCAGACTAGAGGTCACGCGTGCCTGCATTTTGGGGCTGCCAAGAACGCCGGGCGAATTGTAGACGTCAATACGCGGCATTTCGGACGTGTATCGGTAGCCGCGCATAAGGCAAACCAAGTCGGCTATCGCACCCGTAAACATCAGAGCAACGGCCGTGACCAGCAGCCACTCCGCTCCGCCGGTAATCATCGCAGACTCGCTTGCGCCGAGTATTGAAAGCAAGCCGAGACCACCAAAAATGGTTACCTGCAGCGCGGCCTTGGTATCCGAGTCCTTAATGAGGGCGATTTTTGAGTCTATGAGATAGCGCGCCTCGCGCAGCAACAACTCGGCAACCTCGGGGCTATCTATTTGAGCATCAGCATTCGTTTCCAAGTACTGGAGCCACGCGGTGCGCGAGTTGTCGTCGGCAAGCGGCGGGGGCGGATAATTCAGCCACGCTACGATGAAGCGAAACACTCGAATGGTCGTACGAACCACACTGCGCAGCGCGGCTACGAAACTGCCGAAAATAAGATACAAGAAAAGAAACGCAAGGATGATCTGAGGCCAAGGCAAGCGGCTCAGATCGTCCATACTATCGTGCAGGTTCACCCCTTAGAACGGTCCAGCCGGGCCATTGAAGAAACGGTAACGGAGGTGCCGTCATTGCTCGTGATGCGCGCGCCACTGTGCGCCGGCGCGCCCGGATCTTCGCGAATCAACTCGAACTGATAGACCGCTTCACCCTTCGGCGGAAGCGTCACGTCGACGCGCATCGGCGCGCAGAACCGCGGAGTACAGAATGCCGCCAGCCATCCTTTGGCGAGGCCGTCGGCTCGCAGCAGGAGTTTCGCGTTGGGCGCTCCGTCGACGCGCAAGCGATACCTCACGGCCGTCGCCGTTGCGGTTGCGAGATTCGTTCCGGTCCACGACTCGATCGTCAGCCGGGTCGGCACGGCCGTTGCGGCCGCCAGAATCAGCGCCCCGAACACGCCCCACACGCCTTCGCGAACACGCTCACGTTCGCAGCTTGTACCCCGACGCAACCATACGCAACGCGACGGCCAGGGCAAGAACCGCCAATGCAACGATCGCGGCCACCGACAGTTCCGGCGAGAGGTAACTGTCGCCGGTGTAACTCCGCCGAAACGCGTCGATCGTATAGAAGATCGGATTGAAGAGTTCGAACGTGCGCAGAACCGGCGGCAGCATGGTCGCCGATGTAAATACGCCGCCGACGAAAGTGAGCGGCGTGATGACGAACGTCGTGAGGATCGCGATGTGGTCGAACTTCTCCGCGAACAATCCGAAGATGAGTCCGAGCGCCGAAAAGAGCACCGACACCAAGCAAATGACGGTGAGATAGAGCGCCCAATCCTGTGGAACCGCGTGCACCAGCACCACGCCGAGCAGCGTGATCAGACCGGCGATCAGCAACGATCGCGCGAGACTGCCTAAAATGTATCCGGAGACGATCTCGAACGCCGACATCGGCGCAACGAGCATCTCCTGAATCGAGTTCATGAAGCGCGCTTGAAAAATCGAACTCGAACACTCACCGTACGACGAGTCGATGACCTGCAGCATGATCAAGCCGGGAATCAAGAACTGCGAGTAACTCACACCCTGCACCGTCGGGATGCGGCTGCCCAACGCCAGCCCGAAGACGAAGACGTAGAGCAGCGTCGTGATGACCGGCGGCCAGATCACCTGGTTGATGATCTTCAGGCTTCTCACCATTTCGCGACGCGTCAGCGTGAAGAGCGCGGTCGAGTTCAACTGCGGGTCAACTCCAAGAAGACGTCCTGCAGCGACGCACCCTCGGCAATCAGCTCGTGCGTCGGCTTCACCGCGACGATGCGGCCGGCGCGGATGATCGCGATGCGCTTGCAGAGTTCCTCGGCTTCTTCGAGGTAGTGCGTCGTGAGGAAGATCGTCAGTCCCTCGGCGTTGAGGGTTCGCAGCCACGCCCACAGTTCGAGCCGCAACTCGACGTCGACTCCGGCGGTCGGCTCGTCGAGAATCAACACCTTCGGCTCGTGGATCAGCGCTCGCGCCAGCGTCAGCCGGCGCTTCTGACCGCCCGAAAGCCGCGTGTACTCCACCTTCGCCTTGGACGACAGACCGAAGCGTTCGAGCAGCATGTCGGCGCGCGCCGCCACCTTCGGTCCGCGCAGCCCGAAATAGCCGGCCGCGTAAATCAGCACGTCGCGAATCGATAGATAACGGTCGAAGTTGAACTCCTGCGGCGAAACGCCGACGAAGCGGCGCGCCTGGCGCCACTGCGTTTCGTTGTCGTATCCGAGAATCGTAATCGTTCCGGCGCTCTTGCGTGCCAACCCCACGATGGCGTTGATCGTCGTCGTTTTGCCGGCGCCGTTCGGCCCGAGAAATCCGAAGAACTCGCCCGCCTCGACGCGCAGCGAGATGCCGTCGACGGCGGCGAAATCGCCGTAGCGCTTGATCAGGCCGCGAATGTCGATTGCGGGAGCACCCGCGATCGGCAGAGGTTCCGCCGTTAGGGAATGTGCGATTTTAACCGTTTGTACCTATGATGCCGAAGCGTAGCGATGAGTTCGTCGCTACCCGGAATCCCGCAATCGGAGAGCTGGGTTGCAACTTTCTTTACGTCGAAGGGCACTCTCCGGTGCTTGACCTGCCAGCCGCCGTCGCGCTCGGTGAAGATCGCATAGCAGGCGCGCGGGTCGCCGTCCTTGGGCAAACCAGCCGAGGCGACGTTTACCAGCAGCTTGCCCCGCCACATCCGGACGTACGGCAGGTGCAAATGGCCGAACGCGATCGCGGTCGCCGTTTCGTCGCCGATCAGCCGCTCGAGCGTCGCTTCGTCGGCGTCCGGCCAAATGTGTTCGTCGTCGGTGTTGGGGTTCGCGTGCACGACGAGGAGCTGATTGCCGTCATCACCCACCCGCAGCGCGAACGGAAGCTCGCGCAGCCAACCGACCCACTTCTCGCCCAGATCGCTACGCGTCCACGCGAGTTGCGCCTCCTCAACCGGTTCGAGCTTTTCGTTCGACGGGTCGGCGAGATAGCGGTCGGTGTTGCCTCGAACGCACGAGACGCCGAGTTGTTCGAGCCGCTGCAACACCTTCTTCGGCTTCGGCCCGTCGAGGCAAAGATCGCCGGCCGCAACGACGGCGTCGGCGCCGCCCTGCGCTTCGAGGTCGGCCAGACACGCATCCAGGCCCAGGAGATTACCGTGAATGTCGGAGACGACGGCGAGACGCAAAACGGCCCGTCAGTCGCGCTTGAGCGCGAGAACCAACATCGACGGCGTGATGCCGATTTTGTAGAAATCGTAGAGATCGATCGAGTCTACGGCGATGCCGGCCCGGCGCATCGCACGTAGCGCCGTGCGGAATCGAATGTCCGCTAGGACGTGTCCGTCGTCGAGGCAGAGCACGCCGGCGGCGAGTTCTTCGCCGCGCTCGAGCACGATCGTGTTAAAACCCGCAAACGGCGCCGGATCGACCTTGTCGGCGGCGAGCACGATCGTGTCGCGCGAGATTGCGCCGGCGACCGCGCGCAGCGATGGAACGTCGGGCGCCAGACGAACCTCCGCCACGTCGTAGCCGTGGGCGCGCGCCACTTGTGCGAACCCGCTGCGTCCGAGGTCGTTGCCGCGCTTGCCGGCGCCGATGAAGGCCGTCTTCCCCACGAGTAAAACGTCGCTCCCGTCGAGCAGGCCGGGCGCGACGATGTGTCCGGCGAGCGGAACGTCGAGTCGCGCGAACTCCGCTTCGATGCGATCGGCTTCGGCGCGCCGCGCCATCGCCGTTGGGCGCATGATCGTCGCGCCATCCTCGAAGACGACGGCGCGATCCGCCGCCGACGTCTCGTAGGGATCGTCTCCATGGGAATCGAGGACGATCGTTTCGACGCCGTAGTAACGCAGCGTCTTTTGCAAGACGGCGTGCTGTTCGACGGTACGCGCGTACACGGTGCCGGGCTCGCCGGCCATCGGGCGCGCGCGTTCGATGCTCGGGTTCGGTGCGACCAGCAGCGCGAAGCGCAGCCGTCCGGTGGGCGAACCCACCAGTCGCGGCCCGAAATGCACGCCAACTTTAGCCGCGTGTGCCATCGTTACGGGACTCCATTCCGGACGAGGTACGCAACGGCCCTCCAGGTGCGGTGCCGGCCCACCTATCGAATCGCATGGTACGGTTGCGGATCAGGCGAGTCGGCGAAGAAATCGGCCATGTCGGTCGCCAGCAGATCGTTGAGTCCGAGCGGAGGCAACCCGAAGATTTCCTCTTGGGTCTTCACGACGCTCGGTACGGAGAGATGGGCGTGGCCGACGTAGCCCTTGCGCGCGAGCGGCGAGACGACGATGCAGTAACTGCGCAGCGGGTTGACGTGATCGACGCCGGCGACCCCTTCGGGGACGATGAAGACCGCGGTCGAGCTCCAGTTCGGCGCGTTGGAGAGATATTCGACGATCGTTCCCAACGCGTGGTCGGCTTCGGCGGCCGCACCCTGGCGGTTCGGCGTCGGCAGCCACACGTAGGTATAACTCGGCATTTGCCCCGCGTCGACGTAGCGCTGCATGTCGCGTACGAACTCTTGCGCGCGATGCGCGTCGTCGCCGGCATAGCTCGAATCGGCGTTGCCGCTGAGCGCCGCCAACGCCGGAACGTCGAGATGGTAGAGCCCGTCGCCGTAACCCGAAAGTTGCAGCAGGCCCCCGTAGTCGCGGAACGAGAGGCCGGCGCGCGCGAAAGCGTTGAAGAGATACCCGGCGCGGGCGTAGTCTTCGGGATCGCTGCCTTCGCCGTCGAACGGCGCGCGTGCGGCGCGCAGCGGAGCCGTAAGTTGCGCGTAGAGCGAAGCGTCGCCGCCGGTACCGAAGAGGCGCGCGATCTCATTGTCGGCGTCCGCAGCGTAGAAATTGTCGGCCAGCGCGTACGTGCGCGCCAGCACGTGCAGGTTTGGTGTGACGTTCTCAGGGTATTGCGCGTACGCCGGATTGCCGTTGCCGACGGCGCTCCCGGTCGTATCCCGAAGGTCGCCGAGCATCGCATCGTACGTCTGCGTTCCCACGGCGACGTAGACGACGTGGTCGATTGCGGTACTGCTTTTGCCCGACCGCAGCGGCGGCACGACCGCGTTGAACTTCGCCACCGAGGCCGTGCGATTGTAACGCAGCGTATTCATCGTCGCCTTCACCAGAGGCGTGTGTTTGAGATCGATGCGCGTCAACAGACCCCAGCCGTCGATACCCTTCGCTGCGGCGACGTAGAGAAAGCGGCCGTTCGGCGAAAGCGCCATTGCCGACGGATACCAGCCGGTCGGAATCAGCCCGAAGCGATAACGCGCCGGCGCACGCGCATCGAGCACGGCCACGGCGTTGAGTCCGGCCAACGCCACGTAGAGACGCTTTTGATCGCTGCTCAACACCACGGCACTCGGCTGCGCTCCATACGGCGCGTTTGGAAACAAACGCAGATCGAGGCCGCGCACCACGCGGGGGGTTCCGGCGAGCGATACGACCGCAATGCGGTCGACGTTAGCGAGTGCAACGTACGCGAGCGTCCCGTCGCGGCGAATCGCCATCGCGCCGGGATCGGCGCCGCCGACGTTTACACTTCCGTCCGGTGCGGGATCCATCGGCACCGTCGCGGGATCGGCCGATCCGGCGGATGACCCGAAGACGAAGAGCGACGATGACTTGAACGGATCGAAGGCCGGGGGTGCGAACCGCGGCTGCGCCACCGGCGGATCGAGCGTCGCGTAGGTTGAGAGGCCGCCGGCGCTGACCGCGATCCGGCCGCCCGCGGCGGCGACGTCGAGCGGAAAGTCGCCGGCCGGGATGGTGCGCCGCACCGCGCGTGCCGCCACGTCGATCTCCGAAACGTCGTTGCCGAAGTTGTCGGCCACGTAGGCGGTGCGGCCGCCCGGCGCGAGCGCGATGCCCGCCGGAAAGGCCCGGCGAGTGGATGCAGCGAGCGCAATGGCGTTGGGTTCGGGTTGGAGCGTGCCGCTCGCATCGAGGTCGAAGACCCGCACCGCACCGTGCGCGACGTCCGACGCGAGCACGATCGTGCGCGACGGGTCGGCCGGATCGCGCGTCGCCGCCACGCCTCTGAAAAAGGCCGACGACGGATCGCGATAGACGCTTACGAGGGTCATCGTCTGCGCGTTGACGACCGCCAGCGAGTAACCGGGAACCGGTGCCGTCGCAGCGGTCGCGGCAGCGGCCGCGCCGGCGATTCCGCCGCCGCCGTTGCTGACGATCGCAAAGCGGCCGTCCGGGGTCAGGGCGACGCCCAGCGGGTTCGTTCCGACGACGATACTGCGGCCGTCCGGCGACGCGATGCGTCCGTTGGGAAGAATCGACGTAGCCGGCGCGATCGGGTCCGCACCGGCGGGACGATTCCCGGCTGGGGCGGAGTACACGATGAGCGGAACCGGGCGCGGCGCGGCGCCGAGCGTCACGGCGGCCAGCGCCGCCGCGGCAAACGAAACGAACTTCACGGGAAGTATGGGCTTACGGATGCGAGCCGGAGGGACCCTGCTGAAAGACGCGGCTCGCACGGCTCGAATGGTTGCGCCGTGACCGTTGACCCGCACCCGCGCATCCTCTCCGTCGCCACGGCCGTCCCGCCCTATCGGCTCGACCAAGACGATGTCGTACGCCGTATCAGCCTAGCGCTTGGTCCGCGCTCGCCCGAGGTCGTGCGACTCTTGCCGACCTTCGGCAACGCCGGGATCGGGCGGCGCTACTCGTGCGTGCCGATCGAGTGGTACGAGCGCCTCCACGATTGGCCCGAGCGAAACGGCATCTATCTCGAGAGCGCGCTTGCCTTGCTCGAGGAGGCCACGCGCACCGCACTCGAGCGCGCCGGGCGCGACCGCGAGGAGATCGGCGCGATCGTCGCCGTTTCGACGACGGGCATCGCGACGCCGAGCCTCGACGCGCTGCTGATGGAACGGATGGGATTGAGCCGCACGATCCGCCGCCTTCCGATCTTCGGACTCGGATGCGCCGGAGGCACGATCGGTTTGGCGCGGGCCGCGAGCATGGCCGCTGCGCTGCCGGGCGAGTTGGTGCTCTTCCTCGTCGTCGAACTCTGCGCACTCTCGTTCCGGCGCGACGACTTCACCAAGAGCAACATCGTCGCCACCGCACTCTTCGGTGACGGCGCCGCCGCGGCGCTTCTCGCCTGCGGAAGCGAGGGCGCCGCCGTCGTCGACGGCGGAGAGTACACGTGGCCCGATAGCCTCGGCGTTATGGGATGGGACGTAACCGGCGAAGGCCTCAAGGCGATCTTCTCGCGCGATATTCCCAACCTGGTGACGACGCAGCTGCACGACGTTACGGTCGCGTTCCTCGCGCATCACGGGCTAACGCTGCGCGACGTCGATCGCTTCGTTTGCCATCCCGGCGGCGCCAAAGTCGTCGACGCCCTCGAGACGGCCTTCGAACTCGCCCCGGGCACGCTCTCCGACGCACGCGAGGTGCTCTACGAGTATGGCAATATGTCGGCCGCGACCGTCATGTTCGTTCTCGAGCGCGCGTTTGCGGAAGAGGCCCGCTCGTGGAAGCGCGCGCTGCTCACCGCCCTGGGTCCCGGCTTCACCGCCGGCTTCACCCTCCTCGAAAAATGAGCGTTCTTTGGCTCGTGCTGCTGCTCGTCGCCGTGCAGCGCACGGTCGAACTCGTCTACGCGCACCGCAACGAACGGCGGCTGCTGGCGCGCGGCGGTGTCGAGGTCGGCGCCTCGCACTACCCGCTGATCGTCGCGCTCCACGCGGCGTGGCTCGTGGCGATGGCGGTGTCGATTCCCGCGCAGACGCTTCCCAACTGGTGGCTGCTCGGGATATACGCGCTGCTTCAGGCCGCGCGCGTGTGGGTCATCGCGTCGCTCGGACCCTACTGGACGACGCGCGTCGTCACCGTTCCCGGCGTCGTGCTGGTGCGGCGCGGACCGTATCGGTATCTCCGTCATCCCAACTACGCGATCGTCGCCGCCGAGATCGTGGTGCTTCCGTTGGCGTTCGGCGCGGTCGCGATCGCGGTCGCATTCACGCTGCTGAACGCGGCGGTGCTGACGTGGCGCATTCGCATCGAAGATCGCGCGCTCGGACGCTAAGCGGCGTTAGTGTTTGTCGAGCCGGTAGCCGATGCCGCGCACGCTGGCGATATGCAGCGGTGCGTGCACGCGCGTCAACTTCTTTCGCAGCGCCGCGATGTGCACGTCGACGACCCGGGTCGGAACGCCCGACGTATCGTTCCACACCGATTCCAGGATCTGCGCGCGCGTCACCAGGCGCCCCTCGGCCTCCGCTAGGAACCACATCAGGCGAAACTCGAGCGCGGTCAACGGAACGCGGCTTCCGTTGCTCGAGAGCGTGAGAAAATCGCGGTCCAGATGCGAACTCCCCACGTCGAGGCGATTGCCGGGAGACGCGCGTCGCGTAAGTTTTTCGCGACGGCGTACGAGCGAAGCGACGCGCGCTACGAGTTCGTTGCCCGAGAACGGGCGCGTGATGCAGTCGTCGGCGCCGCGCTCGAGAGCGCGCAGCACGTCTTGACGGCGCGATCGTCCGCTCACCAGCAAGACGAAGGACGCGGTCGCGCTTGCGAGCGCGGCACAGGCGTCGCCGCCGGCGACGTCGGTGAGAACGCCGTCCAGCACGACGACGTCGGGTTGATGGCGCACGGCCAACTCGAGCCCCTCGGCGCCGCCGCGCGCCGTCTGCACGACGTATCCGGCCGCTTCGAGCACTTTGCGCTCGAGCCGGCCGGCAGCGGCATTGCTTTCGATGACGAGAACGCGTGCCTGTGACATCGCGGCGGCGGGTGGGCGTTACACCCCCGCCGTGAGGTCCTCTCCCTCGTTCTTCACGAGCGTGCGGCGCGCAACGCCGTCTTCGAAGGCCGCGGCGGCGACCGCTTTCGCAACCGCGTCGACCACGCGTGCGTCGAAAACGCTCGGAATGATGTACTCGGGATTGCGTTCGTTCTCGCCCACGATTCCGGCAATCGCAAAGGCGGCGGCCAGCTTCATTCGCTCGGTGATCCGCCGCGCTCGCACGTCGAGCGCGCCGCGGAAGATTCCCGGAAACGCCAGCAGGTTGTTGACCTGATTGGGAAAATCGGAGCGGCCGGTCGCGATGACGGCGGCGACCGGTGCGGCCACGTCGGGCATGATCTCCGGAGTCGGATTCGCCATCGCGAAGACGATCGGATCGCGCGCCATCCGCGCAACGTGCTCGGGTTGCAAAATCCCCGGCGCCGAAACGCCGATGAAGACGTCGGTGCCGACCAGAACGTCGGCCAGCGTCCCCCGCCGGTTTTCGCGGTTGCAGTGTTCCGCCAGCCAGCGCCACTGCGGGTTGTCGTAGCGATCGTCGCGATTGAGCGCCCCGCTGCGGTCGACCGGAATGACGTCGAGCACGCCGGCACCGAGCAACATCTTGATGGTTGCGGTGCCGGCCGCGCCGCTACCCGAAACGACGATGCGCAGATCCTCCAGACGCTTGCCGACCACGCGGGCGGCGTTGATCAGCGCGGCGAGGATGACGACCGCCGTTCCGTGCTGGTCGTCGTGCATTACCGGAATGTCGAGTGCCTCGATCAGCCGCTCTTCCACTTCGAAGCAGCGCGGTGCGCTAATGTCTTCGAGGTTGATGCCGCCAAACACGGGCGCGATGCGCACGACCGTCTCGACGATCTCGTCGACGTCTTTGGTGTCGAGGCAGATCGGAAAGGCGTCGATCTCGGCAAACTGGCGGAAGAGCATGGCCTTGCCTTCCATCACCGGCAACGCGCCGAGCGGTCCGATGTCGCCTAATCCCAGCACCGCCGTGCCGTCGGTGACGATCGCGACCATGTTGCGCTTAATGGTGAGTTGAAATGCCTTGCTGGGATCCGCGGCAATCGCCATCGAAACGCGCGCCACGCCGGGCGTGTAGACGGTCGACAGATCCTGGCGCGTCTTCATCGGCATCTTCGACTCCACGCGAATCTTGCCGCCGATGTGCGCGAGGAACGTCGAATCCGAAGCGAAGATGATGCGCGATCCTTCGATCCCTTCGACCGCCGCGCGCACGTCGTCGGCGATCCCGTCCGAGGCGACGTTGACCGTCACGTCGCGCGTCATGCGCGCCCGGCTGACCGAGTGCATGTCGACCGCCGCGATCGTACCGCCGGCATCGCCGATCGCGTTGGTCAGCACGCCGAACGCGCCCGGCTCGTTCGGCATTTCGATGCGCATGATGACCGTAAAGCTGATCGCCGGTAATGCCATGGTTCTCCCCGTTTATTCGCCGCTGATCGTCATCTCCGCCACCCGAAACGATGGCGACACCACCGAGCCGTCAAAACAAAGGTCGTCGGCGACCCCGTCGATGCCGGCCAGTATATCGGCGTACGCACCCGCGATGGTGAATTCGTCGATAGGGTACGCGAGTTCGCCGTCCCTGATGAAAAAGCCGCGTGCGCCGCGCGAGTAGGTCCCGGATGCGTGTTCGTGCGCGAAACCGATCGTATCGAGCACGAGGACGCCGCGGGGCGTCGCCGCCACCAATTCGTCGAGGGTCACCTCGCCGGGCTCCAAAAAGAAGCTGTTGGCGCCGACCCCGCCGCCGTTGGAGTTCCCCGTGCTGACGGCGCCGAGTTTGCGCGCGTAGTACGTATCGTAGAGGAACGTGAGCAGGCGCCCGCCCTCGAAAACGCGGGTCCGCCTGGTCGCCACCCCTTCTCCGTCGAACGGCGCACTGCCGATTCTCCCGTCGAGCCGGCCGTCGTCGATCACGTTGAGGTGAGCGCTGCCGACCCGCTCGCCGACTTTCCCGACGAGCCACGAATTGCCCACCGCGACGTTCGCCGCCGACGTCGCTGCGAAGAGATCGTCGAGAATGCCGGCCGCTACGTCGCGCTCGAAGATCACCGGCACCCGCATCGTCGCGGGCTTGCGAGCGCCGAAAAGCTCGACCGCGCGCCGGGCCGCCTTGCGCGCAATCGCATCGATGCTTTCGAGTGCGTCGAGACGGCGCGCCGCGGTGCCGTAGTGCGCGGTCCGCTTGACCTCCCCTTCGAGCGCAACGGGCGCGGTCGAGCGTCCCGCGCGCGTGGCCGCGTATGCCGCGGCGAATCCCGCCGAGTTCGCGAGCGCCGTGACCGAGACCGAGTCGTTGTAATGCGATCCGCTCGAGTTCACGATCCTCGGGTCGTACGCGCGCACCGTGCGCTCGAGCGCGAGCGCTTCCTCAACTTTCTCGGCTGGATCGCGCGCCTCGACGAATGGGTCGCGCAAATGCAGCGGCGGCGCGTCGGATACAAACTCCGCAGGAAGACCCGCATACGGATCCGGTGCGACGCACGCCGCCCCGGCGATGGTGCGCGCGACGGCCGCGCGTAGTCCGTCGCCGGTGAGGTCGGTCGTCGTGAGCGAAGCCTTGCGTCCCCCCGAAAACACGCGAACGTGGAGCGATTTCGCGGTCGCCTGCTCGAGTTTGGCGACGACGGTTTCGCGCGCTTCGGCGTGAAAACGCTGCGCGATCGTGACCGTCGCTTCCGCCGCTTCGGCGCCGGCCTCGCGCGCATATGCGACCGCGCTTCGCGCGATCTCCAGCGCCGCGTCCTCATTCATCGGATTGCGTACCCCCGACGGTAATCGACGAAATCTTTACGGTCGGCATGCCGACTCCGACGGGAACGTACTGACCCCCCTTTCCGCAGGTGTAGTGGCGTCGTGCGAGACGGCTGTCGTTCGCCACGGCCGTGACCTTCGTCATCGCGTCGGGACCGTTGCCGACGATCGTCGCGTTCTTCACCGGCGCGGTCACCTTGCCGTTTTCGATCAAGTACCCTTCGCCGATCATGAAGACGAAATCGCCCTTGCTGATCTCGACTTGGCCGCCCGCGAAGGATTTCGCGTAGATGCCGCGTGGGGTCGACGCGAGAATCTCCTCGAGCGTCGAGTCGCCGCCGGGCATATACGTGTTGCACATGCGCGGCTGCGGCAGGAAACGAAACGATTGGCGCCGTCCGCTGCCCGTGGACGTCACGCCCATCAGCCGCGCGTTAAGAAGATCCTGCATGTAGCCGCGCAGCACGCCCTTCTCCACCAGCACTTTGTGCTGTCCGGCGACGCCTTCGTCGTCGACGTTGATCGTGCCGCGCTCTTCGGGCAGATCGCCGTCATCGAAGATCGTGACGAGTTCGCTCGCAACGCGCTCGCCGACGCGACCCGCGTAGAGCGAGGTGCCGCGGCGGTTGAAATCGCTCTCCAAGCCGTGTCCGACCGCTTCGTGCAGCAGCACGCCGCCGCCGCCCGCGCCGACGACCATCGCCATCTCGCCGGCCGGCGCGGGAATCGCCGTGGCGTTGACGATCGCGATGCGCGCGGCGTCGCGCGCGAGTTCCTCGGGGGAGTGTGCGTCGAAATACGCCAGCGACGTGCGCCCGCCGTCGGCGGCGTATCCCGATCCGCGCTCACCCCCGGCTGCCGCGACGGTCTGAACGCCGAGCGTTACCATCGGGCGGCGATCGTGGACGAAACGTCCCTCGCTGTTGGCGATCCAGACTTCCTGCAGTTCGTCGGCGACGTGGGCATTGACCGCGACGATGCGTGGATCGTACGCACGCGCCGCGACGTCGGCGCGCGCGAGCAAGCCGGCGCAGTCGGCCACGGCCGCGTTCGAACGTTCACCGTCGTACCACGAGGCGACGCCCTCGCCGTGGAGCGCGGCGGCCGTCACGCGGCCCGCGCCGTTGCGTGCGATCAGCGCGGCCGCATCCGCCGCTTGCATGAGGGCCGCGGTGCTCAAATCGTCGGAGTAAGCATAGCCGGCCGACTCGCCGGCAAGGACGCGAATCCCGACGCCGAGGACGACTCCGCACGACGCTTCGTGCACGCGTCCGTCCTGCAGGCGTAGCGACTGCGACGTGCGCCGTTCGCAGAAGACGTCGGCGAAGTCGCCGCCGCGCCGCAGCGCGCGCGCGATGACGCGTGCAATCTCCACTTGGTCAATCAATTGGGGTTCCTCAGAACTCGGCGAGCCGGTCGACGGCGCGGACGATCGCGGCATCGGGATCGCCGAGCGACCCGTTGACCATGAACGTGAAGACGACGCGGCCGTGATGGAGCGTGTTGACGTAGCCCGCAAGCGACGAAACGCCGCTGATGTGCCCGCTTTTGGCGCGTACGCGTCCCAGCGCCGTCGTGAAGTCGTAATCTCGCAGCGTTCCCTGCTCGCCGCCCTGCGGGAGCAGCAGGTAGACCGACGCGTCTCCGCCGCGCAGCTGCGCGGCGGAGAGAATGCGCGCGAGCGTCACCGCTGCGATCCGGTCGTCGCCGGAGAGGCCGCTGCCGTCGTGGAGCTGCAGCCCCGGGTCGGGAATGCCGTGCTCGCTCAAAAAATGCCGCTCCGCGGCGAGTCCGCTCGCGTCGTCGGCAACGCCGCCCGTTTCGCCTCCGAGCGTGCGCAAGAGTTGTTCGGCGTAATGATTGTCGGAGTAGTAGAGCATGTGCGCTTCGATGGCGCGTAACGGCGCCGAACGGTGCTCCCAAAGCACGACCGAATCGAGCGGCGAGGCGCCGACGATCGGTGGCGCCGAGGTGGCGATGCCGCGCTGCGCGAGCAGGCGCTGGAGCATGGCCGACGCGTAATGCGGCACGTCGCGCACCGGCGTCCAGAAGTGCTCTTCGATTCCGCCGACGCTTTTCTGCGATTCTACCGTGTCGCCGTCGATCGAGAGCGCGTTGGTCGGCGCCGCGTAATCCTGGCCGGCATCGTCGGGATCCCAGTGCGGATTCAGCTCGGGTCCGTGCATCGCGGTGGGATCGACCGCCGCGCTGCCGGCGATGCGTCGCAATCCGTCGCGAGCCAGAACGCCGACGCCGGCGCGCACGTCGTCACCGCGCAACGACGGGTCGCCCGAACCCGCCAGCCAGAGATTGCCGTCGAGCGAGCCGTCCGCCGCGATCGCATGCGGCGCCGCGAGAATCGTGTGGTAGCGAAAGTTGCCGCCGAGCACGTCGAGCGCGCTGGCCGCAACCACGAGCTTGGCGGTGCTCGCCGGCACGACCGCATGCGACGCGCGGTCGTCGTAGAGCGTTTCTCCGCTCGCGTCGAGCACGACCATGCTCCATCGCTGCGCCCCGGCCAGTGCCGGTGCGAATGCGTCGCGCATCGACTGGTGCAGGCGTGCAATCTGCGAAACGGTCCACGGCGGCGCGGGCGGCAGCGGGCGCGCCACGGTCTCGAACGCATCCTCGGCGGGACGATGCTTAACCAGGACCGTTTGGTGCATCGCCGGCGCTCTTGCGGGACGCGACGAATGCGCGCGGCTCAATCCCCACCCCGAGAGGGCCGCAACGACGCAAAGCAAGACGACCGCGGCGACGCGGCGTCTAAGCCCGCGCGAGCGCCTCGATCTTCGCCTGAAGTTTCCGCTGATCTTCACGGAGTTCGTCGAGGTCACTGCGCATGCCCGCGACTTGCGCCGGGACTTTGGCGGCCTCTCGCACGCGGATCGCCGCTTCCTGTGCGGTGCGGCGCGTTCGTCCGTCCGAGGCCGAATGTGACAAACGGTCGAGCGCGGGCAGCAACCGTGCGTCGCCGAGCGACTCGGCCGCACGCAGTGCGCCGAGTTGCACGTGGAAATCCGGGTCGTCGAGCAAGTCTTCCAGCGCCGCGACCGCGCGCGTACGCTCGCTCTCGATCAGTTGCGCGATCCGTCCGATCGCCGCGGCGGCCGTCCGCCGGAGGCCTTCGTCGCGCGGCGCCCGTGCAGCCGCGAAGACGAGCGCGAGGGAGCGTGCATCGGCGAGTTCGGCGAGTCCGCGCGCGGCCCCCGATTCGACCGTCGCGTTCCAGGTCTTCGATTCGAGTGCCGCGGCAAGGATGTCGAACGCGCGCGCGTCGCGCGTTTTTCCCAGCGACTCGAGCGCGGCGGCGCGCACGAAATACGAAGGGTCGCTTTGCGCGACCGGGATGAGCGCCTCGGCTGCGTCCGCGCTACGAAAACTTCCGAGTGCGGCGGCGGCCGCACGCCGCACCTTCGGATGGGCGTGCGCCAGCGCGGCTGCCAGCAGTTCGCGCGCCCACGGGGCCCGCGTCGCGCCGATCGCCGCACATGCCTCGGCGAGGACGCCCCAAAACGGTTCGCCGGCAAACGCATCTCTCAATGCGGCGATGGCCGCGTGCGTGCCCTCTCGCGCCAACTCCGATGCGGCGCGAATGCGCGCGACGGGATCCGGATCGCTGCGCAGCACGGCGCCGGACGCACCGACGCCGAGCCTGTACGTGACGCGCGCGAGTGCGTAGGCGCCTGGATCGAAGCGCACCAACTTTGGTTCGGCATCGAGCGGGACGGAAATCGTTTCGCGGCTGCCGCCGATCGTCGCGCGAATCCGACGTTCGCCCGGTAGCGGCCGCGGACCGGCATTGGCAGCCGCCTGCGCCGGAGGATCCGCGACGAACCCTACCGTCACCTCGAAACGGTGCGCCGGATGCGCTGCGTCGATCGTTTGCTTCTGGTCGACCGTCAACGTCGCGACCTTCCGCTTCTCGTCCCACGCCAGCGAAACTTCGAGTTCCGGATGTCCGCCCGTGAAGATCCACTGATCGAAGAACGCACGCAGGTTGCGTCCGGTCGCATCTTCAACGGCGCGGACCAGGTCGATCGTTTCGACGTTGCGGCGCGCGTTGCGTTCGGTGTAGTGGCGAATCGACCGCCAAAAGCGCGCGTCGCCCAGTTCGCCGCGCAGCATGTGAAGCACGGCCGCGCCTTTCTGGTAAAGATGGCGATCGAAGATTTCGATCGGATCGCGAAACGTGTTGCAGACGATCGGGCGCCGGTAACGGTCGGCATCTTCCTCGAGATAGTCGCTGACCCAACCGTAGACGTCGTAGAGATATTCGTCGTAGCCGAGGTCGGCCTCGCGCCAGACGCCTTCGAAAAACGTTGCGAAGCCTTCGTTGAGCCACGCGTGCGCCCAATCGCGGCAGGTGAGCAGATCGCCGAACCATTGGTGCGCGAGTTCGTGCGAGACGAGCGGATCGCTCGAAAAATCCAAATGGGCGGTGGCATCGTGCAGCGTTCGGTCGGTCTGCGTCGTCGCCGTCGTGTTCTCCATGCCGCCGAAGATGAAGTCCGACACGGCAATCTGCGAGTAGCGCGCGTACGGATACGGCACGCCGGTCCGCTGCTCGAAGAGCGCGATCATCCGCGGCGTGTTGCCGAAGGCGCGCTCGCCGTCGTCCTCGCGTCCCGGCAGCACGTAGTAGAATACCGGAACTTTCGCGGCTCCCGCTTTGCCTTGCGCGATTTCGGCAAACGGTCCCGCGACCATCGTGACGAGATAGGTGCTGTGCGGAACGTCCTGCCGGTAGCGAAAGATGGTGGCGTCGCCTTCGTCTCGCCGTTCGACGAGCGCGCCGTTGGAGAGTGCGAACGCGCCGCGCGGAACGCGGATCGTCGCGGAGGTCGTCTGCTTCTCGTGCGGATAATCCAGACACGGAAACCAGAAGCGGGCGTTCTCGTCTTGACTCTGCGTCCAGACGTGCGCGGCTTTTTCCGGCCGATCGGGCGAAGGGTTGACGAAGAACAATCCGTGGCGCGGCTTCGTGCACCGGTACGCGACGACGAACGTGGCGCGATCCCCCGGTTCGAGCGGCGGTGCGAACGTCACGTCGAGCTTGCCGTCGCGGCTGGCAAACTCCAGCGGGCGTCCGTCGCGCTTCACGCTCGCAATCTCGAGATCGACGGCGTCGAGCGAGAGTCGCTTCACCGGCTCGTCGAGCGCGCGAACGGTCGTCGTGCAGGTGCCGTCGAGCGTTTCGGCACCGATATCGGGCGTGAGATCGAGATCGATGTGTTCGACCGCGACGACTTTGTCAGGTCCGTACTGCGGGCTCGCACCCGGCAATGCAAAGCGGCGATGGTCGTTCGCCCCGTCGAACAGGCTCATGGCGCCGGTTCGTTTCGCTCGTCGGCCTGAGTCAACCCTCCGCTGACGTCGATCACGCTGCCGGTGACGAAATCGCGTTCGGGGGCGACGAGAAACCGCACGGCGTCCGTCACGTCTTCGTAACTGCCCGGCCGTCCGCGAGGATTACCGGCCGAGCGTGTGAGCGCCTCGGCGCGCGAAAGCGACTTTTGCCGAATGTCTCCGGGGCAGACGACGTTGACGGTGATGCCGTTGCGAGCCTCTTCCAGCGCTAAGGATCGCGCGAACGCCACCAGCGCGCTCTTCGCAGCTTGATAGAATGCGAAGCCTCGATGCGGCTGCGTCACGGCCGAACCGACGGTTGCGAAGAACACGATGCGCCCGAAGCGCCGCTCGCGCATCGCGCCGGCCACAGCCCGCGTCGCCAGCACCGCGCTGCGCAGATTGCCATCGAGCATTTCGCGATAATCGTCCGTCGACAAACGTTCGAAACGTTTCACCACGATCGGCCCCACGCCGTGCACGAGCGTGTCGAAGGGTCCGTATTCGCGCACGAGTTGTTCGAGCGCCGACGCGATCTCGGCCTCGGGCTGAAGAAAATCGACGCGCACGGCGAACGCACTTGCGGATGCCGTTTCGATCGCCGCGATCGTGCGATCCGGCGGCGTGTTGCGATACGTAATTGCGACGCGTTCGAATCCGTCGGCCGGCAATGCCGCCGCGACGCCGGCCATCAAGCCGGCGGCGGCTCCGGTGACGAGCGCTCGGCGCTTCACTGCGTGGCGCGTTCGAATGCTCGCGCTAGGCCATCGTCGGCGCCGGCTGCGACATCTCCGCTTCGATCGCGTGCTTGTCGGCAACGCGTTCGGAGAAACCGATCCACGAGTTGTAGATCATCGGCACGAGGAAGAGGGTGAGAATAAGCGAGCTTGCGAGGCCGCCGATGATGACTGTGCCCATCGCTTGCCGCCATTCGCCGCCTTCGGCGAAACCGAGCGAAAGCGGCAGCATGCCGAAGATCATCGCGCACGTCGTCATGAGAATGGGACGGAAGCGTGTCGCCGCCGACTGCAGCACCGCATCGCGCACGCGCATGCCCCGGCGGCAGAGCGTGTTGGAGTAATCCACGAGCAGAATGCCGTTCTTGGACACGAGACCGAACAGCATCACGATCCCGATCATCGAGATGATGTTGAGCGATTGACCGGCGTTCGGCTCGATGCGATGCATCAGCGCGAGCCCGGCGAGCGCGCCGATGATCGCCAGCGGCACCGAGAACATCACGATGAGCGGTTCCACGAAGGATCCGTAGAGAATTACCATCAGCATGTACACGAGCATGAACGACGTCAGCAGCGCGATGCCCATGTTGTTCATCGTTTCGGTCAAGTATTGCGTATCGCCCTGGGCGGTGAGCCCGACGCCTTCGGGCAAGAACCCGGGCGTATGCAGTTTCTTCTCGAGCGGACCGGTGACCGCTCCGAGCGAGTAGCCTGGCAGAACGCCGCCGTAGACGTTGACGACGCGCTGGCGGTTCAGCCGCTGAATCTGCACCGGAGCCTTCGTCCACGCGAAATCGGCGATGTCGGAGAGGGGGACGATCGTCCCGTCCTGCGCGCGCACGCGCACCGCCTTGAGATCGTCGACGGTGGCCCGGTAGGCTTGCGGAAACTGCACGCGCACGTCGACGAGGCCGTTGTCGGTTCGCACTTTGGTGGCGACCGCTCCGTCGATCGCGAAGCGGGCGACCGCGGCGGCGTCGGCCGGCGCGACGCCTAAGACTTCCGACTTCTGCGCGTCGACGTTGACGTTAAGCCGCGGCGACGCCATCTCGTTGCTCGTCTGCACGTTCACGCTGCCGGGCGTATCCCGTAGGAACTGCGCGACCTTCTCGGCCGCCGGCCCAATCGCGTCCTCTGGCCCGGAGAGCGCATAGAAGATCGGCGTGCCCGATCCGCCGCCGCTCTCGCCGGCAACCTGAAGTTCGCCGCCGGGCACGAGATATTTGAGTTTTCGGATCTGATCGATGATCTTGTAGGTTTCTTTCGTGCGTTCCGGCGTCGTCTGCGCGTTCAGGCGCGCGTAGTTCGAACCGATCGCCGTGCCCCAGCCCTCCGGTTTGCGCCCGACGGTCGAACTCACCGATTGCAATCCGTCGACTTTCAAGATGCCCTGTTCGAGTTGGCTTACGAACTTCTCCGTCACCAGCAGCGGCGTGCCCGGCGGATAGGTGACCGTCATCGAGATCGAGCCGTCCTGCACGGCCGGAACGAAATCGAAGTCGATACTCCCGAGCAGAACGAATGCGATAGCGACGACGACCGGGAAAGCGAAGGTCACGATCGTCAGGCTCGTGCTGCGTCCGGTGGCGTAAAACCACTGGCCGAACAGCCGGAAGCTGTTTAAGAACATGTCGCTGATGGCAACCCGCATGCGGGCGAAACCCGATGCCGTGCGTGGCAGGCGCCTGCGTTTCAGTTCGAGCCGTTCACGTGGTACGCCGCTATACCAGGGGAACCACCGCGTTGAGCGTCCGCGCATTACCATTCCAACGGAGTGCCATCCCGCCGTGACCAACAGGATGAGAACGTTCACGACGATCGTAGCCTTACCGGCGCCGGCGACGAGCGTAAGCGCGTTGATGACGAGCACCGCGCAGACGAAGACTACGAAGAGCCCGTGGTCGAGTGCGAAGCCGAGCGCGCGTGTTTTATACCAATCGATAATGCGGTCGTAGTTTTGCACGAATCCGTTGAGCAGCAGCACCGCTACCACCATCACCGGAATGACGAGGTTGAGTTCTTTGGGCAGCCCGATCTTGCCCCACGGGATCACGTAGGCGACGGCGGCGCCGCCCAGCATCGCGGCCATCACTTTCCACGAGCGAAGCGCGTCGAGCCACTTTGGACGCCCCGGCGAACGCTCCCGGACGCTCCATCGGGCCGCCAGCAGCGGCGTGAGCGTGAACGAGACGAACAGCGAGAAGAGCGTCGCGATCACGATGACCGCGCCGAACTCTTTGAGGTACATTCCTACCAGGCCCGGCATGAAGGCAATCGGCAGGAAGACGACGACGTCGACCATCGTGATGGCGACGGCAGCGCCGCCGATCTCGCTGCGCCCGTTGATCGCGGCGTCGATGGGATCCTCGCCCAAATCTCGGTGTCGCGTGATGTTCTCGAGCACGACGATCGAGTCGTCGACCAAAATGCCGATGATCAGGGAGAGGCCCATCAGAGACATCGAGTCGAGATGGAAGCCGAACGCGTTCATCAAGACGAAGGTCGAGAGGATCGACGTCGGAATCGAGACCATGACGACGACGGCGTTGCGCCACAGATGCAGGAAGAGCATCATGACGATCATCGTCAGCAGAACGCCCTCGAAGAGCGACTGCCAGACGCCGTTGAGGGAGCGTTGCGTGTAGTCGGCCGGCGCGTCGATCTCGCTGAAGGTCAGCTGGGGAAACTGTGCTTCGATCTGCTTGATTTGCTGGCGAGCGATCTGCGTCGACTTGATTTCGTCGGCGTTGATGTCGCGGTCGATCTCGACGTACAACCGCGGCAGACCGTTGTAGTGCGAAATCGACGTCGGCTCGACGTGACTGTCGTAGGCTTGGGCGACGTCGCCGATCTTGAGTGCGCGCATCGACATTCCCGGGACGGGTAACGGGATGTTGAGCAGATCTTGGGCGGTGTTGATCTCGGCATGGACCGAGACGCTCGTCTCTTGGGTGGGCTGGCGCAGCACGCCGCCCGGAAGGTTCGAGTTGTTGGCGGCGACCGCGCTGAAGACTTCGCGCAACGTCGCGCCGCTGCCGAGCAGCTGCGCGGGAAGCGGCTCGACGTGGAACTCGCGGGCCGACGCACCGTATACGCTGACCGCCTGCACGTTCGGAATCGCCTTGATCAGCGGCTGCACGCGGTTTGTGACGAGGTCGGCCAGCGTCGTCTGTGAGAGCGATTTCGAACTGACGGCGATGTCGAGCAGCGGCTCGGAGGCGCCGTTCTTATACACTTGCGGCGGATCGAGGTCGGTGGGCAGGTAGACGCGCGCCGTATCGACGGCGCTTTGCACGTTAATCGCCGCGATGCTCAGATCGGTGCCGAGTTTGAACTGCACGCCGATCGACGCGGCGCCCTCCTGGGCGGTCGCCGTCAGTTGATCGAGATTGTCGATGTCGGCGAGCTGGTCTTCGATCGGCTTGACGATCAGGCGTTCCATCTCTTGCGGCGAGGCGCCGGGATAGTTCGCGAAGATGACGACGATCGGAAACGCCGTACCCGGCGGGTCGTTGCTGCGCCCGAGCTTATTGAATGCGATAATTCCGAAGAGCGCCAGCGCGACGAAGACCATCGCGGTGATTACCGGGCGGGAAATGGCGAAGCGCGTCAGCCACACGTTGTAGAGAACCTCTCCGTCGGCATTATTTGCTTAGCCATACGGCCTGGACGGCGCGACTGTTTCAATCTCGCTGCAGGTGCGCGGCCGGGCATGCCCATGCGGTACGTCATGTTAATAATATTTGACATTATGTTAGGCTTCTGTTACACTCGCCCGGACCCAGCTGAAAAGGAGAAGAGATTGCCGTACCGCGAGAAGACCGCCTGGCTCACCCTGATCGCCATCGTCGTTACCTTTGGCCCATATTTTGCGATCGTCTCCTCCCGCGCTCACGCCGCGGGTGCCATGCCGGACTTGCACCAACTCGGCCTGTTTGCCCTGGTCGTCATCGCGCAGGCGATCATCCTGGCCGCCGGTCACACGATCTTGGCGATCGTCTCACCTGCCGATGCACAAGCCCCGCCCGACGAGCGCGACCGTGCAATTACGAGTCGGTCGATCACTTTTGCGTACTACGTCCTCATCGCCGGCATGATCGTCGTGGGCTGCGTCATGCCGTTCAATTCTGGCGGCTGGACGATCATCAACGCGGCACTTGCGATGATCGTCGCAGCCGAGGTCGTTCATTACGGCGTCATCGCGGTCAGCTATCGCCGGCAAGCATGATCGAAGGATCGATCACGAACCGGATCCGCACCCTGCGCTTCCTCAACGGCGAGATCTCGCAGGGCGAGCTGGGTCAGCGCATCGGAGTGACGCGTCAGACGATCGCCGCGATCGAGGCGGGAAAGTATTCGCCCTCGCTCGAGGCGGCATTTCGAATCGCCCACGTTTTCAATGTGTCTCTCGACGACGTCTTCCAATGGCACGAGGCCAAGGACGTCTGACCGAGGCTCCGACGCAGCCTCGTGCCCGCCGACTCAACGTGCGCAAGACAGGATTTGAACCTGCACGAGATTGCCTTCCCCAGCCGCCTCCCGGCGCCCGGGGACCCCATTTTTTTAAAACCGCTCCGCGCGGAGCCTGTGCTGAGCGAGCGAAGCGAGTCGAAGCGCGCTTCGCTGCGGGAGCAATCTCGTGCCCGCCGACTCAACATGCGCAAGACAGGACTTGAACCTGCACGAGATTGCCTTCCCCAGCCGCCTCCCGGCGCCCCGGGACCCCATTTTTTTAAAACCGCTCCGCGCGGAGCCTGTGCTGAGCGAGCGAAGCGAGTCGAAGCGCGCTTCGCTGCGGGAGCAATCTCGTGCCCGCCGACTCAACATGCGCAAGACAGGACTTGAACCTGCACGAGATTGCTCCCGCTAGCCCCTCAAGCTAGTGCGTCTACCAATTCCGCCACTTGCGCAGGTGCGGGCGCCGGCCCGTTCGGGACCCTAGGAGTCTAGCCGCTAGCGCATATTCGGGTCAAGCGCGTCGCGCAACCCGTCGCCGATGTAGTTGATCGCGAGAACGGTCGCCAGGATGCACAGACCCGGGAAGACCGCGGCCCACCAAGCCGTCTGCAGATTCGACTGGGCGTTCGAGAGCATGTTGCCCCACGACGCCGTCGGCGGCTGAATGCCCAAACCGAGAAACGAGAGGGTCGATTCGAGCACGATGACGCCGGCGACGTCGAGCGTCGCCTGCACGACGATCGGAGCCACGGCGTTCGGCAGCAGGTGCCGGAAGATGATTCGCCCGTCGCGGTTGCCGATCGCCCGCGCGGCTTCGGCGAACTCGCGCTCGCGCAGGCTGAGGAATGAGGCGCGAACCAAGCGTGCGACGCTCATCCAAGAGAGCGCGCCGATGATGAGGACGATCACGCCGAAGTTCAACGCCGCTTTCGAGGAACTCGCTGCCACGATTGCCGTCAAAACCAGCAGCAGCGGCAGCAACGGGATCGAGAGAAAAACGTCGGTGACGCGCATGATGAACCAGTCGATCCAGCCGCCGTAGTAGCCGGAGATCGCTCCCAGCGTCGTGCCGATCACCACCTCCATCAGCACCGCGAAGAGTCCGACCATCAGCGAGATCCGCGCGCCGAAGAGCAGCCGCGAGAGCAGGTCGCGACCGACCTCGTCGGTGCCGAGCGGGTGGGCGCCGCACTGCGCCGAGTCTTGGAAACAAGGCGGCAAGGGCGTGCCCTGCCAGTGGACGTTGTCGATCGCGTTCGGATCGAACGGCGCCAGTTGCTTGGCGAAGACCGCCGCCGAAACCATGATGACCAGCACGACCAGTCCGGCTATTGCGAGTTTGTGCCGGCGCAGCCGCGTCCAAAACGTGACCTTCGTACCCTGAAGATCGTCGTCGACGAGCGCGGGCTGAATCGGAAGCGTGGCGGCCACGTGCGTTCCCTCAGGAGGTCAGTCGTACTTGACGCGCGGATCGAGCCACGCGTATACGACGTCGGCGAGTAAATTACAGAAGACGACCAGCCCCGCGACCATGAGCAGATAGCCCATCAGCAGCGACATGTCGCTCTGGGTGAGCGCGTTGTAAAACAAGCGCCCGGTCCCCGGCCACGCGAAGATGGTTTCGGTGATGATCGCGCCGGCGAGGATGCCCGGCAGCGAAAGGGCCAGGATCGTCACGACGGGGATGAGCGCGTTCTTCAAGCCGTGCTTGAAGAGTATGGTGCGGAAATTCAGGCCTTTCGCCGCGGCGGTGCGGATGTAGTCGGTGCCGAGCACCTCCAACAGCGACGAGCGCATGAACCGGCTGTAGAGCGCCAGCGAGAGCAGCGACAACACGATCGTCGGCAAGATGAGGTGCGAAATCCGGTCGCCCAAATCGAAGGTATCGCTGCTGGAAATGCCGGCCGACGGCAGTTGAATCTGATAACCGAACGGCAGCGGAATGCCGTGCACCGCAAACGCCAGCTGCATCATCAGCGCGAACCAGAAGACCGGCATCGACTGACCGAAGAACGCGAGCGTCGTGATGGAGTAGTCGACGAACGAATAGCGCCATACCGCCGAGATGATGCCGGCCGCGACCCCGATGATCACCGAGAAGACGAATGACGTCAGCATCAGTTCGAGCGTAGCCGGAATGCGCTCGACGATCGCTTGAAAAACCGGCTCGGAGTTGCTCGTCGAGTAGCCCATGTCGCCGGTGAGGACGTGCCCGAGCCACTTCAGGTACTGGACCGGGACGGGCTGATCCATGCCGAGGTTGTGCTTCAACCTCGCGATGTCGGCCGGCGTGATGTGCGGGTTGGTGAGATAGGGCGCGAGCGGACCGCCCGGCATGTTATAGAGGATGGCGTAGAGGATGACCGAGATCAGGAGCAGCAGCGGAATCGATTGCAGCGTCCTGCGAACGACGTAGGTAAACAGCTAGCGCATCCTCCTCAAGGACATGTCATCGCTCTACGGTACTTCGACTGCGCGGCTTCGGCGCTCCGCTGCGCATGACATGCTTCATGCGGCGGCGCTTGCGCGCAGACCGAGGATCTCGCGGGCTCGATCGGGGGTCGCCACCGGCCGGCCGGCCTCGCGCGCGATTCGCGCCACGCGGGCGACCAGCTCTTCGTTGCGCGCGAGCTTGCCTTTGCTGTAGTAGAGGTTGTCCTCGAGGCCGACTCGCACGTGACCGCCCATCGCGATCGCGGCCATCGCCATCGGGAGTTGTCCGCGGCCGATTCCCGCGACCGACCAAGTGCATCCCGGCGGAACGCCGGCGACGAGATCGCAGAGATTTGCGACGGTCGCTTCCAGCGCTCCCGGCACGCCCAGCACGAAATCGATGTGCTGGGGGAAGGTCAGCAGTCCCTCGCGCGCGAGACGGCGCGCGTTGGCGAGGTGTCCCTTGTCGAAGATTTCGAGTTCCGGTCGCACGTCGAACTCGTGCATCTTCTTCAGGATGCCGCGCATGATCGGAAAGCTGTTCTCGAAGACGTCGTCGCCGAAGTTGACGGTTCCACAGGTGAGCGTCGCCATCTCGGGACGAAGCTCTAAGACGCTGGCACGCTCGTCCGGCGTCATCCCGATTGCGCCGCCGGTGGAGAACTGAACGATGAGATTGCTCTGCGCGCGGATCTCCTCGTACGCTGCGCGGAATCGCTCGATGCTGTGGGTATTCGTGCCGTCGTCGTTGCGGCAGTGGACGTGGAGAATCGATCCTCCGGCCTCTTCTACCGCGCGGGCCGTCTCGCCGAGGCGCTGCGGCGTATGCGGCAAGTGGGGCGTCTGGTCGAGCGTGACTTCAGCTCCCACCGGCGCGCAGGTGACGATCAGCGGCTCCATGCACGAACGTTTCGCTCGCCGCGAGTCGCGTTACTCTAGGGAGCCTCTGCGGTCGCGCGTTGAGCCGAGGAGCCGTTGCGCGTCGCCGACGATCTCCGCGTCGAGTCCCAGCAAGGACGCCAGCGCGAGCGCGTCCGCGCTCGACGGGTCGTCGCTCCCGACTTCGGCGATGCTATAGTCCATCGACGCGGCCAGCAGCGCCAGTGCCTGATGCAGGTCGCCGGCAGGCGGAGGCTGCGGAATGCCGCGCAGGCCTCGCACCGCGAAATGGCGCGCACCGGCGGCAGATGCGACGCCCGACAGATGCGTGGCGGCCAGCGCGCACGCGCCGCGGTCGCGCAGCCGCCGCAGGAGCGCTACGAGCAGCGCCTTGCCCTCCGGCGGCGTGGTGGTCCGCGCGAACTCGTCGGCGAGCACCAGCAGGCGTTGGGAGCCGCGCGCCAGGACGTCGCGCAGCCGCACCACCTCGCGCGCAAAGGTCGAGAGCAACCCGCCCGGCCGTTCTTCGCGCGCGCCGACGCCGAGCCAAGCGATTTCGTCGAACAGGCCGCATTCCGCGCGATCGGCTGGGACCGGCAGCCCGAATGCCGCACAGAGCGCGACGAATCCGCACGTCCGCAAGCAGACGCTTTTACCGCCCATGTTCGGCCCGGTCAGCACCGCGACGCCCCGCAACTCGACGTCGATCGGCGTAAAGACGCGCCCCTCGGCGGCGAGTTCGAGCGCGAGCGGCAGAAAACGTCCGCTTCCGAATGCGAGCACCGGTTCGGATGCGATGCGCGCGACGGTGCACGAATGCGTGCGGGCGAAGCGTGCCGCCGCGACCAGGACGTCGAGTTCTCCGATCGTCTCGGCCGCGCCGCGTAGGTCCGGCGCCGCCGCGGCGACGACGCGCGAGAGCCGGTCGCGCACATCTTCCTCGGCGGACGCTACCGCGCCGGCGGTTTCGTCGCGGCGCTCGAGTGCAGTCAGCGACGCATCGTCGAGTTCGACCGCGCACAGAAAATACGTCGGCGCCTCGCGCAGCACGCGCACTCCGGGCGGTAGTTCGTTCGCGATATCCGCTCGCATCACGATGAACTCGTCGCCGGCAATGTCGTCGCGCCGAAGCGTCGCGGAGACGGCCGCAAGCGCGCGGCCGCGGACCGCTTCGAAATGTGCCTGCGCGCTGCTTTCTCCCGCACGCGCCGCCGCAAGCCGGGCATCGAACGCATCGGCGAGGTAGAAGCCTGAACCGCGAACGCGTCCCGGCTCGAGCGCCTCGCTCACCGCGCGGACGCCTGGGTTGCGTGCCGCAGCCGCGTCGAGCGCGTCGCCGAGCAGATCGTCGATGCGCGCGGCGCCGTCGCAGAAGCGCTGTAGTCCGAACAACGCCGCATCGTCGAGCACGTCGCCCATCGCCGCGCGCGCGACCGTGGCGGCCGCGTCGGGCAGCGCGCCGAACGCAGCGCGGAGCGCGTCGAGCCGGGCGTCGTCGAGTGCGGCGGCATAGCGGGCGATGCGGGCGGCGTGGCGCTGCGCAAGCGCTTCTTCACGCGGAACGAAGGGACGCAACTCGGAGAACCTTCGCATTCCGTACTCGCTCGCGGGCATGAGCGCGGCGCTCAGCCACTCGGCGTCGAGTGCGAGCGCCGCCGCAGCGTCCAGCAGGGGCGACGGTTTCACGCGACGCGTTCGCCGGCGTAGACGTCGAACGTCGGCAATCGCGTCGCCGACGCGACGGCGCGCGCGAACGTGCGCGGCTCGAAACTGCGCTCGCGGCCGATCGATGCGACCGTCGCCGCGATAACGCGCAGCGGACGCACGCAGCGAATGCGCAAACGCGCGAACGCGTGCACCGCGGCGCGTCCGCTCAAGGCAATCTGCGTGGGATCACGCACGACGACTTGCCGTTGCTCGCGCGCGTCGACGAGTTCGGCCGCGCGCGCGGGCGTGAGCGCGCCGTCGATTTCGAGGCCGGCCTGCGCGGGGTCGGCGGCGGCGACCGTCAAGCGCTGCACGAGCGCACGGATTGCCTCGACCGCCTCGTCCGGCGTGCTTCCGGCCGAGGCTCCGGCAGCGACGACGATCGCTCCCGGCATGCCGGCGAGAGCGGCGACGCGGTCGATCGCGCCGTCGACGATGACCGTCTCGCAGCGTGAGCCGAGCATCGCCACCACCTCGCGCACGCCCGACGCGCTCGGCGGCCCGACGAGTTCGAAGCGTGCGGCGGACGTCACGCGCGCGTAGACGAGCCTTCCCGATGCCGTTTGCAGCGAAGAATCTTCGATGTATTCGACGGCGGGTGAATGCGGCAGCACGTCGCGCGCGGTAGCCAGGAGCGTTCCGGGATGGAGAAACAACCGCGGTTTTGGGGCGCCGTCGGTGACGTCGACCGCTTCGCCGTCGCGACCGACGGATGCGACGCCGGTGCGGACGCCGCGCGCGACCGCAGCTTCGTAGATTGCCCGCGCCGTCACGGTCTTCCCGACGTTCTTCCCGGTTCCGACGACGAAAAGCGCGCGCGCGCCCGATGCTTCGGCGAGATCGAAGATCGCGCGCCCTGCGTTCATGGCGCGAGCGTTCGATTAGCCAAGGTGGAAAATCTTCAGGGCAATGAACGCGAGCCCGGTCAGCGCGAGCAGCAGGCCGCCGAGAAACGCCGCGTAGCGTTCGGCGTAGCCGCCCAAGCGTCCGCCGAGCGCGAGCCCCGCGGCGGTCGAAGCGACCGAGAATGCGGCAATCGTTACTAGCGAGACCGGCAACGGAACGCCGATGTAGAGGATCGTGAAGCCGATGCCGAGCGAGTCGAGGCTGATCGAAAGCGACGCGAGCGCCAGTCCCCATCCCTTGGAAAGATCGAGCTTTTGCGACCCCGTGCGTTTGCTCCAGCTTTCGTAAATCATGTACGTGCCGAGCACGAACAGGGCGACGAACCCGATGTACGCGGCTGCCGGGCCCATGAGGCGTCCGGCGCCGAGACCGAGCGCCGCACCCGCGACGTTCATGAAGACTTCCGCGCAGGCGAAAGCGATGCCGATGCGCCACTTCATCCCGGGAGGAACCCCGCGAATGCCGACCCCGACACTCACGGCGAAAACGTCGAGTGACAAACTGAGCGCGATGATGAAAACCTTGAACAGGCTCGCTGCCACGAGTGTTCGATGATGCCGCGTCCGCTTCCAAGCCCCCTCTTTCCGCTGGCGGCCGCGATCTTGGTGGTAGCGGCAATCGGACCGGTCGCCGTCGTTTTGCTGTCGGTACCGCCGCACGAGGCGGCCGCCGCGATCGCCGCCGACGGCCGCTCTGCGCTGCGGGTTTCGCTGATCGCCTCGCTTGGCGCCACGCTGACGGCGACGCTGCTGGGTGTCCCGGCCGGCTATGCGCTGGCGCGCGCACACTCGCGCGTGCGAGCCGCGGCGGTCTTCGCACTCGCGCTGCCGCTGGCGTTTCCGCCGGTCGCCTCGGGCCTGATGCTGCTCTACGTCTTCGGGATCCACGCACCGCTCGGCGGCTGGCTTGCAGCACATGGAATCGCCGTCGTCGATTCGCTGCTCGGCGTTGCGGTCGCCGAGTTTTTCGTCTCGGGCTCGTTCGTCGCCATCGCGGCGACCGCCGCGTTCGGCGCCCTCGATCCCGTCTACGAAGACGCGGCGCGCACGCTGGGCGCCGGCGAGTGGCGCATCTTCACGCGCGTTGCCTTACCAGGCGCGGCGGCGGGCGTCGGCGCCGGCGTCGCGTTCGCATGGCTGCGCGCGATCGGCGAGTACGGTGCGACGAGCATCGTCGCCTATCACCCCAGTTCGCTGCCGGTCGCTTTGTACGTCACCCTCTCGGCCGCCGGCGTGCGGGAAGCGCTGGCGCTCTCCTATGGCTTCATCGTGCTCGCGGCGGCGGCGCTGGCCGGCGCGTGGATTCTCCGCCGCGGCGTCGTACTTTAAACGCATGTCGATCCTCGATCGCGTGTTCGCTCCTGACTCCGGCTTCCAGAAAAACTTCTTCTTTCTCGCCAGGCGATTCGTGCCGGGCGAAACGATCGAATCGGCAATCGCGACGGTGCGGGAACTCAACGCGCGCGGCATGTCGGCGACGCTCGATTATCTGGGCGAAGACGTGCTCGAGCGCAAGGCTGCGGTCGAGACCGCGGATACCTACCTGCGCATCCTCGACGCGCTCGCCGCGAGCGGCGTCGATTCGAACGTTTCGGTGAAACTCACGGCGATGGGGCTGCTCGTCGGCGAAGACTTCGCTCTCGAAAATCTGCAGCGCGTGATGGAGCGCGCGCGCGAAAACGCCGATCCTTTCGTTCGCATCGACATGGAGGGCTCGGCGGTGACCGAAGCGACGCTGCGCGTCTTCGAACGCGCCTTCGCGCGCGGCGGCAACGTCGGAATCGTTCTGCAGGCCTACCTGAAGCGAACCGCCGGCGACGTTCGGCGCGCGATCGAGTTGGGCGCGCGCGTGCGCCTCTGCAAAGGCGCGTACAACGAACCGCCGGAGATTGCGTACCGGCAGATGCAGGAGATCCGCGAGAACTTCTTTCAGCTGGCGCGCGAACTGCTGACGCGCGGAACGTATCCCGGCATCGCCACGCACGATCGCCGGCTAATCGCACGCGTCAAGGAGCTCGTCGCCCAAGAAGGCATCGCGCCAAACCGGTTCGAGTTTCAAATGCTCTACGGATGCCGTCCGGACGTCCAGCGGCGGCTGGTCGAAGAGGGCTACCGGCTGCGCGTCTACGTGCCGTTTGGAACGCATTGGGCGGGTTACTTTTACCGTCGCGTCCTCGAACGGCGCGAGAACGCGTTGTTCGCGCTCTCGTCCATGTTTTCGAAGTAGCGCCATGCGAGCGGTCGTGCAGCGCGTTTCGCGCGCGTGCGTGCGCGTCGGCGAGCGGATCGCCGGCGAGATCGGCACCGGACTCTTAGTGCTCGTCGGCGTCGGCGCCGGCGACGACGCATCGGACGCCGTCTGGCTTGCCGAGAAAGTCTGTGGCTTGCGCATCTTTCGCGACGCCGACGGCTTGATGAACCGCTCGGTTACCGACGCCGGCGGAGCAATCTTGCTCGTCTCGCAGTTCACGTTGCACGGCGACGCACGCAAAGGCCGGCGCCCGTCGTTCTTGCGCGCCGCAAGAGGTCCCGATGCGCACGCCCTCTTCGTGAGAGTGGGTGTCGAGATCGCCGCGCGCGGCGTGAACGTCGAATACGGCGAGTTCGGCGCCGACATGGACGTCGAACTCGTCAACGCCGGACCCGTGACGCTGCTGCTCGACTCAAACCGTGAATTTTAGATGAATCGGTCACGACTTATGTCGGTGGTCCGCTCAAGATTATGGGCGTGAACCTCTCCGGTACCAACTTTCGAGCCCGCGCTTGCGTTCTAGGAGAGTGAAAGGTACCGCCGTCCGCCCGGGACGGCACGAACGAAGCAAGGTGAAAGAACACAACATGTCAGGGACCCTCGAACCATCGAAACGCTCCGGCGGGATGTCCGTCCGCGAAGCGGGTCAAAAAGGCGGCGAGGCCGTCAAGAAGCGCTACGGTCCTGAGTTCTACGAACAGATCGGCCGCAAGGGCGGCCTGGCGACCAAAGAGGCGCACGGTCACGAGTTCTACGAGCAAATCGGCAAGAAGGGTGGAAAGAAGGGCGGCGAAGCGACACGCGATCGCTACGGACCGAACTTCTACGAACGCATCGGACAAAAAGGTGGCCAACGAGTTAAACAACTCATCGAAGAGGGAAAACGCGCGGCGGCCGAAGCCCGCGAGCGGCGCGCCAGCTAAGCCCTTCACGCGCGCGCCGGCCGCTGCCGGCGCCGCATTCACGGCGCTCGTCCTGCTCGGCGCTGGCGCGGTCGCTGCCTACCCGGTCGCGCCCACACCCGCGCCGACGGCATCGTCGAGCCCCAGCCCGGCGCCGTCGGGTAACACGCTTCCCTTCGATTCGAATCTGACGATCGTGCTCGACGATTCACTCTCGTCGAGCAAATCGCGCGCCGGTCAGATCGTCGCCGCCCATCTCAAAGACGCAATTTCGGTCGGTGGCCGCGCGGTGGCGCCCGCCGGAACGCCCGTAAAAATTCGTATCGTTTCGGCGTCGGCGGCCGACATCGGCGACGTCTACGGGTTCGTCGACGTCTTCTTCGAACCGATGACGCTGCCCGATGGACGGATGTTGCCGCTGCGCGCGCCGGTCGCGCGTCTCGAGCCGCACGTTTCGGCCGGTCACGAGTCGACGGTCGAGTGGGAGGACACGATCGAGGATCAAGTGATCCCCTACCACTTCCTCTACCACATCTTCCGCACGGGAAAAAACTTCGTGCTCAAAGCCGGTTCCGAACTGCCGGCACGCACGGAAGCCACGTTGACCGTTCTTGCGAACGGAACGGTCGCGATCGAGACGCCGCATCCAATGGCCGAAAACCTGCACATGCCCAAAGCGACGTTTCCCACGCAGCCGCCCGCGACGCCATTTGGTCCGGCGGGCGGCAGCAAGAGCAGGAAAACGCCGTCGCCGTTGACGACACCAACGCCGACACCTTGGCCGACCCCGGAGCCGCCTACGCCGACACCGGAGGCGCCCACGGCTGCGCCGTCGGCTTCCGTCTCTCCGTAAGAAAGGGATTCGCGTGACAATTCGCACTTGGGCCGTCGCTGCGGCGCTCGTCTGCACTATCGGCACCGCCGTCGCCGCCACGCCTGCGCCGAAGGCAACGCTTTCACCCTTCCCGCAAGGAACCGAAACGGCATTCATCGTCTCGATTCAAAAAGACCTCAACTCGCGGTTTCCGACGCCGCAGGCCGCCGAACAGGCCGGCTATTTCCGTTACGGCAACGAAGATTCCACCGGCGCGATCAGTTACGCGAACCTCAAGTGGAACAGCGGCTCGCCGCAAGAGCCGAGCCAACTCTGGTACGACGTGCACGGGAATCTGCTTGGCGCGGACTTTTCGGTGTTGCAGAGCCAGTCGCCGGAGCCGCCTAAGCTTTGGGGCGTCCAGTATAAGCGCTGGGTTTCGTTCCGCGAACACGTCCACTACATCGTCACCGGCCCGAACGGAACCGAGACGTACGGCGCGACCGGCGCAAAGAAGTTCGCCGCTGCGGGCGGCAACGTCGACGATCCGCAGGCCGCGACCCTCGTTAAAATGGGCCTGGTGAAGAACGCCGCCGACGTCAAGCGCGTCTTCCTCTTTCCCTCGCTCTGGGATCTGATCGTTTGGGTGAAAACCAACCCGAACGGCGCCTTCGCCGACAAGAATCCGCTCGTCGTTCCATCGGCCAACGCCGAAAAAGACGACATGTAGATCCCCGGCATGTCATCCGCTCTATGTCATCCTGAGCGAAGCATCGCGCAGCGATGCGCAGTCGAAGGACTGTTTAGGAAGCCGCTGAGGGGACTCGAGCGTGCGCGTTCGTGTAATATCTTACAAGCGTTGACGTGCAGGCTCGAGGGCCTCTGGACGAGGCGCGGAGGCATGGAGGCCGAGAGCGCCGAGCCAGGGAGCAGCTTTTTCGCCTGGAGGCGAAAAAGCGAGCGTCCCGAGGGACGCACGTCAACGCTTGTAAGACATTACTTCGTGCAGCGGGTTTGCGCGATGGCGTAGGCGATGTCGACGGCGCGGTCTTCCGAGGTGTCGATGCTCGTGCGCTGCTTGTCGAAGTGCAGGTAGACTTTGATGTTCTTCTCGTCGGCGGGCATCGCTTGCTCTTGCGGCGTCCAGCCGCCGAGCGGATGCGGGTGCGCGAGAACGTCGTACTGCAGCATCGACTGCGCTAAGCTCGTGAGATCGGTCGAGAGTTGGAACTGATGATTGTAGGCGTCTTGGAGCTGCGAGGCGGCGTCGCGCATCTGCGCGGCCGCCGCCGGATCTCCGGACTGTAACGCCGCCTGGCGCAGTTGATCGATTTGGTCGCGAATCGGCCGCAGCGACTTTACCAGTGAATCCGACTCCTTGACGATTTTCGTTCGCAGAGTGAGAAACCGGTTTGCGTAGTCGGGATACTCGAACATGGCGTTCATGTCGTCGAGCTGAACGCTCACGCCGTTGAAGACCCTGTCGTTGCCCAGCATCGGCACGAGCGCGCCGTTGAAGTGCTCCGCGAGGGCGTTGCAGTACGGCGACGACACGACGGTGACGATCGTTTTGAGTTCCCGCGGCGACGCCGAGGGACCCGGCGAAGCCGTGGGCGCCGTCACGGGCGCGGCCATCGCGACGGCGAGCCAGAGTGCTGAAAGCATCACTTATTGAACGTGCGGGCGCCTCGCGGCGTTACACCCGCGCTACTCGTTGCTCCAGTAGTCCTTGAGCGCTTTGCCGCGCGACGGGTGGCGCAGCTTTCGTAAGGCTTTGGCCTCGATTTGACGGATCCGCTCGCGCGTCACGCCGAACTCCTGGCCGACCTCTTCGAGGGTCCGTTGATGCCCGTCTTCCAGACCGAAACGCAACACCAAGACCTTGCGCTCCCGCTCGGTCAGGTTTTGCAGAACGTCCTGCATCTTCTCCTTGAGCAGCATTACCGATGCCGCCTCGGCGGGAGCGACCGCTTCCTGGTCTTCGATGAAGTCGCCGAGGTGGGAGTCCTCCTCTTCGCCGATCGGCGTTTCGAGCGAGATCGGTTCTTGCGAGATTTTCATCACCTCGCGCACTTTTTCGGGCGTGAGTCCCATCGCTTCGGCGATCTCTTCCACCGAAGGTTCGCGGCCCAACTCTTGAAGCAGTTGGCGCGAGACCTTGATCAAGCGGTTGATCGTCTCCACCATGTGCACGGGGATACGGATCGTTCGGGCCTGATCGGCGAGCGCACGTGTGATCGCCTGGCGGATCCACCACGTCGCATACGTGGAAAACTTGTAGCCCTTGCGATAGTCGAATTTCTCGACCGCGCGGATTAACCCGAGGTTCCCTTCTTGAATGAGATCCAAGAAGAGCATCCCGCGCCCGACGTACTTTTTGGCGATCGAAACGACGAGACGCAGGTTCGCCTCGGTGAGCTGGCGTTTGGCCTCTTCGCCCGAGTCGACGACCGACGCGTCGGCGGCGCCGTTGCGGCTCGATTCCATTTCGCCGGCCTCGATCCGCATCGCGAGCGACTTCTCTTGTTCCATCGAAAGGAGCGGAACGCGCCCGATCTCCTTGAGGTACATGCGAACCGGATCGTCGAGCGAAAGACCGTCGGGAATCGGCTCGGCCTCTTCCTCGCCTTCCGCCTCGGCTTTCTCGTCCTTTTGGTCGTCGGCGATCTCGATGCCGGCGGCCGTAATCTCTTCGAAGAACTCGTCGAGCTGCTCGGGCGTCACGTCCTCGAGCGCGTCGAATGCGACGTTGATCTCTTCATAGGTCAGCGAGCCCTGGCTCTTTCCGCGCGCCAGCAGCTTCTTTTTCAGTTCGTCGAGATTTGCCGGGGGCGCGTCGGCCACCGCGGCGCCGCCTTTTTTGCGAGCCACTTTGTTTTTCACCCCCTTTCGTTCCGAATCGCCGCTCATTTTCCCAATTCCGGGGCTTAGCCCCTTAGCGTTTTAATCTCGCGACCAGTGCGTCGAACTCGTCGCGAATCTGCGAAGAGACCGGGTGACCGGCGCTCAGTTCCTCGTCGATCGACCGCGAGAGTTCCTCGTATCGCTTCCGCACGTCGTCGAGCTGTAACCGCTCGACGACCCGTTCCAGATGCGCGCGCCGTTCGTCCGAGCCGCTGTAACGGACTGTGGAACTGCGATCGCGCGCCCCGAGCGCTGCCAGCGCGTCGAGGCTTGCTTGGTCTTCGCCAAACAATCCAAAAACGTCGCCCGTGGTCATAACGTTTCCACCGGCGCCCGCGATGCGCTCGTATATTCGCCGGTAGAGATCGTTGCGAAATCGCTCCGGAGCAATGCGCTCGCCGAACTCCGCGGCTAGCGCCGGTTCCTCGAGCAGAATGCCCACGACCTCGCGTTCGAAAGAGAGCGGTTCCATCGATGCACGCACGTGCCGGCTGGCGGGACGACCCTCCGAACGTGGTGCGAAGTTCGCGCTGTTTGCGAGGAAGCGGCTATTCCGAAGATCGTCGGCGCTTACCTGCAGCCTGCCGGCCACGTAGACGCGCCACCGGTCCCATTCCTCTCGTGGCGCCATCTCCCGTATCAGCACTTCGGCTCTTGGTGCCAGCGTTGCGGGCGAATCGAAGCCGGCGCGCAGGCGCTCGATCTCGGCGTCGATGCGGAATGCAATCGCTGGCTTTGCGTCGTCGAGCAGCTTTCGGAACGCTTCGGCGCCCGAATCGCGCACGAATCCGTCGGGATCCTGACCGGGCGGCAGCATCGCGATGCGCACCGCGGAACCCGCATGTTCGATGCTTTTAGACGCTATGTCGACGGCTTTGGTTGCAGCGGCGCTTCCGGCGGCGTCGCCGTCGAAGCACAGGTAGACGTAATCGGCGTATTTGCGAAGCTCGGTCGCCTGCTCCGGCGTAAAGGCCGTTCCGAGCGCCGCCACCGCGTTCTTGAAGCCCGCCTGATGCAGCGCGATGCAATCGAGGTAGCCCTCGACGACGATGAGCGTGCGATCGGCCTGCGCCGCGCGGCGCGCGACGTTGAGCGCGAAGAGATGCCTTCCCTTGACGTAGACGGGCGTCGTCGTCGTATTGAGATATTTCGGTTCGGCGTCGCCGAGCGCTCGGCCGCCGAATGCGATGACTTCGCCCGTCGTTGAGTACGTCGGCACCATCAGACGGTCGCGGTAGAAATCGTAGTAGCCGCGCTGCCCGGGTTTCACGAGTCCCGCCGAAGCCGCGACCGAGAGGTCGACGCCTTGTCGCTCGAGTTCGTCGACGAGCCCGCTCCACGAGTCCGGCGCGTACCCCAGTGCGAACGCGCCCGCGGTTTCCTCGGTAATGCCGCGCTGCGCGCAATACGCGCGCGCGCGCCGGCCGGCGTCGCTTGCGAGCATCCGCGCGAAGTATGCAGCCGCGATGCGGTTCGCGTCGTAGATCGCTTCGCGTTCGTTGCGCGCCCGCGCGGCGCGAGGATTCTCGGGTTCGAGTTCGACGCCGGCCTTAGCGGCGAGCGTTCTCACGGCGTCGGTAAACGGTACGTTCTCAATCCGCTGCACGAACGCGATCGCATCGCCGCCTGCGCCGCATCCGAAACACTTGAAGAAACCGCGATCCGGATGGACGTGAAACGATGGCGTCTTCTCACCGTGAAACGGACACAGGCCGACCAGATCGTTCCCGCGCTTCTTCAGCGGCACGTAGTCGCCGATCACGCGCGCGATGTCGAGGCGCGCGTGGATCTCGGCAATTGCCGCCGGATCGAACCTCATCCGCGCCACCTTCTACGCCGCCGTGCGTTTCCGTGCCGGCGCCGTGCGAGGAGCGCCGCCTTCGCGCCGGAAACAGGCCCGCGGTGAAGCGCATCTTCGATCCGGTCCATCACTTCATCGGGCTCTCGCTCGCGGAGGCGCGCCTGCTGGATCTTCCCGTCATGCAGCGCTTGCGCCGCCTGCGCCAGCTGGGGCTGGCCTATCTCGCATTTCCTTCGGCGGAGCACTCACGCTTCAGCCACGCGCTCGGCGCGCTGGCGATGGGCACGCGCGCGTTCGACGAGCTGGTACGCCAAGGCCCGGAGTTCTTCGCCGGACCCGCCGACATCGACCGGCAGCGGCGGTTGGTGCGCGCCGCACTGCTCCTGCACGACGTCGGACACGGACCGTTCAGCCACGCCTGCGAGGCGGTGCTCGGCGTCCGGCACGAGGCGCGTACCGCCGAGCTGCTCGCGCTGCCGGACGTTCGCGCCGCGCTCGAAGCGCTCGAGGTCGAGCCGAGCGAGGTGCTCGGCCTCATTCTCGGTGATTCGGAGAGCCGCTATCCCGCGTTGCGGGAACTCGTCAGCGGTCCGAACCTGGATGCCGACCGGATGGACTACCTTCAACGCGACGCCTATTTCACCGGGATCGCGAGCGGACGCTACGACGCCGAACAACTGCTCGCGTCGCTGCGACTCTACGAGCGCGGCGGACGCATCGTCATGGGCATCGACGCGCGCGGCGTCGTGGCGCTCGAGTCGTTCGTGATGGCGCGCTACATGATGTTCGCTTCGGTCTACTTTCATCACACGACGCGAATCTTCGAACGGGTGCTGCAAGACGTGCTGCGCGAACTCTGGCCGGATCCGCACGCGCTCGATTCGATCGAAGAGTTCGCTCGCTGGGACGACTTCCGCGTCCTCAACGAACTCGCCGACCATCAAAGCGAATCCGCGCGCGCCCTGCGCGAACGGATCGTCGTCTACGCGCTCGCCGCGGAGTTCAACGCCGAGCGCGATCTGCGTAAGTACGAAGCCTGCGAACGGGCGTTGACGAACGCCTTCGGCGCGGAGAACGTTTGGGCCGACGAGCAATCCCAGGTGCTGCACCGGCTTCCGCTCGGAATTGGGCAGCGCCACACGGTTTGGGTAGGAACCGGCGCCGCGCTCACCGACGCGCGCGAAGTCTCCGATCTCATCGCGAAACTCACCGGAAAGGCGTACTGGCGCAAACTCTTCGTGCGCCGTCAACAGGTCGACATCGCGGAAGCGCGCCGCATCTGCGCCGGCGTCATCCTGGGCGGAGGCGCGTAGCGCCGCAGTCGAAGGGCTGAGTGGAGGCGCGTAGCGCTATTCCAGGACGCCGATGGCGGCCTGCGCGGCCGCTAAGCGCGCGATCGGCACGCGATACGGCGAGCACGAAACGTAGTCGAGCCCCAACTGCTCGCAGAAGGCGACGCTGCTCGGCTCGCCGCCGTGTTCGCCGCAGATGCCGATTTTGATCGTCTCGCGAACCGACCGCCCGCGTTCGACGGCGTCGCGCATGAGCGTGCCGACGCCGCGCCGGTCGAGCACCTGAAACGGATCCGTTTTGAGGATGCGCTTTTCGAGATAGGTCGGAATGAACGACGCTTCGGCGTCGTCGCGGCTATAGCCGTACGTCGTCTGAGTAAGATCGTTCGTACCGAACGAGAAGAAATCGGCGTAGCGCGCCAACTCGTCGGCCACGATGCATGCCCGCGGCAGTTCGATCATCGTGCCGATCTGATAGTCGAGGTCGACGCCGCGTTCGGCGAGCACTGCGTCGGCAACCGCCTTGACCGCGTCGCGCGTCACCTGCATCTCCTCTTTCGTACCGACGCCCGGAATCATCACCTCGGGACGCGCGTCGACGCCGCGCTGCTTCAGATCGCAGGCCGCTTCGAAGATCGCGCGCACCTGCATTGCGTAGATCTCGGGATAGAGAATTCCCAAGCGGCAGACGCGCAGACCTAGCATCGGATTCTGTTCGCGCAATTGCAGCACGCGCTGGAGGATGGCGTCCTTGATTTTGTAGTCGGGCGAGTCGCTGCCGAGATGGATTCGCAGTTCGGTCACCTCGACGAGCAGATCGTCGAGCGACGGCAAAAACTCGTGCAGCGGCGGATCGAGCAGACGAATCGTGACCGGACGGCCTTGCATCGCTTCGAGGATGCCTGCGAAGTCGTCGCGTTGGAACGGCAGCAGTTTGCTCAACGCCTCTTCGCGCGCCTCGCGCTCGTGCGCGAGAATCATTCGCTGAACCGTCGGCAGACGATCCTGCTGCATGAACATGTGCTCGGTGCGGCACAGACCGATGCCTTGCGCGCCCAACTGCCGTGCGCGCGCAGCGTCTTCGGGTGTGTCGGCGTTCGCCCATACTTCCATGCGGCGCAGCTCGTCGGCCCATGAAAGAAAGGTCGCGAGCCAGTCCGGCAGCGTCGACGGCGCCGGGATCAGCGCGAGCGCGCCGAGCGCGACCTTTCCGGTCGTGCCGTCGATCGTCAGCCAGTCGCCTTCCTGGAGCGGTTTCCCGGCGATCGTCGCCGTCTTGGTGCGCCGGTCGATGTTGAGCGCCTCGCATCCCGCGACGCACGGCTTGCCCATGCCGCGCGCGACGACCGCGGCGTGCGACGTGGCACCGCCTTTGGCGGTGAGCACGCCCTCCGCGGCGATCATGCCGTGCACGTCGTCGGGTGTCGTCTCGACGCGCACGAGCACCGTCTTTTTTCCGTCGCGGTGCCACGCGACCGCGTCGTCGGCGCTGAAGACGGCTTGCCCGCAGGCCGCTCCCGGCGACGCGTTCAGTCCTTTGGCGGCGATCTCGATCGTTTGATGCGGATCGATACGAGCGTGGAAGAGCTGGTCGAGCGATTGCGCGCTGACCATCGCGACCGCGCGGCGTTTGTCGATGAGGCCTTCGCCGACGAGATCGAGGGCGATCTTCACCGCCGCTTCGGCACTGCGCTTGCCGTTGCGCGTCTGCAGCATGAACAGTTTCCCGCGCTCGACCGTGAACTCGAGATCCTGCATGTCTCGATAGTGCCGTTCGAGGCGGTTCGCGATCTCCTGAAACTGCGCGAAGACCTTGGGCTGGGTCTCCGCAAGATCCGCGATCTTCTCGGGCGTGCGGATGCCGGCGACGACGTCTTCGCCCTGCGCGTTGCGCAGATACTCGCCGAACAGCATCGCTTCGCCGGTGTTCGGATCGCGCGTGAAGGCCACGCCCGTGCCCGAGTCGTCACCGAGGTTGCCGAAGACCATCTCCATCACGGTCACGGCCGTGCCCCAATCGTCGGGAATTCGATTGAATCGACGGTAGTCGATCGCGCGTTTGCAGTTCCACGAGTCGAAGACGGCAGCGATCGCCAAGTCGAGCTGCTCGCGAACGTCCTGCGGGAAATCGCGCCCCGTCCGCTCGCGCACGACTTCTTTGAACTCGCGCACGAGCTTTTTCCACGACTCCGCGTCGACTTGCGGATCGTTCTTTACGCCGAGCGAGACTTTGAGTTCGTCCAAGCGCTCGTCGAAGCGTTCTTTGTCGACGTCGAGCACGACGTGGGAGAACATCGCAATGAACCGGCGGTAGGCGTCCCAGGCGAACCGCGGATTGTTGGTGAGCGCGGCGAGCGTCTCGACGGTTCGGTCGTTGAGGCCGAGATTCAAGATCGTGTCCATCATCCCGGGCATCGAGACGCGCGCGCCGCTGCGAACCGAGACGAGCAGCGGATTTTCGACCGATCCAAAGCTCTTGCCGGTACGTTTCTCGAGTTCGCGCATCGCCGAACCGATCTGTTCGTGAAGTCCGTCAGGAAAATGCCGTTCGGATGCGTAGAACGCCAAGCAGGCTTCGGTGCTTATCGTAAATCCCGACGGAACCGGCAGGCCGGCGGACGTCATCTCCGCGAGTCCCGCACCCTTTCCACCAAGCAGATCTCCCATCGACGCGTTGCCCTCGTCGAAGAAAAAGACGAACTTGGCGGCGCCGGCGCGAGTCGTCATGAGTTACTCTCCAATCGCTCCTTGAGGTGCGCGTCCAGACGGTCACCCGCGACACGCTCTTGAAGCATCGAATCGCGCGACCGCACGGTTACGCTGCCGTCGGCTAGAGTTTCGTAGTCGATCGTAACGCAGTACGGCGTGCCGATCTCGTCTTGCCGGCGATAGAGCTGCCCGATGTTTCCCTCGTCGTACTGCGTGCGCCACGCCGGGCGCAGCCGCGCCTCGACCGCGCGCGCCCGCTCGACCAGCTCCGGCTTGTTGCGCGCCAGCGAAAAGACCGCCACTTGGACCGGCGCAATGCGCGGATGGAAACGCAGCACCGTACGCTCCGTCTCTTTTCCGTTGGGGTCGACGCTCGTTTCGCGCTCGTACGCGTCGACCAGAAACGTGAGCGTGGTGCGGTCCATGCCCGCCGAACTTTCGATCAGCAGGGGCGTGTAGTGCGCCTTCGCGGCTTCGTCGAAGAAGCGCAGATCTTTGCCCGACAACTTCATGTGCGCGTCGAGATCGTACGTGCCGCGGTGCGCGATCGATTCGAGTTCGCCCCATCCCCACGGGAAGAGATACTCGACGTCTACGCCTGCCTTGGCATAGTGCGGCCGTTCTTCTGGCGTCAGCTCGTAGAACCGCAGCCGTTCGGCATTGATGCCGTAACTCGCGTACCAGGCCTTACGGCGTGCGACCCACTCCTGAAAAACCTCGACGTCTTTTCCGTCGTCGGGAACGAAATACTCCAGCTCCGCTTGTTCGAATTCGCGCACCCGGAAGATGAAGTTTCCGGGCGTAATTTCGTTGCGGAACGACTTGCCGATCTGCGCGATGCCGAAAGGCGGCTTGCGGCGTGCCGATTGATAGACGTTCTTGAAGTTGACGAAGATGCCCTGAGCCGTCTCCGGCCGCAGGTAGGCTTCCGAAGACGTGTCGTCCATCGGTCCCACGTAGGTCTTCATCATCAGATTAAAGGCGCGCGGCTCGGTGAAGGAGTTCTTGCTTCCGCAATCCGGACACGTGGCCGCATCCTTTAAGTGATCGAGCCGGAAACGGTGTTTGCAGACTTTGCAGTCGACGAGCACGTCGTGAAATGCGTCAACGTGTCCCGACGCCTTCCACGCAAGAGGATGCATCACGATCGACGAATCGAAGGCGACGACGTCGTCGCGCAACTCGACGGTATCGCGCCACCAGGCATTCTTGACGTTGCGTTTGAGAATCGCGCCGAGCGGGCCGTAATCCCAGAATCCGTTGATGCCGCCGTAAATCTCGCTCGATTGGAAAACGAAGCCGCGGCGCTTGGCAAGCGCCGTAATCTCGTCCATCGTCGCGCGCCGCTGCGAAGCCGCTGCCGTCTCCATTCCGGCGATGGCCTTTCTCACCGAAAGCGGAGGATACCTAGGGAAGATACTGCGCGACGATCCGCGCGGGGGCGCGCGCCATCCACGCCTCGACGATAGCGTCCTTGAGGTCTTTCGCTGCGATCGCCTTCAGCCGCACGAGCACCGCGGGATATCCGTTGAAGTGCGGCGTTGTGAAATAGACGGCCGGATCGCTCGCAAGCAGCACCTTCTTCATCTCGAGATCGGCCGTGCGCAGCCCGAGAATCGGCCCGCTGGACGCGTCGTCCCCCAGCGCCAGCACGTCGGCCTGTCGCAGCGGGCGCTCCCACGCGAACAACTTCGTCTTGACGGTCCAGCGGCGCAATCCGCTCGACGAACGTTCTTCGCCGGTTTCCGGCAGAGCCAGCGCGTAGCGGCTGACGTCGCGCCAGGCGGCCACGTTATGGGGGCGATAGCAGCGGCGAAGGGTGGCGCGGCTCGTACATGCCGATGCGCTCGCCGTCCGGCAACTCCACCGAGGTGACGAGTCCCCAACCGCGATCCCGAACCGGCGAGCAGACCACGCCTTTTTCGGCGAACGCCGCAATCGTCGCGTTCACGTCGTCGCACATCAAATAAAGCTCGTGCTTCGGTTCTTCGTCGGTCGGGTGAACAGCGAGTTCGGTCGGCGGCGCGGCGAAAATCGGCCAACCTTCGCCGGCATCCACCGACTCCAAACCGAGCACGCGCGAGAGAAAGTCTTGCACCTTCGCGGCCTGCGCGCTGTAGATGAGCGCATGCACTCCAGTAATCATTTGGTCACCTCCGATCGTTCATGATGACGCCGCGGCGTGCGCCTTCGGCTGCGTTGCCGCACGCAGTTGTCCGCACGCGGCAGCGATGTCGCGCCCCATGTTGCGGCGAACCGTCGTCGGAACGCCGGCCGCGTCGAGAATGCCGGCGAACTTCCAGATTCGATCGTCGGCCGTTCCCGCGAACGGGCCGTCCGGCGTCGCGTTGTACGGGATGAGGTTGACGTGATAGAGATGCCCGCGCATCAGCGACGCGAGTTCGCGCGCGCAGGCTTCGCCGTCGTTGACGCCCGCCAGCATCACGTACTCGAAGAACACCTTACGCCGGGTTTTCGCAGCGTACCGTTCGCACGCCGCCATCAGCGCCGCGACGTCGAACCGGCGATTGACCGGCATCAGTTGCGACCGAAGCGCATCGTTGGGTGCGTGCAGCGAGATCGCCAAGTTTACTTGCAGATGCTCGCCGGCAAACCGGTCGATTTTATCGACGAGCCCGACCGTCGAGATCGTCAGGTGCCGATGCCCCAGGCCGAGCCCGTTGGGATCGTTGAGCAGCGCGACGGCGCCCATCACGTTGTCGTAGTTGTGAAATGGCTCGCCCATTCCCATGAACACGACGTTGGTGATGCGCTTGCCGCGCTTGGCCAAATCGCGCGCGAAGAAGAGCGCCTGGTCGAAGATTTCGACGGCATCCAAGTTGCGTCCGAAGCCGGCCTGCCCGGTCGAGCAGAACGCGCATGCAAAGGCGCAGCCGGCCTGTGACGAGATGCAGACCGTCGTCCGATCGGCCGCGTGCTGCATGAGCACTGCCTCGACGTCGTTGCCGTCGTGCAGCCGGAAGAGCGCCTTGGTGGTTTGGGCGTCGCCGGAACGCTGAACCACCGTCGGCTCCAGCGTCGAGAACGTCACGCCGCGCGCGGCGAGCGCCGTCCGCATCTCCTTCGGCAGCGTCGTCACCGCTTCGATCGACGGCAGCAACTCTTTCGCGGCGGCGCGATAGATCTGTCGCAACCGGTACGGCTTCAACGCGAAATGCTCCGCGAACACCTGCACGTCGGAGAAACCTGCGCGCGCGGCCAGACGCTCCGACCATATCGCCAACGGGTCGCGATTCACGAGGGTCCCCCGAAGAGTCCGGCCTGCTGCGGTTCTGCCGCCGCTTCCGGTTCCGTGAGGGCTTCGAGAACCGCCGGTTCGTCGAGTTTTGCCCGCACTTCTTTGAGGTCGTGCCACACGAGGCGTTTCACGGCTTCGATCTCGCCGCCGGTTTGGCGCAGAATGTAGGCCGGGTGAAACGTCACCATCAGCGGAATGCCGAGGGGACCCTCGTACCAGCGTCCGCGCATCTTCGTGATTTGAAAATCGCGTCCAAGGAACGATTTCGCCGCGGGTGCGCCCAGCGCCAACAGGGCGCGCGGCGCAATAATCTCGATTTGCTCGTCGAGGAACGGCCGGCAGTTGGCCATCTCCTCGGGCTCGGGCGCGCGATTGCGCAACCCGTTCGGAGCGGCCAACGTCGGCCGGCATTTGACCGTGTTGCAGATGTACACGTCTTCGCGCGCGAGCCCGATCGCCGCCAGCATACGGTCGAGCAACTGGCCGGCACGTCCGACGAACGGACGCCCCATCGCATCTTCGGTTTCACCGGGACCCTCGCCGACGACCATTAATGCCGCCGCCGGATCGCCCTCGCCGTAGACGTTATTGCGCCGCTCGTAACCGATCGCGCAGCGGCGGCATGCGCCGGCGTTTGCGGCGCCGCGCTGGAGCAGCCGCGTTCGGCGGGCGCGCTCTTCGAGCGTCACGATTCCAGGCCGCGCCTATCGACCAGCACGGCTTGGCCGAACGCCAGCACCGTGCACGATCCGTCGTCTCCTTCCGAGACGTGGAATTGCAGCCCGACGACCGCGTTTGCGCCGAGCGCGCCGGCATTGCGCCGCAGCGCGTCGAGCGCCTCACTGCGTAACTGCTCGGCATCTCCGAGAAACTCGCCGGGCGAAAGGCCGATGAGCATTCCGAGGCTGCGAAACGTCGAACGCAGCCGATTGCGCGGGCGCGAAGCGGTGCCCGAGGCGCGCCCGAACGTGCGGACGGTCGGATATCCGTCGACTTCGTCGAGCGTGACGAGGTCGTCGTGAGCGATCATCGGCGCAGGCAGGCGACCGCGTATCGGCGGTCGGAGAGAAACGGCATGCCGGAGATTTCACCGTCGGCGCTGCTCATCCGCCTCGACGCGATCGGCGATGCGCTCGCGACCGTGCCGCTCCTCGCCGCGCTGCACGCACGGGGAATTCCCATCGACGCCGTGCTGCGTTCCGCCAACGCCGGCATCTTTTCGTCGCGTGCCGTGCGCTCGGTCGTCGTCGCCGAGTTCGATCTGCGCTCCGGCAGGCGCTCGAACGTCGAGGCAATCGAGCGTCTCGGTGAGAGCCTCGCGACGCGTGAATACACGCATGCGCTCGTCGCGACCGAGGATCCCAGCGGCTACCGTCTGGCGCTGGCGACTCGTGCCCCGGCGCGCATTGGTTTCTCGAATGCGTGGGGCAAACCGGCAAAGACGATGTGGACGCGGCGTTTTCTCACAAAGCGCGTCTATCGAAGCGCCGGCTTGGATCCTCGCGCCCCCCATGAATGTCGCGTCCTCTTCGCACTCGGACGTCCGTTGCTCGGTGAGTCAGTGCAACCATCGCGCGACCCGAGCGTCCTTCGTCCGTTCGTCGTCGACGCCGATCCGCCGCGCGACAACCGCGTCGCCGTGCAGATCACCGACAAATGGCAGCGTTTGGGAATTCCGTTCGACGGCGTCGTCGACCTATTACATCGGTTGCAGTCGTTCGGTACGCTGCGACTGCTCGCGCCCGTAGCGGAGCGCGAATATGCCGAGCGCATTGCTGAGGCGACGGGATGCTCGGTCGAGCGCTTCACCGATATCGCACCCTGGAAGGACGCAGTTACGGCCGCGCCCGCGCTCGTCACGCCCGATTGCGGCGCGCTTCACGTTGCGGGAATGGTCGGCACGCCGGTCGTTGCCGTCTATCCGCCGTCGCGCCGGTTCGCGCTGCAGGTCGCGCGCTGGGCCCCGTGGGCCGCTGCGCACCGCATCGTGCGCGCCGATTCGAATTGGCCCGCGCGCGCCGCCGACGCTCTCGCACAACTGCTATAGCACCGTCGGCGGAGCGCACTTACCGTGTCAGCGGCAGGGAGTGATGCGGCGGAAAATCGCGATGTCGCCGAGACGTACGACGGCGACGTACTTTCCGGACGCTATCAAACCGGTCAGCGCGTCGCCGTACTCCTGCAGGCGCGGAGAGTCCGGATACGCGCGGTCGATTAAGACGAGGCATGCGTGCGTCTCGACGTTCGGATCCTCGGGCAAGAGCCGGGCGAACGGATTGGTGAGACCGAGGTGCGTGTAGGCTTCTTCTTGCGTGGCGACGCTCACGTCGCGCGGAAGGTCGTGGAGCGCGGCGTCCAGCTCGACGTCCCGCGGCTGCACCGCGCGGAGGTTCGTTCCCGGATGGAGCGGATTGGCAACGACGAGTTCGAGCACGCAGAGTGCCAGCGACCAATAGAGCGCCGCGCGCGCAGATTTTCCGCGCACCGCCAAGGCGGAGATTCCGGCGCCGTAGGCCACTAGGAGATAACCGATCCACGCTCCGGCATAGTGCGTGCCGAGCGTGAACGTCGTGCTCATTCGCGAGCCGAGCACTTCGATCAACGGAGGGATCGCGAGCAGCGCCACGCGCGTTCGCAGCGGCACGAACGCCAGCGGCGCGAGGATTAACATCAAAAATCCGAGCCGCTCGAGCACGCCATGCCCCGCGAGATCGCGCACGTCGGCGGCCGTCCATGCGTAGAAGCGCGCCGGATCCCAATACGGATTCGCTTGCGCGTTGGGTTGAATCAGCGCGAAGAACGCTGCAGCAACGGCGATCGAAACCACCGCGACGCCTGCCGCGAAAATCGCGCGCCGCCGGTCGTCTCGATACGCGAACGTTCCGCAGGCGCCGGCGAATGCCAGGAAGAGGGCTTGGTCCTCTTTGATTGCCAACGCAACGGCCGCAAAGAACGCCGACCATCCGAGCCGTCCCGTATCGAACGCGTAGAGCGTCCATGCGACCGCTGCCGGTGCGAACCCGTTCTCGTGCACGTCGCCGAAGATGAGGCCGGCGAGCGGCGGATAAAGCCAGACGACCAATGCTGCGAGCCGCGCCGTCGTGGCATCGGCGCGCGCGCGAACGATACCGTAAACCGGCGGCGCGCAGAGGGCACCGGCGACGGCTTGCAAAGCAACGAGCGTGAGCGGCGACGGCACGACCGCGACCGCCGCACCGAGCGCGTAGAGAATCGGCGAAAAGTGGAAGGCCCAGTGGCTGCCCTCGAGCGGATTGCAGAAACATCCGAACGCACTCGCAACCGTCTGTTGAAAAATTCCAAAATCGACGAGGTTGCGATGCGCCGCGTATTTGATCGCGCCGAGCCCCGTGAAGAGCACCGCGTATGCAATGCAGCCCCACCATAGGAAGCGATCCCGCATCAGCGAGCGACGCGCCGTTGCTGCAGGTAGGGCCATACGAATGCATCGATCCCGCCGTCGAGCACGCTCTGCGCGTCTCCCACCGAAACGTCGGTGCGGTGATCTTTGACCATCTGGTACGGCTGCAGTACGTACGATCGGATCTGCGATCCCCACTCGTTGGCTTGCCGCTCGCCGCGCAGACCTTCGAGGCGCGCCTCGCGTTCTTCGACGGCGCGCTGCGCCAGTTTCGCCCGCAGGATTCCCATCGCGACCTCGCGGTTTTGCGCCTGCGAACGCTCCTGCTGCGACGCAACGACGAGGCCCGTGGGAACGTGAATCAGGCGCACGGCAGACTCCGTCTTGTTGACGTACTGTCCGCCGGCACCGCCGGATTTGAACGTTTCGACGCGCAGATCGTCGGGTTTGATCTCGATCTCACGCTCGTCGCCGGCTTCGATCTCCGGAATCACGTCGACGGCCGCAAACGAGGTATGGCGCCGGTGCGCCGCGTCGAAGGGCGAGAGACGCACGAGCCGATGGACGCCGCGCTCGCCTTGCAACAGCCCGTATGCGTTGCGCCCTCGGACGAAAAACGTCACCGATTTGAGACCGGCTTCCTCGGCCGGAGACTCCTCCACCACGTGCGCGGGAAAATTCTTCGCTTCCGCCCAGCGCAGATACATGCGCGCGAGCATCTGCGCCCAGTCGGCCGCGTCGACTCCGCCGGCCCCCGCGAAGATGCTGACGATCGCATTGTGCGCGTCGAACTCGCCGGTGAAGTTCGCCGCCATCTCGAGCTGATCGAGAGCCGACTCCGCTGCTGCAATGCTCCGCTCGATTTCTGCCGACGCCGATGGATCGTCGCCGAAGAGATCGAGCAGTTCGCGGGCATCGTGCAAGGCACGCTCGACGACGGCGATGCTTTCGCTGGCCGCCTGCTCGTCGGAGAGTTCCTTCATCACGCGCTGCGCCGTCACGGGGTCGTTCCAGAATCCCTCGGCGCGGGAGCGCTCCTCGAGCTCGGCTACGCGCCGGATCTTCCCTGCGTAGTCAAAGACGCTCCTTGAGTGCCGTAAGGCGCTCGTCGAGTCGTGCGATCGTCGTCTGTTGCGTGTCGCTCATGGCGGCAACGCGCTTCTGAAAAGCCGCAGCCCGCCCCTTGTCGCGACGCGCTGAGGTCGTGAACGGCGGTCAACCACTACGACGGAGGTTGATCGCGATGTCCATCCAGCCGCTCGACGGGCAACTCAGCCCTAGTCCACTTTCCGCCTTCGCCGGGATAGGCGACGCCGGCGGATCGCTCTCACAGGCCGGCGCGCAAGGGACGCTCTCCAGCGACGCCATTTCGCGCATGGTACCGCCCTGGCTCGCCGGCACCGTCTCTAATCCCGCGCAGACCGCACTCTTCGGGCCGCTTCCCGGCTTGCTTCAACAGCTCGTCCAAATGTTGCAGCAGATGATGGGCGGCGCCTACGGTGAAGGCTGTTATCCCTACGGAGGCAGCGGAGCAGGCGGAGGCGGATATTGCCCGCCCTACGGCGGCAGCGGATCATGCGCGCCGTACGGTCCCTACGGCAACGAGAACTACTTCCAAAACGCCAGCGGCGCCAGCGAAGGTGATCCGCATCTCTCCTTCAACGGGCAGAAGTGGAACAGCATGGCGTCGCATCCCGACCTGCTCAACTCGAACTCGATTCAGGGCGGCTTTCGAATTTCGACGCAAGTCACGTCGCCGAACGAGCGCGGCGTTACAAAGAATCAATCGGCGACGATCTCGCTCGACAGTGGACAGACGACCATTTCGATGAACAACCAAGGCCAGGCGTCGATCGACGAGCACGGGCGAAACGTCGCGATCTCGGCGGGACAGACCGTTCGGCTCGGCAACGGCGCCAGCGTGACCGAGAATCAAAACGGCTCGCTCGTCGTCGACGCGCGCAACGGTTCCGGCGGACGCATCGAAACTACGCTTACGGCGCAGGGCCAAGGCGTCAACGTCGATGTGACGGCACACGACGTCGATCTCGGCGGTGCTCTCGTTCGCGGTCCCCAAGGATCGGGGCAACTCGGGCCCGGACCGATTCCCGTCGATCCATTGCCGGGTCCGATTCCCGTGGATCCGTGGCCGGGTCCGACGCCGGAACCGGTCGCAACTCCGTATTCGGGGACGTTCGGCGCGCCTCAACCGCAGTATCCGTACGATTTCGCGAGTGTGTAAACTCCCGAAACTTTAGGCAAGAAAGCGAAAGCCCGCCGCTGGCGGGTTTTTGCTTTTAGGCGCGAGAAATTTCTCGGCTCATGCCCCACGAACTACGCGTCCACTCGGTTCCGACGTGGAGCGAGAATCTTCGAACGGGAGTCGAAGTCGTCGCCATCGTCGCGGCCGGAATCTGGGCCCTCTATACGTTCGTCTACGAGCAGCGCATCAAGCCGCTGGGCGAGGCACCGTCGTTCTCCGTCCCGACGTCGGTCGAGCAGGGCCCGACGGTCCACGGCGTCGTGTTCCTCACGATACACAAGCGCATTCAGAATACGGGAAACGTCCCGATCGATCTCGCCGCCGAATCGCTCAGCGTCTACGGCGAACGCATCGAGGAACGCGCCGGCTCGCAAACGCGATCGGAGACGCCGTCCCACGCCGTAGTCAGCGCCGACGTCCCCCGGCGTCGAGTGAAGCTTCTTTATTCAACGGCAAAGCTTCGTGCGGGCGCCGTCGGCGGAAGCAACACGGATTTCGTCGTGCCGCCGCATAGCGAGGGTGACGAGGAGTTCCTCGTTGCCGTTCCCGCCGGCGTCTACCCCGTCGTTCTCATCGCGCGCAAGGATTACGTCGTAAAAGCTTCCAGCGCCGCGAAGATCCCCGTCCAGATCGTGCGCAGCGATCTCGGCGGCTACGACCTGCAGTCGACCATCCTGCAAGGCGAATACGACTCGAAGTACGAGTTTCCGATACGTCCCTAGGCCCCGAGCCGGCGCCCTACTTTTCCTTACGTCTTAAGGTAAGACCGCGCCGAACGGGGCCGTAAACCCCGGGATCGTCTTCAGCGCCGGGCCGCCCGCAGGAAACTTCCAAATCCCGACGTTTCCGTTGATGATATCGGCTCCGATGAGCTTCCCCGACGCAACGAGGTACTGTACTATCAGTCCCGCACCCGTCAAAGGGACCGGCCCGACGGTCGTCGCTTTGTCGCCGGTGACGAGGAATCGGTAGATCGCGCTCGTGGTCAGATCGCCGATTGCAAGATACTTTCCAACGCTAGGCCTCCCGGCGGTCGCCGATCGCGTTGACGATCCAGGAAATAATGCCGAGCCAGATTGCTCCCCAGAACGCCGCCCAAAAGCCGTCGACGTGGAATCCCGGAACGATCGCTCCGACGAGCCACAACAAGAGCGCGTTGAGGACGAAAAGGAAGAGGCCGAGCGTGACGACGATCAGCGGGATCGAGAGCAGCGTCGCGATCGGTCGAACGATCGCGTTGACGATGCCGAAGACGAGTGCCGCGATGAGCAACGTTCCGAGATTATGCGCGATGACGCCGATGTGAAACAGCGGCGCGATGAAGTACACGAGGATCGCGAGCGAGATGGCGTTCAGGATCCAGCTTAGAAGCAGTCGCACGAGGCGGCGGATTCGCCGCCGAGCCCCTCGGCCCTCGCTTCCGCAAGTGCTTGCGGCTTACGGCCAGGCAACGGGCATACCGGCCCCCCTACACGAAAGAGGCCGTCGTAGGCGACGATATACCTCGCGCGTGAAGAAATGTTGAAGGAGCACGGCATGAATCTCTTGCGTATCGATCACCGTTTGCCGAGCATCTGCGCCGCGGTGGCGCTCTTGACCGGCTGCGCCGCGCATACCGGCGGCGGCGGACCGGGGGGCGTCGTTCCCGCGACGAAGCCGGCCGGCGCGACGACCGGCAGCGAGCGCGTTCTCTACAGTTTCAGCGGAGGAAGCGACGGCGGTAACGCCGCCAGCGGAGTGACCTTCGATCGCACTGGCAATCTCTACGGCACTACGGTGATCGGCGGCGCCGCAAACTGCGGCACCGTATTCAAACTGACTCCGGGTCCAGGCTCGTCGTGGCAAGAGAGCGTTGCGCACGATTTCAGCTGTTACGGTGACGGAAAGAATCCGCACGGCGGCGTGATCTTCGAGCGCGGCACCCTCGAGGGCACGACGGTGGCCGGCGGCACGGGCGGCGTCTGCACCGGCGACGGCTGCGGCGTCGTCTTTCAATTAATGCCGTCGCATCTCAACGTGCTCTACAGTTTCACCGGCGGCAACGACGGCTTCGGCCCGGGCGGCGGCGTGACGCCGGATTCGTCCGGCCGCTTGTATGGCACGACCCCCGACGGCGGCGCGTTTTCCCAAGGCGTCGTCTACCAGTTGAGGCGCAACGGCCGGCGGTGGCACCAGCACGTGATTCATGCATTCAGCGGCGGAAAAGACGGCGGCATCGGTTCGTTGGGTTCGCTGCTGTTCGAGTCACCCGCACTCTACGGCGTCACCGAACTCGGCGGCGCGCACGGCGACGGAACCGTATTCAAAGTCGAGCCGTCGTCCAGCGGCCAGTGGAAACTCACCACGCTCTACGCGTTCAAAGGAACTCCCGACGCCGGATCCCCGTATGGCGGTTTGGTCGCCGATTCGTCGGGCGATCTCTACGGCACCACGTACTACGGGGGCGCTCACGGCTTCGGCGCAGTCTTCGAACTCGTGCATAGTCAACGCGGCGGCTATCGCGAACGCATGCTCTACAGCTTCAAAGGTGGAAACGACGGCGGTTACTCGACGAGCACCCTCGTCTTCGGAACGTCCGGCAAACTCTTCGGAACGACGTCTTCAGGCGGAGGCACCTGCGACTGCGGCACGATTTTCGAAGTCGACGCGAAGACGGGAGCCGAGATGGTATTGCACGCTTTCGGCGGAGCGGGCGATGGGGCGTATCCATACTACGGCATGACGACCGACGCTAACGGCAATCTCTACGGCACGACGGTCGCTGGAGGATCCGGGAACCAGGGAACCGTTTTCGAGTTTACACCATAATGGAGCGCACGCAACGATGAGCGACGACAATGCGATGAAGCTCGCGAACCTCTTGCATCAATCCGGCGAGGTGCATCATCAGGTTTTTGCCGACACCGACGGCAGCGACGACGATTGGGCAACGTTCTACTCCGACTGGCTGCTCGCGCACTCGAATCTTCCTCGCCTTCTCGGGCGGCGCCCGATCCGCAGCCACCTCACCCGCGACTTGGTCGAACTCGACGCGGAGTATACGTCGGCGGCGCCATCAGATCCGTGGCCGGTGTGGTACGCTCGGCGGCTGATCGGGAAGTACGCCGCGCTCGGTTAACTTCCGAGAATATTGATCGCCCTGGCGCCGACGGCGATGACGGTCACGAGCGAAACGACGCCTTGCATCACCATCAGCATCTTCGCTCGTGGCGTCAGCGGTAGGACGTCGGTCGGAGTGAATGCAGCAGACGTGTTGAACGCCAACGCAAGATAGTCGGCGAATATCGGCTGCCAATCCTCGGGCACGCCGTCGCCGAGATCGCCTCGCGGAAACGTAAAGTCGGTCCGTCCTTGCCAACCGGCGGGGCGACCGTTGGGGCCGCCGCGATCGATTTGCCAATATATCAGCGCAAAGATGAGCACGTTCGTCACCCATATCCACACCGACGTCGTCAGCAACGTCAAGCCGCTCAGGCTCGGATGGGCTTTCGCCATGTCGTATATGAGCAGCCCCAGGAGCACGAACTCTTGGATCGCGGCAAGCGGCAGAATGACGGCCGCGCTGTAGCGCTCCCAGCGCTGCCACTTCGAATTGTCCCGAGCGTACTGCGCCCCAAGCATCGGAATCGCCAGCGCGACGGCAACGACGAACAGCACGCCCTTGGGCATCAACTGATATCGCCCCGGCAGGAACGTTAGGATAAGCGGCACCGCAAGAATCGCCATTGCCGCATAGAGTCGCGATTCGCGACGTTCGCCCGAACTGGCGGCGACAGGCTCCCGCATCCGCGCCCCTTTCATCGCCCCGGGAAGAGCTTCCGCTCGAAGGGAAGAAGCCGGCGTGGTTCCCCTCATCGAAACGGCGCGTCTACGGTTGCGCGCTCATCGCTGCGGCGATCTGGCCGCGTGTGTGGCGATGTGGTCCGACCCGAACGTCACGAAATTCATCAGCGGCCGCGCGTCGAGCGAACAGCAGACGTGGATTCGGCTCCTGTCGTACGTCGGACACTGGGCGCTCATGGGCTTCGGCTACTGGGCGATCGAGGAGAAACTCTCGCAGGACTTCGTTGGCGAAGCCGGCTTTGCCGATTTCAAGCGCGACGTTCCAGCCTCGATGAAGGACGTTCCGGAACTTGGAATCGCGCTCGCGTCGCGGGTTCACGGAAATGGATATGGCACCGAGGCCGTGCGCGCAGTGCTGGCTTGGGCGGATGCCAACCTCAGTTCTTCGCGGACGGTGTGCCTGGCCAACGAGCAGAACCCCACGTCGCTGCGCGTCCTCGCGAAATGCGGCTACGAAGTCTTCGATCGCGGCATCTCCAACGATCAGCCGGTGCTCTTTCTATCTCGCGACGCGGGAACGGGGCCGCCGATCATACCGCGTTCCTAGATTCGTCGCACGCGCCAGATTTGCTCGGCCGGCCACGCATATGCCCAGTCGAAGCCGACGAACTCGCGATACGACGTCGTAGCGCCCTGCGACGGACGCAGCTCGATCAACGACTCGATGAAGAAGCCGTTTTTTCGAAAGAGCGCGATCCACTCGCCGTAGGGTAGTGAAAAGCAGACGCTCGATCCGTCGTCGGCGCGGCGTTCTTCGAAGTAGTTCGCTTTGAGCGCCGCCCCCACCGAATTGCTCGCGTCGTCCCAGCAGATGAAATGGATCGGCGTCTCCGCGGAAAATGCGAGGAGACCGCCCGATCGTAGAAGACGAGCGGCCTCGGGCACCGTGCGCAACGGGTCGGCAAACGACATCGCCCCGTGATCGCAAAAGACGATGTCGAAGGAACGATCGGGAAGCGGCACGCTCTCAGCCGGTCCGTGGACGAGCGGAAATTCGACGCCGGCCTCGCGTTGATTCCTCCGGGCGTGTTCCAACTGGCGTTGGGAGTTGTCGAGGCCGACGCAGTTTGCTCCGCGTTTCGCGAGGCCGATCGACCACTGGGCGCCGCCGCATCCGAACTCCAGAACGTCCTTTGCCCAGACGTCGCCGAGAACGCGCAGATCGTCTTCGGGAATCGACCATACGCCCCACGCCAATGGGTTTCTCGCAAGTTGAGCGCCGTGCGCCGATTGGTATTCGTCGCTTTTGTCGTCCCAATGCGTTCGATTCAAGGCGCTGTCTCGACTGCGTTCCATGCGAGCCGCCTTCGACGATTCTACGCCAAGAGCTTGTCGGGGGTGATCGGCAGGTCGCGGACCCGCACCCCCGTAGCGTGATAGACCGCATTCGCGACCGCGGCGGCGGCGCCGGTGATGCTCACCTCACCGATGCCCTTAACGTGCGCGGGATTTATGTGCGGATCGTCCTCACTTACCATGATGACTTCGGGGTTGGGAATATCGGCATTCGTCGGCACGAGATAGTCGGCCAGGTTCGCATTCATGATGCGCGCGGTCCGCAGATCGTAACGAGTCTTCTCGAACAGCGCCATGCCGATTCCCCAGACGATGCCTCCGATGAACTGGCTCTGTGCGGTTTTTGCGTTGAGAATTCGACCGCCGTCGAAGGCTCCGATAAAGCGCGTCACCCTGACCTCGCCGGTATCGGAATCGACTTCGACTTCGGCAAACTGCGCGCCGAAGGCTTGGCTTTCGTAGCGCTCTTCTTCTTCGCCCGGACGATCTTCGACGTCGAGCACGATGCCGCCGGACGGAACTCGTCCCTGAAGCACCGACAACTGCGCGCGCAGCCGTTCGGCGGCAACGACGACGACCGAGCCGACGCTTCCCGACGTCTGCGAACCTGCAGCCAAAGGCGCGGAGGGCAAGTCGGTATCGCCGAACTCGAACCGCACCCGATCGTACGGAATCTCGAGAATTTCTGCGGCGAGCTGTGCGTAGACGGTGGGCGAGCCGCAGCCCTGCTCGATCGTGCCGCATGCGATCGCGACCGAGCCATCCTGGTTCATGCGAACTCTGACGCTTGCCGCGGTGCGGTGCGTCGCACGCGACGCCGTCGCCATGCCGAGGCCGGTGAGCGTTCGGCCCTTGCGCGTCGATCGCGGCTCGGGATTGCGACGCTTCCAATCGAAACGTTCGGCAGCGAGTTGGTAACAGCGGCGCAGATGCTTGCTCGTGTAGGGCTTTCCCGAATCGGGATGGCGTTCGGAGTAGTTGATTAGACGAAGCTCGACCGGATCGAGCTGCAACGCGTACGCCAGTTCGTCCATCGCCGATTCCATCGCGAACGATCCGGTCGACTCGCCGGGTCCACGCTGGTATGTCGGTTTGCTGATGTTCAAGCGCGGCAACGCGTGCGACATCGCATAGTTCGGCACGGCGTAGAGATCGCGGCTGAAAACGCCGCAGGCCTCGACGAACTCGTCGGAAACGCTGGTTTCACTCAGTACGTCGTGCGTGACGCCGGCGAGGCGTCCGGTGCGCTCGGCGCCGAGCGCAATACGCTGCTCGGTTTGCGGACGGTGGCCTACCCAGCCGAACATCTGCGGCCTCGTGACCAAGAGTTTCACCGGGCGACCGGTCAGCTTCGCGGCCATTGCCGCGAGCGCGACGTGCGACCACGTCTGTCCCTTCGATCCGAAGGCGCCCCCCACGAATGGGACGACCACGCGAATTTGCGCCGGCTCGATGCCGAAGACGGCCGCAATACGGCGCTGCACGCCGAAGGCCCACTGGCTCGAATCGTACAGCGTCAGCCGATCGCCGTTCCACTGCGCGACCGTGCCGTGCGTTTCCATCGGATTGTGGTGTTCGGTCGGCGTGCGGTAGACGTGCTCGAACTGCACGGCCGCGTTCGCGAACGCCGCGGACGGATCGCCCCGGCGGTGTGTCCCGGGCTCATCGAAGATCTTTTCCGGCACGTACCGGGGCGCTCGCTCGAAGTCGGTCTCGGGCCGTTCGACTTGATACTCGACGCGCACGAGCTGCGCGCCGTGCTCCGCTTCCTCGAATGACTTCGCGATGACGACGGCCACCGGCTGTCGATCGAACTCGACGCGATCGTTCTGGAGGAGAAAGAGAATCGAGTCGTTGCCGGCGCCCTTTCCGGCGTGCACCGGCGTTGCGTTGCGGTGCGTCATCACTTCGACGACGCCGGAGGCGGACCGCGCCGCGCCGTCGTCGATCGATGCGACGTAACCTCGCGCGATCGTACTCGGGACGACGACCGCGTGCAGCAATCCCTCCGTCGCGTAATCGCCGGTGTAGAGCGCCGCACCGGTGACTTTTTCCGGTCCTTCAACACGGTCGATCGGCGCGCCGACGAGCGGCTGACTCATGCGGCGGCCACCGTTTCGAGAGCGCGAACGAGCACGCGCTTTGCGAGACGAATCTTGAAGCCGTTCCCGCCGCGATCCGCCGCCCCGGCCAGCGCCGCATCGGCAGCGCGAGCGAAAACCTCCGGCGCCGGCCTCGCGCCCGCCAGTGCGGCCTCGGCACTCGTGCACCGCCACGGAACGGTTCCGACTCCGCCGAGCGCAATTCGCGTTTCCCGAATTACTCCGCTTTGAAGGTCCAGCGCAACGGCAGCCGAGGCCAGCGCAAAATCGTATTGGGCGCGATCGCGAACCTTCACGTACGTGGATCGGCGGCCGAACGAAAGAATGGGCAGTGAAACGCCGACGATCAGTTCCCCGGGCTCCAGCGACGTTTCGATCTGCGGCGTGTTTCCGGGGGTTCGGTAGAAATCGTGCAACGCGATCTGCCGAGCGGCATGCGTCCCGGCGACGTGCACGGTGGCGTCAATCGCCGCGAGCGCGACGGCGAGATCGGAAGGATGCGTGGCGATGCACTGCTCGCTGGTACCCAGAACGGCTTCCCGCCGATTCTCTCCTTCCAGCGCACCGCATCCGCTACCGGGGTTGCGCTTGTTGCAAGGCGTGGCAACGTCGCGAAAGTAGGCGCAGCGCGTTCGCTGCATGAGATTGCCGCCGATCGTCGCCATATTGCGAAGCTGCGGCGAAGCGCTCTGTTCTAGTGCGATCGCAACCATTGGAAGCGACTCCCGCACGTCCGCGTCGGCGGCGACGTCGGTAAGACGAGCCAGCGCGCCGACGTATATCGCGCCGCCGCGACGTTCGATGCCGCGAATCGGCACGGCGTTGATGTCGACGAGCAGCGGCGGTTCCTCGACGTAGACCTTCATCAAGTCGAGAATGTTCGTGCCGCCTGCGATGTAGCGGGCTCCCTCGCTGCCGGCGATCGCCGCAAGCGCCGCGGCTTGATCGTCTACTTTAACGAAGGCAAACGGATTCACGTCGCGCCGCTCGCTTCCAAGACCGCGTCGACGATGTGCGGATAGCAACCGCAACGGCAAAGATTTCCGCTCATTTCGGTCCGAATCGTGGCGCGATCGAGCGGCTTTCCTTCGTTCAAAAGCGCAATCGCCGAAACGATCTGCCCCGGCGTGCAATATCCGCACTGGAATCCGTCGTGTTTGATGAACGCCGCCTGTACCGGATGCAGCGACCCGTTGCGTGCGATGCCTTCAATGGTCACGATCCGATCGCCAGCGTGCATCACTGCCAGCGTCAGGCACGAGTCGATGCGCCGCCCGTTGACCATCACGGTGCACGCGCCGCAGGTCCCCTGATCGCAGCCCTTCTTCGTTCCCGTAAGACCGAGGCGATCGCGCAGCGCGTCGAGCAAAGTCACGCGCGGCTCGACGCTCAATCGGCGGTCGCTCCCGTTGACGTTGAGAACGATCTCCTCACCGGCGTCGCTCATGCCGGGCTCTTACCCCAAACCGCCCCTTGTCATCCGGAGCGGAGCGTGCGAAGCCATGTCATCCTAAGCGGAGCGTGCGAAGCCATGTCATCCTGAGCGGAGCGTGCGAAGCCATGTCTATCCTGAGCGGAGCGTGCGAAGCCATGTCATCCTGAGCGGAGCGTGCGAAGCACGCGTAGTCGAAGGACGAAAGACGCAGAAACGCTTGCCCGTTACGGACAGCGGCGCTGCCCCCCGTGCCCACGATGTTCCTGTTGGAGCATTGCCAGCTGCTGCGGCGTCAGCACGCCGCGCACTTCATCGTGCAGTTGGCGCATCGCGCTCTGGTCGAGGGGACTCCCGGCGGGATGCGTGCGCGAGAATGCGTCGATCATCGACTGGATTCGCTGCTGCTGCTGGGGCATGAGGCCGAGTGACGAAAACCGCCGCATGATGCGCTCGTCGAGCATTTGCTCCGACGGCGTGACTCGAGGCGGGCATCCCTGTTGGTAACCTGGCGGCGGCGCTTGTATCGGCTGACCTTGCATCGGCTGTCCCGGAATCGGCTGCACTTGCGCGTAACTTGGACCTGTCGCAGCGATCGTCAGAACGACGAAGGCGATCGCCGAAATTGTGCGATTGTTCATCGGCACGCGTTTCGCGGAGCACGCACCGGTTCGCTTCACCCCGCGATGAAAGCCGCATTAGATTGGCGTCGCCATCCAAGCGGGTGGTCTCTCGTTCGTTTGCGAAGTCTCCGGTTGCTTCAACTTCTTAAAGCGGGTAACGAAATTATGGAAAACGCCGGCGGTCCCCCCACCTTGGATCATTCGACCGAGCTTGCATTCGATCGCACGTGGTTGGCTGAAGAACGAACGATGCTCGCCTGGGTCAGGACGGCGACGTCGCTCATATCTTTCGGTTTTGCGATCTACAGTTTCTTCGGCATTCCAACCGGCGCAGGGCACACATTGACGAGCAGACGGCTGGGGCCGCAGATATTTTCCGTGCTGTTGATCGTGATGGGATTGCTGACGCTCCTCGGCAGCGTGCTCCAGCGGCGTCAGGCGCTCAAGACCATGCGGCTCCAGTATCCCGCTCTAACGCGCTTTTCGATGGGCGAAATCATCGCCGTCCTCATTGGTTGTCTTGGTCTATTCGGGCTTGCCGTGCTGCTTCTCCGTATTTGAACGCGGCTTAACCCTTCGGAAATTGGCGTAGGCCCACGATCGATCCGTTGGGCTCTCTTACGCTGGCAACGAGCAGACCGTAGGCAACGTCCGCGACGTCTTGCACAACCGTGCCGCCCGCGTCCACGAGCGCCTTTACGCTCGCGGCGATGTCGCCGACGGTCCAATAGGCGAGTCCGCCCGGCTCCATTTTGCCTGCGTTCGGCACGAGCCCGATCTCCATGTCGCCGCTCTTGTAGCCGACGTACTGCGGGCTATCCGCATAGGGGTCGGCACCGATAAGCGCCCGAAAGAACTGCTTGGCCTTGGCCATGTCTGCAGCAGGATAGACGATTAAGGAAACGTCTTTCAAGATTCTCGTACTCCTTCCGTTTCTATGACGGATCGAGCGGGGTAAAACGTGACTGGCGCGCAGGGAGGAATTCCATTGGAGGATGCGGACCGGCTCGCGGAACGCTTCGAGACCGCTCGGCCGCGCTTGCGGCGCATCGCGCTGCGAATCCTGGGATCCGCCACAGAATCCGACGACGCACTCCAAGAGAGCTGGTTGCGCATCCGTCGCGCCGACGTTGCGAGCGTTGCGAACTTCGATGGCTGGCTCACGACCGTCGTTGCGCGCGTCTGCTTCGATGCATTGAAGCGGCGGGATAGCCGGCGCGAGGAGTTGACGCCCGAAGACCCTCGTCGCGACGTTGCTGCAATCGCTCCCGGGGAGCGTCCGGAGGAGGAGGCAATGCTCGCCGATTCGATCGGCACCGCCTTGCTGATCCTGCTCGACGCGCTGCCGCCCGCGGAGCGCGTCGCCTTCGTACTGCACGATACGTTCGACGTGCCGTTCGACGACATCGCAGCGATCGTCGGAAAGTCGCCGGAAGCGGCGCGCCAACTCGCAAGCCGCGCGCGCCGACGCGTTCGCGGCGCATCTGCCGGCCGTGACGTTGCGACGCAGCGGCACGACGAACTCGTGCGCGCGTTCCTCCAAGCCTCGCGGTCGGGGAATATCCCCGCGCTGCTGGCGCTGCTCGACCCCGGAGCAACGCTTCGCGCCGATGCGGCGGTGATGGCGATGGGCGGCGCGGAGTATTGGCAGAGCGATCGCCTGCAGGACGGCATCAAAGGAGCCGATGGCGTTGCGCGAACGTTCTCCGGACGTGCGCGCGCCGCGCAACCTGCGTTGATCGAGGGCAAACCGGGAGCGGTGTGGCTGGATGCGGGAGAAGTACGCGTTGCGTTTTGCTTTACGATCGCCGGCGACCGCATCTCTGCAATCGATCTCGTCGCCGATCGTGCGACGCTCACACGCTCGATCATCCAGCGTCCTAGAAAGGACGAAGAGCTCTCCGGCCGTCCTCCGACGAGTCACGAACGGCAGTCCGGAAGACCATGGGATGCGTCGTACGGCGACGGACCGGCGCCCTGGGATATCGGCCACCCGCAGCCTGCGATAGTGCGTTTGGCATCCGTAGGCAGTTTCGACGGAGCGGTGCTCGATGCGGGCTGCGGAACGGGCGAGCACGCGCTTCTGGTCGCCTCGCTGGGGCTACCCGTTCTGGGCATCGATGTTGCGCAGACGGCACTGGCGTTGGCGCGAGAAAAGGCCCTCAAACGCCGGATCGACGCCGAGTTCGCAGCAGCCGACGCGCTTCACTTGGAGCGTTTGCGGCGTACGTTCGACACCGTTTTGGACTGCGGGCTCTTCCACACGTTCGACGATGAGGAGCGACCACGTTACGTGGCGAGCTTGGCGTCGGTGACCAACCACGGCGGAATGCTATACGTGTTGTGCTTCAGTGACGCCGGCTCCAATATCGGTCCGCACCCGGTCAGGCGGGACGAGTTGCTCGCGGCGTTCGCTCGCGGTACCGGATGGTACGTGGCAACGATCGAAGCAGATCGCATTCATACGCGGTTCCACGACGCCGACGGCGCGCCGGCTTGGTTGGCGACGCTCAAACGGCTCTAAGGAACCTCTGTGCGCAACCGCTGCATGGCGGCGTCGAAACGGTCGTTCGATGCGGACCAATCGCCGCGGCCCGACGGCATGAGATCGAAGAGATGCCACACCGGACAGAGCAAGTCGATTCCGCGCTCGCGGTCCTCCAGCATGGGATGGGCCGTATACACGTGACGTATGCTACCGCCTTCTTTTGCCAAGACGACGATGGTCGAATCCGGGTTGCCCTCGGCATCTTCCGCATCGATGGCGCGTGCGAACGCCGGACCGTCGTCCGAAAGCAGGCGCAGGCGATCCCAACCGCGGTGCGCGCCCCACGCTCGCAGCTTGTCGAGCGGGGCCCTTGACGCGATGACGCAGTTCGCCCGCTGCGTCACGTGCGGCACGACGCCGTTGAAGCCGTCGATCCAGAGCGAGCACATCGGACAGAAACTATCGTCGTTCGCCCGATACATCAGGTGGTAGAGGATCAAGTACGGCCTGTCGTCGGCGAATAGCTGCGACAAGCGAACGCGCTTGCCGTCCTCGATGAACTCGTAGTCGGGAACAACCGGGCCCGGCGGCAGGCTGCGCCGCATCGCCGCGACCTCTTCGATCCGGTCGCGCAACTCGATCTCTGCGTTGCGCAAACGATCGCGAGAGCGACGATACGCCTCGTCGGCGCCGGGCATGAAAAGGCTTGAATCCGCCATATCGTTGGTCCCTCGCAGCGGTTAAGAGGCGACGCCGGTCACGTTGCCGAGCGGCAGCGCCGCATCCTTCCCTTGCGGCAGCAAGGAAAGCGGCTGCCGGCAAATCGGCGCGTTTACAAAATTGAAGACTTGGGTATGCAACTCTCGGGAGGACTTCCGTTGACCGGTGCGGCCGAGAACCGCGATCAAGAGCGGCTCTCCCTTCTCGTACGTGCGGGCGAGATTTTTCACCAATCGCTCGACGTCACGGAAACCCTGAACAACATCGCCCGATCGGCGGTGGAAACGTTCGCGGATCTTTGCTTATTCGACCTTATCGACGAGCGATCGGACCGGTTGTTCGTCACCGCGTCGGCGCACCGCGACCGCAGTAAAGAAGAGGCGCTGGCCAGCGTCACGACGATCTTATACGTCGAAGAGTTCGGCGTCCATCCGGTCGTCCAGGTAACGCGCACCGGCGAACCGTTCTTCTTGCCGCATATTGACGATGAAGTGATCGTCCGTCACGCGGCGTCTCGCCAGCACGAACAGTACATGCGGCGATTCGGTTACCGTTCGAAAATCGTCGTGCCGGTCGTCGCGCAAAATCATATTTTTGGTGCGCTGACCTTCGTACGAACGGGCGATCGTGAAGAGTTCGACCGAATCGATCTGCAGTTCGCAATCGAAATCGGACGACGCGCCGGCTCGGCGGTTGCGAATGCAAAGCAGTTCCATCGAGAGCGGTACGTAGCCGAAACGCTGCAACGTGCGTTCTTACCGCGCCGGTTTCCATCGCGCGTCGACTTGGAGCTGACGGCACACTACCGTCCCGGTTCGACCGAAGCCGACATCGGGGGCGACTGGTACGACGCGTTTGAGAACGACCGCGGCGAGATCGTGGTTACCATCGGCGACGTAACGGGGAAGGGTATAGAAGCGGCGCGCCTCATGGTCTTGATGCGTCAGGCAATTCGCGTGGCCGCGCTGGACGCCCGCGAGCCGCAAGCGGTTGCCGAAGCCTGCAACCGGTTGTTGCTCAAAGAAGGCAGCGATCGCCTCGCAAGCGCCTTCATCGGCTTTCTCGATGAAAACGGGCATACGGTGCGCTACGTGTCGGCGGGGCATGCGCCGCCGCTCTTACGCATGCCCGACGGGAGCATTCAAGTGTTGCAATCGCCGTCGCCGCCTCTGGGCGCCTTTGCCGGCATGACGTTCCAGCAGCACGTCGTGCGATGCCCGAAACGCAGCGTCCTCGTTCTCTATACCGATGGCTTGATCGAAATAGACCGCGATGCGATAGCTGGGGAGGGCGTCCTCCGGCGAGTGCTCGCATGCGACGCGGTGTTGCACGCGGCTAATCCGGCAGAGTTTATCGAACGCGCAACCATCAAACAGGCCCCGCGCGACGACATCGCGATCATGGTGTTGAACTTTGCAAAGGATGATATGCGCTGGCAGTTTGAGGCCGCCGATGCGCGCGCCGCCTACGTGTCGCGCGACGGCTACTACCAAACGTTGCGCGCGCACTGCTCGCCCAGCGAAACCGACATGGCGGCGTGCGGGATGATTCTCGCCGAACTCATCGGGAACGCCGTGCGTCACGCACCCGGGCCGTTGAGCGTCTCTCTCGAGTTTCGCAAGCGCGAAGCGCTCCTGCACGTCATCGATCAAGGGGGCGGCTTCGATCTCGAACCGGCACTACCCCAAGACATCTGGGCAGAGTCGGGACGCGGCCTCTATCTCGTGTCTAGGCTGGCTCGCCGCGTCGAAGTGGAGCGCGTTCCGGGATCGGGAAGCCACATCGTCGTAACGCTTCCGGTGTAGAAGCATAATCGAAAAAAGGAGCGAGGCATGTTTAGTTGGGACCGGTCGCGCCTGGTGAGCCTGGCGATGATTGCCGTCGGGGCGGCGATTGGAATCTCTACCCTCGGCATCGTCCAAGCGGCGCACTTGAATCCGGATAATTTGGTCGAACGTTGCAACATCGGTACCGCCTGCATCGAAGGGCATTCGAGCGGGCTGGGAGTCTGGGGCGTCTTCGGGATAGCGTCAACCTCCGACGGGGTGCGGGGAGTCACCAGCGCCGACACGACCAGCGGCGCGGGCGTGGCAGGAATCAATAATAGGGTCACCGGCCACAGTCGCGGCGTCTATGGATACGCCGGGAACGGCCCCGGCGTCGTGGGCGTCTCCATACGAAACGGTACGGCCGGAATCGTTGCCGCCAATTTCAAGGGACAGCAGGGTATGGGCGTTCTTGCCGAGGCTGCCGGTCCCGGCGGCGGCGTCGCGATCGATGCGCGCGCCAACGCGAACGACACCAACATTTTTGAAGGATCGAATAATTCGAACAATGCGATATGCGTCATGGACGCGAAGGCGAACCTTTCGTGTACCGGCTTCATCGAAGGAAGCGCGGCGCTGCGCGTAACGCATCGCGACGGCAACGGGCAGCGAATCGTTAGCTACGGATCGGAGTCGGCGACCGCGACGATCGAAGACGTCGGAACGGCACGGCTGATTCGCGGCGTCGCGAACGTGCAGATCGATGCATCCTTTGGGGCGATGATGGATCGAAAATGGTACTACGTCTTTCTGACGCCGCTCGGCGACACGCGCGGTCTCTACGTCAGAGTCAAAACCGCGTCGGGCTTCCAAGTGCGCGAAGCGGAAGGCGGCCGTTCGAATCTGTCGTTCGACTACCGGATCGTAGCCCATCCGCTCGACGCTCCGAACGATCGGCTCCCGCTTTCCGCGCCGCCGCCGCGGCCGCGACCGGTCGATCCGGAAGAGTAGCCCGCGCTACGGTCCGTCGGCCTCGACGTTCAACGAAAGGTCGACGTTGTTTCCGACGATGAGTGGACCGTAGCTCATGCCCCACTGCGTGCGGTCGATGGTGACCGTCGCCAAGTAGGCGACGATGCGACGGCCGCGCGGCGAGGTGCCCGATCCCACCACTCGCGCCTGCAATACGACCGGATGGGTCTGCCCGTGCATCGTGAGGTTCCCGGCGATCGTAAAGTTGTTCGGGTCGGTGCCTTCGATTTTCGTGCTCGCGAATGTAATCGTCGGCGTCACCGCGACGTTGAAGAAATGATCCGATTTGAGATCGTGGTCGCGATTATCGTTATGCGTGTCGAGCTTCGATGCGTCCAGCTCTGCCGTCGCGCCGGCGGGAATTTGCGACCCTGCGTTCAGCTGTACGGACGCTCGGATGATTGGAATCGTTCCAATCACGGGCACGATGCCGAAGTGTCGCGCGGTGAACTGCGCGGTAGAGTGCACGGGGTCGACCGGCCAGGTTTCTGCGGTCGCGGCGAGCGCCGGCGCAAAACCGAGGGCGAAAAGCGTGACGGCGAAGAACGTACGAACCATAGCGTCGGCTTCGCAGTCGGTTCGGCGGTCGCCTCTTACCGGATACGCTCGTCCGTAACGTGGATGGATGGTTGCTTTTTTGCCTCGTACTTGACGAGCGTTGCGCCAAAGTGACGTGCGAGCCCGACCGGCGACATGCCGACCGCGCGCATGACGCCTATGGAACGAAGGTTTTCGGGAAATGCTACGGCCACGATTCGCAAGATGTTCAGTCGCGAAAATGCATGGGCGATGATTGCCTTTACCGCCTCGGAAGCATATCCCCGTCCCCAGTACGAGGAGTCGAGGATGTATGCTACTTCGATTTCCGGCGTTTGTTCGAGGTAGCCGAGTCCGCAGTGCCCGACGATCGTTCCGAGACTCTTGACGACCACGGGATAGAATCCAAATCCATGCTCGTCATGCAGTTCGCGCATGTGCGCTATCGCTCGGGCCGTCCGATCGGCGCTCCATACGCCGCCCGGAATGAACTCCATCACCTCCGGTTTGGCGTAAATGGGCGCGACGAATGCGACGTCGTCGTCGTTCCACGTGCGAACCAGCAGACGTTCCGTCTCAACGACGCGACTCATACGATAGCCGGGAACGCTGCGCAGGCGCAAGCTCGAAGCCGAGGGCGCGCTTACGCCTGCAGCGCGATGCGGTTTAGCCTCCGAGGTGCTTGGTGTGCGCCCAGGACGTTATGCGCCAGCCACTCGCCGTCTTCTTGAGCGTCACGGTAAGGGCCGAGCCGGTCTCCCTCATTGTCGCACCTTTTTGATTGTAGTGATAGTCGAACGGAGCACTGATGTACGCGTTATCCCCAGTGACGAACACGTGCCACGGCGCGCCTATACCGCCGGTTGCGTCGGTGATTTTCGCCGTCTTGTCGTAGGCGTCACGCGTGTTCCACCAATCGGTGCAACCCGTCGCTCCACCGGTAAGATACGGATCGAAGGTGTCGATGACGAAAGCGGGGGAAGCGCACAACGCCACAAAGGCATTCATGTTCCCTTTGTTCATCGCGTCTATCGCAAGCTTCACGGTGTTAATCGCATCGCTCGAGGGCGACGCGGCGCAGATTGTGGGCGTTGCCAGGAACGCCAGAGCCGCCGATAGGGTCCAACCTGCAAATCGATGGATCTTCATAATTTCTTCCTTGAGGCTGCAACAGCACAGCCCCTGAACCTTCAGGAGTTCATGCGGGAAGCGTACGTAAACGCTGTTCGCCCTGCAACCACGCACAAGGGGCCACCTCGCAGGTGGAGGCTGCGAGCCATACAGCGAAAGGGGCGCTGACGTGCGCATGAGATCGTTGACGTCGCTGACAACGCAAACCTCGGCACGCATGCTGGGCTTGGCGGCGACGGCCGCTCTCGTTGCATGCGGCGGCAGCATGCCGGCGACGACCAGCGTTCCGCTTGGGCTTCGGGCATCTCTCGAATCCGGTCCGCACAACCAAGGCGTTGAGACGGTGCTCCACAGCTTTCGCGGAGCCGACGGCGCGGGGCCCGTCAGCAATATGCTTGCCGGCAAGTCCGGAATACTGTATGGGACGACGCTCTTCGGCGGCGTCGGCGCGGGAACCGTGTTCGAGCTGAGGCCCGGCACGTCGGGGTACACCGAAAAAATCTTGTACGACTTCAAAGGCGGACTCGACGGCAACGCACCGTGGGGAATGGTCGCCGGCGCGGGTGGGGCTCTCTACGGTATCACGTTTCTTGGGGGCAGCTCCGGTAACGGTGGAAATGGCTGGGGTACGGTCTACAAGTTGACGCCCGGGGCGTCCGGCTATACCGAGACCGTGCTCTACCGGTTCACGGGCAACCCCGGCGGTTACGAACCGATCGGACCTCCCGTCATCGCAAGCGATGGCTCGATTTACGGCGTCACGTCGTTTGGCGGATCCCAAAACGCCGGCGTGATTTTTAGGCTCGCTCCGCACGGGAGCGGATATCAGGAAAGTCTCGTGTACGGCTTCCCAGGCGGTGCGGGCGGGAATTTGCCACAAGCCGGCTTGACGATCGACAAACACGGCAACATCTACGGTACGACGATGTACGGCGGCAGCATGCAAGGATATTGCAATGGCGGCTGCGGGACCGTCTTCGAGTTGACGCCCGGACCCTCCCGATATTCCGAGCGCATCATCTATGCGTTCACCGGTGCGGACGGCGATCTACCGTTCGGAACCCTGACGGTAAACGAACGGACGGGCGCGATCTTCGGCACGACGTATTGGGGCGGAACCGACCAGGATGGAACCGTCTTCAAGCTTTCGCCGCACGGCTCGTCGTTCTCGGAGTCGGTGCTCCATAGTTTTAAGGGAGATGCTGACGGCTTTCTCCCCGAGGGAACGCTGCTGCTCGAACGAGGCGGTACGCTCTACGGGACGGCTGCGCTTGGGGGTGGCGGCTGCAACGGCATTGGCTGCGGAACGGTATTTGCGCTGACCCCGTCGGGACCGGCGTACTCCTTCCGCTTGGAGTTCGCTTTCAAGCGAGCCATCAACGGCGCCGAACCTCAGCAGACCAATCTCATTAGCGGCGCGGATGGCGCACTCTACGGAACCACCCGATCGGGCGGCTCCGGTATGGTTTGCTCCGACGGAGGACCCGGTGGAGCCAAGGGCTGCGGGACGGTTTTTAGACTAGTTCCGGCCGCACGCTAGGGCGCGCATTATAGGCGAACCCGTTCGGCCGGTCGAGCGACGCCTTGAGCAACCTCGCGCAGGCGTTGCTGCATGAGTTTACTCGGAATTTTTACACTGTCGGCGAGACGCAAGAACGCCAATACTTTGACGTGCCACCACGTCATGTCGATTTCGAACCAACGCAAACCGTGCCGCGCCGACGAAGGAAACGCATGGTGATTGTTATGCCAGCCTTCGCCGAACGAGATCAACGCCACCCACCAGCAGTTCGTTGATTGATCGCCGGTCCGAAACGTGCGGTAACCCAACATGTGCGCTGCGCTGTTGACCAGCCAGGTGGAGTGATAGCTGATGACGAGGCGCGCGAAGACGCCCCACACGACGAACGCCCAGCCGCCCAGCGCGAAGAGCAGCAGCCCGAGCACGATCTGCAAGGGCAAGCTCATCCATTGCATGCAGCGGTAAAACGGTTCGGCGTAGAGATCGGGAGCATAGTGTCGCATCTCCTCCTCGGTCGGCAACGCGACGTTATGCTGGTAGATCCAGTCGATGTGCGCCCATTTGAAGCCGAGATGGATGCTGTGCGGATCGCCCTGACGATCGGCGTGGGCGTGATGTTTGCGGTGCACGGCAACCCAGCGAATCGGATCGCCTTGCAGGGCCAACGTTCCGCACACCGCGAGCAGGTACTCGAGAGGTTTGCGCAGGCGCAAACTGCGATGCGTTAGCGTGCGGTGATAACACAGCGTGACGCCCAGCACGCCGGTGAAATAGGAGACCACGGCCAAGACCACGAGAGCCGGCCAGCTGAAAAAGCCCGGCCAGAGCGCACCGAGCGCGCCAACGTGGATGCCGATGAGTCCGAGGCCTTTCAGGCGGCTAAGTGAATCTTGACTCATGTCCTCTTATCGTTACAAAAATAAAGGAAAACCCGCGGTAGGCGGGCCTTCCTTATGAGCTGTCGCTTTGGGAGCGAACGTGTCTAGCGGTAGCTGGCGCGTGACGCGAAGCAGTCGCGACAATACACGGGCTTGTCGCCACGCGGCTGGAACGGAACTTCGGCGACGTTGCCGCATTGACTACAGGTGGCCTTGAACATCTCGCGATATCCCCCGCCGCCCGCGCTTTGCCCGCGTCCCGCTTTGCGGGCGGTGCGGCAGTCGGTACAGCGATTGGGCTTGTTGGTGAAGCCCTTCATCGCGAAGAATTCTTGTTCGCCGGCGGTGAATTCGAACTGCCGTCCGCAGTCAACGCAAGTGAGCATTTCGGTGGTATACATTGAAACTAACGAGTCTCCTAAATAGGGTGATGTCTGTTTTCCGGATCCGACTCGCTAGTAACTTGGAACGTAACTCGCGGACTTCGAAGCCTTGCTAACTACGATACTATACACCATCCCGAGCCAAAACGTTCCTCCAGCCCGCGAAATTTAATTCAGGAGGCGCCCTCGCCCACTCCCTTGCCTGCCGCTCCTTCGCCGGGTCGAAGGCCTTCGTGCAGCGGATGCGATGGAACCAAGCGCGTCTCGCAGAACGCTCACTGCAGCGCCCGCCCGACGAGGAGCAAAACGCATGAAACGTTCTCAGTTTGGTCGCTGGAGGCTCTGGCTCTGTGCGTTCGCTCTGGTTCTGGGCGCCTGCGGAGGATCCCAGTTGCCAGTCGGAGCGCCTGGAGCCGTGTCAAACACCGGGTTTGCTTCACCCCTCGAGCGAGCCAAGTCATGGATGATGCCCGCAGCCCAGAAAGCGTCGAGTTTGCTCTACATCTCCAACTGGGGCACGTCCGACGTGACCGTGTATACCTACGCCGACGGCGGCGGGCTCGTCTTGGTCGGAACGCTCACGGGATTTTCGTTGCCCGGCGGCTTGTGTAGCGATAGCAAGGGCAACGTTTGGATCCCCGACGTGAACTCGAGAAGGCTCTACGAATACGCGCACGGCGGTACGAGTCCGATCGAAACGATCCAACAGTCGTCTGGCTATCCCTACGACTGCGCCGTCGATCCGACAACCGGCAATTTAGCGGTCGCGAGTCAGCACCCCAACGGGAAGTATCAATCGTACAGCGTCGTTTACGTGTATCCGAAGGGTTCGAAAACCGCGAGGCGCTACTCCACTGTCCACGGATTCAAGTACGTCTACTTCGTCGCATACGACAACGCGAGCAATCTATACGCCGATGGAACGCCGTGCTTCCGCGACAACTGCTACTACGAAAGAAATGGTCCACCGGGACTCTACAAGCTTCCAAACGGCGGATCCGAGTTCGAGCGGCTCGACCTCCGAGGCGCCACCCTGCACCAGCCAACCGCCATCAACTGGGTGAAGCCGACCCTCCTATTGGGCGATCGGAATTTTCAGAACCAGGGAACGTCGGGAGCGTATAAGGTCTTCGTTTCGGGCTCCAAGGCGACCGTCGTCGGAACGTTGCCGTTCGACGGGACGCAGCAAGCCTACGGATTTTCGCGGCGAGCCGGGCTCGTGGTCGTGCCCGACTACACCGGGAATGCCGTGCGAATGTACACCCTTTCGGACGGCTCGCTCGTCTCCACGCTCACCACCGAGATATCGTCCCCGTTCGCTGCGGTTGTGAGTCCCTAGCCTTTCCTCGGCGATTGGTTATCTCTTGAGGTCGCTGATCGCCGTACCAAACGGCTCCTCGAAGCTTCCGTTCTCGACGACCTTGATCGGCGAGCCGCCGGACGGATAATTCCAGAGCCCGGCACCGCCGCCATACGCTGCGACGACCTTCCCTCCTCGTATCGTGAACTGATCGAGAACGGGTGTCGGGCCGAGCGAAGTCGAGCCAACCTTGGTCGCGTAGACTCCCTTAATGGCGAATTCGTAAATCACGCCCACCGTAGAATCTCCGATCATCAGGTGCGCTCCATTCCATTGAATGCCGCTAATTTCGCCGATGGATTGGTTCAGAAACATGTCCTTGAATGAAGCGGCGCCCTGAGGGAGCTCGGCAAGCACGAATCCGCCGCTGCCGAGCCGTTCGCCGTTTACGAAAAGGTTGCCCTTGGTATCGTAACTGCAAAGAAACATCTCGTACATGATATCGTCCGTATAGTGCGCCGCCGGGGCGCCTTGGGCGTCGGTGTAGATCGCAACGTTGCCCCGGATGGTATCGCTATTGCTGTAGTTCGCAACGGCCAGATTTCCGGTCGTCGGATCGACGGAACAGCCTTGGGGGTAGTAGCCCGAATCGCTCAGCGTTGCGATTGCGGTCGTGCCGCCGTGCGCGTACTTGAAAATCTGCTGCGTACCGAAATTGGTGATGAAGACGTTGCCTGCTTTGTCGACGCACTCGCCGTCGGGTGTGGCGAAACCGGTGAGCGTTCCCTCTAACTTCAACTTGGGATACGAATAGACGTACACGTCATTTGTTCCGACGTCGGAGACGTAGAGCAGATCGCTCGTCTTGGCGTCGGGAGACATCCGCGAACGGCTCTGGTCGGGGTGCACGGACTTCGGTCGCGCGAAGTTGGGCCGGGCTGCGATTTGCGTCGCCGGCAGCGACGAGCCGAGGCCCCCCTGAAACGCGCCGTTTCCGCAGCCGGCGAGCATCGCCGCGGCTGCCGCAAGGCCCAACGCACGCCGGGCGGATCTTGAGATCTTCATAAGTGTCCTCAACGAAAGCGGCCGGGTAATCGGCCGCGAGCTGTATGAGAGGCACCCTAGCATCCCAGGCGTTCGGATGCGTTCTAGGGTCCGAACGCAGCCGCCACCGTCATGGGTCGAACGCCAGCGCGTACGGAGAACTCACGCCTCGAGATTGTCCGCAGCATCGAACGCCAGCGCATCCGGTCCGTTCACGCCCTCCGAGATCGTGCGCAGCACCCTCGTCTTTCCTGGGGCGTAAACGGTGACGGTGTTGTCGCCGACGTTTGCGACAAAGAGATTTCCGGAGCCGTCAAATTCCAGGTCTTCCGGATTGTTCACGCCCTGGGAAATCGTCCGTAACGCCGAAGTGCCTCCCGCGACGTAGACGATCACCGCGCCGGTATGATAGGCAGCTCCGCTGTGCGTAACGTAGAGATTGTCGTGATCGTCGAGCGCCGACGCTCCTGGAAGGTGCACGCGCTGCGATACCGTTCGCACCAATGACACGCCGCCGGGAGAATAGACGGTCACGGTATCACCGTAGAAGTTCGCGACGTAGAGGTTGGCGGAGCTATCGAATGCCAGAGCACCCGGCGTATTCACTCCCTGGGAGATCGTTCGCAGAACCGACGTGCTGCCGGGCGCGTAGGTCGTCACGGCCCCTTCGTGCTCCGGGCCTCCCTTTTCGTTCGCAACGTAGAGATTGCCGGAGCGGTCAAACGCCAGCGCGAGCGGCACTTTAACGCCTTGAGAGATCGTGCGCAGCACCGACGTGCTGCCCGAACCGTAGACCGTAATCGTGTCGTTGGAGCCATTTGCGACGTAGAGATTGGCGATCGCAGAGGCCTTTGGGTTCGACGGAGAGAGGCCGTTGATGGTAGCGCTGCACGCGGCCAAGAATACGAAGGTGAGGCCTGCTCCGACACGGTTGCGTAAACTCTTCACAGGTGTTCTCCCCCGTAGAAAAGCCAAAGAGCCGAGATTCATCTTACAACCGGCAGCGGTCTTGCACAACGTGCGGGGCGCGAGACAGCGCATTCGCGACATTGGGCCGCCGGGACCACAGGTTCGCCGTTCCCGCCAACCGAACGTCGTGAAGGCAATAATTGGTATAATTCAAAGAGGGTTCGAACATGCGAATTGCCGGCATCGTGATCTGCGGAGTGTTGCTCGCAGCTTGCTCGCAAACGACGGGTTCGGTGAATCCCGCGCCAGGCTTAACCGGAGCCGGTGCCATGCAGCGCGACTCAAGTGCGCCGGCCTACCGGTATCTGTACGGCTTCAAGGGCCACCCCAGCGGCGACGGCAAATGGCCAAACGGCTCGCTCGTCGCGGTAGACGGTGTGATCTACGGCGTGACGATGACCGCCGGCATCCACGAGCACGGCGTCGTCTTCTCTATTGATTCCTCCGGCAACGAGCGCATCGTCTATGCATTTACCGGCTACCCGGACGGCGTGCAGCCGAACGGCCTTGCATTTCTGAACGGTACGCTCTACGGCACGACGTTCGGTGGCGGGACGCACCGCAAGGGCACGGTCTTCGCGTTGACCCCATCGGGCACCGAACACGTCCTTCACAGCTTCGGCGGCGGCCAAGACGGGCAAGTTCCGTCGGACGTCGTCTCGATGGACGGGCGGCTCTACGGCGTTACGCAGCTGGGCGGCGCGAACGGCCGTGGGACGGTTTTCGAAATCAGCACGTCGGGGAGCGAACGCATCGTCTACAGCTTCAAGGGCGGCGCCGACGGTGCGATACCGGAGGGACGGCTCCTCGCAAAAGACCAGCTGCTCTACGGCACGACCGACCAGGGTGGCGGCACCGGATGCTACGGCGTCGGTTGCGGAACGTTCTTCAGCATGACCCCGGCTGGGACGAAAACGATCCTCTACGAGTTTAAGGGCCAGCCCGATTGAGCGTATCCGCAAGACGTCATTTTTTCAAACGGTGAATTCTACGGGGTGACGCCGTTCGGCGGCACGCAGAATGGAGGGACCCTCTACGCGGTAAACACCTCCGGTGTCGAACGCGTAGTCCACTCGTTCGACGGCAACACCGACGGCTACGACCCAACCGGCGTCGTCAGCGTCGGCTCCAAACTCTATGGGAGCGCAGGATTCGGTCCAGGCCGCTTCGTCGGAACGTTGTTCGAGATCGATGCATCCGGCACGTTCTCCGTCGTTTACGAGTTTGCGGAAGGCCGGCACGACGGGGGCATACCAAACGGCGCTTTCGCGCTGGCGAATGGCGTCTTATACGGGACGACCGCGCACGGCGGACTCGACAATAACGGCACCGTCTTTACGCTGATGCCGTAGTCGTATTCTTGACTCGCGGACGGCGAGCCGAAGGAACCGGCTAAGCGCTTGTTGGCAGATTCCTTGTTATGAACTACTTCCATTTAATCCAACGTTTAAGGTAAGATTATCTAACGGGAGGATCGCTCGTGCGGGTGTGGGTTTTCGTTCTACTTTTTGCGTTTGGACTTTGCAGTTGCGGCCAAGCATCTTCAGGCGGCGCTCCCGGCGGGTATAGCCCGCAACGGGTTAATACCGCGTCTCGGACGGCCCGACTGCGAGGCCGCGCCGGCCAGTCGCCGATACAGCATATCGTCATTATCGTGCAGGAAAACCGCAGCGTCGACAATCTCTTTCAGCTTCTGCCCGGCGCAAACACTCAGTCGTACGGCATCTCGTCGCACGGCAATCGTCACATCCAACTGCAGCCTCAATCGCTAGCGGCACCCTTCGATTTGGGGCACGGTCACCCCAATTGGATTACCGAGTATGCAAACGGGGCAATGAACGGTTTCGACCAGGAACAGTGCAAGGGCGCGTGCCCGCAAGATCCGGCGTTTTCCTACGTGCCCGAAAGTGATGTCGAACCGTACTACACCCTTGCCGAAACCTACGCGTTTGCAGACGACCTTTTCCAAACGAATCAAGGCCCAAGCTTCCCAGCCCATCAGTACTTAATCAGCGGCACTTCCACGGTAAGTGACGGCTCTAAGGACGAGGCGGCGAGCAACACCGACCCCGGCGGTCTTGGCGGTTGCGATTCTCCTCCAGGAACGGAGGTCAAGATAATTACTCCCGGACGCGATGAGCCGCGAGATCGGGGAACGTTCCCATGCTTCAAACGGCAATCCATCATGAATGAGTTGGACGATGCCGGCGTAACCTGGAGGTACTATCAGAACTCCTCCGGTGCGGGAATTTGGAACGCCGTAGACGCCATTTACTCGATATGGTCGAACCCGGCGGAGATGACCGCAAACGTGATCTCGCCGTCGTCCCAAGTGCTCACCGATATTGGAAACGGTCAATTGGCGGATGTGACGTGGGTTACGCCTTCGAGCAATGCGTCGGACCATCCCGGAACGACCAACGGGTCGGGCCCTTCATGGGTCGGTTCCGTTGTGAACGCCATCGGTGACAGCGGCTACTGGAACAATACTGCGATCTTCATCACGTGGGACGATTGGGGCGGCTGGTACGATCACGTCACTCCAACGATCTATAATTCGTATGAGCTGAGTTTTCGCGTTCCGCTTGTCGTCGTCTCGCCGTATGCGAAGAGCCAATACGTGTCACACGTGCAGTACGAGTTCGGAAGCATCCTAAAGTTCATCGAAGAAACTTTCGGCTTACCTTCGCTCGATACGACGGATGCGCGCGCCAACGACTTTTCCGACCTATTCGACTTCTCGCATCAGCATGCAAGGTTCAAACATATCCGGACGAAGTATGGGCCCCGCTATTTCCTCAGCCAACCGTCAACCCGACCCGAAGACTAACGGGAAAGCGAGCCTGGATCACTTAGCGGTATCGGACGAAGACTCTGCATTGAGCCCGTCGATGAAGGTGCTGAATTGCGGGTTGAACCTAGTCTTGATCTCGCTCCAGCTGGCGCGCGCTCCCGGCGACGCCATCACCCACTCGATGCTCGCGCGGATACCGGACCAGTGTCGGTCGTGAAGCGTACGAACCTCGCTCTGGAAATAGACGTTCTCCGCTCGACGCAGGAAGCTGAGCAACATAAAATTGTACTGCGTCTGCTCCACTTCACTGAGTGCGGCTAAGTTGCGCCCACCACGCAGGAAAAGATCGGTGAGGTCCTTGTCTTTCGCGATGTCAAAAGAAATCGAAGCAAAAGAATTGACGACCTGCTGGAACGCCGAGGCGCGAACGGCGCTCGTATTATTCCGAATTTCAATAGACATGTAGATGACCGTTGCAATGACGCCGAGACCGCCCAGAATGTTACCCAGCCAAGCAAACTGCTCCAAGGTCATGATAACCCCTCGACGTCGGTTATTCTAATAGCCGCCACCCGAAGTCGAGCAGCGGTCTCGCGCTTCTCGCAAGTTGGACGGTTCGCTGGACCAGCCGTTCGTCGGTCACGTCCTTGTCCGAAAGTTTTTCGCTTACCGTGAACGAAGGCTGGCGAAAATAAAGCGCAAGCGGCCCATCCGCCTGCGCTTCGAATCCGCGAGGCATGCGCTTGAGCGTACCCCGTTGGTCGTCCAAGCCTACGCCGTTGCGTTCGAGCTGGCGCAGCACCTCTTGAAAACGCTTGGGTTCTGTAGCCATCGAGTCCCGCCAGCGTTGCAGCAAGGGCTTATCGATTTGGTAGAACGCTATCGCCATAAACGATTCCTTAGGCTCGATGTAAACGTACAGGCCGCCCGGTGCGTCTCGCTGGCCCTTGTAAGGCAGATACGTGCCGAGATTCGTCTTGTACGGGCTCTTGTCGTGCGAAAAGCGCACGTCCCGATAGATGCGAAAGACTGATCGCCTCGGATCCGCATCGATTGGAATCTTCGCTTTGCGCATCGCCTTCGCCACGTCTGAGGTCAGGGCTTGGAGCGGCTCGAGCAGCTCGCGTTCGTAGAGTTCTTTGCGCTCTTGAAACCACGCCCGTTCGTTGTTCTTCTTCAAGTCGCGCAAGAAGCGCAGCGCAGCCGGCGTAAAACCCGAGAACGCCTCGGACGCTGCTTTTGTCATTATCGGTTCTCCTCTAATCCGGGTCGCCCATGTGACCGTTCTTTTCGAGTCACGGCCGGACGATCCCGGTCTCTTTTCCCACACCACCGACCCGCAATGTAAGCCAGGGTTCTTGACGGGGTCGCCGCAATAGAGACAGTTATCTACGAGGAGCTGCACGGCGAACGATGATTGCGGGACTGCTCATGTCGGCAATGCTGACCGATCCGTACCAGGTCTTCGGCGCGGCGCGTGCGCGCTGGGAATCGCAGCACTATCCCGAAAAGATCGCCTATACGGTCGCGGTCGACGTCGTCGAAAGCGGCGTCCGGAAATCAGAGCGCTACGAGGCCGGGTATGACGCCGCCGAAGACACGCTGCTCGTCGATCCGGTAAGCGATCGCGAGAAAGCGCATCCGTACTACGCGCCCGGCGGCTTCGGTTTCAACGTGGCGCTCTTTGGGCAGGGGCGGCCAAACCCTGATGTCGATTTCTTCGGCGTCCCGTTCCTCGCACCGAACTACTCGTTCGGAATCGGTGTGACGCCGCGCGGCAGCAGCTCGCCGCCGCCCGACCCCATGGAGCTGGTCCGCGAAATCCGCGCCGAGTTCCACGATCCTCTGCCGCCGTCGCGCAACATGCCGGTTCCCGCAGCGTCGCCCGGCTTGCGCGAGATCGCGGTTGTCTCCACACGCACGGAGACGTACGACATCACGCTCGCCGGCATCGAGCCCGTCGACGAAACGCCCGCGTATCATCTTGTCCTCCACCCTCTACGCGAACCCGGCCGATACCGGCTGCGCGACCTTTGGATCGATACGCAGAGCTTCGCGCCGCGCAAGCTGGTCGAAGCACACAATTTCGTCGACGGCCCGGGCACCTCGGTACCGTGGAGCGTGACGTTCGAACAGGTCGGCGGCGCATCGTACATCGCGAGCGAAACCGCGCTGGCCCCGGCGAAGTTCGGGCGCCATCACTATTCGGCAGTGTCGATCGGCTTCGAGAACGTGCGGGCGGTCGACCGATTTTCGTACGGCGTGTCATCGTTCGTTCCGGATGACACGCTGATTTTGGACGAGCCGTAATCACGCTGCCGATCGATGGACCGATGTCAATTCCTGACCGCCCTTTGATTATCGGCAGTATTGAACGGGGACCCATCAGATTGGTGCCGTTCGATCCTGCATGGGGGGAACGCTTCCAAGCCGAGCGGCTGCAGATAATGGCAGCGCTGGGCGACCGGGCCATAGCCATCGAGCATATAGGGTCAACAGCTGTCCCCGGGCTCATGGCAAAACCAATCATTGACATACTTGTTTCAATGAGAAGCCCCGAGGAAGCTTTCTGTTGCGCTTCTCTCGCTTCCGTGGGTTACGCTTTACGGGTTCGCGAATCTGGTCATCTAATGTTCCGCAATGCGGTGCATGACGTGCACATAGCGCACAGTTAGCGCAACGCGGCGCTGTGAGTTGCGCGTCGCCCACCGACCGACATGCGTTGAATGTGTTATGCTCGGGTGTTCATCGTGAGGCGATTGCGAAGTCTGCATGAGCCGCGCGCGAGGCCGACCGATCGCGCGATGTGCGGAAAACCCCTTATTTTACCGCGCTTTTCGCCCCGAGCCCGGATCGCATCGAGCGCCGGCGCGGGGGCCCCGAATTACGCGCGTTCCCCTATCCCGCTAGGCTGCGGCGCGGGATAGGAGTTGGGCCGCTAAAATTGTGCGCCCCCCTCCCCCGGCTGCAAGGCTCTCCGCATCCAAGCCACCGATCGAAGCCGCAATGCGCTAAGCGCTGCGCGCTAAACTGCGAGCTTGCTGCGCGGCGAGGCTTCCGCGCTGCGAGGCGCAGCTGCAATGGCGCCGCGATCGGCGGCGTGGCTGCGGGGCAGCTAGCCGTGGCGCTTGGCGATCGGCGCAAGCCATCGGCGTGTCCTGAGCCTGGGTGATTTCGGGCGGCTAGCCTATGGTATCGTCTGCTTCTGCAAATCCCAGTTTTCCGGGAAAGTAAATCGTAGTACGTAAAAAGGCTTCCCTCCCCTACTACTGCGCGAGATTTTGGCGAACTGCCGAACGGCGTACGCCGAATCGCGGCGCCGCTAACGCACGAACTCGCGCTCACACTCCCGCGTTGGCGTGGATTGGTGCAGCCGATCGCTGCGCGGCTCGCACAGCTGTTTCGCAATGCAGCTACGGGCACGAATGCAAGACGCCCCGCTTCCCTAAAATCGCCACTGGCCACAACGCCTCGTAAAGCCTCGCAGCCACGTCCCTACGCAAGCAAAGCCTGGAGCACTCCGCGCCTGGAGACTTTGCCGAAGGCTGCGGCCACGTGCGAGCAATGCGGCGGTCCAGTTGCTCAAGCGCAGGCGTAGGCACTGCGATGCGTGCATTCCCAAAGTGCGCCGGGCTCACGGCCTGCGAGTAATCGAAACCGCTCGCAAGGCGCTCGCAGCCCAAGCCGCCGAGGGCAACGATCCGCGCGCTAGCGATCGGGCTGGGCGGAAGCGAGGCGAGGCTATTTCCGAGCAGCATCGCCGGAACCGGGCGTGGGCGCGAGGCTCAGCGGCCGATCGCGATGTGGCTCGGTTCTTGCGCGAGGTTGCGCCGAAGCTCGATGCCTATTCGCTGAGCGAAATCGCTAAGGCTACAGGGTTATCTCTCGCGGCCTGCTCGCGCATTCGCGCCGGAAGGCGCGTCCCGCATCCGAGGCATTGGCACGCATTCGCAGCCCTTACTGAGCAAGCACACGAATGAAGCTTCTTGATTCCCTCAAACCCTGTGCAAGCGGGCTCGCCTAAAGCGAGGTGGTAACTAGGCGTCGAATTGCTAGCCCGGCCGGGAGCTCGTCTAAGCTTTCGGGTGGAATTGTCTTTCGTTCCTTACGCTCGACCCGCGCACTTCCCAATTTGCGGCGAGGGTTAAAGCTCGTGAGCTAGCCAGTGGCAAATGGAGTCCGGCCCATTGCGAGAGCCATGGCAACCGCCTCATCCTCGTCAAGCAATGCGCCTTCTGCAGAAAGCCGATTGATGTCCGTTTTGCTCAAGCGCTCCTCGAGTGCGGCCACGAGTATCTCATACGTCCGTTGCTCTGTCGGGAACCGAATCTCACCTGTTGCAGCGTACCAGGCGTCGACGAATCCTTTGAGTCGTGCCGCCCGGTGGGCATCGCCGCGAAGCGCCCCAACCGTCGCAAGATGCTGAGTCGGTATTGTGTGGTTCCGTGGCCCATCGCGACGCTCGAGCTCGAGTCCATCGAGCGCCGCGAGCCGTGCCTCGTCAACCTCACCAAGCATGAGGCGATACGCTGCGGCGTTAATACGATTTACCGCCATCACGTCTACGTCGCTCCAAAACAGCCCAGGCCATTCGATCCGTGGCACGGCCGCAGCTGCTTCGTCAGCCACGGCTGCCGCTTGCCGTATGTTTCCCATATCGGACTCCACCTCCGCCAGCGTAGTCATTGCTGCGAGCCACTGAGTCCGGATCGTGCTTAGGCGTATCGCCTCGACAACGCATTGTCGGGATTCCTCATAGCGGCGAAGATCCTTAAGAATGTCCGCGCGCTGACGCAACGCAAGGCTGTGAATCCTCAAGCCCGTCGCAGCCAACTCGGGCAACAGCGTCAGAAGTTGTTCGCTAGCCGCTAGCGCCTCCTCAGGCCGGTTAGTGTGCAGGCAAGAATACTGGAGTTGACTGAGGGCATGCCCGAGCCACTGGCTCCGTTCGCCGAGTTGTCCGAAGAGAACGACGGCTCTTCGCGCCGCATCCAGGCTGCTTTCGCCGCGCGTTTCGCGGGCAAGCACGTACCACAGTCTCGCTTCGACGCTGCGGTGCTCCGTGGCGGTGATTCGTGCCAGCGTCGCTTCTATCAAATGCATGTGAGATGGGCTTGCCGCCCAGCTTTGGCAACCCGCGATGCGACCCGCCAGCAAAGTCTCTTGCGCCCCGAACGCCCATTCCCACGCTTCCTTTCGGTTAGCGGCCTCGTACAGCAGCCCGCGATGGACTTGCTGCCCCCAAGCTCCTTGAGCATAGAAGAGCCGCTCCACCAGCCATTCGCCGTAGTCCGCGGCCCACTCGGCATGGCGTCGCGGGATCATCGCACTGTCAAGAGACGCCGCAAGCTTCTCCAGCGCGTAGGCCCGGATAGTCTCCAGGAAGCGATAGCGCGCCTCTCCGTTTGAAAAGTCCACGGTCACAAGCGATTTGTCGACCAAAGACGCCAGCAAGTCAGGAATCTGCTCAGGTTCAAAAGGCTCAAAAGAACACACCGCCTCCGCGGCTTCGAGCGTCCACCCTCCGGCGAAAACTGCAAGCCGGCGCGCAAGCACTTTTTCGGGCCCACTGAGCAGCTCGAAGCTCCAATCGATTGTTGCGCGCATCGTCCGCTGGCGTGCAAGGGCCGAGCGTGGGCTACCGCTGAGAATCCGAAAGCCATCATTGAGCTTCTGCGCCACCGCTTTGAGCGATAAGTGGTTCACGCGTGCAGCGGCCAGTTCGATCGCCAGCGGAATGCCGTCCAAGCGCCGGCAGATTTCGGCAACGATCGGCACGTTTTGGTCAGTGAGTGTGAAGCGATGGTCCACGGCGCGGGCGCGATCGGCGAAAAGGATGATTACTCCGTATGCAGTGGCCTCCGTTGCGCGCATCTCGAGACCTGCCTCGAGCGACGGGAAACTCAGCGACGGGAGCCGGTAGCTATGTTCACCCGCGGCCCGCAGCGGTTCGCGACTGGTGACCAGAATACGAAGACGCGCACAGCGGGCCAACAGCGTCTCGGCAACCATTGCTGCCTGCGCAATGATGTGCTCGCAGTTGTCAAGAATCAGCAGAAGCCTGTTGTTCCTAAGATGTGCAAGCAACGTGCCGAGGAGCGGGCGATCGGGCACTTCTCGCACGCCCAGCGTCGTCGCGATCGCTGTAACCACCAACTTAGGATCGGTGACCGGCGCCAGTCCGACGAAGCAGACCGGGACGTCGCCACCTTCGCTTAGCGCGGTCGCGACGTGCAACGCGGTCTGAGTCTTGCCGACGCCACCTACCCCGGTGAGGGTGACCATCCGATGCTCGCGCACGAGCGCGCTGATCTCCTCGACTTCAGCCTCTCGCCCTACGAAACTGGTTAGCGCCAGGGGTAGGTTTGAAAGCCGAGTCTCGCCCCAGGGGCCGATGGCGACCGAAGCGCCGCCCAGGCAGCGCGGCAGCACCGAACGCGCTGCGGTCGCTTCGAACGCCTCGCGTTGCTTTCCGTCGAGTGCCAGCGCCCCGGCTAAGAGCGCGAGCGTTTCGCGCTGCGGCGTGCGACGATGCCCGCGCTCGAGGGCGCTGATTCCGTCCGAACTCATCCGAGCGCGTTCGGCGAGGGCTTCTTGGGAGAGTCCGGCGGCCAGTCGATGCTGCCGCAGAAGCCTCCCAAAATCCGAGGCGCGAAACAGGCGCTCCTCGTTCTCCACAGCACCGGTAGCCTTCGCGCCGGCGCTGGTGGGGTCCTCACGGTCCCGACATTGGCCAACTGTCCGAGTCACTTGTCGGAGTGTCGGTTACGGCGATCGCCGTTCTGCGGCACCATCGCAACAAGACAAAGGCGGACGCCTTTGCGTGTTTGCGAGGGAGCATTCTCATGAAGTTGATCTCGATTTCGGTCCGATATGGGGCTGGCATTTGCGCAGCCGTTGCGGCGCTCGCCGGCTGTGGCAATGGCTCGTCGCAGTCACCGTTCATCCCTTCATCACCAGTGACGAATGCTGCGCTACGGGAGTCAGATACGCCCGCTCGTTCGGGCCCAGAACTCAAGGCGCACTCCACTGGGTACGTTTACGTTTCGAACCGGACGCGGCAGGGCTCTTCCGAGCTACTCGTCTACCCCGAGGGCGTCCAGAACCCGGCTCCCTCTCTTAGGATAACGCAAAACCTTGCTGACGTCGGTGGCATCGCCCTTGATTCAAACGGCAATGTCTACGTTGCAAACGGAGGCTCCGGCGACGTTCTTGAGTTCGCTCCGGGGGGCGCCGACCTCGTCGAAACCTACTCCTTGGGGCTCGTGCATCCCATCGACGTCACTGTTGCGAATGGGACGCTGTACGTGTCCGACCAAGGGGATGCCGCAAATGGATATTCCCAGCAAGTCGTGGAGTACACAATCGGCAACGGTACACCGCTGGCAGCAATCGGTGGGCCGGGATATTCATTGGAAATGAACGAGGGCGTCGCCGTGGACCCTTTGCCGTCAACGGGAAACTTCTTTGAGTCGGCGAGCAGCCTCACGGCGATCCCTTTCGGCGGCGGGTGCACCGGCAGTACCGACCTGGTCACGGAGAACCTGTTTCCGACCTTATGGCAAGTCATTCAACTCTCTAATAACCAGCAGGCGTCCGGGCTGGCGTTCGCGCCGGACGGAACGCTCTATGCCTCGGACCAGTGCGCGAACGATGTGGCGATCTACTCTCGGATTAACTATATCTGGACGTATTTAGGCAAGGTGCCCGGAACTTTTAACGCCCCCCTTTTCTTAACGATTAATCATCACTTTTTAGCCATTCCGAGTGGAGCCAGCATGCTGTCCGGTAATCCGGGAAGTGTCACCGTGATCGATCTCACAAAGCATGCAGCCACGGCGAACATTACAAAGAGTCTTCAGTACCCGATCGGCGCAGCAGCGTCGCCTGGCTCTTAGAGTAATCCCCCGCAGGGGTTCGGATGAAGAAGCGGTGCGCAAACCGCATTTTCCCGGTCGCAATTATTGCAGTCGAAGGCATCAACCACCTAGCCACAGCTGTGTCCTAGTGTCATCGCGCAAGGCGGGAACCTCGGCAGCGCGCGGAACCGAACCTAGCCGCCCCGCAGCCACGCCACCGATCGCGGCGCCATTGCAGATTGCGAGCGCCTCGCAGCGCGGAAACCTAGCCTCGCAGCAAGCTCGCAGTTTAGCGCGCAGCGCTTAGCGCATTGCGGCTTCGATCGCGGTGGCTTGGATGCGGAGAGCCTTGCAGCCGGGGGAGGGGGCGCACAATTTTAGCGGCCCAACTCTTATCCCGCTAGGCTGCGGCGCCGTGACACTTTTTGAATTTCTTTCCGCTGCCGCAGGGACACATTTCGTTGCGCCCGACTTTGGGTGCGTCGCGCTGGACGGGCTTGGCGCCGGATTCGTCGTCTTTGTTCGTGTGGAGTTGTTGCGGGCGTCGGTCGGAACCGGGCATCGGGCCAAGCAGTTGTTCGACTTCTTGCGGACCGAGACGTCCTTGCGCTTGCGACGGCTGCGGAATCAGTTCGCCCGAAGGAATCGGCTGAAACTGCGGGCCCATCTGCTGCTGGTGCAAGAACTCCGGTGGCGGCGGCCCCTGCTCGATGACGACGCGGAAGACGCCTTTGATCGCCTCGTCGGCGATGTTGTTCTTCAGCGATTCGAAGATTTCGAACGCCTCTTTTTCGTACTCGACGCGCGGGTCTTTCTGGCCGTAGCCGCGCAATCCGATGCCCGTCTTCAGATGATCCATCACGTATAAGTGATCGACCCACTGCCGATCGATGATCGGCAGCAGCAGATAGCGCTGCTCGACCAGCCGCAGCACGTCGGGCGTGACTTCGGTTTCCTTGGCTTCGTACGCGGCCTTTGCTTTGGCGTTGAGGACTCGGCGAATTTCCTCGCGATCCTTCCGCTCCAAATCCGAAACCGGCGTATCGCGTTTGACCGGAAACACCTGATCCAGCTGCTCGAGCATCTCGGCCGGATTCCACTCGCTGGGATGCACGTTTTCGGGTGCGTTCTGCTCGACCGCCTCGTCCACTTTGGCCGTCAGCGTCTGCAGCATGAACGTTTGCGAGTCGAACTTCCCTTCCAGAATCGCGCGCCGGTCGCCGTAAATCACCGAGCGCTGCTTATTCATCACGTCGTCGTACTCGAGGACGTGCTTACGAATCTCGTAGTTGTGATTCTCGACCTTGCTCTGCGCGCGCTCGATCGACTTCGTCACGAGGCCCGATTCGATCGGCTGCTCGTCGGTAAACCCGACGCGGTCCATGATCGACGTCATGCGCTCGCCGCCGAACAGTCGCATCACCTCGTCTTCCAGCGAGATGTAAAACCGCGACGACCCCGGATCGCCTTGGCGGCCCGAGCGCCCGCGCAGTTGGTTGTCGATGCGCCGCGACTCGTGACGCTCCGTGCCGATGATATGCAGGCCGCCGTTGCGCGCCACGCTTTCACCGAGCTTGATGTCGGTGCCGCGGCCGGCCATGTTGGTGGCGATCGTCACCTGGCCTTCCTGTCCGGCGTCCTTGATGATCTCGGCTTCCTGTTCGTGATACTTCGCGTTGAGCACGTTGCACTCGACGCCGCGACGGCGCAGCATCGCCGCCAGGAGCTCGCTCTTCTCGATCGACCTCGTGCCGACCAGCACCGGGCGTCCCTTCTGATGCTCGGCGATAATCTCGTCGACGACGGCGTCGAACTTCGCTTTCTCCGACTTGTAGACGATGTCGGTGTTGTCTTTGCGAACCATCGGCATATTCGTCGGCACGACGACGACGTCCAATCCGTAAATGTCGCGGAACTCGCGTTCCTCGGTCTTCGCGGTACCGGTCATGCCAGCCAGATGTTCGAACAGACGGAAGAGATTCTGGAACGTGATCGTCGCGAGCGTCTGGTCCTCGCCGCGGACCTTGATGCCTTCTTTCGCCTCGATCGCTTGGTGGATGCCGTCGGAGTAGCGCCGCCCATACATCAAACGGCCGGTGAACTCGTCGACGATGATCACCTCGCCGTCCTTGACGATGTATTGCTGGTCGCGATGGAAGAGATTCCACGCCTTCAGTGCGGCGTTGAGCTGATGCGCCAGCTCGATGTTGCGCTGGTCGTAGAGATTCGAGACGCCGAGCATCTTCTCGACCTTGGCGACGCCCGCTTCCAAAACCGGGACGGCGTGCGCCTTCTCGTCGACCGTGTAATCTTCGCCCTTCTTCAACCGCGGCAAGATCTGCGCGAACTTGTCGTACAGCTCGCCCGACTCTTGCGACGGTCCGCTGATGATCAGCGGCGTCCGCGCTTCGTCGACGAGAATCGAATCGACCTCGTCGACTAGGGCGAAATATAGCTCGCGCTGTACGAGGTCTTCCACCTGCCACGCCATGTTATCGCGCAGGTAGTCGAAGCCGACCTCGTTGTTCGTGACGTAGGTGACGTCGCAGTTATAGGCGGCGCGCCGCTCCGCGGAGTCGAGGCCGTGCTGAATCACGCCGACCGTCAAACCGAGAGACTCGTAGATCGGCCCCATCCACTCGGCGTCGCGTCGCGCGAGATAGTCGTTGACGGTGACGACGGTTACGCCGCGTCCTTCGAGCGCGCGGGCGTACACGGGGAGCGTCGCGACGAGCGTCTTGCCTTCGCCGGTTTTCATTTCGGCGATGCGGCCTTCGTAGAGCACCTGACCGCCCATGATTTGCACGTCGAAATGGCGCATGCCGAGCGTGCGTTTTCCGGCCTCGCGCACGACCGCGAAGACCTCGGGAAGCATCGAGTCGAGATCCTCGCCGGCGGCCAACCGGTCTCGAAACGCTTGGGTCTTGTCGCGCAACTGCTCGTCGGAGAGCGCCGACATTTCCGGCTCGAACGCGTTAACCGCCACCGCAGTCCGGCGCAGCCGTGCTACTTCACGTTCGTTTCCGTCGAATATTGCTTTTATGAAAGACATCGGGTTCGCAGGCGGGCGTTCACGGACTTGACGATGGGCTCGTCGACGGCGCCGGCTGCGGGACGATGCCCAGCCCGGTTAGCGCCCCCGGCGATTTGTACGTAAACTTCGGACTCGCGTTGCCGCTAGCGTTGATCGCAAAGACGAGGATCGTCGTCGAATCCGCGACGTAGATCAATCCGGACGTCGAGTCCACCTTCACATCGGTCGGAGTCGTCAGCATCGTGTTGTTACCCTGAATCTCGCGGATCGGTTTCACGTTGACCAGGCCCGTGGTTTTCGGCCGGGCGAAGACGAGGATCGCAGGACCGAGCCCCGAGCCCTTCATGCCGAGTTTGCCTTGATCCGCCACGTAGATGTTGCCGCTGCTATCGACGTCGATCCCGATCGGCGTGATGACGCCGGTATTCGGACCTGCGATCGTAAACACGGGCCGGATGTTGACGGGCGTCGGCGTCGGTGAGGGCGTCGTCGACGGCGTCGGCGAGGTCGAAGAGGTCGGGGTCGGTGAGGGCGTGGGCGTCGGTGTCGGCGATCCGCTCGGGGTCGGCGACGGCGTCGGCAGCACGAACTGCGCGACCGACGCGCCTTGCAGGTTCGTCACGTAGATGCGGTTCTGGCTGTCGAGCGCGACGCCGCCGGGAACCCGCAGTCCGGGCTTCGGTCCGGCGATCGATTGATACGGCGATGTGCTGCCTTCCGAAAAGAGCAGCAGCTGACTCGGATACTTCTCGGTCGGAATCACGTCGGCGATGATCATCAAACTGACGTTCTTCGACGACGCCGATTTCGGCGAGATCGCGATCCCTCGCAGGCGCCCACCCAATCCGACGGATTGCAGCGGAAGCACGTTGCCGGTTGCCAGCGCCTGGATTTCGATGAGCAACGCCGTATTGGTCGACGGGTTGTAGTTGGTTATCCACAGATTGTGCGACGGGTCGAACGCGAGATATTGCGGGCTGTTGAGCGTCGTGCTCGAGCCGCCGATTTCGAACGAGGGCCCGCTTCCGGTCTTCTGCCCCTTCGTGTAGATGCCAATCGCATTCTGATTGCTGTTGGCCGCATAGAGCGTCATTGCCGGAAAGTTCGGTCCGACGTTCACGCTCGCATTGCCATACGAACTGCACGCGGCAATCGCGATCGCCGCGGCCAGCACGATGAAACCTATGGTCAGCCTGGGAAGCATTCTCTCTCCTTGGGATATTCGCGGGCACCGGAACCGGTCCCAGGTTCCCCTAGTGGGCTAGGTTTCCTGGATGATGGCCCCACAGGAACCAGCCGGCGGCCGCCAGCGCGACGATGAGGACGATCGCCACGATAAAGGTCGCGATGCGCCGGCGCACGTAGGCGGGCCGGCTCGATTCGACGTCGATGATGTGACGCGGCACGGCGCTATACCGAACGTCGCAGCGGATGATTGAGTTCGGTCGTGCTCACGCGGCGCAACAACTCGCCGACCGTCACAAAGCGATAGCCCGCACGCTCGAAGCGTTCGATAACCGTCGGCATCGCTTCGATCGTCGCCAGTTTTCCGCTGTGCAGCAGCACGATCTCCGGCGCGGTCGCGTGCACGAGCAGATGACGCTCGATCTGATTCGCCGTCAGACTCCGCCAGTCGCCGCTGTCGTCGGTCCACAGCACGACCGAGTACCCCAACTCCTGCGCGACCTGCAGCGTGCGCTCGGTGTAGCGCCCGTGCGGCGGCCGCATCAGCGTTCGGACTGCAGGGTCGTGCGTGAGATTCCACAGCGCATCGCGGCCCCCGAGAATCTCGGACCGCACGTTCGCGTTTGTCTCCTTGTCGAGATCCGGATGCGAATACGTATGGTCGGCGACTTCGTTACCATCGGATTCGATGCGGCGTGTGATCTCGGGCCACTGCTGCGCGTCTCTGCCGATAAGGAAGAACGTCGCCGGTACGCCTGCGTCGCGCAACACGTCGAGCAGCATCGGTGTGAATACGGGATACGGACCGTCGTCGAACGTCAGCGCGATCAGTTTCGGCCGTTTCGAGCGGTCCTGCGTTGGCAGTTCCTGCATCACGCGATACGCGCGCGACGGCAGATCGCCGGAGAACTCGAGGTGAACGTTCATGTCCGGCGTCACGAGCGCGGGCGTCAGGTCGCTCCGATGGACGAACTCGTGCCATCCGCCGTACGCCAGTCCCGCCGCCAACACGAGAACCGTCGCGATCTTCACATTGCTCCTTACGTTCTCGGGCACGCCACGGCTAATGCGTCGGCAGCACCGCGGCCGACGCCAGCGGTGCTTTGGCGAGATCGGTGCCGACGATCACGGTAACGTCGCTGGTCGTCGGGCTCGACTGCGGATCGGCCGATGCGGCCGGCGATGGATCGGGTACTACGGCGGCCTTCTGCATCGACTGCGGAAGCGCCGCCCGCACGCGGGCGCCGGCGAACGCGATCGTCGAATGCTCGTGAATCTCGCTCGAGGAGTAATCGTCGCGCGGCGCGTTGGTCACGTCGCCGATCGTGAATCCGGCCTTGCGCAGCGAGGCGGCGACGCGGAGCGCCGCGCCGGCGATGCCGCTGCCGTTCTGCACGTCCACGCGCAAGGTTCCCGGTGCGATCGCCGCAAGCGCCAATGCGTCGGGCGAGGGCTCGGGAGCGGGCGGCGCGAGCAGCATTGCGTTCACCAGCCGCGTGCGCGCTTCCACGTCGGGCACCAGCGAGTCGCCGTACGACGGCAAGTCTATGTCGCCCGTGTAGGGCACTTGGCTGTTAACGATAGCACCGTCGGGGACGCCTTCGTAGTGCGCCGCGATCGCGAGCAGCTCTCGATCGCTGAAATCGGTCTGCACGTACTTGCGAAAAACGTTCAAAAGATCGCCGAGGTGCATGAACGTGTTGATCTTGTCGCTGCGCAGTTTGGTCGCCATCGCGTGCAGCACTTGCTGCTGGCGCATGATGCGACAGGGATCGCTGCACCAATCGTGCCGGAAACGCATGTACGCGACGGCGTTCTCGCCGTTGAGATGCTGCGGTCCCTGCTTGAGATGAATGTGCAGGTGCCCCCACGAGTCGTCATACTGGAGGGACTCGCCGCTGCAGCCGGTTTTGTACTTCAAGCAGTCCGACGACTTGACGTCGACCTCGACGCCGCCGATCGCGTCGACGAACGCTTTGGTCGCGTCGATGCGTAAGATGACGTACCGGTCGAAGCTCGGAATTCCGAGGAACTGCGCGATGACGCTCCTCGCTTCGTTGACGCCTCCGTCGGACTGCGCCTGATTGATTTTCGCACGCGTGCCGTTTGGCATCGTGGCGATCATATCGCGGGGAATCGAGAGCTGGTAGATGCGCTTGGTCGCGAAGTCGAGGTTGACCGCCCAAATGACGTCGCTGCGCGAGTTCGTCGAAAACTCTTCGTCTTTGCTGGTGTAATCGTAGTCGAGGCCTTCCACGAGCACCAAGATGTTCGACCGGCCAAAGATTTGCTGAGGGCTGGGGATGAACATCTGCGTGATCGCGACCACCGGATTGCGGTGTTCGAAAACCGCATACCCCGCTAATGCCGAGCCGGCGCACAACGCCAACAGGCCGACGACGAGCGCGACGCGGCGCCAAATGCCGGTCGCTCTGCGCGTACGTTCCTCGTCCTGCGGTGCGAGATGTTTACCCAACGCTCACCGTCTCCCGCGATGTCACGTGACCGAAGAAATCGAACGCGTCGTGACCGTCGAGCGTGACGTCGACGAACTCGCCCGCACGAAGCGCGCCGGATGGATCGCCAAAGTAGACGCCTCCGTCGACGCCCGGCGCTTCTCCTTGGGTCCGGCCGAACCACGCGCGCGCGACGCCCAGTTTCTCCCGCGCGGCGCTCGAGCGGTGCACCGCCCGTCGCTCCTCCGCCAAGACGCGAACGCTGCCGCCGAGCCGCCGCGAGCGGGCCCGTTCGGACGCGAGGCGCTGCGCCTCGCGCAGGCGGATGAGTCTCCTGCGGCGTTCGCGCTTGCCGGCACGCGCCGGAATCGTCGCCGCCGGCGTCCCCTCCTCGGCGCTGTACTCGAAGAATCCAGCGCGATCGAGTTCGGCTTGCGCGATCCACGCTTCGAGATATGCGACGTGCTCGTCGGTCTCGCCGGGGAATCCAACGATGAAGGTCGAGCGCATCGTAATGCCCGGAACGCGCGCTCGAAACTCCGCCAGAATTTCGAGATAGCGGTCGCCATTGGCGGGCCGGCGCATCGCTCGCAGCACCTCCGGATGTGCGTGCTGCAGCGGCATATCCATGTACTTGCAAACTTTGGGCAGGTCGGCGATGGCGGTCACGAGTTCGCGATCGACCGTGGCCGGATAGAGGTAGAGCAGCCGAATCCATTCGATGCCGTCGACCTCGTGCAACCGCTCCAACAAGAGCGCCAAACCGCCGCGCCGCACGCCGCGGTCGCGACCCCACATAGACGTATCTTGGCCGATCAGGATCAGTTCCTTCGTTCCGCCGGCTGCGAGTGCACGCGCTTCCTTGACGATCGATTCCTCGCTCCGGCTGCGGAACGCACCGCGCAGCGCCGGAATGATGCAAAACGTGCACGGATGGTCGCAGCCCTCGGAAACCTTTAAATACGCGGTCGCGCGCGGCGTCGTCACCAAGCGCGGCAGAAAGTCGTGCTCCGGCTCGGCCGCGAGCTCGAGACGCACCGGACGGTTCCCGGCCTCGACGTCGTCGAGCAACTCGGCGATGCTGGCGTACGCCCCGGTTCCCACGATGCCGTCGATTTCGGGAACGAGCGCCTGCAGCTGCTCGCCGTAGCGCTGGGCCAAGCACCCCGCAACGATGAGGCGCTGACCCGCACGTTTGACGGCGGCGTGCTCGAGGATCGTCTGCGTCGATTCGTCCTTGGCCGGGTCGATAAACGCGCACGTGTTGATCACCACCGCGTCGGCTCGGCCTGCGTCAGCCTCGAGCCGCCACCCGGCGCTGCCCATCTTGGCCAGCATCACCTCGGTGTCGACGAGGTTTTTCGCACACCCCAAACTCACGAACGCGACCGATTTCACGTCTGCGCGTACCTACCGGTAGTTGACGAACTGCAGCGGAAGGTCGAACTCGAATTCGCGCAGGGCGGCGATGACCTTCTGAAGATCGTCCTTGTTCTTGCCGGAAACGCGAATCTGCTCGTCTTGATACTGCGCGTTGACCTTCAACTTGAGCGACTTGATCTTCTCGACGAGCTCCTTGCTCTTGTCCTTGGGAATTCCGGCGCGCAGCGTGATGACTTGCCGTACCGTCGTGCCGGCGGCCGGCTCGAGTTCTCCGAATTCGAACGCCTTCACGTCGACGCCGCGCTTGACCGCCTTGCTCCGCAGCACGTCGACGACGTTGCGCATCTTCAGTTCGTCGTCGGAAACGAGCGTGATCTTCTTCTCGTCGGCTTCGATGCTCGTCTTACTGTGCCTGAAATCGAAACGGTTCTCGATCTCCTTGCGCGCTTGATTGAGCGCGTTATCCAACTCTTGCCGGTCGATACGCGACACGATGTCGAACGATGCGTCGGTGGCCACCTTGGTGCGCGATACTCCTATAACGTAAAGGCGCGTTCGGCGACGTCGCCCATCTTGCCGAGTTTGCCGACGTCTTTTCCGTCGACGAAAATCTCGACGCCGCCCGCATTGCCGACGCGCACCAGCGCGCTCTTTCCATGGAACGTCTTCGTGGTGCCGGCCGGGAAGGTTCCCTCAATGCTAACACTACCGTCAACGGTGACCCTGAGCCACGACGGAGACGAGAGTACCAGGGCAAGGGTCTGAGCGCCGCCCACCGGCGAGGCCGAAGGCGTTTGGCCGGCTGCCGGGGAGGCGCTCGCCGGTATGCCGGCGCCCGGCGAGGCGCTCGCCTCCGCGGCCGATTCAAGCGGCGAGGGCGAGCTGCTGCCAAGCGCGACGGCTGCCTCACGGTGCATCGTTAGGGCGTTATAGGCGACGAATGCCACCAGTACGACCGCGACGACTCCGGCAATCCATATCAGCACCGAGCCCGGCTGAGACGAACGTTCGACGTGCGCCGGGCGCTGCGGAGCCGTTTCGGCCGCGGCGTGGCCCGAGGGCTGCACCTCGTCGTTGAATGCGATCACGACCTCTTCGGGATCCAGTCCCAAGAAGCGGGCGTACGTGCGCAAGAAGCCGCGAACGTACACCGCCGCGCCGATCGCCTTCCAGTTTTCGTCCTCGATGGCGGCGAGGTAGACCGACCGAATTCGGACCTTGTCGGAACAGTCGGAGAGCGACAGCCCACGCGCTTCCCGCGCGGCTCGAAAACGGTCGCCCAGGGAGCCTCCTGGCATTTGAGGGCTTTTGTTAGCCCCGACCTTTTGTTATCCTGTCCGCGACAGAGCGATGAAAGAACGCATTATTGCAGCCATGAGCGGTGGCGTCGATTCCGCCGTAGCCGCCGGACTCTTGCTCGAAGCGGGGTACGACGTCGTCGGCGTGACGATGAAGATGTATTCGCCCTCGAGGAAAGCGTATGCCAAGAGCTGCTGCGGCATCGACGATTTCGACGACGCGCGGCGCAGCGCGGCGCTGCTCGGCATTCCGCATTACGTGCTCGATTTCGAAGAGACGTTCCGGCGCGACGTCATCGAACGCTTCGCGCGCGAATACGCGGACGGTCGCACGCCCAACCCCTGCGTCTCCTGCAACAACTTCGTGAAGCTGGGCACGCTGGCGCAATACGCCGAGCGGATGGACGCGCGATTCGTCGCAACCGGGCACTACGCCCGGCTCGAACATCGCCCGGACGGACCGCACCTCTTTCGCAACGCGCACGCCAAGGACCAAGCCTACGCGCTCGCGCAACTCGCGCCGGCGCAACTCGCGCGGCTGCTGCTGCCGCTCGGCGAACTCGATAAAGCCGCGACGCGCGCGCATGCGCAACGCCTGGGATTACCGGTTCACGACAAAGCCGAGTCGCAGGACATCTGTTTCGTCGAGGGCGGCGACTATCGCGACGTGCTCGCGCGGATCCAACCCGGCGTCAATCGCCCCGGCGCCGTCGTCGCAGGCGGCGAGCGCGTCGGCACGCATGCCGGCATTGCGGGCTACACCGTCGGTCAGCGCGCCGGCTTACCATCGCGCGACGACGGCGCGCGTTACGTGACGCGGATCGACGCCGCTACCAACACGGTGGTCGTCGGGCGCGAAGACGAACTCCTCTCCGATACGCTGCGCGCCGACGAACTCAGCCTTATTCGCCCCGAGCGGTTTGCAAACGGCGAAGCCGCCGTGCTGGCGATGGTACGCTACCGGGCGACGCCGGCGCGCGGCGTCGCCACCGTCGGCGACGACGGTACGCTCACGCTGCGTTTCGAACGAGCGCAGCGCGCGATCGCACCGGGCCAACTCGTCGCGCTGCTCGATATCGACGGCAGCGAAGTTCTTGGCGCCGCCACCATCCTCGTGTCATCCTGAGCGGAGGCGCACTTCGACTCGCTTCGCTCGCTCAGCACAGGCTCCGCGCCGCAGTCGAAGGACCGTTTCAGGCAGTTGCCAACGCCAGGTCGTCGCGCAAATTCCAATACGTGTCGCGAATCACCGGCGTGAATCCGGCGGTGAGGATTGCGTTTTCGAGGTCGCGCCGGGTCGCCTCGTTGGTGCTGCCGGCGTCGTGGACGACCCGCTCTTCGATGATCGTGCCGCCCATGTCGTCGCAGCCGTAGAAGAGCGCGAGTTGCCCGAGTTTGAGCCCCGGCGTCAGCCACGACGCCTGCAGATGCGGGAAGTTGTCGAGATAGAGGCGCGAAACCGCGAGCACTCGCAGATACTCCAAGCCCGTCGCTTCGCGTCCGCGAAGCGGCGTCTTGAACGGCACGTAGTACCACGGAATGAACGCCGTAAAGCCGCCGGTCTCGTCTTGCAGTTCGCGCAGCACGTGCATGTGCTCCACCCGTTCGCTCGCCGTTTCGATCGAGCCGAACATCATCGTCGCGGTTGTCGGCATTCCCAGCAGTTGCGCCTCGCGCATCACGCCGAGCCACTCGTCCGGCTTCACTTTGCGCGCCGAGATGCGCTTGCGCACGCGCTCGACGAGAATTTCGGCTCCGGCGCCGGGGAGCGATTTCATGCCGGCCGCCTTCAGACGCACGAGCACCTCGCGAATCGGAATTTCTTCGACGTGCGCCAGACCGACGATCTCGGAGACCGAGAGCGAGTGCACGTCGACGCGCGGGTATTCGCGGCAGACGCGCTCGAAGAGGCGCTCGAACCATTCGAGCCTTAACTCCGGATTGACGCCGCCCTGAATCATGATCTGCGTCGCGCCCATGTCGGCGGCATACTTCACGCGCTCGAGTACGACGTCGTGCGACATGGTGTAGCCTTCGTTGTGATGTTCGGGCCTGAAGAAGGCGCAGAACGTGCAGTGGACGTTGCACACGTTCGTGTAGTTGATCGTGGTGTCGACGACGTAGGTGACGATGCTCGCCGGATGCATCTGAAGGCGCCGGGCATGCGCGGCGGCACCCAGTTCGTGGATGTCGGCCTCCTCGTAGAGGCGCACGCCCTCCCCGAAGGTCAAGCGGCCGCCCGCGGCGGCGCGGTCGAGCAAACTAGCGAGCGACGGCATCGAGCTGCTCCGGCTGGCACGACGGAATCGCGTCGATCGCACCGATCGCGCGCAGTTCGCGGCAGAACGCGGCCAGCCCGCGTTGCGCCGGCGCATCGAACGTGAAGTGTAGCTTTCCGTAATAGCTTTCATAGAATCCGGGCTTGCGCGGAATCGTGCGCTGCGCCAACGCGACGACGCGCTCGGGATGGGCCTGCGACCATGCGTGGGAGTTGCGCAGCGCGCGCATGCAGCCGGCCACGCCGGACGGATCGCGTTCGAAGGCGTCGCGGCGAGCGGCCCAGACGGCGAACACCATTCCCTCGCCGGTCCATTCGTTCCAGAGTTTGCCGAGATCGTAAACGTGCGCCGGCGGCAACGCATCGACGGCGTCGATCGCTTTGTCGCCGATCAGCAGCGCCGGCTCGCCGGCGCGGGCACGATCCAGCGGACGCGACTCGACGGCATAGGTGGGGGCGACGCCGTACCGGCGTTCGAGGAGCGTGCGCAAGAGGTGACGTCCGGTTGCCGATTCGTCGGTCACGTAGACGGTTTTGCCGTCGAGCAGCGACGGCGGAATCGCGGAAACGAGCACGACCGACACCACTGCGGCGCGCGCCCCGATGCAGGCGCCGGGAAGCAGCACGAAATCGCCGGCGTGCTTCGCCCACTCGAACGCGCTCATCGGACCCATGTCGAGTTCTCCGTCGACGAGCATGGCGTTCAAGCTAGTGGGAGGCGCGGCGTGCAGCGAACCGGGATATTCAACAACGCCCGCGTCGATGGCGGCGTAGAGGGGCAGCACGTTCGTATAGGCGATCCGGCCACAGCGCAGCATCGTCGCCGATCCTAGGCTTCGATCAGTTCGCGCGACGGAGGGCTCCAGTCCCACGCGAACTCTTGGTAGGTCGAGTTGCGGCGTACCGGAACGTACCCCGCGCCTTCGATCAGCCGCCGGAACTCGCGGTCGTCGACGTACTGACCCGACTGCGTTCCGGCAGAATGGTAAATCATCTCCTCATCGGTCGATCCGTGCGTCCCGTCCATGTCGTCGGCACCGAAGTGCAGCGCAACCTGACAGACTTTCAAGCCTTGGATCATCCAGTAGGCTTTCACGTGATCGAAGTTGTGCAACATCAGCCGCGCGACCGCAAACGTACGCAGGTCGTCGAGGCCGCCCGTCCAGCCGCAATACGAAAGTTCGTTGCCGTCGGGATGGAACGCCAACGGAATGAAGGCGTTGAACCCGGGCGAGCGCTCCTGCGATTCGCGCAGCCGGATCAGATGATCGACGCGGTCGGCGATGCTCTCGACGTGACCGTAGAGCATGGTCGCGTTGCTGGCGACGCCCTGGCGATGCAGTTCTTCGTGGATTGCCAGCCAGTTCGCACTCGAGACCTTATTCGGGCAAATCTTCGCGCGCGTCTCTTCGGCCAAGATCTCGGCGGCGCCGCCGTTGACGTTATCGAGTCCGGCCTCGCGCAGCGCCGACACGATCTCGGGAAACGAGAGACGGTGGCGCTTGGCCATGTATTCGATTTCGGCGGCGGTGAACAGGGAGAGTTGCACGTGCGGCAGCGCTTCTTTGAAGCGCCGCATCAGCGGGAGCCAGTAGTCGAGGGAGAGCTGGCGCGGATCGTGACCGCCGACGATGTGGATCTGATTGAAGTTCGTTCCCGTCTCGATCGCCTTGCCGAAGACCTGATCGGCCGTCATGCGGAACACGCGCTGCGGTTCCTTGAACTCGTCGGCCGCGAACGAGCAGAACGTGCAGCCCGCAAAGCAGACGTTGGTGGAGTTGATGTAGCGATTGAGCACGTAGAAGACTTTGCGACCGCTCTTGCGCTCTTTGACTGCGCGAGCCATGCGGCCCACGCCGTGCAAGTCGGGCGACGTATAGAGCGCCAGCCCGTCCTCAAACGAGAGCGGAACCGCCGCCTCGACCTTGCGGTCGATCTCGGCGAGCGCGGGATCGGCGTATCGCATGGCCACAGTCTACGTTCGCACGCCCGCCGGCGCAAAGACCTTTACCGGCAGGATGGCGACGCCGGCCGCCACCAGCGCCGCCGCCAGCAGCGCGCCGCCCACGAGGTCGGTGAAGTAGTGGGCGCCGAGCGCCAGCCGCGACCAGCAGATTGCGATCGCGAGGACGAGCAGGCACGCGGCCGCGGTGGCGCGAGTGCGCCGCGGCAAGTCCGACGTAGCGAGCATAGCAGCCCAGAGCGCGTAGAAGCCGATCGCGATCGCCGCGTGCGACGAGGGATACGAAAACGCGGATTCGTGCTTGACGACCCAGTCGATCCGGCGCGGCCGCATGAAATAGTGCTGCGCGAGATCCGCTCCCCGCCAGCAGAGCAGCAGCATCACGACGCTGAAAAGTATGCGCGTGCGCCACGCCGGGACGCGCCACGCAACGATCAGCAGCACGACCGCGATCGGCGCCAGCACGTACGGATAGCACGACCAGGTGAGCCACCACGCGATCAGCGCCCCGTGGCCAAGCAGCGCGCGTTCCCATGCGACAAACGTGGCCGGTTCCCCGGAGTGCGTCACGTCGAAGCCGAGGGTGACGAAGAGCGACGCGGCGATCGCGGCCGACAACGCGTAGGCGATTCTCATGGCCCGCTCGCGAACAGATCTTGTTGGCCGCTCTCGGTTTTACCGAGACGCGGCGCCATCATCTCCAACTCGGCGAATCCGACGACGATCTTGCGCGGCTTGGTTCCCTCGTGCGGACCCACGATCTTGAACTCCTCGAGCTGCTTCATCAGGCGCACGGCGCGCGGATGTCCGATCGAGAACTGCGATTGCAACTGCGCCGTCGACGCGTAGTTCGTTTCGATGATGAACTTCGCCGCATCGTAGCATAGCGGATCGACGACCTTCGAACTCTCGTCGTCGCTGACCGGGACCACGTCGACGTCGAGCAGGTTGAGCGGACGCGCCTGTCGCGCCCAAAACTCGACCAGCCGGCCCACCTCGGATGCCGTGATGAGCGCGCCCTGCGCCCTCACGGGCTTCGGCGCGTCGATCGGAAGATAGAGCATGTCGCCGCGGCCGAGCAGCCGTTCGGCGCCGTTCATGTCGAGGACCACGCGGGAGTCGGTCTGCGAACTCACCGCGAAGGCGATCCGTGACGGGATGTTCGCTTTGATCAGACCGGTAATGACGTCGACCGACGGACGCTGCGTCGCCACCACCAAGTGGATGCCGGTCGCGCGCGCCAACTGCGCCAAACGCATGATCGTCGATTCGACCTTCGCCGGTGCGACGAGCATGAGGTCGGCCAGTTCGTCGATGACGATCACGACGTAGGGCAGCCGCTCGTCGGGATACTTCGCGTTGTACTCTTCGATTTTGCGAACGCCGGCTTTCGCGAACCGCTCGTAACGCGAGTCCATCTCCTTGGTCATCTCGAAGAGCGCGCCGGCGGCCAGCCGCGGATCGGTGATCACCTCTTTGATGAGATGCGGTATCCCGTTGAAGACGGTCAGTTCGACGCGTTTGGGATCGATCATGAGCATCTGCACCTGATCCGGCGTCGCGGTAACGAGCAGCGACGCAATGATCGTGTTGAGACAGACCGACTTCCCGGCGCCGGTCGCGCCGGCGACGAGCAGGTGCGGCATGTTGCAGAGGTCGCCGAAGACCGGGCGGCCGGTGATGTCCTTGCCGAGCGCCATCCAAAGAGGCGGAATCTGGCCGCGGTTTGGAAGAGCTTCGAGAATCTCGCGCACCGCCACGATCGCGACCGTTTGATTGGGAATCTCGATGCCGACCGCCGACTTTCCGGGAATTGGCGCCTCGATGCGAACGCTCGTCGCTGCCAGCGCCAGCGCGAGGTCGTCGGCGAGCGAAGCGATGCGCGAAATCTTCACGCCGCGTTCGGGGCGCAACTCGTAGCGCGTGATCGAGGGACCGCGTTCGATGTGCACGACCTTGGCGCCGACGCCGAAGCTCGCGAGCGTGTCTTCCAACACGTGCGCGCGGTTTGACTCGTCCACCACCAGCGCTGGCGGCGGATCGAAGATCGCGAGGTCGGGCAGACGGTAGGCGCGAGCGGTCGAGGACGACTCCGGCTCGGGTTCCTGCTCGCGCGGGATCTGTGGCGGCGGTTTCGCCGGCAGCACGACCGGCGTGAGGCCGAGCGGAGCCGGGGCGTGTTCGATCTCCACCTCGACCGCCGGCGGCGCTTCGTCGTAAGAAGGCGCCGCGGCCCTGGGGGCGTCGGGAAGCGCGAACGCTTCGCGCAGCGAGCCGTGTCCTTCGGGAAGGCTCACGCGCATCGCCGGGAGTGACGGCATGCGCAGCCCGCGCACGAAGACGATCGTTCTTCCGATAAGCTGCTTCAGGCTGGCGTTGGTCAGCCAGAGCGCGAGCGAGAGCGCCGCAAGAATGAGGACGATCCATCCGCCCGCGACGCCGAGCAGCGAGCGCAATGCCCACCAGGTGCTTTCTCCCGTGACGCCGCCGCGTCCGGCCGCAGCGAATGCCGCGTCGAAAATCAGAAAGTACGCGAGTGCCGTGCTTCCCAGTCCGACGATCATGCGCGGGACGTTGACTTCCAAAAAGACGATCGCGCCGAGCATGGCGACCATCACCGGGAAAAGCGGCGCGGCGCCTCCAAAGAGTCGGCGCAGCAATGCGGCCGTGACGACGCCGACGCTGCCGGTGTGATGCGGAAGCAAGAGCGCGATGCCGCACCACAGGGCGAGTGCCAACGCGGCGATTCCGACGATCTCGAGGTTGATCTTGCTTCTCGCCGCCGCCCTCCGGCGCGTGCGTGCCATGGACGTTACCGATTCGTCGTCACAGGAGGAGTTCATTTTGAGTACGCCCACCGTCGTCGTTCTCGAAGGGGATCAAACCGGGCAGGAGTTGCTGCTCGAAGCGCTGCGCGTTCTCGACCGTTCGGTCGTCGACGTCGAACTCGACTTCGAGCGTCACGACCTTTCGCTCGAGCGGCGGCGCGAAACCCAAAACGGCGTCGTGTTCGAGGCGGCCGATGCGCTGGTGAAGCACGGCCTCGGATTGAAGGCGGCGACGATTACGCCGGAAGGCAAGGACGACGTCGGCTCACCGAACCGGATTCTGCGCGAACGCATCGGCGCGAAGGTCATCGTACGAACCGGACGCCGGCTGCCCCGGATTCGTCCGGTCGGCGGCATCCACGCGCCGATCTCGGTCGTGCGCATGGCGGTCGGCGACGCCTACGGTGCCAAGGAGTGGCGCGAAGGCGAGGGCGCGGCCGAAACGGCGCATCGTACCGAGACGATTTCGCGCGGCGTCTGCCGCGACGTCGCCGAGTACGCGTTCGCGCACGCGAAACGCGCCGGCGGCGTCGTCTTCGGCGGACCGAAATTCACCGTCAGCCCGGTGTACGAAGGGATGCTCAAGGAAGAGATGGATGCCGCGGCGGCGCGCCACCCCGACGTGCCCTACGATCCGCAACTCATCGACGCGACCTACGCGCTGCTGCTCTCGACCTCAGGCGACCATCCGCTGGTGATTCCGGCACTCAACCGCGACGGCGACTGTCTCTCCGACATGGTGATGCAGCTGTTCGGATCGATTGCGGGTGCGGAATCGGTCGTGCTCGGATTCGAGGAGTCGTTTGCGCCGAGCGTCGTGCTCGCCGAGGCGCCGCACGGCACCGCGCCTCGCCTATTCGGAAAAAACGTCGCCAACCCGCTCGCCATGATTCTTGCGTCGGCCGCACTGCTTTCGTACGTCGACGATCGTCGCGCCGCCAACGCCTCGCGCGCGATCTACGAAGCCGCGCTCGAGGCGCTCCACGCGGGCATCGCCACCGCCGATCTCGGCGGGCACGCGAGCACCACCGAGTTCACCGACGCGGTCATCGAAAGCGTCCGCCGCAAGCTCGACGTCTGGTCGACCCTCTAACCTACACTTCCATAACGACGGGGATGACCATCGGACGGCGTTTCGTGCGCGCATAGATCGCTTTGGCGAGTCCGCTGCGGATGTGCTCCTTGACGGTGTTGACGTCGCGCACGCCTTCCACCGAGACGTGTTCGATCATCGCGAGCGTCTCGGCGCGCAGTTCGTCGAGCACGCCGCCGGCTTCGGGCAGGTAGAACACGCCCTTCGAGATGAGATCGGGCCCGGCCGTGACGCGCGCCTCTTCGCTGTCGATCGCGACGACGACGACCATGATGCCGTCGTTGGAGAGTGCCTTACGATCGCGCAGCACCGCTTCGCCGACGTCGCCGACGCCCGAGCCGTCGACGAAGACGTGGCCGCCGTACGTCTTGCCGATCTTGTCGCAAAACTCCGAGGTGAACTGCAGCACGTCACCGTTTTCCAACACGAAGACGTTGCCGGTTTCGACGCCGGTCTGCACCGCCAAACGGCCGTGCTGCAAGAGCATCCGGTACTCGCCGTGAACCGGCACGAAGAACTCCGGGCGAATGAGATTGAGCATGAGCAACAGCTCCTCTTGAGAGCCGTGTCCCGACACGTGCGACCGGCCGTCGGTCCCGTGTATCACCGTCGCCCCGAGTTTCGCGAGATTGTTGACGGTCTTGTAGACGCTCTTCTCGTTGCCCGGGATCGGCGTCGCACTGATGACGATGGTGTCGCCCGGAACGATGCTCAACTTCGGATGGTCGCGCACCGACATGCGCGCGAGCCCGCTCATCGGCTCGCCCTGCGATCCGGTCGTCACGACCACCACGCGCTCCGGCGGGAACGCGTCGATCTCCTCGATCTTCACGACGGTCTCCGCCGGTATGCGCAGATGCCCCAGCTCGCTCGCGAAATGGACGACGTTCTGCATCGAACGCCCCAAGAATGCGACCTTTCGGCCGAAGCGCACCGCGTGATCGACCGCCTGCTGAATGCGCGGCACGTTCGATGCGAACGATGCGATGAGGATCCTCCCCTTGGCGCGTGAGAAGATCGCGGTGAACGCTTCGCCGACGATGCGCTCGGAAAGGGTGTGGCCCGGCCGTTCGGCGTTGGTCGAGTCCGAGAGCATGCAGAGCACGCCCTCGTCACCGATGCGCGCGAGCGAGGCGAAGTCGGCGGGCTTGCCGTCGATCGGCGTCTGGTCGAACTTGAAGTCGCCGGTGTGGAAGATCGTGCCCACCGGCGTTCTCAGTGCCAATGCGCAGGCACCCGCGACCGAATGATTGATGTGCACGAACTCGGTCTCGATCGCGCCGTGCCGGATGCGTTCGCCCGGCCGCACTTGCACCAGTTCCATCTCGCCCAACTTGTGCTCGCGCGACTTGGCCCTGATCAATGCCAGCGAGAGCGGCGTCCCGACGATCGGCGTGCCGGGAAACTCGCGTAAAAAGTAGGGAATTCCGCCGATGTGGTCTTCGTGGCCGTGCGTCACGAGCACCGCGCGCAGTTTGGCGGCGCGCTCGCGAACGTAGGTAAAATCGTTGATGACGACGTCCACGCCGTACATCTCATCGTCGGGGAACATCAGGCCGCAATCGACGACCACGAGGTCGTCGTTCGTCTCGACGATCGTCATGTTGCGGCCGATCTCTCCGCACCCGCCAAGCGGAATTACGCGTACGTACGGCGTCGCCGGCGGTGCCGGTACGACGAGCGTGTCGGATGTCAAGGGCGCTCTTGCTCCGCGCCGGGACGGCGTGAAGTGGATTCGGCGATGTTCGTCATGCGTTGCGTCTGGATGCTCTTCGTCGTCGTCTTCACCGCCGCCGCGGTACAGCCCCTTGGAAAGGGTTCTCCTTCGCCGCATCCGTCGGCCGCGCCGGCGCTCCGGCCCGACGCAATGCTCTCCCGCCGCGCGCTCCGGAACGCGCGCCTGCTCATCGAGATGCGCATGCTCGAACTGCGCGACGAACGCCTCGAGTGCGTCCGCCGCGCGATTCTGCGGCGCCTGCCGCCGGAGTTGCGCCCGCCGAGCGCGAACGAGCGCGGTGACCCGCTGCGTTCTGAAAGCGAGGATTGTGCATGGAAATCGACGCCCCCGGAAAGGCCCGAGCGAACGGACTGAAGACGGCGCTCGACGTGATCATTGCTCCAAAGGAAGCCTTCGAGCAACTGCGCGTGGCGCCGACCTGGGGCTGGGCACTGTTGATCCTGCTCGTCCTCTATGCCGTCGCGAGTTGGCTCATCACCCCGGGGATCATCCACGCAACCCAAGCCGAGTGGCCGCATACGGTCGCGTCGAATCCGAGCCTGGCCCAAATGACGCCGGACCAGCAGCAACACGCACTGGCGGTCACGATGAAGATCGTCTCGTTCGTCTGGCTCTTCTCGCCGATTCTCGCGATCATCGCGGTCGTCGTGCAAGCCGTCGTGATGCTGATCTTCAAGGCGATTGGTAAAGGCAGCGCGTCGTTTGCCACCATCTGGGCGGCGGCGGTTAACATTCAAATTCCGGCGCTCGCCATCAACGCGCTGGTTACCGCCGCCATCATCATGCTGCGGGGGCCGGAGAGTTTCAGCTCGTCGGCCGAGATCCAGTCGTCGATGCCGTCGTTCGCCCTGCTCGTCGACCCGGCCGCGGTGAAGCTGCATGCGTTTGCGTCGGCTTTCAATCCCTTCACGCTGTGGGGCGTCGGGCTCGTCGTGGGCGCGATGGCGATCTCGGCGCGCGTCAGCCGCGGCGTGGCGTGGGCCACCGGCATCGTGTGGATCCTCATCGCCGCCGCGCTGATCACGGTCGCCGCTCGCTAGTTTACGATACTGCGCTCGATGTTTCGCTGGATCGCCGCCGGCGCGCTGTTCTCGGTCGCCGCCGCTTTCGCCGTGCCGGCGGCGGCCGTGGAGAACCGGACGCTCTCGCCGATGACGCTGCCCGCCGCGGTTGCATACGCACTGCAGCACAATCCTACCGTCGCGACGCAGCGCGCCGCGCTGACGAACGCGCAACACAACCTCGCCCTCCAGCGCGGCGTCGCCTGGCCGACCGTCAACGGCACCTTGCAAAGTTTCCTCGCGAAGAGCGCCAACTATCAAGGAAGTTTCGCCGCGCTCGGCGTCGCACAGCAGAGCTCCGTCAGCCAAAACACCGCGCAGGTCGGCATCTCGAACTGGAATCTCACGACCGGCGGATTCTCGTTCCTCGCTCTGGCGGCATCGCGAGCCGAGGCAGAGCAGGCCGCCAACACGTTGGCGAACACCGAAGATCAAATCGCGACGACCGTCACGAATTCGTTCTACTCGATCGTGCAGCGCCAAGCCGCCGTCGACGTCGACGTAGTGACGCTCAAGTATCAAAACGATCTGGTCAGCGTCGCGCAAATCAAAGAACGCGCCGGCGTCGCTGCGGGTGTCGACGTGCTCCAGGCCAAGACATCGGCGGCGAAGAGTCAATCGCTGCTCGTCGCCGATCGCGCGTCGGTCCAAGATGCGAGCGAATCGCTCGCGCAACAAATCGGAGCGCCGGTTCAAACGCCGTTTGCGACACCGACAGCCGTGCCGCAGCCGCCGATGCCAAACGGCAGCGTCGATACGCTGGTCAACATCGCGCAGACGAGCCGGCCCGACGTCCGCGCGGCGCGCGAGGCGGTGCTGGCGGCACGCGCCACGCGCAAAGGATGGAACGTCGAGCTCTACCCGCAGATTCAGGTCTCGGCGCTGCTCGGCAACCAATACTCGCCGACGAGTTCGGTTCTCGAGCAGCAGCAGATCGACTCTGGTTGCCTTCAATACCACGTCTTCCCGTGTCCGTCGGTGCCGCGCGGCTCGTTCGGATTCTGGGCGCTGCAAGCCGTCTCGACCTTCAGCCTGCCGCTGGTCGACTACAACGCGCGCCACAGCGAGCGGGTCAACGACGACGCGCAACTCGCATCGGCCGAGAGCACGCTGAACTCGACGCAGCTGCAAAGCGAACTCGACGTCCGGGAAAGTTATCGCGCGGCCAAGACGGCGCAGGCGCAGGTCGATTGGGCAACTCAGGAGGCGAGCTACGGCGTCGAATCGGCACGCATCGCTCAACTGCAATACAAGGCGGGCGTCAAAACGATCTACGACGTGTTGCAGGCGCAGCAGGCCGCGACCTCGGCGGTCAACGATGCCGTCGCGGCACGCGTAAGCTACGTCGACGCGGTCGTTAAACTGCGCGTCTCGATTGGAACCTACGACGCGACCAGCGCCGTGGCCGACTTAAGGTAAACGATGAACAGAACGAGGAACCTCATCATTCTCGCCGTCGGGTTGATCGTGATCCTCGCGATCGCGATTCTCGCTTCGCGGCGAGGCGGCGGCAATGTGCTCGCGGTCAAGATGCAGCGCATCGTCCCCACCACCTTCACCGTGAAACTCCCCGAAAACGGCGTCGTGATGCGTCCGCTCGCCGCAACGATCCCTACGCTCATCGCGGGCAACATCGGACAAATTTACGTCAAGGCGGGCGACCACGTCGCGGCCGGAGAGTTGCTGGCGACGATCGACAATCCGTCGCTCGCCTACACCGCAGCCGGCTCGCAGGCCGACTACACTTCGGCAGCAGCCAACGTGACGGCCGCGAGCGTGCAAGAACAAAACGCCCGGGTCGGCTATCAGGCGGCCGTCGCCACGAACAAGTCGGCACTCGACGAAGCGCGACGCGTCTACGACGCGGATCGGCTGCTCTATCAGAACAAGGCGATTCCACGAAATCAGCTCGACCAAGACCAATCCAAGCTCGAACAGGCGCAAGTCGCCTACGATCAGGCCGTCGAGCAGGCCAAACTCGGCGCCATCTCCGGCTACAACGGCAGCAGCGTGCAATACGCGCAGGCGACCGAACGCAAATCGCAGATCGTCAACGCGCAGAACCAGCAGCAGGTCGCGTTCACCCACATCGTCGCTCCCTTTGACGGGACGATTCAAACCGTCTCGACGCAGGCGAGCGATGCGCTACGCAGCCTGCAGAGCGGCGACGCGGTGACCGAGGGACAAGCGTTGTTCACGATCGCGGGCGGCGGAGGCTACATCGTGAAGGCCGAGGTCGACGAGCAGGACGTCATCAACGTCCGCGTCGGCCAACCGGTGAACGTCAGCGGCCAAGACTTTCCCGGGAAAGTCATTCGCGGCCACGTCGCGCGCATTGCGCCGGTCGCCGTCAAATCCACCGATCCGACGAGCACGGCCAAACAGGTCCTGACGACGATCGCGCTCGAGTCGTCGCCGAGTTTCCTCAAGGACGGCATGACCGCCGACGTCGACATCTTGACGACCTACGTTCCGAACGCCATCGTCGTCCCGAATGACGCCGTGACGAAAGAGCGCGGCAAGTCGTACGTCTTCGCGGTGACCAACGGCGTCGTGCACAAGCGGCTCGTGAGCGTGGGAAAGGTCGCCGATACGCAGACGTGGGTGCGGTCGGGACTGGCTCCCGGCGAAACCATCGTCGCGACCAAAGTCCCGGGACTGACCGACGCGCGGCGCGTCAAGCCGATGCCCTCGGCGTCCCCGGCTAGCGTGTGACCTACCTTCTCTCCTACCTGGAAGAGGCGGCCGCCGCGCTCTGGCGCAATCGCGTTCGTTCGGCCTTGACCATGCTCGGAATGATTATCGGCAGCGCGTCGATCATAGCGGTCTTCGGCATCAGCCGAGCCGCGACCAGCGGTATCACCGGCACGTTCGCATCGTTCGGCGAGCTGCCGATCTTCGTCACCGCCGACTCATCCCAAGACGACCCCGCGCGGGCTGCACTCCACTACCGCGACGTCGCGACCGTATCCGCCGCGCTTGGCGACCGCGCCGTCGCGGCGTATCCGTTGTGGCAGCGCACGTATCGCGTCTCCAACGGCAACGTCCACGACTACGAAAACGTGGCCAGCGACGCCGGCTACCATACCGATTCGCTCGTCATGGCCGCAGGGCGCAAGATCGACGACGACGACGTCGCGTCGGGTGCGCGAGTCTGCGTGTTGACGCAGGATCTCGCAAGCAAGTATTTTGGTAACGCCCCGGCGGTGGGCAACTACCTGCGCATTCAAGGCACGCGCTGCCAAGTCATCGGCGTATACGCGAACATCAAAGGTTCGTTCATGAACGCGCTCGCCGGCAGCGGGATCGTCTTACCCTATTCTGCGTTCGACACGGTCTTTTCGCCCGGAGATCTCGATTCGATTCTCATCTATCCCGCCGAACAATCGCAGGCCGACGACGTTGGGAAAGACGTCGTCCGCGTGCTCCAACACGTGCACGGCGACCGGGCGCAGTACCAGGTTCAGAACGGCGCGGGATTCATCACCGCTTTCGACAGTTCGCTCAACGTCGTCGCCGCCGGCCTCTCGGCGATCGGCGGCGTGGCCTTGGTGGTTGCTGGAATCGGCATCATGAACATCATGCTCGTCTCGGTGACGGAGCGCACCCGCGAGATAGGGATTCGCAAAGCGATCGGCGCGAACCGTTCGAATATCATCCTCCAGTTCTTGATGGAAGCGATCGTGCTCTCGCTGATCGGCGGCGGCATCGGTATGGGGCTCGGCATCGTCGCGACCGTCGGGGCCGCGTCGCTGCTCAGCAAACAGCTCGGAGAACTGCTCATTCCCTACTTGCTGATCGTCAGCATCGCGCTCACTTTTTCGATCGCCGTCGGAATGGTCTTCGGAACGTATCCCGCGATCCGGGCCGCGAACCTCGATCCGATCGAGGCGCTACGCTCGTGATGTACTTCGAAGAGGCTCTGGCCGTCTTGCTCGGCAACAAGCTGCGCTCGCTGCTGACGATCCTTGGGTTGATCATCGGCGTGGCCGCCGTCATCGCCATTCAGGTGCTCGGCGGAAGCATGGCCGGCGCACTCGACGGGCTTCTCGGCGGCATGTCGGATAACTCGTTCATCATTTTTCCGAACCCGCAGCAGCACGACGTCACCGATGCCGCAATAAAACTCAGCGACCTGCAGACCATCCGCGAGGACGTCCCCGGCATCGTCGACGCGGTCCCGGTCGCCGGCATCAATGACTTAGTGCGTAACGGCCACCACCAAGGTCGTTATCGCATCTCGCCCGAGAGCGCGATTCCGTTCGATACGCTGCCGATTCTTTACGGGCGGCACATCGACCAAAACGACATCGCTGCCGGCGCCAACGTCACCGTCCTGCAGCACGACGCCTACCTGCGGCTCTTTCCCGGCGGCGGCGATCCGACTGGCGAGAGCGTCTACGCAGGTCCGAATCGCTTCTTGGTCGTCGGCGTGCTCGAGGCTCCGAAGCAAGGCTTTCTCAACGTCAACTTTGCCGGCCAAGTCGCCATTCCGTGGACGACCTACGTGAGCCGCTACCTGCGCGGCAACACGCTCTTCGCCGCGCGTTTCGTCGTCGCGGATCCGTCGACGATCCCACAGAGCGAAACCGCCGTCATCAAACAGCTTCGCGCCATCCGCAACAAGCCCGACCTGCAGTACCAGAGTTTCGACAAATCGCAGGTCACCGGCGGAATCAACGGCATCTTCAGCGCGATGACGCTGATCGTCGCGCTCATCGGCGCGGTTTCACTGCTGGTCGCCGGCATCGGCATCATGAATATCATGCTCGTTTCGGTGGCCGAGCGCACGCGTGAGATCGGCGTGCGCAAGGCGATCGGGGCGCGCCGCTCGCAGGTGTTGGTTCAGTTTTTTATCGAGGCCGCGCTGCTCTGCGGGTTCGGCTGCGCGTCCGGCTGGGCGATCGGCATCGCGCTGGGCGCCGCCGTCAATCGGTTCGCGATCGTGAAGGTAGCGGGAACCGTACCGCCGCTGCCGGTGCTCGAAACCATCGTCATTGCCGGAGTCTTTGCGGCGGTCGTGACGCTGGCGTTCGGAACGTATCCGGCGTTTCGCGCGGCCAGTCTCGACCCGATCGAGGCGCTTCGTTATGAATGACGTTGCGCGCGCGATCGAACTGCGCGACATCCACAAGACCTACGAAAACGGCCCGCTCAAAGTTCCGGTGCTCTTCGGCATCACGTGTACGATCGAACGCGGCGAGTACGTCGCGATCATGGGCCCGTCGGGATCGGGCAAATCGACGCTCATGAACATCATCGGCTGTCTCGATCGTCCGAGCAGCGGAACCTACGTGCTCGACGGCGTCGACGTTTCGGAGCTCGACGACAACGCGCTCGCCGATCTGCGCCTGCGCAAACTCGGTTTCATCTTCCAGGGATTCAATTTGCTGGCGCGCACCGATGCGCTCAAGAACGTTGCGCTGCCGCTCTTTTACGCCGGAATCCCCGCGCGGCGCCGGGCAGAGCTCGCCCAGCGGGCGCTCGACGAGGTCGGAATCGGCGACCGCGGCCACCACCAGCCCAGCCAACTCTCAGGCGGCCAGCAGCAGCGGGTCGCGATCGCGCGGGCGCTGATCAACGATCCGGCCGTGCTTCTCGCCGACGAGCCCACCGGGAACCTCGACTCGCGCACGAGCGACGACATCATGGCGCTCTTCCGGCGGCTTCATGCCGGCGGCAGGACGATCGTCATGGTGACCCACGACCCCAACGTCGCGAAGAATGCGGAACGCGTCGTCCAGCTGCTCGACGGCCTGGTCGTCTCCGACACCCTGCGCGAACCCGCCGGGCACGATCTGTGACTTTTCGGCGTTTCCGTGGTACGAAGGTGCAGAATCCCTCAACTTTCAGCAACGTAAACGGTTTTGGAGAATGGTGAATAAACGCTTCCTCCCCACCCTTATCGTCGGATTGATCGGCGCCGTCGTCGGCAGTTTCGTGATGATGCTCTACGTCAGTTCGCACTTCGGCGGCGCAGCCGGCCCCGACCGCACTCCGCCCGCCGTCGCGGCGGTGCCGCTCAGCGGCGTCAGCGATCAAGATCGCATCGTCAGCGCGGTCAAACGGACGAAATCATCGGTCGTCGCCATCGTCGAAGACATCAACGGGCAGCAGTACGTCCCCGTCGATCCCTTCTTCCAGCAGTTCTTCGGCCAGCAGGGTCCGGGAGTCTCGCAGCCCTATCATGGGCAGGCCTCGGGATCGGGCTTCGTGATCGACGACCAGGGCGACATCGTCACGAACGCACACGTCGTCCAACCGCAGCAAGGCGCGCAGATCACGAAGATGACGGTCGTCTTTGCCAACGGCGATCACGTGCCGGCGCACGTCATCGGCGCCAACGTCGGCTCCGACACCGCGATCATCAAGGTCGACCACTACGCCAAACTCCCGCCGCCTCTGGAACTCGCCGACTCGGCGAAACTCGAGCAAGGGCAGTGGGCGATCGCCATCGGCGAGCCGCTCGAGCTGCAGCAGACCGTCACGGTCGGCGTGGTCTCCGCCTTCAATCGCTCCGAGCCGATTCCGACCGAGAACGGCGGCGTAATCGACTTCAAAGGCCTGCTCCAGACGTCGGCGCCGATCAACCCCGGCAACTCGGGCGGACCGCTGATCGACCTCGACGGCCAAGTTATCGGTATCAACCAGTCGACCGTGAAGTCGGCCTACGCACAGGGCATCGGCTTCGCGATTCCGTCGAACACGGTGCGCAGCGTCGTCGCCGATCTGCTCAAGCACCCCGGCATCCATCAAGGAACCGACACGGGCTTCCTCGGCATCTACATGGCCGACCTCAGCACCGGCGTCCGTAACCAAATCGGCTACACCGGCCAAGGTGGCGTCGCCGTACAGCAAGTCTTCTCCGGCTCGCCCGCCGACCAAGCGGGCATCCAGCCGGGCGACGTCATCCTGCAGGTCGACGGCAAGAGCTACGGCAGTCGGGACGACCTCCACAAGTACATCTCGGCGAAGAAACCGGGCGACACCATCCGCGTCAACGTGTGGTCGCAAGGCGTCAAGAAGCTTGCCACGATCAAGCTCGGCGAAACGCCGGCGGCCCAGCCAATCGGCCAACTCCAGCAGCAGCAGCAACAACAGCAACAGCCACCGGACCAGCCTTAGCCCATGTCATCCTGAGCGGAGCGCCCGCAGGCGCGCAGTCGAAGGACGCGCACGAGGACCATCCTGCAACCCGGGTGCCATGCCGCCGGGTTGTCTATTTCCGGAACAAATTTACGTCCATCGTGTATGATGGGCGATACCATTAGGTCCGGGCATCCATAAGCGGCAAGGCGTCCCGGTGATCGCGCCAACGAACCTCAACGGCGCGCGGTCTGCCGGCTAGCTGGTCCAGGCGACCGGATCCGTTACATTCGAGGTGAGAATTTATATGGCTAAAGTGGTCGGCATCGACCTCGGCACGACCAACTCGGTCGTCGCCGTTATGGAAGGCCCGCAACCGGCCGTGATCCCCAACGCCGAAGGCTCGCGTACGACGCCGTCGGTGGTTGCGTTCACGAAAACCGGCGAACGATTGGTCGGGCAGCTGGCAAAGCGCCAAGCGATAACCAATCCCGATCGGACGATCAGTTCGATCAAGCGCCACATGGGCGAGAGCGGTTACGTCGTGAAGGTCGACGGCAAGGATTACACGCCGCAAGAGATCTCCGCGATGATCCTGCAAAAGCTCGTCAACGACGCGAGCAACTACCTCGGCGAGCGCGTGACCAAAGCGGTCATTACCGTGCCCGCCTACTTCAACGACGCGCAGCGCCAGGCGACCAAAGACGCCGGCAAGATCGCCGGTCTCGACGTGCTGCGCATCATCAACGAGCCGACGGCGGCGGCGCTCGCTTACGGACTCGACAAGAAGGGCAACGAGACGATCCTCGTGTGGGATCTGGGTGGCGGCACCTTCGACGTTTCGATTCTCGAAGTCGGCGACGGCGTCTTCGAAGTGAAGTCGACCAACGGCGACACGCATTTGGGCGGCGACGACTACGACGCGCGCGTCGTCAACTGGCTCGTCGAGCAGTTCCGGGGCGACCAAGGCATCGACCTCAGCAAAGACAAGCAGGCGATGCAGCGTCTCACGGAGGCCAGCGAAAAGGCCAAGATCGAGTTGTCGTCGGTCGTGCAGACGAACATCAACCTGCCGTTCATTACCGCCGACCAAGAAGGCCCCAAGCATCTCGACTACACGCTGACGCGCGCGAAGTTCGAAGAGTTGACTGCCGACCTCACGGACCGGTGCGTCGGCCCGTTCAAGAACGCGATCGGCGACGCAAAACTCGACGTGTCGAAGATCGACGAGATCATCATGGTCGGCGGCGCGACGCGCATGCCGGTCATTCAGGAACTCGTGCGCAAACTCACGGGGAAAGAGCCGAACCTCACGGTCAATCCCGACGAGGTGGTGGCAGTCGGCGCGGCAATCCAAGCCGGCGTGCTCGCCGGTGAAGTGCGCGACGTCGTCCTGCTCGACGTAACGCCCCTCTCGCTGGGTCTCGAAACGCTCGGCGGCGTGCTGACGAAGCTCATCGACCGCAACACGACGATTCCCACGAAGAAGTCGCAGATCTTCACGACCGCCGAAGACGGTCAAACGTCGGTGGACATCCACGTCCTCCAAGGCGAACGGCCGATGGCGCAAGACAATAAGACGCTCGGACGTTTCCGGCTCGAGGGAATTCCTCCGGCGCCGCGTGGCGTTCCGCAGGTCGAGGTGACGTTCAACATCGATGCCAACGGCATCGTCAACGTCAGCGCCAAGGACCTCGGAACGGGCAAAGAGCAGACGATCACGATCAGCGCAACGTCGAACCTCACCAAAGAGGAAGTCGATCGCATGGTCCAGGACGCCGAGCTCCAAGCCGCGGCCGACAAGGCGAAGATCGAGGAGGCGGAGGTCCGCAACAGCGCATCGAGCCTCATCTACTCGACGGAGAAATCGCTCAAGGAAGTCGGCGACAAACTCGACGCCGACGCCCGCGGCGAAGTCGAGTCGGCGCTGGGCGAACTCAAGCGACTCAGCGAGAACGCGACGATCGCCGAGATCAAACCCGCAATCGAGCGGCTACAACAAGCCAGCTACAAGATGGCCGAGCTGCTCTACAAAGCGGCGGCGCCTCAAGGCGACGGCGCTCCGCAGGGCGAGCCTTCGGCGGCGGGTGCAAACGGTGCATCGGGCGGAGCCGCGCCGCCCGAAGACGTGATCGACGCGGAGTTCAAAGAGTCGAAGTAGAGCGCTCCGCGCTCGCTTCCGGCGCTCCCGGCCCGGGCATCCACCCGGCGCCGGGACGCGCGATTCCATACGTGTAGGAACGAATGTTTGACGATCAATCGGTGCTGAAAACTGAAGCCGGCGAAGCCGTCATCGAGGAATCCGCGCCCGAGGGCGAATCGCTCGAAGCGCGGCTCGCCGCCGCACAAGCACTGGCCGACGAGAACTACAACAAGTTCTTGCTCGCTAGCGCCGACTTCGACAACTATAAGAAGCGCATGCAGCGCGATCTCGAATCGATCGTGATGGCGCGGCGGCGGATGCTGCTCGAACGCTTTCTGCCCGTGCTCGACAATCTCGAGCGCGCGCTGCGCTACGAGTCGGGCGGCGAAAAGCTGCGCGGCGGAATCGAACAGACGCTCAAGGGCTTCGAAGCCGTGCTCGCCGGAGAAGGCGTCAAGGCGATCGACGTTCTCGACCAGCCGTTCGATCCGCGCGTCGCCGAAGCGATCGGAACCGAGGCGCGCGAGGGCGTCGCCGACGACACGGTCGTCGAGGTGGCTGAAAAAGGCTACGCTCTCGGCGACGATTTGCTGCGCCCCGCGAAGGTTATCGTCGCCAAACACGCCGGATGAACTTCAAAGACTACTACGCAGTTCTCGGCATTCCGAAGAATGCGGCGCAGAAAGACGTCAAGTCGGCGTATCGCAAGCTCGCGCGCAAGTGGCATCCCGACGCCAATCCGCAAAACACGAAGGAAGCCGAGGAAAAATTCAAAGAGATCTCCGAGGCGTACGAAGTGCTCGGCGACGCGGAGAAGCGCAAGAAATACGACCTGCTCGGACCGGATTGGCAGCAGGCTGCGCGCCAAGCCGAACAGCAGCGACGCTATCGCACGAGCGCGGGCGGCGAGGATTTCGACTTCGGAGACTTCGACAGCCGCGGAGCCGCGGGACCGAGCGGCTTCTCGGATTTCTTCGACATGTTCTTCACCGGCGTCGGGCGGCGGCAGCCCGCCGGGTCCGCCGGCTTCGCACAGCGCGGACAAGATCTCGAAACGACGATCGAACTCGGCTTGCGCGATCTCTACGACGGCGGCACCAAATCGATCTCGCTGCAGATCGAAGACGTCTGCCCACGCTGTCACGGTACGGGCACCGAAGCCGGCCATCTCTGCCCGCAATGCCACGGGACCGGCCGCGTTTTGGGCGTCAAGAAATTCGACGTCACGATTCCCAAAGGCATCGGCGAGGGCCAGCGCATTCGTCTGGCGGGGCAGGGCGGCGCCGGCATTAACGGCGGCCCCAACGGCGATCTGTATCTGATCGTCAAGTCGCCGGAAGACGAGACCTATCGCCGCAAAGGCGACGATCTCTACGTCGACCTCCCGGTCAGTATCTACGACCTGCTGCTCGGCGGCGAGGTGAAGGTGCCGACGCTCGCCGGCCAAGTCGCGATGACGATTCCGGAGGGCACGCAGAACAACCGGCTCCTTCGCCTTTCGGGTAAGGGCATGCCGCGCGTCAAAGGCGGCGGCAGCGGAGACCAGTACGTCAGGCTCGTCGGCCGGCTTCCGCAAAGTCTCAGCGACAAAGAGAAGAAACTCTTCAAAGAACTCGCAGCCATCCGCGACGGCAAAGTGTCATCCTGAGCGACCCCTAGAGAAAGGATTCCCATGATCAAAGAGATTGCATTTACCGCATACCCGGCGAAGGACGTCGCCACGATGCGGAAATGGTACGAAGACAAACTGGGCCTCGCGTTCGACGGCGCATACGAAGAGGACGGCGTCGAAAAGTACAATCAGAGCAACATCAACGGCGGCTATTTCAGCATCATGACCCACGAGTGGATGCAGCGCGATCCGGGCAGCGCGTCGGGCATCGTCTTCGAAGTCGACGACATCGACAAGACCGTTGCCGACCTGCGCGCGAAGGGCGTCGATGCGGAAGACCCGTACGCGACTCCGGTCTGCAAGATTTCATCGTTTAACGACCTCGAGGGCAACAAGGTCTCGCTCCATCAAATCACCGTCCCTCATTAGGAACGGTCCCTCGGTAGCGGCGTCATGATGAGTGGGCACGGGCTGATGTGGTCCGCCATGTACCGGCCCGATAAACCCCAGATGCGGCGCCGCGTCGACTGGAAGCGGATGGGGGCGCTCTTCGCCCCCTACTGGGTCCAACAGACGATGGTGCTCGCATGCATCGTCGTTGCGTCGCTGCTGGGCCTGGCTCCGGGCTTCATGACGGCTCGCATCATCGACGTCGCGATCCCACGGCGCAATCTCACCGAACTCGGCATCGACGTCGGCGTCATTCTGGGCACGGCGCTGTTGGCCGCCCTCCTTGGCGTCGCGCAAGGCTACTTGAACTCGGTCGTCGGTGAGGGCATCATGCGCGACATCCGCACGCAGTTGGTCGCGCACCTTCACCGCATGCCCCTCTCCTTCTTCACCGGAACGAAGACCGGCGAAATCATGAACCGCGTCAGCAACGACGTCGACAACGTCGACAACGTCGTCACGGGGACGTTGACGTCGATCGTCACGAATGTCGTCGTCATCGCCTCGACGGTGGTGGCGATGTTCCTCTGGAACTGGCGCTTGGCACTGCTCTCAGTCGTCATCGTACCGCTCATGGTCTTTCCGCTCGGGCCGGTCGGTCGCCGCATGTACGACGTTCGAAAAAAGACGCGCGAGAAGCGCGACGAGATCGAGTCGATCACGCAGGAGACGCTCTCGATCAGCGGCATCACGCTGATCAAATCGTTCGCGCGCGAGGCGTACGAACGGTCGCGCTTCTACGACGTCGGCACCCGCCTCATGGGGCTCGAGGTCGACCTCGCGATGGTCGGCCGGTGGTTCCTTGCATCGGTCACGGCGATGGTCATCGTGGGGCCGGCGGTCGTATGGTTCGGCGGCGGCTGGTATGCCATCGCCGGTGGTCTGCAAGTCGGCGTGATCGTTGCGTTCGTTTCGTTCATTCAAGGGCGTCTCTACGGTCCGGCGGCGGCGCTCGCAGGCATTCAGGTGCAGATCGTCAGCGCGCTGGCGGTCTTCGAACGCATCTTCGACTATCTCGACATGCAGCCGGAGGAATACGAACCCAAGGGCGCCGTTGCGCTTGCCGGCGTACGCGGCGAGATCGCTTTCGAGGACGTCACGTTCTCCTACGACGCGCCGTCGCGAACCGTGCTCGAGAACGTTTCGTTCCACGTCAGCCCGGGCGACGCGGTCGCGTTCGTCGGTCCCTCGGGGGCTGGGAAAACGACGATCACGCAACTCGTTCCGCGCTTTTACGATCCGCAGAGCGGGCGCGTGCTCGTCGACGGACACGATTTGCGCACGGTCGATCTCGAGTCGCTGCGGCGCAACGTCGGCATAGTCACGCAGGAAACGTATCTCTTCCACGACACGGTCGCGAACAATCTGCGCTACGGTAAGCCGGGCGCGACCGATGCAGAACTCGCCGCGGCTGCGCGGGCCGCCAACATTCACGATTTTCTCGTCTCACTTCCCGACGGCTACGAAACCGTCGTCGGGGAGCGCGGACATAAACTCTCCGGCGGCGAGCGCCAGCGTCTCGCGATCGCGCGCGTCCTGCTGAAGGACCCGCGCATCCTCATCTTAGACGAGGCGACCAGCTCGCTCGACTCCGAAAACGAAGCGGCGATTCAAGCCGCGCTAGTGACCGCGATGCGCGGACGCACGAGCCTCGTCATCGCGCACCGCCTCTCGACGATCCTCGCAGCCGACACGATCTTCGTCGTCGACGGCGGGCGCATCGTCGAAACCGGGCGCCACGCCGAGTTGCTCGCGCGTGGCGGCCTCTACTCGCGCCTCTACCGCACGCAGTTCCGCGACCTCTCGGCCTAGCCGTGTCATCCAAATTGAAGGCCGCGCCTACGTCGGTAAGCGCGGCCTCCGCAGCGGATTCGCTATTCGAGCGAATCTCTAGTGGTAGTAGTTGGCGTACTGAATGCCTTGATGGACTTGTTGGATCGCCTCGTTCACGTAGTTTATGGCCGCGTTCCGATGACCGCCCTTGTCGTTGTTGGCGTGCGAGAGTTCGTTTTGCGCCGTTTGCAGCGACGAGAGCGCGTTCTGCATGTGCGGCTGCGTGGCGGCTAGCGCGGTGCCCACGAGCGCGCCGCCCGAGATCAGCCCGAAGACGAAGACGAGCGGCGTGATCCCGAACTTGGAGATGAGTCGTTTCATGCGGTTCCTCCGATGTTGCGTAGTGGCGAAGTCCTCTTATGTAATGAGAGAACGCGGATACGAACGCCCTCCGTTCGCTCCCGCAGTTGGAATCCCGGCCGTTTTAAGTACCCTCTAACGTAAGCGACCCTACACGCCCGCTGGAACGTCCATGACGATCGGATCGACCGGAACGTGCAACTCCGGCCCGGTTGCTTGCCGGATCTCTTCGAGCGACACGCCCGGCGCCAGCTCACGCAGCACGAGACCGTCGGGCGTGACGTCCATCGCCCCGAGATCGGTGATGATGCGATGCACGACGTTCTTTCCCGTGAGCGGCAGCGTGCACTCGCGAACGATTTTATGCGCGCCGCCCTTGGCGACGTGCTCCATCATCACGATGACGCGCTTGGCCCCGTGCACCAGATCCATCGCGCCCCCCATGCCCTTGACCATCTTGCCGGGGATCATCCAGTTCGCGAGATCGCCGGTCTCCGACACTTGCATCGCGCCGAGCACGGCGAGATCGATGTGGCCGCCGCGAATCATGCCGAACGACAGCGCGGAGTCGAAGAAGGACGCGCCCGGCAGAACCGTGACCGTCTCTTTTCCGGCGTTGATCAAGTCGGCTTCTTCGTCGCCTTCGAACGGGTAGGGTCCCATGCCGAGAATGCCGTTCTCGCTCTGCAGCGTGACGGTGACGCCGGGCGGGACGTAGTTGGGAATCAGTGTCGGCAGTCCGATGCCGAGGTTGACGTACTGGCCGTCGCGCAGTTCCTGAGCCACGCGCGCCGCAAGTTGCGTTCGAGTGAGCGCCATCGCGATTACCCCGCTCGCTTGCGCGTCGTCACGCGCTCGATGCGTTTGCCCTGCGCTCCGACGCGAACGATGCGCCGGACGAAGATGCCGGGCAGATGGACGCTGTCGGGATCGATCTCGCCGGGTTCGACGAGTTCCTCGACCTCGGCGATCGTCGTGCGGCCCGCCATCGCGCAGAGTGGGTTAAAGTTGCGAGTCGCCTTATGAAAGATCAAGTTTCCATCGCGATCGCCGACCGACGCGCGCACCATCGCGAAGTCGCACACGATGCCTTCTTCCAGTACGTACTCGCGCCCGCCGAAGACGCGCGTCTCCTTCTTCGGCGAGGCGACGGCGACGCTGCCGTCAGAGTTATGGCGCCACGGTAGGCCGCCGCCCGCGACCATGGTACCGTCGCCGGCCGGCGTGTAGAAGGCTGGAATGCCGCAGCCGCCGGCACGCAGCCGCTCCGCCAGCGTGCCTTGCGGACAGAGTTCGACCTCCAGTTCGCCGGAGAGATACTGCCGCTCGAACTCACGGTTCTCGCCCACGTACGAGCCGGTCGTTCGCCGAATCCTTTTGTGGTCGAGCAGCACGCCCAACCCCCATCCGTCGACGCCGCAATTGTTGGAGACGGTGACGAGGCCGGTGGCGCCCTGCTCGAGGAGTGCCTCGATCAGGTTATGCGGGATGCCGCTCAGGCCGAAGCCGCCGACCGCCAGCGATGCCCCGTTGGGAATGTCGGCGACCGCGTCGGCGCACGATGCGAAGACTTTCTCCATGATCCGCCAGTATGCGGGGAGTTGCGCCGTCGTCCTGCCAAAGAATCGCCGAACCGCAACGCGAAGTCGCGCTTTAGGAGAACGACAATGACGACGACCGCGCCCGCAACCCACGCCCACACCGACGACGAAGAGGAGTTGATGCTCTCGGTCGTCCGCGAACTCGTCGCGGAGCGCGTCGCACCGCGCGCCGCCGCGATCGACGCCGACGGCGAGTTCCCGTGGGACGTCAAAGAACTTTTCGCGCAGAACGATCTGCTCGGCGTACCGATTCCCGCCGAGTACGGCGGCCTCGGCGGCACCTTCGTCACCTACGTCAAGGTCGTCGAGGAGATTGCCAAGGCGTGCGCGTCGAGTTCGCTGATCGTCGCCGTGCAGGAACTCGGCATGCTGCCGATCATGATCGCGGGCAGCGAAGAACAGAAGCAGCGCTTTCTTCCTAAGATCGCATCGGGCGAGCATCTCGTCGCATACGCGCTGACGGAAGTCTCCAGCGGGTCCGACGCGCTCGGATCGATGCGCACGCGCGCGGTACGCGACGGCGACGACTACGTGCTCAACGGTCAGAAGATTTGGATCACCAACGGCAGCGTCGCCGACGTCGTCTGCGTCTTTGCGGTAACGGATCCGGAAGCGGGATCGCGAGGCGTCAGCGCGTTCGTGGTCGAGAAAGGCGCGCCCGGATTCGCCGTCGGCAAGCTCGAGAAAAAGATGGGCATTCGCGGCTCGCCGACCGTCGAACTCGTCTTCAACGATTGTCGCATTCCCGCCGCCAACCGGCTCGGCGAAGAAGGTGAGGGATTCAAGATTGCGATGCGCGTGCTCGACAAGTCGCGCCCCGGCATTGCGGCGCAGGCGCTCGGCATCGCCGCCGGTGCGCTCGACTTCGCGACCAACTACGCCAAGGAGCGGTTCGCGTTCGGTAAGCCGATCGGTCAGCACCAGGGCGTCGGCTTCATGCTCGCCGACATGAAGACCGACGTCGAATCCGCGCGCCTGCTGCTCTACGAAGCGGCCCGTCGCTGCGATGCCGGCGGTCCGGACGTGACGCTCTGGGCGGCGATGGCCAAACTCAAGTGCGGCGACGTCGCCATGTCGGTCACCACCGACGCCGTGCAGGTTCTCGGCGGCTTCGGCTACTCCGTCGAGTATCCGGTGGAACGGATGATGCGCGATGCGAAGATCACGCAAATCTACGAGGGCACGCAGCAGATCCAGCGGCTCGTGATTTCCCGCAACCTCGTCGGCAAAGGAAAGTAAACCCGTGTCATACTGAGCGGAGCCCTGAGGGAGCGAAGCGAGTCGAAGGGCGTAGTCGAAGGATCGCCGGCTACGGTGCTTCGACTGCGCGTGCTGCGCACGCTCCGCTTAGCATGACATGAAAATGTTACGGGTCTTCTTCGTAGCGGAGGCTGCCCTTGCCGGGGATAAACGGCGGCGCGCTGATGACGACGAACGGCCGCGGCGTCTGCAAGAAATCGAACGCGTCGGAGAGGTCGTTTGCGCGAACGTCGGTCGAATGCAGCGATCCCTTCGGTATTCCGAAGGTCTCCTCGGCAAACGCGAGCAGGCTCCCGAACTCGTACGGCACGTGCGAGATGTAGCCTTCGCTGCTCGGCGATCCCGTCTTCGCGTAGGGCGATACGATGACGAGCGGCACGCGGAATCCGAGTTCGTACGTGTTGAAGAGCACCGGATTCACGTGGTCGTACCATCCGCCCCAATCGTCCCAGGTGATGAGCACCGCCGTCGTGTTCCAATACTGGCTCTGTCCGATCGCGTTGACGACGGCCGCCACCCACGACGGTCCGGCCGTGCTCTTGTTTCCGGAGTGATCGGAATGGTAACCGTCGGCGGGCATCACCCACGACATCGCGGGCAACTTGCCGCTGGTCACGTCGGTGAGAATCGTCTGCGGCGGCGTCACGACGAAGCGATAATCGGGACCGTATCGGATGTGATGGATCGCGTCGGGTCCGTGCCAGAGTCCGGGTCCTAACCCGTTCTGGTAGTACTTCCACGATATCCCGTGCGAGTCGAGCAAATCGGAGAGCGTTTGGCGCTCGAAGCACGGAAACGGCGACGGACCGGGGGATCCGCTCACCGGGTCGATCGTGTCGACCACGGAGTTCACCGGCGCGTCGCATCCGGCCGGCGTTTTCGCACCGGTCTTGCGGTTATATGGATCGCTCGAAACGTTGTCCGGCGTCACGGGCTCGGCGAAGGCGTCACCGCTGATGATGTATTGGTGGGCGGGGAAACTTCCGGCCTCGTTCGTCTGGAACATGTTGTCGGCAAAGACGTACTGCGTCGCCATGTCGAGATAGGGCTGCACTTCGGTCTGCGGCGCGTAGCCGTACGGGCGCAGGTGATATTTGACCGGAAGGTAGCTGTCGAATCCGTCCATGTTGCACGAGTCGCCCGGCTGCAGGTCGCAGTCTTCGAGAAAATTCTTGTGACTGTGGCCGAGGTCGTAGGGAGCGGCCAGCGAGATCGGTTTGAGCTGCACGATTTGGCCTAGCGAATCGACCGCCGTCGTCGCGATATTCGCGCCGTGCTGCAGCATGCCGCGAAAAAGATAATCGGGTGTCCGGTTCTCTTGAAAGATGATGACGACGTGCTGAATCGGCGTCGGAAAGCGCGAATGCGACCGTATGACGAGCGAGCGCCCGCTCCCGTAGGGCACCGTCGCAGTCTGCGGCGGAGCGGCGCACGCCGCGACGGCGAGCGCGAGCCCAAAGCACAACAACGCAGCGTATTTCATGAAAAAGACGGCGACCTCCGGAAAGCCATTTCCTTCGCGTCGTCCCGGGCCTCATCCCGCGGCGTGGAGAAGGGCGCTTACGCCATGTCCGACCCGATGGATCCGGAGTTCACCGCGCAAAACCCGATCGTCGCCGCGGCGACGCGCATCCGCGCCAAGCGCGAACTGGCTCGCGCCGTCGACGCCGCAGCCGAAGCGTCGCCGCAGCGGCGTGCCGAAGATGCCGAGGAGTCGCTGCGCCTCTTCGCCGAGAGCGCCGCGGCCGGATGCAAACGCATCAACGCGATCTTGGGGGAGCGCAACGGCGTCAAGTTCATTCGGCTCGAGCGGCCGCTGCGCGTGCGGCTGCGTTTTCGCGAACACCGCGTCGCTCTCGAGCTCGACGACGTGCATCAAACGGTTCGGGTGAGCGGTTTCGCACTCGACGGCGAGTATCAATTCGATCCCGCCTCCGACATTCCGGCGCTGATCAATCTTTCGAAAATCTCGACCGAACCGGGTTACGGCGAGCGGCTCACCGCTTCTTCTTTGCTGAAGTCGCTAACGTCCGACGCCGAGCTTCCGCGACCCGGCCACTTGAACGAGCCCGGACCGCTACGGTTTTAGCCAAGATCGCCGGCGTCGGGCAGCGCGCGGCCAGCGGGCAACGGCCGCACAGCGGCGTCGGCGCCTTGCAGATCGCGCGTCCGTGCAGAATCAGCCAGTGGGTCGCGGCGCCCCACTTCGGCGGCGGAACGAGCGCGGTGAGGTCGTCCTCGACCTGACGCGGCGTGGTTCCGGTCGTAAAGCCCAGCCGGTGTGCGACGCGAAAGACGTGCGTGTCGACCGCCAGCGCCGCTTGTGCGAACGCGTTGGCCATCACGACGCTCGCCGTTTTGCGCCCCACGCCGGCGAGCGATTCCAACTCCTCGCGCTCGCGCGGAACCGCTCCGCCGAACCGCTCCTCGATGTCGCGCGCGCACGCGATGACGTTGCGTGCCTTCATGCGGAAAAATCCGCACGATTTAATGATCTTCTCGACGTCGGTTTGATTCGCGCCGGCCAGGCGAGCGGGCGTCGGATACTTCGCGAAGAGTGCCGGCGTGGTGAGGTTTACGCGCGCGTCCGTGCACTGCGCCGACAGAATCACCGCGATGAGCAGCTCGAAATCGTTGCGATGTGCGAGCGCGGTCTCAGCGCCCGGATACGTTCGCTCGAGAATCGCGAGTTGTTCCAGGGCAACGCTGCGAGGAACCCTTCGCTTGGGGAACGGAATCGAAGGCACGACGACGCCTTACGCCGTCGCCTACAGGTCCCCTGGGCCGGGTGCGGAACCCGACGGTTCGATGGCTGCCGGTTTCGCACGCGTTCTCGCGGACGTCATGGGTGACGGCGAGTTCTCGTGCGCGATGGAGCGGTTCGCAAACACATTCGCCGAGTACCGCGCACGGCTGCCGCTCGTTCCGCGCGCGTACAGCCGCACGCGGCTCGCCATCACTCCCGAGTACGAGATCGTCGCGATGAATTGGGCGGCGCTTTCCGTGAGTCCGATTCACGACCACGGCGCGTCGCGTTGCTGGGTGCTCATGCTCGAAGGCACACTCGACGTGCAAAATTACACGTGCGATACCGCCGAACTCGACGCTGAGGTCGTGAGACTGCGCGAGGCGGAACGGCTCGATCTGCGCGCCGGCGACGTCGACCATCGCTTGGCGCCGACCGAACTGCATCTCGTGCGTAACCCGAGTGCATCCGACAGCGCCTTCTCGCTGCAACTCTACGCGCGGCCGCTCGGGACCTACAGCATCGTCGACGCGCGCTCGTCGCGCCGGCGCCTCGTCAGCGCCGTGTGCGAACTCGACCTCACCTCGTGGCGTCGGGATTAACCGCCGAAGGACGTTACGTGGTGCCGGCGAGCACGCACGCCGGAACGACGACGCGCTTCGACGTCGTGCGCAGCGGTTCGGCGCATTCCAGCGGCGCCATCCAGTGGGTTCCCTTGGGCGTTTCGTCTCGGCCGACGCAGTTGCCGCAGCAGACGAAACTCGGCGACGTGCAGCCGATGGTGATGGCGATGTTCAAGCAAGGTCTGCTCGTCACGAAAGCGGCGCCTAAGAACGACTTTTGGGAGATCGCGTCGGGCATGCTCGGGCCGGCCATCGATCTCGTCGCGCCGGGGCTCAACGCGCTGGTCGGCGCGACCGTGCATTCGGTTATCGAAAGCGCGATTGAAACGCGCGCGGAGAACCGCGAGCAGGCAGAGTACGTCAAGCGCACGCTCGATGCGTTCGTAGCGGTGCCGTTTCTCGACGTCTCGGAGATCGATTGGCGCGAAGCGGGCTCGACGTGGTCGCTGCGACGACCCGCCCGCCATCTCACGATCGTCTACCTCAATCCGCTCAAGCAGCGCGACCGAATCACGCTGGTTACTGCGTTCCCGTTAAAAAACTGGGTGAGTGCCATCTTTCGCGCCCGCTACAACTGCGAAGTGTGGGGCGAGCACCAGGCGGTTCTGGACTCGCTCGTCGACGGCAACGTCTACGTCCCGATGCTCGCACGATTCAACGAAACGCATCCCGACGCGAGTGCGCCCGGGGCGATCGACGCACTGATCGCCGAGTACGTCAAGACGCGAACGAAATATCTAACGGAGAGCGGTGTGACCGACGAGATCGTCAGGTCGAAGACCGTCGAGCGCTCCACCGCATTGCTGGACCGCTACCGCGGCCTGCCCGAGCTCGACGGCTCCCTGCACGCGCTCCTCACGTAACACCCCGCAGTGTCAACCTGAGCGGAGGCGCGCGCAGCGCGCCGGTGTCATCCTGAACGGAGCGCCGAAGGCGCGCAGTCGAAGGACGGCTAGTCGGCGAGTGCGATGCGACCGCCATCGTCGCGCACGAGGCCGTCGCGCTCGAGAGCGCCGACGAGTGCCTCGACGTCGCCCGCGTTGCGGCCGGGAAGCAGCGGCGCAAGAGCGCGATGGAGATCGAGCAGCGAGATGCGCTGGCCCGGCGGCAGTTCGCGCAAGCGGTCGACGATGCGTCCGCGCGCATACCGCGCGGTCGCTTCAAACCGCACCGGCGCACGCGAGGCAGAACGCGGCTCGGCGCGCCGGCGACGCTCTAAATCGCCGGCGTCGATTGGGGCGGCTGCGCAGTAAGGCTGAAGCGGGCATCGCACGCATTGCGGCGCGCGAGCGGTGCAGATCGTCGCACCCAAGTCCATTAAACTCGAACTCCAATCGTGCGCCTGTCCCGGCGGCACCAAATCGCGCGCGCGATCGGCGAGTTCGCGCGACGTTGCGCGCGCCGGAAACTCGATGCCGAAAAAAAGCCGGTGGATGATGCGGCGCACGTTCGTGTCGACGGGTGCGTCGTGCGCGCCGAACGCGAAGGCTCGAATCGCCGCCGCCGTGTACGCGCCGATGCCGGGCATCGCCGCAAGCGCTGCGGCATCGTTCGGCATCGCTCCGCCGTGACGCGCGACGACCGCTTCGGCGACGCCCTTCAGCCGAACGGCGCGGGCGTTGTATCCAAGGCCCTTCCACGCGCGAACGACGTCGGCGAGCGGCGCGGCGGCGAGCGCCTCGAAATCCGGAAACCGCTCCACGAATGCGTCAAAGTGCGGAACGACGCGATCGACTTGCGTCTGCTGCAGCATGAACTCGCTGACGAGCGTGCGGTATGGGCTGCGTACGGCGCGCCACGGCAACGTCTTACGCCCGCAACGCGCGTACCACGTCCGCAACGATCGCCGAATCGCACGCACCTGCATCGGGCGAACACGTTCCCCGACGGGCTCCGCGCCCCCCGCGCGCAAGTGCGGCGCTTACGGGCGCAGCGACGCGGCGGCCTCGCCGATACGGCGAATGCCTTCGCCGATGTCGCGGCGCTTCACGGCGGTCAGCGCGAGCCGGAAGTTGTGGTCGCCGCCCGAGTTGGCAAAGAACGCTTCGCCGAACAGAAACGACGCGCCGAGGCGTTCGGCGGCATCGAGCAGCACGCGCGCGCGCAGTTCGCGCGGCGTCGTCGCCCACGCGTAGAAGCCTCCGGAGGGACCGCTGACCTTCAGCGACGGCGGCCAGTGACGGGCGATCGCGTCGTCGGCGAGCCGGCGGCGCAGCAGTAATTCCTCGCGCAGTTGCGCGACGTGCGCGTCGTAGGCGCTTTGCAAATAATCGGTCACTGCCGCCTGCACGTAGAGACTCGTCGCCATGTCGTAGGCCTGCTTGCGCAGGAGGAGCCGTTCGAGAATCGTGCGCGGCGCCGCCAGCCAGCCGACGCGCAGCGACGGCGCGATCGTCTTCGAAAAGGTCGAGAGGTAGACGACGTGGTCGGGCGCCAGCGCGACCAGCGGCGGATCGATGCCCGCCAGCGGCCCGTACGGATCGTCTTCGACGATCGGGACGCCGGCGCGGCGCGCAATCGTCGTCAGGCGTTCGCGGCGATCGGCGTTCATGCTCGCATTGGTCGGATTGTGCAGCGACGGCATCGTGTAGATGAAGCGCGGCCGGCGCGTGCGCAAGACGGCCTCGACGTGATCGACGCGCATCCCGTCATCGTCGACCGGCACGGCGATCGCGCGAAGTCCGTTGATTTGAAAAACCTGCAAAGCGCCGGGATAGGAAGGCGATTCGACGACGATTTCGTCGCCCGGCTCCGCCAAACTCTGCGCGACGATCGCGATGCCCTGGGTCGAGCCGGTGAGAACGATGACGTTATTCGGCGCGACCGCGGTGGCGCCGCGCGCGTTCATCCGCGCGGCGATCGCCGCACGCAGCGGCTCGTATCCTTCCGAATCGCCGTAGGAGAGAATGAAGCGCGCATCGCCGGCGACGCGTGCGAACGACTTTGCCAGCGCGCGGAGCGGTGACGGCTCGTCGGGTGCTACGCCTTGCACGAACGAAATGCGGCCGCTCTGCGGTTTCGCCGCGAGTTCGCCCAGCACGTTGGGAAACTCACCGACGCGCCACGGCGGCAGCGTCACCCACCACGGAACGCCGGCGGCTCGCTCCGGCTGTCCGGCGCGCAACTGCGGAACGACCCGCGATCCCGCTCCTACGCGCTGCTCGATCAGGCCGTCCGCTACGAGTTCGCGATAGGCATGCACGACCGTGCTCCGGTTCACGTCGAGCCGCTGCGCGAGGGTCCGTTCGGGAGGCAGCCGCGTCGACTCGGGCAGCGTGCCGGTGAGGATCGCCTCGCGCAATCCCTCGTAAATCTGGCGGTAGAGCGGCACGATCGACGCCCGATCAAGCGCCGGCAGGACGTTGTGCCATCCAACGGTCGTCATGGCATAGTCCAATTTCGGGGGTTTCGAGGCCCAGACCCCTCGACGAGTCGAAGGGGCGATCCTCAGCACCACGACACGAATAGGGAGCACGAGGTTGTCAGAACATCAGGTTGACGCGGTCGTCATCGGCGCAGGGCCCGGCGGTTACCATGCTGCCATCCGGCTCGGGCAGCTCGGCAAAAAAGTCATCTGTATCGACCGCGATGAGGTCGGCGGCGTGTGCCTCAACTGGGGTTGCATTCCGACCAAAGCGCTGCTGCACGTCGGCGAAGTGATCCGTCACATCGAGCACGCAGACGCGATCGGTTTGAAGGTGGCCAAACCCGACGTCGATCGCGACGGCGTCGCGAAGTTCAAAACCGACGTCGTCAACGCCAACGTCGGCGGCGTGAAGACGCTCTTCAAAGCCAACGGCGTGGAGTTTCTCTACGGCGAAGCCTCGTTCGTGAGCCCCACCGAAGTGCTCGTCAAGAAGAAAGACGGGGGTAGCGACACGATCAAGGCGGCCAACGTCGTAATTGCGACGGGTTCGGCGCCGGTCGACGTCAAGGCGTGGCCGCGCGACGGCGATACGATCGTCAACTCCGACGACGCCGTGAATATCACCCGCATTCCAAAGAAACTGCTCGTGATCGGCGGCGGCGTCATCGGCTTGGAGTTCGCCACCGTCTACGCGCGCATGGGCGCCGAGGTGCTCGTCGTCGAGATGATGCCGCAAATTCTCACCGGCACCGACCTCGAAATCGCTAAAACGCTCGGGCGCATCTTGAAGAAGCAGGGCGTCGAGATCATGCTCGACACGAAAGTCGGCGCGCTCGAGAAGGACGGATCGTCGGTGCGCGCGACGCTCAACGGCGCGGGAACCGGCGGCAAGGACGAAAAGCGCGAGTTCGACATGGTGCTCGTCGCCGTCGGACGGCGCCCCGTCACCGACAACCTCAATTTGCCGGGTGCGAATCTCGCGGTCGACGACAAGGGTTTCATTGCTGTGGATCAGCAGATGCGCACGAAAACCCCGAACGTCTTCGCCATTGGCGACGTCACCGGCCAACCGCTGCTCGCCCATCGAGCAATGAAGCAGGGGGTCGTGGCGGCCGAGGTGATCGCCGGCAACAAGTCGGCCGCCTTCGATCCGGTCGCGGTGCCGAACTGCGTCTACACCGATCCCGAGGTCGCTACGGTTGGACTCTCCGAGGAAGAGGCGAAGGCAAAAGGCTTCGAGGTGCGCATCGGCAAGTTTCCGCTCGCGGCAAGCGGCCGCGCGCGCACGATGAACGAGAGCGACGGCATGCTCAAACTCGTCGGCGACGCGAAGAGCGATCTGCTGCTCGGCATGCACATCGTCGCGCCGCAAGCGGAATCGTTGATCGGCGAAGGCGTCATCGCTCTCGAGATGGGCGCGACGCTCGAGGATATCGGGCTCTCGGTGCATCCACATCCGACGCTCACCGAGTCGATCATGGATGCCGCCGAAGCGGCGCACGGCAAAGCGATTCACATCGTCAATCCCAAGCCGAAGGCGGCCGCCGCAGCGAGATGAGCGCCACCGTGACGGCAGCGGCTCTCGCGCAAGCGCGATTGCTCGATTTGGGAACGCGGCCGTACCGTGACGTCTGGGACCTTCAGCACCACGTGCACGAGGGAGTGCGCGAGCGGCGCGAACCCGACACGTGGATCGTCGTCGAGCACCCGCCCGTGATCACGCTCGGCCGCCGGGCGAAGCGAGAGCACGTGCTGCTTTCCGACGACGCGCTCGTCGCGCGCGGCATCGACGTCGTGGCCGTCGAGCGCGGCGGCGACGTGACCTATCACGGTCCCGGACAGTTGGTCGTCTATCCGATCCGGCGCCTCGCGCGCTTTCGCGAAGTCGTTCCGCTCGTGCGCGATCTCGAAGGCGCCGTCATCGCCGCGTGCGCGCGCTTCGGCGTCGGCGCGCAGCGCTGGAGCGAACACGCGGGCGTGTGGGTAGGGCCGAACCAGATCTGTGCGGTCGGACTCGCGGTGCGCGCGATGGTGACGCTGCACGGCATCGCGCTCAACGTTTCCACGCAGCTCGATTACGATCGGCTGATCTCTCCCTGCGGACTCCCCGACCGCGGCATCACCTCGCTCTCGAACGAGAGCGGGCGGACGATCGGGATGGACGAGGCGAAGCGCGTGCTGCTCGAGGAGCTGGCGCAAACCTTCGAAGTGCAATGGCAATCGACGTCGATCTGACGCGGTCCCCCGCGGCGCCGCTGCACGTGCGAAAGCCGCCGTGGCTGCGCGTGTCGCTACCGGCGGGCGACGAGTACGAGCGCGTCAAGGAGCGTGTCAACGCGCTGGCACTCCACACGGTCTGCAAGGAAGCCGCTTGTCCGAACCTCGCCGAATGCTGGGGTGCCGGAACCGCGACGATCATGATCCTCGGCGACGTCTGCACGCGCGGTTGCCGCTTCTGCAACGTGAAGACGGGAAATCCGCGTGGCGAGGTCGACTGGCTGGAACCGGTTCGCGTCGCCGAAGCCGTGCGCGACCTCGGCTGGAAGTATTTGGTGCTCACGGCCGTCGATCGCGACGATCTCGCCGATGGGGGCGCGCTGATTTTCGCCAACACCGTGCGCGAAATTCACGCCCGCGTTCGGGGTTCGCGCGTCGAAGTGCTCAGCGGCGACTATCGCGGCGACCTGGCGGCCCTCGACATCGTGATGGACGCCCGGCCCGACGTTTTCGCGCACAATATCGAGACCGTGGCGAGGCTGACGCCCTCGGTGCGCGACAAGCGCGCGAAGTACGAACAGTCGCTGCGAGTGCTGGCACACGCGAAGAACCGCGCTCCGGAGCGTTACACCAAGACGTCGCTCATGCTCGGCCTCGGCGAGACCGACGGCGAGATCGAGCGCGCTATGGACGACGCTCGCTCCGCCGGCGTCGACATCTTCACGATGGGTCAGTACCTGCAGCCGAGCAAGAAGCATTTGCCGGTCGTCGAGTTCCTCACGCCGCAGCGGTTTGAGGACCTCGGACGCGTCGCAAAGGCCAAGGGATTCCACCAGGTCGTGTCGAGCCCGCTCTCGCGCAGTTCCTACCACGCCGAGCAAGCCTTCCTCCCCCTCGTGTCACCCTGAGCGGAGGCGCGCAGCGCCGTAGTCGAAGGGCGCAACTCGCCTAGCGTTGAGTGAGTTTTGGGTGAAACGTGACCAAGGCATTCCTGAACCGGCCCGTCCTGGCCATCGTCTGCTCGCTCATCGTGCTCATCGGCGGCGGGGTCGTAATTCCGACGCTGCCGATCGCGCAATATCCGCAGATCGCACCGCCGGTGGTCACCGTCAACGCGATCTACGTCGGAGCGAGCCCGCAGGCGGTCGAGGCGCAGGTCACGACGCCCCTCGAGCAGGCCGTCAACACGGTGCAAGGGCTGCGCTACATCAGTTCGACGAGCGCGCAGGGCGTCTCGACGATTACGCTGACCTTCAATCTCGGCGTCGATCTCGACATCGCCGCCGCCGACGTGCAGAACGCGACGCAGACCGCGCTCGGCACCCTCCCGGCCAGCGTTCAGCAAGTCGGCGTCACCGTATCGAAGAACGCCGGCACGTTCGTGATGGGCATCGCGCTCACATCCGACCGCAAACAGTACGGCACGCTCGAACTCAGCAACTACGCGCAGTTGAACATCGTCAACAATCTCTCGCGCGTCTCCGGCGTCTCCGGCATCCGTATCTTCGGCCAGCGCCAGTACGCAATGCGGATCTGGCTCAATCCGCGCCTCTTGGCGGCGCAGGGGCTCGACGCCGGCGACGTGGTGAACGCGCTGCAGGAGCAGAACGTGGCGATCGGCGTCGGCAGCCTAGGCTCGCCGCCCGCGCCGAAGGGCCAGCCGTTCACGTACACGGTCAACGCGGTTACGCAGCTCTCCGACCCTACCCAGTTCGCGAATATCGTCCTGCGTTCGGATTCCAACGGCGGCTTCACGCGCCTCGGCGACGTCGCCCGCGTCGAACTTGGCGCGCAGGATTACTCGTCTGCGCTGCGGTTCGACGGCGAGTCGCGCGTGGTCGGCTTGGGCGTGCAGCAGTACTCCACGGCCAATGCCCTCGACGTCTCGCGCGCGGTCACCGCGCAGATGGACGAACTCTCCAAAGCGTTCCCGCCCGGGGTGCACTACACGGTCGCGTTCAACACGACGACCTTCGTGCGCGAGTCGATCAAAGAGGTGCTGCTCACGCTGCTGCTCTCGATCGTGCTCGTCGTGCTCGTCATCTACGTCTTCCTGCAGAATCCGCGCTCGACGCTGATTCCGGCCGCCACGATCCCCGTTTCGCTGGTCGGCACTTTCTTCGTGATGAAGATCTTCGGGTTTTCGATCAACACGATCACGCTTTTCGGCCTCACGCTGGCCACGGGACTGGTCGTCGACGACGCGATCGTCGTCATCGAGAACATTGCACGTCACATCGAGATGAACCGGGGCAAGAAGAGCGCACTGGCGAGCGCCGCGGAAGCGATGAGCGAGATCCAGAGCGCGATCGTCGCATCGTCGCTGGTGCTGCTCGCCGTCTTCATTCCCGTCGGCTTCTTTCCGGGTACGACCGGACAGCTCTACAAGCAGTTCGCGCTGACGATCGCGGCGTCGATCACGATCTCGCTCTTTCAGGCGCTGACGCTCGCGCCGGTTCTCTCGGCACGCTTCCTGAGCGGAGAGACCGAATCGACGTTCTTCTTCTTCCGCTGGTTCAACCGCGGCCTGAAGGGTTTCCGTGAGTGGTACGCGCGCCAGTTGCCCAAGGCGTTCCGCTACCGCTGGTGGGTGGCCGGCGTATTCGCATTCGCGCTCGCGATGACGGGCGTTCTCTTCATGAGCACGCCGCAAGCGTTCATTCCGGACGAAGATCAAGGCTACTTCATCATGCTCGTCCAGACGCCCGAGGGAACGTCGCTGCAAGGCGAGCAGAAAATCTCGATAGAGGCCGAAAAGATCGTCACCGCGCAGCCCGAAGTCGCGCACCTCTTCGACGTCGGCGGGTTCAGCTTCACCGGCGCCGCACCCAACCGCGGCCTCATGTTCGCACTGCTCAAACCGTGGAGCGAGCGTGAATGTTCGCCGCTCAACGCGCTGCTCCTCAAGCCGTGTCCGCACAGCATGGTTTCGTTATTGCAGCGCCTCAACGGCGCGTTCTACATGCAGATCCCGCAGGCGCAGATCTTTGCGTTCAACCCCCCGGCCATCAACGGCGTCGGAACGGTCGGCGGCTTTCAGTTCGAGATCGAAGACCGCGCGAACGTCGGGCTCGACAAATTGATGGGATTGACCTACGCGATGATGGGCGCGGCGGCCAAGGACCCGCGGCTGAGCGGCGTCTTCACGCAGTTCCGGATTAACTCGCCGCAGCTGCAAGTCAACGTCGACCGCAACAAAGCCAAAGCGATCGGCATCTCGCTGAGCGACATCTTCCAGACGATGGAGGTCGAACTCGGGTCGCTCTACGTCAACAACTTCACGTATCTCAACCACTCGTGGCAGGTCGACGTGCAGGCCGACGCGCCCTTCCGCAACAGCGTCGCATCGCTGCAGCAGATCTACGTGCACAACGGATCGGCGGCGCCAAACATTCCGACCGGCACGAACCCGCTCGCGACGCCGCCGCCCGGATCGGCGACGACCCAAACGACGGCAACCGGCGTCGTGATGACGCCGCTCAACGCATTGATGCGCGTCCAGATGCAGCTCGGGCCACCGGTCATCACGCACTATAACCTATATCGCAACATCGAGTTGAACGGAAGCTCCGCACCCGGCCGCAGTTCGGGCGAAGCGATCACGGCGATGCAGCAGCTCGCGCAAAAGATTCTGCCCACCGGCGTGAGCTACGAATGGACCGGGCTGCAGCTCGACCAAATCGCGGCCGGCCCGCTGGCCGTGCTCATCTTCGCGCTCGGCATCGTCTTCGTATTCCTCGTGCTGTCCGCGCAGTACGAGAGTTTCATCGATCCGCTGATCGTGCTGCTTGCCGTGCCGGCCGCGCTCTTCGGCGCGCTCGCATTCATCAACATCCGCCATTTCCCGATCCCATTTCTCTTCGATCCGAGCATCGCGCAAGACGCCTACGCACAGGTCGGCTACGTCATGCTCATCGGCCTCGCGAGCAAGAGCGCAATTCTGATCGTCGAGTTCGCGAACCAGCAAATGAAGCTCGGCGCGAACGTCGTGCAAGCGGCGCTGCGCGCGGCGTTGACGCGGTTGCGTCCGATTCTGATGACGTCGATTGCGTTCGTCATCGCCGTAACGCCGCTCGTCTTTGCGAGCGGCGCCGGCAACGCTGCGCGGCACTCGCTGGGCACCGTGGTCTTCGGTGGAATGCTCGTCTCGACGTTCTTGAATCTCGCCATCACGCCGGTGCTCTACGTTATCATTAAGTCGCTCGAGCTGCGCGGCGGGCGCGCCGCGCGCAACGGTGCGCCTCGCCGTGACGGCGCGATCGCCGACGGCCAAGCGCCGGTGACGCCCACCGCGCATTAGAAACCTAGATTTTCTTTCGCAACGGCGACTTTAGTTCGCATTTTCGCGGCGCGAGGGTTTTCGGCGTGTAGAGCGCAACGTCTGCGGGCATGTTGAAAATGCGCTTTTGCGTTTTTGCTGCCCTTGTTGGATTTGCAGCGTCGAGCTTGCCGGTCATCCCGGCACGTGCCGACGGCATTGAAAACGTCTACGAGCAATCCGTCGTCCCGGGTGCGAACGATGCGATCAAGAGCGCGCTCGACGCCGAGCGCAAGAAACGCGAGGCGGCGCGCCGGCAAGCGGCCACAGCCACGCCCGCGCCAAGCGTGCTCGTTCTTCCCAACGGGACCATCGCGCAGGTTCCACCGGTAAGCCAGCAGCGCGTCGGGCCCGTCATCGGTTTTCCCACCGGCATCGGCTACAGCATCGACGTGTCGACCGCGTATCCGTACGGCAACATCGGAAGCTTGGGTAAGCAGGGCTGGCTGATGGGCGGCGTCGATGCGTCGCTTTCCTACGCGTTCCAGCCGCAGACGCGCATCGTTGCGAGCATGTTTCAACTGCAGCATTGGCCGTACGGCTTCAATAGCGGGCTCGCGCCGATCTACGTCCAGGGCTTCAAAAACCCCGTAGGCTGCGCCGATTTGGGCGGCAGCGACGTTTGCGGCCCTGGGACCGGTCAGAACATCAACGTCCGCACGAAGGACACGTTCGGCATCTTTTTGCTCGAGCAACTCTTCCTCATCAAGGGGATGCCCGGCGGACACGTGCTTCCAATCGTCGTCGCGCCTGCGTACGTCACGCGCGGCGGCCAGATCGGCGAATCGGTCGACAACAACGACGTCGTGCCGTTTGCCTACAACCCGCCCGACGGGCCGTACTTCAGCGACGTGCCGACGCGTACCGCGCAGTTCAAGGCAGTTGCCGTAACGTTACCGTTTCTTAAGACGCCGAAGATGTTCGGAACGTTCACGGTCGCGGCGCAGTGGCTGGTGCATACGGCCGGCGTCAACGGCACGAACCATCTGCAGACGCCGACGACGCTGTATCTGGAGTACTCGCCGTTCCCGGATACGAAACTCTGGGTCGAGCCGCAGAGCGCGCGCGACTACCTTCCGACCGATCCCTATCCCGAGCACCTGATGGCCTACTTCCTCGGCGTGTCGCAGCGTTTCGCGAAGTACGGCTTCGTGCAACTGGTGCTCAATAGCGGCAATCCGACGAACCTCGGCCCCGACGGCGTCACCGCGATCAAATGTCTGACCGTCTCGCCGCAGAACTGCGGTCCGGTCGTCGGCGGCCTCAAGGCGACACAACTTCAACTGCAGATCGGCATCGGATCGCCGAGCTTCTTCCCCCTCTAGACCGGAGCGTTCTGTGATGAACCTAGTGAAGATGCGAAAAGCGCTCGCGATTGCGAGCTTGACGGCGATGGCCGCCTGCGGCGGAGGCGGCGGCGGTTCGGGCGCCGTCGTTCCGACGCACAACGGCGGCGGCACGTCCGGCCAGCCGATGCTCGCGCGGATCGTCGGCGTCGGCGATAGTTTGACGGCCGGCTATCAGGCCGACGGCATTCTGGGTGCAACGGGTGTTGCGAATCCTCTCTTTCCCGGCACGACGATACCGCCAACGCAGGAGCAAGGCTTCTGGGCCGACGTCGACGAGCAGGCTTCGGGACTCCCACTTTCGCAGGCGATCGCAAACGAGTACGATCCCAGCGTAAGCCCGCTTCCTCTCATCGCCGGACCGGGAATCAACAACCAAATCGTACCTTCACTTCCGCCCGCTCCTTTCGGCTTTTCAAAACAGGGAAATGCGTGCGCTTACGATGGAGGTTTCAACGCGGCCGGCTATCTTTTGGTGGGCAGCAAGCGCGTCCGCATGAACCCCTATTCGACGACGGTTCGCAACGTATCGGTGCCGGGAATCACCCTGCACGAAGCCAACGTGCTGACGGAGCCTCAGTCGAACACGTGCAAGCCGCTGTCAGGGATCCGTGGACTACTGCAAATGGTCGTCGATGACGAGAGCAGCACGTACTGGCCAATCCTGCGCAACTGGTCGTTCATGGGGTCACGGCTCACCGAAGTCAACGCCGCAGCGCAGTTGAAGCCGACGCTCGCCCTCGTCTGGCTCGGCGCCAACGACGTGCTCAAGTACATGGGCTCGGGCGGCTTGTTCCACGGCGGCGACGTCACTGCCGGGCAAGCGTCGGCCGACGAAAAGCAGGTGATAAACACGTTGAAGCGGGCTGGCGCGCACGTCGTCGCCGCCAACCTTCCGAACATCTTGGAGACGGCGTACTTCCAACGCGTCACGCTCGTACCGCAGTTTTCAAACGTTTGCTCGAACAACTACCAGACCTACGTCGTCTGTCTCTTCGAGACCGGGCTTCAGTTACCGTACCGCACAGCGGTCGCGCTTACGACGCAAATTGCGAAATCCTACAACCTCGCAACGCCGGGCGGCTGTACGCCGGCGACCACGAATGCCCCATGTGGCTACTTAACGCTGCAAGGCACGCTCGCGATCGTCGACTACTACCACACGCACGGCAAGCTTCCGGATCTCGACAACGGAAAACCGGGAAGCGGATTAGGCAACTATTACATTACGCCGCCGTTCGCGGCAAAGGTTCAAGCACTCAACGACGCCGTCAACGCAGGGATAGACTCGGCAACCCAGCAAACCTCGACGCCGCTCGTTGACGTGACCTCGATCTTCGCCGGCATCGCGAGTGGAAATAAGTCCGATCCGTATTTTCGCATGGCGACGAGCATCAATCCCGGCGTCTGCTGCACGCTTGGTTACGAAGGAGGCCTGCTCAGCTTCGATGGCTTGCATCCGTCCAACACCGGATACGCGCTGCTCGCTTCCGCGTTTATCGCGACGATCAACAGCGCCTACGGTACCGGCATTCCGCAGATCAACGTGAAGGCCGCATACAACGGCGCGCGCTGCAAGAACGTCAACTACTGCTACCCCGACCCATACGCGCCACCAAACATTCTCGTTCCGTTCGTGCGCGCGCGAAGCTTTGACGGCCTCGGAAGTCAGTAATAGCGCACGTCAGGCTGAGCGAAACGCCTGGGTGCGTTAGGCATAAATCCCGCGCATCCGCAGCGCCTTCACGACGCGGTCGATCGCGAGGGTGTAGGCGGCAGTGCGCAGTGTCGCACCGCGCGCGTTGCTGATGGCGCGCACCTCGTGCAAGTTCGCGAGAAGAAACTCCTCGAGGCGCTGATTGACCTCGGATTCCTTCCAAAAATACCCCATGCGGTCTTGCACCCACTCGAAATACGAGACGGTGACGCCGCCGGCGTTCGCCATGATGTCGGGAATGACGACGATGCCCTTCTCTTTGAAGATGCGGTCGGCTTCGGGCGTCGTCGGGCCGTTGGCGCCCTCGACGATGAGTTTTGCCTGCACTTTTGCGGCCGTTTCGGCGGTGAAGACTTTTTCGAGCGCGGCCGGCACCAGCACGTCGCACGGTGACGCGAGCAGCTCGGCGTTGGTGATCCTATCGCCGCCTTTAAAGCCCTCGAGCGTGCCGCATTGCGCAACGTGCGCCATCGCGCCGCTCACGTAGATGCCGTCGGTGTTATAGTACGCGCCGGTAACGTCGGAGATGCCGACGACGCGGCAGCCGCGCTCCTCGAAGAGTTTGGCCGCGTAGCGCCCGACATTGCCGAACCCTTGAATCGCGACGGTGGCGTTCTCGGGATGGATGCCGATCTCGCTCATCTGATCGAGCGCGCAGATAGTGACGCCGCGGCCCGTGGCTTCGACGCGGCCGCGCGAGCCGCCGATCTCGAGCGGTTTGCCGGTGACGACGCCGGGCTGGTTTTGGCGCACGTGCATCGAGTACGTGTCCATGAACCACGCCATGATCTGCGGCGTCGTATTGACGTCGGGTGCGGGAACGTCCTTATCGGGACCGACGACTTCGACGAGTTCGGCCGCGTAGCGCCGCGTGATGCGCTCGATCTCGTTCATCGAAAGCGTGCTCGGATCGCACGTGACCCCGCCCTTGCCCCCGCCGAAGGGAAGGTCGACGACCGCGCACTTCCACGTCATCCAGAACGCCAGCGCCGTCACTTCGTCGAGCGTCACGCCTGGATGGTAGCGGATGCCGCCCTTGGCCGGGCCGCGCGCGAAGCTGAACTGAACCCGATAACCGGTGTAGACCTCGAACTCGCCGGAATCGCGTTGAAACGGGATCGCGAAGATGATCTGTCGGGCGGGACTAGTCAGAATACGTCGCATCCCGGCGTCGAGTTCGAGCAGATCAGCCGCTTCCTTGAAGTATGCGATCGCATCACCGAAAACCGAAACTTCACGCGCCGGGGTCGTCATAACCGCCATACAGGTAGGTGCCTCCACGGCATGACTTGCGCCCGGACTTGCCCGACCCCTCCGCATTCGGCAGCTGAGTGAAAAGTCGCACCGCGAGTACGCTGGTTCTAAGCGAAGCTAGACGTTAAAGCGGAAGTTGACGACGTCGCCCTCGCGCATCACGTAGTCGCGTCCTTCGCTGCGCACGAGTCCCGCCGCTCGCAGCGCCTCCATCGAACGATGCGCGACGTAGTCTTCGTACGACACGATCTCGGCTCGAATGAAGCCGCGCTCGATGTCACCGTGAATGCGCCCGGCGGCTTCGGGCGCCTTCGTGCCGCGCGGAATGGTCCACGCGCGCACTTCCTTTTCGCCGGCCGTGAGAAACGTCATCAGACCGAGCGCGTCGTACGCCGCGACGGCCAGTTCGTCGAGCCCGCTGCGCGCGAGCCCCAGTTCGGCGCGAAAATCCCGCGCCTCGTCCTCCGAAAGGCCGGCAAGTTCGGCTTCGACCTTCCCGGAAAGCACGACCATGCCGCTCTGCTCGACGGCTGCGATCTCCGAGAGCGCCTCGACCATCGGCCCGGGGCTGCCGATCTGCGATTCGGCAACGTTGGCGACGTAGAGCAGCGGCTGCGCGGTGAGCAACGATGCGGCAGCCGCCGCCTCCGCCTCGGGCGAGCCGCCGGCGAACGCGCGGGCAGGCTTTCCTTCTTCCAAGGCGACCGCGACCGCACGCGCCGCATCGAGGCGGCCGCGCAGTTTGGCGTCGGCGCGTGCCTCGCGCTCCAGCTTGGGAATGTGGCGGCGCATCGTCTCCAGATCGGCGAGCGCCAATTCGATCGCCACGATCTCGACGTCTCGACGGGGATCCGGATGCCCCTCTACGTGCGTGACGTCGTCGTCCTCGAAGCAGCGCACGACCATCGCCACCGCATCGGTTTCGCGGATATGACTGAGAAATGCGTTGCCGAGCCCCTGACCCGCGCTTGCTCCGCGAACCAATCCAGCGATGTCGACGAACCGCACGGTTGCCGGCACGATGCGGCGTGCGTCGACGAGCGTCTGCAGAACTCGCAGGCGTTCGTCGGGAACTGCTACCTCACCGACGTTCGGCTCGATCGTGGCGAACGGATAGTTTGCCGCGAGCGCCTGCGCCGACCGCGTGAGCGCATTGAAGATTGTCGACTTGCCGACGTTCGGCAAGCCCACGATTCCGCACGAGAGGGGCATGATGAACCGCCCTCCGTTCGGCTGCTCGCGCCCCTCACCCTACCCGGCGTGGTGCTGCGGGTACGCTTGGAGGCGACCACCCCGGACGCGTCGGATACGTCGTCCATGCGCCAGATGAAGGTCGACAAACTGGGCATCGACCTTTTGACCCACGATCCGGTGGTCATCCTCAAGGACATGGATGGATCGCACTACTTACCCATCCTCATCGGACCGTTCGAGGCGACGGCGATCGCGCTCGCGCTCGAAGGCGCGCCGGTTCCGCGCCCGCTTTCGCACGACCTCATGCGCAACATCCTTGAGACCCTCAACGCCAACCTCGAGCAGGTCGTCATTCACGACATCAAAGACTCGACGTTCTTCGCCAAGCTCGTCGTGCGCACCAACGGTGATCTCCAAGAGATCGACGCCAGACCCTCCGACGGCATCGCACTCGCCCTGCGGGTTCAGGCGCCGATCTTCGTCTCCGACAAGATCGTGCTCGAGGAGGCGACGGCCGAAAAGAAGCCGGTCAACGATAACGAGATGGCGCGCTTCAAGAAGTTCCTCGACGACCTCAAGCCGTCGGACTTCAACCGCTGAAGGCCTCAGTATCCGCCGGGCTGGCGCGGCTCTTCGTCTTCTTGGTTCCGGCCGCAGCGCTGACGCTGGCGGCGTGCGCCGGCGCGTACCCTACGGCGCTCGCGCCGGCCGGAAGCGTGGCCGTTGCCGACGCACCGCCGCGGAAGACTCCAAATTCGCCACGTGATCGTCATTGTTCAGGAGAACCGCAGCTTCGATAATCTCTTCGCGGGCTATCCCGGCTCCGACACAACGATGTCCGGAAAGACCCACGACGGCCGTACGGTGCATCTCAAGCCGATCACGTTTGCGAGGGTGCCCATCAACCATTCCTATGCTAACGCGCGGATCGACGACAATCACGGCGCGATGAACGGATTCGACCTCAATAAGGAACCGCCGCCGTTTACCAAACTCTTGCCGTACTCGTACGTCCAACGCTCGCTCATTAAGCCGTATTGGGATCTCGCAGAACAATACGTGCTCGCCGATCACATGTTTCCCACCGAGTTGGGGCCGAGCTTTACGGCGCATCTCAATTTGATCGCCGGCACGACGACGATAGCGCCCGGCGAATCGATCGTCGACATGGCCTACGACGACGGCAGAACCGTGAACGGTAACTGCGACGCTCCACCCGGAACGGTAACGAACCTGCTGAAAAGCGACGGCGAGTACTTGGCCCACGAAGGACCGTTCCCGTGCCTTTCGTTCCACACGCTCGCCGGGCCGTTGGATGACGCCGGCGTATCGTGGAAATACTACAACGCGTATTGGCCGAACGGCGGTGCGCTATGGAACGCGTTCGACGCGATCAAAGCCGTACGCTACGGCAAGGACTGGTCGCACGTCGTCAAGGTGCCGAAGCAGATTCTCAAAGACGCCGCGGCCGGAAAGCTCGCCGCGGTCTCGTGGGTGATCCCCACGATGCCCGACTCCGACCATCCGGGATCCGGATCGAAAGCCGGGCCGTCGTGGGTCGCGTCGGTGGTTAATGCAATCGGTAACGGACCCGATTGGAAAACCTCCGCGATCATCATTCTGTGGGACGATTGGGGCGGCTGGTACGACAACGTTCCGCCGCCGCAACTCGATTACCGCGGCCTGGGGCTGCGCGTTCCGCTCATCATCGTTTCGCCGTATGCGAAAAGCGGCTACGTCGAGCATCAGCAGTACGAGGACGGCAGCATTCTCAAGACGATCGAGGAGATCTTCGCCTTGCGAACGATCGGCACGACCGATCGCCGCGCCGCGCCGATGTTCGATGCGTTCGACTTCACGCAGCCTCCACGCCCGTTCGTGAAAATCGATGCGGAGTATCCGCAGAGTTACTTCCTCAACGAAAAACCGTCATACCTCAACCTCGACGACTGATTCTGCTTTTCTCACCCACCGGACATCTAGCGGCGACCCGTTCACCAGCGCGCGAGGGCGTCGCTAAATATCCCATTGCCAGGCGTTCCACCACGGCGTCGACGTCGGATTGACGTCGTAGTTTCGCAGATCCGTCGAGCGCACGATCAACCGGCGCGCCTCGTAAACGGGAACGTAAGGAACTTCCGACCACATCAACCGGCTCGCCCGGCGATAGACGTCCGCGCGCCGCGCAGGATCGTCGGTTCGCAGCCCGGCGCGTTCCAGCACGTCGAGCCGCGGATCGCAGAATCGGAAGATGTTCTGCCCCTGCGGATACCAGCGATCGCACGCCGTGTAGTTATACACGTCGGGATCCCAGTTGAGCGTGCTGCTGTAGAGTGCGATGTCGTACGCGCCGCTATAGACCGGTCCGTTCGGCGCGGCGAAGATCGTGCGATACGGATAGGTTTTGATCGACACGGCGATGCCGGCGGCGCGCAACGACGACTGGGCGAGGAGCGCGATCCGTTCGCCATTGCTCGAACCTGCGATGCTCGCAATCGTAAATTCCAGGCGCACGCCGCCGCGCGCGCGTACGCCGTCGGATCCCAGTAGCCAGCCCCCGCGCTGCAGTTCGCTGCCGGCGTTTGCCGGGTCGGTGCCGCGCGACGGCAGCGGCTCGTAGCCGATCGCGGTCGGCGGCAGACTGTTGCGCGCCGGCTCGTACAAGCCGCGCGTCACGTCGCGCAGAATCGCCGCGTAAGGCATCGCCATGGCAATCGCCCGGCGCACCGCGGCGTCGCGTAAACCGGGCTTGCGCGCATTGAGCACGAACGACGCTTGCGAGTTCCACGGCGCGGTGCCGACGAAAACTCCCGGCGTGGCATGGTACTGATCGACGAGCGAGGTCTGCGGTGCCACCACGAGATCGATTTGGTGCTCCTGGAGCATAGCCGCAATCGTCTGATCGCTCGGAACCACGCGAAAATCTATCCGCTCGAGCGCCGGCCGGCCTTTGAAGTAACGGTCGAAACGCTTCAAGACGATGCGGTCGCCGCGAGCCCACGACACGAACGCGAACGGGCCCGTGCCGATCGGATGCGACGAGAGCGAGCCCGCGTTGAAGCCGCCGCCCGCCGAGAGCAGATGCGCGGGCAGCACGGGCTTCGCACCCTCTTGCAGCGGCGCGAAGAAGCGCGAGACGAAGGGCGGATAGCGTTGGCGCAGATGCACGACCACGGTGTACCGGTCGGACGCCTCGATCGAAGCGACGCGATCGTACCCTTCGTCTTCAAAGGTGTCGTTAGCGGGATTCATGACCGCACCCCACGACGCGACGACGTCGCGCGCGCCGAACGCGACGCCGTCGTGCCACACCACGTTGCGGCGCAGGTGATAGACGTACGTTCGTCCGTCGCGCGAGATGCCGTCGTTCGCGAGCGACGGCACGACCGTCGCGAGATCTCCGACGAGCCTGCCGCGCGCGTCGGCGACAACTAAATACGAGTAGACGAGCGATGCGAGATCGTACGACACGTCCATCTCCGATAGGTACGGGTTGAGATGGTCGGGATCGGAGATGTCGGCGACGCGCAGCACGTGCGGCAGCGTCCATGGATGTCGCGCGCCGGCTTCGGCCGGCGCCGGGGTCTTCGCGCATCCGGCAAGCGCGGCTACTGCGAACGCGAACACAGTTGCATGACGCATCGATGCACACACCTTCGAGGGGACGCGCGTCTCACCTCGAACACGCCCGCCCATGGAACGTGCGCTGAGTGCCGAGATCGGCGTCTTCGGAGGTTCGGGATTCTATTCGCTGATGGACGACGCGCACGATGCGTGGATCGAGACGCCCTACGGTCCGCCGAGCGATCGCGTTTCGATCGGCGAGGTTGCGGGCAAGCGCGTAGCCTTTCTTCCGCGTCACGGCAACGACCACCGTTTTCCGCCGCAATCGATCAACTACCGCGCCAACGTTTACGCGATGAAATCGTTGGGCGTGCGCTGGATCCTCGGACCGACCGCCGCCGGATCGCTCGCGAAGGCGATCGAGCCGGGTTCGATGGTCGTCTGCGATCAGGTCGTCGACTTCACGGAAGGACGTCCGAATACGTTTTACGAGGGTCCGCCGGTGACGCACGTCGGATTCGCCGATCCGTACTGCCCGACGCTGCGTCCGATCGCCATCGAGGCGTTGCGCACGATCGGCGTCGAGACGCACCCGCGTGGCACGATCGTCGTCATCTCCGGCCCGCGCTTCTCGACGCGCGCCGAGTCGAAGTTCTTCCAAAGTCAGGGTTGGGAAGTCATCAACATGACGCAATACCCCGAGTGTTACCTCGCACGCGAACTCGAGATGTGCTACGTGAACATCTCGCTCGTCACCGACTACGACGTCGGGATCGAGGGAGTTCCACCGGTCACCGTCGAGGCGGTCGTCGAAGTCTTCAAGCGAAATAACGATCGGGTGCGCGCGGCGATAGGCGAAATCGTGCGCCGTATCGACGTCGACGCCGATTGTTCGTGCAAGCACGCGCTCGAGGGAGCCCGCCTGTAAAATGGCGCGGATCCTCGATATCGGGATGTACGTGCGCGCCGTGCCGCTGCTGCTGCGCCATCCTTCGATTCTGGCCGTACCGCTGCTAGCCGCGGTCGTCGACGTGCTCGTCGATCAAGTGACGCCGTTACTGACCAACGCGCTCGGCGGCGCGGGAGCCGGCATCTTCGCCATGCTCGTGCAGCTCGTCTATTTGTGGGCGTTCGGCGTGGCGATCGTCCAGGCGAGCAATATCTGGCGAGGCCGGAAAGGCTCGTTCGATGAAGCGTGGGATGAGGCGCGCGCGAAGTTCGGCGGCATCGCACTGGCGGCCGTCGGGTTTCAGTTCATCGTGTGGGCGGCGTCGTACGTCGGTTCGTTCCTGGCACCGGCGCTGGGTCTGGCGCTGGGCGCGGTTGCAGCGTTCTTCCTCATCTACACGATGCCCGCGGCGGCGATCGGAGGTCTGCCGGGCTCGCTGGCGCTCTCCGCGTCGATTCGCGGCGTGCGCGGCAACGTCGTCGCCTCGATCGTGCTCGCATTCGTCTTCTGCGCGATCTGGTATGTGCTCGTACCGATCGGATTACCGTATCTGCTCGAGCGCCTTACGCCGCTCGAATGGCAGCTCGTGATGGCGGCCGCGCGCGCGCTTGCGCTCGCCTACCTCGCCTTCCCGTTTGCCAAGCAATACGACGAGGTCGCCTTCACGCGCTTTTGGTGAGCCCGGCGGCGCGTGTTAGCGCCATGCGCACCAGGTCCGCGACGAGTCCGGGCGAGACGTTGGTGCGCGACAGCGACGCGGCTTCGTCGAGCTTCGCGAGCAACGCGGCCGCGCCGGCACCGCTAAGCGCGGGCAAGCGCCGCAGCGGCTTCTCGTAATCCGCGCAGAGCAAGGCGCTGCCGGGTGCCGACGACGCCGCGACCCAGTCGCGCGTCAGCATCTTCACCGTCTGCAGGCCGTCGGCGAGCGTCTCTCGATTCACCCACGCGCGATCCGGCAAGCCGCCGCTCACGCTCTCAAAGAACCAGCGCGCCGCCTGCGCGCGCAGCGACTCTTCCTCGCCTTCCAGCACCGCCAGCGCTCGCGTGACGCTGCCGCCGCCGAGCGACGCGCCGAGTTCGGCGTCGGCGCCCGAAACGCCGCGCTCGCGCAACACGCCCCGAACTTCGTCTTTCGAAAGCAGCGCGAAGCGTAACTCGACCAGCCGCGACCGAATCGTCGCGATGAGGCGACCGGGCGCCGGCGTCGTCAACAGTAAGAGCACGCCGCGCGGCGGCTCTTCCAAGAATTTCAGCAGCGCGTTGGCCGCTTCGTTGCTCGCGAAGCTCACGTCGCCGAGCAGCAGCACGCGCATACCGCCGACGTACGATTGCATTGAAAGCTGCCGCACGATGTCGCGCGAACTCATCTCGTCGGTTTCGTAGAATCCCATCGCCGCACCGGGATCGCCGATTTTGAGCGCGCCGGTATGCTCGAGAAAATCGGGATGGCGCGCGTTCTCGCCGGCGGCGAACATGGCACATGAAGTGCAGGTCCCGTCGTACCCCAAGACGCCGTCTTTGCGCGCTTGGCAGAGCAGCGACTGCGCGAGCCGCCGCGCGAACGTTTTCTTTCCGACGCCGGCCGGCCCGCTAAAGAGGTAGGCGTGCGCGAGCGACTCGCCCGACAGCGCGCCGAAGTAACGCTTCGGCCCTTCGGCGCCGGCCACGTCGAAGTGCAGGTTTGCGCTATTCAGTGCGGCCGGAGGACGGCTCATGAGCTGCCTTTCTAGGTAAATGCGACGCCGACCTCACCTGTGCGAGTCCTCGAAGGGCGGATATGATTGCGCCAGGGCAAGGCGCTCCCTTCTCGAAGGCTTTTCTACACGTGGAGGTGCTATGATTTCTCGTTATCCTGCGCTGTTCGTCGCCGTCTCGCTGGCAGGTTGCGTCGCGAACTTCGGCCCGAGCGGGCCGGCGCCGGCGTCACCTGAGCGGTCCTTCGCACGCGTGAACCTCGCTGTGAACTGTCCGAAACTCTCCGGCGGCACGGGACTCTTGACCGACGGAGATTTTTCCCAGACTGCCGAGCCCGCATCGACCTTGGGTTTTACCAAAGGCCAGTCGTTTGCTCCGTCATGGCACGTGACGAAGAACAGCATCGACTTCGTCAGTTCGACGTACTGGAACATGGACGGACTCTGCAGCGTCGACATGGACGGCGGAAACAACGGCGCCATCGCTCACAAAAGTCTCGCCACGTCGGCCGGCGCCAAATATACGGTGACGTTCCTTCTGTCCGGCAACAGCGACGGACCACCTACCGTGAAGACGCTCAAAGTCTCCGCGGCCAGTCAATCGTCGACGTTCACGTGGGACACCTCCGGCGGCAACGATCCGCGCCACGGCAAGTTCGCCAAGAAGACGTGGTCCTTCACTGCTTCGAAGGCAAAGACCACATTGAATTTTACGAGCCTCGATCCGGCCACCGCCTACGGTGCCGTCGTTGCCGGCGTCTCGGTAAAGAAAAAGTAGCTCGGGACGCTAGGGAACCTTCGTGCGCTCGCGTTGGGATTGCAGCACGTGGAGTGCCTGGCGCAACACGTCGCCGGCGTCGAGCGTGCCGTCGAGCACGTAGCCGCCGCCGCGCTTCGCCAACGCTAAGTACCCGTGGCGCACGCGCTCGTGAAACGCGTCGTCTTCCACCTCCATGCGATCGGCGGCGATACCGCGCAGCCGCATGCGCTCGCGCGAAACGCTCACCGGAACGTCGACGAGCAACGTGACGTCGGGCGCCAGCGCGCCGGTCGCGGCGTCGCAGAGCGCACGCAGAACGTTCACGTCGAGGCCGCGCCCGTATCCCTGGTAGGCGAGCGTCGAATCGACGTAGCGATCGCAGAGCACGGTGCGCCCAGCCTCGAGCGCGGGGCGAATCGCCGCGGCGACGTGCTGCGCTCGCGCGGCATTCATCAAAAGCGCCTCCGCCATTGCCCCCGCGACGATCGAGCGATCGAGCGCGATCGCGCGAACGGCCTCGCCGAGCGGCGTGCCGCCGGGTTCGCGCGTGACGAGCACGTCGCCGCCTTCCGAACGCAGCCGTTCGGCCAAAGATCTCAGCAGCGTGCTCTTTCCGCTGCATTCGATGCCTTCGACGACGACGAAGCGCGCCCGCGAGGACGCCGGCGCGCTCACTCCGTCGTTTTGAAGATGCGAACGCGCCGGTTCGGCTCGAGCCCGGTGCTGCGCGATTGCAGGCGGTAGCGCTCGGCCAACTGATGCTGCATGCGCCGCACGTACGACGTTTGCGGGGAGAGTTCGATCGCCTGGCTCGTCAGCAATACTTGATAGATTGCTTCCTCGGCTTCGCGCAGGGCGATCTCTTCGTGATCGATCGAACCCAAGTTGAAGACGTCGCGCAGCGCGGTCTGGATCTGCGTGGTCGTGTTCGTTTTGATCGAGTAGATCGGCACGTTGTCGGCGGCGATCTGCTTCAACTTCGGCTGCTGTTTGCGCTCGAGTGTCTTGAGCGTCAGCACGACGTCGGCCTCGTCGAAGGTCCGCGCGATCGCCGCGTTCACGCGCAGGTTGTGAATCGCGCGCTCGATCTTGTTGCGCGAGACGCCGTACGGGAAGATCGAAACCGCGCGATCGCGTTCTTCGGGCTCGTGGCCGCGATCGTACTCGGCGGTCAGTTGCGGCATCGACTCGGTGTCGGCTTCCTGTACGACCGTCACCTCGCCGCTGGGCTGTCGCTGACGGATCTCCGGCTGCGGCTGGTACCCGCGCAACAGCGCGTCGATCACCTCGCCCACGCTTTTGTGAATCGCGAGCCGGTCGCGATCGTGAATCTCGACGACGACGTCGAACGACGGCGGCGCCTTGCGCTCCAGCACCGTCTTGCGCGTCCCGCGCCGGCGCGCTTCCTCGTCGGAGAGCGTCACCGCGCTGATCCCGCCGACCAGGTCGGAGAGCGTCGGATTCATGAGCAGGTTCTCGAGCGTCTGACCGTGCGCCGTCCCAATCAGCGTGACGCCGCGCTCGGCGATGGTGCGCGCGGCCAAAGCCTCGGCTTCGGTGCCGATCTCGTCGATGACCACCACCTCGGGCATGTGATTCTCGACGGCTTCGATCATCACGGCGTGCTGCAGGGCGGGATCGGCGACCTGCATGCGACGCGCCAGCCCGATGCCGGGATGTGGAATGTCGCTGTCGCCCGCGATTTCGTTCGACGTGTCGACGATGACGACGCGCTTACGGTCTTCGGAGAGCATTCGGGCGCACTCGCGCAGCATCGTCGTTTTTCCGACGCCCGGCCGGCCGAGCAAACAGATCGACTGCCCGCTGCGCAGCACGTCGAGCAGAATGTCGATGGTTCCGTAGACGGCCCGCCCGACGCGGCACGTCAGTCCCACGATCTTGCCGGTGCGATTGCGGATCGCGCTGATGCGATGCAGCGTCTGTTCGATGCCGGCGCGGTTGTCGGCACCGAACGACGAGATGCGCGAACAGACGTGCGCGATGTCTTCGTGCGACACCGGCGTATCGGCGAGATACGTGAAGTCGTGTTCGAATCGCGCTTCGGGCGGACGTCCGAGATCGAGAACGACTTCGATGATGTCTTCGAAGTTGCCGAGTCGAACGAGCGCCTGCCGAATTGCGAGGGGGAAGATGTCGAGGAGTTGGGAGAGTTCCCAACTCGGGGAGACGGACGGGACTCGAACGGCCAATACCGACCCTGCCTTCCCTCGGGAACCGCCGCGCGGCTCCGCGTAGTTATCGGTCTGCGTTATCCGGTCCGTGGACGACTCCTTCCGGTCAATTCGCCCGTCACTCCTTGACGACGCGCACGACCTTGAGCGCGTCGTCGTAGGGGCCTTGGATCCGCACGCCGGCCTTGATCTCCAAACGCAGATAAGCGATCGCGTCCGCGGTGATCTCCTCGCCGGGCGCGATGACGGGAATCCCGGGCGGATACGGTGCGATCGTTTCGGCGCAAATCCGGCCTTTCGACTCTTTGAACGCAACGAACTCGGCGTCGGCGAGGAACGCCTCACGCGGCGACATGCGCATCGGCGGAATCTTCGGCAGTTGGTAACTCCCGCGATTGAGCCGGCGCTCGAGAATGCCCGATGGCGCGTACATGTCGACCGGCCGGTCGTCGCGCGCCATCTCTTCGAATGCCGTGGCCAGCCGCTCGGCGGCTTCCGGCGTCGTCCCGATCGTGAAGAGCGCGACGACGTTGAAGAGATCGGCCAGTTCGACCTGGATGTTGTAACGGTGCCGCAGAATCTCCGAGGCCTCGTATCCGGTGTAGCCGAGCCCTTTGACCGTTACGGCGATCTTCGTTGGATCGAGGTCGAAGACGCCGTTGCGCCCGCGCGCGTCGTCACCCAAGCAGTAGAGGCCGTCGATGCGGTTGATCCGCCGCCGCGTCTCCTGCGCGAGTTCGATCGTGCGCGACAGCAGCGCCGCGCCCTCGGTCGCCATCTGCTTGCGCGCGACGTCGAGCGACGCCACCATCGGCAGATTCGGCGACGTCGAGAGAAACATCTTGAGGACCGCCTTGAGACGGTCGAGACGCACCCGTTCACCCTTCTGATGCAGCATCGCGCACTGCGAGAAGGCGGAGAGCATCTTGTGCGTCGAGTTGATGCAGAGGTCCGCCCCGGCCTGGGTCGCCGAGAGCGGCAGCGCCGGATGAAAGTGGAAATGCGGACCCCACGCCTCGTCGACGAGCAGCATTTTGCCGGCGTCGTGCGCGATCCGCTCGATCGCCGCAAGGTCGGCCGCGACGCCGTAGTACGTCGGCGAGACGAGATAGACCGCCGTCACCTCCGGATGCTCCGCGAGCGTGCGCGCGACCGTCTCCGGCGTCACGCAGTGATCCATGTGCAGCTCTTCGTCGACTTCCGGCTGCATGTAGATGGGAACCGCCCCGCTCATCACCAATCCGCCGAGCATCGACTTGTGCGAATTTCTCGGCACCGCGATCGCGTCGCCCGGATTCGCCGCCGCCATCATCATGCATTGGTTGCCGCTCGTCGAACCGTTGATCAGGAAGAACGTGTTGTCGGCGCCCCACGCCTCGGCCGCCAGTTCCTGCGCCTCTTTAATCGCCTCGACCGGCTGCAACAGATCGTCGATACCCGGCATCGGCGTCAAATCGATCGCGCAAATATTGTCGCCGACGAACTCGCGAAACGCCAAATCCAGCCCCTTGCCCTGCACGTGCCCCGGCGTATGAAACGGCAGCACGCCCGAATCGACGTACTCCAGCAGTGCCTGAAAATATGGCGTCTTCGATTGATCCACTATCTGAGTGCGAGCTTCGGTCGTCAGCGGGCCGGGACACACGACGTGCCACCCTCGGCACGCTCGCGTTTTCGCGTCCGTGCGAAAACGCTGCTACCTGGCGCGTCGCTCCCGGCCTCCATGCCTCCGCTCCGCGACCAGAGTACCTCGGGTCGGCACGTCGTGTGTCCCGGCCCGCTAACGACCACGCTACGCTTCGACGCGTTCATCAATCGAGACGTTGTAGAGGAATAGGAACTTGCCCCATTCGTCGGGGAGCGTGTTGCGCTTAATTTGAATCCAGGGAATGTACTTGGGCTGGCGCGGTTTGCGCTGCAGCGACATATTCGCTTCTTGCGGCGTGCGATTGTTCTTGCGGTTGTTGCAGCGCATGCAGGCGCAGACGAGGTTTTCCCAGGTCGAGGGACCGCCGCGGCTCTTCGGCGTGACGTGGTCGACGGTCATGAGCTTCTCGCCGCGCGTGCCGCAGTATTGGCAGGCGTGATCGTCGCGGATGAGGACGTTCTTCTTCGTCAGCGCGACCTTCTGCATCGGACGGCGGATGTAGTAAAGCATGCGGATGATCGACGGCATGCGCATCTGGTAGGTCGTCGACGCCAGAATGCGTTCGCGTCCGTGCAGCAGCTCGGCCTTGCCGGCGAAGATCATCTTGACGGCACGCTGAAAACTCGTGACGTTGAGCGCCTCGTACGTGAAGTTGAGAACGAGAACGTCGCTCATCGGCCAACCCGGCGGTCGCGCGGCGTACGCAAGCGAGGCATTTTAGGTGCCTCGCTTTCGAACGAAGGTCAGTCGCGTCTCGGTTAGCATCTGCGTGACCGCTAACCGCTGCTCCGGTCGTAAGCGTTCTTTGACCCGTTCGAAGGCGGCGCCGGCGACGTCGATCGCCATCTCTGCGGCTTCGCGGTCGGGTTCGTGTCCCTCGCTTTCGGTAAGGTACGCGTGCGCGGCCAGAGCCAGCGTTGCGATCACTTCGGTCAGCAACGGCTCGACCGGCGGAATCTGTCCTTGGAAGCCTCCGTGCTCTTCCTCGGGCGTGGTCGTCATGCTGTCCGAAGAGTTACGCCGCGGTCGGGGCCTTCCCTACGTCGAGCGGGCGCCCGAGCATCTCGAGAAAGTATTGGTGCACGCGCAGATCGCGTCCCAGCTCCGGATGAAACGACGTGCCGAGCACGTTCCCCTGGCGCACCATCACGCCGTGGCCGGCGCGTTCGGCGAGCACCTCGACGTGCGGACCGGCGCGCTCTATCCACGGCGCGCGAATGAAGATTGCGTGGAACGGCTGCGGCCCCAGCACGGGAATCGGGAGGTCGACCTCCGCCGATTCGTTCTGGCGCCCGAACGCGTTGCGGCGGACGGTAACGTCGAGGAGATCGAGCGTAGGCTGCTCGAGCCCGGCGACGTCGTGCGCCGCCACGATCATGCCCATGCACGTGCCCCAGAACGGCATGCCCGCGCGAACGCGCGCGACGACGGGCTTCTCCAAGCCGAAGCGCGCGAGCAGCTTCATCACCGTCGTGGACTCGCCGCCCGGAACGATCAGAGCGTCGACTCGCTCCAGATCGGCGACCGATTTGACCGCAAGCGAGGCAGCGCCGGCGCGTTGCAGCGCAGCCGCGTGTTCGACCACGTCGCCTTGCAGCGCGAGCACGCCGACGACCGGGCGCACCAGGTTAAGGGTCCTTAATTACCGCGCGTCGCGAGCAGCTGCGACTCGTCGAGCGTGCGCACGTCGAGACCGGGCATCGCCTCCGATTCGCCGAGCGAACGACAGGCTTCCATTACGATCTCCGGATCGCCGAAGTGCGTGGTGGCGTCGACGATCGCCTTGGCGAACTTGCGCGGATCCTGCGACTTGAAGATACCGCTGCCGACGAAGATGCCTTCGGCGCCGAGTTGCATCATCAGCGCGGCGTCCGCCGGCGTCGAAACGCCGCCCGCACAAAAGAGCACGACCGGAAGCTTCCCTTCCTTAGCGATCGACTGCACGAGTTCGAGCGGCGCCCCCAAATCGCGCGCGCGCGAAACCAGTTCCTCTTCCGGCGCTCGGCCCAGTTCGCGAATGCCGTCGGTGATCGCGCGCATGTGGCGCACCGCTTCGACGATGTTCCCGCTGCCGGCTTCGCCCTTGCTGCGAATCATCGCCGCGCCTTCGGCGATCCGGCGCAGCGCCTCGCCCAGATTGCGCGCGCCGCAGACGAAGGGCGTCGTGAAGGCGTGCTTGTCGACGTGGTACTTGTCGTCGGCCGGCGTAAGCACTTCGGATTCGTCGACGTAGTCGACGCCGAGTTGCTGGAGGACTTGCGCCTCCGCGAAGTGGCCGATCCGCACCTTGGCCATCACCGGAATCGTGACCGCGTCCATGATGCCGCGAATGAGTTCCAGGTTGCTCATGCGAGCGACCCCGCCGGCGGCCCGGATGTCGGCCGGAATTCGTTCCAGCGCCATCACCGCGACGGCGCCCGCTTCCTGGGCGACGACCGCGTGGTCGGGAGTGACGACGTCCATGATGACGCCGCCTTTAAGCATCTGCGCGAGCCCGCGCTTCACGGTGATCGTTCCGGCATGTTCCATGGCTTCTATCCTATCAGGAGTTTCCAAACGGCAGCTGCGGCACCGGTCGCGACGACGCCGGGGGCGGCGCCGGGCTTCCTTCGGCCGACGGGGTCGTCGAAGGCAGCGGGGTGGCGGTCGGCATCGGCTGCTGGCGCCAAATCGGGATATTCGGGTTCGGCGTGGGCGTCAGCGGCACGTACGGCGTCGGGGTGACCTTCGGGGTCGGCCGGGGCGTCGGCAGCGGCTGCGGCGGCACCCGTGGGTCGGGGAAGCGCGGGTCGGCGGCGCTCGAGAGCGTCTCCGAACGCTTCCAGTCGGGACCGAACGGCCCTTGCGTGTCGGTCGCTTGGGGCGACGGCGCGACGGCCGTGACCGACTGCAAGCCCTGCTGCGTCGCTTCGCCCAGGACGCGATCGCCCATGCGCTCGCCGACGCCGATCGCGACCAGCAAGACGACCGTGCCGGCGGCGAGGACGATGGTTGCGAAGCGATTCGACGGATCGAGCACGGCGATAAGTTCCCCTTCGAACTATACGCGCGCCGCCGGTGCGACGACGTCGAGTTTGGCCGCACGCGCCTTGCGGTCGCTGGGCTTGCCGATCATATGGACCTCGCGCAGTTCGCCCGGCATCATGTCGACGCGTGCTGTGCTCCCGCGAAACTCGATCAACACGTTGCGCGCGCGGGCAAGATCGTTGCAGAGAAAGATCCGCACGGCGCCGCGTTCGTCCTCGAAAGCGATCGCACCCACTTCGACCGGCGAGGTCGTCACTTCATCGCTGACGTCGCGCCCGGCATAGATGCACGCGAACGGCTCTTCCGCCGAGAGTTCCGGCATGTCGCCGTAAATGACGCTGTTGCGCAGGTCGATGAGATACGTCCGGCGCTTGCCGCCCCAGTGCACGCGTGCGGCCGCGATCCACTCCCATCCCTTGGGGCGCATCGGCGCGAGATGCGGGCGCCCGCTCGTGCGATAGCCGTCGAGCCCGCCGACGGTCTCGGCAACCGCCCAAAGATACTTGGCTCCCGTCCACGGCGAGAGGTACATGCCGCGATTGCTCAGCGATCCGCCGTCGAACCATTCGGCAAACTCGCCCGGCACCGTGTTGCGCGGGCTGCCGCCCTCCATCGCCGCGTACGTCGCCGAAAGGAAATGCACGGCGGCGTCGGTCATGCCGTTGCGCGCCAGCGCGACCACGTACCAGAGCGTCAAGTCGGGCCAGACGCCTCCCAGCAGTCCGAATCCGTACGACGGAAAGTACCAGGCGTCGGCGGTCGAGATCGTCCGCAGACCGACCGGCGTCACGAAATCCGCTTCGTTCAGCCGGCGCAGAATCGCACTGCGCTCCGACACGCCGGCGACGCCGAAGAGCACGGGGAAGATCTCGTCGGCCGTGAAGTTGTCTTGATAGTTACGATCTTGATCGTAGTTGAGCGCGAACGCGCCGGTGTCGTCGTTGTAGAGAAACTCCATCATCGCCGCGCGCATGGTCTGCGCTTCCGCACTGTACTTCTCCCAACTCGCATGATCGTCGGCGACTGCCGAGAGCATGGCGGCCGCTTCCAGCGCGTAAACGCTTTCCGCATTGATCTCCGTGACCGCGCCGTCGAGCGTGTAGTACGGAATGATGTTGCGCCACGAGGAAATTCCGTACATGTCGACGCCTTTAGCCTTGCAAAAGACGAGGCCGCGGTCGTCGCGCTGGCTGAGAAGATAGTCGGCCAGCGCTCGCACGAGCGTAAGGTTTTCGCGCACCCACGCATCGTCGAGCGTCGCGTTGTAGTGGTGCAGCATCGCGATGAGGTGCAGCGGCGTGTCGTCGTTGATGTTGAGATCGTAGGCCGTTTTGTACCCGCTCACGCCGCGCACGTATTCGACCATTAGTCCGCTCGGCTCGACGGCGCGGTTGAAGACCTCCAGAGCGTTACGGCTGAACTCGGGCCAAAAATAGTCGAAGCCGTGCACGAACCACGACGTGTCGCGCGAGACGAGAATGTCGGACGGCGGCGAGTTCGTCGATCCCCAGCCGTGCGGATACTCTTTGACGACGCGCAGCATGTTGGCCTTGGCCCAGACGACGCCGCGGCTGATCTCCGGTGAAGGCGTGAGAAAGCGCGCGTCGGCGAGACGCTCGGCGAAGTAGCGCTGGGTGTCGTGCAGCGCGCGCGGATCGTGCAGCAGCGCTTCGAGCACCGGCCGGCTCTTGGCGGTTCCGTCCTTGTCGTAGACGACCGCGAATCGAACCGACTCGCGTGCGCCCGGTTCGACCGCGACGACGTACTCAAACGCGCCGAAGATGCGCCGCCCGGACAGCTCGGCCGAATCGATGCCTTCGCCGCGGCCCGTCTTTTCGCGCAACAGCGTCGAGCGGCGCATCGCTTCGAGCAAGGCTTGCTCGCGCAGCGAGATCGCAATCGCGACCGGTTGCCGGGAACCGCCCCACCAGCGTTCGCCGCCGGTTTCGATGTTCTTCGAACAGATGAACCGGCCGTCGGTCCAGGCGCGAACCTCGTGTTCGGGCTCGCCGTAGAAGCGCTGACCCACGAGCATCGCCCACGGAAAGAGCGCGACGTCGATCGCCTCGCGTCCGGGATTGTAGAGGGTCACGTCGACGACGAAGCAGACGGCGCGTTCCAGCTCGCGCCCGTGCGGCACGTAGAACGATTCGGAGACGTGCACGCGGTTGCGCAGCGTGAACTCGGAAATCTGCGCGTAGGGAAGGAACGTCAGCTCGCGTTCGATTTGATGCGGGAAGAGCGTGTAACTCGTCTCGGCATTCTCGCGCAACCGGTACGCGATATGGTGCATCCCGAAGATGATCTGATCGGTATCCGCATCCCAGAGCCCACGCACGCCGCCCTTGGCGGTCGACTGTGCGTAACTCTTGAAGTTCCCCAGCAGCAGACCGTAGGGTGTCTGCGACTCGTGCAGGACGTAAGCGCAATACTCGTTTCGCTGCGCGTCAAAACTATGAGACATCTCGACGCCGCACTCTTGCGGCGCGCGGCGCGCGGGAACCTCTGGATGGTCCGAAGAGTCTTGCCGATAGGCGCCCGCCGCCCGCTTCGCCAAACTCGTCCGCATGGCGGCGTTATACCGCGCTCCGGCGAAGATCAACCTCACGCTCGAAGTGCTCGCGCCTCGCGCGGACGGACTCCACGGCATTCGCAGCGTCATGGTCCCGCTCGAGTTGGCCGACGAACTGATCGTCGAAACGAGCGAACGCTTCACCTTCGTGTGCGAAACTGCCGAACTCGGCGGCGACGAGAATCTCGCCGTTCGCGCGCTGCGTGCGCTCGGCACGCTGCCGCCTTACCGGCTCGAACTGCACAAACGCATTCCCGTGCAAGCCGGACTCGGCGGAGGATCGAGCGATGCCGCAATGGTCCTGCACGCCGCGATGCGCGGCGCATTCGGCACGCCTCCGGCCGCCGATTGGCTGCAGGTCGCGCGCTCGCTGGGCTCCGACGTCCCATTCTTTCTCGCCGAAACCGGCGCGCTCGTCGAAGGAACCGGCGAACGCGTCACGCCGTTGGGTGCCATGCCGCGATGGCACGCGATCGTCGTCAAGCCGCCCGTCGGCGTTTCGACGGCCGAGGCGTACGCGCGGATCGATCGCACGGAGCGGCGCGTTCGTCCGCGCGCGACGTCGGTATCGATCGCCGCCGCGGCCGCGCTGCAGCGCGGCGATTTCGAAACGGTGCAGTCGCTGCTGCACAACGATTTTCAGCCTGCGATCGCCGGTGAATCGACGCCGGTCGCGACGGCTCTCGACGCACTTGCGGCGGCCGGCGCCGTTCGCCCGCTGCTCGCGGGATCGGGTTCGTGCGTCTTTGCACTTGCGCCCGATGCAGCGACGGCCGCCGCGATCGCGCAACGGTTGTCGCTTCCGCCGGAGTACGCGCGATGGACGACGGCGTTCGCGGCAACTCCGCAGTGGCGCACGTGAGCGCCCCGCTCTGCGCCGTCGTTCTCGCCGGCGGTCCGGCCGACGCCGTCGCCGCAACGCAGTCCGGCGCCCCGAACAAAGCCTTCGTCGAGATCGCGGGCGTCGCACTGGTCGGGCGCGTGCTCGCCGCACTGCGCGCCTCGCCGTCGGTAGGCCGAATCGTCGTCGTCGCACCGGAGTCGACGCGCTCGCACCCGGCGCTTGCTTTGGCCGACGAACTGCGGCCCGACGGCGTTCGCATCACCGATAGCCTGCGCAGCGGGCTTGCCGGGTTGCCGGCGGATCTCGACGCGCTCGTTATCGCCTCCGACCTTCCGGTGCTCAATGCGATCGCGGTCGACGATTTCGTGCATCGCGTGCGCGAACTCGAGGCCGACGTCGCCTACGGCTGCGTGGAGAGGAACGTCCATCTCGCACGCTATCCGAACGTACCGCACACGTGGGCGCGCATGCGCGAAGGAACCTTTTGCGGAGGCGGACTCGCCGCTATCAAGCCGCGAGCGCTGCCGCTGCTCGAACGTTTCATCGAACGCTTGGGCGCCGCGCGCAAACATCCGTTGCGGCTCGCGTCGCTGTTCGGATGGGACGTGCTCGCGCGTTACGCCGCCGGCATGCTGAGCATCGCCCAAGCCGAGCGGCGTGCCAGCCGCATCCTCGGCGCGCCCGTGCGCGCGCTCGTCTCGCCCTTCCCCGAAACCGGCGTGAACGTCGACCGCGTCGGCGACGTCGCATTGGCGGCCGAACTCGTGCGCGGGGGCTAAACGTGCTGCTCGATCTGCTCGACGGCGCGTTGCGCGACCGCGCCGATGCATTCGCGCTCGACGAACTCACCTATCGGGACGTGCACGACGGCGCGCGGCGCGTCGCGACCCGTTTCGCTGCAACCGGCGTGCGCGCGGGCGACCGCGTCGCGATTTATAGCGAAAATCGCCACGCTTTCGTTTACGCGTATCTCGCTGCACTGAGGCTCGGCGCGATCGCGGTGCCGGTAAACGTCCTTTATCGAGCCGGCGATCTCGGACACGTGCTGCGCGACGCCCGTCCCGCCTTGGTGGTGCGTTCGTCCGCGGTTGCCGAGTTCGTCGATGCGGCCTCTTTCGACGGTGCCGTTGCGGGGACGGGCGAGGTCGAATCGTGGGCACGCGACGAGCAACTGCCGTTCGCCGAAGCGGCGTCGCGGCCGGCCCCGGGCGACGTTGCGGTGATCGTCTATACCAGCGGCACGACCGGCCGCTCGAAAGGCGCAATGCTCTCGCACGCCAACCTCGCCGCGATCGCCGCGCAGTTGGCGACCGCGTGGCGCTGGCAGGCTTGCGATACGCTTTTGCTAACGCTGCCGCTCTTTCACATCCACGGTTTGATCGCAGGCCTCACGGCCTCGCTGTGCGCGGGCGGCCGCGTCGTGCTTCGCGAGCGTTTCGAGGCGCACGACGTGTTGGAGCGTCTCGCGCGCGACGACGTGACGATGTTCTTCGGCGTCCCGACGATGTACGTCCGGCTTCTCGAAGCCGCCGGCGAGACGAAGCCGCCGCCGTTGCGGCTTTACGTTTCGGGATCGGCCGCGCTCTCGGCGGACGTGCATCGCGCGTTCGAAGGCCGTTTCGGTGCGTCGATTCTCGAACGGTACGGCGCGACCGAGTTCGGATTCGCGCTCGGCAACCGCTATGCCGGGCCGCGCGTTGCGGGAAGCGTCGGCGTTCCGTTTCCCGGCGTCCGCGTCCGTGTCGCCGCACCGGAGACCGCAACGCCGCTGCCGCCGGGCGAAATCGGCGAACTGCTCGTCGCCGGTCCGAACGTCTTCTGCGGCTATTGGGAGCGGCCCGATGCGACCCGCGATGCGTTCGCAAGCGACGGCGCCGGCGAACGTTGGCATCGCAGCGGCGATCTCGCCTGCTACGACGCCGCGCACGACGTCTATCGCATCGCCGGACGCATCAAGGAGCTGATCGTTTCCGGCGGGTTCAACGTCTATCCGCGCGAGGTCGAAGATGCCGTCGAAGCGCTGCCGGGCGTTGGTGCGTGTGCGGTCGTAGGGAAGCCCGATCCGGTGCGCGGCGAACTGCCGGTCGCATTTGTGGAAACCTCGGAGACGCTCGACGCCGGCGCCATCGCCGCCGCACTGCGCGAGCGCCTCGCAAGTTTCAAAATCCCGAAGGAGATTCGTTTCGTCGACAGCCTGCCCCGCAACGCGATGGGGAAAATCGACAAACCCGCGCTCCGAAAACGCCTGTCATCCTGAGCGGAGGCGCGTAGCGCCGCAGTCGAAGGACGAGCGAGGCTCTTTGCATGCGTCCGCTAGTGCCTAGGAAGTGCGTACGCGCAGGACGCATTCGGTCCGCACGTCGCGTAGACGACGCCGTTGACGACCGCCGGCGGCGATTGCCCGCCTCCCGGAGCGCCGAACGCGCGCAGCAGCGCGCCCGTCGCCGCGTTGAACGCGCAGACGCCGGATCGGCATCCCACGTAGACGACACCGTTTGCGACCGACGGCGACGACTCGGTGTTTTCTGCGCCTGCGCTGCCCGGCGACGTGGAATAGATCAACGCGCCGGTCGACGCCTTGAGCGCGTAGAGATTTCCGCCGAAGCCGGCGCCGGCGACGTAGACGATCCCGTTGGCAATTGCGGGCGGGTCGCTCGAGCCCGAGTAGTTGCCGGCAGCCGGCATGTAGTGCCAAATCTGTGAAGCGTTGGACGCGTTGAACGCGAAGACGCCGTGACTGTAGGTATTCACGTAAACGACGTTCTTCCACACCGCGATCGAGTTGTAGTCGTCGCCCGTCGCCAAGCACCAATCTTCTCCCCTATTGGACAGATTGACCGAGCAAACGCCGCCGCCGTACTCTTCTCCGACGTAGGCGGCGCCGTTTGCCATAGCGGGCGCCGCCGGGCTGGGCCCCCCGCCGTTGGCGGCTGGATACCCGTAGTGCCACAGGGGTTTGCCCGTATCTGCGTTGACGACTTGGAGAACGCTCTTGCCTCCGGCGCTACTTTGATAGTACGGAACGAGCAGCGTCGCTCCCAAGATGGCCGGCGCGGCCGCGAGCCCGGCCGTCGGAGTGCAATGACAATCGAGGAAATAACTCCAGGCGAGGCTTCCGTTCGATATCCGTAACGCACAAATGCCGTTTTGTTGTGCGTTGCCGTCAACGAGACACCCGACGAATACGCGAGCGCCCGACACAACGGGATTGTCCTGGGCTTGACCTTGCGTGAACGTTCGAAATTTCCATGCCTGCACTCCCGTTTTCGCGTTGACGGCGTAGAGATAGCCGTCGGCGGAGTTCACGAACGCAATCCCGTCTTGGACGACGATCGGCGCTGCGATCTGGCCGCCGGTTGAAAACGACCACAGCTGCGCCAGCTCGCCAACGTTGCCGGCGCCGAGCGACCTCTCCAGTGCGTTGTAGCCGGTGTGCGCCTCATTCATGCCCGGTTGCGGCCAGTTTACCGGAGCCGGCGCGCTGCCCGACGGACCGCAGCACGCGAGTAGTGCGCTCGCGATGAAAGCGGAAAGCATCACGGCGCGGGCATCGTCGCGTTCACGTCGCGGCCGTCGACGGTGCCGCTGATGGTGGCCGCCGCATGCGCGCCGACGGTCGTCCACTGCGCGTCGATCGTTCCGGTGGCCGCACCCTGCAGCGTAAGATGCGCCGACGCGCGCGCGGAGCGCGCTCCCGATTGCGCCGTGCCGTAAACGAAGAGATCGCGCGTCCATGCGACCGCCGAAAGATCGGCGCTCGTCGCGCTATCCCGGGTCGCTGCGGTGAACGTACCGCCGCGCAATCCCGTCCCGGATGCCAGCGTGAACTCGTAGGCGCGCGCGAGCACGTCGGCGGCCGCCAGCGTCGCTGCCGCAGCGGCGCGCAAGTCGGCGCTCGTGCCCTGGTTGCCGGCAGCCGGTATAGCGGGAGTCACGTCGTCGAGCGTTCGTGCGAACGACGGAACGAGATGAAGCGCGGGAACGTGCGAGGCGCAGCCGTCGTCGATTCGTCCCGACTCGGTAAAGCGCTGCACGATCGACGACGCACATCCTTTGTAGTCGTCGAGCGCGCTGACGTGGCCGGTGTTGGCAACGATCACGTGGCGCGCCCGCGCAAAGAGACGCGTGGCCGCGTCGCCTTCCTGCGGCGTCGTAATCGTGTCGAGATCGCCGGTCAGCACGAGAACCGGGACGTTCGGGAAGTGCGTACCCGGCGGAACCGGTTCGCCGGGAGGATGCAGCTTCGAGGGGACCGGCCACGGCAAGCAGAGCGGCAGATACGAGTAGTCGGGCGGTATTCCCAAGAATTCGTCGATCGAGAACGGGGCGTAGAGATCGGGGTTCTCGGCTTGCTTGCGCGCGAGCGCCTCCTGCCAGCGCTGCTCGCGCTCGCCGGGTTCGAGCCGCATGTCGTATGCCTGCGGATTATCCGCGCAGCTCGCAGCGACGAACAATCCCTGGCTGTAGCGTTCCGCCGAACTGCCCGCACCCTCGTCGTACGCATACGCTTCGCGAACCAGGCGCGTCAGCGGGACGAGATCGCCGTCGTCGAGCATCGCACGCGACGCGGCGTCGAGATCGCGGTATGCGAGCGGATCGAGGCCCGCCGAATCCATCACGAACGCGAGATCCGAGGCCGTGATTTTCGGCGCGTTGCCCTGCCGCAGCGCGGCAACCACGTGCGCGATGCGCTCCGGCGACGATCCCGGCAACTTCGAGCAAACTTCAGAACGGCGGCAAACCAGGTCGAAGGCGTCGCGCATCTGCCGGCTGGCGCTCGGATACCACGGGCTTGCGCCGGTCACCGGATAGGCACCGTCGAGCACGACCGTGCGCACGCTGCGCGGATGGCGCCCGGCAAACGCCTGGGCGAAAAACGTGCCGTACGAATCGCCGTAGAGATCGACGCGCGGAATGCCGAGCGCGCGCAACACGGCCGCCATATCGTCGGCGGCGATGCCCGTCCCGAACAGATCCGATTTCTTCCCCAACTGCGCGCCGCACGCCGCCACCTGGTGCAGCTTCATGAGCGGCGCGCGCTGGAGCAGCGGACAGCGAATGACGTCCGACGCGCCGGTGCCGCGATTGTCGACCACCAGCAGATCGCGGGTCGCGAGCAACGGTGCGTAGAGGCCGCGGTACAGCGCGCGCGAGCCGATCGACGGATAGCCGGGGCCGCCTTCGACCGCAACGATCGTGCCGGTCGCGCGCCGGCGCGCGTCGGAGTGCGGCAGCCAAGCGAATGCGATCTCGATCGTCCCAGGAACCTGCCCGGCTGGATCGAGCGGCCGGCGCAGCGTTCCGCAGTAGTAGTCGTGCTCGCTGAAACATCGCGAGAGACGCACGCCGCCGACGGTTCGTTCGCCGCTCGCGACGCCGGGCGGTGCGGCGCGACCGGACTGCGAGGGAACGAGGCTCGCGTTGGAACACGCCGTCAGCGCGGCCGCACACGCGACCGCCGCGAGCGCGCGGCGCGCCGTCACGTGGCGCCGTCGACGCGCCAGCGTTTGAAGAGTTCGTTGGCGATGCCGAATTGATCGAGTGCCTTGCCGACGGTGTGCGCGACGATGTCGTCGACGCTCTGCGGATTGGCGTACATGGCGGGAATCGGCGGCAGGATGACCGCGCCGGTCTCCGCCAGTTGCGCGAGCGTGCGCAAATGCCCCAGATGCAGCGGCGATTCGCGCACGACCAGGACCAGCCGCCGCCTCTCTTTCAGACAGACGTCGGCCGCGCGCACGAGCAGGTTCGTGTTGAACGAATAGGCGATCGCGCTCGCGCTCTTCATCGAGCACGGAATGACCAACATTCCGTCGGTCAGGAACGATCCGCTCGAAATCGCCGCCGCCAAGTCGTCGTCACGATGCACCACGTCGGCGAGAGCCTCGAAATCGTCGGCCGTCATCTCGGTCTCGAGTTCTAGCGTCCGGCGCGCGGCGCTCGTGAGCACGAGATGCGTTTCGACGCCGCCGACCGAGCGCAGCGCCTGCAGCGTCATGTAACCGTAGACGCTGCCGCTCGCTCCGCTGATACCAATGACGATTCGGCGCATGTGCGACCGTTACACGCCGTATGCAGGGGCGCCTGGCGAAGCCTCTTAAAGAATCCTCGTGCTCGCGGACTCACCGGCCCTTCGCGCCTTCGCCGAGAGCGCCGTGCGCTGGTGCCGAACGGGCGCGCCGGCGGCGCTCGTCGCAATGCTGCGCTCGCCTTGCTCCGGAGTTCCGCACGACGTCGCGGCCGCATACGCGACGCTGGCGGCGCGCACCGGCTCGCTGCTGGAGGCGATCGACGCGCAACGCTTAGGCATCTCGCCGAGCGAGCGCGAAGATACGCTGCGGTTCGCGGCGCGCGCGCGCCGCTGCGCAACGTTCGCCGAGCTCGACGACGCATCGCTGCGCGCGACGATCGTCGAAACGTTCGCGCTCGAGCCGCCATCTCGAAGCGCGCCGGCGACGGAGCCCGGAGGTACGATCGAACTTGCCGGCGCCGTGGAACGCGAGTCCGCGTCGGGCGTGAGCGCGCGCCAAAAACATTTCAGCGCGTCGGCGCTCAACGCGTACGCCGAGTGTCCGCGAAAGTGGTTCTACCGCTATGCGTGCGCCGCCATCGAGGATCCGGGGTCGTCGGCGGCTGCTTACGGAACGGCCTTCCATCTCGCGCTCGAAGATTTTCACGAGGAGTTTCCGCGTCCGCACGCGAGCGACGAAACGGCGATGCGACGCCGCGCCGGCGAGTACGTGCGGTGGGCTTTCGAGCGCACGCGCGAGGGGTTCGAGACGGCCGTCGAGTTCGAACTCCAACGGCGGCGTGCGTTGCGAACGGCACAGCGCTACGTCGATTGGCTGCTCGTGCAGGCGCGGGAAGCGCCCTTCGAAGTCATCGGTCGCGAAGTGGCCGTCGACCTCGACCTCGGCGGATACCCGTTCGTCGGTTACATCGACCGGCTCGACCGCGACGAGCGCTCGGGTGGAACGGGCGTCGTCGACTACAAGACCGGGAGCATCGCACAGAGCGCGGCCGAGTATCGCGAGAAGATCCGGCGCTTTCGCGATTTCCAACTTCCATTCTACTACTGGGCACGTACTGCGGAGGGCGACAGGGTTACGCGGCTCGCCCTTCTGCCGCTCAAGGACGCGCTGCGCGACGTACGCCCGATCGTGCTCGAAGTCGTCCCCGGACCCGTGACGCAGACGCGCGCGACGGACGCTCCTGCCGGTACGATCTCGGTCGCCGAGCTGGAGCGCGCACGCGCGCGCATGATCGAGATCGGTGCGGAGCTTTCGTCCGGCGCGCTGCGCAAATTTGCGGTCGCCGCCGATCCGGCCGCCTGCGAGTACTGCGCGTATGCGACCGCGTGCGCTCACCGGCCGCCGCCCGCGCCGGAACGCTTCGCGCGATGATCGCGTCGAGCGCTCTCGCCGACGAGCAGCGCCGTGCGGTCGAAGCGCCCCTCGACGTCTGCGTGACGATCTCCGGCGCACCCGGCACGGGGAAGAGCGTCGCGCTCGCAGCGCGCGCCGAACGCGCGCGCGCGCTCCAGCCGCACGCGGAGCCGTTGTGGTTTCCGCAAACGCATCGTTTCGGCCCGTTCGCCGCGCGCGTACTCGCCGGCGCCGGCGCGCCGGTGGCGCTGGTCGACGACGTCGAAGCCGAGGCGATCTTCGCCGCCGCGTGCGCGCCGCTCTTCGCGCTGGAATGGGAAGAACTCGCCGCCGATCGACTCGATCCGGAAGTGACCGGACTGCGTTCGCCGCACCGGTTTCTTCCGTCGGCTTTTCGTCTCATTCGGCGGCTGCGCGACGCCCTCGTCGAACCGCAGGAGTTTCTCGCGCGTTCGCTCTCCGGTGCGACCGAGTTCTACGGGAAGACGCCCAACCTCGCAGACCCCGCGTTGCTCGCGGGCGTCAAAGATGCGTACCATGACTCGCTCGACGTCTCGCCGGACGAACTGCGGCGGCAGTACCGGCGCGAAGTCGACCTCGCAAAAATTCTCGCCAAGCTCTACGCGCGTTACTGCGATCTCGTCGTCGCCGAGGGCCGGCTCACCGCGCGCGACGCGGTCGCACTCGCCGTCCAAACTCTGCGCGCCGACGCCTCGCAACGCGAACGGCTGCGCGCGGCGCACGGCTTCGCCTTCGTCGACGACGCCGGCGAATCGACGCCCGGCGAGCTCCAATTACTGCGCGAAATTTTCGGCGAGAATCTCGCCGGCGTAACCCTCTGCAACGCGACGGCCGCCACGCAGGGCGGCGCGCGCTTCGCATTGCAGCAGCAGCACCGCTCTCCTGCCGCGATCGAAATCGCGTGCCGCAGGCTTGGCGGCGAAACGGTCCGCGCCGAGAACGTCGAACCGCGCCTGTTTCTGCATCGCGCGCCGTCGCGCGCGGCGGAAGCGGCCTTCGTCGCCAAGCGCGTGCGCGAATGGCTCGACGCCGGAGCGAAACAGGAGCGAATCGCCGTCCTCTTTCGTTCGATCCGCCACGTCGAGGTCTACGAGTCGGCGCTGCTCGACCGCGACGTGAACGTCGTCACGGGCGGCGACGCCAACGTCTTCGCCGATCGCCGTGCGCTCGACGCGCAGGCAGTGCTCTGGAACGCGGTCGATCCCTTTCGCCACGATTGGATGCTGCGCACGCTCGGCAATCCCGCGCTCGGACTCGCCGACTCGTCGCTGGCATTACTTTGCATGGAACCGCCGAACCCGCAGACGCCGCTCTTCGTTTTCGACGAGATTCCCGCACCGACGCAACGCGCCGCGCGCTGGGATCCCAAACGCGACTTGCGGTTGGGCTGGAACGTCGTGCGCGGCGAACAAGACGGCACGCTCTCGCCGCTCGCACGCGAGCGCCTTCAACGCTTTCGCACGTTGCGCGAAGGCTGGGTGACGGCGCTGCGCGAGCGTCCGTTCGAAGAGTTCGCACGCATCGCATGGCACGAGGGTCTCGCTCGCGAAGGCGCGCCCGGCTCCGCGCGCGCAGCCGCGCAGCAACTCGTTTTGAAGCGTCTGCTCGCCCGGCTCGCCGCTTTCGCGCGCGAAAGCGGCGGCGCGACCGCCGGTGAGATCTTGGAGTACGCACAGCGCCGTGTCGCGAGCGATCTCGAGGCGTGCGAGGACGACGATGGCGACGCGGGGGTGCGATTGCTGAGCGTCGAGGCCGCGCGCGGGCGCGAATTCGACCGCGTGGTCGTCGCCGACGTGCACGCGGGCGCCTTTCCGCGGTGGTACTCGCCCGACGCATTCCTTTACAGTCCGCGGCTCGGCATGATTCCCAAGGAGAACGCGGGCGACGCGCGCGCGTCGCGCACGGCGAAGTTCAGTTACTACACGCACAAGAACAAGACCCGCGAACGCTACAACGAGCGGGAACGCGCGCTCTTCGCGTACGCGCTGCGTCGCGCGCGCACGTGCGCGCTGGTCACGGCCCCGCAGCCGCCGACGAAAGGCGTCGCCGCGCCGGAGTTTCTCGAGGAGCTGCGGCGGATGCAACCGCCCGGAACGCAATGGCTGGAATAACGCTGCGGCGCCTCGAGGCTGCCGAATACGTCCGCGACGTGCTGCCGCAGACGGCTGCGCTGTGGGCCGGGCGGCGCGATTTTGACACCTACGTCGCGCAGACGCTCGAGATCGCGGAGAGCGTCTACGGCCGGCGCCACTATCGCACGTTCGCGCTGTTCGACGGAGAGCGGATGGTGGCGTCGTTCAAACGGTACGACCGGATCGCGCGTGTGGGCGATGCACGATTGCGTACCTGCGGCATCGGCGCCGTCTTCACGCCGGAGCAGTATCGCGGACGCGGATACGCCAGCGTGATGCTGGCCTCCGCACTCGACGCGGCGCGCGCCGGCGGATACGACGCGGCCTTCCTTTTCTCCGACATCGCGCCGCAGTTCTACGCACCGCTGGGATTTGTCGCGCTGCCGTCGCGCGAGATCGCGTTACGGGCCGACACGCTGCCCGCGCGGCGACTCGAGCCGGCCGCCCTGAGCGAACGCGACTGGCCCGGCGTGCACCGGTGTTACGAGTCCGGTGAAGCGCCGAGTCCGGCGGGTTTCGCGCGCGCCCCCTCGACGTGGGACTTCCTGCGCATGCGCTTGCGTCACGAGCTCGCGACCGGCGACGGGCGGCAGACCGATCTCGTCCTTCGGCGCGGTCGCAGCGTCGTGGCGTACGTGTTGGGAGCGCGCGTACCCGAGCGAGATACGTACGCGGTTGACGAGTTCGGATGCGCCGGAATGGAGGCCGCCGGAATGATTCCGCCGCTGCTTCGTGCCGCCGCCGGCGATCTGCGGCGGATCATCGGATGGCTGCCTCCCGCCGGAGCGCGCGAGTTGCTGCCGGCCGGCACGGTTCGCAAACGGCGGCTCGCGGTATTCATGGCGGCACCGCTCACCGCGGGTGGAAAAGACCTTGTCGCGGCGTTTGCCGAGGCCGGCCGTGCCGATCCGTGCTGGCACGCCGACCACGTATGATCACTGCCGCGTAGGCGCTCCGAATAGCCCCATTTGCAGCGGCGTGCCATCGACGATCGATGCGACGCGCGTTCCGAGCAAGCGCACCGGCGCATCCTCGAGGCGTGCTCGCCGCAGGCAGAGGACGGCCGCGCGAAAGATGGCGCGCGCCGCGCGCGTCGGTTCGACGAGATGCGTTTGGCGGCCGACGAGCGTGAAATCGGCGAGCTTCACTTTGATGCCGACGGTATGGGCGCCGGCGTTTTCGCGCTCGAGTTTCTCTGCGAGTTCGCGCGACTGCGTTCGCAGGATCGCGATGAGTTCGCGCTCGTCGCGGACGTCGTACTCGAAGGTTTCTTCGGTCGAGATGGATTTCGTTTCTCGCTCCGGTTCGACGCGGCGCGGGTCGCGGCCGCAAGCCAGCTCGCGAACGCGATCGCCCCACGCGCCGAAGACTTCCCGCAGGCGTGCGTCGTCGAGCTGCGCCAGGTCGCCGATCGTTTCGATTCCGAACGCGTTCAGCCGGCGCTGCGTTTTGGGCCCGATCCCCCACAGGCGTCCGGCCGGAAGCGGCGCCAAAAACTCGGCCTCGCCTCCCGGTGCGATCGCCAGCAGACCGTCCGGCTTGCACGCGTCGGAGGCGATCTTCGCCACCATCTTCGCGGCCGCAACGCCGGCGCTCACCGTCAGTCCGGTCGCCGATGCGACGTCGCGCCGAATCTCGGCGGCGAGTGCCCGTGCATCGCCGAAATCGGCGCCCTCACCAATGTCGACGAAGGCTTCGTCGAGCGACAGGCCTTCGACCGCGTGCCCGCGCGCGCCGAAAACCTCGAAGATCTCGCGCGAAACCGTGCGATATTTGGCCATCTCCGGTGCGACGACGACGAGTTGAGGACACGCAGCCCGCGCCTTGTACAGCGGCATCGCCGAGCGCACGCCGAAGGGCCGCGCTTCGTACGAAGCGGTGAGCACGACCGCGCGCCGGCTGCTGCCGGCGATCGCCACCGGTTTTCCGCGCAGGCTCGGGTCGTCGCGAACGGCTACGCTTGCGTAGAACGCATCGACGTCGAAATGGGCGACGAAATGCGTCAAGCGACGTCGTGCCGGTCGCGCGTCCGGCGCCGCTGGGCTTTCTCGCGGTTGCCGCAGAGTGCCATGCTGCACCACGCGCGCGAACCGTTTTTCGACCGGTCGTAATAAGCGAAACGGCACGACTCCTTGCGACACGCGCGCAGCCGTTGCCACGTTCCCGCCGCGATCGCGTCGTAAAGAATCGCCAACAGCATCGCAATGGTGCGGTCGACCCCGGCGCCGGCCGGTTCGAGCGACGGCACCGACGGGCGGCGCAGCGTCAGCGCGAATCGCGCCGATTCGAGGTAGTCTCGCATGCCGTCCCAAGCGCCGGCCTGTTCGCCGGCCGCGTTATTGGCGGCCAGCAGCCGGCGAACCGCCTCACGGAAGCCGTGCAACCGTTCGAGTTCGCGCCGGTTCGAGGGTGGAGGCAGGCCGTGACCGCGGCACCATTCCGCCGCCTCCTCGAGCGTACCCAGCGCGTCGGGCCCTTCCGGATAGTCGAATGTGTTGACGAAGAGCCGCACGATATCGAGCGGCCCGGGGGCTCTGTCGGCCTCGGCGTCCATCGTTAGTGAGTCTATCACCATCAAAAGCAGTTGACAAGTTACCATAACCGTTGTACGATGTTTGCAGGTTACTTCCCGTCGTCAAAGAGGAGATCATGTTTCAGGACCCCATTCGTTCCACACCGCTCGTCGCGGACATCACCGACGTCTCGCTGCGGCTGCGGGTTCAGCGGGCCGACGCCGCGCTGTTCGCAGCCTCCGACATGCGCTTGCCGCATCTGCGGGTGACGTAAGGCCGGCGCCTCAGCGCGCGCCCGCCGCGATCGCGCGGATGGTCTGCATGTTGCGCAGATCGTCGGCGTCGTCGCCCGGCGTCTCGAGAATCGCGGTCTTGCCGCGCAACTCGGGACGCGCCAGCAGCGCGCGAAACCCTTCGAATCCGATGTTGCCTTCACCGATGTGCCAGTGACGGTCGCGGCTTCCGCCCAGCGGCACCTCCGTATCGTTGAAGTGAAACATCAGCAGCCGATCGATTCCAATGTTCCGGTCGGCCGACTCCAGAAACCGATCGACGCCGGCCGCCGAGTTGATTTCGTATCCCGCCGCCCACGCATGGGCGGTATCCAGACACACGCCGAGTTGCGGATGATCCACGGCTTTGACGAACGCTCCAAGTTCCTCGAGCGTTCCGCCGGCGAGATTCCCCGCACCGGCCGAATTCTCCAACACTAAAAAGACACCGGGCTCGAGATCCGAAAGCGCCTCCTCGAGCGCTCGGCAAATCGCTGCGAACCCCTCGTTGCGGTCGCGGTTTCCATACGAACCCAAATGCGTGTTCACCAGCCGCATTCCGCCGCGCGCGGCGGCGGCGAGGTCGCCGCGCAGCAACCGCAGAGAGCCCGCATAGATCTTCGGATCGTCGCTTGCCAAGTTGATGAGATACGGCGTGTGAATGGCGCACGGATCGATATCCGCTTCGCGCCGCATTTCGGCAAACGAATCGAGTGCCGTGCCGTCGATCGCAGTGGGACGATAGCTGCGCGGATTGGTCGAGAAGACTTGGAGCGCGTTGCAACCGGCGGCCTTGGCGTGCGCGACCGCCTTCGCGTAGCCGCCCGCGACGCGCACGTGCAGGCCGATGCGCATCATCGTTCGAGAAGGGTGAGTTCGAGCGGCTGCCCGGCTTCCAGTTCGACCTCGGGCAGATCGTCGAGCGAACGCAGTCCGAACGACTCTAGAAAAAACGGCGTCGTGCGATATTGCATCGGCCGTCCGACGACGTCTTTGCGGCCGGCTTCGGCAATCAGTCCGCGATCCAGCAGCGTACCGACCACGCTGTCGGAGTTGACGCCGCGAATGGCCTCGATCTCGCTTTTGGTCACCGGCTGCATGTGCGCGACGATTGCCAACGCTTCGAGCGCCGGCATCGAGAGCGTCGTCTTTGGCGGCACCAGGTAGGCTTCGACCGCGTCGCGCGCCAGCGGCGAGGTCGCGAAGCGGTAGCCGCCGCCGGCCTCGCGCACCACGATGCCGCGCTCGGCGTAGTCGGCGCTTACCCGCGCGAGCGTCGCGGCGACTTCCACCTCGTTCGCGCGCGTCAACTTGGCGATCTGCTTGATCGAAAGCGGCTCGCCGGCAACGAAAAGCAGCGCCTCGATGGGGCGCGTCAGACGCAGCACCGCCTCTTCCACGGCTGCCGCGGCGGCTTCGTTCTCGGCGATCGCGCCCTCGCTCATGCGCCGGCAACTTGCTGACGAACCACCGGCACGATGCGGATGTCGTCGAAGAGTTCGGGCTGCTCCAACGAAACGCGGTGGCGGCGAACGAGTTCGAGCAGCGCGAGGAACGTCACGATGACGACTTCGCGCGTCATTCCCAGCTCGTGACAGAGCGTCGAAAACGTCACCTCGCCGGTTTGCTTCAGACGGCGTACGATGTAATCCATGGAGGCGATCAGCGAGACGCGCTCGCGGACGATCGAGCGCTTCTCGGGCCGCGCTTGCGCGAGCATTGCAACGAACGCGTGCTTGAGTTTCTCGGGATCGATCTGGTAGCGCTGCACGACCTGGCTCGCCGGGTCGCCGGCTTCACGGTAGAAGTAGCCCGAGGCTTCGAGCGCAAACGCGCGCAGCCGCTCGCCCAACTCACGGTATTTCGAGTATGCGATCAGCCGCCGCCGCAGCCGCTCTTCGACCTCCTCGGGCGTCTCCGCTTCGTCGCCCGCGAACTCTTGCGGAATCGGCGGCAGCAGCGCACGCGATTTGAGGAAGACCAGCGTGGCCGCAATCACGAGATATTCGGCGGCGACCTCGACGTCGAGTTCCTGCATAGCGCGCACGTATGCGAGATACTGTTCGGCGACCGCCGCGAGGGGGACGGTGGCGACGTCGAGTTGGCGTTCTTTAATGAGGCTCAACAGCAGGTCGAGCGGGCCGTCGAAGACGTCGAGCCGGACGCGGCAGGCTTGGTCGGACGTCGTCGCTGCGAGGTCGTTCAAGAGGATTGTAAGGACGTCCGCGCGACCAGCGGAACCTCGCCGAATGCATCGGGATTGGCGGCGAGAAACTCGAGCGCGAGATCGACCAGGCGTTTCTCGTTGACGTATTTGAGCGTCTTGCGCGCCTGAAGCATGTCGAACCAGCGTGCGTCGTCGACCTCGTGGTCGTGCTGCGCCGGATCGCCCGAGAGGTAGCGCATGAGGTAGAAGGTCACGGCCTTGCGGTGCTTCGTCTTTCCGACGTAAAACCAGTAGGAGATTTCGTTGAGGCGCGTGATGATCTCGCCCCAGCATCCCGTCTCCTCGCGCACTTCGCGTAGCGCCGCTTGCTCGTTCGACTCGCGAGCCTCGACGTGCCCTTTGGGCAGCGTCCAAATGCGCGGCGGCGTGCCGCGCCCGATCAACAACGCCTCGTACGTCGCGCCGATCGGGCGCAATAGCAACCCACCAGCCGATACTTCGTACTTGATCCGCATGTCGCTCGAAACGCCTCTTTGGGGACGGGGAAGGGGGCTTGTTGGGAGCCCCCTCATTAGCTCCATTATAGGCCCCGCCGCCAAGAAGAGCCTGCCGGAACGGACGACTATTTAGGCCCTGATGGCAGATGAGCGCTCGCTTACTATTGCGTCGAGCGCCCGGCGCGCAACCGTCTCCGCCGCAGTGCGCAACTCGGGGACGGCGGTCGATTCGAAGCGCGAGCCCCTGGCGAGCGGGCCGACTACCCAGATGTTTTCGGCCGCCGAGCCGCCGGCGGCGACGACGGCACCGTCCTGATCGACGCGAACGCCCAAACCGAGCTGCTCGGGAACCGCAAGGCCGTCGCGCACCAGACCCGCGATCAGCGGATCGCCAAAGATGCGGCCGCGACGGCCGGTGCCCGTGCAGTTGACGATGCAGCCGGGGTGCAACCGCAGGACGCTGCCGTCGCGCGTCTCGACGAAGGCCGTGCCCGAGCGAAATCCGGCGATGCGGCCGGCGTGGACGACGAGACGGCCGCTTTGGAGATAGCGGCGTCGCGTCGCATCAACCTCCGGAGGGACGCGATGGCGATGGCGTTCCCAAATCCCCCGCAGGTGCCGGTCGAACCGGCGTTGTTCGGCTGCGCCCAGGCGTCTCCAGATCGCCTCGCCTTCCGGGCGGATGGCGTCCACGACCGCCCGCCAGTCGTAGCCCCGGCGTTCGGCCTCAGCGATTTGGCGCCGGAAGCTGCGGACCAGCGAGTGGGCGTCGCCCGCGTCGAGCACCGGTACGGCCTCGTAGGGTTCGAGCCGCTCGGCATGCGCTTCGGGAAAGCGTGCGTGCCGGGAAACGAGGTGCACCGTGCCGCAATGGGCGGCGCTCTCCAGAGCGACGAGCGCGTCGATCGCAGTCAAGCCGCTGCCGATGACGAGCACGTCGCCTCGGACGTGCGAATAATCGAAACGCCACGGGTCGCCGACGTACCGCCTGCGCTCGGTCAGCTCGGGCGGCAGAAAATCGTCGTTGGGCAGCGCATTGCCGGTTGCCAACACGATTGCCCGCGCTGAAAAACGCGCGCCGCAAGCGGTGGTAATAACGTAAAGCTCGCCGCGCCGCGTTACCGACACCACGAGATCGCGCACCGTCGTGAACGTCGGCGTTGCGAATGCGCACCGCGCGATTTCGGCGACGTAGTCGCCGAAGCGGCGCCGCGCAAGAAACGCATCCGGCGAAACGTTCTTGCCGAGCCAGCGCACGAAATGATCGGGCTCGCCCGGATATGCGGACATCGCCGCCGCACGCGTGTTCAACAGATGCTGCGGATGCGGCGTGCCATAGGCCGCGCCTCGCCCGATCTCGTCTTCGCCCGCCTCAAAGAGGCGAACGGTGACGCTCGATCCACCGTCGCGCGCGAGATGCGCGGCGACCATCGCGCCGCTGAAGCCGCCGCCCACAATGGCAACGTCGCACCGAATCACCGCGCCACACCTCCTGCGAACGTCGTGGAGATGTCCGCATCGTATCCGGCGAGTATCGCGCGACAGCGTTGCGTATCGTAATCGTAGATGCCGAACTCCCGGAGCGGCCGCGCATACACGTGCAGCGTCAGAGCCTGCGACGTCGCAGCTACGCGATGAATGTCGAAACGGCCGGCGCGTGCGTCGAGAGCGCCACGGTCCAGTGCGAGCGAGCCGCGCCGTTCGAGCGCCGCGTGCGTCGCGTCCTCGCCTCCGTCGAGACGCACGTAGTCGTCGACGCGCACCGACCCATCCAGGACGACGAACCAGCAGCGCTGGCCGCCATGGTCGTGGATTTCCGATGCCGCCCCAGGCGACCAACTGAGGAGAAGCACCTCGAAACGCTCGTCGCCGTAGGCGCGCGTCCGGGTGTAGGACTGAAGGCGCGCGGGGAGCGCCGGCGAGACGCCCCCCACACGCGCCGCGCCGAGCAAAGCCACCATCTCCTCGTCCCCCCGCGCGAGCGGCGGAACCCGGCGCAACTCGGACACAAACTCGTGAAGCAAAGCGCACCACCAAAAAGTAACTTGAGTTACTTTTTTGTTAGAGGCTTGGAGCCGGACTCCTCCGGGGCTTATTGCCGAACGCGCAATGCCTGCGAAGCGGACACTGCTCGCACTTGGGGCTCGCTCGCCTACAGAGTGTGCGGCCGTGTTGGCGGAGCCGTTGGAAAGCCTCGCGGGCGGCGCCGGCGGTGCGGACGCCGGTCTCTCGCAACGACTCGATCGCGCTCCGGTACGAGCGCGCGTATGACGAGGATGCCGGAAATCCACGCAGGCGCTCGATCACGCGGACGCCGTTGGAATCCAACGCAGGCTCCTTGCTCAGTCCCGAGAGCAGCATGATTTTGCCGGCGCCTGGATCGCCGATGCCGGGAAAACGTTTGAGCAACGTGCGCGCACGTTTGGGCTCGAGATCGCGCAACGCCGCGCGCAAATCGCCGTCCGCGACGCCGGTTGCGATCTGCGCGCAGCGCAGCACCTTCTCCGAACGTCGTCGCGGCAGCATCCCGCCGCCGCCGATCAGATGCTCGATTGCGCTTGCACCCGCAGCGAGCAGCGCTTTTGGTTCGATGCCGATTCCGAGGCGGACTGCCTCGAACGCCTCGTGCCGGCGCGCGTCGTCGACGAGATATGCAACGTTCTCCCACACGAGCAATCCAAACGGATCGCGCGGCTCGCCGCTTTCAGGGAGCGGTCCGTAAAATTTCGAGAGTGCCTTTAGTTCGGCGGGGGTTTCCATCGCAGGTCCGGCTGCCGGGCCGCCCGCGTTTCGTCGACTCGGCCGACGACGGTCGTGACCGGCGCCTCGAAAAGGGCTTCGGGGTTCGACTTTGCGGTCGCGACGATCTCGCGCAGCGCGTCGATGAATGCGTCGAGCGTCTCCTTCGATTCGGTCTCCGTCGGCTCGATCATCAGACACTCGGGCACGATGAGCGGAAAGTACATCGTCGGCGCCATGAAGCCGCGGTCGAGGAGGGCTTTCGCGATGTCGAGCGCGCGAACGCCCGTGTCACGCTTCAGCTGCTGCGCCGAAACGACGAACTCGTGACGGCAGAGTTCCGGATACGGAGTCTCCAAAAACTCGGCAATCTTTACGCGCAAGTAGTTGGCGTTGAGCACCGCCAACTGGGAAACGCGCCGCAGACCTTCCTCGCCGTTGGCGTACAGATAGGCCAACGCGCGCACCGCGTGCGCGAAGTTCGACCAGAACGATCGCAGCGGGCCGATCGATTTCGGCCGGTCGAAGTCGAGGCGGAACGAGAGCCGGTCGCTCGGCGCCCAGCCATCTGCGCCGGACTTCGGTTCCGCTACGACGACCGGCGTGGGCAAATACTCGACCAGGTGCGCGGCAACCCCGAGCGGGCCGTGACCGGCACCGCCGCCGCCGTGCGGTATCGTAAACGTCTTGTGCGTGTTGAGGTGCATGAGGTCGAAGCCCATGTCGCCCGGCCGCGTGTTCCCCATCAACGCGTTGGCGTTGGCGCCGTCGTAGTACATGAGGCCGCCGGCCGCATGCACCGCCGCGGTGATCTCGGCAATCTGGTCTTCGAACAGCCCGAGCGTATTCGGATTGGTCATCATGCAGACCGCCGTATCGGGGCCGATCGCCTTGCGCAGTTCGTCGAGGCTCACGCGGCCGCGCTCGTCGCTGGGGAGCGAGATGACTTTGAAGCCGCACATCGCCGCCGACGCCGGGTTCGTCCCGTGGGCGGTGTCGGGCACGACGACCTTGTCGCGCGCGGTCTCGCCGCGGTCGGCGAAATAACGCTTCGCTACGAGCAGCGCGCCGAGTTCGGCGTGCGCGCCGGCCGAGGGATTGAGCGAGAACGCGGCCATCCCGAAGAGCGAACTGAGGCTGCGCTCGAGCTCGTACATGACTTGCAGCGCACCTTGCGCCAACTCGTCGGGAACGTATGGGTGCAGATCGGCAAACTCACGTATCGACGCCATCGCGTCGTTGACGCGCGGATTGTATTTCATCGTGCACGATCCCAGCGGATAAAAACCGAGATCGATTCCGAAGGTGCGATGCGAGAGCCGCGTGTAGTGACGAACGACGTCGAGTTCGCTGTTGTCGGGCAGCGGCAACTCGTCGCGCAAATCGGCTTTGGGAATGAAGAGGTCGAGCGGCTTGCCCGAGTCGAGATACCGGTTGGCGCGCCCGTCTTGGCCGAGATCGAAGATCGTCGGCGAGGCGGTGTGGTCAAACGTGGGCGACATCGTACACCTCGTGCAACGCATCGGATAGCGCCGAGATGTCGGCGGTCGTCGTGAGTTCGGTCGCGGTCATCAGCACGCAGGTCGCGAGCTCCGGGTAGTAGCGTCCCAAGTCCAAGCCGCCCAGAATTCCACGATCGCGCAACGCCGCCAGCACCTCGCCGGCCGGCCGGTGCACGTTGGCGACGAACTCGTTGAAGAACGGCGCGACGAACTTTAAGTCGATCCCGTCGACGCTCGAGACGGCGGTGGCGAGTTCGCGCGAGCGCTCGACGTTGAGCGCGGCCGCGTCGCGCAATCCCGTTTTGCCCATCAGCGCGAGATAGATCGTTGCGATCAGCGCGCAGTGCGCCTGGTTCGTGCAGATGTTCGAGGTAGCACGTTCGCGGCGGATGTGCTGCTCGCGCGCCTGCAGCGTCAGCACGTAGGCGGTGCGGCCGGCGGTGTCGACGCTCTTACCGGCGAGGCGGCCGGGAATGCGCCGCATATGCTCCTGCGTCGCGGCGATGAAGCCGGCGTAGGGACCGCCGTAAGCCACGGGCACGCCGAAGCTCTGCGCCTCGCCGGCCACGATCTGCGCGCCCCAGGATGCCGGCGTAGCGAGCGCCGCCATCGAGAGCGCTTCGGCAACGACCGCGATTGCGATCGTCTCGCTGTCGCGCAGCGCGTCCGACGCAGCCGGCGGCAGCGTGTCGACGTTCCCGAAGAAGTTCGGCGACTGCAGCACCACGGCGGCGTATTCTTTGCCCGCCGCGGCTTGCGCGGCGGCAGCGGCGTCGGTGACCCCTTCGCCGGAGTACGCGATTTCGTCGACGGTGACGTCGAGGCCGTCGCAATAGGTTTTCAGGACCGCACGGTAGTTGGGATGTACCGCGCGCGAGACGAGAATTTTGTGGCGGCCGGTCGCGTTGAGCGCCATAATCGCCGCTTCGGCCAGTGCCGTTGCGCCGTCGTAGACCGATGCGTTGGCGACGTCCATTCCGGTGAGCAAGCAGATGTAGCTCTGCCACTCGTAGATCGCCTGAAGGTAGCCTTGCGAAACTTCGGCTTGGTAGGGCGTATAGGCGGTGAGAAACTCGCCCCGCATCGCCAGCGCCGCGATCGCGGGCGGCGCATAGTGGCGGTAGGCCCCGGCGCCGAGAAAGGAGCGGTAACTTGCGCCCGGATTCTTCTTCGCGAGTTCGTTGAAGCGGCGCACGATTGCGTACTCGGGGAGCGCCGGCACGACGTCGAGTTCGGCGCGCAGCGCCAGCCCCTCGGGAACCGGCAGCAGCGCTTCGAGCGACTCGATGCCGACGGCGTCGAGCATCTGCGCGACGTCTCGCTGCGTATGGGGTGCGTACACGAGCGTTCCTACGAAGCGGCGAGCTGCGCGTACTCGGCCGCGCCGAGCAGATTTGCGGTCTCGCCTGGATCGGAGATGCGCACTTTGAAGAGCCAGCCGTCGTCGTAGGGGGCTTTATTCACCGCCGCCGGATCGCTCTCGAGCGCGGCGTTGATCTCCACCACCTCACCCGAAATCGGCGAGTACAGGTCGGAAACCGCTTTCACCGATTCGATGACGCCTGCGTTTCCGAACTGCGCGACCGAACTCCCGATTCTCGGCAACTCGACGTAGACGATGTCGCCCAGCGAGTCCTGCGCGTAGTCGGTGACGCCGATCGTCGCGACGTCGCCGTCGATCTTCAGCCATTCGTGTTCTTTGCTGTAGAGCAGGTTCTCGGGCTGCGCCATCTCTTCTCCGTCGAGCGTCAGGTGTTGCGTTTGTAGAACGGCAGCGGAACGACTTTCGCGGCGTGCCGTGCGCCGCGAATCTCGACCTCGACAACGGCGCCGAGGGTTGCGGCTTCGGGAACGAGCAGCGCCGTTGCGACGTTCTTATTGCCGGCCGAGGGCGCGAACGAGCCGCTGCGGACGTCGCCGGCTCGGCGTCCTTCGTGCCAGACGGCGTAGCCTTCGCGTGCCGGAGCCCGCCCTTCCATCACCAATCCGGCGATGCGCGGGTAGTCGCCGCGCGCCGTCTGCTCGCCGAGCGCTTCGCGCCCGACGAACCGCGGCTTGCTCAGTTTCAGCGCCCAGGACTGCCCGGCTTGCACCGGTGTGATGTCCTCGGTCAACTCGTGACCGTAGAGCGGCATGCCGGCTTCCAGGCGCAGCACGTCGCGCGCGCCCAGGCCGCACGGCACCAGTCCTTCGCCGGCGTGGCGCTCGAGCAAGGCGTTCCAAATTGCCGGGGCGCTGTCGTTGTCGACGAAGAGTTCGAAACCGTCCTCTCCGGTGTAACCCGTGCGCGCGATGAGCGCCGGCACGCCGTCGACTTCCGCCTCGATGCAGAAGTAATACTTCATCGCGCTCACGTGGGCGTTTACGTGCGGCTGGAGCATCGCTGCGGATTGCGGACCCTGAATCGCGATCAGCGCGCGCTCGCCGTGCTGATTCGCCAGCGCCACGCCGCCCTCCGGAAGATGCGAGTTCAGATGCGCCCACATTTTGCCCGCGTTGGAGGCGTTGACCACCAGCAGCCAGCGTCCGTCGAGCCGGTAGAAGATCGTGTCGTCGTGCGTTCCGCCGCGCTCGTTGCAAAAGATGTTATAGCGCGCTTGCATCGGTTTCATCGTGGCGACGGCGTTGATCGCCAGGGTGTCGGCCCAGTCGGCGACGCCGTCGCCGGTCAGCACGAACTGTCCCATGTGCGAAAGATCGAAGAGTCCGGCGCGGTGACGCACGGCATCGTGCTCTTGCAGAATTCCGGCGTACTGCACGGGCATCTCGAAGCCGGCGAACGGCACCAGGCGCGCGCCTAAGCGCGCGTGCTCGGCGTAGAGCGCCGTGCGGCGCAAGCTCTGCACGCTCACGCCGGCGGAGGAGCTTCGCGCACGGGTTTCTCGTGCGGATAACTGTTGAGGAAGTTCAGCGTGGCGTGCGCGACGATCTTTTCGCCGCTGCGCACGTAGACCTCACCGTAGACGACGCGGCGCCCGGCCTTGAGCACGCGCGCCTCGGCGATGAGATCGTGCGGCGGTTTTGCCGGTGCGAGAAAGTTGCACTGCAGCGCGACCGTCGTCGTGTCTTGCTCGCGTCCGAAGATCGAGGCGAGCGCGACGTAGAACACCGTGTCGCAGAGGCTCACAATCGCGCCGCCGTGCACCGCGCCGGTCGAGTTGGTGATCTCCGGCCTGAACGGCATGCGCATGACCGCTTTGCCCCGCTCGACGCTTTCGAGCTGGAGGTCGAGCAGCAGGACGAAGTTTCCGCGCTCCTTCTCCCAGGCGTGCGGCGCGTGACTGTAATCGATGGCCATGCTGGTCTCGGGATTCCGGAAAGGGTCGCCTCTATCCCCGCTCGGACGCCGCGGCTTTCATCGCGTCGTACGCCCGGCGAAAGTCGAGCGTTCCGCCGTGCAGCCACTGCGCGCCGTCGACCGAGAGCGTCGCTCCGCTGATCCATTGCGCTTCTTGCGAACAGAGCCACAGCACCGCCCGGGCCACGTCGCCGGGCTCGCCGAGCCGCCCGAGCGGCACGCTCGAGCGCACCTGCTCCTCGACGTCGGCGACGCTCCAGAGGTTGGCGTCGGTGCCTTCGGTGTGAATCGGTCCCGGTGCGACGGCATTGACGCGGATGCCGAAGCGCCCCCACTCCGCCGCCAGCGTGCGCGTCATCGCGAGCACGCCCGCCTTTGCGCTGGCCGAGTGAACCGCGCCCGGCTCGCCGCTCCACGCGTACGCCGCCACGATGTTCATGATCGCGCCCTCGGCCGCGCGCAGCCCTTCGAACGCGAATCGCGTGCAGAGAAACGTGCCGAGCAGCACGATGTCGACGACGCTCTTGAAGCCGTTGGGCGAGAGCTCTTCCGACGGACACACGAAGTTGCCGGCCGCGTTGTTGACCAGCACGTCGATGCGCCCGTTGCCCGCGGCGGCGTCGCGCATCGCCGTCTCCATGCGCGCGGCGTCGCGGACGTCGCCGGGCAGCGCGAACGCTTTTCCGCCGGCCGCTTCGATCGCTGCCACCGTGTCGGCGAGTTTCTCGCTTCGGCGTCCGACCACGTAGACGAATGCGCCCTCGGCCGCGAACGACTCGGCCATCGCGCGGCCGAGGCCCGTTCCCCCGCCGGTCACGACGACCGTCTTGCCGGCGTAGCGCGGCGTCATTGAAAGACGTCGCCGGGCTCGGCGAGCGAGCGGCGCAGGTAGAGCGGCAGCGAAAACAGTCTTCGGTGCGTAATCGCGTCGTAGAAAAAACTCTCGCCGCGCAGCGTCGCGCAATACGCCTCGATAGCGGCCGGATCGAGCGCCGCGACGTCGACGGCGTCGCTGCACGCGAGAAACGCCCAGTCCGTATCGAATGCCGGAACGTGCGTGACGAACGACGCGACGTGCGCGTAGCGGCGGCGCAGCGTCCGTGCCATCTTGCAGTGCAATGACGCGTTGTGCACGGCGCCGGTGCTCGCCTGCAGCACGTAGATACCGCCGTCGTCGAGCCGCGAGTGAATCAGCGCGAAGACCGCCTCGTTGAAGAGTGGATTGCTCGGCGAATCCTCGAGCGGCTCGGTGAGATCCGAGACGATGACGCCGTACCGTTCGTCGTTCTCGCGCATGAACGCGAGCGCGTCGCCGACGATCACGCGCGCGCGCGGATCGTCGAACGCGCCGTTTGACCACTCCGGAAGATAGCGTTTCGCGAGGTCGACGACCGTTGCGTCGATGTCGACCATCGTGCAACGCGACACGTCGGGGCAGCGCAACGCCTCGCGCAGCGTCGCGCCCTCGCCGCCGCCTAGCACGAGGACGTTGTTGCGGTCGCGCGCCGCCGCCAGCGCCGGATGGACGAGCGCTTCGTGGTAGATGCGCTCGTCGCTCTGCGCGCTCTGCGTATCGCCGTCGAGCACGAGCATTTTGCCGAAGATTGGCGAGCCGACGACCGCGATCTGCTGGAACTCGGAACGACCCGAAAAGAAGACGCCGTCGATCGCGTGATGATGCTGTTCGCCGGGTGAAAACTCTTCGACGTACCACTGCCAGCGTTCGGTCTTCGGCATGCCGGGCGCTTTGGCGAAATAAAAAAAGAACCCCGCCACCACGGCAGGGCCCTTCTTATGTCATCCTGAGCGGAGGCGCGAAGCGCCGTAGTCGAAGGACGAAGGACTTAGCCTATTCGCAAACCCCCGCCACAATGAATTGACCCGCCGGATACACGAGCTGACCCGGATTCGGCTGCGCTTGAATCGTCAGCGTCGTTCCGTTCGGCTGTCCGCCGAGCGTCGTGTTCGGCGCCCATCCACCGGCCGTGTGCGGCCCGGGCGTCGTCAGGATTGCCGGGAAACAAAGTCTCTTGCCTGGGAACCCGTTTGAGTCGGTGATGTAGAACTTCGGCGTGTCCTTCGGCTTAAGCGTGTACTTGCTCTGGTTGATCAACTCAGCATACACGAACGGTTTGCCGGGGCAGAGCTCTTTCTTGCCTTGCGAGTTGACGCAATCTTCGCCCTTGGCGTAGATCGGAAAGGGCTTGTTCTTAACGGTACCGGTGATGTCGCCCCCGGTTCCGGTGGCATCGCCCATGATCGCGGGGACCGACTTGACGCCTTTGGGTGGATTCTCCATCACACTGAACGTCGTGGTGATCTTGATGCCTTTGTAGGCACCGAACTTGCCGAGCTCGACCGTCGTGTTCCCGGTGAGATTCAGCGTGAACGGCACGCACGAGCCGTGGAAGTAGTACATGCCGGTGATGTCGCAGTGATGAACCACCGCGTCGGAGATTGCGGGCGACAAAACGCCGTTGCCGATCGACGCGGCGTTGCCGGAAGCGAAGCTCTGCGACGGAACGACGCCGTGGCCGCCGCACGCAGCGAGCGCCGCGGCAGCGGCGACCGCTGCAAAGCCGGAGCCAATGATTGTTAAACGCATCGGGATATTTTTACACCTCATAGGAAATGCGGGAACCGCACGATCTCGTTAGACGCGTAACGCACGATGCCTGCCGAACGTTCGCGCGCAAAACGTAACAGTTATCAATTGTAATCGCAATTTTTGCAACGCAAAATTGGCTTTGCAAACCTAGGTTACTTAAGTGGATAGAGCAACGCGGCGGCGATTACGCCGACAACACTCGCAGATCGTGGTCGCGGCTCATGACGTGCGTGAACTCGCCGTCGCTCTTTTCGATGCCGCGCTTGAACTCGGTCGTGAGAATGCTCTTCGCGTTGAGTACCGACGCGGCGTGTTCGCAAGCGAGCCAGGGGTCGGTATGGTCGCCGCACGTGTAAAAATCCATCGCCGCGTAGCCTTTTTCGGGCCAGGTGTGGATCGAGAGGTGCGACTCGGCGAGGATCACGGTGCCCGAGACCCCCTGCGGTTCGAACCGGTGAAAAGCGCTCTCCATGACGGTCGCGCGAGCCGCCTGGGCCGCCGCTACCATCATGGCGTGGATGCCGTCGACGTCGGCGAGCGTCTCCGAGTCACAGCCCGACAGCTCGCACACGATGTGCTTTCCGAGTGCCTTCAACGAACCAGGTCTCCTTGACCCTCGGGGGAATCCCACCTCCGGACTTCGTCGGCTGGCGCCTGCGGTGCAGTTCACGTCCCCGACCTATCGACGAGCTCTTGCCGGCGCTTTTGAGCGGTGCACGGGCGGCTCGCCGCGATGGCGCGTAAGGGCGCGCCTCCCCTGTAACCGTGGACCGCTGCGCGGTCCGGCGCCCATCATACCCCCTACCACCCCCCCTGTAAAGAGCAGATTTTGAACTTCCTACTTCATTATCTTGACTATGTCGGCAACGGGAAGTACGCTCAGAGGGACATGGCGATGAAACTCGACACACCCGTCTCCTCCCCAAACCTGGTCGAGGACTACCGGCACGGCTTCCACGATGCGGAAAACTACGTCTTTAAATCCGACAAAGGCCTGACCCGGGAGATCGTCGAGCGCATCAGCGCGATGAAGGATGAGCCCGAGTGGATGCGCGACTTCCGTTTGAAAGCGTACGGGATCTTTCTCGAAAAGCCGATGCCCACGTGGGGCGATACCGCGCGCCTCAGCGAGATCGATTTCGCCGACATCCATTATTTCGTGCGGTCGACCGACCGCTCGGAGCGCTCGTGGGACGACGTTCCCGAGGATATCAAGCGCACGTTCGACCGGCTCGGAATCCCCGAGGCCGAGCGCAAGTTTTTGTCCGGGGTTTCCGCGCAGTACGAGTCCGAGGTCGTCTACCACAACACCAGCGAGGCGCTCGACAAGCAGGGCGTGCTGTTCTGCGACATGGACACCGCGGTGAAGACCTATCCCGACATCGTGCGCAAATACTTAGCGACCGTCATTCCTTCGGGAGACAACAAGTTTTCGGCACTCAACTCGGCAGTATGGTCGGGCGGCTCGTTCATCTACGTTCCGCCGGGCGTCGAAGTGGCGATGCCGCTGCAAGCCTATTTCCGCATCAACGCCGAGAACATGGGCCAGTTCGAACGCACCCTCATCATCGCCGACGAAGGTGCCAAGGTTCACTACATCGAGGGCTGCACCGCGCCGAAGTTCTCGACGTCGTCGCTGCACTCGGCAGTGGTTGAGTTGATCGCGCTCGAGGGCGCGTCGATTCGTTACACGACGATCCAGAACTGGTATCGCAACATTTTCAATCTCGTCACGAAGCGCGCGATCGCGCACAAGAACGCGACGGTGGAATGGGTCGACGGCAACATCGGCTCGCGCCTCACGATGAAGTACCCGTCGATCTACCTCATGGGCGAAGGCGCGCGCGGCGAGATTCTCTCGATGGCGTTTGCCGGCGAAGGCCAGCACCAAGACGCCGGAGCCAAGGTCATCCACGCTGCGCCAAACACCACCTCGGTTGTGACGAACAAGAGCGTGAGCGCGCACGGCGGCAAAACCACCTACCGCGGGCTGGTCGAGGTTTTTCCGGGTGCCGTCGGGGCGAAGACCCGCGTGCGCTGCGACGCCCTGATCATGGATCGGGAGTCGTCGAGCGACACCAAGCCGACGATGAAGATTCACGAGCAGCGCTCGACCGTCGAACACGAAGCCAGCGTGAGCAAAATCGGTGAGGACCAGCTCTTCTATGCGATGAGCCGCGGCCTCTCCGAAGCCGACGCGACGGCGATGATCGTCAACGGCTTCTTCGACTTCTTCGTCAAGGAACTGCCGATGGAGTATGCGGTCGAGTTGAACCGGCTCGTCAAGATGGAAATGGAAGGCGCCGTCGGGTAACTCCCCGAACGCGCGCCCGTGGTCTATTTTCTCCGATTCGTCCTGGGCCAGACGTTCGTCGTTTTGTTCGCGATCGCGCTGGTGACGGCGTGGTTGAGGACCCGGCGGATTCAACGGGAGCGCAGACCCTATAACGGCGCGTACATCCTCTGGGGTGAAGTCCTCTTCTACGCAATCGGCATCTGGTTCGTGTACGCGGGCATCCTGCACGCGTATTTTCAATCGATCGCCGCGCCCGATATCGGCTGGCAACCGAGTCCTTTCGAGTACGAACTGGGGTGGATGGAGATCCCGCTCGGCGTCGTAGCGATGGTCTCGTTGTGGCGCGGCTTCGAGTTCCGGCTTGCTTCGACGCTCGCGATCGCCACGTTCGCGCTTGCCTGTGCGGCGCAGCACATACACCAAATGGTCTGTTGCGGTAACTATTCGCCCAGCAATACCGGGCTCGTGCTGTGGTTTGCGGACGTCTTTCTTCCGATACTGCTTCTGGTCTTAGCGTTCTTGTCGCGCGACGATCCCTCGCGGGAGTACCTTCGGCGTGGCTAAGCATCGCGTGGCGAAGGTTTCGGAGATCGGTCCCGGCACGACCAAACGCGTCGTCGTCGTTGGAAGCGAACTTCTGCTCTGCAACGTCGACGGGAAGCTCTACGCCATCGAAGACGTCTGCACGCACGACGGCGGTCCGCTCGACCAAGGCCAGCTCGAGGGCGAGACCGTCGTCTGCCCGCGTCACGGCGCGACGTTCGACGTGCGTACCGGCGACGCGCTGACGCTGCCGGCGGTCGTTCCGCTGATGACCTATCCGGTCAGCATCGAAGGCGACGACGTCTTCGTAGACGCGTAAGCGCGAGCGTGCGGTCTTTCGGGCGTTTCGTTGCCGTAGTCGCGCTGATCGCGCTCGCCGTCCTCGCCGCCTTCGCACTCAACGTCGCGCTCGGCATGCACGCGCACGCGCGGTACGAAGGCACGATCTCCGGGGTCTCGCTGCTGCGCGCGCCGGTTTCGATTTTGCGCGACGACCGCGGCGTGCCGCACATCGTGGCGCGCAACGAACACGATCTCTTCTTCGCGCAAGGTTACGTCGAAGGTTCCGACCGGCTCTTTCAGATGGATCTGTTGCGCCGTTTCGTCAAAGGCGACCTTGCCGAGGTCTTCGGACGTTCGGCGCTGCACAGCGACGAACGAGAGCGAGCGATTCCGGTACGCGCGATCGTCGACGCACAGTGGAGCCGACTCGACGCGCGCACGCGCGAAATCCTTGGCGCCTTCAGCGACGGCGTGAACGCCGCAATCGCTCGCGAGCCGCTGCCGGTCGAGTTTCGCATTCTCGCCTACCGCCCGTCGCCGTGGTCGCCGGAAGACTCGCTGGCGGTGGCGATGGCGACGGTGCTCGACCTGACCGACGACTGGAACGCCGTCGAACCACGCGACGCCGCCTACCGCCGGGGCGGCCTCGCGGAACTCGACGCGCAATTTCCGCTCAGCGATCCCTGTTACGACGCGCCGGTCGTCACCGGACTTTCGGGTATGGGTCCCGGCAAGGCGTGCTCGCTGCGAGTCGCCGCCTTCCCGCTAGCGGTGTCGCGACCGCCGGTCGGCAGCAACGAGTGGGCGGTGGGAGCGCGGCGCTCGCTCACCGGTCGCGCGTTGCTCGCCAACGATCCGCACTTGAGTTTGAGCCTGCCCGGCGTCTGGTATCTCGCCGATCTGCGTTCGCCGCAAATACACGTTGCCGGCGCCACGTTCCCGGGTGCACCCGGAATCGTGCTCGGCCACAACCAGTCAGTCGCTTGGGGTGCCACCGACGGTACCGTTGCATCGCTCTCGGTGTTCGATCCGCCGGCCGTGCTCGATCCGCGCGGCTGGCAGACGGAGTCGTTTCACGTGCGGTTCGCGCGTTCGCCGGTGACGCAGCGCTACTATCGCACCGCGCACGAGTTCGGCATCACCACGAAGCGTGGGCGGTTCGTCTTGGTGCGTTGGAACGCGTACGATCGGCCGTCGTCGCCGGCGGCCACGTTTCTCGATCTCGATCGGGCGCAGACGCTCGAGGATGCGGTGCGAACGCTTTCCGGTTTTCCCGGACCAACGCAGAACTTCGTCGTCGCCGATACGAGCGGCCGCGCGGCCTACGTGCTCGCCGGAGCGATTCCCGACGATCCCGTGTGGGCACGGTGGTTCCATCCCGCCGCCGATCTCAAAAAGCGTTTCGGCGACGTACCATACGCAACGCTTCCCAAAGTTGCGGCGTCGCGCGATGCCGTGCTTTGGACCGCCAACGACAAATTCTACGCACCCGGATACCCGCTGCGTTTGAGCGCGCAGTTCGCACCGCCCTACCGCGCCTATCGCATCGCCGAACTGCTGCGTGCGCGGCCGAAGTACGACGTCGCCTACTTCGCGCAGATGCAAATGGACGCGCTCTCACTTCCGGAACGCGAACTGGCACGGGAGCTTGCGCCCGCCGTTGGCCGCCTCGATGCCGACGGAGGCCGCGCGCTCGGCCAGTGGGACGGGCGCATGACCGGAGATTCGACGACCGCGACGCTGGCCGAAAGGCTGCGCGTGCAACTGACCGATTCCAAAGCCCGGCGCATGCCGGTCGTCCTCTCGACTGCGCGCCGGAGCCCGCAGTCGCTGCACGTCACGCTGCCGCCCTCGCTCGAACCGTGGGGACTGGCCGGCGCCGTCACGCCGCTCCACGCGCTCTCGTCGCTCGGAATGACGTTTTTGGATGGAACCCGTCTGCCGGGATACGGCGACCAGTTCACGCTGCACGTGCAGTACGCGGGATACTCGCAGAGTTTTCGGGCGGTCTGGGACGTCGGCAACTGGGAGGCCGGCGGCATCACCTTGCCGCAGGGCGAATCCGGCGAACCAGGATCGGGCCATTATACCGACGAGGCCGGTGCCTGGGTCGACGGCCGTTTGTGGCCGCTGCCGTTCTCCGATGCGGCCGTTACGCGCACGGCCGTAGAACGCGAAATGCTTACCCCGTAGGCTAGGGAACCTCTGCGGAAGTCGCTGCACCGTTCAACAGCGACTGCAACGCGGCAACGTGGTTCGTAAATGCGGTGCGCCCCCGCTGCGTTAGGCGATAACGCGTCTGCGGACGGCGGTTGACGAAATGCTTTTCTTCTTCGACGTATCCGGCTTGCACGAGTTTCGCAACGTGCGCGCCCAAGTTCCCCTGGCTTACGTCCAACGTCCGGATCAAATCCGTAAACGCAATCCACCGCGCGGTGAGCAGTTCCGCGACGATTCCAAGCCGGATCCTCGACAGCAGCAGTTCGTCCATTCCTCTACTCTTTGGAGAGCAGTTCGGCTAATCCAAAACCGGAATAGCCGGCGATCATGCCGCCCGCCAGCACGTATGCCGAGAGGTGTGCGGGCGCGAAGTTCGCAAGGACCATCGAAGCCATCACGGCAACGGCGCATACGATTGCGCGCCGATTCCCGTGCAGCCCGATGTACAGCAAAACGAGCGTTTCCGAGAAGCTCCAGATACCGGCCGATGCCAATCCGGGGAACACGCGAAAGACCGCAACGTCGACGAAGAACGCCAAGGCGATCGCCAGCCAGAGAACGTTAAAGAACTCGTGCTGCACCAGGGACTCTCGTCCGATCGCGCTCCTCAGCGCACGTCCCCGAAGTACCGAAAATACGATGCACGCCGCCAGCGCCGCGGCCACAACCCACAGAAGACCGAGCGGCGCGATCCCTACCGAAATGACGTGCGCTGCAATCGTCGCGCCGCCCGAGAAGAGGCCCCACACGACGAAAAACTCGCCGCCGGCGCAGAGCCGCTGCTGCGACTGCGCGAGGATTTGCTGCACCATCGCCAAGTCGTCGCGCGCGCGGCCGGCGTTCACGTCGTCCACGTTCATATCCCGCGAAACCAAACGAGGAGTGCGAACCCTAGGGCAAGCCCGGCGCCCCAGCCGACTGCGTCCGGCAAGCCTCTCTCGGCGATGTAGCGCGAAATGACTGCGACGGCGAGAGCGTAGAGACCCCAGGTCATGAAGATCCGCATCCGCCCGCCGCACGTTTGCTCGTATCGTTCTTCCATTGCAAATCCTTCATCCAGACTACTCTGTAAAACAGACTAGTTTGCCGAGCATAGCTTATCGGAGGACCGCCGTCAAGCCCGAACGCGGCGCCCTTTGCGGCGCTCGTTTGACACGCATGCGACGGGCTGGTATCGTACCGGGGTCATGTACGCGATCATCGAGACCGGCGGCAAACAGTACAAAGTCGCCGAGGGCGACGTCATTCGTTGCGACCTCATCACGAGCGAACCGGGAGTCGACGTCACCTTCGACCGGGTCGTGCTGGCGGGCAGCGGTGAGAGCGTGACCGTCGGAACGCCGATCGTCGGGGGAGCCAGCGTCACCGGAACGGTGTTGCGCCAGGCCAAGGACAAGAAGATTCTCGTCTTCCGCTATAAACCGAAGAAGCGCGTCCGCAAACTCAACGGTCACCGCCAGCCGTTCGCCGAGGTCAAGATCACGAAGATCACGCTTCCGTAACGGCGGAAACGCGCGTGCTCGAAGTCGTTTTCCATCGGGACAGCCGTAACCGGCTGTCCTCGATTTTTGCGCGTGGGCACGCCGAATTCGCCGACGCCGACGACGTCGTATGCGCGGCGGTTTCAGCGATACTTCAGGCGGCGCGACTCGGACTCGAAGAGCATGCACGCGTCGCGCTGGAGACGCGGCAGCATCCCGGCGACTTCTCAATCCGCTGGCCGGAACGCGACCGCGACGACGAACGCGTGCGCGCAATCGCTGCGACCGCCGAACTGGCGGTCGCGCAGATCGCGCGGCAGTACCCTGGGCATGTAGCATGCAACACCGAGCGGGAAACCGGGTAAGTACCGCAGAGCCCCGAAGGAGGCCCGTCCATGTCTGAAAACTTCCGCACGACGCCGCCCCAGCAGCAATGGTCCGGATCGAATCCGGCCGGTAACGGCTATCAGGGCGGCGCGCCCGGTCCCGGCTACGACGGCGCGGGCGACGCCGACGCCGGCGAAATCGGCAAAGCGCTGATCTTCGGCCTGCTCGGCGGGCTGCTCTCGGCGGCCGGCTATATGGTCTACCGCCGTCTGCCCGACGAACAGAAAGAACGCCTGCACGCGCAAGTGCGCAGCGCCGTGCAACAGCGCGTCAGCGAGATCCGCCAAAACTTCAACCTCTAGTCTGTCGGCCGAGTGGGCACTTGCGCGGGCGTGAAGCCCGCGCTCGCTCCGGCAATCCTCTTTCTCGCACTCGCATTTTTCGCACCGTCACACGCGCGCGCCGCACCGGCGTTCGCGGCGTACGCGCTCGCGCTGCAGCGTTTCAACCCGCGTCTCGACGGCGCGAGCGCGGCCGCGATGGCAATCGCAACGATCGTGCAGTCGGATCGCGAAGGCCTCGACGCGCGGCTGCTCGTCGCGGTGATCGCCGTCGAATCGCGCTGGAATCCGTCGGCGCGGTCGCGCGCGGGCGCAGTCGGTCTCGGTCAGTTGATGCCGGGCACCGCATCGGGTCTCGGCGTCGACGCTACCGATCCGCTGCAGAATATCGCGGGCGCCGCCCGTCATCTGCGCGCGCTCATCGACCGCTTCGGTGAGCGCGATCCGGCCGCGTGCTGCGCGCTCGCGCTGGCCGCGTACAACGCCGGCGCCGGAGCGGTCGAGCGTTACGGCGGCATTCCGCCCTACGCCGAAACGCGCGACTACGTGCGCCGCGTCACGACGCTTTGGCGTCGTCTGTCGGGGGGGTAGGAACCGGCCCCGGAGCGGGAGCGGGATTGGGTGCAGGGGGAGGCGCCGGCGCTTCGGCCACGTCGGCCGCGCGCTCCATCTCGGCGACGAACGAATGCGACGTGTTTTGAACCTCCCGCATAAAGCGGCCGGCCTGGCGCATCATCTTCGGCAGCCGGTCGGGCCCGAAGAGCAGCAGCGCGAGCACGGAAACGACGAGGATGTCTGGGACGGAGAACATCGCGATAAGAGTCCGGTTCGCACGCGCGTTTGGCCTGCTGGGGCAGGTCCCGCCTGCCAAAGCGTGCAAGCAACCGTGTCCGCTCGTGAAAATCATCTATACCCGCGGCAATCGCACCGAGACGCTGGCGACGCTGGCGACGCTGCGAAAGATCCTAAACCGGTTCGTTGCGCACCGCGTCTTCTACGAAGTCTCGAGCCGCAACAAGCGCGGACACGAATTCTTTTCGGCCAAAAACGTCTTCGTTGTCGGGTCGATCGAAGTCACCAACTACGAGCACTTGCGCATCCTGATCTTCGACGCGCGGCATCAGACGCACTCGATCGAGATCGTCAACCCGCAGACGATGCGAATTTACGACGAAACGTCGGGCCGCGGCTTTGCGGTTTCGTTCGTTTGCGACGACGAGAAAGGCGTCGAGACGCGCTGCTACATTCGCGACGAAGGCGAAGACGAAGACCGCATCCGCGAACGGACGGCCCTCGAAAGCATTACGCTTCCCGAACTCTTCGATTACCTCGACGAGATCACCGCCGCCGACGTCCGAACGCGGGGCTGAGCCGCGGTTTGTCGAGCCGCTGCGCCGCGCGCAGCGCACGCACGCCTTCGTCGAACCGGGCCGCCCGCTTATACGCGGCGCCGAGGTTGAGATGCGCGACCGCATATCGAGCATCGGCGGCGATCGCTTCCTCGTACCGCGCGATCGCCGCGTCGATTTCTCCCGCCTCCAGTAACAGGTTGCCGAGATTGGTGAGCGCGGGAGCGTAACGCGCAACGCACTCCAGCGCGGCGATGAAGTCGTCGCGCGCCGCATCCGCGTGCGATCGTCCGATGCGTGCGACGCCGCGCTTGTTCAACAGGAACGCGCGCTCGGCGGGCACGTCGCACGCGGCCAGCAGATCGGTGAAATCGCGCTCGGCACGCTCGAAGTCGCGACGCTCGAGCGCCTCGAGCGCCGCGGCGTAGGGTTCGGGATCGCGTGCGGAAGCGAATCGGGCGCGCAGCCGGAACATTCTTCTCCTCATGTTCACGATCGACGTGGTTACGCTTTTTCCCGAGATCTTCGCGCCGGTCGTGGGCCTCTCGATCGTCGGCCGGGCCGTCGAGGCCGGACTCGTGCGGGTGCGCTACCACCACCTGCTCGACGAGTTGGAAGCGGGCGAGCGCGCCGACGGATCGCCCTTCGGAGGCGGCGCCGGAATGGTGCTTCGGCTAGAGCCGATTGCACGGACGCTCGACCGCCTGCTTGCGGAGGTTCCCGAATCCGGCGAGCGCCGGGCAATCGTGGTTCCGAGCCCGAGCGGCAAACCGCTGCGCCAGCCCGACGCGGAGCGCTTCGCAGCACTCGATCGGCTCATCGTCGTCTGCGGGCATTACGAGGGGATCGACGACCGCCTCGGCACCCTCTACCCGATCGAGGAGTACTCGCTCGGCGACTTCGTCCTCACCGGCGGCGAGATTCCGGCACTCGCGATTCTCGATGCGACCGTTCGCCTGATCGCGGGCGCCCTGCGCCGGGAGTCGCTGGCGGCCGAGTCCTTCTCCGGGGAGGACGGCCTGCTCGACCACCCGAGCTACACGCGTCCGCCGGTCTTTCGCGGCGTCCGGGTCCCCGAGGTCCTGCTCTCCGGCGATCACGCCAAAATCGCGGAATGGCGGCGAGAGGAATCGCGGCGCCGTACCGTCGCGCGGCGTCCCGACCTTGTCGCGGAAGATGGGCCGTGATACCATACCTTGGTTGTTTTCACCGCCGGCTTCGCCCGGCTTCGCTTTTTATCGTGAAGAAGTAACCATCATGAACGCCATCGATGCCCTCAATGCCGACCAAGTCAAGGACGGCGTCCCCGCGTTTCGACCCGGGGATACGATCAAGGTCTATTCCAAAGTCGTCGAAGGCGGCAAGGAGCGCACGCAGATGTTTGAAGGCGTCGTGATGGTGCGCAAGGGCGGCGGTGCGCGCGCCTCGATCACGGTGCGGCGCGTCGCTCACGGCATCGGCGTCGAGAAGACGTTTCTGGTCCACAGCCCGCGCGTCGAGAAGATCGAAGTCGGCAAACGCGGCGTCGTGCGGCGCAGCCGGCTCTACTATCTGAGCGAGAAGATCGGCAAAGCCGCGCGAATCAAAGAAAAGAAGCTCGTCAAGTAACCCCGCTGCAGCTTCTAGGACTTCTCTGCGCTTTCGCCGTCGCCCGATTCGCCCTCTCGACCAAGCCGTTCACGTCGGACAACCGGCCGTCGCCCGCGGTGGCGGCCGTGCGCGAGTACCTCGACGCACTGTTGGTCGCCGGTCTCGCCGCGCTGTTCCTCATCACGTTCGTCCTTCGAACGTTCTACATTCCCTCGGTCTCGATGGTGCCGACGCTGCAAGTCGGCGACGTCTTGATGGCCGACGAGATCGCCTATCGCTTTCACTCGCCGCAGCACGGCGACGTCGCGATCTTCACGCCTCCGGTGCCTTCGCATGGCGATGAGTTCGTGAAGCGCGTGATAGGAACGCCCGGCGACGCCATTGCCATCTCCGACGGCGTCGTCTACCGCAACGGCGTCGCGCTGCGCGAGCCGTACGAAAACCAGGCTCCACGTTACGATCTGCGCATCGAGCGCTACGGCATTTACGTCGACGGCGTCGCGCTCGATCCGCACAACGCCAACGTTCCGCCTCGCTCGCAATGGCAGGCGCCCGACCGGATTCCGGCCGGCTTCTATTTCCTGCTCGGCGACAATCGCAACTACTCCGACGACTCGCACGTCTGGGGCTTCGCAGAGACGAACGGCACGTTTGCCGCCGGGCCGCTGGCGGGGCGCCGCGCCGGCTTCGCCGGACGCGTCTTCGCGATCTTCTGGCCGCTGAGCCGGCTGCAGGTCGTACGGTGACGCCGCAAGAGCTGCTCGCCATCGTGGCCGTGATCGCCGTCACGCGCGTCGTGCTCTCGCTGCGCCCCGTGGTTGCTGGTTCGAACGGGCGCAGCACGGCGCTGGCGCGCGAGTTTCTCGATCCATTCATCATTGCCGGCTTGGCGGCGTGGGTCCTGATTACGTTCGTCGCCCGCACCTACTACATTCCATCGGCGTCGATGCTTCCGACGCTCCAGATACACGACGTGTTGCTGGTCGACAAGTTCGAGTACCGCTTCCATCCGCCGCACCGGGACGACATCGTCGTCTTTCCGCCGCCGGTGCCGACGCCCGACGACTTCATCAAGCGCGTTATCGGACTTCCGGGCGACCGCTTGAGCGTCGCGGGAGGCAAGGTCTACGTCAACGGCACGGCGCTGATCGAACCGTACGTCGCGGAGCGGCCCGACTACGCTCTGCAAATCCGCGACTACGGCATCTACGTGCGCGACGGCGACGGTTGGGAGAAGCTCGATCCGGCCTCCGCGAACGTCCCACCGCGATCGATGTGGACGGCGCCCGATCGCATCCCGCCGCACTGTTACGTGATGTTCGGCGACAACCGCAACGACTCGGAAGATTCCCACGTGTGGGGATTCGCGCAGGATACGGGCCGTTTCGCCAGCGGCGCGCGCGCCGGCGAGCCCGCCGGTTTCACGGGCCGCGCGTTTGTGATCTTCTGGCCGCCTTCGCAGGCCCGCACCCTCTGAGGGTAGGGAGCCTCCGATTAATCCCATGTACCGATCGTTTGACCGCAAAGACGGCGACTGCTAGGAGACGGCGAGGAAGCATACCCGCAGTGGTCTGTGACCGAGCCGGCGACGACTCAGGTGTCGTCTTTGCGGTCAAACCCGTTGGGCAACGGCGTTGCGATCGGTGCAGCGGATTAATCGGAGGCTCCCAAGAACCTAGCCTCTCGTGGCCCGATCGCTGCCGTGGCGCTCGTTCGCGAACCTTGCATTGCAGCTGGCGATTCTCACGCTCTTGATCGCGGCATTCTTCATGCGCATGCCGCAGGTCTCGGGACACTCGATGGCCCCGGACATCGCCTCGGGCGAATACGTGCTGATCAACACGTTTGCGTATCGCATCGCGCCACCCAAGCGCGGCGACATCGTCGCGTTTCGCGGCGACGACGCGCGTGCGGTCTTCATCAAGCGCGTCGTGGGGCTTCCGGGAGAACGCCTGCGCATCGACCGCGGAGTCGTCTCGATCGACGGCCGGCGGCTGAGCGAACCGTACGTGCGCTTCGCCGACGGCCGAAGCTTCGGCGAAATCGTCGTCCCCGCGCACTCGCTCTACGTGCTCGGCGACAACCGCGCCGACAGTGAGGATTCGCGTTTCTTCGGCCCCGTCAACGACGACCGTCTCATCGGCCGCGCGCTGGCCGGGGTCTGGCCGCCCTCCGATTTGGGCACTCTGTAGGCTTCCATGACGGCCGGAATGGAGCGCGTCGTTCAGTGGTATCCCGGTCACATGGCACGCGCCATGCGCCGAATCGGCGAGTACCTGAAGCTCGTCGACGTCGTCGTCGAGGTCGCCGACGCCCGTGTGCCGCGCAGCGGGCGCAACCCCGCGCTCGACGCGTTGGCCGGAAAGCGCACCCGCGTTCTCGTTTTGACGCGCGAGGATCTCGCCGAACCGGCGACGACGAAAGCGTGGATCCGCGAGTTTGCGGCGCGTAACATCGAAGCGGTCGGTGTCGACGCCCGCTCGCAGCCCAGCGTCGCCCGTGTCGCCGCGGCGATCGCGCGCTCGGCGCAAACCAACGCGGTAACCTCGCGAGCGTTAATCGTCGGTATTCCCAACTCGGGGAAATCGTCGATCGTCAACGGGCTGCTGCGCCGTGCCGCCGCCAAGACCGAAAACCGCGCGGGCGTCACGCGTCAACTGCAATGGTTTCGCATGGCTCCGGGCGTGGAACTGATGGATACGCCCGGCATCCTGGTTCCCAAAATTTCCGGTAAAGACGCCCAATGGAAGCTGGCGATCTGCGGCGCACTTCCGCGCGAGCGCTACGACCCCGAACAGGTGGCGGCAGCGTTTTATCGCTGGCTGACCGAGCACCGGCCGCGCAGGCGCGTGCCCGATCTCGCAGCGTTTGCGAGCGCGCGCGGATTCATGCGTCGCGGCGGTGAGATCGACTATCACACCGCAGCCCGGTCGTACATCAGCGCGTTCGACGACGGGACGTTCGGGCGCATCTCTTTCGAATCGCCGGGCGATGACGTCGAAACAGCGTAAGGCCAAGAGCGCTTACGAGCGCGAGCGGCGGCGGCTGCATCGGCTGCATCACTTTGAAAGCGCCGCGCGCGAGCGCGGCTTCACGCTCGTCGGCGGCGTCGACGAAGTCGGGCGCGGTCCATTGGCGGGCCCGGTGGTGGCCGCGTGCGTCGTCGCGGCCGAGCCGCTCTTCATCCGCGGTCTCAACGACTCGAAACTCGTGCGTCCCGAGCAGCGTCGCGAAATCGCCGAGACGATCAAAGCCCGTGCCACGGCGTGGGCGGTCGGCGTCGCCAGCGTTGCCGAGATCGATCGCCTCAACATCTACTGGGCCAGCGTGCTGGCGATGGAACGCGCGATCGCGGCGCTTTCCGCGCACCCGCAGTACCTGATCACCGATGCCGTGCGAATTCGATCCTTCGCCGGTCCGCAGGAGCCGCTAATCCGCGGCGACGCGCGCTGCGCCGTCGTTGCCGCCGCGTCGATCGTCGCAAAAGTCTATCGCGACGCGCTGCTCGTCGAACTCGACCGCGAGGATCCGCGCTACGGATTCGCGCTGCACAAGGGGTACGCGACGCCGGCGCACATCGATGCCTTGAGCCGTTTCGGGCCGTGCGTGCATCACCGGGCGAACTGGGCACGGGTGCGCGACGCCCAAATTGCATTTGAGTTCGATGCCGGATTCGGCTAGCACCGGTGCGAAAGGGCGCGCCGGTGAAGACCGCGCCGCCGCGTTCTTGGAAGCCCGCGGATATCGCATCGTCGCGCGCAACGTTCGCGTGCCCGGCGGCGAGATCGACGCAGTCTGTCTCGACGGCACGACGCTGGTGATCGTCGAAGTCAAGCGCCGCGACTCGACGCGCTTCGGATCGGCGCTGGGGGCGGTAAACGCCCGCAAACGCGCGGTGCTGCGCCGCGCCGCCGCCGATTACGCGCAAGTCGTCGCTCCGGCGGCAAAAATTCGCTTCGACGTAGTTGCGGTGAGCGGAGAGCGTCTTCGCCTTCACCGGAACGCGTTTTAGGATTCTCGAGCGAGCATGTCGGCGACCACCAAGCCCCAACTGCGCCGCGCGGTAACGCCGTGGGGTTCGTTCTCGTGGGGCTATTCCGACGTCGGCGCCGACATCTTCGTCGGACTGGGCTTGGTCTTGGCGGCGGCGGCCGGCGCGTCGAACGTCGCCTTTCTCTTCGCCGGCATCGTCTACGTCTGCATCGGCCTCGCGTACACCGAGTTGGCGGCCGCGTATCCGGTTGCCGGCGGCGGCCAATACTTCGTCTTACGCGGGCTGGGCGACATCTTCGGATTCATCGCCGGCTGGACGGTGCTGCTCGATTTCACGATCGACATCACGCTTTTTGCGTGGACGTGCGTCGACTATTCCAGCCAGCTGCTCCCGGTGCTCACCGGATCGACCCATCCATGGGTGCATTTTCTCGTCACGCTGACGCTCATCGTCGGGCTGGTCGCGCTCAACGTCGTCGGCGTACGCGAGAGCACCGCGTTCAACGGCGTCGTTTCGGCGCTCGACGTGGTGAGCGAGACGAGCATCCTGTGCTTCGGTTTTCTGTTCGCATTCCGCCCACAGCTGCTCGTGCACAATATGCAGTTCCACTGGCCTACGCCGTATCAGTTGATGCTCGGGACGTCGCTGGCGATCATCTCCTTCGTCGGCCTCGAATCCATATCGCAGGCCGCCCAGGAGACGCAGCGCCCGGCCTCGGTCATCCCGCGGACCTCGATCGCGCTGATCTTGACGATTTTGATCTTTGCGCTGTCGTACTCGAACCTCGCGCTCGGCCTCCAGCCCTGGCACGCGATCACGCTCAACGGCCACCCCGTGCAGTTTTGGCAGATCTTCCCCAATAACGGCGACAACCAAGGCAAAGCCGTCGCGCTTCTGGCGAGTCAAATACCGTACTTCGGAGCGATCGCGGCGTTCTACGTGCCGGTGCTGGGTGCCGTGTTGTTGCTGATATCCTCGAACTCCGGCGTCTTCGGCAGCTCGCGCATCGCCTACGCGATGAGCAGTTCGAACCTGCTGCCGTCGATGTTCCAGCGCGTTCATGCGCGCTATCGCACGCCGATGATCTCGATCGTGACCTTCGGCGGCATCGCAATGCTCGAACTGGTCTTCGCAGCCTTTCCTTCGCTCTATCCCGGCGCCATGGACGTCTACGGGCGCTTCTTCCGCCACGAGACCGGGCTCGATTTCCTGGCCGATCTCTACGCGTTCGGAGCCGCCACGAGCTATTCGTTCGTATTCCTGGCGCTCATCGCGCTGCGGCTCTACGATCCTTTGAGTCCGCGCAAGTTCAAGATGCCGCTGAACATCCCCGTGCGCGTCAACGGAGAACGCGCCGAGTTTCCGGTCGTCGGCGTGATCGGGTTCATCGGCATCGTCTCGATTCTGATCTTCACGCTCTTCACTCACCCGATCGGACGGATTGCCGGGCCGACCTGGCTGATCGTCGGCATCATCGCGTATTTCATCTATCGCAACCACCGCGGTCTGCCGCTCCTGGGCTCGCAGAAACGCGACTGGCGCAAGTTGCAGGTCGACATCCTTCGCAACGCCGGCGAACTCGAACTCATGGACGAGTACGTCGCGAACGTCAAAGCGAGCGCCGAACGGCGCGCACGGGAAGGCGCCGGATGATCGCCGTTCGCGGTGCGCTGGCCGTCGCCATGACGATCTGCGGAGCGATCGTCGTCGTGCGCGTCGCGGGCCTCGGCCTGCATGCCGAGAGTCTCCCCGGTTTAGTGCTGGGATGTGCGATGATGGCGCTGGGCGTGCACCGCCTTACGCTCCTCGCACGCATGCGGCGAGCCGCGCGATGAGCGTGCCCGCGGGCGCAGTTCCGACGCTGGCACCGACCGGAATCCTTGCGGCATGCATCATTGCGCTCGCCGTCGTCTCGATTCTGTCGTGGATGCTCCACCTCCCGAAGTCGTCGGTGCAGAAGATGGCCGCCGAAACGAGGGCCGAGCTCAAGCGCATGGTCGGCAGCATCATGGTCGTCTTCTCGCCCGAGATCAACTCGCGGCACATGATGGCGCTCGCGGTGAAGCTCGCGCGCGGCGAGCGCTCGGAGTTGCTGGCGGTCTACGTGATCGAGGTGCCGCTCACGCTGCCCCCCGACGCCGAGATGCCCGACGAGGAGCGCGCCGCGCTCGACGCGCTCGGAGCGGCCGAAACGATCGCCAATAGCAGCAACGTGACGCTCCACACCGAGATTCAGAAGGTTCGTTCGACCAAAGAAGCCGTGTTGAGCATCGCAAAGCGCGAGAAAGCCGATCTCATCATTCTCGGCTCGTATCTCGAAGGGAAGTACAGCGGAGCGAGACTCGGCGGAACGGTTCAAGACATCGCCGCCGAGGCAAAATGCGACGTGCTCATCGGCGTCGAAGGGAAACACGGTACGCTCCTCGGCGAAGAGCCGATCTAGACGGAGGATTCATGCAAGCTGGGCGGGTTCTTTCCACCTTCGCGGCGGCCGCCGCGGTCATCGCGCTCGCGCTGACATTCGGCGCGCCCGTGCGCGCCGAGAATACGGCGCCCGCGATCGCGGCGTTCGATCAAGCGTACGCCGCGATTAACGACTACCAATGCACGCAGCACGTGCACGAGGTCAAGGGGACGGCCACACAGGACCGCGTCTACCAACTGTGGTTCATGAAGCCGCACTTCGCCAAAACGCTGATCGCGTCGGGTGACGGCAAAGGCTCGGGCGGCGTATGGGCCGGCGGCGATCAAGTGAGCGGCCATCAAGGGGGCCTTTTCTCGGGCGTGCACTTGAAGGTTAGCATTCACGATTCGCGCGCGGTCTCGCTCCGCGGCGTGACGATTCCGGAGGGATTAATTCAGACCGTCGTGCACCGCTACGCGACGACGGCCGGCACGCTTACGCAGACGCCTGGCGGAAAAATCGGCGGCGTCTTGACCGATCGGCTCGACTTGAAAGTCGGCGATCCTTCGAGCAACGACGGCGTGAGCGAAGAGATCATGTACATGTCGCAAGCCACGCACTGGCCGATTCGCCAGATCCTCTACGCCGGCTCGCAGATCGTGCTCGACGAAAGCATCACCGACCTCAAAACCAATGTAGGCCTCACCCAAAACGACTTCCCGTTCTAATCCGTCCATACATCCTGAGCGGAGCATCCTGTGTATGTCATGCTGAGCGGAGCGTGCGCAGCACGCGCAGTCGAAGCACGCCACATGTCATGCTAAGCGGAGGCGCGCGCAGCGCGCGCAGTCGAAGGACGCCACATGTCATGCTGAGCGGAGCGTGCGCAGCACGCGCAGTCGAAGCACGGCCCGGTTCGAGCGGAGCGCGTTCAGACTAAAGCGTATGACTGCACCGTGATTGACCCGATTTTCTCAGCCATCGATCACGTTCAACTTGCGATCCCCGTTGGAGCCGAAGACCGCGCGCGAAGCTTCTATGTGAACCTCCTGTCGTTTGCGGAGGTTCCGAAGCCGGCGCGGCTTGCGGGCCGAGGCGGCTTATGGCTACGCAGTGGACCGGTTCAACTCCACTTGGGTGCGGATCCTGGCTTCCATCCAAGCGCGAAGGCACATCTCGCATTGCGGTGTGTCGACTACGATGCTCTCTTCGCTCGATTTACGGCCGCCGATCTGGAAGTCACGACCGAGCCACTAGGAGACGACGGCTTGCGCCACTGCTACGTGTTCGATCCCTTTGGAAACAGAATCGAACTGATAGCAGAACGGTAGCGGGGGTGCCTCGCTCGACGCGACGCGGATTTACTTTGCGATGAAGTAGCGCTTGCGGAGTTCGTCGAGGACGACGGCGAGGAGGATGACGGCGCCGAGCACGACCTTCTGTAAGTAGGAATCGACGTTGAGGAGATTCATCGCGTTGTAGAGCACGCCGATGAGCAACGCGCCGAAGAACGTGCCGACGATGCCGCCGCGTCCGCCGGTGAGGCTCGTGCCGCCGACGACGACGGCCGCGATCGATTCGAGGAGTTCGTCGCCGGTTCCGGTTTGCGGCGAACCCGACGAAAAAAGCGCCATATAGAGAAAACCGACGATCGCCGCGCAGGCGCCGCTGATGACGTAGACCAGCGTCTTCACGCGCACTACGTTGATACCGGCGAGGCGAGCCGCTTCTTCGTTGCCGCCGATCGCGAAGACGTAACGTCCGAAGCGCGTGCGGGTGAGCAGCACCGACGCGGCGACCACGATGGCGGCCATCCAGATGACCGGAACGGGAATCGCCGGCAGATGCAGCGCGCCGGTGAGGCCGCCCAGGAACGAACCGATGCCGGTGTTTTGGAAATCGGCGGTGTGAAGCGCCACCGGACGCCCGTGCGCGAGAATGAATGAGAGTCCGAGCGCCATCTCGAGCATCGCGAGCGTCGTGATGAACGGCGGCAGATTGAGTTTAACCACCGGCAGCGCGTTGATCCAGCCCGCCGCGGCACCGACGGCGATCGCCGCGAGCAGCGTCACCGCGATCAATGCAAATCCGCTGAGATGGAGCGCGTTGGCAACGAGGGCGGCGACGACGCCGGTCAACGCGACCAGCGACCCGACCGAGAGATCGATGCCGCCGGTGATGATCACGAACGTTTGCCCGACGCCGAGCACGCAGTTATACGTGATTTGACGCAGCACGCGCACGATGTTTGCGGGCTCGAGAAACGAGCCATGCGATGCCACGTCGACCACGACGATCAGCGCAACCAGCCCGAGTGCGGCTGCGGCCACGCGCAGCCAGTAGGCGCGGCCCTGCTTCACGCCGCCGCCCCGGTCGCAGCCGCGATGACGCGATCCGGCGCGGCGTCGGCGCGCGCGAACTCCGCGACGATCGTTCCCCCGCGAATCACGAGGATGCGATGCGACAGCCCGAGCACCTCGGGCAAATCGCTGGAAACCATGACGATCGCAGCGCCGCGCGCGGCCAGGTCGAGCATCAGGGCGTAGATCTCGGCCTTCGCGCCGACGTCGATACCGCGCGTAGGTTCGTCGAAGAGAAAAACGCGCGCCTTCCCGAGCAGCCACTTCGCGAGCACGACCTTCTGCTGATTGCCGCCGGAGAGGTTGCGCACGATTTGCTCGCTGCCGGGCGTGCGAATGCGCAGTTCGGAAATCATCGTTTCGGCCGCTTCGCGCTCGCGCTTGCGGTCGATCAGACGGTCACGCGCCACGAACTCGGCCAGGTGCGCCAGCGTGACGTTTTCGCGGACGGTCATCCCGAGCACGAGTCCCTGCGCTTTGCGATCTTCCGTGATAAACGCAATGCCGGCCGCAATGCCGTCCTCGGGTGCGCGTACGCGTATGCGGGCACCGTCGATCGAAACCTCACCGCGGTCCGGAACGTCGGCACCGGCGATCGCGCGCACGATCTCGGTACGGCCGGCGCCGACTAACCCCGCCAACCCGACGATCTCGCCGGCACGCGCAACGAACGAAACGCCGCAAACGGCCGGCTCGCGTACGAGGTCGCGCACCTCCAGCACGACCGGCGCATCCGTCGCTACCGGCGGAAGATCGGGATAATGCGATTCGACCCGACGGCCGACCATCGCGCGCACGATTTCGTCGGCGGGAAACTCCGCCGCCGCTCGCGTTTCGATCGCGTGACCGTCACGCAGCACCGTGACGCGATCGGCAATCCGCGGCAGTTCGTCCATGCGATGTGAGATGTAGATGATGCCGGCGCCGCTCGCCTTCAACCGCGCGACGATCCCGAAGAGGCGTTCGATCTCGCGTCCGCTCAGCGCCGCGGTCGGTTCGTCCATCACGATGATGCGCGCGTTGCGGGCGAGCGCCTTGGCGATCTCGACGACCTGCTGCTGGCCGACCGAGAGTTGCGAAACGGGAACGTCGAGCGGCAGGTCGAGGCCGAGTTCTGCGAGTTCGCGCTCGGCGCGAGCGCGAACCGCGCGTGCGTCGACGAGCGGTCCGCGCATGGGTTCGTCGCCGAGCGAAATATTCTCGGGTGCGCTCAGTTGCGGCACGAGCGTGAACTCCTGGTAGATCATTCCGATGCCGAGCAGTTCGGCGGCATGCGGGGAGTCGATGTGCGCCGGCTTGCCGTCGACGAGAATTTCGCCTTCATCGGCCGTCAGCGCGCCGGCCAAGATCTTCACGAGCGTCGATTTTCCGGCGCCGTTTTCACCAACGAGCACGTGCACTTCGCCGGCAAGCACGGTGAGCGAAACGTCGCTCAGCGCACGAACGCCGGGAAAGGATTTCCCAATGCCGCGCATCTCCAGCAGCGGTGCGTCGCTGGTCAACGCCGCGCTTTACGGATTCTTAGCGGCGTCGGCTCGCGTGTACGCGCCGACGGGGATCTTCACGACCGGCGCGGGCGTCGTGCCCGCGAAGGAGCCGTGGATCACGTCGATCGTCGTGGCGCCGATCGTCTTCGGCGACTGAATCGCGTCGCCGAACATCGCGCCCGACGCGATCGCCGCACGCGCTTCGGGGGTCGCGTCGTAGCCGACGATGGCAACCTTGCCGTTCAACCCGGCGGCCTTCACGGCGGTCACCGCGCCCAACGCGGAGTCGTCGTTGATGCCGAAGACGCCTTTGAGATTCTTGTGCGCCTGCAGGATGTCGCCGGTGTCGCTGCTCGCCTTCGTGCGCGTGCCGCCGGAGTCGACGTCGGCGACGATCGTCACGCCCGGACAGAGTTGTGCGAGTGCCTGTTTGAAGCCCTTCACGCGGTCTTGCACGCTGGTGACTTCGGGTTCGTCGACGATCGCGACCGTGCCGCTCTTTCCAACCGCCTGACAGATCAACTTGCCGGCCTCGAAACCGCCTTGCACGTTGTCGCTGGCGATGTGCGCGACGACCTTCCCCTCGCTGCTCGTGCTCGCAATGTCGGCGGTAAAGACGGGAATCGAAGCGTTGTTCGCCTCGACGATCGCACTGCCGATCGCTTGCGAATCGTACGGGGTCAAGACGATCGCGTCGACCTTCTTCGAAATGAAGTCTTCGACTTGGCTCTGCTGCTTGGCGTTATCGCGGTTCGCATCGACGACGATGAGGCTGTAGCCGTATTTTGCCGCCTCGGAGCGCATGCCGGCTTCCATGTCCTGATAGAACTGGGCCTCGCGGTTTTGAATGGAAACGCCGATCGTCTTACCGCCTGAAGCGACCTGGCTGCTGCTCGAGCTATGCGAGCAAGCGGCGGCGGCACAGAGCGCCAGCGCCGCAGCGATGCGAAAGTAGGTCAAAAGTTGCTCCCCATAGCGATTTTCAGCACGAAACGGTGGTTGGGCAATAGCCGAACGCGGGCCTTCGTTGTCCACAGCGTACGACGTTCATCTTGTGCAATCTGTGGAGAAGATGCGCCTTCCGACTGCGACCAACCCAGCAATGCCGACCGCCGAAACGGCCGCCCAGAGCGTTCCGGTTACCGGGCGACCGTAGACGTATTCGCCCGTCGAAAGCAGGGCGCCGTAGACGGCCGTCAACCCCAATACCCACCCGAGCAGCGACTGCGCCGGCGAATCCGGCGAGGGCGGCAACCCGGCCTCTTTGCGAACGCGGGCCCACCCCGGACCAGCCGGCCGCACCTTGGCGTAAAACGCAGCCAGAGCCGGCGCGGCAACCGGCGGCGTAGCATAGGTAACGGCCACCCACACCACCGTCGTTACCGCGACCGTCGTCAGCAAGATGGTCGTGCTCGCGAACGGATGTCCGGCCTTTCCCGCAACGAAAAAACCCAGCGATACGACGAACGACGAGATCATTGCACTCACTTCGCTCCACGCGTTGATGCGCCACCAAAACCAACGCAACAGATAGATCAAACCGGTGCCCGCGCCGATCGAGAGCATCAGATCGAACGCGTCCTTTGCGGTGACGAGAAAGAGCGTGAAGCCGACGCCGGCGGCCATCAGGAACGCCGTGACGATGCGTCCCGCCAGCACCAAGTCGCGTTGGCTCGCGCCCGGTCGCAAGAACCGCTGGTAGAAGTCGTGGACGAGGTATGACGTTCCCCAGTTGAGATGCGTTTCGATCGTCGAGCGATACGCGGCGAAGAGTCCGGCGACCATGAAGCCGGCGAATCCCGCCGGCAGAAAGACGAGCATCGCCGGATACGCGACATCGTTGCCGATGAGCCCGGGCTGCACCGACGGAAACGCCTTCGTGATATCGTGCAGCGAAGGATAGACGATCGCCGACGCGAGCGCGACGATGATCCACGGCCACGGCCGCAGCGCGTAGTGCATCGCCTGAAATGCGAGCGTTCCGAAGAGCGCGTCAGATTCGGTGCGCGCGGCCAGCATGCGCTGCGCGACGTAACTGCCGCCGCCCGGCTCCGCGCCCGGATACCACACCGACCACCACTGCACGGTGAGCGGGATGACGAAAATCGCCAGCGCCGTCGGCCAATCGTGGAAGTTCGGCAGCAGCGAGAGCGTGCCGGCGCCGCCGTGGTTGAAATGCGCGATCAGACCGTGCAATCCGCCGACGCCCGGCGCCCGCAGCGCGAAGTACGCGGCGGCGAACGACGACGTAATCGTGATGCAGAACTGAATCATGTCGGTGACCATGACGCCCCAGAGCCCCGCCGTCGCTGCGAAGATAATCGGCACCACCGCCAGCACCAGCAGCGTTTCGAGCCGGGGCCAGCCGAAGAGCACGCTGGCGATCTTCACCGCCGCCAAATTCACGCTCGCGATGATGATGCAGTTAAAGAACAGGCCGAGATAGATCGCGCGGAAGCCGCGGACGAACGACGCGGCGCGCCCGGAGTAACGCAGTTCGTAGAATTCGAGATCGGTCAGCACTCCGCTGCGCCGCCACAACCGCGCGTAAAAGAATACCGTCGCCATCCCGGTGAGCAGGAACGACCACCACACCCAGTTCTCGGCGACGCCTCCGTCGCGCACGAGATTGGTCACCAGGTTCGGCGTGTCGGTCGAGAAGGTCGTTGCGACCAGCGAGATGCCGATCAGCCACCACGGCGCCTGCCGTCCGGCGGCGAAGAACTCGGTGATGTTTCGTCCGGCTCGCCGCGCCAACACGATTGCCGGAATGAACGTCACGCCGAGCGAGAGTGCGATGATCGCCCAATCGAGCGGCGTTAAATGCATGTCGCGCCGCGTTACCGTCCGCTCCGGCGCTCTCCTTCTAGCCGGCCGGGCACGACTGCGGTTTGCGAACGCGGATCGCGTAATCGCAGGCGTATGTAACTGCTCGTGAGCCAATCCACTTTCATCGGAGCGCGCGCGTCGTCGACGTTCTCGGTTGCGACGTCGCGCCCGGTACCATAGTTGATTTCGGCAAACGCGTTCTTGTTCACGTTGAGCGTCAGCAGCAGGCGGCTGCCTTTGCCAATTAGCCGGCTGAAAAGATAGTCTTGATCGAACGGAACCGTGGCCTCTTTCCCGGGCGTTAGCAGCCGGCGTACGCTCGCGTCGCTGCCGTAGCTGGCGCGCTCCGTATAGTAAGTGAGTTGAAAGAGCCGCCCGTCCGGTAGCATCTCGTATAGAGCGAGTCCGACGTCGAGATCGCGCGCGTTCACAAGCAGACGAACGACCCCGTCGAGACCGCTGACTTCTTCCGGCCGGGAAAAGGGTGGCGTGAGAAAATTGTAGCCGTTCGAGAGGTCGGGCTTCCTGTCGAGGATGGGGTATGGATAGGGATCGTTGTTCATCGTCGTCCGGTCGGCGAGGTTCACCTCTTGATGCAGTGCGCCCAGGCGTGCCGGCGGCGTTGTCGATAAAAGGTAGAAGCGGCGGCTTACGTGCCTGGTCGTAGGATAGAAGCGTTCCGGCGTACCCATCGCGTCGAGCGACGGGGCATGGCGCCACGCATTTTCTCCCATCACCTCGTAGTTCACGCGATTCCGAACGAGCGCCGGACGCGGCTTTCCGCGCATGACGAAGTCGAACCAATCGAAGGTAAGCTTCCAGGCATCGACGTGCGCTACCCGATCGATCCGGTAGCCTCGGACGACGTCGGGTTTGCGGCGGCCCTGCGATCCGAAGTGATCCCACGGCCCGGCAACCAGGTAGGTCTGTGCCGCTCGGTTGTACTTTCGGAAATCGTTGAAGTATCCGATCGCCGTGCTATCGCCGTAGTATCCGTCGATGGTAAGGACGGGAATCCCGATCCGCGCGTAGTCGCCGCGATAGGGGCTCATGCTCTGCCAATATCCGTCATAGCTCGGATGTTGCAGCCATTTGCGCAGCCACGGATTGGGCACGCCCGCAACGGCGTCAACGTCCCGATACGATCGTCCGCTTTGGTACCAGCGCATCGGCAACGTTCGCCACTTCGGATCGTTATACGTCGCATCGTCGAGCGTTTTGTTGTCGGTGACGTAGTATATCCAGGGGTAGTTGACGAGCAAGAACACGTTGTTTTGCATGGGCAAGCCGTTGCCCGGATTGTTTGGAACGATCGGTACGATCGTTTTTAGATGCGGGTTGGCGAACTTCGCCGCGGCCCACTGCGTGAAGCCGTCGTAGCTGCCCCCCATCATGCCGACCTGGCCGTCGCTCCAGGGTTGCCGCGCGATCCAGTCGATCGCGCCGTTGGCATCGTGACCGTCGTGCTCGTACGGCGCGATCGTATCCGGGCTGCAGCTCTTTCCGCGAGCGTACGTCATGACGCCCGCGTATCCACGGTCGGCGGCGTATTCGAGTCGCGTGAGATCTTGTTCGGGGCTTACGTAAATCGTGAACTCCAGTGCGGCCGGTCGGCGCGCCGCGCCCGGCGGCCGGACGACCATCGCGCATAGCGTGGCGCCGTCGTCGAGGTGAATCGTAACGTCTTTGTCGACAATGTAACGCGGCAGCGTTTGCGTCGTCCCCAAGAGACAGGCGCAGACGAACGCACCGACGACGAAGGATCCGATCGTTTGCCTCATGGATCGTTCCTACGACAGACCGCGCTTCAAGACCTCAACCGGTACCACGTGTGACAGCCTTTTGTTGCGTTCGCCGGTTCCGTGATGTTACTATGATTTTCGTTCGATCGCTGTTGAGAAGCGCTGGCGGAGGGCAATAACACCCCATGACTGGTCTCAAGGGAATTGATGTTTCTTACGCGCAGGGCGAGATCGATTGGGCGGCCGTGCGCGCGTCCGGAATCGCTTTCGCGCTCATAAAAACGACCGAAGGGAAAACCAGCCAGGATTCACAGTTTTCGCGCAATTGGGCCGTATCGAAGTCGGTCGGCGTTGTGAGAGGCGCGTACCATTTCTTTCACTTCAGCGACGACCCTGTGGAGCAGGCGAACTCCTTTCTGGCCTCGGCGACGCCTCAAGCCGGAGATCTGGTGCCGGCAGTTGACGTGGAAACGACGGACGGCATAACCGACGCCAACGTGCTCGTCGATCGGCTATCACAGTTCACCTCGGCCGTTGAAAAGACGCTGAAGGGACGTCGCATGCTGATTTACACCGACTGGAACTTTTGGAACTCGAGCATGCAGGGCAGCGACGCGTTTGCCGGTCATCCGCTCTGGGTCGCGGAGTACAACAGAGACCCGGCCCCGACGTTACCTCACGGCTGGAGCAACTGGACGGTCTGGCAGCACGACGACAACGGCACCGTAAATGGGATAACGGGCGCCGTGGACCTCGACGTGTTCAATGGCGCGACGCTGAAGCAGCTCGTGCTCTGAAACAGCCGAGTCAAACGTTTTTTCGGCGCTACCTCGAGGAAGCATCATTGCAAAGCATCATCGACGGCCAGGCAGTGAAGGAGTCGAGCTCATTAGACCGGCGGAGACGACCGCACCGAGGACGATGGCTCCGGCCGTTTGTTTCACGGGAACATATCGCTAAAACCGATATTATCGTCAAGGGTCTTCGATGAGCGGCGCGAGCATTCAGGTAGTAGCGTTTTTCGCCGGCTTCACGTGCCTTATCTCCGCAATTATCGCGAGGCCTTTCGGTATTCCACCAATTTGCCTCCCTGCCGCGACTACGCCGTTTCAGAGAATCTCATTCGGACTACTTGGCGTATGTTTCATTACGATCGCAACGTGGTCTTTAGTGTCACTCAATAGCCTCGAAACAACGGTCGCTGAGATCTTTCAACGCCTAGTTCCCGGACCCGAAAGATCCGGGACGGGGGATCAACCCTGGTTTACGGTAGGCGACGAGCGAGTTTCCATCTCTTCGGTGAGTTCGCCCGGGCAAACCGGCATTTACGTTCGAAATGTCGGAACGAAGCGAATTTACTTTCAATTCGACGCGACGGGATCTTGCGAGGAGGCTTCTTGCCACGATACGCTGACGGTCGATCCGATTGCGAGCGGTCAGCCCGCCGGTATTGATGCGACTCAGCCTTGTGACGCTGACGGACACCTGAGTTTCGATTATACCGCACTGCCCGCGTTTGGTTGGAAAGTTTGGGTCGGAGCGGCGGTGGCGCCCCTGCGATGCTCGTGATCCCGAGTCTGCCCTAGCCGAACCGAAGCTCCGGCGCAGAAGCATCGCGACATGCTGTCGCTGGGGTTCTCGGCCGCGATGCTCGGCATCGAGGGCTATGTCGTGCGCGTCGAGGCCGACAGTTCGGCGGGAACACCCAACATTTCGATCATCGGTCTGCCCGACCGGGCGCTGCGAGAGGCGTGCGACCGCGTGCGTGCCGCCATCTTCAACTCAGGCTTTGCATATCCGGCGGGGAAGCTGCTCGTCAACCTCTCTCCGGCCGACGTGCGAAAGACCGGCCCGGCCTTCGACCTCGCGATTGCGCTGGCGCTGCTCGCGATCGACGAACAGATCGACCGCGCCGCGCTCCACGATTTCATTGCCCTCGGAGAACTCGCGCTCGACGGTGCGCTGCAATCGGTCAACGGCATGCTGCCGATGGTTCTCGGCGCGCGTGCCGCCGGATTCCGCAAGCTGATCATCCCCGCGCCGAACGCGGAGGAGGCGGCGTTGGTCGACGGCGTCGAGTTGTATCCGGTCGAGTCGCTCGCGTCGGCGGTCGCCGTGGTCGGCGGCAACGGCATGAAATGGCGCCGACGAACCGAGACGCCGTCGGTCGGCACCGGCGGAGTGGATCCGCACGGCGATTTAGTCGACGTGCGTGGCCAAGCCGCCGCAAAGCGCGCCTTGGAGATCGCCGCCGCCGGCGGCCACAACTTGTTGCTCGTCGGACCGCCGGGCTGCGGGAAGACGATGCTGGCTCGGCGATTGCCCTCGATTCTGCCGACAATGACGCCGCACGAAGCCCTCGACGTCACGAAGATCTACAGCGTCGCGGGCTTGCTCGCGGCAAACGCCGGTATCGTGCGTGCGCGCCCGTTCCGCTTCCCGCACCACACCATCTCGCAAGTCGCGCTCGTCGGCGGCGGCGCGCTCGCGAAACCCGGCGAAATCTCGCTCGCTCATCACGGCGTGCTCTTCCTCGACGAACTTCCCGAGTTCTCGCGCAGCGCCATCGAAGTGCTGCGTCAACCTCTGGAAGAGCACCGCGTGACGATCGCGCGCGCGGCCGGAACGTTTACGTATCCGGCGCGATTCCAACTCGTCGCTTCGATGAACCCGTGTCCGTGCGGCTATCGCGGCACGCGCGGTGCCGAATGCCGCTGCGACGACGCCGCCGTGACGAAATACATCGGCAAACTCTCGGGTCCGCTGCTCGATCGCATCGATCTGCAGATCGAGATCGCTCGCGTGCCGTTCGACGACATGGTCCGTTACGAATGCGGGGAACGCTCGCCCCAGATCCGCGAGCGCGTACTAGCCGCCCGCGCGCGGCAGCACGCGCGCTTCGCCGGCACCGCCCTTTCCTGTAACGCCGAGATTCCCGGAAATGCGATGCGTACGTATTGCCCGCTCGACGCGCCGGCGATGAAACTCCTCGCTCTCGCGAGCGCAAAACGTCAGTTTTCGGCTCGCGCACTCGATCGCATCGCTCGCGTCGCGCGAACGATCGCCGACTTGGGCGGGGTCGACTCGATCCGCGCCGAGCACGTCGCCGAAGCGATCCAGTATCGCAGCCTCGAACGCCTCGGCGCGGTCGCGTAAGTCTTCACGTCGCGCGATGTATGCTAAAATCGTCTTATGGCAGGGCCGTTGGAGCTACGACCAGCGACGGAAGAAGACCAGCGACTCGTCGAGTCCGTCTATTTCGAAACGCAGCGCTGGATCCTTGAAGAACTCTTCGGCAGGCGCGGCGACGACTTCGAGCACGCGAAGTTCCGAAGCAAGGTTTACAAAGAACATAACTCGTCGGTCATTATTGTTGATGGGGAGCCTGTCGGCTGGATCGCCGTCGAGCGAAACGGCAGGACCATTCACCTCGACGGCATCTATTTAACCGCAGCGTCGCAAAATAAAGGCATCGGTACGGCGCTTTTATCCGATCTCATGAGGGAAGCGAAAGACGCCGGTATTCCGCTGACGCTCAGCACGGCAAAGATCAACCCAGCCGTCAGACTTTACGAGCGCTTGAGCTTCACGACAACCGCAAGCGACGAATACAAACTCTACATGACGTGGTGGCCGAAAGGCGAGCTTCTGATTACTCCGGCCACGCAACGAGATGCCGAAGAGGTCGCGCTGCTTCATCATTTGGTGCGCGATACGTCGATGCCGTATCTCCCCACGCTCCACACCGTTGAAGAAACCACGACTTTTTTCAAGGACGTCATCACGCGTCGATTGGTTCAACTCGCTAAGACGGGCGAGCTGCTCGTTGGCTATTGCGCCTACGGCGACGGTTGGCTCGATCACCTTTACATTCACCCGGGCTATCAGAGACTCAAGATAGGATCGGCGCTTTTGCGAAAAGCGATGGCGAGTAGTTCGAGCTTAACGCTGTGGGTATTCCAGAAGAACCACGCCGCGATCGGCTTCTATGAGAACGCCGGCTTTCGACTCGTTCGGAAAACCGAAGGCCGCGAAAACGAAGAGCGCGAGCCGGACGCATTGTATGCCTGGAGCAGCGAGTAGCTCGGCTTTCCACGCCGGCGATTCGCTCGAATGGCGGCCAGAGGGAGGGGACGAGCGCCTGCGCAGTCGGCGAATCCCGCGACACTTCAATCCGCCACCGATCCGCCGGAAAATGCGAATCCTTTTGGGAAGCGGCCGCTTGGGATTCCAGCGGCGGCAAACTTTTTGTCCGTAAGCAGGGGAAGGAAGCCGTCTTCTTCTCCACGACACCCGGCACGTATTACGTGACAGCTCAGGTTTATTACGGAAGCCGACAGTACACCGGGCAGACCACGATAACCGTTACCCCCTAAACAGCGCGACGAGCGAAAGCGCACCGGCGTTGCGTCGCTTCGCAAGAAGGGCGCAACGCCGGTGCTTTCAAAAGCAACGATCCATGGATAGCGTGTATTACAGACGCGCCGTATGCGGTTGCAGATGATCGTTCGGCAGGCAAACCCGTCGGAGCTGGCGCTTCTCGAAAAGATGCCGCACGCTCTGCACTACGAGCACCACCTCTCGTTCATTCGCCACGCGCTCGGAACGAAGGAGTGCCTCGTCGCAGAAGTCGACGGCACGATCGCGGGATTCGTCGTCTGGGATCGGGATTTCTACGCGCGTCCGTTTCTATGGATGCTCGGCGTGGATCCCGCGCATCAGCATCTCGGCGTCGCCTCGCATCTCATCGAAAACGTCGAGGGCCTCAATGCCGGCCTCAACATCTACACCTCGACGAACGAATCCAACGTGGCGATGCAGCATCTCCTTACGGAACGCGGATTCGAGCCGGTCGGACGCCTCGAAAATCTCGACCCCGGCGATCCCGAGATCTTCTACTACAAGCAACTGTAGCGGCCCGTCCTTCGACTGCGGCGTGCTTCGCACGCCTCCGCTCAGGCTGACATTGGCTTCAGGATGACGGGGGTTTGGACGTGAGTTGCGGGATGGCGTCGCCGTTGAGGAAGACCGGCAGTTCGGCCGGCGAGAATTGGATGCCCGACCAAAACGCCCCGAACTCGCCGTAGCGCGCGCTGGCTTCGTCGAAGCGCATTTCGTAGACGAGCTTTTTGAAGACGAGCGGATCGTCGGCGTAGAGATCGACACCCCACTCGAAATCGTCGAAGCCCACCGAACCCGAAATCACCTGCGTCACGCGTCCGTGATACGACCGTCCGACGACGCCGTGCTCGCTCATCATCTTCGCGCGCGCGTCGAAGCCCAGCATATACCAGTTCTGCACCTCGCCGCGGCGCTTGCTCATCGGATAGAAGCAGGCATAGCGGCGCTGCGGAATCTTTGCGACCAAGCGCGTTGCGACGTGAGGATTCTCGGCCTGTTTGCGCACGAGTTCGTCGAACGCGGCGATCCACTCGGGTGACTGCTGCGGCAGTTCGCGCGCACTCAGCTCGCCGTGAATCTTTCCGGTCGCATCGTACAACCCGATTTCGAGCACCGAAACGTACGAGCCGAGCGGTTGCAGGAAGCTGCGCAGTTCGAGTTTGTCGACGAGCGTCTGCGCGTAGGCCAAGCCGTCGAACGTGCGCGCGTAGTGCGTGAGCATGAGATCGCCCTTGTGCCCGACGATCTGCGTGAGCCCGAGATCGCCGTCATCGCCGTTCTTGAGATGATCGACGAGGTCGACCGCGTGGCCGGCGAACTTGTTGCGCCGCTTCTCCGGCAGCGCATCCCAGGCGCGGCGGTCGAGCGCGAACATCCGGTGGAGAATCCACCAGCCTTCGAGCGATTCTGGAACGTTCGGATCGCGCATCGTCTCGCTGCCTTAGGCCCGTGCGCGCGCCAGCGTTTTCACACGCTTCATCTCGGCGACGACTTCCGCTTCCAAGCGCTCGGGATGCTCGCGATACTTCGCCCAAAGCGGCGGGGTGTGCGCGATGTCGTCGAGCACGCGGCAGTAGATCGCGTTGACCGGCGTCGGAACTCCGTGTTCGTGACCGGCTGCGGCAACGGCGCCGTTGAGCACGTCGACCTCCGTTTGCGGTTCGCCGTTGCGCAGGTCGATCAGCAACGAGGGCGCCTTCGTTCCGCGCGCTCCGGCGATGCTGCGCGTCAGCAATCCGCGCGCGACCGGACTTGGCAGAACCGCGACGTTGAAGAGCGCGCGCACCGGATAGCGCGGCAAATCGACCGGAGAAATCTTCATCGCCTGCATGACCGCGCGCACCTCCCGAATCATGCGTATCTCGAGCGTAAAGACCTTCTCGAAATGTACGAGCCGGTTCGGCAGCACGTTCAAGATGGCGCAACTGGCGTTGGCGACCACGTTGAGCGCGAGCTTGCTCCATTTGAGCGCCCGCCAGTCCTCGACGACTTTTACGTTAAGGCCCGAGCCGGCAAACGTCGCGACCAGCCAGTTGTAGGCATTCGAACCCATCGGGGCAAGCGCCAAGCCGCCCTCCTTGGCGAGCCGGACGTTTCCGTCGCGATCGCGTCCGACCGGCGTCGTGAGCGCCGCCGCAACGACGTTGTCGGCGCCGAACGCCGCCGCGAGCTTCTCCTCGTTCCCGACGCCGTTTTGGGGCGAGACGAAGACGCACTTCTCGGGATGCGCGATCGCCCGGCGCAGCGTTTCGATCGCCGAATCGGTGTCGTACGATTTCGTCGTCACGAGCGCGACGTCGGCGTCGTACGTGCTCTGCACGTCGGAAAGGCGGCGCGGAGCGTAGGTCACTTCCAGCCCGAGCGAACTTAAAAGTTCGCCGAAATAGTTGCCGACCGCACCCTTACCGACGACGTAGATTTTCATGCGTCGGTCGAACCGAAACCGTCGAGGCCGCGCCGCGACGGCGGCAGTTCGTCGACCGGCTCGAAGGCGGCGCGCGACACGGGCGCGATCACGATCTGCGCGATGCGATCGCCGCGCCGCACGACGAACGGCTCCGCACCGAAGTTGGCGAGAATCACGCAGACTTGTCCGCGATAATCGGCGTCTATGGTTCCGGGTGAGTTCAAACAGGTGACGCCGCTGCGCATCGCCAGACCGCTGCGCGGACGGACCTGCGCCTCGTATCCGAGCGGCAACGCGATCGAGAATCCGGTCGGCACGAGGGCGCGCCCGCCGGGCGGCAGCGTCACGTCGCCGGAGACGGCCGCAAAGAGATCGGCGCCCGCCGCGTGCTCGCTCATGTACGCGGGCATTGGAAGGCCGTCGCCTTCAGGGAGACGCTTGAATGCGACGCGTACGGCGGACATCGCCGTTCACTTGGCAAGCAGCGCCGCCAACTCTTCCCGGAAGCTCTCGACGTCGCGGAACGACCGGTAGACGCTCGCAAAGCGGATGTAGGCGACCGGGTCGAGCTGCTTGAGCGACTCCATCAGCTTCTCGCCGACCAGCGACGACGACACTTCGCTCTCGCCGCGAGCGAAGAGTTCGCGCTCGAGATCGGCGGCGACCGCCTCCATCTGGTTCTCGGAGATCGGGCGCTTCTCGCACGCCTTGCGCAATCCGCCGATCAACTTCTCGCGGTTGTACTGCTCGCGCCGCCCGTCTTTCTTGACGACGAAGAGCCGCGGCGCTTCCATTCGCTCGTAGGTCGTGAAGCGATGCTTGCAGCGGGGGTCCAGGCACTCACGCCGGCGGCGGACGACGGTCTCGTCGTCGCGCGAATCGACGACGCGGGTCTCGCTCTTGCGGCAGGTCGGACAGGTCAGGGGCGGTCTCCCAAAACGGCGGCGGTACCCAATATGTAGTGGGTCCTCGTATTATACGTTACTATCGCTGCCTGGGAAACCAAAAAGGACCGCGCGAGCGGTCCGTCCGGACGGAATGGCCGAGGGAAACTAGCTCGCCGCGCCGATTTTGAACATTTTGGTTCCGCAAACGCCGCATTTGCCGACGGTCGCGGGTCTGCCGTTCTTCATGGTCGTCGCAACGGCATCTTGGATCTCTCGTTTCGCCTTGCACTTAACGCAATACGCTTCTGCTGCCAACTCGGGTACCTCCGTGCGGGCTGCCTATTCCCGTGGCCTCCCGCGATTCCCCCCGCCTCCGCGTGAAGGAAACGGCATGGAGGATCCCGTCTTCGAGCCGTCGGTGCGGATTAAGGCTGCCCGGGGCGAGCGCCCCTTCGAAGCGGCCGCGGAAGGCTTGTGGTCCGTCGGCAGCCTCGACGGCCTGGCCGCGCCGTGCGTCGCGGTCGTCGGCACGCGAGCGGCGACCCCACTCGGCAGGCGCCTCGCCCGGGAGCTCTCCGCCGATTTGGGCAGAGCGGGGTGCTGTGTCGTCTCGGGCCTCGCCCTCGGCATCGATGCCGCCGCGCACGAAGGCGCTCTCGAGGCGGGGGCGCCGACGATCGGCGTGCTCGGCGCCGGTCACCGGCACTTCTTTCCGTCGCGCAATCGCGGATTGGCCGAGCGGATCGTCGCCGGCGGCGGGGCGGTGCTTTCGCCGTTTCCACCCGGCCTGGCCGCCCAGCCATGGCAGTTCCTCGCGCGCAACGGCATCGTCGCCGCCCTCGCCGACGCCGTCGTTGTAGTCGAGGCGCCGGCGCGCAGCGGCGCGCTGAATACCGCCGGATGGGCGGCCGGGCGCGTTCCGGTGCTCGCAATGCCCGGCGACGTCGACCGCCCCCACGTCCAGGGATGCCTGGCGCTCATCCGCGACGGCGCGATGCTGGCACGCCACGCCGGCGACGTGCTCGAGGCTCTGGGGCAAATGCCGCTGCTGCGCCCGACCCCGCAACGGCGGCAGAAACCGGACGGTCCGGTGATGGCCGCATTGCGCGCGGGCGCTTGCAGCGTGGACAACGTCGTAGCCACGACCGGGCTTCCGCCGGCACAGATTCTCGCCGAACTCGCGGTGCTCGAACTCGAGGGCTCGGTCGAATCCCGGGGGCCGTGCACCTATGCCGTTCGGGAGTGCCGTCCGTGATCGTTCGGCTGATCGCCGTCGACCGGCTGCGCTCGCCGCAGCTGGCCGCGCTGTGCGACGAAATGCGCAAGCGGCTGATTTCGTATCACGCGTACGACGAAATCGAAGTCCGTGCCGGTGATGGGAAGGACCCGCGCGCCGCGATGCGCGACGAAGCGGCGCGCATCATGCGCCACGTCCGCGCCGACGATCGCATCTGGCTGCTCGAACGCAACGGCACCGAAATGACGAGTGAGGAACTTGCGGTGCGTCTCGAAGGCGTTCGCACGACCGGCGCAAGGCGACTGACGCTCGTCGTCGGCGGTGCGTTCGGCGCCGATGCGACCTTGAAGGTGCGCGCCGAGTTTCAGTGGTCGCTTTCGCGCCTGACGTTCCTGCACGAGTGGGCGCGTGCGCTCGTGCTGGAACAACTCTATCGCGCGGCGAAGATCGCGCGTAATGAGCCCTATCACAAATAAGGCGCTTCGCCTCCGGAGTAATAAGGCGCTTCGGCCTAGCCTCCGCGTCCCCCACTTCGTGGGGCGCTAGCACACATGCCGCGGGACTCCAACGGGCCTGTCACGGCTCCTGGCCTATTAGACTCATTGTCACTTGCGGCAAACGCCCTGGCTGTATCGGCTGCCGCATTGTATGACGCCAAGGTCAGCGCGGATGAAATAACGTTCGAGTTGCCGAGGCGCGCCGAGTTTGGGGATAGGGCAACGAACCTCGCTTTCTCGCTTGCGAAGAAGGCGCGCCGGTCGCCGCAGCAGATTGCGACCGAACTGATAAACGATTCCATCATTCGAGAGCCGCGACTCACGGAACAGTTCAGCGAACTTAAAGCAGACGGAGGCTTTATCAACTTTCGCCTTGCGCCGGCACTCTGGCAAAACGAACTAGCCGATATCGTTCGCGCGGGTAAACGCTACGGCGAGTTGCCCGGCAACGGGCGGCGCGTTTCGCTCGAGTTCGGCAGCGCGAATCCGACCGGTCCGCTGGTCGTCGTGCAAGGGCGCGCGCTTTCGATCGGCGACGCGCTCGCCAACGCGATGCGGTTCTGCGGATACGACGTCTTCACCGAGTGGATCTCCAACGATGCGGGCGCGCAGATCGAGCGTCTCGGACGGTCGCTCTACGCGCGCTACCGTCAAATCGACGATCCGGCGTTCCCGTTTCCCGACGACGGCTATCCCGGCGAGTACCTGCTGCCGATCGCGCGCTCGATGTACGATCGCGACGGGGCCCGGTGGGCGAACGCTTCCGAATCCGAATGGCTCCCGCATTTCGAGAACTGCGGACGCGACGAGATCGTGCGCGATCAGCGGCGCACCGTCGCGCGCTTTGGCGTTCGCTACGATCTGTGGCAGAGCGAAAAGGAGCTGCACGACACGGGCAGGATCGTCGAAGGCATCGAGCGCGTGCGCGATCGGGGGCTGACCTACGAGCACGACGGCGCCCTGTTCTTCCGCACGACCGATTTTGGCGACGACAAAGACCGCGTCGTGCTGCGCGGCGACGGACGGCCGACGTACTACGCGCTCGACGTGACCTATCACTTCCAAAAACTGCAACGCGCCGGCCGCGTCGTCGACATCCTCGGGCCCGACCATCACGGCTACGTCTCGCGCTTGCAGGCGCTGGCCGCGGGACTCGGTTTTCCCGGCAAGCTCGACGTGCTCATTACGGGTCAGATCGCACTGATGCGCGGCAACGAGCAGGTCAGCATGAGCAAACGCGCCGGGAACCTCGAGACGCTCGACGACATTCTCGACGAAGTCGGCAACGACGCGGCCCGCTTCTTCTTCGTGATGCTCGCGCCCGAATCGCCCCTGACCTTCGATTTAGCGCTGGCGGTCGCGCGCAACGACGAGAATCCAGTCTACTACGTGCAATACGGCCACGCGCGCATTGCGTCGGTGCTGCGCAACGCGGGTGACGGCATCGCTGCGGCGCCGTCGGAAGCGGCACTGCGCGCGCTCGTGCATCCTGCCGAGATCGCCTTGATTCGCCGTCTGGTCGAGTTTCCGCGCGTCGTCGAAAACGTTGCGAAGCATCTTGCGCCGCACCGGCTCGCACGGTACGCGCGCGACGTCGCCTCCGACTTTCACGGATTCTACACCGAGTGCAAGATCCTCACCGACGATCCGCAGACCCGCGAGGCTCGACTCGCACTCTGCGTCGCCACGAAGAACGTGCTCGCCGCGGCACTGGGCATTTTAGGCGTAAGCGCGCCGGATTCGATGTAGCGGGCCGTCGGATTGCTCTCCGGCACTCTCGCCGCGCTCTGGCTGCTCGGGTTGCTCGCTGCGGCACCCGCGCTGCGTACGGGTTCGCGCTATGCGTTTGCCGATCGCCTGCGCGACGCGCTGATCCTCGGCGCCGCGATTCCGTTCGGGCTCGGCTTGATCGGCCTGCTCTATCCGGCCGCGTGTTGGATCGTGCTCGCGATCTGCGTCGCGATCGCCTATCGTCGCGCGCCGCCGCGCGCAGCGATCGAAACGCCGCGCGGTCGTCCACCCTACGTGCTGATCGCGGCGCTCGCAGTCGTTGCGTGGCCGGCGCTGATGCGTCCCCCGCTCGACGGCGACACGCTGTCGTATCACTTGCCCAACGCCGCGGCGTGGGTGCACGCACACGGACTCTGGACGACCGATCCGCGCTACTGGTGGTATCCGCCGGGGTCGGAAATCTTCGCGGCCGGGCTCTTCGCAGTGTCGGGCCCCTTCGCGGTTGGCTGGAGCGGTTTCGGCGCGCTCGCGCTGCTGGGCTTTCGCGTCGCGCATTGGGCGAACGCGGAGTTCGGCGCGCCCGAGTGGCTCGCCGACGCGCTCGCCGCGGCGACCGTTACGATGACGCCGCTCGCGCTGCAAGCCGGATCGCTGCAGAACGACGTGTGGCTGGCGGCGTTCTTTCTCGAGTCGTTTTGGGTGCTGGGGCGCGAGACGGCCGGTGCGGCGCGCACGGTTGCGATCGTCGCGCTGCTCAAACCGTACGGCTGGATCTTCGCAATCGTCACGGCGGCGGCGTCGCGCGCGCAGCTGAGCGTCTGGCTCGCAGCCGTGGCGGCGATCGGCGCTTGGGCGGCGCACGATGCGCTGCTCTGGCACGCGTCGATCGTCGCGCCGGCAAGCTCGTCGTCGGCGAACACGTGGGAGTCGACGATCCTCGCGCACGGCCTTCCGGCGTTTGCGTTGCTCGCACGCGCAGCGGCCGTCGCGTCGCCGCTCGTGCTTCCGGCGCTGCTCGCCGCGCTCTTCGGGCCGCTGCTTGCGGGCCGCGGCGCGCGTAGCCTCGGCTGGGGCGCATTCGCCGCGTTTGCGCTCTTCCTCGTGATGCCGTTGGCCTATGCGGATCGTCACCCGCAACTCGAAACCGGCGCGTCGCTGCGGTATGCGGCACCGGCGCTCGCGCTCGGTGCGCTTCTGCTCGCGCGCATCGCGGCACGGTGGCCGCGGGCCGCAGTCGTGCTGCTGTTGCTCTGCACGGCTTTCGGCGCAAGCGAAATTCTCGCGACGTACTGGAACGACGGCGGAACGCGCGTCGCACTCGCGATCGCGGCGCTTGCCGCCGGCAACACCGCGTTCGCGCGAATGAAGGGCGTACGCGCGGCACTTCCCGCCGGGTTCGCGATCGCCGTGGTCGTCGCGACGATCTTGGCGGCGCGCTTCCCCGTCGACTATTACGCCGATGGCTTGCGCGTGAACGGACGTGCGACCGGCGCGTATGGGTGGATCGCACGCGCCCAGCCGCCGGCCGTCGGCGGCTGGGGATTGCGTGCCGGCATCGTCAACGTGCTCGACCCCGCGGCGCGCGTGCTCGATCTTCCCGAGGCGACGCCGTGCCTCACCGCCGAACGCGAGCGCGTGCTGATAGTTGCGGTCGCCGAAGACGATCGAGCGGACGACCTCAATGCAAGCCGGCTGCGCGCCGCGCGCGCCTGCGGGGGACGCGTGCGCTACGACGACGGCATCGCCATCGCCGTCTCACCCTCTGTGTCACCCTGAGCCCTTCGACTCGCTTCGCTCGCTCAGGACAAGCTCTGCGTGCGAAGGACGCGCAGTCGAAGGGCTGCTCGAGGAATGGCGCAGAAACTCGGAGTCGTGAGTAAGCCCTCGGCGCTACTGCGCGCCGCGCAAGATCTGTGGCAACAGGCGCGCTGGCGCGAATCCGAAGCCGTGCTCGATGCCTTGCCGCCGCACGAAATGCGCGGCGAGGCGCTGCTCCTTAAGGCGAGGCTGCTCGTCGTGCGCGATCCGGCGGCGGCGGTCGCGCTTGCAGGATCGATGCTGCACGGGCGCGAGCGGCCGCATTTTCGCGCCGAAGCGGAGATCGTCTGGGGCAACGCGCTCAGCCGCATCGGCGAATACGAGGAAGCCGAAGAACATCTCGCGCGAGCGGAAGCGGACTGCGGCGGCGACGCCGATCTGCTTGCGAAAGTCGCGCTCTACCGTTCCGTTTCCCTGATGCTGCAGAGCCGCATCGACCGCATCGAACCGCTGCTCCCCGCAATCGCCGCCGCGCGCAACCCCGACATCCGCGCGCAGGGTGCCGCAATGTACGCGGTGCTCTTGCGGCATCGCGAATACTACCGCGCGCAGATTCCGGTGCTCGTGCAGGCGCTGACCGAAATGCAGGCGCGCGAAGCGCCGAACCTCTGGGCCGTCTGCAGCATCCTGCACATGCTTGCCGAGATCGTCGTCGAGTTTTGGGAACCGACGCTCGCAACGATGGTGGAGGAGCACTTCGAGCGCGTGCCCTGGCACGAAGACATCGCGGTCTGGCACTTCTTCATCTGTCGCGCGTTGAGTTGGTGGTACGCGCTCGCCGGCAATTCGTTCACCGCCTTCCGGTATCTTAAGCGCGCCGTCGCGTATCCGGTGCGCGACGCGCTGCGCGCCCTCAACCATGCCGACCGCGCGCACCTGGCGCGTGGACTTGGCGAACGCCTGTGGGCCGAGCAGGAGATGAGCCAGGCAGACGAACTCTGCCGCCGGGTCGCGTGGGAAGCCCAACGCGACGAACGCGACGATTCGTCGATCGCGCTTGCGAGTCTGGCGGAACTCTACGCGCACGTCGACCCGACCAAAGCCAGCGAGTACGTCGCGCGCTTTCAAATGTTCCATCAGCGCTTGTCGGCAGCCAACACGCGCCGCCACGACCGCGTCGATCGCGCGCTCGTGAGCGGCACCAAGGGCGTCGTGAGCGCGGCATTGGGAAAGCTCAACGAAGCGGTGCGAGCGCTCGAGGAGTGTTACGAGATTTACGACGAGATCGGATACGACTGGCGCGCAGGGAAGGCAGCCCTCGAACTCGCCGCCGTTTCGGGCGACCAGCGGCATCTCGAAAACGCCCGCAAGAAACTCGCGCGCTACGAGCGCAGTTGGCTTGCGGCGGCCTATCGCGAAGCGGCCGAACGGCTCGGGCTCGCCAACGTCGTTCCGGGCGTGCGGCTCACCCCGGCGCAGTGGCAAGTCTTCCACCTGCTCGCCGACGGCTTTTCCCTGAGCGAGGTGGCCGCCCACTTGGGCAGGAGCCTCAACACGATCCGCAACCACGCCGGGGCGATCTACGCCGCGCTCGGGGTCCACTCGCAGAAGGAACTGCGTGCGCGGATCCTTCCCGAGCGGGCGAAGGGAATCTCGTAGTCCGGACAGTACTACGTCGTCCTAGTCCTTTCCCGAGGGCATCTTCCCTTTTCTTCAGGAGTTTCGCTCATGAAATTGTCGATCGTTGCGGCCGTCGCCGCTGCTTCCATCATCGTCTCCGGCTGTTCGGGCACCTCCGCCATCGGCGGCGCCCAGTCCGCGGCCCCCAATGGCGCGGCCCCCGCCGCCGTCCACGGTTCGTTTGCGGCCGCCCTGCGCCAGATCGCAGCGACCCAACATACAACGGGTCTCGACCTGAGCGAGTCCAGCGCCGTTTCGCCCGACGAGACCGCGGCAGCCGCCTACTGCGTTAAGACCGGCGGAACGGTCTACATGCGTATTCCGGAGTACGATACCAACGGCTCCAACCCGCTGGTGCTCGCCGGTCGCCGGCCCTTCTGCCAGTACACGGCGAACACGTCGGGCGGTTCGCGCATCCACATCCTTCTCACGACGCTCTACTCGAAGAAGCCGTCGCTCGCGGCGCTGGCCTACATTCTGAAACCGCCGAGCGGCTCGTGCCAGGGTAATCCGGCATCGTGCTACTGCACGCTGCTCGGAGCCTCAGACCAGTTCGGCGGCAACAGCGGTGCCGGCGGCAGCTGGGTCAACCTCAACTCCACCGATCAAGACCTCGAAGCGTGCATCTTCCCCGACATGTCGTCGATTGATTCGTTTGGCCTGTTCTATAACACCAACGGCATCACGCGCGGCATCGACCTCACGAAGGTGATGCGCTACCACTACCCCGGGTAACCGACGCACACGTAACCCAAGCTGCTAATGGCGTGCCGGCCGAGGGCCTCTGGACGAGGAGCGGAGGCTGGATGCCGGGAGCGACGAGCCAGCGGGAGCAAGCGTTTTTCGTCATGGATGCGAAAAACGCGAGCGTCCCGAGGCCGGCATGCCTTTAGCGGCGAGGGTTACGAGCTGCGATCCAACTGTGAGTGAATCCAGGGGCCGATGAAGTAGCGCCACAGGATTTTGATGAGCGCGGCGACCGGTATCCCGAGAATCAAGCCGGGAATGCCGAAGAGTTCGCCGCCCGCGAAGACGGCGAACATCGCGCCGATCGGTGAAACGCCGACCGATTCGCCCATGATCTTCGGAACGAGTACGTTGTCGCTGATGCGGGCCATGCCGAATATGATGACCTGCACCCAGAGCACCATCCAGAAACCTTGCGGCAGACATAACGGTATGGCGATGATCTCGGCAACGAGCATGCCGACGATCGGAATCGCGTAGGCAATGCCCGAAATGAGCCCCAGAACGAGCGAGAACTTAAAGCCGATCGCGGCCGAGGCGACGGCGATCACGATGCCGGTGATCGCGCACACGATGGCCTGCCCCGAAATGTAACTGCCGAAGAGTTGCGTGACCTCGTCGGCCAGTTTACGCGCGGTCTCGCGTTTGCGCTCGGGGAACATGCCGGCGAACCATTCGGCGATCTGCGCGTCGTTGAGAAGAAAAAAAAACGAGAGAATGATCGCCGAGAAGCCGATGAAGAACGCCGTCGCGGTGTTGAGGGCGATCGCGCCCAGCGAGGAAAGGACGCCGCTGACGACGGCGGCGGTTTTTCCACTGCCGACGGCGGCGAAGTTGATGCCCTCCTGCGGAAGGCGCAGCTGTGGAAAGTGCTGGTTCAAACTGCTTTCGGCCGCGGTCACCCATGCTTGCGCGCCGGACGCGTAACCCGGCAAATTGCTCGCCAGCAGTTGCAGCTGGCTGATGGTAAGCGGCACGAAAATGAGCATCCCGATCGCGACGAGCAGTATCAGCGCGGCGAAAACCACCGCGATCGCAAGCGGCTTGGGCATCCGGTGCTCGAGCCGGCGCGCGATCGGTCCGACACCGAACGCGATGAACGCCGCAATCGTAAAGATCGCCAGAGTGCGCGGAATGTGCTGCGCAAACCACAGCCCAAGCAGAACTATGCAGATGCCGGCCGCGATCCAGCCGGCGCGGCGCCACGCCTCGGGAGTCATAGCGCCTTGGACAGCAGGCGCCGCTCGGTCACGTAGCCGGCGCGCTCGTAGAGGCCGCGCGCCGCCGCGTTCTCCTCGGTGACCATGAACGCCATATACGGCAAACCACGCCGCTTCGCCTCATCTTCGGCCGCGCGCAACAACGCCGCGCCGATGCCCCGCCGCTGCAGCGCGGGCTCGACGGCCATATAGGCGAGGAACGCCTGCGGCAGTCCCGTCACGTCGTCGGGAAGGTCGTCGAGCAGCAGCGCGAAGCCGGCCCGCCGGTCTTCGCATTCGGCAATGAGGACGACGTGCGATTGCGCCGCGACCGTTTCCAGCAGCCGTTCGTAGGCGGCGGCGACGGCTTGCGGAAGCGCCGGCCGCAGCGACGAGATGCTGCTCGGCGCACTGCGTTTCCCGAGATCCTCGACGAAAGCGCGATCGGTGTCGCTCGCGGCGTGCCGAACGGCGACGCTCACGAACGCCGCGATCCTGGATCGTCGATCGGCCGGCCGGCGGCGCACTGCGGACACTGTGCCGGATCGTGCGACTCGATCGGGAAGCTGAGCAGCGCGTGCGTCGGCACGCCGAAATCCGTCTCGCCGCGCATGACGATGACGCCGACGCCGGCGACCTGTGCGCCGCGCGCGCGTACGACGTCGATCACCTCGCGAACCGAGAGTCCGGTCGTCACGACGTCTTCGACGATCAGCGCGCGATCGTCGGCGCCGAGCGAAAAGTTGCGGCGCAGAACCGCCACGCCGTGCTCCTTCTCCACGAAAATCGCCTTCACGTGCAGATGCCGCGCGACTTCGTAACCCAGGAGAATGCCGCCGACGGCGGCACTGACGACGACCGTCGGCCGCACCGCGCGAAACGCGTCGGCGATCGCGCGCGCGAGCGGTTCGAGTTGCGCGGGATCTTCGAGAATCCGGAACTTTTGAATGAAGCGGTCGCTGTGGCGTCCGGAACTCAGGCGAAAGTGTCCTTCGAGCAGCGCGCCGCGTTCGGTCAGCGCCGCGAGCACTGCGCGCGCGCTGACGCTCACCGCGGCTGCGCCTCGCGCATTTCGGCGATGATGCCGGCAGCGGCGCCAAGCGGATCGTCGGCTTCGGTGATCGGCCGCCCGACGACGATGTAGTCGGCGCCCGCGGCGACGGCTTGCGCCGGCGTGACGACGCGCTTTTGGTCGCCGTGCGGCGATCCGGCCGGACGGATGCCGGGCGTCAGCGTGAGGAAATCCTCGCCGAAGAAGCGTTTAAGGTCGCCGGCTTCGTGGGCGCTGCAAACGACGCCGGCGCATCCCGCATCGCGCGCCAGCGCGGCGAGACGGATCGCATTCTCGCCCGGTCCGCCTTGCAGCCCGAGTTCGTTGAGATCTTCCGGGGCGATGCTCGTGAGAATCGTGACCGCGAAGATCTGCGGCGCGGCGATGCCGAGTTCGAAAGCCCGTTCGCTCGCCGCGTCGACGGCCGCGCGCATCATCTCCATTCCGCCGAGTGCGTGCACGTTGACGATGTGCGCGTTCGGGCGCACGAGTTGGCGGATCGCGGCGCCGACCGTGCGCGGGATGTCGTGGAGTTTTGCATCGACGAACGTGCGGACGTCGCGCGCCTCGCAGTATGCGAAGATTCGCTCGGCGTAACCGTAGAGCGCTTCGATGCCGATTTTGAAGATCGCATCGGTTTCATAGAGCCGGTCGATCAGCCGTTCGGCCTCACCCGGCTCTGGTACGTCGAGCGCGACGATCAGTTGCGCGGCCACCGCTATCCTTCGTCTCCTTCGTATTCGTGTGCGCTGGCGAAGCCGAGGTTGGCCTGCCCGACGATGTCGCCGATGCTCTGCAGGTTGCGCCGACGCAGATACTCGGCCAGGCCTTCGACGATTCGCTCGGGCGTGCGCGGGTCGGTGAAGTTCGCCGTGCCGATGCCGATCGCAGTCGCGCCCGCCAGGAAGAACTCGAGCGCGTCGGTGACGGTTTCGATGCCGCCCTGGCCGACGATCGGAATCGAGACGGCGCGCGCAACTTCGTAGACCGCCAGCACCGCAATGGGGCGAATCGCAGGGCCCGAGAGGCCGCCGGTGACGTTCCCCAACCGCGGCCGCCACGTCTCCACGTCGATACCCATGCCGCGCACGGTGTTGATGACGGCCAGCGCGTCGGCACCCGCGTCCTGCGCTTCGCGCGCGACCGCCGCAATGTCGGTGACGTTCGGCGAAAGTTTGACGATCAGCGTCTTGTCGGTCGTCGTCCGCGCGGCGCGCACGACGCGCCCGGTCAAATCGGGATCGCAAGCAAACGTCTCACCCTCGCTGGCGACGTTCGGACAGGAGACGTTCAGTTCGATGCCGGCGATCGGCTCGCACGCCGCCAGGCGCTCGCAGACGTAGGCGTAGTCGTCGATCGAGAAGCCGGCGACGCTGCCGATCAGCGGATACGCGCGCGCCGACAGTTTCGGCATCTCGCGTTCGAGGTACCAGTCGATGCCCGGATTCTGCAATCCGATTGCGTTGAGCAGTCCCGCGGGTGTGTGCACCAGGCGCGGCGTGGGATTTCCCAACCGCGGCAATCGCGTGACGCTCTTGAGCACCACGGCGCCGATCTGCGTGAGGTCGGCGAACGGCGCGAATTCTTCGCCCGAGCCGTAGCAGCCGCTGCCCATCAGCGTCGGGTATTCGAGCCGCAACTTCCCGAGCGTGACCGCAAGACTCGGCTGCGTCATCACCATCTCAACTCGTCGTTGAAGAAGACCGGACCTTCTTTGCAGACGCGCGCGTAGACGACGTCGCTGCCGCCATCCTGCGCGGCCGGAAATCCCGGCGCTTGCGCCGAGTCGCGCGCAATCGGAACGACGCAGCCCCAACACCCGCCGACGCCGCACGCAAACGTCTCCTCGAGGGAGAGTTGCGCGCGCACGTTGCGCTCGCGCGCGATGCGTCCCACGGCTCGCAGCATCGGCGACGGCCCGCAGGCCAAGATCATCTGCGGCATCTCTTCACGACGCTCGAGCACTTCAGTCACGTATCCGTGATGCCCCGTGCTGCCGTCGTCGGTCGCGAGCGCGAGCGTGCACCCCGCCTTCACAAAGCGATGCGCGTCGACCAGCAGCTCCGCGGTGCGCGCACCGTAGAGCAGCTCCACGTGCGTTCCGGCCCGCACCAAGCGCTCTGCCGCGAGCAGCACCGATGCGATGCCGACTCCACCTGCGACGATTGCCGCACGCGCCGGATTGCTCGACAAATCGAAGCCGTTTCCAAGCGGGCCCGTGACCGCAAGCGATTCGCCCGGACGCAGCTCGGCGAGTTCGTGCGTTCGCTTGCCCGTTAGAAAGAATAACAGGCTCGCGCGGTCGCCCTGCGCTTCGTAGATTCCCAGTGCGACGGCGGCGGCTTCGCCGCTCGGCGGTATCGCCATCACGTACTGTCCCGGACGCGTCGCTCGCACCAGCTCGGGAGCCGCGAATCCGAGCAGAATCACGCCCGGTGCAAGCTCGCGGCGATCCACGACGCGCGTTTCGTGAACGCGAGCGTCGCTGTGAACGGTGGGCATCTCTAAGTGCGTTTTCGCCTAATTCTAAAAAAACTTTCCGAAAAAGCCCGAACCGTCTTGCGACGAAGGCCGTTATACTGTATAGAGCAGTAAGTAGAGGAAAGGAGGGTCCGCAGATGGCAGGTCTTATCGTGTTCAAATCTTTGGCCGACGCGCTGCGTGCCGGTTATCAGGTTTACGACCGGACTGCGGACGGCTATCTCGTCAGAACGCGCACCGCCGCCGGGTGGGCGATGGCGCTCGTATCTTGTAAATAATCCGTCTTCATCTTTTTCTAACCAATCGAAAAGAGCCGCCGGCTTTGCCGACGGCTCTCTTTCTGCCTGATTCGTGACACACCGGCTAGGTGCGATCCGGCGGTCCCGCCGGCTTTTCGATCTCGGGCATCGAGCCCGGGCGCCAGCCGCCGTACGATCCTGGCGATGGCGGCATCGTCGGTCCGGCGCCTGACGGCGGCGGAGAGGCTGCGCCCTGCTCGGACGGCCCAAAGCGGCCGGCGTTCATCGCCGCCACCGGCCCGAACTGGGCGCCGCTGAGCACCGCGCTGATTATCTGGGCGATGCCCACGAACATCGGGATGAGCCCGCCGAGCAGCCATGGACCGTAGACGTAGCGGCCGTCGTGGAAGCCGATGAACGAGAGTCCGATCAGCAGCGCGAGTCCGATGCAGGCGACTTGAATGCCGCGCCGCAGTTGCATCTGCGCGTGATACGCCGGGTCGTAGGCCGCGTGCGGCGTCCATCCCGGCGGCGGCACGGTTCCGGCTCCCGGCGTGTAGCCTGCCGACTTCATGCCGTACTTCATCGCGTGGCGCATTGCGCGCGGATCCGGCGGCGGGACGATGCCGTGGCGCAGCATCTCCATCCGCTCTTGATGCGCGAGTACGCGGGAGATGATGCCGGCCGTAATCGGCAATCCGACAACGATGAGGAAGAACATGACCGGTACGATGGTTTCAGGCATGACGGTTAAACCGCTCCGTTGGTAATGAGGTGAATCGAGCCGTCTCCGCTCGAAAGTTGCAGGCTTCCCGAACCGTTCCCGACGCGAACCGTGCGCTGCGTGGAATCGGAGCCGCCGTTGCTTGCGGCGTTGCCGTCGACGTCGATGTGACCGTCGCCCGTCGATGCGTCGACCGTGAGATCGGCGCCCGTCGCCAAGGCCACGCGAATCGAACCGTCGCCGGTGTGCAGCACCGCATGCTGCGCGCCGCCCGCGATGGCGAGACCGTGCGCTTCGATGCTGCCGTCTCTGGTTTGCGCGTCGAGCGACGAGGCAGTGACGTCTTCGAGTCTGAGCCGGCCGTCGGACGACTCCAGCACGAGGCTATCGCCGCGTACGCGCGTCGCCGTGATCGAGCCGTCGGCGGACTTCGCTTGAATGGTGCCGCGCAGATCGGTGAGCGTGATGCGCCCGTCCTGCGATGCAACCGTGACGCCGCCTTCGACGCCGGAGATCCGCGCGCCCGAGCAGCGCGCGATTGCGAGCCGCGTACCGCTGGGAACGTCGACTTCGATCCGTCTTTCGGACCACCAGAAGCCGACGTTCACGCCGCCGGAGCCCGGCCGCGAGATCGCGACGCCGTCCGAGGTGCGCTTGACGTCGAGTTGTGCGATAGACGAATGCGAACCGAAGAGCGAGCCGCGCATATCGGTAAAGTCTTTGACGTGAACGCGTCCATCGCTCGAGGGTGCGACGTCGACGCGCGAATCCACATCGTCGATCGTGACGAGCGGCGCGGAACCGGCGTCAAGCGGTGCGATGGTTTTCGCGACGAAGCCGGCGGCATGAACGCGGCTGATGTCGCGCACCGTATAGAGTGCGATGCCCACGATGGCGATTTCCACGGCCACCAGCATCGCGACGATCGAGGCGCGGGACATTAGATGCGAGGTCCCCAGCCGGTGAAGGTGGGTCGCAAGGACTGGGCGGAGTTCCGCTCTTGGGCCTGCACGGTCGGCAGGGCCGGGTCGGAGAGGGTGCGCTTCGGGATGATCACCATGATCGGGTCGAGCCTCCTGTTGGGTTTCTGCACTAGTTACGCTCGGGCAGCCGACATGTTTCGAGCCGCTCGGGCCGGCGACGAGCGAAACATCCGTGGGCGCCCTCGCGTACGACGAGCGTGGTGGCGCTCGCGCAACCCCCTCTTGCCGGCCGCATGACGGCAGGCCCGGAGGACGGTCAACTGGTGGCGATGACGCTTCGGGGACACCCGGAGGCCTTCGCCACGCTCGTCGAGCGGTACGACCGGGCGGTCTACCATCTGGCCTACCGCACGCTGCACGACGTCGAGGACGCGCGCGACGTCACCCAGGAGGCATTCTTCAAGGCGTTTCGCAGCCTGAGGACCTTCCGTGTGGGCGCGAAGTTCAGCACCTGGATCTTCGCAATCGCGTACCATGCGTGCTGCGACCGATTGAACCGGCGCAAACGTTATAGTAATGAGGAACTTCCCGAGCGGGCCGATGCGGGGCCCGGTCCGGAGCAGCAGACGATCGCCCTCGACGAAGCTCAGCGGCTTCGCGACGCGATCGACACGCTGCCCGAAAAGTACCGCACGGTCGTTACCCTCTACCACATGCAGGGAAAGCAGTACGAAGAGATCGCCAAAGTTCTCAATCTGCCGATGGGTACGGTCAAAACACATTTGTTTCGCGCGAAGGAGCAGCTCCGCAGGCTTCTTGGCGGGGCGGAGGTAACGGAATCATGATGTACGACAACGACGACGCACTCGACCGGGCACTCTTCGCGCTCCCGTTAGAGGAGCCGCCGTCGGATTTGCGTGCTTCGATCCTTGCCTCGACCGCCTACCGTCCGGCTCCGCCGTTCTCGGCGTGGGATGCCGCGGGATTCGGCGCGATCGCGGCGGTCACGCTGTGGCTCGTGATCCTCATCGGCATGGGCGGCGGCGGGCTCTTCCTGCAGACGTTGGCCACGATCGTCACGGCGGTCGAAGGCGCCCTCTCGAACGTGACCGTCCTTGCCTGGCTGGCAACCGGTGCAATGGCTGCCTTTTGGCTCTCATTTTTCACCGGATCGCAATCCTGGTTGCCGGCCGCGCGGAGGTTCGAGCGGAGGGACAGCCGATAATCCGTCCCTATGGAGAAAAGCTCGGCATCACCGCAGCATCAGTATAGAATTCTCGTCGTCGAAGACGACGCCGCGATCAGCCGCGTCCTGCAACTGGAACTGGAACACGAGCGCTACGAGGTCGACGTCGCCCGCGACGGACTCTCGGGGCTCGAGAAGGCCCTCAAGGAGCCCGACCTCGTGATCCTCGACCTGATGATTCCGCGCATGGACGGGCTCGAAGTCTGCCGGCGCATTCGCGCCAAGAGCAACGTCCCGATTATCATGCTCACCGCCAAGGACCGCGTGCCCGACCGCGTCGCCGGTCTGGATTTGGGCGCCGACGACTACATCACCAAACCGTTCTCGACGCCCGAACTGCTGGCGCGCGTCCGCGCACGCTTGCGCGAGCGCTCACCGCAATCGAACGTGATCGAATACCGCGACGTCGTGATGGATCGCGACCGGCACGAAGTCCATCGCGCGGGCCGGCCGATCGCGCTGACGGCCAAAGAGTACGCGCTGCTCGAATACTTGCTGCTGCACCGCAACAAGGTGCACACTCGCGACGAACTCTTCAACGGCGTCTGGGGCAGCGACTTTCTCGGCGACTCAAACCTCATCGACGTCTACGTCCGCTATTTGCGCGGGAAAATCGACGACGGCTTCGACGACAAGTTGATCACGACGGTGCGTGGCGTCGGATACACGATCAAGGACTAGGGGCCCTCTGATTCCGATCGAGGGACGCCGGTGTCGCTGAAGTGGCGCATCGCGCTCTGGTACGCGTCGCTGCTGATCGTCGTGCTCGCCGTCACCAGCGGCATCATCGTCTGGCGCTTTCAGTCGATTCTCTACGAGCAGTCCCAGGCGAGCGTTGCGGCGACGATGCGCGCGATCGTGCAGGCCGCGCAGCAGAGCAACCCCTTTTCGCTCGGCAGCGCCTCCGGAAGCCTGCAGTATCTTTTCAGCAGCAGCAACCTCACGAACTGGAACTCGGCAACGAGTTACGTCCAGGTCGACTCGACGGCCGGCTATCCGCTGGCGAAGACGGCCAACCTCGGCAGTTCGTCGATTCCGCCGAACACCGGCCTCTCTTCCAAACACGACACGGAGTTCCGTAACGTCACGATCGACGGACGCCAGTTCCTCGTTCAGGATCGGTATCTCAAACAGGGCAATGCCACGGCGATCGTGCACGTCGCCGAACCGCTCGACGCGCTCAACCGCACGTTCGGACAGGCGCGCGACGCGATCGTGCTCATTCTCGCGGCGGCGGCGGGCGCGGTGATCGTGCTCTCAGTCGTGTTGGCGGGGCAAGCGACGACGCCGATCAACCGTCTTGCCGAAGCGATGCGCGAGATCGGCTCCGACCGGCTCGATCGCCGATTGCATTGGAAGCGGCGCAACGACGAGATCGGAAATTTAGCGGCGAGTTTCGACGACCTGCTGCAGCGGCTCGCCGAGGCGTTCGCGCGCGAACGGCAGTTCATCTCCGATGCGTCGCACGAACTGAAGACGCCGCTGACGTCGATCAACTCAAACGCGCAGATGCTGATGCGCTGGGCCGATCGCGATCCCGAGATCCGTCGTGAAAGCCTCGAGACCATCGCGCACGAGAGCGGCGCGCTCGCCGAGATGGTCAACGGGATGCTCACGCTTGCCAAGGCCGACCGCGGCGACGAAATTCCAAAAGAGCCGGTCTCGCTCGCCCAGGTCGCGAGCGAGGCGACCCGGCTCGCGCTGCCCCGCGCGGAGGCCAAGCACCTCACATTGGAGTTCCGCCACGACGGCATGCCGACGGTGATCGGCGACCCGGCGCTCCTCCGGCAGCTCGTCTCGAATCTCGTCGACAACGCGGTGAAGTTCACCGAGTTCGGCCGCGTCGACGTGCTCGTCGGCGGCAACCGGACGAGCGCCTGGGTGGAGGTCGCCGACAGCGGCCCGGGGATTCCCGAGGAGGAACTTCCGCACGTCTTCGACCGCTTCTACCGGGCAGACAAGGCACGCTCGCGCACGGTACCCGGCACCGGTCTGGGCCTGGCGATCGTCCGGTCGATCGCCCGGGTCCACGGCGGCTCGGTGAGCGCCGGGCGCGCGCTCACCGGCGGAGCGCTCTTCCGGGCGGAATTCCCTCGCCTGGAACTCGGTTCCTCAGCGCTCACCGGCCCTTCATGATGGCCCCTGCGCCCGGCGTCTACAATGAAATCGTGTTCGGAAGATGCTGGCGGGGAGCGGCGGTATTGTTGCTCGCCTGCTCGTGCTGGTTGGGACTGGGAGCGCGCGCAACCGCCGCCCAGCAGATCGCCGTTGGCCCGAACCCCTGGCTCGACGTGCAGCTGCAGAGCGGCACGCTCACCGTCAACACCTGGGACCGTCCGGACGTCCAAATCAGCAGCAGCGGCCGGCTCGACGTGAAGCACGTCGGCGCGTCGGTCGCCGATCCGCGCATTCCGCGCCAGTACACCGCGTGGTCGCAAAGCGTCTCCACCGGCAGCGGCGACGCGCGGCTTCCCGAGGAGTCGTTCGTGCTGCCGCAGTTGCAAGGCTCGTCGCACGACGCGGTGGTCGCCGACGGTCAAGGCAACACGACGATCACGGTTCCGCGCGGAACGGCGCTGGTGACGGCGCGCGTCGGCACCGGCCAGCTCAATCTGAACGGCTATCACGGCGCCTTCATCACGCAAGTGCGCGACGGCGGCATTTCGTTCAATCACGTTGACGGCAGCGGATATGCCGAGGCGCTGCGCGGCCCGATCCAGGCGACCGACTCGACGTTCGACCGCCTGCGCGCGCGCACCGCGACCGGCAACATGTTCTTCCGCGGCTGCACCTCGCATCAAATCGAGGCGACGAGCAAGTACGGATCGATCGTCTACGACAACGGCAGATTTCAGCCGGGGCTCGCGCACTTCGAATCCGAGCACGGCAACGTCGCGTTGGGCGTGCGCGGCGGCGCGCAGATCGGCGCACACAGCGGAACGGGGCACGTCGTCTCGAGTTTTCACAATGGTTCCGCGGCGACGCGCAACCGCAACAGCACGCAGGAAACGGTCCGCGGGGGCGGTCCGGTCGTAACGGCCGTCAGCAAACACGGCTCGGTCTTCCTCTATAACGGCTCGGTCGGGGCGCATCCGCGCGTCCAGGCCGAGTTGCGCGGCTCGCAAACGCGCCAGGGCGCACCCGCTCAGGTGTTCGCACCGGCGAATGCGTCCGCTCCCGTGCGCAGCGAAGTTCCCGCGCGCAACTTTGCTCCGCGGAACTACGCTCCGCCGCGCGACTACTCGGCACCGGGTTACGGCCGCCGGCGCTTCACGCCGCAGCAGCAGCAGCCCTATGCCCCGCCGGGATACGCGCAACCGCGCCCGGCCGGACCCTACGGCCAGCCGCAGCCGCGTCAAGGACCGCCCGCGTCGCCGCGTCAGGGACCTCCGCAGGGACGTGCCGGTGGACCGCCGGGCGGCGGCGGATCGGGCGGCGGCGGCGGCCATCACCACCAACAACCCCCGTCCTAGCACTTACAACAGGAACTTGCGCAGCACGGCGACGTCGAGTTTGAACGTGTGCTGCGGCAACACGGCTTCCTCACGGTAACCGCAGGCTTCGAAGAAGCGCTGGGCCGCGCTCCCGTGCGGAACGAACGCACTCATTTTGTGGCAGTTGTAGTAACTCGCGACGTCGGCCGCCTCGTCAAGGAGACGCCGGCCGATTCCGCTGCGGCGGCGTTGCGATTCGACGACGATGCGTTCGACGTGCGCGAGCGAAGCCGCAATGCGAATCGTCGCGGCGGCGACGGTTGCGCCGCCGTCGAGCGCGGCAAAATCCTGAATCTGCTCGTGCCACACGACCGAGAAATCGTACAGCGCCCGCAACGCCTCGCGCTCGACGGCGCGGTAGAACGGCGAAACGTCGCCGGAGCGAACCCGGGCGATCTCAACCGGCAACCGCCGCGACCTCGGTATCGACGTCGAGCGTGAAACCGTCGTAGGCGGCAATCGCGCGCAGACCGAGTTCGTCTTCCAACGATTGCGCGAGCCGCTGCGGATCGGCTTCGAGCATCTTGGTGCCGAAGTGCTGGAAGACGGCGACCTGCGGACGCACCTCGGCGACGACGCGACGAGCGTCTTCCCAGGTGAGGTGGTCGACCGTCATCTCGTCGCGAAACCGCAACACGTTGACGATCAGCACGTTCGGCCGCAGCCGCGCATAGTCGGCGCCCAACTCCTCGAAGAACCGGCCGCACGGAAGATACGCGACGCGCAGTCCCTCGTACTCGAAATGCAGGCCGTAGGTTTGCACGGCGTGCACGTGCGCGCGCGACGTGCGCAGGTCGACGCCGCCGATGCGATACGGACCCCCGCTCGGTTCGAGCCGCTGCAGCTTCTCCACGAAGCGTCGTGCGTAGGGCAGAACCACCGGCTCGTGATCGAACGCGTCGGCCGGTCCCAGCAGCGTTCCGCGCGGGCGAAATCCGCCCGAGGTCATCGCCTCGACCATTGCGTTCACGTCGCTCGAGTGATCCAAGTGCTTGTGCGAAAGTACGATCGCATCGAGTTCGCGCGGATTGCACGGCGGCACGTTGGTGAGCGCGCGGACGAGCGCACCGGGGCCGGGATCGACGTGAATCTGCGTCTCCCCGAATCGCATCCACATGCCGCCGGATGCGCGCAATTGGCGCGCGACGACGAAACGCGCGCCGCCGCTTCCGAGGAAGAGCACCGAGGAGGGTAGCCGGCTCAGGCGCCTTTCTTTCCGCTCGACGTCGAGCCGTGGCGGCGCTGGTAAAGCGTGAAGAACGATTCCAAGTTCGCGCGGTACCCTTCGAGCGCTTCGCTCCAGCGCCGCAGCGCGGCATTGCCTACCGGCGTGAGCGCGTAGAGACGGCGTGGAGGGCCTTGCTCGGTGGGATTCCACCACGACGAGATGCAGCCGTCGCGTTCGAGTTGCCGGAGCGCCCGGTAGACGGTGCCCGCGTCGGTGATTACTTCGAACTTCTCGTTGAGTTCTTTGGTGATTTCGTACCCGTGCAGGTTCTTATCGGCGAGCATGACGAGCAGCCACGCCATCAGGTAGTTTTTCGGCGTCCCCTTAGGCGGAAGCCCACACTCGCCCGATTTCCCGAACGAGACGACGCGCGGCGCGCTCGAAGCCATGGCGGCTACGTTGCACCGCCGCCAAACCGAGCCCTTGTGGGCCCGCTAGCTTAAGACGGGGAGCTTCGAGAACGAGCCGCCCAGCACGGCCTGGGAGGGGCGGCCGAGCCAGCGTTCGAGCACGGTCGCATAGACGCTGCGGAAATCGGTCGTGAATGCCACGTTCCCCATGTTCGTGTTGCCGAGATCCGGCATTTTTCCGTAGACGCCGCCCTTGACGCCGCCGCCGATGAGGAAGAGCGGCGAGGCCTCGCCGTGATCGGTGCCGCGCGCCGCGTTTTCGGCGACGCGGCGGCCGAACTCGCTGAACGTCATCGTCAGCACGCGACGGTCGTTGCCGTGCGCCGCGAGATCGGTGTAGAAAGCCGACACAGCGTCGGAGAGCTGTTCGAGGAGATTGTTCTGCGTCGCGACCTGGCTGACGTGCGTGTCGAACGAGCCGTGCGAAACGTAGAGCACCTTCGTGCCGATGTTGCTCCCGACGATCTGCGCGGCCAGCGCGAGGCTGCGGCCGATCGGCGTCGCCGGATACGACGCCTGCGTTTTGTAGCCGGCGATAAGTTTCGGAAGTTCCTCCGACGTGCGCTGCGCGTGGTCTTCGATCTCCATTACGTGCGCGAGGTACGGCGACGTGAACGGCAGCTGTTTGTCGCGCGACTGCTGCGCGTACGCCGTGCGTGCCATCGGATCGCGGTCGGCGATGAGCCCGTACTGGCCGAGATTCGAAATCGCCGGCACGTCGGTGTTGTTGGCGACCAACACTTCGGGCAGCACTTGCGAAACCGCCACGCCTTTGAAGAGGTCGCCGGCGGGCAAGCCCGCGTCGTCGAGGTAGCGTCCGATCCAGCCGGTGTGTTCGTATTTATCCGGAACGCCGGTCTGCCAAATCTCGCTCGAGCGGAAATGCGAATGGTCGGCGTTGGGGTATCCGACGCCTTGCACGACGGCCACCATGCCCTTGTCGTACATCCCTTTGAGCGAGCGCATGCGCGGATTGAAGCCCAGCTGCGAATCGATCGCCAGGACGTCGTGCTGTGCGATCGCCAGCGAGGGGCGGACGCGATAGTACTGCGCGTCGCCGTGCGGCACGATGCAGTTCAGGCCGTCGTTGCCGCCGTTGAGATTGATCAGCACCAAGCAGCGGCTCTGCGATCCGGGCAGTCCCGGCAACGGCGACTGTGCGAGCGCCTGCGCGAAGACGTGGTCGCTGCTTGCGACCACGGCGAGTCCCGAAACCGTTCCGAGGAGAAAATTCGAGCGTCTCATAGTCCGTTTCTCAGCCGTCAGCTCAACTGATACGCCGGCATCGCCATCGTGAGATAGGCCGCACCGCTGACGCGCTCGTCGTAGTTCTCCGGTGAAAGCGCCGCTAGCGCCGACGTTCCCGCACCCCCGAGGTAACCGTCCAGTTTAAAGACCGAGACCGGCGCGGCGTCGCCTTGAAGGACCGCGGCGACCAGTTCGCTCGCGACGGATTTCGGTTGCAGCGGCATGCCGCGCAGCCACGACGATTGCGCGATCGTCTGCGAGTTCACGGCGCGCTTGAGGAAGTTTTGCCGCGCGATCATCGTGTCGCTGGTGAGCCAGTTCTCGCCGCCCGGCCAACCCGCAACGTTGGGCGGATAAAAGAGTTCCTGGCCCATCGCCTTCAGCGACGGCAGCACCGCGGCATCCATCTGCGGCACGCCGAGCGTCTTGTAGGTGCCGACGGCAAATTCGACCGGAGATTTCACGAGCGCGCGATAGGCACGCTCGGAGTAAAAAACTCTGCTGCGCAGCAGCGCCGACATCACCGGCTGCAGTTCGAAATCGTGGCGGCGCAGGAGGTTCGCCACCTGGTCGACGAGCTGCGGCTCGGGATCGTTATAGACGAACGTTCCAAGCAGGCTGGCGGCAAAGAAGCGCGCGCATTGCGGCTGCGCGAAGATGATGTTGACGATGTCGTCGCCGGTGAAGTTTCCGGTCCGTCCGAGAAACGTTTTGACGCCGTCGTCGTGAAATGACGGTTCGAACGTCGCCTCTTCGGTGAAACGGCTGTAGCGCCAGCCCGTCCAGGCGCGCGCCGAGTTGCGAACGTCGTCCTCGCTATAGTTGTCGACGCCGAGCGTAAAGAGTTCCATCAGTTCGCGCGCGTAGTTTTCGTTCGGATGCGCGGCCAGATTCGAGGCACCGTCGAGATAGACGAGCATCGCCGGATCTTTCGAGACGTTGCGCGTCAGCTCGCGCAGATTCCCCAGCGCGTAACTGCGAAACAGCGCGTTCTGATTGTAGACCATTGCCGGCGAGATGCCTTTGCGCAGGCCGGCGGTCGTGAAGTGGCCGTGAAAGTAGAGCGCCATCTTCTCTTGCAGCGGCGCCTGCGTCGAGAGCATGCGATTGAGCCACCAGACCTGGAGCGCGCGCAGCGAGCGGTTCTCTTCGCGCTTGATCTGCTTGTTGAAATCCTTGCGCTGATCGGGGTCCATCGCGCGCAACCCGCGCGGACCGTACTGCGAGAGCTCGGCGACCGGGCTGAAGGTGTCGCCGGCCGGCGGCATGTCGGCTTTACCGGGAAAGCGCACGAGCGATTCGACCGCGGCGTTCACCGTCATACCGGCGTAACGGCGCACGTCGTCGGGCGAACCGCCGAATCCCGCTCGCCGTAACAGGTGCGCGGCCGAGCGCTCGTCGAGCGAACCCGAGTAGGGATCGAGTGCCGACCCAAGGGCGAGCTGTCCGACGGGACGACGAATGCCGCCGACGTCGACGGCGGATTGTGCTGCCGCTGCCATCCTCGACAGTATACATCGCAGACGTCGCGGCCGGAGCGCATCCGGGCGACATCTAACCGGCGCTTCATGCGGGCGCGCCTCGGCCGCCCGCGCACCGGAACGAGGCAGCCAAGCGACGAATGGCCGCGCCGATGGCCCTGCTGGAATCGCGCCTCGATCGTTCCGAGAACTTCGAACGCAACGCCGAACGAATGCGGTCTTTGGTCGCCGAGTTGCGCGAGCGCCTGGTTGCGGTGCGCGCCGGCGGCGGCGAGGAGGCGAGCGCCAAGCATCGCAAGCGCAACAAACTCACGGCGCGCGAGCGCATCGAACGGCTCGTCGACGCGGGCTCCGACTTCCTCGAATTCTCGGCGCTCGCCGCGGGCGAGATGTATGCGGGCGATTCGCCCGCTGCCGGAATCGTCACCGGCATCGGCATCGTCGAAGGCCAGCACTGCGTCGTGGTCGCCAACGATGCGACCGTCAAAGGCGGAACCTACTACCCGATCACGGTGAAGAAGCATCTGCGCGCGCAAGAGATCGCGGAGCAGAACCATCTGCCCTGCGTCTACTTGGTCGACTCCGGCGGCGCGTTCTTACCGCTGCAAGCCGACGTCTTTCCCGACCGCGACCACTTCGGGCGCATCTTCTACAACCAGGCGCGCATGTCGGGCAAGCGCATCCCGCAGATCGCGGCGGTCATGGGCTCGTGCACGGCCGGCGGCGCCTACGTTCCGGCGATGAGCGACGAAACGGTGATCGTCAAAGGCAACGGGACGATCTTTCTCGGCGGACCGCCGCTGGTCAAAGCCGCGACCGGCGAAGAGGTGAGTGCCGAGGATCTCGGCGGCGGCGACGTGCACACGCGCGTCTCCGGCGTCGCCGACCATCTCGCCAACGACGACGCACACGCGCTGGCAATCGTGCGCGAGATCGTCGCGAACCTGCACCTCGAGTTGCCGCAACAGTGGGATCGCAGCGATTCCGAACCGCCAAAGTACGACGCGCGCGACATCTACGGCATCATCCCCGCCGACAGCCGCATCGGCTACGACGTCCGCGAAGTCATCGCGCGAATGGTCGACGCTTCGGATTTTCACGAGTTCAAAGCGCGCTACGGCGCGACGCTCGTCTGCGGCTTCGCGCGCATCGAGGGACATCCGGTCGGCATCCTGGCCAACAACGGCATTCTCTTTAGCGAAAGTGCGCTCAAGGGCGCGCACTTCATCGAACTCTGCACGCAGCGCGGCACCCCGCTGCTCTTCCTGCAGAACATCACCGGCTTCATGGTTGGCCGGGAGTACGAAAACCGCGGCATCGCCAAGGACGGCGCGAAGCTCGTTATGGCGGTCGCCTGCGCGGAAGTGCCGAAGTTCACGGTCGTGATCGGCGGAAGTTTCGGCGCCGGAAACTACGGGATGTGCGGACGCGCCTATTCGCCGCGTCAGCTATGGATGTGGCCGAACGCGCGTATCAGCGTGATGGGCGGTCCGCAGGCCGCCAGCGTGCTCTCGACCGTCAAAGGCTCGATGACGCCTGAAGAAAAGACCGCGTTCGAAGCGCCGATTCTCGAGAAATACGATCGCGAAGGCAGCCCCTACTACTCGACGGCGCGCATTTGGGACGACGGCATCATCGATCCGCTCGATACGCGCCACGTCATCGCTATCGGCCTCGACGCCGCCGCGCACGCGCCCCAGCCGCGCACGCACTTCGGCATCTTCCGCATGTAGCGGGTTTACGGCGTTATTTCGAAGACCGTGCCCGTCTCGTGGGCTCCGCCTTTGAGGGTGGTGCCGTAGAGTTTCCCGTTCCACGACATCAATTCCGAAACGCCTTCGTTGCCGTCCGGGCCGTAGAACTGATGCAGAACCGAATACTCGCCTGCCGGGGTGATTTTGAAAATCACGCCCCTGTCGGAGTGCCCGTCGCGGACCGTTTGACCATAGAGCGAGCCCTGATAAGCGATGAGACCCGCGACGGAGCCCGAGCCCGTTTCGCGCTCGAAACTGTGCAGCACCGTTTCGACGCCGTCCGTCGTCAGTTTGTAAATCGTTCCTTCGTTCTTTTTTCCACCTTTGTCCGTCGTTCCGTACAGGACGCCGTCGAGCATCGCGAGCCTCCCGTGCGGCATTGCACCGTCGCCCGGCTGGATGCCGAACTTGTGCAGCCAGCGCGGCCTGCCGTTCACCTTCTGCTGATAGACGAGCCCGCTTAAATCTTCGTCTGCAGGTCCGAAGAGCGTCGAGCCGTAGATCTGGCCGCCGAAAAACTGGGGACCCGCGTAGGGTTTCGCACCGGCGCCCTTTCGACCGAACGCGTAGAGCACTTTGAGTTGACCCGCGGTGGTGAGCGCGAAGAGCGTGCCGTCGAACTCCTTGCCGTAGTTGAGGGTCGTTCCGTACAGGACGGCGGCGTCGACGAACAGCGCCGAGTGCGGATAGGCGCCGTTGTAGCCGTCGAAGTTGTAAATGACGTGCTCTTTCCCGGACGTCGTAACTTCGAAAGCGGTGCCGTACCCAATTCCGCCCGCACCGGCGTTTTCGGTCGTGCCGTAGAGCGCGCCGTTGAGCGCAACGAGCCCCGACCGGGGATTGCTGCCGTCACCCTTCCCGCCGGCGAAACTGTAGATGACCTTCTCGCTGCCGTCGGGTTTGATGTCAAAGACGGTTCCTCGGCCGTTGGAGCCGCCGTATCGCGTCGTTCCGTACAAGCTGCCGTCGAGCACGACCAGCGGTCCGTGACCGGGCTCCGCACCATCGGGCTGACCCTTGAAGCTGTAGAGTAGGTGAAAACCGCTCTGCTGCGGCCGCGCTTGCAACGCGTCAACGTGTCCGCTCGGCGTTACGGCACTCGGACCCCCGCACGCAACGAGCGAAAATGCAGCCACGGTAACGATGGGCCAACGTATGGGAATGAGAGTTCTCCTCGTATCGTGTCGATATTACGGTGGAAACTTGCCGGCGTAGAACGGATAGTACTTCGGCGTTTCCGTCCACCTGCCGCTGCGATAACTGAGCACGGCTGCGGCCTTCGGCTTCGTCGGGCAGCACATCGGCGCGGTCGCATTGTAATACGGGCCGCTGAGCAAGATTGCGTCGCGCGCGCCGGGTGTCTTCGCGTGCGCGATCGTCGCTTTCAGTTCGCAGCCGTTGCGCACGGAAACCGCCGGAACCACGGCCCCGTTCGAGCCGGCGGCTAAGACCGTGACGATGGCGTTGCCGCAATCCGCCGCCATCTCGTGCGACGAAACGACGAGTTGCTGGACGCCGGCGCGCTCGAACTCGCCGGTGCCGGCGATTTGCAACGCCTGAACGGGGAACCACATCTTCGCGCCGCCCGACGCCTGCGTCACCTTCGAAAGCGGGCCGCCGTTCGCGGGCGACTGGTACTTCAAGCGATACGCCGTGCCGTCGATGGCGTAGATCGACAAGTACCACTGATAAAAGCTCGACCCGTTACCCTGCCCGATCAACTGCTTGCTCGCGACGGCCCGCCACTGGCTATGCATCGCCTCGCCGGCGAGGTAGACGATTTGGTTTTGCGTCACCGCACCCGGCGGCGCCGGAGCGTACGACACGTGCGGCGGCTCCTCCGCTCCAATCGGAGCGAAGAGCAAGCCAAAACAGAGTAAGGATCCCGCGAGAGCGGGCCAACGTCTTTTCACAACGGGCCTCCAGTAGACGGCTAGGCGAAATATTCCGAAGCCGGCGCCGACCTCCCGCTACGATGCCGTGCGCGGTGTCTGCCGCGCGACGAGCTGGGCATATCGCGCGCGAGCCCGCTCCGCCTCGACGTGATCGTATGCCCGGGCGGCCTCACGCGCGAGCTCCTCGAGGAGTGCGACCTCGTCGGGATCGAGCTGCGCGCCGTTGGTGTGTGCGCCGTAGAGCGTAAAGCTGATGAGTTCGTGACGCACCGCCACCGGAACGGCGAGGGCGTAGATGCCCGCGTTTTCCGGATCGAGATGCGAGCGCAGATCGTCGAGCCATATGACCGTCTCCTCGGAGCGCAGCATTCGCACCAAAAGATCGTTCGCGTTGAATCCCGGTGGTGCGATCGTCGTTTGACGCGCGGTCGCGACGCCTTCAAAACGCGCGCCGTCTTCCGAACGCCGGTAGAGCGCGGCGGCAGCGAGTTCCATCGCGTCGGCCGGGATTTGCACGAGTCCGTCGATGATGGCCTCTTCATCGGTCGCATACGGAAGCGCCGCCGCGGCGCGCCGCAGGTGTTGCTCGGCGCGCCGGCGTCCGCGAAAGAACAGCGTTTCGACGAATCCCTCCACGCTCCGATTGATCCGATCGAGCAGAAACCCAACGGCGATCGTCGCCAGCAGCTCGAGCCCAATGGCCAGCCGTCCGACCGCAACGACGCGTGAAAAGAACCAATCCAAGATCGAAACGAATGCGATCACGCCGACCGAGAGAACCCCGTAGACCAGTGCACGGTTCAAGACGAAGTTGACGTCGAGGACGCGCAGGCGAAAGACGGCGTAGGCAATGCAGATCGGCATCAGCACGACCGCGAACCCGATGACCTGCGTGGCAGCAAACGGCACGCCGGGTACGTAATAAATGGCGTACGCTACGAACGATATCAACGTGCCGAGCGCAACGAACGCAAACCGTTGGCGGTCGGCCGGCGTCGCGGTCGCGAAGTTCTTCGCGAGAATCAGGCCGGCCACGGCAAAGGCGGCCAGAGGAATGACCGTGCCCGGAATCACGTCCCACGCCGGAACCAATCCCGTACTCGAGTAGCTGCGCCATTCGATCACGTAGAGCACGTATGCCAGCGCGAGAAACGCCCACACGAACGGATCGATTCGGCGCCGCCATCCCATCACGTCTCCGTTGGGAAACCGCAGGACGAACGGCAGCAGCGGCAGCACGCTCCAAGGGCCGAAAACGGTGCTCAACACGAAGACCAAGACGGCGTACGGCGAGGGCGTGAGCACGTGCGACCAATACATGAACGCCGGGCCCGTGCCGAAATATCCGACCGCGAAGACGTAAAACGACCACGACATGATCGACGGCCGCAAGAGCACGAGCAGGAATGCGACGATCAGAAAGACGGTGACCGGCACGTATGCCAGGACGCCACCGATTCGCTGCAGCAGGCCGAAGTCGTGATTGGGTCGCGCCGTCAGCGTTACGGTGTACCGAGAGTGGTCGCGTTCGAAGGTCAGCCTTTCGCGCTCTCCCGCGTAAGGCGCTCGTAGATGTGAAGCCGTTTCGAGGTTTCCGTCGTCGACGAGACGATCGCCGGCGCGCACGCCCGCCCGATCCGCAGGCGAGCCCCGATCGACGCCGACCACGATCGTCGCGCGCACGGGCAGCCGAATGCCGAAGGTGCCTTCACCCCAGTTCTCCACGAAGTCGACGTGCCCGATGGGCACGTAATAGAGGACGACTACAAGGAGGGTAACGAGGACCAGGATTCCCCGTGACAGCACGCGACGCATCGTGGCTTCACTTCTGCGGCGCGGCGCGCTCGAGCCTCTTCATATAGATTTAGATGCAGGTAGATTTAGATATAGGACGCTGAGCAAGATCTCGACGCGGGCTCCGCGCGTCTTTGCGTGTGCAATCCTCGCTTTCAGCGCGCAGCAGTTGTGCACAGAAACCGCCAGTACTCGTAATTGCAGCGTCTGCACCGGCAACCGCAACTTCGCACCGTCCGACGCCTGCGCCACCTTCGGCAGCAGGTCGCGTTTGCAGGCGATTCCAGTCCTTCAAGCGGGCTCGGCAGGAGGCGCTTTGAAAGAAGCCAATGGCTCGCTTGGTTTACTAGAGCCGAGCCGGGGAGATATCTATGGGTCGCCGTCACAGCGTCGTAGCGCTTTTGCTGCTTCTGACTTTTGGATTGCTCACTACTACCGCATTAGCAGATCTCATACTCACCGATACTAACTTCGCCCCGAGCGACTGGTCGTTCACTGATGTTAGCCAGGCGGGAAGCGCGACCACGACCGTCACGATTCCCACCGGCGGCACGTCGTCGGCGTCACCCTATCGCCAGGTGACCGACGCGGTGGGCAGCACAAGCTCTTACAACATCGCCGCCGGCGTGCAGATTTACACCGGCGGATCGTTCACCGGCGCCATCACATCCATCGACTTTTCGATGAACTACGAATGCCCGAAGTGCATCAATAGCAACGGCGAAGGCTTTGGCCCGGCGTTGAGGCAAGGCAGCAAGCTTTTTCGCGTGTCGAACGCGAAGTTGGGCCTCACGCTTTTGAATCCGGTGTGGAGCAGCAGTCCTTATGCCTTGACGGGTCTCGCGAACACTGACTTCTTTGAAGTGGGGCCTGGATATATCGTAAACGCGGCTTCGCATCCGGACTTCAACAATCCGGATACGGTCACGTATTGTGGATTCTTTACCGGCAATTCCGGAAACGCAGGCTACACGGACGTCGCCGGGTACGACGACTGGAAATGTGTGTTCCACGCCGCCCAGAGCGGCGGCGGCGACGGCACGCTGAAACTCTGTAAGGTTGCGGGTCCAGGCGTTGCCGTCGGTACACCGTTTATCTTCACTGTTGGAGCCACGAGCGTCACGGTTCCCGCAGGTCCCGCTCCAGGCGGCTATTGCAACGTCGGACCGAGTCTCGCGGTCGGTTCCAACGCTACCGTCCAGGAGACGATTCCACCGGGCGACGCAGTATCGAGCATTACGGCCTATCCAGCCGGTCAATTGACGAGCACGAACACAGCCTCGGGCACGGCGAACGTCATGATCGGCAGCGGCGTGACCGAAGTTACCTACACCGACTACTCGAACACGGGATATCTCGAGATTTGCAAGCAGGGATCGGTTAAGGGAACGTTTTCGTTCACCGTCAATCCCGGAAACCTAGGACCGTTCGTCGTTCCCGCGGGCGCGTGCTCGCCAGCGATCGCGGTGACGGCCGGCAACGTCGTTATTACCGAAGCTCCGGGGTTATACGACATTACCGCGGCAAGCACGCTCCCGCCAACCCGGCAAGGGTCGTTCACCTCCACCACGTCGACGGTCAACGTGCCTGCGGGCGACATCTCGAGCGAAACGATAGCGATCGTCACGAATTCGCCGCAAAGAGTACCGACGCGCTAGACGACACATCTCCTGAGCGAGGGTTGAAGGCGCGAAGTCAACCCGTGCTCGTCCTTCGACTACGGCGCTGCGCGCCTCCGCTCTGGATGACATGCAGCGGTGCGGCGCGCCCGGGGCCGCTTCAGCGCGCTGCTATATTCCGGCGTACCATTCGTAGTCTCGATCTTCCCAGTAGCCGCCGCGGCCGCCGAAGATCGTTGCGAAGCTGCCGGCGATTTCGATGCGGCCGATCCACTTCGCGCTTTTGTAGCCGAGCTGGGTCGGCACGCGCAGGCGAACGGGCGCACCGTGGGCGGGGTCGAGCGGCGCGTCGTTGAGGCGCAGCGCGAGCAGCGCCTGCGGGTGGCGCGCCTGATGCATGTCGAGGCTTTCGTAGTAGAGGCTGCCCTGGCCGTCGTTGTCCATGCAATGGAAGACGACGTAGCGCGCGTCCGCGCGCGGGCGAACGGCGTCGAGCACGTCGGCGAGGCGCACGCCGCTCCACTTGCCGATCGCGCTCCACCCCTCGACGCAGTCGTGACGCGTAATCTGCGTCTGCTGCGGCATCTCTTTCAACTCCGCGAGCGAGAAGACGCGCCGGTTTTCGACCGCGCCGTCGACGGGAAGACGGAACCCGGCGAAGTTGCCGCGCGCCAGATCCGTGTAGCGCACGTCGGCCGGCGTCGCGAATCCATTCACGCGAAACTGCCGGTCGACGTCGGCATCGCGATATTCGCGCGCCAGCCCGCGCGTGCCGATCAGCGCATGGTTGAGGCCTTCGACCGACGCGAGCACCCGCTTCACCGCGTCGCTGTCGTTGAGCGCGTTGCCGATCGCGCCGCATCCGGTCAGCATCAGCGACGCCGACGACGCGAGGAAGATGCGTCGCCTCACGGACCCACCCCGTCGCGTTCGCCGACCCGGTACCAGCCGGTGATCATCGAACGCATTTGATTGAGCACGCCCTGCGTCGCGACTTGGAACGTGTGAACCGCGAAGAATAGCAGCAGCGCGAGCATGCCCGCAAAGTGCCACAGCCGTGCGAACTGGCGGCCGCCGAGCAACACGGTCAGCGGATTGGCGATCGCGTCGATGCCCGGCGAGAGCGCGAGCCCGGTGAGCACGACGAACGGCGCGATGACGAAAAGCACCGAGGTGTAGGCCGCTTTTTGGAGCGGATTATAGGTGCCGTGCGGCGGCGGCTCTTTGCGGAGCCTGAGATAGTACGCCTGCATCGGCCACAGTTTCGGCAGATCGCTCGGCCGCAAAATCATGTCGCGGAGATTGCCCCTGACCGCCGCCGCGACGAGCCACGCCAGCCAACAGAGCCCCGCGATCCACGCGAAAAAGAAATGCCAGCGGCGCCCGCCGGCCAGGTCTTGGTATCCGGGAATCGTCAGCCAGCCGGGAAAGGCGCGCGGGCCGCGCGACCCCATGCCGTCGTCGACCCATCCGAGCCATCCGGTCGTTACGAACGTGCGCCCGAAGAGCGTCGTCGCGCCGACGCCCTCCGCCGGCGCACCGATCGAGAGCACGCGGCGCGCCGGATTACTCTTGTCCGAGGCGTCGAGGTTCGGCGATGCGTTGAAGATCTGCAGACCGCTCGAAACGAGCACGGCGAACGCGACGACCCACAGCCAGTGGCTGAGCCGAATCGCGAGGGCATAGCGGTAGATTACGCGCACGGCACGGACCGCTTCGACGTCACGATATCGGAACGTTTCAAAGGCGCAGCCGGATCGAACCAATCCGACGCGAAGGGGCCGCGGTCGAAAGACGAGCGACCGAGCGAGAGCATGACATAGGCGCGAGTGACGAGAATCGGCAGGGCCATGGCCGAGCAAACCGTCACCTTTACCTTTGCCGACGGCGTCGCGCGCGTCACGCTCGCGCGTCCCGCGGTTCGGAACGCCTTCAACGCCGACGTCATCGCCGAACTCCATGCGGCCTTCACGCGGATCGCCGCCGCCGACGACGTGCGCGCGGTCGTGCTCGCAGGCGAAGGAAACGTCTTCTGCGGCGGTGCCGACATCAACTGGATGCGCGAATCGCTCGATTTGAGCTTCGAGGCTAACGCGATCGACGCCGAACGGATGAGCGACATGTTCCGCGCGATCGACAACTGCCCGCGGCCGGTCATCGCGCGCATTCAAGGCGCCGCGCTCGGCGGTGGCGCGGGACTGGCCGCCGCCTGCGACATCGCGATCGCCGCCGAGGATGCCGTCTTCGGCTTCACCGAGGTGAAACTGGGCATCATTCCGGCCGTCATCTCGCCGTTCGTGCTCTCGAAGATCGGTGCGTCGCACGCACGCGCGCTCTTCCTCACCGGCGAACGGTTCGATGCGGTCCGCGCTGAGCGCATCGGCTTGGTGCATCAAACCGTGCCGGCCGAAGACCTCGACGCCGCGGTCGATCGTACGATCGGCGAGATTCGCACCGCCGGTCCGTACGCGGCCAGCGCAGCGAAGCTCCTGATCCGCCGTGTGGTCGACGCATCGTATGAGGAGTCGCGCGCGATCACGACGCGCGCGATCGCCGATCTGCGCATCAGCCCGGAAGGGCAAGAGGGCTTGCGCGCGTTTCTCGAGCGGCGCAAGGCCAACTTTCACGCATGATTCGCCGGCTGCTCGTCGCCAATCGTGGAGAGATCGCCGTGCGCGTCGCGCGCGGCGCGCGCGAAGCCGGCATCGTGCCGGTCGGAATCTATTCCGAAGCCGACGCGAACGCGTACCATCTGCGCTTCGTCGACGACGCGCGCTGCGTCGGGCCGGCGCAGGCGGCGCAATCGTATCTCGACGTCGACGCGATCGTCGCGGCCGGCGTCGCGATGGGCGCCGACGCGGTGCATCCCGGTTACGGCTTTCTCTCGGAACGCCCGGCATTCGCGCGCGCGGTGGCTGCGGCGGGAATGCTCTTCGTCGGTCCGTCGCCCGATGCGATGGCCGCGATGGGCAGCAAGATCGAAGCGAAGCGCCGCGTGCGCGAGTTCGACGTCCCGACCGTTCCCGGATACGACGGCGACGATCAGCGTCCCGAGACGCTGCGCGAGCAAGCGAAGCGCATCGGCTTTCCGCTGCTCATCAAAGCCAGCGCCGGCGGCGGCGGACGCGGCATGCGCGTCGTGACGGCGCCGGAAGCGTTCGGCGAGGCGCTCGACGCCGCCAAGCGCGAAGCGCTCGCCGCGTTCGGCGACGATGCGATACTGCTCGAGCGTTATCTCAGCGATCCGCGCCACATCGAGTTCCAGATTCTCGCCGACGCGCACGGCACGACGATTCATCTCGGCGAACGCGAATGTTCGATTCAGCGCCGCCATCAGAAGATCGTCGAGGAAGCGCCGTCGGTGGCGCTCACGCCCGAACTGCGCGCCGCGATGGGCTCGGCCGCAGTGCGCGCCGCGCAGTCGGTCGGCTACGTCAACGCCGGAACGTGCGAGTTCATGCTCGACGGCGACGGGAACTACTACTTCCTCGAAATGAACGCGCGCCTGCAGGTCGAGCATCCCGTCACCGAACTCGTCTACGGCATCGATCTCGTGCAGTGGCAGTTGCGCATCGCCGATGGCGAGCGCTTGACGATCGCGCAAGACGACGTGCGCCCGCGCGGCTGGGCCATCGAAGGACGCATCTACGCCGAAGATCCCGCCAATCACATGCTGCCCTCGATCGGAACGATCTCGCATTGGTCGCCGCCGGCCGGACCGGGCGTGCGCCTCGACTCCGGCGTGACGGAAGGCAGCGAGGTGAGCCTTTACTACGATCCGATGCTCGCGAAACTGATCGTCTACGGCACGGATCGTCGCAATGCCGTCGCGCGCTTCGAAGAAGCGCTCGAAGAGTTTTCGATCGACGGCATTCGCTCGAATCTGCCGTTGCTGCTGTGGATCGCACGCGACGAGGCGTTTCGAAACGGCGATACGACGACGAGTTTTCTGGCGCAGCGGCTCGATGAATCGGCGTTCGCGCGCCAGGCCGCGCCGCGCAACGCGGTGCTGCTCTGCGCGGCCGCGCTGCTGGTCGACGGCAACGCGCCGTGGCGCATCGGCGGAACCGGCATTCCGCTGCGGCTCGCGCAGCCGGGAAGCGCCGCGCTTACGGAGCTGATTGCAGACAGCGGCGATGCTCCCGGCGCGTGGCGCCTCACCGGCGATTTTGACGGCGTGCTCGAAGCGGCGCGACATGGCGACAACGTACGCGGCACGTTCGCCGGCGCGCCGCTGCACGGCAACGTGACGTATGGCGGCGGTAAGACGATCGTGCATCTCGACGGACGCGCCTACACATTCGCGTTCGCCGATCCGCCGGCGATCTCGCCGGCAAGCGCCGGGCACGGCGGCGCCGGCGGCGACGGCCGCGTCACCGCTCCGATGCCGGGGAAGATCGTCAAGGTCGCGGTACGCGAAGGTGAATCGGTCGAGGAGCGCGCGCTGTTAATCGTGTTGGAAGCGATGAAGATGGAACACCGCATCGAGGCCTCGGTAGGGGCCGAAGTGAAGGCCGTGCTGGTGAAGGAAGGCCAGATCGTGGCGGGCGGCACGCCGCTGGTCGAACTCGGATGATCGCCGGATGAGCAACCTGCCCAGGAGCGTGACGCTCTTCGAAATGGGCGCGCGCGACGGACTCCAAAACGAATCCGAGCTCGTACCGACCGACGCGAAGATTCGCTACATCGATTTACTCTCTGAGACGGGCCTGCGCTGGATCGAAGCGACGTCGTTCGTGAGCCCGAAGGCGATTCCGCAACTCGCCGACGCGGCCGACGTCTTCACCCGCATCCACAAGAAGCCCGGCGTGCGCTATCCCGTGCTCGCGCCGAACCTCAAAGGCTACCAGCGCGCAAAAGATGCCGGCGCCGACGCAATCGCCGTGTTCACTGCGGCTTCGGAGCAGTTTACGTTGCGCAACATCAAGATGACGATCGATGAATCGCTGGAGACCTTCCGCGACGTCGTGAATGCGGCGAAAAGCGACGGTATGTGGGTGCGCGGTTACGTTTCGACTGCATTCGGGTCGCCGTTCGGCGATGCCGTGACGCCGCAAGCCGTCGTGGAGGTCGGCGCCAAGTTGATGGAGATGGGCTGCGACTCGCTCTCGATCGGCGACACCATCGGCGTCGGAGTTCCGAGCCAAGTCGACGAACTCGTACCGCTGCTGGCCGCTCGAATTCCGCTGGAACGAATCGCGATGCACTTCCACGACACGCGCGGCACCGCGCTCGCCAACGTTTACGCGTCGTTACAGAACGGCATCGCGTCGTTCGACTCCTCGGCCGGCGGCCTCGGCGGCTGTCCCTACGCGCCGGGCGCCACCGGCAACGTCGGAACCGAAGACGTCCTCTATTTGCTCAATCAAATGGGCATCGACACCGGCGTCGATCTCGCCAAAGTCCGTGCCGCCTCGCGTTTCATCTCCGGCGTCGTCGGCCACGCCCTCACGAGCAAGGCTTACCAAGCCATGGAAGCCGCTGTGTCACCCTGAGCGGAGCGTCGCGCAGCGATGCGCGGTCGAAGGGCGCGTCAAGTATCACGTAGAGAGTAAAGTGAAGAGGATCGAATAAACTAAACCCGCTTTATGGTAACCGTCGTTTTGCGTAGTGCCGTATAGCGTCTTCCCGAAGACTCCAAGGCCGCCATACGGATTGCCGCCACCGTTGCCGCCGCCGAACACGTGCAGCGTCGTCTCCGTCCCGCCGGGGGTGATGCGAAAGATCGTCCCGAGCGAGTTGCAGCTCCCTGCCGAGCCGCCGAACGTCGTTCCGTACAGAACACCCTTCATCAGCGTGAGCCCCGCGAAGGGCGTGCATCCGTTGGCCGCGCCATCGAAGCTGTAGAGCACCGTCACCTTGCCGGCGAGCGTCATCTTGAACACCGCCCCGACACCTTGCGTGCCGCCGCCTCCGGTCGTTCCGTAGAGCGTGCCGTTAACGTTGGTAAAGGCGTTGTAGGGCCTCGCACCGTCGGTCCCGCTGCCGAAGTTGTGCAATACTTTCACCTGACCGTCGACGGTCGCGCGAAATGCCGTGCCGGCGCCGAACTTACCGCCAGCGAACGTTGTTCCATACAGCGCTCCGTTGACGACGATCAAACTCGAGCCCGGCTCGGCGCCCTCCTCGGTTGTAAACGAATGCAACAGCTTTTCGCCGCCAGTGCTCGCAATGCTGAAGAGCGTTCCGGCTCCGTTCGCGCCGCCTCCCTCGGTCGTGCCGTAGAATTTTGAGTCGAACGCCACGAGTCCGCCCTGGAGAAATCCGCCATCCGTGCTGTTGCCGGCAAAATCGTGCAGCACTTTAAGCCTACCGGCGCGATCCAGACTAAATACGGTTCCGTAACCAATCGTTCCACCGACGTAGGTCGTCCCGTACAGCACGTTATCGTAGCACGATCATATTGCCGCCGGGTTGCGACCCGTCGGTTCGATTGAAACTGTGTCTGATCTTTTCGACGCCTTGCGGCGTCACGCTGAATATTGTTCCAAAGCCGTCGGCTCCCCCATTCGTCGTCGTGCCGAAGATCACGCCGTTGAACGAGACGGGAGCCGACTGCGGCGCCGAGCCGTCGTTCGCGATCTTTCCGAACGAATAGATCGATCGAAATGCCGCCTTATCGACGGCCTCGTTGGGAGCGGACGCCATCGAAGCGAAGGATCCGGCAGGAAGCAGCGGCAACGCGGCTTCGTGCGAGCACGCGAACAACCCGAGGCAACAAGCGAGCGTAGTGTAAACCGATCGCATAGAACCTCCTATTTTTTCCTTCGTAAGAGATCGTCGATATAGGTGAGGAAATACTGGGTAGAAAGATAGTAATAGTGTAGATAGTAAGGTAAGAATTGTAACTGATAGTTTGATTGGTGAAGTATAAGTTAAAGGTTGTGTAGAAGGTTAGAGATTTAGGATAGATAATTAAGATGTAAATGTTGATGATTATAGTAGGAATAGTATTTAGGGAGAATAAAAGATGATAGAGTAGATAGTACAGTAGAAGCTCCGACCGTAAAACGAAAGGTAGGAAACGTAGAGGTTCGAGGACTGGTAGAAAGAGAGCGCATAAGGGTAAGCGGTTTGCTTGAGGCTCGAAGCGGATAAACGCTCGCAAGAGCATAGAGGATAAGCGATGCAGAATAGGGACTAATGTCAGGCGGAACTTCGTTAGCGATATACAGGTGGACGGATGCATCGAACGCGAGCGCCGAAGAGTAATAGATGCCACGACTGAACCTTTGCAGCAGTTTCCAACGCTGCAAGAAATAAAGTCCGAGAACTCTTTTTGCTTCACGCCAGTCGAACGCCCACGTCATTTCTTTAGCGCTGCACCGGCGCGGTCGAGCGGAGGACGCCTTCTCCGTCGGAGGCGAGATAAAGATAGCCGTTGAGCCAACGAATTTCCCAGAAACTGTGCGCGACCAAGCCGGCATCGAGGCGGTGCCACGTGCTGCCATTGTCGCTCGAGAGATAGGCACCGCGCAGCGTGGTGACGACGACATCGGCGACGCCTTTGGTCACGCGCTGGTTGTAGCGGATCGCGCGTGCAGGCGAGTAGACGAACGCCGGCGACGCGCCCTCGGCTTCTTGCTCCGGACTCTCACGCTCCCCGCGTCGCAGCACGTGACCGAGTTCCGCGCGACCGCGCAGCAGCGGCGCGTTGACCACCGTAGCAACGCGGGTAAAATGGCGCCCGCCGTCGGTGCTGCGCAGCACGAAGACTTCGCTTTTTGCATCCACGCTCGACGCGAGCACGACGTGTCCGTCGACCGGCGAGATCGTCATCGCATACCAGAACGGCGTTGCGGGCACGCCGGCCGATTTCGTCCACGTTTTTCCGCCATCGTCCGTCACTGAAATCGACGATTTCCCATGCGCCAAGTCGCTTACGAGGATGTGCGGACCGTAGCGTTGATCGACGACGATTCCGCCCGGCCAGCCAAACGGCCACGCGAGTTGCGTTATCGTCGCGCCGCCGTCGGTCGATTCGTAGACGCCCTTCGGACCGTCGAACCCGAGTTTGACGTTCGGTCCCGACAGCACGTACATCTTAAGCGAATCCCTCGGATCGAAGGCGATCGGCGTCGTCATCAAGCGGCTCGGAAAGATGTGCTTCTGCAGGCTCGTGTATTTGACGCAGCCATCGATTGACGTGCTGAGACCCCAGGCCTCGTCGTACGCGTAGCAGATGTCGGGCTTGCCCGGGCGCAGTTCGTTGAACCCGTCTTCGTAGAGGTCGCGCTGTTGCGTCCACCTCGCTCCGCCGTCGGTCGTGTAGTGACTGCCGAAATCTTGCAGCGACACCATCAGATTCTTGCCGTCGGGCGAGACGGTGAAGCGGCGCGCCAATCCGATGGCCGACGGCGCGCTGACGACCGTGTCGTTGAAATGTGCGCCGCGATACGTCGAGCACGTCGGCTCGTAGTCGAGGCCCTGGTCCGACGCGACCCAGCACGCGTCGTCGCTGCCGTTGGCGAACGTCCAAATGTCGCGCACGTCGATCACCGAGAGATCGGCCGCGCCGTGCACCTTCGGATTCGGCGATCCGTCGCCGGCGATGTAATACATCCAGCCGTCCGAGCCGACGTACAGCCGGTGCGGAAACACTTTGCTGAAAGCGATCGCCTGCGTGCCGAGTCCGTCGCTGTAGTAGACCTTCGCGAGTACCGTGTTCCACGTTTTGCCGCCGTCGGTCGACGCATGCAGGTTCTGATCCCATTCGCCGTCGTTCGAGCTCGCGTAGACCGTCGCCGGAGCGAGCGGATCGACGGCGATTTGGTGGACGTCGGGCAGGCTGCCGTCGGTTCCGGTGTGCTTCGTAAACGGCAGCGTTCCGCGTTTCGTCCAACCGCCGGTCTCCATGCGCCAGATGCTGCCGTCGCTCATCCCGGCAAAGATTGCTTCACCCGCGGCCACGCCAAACGCCCGCGGATGCATTCGCGGCGTTCCGCGCAAATCCACGCTCCACGTCAGTCCGTCGTCGCTCGATCGCAGAATGCCGGTTGCGGCTGCGGCGTATACCGAGCTTTCAAAAGAGACGACCTGTGTCGCGCCGGTCGTGCGGTAGACGTTCTTCCACGTCGATCCCCGATCGTCCGAGCGGAAGAGACCGTCATACTCCGTCGCCGCCAGCAACACCGACGGCTTGGCGCGATCGAGCCACATATCGTTAACGACCGAGCTGATCGCGCCCGACGGGTCGGTCAACCCGTCGTCGATGCGCGTCCATCTCTGTCCGCCGTCCTCCGTGCGCAAGATTCCGGCACTCGAGTAGGTTTCCAGCCCCGTGCCGCGCCCGCTCGCCATGTAGATCAGGTTCGAATCGCGCGGATCGACCGCGTACGCATTGACTTTGCCCGAAGTCGGAAGCCCGTCGGACATGTGCGTCGGACCGATCGCGCCGAAACGCACGCTCTCCGCTTGCGACGCGGCGCCGGTAATCGGCGCCTGCGCCGCGGGCAGCACGGATGTTCCGAACGCGCCTGAGCCCCCACGACAACTCACGAGCACGAACGCAACGGCGACCGCCGCGCATACCGAGCAAAGCCGGCCGCGCCCCGACACGTTCCTCCTACGGCCCGAGGGCGATCGCGAACGGATTGCTGACGCCGTCGGTGATCGTTTCGAACGGAGAACTCGCGCCGGGGGCGTAGACCGTCACAGCGCTGCTGAAATAATTTGCCACGTAGAGATTCCCCGAGCCGTCGAAGGCAAACGAGTCGGGTTCGTAAATGCCGTCGGTGATCGTACGAACGAGCTTCCCGGTGTCCGCGTTGAAGACCGACACCGAACCTGAATCGCTCGGGTCCGGCGGAAAGTTTGCGACGTAGAGTTGCCCGGACGCGTCGAAGGCCAACGCTTTGGGGTTTTCCACGCCGTTCGTAATAACGCGCAGCGGCGTCTTCGTGCCGGGCGCAAAGACCGATACCGATCCCCGTCCGGGAGCACCGCAGCGATTGCCGCAGTTCGCGACGTAAAGATTGCCGGAGCCGTCGAACGCGATCGCCTCGGGATCGTCGACTCTATCGGTAATAGACAGAATCGGCCGCCGCCCCCCCGGCGGATAAACGGCGACGCGCCGGTCCGGGTAGTAATCCGCAACGTACAGGTTTCCGGCCGAATCGAACGCCAGCGCGTCGGGCCCCTTTGCGAAACGCGAGATGCTTCCGATGACGTGCTCGCTGTCCGGCGCGTAGACGGTAATGGGCGGACTGCCGCCGTAGTTCGCCACGTACAAGTTGCCCGAGGCGTCGAATGCGAGCGCATCGGGGTCGTGTACCTCGCTCGCAATTTTCAGGATCAACTTCGTATGGCCGGCGGCGTACACGGTCACGAGATTATTGATTTGATTCGCGACGTAGAGATTTCCGGCGACGTCGAATGCCAACGCGTTAGGAAACTTCAAATCTTTCGCGACCGTTCGCAGCGGCGTGATCTTCCCGGGCGCGTAGACGCTCACCGTATCCGCATAGTAGTTGACGACGTAGAGATTGGGCCCGAACTGATGCGGGAACGCGTAACCACGTGCCGATCGCGCCCCGGCTCCGGCGGCAACCCCCGCCGCGTAAGACGGCGCGTACGTATTTCCGCCGCTGCAAGCGACGAACGCCGCGACGATAAGCGCGGCGAAGGCAAAACCGGCGGATCGTTGCATCGTAAAATCCTCCTGAGGCGAGCATCTTCGGGGAGGCTCGAATGGCGCCCTCGGGTGTGGCACGAATAGCCCCGGCATGACGATCGTTCGCGCCGGACTCCTCTACGACGGCACCCTCGAGCCTCCCAAGAGCAACGTCGACCTGGTCGTCGAGGAAGGCCGCGTCGCGGAGATCAGGGCCGCGACCGGGCCGTGCGACCTCGAGGCGGCGTGCGTTACGCCGGGCTTGGTCAACGCGCACGCGCACCTTGAAGCCAGTGGCGAGCCCGACTTGATGGGCGCCTTCCAGACGACGCCGGCGAACGAACGGCTCCTCAACGCGGTCGCGAACGCTCGCAAATCCATCCGCGCGGGCGTGACCACGATTCGCGACGTCGGTTCGTCGAATTCGTTCGCACAGAGTGTCCGCGACGCAATCGAGGCCGGCAAAATTCCGGGGCCGCGAATGCGCGCCGCCGGCGCGGTGATCTGCATGACGGGCGGCCACGGTTGGCCGATCGGCCGCATGGTCGACTCGCCGTGGGACACGCGCAAGGCCGTGCGCGAGCAGATGTGGGCCGGCGCGGACTGCATCAAATTCATCGCAACGGGCGGCGTGCTCACCAAAGGCGCCGTTCCGGGCAACGCGCAGTTGACGCCCGACGAATTGGAAGCGGGCGTCGACGAGGCGCACCGCCACGGGTTGAAGGTCGCCGCACACGCGATCGGCACGGTCGGCATTAAAAACGCCTTGCGCGCCGGCGTCGATTCGGTCGAGCATGCGACGCTGCTCGACGACGAAGCGATCGAACTCTTCAAACGGCACCGTACGTACTTGGTACCAACGCTCAGCGCGCCGACTTGCATCCTCGCGCATTTGGAAGACGGGCAGCAGCCGAAGTACGTGCTCGACAAAGCGCGCGGGCTCAACGAGGTGATGCTGAACAATTTGCGCGGCGCTTACGAAAGCGGCGTTCGCATCGCCGGCGGATCGGATGCCGGGACGCCGTACAACTACCACGAGAACTACGCACTCGAGGTCGAACTGATGTGGTCGATGCTCGGCATGACGCCCCAGCAGGCGCTCCACGCCGCAACGGCCGTCGCCGCCGAACTGATCGGCCTGCACAAGGGAATTCTCGCCGTCGGAGAACCTGCCGACATGCTGTTGCTCGATCGAAATGTGGGTGAGGACGTGCGCGCGCTGCAGGATCCCAAAGCGGTGTTCAAAGCCGGAGCGGTCGTATGACTGCCGCGTCGCCGCCGGCGGCGCTCGTCGCACCCGTTGCCAGTGCCGCGCCGGTGAGCGGCAGCCCGATCGCGCACGTCATCGTCGTCATTCAAGAAAACCGCACCACCGACAATCTGTTCGCGTCGTCGGTCTTGACCGGCGGCAAAGGTTACCCCGGCGCCAACGTCACGCAGGTCGCGACCATCGACGGCAAGACGATTGCGACAAAGCCGGTGCCGTTCGAATATCCGGCCGACCCGCATCACACGCACGCCGCGCTCGTCACCGAGTGGAACGGCGGAAAGATGGACGGTTTTGGGCGGGGTGGATCTTATCCCGATCCCGGTTATCCGCCGGCGCCGGCGTACTTTCCGCTGGCGTACGTGCCCGCGTACGAAACGACGATTTACCATCTGCTCGCGCAACGTTACGCGCTCGCCGACGATAATTTCGCGCCGCGCCTCGTGCCGACGTTTCCCGGCCACATGTATCTGGTCACGGCGCAGAGCCAAGCTGCCGACGACCCAAACGATCCGCTTACGTGGGGCTGCGATTCGAAGCCCGGCACGACCGTTCCGATCTTCGGAGCCGGAGAAACCGAAATAACGCCGGGCATTTTTCCGTGCTTCGACAATCCGACGATCGCCGATCTGCTCGATCGGGCGGGCGTGTCGTGGAAATACTACACCGGCGCCTACGACACCGTCGCCGACGCTTGGGTGAACGTCTTCGACGCGATTCATCATATCCGTTACGGCCCCGATTGGCAGAACGTCGTGACGCCGATGTCCGACGTGCTGAGCGACATCCAACACTGCAACCTTCCACAAGTCGCGTACGTGACGCCGACGTGGATGGCGTCGGATCACGCCGGATCGCTCAGCAACGCGGGGCCGGGATGGGTCGGTTCGATCTACATGGCGATCGTCCAGAGTTCGAAGTCGGCCAATACGGCGTGCCGATACTACGGCGACACCGCGATGATCGTCACGTGGGACGACAGCGGCGGATGGTACGATCACGTGAAGCCGCCGTCCGGCCCGAACGGAACGAGTTGGGGATTCCGCGTGCCGATTATCGTCGTCTCCCCGTGGGCGCGCTCCAACTATACGGCGGCCAATCCGCACGCGGCGCCTTACGTCTCGCACACGCAGCGCGAAACGACCTCGATCGTTCGCTTCATCGAGCGGAACTGGGCGCTCGGAACCCTCGGCGAACGCGATCTCGGCGGCGACGATCTCAGCGACATGTTCGACTACGCGCGCCCGCAGCCGGTGCCGTCGTTCACCTATCTCGCGTTCGAGAAACTGATACACCGCACGCAGTGGAATCTGGCGCGCAGTTTGCGCGACACGCACGTCGTCGACGACGACCGCTAGTGGATCGTTCGCTCCAGGGGCTGCGGCTCGCCGTCTTGGCGTCGATTTCGTGGCCGGCGCCGCCGAAAGGCTACGGCCCGTGGGAGCAGGTTGCGTTCGACATCGCCGACGGCATGCGCCGCCGTGGCCTCGACGTGACGCTCTTCGCGACCGGCAACTCGCGATTCGCCGGAAATCTCGACTCGGTTATTCCGGTCGGGCTCAACGAAGATCCGGCGCTCAACGGCGACGTCTTCGGCGCGCTGCACGTCGGCGAACTCTTCCGCCGCGCACACGAGTTCGACCTCATTCACAATAACTTCGATTGGCGGCCGCTGACCTACGCGCTCGCAACGACGGCGCCGCCGATGCTGACGACCGTGCACGGCTTCTCGTCGCCGCAGATTCTCGCGGCGTATTACGCCTGCGCGTGGCGCAGCTTCTTCTGCTCGATCTCCGATTCCGACCGCGATCCCGGCCTCGACTACCTCTCGACGGTGTACGACGGCGTCGATCCGCAGACGTTTCCGTTCGAGGCGACGGCGGGCGACTATCTCGTGTTCCTCGGGCGCTTTCATCCCGAGAAGGGGACGCATCTCGCAATCGAGATTGCAAAGCGCGCCGGCGTGCGGCTGAAAATGGCCGCGATTCCTCAGGACGAAGCGTATTTTCGCGAACAGGTGGAACCGCACATCGACGGCGACCGCGTGCAGTTTCTCGGGGCGGTCGAGCACGAGGCTCGCAACGAGCTGCTTAAGGGCGCGTTGGCACTGGTGCACATGACGACGCGTCCGGAGCGTTTCGGGATGACGATGATCGAGGCGATGGCTTGCGGAACGCCCGTGCTCGGCGCGCGCATGGGTTCGATACCGGAGATCGTCGCCGACGGCGCCACGGGATTTCTCTGCGATAGCGTTGAGGATGCCGTTGCGAAGGTTCCGCACCTCGCTTCGCTCGATCGGCACGCCTGCCGCGCGCGCGTCGAGGCGGAGTTTACCGTCGAACGAATGGTCGATCGCTATCTCGACGCGTACGCAATGGCACTCGAACAAAGACTGCCGTCGCCACCGAGCCCGGAAAAACTGCGCGCGCGCGCTCACGATTGGTGGGACCGCCCGATGGCCTTCACCGACATCCCCCAAAAACCAAAGAGCCTGCACTTCGAATGAGGCGGCCCAGAGACGGGATTACTCTCACCGTTCCCTCTTCGACAAACTTGGCGTCACCGAAGACTCCCGCGTTGCGCTCCTCGGCCGGCACGACGACGCATTCGTCACCGGATTGAAAGCGATTCTCGCAAGGCCCGCGAGCACGCGGCTGAGCGGAGCCTACGACCTGATCTTCCTCCGAGTCGACGCACGGCGCGATCTCGCACGCATCGTCGCCGCATCCGAGCACCTCCTGCCTAACGGCGGACTCTGGATTCTCCACCCAAAAGGTCGCGGCGCGTCGCCGAGCGATTCCGAAGTCCGTGCTGCCGGACTCGCCGCCGGGCTCGTCGACAACAAAATCAGCGCCTACAGCGAGACGCACACCGCGACGCGCTACGTCATTCCGCGTGCGCGGCGCTAGCCTTCAGAGTTTTTTCATGAAACGCAGACAAACTCGAGTGACCGGGTCGCACCTCCGGGATGACGCCGTCTGGGGGCGGCGCGCATCCCGTCGCGCATTACGCAGTTGCTCGCGGAACCGTCTGTCTCGGCCCGGTGCCCTCCACAAAACTCGTTCACGGTGTTGGGCACATCAACTCAACCGTGTTGCCTGAGGGATCGCGCACGTACAGCGAGAGCGTTTTGCCACCCTCATTCACACGCTCTTCGATGACCTCGATGCCGCGCTTGACGAGGTGACGGCGCAGCGCTCCTTCGTCGCACGCGTTTAGCCGCAGCGCGAAGTGGTCCAGATTGCGTCCTCCGGCAACCGGTGGTTGCGCCCACGCGCCCTCCGGCGCCGCGATATCGACCACATCGATATGCGAGTTGCCCACGCGCAGTTCCGCCATGCCGTACTCGGCCAGCCTCGTCTCCAACCGCGCGCCGAGCACTTCTTCGTAGAACCCGAGTGTCTCGTCCATGCCGCGCACCAAGAGCAGCACGTGCTCGATTCCTTTTAACGTAAAGGGTGGCGCCGCCGCATCCGTCTCCCGCATCCTGCGCACACTTCCACCTTCACTATCCTTCTACTCCCGAGCGGTACCACTTCAACACGCGCATCGCACGCATCGTGTTCCAGCGACTCGCCCGTCCGACTCCCGTTTCCAATGAAAAACCTAACCGATCCGCGTGGAGGTGATTCATCGGCCACCTCGCGTTCTGATGGCGTCGCGCCTCTACGATACCGATGGCCTCCGCCATGCGTTCTTCGGGCTCGACGCGTGCGTCGCGCAGATAATCGAGCCCTCGCAGGACGTCGTAATGCCACACCGTCGGAAACGCAAAGCGCGTCCACGCACGATCGATGATTTCTCCCGTCGTGAGGCGCCTGAACATCCGCCGCTCGAGCAGATACTCGTGCGCTTTTAGGCGCGCATTGGTAACGGCGCTCGCCGCTCCCCACGTACGCTCGTATTCCAGCAAACCTTCGAGGACGCGAATCGTCGAGTTGAACGACGAACGCGTGCTCGGCGGAGCGTCGCAGTTCCAACCCCCGTCCGCGAGTTGTTCGCTCAGCAAGCGATCGACGATCCGATCGCATCGCTCGCCGAAGTAACTGCCGAAGGCCAGAATGGCGCCGTTGATGCACGGTTCGGTTTCACCGTCAAAATACGGGCGGTTGCCGAGCGTCTTCCACGTGAGATTTGCTTTCACGCGCGAAATCGCGGTCCGCGCCTCGTCGCTCGATGGATCGACGCCCATTTCGCGCAAGAGCGCGAGCGCGTCCATCGAGATCATCCAGCCTTCCTCCTCAGGACCGCTCCACCAACCCTCCGGCGCCTGGCGATCGAGCAGCGCCCGGGCCCAACCCTCGCGAGCGACGCGAGATCGCTCGGCAGCGACGATGCCGTCAGGCTCGTGCGTCAGATCCCGCATGACTTGCCAGCGTATCCCCGGGTCGCCCTCGAGCAACCACCGCACGACACTCGCCTCACTCACGGCGCGGCCTCTCGGGGACAACGAGGGCTTCGCTCAAGATGACTGGGGGCGCCACCGCAGTTTCGCGTGCGCATCGCGGGCGCGGGCGATAGCTGCGTCGTCGATCGGCCCATTGACGAGCATCGTGAAGTGCCCCATTTTGCGCCGCGCGACGGCATGGCGCTTTCCGTACAGGTGGAGCACGATCGACGGATCGCGCAGCAACTCCGCGATGCCGTCGAGATGGTCGCCGTTGCCGTCGCCGAGGATGTTCACCATGATCGCGTTGCTCAGCAGACGCGGCGGCGAGAGCGGAAGTTCGCAGATCGCGCGTACGTGCTGCTCGTACTGCGAACACGGCGTGACGTCGATCGTGTAGTGGCCGCTGTTGTGCGGCCGCGGCGCGATCTCGTTGACGAGCAGCTCGTCGAGGGCCGTGAGGAAGAACTCGACGCAGTACGTCCCCACGATGCGCAGACGCCGTCCGATCGTGATGGCCATCTCCCGCGCGCGCTCGGCAACCTCCGCTGACACCCGCGCCGGTGCGAAACTCTCCGACAGAATTCCGCGATCGTGTTCGTTCTCGGCCGGCGGGTAGGCAACCACATCGCCGGCCGCGTTGCGCGTCGCGACGACGCTCAGTTCGCGAGTGAAATCGATGAACCGCTCGGCGATCAGCGGCGCGCCGCCGGCTTGCGCCACTGCCGCTTCCGCTTCTTCCACCGATGCGACGCGCCACTGCCCCTTGCCGTCGTAGCCGCCGTGCACGGTTTTGAGCACCGCCGGAAAACCGACGCTCTTCGCCATCTCCGCGAGGTCGGCGGCCCCGTTCACCGGCGCGAACGCGGCCGTCGGAATGCCGCACTCGCGCACGAAACGCTTCTCGAGAATCCGATCCTGCGTGACGCGCAGCACGTCGCTCGAGGGTGAAACGCGATGCCCCAGCCGCTCGAGATGCTCGACCGACGCGATCGCGACGTTCTCGAATTCGTACGTGACGATGTCGCTGCGCCGCCCGAGTTCTTCGATCGCCGCCATGTCGTCGTAACGCGCGACGATCTGCGCGTCGGCGACCTGCCCGGTGGGCGAGTGCTCCTGCGGGTCGAGCGTGACGACGTCGTACCCCATGCGTTTGGCGTCGAGCGCAAACATGCGGCCGAGCTGGCCGCCGCCGATGACGCCGATGGTTTGAACGTGCGCCGCGCTCACTCCGGCGTGCTGGCGGCCGCGGCGTCGTGCATCTTCGCAACGTACTGCGCGAGCCGGCGCGCGACCGCCGCGTCGCCGAGCGCCACGATGCGCGCTGCGAGCAAGGCCGCGTTGACGGCGCCGCCGATCGCCATCGTCGCGACCGGCACGCCGGGCGGCATCTGCGCAATCGACAGCAGCGAATCGATGCCGTGCAAAGCCTTCGACTGCACCGGCACGCCGATGACCGGCAGGAGCGTCTTCGCGGCCGTCATTCCCGGCAGGTGCGCCGCGCCGCCGGCGGCGGCGACGATCACCGCGATGCCGCGCCCCGCCGCCGACTCCGCATACTCGAACATTTCGTCGGGCATGCGGTGCGCGGAAACGACGCGCATCTCGCAGGCAATCCCCAATTCGCGCAACGTCGTGCGCGCCGGCTCCATGCTCTCCCAGTCGGAGCGGCTGCCCATCACGATCCCAACCTTGGGCGCAACGCTGCGCTTAGCCATCGCTTGGCGGCTTCGCGGCCGTTTCGAGGTTGTCATGCCGCAGTCGGGCGAAGAACACGCCATGTCGCGTTTTCTCCTCGGCATCAACTATTGGCCGCGCCGCAGCGCGATGTACGCGTGGGAGCGCTTCGATCTCGGCGAGATACGCGAAGACGCCGCGCGCATCGCCGAACTTGGCTTGGACGTCGTGCGCTTCTTCCTGCTCGTGGGAAGCATTTCAGCCATCGCGGGAACGAATCGACACCGCCGCGCTCGGCCGCTTCGAGCGCGTAATGACCGCGTTCGCCGATTGTGGGCTGCGCGCGATGCCGACGCTCTTTTGCGGACACATGAGCGGCGTGAACTGGCTACCGCGGTGGGTGCTCGACTCCGCCGTGCCGCACGGGCGGTTTCGTACGATCTGCGACGGCAACGTCTCGCTTTACGGCGCCGGCGATATCTACGCGGATCCGCGCCTGCTCGGCGCGCAGGCGGCCTTCGCGCGCGAAGCCGGCAACTGCGTGCGCGATCATCCCGCGCTTTACGCCTGGGATCTCGGTAACGAGTTTTCGAACGTGCGCGAGCCCGCGACGCCGAGCGACGCGGCCGAGTGGAGCCGGCGCTTGAGCGAGACGCTGCGCGAAGCGTCGAACGCACCCGTGACCGGCGGCATGCACGGCGAAGACCTCGAACGCGACCGTGGAATTCGTCCGTCGAGCATCGCGCTTCCGTGGAAATTCGCAACCATGCACGGTTATTCCGTGTACGGCAACTTCTCGCGCGGACGCCTCGATGCCAACGTCGTGCCGTTTCTCTCGCAAGTGCAGGAGTCGTGCAGCGGCAAGCGCGTGCTCTTCAGCGAGTACGGCAACCCCACGTGTCCGCCGGAGGGCGCCGCGACGGAAAAGCCCAGCGATTTCGCATGCTTGGACGAAGAGGAGATGGCGCAGTACGCGTACGCCGTCGCCGACCGTCTGCACGCGCGCGGCGCGCTCGGCGCCTTCTGGTGGTGCTGGGCCGACTACGACCGCGCGCTCGCGGAGATGCCGCCGTTCGATCTCGCGCCGCACGAGTTGACGTTCGGGATCGTGCGCTCCGACGGCACCTACAAGCCGGTCGCGCGAACGCTCGCGCGGCTGGCGAGCGAGAAGCGCGAAGTCGTCGAGCCGCAGCCGCCGATCGTCACCGACGAAGCCGCCTACTACGCGTCGCTGCCCGACGGCATCGCGCGCCTTTACGAGGGGTATTGCGAAAAGTATGCCTGACGCACGCGCGATGATCGTTACCGGTGCGAGTTCCGGCATCGGACGCGCGCTCGCGCGCGCAGCCGCGCGCGAAGGCTACGCCGTGTTGCTCGTCGCGCGCCGAGCCGAGCGTCTCGACGCCGTCGCGCGAGAGGTTCGGGCGGCCGGCGGAACGGCCGAAATGCTCGCGATCGACGTCTGCGCGCACGGCGCCGCCGCACGCATCATTGGAGCCGCGATGCACGCGTTCGGACGCATCGACGTGCTCGTCAACAACGCCGGCGGCGGCGCTCACGGCGATCTGCTCGCGCAGAGCGACGCGCAGATCGAAGCGCAGTGGCAGCAGCACGTCGCCGCACCCTTGCGCCTTTCGAGTGCGGCACTGCCGCATCTCGAGCGCGTTCGCGGATCGCTCGTTTTCGTCGGATCGGGGGTCGCGCGCGTGCCGGTCCCGGCATTCGGTGCGTACGCACCGGTGAAGGCAGCGGTCCGCGCCGCAGCAATTCAGCTTCGGCGAGAACTGCGCTCGCACGGCATCGCGGTGACCTACGTCGACCCCGGCGTGGTCGCCACGGAGTTTCACGGCAGTGCGTCCATCGAGCGCCCGCGCACCATGCCGGCCGTTTCGGCCGAGCGCGTCGCTGCGGCGATGCTGCGCGGCATCCGGCGCCGTTCGGCGACCGTCAACGCGGTCGCATGGCAAACCGGTGGAACGATCGCCGCCGAGATGCTCGGCACGCTCGTCGATCCGATCATCGAACGTCTACGGATGCGGCGCGTCGCGCACGAGCAACGCGAACAACAGGAGCCCGCGCCGCAGCCGGGGCCGGCGCCTCGCGCGATTTCTGAAGCGCCCGCCCCTCCGCCCGAGCCGCCAGCGCTATCCGACGAAGCGCACGCGTTCGACGATGCGCTCGCTCCCGTCGCGCGGCGCATGGAGCGCGTTAAACTGCCGGCGAAGTTCTTGCGCGAGGCACTCGCATCCGGGGAAACCCTCGAACTGAACGAACTCGCGATGCGGTGGGCGGGAATGCCCAACAAGAACGAACGGGCTGCGATGCGCGAAGCCTTGGACGCGCTCTCAGCCGCCGGTTATCTTGAAGCGACGGGGGAAGAAACCTGGAGAGTCGTTCGCACCCCGTCCTGAGGCCCGTGAAGGTCAAGACCCAGGCGACCGAGTACGGATTTCACGCCATCGTCGGCGACTCCAATTCGTAACATGCCGTACCGGAGGAAAACGTGGAACGTCGTAAAGTCGGCAGAATAAGCCGTATCTCGCCGATTGCGTTCGTGGCGGTGTTTGCCGCCGTCTCCGCGCTCGCGCACGCGTCGGTAGGGCCGCCGGAGCAGACCGGTAAGTTCGCTCTGCTCGGCGGGACGCCGAAGATCGTCTCGAAGTTCTGGGCGACGATGGGATCCGGCCTGACGTCGGAGCTCAACGTGGCGCAGTATCCGATCGGTTCGACCACGCCGATTCTCAACTATCACGTCGAGATGCAGCGCACGATGCACATGGTCGTGATTCGCGACGACTTCGCGACGTTCGACCATCTGCACCCCGCGTTCAACACGACGACCGGCGCCTTCATCGAGAAGTTCACCAAGGAGCCGAACCATCGCTACTACCTCTACGCCGACAGCACGCCGGTTGGGCTTCCGCAGCAAGTCTTCCGCTTCACGATGGAGAGCGATGGCCCGCTCGCAAACGACAAACCCTCGCTCGGGGCATCGTTGTCGAGCGCGATCGCCGGCCCCTATACCGTCGCGCTCGACGAGACGACGCTGCCGGCGAATACGCCACATTCGCTCGACGTCACGATCGATAAAGAGGGACACCCAGCGGGCGATTTGGGATCGTATCTGGGCGCCGCGTCGCACGCCGTTTTCATCAACACCACGACGCTGCAATACGTGCACGTGCATTCAATGGCCGGTAACACTCCAAGCGGCAAAGGTCCGATCCACATGAACATGACCGGCACCGGCCCACACCAGCACGTGGAAGTGCCGGCGCTGCCGGCCGGCACCTACAAGATGTGGCTGCAGTTCCGCGGCGCTCAATACAAGATCTATACGGTGTCGTTTACGCTCGCCGTGCAGTGAGCCGGCCCGCGTACTTCACGCCGACCGCGACAAAGAACAGCAGGGTCGCAAGCAAAACGATCGTCGCGCCGCTCGAGGCGCGCAGGTAATACGAGAGGTAGAGGCCGCCGACGGTGCTGACCGCGCCGAGCAGCGCCGCAAGCGCCATCATCGGCGCGAAGCGCGACGTGAGCTGATAGGCGGCCGCCGCCGGCGTGACGAGCAGCGCCGCAACCAGCACGATGCCGACCGCCTGCAGCGCAACGACGATCGTCAACGCGAGCATCACGAGCAGCACGTACTCGTAGAGCGGCGAGGCGATGCCGCTGGCCTGCGCGACGACGGGATCGAACGACGTGTAGAGCAAGCCGCGGAACAAGCCAACGACGGTCGCCGCGACGATCGCGCTCAGCGCGAGAATCAGCCACAAATCTTGCGGCTGCACCGAAAGGATATCGCCGAACAGAAAGCTCTGCAAATCGACCGCGTAGCTGCGCTGCCGGCTCATCAGAAAGACGCCGAGCGCGAACATGCCGGTGAAGAGGACGCCGATCGTCGTGTCGAGCGAGATGCGCCCGCGCCGCGAGACGAAGCCGATGCCCACGGCCGTGACGACCGCGACGATGGCCGCTCCGATATAGAAGTTCGCGCCGCGCAGATAGGCGATGACGATGCCGGCGAACGAGGCGTGCGCGATGCCGTCGCCGATAAACGAGAGGCGGCGCAGCACGACGTAGGTGCCCATCGTGGAGCAGAGGATGCCGACGGCGAGCGCGGCGACGAAGGCGCGCTGCATGAACGCGTAGTGGAACGGTGCGACGAACGCATCGAAACTCACCGGCGTACTTCCGGATGCGTCGCGTGCGCTTCGTGCGCTTCGTGGTCGGTGCGGAGATGGCCGTGCGTGTGGGTATGCTCGCGAATGGCGGCATACACGCCCGAAGCGGCGACTTCGCCGGGCTTGCCGAGCGCGAGCACGCGGCGGTCGAGCACGAGCAGCCGGTCGAACCAGTCGTCGACGCGATCGAGATCGTGCGTCGTCATCACGACCGGCATCCCTCCGGCGACCAAGTCGCGCACGAGCAGGCGCAGCGCTTCTTCCGTGTTGGCATCGACGCCGGTGGTCGGTTCGTCGAGCAGCAACAGCCGCGGCTCCTGCGCGATCGCACGCGCGACGAAAACGCGCTGCTGCTGGCCGCCCGAGAGATGCGCGATGTGACGCGTCGCAAGCGGCGCCATGTTCACGGTTTCGAGCGCACGTGCGACGACCTCGCGGTCGCGCGCGCCGAAGCGCCGCCAAAACGGCAGACGCGGAAAGCGTCCCATCGCGACGACGTCCCACACGGTTGCGGGGAACGACCAATCCACGGCTTCGATCTGCGGGACGTAGGCGATCGAGCCGGGCGGCAACCGTCGCGGCTGCGTTCCGAGGACGGAGAGTTCGCCGCTGCTCGGCGCCAACAATCCGGCGAGCGCCTTCAGCAGCGTCGATTTCCCTGAGCCGTTCGGCCCGACGACGCCGAGCGCCTCACCAAAATGCACCGTCAGCGTCGCATCCGCCAACGCCGTAAAATCGTCATACCGCACGGTCAAATTGCGCGCGGATACAGCCTCGCGCCCCATGTCATCGAAGGACGCGCTCACTTCAGCGCATTCACGATGATGTTGGTATCGTACTCCAGCATCGAAATGTAATCGGAAACGCGTGGATCGGTACCGATCGAGTCGTCGTAGAGATTCTCAACGACGCCAATCCCGGCACCCTGCGCGATCGAGTTGAGCAGCTTCGGACTATACTCAGGCTCGCTGAACACCGCACGCACTCCATGTTGCTTCGCGAGGTCGACCAACTCCGCAATCTGCTGCGGATTCGGTTCCTGCCCCGGATTGCGCTCGACGAAACCGAGCGTCGTGATGCCGAAGCGATCGTTGTAATATTGCCACGCGTTGTGGAAGACGATCATATACCGCTTTTCAGCCGGAATCGTATGAATCTGCGCCTGAATATGCGACGTCAGCGCGTCGAGCTTCCCGTTGTAGAGATTCGCATTGCGCCGAAACTCGTTCGCATCTTTCGGATCGATTTCGATCAACGCGTCGCGAATCTTCACGACGTAACGCTTCGCAAGCTGTGGATCCATCCAGAGATGCGGGTTGTCGTTAACGACCGGCAGCCCGTCGGCGCAGACGACCGCGCGGACGTTCGGCGACGAGGCGTTGCTCAGCAGCCTTCCGAGCCACGTCTCGAGCCCGGCCCCATTCTCGACCAGCAGCTGCGCCTGCGAAACCGTCGCGACGTCTTGCGGCGTCGGTTCAAACGTCTCCGGCGACGCGCCGACCGGCACGATGTTCGTCACGCGCACCTTGTCGCCGCCGGCGCCGACGACGAACGAGTTGATCGTCGAGATCGTCGTGACCACGTTGATTTTCCCATCGGCGCCCAGCGTCGCGGCCTGCTTCCCGCCGCCGCACGCGCTTACGAAGAGCGCTAGCGCGGCCACGACGACCGCCTGCAATACGGCGCGCATCAGCGGCACGAGCGGCACCGTCCGAAGAACTCCATCGCGTGCCCGTCGAGCTCGAAGCCGTTGTGCGTGCGCAGCGCCTCGGTGAACGGCTCCATCGCGGCGCAGTCGACGTCTTCCACGCGACCGCAGAGGCGGCAGATGGCGTGGTGGTGATGGCGCTCGGGCTCGCAGAGCATGTAGGCGGCCTCGCCGGCTGGGTCGGACCGGACGGTGACGTCGCCTTTGCCTTGAAGGTAGTCGAGGGTGCGATACACGGTCGAAAGCGACACGTGCGCCTCGGTCTCTTCCAACTGCTGGTGAATCTCGGCTGCCGAAAGAAAGCGCTTTTCGCGTCCGAGGATGCCGGCGATCAGCTCGCGAGGCCGGGTGACGTAATCTGCTCTAGTGGCCACCTTGGGGTTATTTGGGAACGGTTCGCAAAATCCTCGACCTCGAATTCACGAAAATTTATGACTTAACCGTACCCTAGCTTATCCCGCCATCGACGAAAGGGGCATCGATGCGACGCTATTTTACGCTTTGGGCGCTACCGTTTTTGGTTACGGCTTGTCAAGCAAACGGCTCCAGTCCGGCACTCGGCCCGATGGTGCGCGGCAACGCCGTGCCGGCCTTGCGGAACGCGACCTTTTCGAAGCCGAACGTGCCCGACCTCGAAGGGCCGCCCAGGAAAACCTGGATCTTCGCTTCCAACAGCTTCGCCTCGAACGTCGACGTATACGATGCTTCGACGCTCAAGATGATTTCGTCGTGCCCGTGCTCGGGGATCGGGCTCGCAGTCGATCCCACGACCGGCGATCTGGCCGTCTCATCGCGGTCGGGCGGCATCGTGACCGTGTGGCACGTTTCCGCCAAGGGCATCACGCAGTTTGCGACGCTGCAGCTCTCGCAGGGTTTTTATGCGGTCGGTCTCGCCTACGATCACAAGGGCGATCTCTACGCCGGCAACGTCGGACAGCCCGTCGTCGATCTCTTCCCCGCGAGTGAGATTGCGGCAGGCGGCGGTGCGCCGACGCACAGCGTGACGCTGTCGAATCTGCAAGACATTTATTACCTCGCCGCTCCCGGCGATAAGCTGCTCGCCGACGGCTACGATATGAATGGGCTGCCGATTCTCGTTTCGGTCAACCTCAAGTCGGGCGGCGACACCGTGCTTCAACATCTCGAACAGTACGGCACGTTGGCCGAAGGCATCGCCGTCGATATTCACGGACACCTGATCGTCAACGCCGCCGGCAACTCAAACGCGCTGCTGGTCTTCAACAAGCCGTGGACCGGCTCGCCGGTTTCGTCGTTCCCATACGGCGACGGCGGCAACTCGTACTACACCGCCATCTCGCTGAACAGGAAGCAAGATACGCTGTGGGCGGGTCAGTATTTCCTGATAAGCATCCGCCAGGCTGACACCGACCTTCAGGCCAACAGCTATCCGCTCGGTAGCCTTGGCGCAACAACGAGCCCGCTTCGAGGGGAGTACTACGACAGCGTCGCGGTCGACCCGCAGGCGAAGTAACGCTCGCACGCGTAAGACCTTGCAACCCCTCACAGGCTGTCCATTTGAAAGGTCAACGAGGTGAAATTATTCGGTTAATTGTTCTCGATCGCGGTTTTAGCAACCGCGATCTCGGCATGTTCCGGTTCCACACAATCGCTGCCGCTGCCGCCGGGCGGAACTGCGGCGAACTCCGCCGGCATCACGGCCGGCTCGATGGATTCCTGGCATCGTCTGCTCGCGCAAAACAAATTGCCGAACGCCGGATGTTTTAAAGCAACGTATCCGTCGACGCAATGGACTCACGTCGCGTGCTCCGTTCCGCCGCGTCTGTGGTATCCGGCTCCGCCTTCGCGCCGCCGCATGCTCGCGAACGAAGTCGGCGACGGCCACGACTTTACGGCGAACACGACGCCAAATCTTATTTCCACTTCGATCGGCGCGTTTCCAAAAGTGAAGGGCGTGACGAGCGTGAAGACTGTCGGTGGAGGCGAAGATGGTCTCAACAGCTACACGCTGCAACTGAACTCAGACTTCTTTGCGACAACGGCGTGCGGCAGCATTAAGCAATGCGACGGCTGGGAACAGTTCGTCTTCGAAAATCCGCCCGGCACGAGCAAAGCGTCGCTGTTCATCCAGGATTGGCTGGTAGCCACGGGACCCGAGTTCAACGGCTGTCCGCCGGGTAAGGGCTGGCAGTACATTCAAGGGCTCGGATGCGTGGAGAACAGCCCGTTTTCGGTTCCCATTCCCAATGTGAGCGTCACGGATCTGGCCGAAGTGACCGAAACCGGTACCGCAGCGTCGAGCGGCGATAGCATCTTCATGTCGGTGGGCAGCACCGAGTACGGCATGCAGAACGTCCAGGGCGACGGCATCACCGATCTGTCCGCGAATTGGACGGGTTCGGAATTCAACGTCATCGGTAATGCCGGCGGCAGCATGGCGGACTTCAATGCGGGAGCGAAAATCAGCATCAGCATTCAGGCCGACGACGGCGTCAATACAAAACCGGCGTGTCCGGTAAACTCCGGAACGACCGGCGAATCGAACAACCTGTTCTTCGTGCATGCGCCCGTCAAGCCGCCGAAGTTACAGTATCCTTCGATCGAGTTCAGCATGAGCACCAAGACCGGCGGCACGCCGACGTGCGATAGAGTGGCCGCTCTCTAATAGAGTGGCCGCCCTCTAGCCGCGAGTTCGATCGAAAGGCGGCGGCGAGGGATAGGGTGACGGCGTCGGTGTCGTGGGTGGCGGCACCGGCGTCGGGCAAATCGCGACGGCCTGCCTCGCTTGGTCGGCGACTTGGTCGCGCCAATAGGCTGAGGTATCGGTGTAGGCGGGAAGCGCAAGGCCGACGGCAGCGGCGCGCCTCTGGATCCTTGGGATCACCTCGGCGACCGCTTTGGGGACCGTGCCGTTGTTGTCGTTGACGGTCGCGGCGATCGCCAGCCAGCCCTGCGCGAGCATCGCCGCCGGAAGGGCCTTGGCGGCCGGCGGGCACGACGCGTTGAGCTTGGCGGCGATGTCGGACTGGAGCGCCAGCGCCCAGGCGACGGTGGCGTTGAGTTCGGCGAAGAGCGGCGCCTTGTCGGTGTCGTTAGGGCAGACGCTGTCGAGGACGCCGTGCTCCTCGTTGAGCCCTTCCAGGATGTCGGCGATGTCGCCCAGCCGGGCGTTGAGGGCTCCCGGATTGTCGCGCGGCGGGTGCGCGTCGTATCCCCGGATCTGGCTCTGGAAATCGCTGATCGTCCGCGAATTGCAGCGGCTCGCAGCCGCGACCGCGCCGATCGAAATCGCCCCCAAACGCTCGGCGGCCGGCGCTCCCGCCGGCCCCATCGCCGCCACCACAATCATCGCGGCTCCGAAAACCGCTCCCGCCTTTCCGACCATCATAGGTTGAAGGTGCCGACCTACCCGCGTATAATCCTCCGGCGGCCCGTGGGGATGTAGCTCAGCTGGTAGAGCACTTGCTTCGCATGTAAGGGGTCTGGGGTTCGAGTCCCCACATCTCCACCAATCGGAAACCCGCATGAACATTAGGTTTGCGCGGGTTTCTGCTTGACTCAAAGTGACGCGATTCCAGCCAATTGTAGCGTATTTTGTAGCTTGAGCCCCTGCACTGTGCGAATCGCTTCAGTTCCGTCAGCGTGGCCTTAAGGCAGCGAACGAGCCTGTCAGGTACCTGCCGGGGCGCCGATCTTAGCGTGCCGCGAGTTTCTTCAAGTACCACGAAGCGTCATGCACTGGCTACAGAATGGCTACAAGGATTGGGCTGGTCGGCCCGTTGCGTCGGGTCTCGACCGACTTAGACAAAATTGCGAAAGTCGCGACTACCAAATGTGTGGTGGCATCGACAGATTAATCCGCAGAGGCTAAACGAAACGCTAAAAGAGTTACAGCTAAGCTTAAACTACTTGGCATAGACATGCCGCGATTTTCACGCAGTCCGAACGGTACTGGGCAAGATATTCCGTGAAAGGTTGAGCCTACTCCGTTAAGACGAGTACGAAATCGATTTCTCTGGCCGGGTGAGCAAATACCGCGTGGCTTTGCCTTGACCCACAGAACTAAGCACGTGCGCCTCAACGAGGTCTGCGAGGTCGCGCTGGGCGGTGGCGCGCGGGGCGCCTGAAATCGCCATGTACTTGCGCAGGTTCAAATCTCCCTCGAAGTTGCCGAGAATGCGCCAGAGGACGCGACGCTGTCTTTCGTTGAACGCCACTGCGACGTGCGCGCTCCAGAACTCCGTCGCTACACGTGCGCGCGTTACTACATCCTGCGCTTTTTCGATGGAATGAATTAAACTTTCGACAAACCAGGCAACCCATTCGGTGACGTCAAGGCCCCCCCGTTGCGCGCGCTCTAGGGCATCGTAGTAATTACTACGTTCCTGCTGGATCTGCGTAGACAGACTGTAGAAGCGATCGCCGGAGTCCTCGTCTTGTGCGAGAGCCATATCGGCGATTGCTCGCGCGATACGGCCGTTTCCGTCCACGAAAGGATGGATCGTAAGAAACCACAAGTGGGCGATCGCAGCGTGCACTAGCCCGTGTTCGTTGCCGCGGCGTTCGTGAAACCATGCGAGGAAATCGTCCATCATTGTGGGGACGTCGCTTGCTGGTGGTGCTTCAAAGTGAGTGCGCTCGTGCCCAATCGCTCCTGAGAGAACGCGCATCGGGTCGTGGTCGGGCGATCGGTACTGTCCCATCCAAGGTTGGGGTCGCTCGCCGATCCTCGTCGGGAAAAGCCCGGCGTGCCACCCCCGCAGGCGATCCGCTGTGAGCGGCCGACTGTAGTTACGCACCGCATCCAGGGTCATGGCAACAACGCCCTCTGTGCGATCATCTTGCCGCGCACCGCCCACTTCGACGCCGAGCCGCCGTGCCACGGAGGAGCGCACAGATGCAGGATTGAGCGTCTCGCCTTCGATTCTCGTCGTATCGATCGCAGTTGCGGTAAGCGTGTCGATCATGGAGAGAAGGCGTTCATGCGTCCCGGTCAAGGAGAGGGCTCCGAGGAAAGCATATTGCTTCTTACGCGCTTGGTCTAGCAGGGCGAGGAGGGTCTTGGCGTCGGCGGTTTGGTTGGGCCAGCCGGGCAGCTGCCAGATGTAGCGCCTCATATCTGAGGCGTATTATAGCACATGAGGCGCATTCCCAAGCTATGCGCCTCATATTTTGAGGCGAATTTCGGTTTGAATCGCCTCGCGCGGGGCGGCTTCCTCTATGATGGGGGTCTGGGGTTCGAGTCCCCAGATCTCCACCAAGTTACGATCTGCGCTGTGCGATCGCGCGGATTCGATTAAGTCGGGGCTGAATCGCGAGCACTAACAAATGAAACTATTGCTCTGGCCGGTTTTGGCTGCTTGCGTCTTGCTGGCGTTGCCCGCGAGCGCAGCCAGTACTAGCAATGAACCCTCGGCAACGCCCGTTTTCGTTCCCGGTCCGTGCCCCGCGCCGCCGAAGCCGATTGCCGAATTGAAACAGGCGCGCTGCGGCCAGCTCATCGTTCCCGAAAACCGCCACCGTGCCGGCTCGCCGAGGATCCGCCTAGCCGTCGCTATCGTCGCGGCGGCGTCGGCGCAAAAGAAAAGCGATCCCATCGTTTGGCTCGCCGGCGGCCCCGGTGACGACGCGATCACGGAGATTCCAATGGCCACGTCCGGCAAGTTGAACGCCGATCGCGACGTCATCTTCATGTCGCAGCGCGGCACGTACACCGCGCAACCGCGGCTGGCGTGCCCAACGGTCGACCGCTGGACTGAGGACACGCTGAACATGCCGGCCGACTCCGATGCTGCCGGTAAAGCGTACTCCGTCGCGACGCTCGAGTGTCGCCGAGAACTCGCCGCCAAAACCTCCGATCTCGGCGCCTACAACACATTGGAAAGTGCAGCCGACTACGACGATCTGCGCGTCGCGCTGCACATCGCGAAGTGGAACCTTTACGGCATATCGTACGGTACCGACGTCGCGCTGACGTATTTGCGAGATCGTCCCGGCGGTATTCGGTCGGTTGCGATCGACGGCGTCTTTCCCCCGTCGCTCGCGGGCGGCGGGGCGGCCTGGACCAGCGCCGGCGAGGGCATCAACGCCGTGTTCGATGCGTGTCGCCGGCAGGCGCCGTGCCGCAAACGCTATGGCGACATCGGCGCGACGTTCCGCCGGCTTGTCAGCCAATACGAAGCTTCGCCGAAAACGGTCACCGTTGCAGTTCCCGGCCAGTCGGGCAAGGTGAGCGTCAAAATCAGCGGCGGCATGCTCCTGCAGTGGACGGTTTCGCCGGGAACGCATCTCGCGGCGAAGGTTCCCGCGGCGATCTACGCGCTTGCCCACGGCAATCCGGCCCCGATCGCTTCGACCTGGGCGGCGCTGCGAACCGGCGCCGGCAACATCGGCGTTCTCGGCAACGGTTTGTTTTACGGCGTCACGTGCGGCGAGTGGGTGCCATACGAAACGGAGCAGAGCGTCGTTGCGGCCGGACGGCGCGCGTTTCCCACGTTCCCGGCGTCCGTCTTGCGAAACGGAACGTTGCCCTTCATGCGCGAGAACTGCCGCGACTGGAACGTGCCGGCGGTTTCGCCGTTGGTGCGAGCGGCGACCCAAAGCCGCTTGCCGGTACTCGTCATCAACTCGCAATACGACTCTCAAACGGCAGCGTCGTTCGGCTCTTACGTCGCGAAGAATCTGCCCAACTCGGTCGTGGTGACGATCCCCAACGTCGCGCACGTCGCGTTCGGCAGCCCCTCCGCAGGCGCAAACGCCTGCGCGTATGCCATCACGCGGTCGTTCTTTGCCGTGCCGGCCAAGGCGGACACGAGTTGCGTCCGCAACGTGCCACCGACGAAGTTCGAGCTCTAGCCGCCGTGCAGACTGAGCCGCTGAAGGAACGCGGCGGCGCGGAATCGCCGCGGACCGTTATCGTCGCGATCCTCGTGAACGTGGCAATTGCCGTCGTCAAGTGCGCGGCGAGCTTCCTCACAGGAAGCGCCGCAATGACGGCCGAGGCCATTCATTCCTTCGTAGACGCAGGGAACTCGGCACTCCTATTAATCGGCATGGCCCGATCGGCGCAACCCGCCAACGAGAGACATCCGTTCGGCTACGGGCGCGAAATTTATTTCTGGTCGCTCGTCGTCGCCGTCGTGATTTTCGGCGCCGGCGGCGTTGCGGCTATCGCGGAGGGTATGAGCCGCTTCTCCGAACCTCGCGAACTCCAAAACATCGCCGTCAACTATGCCGTTCTCGGTATCGCACTGGTGTTCGAAACTGTGTCGTGGCGCGTCGCGTACCGGGGCATCCGCAAGGAATATCCCGGAATCTCACCGTTCTCCGCGGCGCGGCGCAGCAAAGACCCGGGCCTCTTCGTCGTGCTCTTCGAAGATACCGCGGCGATTCTGGGGCTGCTGATCGCGCTAGCCATCGGCACGATCCTTGCGACGCTATTTCCTTCCTACCATTTCGACGCGATCGCTTCGGTGCTTATTGGGTTGCTGCTTATCGTTACGGCAGTGGTTCTCATGAACAAAACGCGCAGCTTGCTGGTCGGCGAAAGTGCCGACGAAGAGATCCTCGAAGGGATTCGTGCATTGCTAAAGGCGGATCCACGTGTCGCATCGGTCCACCGCATTCTCTCCGCTCAGATGGCGCCGGGAGATCTTTTGCTAAACCTCGACCTGCGCTTCGACCCGAGTCTCGCCGGTGCCGACGTGCCCGCGGCGATCCAAGACGTCGAGAAGATGATTCGCACCCGGTTTCCGGACGTAAAGGAAATCTTCGTCGAAGCGCAAGCCTTTAGCTCGCCGAAGCGCAGTTAAGCGGTCGCGAAACGCCCCGCACTCGGTCGCGGCGCACAACGACGGTGCGGGCTGCCGTAGGGAGAAATCACCATGCGCCTTTGAGCTTGCCCGTACTGCTTCTTCTTACCAGCGCGGCCGGTTGTTCGCGAACGAAGCATCCTGAGGAGGTCCTACTCTCTTAAGGAGCCTCTGCATGGGTATTACCATACGTCTAAACGAGCAGATCGAATTCGAGACCGCTGCGGCCTTCGCCGCGACCCGGGCCGCTGCGGCGGCTTAGCCACAGCGTCATCGCTCCGCCGGTTCCTCGCGCGAGCCGGTAGATTCGCTCGACGTGCACGCCTTCGGGCGGTATTTCCTCGAGGAACAACCCGGCATCGATCTCCTGCAGTACGCGCGAACGCGGGCCGTGGTCTGCGGTCGGCATCTTCGCACGAACGAGCTTGACCGTTCCGGCGGACGTAGCCGCAGCGGGCATAAACGGAATCCAATAATCGGGCACCGTGGTACCGAGGCGATATTGCGGCATCGCCGACGCCGAGGGCGGGGGTGCGACCGGCAACGACGTGTTCCATTGGGTTACGAGATCGGTGGGTAATCCTGAAGCACCGCAGATCGTACGCTCGATGCCCCACACCATGAGCGCCAGTTCGTCGCGCAACAGCATGACGTCTTCGTAAGCGGTTCCGTCAACCGACGCCACCGCGCTCGCTGTCACGACCAACTCGTGCGGCAACGCTGCAAACGCGATCGGCGCAGTCGTCGAGCTCGCATCGTTCGTCAACGCAAAGACGTTCCAGCCGCCGTTCGGGCCGTCTGCGACGCCGTAATGCGGTACCGCCGTCGCTTTGCCGAACGTGTCGGTCACCGAAAGCGACGCGATCTGCGTTCGCGATCCGATGGCAACCACGAGTGGAAAGCCGAACCAATCGTTGCCGTAAACCAAGGCGAACTCGCGCAGCAGCAGCCGCCCGACGTCTTCGGCAGCCGCCGATAGCGCGCCGATGTCGACAGCGGCGTCTTCCATCTGCCAAAACCGCCGCGCCGGCATTCCGCGAAAAGAAATCGGCGTCGGCGTGACCGTTTTCGCGGGCGCGGCGACGGGAGTTGTCGCGGGCGGGGCGCCGGATGTCGCTGCGGTCGAACCCGCAACGCGATCGAAGGTGTACCAGTCCGCGTATCCGCCGTCGTATTCGTTCGCAATGAATCTCGTACCATCGGTGGATGAAGACAGCGCGAACGCGTATTCGAAGCGATCGGGCCTCCACGCGGTTCCCGCCGCGGGCTCGCTGAACAACGACGCATACCAGGCGCGCCATTCCTGCACCACACCGAATACCGCCGTTGTAGCGCCGGCGGGAATCACCGGTGTTGCCGGGAGCGCGCTTACCGTTGCAACGTCCGCATACAACTTGATTCCGTCGATCACGCGCCCCGCCACGACGCTCGAAAGGGCCGCCGCATCACCGCTCTGCGCCGCGATCGGATAGGCGGCGAGGTAGAGCGCCGCAATCGCCGGATCGACGTTCGCAATAGCCAGCATTCGCGCGAGCTGCAAGCCGGCTTCGGTCGCTTGCCGCAGGTCGGCGGCCGCCGTTGCCGGCCGCACGGATTCACGCTCGACGACCGCCTCGAGCGGAATACTGCCGTCGTACGGCATGTCCGCTCCGCTGCCGAGCACGCAGCGATCGAGTGCCGCAGTCGTCACCGAAATCGCTGCGGAAATCGGCGAACCGCCGTCGTGGCCAGCGAACTCACCAACCTGCCATTGCCGGCAGAGCATCCACAGCGGATCGTGCACGCGCGCGGCGAGTCCGTTCGACAAATCGGACGATCGCGATCTGGGCTCGATGCGATACCACGTCGTGATCGAAGCCATCAGTCCAACACCTCGCGGTTTACGACGCGTATCGCGCTAAGATCGATCGACGGAACGTCCGGGGTACCCGTCGTTGCGTTGTACGGAAAATACAATGCGGGCAAGTAATGCCCGAGCGCACCGAGCGAATCCGGATCCACACCGCGAATTTTTGCCAGATCGAGCGCTTCAAGCACCGATCCTTCGAGCGATTCCAGCGTCCACTCCGGGAACACGTCGGGTGCGACCGCGAGCAAGATTGCCTGCGGCGCTAGCGCGGTTGGCGCGGAGTAATCGAACGCTACGCCCGTCGTTTGAGCGGTTGACGGCACGACGTCGATCCACTCGTCGAGCGCGAGCCCGGCGATCTGCGCCCCGGCTGCCGGCGTTCCCGGTGACATCCACGCGACCAGCGAAATCGAACTGCTCGTCGGCGGCGGCGCCGAGTCGAGCGCAGCCCAACGATCGCCGGCCGCGGATCCCAACTGAGCGACGGCCGGCAACGGAAACGGCGCGCCGGCAAGACTTTCGGCGAACAACATCGCGTCGCTCATTCGTTGCACGCCTGCGCGAACACGCGCGGCGCGCTGCAGAAATCGCACAGACGCAAATGCATCGCCGCTTTGCAGCGAAGTGCTGTTGCTCCACAATTGGGTCAGCGGCGCGGTCGCCGTCGCGACGCACGCCGGCAGCACCACGAATGACGGGCCGAACGTGGCCTGTAATCGCGCGACGTCGTGCGCGATTTGCGAGTCGGCGGAGGCAGTCGTGCGATCGAATCCGCTTGCGAGCGCGTCGAGCGCTGCGGCGCGCGACGACAGATCGGCGAGCTCGTCGCCGGCACGCGCACCAAACGATGCCGCAGCCGGCAACGCGGTGACGGGCGGCGGCCTCAGTGCGGCGGCGGCAGCGCGCAACTGCGATTCTGCAACATCGGCGCGCGCTTGCAACTCGGCGGTATCGAGCGCGACCGGCGTGTCGTTGGGCCCGGCAAAATCGGCCGGCGCCAGCGCACGCGCCCCGTTGACCGCGCGCGCGACGGCTCGCGCCAGCACGAGCCATTCCGTGAGTCCGATCGTCTGCGCGCTCCACGACGCATCACGATCCGCAACGAACCTCGAATCGGCGTCGGCCGCAACGCCGGCGGGACGATGTGTTCCGGCGGCCGCGACAATGCGCGCCACCAGTTCCGGTCCGCCGTCGCACGCCTCCGGCAACGCGAGCACGTCGAGCGGTGCCAGATTCAGTTCGTTGAACCCGAACTCCACCGTCACCGTCGTTGCCGCGGCAAACGATACACGCAAACGCACGCGGGACGGATCGCCGAGCAGTTTGGCCGCCCATGCGTTGAGCCGCGGTTCCGCCGCTGCACGCGGAGTCGATGCCCATCCCGGTGTCGTCGAATCGAGCGCGAGGCTCAGCACGCGATACGTCGAGGCGATTCCGCTTCGCGGCGTCGTGACGAAGTCAATATTCGGCGGTGGAGCGTCGCCGCGCGCGATCGCATCGAGCGTCGCGCCGGCTCGCAGCGTGTTTCCGCGCGTCAACTGATGCACGCTCTCCGCCAGCGCAAGATCCGCCGTAGCGTCGAGCGCATCCGCAAGCGTTTCCAGCGCTGCGGTCGTAGCGGTGCGGTCCGCGGTGCCGCTCGCCGGTAAGCCGGCTGCATTCCAAAACGTTGCGCTGGTCTGAAACGCGCGAACCAGAGCGAGCCCGTCGACGACGTCGAGCGCATTCGCGTCCTCGCTCGGAGCGAGGGCACGAAACGCATCGATAAACTGGTCCATTCCCGCCTCGTGCAACGACCGTTCGAAGCGGTATCCGAGCAGAGCGCCGAGCGATTGGCCCGTGCGCATTCCGTCAAGCAAATGCAACCCTAAACGGACGCGCTGCGACGAGAGGTCGATGGCAAACGGCCTGCCGGCATCGCCGGCGTGCGCGAGGTATCCCGAACGCAGCACCGCCGCAGATGTCGCGCGATCGACCGACGGCGCGTGCACGAATCCGCTCGAGGAGGACGCGGCCGCAGAGGCCGGCCGTACGTTTTCAACCCAGCCATAGCCGCCGATGACGATACCGCCGTTCGGATTTGCAGCGCGCGCGGCATCGAGCCGGGATTGAGCGAGCGAGGTAATCCACGAATCGAGCCGGTACGACGCAAGATCGAAGACTTCGCGGAGCGCGGCATCCAAGTCGCTTGCCGAATAGTTCGCGAGCGTCCCGAAGGCTTTCCAAAAGGCTCCGAACGCCGGCAAGCTCGGATCGCTTTTCAGACCGTCGAGCGCCGTTCCCACGGGGCCGCGCCCCGGCAACGTGCGACCCAGCACGCTCCACGCGTCGGATCGCGTTACGTCGAATCCGACGAGCTCCGCTTCGATACGCTCGACCGGCTGCGCGGCGTTCGCTGCAAGCAACAGATCGAACGCGGCGTCGACGTACGCGCGCAGCGCAGCAAATCGCAAGAGATAGAAAAACAGCGGCGCCGGCGATTGCGGCGGCGTCGCGTCGCGCAGCGCCTGCCAGCCCATCGCCGCCAACTGCGCAACGTAGGTAGGCGCGGCTTGTCCTGCGAGCGGCGAATCCGCCACGAGTTCGCTGCCCAACCCGCGCGACTGCAGCGCGTACGTCGCGCTCGCAAGACGCGTCGCTGCCAGCGTAGCACCGACCGGCGCGGCGGCAGCAGCGGTCTTTGCTGCGAGACTCGCCCACCACGTTGCATTGAGGTCGGCCTTGGCAAAGTTGTAAAACGTGAAGGCGTATTCCGGACCGATCGTCGCGCGGCTCGCGTACGAGACCGAGCTCGGCGTCATCCCCAGCACCGCGACCAGAGCGGCCTCCGCATCGCTTGCGCCGTTCAAATTCGGTACGTTCGAAACCGACTGTTCCCACGTCACGCGCAGCTTCGCAAGCAGCGGTTCGAGCTGCGTTTGTATCGGATCGCTTCCCTGCGGCACGTACTGTGCGCTCCGGCAGACCGGCAGTATGCCGTAGGGTTGGCGTCCGAGCCTCAGCGCCGGATAGTGTCCGCGCGCACGCACGTGCGCCGCGAAATGGTCGCGCACCGCGGGTAACGTCGTTGTGGGATTGGGCACCGCGCCCGTGACGAGTTGCTCGAGGTAGTATCCCCATGTCGCCGGCCAGAGCGCGGCGTTCATTGCGGCAACCTGCTCGTCTTCACCGCCGCCAGCGCCCGAGACGTGCGCGAATGTCGCGGGATCGATTCCGAGCGCGCGCGCGAGCCGGTCTCCGTCGCCAGTCGGCCGGCTGGGACACAGCGCCGCACCCTGCTCGATGGCAAACAGCGCGTCGTAATTCGGATCCGCAGTGGAATATGCAGAGGGCGTCGTGTCGGTATTATTCGTTGCGGCATCGCGCGGCAACAGTGCGATACCGTCGCTATAGTGATGGGCTTGCAACAGCGACGCAAGCCGAGTGCTCGCATCCGAAGGGGACAGCGTACTGCGTAACCCGAGTACGACGATTTTGTCGAAGCCGGGCGCAGCACCGGCGGGGAGCGTTACGCGCGCGCCCATCCCTGCGGCGACCGCAGCGTCGAAGTCGCGCAGCCACGCGATGCCGGGATCGCTCGACGGTCCGCTTCCGTTCGGTGCGGGGCCGACGGCAAGTGAATCCGCAATCGGATTCCCGATCGCCAGCACTTGCGGCGCCGCCGTCGCATTGTAGCCGACCACGATCCACCGTTCGGGAAGCACGTTGGTGAACGGCGCGATCGACCAATCGGCGTCCTTCGTTGCGCTCGCGGCATCGTCGCTTGCTATGTATGCGGCGCGTGCCGTTCCGAATTGGCGCGCAAGCGCGCCAAACGCGGCTTTTCGCGCGGCTGTGTCGGTCGCAGCGATGGCGAGATACGCTGCGCGCGCCGACGCTTCATCGTCGGTCAACGCGGCTTCGAAGGTATTGAAGTGTGCGGTATCGGGGAAAACGCGAACGAGCAAGTCGTTATTCGAAAACGCCGTCTCCACGCGCACCGGCAGCAGCGCGAGCGGGATCTGCGCGGACGGCGGACTTGTGAATTTGCTCGTGCTCGGATATGGCGTTCCCAGTGGAATCGCCGCGAGATCCGCTGGCGCCGGCGCAACGGCGCCGTCGAGTCTGTGACCGATATCGCGCAGCGTCGTCGCGTCGGGTACGGCGCGGCGCTGGCCGCTCGCCATCACGTACGCGTACGCGCCGGCACCGGTCAATACGGTGCCGTCGGCCGGAATCGTACTCACGTCGTGCTCACCGGCGAAACTGGGCCGAGCAGTGCGACTGCGTGCATCGCAGCGCGAACGGGACGCCGCTCGAGCACGAAGGCCATCGTTGCCGCGTCCGCGCTCCACGGAACGCCTTCGCGCGTCGCAGTCGCCGGCGCGGTCGCAGGGTTGAGAAACGCGCCGTTCACCGTCACGTCGTTCCAACTCAGGTCGTTCCACGTCGGATTCGGCGTGCTTGACGGATCGGGCTCGAGGCCGAAGCGTGGTTCGGTCGCGTGTTGCTCGATCGCGAAGTACCAACCCGCGTCGTTTTTCGTGGGATCCGGATCGCCGCGCACGTCGGGAATGTCGAATGCAAAGAACCTGATATCGCTCCCGATCGCACCACGGAAAAGCGGATATTGCCGGTTGCTCGTGAGGGTGCGCACGGAACCCGACCACTGCGCCTGCACGGCTGCGACGACGGCGTTCGGGTAACGCGCGAACAGCGACGCGCGCACCAGCAGGATGATGCGGTTTGCATCGCCGGCGCCGGCTACGTGCGATCCGAGGCCGCCCGCAGGCGCGAAGCTGTCGATTGCGGGTACGTCCGCTGTCGCGCCCCAGAAGTGTTGAAAGAACGTCGCGCGCAGATCGAGCGAAAAGCCGCGCCACATCAGTTCGCGCGACATCTCCTCGTTGAGGCCGACGAGATATGCCTCGACAAACGCATCGTTGGGCGCCAAGGCCGTCGCGGTGTCGTTGACGATCGACGAGATGCCCGGCAGCAGCCATTCCGGCGAAAGCTCCGCAAGCGGTTCGTACATGGCTTGCGGAAACGAGGGCGCGTTGCGGATGCCCGCGAGCGGATCGCCAGTCGTTCGAAGCGGCACTCTCGCACCAACTCGCGCCGCAATCGTGCGTTCCGGATCGAGCCGTGAAGCAAGCGCGGTGCGCGTTGCCGTCAATGCCGCCGTGCCGCCCAACGGAACGAAGACCGCTTGTGCTGGTGCGGCAGTCTGCAGTGCCATGCCGGCGATCTTTGCCGCCGCTCCGAACTGGTCCGCAAAGGTTGCCAACGCCGTGGCGTTGGTAGGCAACACGATCAACGGTGGCACGTTGAGGTTTGCGGCTTTGAACACCACCGGTAGATTCGGATCTTTCGCGAGCACGATCGGCTCGAACTCGACGGGCTGCGATTCGATTGGTTGCGATTCAATCGGTTGCGATTCAATCGGGTGCGGCCGAACCGGCTGCGCGTCGATCGGCGCCGCCGGCGCCTTCGCAATATCGGTATCGACGTGCGCTTCCTCGATCGGTGACACGGCTGCGGTCGTTTCCGCCGGCGTCGTTGCGATCGTTCCAGTCGTACCCGAAACCGCCGTCACGTTCCAGCCCGACGCCGCCCGAAGCGGCACGTTGGCGAATGCGGCAAGGTGCACCGTCGTCGCGACGTCGTCGAAGGCCACCATTCCGCGCGGCAGTGCGGCCGGCGCGAGCATCTGCACCGCACTCGAACCGGCCGACGGCGGCGTGTTGAGCCGCGCGACGACGCCGAAGGTTGCATCTTGCAACTGCCGCCCGATCGCGCCGCGCGGCCGCATCAGTTTGCGAAATGCTCCTGCGACCGACGAATTCGGAAGCGAGCTGGTCGCAATCGCGGCGCGCAGCGTCGTGGTGGCACCGCTTAAGGTTACGGAAATGCGAGCGTGCAGCGGCGCCGTCATTTGCAAGTACGATCCGTCCGACACCGCGTTGAGATGTCGCGTCGCCAGCGAGGCCGTTACGGCGCGTGCGAGTTGCGCCCGGGCGAGCAGCGCGTTCCCACGTTCGATTTCGCCTGCTTGTTGCCACGCCGCTCCCGCCAGCGCTTCCCGTGCCGCTTGAATGACTTGCGTCCCGGCGCCGGCAACCGCCCGCGAACGCGGGTCGAGGTTGAGATCGTCGATCCACACCGGCTGCTCGCCGGCGGCAGGCAATGCGGTTCCCGTTTGTGCGTTGCCATAGGTCGGCGGCGCAACGATCGGATCGGCAGCCGGCGGCGGCGTTAGCGCGGCGCGTAATGCCGCTTGATACGGAGCTTGCGTGCCGGCAGGCCACGACGCGGTCGTCGTTCCGAACACTTTGAGCGCGCCTTCAACGCCGAGCACCAGTCCCGCGTTTGGCGGCGCGCCGAATCCGGGCGCGCTCATATCAACGTCGCGCGTGCCGCTCGAAGGACTTGCCACGACGGGAACGATTTTGCGCGCCAGCGACGCGAAGTCGCCGGCTGGGCCGGTTCGGAAGCGAAACGCATAGTACGAGGGCAGCGATAACGGGGCCGTTACGGTTGCGTTCCATGCCGGATCGGTATCGGTGGGATCGACCGGAAGCCCCAGTCCCGCGTTGACGCCTGCGCGGTAGGTCGGCACGACGCACGCGATATACGCCGTGTCGGGATCGAGCTTGCGCGATGCGATCAACCGCGAACACGTGAGCGACGGATCGCCGTCGAACGCGGCACTTACCTGCGCGCTCGTGAGTCCGCTGCCGATGACCTGAGCGTGCGCCCACGTATCGATCGTCGCGAGATCGGGCAATTCGTCTTTCGGCACGAGCGGTGCGTCGATACGCAAGATGCTGATTCCGCCCGACGCGGCCGACAGTGTGGCGCCCGGCCCGTCGGGCACCACGATCAAACAGATCCAGGGCATCAACCGGCCGTTGTTCGGACCCGCCGGCGCGCACATCCACGGAAAATCCGGCGCATCGAATTCGATAACGGCTAAATAGTTCGGCTCGAACGCATCGGTCGCGTCGCGTGGATCGGTGCGCGTGACCGCGCGCGCATCGACGCCGGTGACGTCGCCGGGGCCGATCAGCCGTACCGCAGGCGCGGCAACGGAACCGCCGTTGAGCGTGAGCGTCACGGGCAGCGATGCAGAACCGCCGGTAGCCGCTCCGCTCACGAGCGTCGCCAGCCCGCGCCGCACCCATGGCACGATCTCGTACGAGAGCGGCGTCGCGTCGGTCATCAGGCTGCGACCGTTTCGTAGGTTGCGACGATCTGCAACTGCGATGCGCGCGACGGCGTGCTGGAAAGCGCCGTCGACAGTGCCGCCGCGGCAGCCCCGTACGACGCGCCGGTCGCCGTACCGACGTTTGCGGCCGCAAGCGTCGTCGTGTCCGCAATCACAAATCGCAGCGGAGCGACGCTCACGGGCGTGCCCGCAAACGCGTAGCGCGATGCGCCAATCTTGCGCGCCGCCGCACCGCCCGACGCACCGAAGGATGCGATCGCGAGCAAGTCGGCGGCGAACAGATCCGATCGCGGGGCGGCGTCGGTGCGCGCGGCGCCGCCGGGCGTGTCGATGTAGAACGTCTCGAACGCTATCGTTTTCGAAAGCGCCGGCCCACAGGTCGCCGCGATCGGGCCGAGCGACCGCGCCTGCGTCGTGCGGCTCGAACGCCGGCCGCTCCAACTTCTCGGTGTCCGTCAGATTGAAGAACTGTGCCGGCGCAAATTCTTCTTGCAGCATCGAGTGCGCGACGCTTCCCGCTCCGACGGTAAACTCGCCGATCGAAAACGTCCCCCCTCCCGAAATCGGTGCCGCGCCGATTCGGTCGATCGCGAGGTCGAGCGGAACGGCGGTTTCGTGAACGCTCAACTGCGCGAGCGGGTGCGCGACGACCGTAGTTCCGTCGCTCGCACGAAGCGAGACGAACGCGGGAGTGCCTGGCGGAAGCGCCGCACCCCAACTCCGCGAATCCGCGAACGCGGTTGCAAGCAGCGCGGCCGGATCGACCGCCGGGATCGCCGGTGCCGCGTCGGCGCTTCCCCACGAATACGAGAAGGACTTCGAGAGCGAGAAAAACAGGAGGTCGACCGAAAACGAGCCCGCGACCGTCCACGGCGACGGTCCCGACAGCGTGCCCTTTAACTCCACCGACATCAGATCGTCGCCGCCCGCCATGAGCGCGACCGACGCGTCGATGGCAGCGGAAAAGGCGAACGGATCGATTTGGAACAGCGTATCGAATCCCAAGTGACCCGCAAGACCGTAGCCGGAAACGCCGATGAAGACGTCGAGATCGGCGCCGAATTGCACCGTATTCGAAGTGATCGCGAGGTACGCCGCGAGACGCATCTTTGCGACGTGACCGGACGGCATGTCGATGGTAATGCGCTGCAACGACGGGAAGCCGGGCGGCGGTGTGAACTGCGGATGGAAGCCGCCCACCGCAAGCGCAAACTCGGATTGCGAGCCCCAATTCACCCGCAACGACAGTCCGCCGCTCAACGCGAAGGTCAGCAACTTCGAATCGTACAGCACGGCGTCGAGCGAGAGCGAGTCTTGGTCGATATCGAGCACGCCCAGTGCATCGACGTTGAGCGTCACCAGCGCGTGCGACTCTGAAGGAAGTTTCGCGCTCACTTGGGCGAGCAGTACGATCCGAATCGGTTCGGGCAGCTCGATCACTATTGCAATCGCCCCGGTTATCAGCGTCGGCGAGCCCCAGCCAATCAGCACCATCGGCCCGAACAAGAAGCGGCCCGGCGCCGTGGGGAAGAGCGTATCGAGCTCCGCGAGTACGGCCGGACGCGTTCGTGATCGCCGCCTTCGGAAAGAGAATCGTCGCCGAGCTTGCCGGCGCGCTGCGCTGCGCCAAGGGCGTCGGTGTCGGCCGTGCGATGCATCGCAAGCAGCCCGCCGACCCCATTGAGCGTAAAGCCCCAGCCAAGTTGGATCGGCGGAAAGTTCGCGTCTATGAGTGCGAGCAGCGAGTAACCACTCTCTCCCGCGACCTGCGTGGTAATGAGCGCGTACGCTTGCAGCGTGATGTTGTCGAACTGCAGCTGCAACACGCCTTGATATTCGCTCTTCGCTGGATCGTACTCGAGAAAACCGCCGCCGGTCACGCCCTCGGCCTCGATCGTGAGCCCGGCTCCGGATGGCGGCTTAAATGCGACGGAGAAATCGCCGATGCCCGCGCTGCCGCTGCCCGACGAGAAGTCGAACGACGCGAGCACGCCCAGGCGGTCCACTAACACTGCGAACGGCCCGAGCGCGAGTCCGACGCTCGCCGAGATCTCGAGCGAAATATCCGCGTCGCTCGCCTGCAAGGCCAGGTGCGCCGTTGGAATGAGGAACACTCCGCACAACGACACGTTCAGCGGAATCGTCGCGTCCAAACCCGCCGCGCCGTGAAACGAGATACCGGTCGCATTCGACCACGTGATGCCGAAGTCGAAATCGGTTCGTAATCCGTCTTTCGGAATGAGACTCGAGACGAACCCGTCGCCGTCGCCGCCGGAGATGACGATCGCCGATTTCGACACTTCCGCATCAAAGCCGAACGTTTGCGCTTCTTCGGTGAGCGCGGCGGTGAACGAAATCTTTGCTCCGCCGAGCTCAAGACGGGATCCGTCGCTCGAACCGAATACGAAGGCCGGTCCACTATCCGGGGACGCGAGCGTCGCGGTGAACGATGCATCGATCTCCGCGGTGCCGGCGCTCGCAACGATTGTCACGCCTTTTTTGCCGTACGCGAATGCCTCAACGTCGGCGGTCAGCGACGAAACAACGGTCCAATTCCCCGATTGCGCCGTGTAGGATACGCCGCCGAACGGCGTCACGACCAATCCCAGGTCGCCGCGATCGGCCGACGACAGCGCGAGCGTGACCCCGCCGTCGACAGCCGCTCCGTCCGCGAGCGACTGCAGGTAAATCAAAAGCGCGTGATCCACCAGCCCCGCTGCGTCGCCCAGCAACGTGCCTTCGCTGGCGTTGAGCCCATAGGCGTGCGGGATCGAGAGATCGGCGAGCACATTCGCTATGCGTGGAAATAGCACGTCCGCCATCGCATTTGCGTCGTCCACGGTCGCGAGTTCGTTGATGTACGCCGAGCGCAGGACGCTTCCCGGATTCGAGAGCAGCGCTGAAAGCCGCTCGAAGTGAAATTCCGGGTAGAACACCGGCATCCGCCGGAACGCGCTGCCATCGGTGACGGTCGCCGTTGGTTGGGCATTTTCAGGCGGCTCGATGATCGTAAGCAAGACGAGCCCGTCGTAGAGCAGCGGGTACTGCAGGGCGAGCCGCCCAATTACCAGTCCTTTAATCAGATCTTTCGCGAGGCCACCGAGCGAGCTTGACGCGCCACCTCCCGAATCCATCGCCTCGATCGCCGTAAAGGCGTTGCGCGCCGACTCTAGGACGTGTGCGATGTCGGCAAACGAAGGCGATTGTTCGTCCGCGATCGTCGCGATCTCGTTTTTCAGCGCGACGAGCGGCGAGAGTACGGCGAGAATCCCGCCGGACGCCGAATCGTTTCCAGCCAAACCCAGCGATTGCAGAAGCGCCTCGAAAATGCCCGGATTGTTGACCGCGCTGACGGACGGCTGGAAGACGCTCTCGATTTCGTCGACAATGCGGTCGAAGAGTGAGTCGCTCACGGCGCGGCGTCTTTCGTTAGATCGGGATAATTCTTGTCATCGATGTCAAGCGAGACATCATATTCGGCCCATGTCGGACCCGAGAAGGGATCTTGCCAGTGCACGCGGTGGTGCACGAGCCTTCCGGTCGTAGCCGCGTCGCCTGCCGGCCAGACGAACGTGATCTCCGCGATCGCGTTGTGTCCGATGCAATCCGGAAGTTTCGTGCCCTTGCCGATGAGGTCGGTGCGGGCGTTGGCGGCTTGGCTGTAGGCCTGCACCCAAGCTGCGGCTGACTGATCGGTTGGAAGGGTAAACGGAAGCGTTCCCAGCGCCGTTTGACCGCCGCGCACGGACGTCAAGTAGTCGAGGCGGTAGCGGTAGTCAGGGGTGGTTAGCGCGCCTTTGAGGGCGCTAGGATTTAGATTCTGGTCGAACGTTGGCGCGGCTGCGGTCACCTTGAACGGAAAGGTTGTCGCAGCCCCGTCTTTCACGATTAATTTGTCTGGTCCGCCGATCGGGATGTTCCAGCCGACGTAAGCCTCTGGAATGGGCGGCGGCACTTGTCCACCGAAAATGAGTTTGATGACGATCAATTCGAGCAAGAGGCCCGCCGCGGCGCCGATCGCGGTGTCCTTAAGCTTGTCATGCTCGGCTGCGCCTACGGCGAGGCCGGTCCCGGCGCCGAGGCCGGCAGCGATGTACGGTGCGGCTTTGAGCCATTTGACTTTCGGATCTGGAGCGGCGTAGCCGCCAAGTTGAACGTTTACGGTCTCCTGCTTTTCGTTCTTGAGGGAACTCGACACCAGTTGCGCGATCGTGATCTTGGTGGGGTGAGGAGGTGTGGTGTCGCCGAGCCGCGCCGTTGCCCAGTACGCCATGCGCGAAGAGAAGCTGAAGTGTACGTCGCCCGAAAGGAGGAGAACCGGCGCGACGATCGTTCCGTCGGCTTGCGGGAGACGATTTGTCAGCGCGGCGATCATCTCGTCAAAGTTGCGGCTTGGAAAATCCCATGAATCGTAGAGGTCGCCATAGTCGATAAACGATGGACTCGCAGGCTTACTGTCATGGCCAAAAATTTCGCGCAAGTCGCGCTTGAACGCGTGCCAGGCGTCGCTAATCCACGCGAGTCCCGGCGCGTGGACGACAAATCGGATCCCAGCAATCGGCGGCGCATTCGTGGAGCAGATAACCAGTTGCAGCCGGCTGTCTAGCGGCTTCGCGCTGACGATTTGGTCCGGCAATTGCTTGTACAATAGGGTCGGCATCTCGTTATGGCCTGCGAATCCGCGCCACGTTCGCGTGTCGGTAAACAAGGCTTGGTGCGAGGGGCCTTCGACTGTAAAATTGTAGCGCAGCGAGACTGTATTGACGGCGACGCCGTTCACCGTAACGGTGTCTGCATCAGTGCCCTCGTGGAACGCGCGCATCGAACCGTCGGTGCCATCGTTCATATCGGCGCGATTGTGTACTCCGACGAGTTTCATAATGGCCTCGGAGCGCTGCTCGTACTCTCCAGCATTATCGGAAGCCTTGGCGACCTCCGAAAGCTGGGAAAGCAGTTGCGTGCCCGCCGCCGTCGGCGTGTTGGGGTCAAACTGTTCGGGAACGTTGCCCCACACTTGGCATATCGCGTACGCAGTCAGCGCATTTTGCACGAGACGCACGCCCAGATCGTCGTCGTAGACCTTTTCAACGAAATGACGCGTCATGTTGAAGTCGTCCGTCACCTCATGATCGTCTAGGATCATGTAGGTTGGGACGTTCGCGAGCGCTCGGCGCACCGCGGGCAACGTTTCTCGAAACTTTTGAACGGCCTTTTGGCGGTCTTCGTATCCGGACTTGACGTCGTCGAAAACAGTAAAGTCCGGATGTTCCGTGAGCGTAACCTCCGTTATCGCTTCGAACTCGTCGTACGTTAGTGGGTCGCTCCACAGGACGTCGGACCAAGCGAACAGGTACATCGCAAAAAACTCGCCGAGCGAAATGAGGTGGCTGCGGCGATCGTCGCCCGTAAAGCCGGCGTTGGTGATAACGTCCCAGCGTGTGCTCGGCGCAAGATCGGATGCCGAATACGTCGTCGTGTCGTTTGACGTCGGATCGGAAGAAGTGAACGTTTCGCCCTTGTTGCTCCACCCGAGCAGGACGTCCCCAGCATCGGTCAGCGAAGCTAAGAGTTCGTCGTCGCAATCATCCGCGTAAATTTGATCGCCGGTGAGGAAAAGCTGATGCGGCCGCCCCATCGCGTTGTTCGCGGAGTCTCCGATGAAGCCGTCGAGGGTGGCTAACTGATCTGGCGTCGGTGGAGTATCTTTCGGCAGCGTGCCGCCGTGCGGTTTGCGGCACGACCCGTGGACGATCCGAAGGTGGTTCAGGTCTTCTGGTGGTAGCGCGAAGCTCGGGAAGTCATGCGGTTCGTATGCCAGCGGCTTCGCCGGCGGTGAGTCTGTGGGAGCGGTAATTGCTTCTGCGAGCGATTTCGTCGTCGGATTGTTACCGGTGGTGACGATGGTTGCGTCGTAACAGTAGATCTTTCCAGGAACGAGTGCCGTGTTGGAACGCACGGTCGCGGCGACGATGTGCAGGTTTGCACCGATCGGCGTTGTCGCAGCCGGGTCGGTGTTCGGCGCACTTCCGGTCGCCATGAGCGGGCTGCCGGGCGCACCGGTCTCGAACACCCGTAACGACACGGTAGCCGGCTCGAGCAGTGCGAACCAAACGGTGACGGCATTCGGCGTAACTTGCCGCAGAATCGGACCTGCCAGCACGAGCGGCAGCTTATCGAGGCGATTTTTAAGACTGTCCAAGGCCACGATCCGACAACACCCCGCTGCTGACCGCCTTCACGACGCCGGCTGCGACTAACCCTTCGCTTGGACGTGTCGTCTTCTTGCGTGGACCAGATTTGCCTTTCGGCTTTCAGGGTTGTTTGCCGCGCCGAGGCTCGGGAGTTTCGCAGCGACAGTGCTTTCACCGGCGAACGGATGGCTGGGCATTTTGCATCTGCGGCGAAAGCGGCAATCATGGCAAGACGATCGGCCTTCGCACTCATCGCGTCGCTCGTGCTCGCCGCGCTTCCCGCCGCGGCCCAAACCGCGGTGCCGAGCGCGCAAACCGTTATCACGGCGCTGCACTGGCGCAACGTCGGTCCGGGAATCGGCGGGCGCTCGGTCGCCGTCGATGCAGTGCCCGGTACGCCGTTCACCTTCTACTTCGGCGGCGTCGACGGCGGCGTGTGGCGGTCAACGAACTACGGCCTGACCTGGACGAATATCACGGACGGCCAGCTCAAAGGGTCCAACAGCATCGGCGCGCTCGCGATCGCGCCCTCGGATCCAAAAACGATCTACGCCGGCACGGGTGAAGCCGACATTCGGAATACCTTTATTACCGGCGACGGTGTGTACAAAACGACCGACGCCGGCAAGACGTGGCGCTACGCAGGCCTGAAAGACACGCACACGATCGCGAAGATCGTCGTCGATCCGCATGACGCGAACGTCGTCTACGCCGCGTCGATGGGCCACGTCTTCGCGAATAACGCCGAGCGCGGAGTCTTCAAATCAACCGACGGCGGTGCGCACTGGACCAAGGTGCTCTACGCCGGCGATGCGGCCGGTGCGTGCGACCTCGTCATGGATCCGTCGCATCCCAACACGCTCTATGCCGCGATGTGGCAAGCCTACCGCACGGCGTACTCGTTAGACTCCGGCGGTCCGGGGAGCGGCCTGTACAAGACGACCGACGGCGGCCGGCACTGGACGAAGGTCTCTGCCAATCCCGGTTTCGCGACCGGCACGCTAGGCCGCATCGGCGTGAGCGTTGCGACGAGCAAACCGAACGTCGTCTATGCGATCGTGCAGGCAAAAGACGGCGGCGTCTTCCGCTCGGACGACGCGGGCGCCCACTGGAAGCTCGTCAACGACAGCCTGGAGATGCGGCAGCGGGCCTTCTACTATATGGCGATCTACGCCGATCCGACCGACTCCAACACGATCTATGTGCCCAACGCGCGGTTCTTCGTGTCGCACGACGGCGGCAAGAACTTCGCGCTTTTGCATCCCCCGCACGGGGACAACCACATCGTTTGGATCGATCCGCACAATCCGCGCATCATTCTCGAGGGCAACGACGGCGGCGCAACGGTCTCGACCGATCGCGGGGAAACGTGGAGTACCGAGCACAATCAGCTGACCGCGCAGTTCTATCACGTCGCGCTCGACGAGGCGTTTCCGTTCAACATCTACGGAGCGCAGCAGGACGAGGGTTCCTTCGAAGGGCCTAGCGCCTCGCCGAACGGGACGATTCTCACCAGCGATTGGAAACGCACTGCGCTCGGCGAGAGCACGTTTATCGCGCCCCAGCCCGGCAATGCGAACGTCGACTATGGCAGCGGCTACTTTAGCATCATGATGCGGCACGACGCCGTCACGGACGAGTACAACAGCGTCAGTCCGTATCCGCTGTACCGCGAAGGCGCGAGTTCCGGTGAGTTAGAGTATCGTCTCGCCTGGACCCACCCGATTCTGTTCTCGCCGGTCAATCGGAAAGAACTGCTGCTCGGCGCGCAATACGTGCTCAGCAGCACCGACTACGGCCAGACGTGGAAGAAAATCAGCCCCGATCTGACGCGCAACGACAAGAAGACCGAAGCCGCGAGCGGCGGACCAATCGACAACGACGCGTCGAGCGCCGAGATTTATCCGTACGTTTCCGCGCTCGCGGTCTCGCCGCTCGACGGCGACGAGCTGTGGGCGGGATCGGCCGACGGCCTCGTTCACGTGACGACCAACCACGGAGCGACGTGGACCGACGTTACGCCGCCGGCGCTGCCGCAGTGGGCCGAGATCACCTCGATCGAACCGTCCCACCTCGACAAAGGCACCGCATATCTCACGGCGTCGCGCTATCAATACGACGACTTCCATCCGTTCATCTACAAAACGACGGACTTCGGAAAAACGTGGACGTCGCTGAGCGAGGGCCTTCCCGCCGACCAGTACCTCTATACGGTCCGCCAGGATCCCAACGCGCCAAATCTGTTCTTTCTCTCGACGAAGAGTACGGTTTTCGTCAGTTTCGACGGTGGCGTGAATTGGCAGCCGCTGACGCTCAATCTGCCGAACGTGCAGGTGCGCGACGTCGCGATCGACGCGCGCGAAGGCAAAGTCGTCGTCTCCACTCACGGCCGCTCCATGTGGGTGCTCGACAATCTCTCGTTGCTCGAGCAGCTTACGAGGCCGGCGACTGCCGGGCCGAACGGCGCGGTGCTCTATGCGCCGCAACGCGCATGGCTTACGCATGCCTACGGCGCGTCGTCGTACGGCGGACCGCCGAATGCCGCGGGTAACGGCGAAAATCCGCCGTTTGGCGCCACGGTGATTTTCTTCGTGCCGAAATCTTACGACGGGAAAACGCCGGTCTCGTTGACGTTCAAAGACGGCGCGGGCAACGTCGTGCGTTCCTTCGCGCTTCATTTGAAGAGCCGCGCGAAGCCCGAAGCGCCGAGCGAGCGTTATCACCCAACCGAAGATGCGGCACGCGCCTACGAGCGCCTCACCGGCATCGCCGCGGGAATGAACGTCTTCCAGTGGGATCTGCGCTACCCCGAGGCAACCGAGGTCTCGGGCTTCGAGCCGTCGGGCTCCGGCGGCGGCCTCGAGGATTCGCTCCTGGGTCCGCAGATCGTGCCCGGAAACTACACCGTCACGTTGGACTACGGCGGAGCGCAGACGTCGCAACCGCTCGTGCTTGCGCTCGATCCGCGCAGTAGCGCAACGGCGCAGGATCTGGCGGCGAGGCGCGATCTCGGTTTGAAGATTCACGCGCTGCTAGAGGAACTCGATCGCACGGTCAATGCGGCGATAGCCGCGCGTTCAAAGCTTGGACCCGGCGCGGATGCAGCGCAACTCGATGCGGCGATCGGTACCGTCGTCGACGTCAAGCACCGGCAGGCAGACGAGGGCGCTTTGCTCTATGAATCGCGATTGCGTAACTTCATTGCATACCTCAACGCAGAGGTCGATACGGGATACGTCCGCCCAACCGCCGCCGAGTACGCAGTGTTCGACAAACTCAGTGC
>CAWAIE010000006.1:0-233681 GCA_963782065.1 Vulcanimicrobiota bacterium
CATGTTTACGCACGGATTGCATTCCCCCAAGCGCCGCAGCCGTCGTGGCTCCTAGGAGATCACGAAGTTCTGCATCATGCCGGTATCTTCGTGCGGCAGGATGTGGCAGTGGAAAACCGTCTTGCCCCGCCAGTAGACGAAGCGAACTCGAAACGTGATGCTGCCGTTGACCCCGTTTACCCTGGGCGGAATCATGAAGGTATCCCAGATCTCTAACGGCACGATCGGCATGTCGTTGACCGCGATGAGCTGGAACGAGTTCACGTGCAGATGGAACGGATGCGCTTCGGTCGTCTTGTTTTCTAGACGCCATTCCTCACTCGTTCCGACCTTCGGTTCCGTGGCGCACGTCATCTCTTGGTACAGCACGTCGTTAATATTAAAGCCGAAGCCTGTGAGCAAGTCCGTGCGCGGTCCTTCATCGAAGACGAACTTGCGGTAGGCAACGATATCCTTTTTCTCAATGACCGGATACTCGCGGGTCGGAACGGGCAGCTTCTTCGGAATGCCCATCGCGACCGGGGCGCCACCCACGTGGAAGTTCGCTAAATCGATCTTCGGCCGGGGCGAAAAGTCGATGCCTTGGCTGGCGAGCGACGATAGGGTGTACATTCCGGGTTTCTGTGGCGCCCGCAGGAGCAGTTCCGCGCGATTTGCTGGCATCGTCAAGAATATCGGCGCGTTAAAGAAGTTGGTGGGCGTGACGAGCTGCGTGTTCTTTCCGCTCATATCGAACGAGAACGGCTCGAGCGTATTGACCCCGTCTAAGTTGATTTCCCAGGATTCGAATCCGGGCAGCGATAGCATCAGCGGAAAGTAGTTCGTTCCGTTGAGCAGCCGGAGCCGAATGACTTCGCCGGGGGCTACGGAGAACTGCGGTATCTGCAGCGGTGTATAAATGGACTTGGTGTTATCGATCCAATAGGCCGCCTTGCCGTTGACGGTCATCATCGTGAACTCGGTACTAAACGAGTAGCCGCCCTCCGCCGGCGTTTTATAGGCAACGTACTCGCGGTCGTAGACGCCTGGGAACGTTCGGCTGGGATTCACGTCGAGCGTCTGCACGACGAGGAAGATCTCGCGCGCCGCTGCGATTTCGGGAACCTCGTCGATCGGCCCGCGCACGATGATCAAGCCCGCCATTCCGTTGCTCACCTGAACGTCGGTCGAGCCGTGCTTGTGCGGATGGTACCAGAACAGGCCGCTGGGATGATCGGCTGGAATCGGAAAGTTGTACTGGAAGGTTTCCCCCGGTTTGATCATGATCATCATCGCAGCGCAATCGCTGGTGCCGATCGGATCGAAGAGGTGCGGAACGGTTTGGATGCCGTGCACGTGAAGGTTGGTTGTATTAAAGGCGTGCGGGTTGTTCATCGGATCGATGTAGGTCGACGGCCGCAGCGGCCCGCGGAACTTCGGATCCATCGCCTCCATCGCGTTCTTGACCATCGGAACGAGCGCGGTATGGGGCACCTTCTCAACCGGCTCGCGAGGCAGCTGGTTCACGATTTTGACCGAGAGCGTGTCGCCCGGTCGCGTCACGAGCGTCGGACCCGTGGTGCGGCCGTTATACGTTCGGCCGCGCAACTTGTAGCCCCCGAAGTTGGTGATCGCGTAGCGGACGTTGAGCGTGTGTACCACCGTCGGGGGAGGCACGCCGCCAGGGATCGACGAGCCGCCCAAGATTCTTCCGCTGGAGCAGGCATCCGCGGCCAGCACCGTCCCGCCGGTTGCAGCGGAAATCGCGGTAACGATAAACCGGCGTCGTTCCATAGTACGCTCCTCTTCGGGGTTGGCCCAAGTTTTTATTTTCGCTGCGACTAGCGCGGAGTCATGCGAGAGATGGATTGCCGTTGCCGAAGCAGGCTTAGAATCGGGCGCGACTGTTCGGTTCGGTCCTCACCTCTCGTCAAAGGAAAGGAAACTTAGCAGCAGAAACGCGCATCGTGGCTTGGAGGGGTGAACCCGACGCGTCGCGGCTTTGGCTAACGCGTCCGAGTCTTTCGGCACCCGCCACTCTCCTTTGCGTCGGCCCTGCGGTCCCTGCCAAGGCATCGATGACGCAGTTCTCTACTAAGAATATGCATCGCAGGCGCATAGTCGCTCCCGAAGCCGCAGGATCAACGTGAAAGCTCAATGCAGTCTTGCCGCAGCGTTTCTCAGCGTGGCGCTTTTAGCCGCGTGCGGCGGAGGTGGCAACGCAGTGCCTTCGTCAACGCCTATGTCGGTCGCGCCGCAGATCGCTGCGCCGCAAGCCGGCGTGACGCACTCGATGCTGCGCCGCGCAACCTCAGGCGATAATCTCTACGTTGCCAACACCCCCATGAACACGGTTACGGTCTACGCTCCCGGCGGTACGAAGCTGCTGCGGACGATCTCTCGAGGCATGCACAAACCGGATGCGCTCGCGTTCGACAACTCGGGCAATCTGTATGCGGCAAATGTCAGTAATAACACCGTTACAGTTTACGCCCCGGGCGGCTCGTCGCCGATGCTGACCATCTCCCAAGGGGTGATCGTTCCGTACTCGTTGGCATTTGACAGGTCGGATAAACTTTATGTTGCGGACTCACAAACTCCGTCAGGCCACGACGGCCGCACCGTAACCGTCTATGCCCCTGGCAGCAAGAACCTGCGGCGGACCATCACGAACGGTGTGGACGGCCCGTATGCGCTGGCGTTCGACAGTTCTGGTAATCTTTATGTTGCAAACGCGAGCGGTAACACTGTGACGGTCTATGCTCCGGGAAGCATGAACGTGTTGCGGACCATCACGGAGGGTGTGGACGAGCCGTATGTGCTGGCGTTCGACAGCTTAGGGAATCTCTATGCTGCAAACTGGTTAGCTAGCGACGTGACCGTTTACGCCCCACGAGGCAAGACAGTGTCGCGCAGAATCTCTCAGGATATAATCAATCCCGGAGCATTGGCGTTTGATCCGTCCGGCAATCTCTATGTCGCAAACACCTACAGTTCCACCGTGACGGTGTACGCCGCTGGTAGCTCGTCGCTGCTGCGGACGATTTTCAAGGGCGTAGCCTTACCGGATTCGCTGGCGTTTGACAGTTCTGGTAATCTTTATGTTGCAAACGCGAGCAGTAACACTGTGACGGTCTATGCTCCGGGAAGCACGAACGTGCTGCGGACTATCAGAAACGGCGTGGATGGTCCGGAAGTGGTGACGGTTGGGCCGTAGGTCCGCAAGCTCGTATGCACACCCCAGAAAGCCGCCGCTGGGCACAAACCGGGCACACGCGAACCGAAATCGAACTAAATGAACCGCTCCTAGGCTCACGAACGAGCACGCGCCCTCGCACGAAATGCCCGGTGCGGTAACGAGCGGAATCGAACGAAAACGAGACTCAAGAGATTCGATTCCTACACGCTCCCGCCAAGTCAAACGCTCTCTCCACTTAGCAATTTTCGCCTTATTTTGCACGGGTTTTCGGCGTGCCCGGCCTTTCACTACACCGTTCGCTACACAGAATTGTTCAGGCTTAGGTGCTGCCGACGTCACCCAAAAAAGCGTGTCCAATTGAAGACAGAGTCGAAGCGGCATACAAGATCGTCACGCCACTTGCCAAACTCGAGCGTTGAAGGCCGGTGTTTGCGACCCCTCGTCGGCCTAAAGGACCGAGACGCCAGAGCGAGCTCGGTCCCTGTTGCCGATGTTTTACAACGAAAAGATAGACTTGCGAAGAGCCGCCGGCGCGACACTTTCATTACGTGGTTGAATCCGCACGCTTTGCTGGGTTGCGAACTTAGGCGCAGACACCCCCGTGGACAAAACGGCAGCTTTTTTGTCAGGAACCAGCACGACCGCGCGCTCCGAGCCCTTCAGGTTGAGGCCTGCGCCGCTGATGTGCCCGGCGTTGTTAATGTCGCTGCCATATAACACGTACAGGTTCCCGTTTGGTGGAACGAGCAGGTTGAGATCGGTCATCGAGCCATTCTGCCAGATGAAACCGCGGCAACTGCTCGCGTTGCACGATTCGCCAACGACCTGGCCCTTGTCGTTGATGCCATAGGCGACGCTGAGGGTGTCGCCTGGTAACGTGCCAAGATCGCTCATCGTGCCGCTCTGCCAGAGGAAAGCGTGAGTCGCCGTGTCTCCGGAAAGATCCGAGTAGCCGACGATCTGGCTGCGATTATTGATGTTAAGCGCGGCGTTATTATAGCTGCCACCGAGACTTCCGAGGTTGACCATAGAGCCGGTTTGCCAGAGGATCGCATGAGCCGTAACGGCGCATGTTCCAGAATCGGCTGCCGACACGGCGTCGCTGCTGCGCGTCACGGCGACGATCAAGATCGGCGATTCCGCGCACGCTTCCTTGAGATACTCCACCATCGCAAGCGTGGCCGGTCCGGCATTGTGCAGGTCTTCGAACACGATCAACGCGGGACGCTCTTTCGCAAGCGTGCGCAGCACGTTTGCCGCCGCGTCGAACACCTTCATCTGTTGACCGAGGCTCGGTGCGGTTTCGGATCGTTCGGTGTCGGCAATTTCGGGAAGCAGCAGTGAGAGTAACGCGCGCTGCGTCGTTTCGAGCCTGGATGGATCGATGAAACCCAACGCGGCACGGAACACTTCGCTGACGGCTTGGTAGGGTGCGCGCTCCGGATACGACATCGAGCCCCAGAGAACGCGGCCGCGCCCTTCCAACCGCAGCGCAAACTCGGATGCCAAACGCGTCTTGCCGATTCCCGACTCCCCGATGACGAGTGCAAAACCGCCGGCACCGCGCAGGCCTCCTCCCACGCGTTCTCGAGCTTCGCCGATTTCCGCGTCGCGTCCACCGAAGGGCAGTTCGCGCGGTGCGACTCGGTGCATGGGCGTCGCGGTTCGCAGGGGGACCGTCGGCAACGTATCGCCGCGTTCGATCGCCCGCCGAAGGGCGATCGTTTCGGGCATGAGCGACACGCCCATCTCGCGTTGGAGCTCCCGTTCGAACTACGTGCTGGCTTTTAGCGCGGAATTGCGGTTGCCGGCGTCGCATCGTGCCGCCATCAACGCGCGCAGCGCATCTTCCCGCCACGGATCGTCGTCCAAGATTTTTCGCAGATACCGTTCCGCGCTTGCCGAGTCTCGGCGGCTGCGCGCTTGCAGCGCGAGTTCCCACACGGCGGAGACGTACGCCCGATGAAATTGCTCGCGCGCGGCGACGGCCCAATCGTCGTACGAACCTGGAAGCAGTTCGGCGTAACGGTCGACCGCCGACTCCAAGAGACCCGGGTCGGCGCAACGGCGCTCGAAGTCGTCGGTGTCAACCTCAGCCGCGGCAGCCGGATTCCACTCAAGAGTCCGTCTATCGGCGAGGATCCATGGTACGGTCCCGTCCGGCAACGCATCGCGCAGATACTGAAGATGGCGGCGCAGCGTTCGAGCGCGCGGCCGCTTCGGTCTCGTCGGGCCAGAGCGCAAACGCTACGCTATCGCGCGCAACGGGTTGACGGCAATTGAGCAATAGGTAGGCAAGCAGCGGCACAACTTTCGGCCGGCTCGCCAGCCGAATATTCTTGCCGTTGTGGCGTAAACGCAAGCCGCCGAAGAGAGAAACACCGAGCATCGTCTGCCGCATCCAACCTTCGATGCGCGGCGCCTGCCTCTTGTCGTGCGCGCGATTTGCTAGTCGCTGACGACGACTCCTTCAGGAGTCTCAAATCCGGTAATCGTCTTGAGCGGCGAGGAGTATCGATTCCAGCTAGTCCTTCTGCAAAGCTCGCGTCGGCGCACTTGTCCGCGCCGTCCGCAAATAGAAAAAGGCGTCCGCTCTAGGCCTAGTTACCGGTCGTGGGCGTCCCGTCGGGAACGATGTCGATCGTAAGGCCCGACGCGTGGGCAGTACCCTTGCCCGTGAGGAGGAGCCCGGAATACGCTTGGGTAGCGTCCGCCGGTACGCGAAGGATAATCGCAAAAGGCTTCCAGCTGCTCGTTCCTGTCAACCAGCGATCTTGCATGTTATCGAACTGCTGCGACGGCCCGTCGATGCGCAGCCAGAACCCCACACCGCCGCTCACGCCTTGGGTGCTGAGATACCCCCGTATGCGAATCGTCTTGCCGCGGTAGCTTTCGATATCGAGAGCGGCTGCAAACGATCCAAATGGCCGGTCCGACGCGGCGCCGCCGCCGGAACTCGCGAGCGTTAATTCATCGGAACCGAGGTAACCGGCCCCGGCCGTCGCGGTGCCGACGTACCCCGCGCCGCTCACTTTCCAGGGGAGTTTTAGCGCCGCGGCGTTTAGGCCGCTCGCCGCGAACGCTTGTGAAGACGGAGAGGCTGCCAGGGCGCGCCGTTCTCTCGCGACTTCATTTTGCAATGCGGCACTGCGAAACTGCGCCGTCGATCCCGCAAGCAGCAAGGCCTCCCCCAGACCCTTCTGAAGAACGACATCGTCGGCAGCAGCTACATCGGCGGCGGTAGGTTCCGCGCGAACGTCGGGAATAATTCCGACGCGCTGCAACTGAGCGCCGTCTGCGTGACGTACGCCCTCGCCCGTAAAGTGGAGCGAAATGCCGCCCGGAACGATCATCGACGTGACGTCACCGTTGGCTCCGCTGGTGGGCGTCCCGACAAACTGCGTATGCGTCGCCGCACGAAAGAAGAGCGCGCTATGTTCGGATTGGCTGATGGCGCGTTCGTCAATAAGCATGACCGTCGGCTTCAGATACCTCCAACCGTCCGTCGCCGGCAGCAGCTGATAAAACTCCCGATAGTTCGGCAGCAAGCGAATTTCGTCTAACGTCACGTCGAGCGGGCCGGTGATGAGCGGTGTGTCGAAAAGGGCCGCTCGGACGCGGGTGGCCGTCGTGAGCCGCGGAGCAATCGCCCACGCCGCGCCTCGTGGGTAGCCGCGGTTGTCGAAAACGATCGCTCGGGTGTTCTTGAGCGCTTCGAACATTGCGCTGGCCTCCGACGGATCCAGCCGGTCGAAGTCCGCGTACCCGACGTTCCCCGGCAACACGAAGTACTTTGGGCCCGATCGGTCGGGCGGGAACTCAAAAAAATCACGGTTTAAGGCCAGCGTTTGGCGCTTCCCGTGAAGGTCGTGGAAAACAATGTCGACCGTTGTGCCCTTTTTGCCCGTAAAGACCGATGGCTGCATGTACGGGCGCAATGCGGCAGCGTCGGCCGCCTGTCGCGTCGACGCACAGAGTATGTCTCGATCTCGGTCATCGCCTGACGGATCGGCACGCCGTTTACCGAGTCGATCACGTCGCCGGTCCGTAGCGACCCCGGTCGAGCGTTGCCGAGTGCGAGTTTCGTAACGACGGCCTCTCCGTGCAAGTACCGAGCCTCGAACGGAACGCCGGCTCCGAACGCTGCGGTCACCGCACCGCCGCCGACGTAGCCATGAGAGTCGTGCAAATGCGCGTAGAATTTCATCAAGCCGAGCACGTACGAGCGCGCGTCGGTTGCCTTACGTTCATCATCGATCGCCTGGAGTGCCGCGGCGTCCCAGTCGTCGTGCATGAGTGCGGTGTAGGGGGAAAAATAGCGGATCACGTTATAGATCCGCGCGATTGCGAGCATGCGCATCGGCTCGGGCGGAAAGGCGATGTCGCGATAGGCTTTTTCGCTTGGTGAAGCCACATCGGAACGAGAACGGCTCTGGCTAAGGTCGCGCGACGGCGCAAGTTTGGCAATCGCCTCTCCGGGATTGCTTGCCGTCGGCAAGACTAGAGGGTGGCCGATATCCGGGAGATCGCCGGTGCGATAGCTTACGTGAATGCCGTAAGGCATTTCCATCTCAGCAGTAGATGGTGCGAGGATCGCTGGACTGCCGCCGGCCGTGTAGATCGTAGCGTCACCCGCATCGGCGAGCGCGAGCGCCATTGAAGGCAGCGACGTTGCGGCGTCGACGATAAAGGCGAACCTGCGTTGCACTTTGGAAGTTCCTCCTACGGTCACGCCATCCGTAATGGAGTCGAACGCCGAATATCCCTGATAGCCGCTTCCGCTTTGGTTGGGATAGCCGAGATACGATTTCGAGCGCTCCCTCGGTAGCGTGAACGATCCCCCTACGAGGCCCACGATCGGGGAATCGGCTGAAAACAGGTAGCGCAGGGCGACCTCGTCGCCGCCGCTCGCTTCGGTAACGTCTCTCAAGTCGATGGCGACGACATCGCTCTTTTTGGCCAGGTCTAGGGCGGACGCAACGTCGGCAGCGATCCGAGCGTCGTCGCCGCTTATGCCGTGAGGGACGGTAATGAGGACGGCGTTCCCGACTTTAACCGCCAAAATGCGCTTCGAGGACGGCGTTGTAGAATCGTTAACGTGCGTTGCGGGATCTCGCAGCGGGGCCAACATCGCCTCGACGGCGGCTCTTTCCGCTTCCGGGGTCACCGCGGCCAGGATCGCATACGCGGCGCTCATCAGGGCGGCATCCCAATCGATTTTGTCGCCGGCGATCTCGGGGTCGAAGAATTTGAATATCTCCCCACAGCTTCATGGCTGCGAGGAGGTTTCGTGCTGGATTTCCCGCATGCGGTTGTGCTCGGGCAGAGCCGCCCGAGTATACGAGCAGAAGCGCCGCGCACAGTAACGATGCAAGCCGTCTCATTTCCCAATCGACCTTCATTTCGTTCTTGTTCTCGCCGAGCGGGCGGCACAGTCTTCGGAGTCCGCTATGTCAGCAAAACGACATACAATACGGTGCCTGCCCTGATATATTGTGCCTGCTCCTGTAACGTCGCCCGCAACTTGTTGATGCCAAGCAAATCATATCCGCTCACTGCCATGCGCCAGTCAAAACGAAAATGGTCAAAAGTTCCCTCTGCGGAGCGGCGCCTATGCGAAGCGCCCGGCTGTGCTGTATTCGCACGGCAACGTTGCAAGCAACTCAACTGCAACCATCAGTTTTGCGAAGAGCACAAGGGCGCGCATTCTCAGACACACAGTCTTCAAAAGAAAAAAGCTTCTCGCTAATGGTTAACGGTAATCGTGGTCTGCCCGACGTAGCCGGCGACGTTGGCCGTCACGGTATACATGCCGGATCCCGTGGCTGAGAAATTGCCTCCTTGCCCTCTTTACGAATCAAGAGTATGCCGCCACTGTGATGCCATTCGGCTGCCTCCCAAGAGGATTCACAATAACCCGCAGTCCCGTTCGCAAGACCGGCGTGATTCCCATTTGCTCGTGGACCCGGATGGTCTTCATGAAGGGTTCCATCTTCAGGTAGTTACATCGATTGTCAGGGCTTACGCGGCCGCTGGAAACGGCCGCCGATTGGAGCGCCGCGGGATTCACCGATTGCGACGGAGCACCGCACGCCGCCGCGAGCGAGGCGATCGCTAGGATCGCGATTTTTCTGAAGCTCATGAACTGTCAAACATCCTTCCGTTAGGGACCCGGCTTTCGCCGCGTCCCCTCGTCATACTTAACGTGGATCGTCGACGTCAGCCTGTGTTCTCGGTACCTTTGAAGCCGGGTTATCGCGAGATCGTAAATGCGTGGTACTGGCCGACGCTAAATGTCTGCGTAGGGTTGCAACCGGCGGGATAGCTCCAATAGGCGAATCCGTAACTTTCACTGCGATTCAGCATGCTATAAATGAGCGTTTTGCCATCGATAAAGAACTGCCCCTCCAAAGAGAACGCGCCGTCGAGCATTGTCGTCCCCACCTCTGTGCCATTGCCGTCGCTTACATCGAACTGATAGACGTTCATCGTTCTTCCATCGCCGACGACGACATGGGCGCCGTCCCACTGCACGGCGCCTGGATAGCTGATGCCCTGACTTAAGGTCACGGGCGAAAACGAGTCCGAGCTCTTCGCTTTCTCGAAAAAGATGAACGTTTGCTGCCCCTTGAGCCCGTCGACGAAAAAGGTTCCCCTGGCCGTCGTACGCACAATAAACGTAATGGCCATTCTTCGTCAACTTATACGATTTCGGCGGATATTTTGGTGCGTGGGGATAGATGAGCACGTTGGCGGGACTCCTACCGTATCCGGCGTTCGATACCGCGAGGTTGCCGCTGCGCGGGTCGACCGAGCAGCCGACGGCATTGTTGCCGACGCCGTTGATGACGACGAGCGGCGTCGTCGCACCGTGCGCGTATTCCACGACCTGTGTCTTCCGGTCGGAATACCGGCCCGTGGTAATCCACACGTTACCGGAAGCATCCGCACAGGTTCCGCCGATGTAATTAAACGGCCCGAGCTGGCCCGCAACCTTGCCGCCCGGATAGGTATACACGTCGACTTCCGTGCCGGACGCCGCGTACAGCAGGCTCTCGCGCCTTGCGCTCGGCAGCATCCACGACCACTTCGCGGGCCTTGCCGCAGAGTGGTACCAGCGCGCCGCTCGAGTCGGACGGAAGCTGCATCCCGCCACTGCACGCGACCAGAAACGCGCACGCCGCCGTCGTCACGAGTTTCATTTCGAGAACACGCGATGCTGCCGCCGTCGATTCCCGAATACGCGCGCTTTTCGGATCCGAGGTTTCCGGTCTTCGCGTTATAGCCGTACACATGTACAGCGCCGGTCGGGTAGTTTCGAAATGCAAACAACTCGCCGTCGTGTTTGCCGAGCGCAAGACCGCCGTATCCGCTGTCGCCGATGGGGTAGAACAACTGAGGGGTCTTCGTACCGTGCAGGATTACTGCGATCGCGTCGTTCGGGCTGCCCAGGTAGTTTTCGACGTTCGTAATGACGTTGCCGTTGTGGTCCGACGTCAGCATGAACGTTTCGTACGAATCGTGCAGCGCAAAAAACGAATGGGCGTGATTTGATCCCGCGTTGAACTCGTCCATGTACAATGCTTCGTTCTGAGATGCTTGCCAGACGTCAAAAATATTTCCGAAGGGGTCGACCATCAAGCCGTAGAGCGATTTCGACCCTAAACGCTTGGCCCGCTCGTCGGTGAGCGTCTTGATTGGATGCGAGCATCTCTGGCTGGCGGAGAGAGGCTCGGCATACTCGACGATCGTATCGTCGGCTTGCGTCAGGTAGAGCACATCTTTCGCGACATACATGCCGATGGGTGGCGTCGAGAATAGACACGTAACGCTGGCCTTCGTGCTTCCCGGCGCAAACATGGAGAGTTTCGCGCTATACGAAAAATACTTTATCGCGAACAAGTAGTTGTCCGAATCTACGGCGAGGTATCCGTATTCGCCCTGCCCATTTGGCGGAATCGTATAAAGCGGCGACGGGCTCGGCGACGTATCCTGTGCGTTGAGGGCCATAATGTAGGTGCTGCTCTTCTGCGGATTGCCTCCGATCGCATACAATAGTAACGGCGGAAGCGTTAGCGCGCGCGCGCCTCCACGCGCAGCGGCGTTACGGGCGCTGGCTGCGCCGGCGGTCGTTCAAACGAACCGCTGGGCGAGGTCCGAAATCCGCTGCACGCCGTCATGCCACAAGGCCTGCAAACAGCCCGACGGCTACGCCCATCAAAACCGGCTTGATCATATCCGAAATCGCCTCCTCGAGTCACGTTCTGAGCGAAAACGCCGAGACCCCTTGCGCCGCCAAGCTATCACGGGCTGGCTCGATCGCGAGTCGTCGCCTCGTCGTACCGCTTTGCCTGAGTGTGCAGGTATTCAAAGTTCACCCATAGCCTTTTGTCGCCATACTTCCGAATTATTGCTACCAGGACGCGCAAACGATCCCATGCCTCCACGATGACGGCGCCGCCGTATTCAAAAAAAGGCTCGCCGCTCACCAGCCCGTGCCGCACGTACGTTCCTATTTCCTCGTACGTGCGCATGAGGAATCTCTCTTTGTGAACGGAAACGTCTACACCCGAAACCCGTTCTGCCTCGTGTCGGAATTGCTCGTCTTTAAGCCGTTCTTCGAGATCGCTTGCCACAAAACGCCAGACTTCTTGAAATTGCGGTCCGCGAAGCATTTCAAAGATCGTCATCGTGCCCTCGAGTTGAGTTGCACGTTGCAGTTGCTGCAATTGCTGATTCGTTATTCGCAACTGGCGAGAACCCAGTACGACGGTCACAAATATGACAATGGCCGTGAATGCGGTGGCAACCGCGCTAACGATTTCCCACATCACCGCTACTCGCGTTTCGGAGGCACGGTTGGATCGATGCTTTGTCTAACCATTCGTTTCCGTTCTTTGGAACGCAGCCGTTCTCTTTTGCGCGCTTTCACCGAACGAATGGCCGCACGTCGTGGTGAGGATCCCGTCTTTCCGTGGCGCCGGCGGCCTCGCCCCAGCGCGGAGGCGCCCATCTACTAAGGCCCTAGTTGACAAAGCCGCGGCCGGGCAGTATTCTACTACTAAACTGTTAGTAGTACGGAGTGAGGATGCCGCGTAGGAAACCCAAGCCGCTCACGAAGGCCGAGCTGAAAATCATGGAAGTCCTGTGGGAGAAGCGGCGCGCGACCGTCGCCGACGTCGCTGCCGCGCTCCCGCCGCCGGCATTGGCCTATACCACGGTTCTGACGATGCTTCGCATTCTGGAGCAGAAGAAGGTCGTCAGCCACAGTACGAACGGCCGTGCTCACGTCTACTTGCCGCTCATCGAGCGCGATGACGCCGCCACGTCGGCGATCGGCGATCTGGTGCGCTCGTTTTTTTCCGATAGCCGAACCGCCTTGGCGGTGCGCTTGATGGCCGAGGAACGTCCGTCGCAAGACGAGCTCGAGTCGATCAAGACGTTGATCGCTCGATACGAAGAGGAGCACCCGTGATGCCGTTCGTCGATGCCGCCGTCCGATTCATCATCGAAGTACTGTTCAACGGCCTATGGGTCGCAGGTTTGCTCGCGATCGTGGCGTGGCTCGCGCTGCGCGCAATGCCCAACGGCAACGCGACGACGCGCCACTCGGTGTTGGCTGCGGCTCTGTACGCAAGCTTGGTCCTCCCCGTTATCGCAGCGCTTCTCACGACCCTGCCGCGCGTCCACGGAACTCCGACGCCGCAAACGCAGTCCACCTTCGTTGCGCGGAATGCCATTTCGACCGGAGCCGGCAATCTTGGAGCACGGTCGCAGCATGTTGCCGGCTCGACGTCGCGTCAAAGCGTTTTGCGAAGCGCCGTGCAGGCGGCGGCGACCCAACCGGCTCTCGTGCGGCCCAACCTCGCGCTTCCGCGCACGTTGGCGCTCGCGATCGTCGCAATCTGGTTGCTTGGCGTCGCCGTGGTTTTACTGCGTCTAATCTTGAGCCTGCGCCACCTCGAGCGCCTCAAGTGTGACGCACTTCCCGTCCCAGTCGAGTATCGCGCCCGGCTCCGCCGTTGGTCGGCCGTCACCAAAGGGTCGCGTAACGTCCGTCTTTGCCGCTCGAGCGAGATCGCCGTTCCAATCGCCGTAGGTCTATTCGATGCCATGATTCTCGTTCCCGATCGTTTGCTTGAGGAACTCGCGCCCGACGACATCGACAGCATCGTACTCCACGAGCTGGCCCACTTACGGCGCGGAGACGATTGGATTAACGCCGTCGAACGGATCGCGCAGGCGGCATTGTTCTTCAGCCCGGGTGTTTTGTGGTTGGTCTCGCAACTCGACCTCGAGCGCGAAGTGGCTTGCGACGATTGGGTGCTACAGCAGAACAAAGCATTGCCTTATGCAAGCTGCCTGGCGCGAATCGTCGAGAGCGTTTCCTGGCCATATCGCGCGATCTCGGCTCCGGGCGCGTTCGTCACGCGCCGCGGAATGTCGGTTCGCATCGAACGGCTCCTCGCGTCGCACCGCGACGTGCGCGTGCGTACGTCGCTCGGACCGACCGGGTTGACGATCGCCGCGCTAGGCGCACTCTGTATCGGTGCTGCCTTCGTTGCGCCCTCCTTCGCGTATACCACGAGCGACGCGCTCGGCCCGGTGGCCGCGGCGACCGCGAAGCCGGCAAAGCCGAAGGTCGGCGCCAAGCCAACCGTGACCGCCGCGCCGGCGACGAAGTCGTCACACGCCACGTCGCCGCGGACTCCCGACGAGTCGGCGCCTGCGGCGAAGAGGGCAGTGGCCACCGTCACGGCGGCACCCGCAGAAACTCAAAACCGAGCGCGCCCACCCTACCGCATCCTGCTCGCTCCGCCACGCCAGTCAACGATCGTCGCCGTTACCAGCAGTTCCGACGAATCGATCGGGCACGCGATCGAGGTCGCGGCCAACTCGCCGGACTACATCGACTCGCTGGCAAGCGTCGGATACTCGAATCTCTCGATCGACGACCTCATACGGCTCAAGGCAGTCGGCGTCACCGCCGACTACATACGCGCACTTCAAGACGCCGGACTGCCGCATCCGTCGGTTCAAGAATTGATTCGCCTTCGCGCGATTGGCGTGCAGCCCGACTTTATTCGTGCGATGCGCGCACGCTTCGGCGCCGCGACGTCTTTCGAACAAATCGCGCGTTTGAGGGCCGTCGGCGTGACCGACGCGTACATGCGCGACCTCGCTAGCGCCGGCTATCCGAATCTGACCGTTGAGGAGGTTACGCGGCTTCGCGCAATGGGCATCAACTCGAGCTATATCGCACTCGCTGCGTCGCACGGTATGCGCAACCTCACGGTCGAGCAGCTCATCCGCCTGAAGGCGACCGGGCTCCTATGATCTCTCGCTTCGCGATCGCTCTCGCCGGTGCGTTCGCGCTCGTGGCCGCGACGTCACAATCGCCGATCGACGGAACCTGGTCGCTCGAATCCGCGCGTTCCGCCGGCATGGTGAACATCCAGTTCCGCAGCACGGATGAGAGCGGAAAGGACGATTTTCAAAGCTCCTTCGACGTGAGCGCGCAAGAACTCGGGATCTCGGCCGTTCAACTCGTTTCGCAAAGCGGCGACGTCGCATTTACCTGGGCGCGCGAGGCCGGATCGTTCGCGTGTAAGGGCAGGCTATCGGGGGGCAAGGGAGGCGGCACGTTTGCCTTCACACCGAGTCCGGAGTATTTGGCAAAGATGCGCGCCGCCGGCTACGATCTGACGTCGCCGCGCGATCAAATGGTGGCGGCCATGCTGGACATCAACACGGGCTACGTCGCAGCGATTGCCGCCTCAGGATATCCACATCTGCCGTTTCATAAGTTGATCGCCTTTCGCGCGCTGAGAATCGACGGCGCCTACGTGCGTGCGATGCGCGCGGCCTTCGGCTCTGCCGGCCTCACTCCAGACGAGGTCATCTCCTTGCAAGCTCTTCGCGTAACGCCGGAATACGTTGCGGAAATGCGCGCCGCCGGCGTCGCGATCGCTACCGCCCAAGATGCAATACGGATGCGCGCACTAAGAGTCGACGCCGCATACGTGCGTTCCATGGCGGCCGTCGGCCTCTCGCACTTGTCGTCCGATGGACTCGTTCGACTGCGCGCCCTCGGCATCGACGCAGCCTACGTCAAACGCGTGCAAGCCCATGGCTTCGCAAATCTAAGCGTCGACCAGTTAGTTCGCCTCAAGGCAATGAACGTGATCTGACGCCTCCCGGAGCTAGCCGTTCTGGGATGACAAAAGTTCGGGCGTCAGCTGCCAGCGTGCGCGAATCGAGAGCCGCGCAAAGACCGAAGCGATTCGGTTTTCGACGGTCCGTGCGCTGAGGTTCAGCTGCACCGCGATGTTCTTGTTGCTGAAGCCTTGCGTAACGAGCTGTGCGATCTCGCGCTCGCGCGGCGTCAGCCGCGTCGCTTGTCGCGGCGTCTTATTGAGCGAGCGTAGGAGATCGCGCGCGTGGTCTCGATGCGTCCGCTTTTTGGTCAACCGATACGCGCATTGATACGCGCCGACCATGTGATGCAGCGGCTGCATCGGCGCGAGGGCGCCGATCGCGTCTTCGATTGCCGCAGTCGCCTCTCTGAACTTGCCGAGCGCCTCCAATGCTTCGGCGCGGATGCGCAGGGCAGTGCCGTGCCCGCCCAGCTGCGATTGCTCCCACGCATTCAGAGCCTCGGCAGCGGCGCTTTCCGCCCGGGCGAATTCTCCGGCCTTGAAGAGAATTCGTGCGCGCTTTGTCGCGGTCACCGGCCCAAAGAATATCGGAAGCCAATCCGATCCTTTCTCGCGTGAAGGAGGTCCTAGCCCCTCGAGCAGATCGGCGGCTTCGGCGTAGCGGCCGTAGAAGCAGAGCGAAAGCGCCGCCAGCACAGGATCGTCCCCTCGCAAGGGCGCGACGATTGCGTCATCCAGGCTCTCGCGGACGACTCGTACGTCGTACGCCGACGTGTCGTAGTCATCGCAGTAAAACCATTGGTTTACGATATTGAACAGGGCGTCTTGTGCGGTCGACGTCATGCCGTTTGCGAGAGCGAGTTCGAGTGCATCGACGTTCTCGCCGGTGGCAAGATGCGCCCGGGCCGGATCGTGCAGATCGATCACGGCGCGCGTCGTCAGAGCGTGCGTCTTCACGAACGCAGGCGCGCCGGGCGCGTCGCGCAGGAGCTTTGCGGCGATACCGGCAGCTTCGCCGGCCCCCGCGAGATTGCGCCGATGGTACCGGTCGACGGCGAGATACGAGTTGATCCGTATTGCAAGCGACGCGAGGCGATCGCTACCGGCCGCCTCTTTCACCAGCACTCGAGCATCGTGCGCACGGCGCTCCAGATCCGCGCCGTCACGGCGTGAGAAGGCGTAGCGCGCCAGCGCGTAGTTCAATTCTGCGCGATCGGCAAGGGCCGGCCCGTCGCGCAGGATCGTCGCGACGCGATGCATCTCGCCGAGATGCCGGAAGGCCGCGTCGAGTTCGCCGTTGTCGCACGCGATCTCGGTGAGACGGCAAAGAGCGGCGAGGCGCACGCTCGCTTCTACGGAAGCGTCGGCGAGCCGCGCGACGCGCTCCGCCGCCGGCCCGACGGCGCCGAGCTGATAGAGAATGTCTGCTTCACGGAAACGGCTGGCGATCGTCACATCTACCCAGAGTAATTACTCTTGCGGCCCGGCACTCCAGGCGCTACCATCAGCGCCAAACATCGTCTTGCATCTTGGAGGTTCTACAATGACTTCGCATCGGCTGCTTTCCGCGGCGATCGCGCTCGGGATGGCTTCGGTGGGCTGTTCGGCAGCGGGAACACCGCCCGTCGCTCCCTCAGGCGTACGGACAACCGCGTCCGGCGTGACGCACGGGCGGCCGGTGCCCAGTGCCGGCAAGAACTACATCTACGTCGGCGACGCCTATGCAAACGCGGTGTGGATCTTCCCGGCCGGTTCGTCGAAATCAAATCCCGTTGGCTCGATCACCACGGGCGTCTCAGGGCCTCAGGGCGTCGCAGTGGATGCCGCCGGTAAACTCTACGTAGCCAACCCCGATAATAATACCGTCACGATCTATCCGCCGGGCGGCTCGTCGCCGTCGCTGACGTTGTCGCAAGATCTTACGACGCCCTCCGCGGTAGCCGTCGACTCGAAAGGCAACGTTTGGGTATCTAACGAGCTAGGCAGTAACGAAGGCAGCGTCGTCGAGTTTCCGCCCGGCCAAACGGCTCCGTCGACGATCATCGGCGGTCTGAATCCCTTGGGCGTCGCCGTCGATTCGAGCGGCAACTTGTACGTCGAGAACTACAACGACTCTAGCGCGTTCGTCTCGGTGTATCCGCCGGGCGCCACAAAGCCGTCGAAAGAGTTCGGGGCGCACGATCTGCTCGAGCCGCTCGGCATCATCGTCGGGCCGACCGGTTTGGTGTACGTCTCTGACTACTCTTACAACAAAATTTTCGTCTACACGGCGCAGTCGCACAAGCTGCGCCAATCGACCTTCTTCGAGACGGGTGGCATGCTGGCAATGACCCTCGCGAAAAACAACCGCCTCTACCTCGGCGAAGGCAGCAATAACGTCGTTAACGAGGTCTCCAAACGCGGCTTCGGTACGCTCCTTTCGAATCAGTTCCACAACCCGCTCTCGAGCTCGTTTGGCGTCGCTGCCGATCCCGCCGTCACACCGGGACCCTAACGCCACTAACGGAGGATTCATGAACTCGCAGTACGTCAGGCGCATTGCCTGCTGGTCGGCCGCGTTCGCGGTTCTTTGGACGGCGGCATGCACGGGGACGGACGCGCCCGTCGTCGCACCCGAAGGAGCGAGCGTCGCGAACGGATTTGGTCTAGCGAAGGGCGGTGTGATCTACAGCGGCGACTTCGGGACGTCAACGATCACGATCTATCCGGCGAATGGCGTCGACCGTCAGCCGATCGGGAAGATTACCGACGGCATCACGTCGCCCGAGCGCCTCTTCGTCGATAAGAGTCAGAATCTGTACGTCTCGAACGATGGCTCGAATAACGGCTCGGTGACGGTCTACGCGAAGGGCACGAGCACACCTAGCCTGACTATCACCAAGGGAATCAACCGGCCGACCGGGATCGTTGCCGGAAGCGACGGCAACGTGTACGTTGGAAATGCAGGGAGCGACATGGTGACGGTCTACGCAGCGGGCAAGGTGTCGCCGTCGAAGACGATCGCCATGCCTGCGAACGATCAGCCGCAAAACATCGCGCTCGACGCATCGAATGACGTGTACGTGCTCTATCTTGGGGGCGGATCGTCCGGCAGCGGCATCGTCGAGTTCGTTCCGGGATCGACGAAAGGCAAGGACCTCGGCATCACGGTGGGTTGGCCAAGCGCTATCGAGGTAGATCGCGCCGGAAACGTGATCGCATTGGTCAACGGCGAGTCGATCGAGGTCTTCCCGCCCGGCCAGACGGAGCCGTCGCACAATTGGGGGCTCCCGCACGGCGGATTCTTTCTTTCGTTGAGCGAGGACGAAAAAACACTCTACGTCAGTGAAAGCCTGGGGGCTCCGTCGAATCGGTGGATCATCCAGCAACTCGACTACCCGAACGGCACGAAGCTGACGAATAAGATCGTCACGGGTTACTTTGAAAATAACGCTTGGCCCTTGGCCGTCAGCCCGGACAACGTCCTTTAGCATTTTCGTCGCGCATCACGACGGCTCGTCGAGTTTGTCCCTCATGCTCAACCCGAGCCGGCGGTGATACTCTTCGTTTTTCTCAAGCGCGACACCAATGTCGTCGCGAATCCCCTGCTCGCTTAGCAGTTTTCGCAGCCGTTCGCGGCTCTCGCGCAACTGCATCGCGAAGCGTTCCAAAACGGCACCGGAAACGTCGGGCGCGTCGAGCGGGCGGCTCGCCCAGGCATCCAATTCCTCGAACGCCGTACGTCCCAGCCGTTCCGCCGCCGCTAATTCCTCGCCGTAATCGCTCAACTCGACCTCCCAGGGTTAAATTAGCCGTCGCCGGAGGCGTTCCCGTGGCGCTTGGCCTCGGAGTCTTAATCGCATTCTCAGGTCTTCAACGTAGGCTGAGCGGGTGGGAGAGACTCAAGATTTGAACTGGAGAAGGAACCTCGTGAAAAGACAAGGCACGTTTTCCTTCCCGCCGATAGCCTTCGTGAGCGCTACCGCCCTCTCGCTTTTCGGGTTGAGTTGCGCGTGGGCGGTTGCTCAGCAATCGATTGGCGCTTCGTCCGTAACGTCGCACGCGATGAAGTCTTCAGCGGTTCCGCCAGTCTCGGTTGAGCGCGAACTCGATGCATTCGCGCACGCCGTGTCGGGCATCACCACGTACAGCGCAACGGTCACCGTCTTCGACCGAAAAGGTTCCCAGACGCAGAATACCGTCTTCGATTATACGTTCAGCAAACCGTCGACGGTGAGGGTCCACGTTGTCGCCGGAACGAACACGGGTATCACGCTCGACTGGAACGGCGGCCCAACGATCGTAGCGCATCGCGGTTCGGGTTTGATGGCGTTGTTTTCAAAAACGCTGTCGCTGCACGATCCGCTGGTCACGACGCTCCAGGGCGCCTCGATCGATCAGCTCAGCTTCGGAGCGATATTGTCGCACGCGCAGCAAGAAATCGCGCGGCTCTCATTGAGTGCGGATGGCACGATCGACGGTGTCGCCGCGAACGCCTTGACCCTAATCCCCTCCGCTTCAGCCTCCGGCACCGGACTGACGCGCGAGATCGTCGAGATGTCGGCGGCGACGCACTTGCCGATATGCGTACTCGGTTACGATGGTCCGACGCTCGTGAGCTCGGTAGGATTTTCCAACATCAAGCTTCTCGGACAGTGAGTTGCGCGTTACCCCGCGGGCGTTCTCGTGGGGTCTGCCTAGCCTCCAAGTTCCTCGGAGATTTCCGTGACGCGGCCCTGAGTTATCGTGAATTCCAGCGCAAGCGGCTCGCCGAAGCCGCTTCGTAAATAGACGTACTGTTGTTGATTGCAGCCGGTGGTGATCTTCGGCTCACCGAGCGTGTCGATGACGGTCGCTGCACTCGAGCCAATCTTGATTCCCGACGTACTCCGCAACCCGCTCAGATCGCGCCGCGCGACGCTTGACGGCGGCTCGCCGCGCGCCCGTAGCGTGATCGTCCCTCCAGATTCGTTGACGGCATAGTGAACGGCAACGCCCCGCGCGGGATCGTAGAAATAGTGCGCAGTCGCCGGAATGTTCTGATCGCCGGCGAGGCCTTCCGAATCGCGCTTGGAGACGGGCGGCGGATGCGCGTCGCTCCAAACCGTGCCGGTGAATGCCGCGCACGTGCCGGCGTTGAACCATCGAGCGACGGGATCCGTCAGACTCGCAGCAACCGCAAACGCCGAACGCGCGAGCGCCCTAAGCCGGCCGGTAGCAGAATCGATTCCGTACGCGTAAATTTTCATCGCCGTGGTGGACGTGCCGCGATCGAACACATACGCGAAGGCGCCGGCCGGATCGATCGTGATCTTGTAAGGTTCCTCGCCGGCGCTGACGCCTCGGGGGTCCAGGGCTTTCAACGTCCCTGTGTCGGCGTCGATGCCGTACGCGTACACGCGGCTCGCGTTCAGCGCGTAGGCGAACCGCCCGGTGGGATCGATCGCAAATCCCTCGATGGCGAATTCGCCGGGTTGTCCTAAACTCAAGTGAGCGGAATGCGTCAACGCGCCGCTGGTTGCGTCGATCGCGTAGACGTAGAGGCAGCAGCCCGCCGTCACATACGCAAACCTGCCCTTAGGATCGATCGTCACGCTACTCGACTCGCCCGGCTCGTTGCTATTCTGGCCTGCGTCCAGAGGTGAACCGGCAAGCGCGAGCGCGCCGGTTGCGTCGATCGTATACGCGGAGACGGTATTACGAAAGTAATTGAGGCTGTATGCGTGTCTGCCTGAGGGGTCGATGGCAATCGAAACGGTTCCAAAACCATCCGATTGCATTCTTCCGAAGGGCGACCCGGGAATTCGAGCGAGTGCTCCAGTCGCCGCGTCGATCGAGAGCGCGGAAATGCCCGCGTCGGACGCGACGAACGCAAATCTCCCTGCCGGGTCGACGACGATGCCGTTCGGGCCGAAAGCGCTGTAGTCTAGTGCGAAGGGCGACCTTGGTAGCGGCTTCAACGCGCCGGTCGTTGCGTCAATGCTGTAGCCGGAAACGTTGCCGGACCCTTTGTTAATAACGTATGCAAACCGACCGCCCTGGGCGATCGCAGCAGCCGTCGGACCCGTGCCTGCTGCGAAGGGTGAACCCGCGACCAGCCTGAGGTCGCCGGTCGCCGCATCGGTTTTGTAGGCGACAACGCTCTTCGAGCTCCAAACGTCACCCACAACCGTGAAGTATGGAACGATGAGAAGGGAAGGCGCATTGCGCGCGACGGTTCCCGATGCTCCTCCATTCGTGCAACCACCCGCCGCAATCGCAAGGGCTGCAAACGCCGCTGGCAGGTTCCTCATGGTGCGAATGCTCCTCCGAAAAAGTCACAGCGCGAAAAAGCCGCCGGCGATTACTCGCTAGGGAGAGGGACGTTGCCCCTTCCGATTCGTTGGCTGACGAAGTACGCGACGAGTTCCCCGAGAAACTTGAGATGCGAACGCGACCACGCGTAATCTGCCGGGCAGGTCATCTCACCACCCTCGATGAGGAGTTGGCCCTTCGAGGCGGTCACGTGGTGATAGCCGTAATAGCCGCCGAGATTGGTCGTGTAGTTGTCGCGAGCAAAACCGTACGGCCAATAGTGTCCGTACAGTTCCTTCCAAGCCCGCGCCAGCGCTTTCGACGCATCGTCCGCGGGATAACCCACCGACGAGTGCGCGTTACAGGGGCGCTTCGGATCCGGGGTCGCATCGAAATGGATGAAAACGGCGACATCGACGTTGTAGCGATTCGGCAGATATGCCGGCATTCTAATTACCGAAACGCCATGAGCCTCCAACACGCGGGTTGCTTCGTCAGCCACGATCGGCGTCCACGCGATCTCGCCCGGCGCTCGGCTCGCACCGGTGTTGCGACACAGGCTCGGCGGCTCAACGTTGCAGTCCGGACGCCCCTGATGGCCCGCTTGAACGAGCACGTCGGCAGTGGTGACGCCGGCGGCCGATGCAACACCGGACGTCAGTCCTGCAGCAAGGAGTGCGGCGAGTGCTATCCTTCTAGAATTCGCATGCATGAGATGTTCTCCGGGCTTCGTAGCGACCGTGCGGGTGCCTACTAGTCGAGCGCGTTCTGAAAGGATAAAGTCGATCCTCGGCCTCCTTCTCATCCGGCGTTCAGATAGACGGCCTGAAGGCAGGGTACAAGAGTGGCATGCGACTTATACAACGATTCCTCCCGATCGCACTCATAGCACTCAGTCTGATCCTGCCGGCGACTGCCAGCGCGCAAGTATACGTTAGCTTGCTTGCTCCGCCGCTGATGCCGGTCTACGAGCAACCCCAGGTGACGGTTCCCAACTCGATCTGGACCCCCGGATACTGGGCCTGGGGATCGAACGGTTACTACTGGGTTCCGGGGACGTACGTCCAGCCGCCGTCGCTCGGAATGCTTTGGACGCCCGGCTATTGGGGCGTGAACAACGGCAGTGCCGGTTACGCGTGGAACTCCGGTTACTGGGCGCCGAACGTCGGTTACTACGGCGGCATCAACTACGGCGGCGGGTACTACGGCACCGGTTATGCGGGTGGCGGATGGTACGGCAACACGTTCCGCTACAACACCGCGGTTACGCCGGTGGACGTTCGACGGATTCGTAACGTCTACGTCAATCGGACGGTCATCGTGCGCAACGTCAATCGTTACGCCTACAACGGACCCGGCGGCGTTCGCATGTACCCCAACGCGCAGCAACGCATCTGGATGCACGAACGCCACGTCGGCTTAACGACGGTTCAGCGCGCGCATATCGACGAAGCGCAGCACGATCGCAATCTCTACGCCAAGTACAACGGCGGACATCCGAACCAAGTGGTTGCGGGCCGCCCGCTGAGCGTGACCAATCGTCCGACGGACTTCAAGCCGATGACGAACACGGCCGCTCACCCGGCTGCCAAACCGGCAACCAAGCCGGAGCAGATGCATCCAAACGCACAGCCCCACCAGGCGATGCCGGAACACCAAGCTCCGCCGGCCGCCAAGCCCGAGTCGAAGCCTCCGATGCAAAAAGCTCCGCCGGCCAAGCCCGAGCAAAGGCCTCCGACGCAAAAAGCCCCGCAGGCGCAAGCACCTCAGCATCAGCAGAAGGCCGCGCCGCAGCATCAACCGCAGCAACAGAAACCGCAGCAACAGAAACCGCCACAGGGGAAGGCAACGCATTCTCCCGCGATGTGAGTGCGAGTAGCGAGTTACCATGGTCCTCTGGGACGCGCGATACGAAGCGCGTCCCACTCTTTTTTCGCATCCGCCGGGGCTCGCCGCGCGTTCTAGATAGTAGCATGCGCCCATCATTCCGAGGAATCGATTTCATGCCGCTCTTCCTGTCGATCGTTCTCGCGTTCGTCGCCGCAGGAGCGATTCAGTTTGCGCGCGGCTTGCCAGGCGGCGAACGCGGCCTCCTTCTCTTCGAGAAGGCGTGTCCGATCTACACGACCGTGAACTAGCCTCCTCAGGGCGTGTGGACGTGCACGTCGTACTTGCAGACCTGGAGTTTGCGAAGCACCTTAACGGCGCCGTTCGAAAAGACGAGCTTAACGTCTTGCATCATCGTCGGGCAGTGCGCGTACGAGTTCTGCTTGAACTTGATGTAGAAATAGTGACCGGGCTGGATCGGGTGGACGCTGCCCGAGAACGGATTGCCTGACCCGACGTCCTGGAGATCGTTCCAGCCCCAATTGCTCTGCTGCGAATCTTTGTTGTAGATCGCAGTGATCGGAACGTGCGTGTCGTTCCAGATTTTGAAGACGACGTCTTCGGCGGCGGACGTTTTCGCGACGGCGCCCAGGGCGATCCCGACGGCAACGATCGCAATTGCCGGCAGCACTCGTACCATCCTTCGATCCTCCTCGTGCGAACGGCGTGCCCTGCGACAAGGCACGCCGTTATCTTCGAGGGGAGGCGTTCGTTCCTCCCGGGCGCTCAGTCCGAGGAAGAGCGCACCGTCGTTATTGGCTTCTGCGGCGCCCCCCGACGACCACGACGTTTTCGATGTGTTTGACGCGCCCGAAGCTCGCGCGGAACATTCCGGTGACGCTGACGGGCGAACCGGCGGTAACCGTCGCGTCGCCGAACTGGACGACGTGCACGCACGCGCTGTCGCAGAGTTGGTACATGACGAGGTGTCCGCGGCGCGTCTCACGCGTTCGCGGATCTTTGGCCGTACCGCTGACGCTCACCGATTCGCCGTCGTAGGTTGCCGGCGACGCGGCGAGGGCTGAGGGCGAGACCGTCTTTGCGCCGCCGCCGCAAGCCGCGAGGCCGAGCATGCAAAGCCCCAGCAGCAGCCGGGCACCGGCCGGCATCCTTTGTAATGGCATCTTTTTGCTCACTCCCCAATACTGAATCGGTTTCCTGAGGACGCGCCGGGAACAAACACGTCGAGGCAATCTCTCAGGTTGATGAGTACGCTTGGTTATGTGAGGAGATGTCGCGTCGCGGGCATCGCAGTTGCCGCCGTGCTCATTGCAAGCTGCGCCCATCAAGGCGGCGGGCGCCGGGCTGGTTCGTCGTCGCAAGCGAGCGCCATACCGTCGGCGACCGCGCATCCGGCGACGATTCATCCCGTCCTGACGATTTCCGGAATCATCGCGCCCTACCAGAACGTCACCCTCTCGAACAATCTCAGCGAGCCCGCCGCGGCCGTTTACGTCAACGAAGGCGACCACGTGCGCCGTGGCGACGTGCTCGCCATTCTCGACACGTCCGACCTGCAAGCTCAATACGAAGCGGCCGTCCATACCGCCGGTTCCGACGATTCGAAGGCGCAGCAGTCGGTCTACAGCGCGCAACAGACGATCGAGCAGGCGCCGCAGAACGTCGCCACCGCGCGCGAAGCGTACAACCAGTCGCAGGCGAATCTCACTCAAGCGAAGGCCGATCTCGCCCGCGATCAGGCGCTCGAATCGCAGGGATACGTCTCGGCGCAAGCACTACAGACGCAGCAGACGCTCGCGAACGTCTACGCCGCCAATACGCGGTCGAACCGGGCGGCGCTGAACGAGGCGATCATCGCGGAGAAAACCAACGGCACGATGGCATCGGGCCTGCAGGCGTCGCAGATTGCGTCCGCTCGCGAAGACGCCGCCTCGGCGCGCGCGCAGGCGCAGCAAATCGCGGCCCAGATTTCGCGCGCGACGATTCGCTCTCCGGTCGACGGCATCGTCGTCAATCGCAACCTCAATCCGGGTGAGTATCCCGGCACGCGAACGATCTTCGTGCTGCAGCAAGTCGATCCGGTCTATGCAGAGTTGAACGCTTCGAGCGCCGATATCTTCAAAATCCGGACGGGCGCAGTAGCGGCTCTCGCGATTCCCGGCGAGCCGAGCGGCGGTTTCCGCGGCACGGTGGTGGGCGTGCTCGGTCAGGTGCAGCCCGGTTCGACGAACTTCACAGTGAAGGTCCTGGTGCGCGGCACGCAAGGGCGATTGGCTGCGGGTTTGCCGGTGACCGGAACCGTCAATCTCCCGAACGCGTCGGGAATCTCGATTCCAACCACGTCGTTCCTCGACGATTCGCATTCGAGCGTCATGACCGACGTCGACGGCACCGCGACGCAGGTGCGCGTGAAGGAAGTTGCCGGCGACGGGACCACCTCGATCGTCACCGGTCTGCGCAGCGGAACGCTCGTCATCACCAACGGCCAGCTCGGGATCACGCCGGGCGAAGACCTCGACTCGGGTCCCTAAGCGTGTGGATCGCGCGCGTCTTCGTCAACCGGCCGACGCTCGCCACGGTCACGCTGGCAGCGATCGCGCTCGCAGGCATCGTCTCGTACCTGACGCTGGTCAATCAGCAGTTCCCGAACATCGACTTCCCGACCATTCAAGTGCGAGCGAGCTATCCGGGCGGGTCGCCAAGCGAAATTCGCGATGCGATCGTTCGTCCGCTCGAAGATGCGATCGCCGGTGCGCCCAATCTCGACCATCTCAACTCGACGATCCAAAACGGTCAAGCGACCATCGCCGCGACGTTCACGCTCAACTCGAATAAGACGACCGATCTGGTCGAGGTTCAACGGCGCGTTGCCTCGGCCGAAGGCAATCTTCCCGGCGATCTCGTGACGCCGACGACGGCAACCTTCGATCCGGGCGAACCGACCGTCGCGACGCTCGTGGTTACGTCGTACACGTTGAGTCCCACCGACCTCTCGCTGCTCGTGAACAATCAAATCGTTCCCGATCTCGAGCAGGCTCCCGGCATCGCCAACGTCAACGCGGGCGGCGCCTTGACGCCGGCGATTCGCGTCGACGTCAACCCGGCGCTCCTGAGCGCGTCGGGTGTGACGCTCGCCGACGTCGTCTCGGCGATCACGAGCAATAACGTGCGTGCGCCGGGCGGTCTCGTCTATCAGCGCAATCGCGAAACGAGCGTGGACGTGCGCGGCGACGTGAACGGTGTCGCGTCGGTGGCCGGCCTCATGCTGCAGCAGACCGCCGGCGGCACCGGAGGCGCGGCGTTGAATGCCGGATTGTCGGGAACGCCTCCGGTGACGACCACGCCGCAGCAGAGTTCCGGTACGCCGGTTTCGTTTTCGACGTCGGAACTCAACCCATGGAGCGTCTCGCCGAAGTACGTCCGCGTCGCCGACGTCGCGAGCGTTTACTCCGGCTCTCAGACCCCGCGCGTGTACTCGTACGTCGGCCCGCGCTCCGCCATTACGTTGAGCGCGCAGAAAACGACGGGTGCGAGCGAAGTGGCAGCTTCCGATGGCGTCCTCGCCGCGCTGCCGGAATTGCGGGCGCGCTACCCCAGCGTCGATTTCGCGGTCCTCAACGTGCAGGCGGCCTATACCGCGCAGCAGATCCACGCGGTCTGGCGGACGCTGGCGCAAGGCATCGTCCTCACCGGCATCGTCATGCTGTTCTTTTTGCGGTCGTGGCGCAACTCGATCGTCGTCTTGATCGCGATCCCGTCTTCGTTGTTCATGGCGTTCACGATCATGAAGCTCGCCAACTTCACGATCGACACGGTGTCGCTGCTCGCGATGACGCTCATCATCGGAATTCTCGTCGACGACTCGATCGTCGTCATCGAAAATATCGAACGCCACTACGAACGCGGCGAGGCCCCGCGCACCTCTGCGATTCTCGGCCGCAGCGAGATCGGTGCGGCGGCGATCGTCATCACGATGGTCGACGTCGTAGTCTTTCTGCCGATCGCATTTCTGCCGGGAATAACTGGAAGGTTTCTGGCTGAGTTCGCCCTCGTCGTCGTCGCGGCGACGCTCACGTCGCTGGCCGTGTCGTTTACGATTACGCCATCGCTGGCCGGCAACTGGGCGCTGCACTCAAATTGGAGGCCGTGGCGCATCCTCGACGCGTTCTCGCAACGGTTCGAACGCCTGCGCTCGTGGTACTCGACGCGCGCGATCGACTGGGCGCTGCGCCGCGAGCGGCTCGTTTTCGCGGTCAGCGGCCTCACGGTCGTGGCGGCCGTCGTGCTGATCGCCGCAGGCGCCGTTGGATTCGAATTCATGCCGTCGGTCGACCGCGGCGAGGTCTTCGTGCAAGCCCGCTATCCCACCGGCACGCCGCTCTCGGTCACCAACGCGGCCATCGGCAAACTCAGCGCCGAAATATCGCAGCAGCCCGACGTGCAAGCCGTGACGGGAACCGCGGGTTCGTCGCAACAGTCGTTCGGCGGTTCGCTCAACGTCGGCTCGGCCGGACAACTCCACGTGTTCCTGCGACTGAACCGCAAGCAGTCGACGGAGTATTGGGCGCACCGGTTCGGCATCATGGGAGCGGCGGCGGCTCCGGGCGCCGACGTCGTCGCCATTCCGGCGACCGGAAGCGGCGGTGGAAATCAGCAGCCGATCGATTTTCTGGTCGAATCGCTCGACGACAAACCCGAAGCGTACGCCGGCAAAGTGCTGGCCGCACTGCAGGCCACGCCGGGCACGGCGCACGTCACGAGTTCGTTCCAGCAGCTGTCGCCCCAGGTCGACGTCGTCTTCGACCGCGATCGCGCGCGGGCGCTCGATATCGACATCGCCACCGCCGCCAATGCCATTCGCGCGACGTTCGGCGAATCGCTCGTCACACAGTTCGAAACGTCCAAAGGCATTCAATACGTGCAGGTCGCGTATCCGGCGTCGGCCCAAACGTCGGTGCAGGCGATTTTGGATATCCCGATTCGCGCGCGCAACGGCTCGCTGATTCGCGTCGGCGACATCGCCACGCTCGTCCAAGATCCGGTCGAACCGATCGTCACCCGCACCAACCGTCAGACGGTAATCCATCTCAGCGCGAACGTGGCGCCCGGCTACGCGCTTTCGGCGGTACAGAAGGCGGCGCGCGCGCGCTTTGCGGCGTTGCATCTGCCCGATACGGTCAGCATCATTCCGGCGGCGGGCGGCCAGCAGGCCAACCTCAGCCAGACGATCGCCGGCATGGGCGTGGCGCTCGCGCTCTCCCTGCTGCTCGTCTATCTGCTGATGCTGGCCCTCTACGACAGTTACCGGATTCCTTTCATCGTGATGTTCGCGGTGCCGGTCGCAGCGGTCGGCGCGATCGGCGCACTGGCGCTCACGCGGCAAACGCTCAACCTGTTCTCGCTCATCGGCACCATCCTGCTGATCGGACTCGTATCGAAGAACGGCATTCTGCTCGTGGATTTCGCGAACAACCGCATTCGCGCCGGCATGGATCGCGTCGCCGCCATCCGCCAGAGCGCGCACGAACGCTTCCGCCCGATCGTCATGACGACCGCGGCGATGGTCGCCGGGATGCTGCCGCTCGCGCTCGCGCTCGAGCCCGGAAGCGCGCAGCGTCAGTCGCTGGGCGTGGTTGTCATCGGCGGTCTGCTCAGTTCGCTGCTGCTGACGCTGGTCGTCGTTCCCGTCGCATTCGTGCGCTTCGCTCCCCGCTATCGTCCGCGTCCCGAGCCGATACCGCCGCCGATGCCGATTCCCGCCGAAGCGCCCGTGTCGTGAAACTCACCGAACTCTTCATTCGCCGTCCGACACTGGTGACGGTCTTCTTGGCGCTCGTGCTGCTTGCCGGAACGATCGCCGCCACCGTTTTGGTGAAGCAACAGTTTCCGAACTACGACGTGCCGACGATTCAGATCGCGCTCACCTATCCGGGCGGTTCGACGACGCAGATTCGCGACGCGATCGTTCGTCCGATCGAAGACCAGATTGCGGGCGCTCCCGACTTGCAGGCGATCGAGAGCGCGATTCAGCCAGGACAGGCGACGATCGTCGCGCGCTTCATGCTGAACTCGGATCAGAACGCGGATTTGGTGCAGGTGCAGGGGCGCGTTCAAAACGCGCAGCGACAACTGCCGAGCGACTTGCAGACGCCGCAGATCACGATTTACGATCCCAGCCAAGCGGTGGTCGTTTCGTTGACCGCCAAATCGGCGAGTCTGGGCGCCGGGCAACTCTCGGCGCTCGTGACGAACAAAATCGTGCCGGCGATCGAACAGGTTCCGGGCATCTCGTTCGTCGAGGTCAACGGCGCGGTCACGCCGTCGTTTCAAGTCGAAGTGAATCCGCACGCGCTGAGCGCCTCCGGCTTCACCATCACCGACGTCGTCAGCGCGATCTCACTCAACAACGTGCGTGCGCCGGGTGGCATCGCCTACGAGCCGAACCGTGAAACCTCGATCGACATTCGCGGCGACGTGCAGACGCCCGCAACCGTCGCCGGTTTGCTGCTCGGATCGGGTGCGTCGGCCGGCGGCGGCAGTTCGACGAGCGCGTTCGGCACGACGAGCCGTCTGCTGCGGGTGGGCGACGTGGCCCGCGTGGTCGACGGCTACGAGCCGCAGCGCGTCTACGGATACGATCACGGAACGCCGGCGATCTCGCTCGAAGTGCAAAAGGCGGCCAACACGAGCGAGGTCGAGGCGTCGAAAGCCGTCCTGGCGCAGCTGCCGAAACTGGCGCGTCAGTTTCCCGACGTATCGCTCGGCGTGCAGAACGTTCAGGCGACCTACACGCAGGAGCAGTTGCGCGGCGTGATCTCGACGCTGATCGAGGCGACGATCATCACGGCGATCGTCATGCTGTTCTTCCTGCGCTCCTGGCGTGGCGCGATCGTCGTCATGATCGCCATCCCCGCCTCGCTGCTGGTCACGCTGGCCGCGATGCGCATGCTGAACTTCACCCTCGACACGGTCTCGCTGCTGGCCATGACGTTGATCATAGGCATTCTCGTCGACGACTCGATCGTCGTGCTCGAGAATATCGAGCGCCATGCCGAAGACGGAGAGTTGCCCGAAGTCGCCGCCTATCGCGGACGCGCTGAAATCGGCATGGCGGCGCTGGTGATCACGCTCGTCGACGTCGTCGTCTTTCTGCCGATTTCGTTCCTGCCGGGGGCCGTCGGGCTCTTTCTGCGCGAGTTCGGACTCGTGGTCTCGGTCGCAACGCTGACGTCGCTCTTCGTCTCGTTCACGGTGACGCCGGCGCTCGCGGCGCACTGGTCGCTCCCGCGTCCGTGGAAACCGTGGCCGATCATCGCGCGTTTCGGAGAGGGATTCGACCGGCTGCGCGGATGGTACGTCGAGAGCGCGCTGCTCTGGGGTTTTGCGAACCGGCGCATCGTCTTCTGGGTTTCGTTCGGATCGCTCTTGTTGGCGCTGCTGATGCTGCCGCTCGGGATCGTCGGTTTCGAGTACATTCCGACGATCGATCGCGGCGAATTTTTCCTCACGATCACCTATCCGACCGGCACGCCGCTGGAGACGACGCGGCGCGCCGTCTTGGCGGTCGAACGCATGGTCGACCAGTCGCCCGACGTCGCCAGCGAAATTGCGCTCGCCGGCGCCTATCAGGGAAATCTGCCGGGTTACGTCAACAACGGCGCCGTCGGCCAACTGCACATATTTCTGCGAACGAGCCGATCGCGCAGCACGACCCAGACGGCGCAAGCGATGCAGCAGGCCGCGCAGCGCACGTCCCCGAGTGCGCGCGTCGTCGCGATTCCCGCGACCAGCACGACCGGCGGCATCGCGCAGCCGATCGATACGGTCGTGAGCACGCCGGCCGGCAACCCGTCGGAACCGGCGGCGCGCGTCTACGACGCCCTCGCGTCGACTCCCGGCGCCGCGAATGCGACGACGTCCGACAATCCGCGTTCGCCGCAGGTCGAGGTGCAGTTCGATCGCGACCGCGCGCGCTCGCTCGGCGTTTCCATCGGCACCGCCGCCGACGCGGTGCGCGCCGCATTCGGCGGCACGCTGGCGACGCAGTTCCCGACCGCCGACGGTCTCAAGGACGTTCAGGTGATCTATCCGCAGACCGCGCAGGCGAGTCTCGCCGGCATCGCCTCGATTCCGATTCGCGCTACCGGCGGATCGATCGTCAACGTCGGCGACGTGACCGATATTGCGCGCGAACCCGCCCCGCCGCTCATTACGCGGATCAACCGGCAGTCGGTGGTGTACGTCGGAGCAAACGTCGCCGACGGAGGCGAACTCTCGAACGTGCAACGCGGATTCAACAACCGCGTCGCGGCGCTGAATTTCGGAAGCGGCGTCTTGGTCGCGCCGGTGGCCGGCGGCAATCAAGAGTTCGTACGCGACACGGTCGTCGGCATGTCGATCTCGCTGGCGCTCTCCGTACTGCTCGTCTATCTACTGATGGTTGCGCTCTACAACGGCTATCGCACGCCGCTCGTCGTGATGTTCAGCGTTCCGGTCGCGGTCGTCGGCGCGCTGGGAGCGCTGGCCCTCACCCACCAAACGTTGAATCTCTTCTCGTTCATCGGTTGCGTGCTGCTCGTGGGGCTCGTCAGCAAGAACGGCATTCTGCTGGTCGACTTCGCCAATCGTTTACGGTTGACGCAAAACGCGACCCGTGCGGCGATGATCGAAGCGGCCTTCGAGCGTTTCCGCCCGATCGTGATGACGACCGTGGCGATGATCGCCGGCATGCTGCCCCTCGCGCTCTCGCTCGACCGCGGGGCCGCTGCGGCGCGCTCGCTGGGGGCCGTCGTCATCGGCGGCCTCGCCAGTTCGTTAGTGCTTACGCTGCTGCTGGTTCCGATCGTCTATCTGTGGCTCGCTCCGTCACTGGGCGAAATTCGCGAGGAAGCGCCGGCGTCAGGATGATGTCGCGGCGTTCTTCTGCGCGAAGAGCGCGATTGCGGCGTCGTTGAACTTCGCAATGTCGCTGGGTTTCCGGCTGGTGACCAGCAGGTCGTCGCGAACGACGGCCTGATCGAGCCAGGTGCCGCCACCATTGACGATATCGGTCTTGAGCGAGGGCCACGACGTGAGTTTACGATCGCGCACGAAGCCGGTTTCGACGAGCAGCCACGGGCCGTGACAGATGGCCGCGATCGGTTTCTTGGCGATCTCGATTGCGTGGGCGAAGAGCACCGCCTTGTTATTCGTTCGCAGCTTGTCGGGACTGCGCACGCCGCCGGGCAGGAGCAGCGCGTCAAAATCGGACGGATCGGCATCGGCGATTGCGACGTCGACGGGGAAGACGTCGGCTATTTCGTCGTGATTCCACCCTTGCACCGTCGACGTTTGCGGCGAGACGATCGCCGTGACGGCGCCGGCCGCGCGCAGCGCATCGCGAGGCTCGGTCAGTTCGACTTGCTCGAATCCGTCGTCGACCAAGATGGCGACGCGCACGCCGTGCAGCGGTTGGGCTGACGATTTTGAATCCTGCATGGTTGCGAAATACCCGCCGAGCCTTCTGCGTAAACGAAACGCGCCGGGATTCGCTCGTAAAAGCCGAGAACCAGCACGCATGGCGGCCGACCGCACAGGTAATCTCAATCCGCAGGCCGCTCAGATGGCCGACGAGTCGATGGTGCGCAATCTCGACGCTCAGGCACGCGCGATTTGGCCGCAGGAGGCGCCGCTCTTTGCCCGTTACCGGTTCCCCGAGCGAGCGAGCATTCTCGATGCCGGTTGCGGCACCGGAGAGATATCCTCCCGTCTGGCGGTGATGTTTCCGGGCGCGCAGGTGCTCGGTGTCGACATCGTCGACGCTCATCTCGAACTCGCGCGTTTGCGGTACTCCGATCTCGCGCCCCGTTTGCGCTTCGAGCATCAGAGCATCTACGAGCTGCGAGGGCCGGACGGACGCTTCGATCTGACGGTCTGCCGGCACGTGCTGCACGCGATTCCTCACGCCGAAGCGGTCGTGAAGGAACTGGCGCGCGTCACGCGTTCCGGCGGCTACCTGCACCTGATTCCTGAGGACTATCGCATGCTCCACTTCCAGAGCCGCGACGGGTGCGATCCGAGCGATTTCTGGCACGCCGGGCCGCTGGAGTTCGGGGCGGCTACGGAAACCGATCTCTTCATCGGGCGCAACGTCTTCTCGATTCTCACGCGCCTGGACTTGCGCGACATCGCGATGGAGTACGTCATCCTCGACACGCTGCGAACGCCGCGCGAGACGTTCGCGTCGATCATCGAGGCCTGGCGCGATGGGTACGTCGACGCAATCGCCGAGCACACGTCGTATTCGCGCGAGGAGGTGCTCGAGTATTTCGACGCGATGGCGGCGGTCATTCGCGACCCGCTCGGCTACGCGTGCTGGCTGCTGCCGGTCGCCAGCGCCCGCGTTCCTTGAAAACGCCGATGGGGCTGGAAATTTCGACTCCCTGGGGGTACAGTAAGAATCCGGGCGAGAGGAGCGCTATGGTGAATTCGCGCAGCGTTTCGACGGTCGCCGCCGGCGCCGTCTTTCTGCTTTCGGCGTGCTCGGCGGCGAGTACCGTGCCGATGCCGGGTCCCGCGGGCGCCGCGGCGCGGATCACTTCTGCCGGCGCCACGCGTCCGGCCGTCGCGCAGATCCAACACATCGTCGTCATGGTGCAGGAGAACCGCAGCTTCGACGATCTCTTCGCGACCTTTCCGGGCGCCGAGGGCGCGACGAGCGGCAAAATGCATACCGGCCAGATCGTTCCACTCAAAGAGGTCGGACTGGCGGCGCTCGACATCAACCACACCTACCCGACCTACTTACAAGACTACGACAACGGTCAAATGGACGGCTTCGATCTCTCGAAGTACGGCACCGGACAAAAGGCCGGCAAATATCCGTACCAATACGTCGATCCGTCGAAGATTCAACCGTATTGGACGCTGGCCGGCGACTACGTGCTCGCCGACCGCACGTTCCAAACACAGGGAAGCGGCAGCTTCACCGCCCATCAAGACCTGATCGCCGGCGGAACGGTAGTCGATTCGACCGACAGTATCGTCGACGATCCGTCGAGTTCTTGGAGCTGGGGGTGCGACGCGAAGCAAGGCACGGTCACGTCGCTCATTACGACCGACTTGCAATATCTCTTCAATCAGGGACCGTTTCCGTGCCTGAAATACGCCACGCTGCGCGATAAACTCGACGCCAAGCACGTTTCGTGGAAATATTACACGCCGCCGCATCGCGGCGATACCGCGGGCGCGCTGTGGAACGCGTTCGATGCCATTTTCGACGTGCGTTACGGCACCGAATGGCGCACGAACATCTCGATCCCGGAGACGAACATCCTCACCGACGTCTCAAGCGGAAAACTGCCCGCGATGTCGTGGGTGATTCCCGATCAAGTCGATTCGGATCATCCCAACGGGCTGAACAAGCAATACGACGGGCCGTCGTGGGTGGCGACGGTCGTCAACGCGATCGGCCAGAGCAAGTACTGGAACTCCACGACGATCGTGATCGTGTGGGACGACTGGGGCGGCTTCTACGATAACGCTCCGCCGGCGTTCATCGACGATGCGGGCGGCCTGGGCTTCCGCGTTCCCATGATCGTCGTCTCACCGTACGTGGTTCCGGGACAGGTAGCGCACACGCAGTACGAGTTCGGAAGCGTCCTGAAGTACGTCGAGCAGACGTTCGGACTCGGGTCGCTGGGAACGACCGACGTGCGCGCGCACTCGATCGGAAACATCATCCATCTGAGTCAGAAGCCGCTGCCGTTCAGTCCGATTCCGTCGGCGAAATCGCGCAGCTACTTCCTGCACCGCCCGCCCTCTTACGAACCGGTCGACACCGAGTAACTCTGCAGCACCGCACCGGTGAGGTCGCGTGCTCCGGCGGGTGCCCCGCTGGGATAGACGCGTCCGAGCCGTTGCGCCGCCGCAATCTTCACCGCACGCGCTTGCGCCGAGGCGACGATCTGCGCGCGCAGCGCATCGCGCTCGCGCTGCAACCCGGCGATCTCGTCGTTCACCGAACTGCCGGCGGCGTCGTCGGCCTTACGCAAGGCGAGTAGACGGCTCGTGAGATCGGCGCGCGCGGCGGTAAACCGCGCGACGGTGTTCGCGCCGGCATCGTCGCTCCACCGAGGCACCCACGTCTGCGCGGAGTTCGTCTGCAGCGATATCGATCGGGACGCGCGCGCGTGCGCGGCGACGTCGGCCGCCATCGACGCCGATTCGGCGAGTGCCTGCGCCTGCCGCTGCGCGCGATACGACGCGAGTTCGGCGTCGTCGCGCGCGCGGGCTGCGCTCACCATCGCTGCCTCGCTCGCGTCGAGCGCGGCCAATTCGGCGCGGTCGCGCCGGCGCGTTGCGGCGTCGAGGTGCAAGTCGCGCAGTTTCAGTTCGAGAACGAGCCGCCGGCCGCCGTGCGCCCGTTCGTAGTCGTACGCGATCGTCGCTTCACGTTCGCGCATCTGTGCTGCGCGCAACGCCGTCGCGCGTTCGGCGCGCGCCAGCGCGGCACGGCGGAACGGCTCGACCGCGTCGCCGAAATCGTGCGCGGGCTGCGCCGCGGATTTCGGAAGCGCGACGGGTTCGACGTGCAGGTTGCGTAGACGTTGCGTCCCCGCGTCGAGACGGCGCGCGACGTCGGATGCACTCGCAGCGATGGCCGCGCGCGTTCCCGCGAAGGCAGGATCGCCTGCCGAGCGCCGCAGGGCGGCGATATCGGCGTCGTAGTGCGCGAGCATCGCGGCGAACGGCGGGCTTGCGAGCACGCGCGCGAGGTCGATGCGCGCCGGCGCCGCGCCGAAAGCCGGTTCGGGCGAAGAGATCGGGCGGGGAGCGCAGCTCGCGAGCAGCGCGAGGAGAACGAGCACCGCGCGCGTCATGGGAACTTCCTTCCGATTTTCAGATCGACGCCGTTGGCGCCCGTGTCGAGCGGAATCGTCGCGGCGCTCGGCGCGTCGAGGCCTTGCACGAGCAGCGGCGTGAAGCCCAACAAATGCGAGCCCTGCGAGCTGTACGCAGTGAATTCGAGTTGCGTCCGATCGCTTGGGTGCACGTCGAGACTCCACGACTGGCGCCGCGCCTGATTGAACGTGTCGGCGAAGACGAAACTCACGTCTCTACCGAGCGCCTTGACCGCATTGACACCGAGTCCGCCTTGAACGTCGGTCGTCAACTGCAAGTTCTCCAATCCGAGGCCTCCGCCCAGCGCGACCGAGAGCGGCTCGAGCAGATTGCGAGTGAAGAGTGTGTCGACCTGTCCGGCGGCGAGATTCGAGATTGCCGACGACGCGGAAAACGAGCCGCCGCCGGTTGCGGCAACGCCTTGCACGGCGCCCAGCGACTGCGCGTTGACGAGCAGTCCGAGGATCTGTTCGCGACCGTACGGCGGATCCGACGCAAACGCGACGTTCAGTTGCGTCGGCGGCCCCGTCACTCGCAGGGCGACGTTCGTCTCCGGATTCGGAATGAAGGTCGTCGCCGTAGCATCGACGTCGGGGATAATGCCGCTCGACGGGTCGAACGTCACCGTTGCGTGCTCAACGCGGAAATCTCTGAAGAAGTTGACGTTTCCACCGGTCGACGCGATCGCGCCGGCCAGCCGCGGCTCGGCGAGCGTGCCGAAAGCGTGCACTTTGCCCTGGATGCCGACGTCGACGTTCGGGCTCACAACCCGCACGTCGCTGCCGACGGCGACGTGCAGGTCCATGCCGAGCGGAAGCGGTGCCGACGGCGCATTGCTCGCTTTCGGATTGTACAGCGCCGTCATCGGAATGCGTGCGCTGTCGAGCGTCATCGCTCCCGACAGCTGCGGACGCGTCAGGGGCGCGCGCGTCAGCGCGACGTCGCCGTCGAACCGGCCCTTGACGTATTGCGGAAGATCGAGCCGCACCGAGCGCGCATGGAGATTGAGCGCCATCGCGACGCGGCCGAGATCGCGCACGTTCGGAATCGACGCGCTGCCGTCGGCCGAGAGCGTTCCGCCGCCCGCCTGCGCGCCGGCGTCTTCCAACCGCACCGTCGTTCCGGAAAAGGCAATCGCGCCCGCGATGTTGGTGACCGGCACGCGCTCCTGCGGTCCCGAAAACGTTCCTTCCGCCAGCGTCAGGCGTCCGTTCAGCCGCGGCGCTCGCACGCTTCCGCGCGCGTCGACGCGTCCGTCGACGCGACCGGAAATCGCGGTGCCCTTCGGCAACAGTTCCGCGACGTTGGAAGCCTCGACGTCGTCGGCGATCATCTCCGCGCTGATTGGACGGTCGTGCGGATCGATTGCGAACGGCGCGGCGCGAATCGGCACCGTCGCGCTGCCCGTGATGCGGCCTTTGCGCAAATCGACCTCGCCGGAGACGAGACTCACGCTGCGTTCGTCGGCTCGCAGCGTGCCGGCGATGCGGGGAACGAGGAGCTTTCCGTAGCGCGCGGCGGTGAGCGTGAATGCGTCGTCGACGATAGGATGCCGCGTCGAGCCGCGCACGCGAAGCGTCGTATCGAGCGCGCCGGCCGCGTCGAACGTTTTCCCGAACGCGACCTTGGCGAGCGCCGCGACGTCGGGACTCGTTGCATGAAACGCTACGTCGAGCGCATCGCCCGGATGCATGCCGAACGTTCCGCCGCCCGTAACGCGTGCGTGCGGCATCGTCAGCGTAGCGCTCTCGAGGCGTCCGCGCCCGTCGCGTACGCTCGCGGCAATCGCGAAGCGATCGATCGGGACGCGCCCGACGGCGGCGTGCGCGACGGTTGCGTCGAGCGTTGCGTCGAGATTTGGATAGCGACCCGAGGCGGTGATGTCGGCATCGGCCAAGCCGGCGACCGGAACGGACATGCCCGTCGCCGCGCTCCATCGCGATAGGTCGAGATCGCGCGCGTGCGCGACGAGGTCGACGTCGCCGGAAAGGCCAAGCGTGCCTGCAGCCGAGACGCGTCCGAACGGCCCGCGCATCGCCAGCGTCGTCGCGATGCGGTTGCCGCTTCCGCGCCATGTCGCGTCGGTCGCACCGAACTCGAAGCCGCGCAGGCTCGTGTCGTGCAAGCCGACGCTGCCGCTGGTCGCAACGACCGCGCCGTCCGCAACCTCGATGCCGGCGCGTACGGCGCCTTCGCCTCCGAGCACGTCGCCCGCGTCGAAGTAATCGTTGAAGTCGGAGAGATCGGCGCGCGGTGCCTCGACCGCGACGCGCTGCGACGTTGCGCTCGCGAACGCGTCGAATGCAACGCCGGTCGAACCGACCGTTACGCTGCCGCCGCTCAACGCGATCGACGACGGCGTGCCGTTCACGGTCGCGTGCAAATCGTGGAAAGCAAGACCGTTGAAGGCGCCCTCGGGAATCGCGGCCGTGCCGCGAATCGTCGGTGCGGCGCCCGATCCTCCAACGTGCAGCCGCGCCTTCGCCGAACCTTCGACGAGATGCGCGGCACTCGGCCGTACCAGCGACGCGACCGTACCGAGATCGGCGGAATCGAGCGTGGTCCAGAGATCGTAATGCGGCGCGCCGGTGCGCACGCCTCGAATGTCGCCGCGAACGTCGGCGAAGTTTCCGCCGGAAGCGACGGCCGCGTCGTCGACGCGAAGCGTTCCGCGATCGAACGCGACGACCGCTGCGGCGACGCCGCCGAGGCTGCCGACGCCGCGCGCGTTCACGCCGGCGGCGATTTGCGCTCCGGGCGTTCGTCCCAGGCGGACGCTCACGCGCGCGACGTCACCGAACGCCGTTCGAACGCCGCGTAAATCGGCCACCCCTGCAGCGCGCAGCGTCGAGCCTTGCAGTCTCGCGGCCACGTTCGAGTCGAGCGTCGCGGCGAGGCGCGGCAGCGCGACGGGCCAGCCGTTCGCTCGAACGTAGGCATCGTACGTGCGGTGTGGACGATCCGCGCCGGCAATCGCGTAGAACGAGGCTCCGGACCGTCGCGCACGCAACGGTCCGACCGTGCCGACGCCATCGGAACGAAGACCGAACGCGGCGGCGAGTGCGGCGTCGCGGCTCTCGCCGTAGAACACGCCGCGCGCCGTGACGAGCGACGGACGATTGCCGGTCGCCAGCACGACGCCGTGCAGCGGCATGTCGGGCAACACGGCCTTCGCATATGGAACGTCCGCCGTTTGGGCGTCGAACCCGGCGAGCATTTCGAGGCTGCCGGCGCCCGCATGCGTGCCGAGCCGACCGCGCGCGAACGCGGCGATGCCGCCGTAGTGCGTGCGGAAGCCGATAAGGTCGACGTCGCTGCCGTCGGAGGCGAGCAGCGCGCTCGTCTTCGCGGCGGCGTACGATGCGTAACGCGCGTGCGGCGATTCCAGCGCGAGTTTGACGAGCGGCTTCGTTGCGGCGCCTTCGGCCGTGACGTCGAGACGAATCGGTCCGCTCACCGGCAGCCGCGCGGTTTGCGGCAGCACGTCGCGCAGCGCGGCGAGATCGCCGTGGGTCGACATCGTGACGTGCAGGTGCGGGGAACTCGTGCCGTAGACCCCGCCGTCGAAGCGCATCGGCAAACCGGCGAGCGTCGCCGTGACGCGATCGAGCAGCAGTCCGTTTCCGTAGACCGCAATGCGTCCGCTGACGTCGCGCACCGGCTTGCCCAGTCCGCCGACGCCGATGCGGCCGCCTTGGATCGTCGCGTTCGCGCTGGCGTGCTGCACGAGGCCGCCGTCCGCCGGAAGCGAGACGATGGTTGCATCGAAATCGCGCAGCGATCCGGCGGCGAAACGCAACTGCGGCGAGTCCAGCGCGACGTTTGCAAGACGCGCGATCGGCAGCACCGCGCAGTGCCACCGCTGCAGACCGAAACCGCCGGCAACGTCGACGTCGCCGCTGCCCTCGATCGGATAGCGCCGGCCGTCTTGCAGATACGTCAGCGTCGCTCGATAGCGCGAGTGCGCGTTCGTCGCGATATTGAGATCGGCGCCGATGCCGGCGATCGCAAGATGGCGTCCGGGGCCGGCCGGCTGCGTGAAATCGTAGACGTCCACCGACGCATCGCGCACCCGGCCACGAAAGTCGAACGGAGCCGCCGGAGCAGCGGCATTGCCGGATTTGGGAAGCGGAACGTTCAGCGTCCCGTCGCGATGACGCGTGATGACGATGTGCGCGCGCTCGACGTCGAATCCGGTGAGTCCGAACGCATGCGAGCTGCCGGGAAGCAGATCGCGTAACGAATATCCGAGCGTCGCCGAGGCCACGTCCGCGACCGTCTCGTGAGCCGCGGTTTCGACATGAATCCCGCGCGCTACCAGACCGGTCGCGCCGACGTGAAGCGCATCGAACGACACGTGCAGGCCGGTCGTCGCCGCAATTCCCGCAACGATCGCGGCGCGCGCGATCGCTTGACGAAAGGCGAGGACGAGCGCGACGCCGGCGACGGCGAGGATCGCGATGCCCGCGATTCGCGCGTAACGGTGCCGGTGATGCTGCGTCGGCGGCATGAGTCAAGTGTTCCCGCAAGCAGGCGACCCTAAGCGGACGCGCGCGCCGTCTGAGCGTACGCTGAGAAACGAAGGAAGCGAGCGTTGCATTCACGCACACCCTCGCGCAATGGAGTTGCGGCGCTCGTTGGGTTTCCTCGACGTCACGCTGTTTTTCGTCGTCGCCGGATCGAACTTACAGTGGGTGGCGACGGCGGCGGCCGCGGGACCGTCGTCGCTGATCGTTTGGGTGATCGGATGTCTAGCGATGTTCGCGCCGCTTTCCATTTGCGTCGTCTATCTGACGTCGCGTCATCCCGACGAGGGCGGCATGTACGTGTGGGCAAAGCGCGCCTTCGGACCGTTCGCGGGATTCTTCACCGGCTGGACGTACTGGGCGTCGAACCTTCCGTACTTTCCGGCGCTGCTCTATTTCGCAGCCGGGAACGCGCTCTTCGTCGCCGGCAACGGCGGCGCGCTTGCATCGTCACCCTGGTACTTCATCGCCTTTGCGGTCGGCGGTCTCGCGCTCGCGACGCTGCTCAACATCTTTGGCCTCGACGTCGGCAAGTGGCTGAACAACGCCGGCGCGATCAGCCGCTGGACGGTCACGCTGCTGCTCGTCGGCGTGGGATTATTGGCGTGGTGGAAGTTTGGACCGGCTACGCCGATGACGGCCCAGACGCTGCGTCCTGGATTCGCGTTGAAGGACGTGATCTTCTGGTCGGTGATCGCTTTTGCGTGGACGGGCCCGGAGGCCATTTCGTTCATGGGCGGCGAGGTTCGCAACCCGCGCCGCAGCATTCCCTACGGGCTCGCATTGGCGGCGCCCGCCATCGGCATCATCTACGTGCTCGGAACGGTGGCGGTGCTCGCCGCGCTGCCGTCGCACGACGTCAATCCGTCGTCGGGCGTGATGCAGGCGATTGCGGCCGTCACGGCGCGTGTCGGATGGACGGTCGTTACGCCGGTCGCGGCGATCCTCGTCGCGCTGAGTTGCCTCGGAAGCTGCGGCGCGTGGCTCGGTGCGGTCGCGCGCATTCCGTTCGTCGCCGGAATCGATCGCTATCTGCCACCGGTTTTCGGCCGCATGCATCCGCGCTGGGGATCGCCCGTCGCCGCGCTGCTCACGCAGTCGGGAATCGCCACGATCTTTATTTTTCTCGGTCAGGGCGGGAGCACGGTTAAAGGCGCGTACGAGATCCTCGTCAGTTCGACAGTGCTCATTACGATGCTGCCCTTCTTGCTGCTGTTCGCATCCGCGATCAAACTCGATGCCGAACCGGCTCCCCCCGGAGCGGTGTCGATACCTGGTGGAAGGGTGACCGTCGCCGTCGTAGCCGGCATCGGTTTCGTGACGACGCTGGCGGCCGCGGTGCTCGCGCTCTTTCCGTCCGACGACGATCCAAACAAGCTTCTTTCGGTGCTGAAAGTGCTTGGCCTGACCGCGCTCATGGTTGGCGCCGGCGTCGCGATCTATCTCGCAGGACGGCGTCGCCAATCAGCGCAGCCGGAATAAGAAAGAGCTCCGGCGTTGCGTCCGGAGCTCTTTCAGATTGAGGAAGGCCTCCCCCGACTCTAGTGGCTTGGAGCTACCCACAACGAGGAGTCAGCCCACTTGACCTTCGTCGGAATGCACCGTGTCGTTTGCTGCCCGGCGTACGTTACGTCGTTGTAGAGATCGAAGCGGTGCTGGATCTCGGTGCCCGGTGCGAAGGAGCCGTAGTCGGTGACGGTGCGCACGAAATTCTGCGCAGCGTTGCGATAGCCGACGAGAAAGGTAATCTGGCTCGCATTCTTCTTACCATAGATAATGTAGTCGATCTGCGTGCCGCCGGCGTTCTTGCTGAGCGGCTTCGGGTGAATGACGAAACACTGCTTGACGAGGACCGGTGCGGCGGCTTGCGCGGGCGCGTGCGACACGAGCACGACCGACGCGCAAAACGCGACCGCGAGGGTGAGACGAGCGAGAAGCTTCATTGCTGCGAAGGATTCCTTTCAGAAAAATAGTGCTCGGCGCGCCCTTGCGGCGCCCCAATGGCCCCTTTCGTTCTACATGCGGGCGCCCGCTTCCGTCACCGAGCGGCTCGGGAGCATGCGACGCTAGGTGCCGGTACGGGGCGGAGGGCCGTAGAAGCCTCCCGGCTCTATGTCGTTCGTCTATAGCATGTATCGCGTCGGCAAGGTCGTTCCGCCGAAGCGTCAGATCATCAAAGATATCTCGCTGAGCTTTCTGCCGGGAGCGAAGATCGGGATACTGGGTCTCAACGGCGCCGGAAAGTCGACCGTGCTGCGCATCATGGCGGGGGTCGACACCGAGATCGACGGCGAGGCCAAGGCGATGCCGGGCATTTCAATCGGTTACCTCGAGCAAGAACCTCTGCTCGACGCCGGTAAAACGGTGCGCGAAACGGTCGAAGAAGGGCTCGCGCATCTCGTTTCGGCGCGCCGGCGTCTCGACGAGGTCTTCGCCGCCTACGGCGAGTCCGACGCCGACTTCGAAGCGCTCGCCGAAGAACAGGCGCGCCTCGAGGCGGTGCTCTTCGCCGAAGGCGCCGACGACGTCGAGCAGCAACTCGAGATCGCCGCCGACGCGTTGCGGCTTTCGCCCTGGGATGCAAAGATCGAGACGCTTTCGGGCGGCGAGAAACGCCGCGTCGCGCTCTGCCGCCTGCTTCTCTCCAAGCCCGATATGCTGCTGCTCGACGAACCGACCAACCACCTCGACGCCGAAAGCGTCGAGTGGCTCGAAGAGTTTCTCGCGCGCTTTCCCGGGACGGTCGTCGCCGTGACCCACGACCGCTACTTCCTCGACAATGCGGCGCAGTGGATTCTCGAACTCGACCGCGGTCACGGCATTCCGTGGAAGGGAAACTACAGTTCGTGGCTCGAGCAGAAGCAGGAACGGCTCGCGCACGAAGAGACCACGGAGAGCGCGCGACGCAAAGCCCTTCAGCGCGAACTCGAGTGGGTGCGGTCGGGCGTGAAGGGACGCCGCTCGAAGAACAAAAGCCGCATCGCGCGCTTCGAGGAGTTGGCGAGTTACGAGTACCAGCGGCGCAACGAAACGCGCGAAATTTTCATTCCGGTCGCCGAGCGGCTCGGCGATCGCGTCATCGAGTTCGAGGGCGTCGCAAAAGGCTACGGCGACCGGCTGCTGATGGAGAACGTCGGCTTTACCGTTCCCGCCGGCGCGATCGTCGGAATCATCGGCCCCAACGGCGCCGGGAAATCGACGCTCTTTCGCATGATCGCCGGTCGCGAAGCGCCCGACGCCGGCCGCATCACGGTCGGCCCGACCGTGAAACTCGGCTTCGTCGAGCAGAGCCGCGAATCGCTCGAGAACGACAAGACGGTCTTCGAAGCCGTCGGCGGCGGCCTCGACACGGTCATGGTCGGGAAGTTCCAAATGCCGGCGCGTGCGTACGTAGGCCGCTTCAACTTCAAAGGCGGCGATCAGCAGAAGATGGTCGGGACGCTTTCCGGCGGTGAGCGCGCACGTCTGCACCTCGCCAAGACGCTGCTGAGCGGCGCGAACGTTTTGCTGCTCGACGAGCCGTCGAACGACCTCGACGTCGAAACGCTGCGTGCGCTCGAAGACGCGCTTAGCGAGTTTGCGGGAACGGTGCTGGTCGCCAGCCACGATCGCTGGTTCCTCGACCGCATCGCGACGCACATCCTCGCCTTCGAAGGCGATTCGCGCGCCTATTTTTTCGAAGGCAACTACCAGGAGTACGAAGCCGACAAACGCGCGCGCCTCGGCGAAGAAGCCGCGCGACCCCACCGCATTCGTTACCGTCCGTTGACGTTGCGTTAAAAGGCGGCCGCGCGACTTACGACGACGCTACTGGTGGCTTACCTCCGAGGGTGACTGCGGCGGTCAATGCCGATGCGGCAGCGAGCAGGGCGCACGCGAACGCGGCGATGCGGAAGCCGTCGAGGTAGGCTCCGCGAACGGCATCGGTCTCTGGGGCATCGCGGAATCGCGCTGCAGCCATTTCGCTTCTTTGCGCATCGACGTCGGAGCGTTGAGCCGACGAAAACTGCGCTGCATTCATGCGTGCGTCCAGCCGCGCATTGAAGGCGGACGCCAGCACGGCGCCGAGCACGGCGATCGCCAGGAGTCCCGCGGTGCGCGAGACTGCATTGTTGATTCCGGACGCGAGCCCGATATGATGCTCGGGAACGGAGTCGATGAGCGTTGCAACGAGCGGCGCGACCGTTAGACCCATGCCCGTTCCGATGAGCATGACGCTCGGCAGAACGCCGCTCCAGTAGTGCAGATTGGGCAGCAGCGCGAACGCGGCGAAACCGAGTGCCGTCAGCGATGGCCCGGCAACGAGCAGCGCGCGGCGTCCGACGCGGTAGACGAACGCGCCCGAGAAGCGCGAGAGCACGACGATCAGCGCGAGGAACGGCAGCATCGCGAGTCCCGTGAACGTCGCGCTGTAGCCGTCGACTTGAATCATGACGAACGGCAGAAAGTAAAAGAGTCCGCCGAGCGCGCCGTAGAGCAGAAACGTCATCACGTTGATGCCCGTAAACGCGCGGTCGGAAAAGAGTTCGAAGGGAAGGATCGGATTGGCGATCCGCCGCTCGGCGTAGACGAATGCGGCGAACATCGCGATGCCGCCGGCCAGGGCGCCGGCGGTTCTCGCATTCCAGCCCTCGAGTCCACTTGCGACGAATGCGTAGACGATCGCGCCCAATGCGGCGGTGATCAGCAGCGAGCCCAGGATATCGAGCCGGCCGCTCTCGTTTTCGTCACGGCTCTCGCGCACGTGACGCGACGCGACGAGGACCACCGCGATCACGATCGGGACGTTGATGAAGAAGACCCAGCGCCAGCCGAAATGGTCGACGATCGTGCCGCCCGCGACCGGACCGATCGCTCCGGCGACGGCCGTCAATCCCGACCACGTTCCAATCGCGCGTCCGCGCGCAACGCCCTCGAACGACGCCCCGATGAGCGCGAGACTGGCCGGCGCCAGCATGGTGCCGCCCAACCCTTGGAGCACGCGCGCGGCGATGAGCGCCGGCATCGACGGCGCCAAGCCGCAGAGCACCGAGCCGATCGCAAAGACGACGACGCCTGAGATGAAGAGCCGCTTGCGCCCGTAGCGATCGCCGAGCGCGCCGGCGAGGAGCATCAGCGCACCGAGCACGAGCGTGTAGCCTTCGACCACCCACTGCGCGTCGAAGGCGGATGCACGAAAATCCGTTTGGATGACGGGAAGCGCGACGGCGACGATCGTGCCGTCGATGAAGACGAGGCTCGAGCCGAGCACGGTCGCGGCGACGATCCATCGTCCCGATGCCGATTCGGCCGTTTGCGACTGCATAGGCGTGGCCTTCCTTAGAAGAGCAGTGTCTGAAAATCCGCGACGTGCTCGAAGCCGACGCGACGGTAGAGCGCGATCGCTCGCTCGTTGAAGTCGTTGACGTAAAGCGAGAGCGTCGGCACGTTGCCGAGAAGCCGCGCGCAGATCGCCGCGAGCGACGCGGTGGCAAAACCTCGTCCGCGCAGATCCGGGGGAACCCAGATTCCCTGAAGTTGTGCCGTGACGTCGCACTGCGGTCCGACGCTGCAGAAGAAGCACAGCCGGCCGTCTCGCTCCCCGACCCACCAGCGCTCGCGTTCGATCATCGCGCGCACGCCCGCGGTGAACTCCGGCGACGTGCGGCGCGGATCGTACTCGAGTTCGTGTTCGATCATCTGCGCGGAGGCGTTCACGGTTTCGGCCGAGTCTTCGGCGCGGGCGATTCGCACGCGCGTTGCGTCGTTGGCCGGACGCAGCCGCGCCGCGTCGACGGTCATCACCAGCTGACGATCGCGTACGAGGCGCGGTGCGGGATGCCGGTCGCACACGAGGCTCCAGAAGGCGCTGACGGCGGCGCGCGGTCCGACGATCATCCGTTCGCCGCGGCGGCGCTCGGCCAGATCGGCGAAGCCGCGCAGCGCTTCCGGCTCGGCGGCGAGCACGAGCTGGCGCCCAAACGACGCAACGCCGGCCACCCGGCCGCCGGAGAGCGCGGCGAAGAGACCGTTGCGCGCCGACGGCGAGCGCTCGTTTCGGACGAGATCCGAAAGGAAGACGTTCTCGTACGGCGAGCGCGCGAGATAGGCCAGCGCCGCCGCTTCGTTCGCGGACGTGACGCGTTCGATGCGTACGCCGGGTTGGGGAATGGTCGCTCCTAGGTGAGCGTGACGACGAGAATCGGCTTCGACGTGGGCTGCTTGCTGCCGCCGTCCGGCTCGACGCTGACGGCGATCGCCGCGATCGGGTGCGCGTCGGGCGGTAGGGTGACGATCGCCACGCCGTGCGCGTCGGGCACGAACGTCAACGAGGGCACCATCTTCGTCGAGCCTTTCGGCAGCGTCCATGCCTGGTAGACTTTTCCGCGCGGCGGCTGCGCCAAATCGTGCATGGCGATATACGCGCGGTTGCCGCGCATGACGACCTCGCCGCCGTTCGCGGCGTAACGCTTGCTACCCGAACCTATGAGGTCCGAGAGCGTCGTGCGCTGCTCTTCGAGCGCACGCGCGAGCGAGTCGGAGTGCTGCGACGCGCGCGCCGCCTCTTGTTGCGCTTGCCTGAGCTGCCCGATGAGCGCGACGTTCCACATCGAAGAAACGATCGCGATCGCAATGCAGGCCGCGGCCACCAAGTATGCGGGCCACGCGGGCATCGGCGACGGAGCCGCCGGCGCGCGCAGCGGGGGCGCTTTCGAAGAACGCACCCTCGCCATGATGCGCGGTTTGAGCAGCGTGCTCGGGCAACTCGCCGCGTCTCCCGGCGTTTCGGCCGAGACGCCGACGAGCGCGGCGACCGGTTTGAGTTTCGCGTACTCGAGTGCGCATCGCCGGCACGTCGCAATGTGCGCCCGCACCGCGGCGGCTTCGGCCGCCGGCAGGGCGCCCAAAGCATAGACGGCGACCTCGTCGAGCATCTCGTGCGGCGGTTCGCGGCGATCGTTCATACCGTCACCGCCTCGTCGAGCACGGCGCGCAGCCGGCGCAATCCCGAACGAATGCGCGTCTTGACCGTGCCGAGCGGCGTCTGCGAGCGTCGCGCGATCTCTTGGTGCGTTACCCCGCCGAAGAATCCAAGTTCGATCGGCTCGCGCTGCTCCGCCGGCAGCGCGGCGAGCGCGCTGCGGACGCGCTGCGCGTCGATCCGCGCAAACGCGACGTCCTCCATCGACTCGTTCTCGGGAAGGGCTTCGGGCAACTCGGCTTCTGCGCGCACGTTACGTCCGCGCAGAACGTCGAGCGCGCGATTGCGCGTGACGCGAGCGATCCAGGCGGCGAAGTTCCCGCCGCGAAAAAGGTTGGGAGCGTTCCATAATTTGAGAAAAACCGTTTGCGTGACGTCTTCGGCGCCGGCGCGGTCGCCAAGCACCCGCAGCGCAACTCCATAGACGATTCGATGGTACGCATCGTAGAGCGATTCGAAGGCGTCGGCGTCTTGCCGGCGCACCCCCGCCATCAACGCGTCGGCGTCTTCGCTCACCTCCCTACCCTTCGCTTCGCCCCGGCCCTGCCCTCGGATGTTCTCTCGCCTAACGGCCGCCGGCCCCGAGCGGATTCGCGCGGCGCGGCTCGCGAAGTCATCACCCGATGGATGCGCTCATCGCGCGCTTGCGCGCCGCTCGTTCGATCTTCGTGCTCACCGGGTCCGGCATATCGGCGGAAAGCGGACTGCCGACGTTTCGCGGAGCCGGCGGCCTGTGGCGCAGCCGCCGCGTCGAAGAGCTTGCCTCGCCGCAAGGCTTCGAGCGCGACCCGGTTCTGGTGTGGACGTGGTACAACCAGCGCCTGGCCGTCCACCACAGCGCGCAACCGAATGCCGGCCACGACGCGCTCGCGCAGCTGGAGACGCTCTACGGCGACTTCACGCTCGCCACGCAGAACGTCGACTCGTTGCACCTCCGCGCCGGGTCGCGTCGCGTTCTCGAACTGCACGGAAACCTGCGCGAGGCCCGCTGCACCGATTGCGGCGTGCGCCGCCCGCTCGACGCCGAAGGCTTGCCGCTCGACGAAATCGATCACGCCTGTGGCGGACGGATGCGTCCGTGCGTCGTGTGGTTCGGCGAGCCGCTGCCTCCCGACGTGTGGGCGCAGGCGGAGGACGCGGCCAGACGCGCCGACGCGATTCTCGTTGTCGGGACGAGCGCGGTCGTCTATCCGGCCGCGGCGCTGGCAACGCAGTACGCCCGCGGAGCGTACGTCGTCGAAATCAATCCCGAGGCGACGCCGGTGAGCGACGCTGTCGATTTCGCGCTGCGTGACACCGCGGCGAGCGCCTTGCCGCGCATCGTCGAGGGCCTCTCCCGCGGGTAGGCGCGAAGACTCGAAGGCGCAGGGCAGAAGCGCGGCGTAGCGAGCGGCATGCTACTTCCGGATTCCCTTCAAAGCGCGATCCCGGAGTTTCCCGGCTACGGCGACGACGTTGCGCGCGAACAATCGGACGAGTACGTGCGTTCGTACGTCGGCGAGCGGATCGCCGATTTACAGGAGCGGCTCCAGCCGCTCGACGCGACGCTCGGCGAGCGCGTCGGCGAAATGCTCCTGCGCACCGCATTCGTCAACCAAACTGCGTACAGACTCTACGAGGGCAACGATCGCTCCGCAATCGACGCCGATGCGGTCACCGCGGCCGACGCTGCCGCGGTGAAGGTCGCCGACCGCGCGCCCTCGATCGACGCCGCGCAACTGCCGCAGTACCTCGACGACGTTGCGCACGCTCTCGACGCGCGCGACACGGCAATGAGCGGCGCCCACTCCGCGCCGCACTAAACGCAGCATAAGCGCAGCCGGCGAGGTCGTCTTCGGGTCGTTCGTCGCGCCGCGTCCATGCGGCGCTCCTACTACGCCGCGCTCGCGCCGCCTGTTAAGGAAAATTATGGCCTCCGGCCAAAGGCGCTCGCGTCGGAGTCCCCTCAACGACCTCGCCGGCTGCGCTTATGCTGCGCGCGGTTTGTGTCGCGTGCGCTCCCTCGTCCTTCGACTGCGGCGCTGCGCGCCTCCGCTCAGGATGACAAGGGAGAGCGCGCCTCCGCTCAGGATGACATTCTTAAAGAGAATGCTCCGCTCGGGATGACATAGGAGCGTCAGTTGCAGGTTGATTGTGTGGGGCTGGGGCTGGGCGTCGCCTTCTTTTTAAAGAGGCCGGCGACGCCGTTGACGACTTCCCCGCCGTAGCCGCCGGTGACGTTGTTGACGGCGTTTCCGGCGTAGCCGACCACTTCGCCTTTGGCTGCATCCCAACTCGTGGGAACGCCGAAGTCGCCTGAGAACTGACCGATCAGCTGCTGCGTCAACTGCTGAAGCTCGGCTTGCACGATGCCGTTGACGACGTGCGCGAAGAGCGACTGTCCGGCATGGACGGTGAAAAGTTTGCCGCCCTTGGTCGTCACCTGAACCGGAAGTTGCGGATCGCAGAGTTCGTAGACGTTGACGCGAATCGCTCCGGTGCTGTCGTACTCGATGTCGCCTTGCGTACCGCGCACGCCGACGCTGGCAGTCGGAGTCGCAAACGTGTAGTTGGCTTTAGCGCCCGCAGGATGGCGCACGGCGAAGCGCACCTTTCCTTGATAGACGACGAACTTGGCGGTCGCGATCTGCGCCTGATTGAAGAATGCAAGCTGCACCTTCGTATCCGAGCCGACGAGCACGCGCGAACTGTCCGGCAGCAGCACCTGCGCCAGCGACTCGCCACCGGTGATGGCGTAGTCTTGATCGGCGATGCCGATGACCGCGTTGACGCCCAACGTGACGGGCTTGCCGTTGGGCACCTGGTACGAAACGTCGCCCTTTTGGCTCTGAAGCTGCTTGTCGTCGCCGGCCGTCGACGGCGCGCTCGACGCGACGATGAGAGTGGCAAGAGCGGTGAACGCGAGGGTGCGGCGCAGGCTCATGGTTGAACGATTAAGCGGTAGGCCGCCGAGGCCCTGGCGGGAAGCCCCTCTCGGCGCGACTAACGCGCACGACCGTGAAGCTTCTGGGCGGAGCGTGCATCGTCGCGGCGGCGCTGGCGCCGACGGCGGCCGGGGCGCAGACGCTGACGCTGCACCTGGTGCCTCGCCCCGCCGAAGTCACCCGTCTCGATTGCCGAATCCCCGCGCGCGCGCTACTGAGCGTCGCGCCGAACGTCGATCCGGCCGCGCGCGACGAGATCGGCGCCCGCTGGAGCGCGCTCGGCATCGGTTCGCTGCGCACGAGCGCACACGAGCCTGCAATCGCGGTGCGCGAGAATTCGTCGCTCGGCGCACAGGCGTACCGGCTGACGGTCCGCGACGGCCGCGCCGTCATCGAGGCAGGTGATTCCGACGGCGCGTTTTACGGCGCCATGACGCTGGCGCAGTTGCCGGTCCGCTCCGCCGGTGCGTGGACGGTGCCGTGCGTCGCGATCGCCGACCGGCCGGCGCTGCGCTGGCGGATTCTGTCCGACGACGTCTCGCGCGGGCCGCTGCCGACGATGCGCTACTTCGAGGAGCGCATTCGCACGATCGCCGCCTTCAAGATGAACGGCTACTCGCCGTACATGGAGCACGTCTTCGTCAGTCCGACCGATCCGCTGCCCGCCCCGCTCGACGGCATCACGCCCGCACAACTGACCGCGCTGGCGGCATACGCCGCGCGCTTTCACGTGACGCTCGTTCCGCAACAGCAGACGTTCGCGCACATGCACGGCGTGCTTCGCGTCGAAAGCTATGCCGGCGCCGCGGAGCTGCCGCACGGATTCCTGATGACGCCCGACGCGACCACTTCGTCGGAATATCTGGGACGAATCCTCGCGCAGGAGTTACGTGCAGTGCCGCACCCGCCGTTCTTCCACATCGGCTCCGACGAAACGGCGACGCTTGGCCTCGGCCGCTCGAGCGCATACGTGCAGCGCCGTGGACTCTCGCAAGCGTTTGCCGATCACGCTGCCGCAATGAACCGCGCGATCGCGCCTTCCGGCGCGCGCATCATGTTGTGGGACGACGCGGTGGAGAAAGATCCCGGCATCATGAAACTGCTGCCGCCCGGCGCGGTGCTCGTCAACTATCACTACGAGGCACAGGCTCCGTTCGCCGCCGTCATCGAGCGTATCGTAAGCGGTGGATTCGCGCAGATGGTCGCGCCCGGCGCGAGCAACTGGGACGAGATCTTTCCGGCGATCGACACGGCAATCGCCAACGAGCGCGGATTCATCGGCGCCGGCAAGAGCGCGCGGGTTCTCGGCACGTTTCAAACCGTCTGGCACGACGACGGCGAGACGCTCTACGAAGCGACCTGGTATCCGGTGCTGTTCGCGGCCGCGGCGTCGTGGCAGAGCGGCGACGCGCAACCGGCGCAGTTTGCGGCGGATTTTCCGAGCGCGTTCTTCGGCGTCGACGACGCGCGCTATGCCGAAGGCGTCGCCACGCTCGGCGCGATTCTGCGCGCGCTCGAAGCCGCACCCTACGATCGCACCGACGCGCTTTTCTGGACCGGACCGTTCGATGGCGCTGCCGGAGCGCGCATGGCGAAGGTCGATTTGCGCGGCGTGCGACTCGATGCCGAACGCGTGGAGAAGGAACTCTATTTCGCGCGGCCGCCGCTGCACGCCGGCGCCGCCCGCGTCATGTTTCTCGCAGCGCGCAGATACGACGCATTGGCTCGCAAGTTTCAAATAGGCGCCGAGGTGCGCGCGATGTATGCCGACGCGCAGGCCCACGCGAGCGATGCCGGCGGCGCAACGACGCTGCGCGACCTGTTCTGGTGCCGGTACTGGATGTGGGAACTGCGCGACGCGTACGAAGAACTGGCGCCGCTCTACGCTACGGCGTGGCGTTACGAGAGCCGCGACGGACACCTGGCGTCGAACCTCGAGCGGTACCATCTTGCCGCGCAAGACGCGATTCGCGATGCCGACGCGTTCTACCGCGCGACGTACGACGGATACGTCCGCTCGAAGACATTGCCGTCCTTCGACGCCGTGATCGCACCGTGACCGCCGTCGCGATCCTCGCGATTTTCGCCGTTTTCGCGGCGCTGATGTACGCTCGCCGCCTGCCCGCGATTCTCGCGCTGCCGCTTATGGCCGTCGCGATGGCGCTGGCCGCCGGTGTCGGCATTCCGCGCCTCGGCACAATCGTGACCGGCGGCGCCGTCGCGCTCGCGCCGGTCTACGTGGCGGTAGTCTTCGGCGCGCTGCTCGGTCGCGTGACGCTCGACACGGGCATCGCGCGCGCGATCGTCAATCTCGCGGCCGAGTACGGCGGCGAGCGTCCCTTTGCGCTGGCGCTGGCGATGTGCGCGGTCGTGGCACTGCTCTTCGTCTCGCTGCAAGGCCTCGGCGCGATCATCATGGTCGGATCGATCGTGCTGCCGATCATGATGACGACCGGCGTGCCGCGTACGATCGCCGCAACGCTCTTCCTCATGGCGTTCGCGCTCGGCTTCATCTTCAACATCGCGAACTGGACGTTCTATACGAAGTACTTCGGCGTGTTGCCCGAACATCTCGTGCGCTACGCAATCGTCTTGGCGATCGTCGACGCGATCGCGCTGGTTGTCTATGCAGTTATCGCCTTTCGGCGCGAACGCGGCTACGCCGCGTGGGCGGTGCGCGCCGCCGGGGACGACGACGAAACGCGCGGCGTGCCGGCTATCGCGATGCTCGCACCGCTGCTGCCGATCGTGCTGTATTACGTGCTGCACCTGGAAGCGGCGCCCGCGTTCATTCTGGCGGCGCTCTTCGCCGTGCTCGTCACGCGCCCGCGCGCCGCCGTGCAGACGCTGGTTGCAGCCGCCATACGCGGCGTCGAAGACGTGGCGCCGGCCGTGCTGCTCTTCATGGGCATCGGCATGCTCTACGTCGCCACGCAGCAACCGCAGTTCGCCACCGCGCTCGCGCCGCTCGCGCACGGAGGCTGGGTACGCAATCCGGTTGCATACGTCGTCGTTTTCGGATTGGCGAGCCCGCTCGTGCTGTATCGCGGGCCGCTCAACCCGTTCGGCGCCGGCATCGCGATTTTTACCGTGCTGCTCGCGTCGCATGCCGTCGCTCCGGTCGTTCTGGTCGCGGCGGTGATGGCGGTCGTGCAAGTGCAGAACGTCTGCGATCCGACGAATACGGCGAACGTCTGGGTGGCGAACTTTACCGGCGTGCCGATCGACGCCATCACGAAGCGCACGCTTCTATGTCAAACCGCGGTGGCGACGGTCGCCACGCTGGCGGTGGCGTTGGCGTCGCCGTCGCTCTTCGGCCTGCGTGCGTTCGCCGGCGCTATGCCGGTGGCTCGCGCCGATGTGTCGGCCGCCGCGGCACCCGCGGGCTTCTACGCTCCTCCGGCGGCGCGTGGACGCATCGCGATCGGGCACGACGCAACAGCCCTCGCCGGTGCGGCCGCCGTCTCCGTCGCCGGCGCGCTCAACGGCGACCACTGGCGCGCTTTTGCTTCCGGCGACGATCCGAACGCCGCGGACTGCGCGAACAAAAACTACGTTGCGTCGGTCTACGTCACGACCTCGTCGTTCGTGTTGGTCGAGGGCGCCGATTTCGACGTAGGGTTGCGTCTCGAGGATTGCGGCGGCTGGATCGTCGACGAGTGGCACGACCACCGCGTGCTCGCGCATCCGCCGGCGGAGGCCGACGCACGCGCGCTCGCGCTGGAAGGCGTAGCGCGCCTGCGCGCCTGGTCCGCGGTGCAACCCGTCCGCAGCGCCAACCTCGTGGCGACGGGCGTCGCAGCCTCGCCGAGCGATCCGCCGACCTTCTATTACGCTCTGTTCAAAACGGTCGACGGACGGATGCGCGCGTACGTTCGCGCCGGCGGCCCTGCCTATGTGGCCGGCCTGCGCTCGGGCGACGTCGTCGACAAAGTCGACGGGAAATATTGGTGGGAGTACGGCACCTATCAAACGCAGCAGCGAGCCTACGACGGCAAACCGCACGCGTTCGAGATCGAGCGCGACGGTAAGACGCTCGAGGTGCAGTTGGGCGAACCGTTTGTGGAAGGACCTTCGTGACCGTCATCGATCCGCAACTCGTGGAATCTTGCGAGCGCGAAGAGCAGAGCGCGCTCGCCGAACTCAAACGGCTCATCGCCATCCCCTCGGTGAGCGCCGATCCGGAACAACGCGGCGAGGTCGCGCGCTGCTGCGACCGCCTGATCGAACGCATGCGCGAGGTCGGGCTCGACGCGCGCCGTCTCGAAACGGCCGGCAATCCGCTCGCGTACGGCGAGTGGCTGGGTGCACCCGGAATGCCGACGGTGCTCGTGTATGGCCACTACGACGTGCAGCCGGTCGACCCGGTCGAACTCTGGAAGAGTCCGCCCTTCGAAGGGAACGTGCGCGACGGCAAAATCTTCGGACGCGGCGCCGTCGACGACAAAGGGCAGGTCGTCATGCATCTCGCCGCCGTCGACGCGCATATGCGCGCGCGCGGCCGGCTGCCGATCAATCTGAAAATGGTCGTCGAGGGTGAGGAAGAGATCGGCTCGCCGAACTTCGACGCGGCCGTCGAACGCTATCGCGAGGAGTTCGGCGCCGACGTCGCCGTGATTTCCGACACGGCGGTTTACGCCGAAGACGTGCCGTCGCTCACAACCTCGCTGCGCGGTTTGGTGCACTGGGAAATTACGGTCGACGGCCCGGCGCAAGACACCCACTCGGGTTATTACGGCGGCGTGATACGCAATCCGATCGAGGCACTGGCGACCATTGTGGCGTCGCTCAAGGATGCGGGCGGATGCGTCGCCGTGCCGGGATTTTACGACGGCGTTCCGGAGCTTGAGAGCGAGCGAACCGCCGAACTCGCGGCGCTCGCCTACGACGAAGCGCGCGAAGCGGCGCAGCTCGGCGTGCCGGAACTGTGGGGCGAACGCGGCCGCTCGCCGCTGGAACGCATGTGGTTTCGGCCGACGCTCGAGTGCAACGGCATCTGGGGCGGCTATAGCGGTCCGGGAAGCAAGACGATCGTGCCGTCGTTTGCCAAAGCGAAACTCTCGGCGCGGCTCGTCGGCGAGCAAGATCCTCTGCACGTGCGGCGCATCGTCGCGGAGTTCGTGGAGCAAAACGCGCCGGCCGGCGTACGCGTGCGCGTGACCGACGGCGGAGCGGTGCGACCGATCGTCGTCGAGCGCGACCATCCGGCGGTCGCGGCTGCGGCGCGCGCGATGGAAGCCGGGTTCGGCCGCGCGCCGGTCTTCATCGGCACCGGCGGATCGATCGGACCGGTCGCGACCTTCGACCGCGTGCTGCGGCTCCCGCAAGTGCTGATCGGGCTCGGGCTCCCCGACGATAACATCCACGCGCCGAACGAGAAGTTCAGCCTCCGCCAGTTCTTCGGCGGCATCAAGACGATCGCGGCATTTTACGACGAGTTGGCGAAGGCATTTCCGGCCGCCGATGGCTGACGGCGCGCGTTCGACCGAGCGCTTCGGCAACCGTGCAGCCGCGTACGCGCTTCATCGGCCGTCGTATCCGCCGGCGGCAATCGACGCGGTGCTGGCGGATTTGGGTGATCCGCACGAAATCGTCGTCGCCGACGTCGGCGCCGGAACGGGAATTTCGTCGCGGCTCTTCGCCGATCGCGGCGCAACCGTTATCGCGATCGAGCCGAACGCCGCGATGCGCGGCGCCGCGGCGCCGCATCCGCTCGTCACCTGGCGCGACGGCACTGCCGAACGCACCGGCATGCCGGGCGCAAGCGCCGACGTCGTCGTGGCGTGCCAGGCGTTTCACTGGTTTGCTACGGCGGAAGCGATGCGCGAGCTGGCGCGCGTCGCCAGACGGCGCATTGCGGTCGTGCAGTACGAACGCGACGAGCGCAACGCGTTCGCGCGAGCGTATGGCGAGGTCGTGCGCGCTTACGCGAGCGACGACACCGAGGCGATGCGCGCCGCGGGACTCGCCGCCTTCGAACGCCACGCTCCGGGCCGCGTCACGCGGCGCGAGTTTCCGTCGGCGCAGCCGCTCACGCTCGACGGACTGCTTGGCCGCGCCGCGTCGGCGTCGTACCTTCCGAATGCGGGCGCGGCGCGCGACGCATTGGAGCGCGACCTGCGCGCGGCGTTTGCACGCCACGAACGCGACGGCGCGGTCGAACTGGCGATGGTCGCATACGTGCTCGCCGCCGGCGTGGACCGGCAGCGATGAGCGGGCTGCGCGTCGGTATCGACGTCGGCGGAACTTTTACCGACGTCGTCGCGATCGACGCCGCAACGCGCACGCTGAAGGCGAGCGTGAAGGTGCCCACGACGCACGACGCGCCCGAAGGCGTCGCCGCCGGTATCGTTGCCGGCATCCAACGGTTGTTGAGCGCCGGCGGACTGGTCAGCGAAGACGTCGCGTTCATCGCGCATTCGACGACGCAGGCAACCAACGCGCTGCTCGAAGGCGACGTCGCGCGCGTCGGCGTGATCGGTTTGCTGCGCCGCAACGGCTGGCTCGCGCGCCGTCACATTCGGTTCGGTGCGGTGACGCTCGCGCCGGGCTCGACCCTCGACGCGTCGTTTCGGTTTGCGGCCGCGAGCGACGAGAACGAGATTCGCGCCGCGGTCGACGCGGCGATCGCGGCGGGCGCGCAGGCGATCGCCGCAAGCGAAGCGTTCGGCGTGGATCGGCCGCAGGCGGAATCGTTTACCGCCGAATACGCTCGCGCGCGCGGCGTCGACGCGACCGGCGGCCACGACGTCAGTTCGGCATACGGTCTGCGCGCGCGCACGCGAACGGCCGCACTCAATGCGGCGATGCTGCCGGCGATGGTACGAACCGCGCGCGTGACGTCGGAAGCCGTCGAGCGCGCGGCCATTCCCGCTCCGCTGATGGTGATGCGCAGCGACGGCGGCGTGATGGACGTTCGCGAGATCGAACGGCGGCCGATTCTCACGCTGCTTTCGGGGCCGGCGGCGGGCGTAGCCGGCGCGCTGCTGCACGAGAATCTCACCGACGGCATCTTCGTCGAAGTCGGAGGAACGAGTTCCGATTGCTCGGCGATTCGCGGCGGACGGCCGCAGATGCGTCCCGCGCGCATCGGCGGCCATCGCACGATGCTGCAGACGCTCGACGTGCGCACGATCGGCATCGCCGGCGGAAGCATGGTGCGTCTGGGAAGCGGCGGCATCACCGGCGTCGGACCGCGCAGCGCGCACATCGCCGGATGCGCGTACGCATGTTTCGTCGACGAAGCGCTGCTCGCCGGCGCGCGCCTCGAAACCGTCGCGCCGACGCCGCACGACGCCGCCGACTATGCGGTGCTGGTTGCGCTCGACGGAACGCGGATCGCGCTGACGACGTCGTGCGCGGCCAATGCGCTCGGAACCGTGCCCGAAGGCGCCTACGCGCTCGGCAACGCCGCGAGCGCGCGGCGTGCCTTCCAACTGCTCGCGGAGCGGCTCGGCGGCGACGCCGATACGCTGGCCCGCGCGGTGCTCGAGATTGCGGCCGGCAAACTGCGCGCGACGATCGCGGAGCTGGCGGCCGACTACGATCTCGACGCGAGCCAAGTGGTCGTCGTGGGAGGCGGCGGCGGCGCGGGTGCCCTCGTACCGTTCGCGGCCGAGAGGATGCGGCTGCCGTTTCGGATCGCCCGCGACGCCGAAGTCATCGCGCCGGTCGGCGTCGCGCTGGCGCTCGTCCGCGACGTCGTCGAACGCACGATTGCGTCGCCGACGCCGAACGACGTGGCACGCGTGCGGCGGGAGGCGACCGATCGCGTCGTCGCATCGGGCGCTGCGAGCGATCGTGTTGAGGTGACCGTTGAAATCGACCCGCGGCGCAATCGCGTCCGCGCCATCGCGTCGGGGGCGACCGCCCTCGCCGATGCTGTCGACGCGCCGCCGTGCGACGAGAGCGGCCGTCGGCGTGCCGCGGCGCAATCGCTGTGCTGCGAGCCCGCCGAGTTAGAGCGCATCGAATTGACGCAGGCGCTCGCGGCGTATCTGCGCCCGCTGCGAATTCGGCGTTCCTTCGGTCGCGTCCGCGACGTTACCGACCTGCGCGTCGTCGACGAGCGCGGCATCGTGCGGCTGGCGTTACGCGATGCCTCGATTCTCGCAACTGCCGTCGGAGATGCGGAAGCCGCCGTTCGCGGCGCGGTCGAGCGCGCCACGCGGTTCGGCGACGTCGGGCGCGCGCTTCCGGCGCTGCATCTCGTTCGGCGCGCGCGCATCGCGACGTTCGACGGATTTGCCGATGCCGATCAAGCCGTCGCGCTGGCAGCACAGGAACTCGAGGGCTGCGATGCGGCCGAGCGCGTTGCGATTTTGACGACCGCCGCAACGGCCGCGTGAGCTACGTCGGCTTCGGAGCGGCGCCGCCGTACGTGGCGATTTGCCAATCGTTTCCGCATGGATCCTTCACCATGGCGCGGCGATCGCCGTACGGCACGTCCGACGGTTCCTCGAGCGACACGGCTCCGGCGGCCAATGCCTGCCGGTAGACGGCGTCGGCGTCGTCTACGTAGAGATGGAGAAACGCGGCGGCGGGCTCGCGCGCTTGCGCCCCGCTCACCATGACGATCGAGTCACCGATATGCATCTGAGCCGGCGCCTCGCTGCGAAACTCGCCGGTCGCGCCGAACGCGTCTTTGAGGAACAGGACGAGACGTTCGGGCTCGTGCGTCACGATGCGCGTCGTCAGCGAATGCCAGCCTTGCGGAAGCAGCGGTGCCACGCCGATATCGTTCGGTTTTTCAACGAGCGTTCCCGGCTCTGCGCTGCTGCGGAGACGGTTTAGCCGGCGTGGGAGTGCGGTATCACCAAAATAACGCTCTCTCGCACAAGGGGGAACCTCAAACGATGGCCGCACGCAAGAAGTCCTCGGGGCGTAAAAAGTCGACCGCGCGGAAAAGAAGACCGGCGCACGCAAGAAGACCGGCGCACGCAAGAAGACGGGTGCTCGCAAGAAGACGGCCGCGCGCAAAAAATCCGGCGGCAGAAAGTATTCGAAGAAGTCGGGCCGCAAGGTCGAGCGTGCGATGCACGAGATGAAACACGGTCAACTCAAGTCGGGGCGCTCGGGGCGGAAGGTGAAGAGCCGTAAGCAGGCGATCGCAATCGGTCTCAGCGAGGCGCGGCGCGAGGGCGACAAAGTTCCCGATAAGAAGGAGTAGCACGACGTTAGGGGCCGGCGCAAGCCGGCCCCTAACATATCCCCTTACCGGCGAGCCGGCGAAGCCTCTAAACGTGCCTTCTCTCTCGACATCTCCTCGCCGCACTCTTCGAGTTCTTCGCGGGTCATGAACTTGCGTGCAAGTTTGAAGATCGTCGATTCTTCTTCTTTGACGTGATGCTTGACGGATTCGCCGAGCACTTGCAGTTCGGCTTTGAACTTTTCGTCGGGACCCTTCTCGGATTTCAGCAACGCCAGTAAGTGCTTGATGACGCCGTGCTCGGTATAGGCCTCGAAGACGTCGGTGAGTTGCTCGCCGTTCTCCGAACGGTCGCGAAGCTCAGGATAAAAAAGATCTTCTTCGATCTTTGCGTGCACGCTGAGGGCATCGGCCATCGAACGGGTCAGTTCCCGAAGCCGCTCGTCGCCCGGTTCGCAATCCGGGATTTCGTCGATCATGGCGCCGACGGTTTCGTGGTCGTGGTGCAGTAATGAGAGGGCGTCGGTCGCCTGCGCGGGCTTCGATGCCGTGCGCGTAGACGCTTTGCGAGCCGGGGCTTTCTTGCGGGTCGCCGTTGCGGCGGTCCGCGTTTTTCCGTTTCGGGAACGAGTGGGCATGGTGCGGTCGTACCTCCTAGTGATGTTTCTTGTCGTAAGCTTTGATGCCGTCTTTGACGGCGTGAATCGCGTGTTTGCGCGATTTCGTCCCTTCGAACTCGATCTTATTACCCTCCGACGCTGAATACTCGACGAGGTAGCGGCAGATATTTTTTATCGTGTCATCCGGCACGTCGCCGATATCGTCGAAACCATCGGTATCTTGCGTCAGTCCTTCTTGGCGCATCGGGCGCGAGAGGATGCGATCGTTCTCGACGCCGTTCTTCTTGAGATTGACGATGCCGAGAACGCGGGCTTTGACCAGGCAGCCGGTAAAGGTCGGTTCCGAACCCAAAAAGAGGACGTCGAGCGGGTCGCCGTCGTCGGCGAGCGTTCGCGGGATGAAGCCATAGTCGTAGGGCCAGAGCAATCCGTCCGGGAGAATCAGCTTCTGCATGAAGAGGCCGAACTCGGAGACGAAGGCGTACTTGTGCCGCTGGTTGCGGGGCGTCTCGATGATGGCGTTTACAACGTCCTTTTCGTCTTCGGCGAACGCGGGAATATTCTCGAAGTGCGTCGGGTTGATGCGCTGCTTCATTGTCGTGCACGCTACCCGGTCGCATAGCTCGATAAACGCCGGCTAAGAAGGTTTCCTAGCAACGTTTGGTTTTCGGAGCGACGGGTAAGCCGGATGGTCGTGAGTGCACGTAATACGCGCGCTTCGCTGCGTGCGGGCGTCGCGGGGCGTGTCTTCGGGTTCTTCAAAATGCTCGGCCCCGGCCTCATCACCGGCGCCGCGGACGACGATCCGTCGGGAATCTCCACGTATTCGGTGGCCGGCGCGTCGACCGGCTTTTCGCTCCTTTGGCTGACGCTCATCTCGACGCCGATGATGGCGGTGATTCAAGGGATGTGCGCTCGCATCTCGATGGTCTCGGGGGTCGGGCTCGCGTCGGTGATGCGCAAGCGGCTGCCGCTCGCGGTGGCCTACGCCCTCGCGGTACTCGTCGTCGCCGCCAACACGTTCAACGTCGGCGCCGACTTGGGCGGCATGTCGGCGGCGCTGGCAATGCTGGTGCCGATCCCGGCCCAGGCGGCCGTCTTCATTTTCGGCATCGGACTGATCGCCGCGCAACTGTGGCTCTCGTACGAGACGATTGCCCGCATCTTCAAGTGGCTCACGCTCACGCTTTTCGCCTACGTCGTGACGGCCTTCGTGGTGCGTCCGCCCTGGGTCGAGGTTTTGAAGCACTTCGTCGTCCCGCACGTCCGTTTCGACTCGGGCACGCTCGCGACGATGGTCGGCGTGCTGGGGACGACCATCACGCCCTATCTCTTCTTTTGGCAGGCGTCGCTCATGGTTGAAGAAGAGAAGAGCGAAGGCAAGACGTCGGTCGCGCAACGGCGCGGAACCGACGAAGGCGCCGTCCGGACCATGCACGCCGACGTCAACGCCGGCATGATTTTTTCCAACATCGTCGCGTTCTTCATCATCGTTACGACGGCGGCGACGCTCGGCGCGCACGGCAAACACGACATCGCGACCGCGCAGCAGGCCGCCGAAGCGCTGCGCCCGCTGGCCGGGCGGTTTGCGGCGTTGCTTTTCACGCTTGGCATGGTGGGAACCGGCGTGCTCGCGGTGCCGGTGCTCGCCGGCTCGTCGGCGTACGTCGTCGCCCAAACGTTCCGGCTACGCGAAGGCCTGAACGAGAAACCACAGCGCGCGCCCGAGTTCTACGGCGTCATCGCTGCGGGAATTCTCGTGGGGATCGCAATGAATCTCTTCCGCGTCGACCCGATCAAGGCGCTCTTCTGGTCGGCCGTCCTCAACGGCGTCGCCGCCGTGCCGCTCATTGCAGTCATCGTGTTCATCGCGTCGGATGCGAACGTCATGGGCAAGTGGCGCAGCTCGCTATTGGCGCGTGCCTGGGGATGGGCGACGGTGGCGCTGATGGGTGCCGCAACGCTGGCGATGTTTTACTTCTCGGTCAAGAAATCGTGAATGATTCGACTGCGCAAAGCGTGGGTAAAGAAGCGCCAACTCGTTCCGTCGGTTACAATGGAGGCAACCAACATGGCAGGACTCTTATGGGCGATCATCGTGATCTGCTTCGTCTTTTGGCTTCTCGGCTTCCTCGCATTCCACATTGGCGGGGGCCTCATTCACATTCTCTTGGTCATCGCGCTCATTCTGTTGGTGGTCAACCTCCTCACCGGTCGCGGCGCGCGCATCTAGCGCTCCACGTTACCTCCCCTGCGCTGCCTCACGTTCTTCACGGTTCGGGGGGCCGCACAAGAGCCGGTGGATGACGACCGCAAGGCCCGCTCCTAGGAGCGGGCCTACAGCGTAGATCCACACGAGCGCCGTCTCTCCGGCGAGTATTTGAGGCGCGATCGAACGCGCCGGATTCATCGACGCGCCGCTAATCGGTCCGGCAAAGAAACCGCAGGCCGCGACCGCAAAACCGACGGCGAGCGCGGCCTCTTTTCCGACGATCGCCTTCTCTTTCGCGGTCGTGAGGATCACGAGCATTACGATTGCGGTGAGCACGACCTCGCAGAGCACGGCAACGAGTGGCGGCACCGTCGGACCGGGGTGGCTCGCGCCGAACGCAATTGCCGATCCGAAGTAGGCGCCGAGCAGCGCCGCGGCTGCGAAACTGCCGGCGAACTGCGCGATCCAGTACGCGGCCAGCATGCGCGCCGAGAAAACGCGGCGCAGCGTGAATCCGAGCGTAACCGCGGGATCGACGTGTGCACCGGAGATTTCCGAAAAGGCGAAGATCACGACCGCCGTTGCAAAACCACGCGCCAGCCAGCGCGAGACGTAATCGACCTCGTGCGTCGTGTAATACAGGATGTCGACGCCCATGGCGGCGAGCGTCACGACGAACGTCCCGACGAACTCCGCGCCGATCTTGCGAACCGTTGACGGCCGTTCGCCGTCCTCGGGCGTTTGCGGCAACTGCGGTTAGTTCACCGGTGGCTGTCGCACTGCCACGTGTTCCACTTGCTCGAGCGCCACCGTGCTCTTGTGCCGCCCGTACGCGAAGTAGAAGATGAGGCCGACGACCAGCCAGATCAGGAACCAGAGCCACACGATCGGGAAGAAACCCCACACGAGCGGGTTGCCGACCTTCAAATAGTAGATCAAGCCGAGCGCCGTTACCGCCGAGAGTATGGGAATGACGTACGGACCGAACGGCAGTTTAAATTTCCCGAGGGTTTCGGGATGGCGTAACCGCAGAATCGGCACGGCGATCGATACGAGGATAAAGGCCGCCAGGGTGCCCATGTTCGTCAGCGATCCAACGAGATTGATCGGCGTGAAGGCGGCAATGAGGGCGATGCAGACGCCGAAGAAGGCCGTCGAGAAAATCGGCGTACGCCACGTCTTGTGCACGCGCGTAAACGACGGCGGAATCAGACCGTCGCGCGACATCGCGAAGAACACGCGGCTCTGCCCGAACATCATCACGAGCAACACCGTCGTCAGGCCGGCGATGGCGCCGAGCGAGATGATGACGCCCGCCCAACTTAGGCCGACGTAGTTCATCGCGAAGGCCACCGGGAATGCGACGTTGAGTTTGTAGAACGGCACGATCCCGTTGAGAATCGCGACCACGATGATGTAGAGCACCGTGCAGACCAGCAGGCTTGCAATGATTCCGAAGGGCAGGTCGCGGCCGGGATTTTTCGCCTCCTCGGCGGTGGTCGACACGGCGTCGAAACCGATGTAGGCGAAGAAGATGAACGCCGCTCCACCGAGCATGCCTTGCCAGCCGAATGGGAAGTAGCCGCCGAATCCCGCCGGACCGCCGGCCGGCAAGTGATAGTTTGCCCCGTCGATGTGACCGATGCCGATCACGATGAAGAAGAAAACGATGAGCAGCTTGATCGTCACGATCACCCCGTTGACCGTGCCCGATTCCTTGGTACCGCGGCAGAGCAGCAGCGTGATCAGCACGATGATCCCGGCTGCCGGAAGATTCGCATACCCCGAGATGCCGGCCTGACCGGCAAGTCCCCAGTGTGGCCCGTTCGCCCACTCGGGCGGGATGTTGAGCCATCCGAGTCCGGGCGCCAGCGACGCTTGATGGAGAATATTGACGAAGTAGCCCGACCAGCCGATACTGACGGTCGCGGCGCCGAGCGCGTACTCGAGGACCAAATCCCAGCCGATGATCCACGCCAAAAACTCACCGAGCGTCGCGTACGTGTAGGTGTAGGCGCTGCCCGAGATCGGAATCTTGCTGGAGACTTCCGCGTAACAGAGCGCCGCCAGTGCGCTCACGATGCCGGCTACGACGAACGAGATCGTCAGCGATGGCCCTGCACGCGTCGCCGACGCCACGCCGGTGAGCACGAAGATGCCGGTGCCGATAATCGCGCCGATGCCCATCGCCGTAAGCGCCCAGGGGCCTAGCGAGCGTTTCAGCGCGTGTTCGGAGTGGTCGCTTCCCTCGGCCAAGATGCGCGAGAGCGGTTTGACTCGTTGGAACAGCAGCATCGCATCGGAATACACCCTTCGCGCCCGACTCCCTGGTCGGGCGGCGAGTAGAGCGGGTCGCTAGCGGACGAACTCGATGCTGAAGGGGTAGCGGTACGGGAGGTCTTTGCTTGCCGCGACCGTGCCGGCGATGATCAAGACGAGTACCGCAATCGCGCCGGCGGCAAATGCTATCATCGTGACGACCCACAGTCCTATGGCCCAAAACGGGAAGGTCGCGTCGCGAGCCGGCAGCGCGGCGACGACGCCTATCCACGAGCCGAACAGGACCACCAACAGCGCGATCAGCGCGATCGAAACCGTGATTTGGAAGTTCAGCGACGCTCGTGCATGTGCCGCGGCGAACGGTAACCTCTCGCGCTGCGTGAGATAGACGACGAGCGGCCCCACGATGTGGCCAAACGGTATCCCGGCGACGGCGACGAGGGCCGAGAGGTGGGCGGCCATCGCCCAGTTCCGTTCTTCGCTGGTGGGCGTGTACTGCGCCGGCTGCTGTATCACGGCGCTCCCTACGACGGCCGGCCAGGCCGGGGCCTGCGTCCGGCGAATTCGCTGACGCGATGAGCGATTACGACGTGATGGTCGTGGGCGGCGGCAACGCCGGATGCGCGGCCGCGATTGCGGCAGCCCGGCACGGCGCGCGCACGCTTCTCGTCGAGCGCTACGGATTTCTCGGCGGCACTGCCACGGCGTCGATGGTCGGGCCGTGGATGACGTTTCACTCGGGCGAGGATCGCATCGTCGGCGGCATCGCTCAAGAGATCGTGGAGCGTCTCGTGCGCGTGGGCGCCTCTCCCGGACATCTGCACGACTCGTCCGACTACGTCGCGACGATTACGCCGTTCGATCCCGAAGCCCACAAGGCGCTGCTGTTCGAGATGATGCGCGAGGCGGGCGTCGCGTTGTTGCTGCACGCCTACGTGCTCGATGCGGAGGTCGAGGGCGATACCGTGCGCGGAGCCTCGTTTGCAACGGTCGGCGGCATGCGCGCGCATCGCGCATCCGTCACGATCGATGCGACCGCCGACGCTTTCGTCGCCGCGGCGGCCGGCGTGCCGACGCAGCAGGGCGACGAGCGCGGACGCGTGCAGCCTGCCACGTTGATGTTCCGGCTGAGCCACGTCGATCTCGACGCACTCGCCGAGTACGTTCGCGATCATCCCGATCAGATGCGCACGTCGCTGCCGCCCGGACAACGATCGGCAGGCGCCCTGACGGCGGTCGCGGGATTGCGCGACCTATGGGAAGCGGCGCGCCGCGACGGCATCGTCGACGTGCCGCGCGAACTCGTCTCGTTCTTCATATCGCCGTATCCCGACGAAGTGACCGTCAACATGACGCGCGTCGTCGAAATCGATCCGCTCGATCCCGACGATCTCACGCGGGCGGAGGTCGAAGCACGCCTCCAAGTGATGCAGCTCCTGGAATTCTTCCGACGGCGCGTGCCGGGGTTCGCGCACGCGCGCCTCGCCGCGACCGGCGCGCAGATCGGGATCCGCGAATCGCGACGCATCGTCGGTCGCTACACGCTGACCGCCGCCGACGTGCTCGAGGCCCGCCGTTTCGACGATGCGGTCGCGCGCAGCGCGTATCCGATCGACATTCACAATCCGTCCGGCGCCGGCACGACGACGAAGCGGCTGGTTCCCGGAACCACGTACGAAATTCCGTATCGCTGTTTGGTTCCGTGCAACCGCGAGCAGCTGCTCGTCGCCGGACGCTGCATCTCCACGACGCACGAAGCATTGGCATCGACGCGATTGACGCCGACGGTGATGACGCTCGGGCAGGCGGCCGGAACCGCCGCCGCACTGGCATGCGAACGCAACGTTCGAGTCGGCGACGTCGACGCGCGCGAACTGCGTGCGCGACTCGTGGCCGACGGCGTCGACTTGCGGCGAGAGGTCGCGCGGTGAACGCCGCGCTTCGACTGGCGCGCACGTACGGCGTCACCGTTTCGTTCGCGGATTTAGGCGATTGGGGAACGGCGGAACTGCGATCCGAATACGATCCAAGCGGGCCGGCGATTCGCATCAACGCGCGCGTAGCCAGGGAGCTTTCGGGGCGTGCATTGCGTGAGTTCGTCGCGCTCGCGGTCGCGCACGAACTCTACCACCATCGCGAACACATCGGCGAGATTGCGCAGACGGAGCCCGCGGGGCGCGAACGCGAGGCCGACCGTTACGCGCGCGACGTGTTGGCAGCCGCGCGATGAGCGCCTACGTCGCCGGAATCGACGGCGGTCAGAGTTCGACCGAAGCCGTCATCGGCGATGCCCGCGGATGCGTCGTCGGACGCGGCGGCGCCGGCCCGGCTGACGAGCTCGGAGCAGGAACCGATTCGAACCGGCTGCGCGACGCGCTGGCGAGCGCACTCGACGCCGCACGGCGCGACGCGCGGTTGCCCGAAGCGACGCGCTACAGCGCCATCGTCGCCGGCGTCAGCGGCTATGCAGGGCGAGTGCGCGGCAGCGCACCCGTGCTGCCGGCGGAGCGGCTCACGCTGCTCCACGATGCGCCGATCGCACACGCGGGCGCGCTCGGCGGGCAGCCCGGCATCGTCGTCATCGCGGGGACGGGTTCGGTCGTGTACGGCTGCGCGCCGGGCGTCACGTGGAGTGCCGGCGGCTGGGGCTATCTCTTCGGCGACGAGGGCAGCGCGTTCTGGCTCGCGCGCGAATCGCTGGCCGCGCTGATGCGACGTGAAGACGAGGGCGCGCCGCTCGGCGACGCCGGGCGCGCCGCGTGCGATTTCTTCGGGCTTCCTTCTTTACGTGACGTTGCGCGAGCCGCGTACGCGGGCGAGATCGGACGTGCGGCGCTGGCGGCGTTCGCACCCGTCGCCATGCGCTTCCAGCCGTTCCGCGCGATCGCGCTGGACGGCGCCGAGCGACTCGCCGCGCTCGTCCGGCGAGCGGTCGAGGCAGGGGTGCCTCCGATGGTGGCTCGCACCGGCGGAATGTTTGACGACGCGGAGTTCGCGCGGCGATTCGAGCAGCGCGTCGTGGAGGAAACTCCTGCGGTACGCATCGTCGCGGCGCGTTACGATCCGAGCGTCGGCGCGCTGCTGATGGCGTATCGCGAGGCCGGGATCGGGCCGTTCGCTGCGATAACGGTCGGACGATGAGCGTACTCGATGCCTTGCGAGGCGGTTTGATCGTATCGGTGCAAGCCTGGAAAGGCTCGGCACTCGACGATCCGCACGTCATCGCCGCGCTCGCGCGCGCCGCGCAGGAGGGCGGAGCGGTCGCGGTTCGCGTTGCCGGTGCGGCGCATCTGCGCGCCGTCCGCAAACGGGTAGAGATTCCGATCGTGGGCTTGATCAAACGCGAGTACGAGGGGTACGCGCCGTACATCACGCCGACGATCGACGAAGTGGCCGCGATCGTTGCGAGCGGCGCCGAGATCGTGGCATTCGATGCGACCGCGCGCCCGCGACCCGGCGGTGCGACCATTGCAGCAATCCTCGATGCGATCTCCGCGGCGGGCTGCGTGGCAATGGCCGATTGCGCGACGGCCGCGGATGCCGAGCGTGCCGCCGCACTCGGATCGCCGATGGTCGCAACGACGCTCTGCGGCTACACGCCGGAAACGGCCGGTCAACTGCTGCCGGCGCTGCCGCTGGTGCGCGAACTGGCGTCCCTTGATGCTTTCGTCGTATGCGAGGGCGGCGTAACGGTACCCAGTGACGTGCGAGCCGCGCTCGATGCGGGTGCCGACGCAGTCGTGGTCGGAACCGCGATCACTAATGTAGACTGGTTGGTGCGGCGCTTTGCAGGTTCTGCCGACACCGTGCGAAACGGCTAAAACCATACCCCGGACGATGGAGAGAACGTTCATTGGTTGAGAACAGAGCGCAGCCCGTGCGCCTCGGCCGCGGATTCTGGATGGTCACGGCGCTGCTGGCCGTGCTGGGCGTCGCCGGAATCGTGTTCTGGTACGTGTTCCCGCTCGAACGGTACTTGCCGGCCGCGATCGTCACCGCGCGCCAGGTGGATACCCTGTTCAAGTTCATGGCCGCCACCGGAACCGCGCTCTACATCTTCGTCTGTGGTTACCTGATTTATTTCGCGATTGCATTTCGCGTACGGCCGAGCGACCCGCCCGATGCGATCGGTCTCCAGATTCACGACAATCCGAAGCTCGAGTTCTGGTGGGCGGTCATCCCGGTGCTCTTCGTCATCCTGCTCTCGGTCATTTCGGTGCGCATCTGGTACGAGATCATGCTCGAGCCCGAAAACGGGGTCGTGGTGCAGGCGATCGGACATCAGTTCAATTTCACGTTCCGATACCCGCAGATCAACGGCGAGATCTCCGACGAAATGCATCTGCCGATCAACGTACCGGTCACGCTCAACCTCACGTCGTCAGACGTGATTCACTCGTTCTGGGTGCCGGCGATGCGCCTCAAGAACGACACCGTGCCGGGGCTGGTCACGTCGATTCGCTTTACGCCGCGGCTCACCGGACGCTATCAAATCATCTGCACGCAGTTCTGCGGCGTACTTCACAGCCAAATGAACAAACAGGTGCTGGTCGTCGAAGACCGCACCGCGTTCAACACCTGGTATCGCACGATGCAGATCAAGAACGCGCACGTCAGCAACGCGCTGCCGGCGGCCGGCGGCGCTGCAATCTCGCTGGCCGGCGGATCGGCGCCGGCCGGTCAAACGCTCTTCCAGCAGAAGTGCTCGGCCTGCCACGCCGTCGGCCCGTTCGACCAGCGCATCGTCGGGCCGGGCCTCAAAGGCGTGCTGCACGATCCGGCGCACCCGAATCTCGTCAACGGCGATCCGGCTACCCCCGGCAACGTCGCCAAAATATTGCAAACCGGGTATACCGGCAGCATCGGCACTATGCCCAACGCCACCACCAACGGATTATCGAGCCAAGACATCGCTAATCTCGTCGCCTATCTGGAGACCCTGAAGTAAACGGCCACGTGGCCGAGAGGAATACATGTCGACCCAAGCAGCGCAACTCACCCACGGCGGAGGCATCGCCGACCACATCCATCCGGAGCCGCAAGGATTCGTCCGCCGGTACGTCTTTTCGATCGATCACAAGATCATCGGCATTCAGTACATCATCACGGCGTTCGTCTTCTTCATACTCTCGGGGCTCTTAGCCGAAACCATCCGAACGCAACTCCTCAACGCAAACGGCGGCTTCGTCTCTCCCGAGACGTATAACGAAGTCTACAGCATCCACGGCAGCGCCATGGTGTGGCTGGTCGTGATTCCGATGCTCACCGGCGGATTCGGCAACCTGATCTTTCCGTTGCAGATCGGCGCTCGCGACGTGGCCTTCCCATGGCTGAACATGCTCAGCTTCTGGATCTTTCCGTTAGCGGGCTTGATGCTGTTCTCGTCGTTCCTCTTGGGAGCGCCGACGGCCGGATGGACGGAGTATCCGCCGGTCTCGCTTCAGGGTGCGCCCGGAACGTCGATGTGGGCCGCAGCGATCTTCCTCGTAGGCGTCAGTTCGACGCTGACGGGCATCAATTTCGTCGTGACGCTGCTCAAGATGCGCGCGCCGGGCATGACGTTCACGCGCATGCCGCTCTTCTGTTGGGGTCAGTTCGCGACCGCGCCGTTGCTCATGATCGCCACGACCGCGCTCGCGGCCGCGCTCGCGGCGCTGTTCATGGAGCGCCAGTTCGGCGTGCCGTTCTACGACCCGACCAAAGGCGGCAGCCCGGTGCTCTGGCAGCACATGTTCTGGTTCTACTCGCACCCGGCCGTCTACATCATGATCTTGCCGGCGTTCGGCATTATCTCGGAAGTGTTGCCCACGTTCTCGCGCAAGCCGATCTTCGGCTATAAACTGATCGCCTTCTCGTCGGCGGCGATCGCGCTGGCCGGCTTCATGGTTTGGGCGCACCACATGTTCACGTCGGGCCTCGCGCCCTACTTGCAACTGCCGTTCATGATTCTCACGTTCGTCATCGGCGTTCCGACGGGAATCAAGATCTTCTCGTGGACGGCGACTCTCTGGGGCGGGAAGATCCACCTCACGACCGCGATGCTGTTCGCGATCGGCTTCATCGCGCTGTTCACGTGCGGAGGCATTACCGGAATCTTCCTGGCGGCGGTGCCCTACGATCTCGACGTCCACGGCACGTACTTCGTCGTCGCGCATTTCCACTACGTGCTCGTCGGAGGCAGTCTGATGGGCATCTTTGCCGGCATGTACTACTGGTTCCCGAAGATGTCGGGGCGGCTGCTCAACGAGACGTTGGGCAAGATCCACTTCTGGTTGTTCTTCGTCGGATTCAACGGAACGTTTTTGCCGATGCACTGGCTGGGCGTCGAAGGCATGCCGCGGTGGGTGGCGACCTACGATCCGCAGTTCGAGTTTTGGAACCGGTTCGCGTCGGTTTCCTCATACGTGATGGGAATCTCGATTCTTGTCTTCTTCGCCAACGTGCTCTGGAGCATTCGCGCCGGCAAGAAATCCGGACCGAATCCGTGGGGCGGACGGACGCTCGAATGGATGATTCCCTCGCCGCCGCACTACTATAACTTCAAGCACATTCCGACGGTCTACGGCTTGCCGTACGACTTCTCGCATCCGCTGCCGTACAAAGGGTTGGAAGACGAGCTGACCGACACGCCGCCGGTCACGGCGGGGGCTCACTGATGGCCGTCGCATCGCTCGGGCACGGGACTCCCGGCGACCTGCACGTCGATCAGCTCTACGCCGAAACGCGCGAGCTGAGGCTTCAGGGCTTCCTGCTCTTCCTGGTGAGCGACTGCGTTCTCTTCTCGTCGTTCATCTTCGCCTATCTCTACCTGCGCAACAGCGGTCAGGGATGGCCGCCGCCGGGCATCAAGCACCTGGACGTCGCCTTCGCGGCGTGGAACTCGGTCTTGCTCTTCGGTTCCGGCGCGACGATGCATTACGCTCTCGAAAATTGGAAGCACGGCAACTTCATCAAGTACATGTGGATGCTGATCTTCACGATTATCCTGGGTGCGGGATTCTTGGGCGGACAAGCCTATGAGTACACGCACCTGATACTCGGCGAGCACGTGAGCTGGTGGGGCAGCGGCATTTTTGGCGCATCGTTCTTCACGCTGACCGGCATGCACGGATTTCACGTCTTCGTCGGCGTCTGCTACCTTACCGTACTGGTGCTGCAGTCGGCCGCCGGCGTCTACAACGGAGAGAAATACTTCGGCATCACCGCGGGCACGCTCTATTGGCATTTCGTCGACGTCATTTGGGTCGTGCTCTTCTCGATATTCTATCTGATATAAGGATCGGCGCATGCACGTTGACCCCGCCATTCTCGAACGCACCGGCGCAATCGCCGGCGGCATCATCGTTGGAGTCGTCGCGATCTACGCGCTCTACAAAGATTGGACGACGCCCGGCGTGGAGAACCACGTCTTCAAACTGATGCTGCTGCTGCTCGGCCTCGGTGCGGTGCTGGCCATCCTCGCCGGCGCCGGCATCCTCGGCAACTTCAAAACGGCGTAACAGGGAGCGCAAGCGATGATCGTCCCCGACGAAGAGTATCTCGATTTCAGCAGAGTCCCGCAGAGCCGCGGCGTACCGCGCCCACTCACCTACGCCATCATCGTCGGATTGGTGATGATCTTCGCCATCGGCGCGTTCACGTGTCTGCTCTCCGGATATGGCCACGAGTGGCCGTCGTCACACTCGATGCGCGTAGACCTCGGCACCCTGCACGAGTAAGTCGCTTCCGCGACTAACAGCGTCGAGCAAGGAACGCGCCGCGTTCCTTACGCGACGCTGTTAGTCGCGGAAGCGTTCGCGCGCTATGCCGATGGCGAGCGGCGGCAGGTCGTCGTCGGGAAGCAGGCCGGTCGGCTTGCCGTCGATTCGGTGGATGCCCGCGTAGACCGAAAATTCGATGAGCGAAGGAATCGTCGCGTTGGGGAGGAGCTTCTTTCCGAGCCATTCCCACTCGCACGCGACCGAACGATCCGCAAAGAGTGCCGCGACGTAACCGCATGCATCGTGCTGAGAGTGATCGTCGGGTTCGCGATAGCGCACGTATCCGTCGAGCACGTAGATCGGCTTGAACGTCTGCAGGTACGCCGCAAACGGCGCGACCAGCACTGCGACGAAATATCCGGCGAAAGCGACGGCGCCGAGGAAGAAAATCGGCGCGATCTTGGCGAGGGTCGCATCGCTCGTAACGTGTTGCGCGCGCCAGATCACGCCCCACCCGAGCAGACCCATGAAGAACATGCCGAGGAGCGGCTCGATCGCCAGCGCGAAACGCCCCGTCAAACCGCGCCAAACGACGCGCCGCTCGCGCGCGGTCCACGGGCGGTGCGCGAGTTGCCGCGCTCGCCGGTCGAATTCGCGATATTTCACTCCGTGATTCCTTACCCAAGACCTTTCGGCGTTACGCCGCTGCGACGATTGCGCGGGATCGTTCGTCGCGGCGGGACTTCAGGCTGGCGGCCAAGGCCAGCGCGACGAACGCAATCGCGCAGAACGCCAAGTACGCGTGCCGGTAACCAAGCAGTTCGTTGCCCGCGCCGCCGATGAGGGCGCCGGCAAGCGAGCTTCCCAGGATCTGACCGACGATCAGACATTGGCTCAGCAGTCCGACGGCGGTCGCGCGCAGTTCCTGCGGAGTTTCGTTGGTGACGATGTAACGCGTGGGAGCGCCGAGCAACGCGCCGAAGCCCGCGCCGGCGACGATCATCGCGAGCAGCGTGAGCCAGAGCGAGCCAAAGCCGAGCGCGAAAATCGCCAGCCCGATCTCGGTGAACGCCGTTCCCGCAAGCAGCACGTCGCGGCTGCCGATTCGGTCGAGCGCACGCCCCGCACCCGGAATCACGACGACGAACGTCAGCGCTCCGAGCGCCGCTATCGCGCCCGCCGCGAGCGCCGAAAGATTTTGCGCGCCGATCACAACGGCCGGAATGAAGAAGAGCGCGCCTTCCAGCATGCCGATCGCAATTTCGAGCGCGTAGGTTTTCGCGAGCTGAGGTGCGCGAAAGAGGCTCATCGGCACCGCCGGATTCTCGGCGGCGTAGCGTTCCCAAAGCACGAACCCCGCCAGTGAGACGACGCCCAAGACGCCGATGGCCGGACGCGACGCGATTAGTCCGTCCATGATCGCGAGCAGACCCGCGCTCAGCAGGAAGAGTCCGACGGCGTCGAGCGGACGCCGGCGCTGCGGTGCGGCGGCCGGCACGTAGATGCGCGCCAGCACGAGAACCGCGACGGCGAGCGGCAAGTTCGGCGCGAAGATCCAGCGCCACGAGACGAAGTGCGTGACGAGCCCGCCGAACGCCGGGCCGGCGACGGCCGCCAAACCCCAGGTTGCAGCGACCATCCCGAGCGCCGCGCCGCGCCGTTCGCGCGGCACCACGTCGCCGATGGCGGCGGTTGCGACCGGAAAGATGCCGCCCGCACCGAGCGCCTGCAGCGCGCGTGCCGCGAGAAGGACGGGATACGACGGCGCAACCATGGCCAACACGCTGCCCGCGGCGAAGAGTGCGATGCAGCCGATATAGACGTTTCGCCGTCCGTAGCGGTCCGCTAGCGCGCTCGCAATCGCGATCGAAACGATCGTCGCCAGCAGGTAGATCGTGAAGACCCACGCGAGGTCGCTGGTTTGAACCCCGAAATCCTTGCCGATCGCCGGTAGAGCCGGTGCGAGGACGCTCAGGTCGAGCGCGCCGGCGAAGACTCCCAGTCCGAGCGTGAGGAGCAGGCGTTTCACAAAACGACGATTCGGTCGATCACCATGATCGCGCACATCAGCGCGAGATAGATCAGCGAAAAGCGAAACAAGCGACGTGCCGCGCCGGTCGTGTCGCGCGCGCGCCACGTGCGAATCGCGTCGGCAACGAACATGCCGCCGAGCACCGCCGCTGCGGCAAAATAGAACGCGCCCATGACGTGCAGCGGATAGAGCGCCAACGAGGCGGCGACGAGGATGATGCTATAGTAGACGATCTCGCGCTTCGTGCGCTGCTCGCCGTAGACGTTGGGAAACATCGGAATCTTCGCCTTGGCGTAATCGAGTTCGGTCATCAGCGAGAGCGACCAGAAATGCGGCGGCGTCCACAGAAAGATCAACGCGAAGAGACCCAATGCCGGGCCGCCGATGGAGTGCGTGACGGCCGCCCACCCGACTAGCGGCGGAACCGAGCCGGCGGCGCCGCCAATGACGATGTTCAGCGGCGTGATGCGTTTGAGCCAGATCGTGTAGACGACGACGTAGTAGAGGTTTCCGGCCAGCGAAAGCCATGCTGCCAGCGGATTGACGAGAAGATAGAGCACGGCGAACCCGGCGACGCCGGCGACGGTCGCGAAGACGACCGCTTCGGGGACGCCGACGCGACCCTCCGGGATCGGCCGGCGACTGGTTCGCTGCATGAGGCGATCGATATCGGCATCGTACGCGCAGTTGAACGCTCCGGCCGACGCCGCAGCAAGCGCGCCGCCGAGCAGCGTCCAGAGCACCAACGCCGGCGCGGGAAGACCGCGCGCCGCCATGACCATCGCCGCCGCCGTGGTGATCAGCAGCAATACGATGATGCGCGGTTTCGAAAGTTCGTAGTAGGCGCCGATGCGCGATGCGAATGCGCTCACCGGTTCGGCGCCGCGCTTCGCGCGCGCCGGAACGTACCGGCGTCGATGACGGCGAAGAGCGCTGCAACGACGAACGCGAGGAACGTCAGTGCCGCATTGACGGCATGCGCTTCCCGCAGTTCGGTCGGCAGCCGCAGCGCGACGTTGAGCAGTCCGAGCAGCACTTGAAGGCCGACGAGCGCCACGCCGGTGCTGACGGCGCCGCGCACGCGCGCCGATGCGGGACGTGCCCAGGCCAGCGCGAGCGCGCCGGCGGCGGCGACGAGCGTCGCGCCCGCGGCGATGCGATGCAGCAACTGCACGATCTGCCCGTCGGAATAGACGACGACGTTGCCGGCGCAGCCGGGAAGCGACAGACAGGCGAGTCCGGCGCCGCTCGAACTGACGTACGCGCCGATGCACATCGTGACGAACGCGATTGCAGCCGTGACGACGAGTGCGGGTGCCAGCGGTTCGGCCGCGGGCGCCGCGGATCGTGGCGAGCCGGTATCGGACGCTGCCGCAAAGATCGCCATCGCCGAAAGCGCCGCGACGAGCGCCATCGCGGTGCCCCAGTGAAGCACGACGGAGAAGGGTGCGTTCGCCAAGCGAACGGTCGCCGCACCCAGCAACACCTGGGCGAGAAAGATCACCGCGATCGCGATGACGGTGGGAGCGATGAACGGCGACTCTTTGCGTCGCCGCCACGCGCAGATCACGAGCGCGACGACGAGCGGCGCAACGAGCAACGCCAGCAGGCGATGCGTCCATTCCCAGATCGTACCGTCGGCCATCGACGGGAAGATGCTGCCCCGGCAGAGCGGCCAATCGGGACAGGTCTCGCCGGCCCCGTTTATTCGGGTCCAGCTTCCCAAGACGACCGCCCCGAGGGCGATCATGTCCGTCCCCAGCGCCAGACGGCGCAGAGTTTTCATGCCAGTTTCAGGGTACCGGCGCGCCGTCATGGGTCACAATGACATTGGATGCTGGATTCCATTATTCATCGCCCGCTACGGGGGCACGCCGTCGCGCGCGCGAAGGCGAGGGCCGTGAAACGCTGGTGGGCGCTCGCGGCGCTGCTGCTCCTCGTCGGGTGCCGCGAGGTCCGCGTCAAGACGCTCTCCACGGGAACGACGGCCGTACTCGGCGGCAACCAGATCATCGTCGTCCGCGACCCCGTCGACCTCGCAAAACTCGGCATTCACGCGCCGGTACACTTCCGCGGCGAGTTCGGCGTGATTCTACTGATGGGTCCGCACGTCCGCACGGGGTACAAGCAGATCATCGAATCGATCCGGGCGAACGACCAGCGCGTCAGAGTTGTGGCTTTCGAGCAGGAGCCTGCCGACGGCGGCGAACCTTCCCCGAGTTACCGCACGTACACCTTATGGATCGTGCCCAACAGCGTGTATCGGCGCGGCGTCCGGGTGGAAGTCGTCACGCCGAGCGACGAGCCGATTGCTACTACGTATCTGCCGTAGGGGAAATGCTGGTTCCAAAAGATTCCGCACAGGCGGCTGAAACCAACGAGCGCGAGGGCGCGCACGTCGAGCGTCTGGGGCTCGTGATGAGTCCCGACGGGGACCGCACCGAGGTGGCCGGGATACTTAACCCTGCGGCCACGCGCGGGCTGCAGCACGAACTGCTGCTCTACCCTCGCTGCGTCGCACGCGGAAACGTTTCGCGGATCGCGACGGTCTCCGCCGATCCTTCGCCCAGCGGCATCGCGGTGCAGAAACTCGGGTTTGCGCTCGAACCCCAAGCGCCTTACGAGCGACGTCAGCGCGGCGGCCACGGATGCGAGGACCCGCGCGTCACCTATATTCCGGCGTTGAAGGCATACGTCATGGCGTACACCGCGTTCGGGCCCGACGGACCCCGCGTTGCGTTCGCGATCTCCGACGATGGGCTACGCTGGGAACGGCTTGGCCTGGCGAGTTTCGATGGCACCGGAACGCCGGTCGGCGACGATAAGGACGCTGCGTTCTTTCCCGAACCGGTGACGTCACCCGCCGGCGTGCGCAGCCTCGCCTTCTACCATCGTCCGATGCTTCATCTCTCCGCACTCGACGGCCGTGCGGCGATTCCGATGATCGAGCGGTTGCCGTTCGAAGAACGCGAATCGATTCGCATCGCATACGTTCCGCTGCATGCGGTGCTCGAAGATCGCAAGAAGCTCGTCGACGTGGCCGAGAGCGTCGAGGTGCTCTCGCCCGACGCAAACTGGGGCTCGATCAAAATCGGCGCCGGAACGCCGCCCGTGCGTATCGCCGAAGGCTGGATGTCGCTCTTCCACGGCGTCGACTGCATCGGCAATCACGGTCGCAATCCGCTGCTGACCTACAGCAGCGGCATCGTGGTTCACGATCTCGAGCGTCCCGACCGCATCGTTTATCGTTCGCGCAAGCCGGTCATCGCGCCGGAAACCGAGTACGAACGCAAGGGCACGGTCGACAACGTCGTGTTTCCAACCGGAATGGATCCGCGTCCCGATCTCGGCGAACGCGTCTTCGATTTCTACTACGGAATGGGCGACTGGGCCGTCGGCGCGGCGCGCATGCAGCTCGACGACACGCTCACCTAACCGCATCACGTCACCGCTTGGCATGTCATCCGAGCGGAGGCGCGCACACTCAAGCATGTCATCCTGAGCGGAGGCGCACTTCGACTCGCTTCGCTCGCTCAACACGGGCTCCGCGCCGCAGTCGGAGGACGCGCTATTAACACTCGAAGCGGCGCACCGGCGAATGCGTGCTTCAGGCATGTCATCCTGAGCGGAGGCGCGCAGCGCCGCAGTCGAAGGACGAGCGGAGGCGTTCAGCGTGCGGCGCACCGGCGCGAATGCATGCCACCCTCGGGACGTTCGCGATTTCGCGTCCATGCGAAATCGCTACTACCTGGCGCAGCGCTCCCGGGCATCCAGCCCTCCGCGCCGCGTCCAGAGTCCCTCGGGTCGGCACGCGTTCGCGCCGGTGCGTCGCACGCTGAACGCCTCCGCTCGTCCTTCGACTGCGCTCGCTTCGCGAGCTCCGCTTAGGATGACTTGCTTGAGGGCGACAACGCGGTTGCGGCGGCGCGTTCGAGAAACGCGGCGGCATGGCGGATCGACTCATCGGTCGAGGTACCGGGCGGCGCGATCGTCACGACTTCGACGCCGCGTTTCCGCAACGCCGCGGCGGCATCGTCGTCGACGCTGCCGCCGAACGCGATCGTGCGAACGCCGTGTTTTGCGGCGAGACGCGCGACGCCGTCGACCGTTTTGCCGTGGAGCGTCTGCAGATCGATCTTCCCTTCGCCCGTCAAGCAGAGCGACGCGTTAGAGAGCAGGGAGTCGAGACCGCACGCGCGGGCGATGATGTCGACGCCGCGTTCCAATCGAGCGCCGAGAAAGGCATCGAAGGCGAAGCCTAAGCCGCCAGCGGCACCCGCTCCGGGAACGTCGCTGCGATCGCGCCCGAGCGTCGCCGCGGCGACGCGCGCGACGTGGCGTACGACGCGCTCGAGTTGCTCGATCTGTGCGGGCGTCGCGCCTTTTTGGGGCGCAAACGTTCGTGTCGCCCCGTTGGGGCCGCAGAGCGGATTGTCCACGTCGCAGGCGACCTCGATCTTCGCCGACTTCAAACGCTCGTCCAAACCGCGAACGTCGATCGACGCGAGCCGCTCGAAATCGAGAACGTCTCCGTCGATTTCGCGTTCGCCCTCGTCGAGAAAACGTGCGCCGAGCGCGCGAAGCATGCCGATTCCGACGTCGTTGGTCGCACTGCCGCCGATGCCGACGATCAGCCGGCTCGCTCCGGCATCGAGTGCGGCGAGGATCAACTGGCCGGTTCCGAACGTGTTCGTGCGGGTCGGATCGCGTTGGTCTTTTTCGAGGAGTTGCAAGCCGGACGCGCTCGATATCTCGAGAATCGCGGCATCGCCTTGAAGCGCGAACGCGGCGGCGACCGGCGTCCCGCGCGGCCCACGCACGCGCGCCGAAACGCGCGACGCGCCGCGCTCTACGAACGTGTCGACAGTGCCCTCGCCGCCGTCGGCCATCGGACAGAGTTTGCATTCCGCCGAGGGCGCGGCGCGCTCCGCGCCCGCGGCGATGGCGCGCGACGCTTGTGAGGCGGTGAGGCTTCCTTTGAATTTGTCGGGAGCGACGACGATCGGCTTCACGGACGCCGCGTCTAGCGCGCGGAGTTCAAACGAAAACGCATGCTCAACGTCGTGCCCGTCGTCGTCTTGAGTTCGACCGAATCGGCGACCGCGTTCACGATGCGCAAGCCGAATCCGCGATGCGGCCGGCGTCGCGGTTTGACGAACGTTCCGCGGTCGACGACTTCGACGTTGAGCGCATCGTCGCCGTCGACGAACGCAACGATGCGAACCTCGCCCGCAGGCACGCCGAGATACGCGTGTTCGATCGCGTTCGCGAGCGCTTCGCCCACAGCGGTGATGACGTCGAGCCGAACCGGCTCCGGAACGCCCACCGCGTCGAGAAAATCCGAAAGCGCGCGGCGCATCGACGCGGCAGCGGCGGCTTCTGCAATGCGCTCGAGCGAAAAGCGGCCGCGCCTAATCACGACGCCTCTTCCAGATGCCGGCGCGCGTCGTCGCGATTGGAGAAAACGTCGAAGACTTCGTAGAGCCCGGCATAACGGACGATGCGGTCGAGCTGGGGCGTCTTGATGACGACTGCGACCGGCAGGTCCCGCTCCTGTGCACCCAGCCGGAAACGCAGCAGTTCGGTCAAGGCCGTCGAATCCGCGTAGCTGACGCCCGACAAGTCGAGCAGAAATCCGTCGCCTCGGTCGAGCGACAGCGCCGTGCGCAACTCTTCTTTGCGCGCGAGGTCGAGTTCGCCGGTCAGGGCGATGACCGCAATTTTGGCGTCGCCTTTCACGATGCCCGCACTTCCGCTAGCGCACCGACGATCGGCGGCGCGTCGGCGCTGGCAAAGGAAAGCGTCAGAATAGCGACGTCGTCGGATGGCGCGTCGTCGAAGATCGTGCGATAGATCCACTTGGCCGGATCGGCGCGCGGGGGTATTTCGGCAATCGCGTCGAGCAGCGCGCGCTCGCCGGCGAGCACGTCGCGCGATAACTCGGTCACGCCGTCGGTGTAAAGGACGAGCAACGCGCCCGGAACGGTGGTTATGCGATGCGAGCGGTACGCGGCGTCCGGCGAAACTCCCAGCGGGAGGCCGCCGTACTCGAGGCAACGCGGCGCGCTGCCGGGTTCGGCGAGCACCGGTGGAGGATGTCCCGCACCGGCGTATTCGAACTTGCAGCCATGCGTTTCCGCGATGCCGACGAGGGCCGTCACGGTCGGGCCTTGCGAGATCTCGCGGGTGAGACGATGGTTGACGCGCGCGAGGATTGCCGCGGCGCTGGCCTCGACGAGTGCGGCCGCGAGAATCTCGTTGCGCACGCGGCTCATCATGACTGCGGCGGTCATGCCGTGACCCGCAACGTCGCCGATGGTAAAAAGCACGCGCCCCGAACCGAGGTCGAATGCGTCGTACCAGTCGCCTCCGACGCGCGCCTGCTCGCCCGCGGAGGCATACGTCGAACTGAACGTCACCGAGGGTACCGTCGGCAAGACCCGCTGCACGAACGCCCGCTGCAGCGTTTCGACGACGCGGCGCTCGGCATCGTAGGCAGCGCGCAGTCCGCGCTCACGCATCCGCGATTCCTCGCGTTCCTGACGCGCTCGTTCCAGGCGGCGCCACGCTTGCGCCGTGCTGTCGGCAAAGAAGAAGCCGATCCCGAAGCTCAGCAGCGCCGAAACGACGATCAAGAATCCGAACTCCGCGAGTTCTCGCTCGAACTCGAGCCGCAGCAGGTCGTTTCGCCGGTCGAGTTCGGCATCGACGACGTGAAAGTCGATGCGAAAGCGGTCGACGAACCTCTTGCCCGCTTTCTGCATCGTCAGCGTACTCTTCCCGGTCTTCCCGAGCAAGGGCGTGGCGACCGACGTGACCCACTCGGAGTTGACGTTCGCCGCATCGCCGAGCGCGTTCTGCGCGCGGCTCAAGCCGAGGCGCATCAAGCGATCGTTCAAAGCGGCAAACGTGCCGGGAAGCGCGTGACGCGCGACGCGGTAGGGCTCGAGAAAAAGCCTGACGTGCGTCGCGAGATAGCCGCGAACGCCGGTTTCCTCGTCGAGCTGATTGCGGAGCGTCGCGAAGAGCAGCGCGCGCGCGTCGCGAATCTGCTGCGACGCTTCGAAAGTGCGCGCGACCGAGTTGCGGATGAGCCAACCGGCGCCGAACTGAGCCACGACGACCAGAATCAATGCCGCGACCCAAAGCGACGTCCAAGGACGCAACATTCGCCTCAACGGCATGTAAAAATCCTTAGAGAGCGCGCCTGGGTTCCCTCTCTGCGGCCGTCCGTTTTTCAAATGCGCGGCGCCGATTCCGGCTTGGTATGAACAATGTCAGCAACCTGACAGACGCCGGAGCGCTCGGCTCCTATACTGAAGCGAGCGTCGCCACTACACCAGCGGCGGCACCGAGGTATAGAGTTGTTGATACGCCTTCGAGATCGCATCGTAGCACTCGCAAGACGCACTCTCGAGCCCGACGCGGTCGACGATGCGAACGCGCCCGCGCCGGTAGCGGATCAGCCCCGAGCGCTGGAGCGCCGACGCGGCTTCGGAGACCGTGGGCCGGCGCGAGCCGACCATTTCTGCGAGGAGCTCCTGGATCAGCTCGAAATCGTCGGTGCGAGCCCGGTCGGCCGTCGTTAGCAGCCATCGCGCGCAGCGCTGCACGGCGTTGTGCAGGCGATTGCACGCTGACGATTGCGATATGACGTTGATCAAGACGTTGGCGTATCGAAGCAAAAAGTCGCGAATGCGCGGCGTGGCTTGCACGACGCTGAGAAACTCGTCGGTTCCGATGAGGCACGCGATGCCGGGAACCTGGATGAACGACCGGAGCGTTCCGGTTTGCCCGCCTAGAATCGCCGAAATACCGACCAATCCTTCGTTGCCGATGGTTACCGCTTCGATCGTGTCTCCCGCACGCGTGCACGTGACCGTCGACGCGACGGCGGTAAGCGGAAAACAAAAGAACTCAATGGGTTCGCCCGCGTTGTTGATCGTGAAGCCGGTCTCGACGAAGCGAACGTCGGCCGTGCCTTCGAACGACGACAGACCGTCGTCTCCGAGCAGTGCGAGGACGCGATTCCCCGATAGCGGGAGCTTCGCTTCGGCGGTGCGCTCTGCGGTCAACGCGATGGCTCCCGGGTCGATGTGATGCACGAACGGTACATGTTGGATTCCAAAACTTCAAGCGGGTCGTACGACGAGCGGACGAACGGCGTCATACTAGCAGGTAAGTGGGATCTCGCCACGTGGGATTCTGCCGCGAAGGAAGAGCTTAGAAGGCTGACCGCAAGACTGCAGCCTTCGTCCTCGGCGTCGATCGATCTCTCCGCCGTCCGATTCATGGATTCGTCGGTCATCAACGAAATCTTCCATACGTTCAAGCGTCTTACGGCGGCCGGCGGTTCGCTACGGCTGCTCGTTGGGGACGAGCGCATCGAACGCTTGCTGCGGATCGCGCAAGTCGATCGCGTCGTAGAGATCGTGCGTAAGAACGACTAGCGAAACCGCGCCGGCGGGTACAAGGCCGGTATGGGGACTCTCCTGGCGACCGTGATGCTTCTCGTTGCGACGTCGCCGGCCTCCGAAAGATTGAACGACGCCGCAGCCCCCTACGCCGCTTCGTGCGCGTCGTGCCACGGCGCCCGGGCACAAGGTACGACGCTCGCGCCGCCGCTCATCGGCAAATCGGCCGCGGACATCCACTTCATGCTCGACACCGGCCGCATGCCCGCGCCGGTCCCGGGAGTAAACGAAGTCGCGCGCAAGCCGAGCTTCACGGCGGCGCAGATTGATGGACTCGTTCGCTACGTGCAACATTTTTCACCGATGCCGGTCGATGCGTCGCTTCCGGTCGTCGCGCCCGGCGACGCGGCGCGAGGGCGCACGCTCTTTGCTGCGAACTGCGCGCAGTGCCACGGTGCGGCAGGGGACGGCGCGTCGGTGGGATCGCAAGACGTCGCGCCGTCGCTGCACGCCGCCTCGCCTTTGCAGATTGCCGAGGCCGTCCGAGTGGGGCCGAGCGTCATGCCGCGATTCGCTCCCGACGTCCTGAGCGCACGTGACGTCGACGATATCGCGAGTTACCTGGGATTGGTTGGAACGCGCGGCGACGCGGCGCAACGCCTCAACGCCGGCGGGTTTTCGCTCGCGCACGCCGGTCCGGTCGCCGAAGGTTTCGTCGCGTGGCTGTTCGGCATCGGCGCGCTCGTGCTCTTCGTTCGGGTCGTCGGTACGGCCGGCCGTGAAGAATGAACGGCTTTCAACGGCTCCTACGTGCGAGCGCTCTCGGCGCCGAGCCGCCAGAAACACAGAATCATTCCGGCGAGGCCGAAGGCGGCGGGTAACGGCGACCAGAGTATCCCCGTAAAGAGCGCGAGTGTGCAGACGGCGATGAGGATCGGCCATGGACTTTCGGTCGTGATCACGCCGACGTCGTCGCCGGCCGCGCGCTCGGGTGTTTCGTTGGGATCGTCGCCTTCCAGTTTCGCTTCGCGTTCGGCGAGAATCGCATACGCCGTCGCGAAGGCGAGCGCGGCGCCCATGATTGCCAGCAGCGCGGTTCCGGCCGCTTCCTCGTGCGCGACGAACCAATACACGACGGCGATCGCGATACCGAACGTGGAGACGACGCCGAAGAGTCCGACGAACGTTTTCACGCGCGCGTCTCGAAGTTGTCGAGTGCCGGACGCCGGCTTCGAATCGCCGGAAGCGTTTCGAAGTTGAACTCCGGCGGCGGCGACGAGGTGAGCCACTCCAGGCTGTAGCCGTGCCAGGGATTGTCGCCGGCGGCACGGTGTCGGCGCACCGAGACGAGCACGTCGATGAAGAAGAGCGCGATTCCGGCCGTCATCACGCCGGCTCCAATCGTCGCGACGGCATTGAGCAGCGGAAGGTGGCCGACCGCCGCATAGGTGTAGACGCGACGAGCCATTCCTTCCATGCCCATGAAGCCCATTGGGATGAACGTCGCGTTGAAGCCGGCGAACAGCAAGGCAAAGACCCAGCGTCCGATGCGCTCGTCGAGCGTGATGCCGAACATTTTGGGAAACCAGAAATAGAGCGCTCCGAAGAGCGCGAACATGCTTCCGCCGCCGATCGTGTAGTGGAAGTGCTGAACGATGAAGTAGCTGTCGTGCGCCTGATAGTCGATCGGCGGAGACGCGATCATTACGCCCGTGATGCCGCCGATAAGAAAGTTGAGCAGAAAGCCGATCGCAAAAAGCATCGGCACGGAAAGAACGATGGAGCCCTTCCACATCGTTCCGATCCAGTTCACGAACTTCACGCCCGTCGGCACCGCAATCAGAAAAGAGACGGCGGAGAAAAACGGATTGCTGACCGCTCCGGTGGTGAACATGTGATGCGCCCACACGCCGAGCGAGAGCCCGGCGATGGCAAAAGCCGAGATCACCATGCCGACGTAACCGAAGACCGGCTTGCGGGAAAACGTCGCGACGATCTCGGTGACGATGCCGAAGTACGGCAAGATCAGCACGTAGACTTCCGGATGACCGAAGAACCAAAAAAGATGCTGGTAGAGAATCGGATTGCCGCCGTAAGCCGGGTCGAAGAAATGGCCGTTCAAATGGCGCTCGATCAACGCCATGGCGAAAGCCGCCGCCAGCGACGGAAAGGCCATGAGCACGAGCAGCGTCGTCGCAACGATCTCCCACGTGAAGATGGGAATCCGCCACATCGTCATGCCCGGCGCGCGCAGCAGAAAGATGGTTACCAGGAGGTTGATCGACGTGATGATGGTCGAGATGCTCGTCATCAACAGACCGATGAAGAAGAGATCCTGTCCCGCCCCCGTTCCGATCGAGCGTTCGTTGAGCGGCGCGTAGGCCGTCCATCCGGTCGCCGCGGCGCCGCCGTAGGTCGCCAGGCCGGCAAAAACGGTGAGGCCGCCGATGACGAAGAGCCAGAGTCCGGTCGCGTTGAGGCGCGGGAAGGCGACGTCGGGCGCGCCGATCTGCAACGGAACGAGATAGTTGGCCAGCCCGATTCCAAACGGCGCGATCACGAGGAAGATCATTGCGGTGCCGTGCAGCGTGAACACTTGGTTGTAGGCATGTGCGCCGAGGAACGTGTTGTTCGGCACCGCGAGTTGAGCGCGGATGAGTGCCGCAAGCACGCCGGCAGTGACGAAAAAAGCCATCGTGGCGACGACGTACGCGATGCCGATCTTCTTGTGATTCGTGGTCGTTAGCCACTCGATCACGGTGCGGCCGCTCCTTTCGTCGCGACGAAGCGCGCGTAGGCTTGGCTCGGAACGACGCGCACGACGAACGCCATCTGCGCGTGTTCGAGGCCGCAGAACTGCGCGCAGCGCGCGTGGAAAGTTCCAGTACGGGTCGGCGAGAGATCGAAGACGTTCGTCATTCCGGGAATGGCGTCGCGCTTGAACAGAAAAGCCGGCACCCAAAAGGAGTGCGTGACGTCGTCGGACCGAAGCTCGACTTCGGTGGTTCTGCCGACAGGAAGAAAGAGCGTCGGAGGCGCGCCGGGCGTTCCGGTCGTGCTGAATCCGCCGGGATACTCGAAGCGCCACGACCATTGAAACGCCGTCGCGGCGATCCTGTTGGGCGTACCGGCGACGCGGTCGATCGGCACCTCGATCGCAAACGTCACGGCGAAGAGTCCGGCGACGATCAAAAGCGGCACGGCGACGGAGAGGATTTCGAGCCGCATATTTTGGCTGAACTGCTGCGGCACCGTCCCGGCGCGCGCGCGGTAGGCGATCAGGCACCACGCGATGCACGCGTAAACGAAGATCCCGACGAACGCGCCCGCTCCGATGAAGACGTACAAATCGGTGCGCATCGCGAGGCCCTGCGCCGATGCAGGATTGGTCAGCCACTCCCCTTCCCGAGCGTACCCACGCCGGGGTCATTCGAATAAGGCGGCGGCAGATCGGGCCGCCCGCTCCGTTGCCGCCTACGAAGAGATGCGCGGGGGCGGGGCGCCCGATGCAGGCGTGCCGGTGGAGAGTATTGCTTGGTTCACGGGCAGCGAAAGAAAACTTCGCCGCGTCGGATCGTCGTCGATGCGGGCGGCAAACCGCTCGAGCTCCTCACGCCCGCGATTCGCAGCGCGCTCCGCCTCAAGCGATTTTCCGGCGGCAGCGAAACCCTGCGCGATCGCCCACCAGGGGTAGTGCGGCCACATCGCGCCGGCAAACGCATCCACGCTCAGCGACTCGAGTTCGCACGCAACTGCAAGGGCGTCGGAGATTCTTCCCGCGGCGACGTATGCCAGCGTGAGGTCGGAGAGATCGTCGACGAACTCGTGCGCTCCTTGAATCGGCCGGCGCAAGGCGAGTCCGGCTTCCATATGCACGATCGCCGCGTGGGGATCGCCCAGAAGACGCTCGGCGTTTCCAAGGTTGGCCAACGCCGCCGCCTCGAAGGCCGGAAAACCGATCTCGCGCGCGGTTTGCAGGGCTTTTTCAGCCGCGGATTTCGCAGCGGCGAGATCTCCTCGTTGCAGATGAATGAAGCTCGCATTGACCTGGTTGACGGCAATCGTGCGCTTTTCGTGAACGACGTCGAGCAGCGCGTTGGAGCGTTCGATCGAGTCCATCGCTTCGTGAAACGAGCCGGACTTCATGAGCAGCACGGCGCGATTGGCTTGCGTGAGCGCGAGCCCGCGTTTGTTTCCAAATGAATCGTATGCCTCTAGGGCACGATCGGACTCGCGCAAAGCCGTAGCATAGTCGCCCAAAAACGTGGCCGTGGCGGCCAAGCGATTACGGCTGTAGGCTTCGCCTTCTCGATCGTTCGTCGCCAAATAGATTTCCAAAGAACGGCGCGAAAGATCGAAGGCGGCGCGGTACTCCTGACGCAGCATGAGGGCCGTCGCCACCATCGAGAGCGCACGCGCTTCCACTGCGCGGTCGGCCAGACTGGTCGAGCGCTCGCGCATGGCGTCGATATACGATCGAGAGGCTTCGATCTCGCCGACGTGCGCCGTAATTTCTACCAAAAGAAAAAGCGAATCGAACTGACCGCTGAGGTCGCCGAGCCTCTCGTAGAGTTCGAGGGCGTGGCGCGCGGCGCGTAAGCCGTCGGCGGAGCGGCCACACAGTTTGGCGTGCGTGGCTGCGTAGATCAGCGCTTGCGCGCGGGCATCGTCGGAGCCGAGCGCCTCGGCGGCCTCTCCCAACGCGGTCGCGTAGCGGCCTTCTTCATCGGAGTCGCCGAGGCTGCGTGCCAACAGCACGCGCCGCTCCATGACGTCGAACCGTGCGCGAGCGTCTCCCGTCGAAAGTCGTTCGAGAGCTTCGATGTCGTCGCGCTGTCCCGTGCGATCGCCGCGCCGTCCGCGCGCTTTTTCCCGAATGTCCAACGCCGATGCGCGCTCCTCATCGGAAGCGGAGAGCGCGAGCGCGCGCCCGGCCAGCTCGATCGCATCGGCATAGGCGTACACGGCGGTCGCGGCACGCGCCGCCGTTAGGTACCAGCGCGCGGCAGACTCAGCCTCACCGGCGTTTTCGAAGTGCAGCGCAATTTGACGCGGCAACCCGGCCTCGTCCTGCTGGTAGGTCGTTTCGAGATGGCGGGCAATGCGGAGATGGCGCTGCGCACGAAACGCCGGGTCGATCCCTCGATACATCGCGTCGACGATGAGGTGATGGCTAAAGACGTAATCCAGATTCGTGCGCGCGCTCGCTTCGCGGACGATTCTCCGCTCGAGCAATTCGTCGAGCCCGCGAGAAACCGCCGCCGCCGACGCATTGGAAACGTCGCGCAAGAGCGATACGGTGAAACCCAAACCGACGACCGCGGCAAGCTCCGCGACCGTGCGAGCCTCGGCGCTCAGCGCGTCGATTCTGCCGTCGATGAGCCGCGCAACGCTTTTAGAGATGGTCGCGGTTGCCGAGACGCCCCGCTCGATCGCCGTTTCGATCGCCTCGGTAAGGAAGAACGCGTTTCCCTCGCTCTGCGCGTAGAGCAATGCGGCGAGATCGTCGCCGGCATCGCGAAGTGCATCGACGCGTTCGAGCAACGCGGCGACGTGGTGTTGCTCGAGGCGGTCGATCGCCAACTCGGAGGCGTTGTCGTATACTTCCAGCGACCGCTGCAGCGCACGCACGGGATGGTCGGGGGGCGTTTGCTCCTCGCGGCACGTGCCTAGGATCAACACGGGAGCGCGACCGATTTCGCGGACGATTGCGCCGACGGCTTCGGCCGTTGCCGAACCCGCCCACTGGAGATCTTCGAAGACGAGCAGGAGCGGCCGGGGCGATGCGAGCCGTGCAACGGCGTCACGCAACGCATCGTGAACGCGCGCGGTTTCCTGATCGGCCGTCCGCTCGCCGGAAGCGACCGGCGAAACTTCCGGATCGCGAACCTCGGGAACGAGCTGCGACAGAATCGCGCGGCGCCCGGCGTCGGGCGGCCGAGCCAGAAGCAGCGGCAGCGCGGATCGCAGCGCCTCTGCAATGGCTTGGTAGGGCATAACCTCCGGCATCGAGGTCGTACCGGTGAAGACCCGGCCGCCTTCGGATTGCACCTTTCGCGCGAACTCCGAGACCAAGCGCGTCTTTCCGATGCCGGCCTCACCGCGAAGCAAGACCAATGCGCCGGAGCCGCGAGCAGCGCGCGTCCAGGCCGCGTGAAGTTTTTCCAACTCGCGCTCGCGTCCGACGAACGGGAAGCTCGCGCGTACGCGCGGCGATGCGTCCGACGGGCGTGCAATCGGAGCGTTTAGACTGCCCGGAACCGCTTCGTTTCGCAGAATCGATTGCCGCAACGCGACGGTCTCCGGCATCGGAGCGACGTCGAGTTCGTCGCGCAACCGTTTCGCAAAGCCGGCGTACTCGGCCAGCGCCCCGGACGTATCGCCCGACTCGTAGCGCAGTGCGACGAGTTCGCGCAGCGTATCTTCCCGCCACGGATCGGCCAGGAGGATGCGCTTCGCCGCGCCGATAGCGCTCTCGAACTCGCGTTTGGCGCGGTGTGCGTCGAGCGACTGCTTCAACAGCGTAAGGTAGCGCGAGCGCATCTGTTCCCGTTCGGCGAGAACCCAATCATCGTAGATATCGGCCAGCAGATCGCCGGCGTAGAGTTCGATGGCGTGCTGGTGCTGTTGTGGATCGGCGCTCAAGCGATCGAACTCGAGAACGTCGACGAAGGCGCCGCCGCCGGCGTTCCAACGGACGGTTTCGGCATCGACGACGATCCACGGCGTGGATGTCGCCAGCGATTTATTCGCCCGGTAGAGATAGCGCCGAAGTTCGGCGAGCGCGGTCGCCTCGTCGGCCTCGGGGAAGATGAGGTATGCGAGGGCATCGCGCGTTACGGGCTGCCCGCGCTTCAGCACGAGGTAGGCAATAATCGCAAGCGTAGTGGATCGTTTTGCGAACTTTACCGGCACGCCGTCGATCGTTATGGTTGCCTGGCCGAACAACCGGATGTCGAGCTGCCCGCGCCTGCCTCGAACCGGCGGTCCCGCCGTGCTTTCGCGCATGACCGCCCTCATTTTCGAGAGCGGGTGCTATCCGGCCTGGAGCGCGCAGTCGAAGGGCCACTCGTGCACGATCTTGGCACGCCGCTTCGGTATGCTTTGCGCATGATAAAACAACTCATCGCATCCACCGCGGCCGTCGCCGCCCTTCTCATCGCCCAGCCGGCGCTTGCCGCCGGCCACGACGGCTCGCTCCCGCTCTATCCCCACGGTACGGTGGCTCCCGGTATGGGCGACATCCCCGTCAGTGCATTGGCTCAAGGCGTACCCTACCAGCAGACCACGAGCGACTCCGTTCAAACCGTCGACGCGTGGTACAAGTCGAACGCGCCGAAATCGTGCACGCGCCTGGCGGCCTCGGGGGGCGTGAAGTACACGTGTCCCGGAGGAACCATCGTCATTCAAACTCACAACGGAACGCTGATCAGCCTCCTGCCGGCAATGCCGCACTTCTAAGCTATGCTGATCCTGAGCGGAGCGCTTTGGTGCTCCGCTCAGAGACATACACATGATGCTCCGCTCGGGCGCTTCGCAGCATGCGATCACGCTTTCCGAGCTTCGGAGCCCGCGAGGTAAGACGCGATGAAGTCCGCGACGTCGCGCGTATCCGCGAAGAACAGCCGCTTGCCCGACGTCACTTCTTGGACGCAACCACGCCAGTGCGCGACCCCGTCGAGCTCTTCGGTTCGCCACGCTCGCACGAGGAAGGTGACGTCTCGCTTTTCCGAGTTCACGCCGTCAGCCTAACCGAAGGCCGTGCCGCGAGCGTGCCGCGACGCGTGTGAGAGCGCGGGTGCGCGGGTAGCACCAATTATGGCCATTCGAGCGGATGGGAACGGCGATCGGCCACTCGCTCCATTACCGATTCGGGCCCATCCCTTGGTGTTGGGGGTCGTGCTGTTTCTCGCGTCCGAACTGATGTTCTTTGCCGCGCTTTTCGCGTCGTACTACGACCTGCGCGCGAACCGCGCACAATGGCCGCCGCCGATGGTGCATCTCGATACGGCGGAAGCCGGATTCGGCACGTTTCTGCTCTTTGCTGCGTCGGTCGTCATGGTGCTGGCGACCCGCGCGATGGACCGGTCGCGCCTGCGCGCCGCGCGGTGGTGGACGGCGAGCGCGATCGTCGCCGCCGTGGGTTTCGTTCTGGTTGCCCTGCACGGCTACTCGAAGGACGGCTTTACGATTGCGACCGACGCCTACGGCTCGATCTACTACGCAATGACCGGCTTTCATCTGCTGCACGTTCTGGCGGGAATCGGGATTCTCACGGCGTTGCTGCTGGGCATGAAAAGCCCGGCGCTGCTGACGAACCGGCGAGCCGGCGCCGAAGCCATGACCTACTATTGGCACTTCGTCTTCATCGTCTGGTTGGGGATCTTCGGCACCATCTATTTCGTCCGATGAACAGAACCGGCGCGATCGGCGCGGCGCTTCTCATCGCAATCGCGGCGAGCGGCGGTTTCATCGCCGTCTACGTCACGTCGCAATCGCGTCTTTACGAAGGGGTTTTCGTCGCGATGGCCGCCGCGGCTCTCTGCGCCGCGGCGATCGGGTGGGCGTTTTGGCTGCTGCCGCCCGAGCGCGTCGTCGACGAGATCGAAACCTATCCGTCGCCGCCCGCCGAACGCGCGCGCGAGAGCGGCGCCATCGCCGGCGACGTTCGCACGGTCACGCGCCCGCGCGCGCTCCTGGCGCTGCTCGGGGCGTCGCTCGCCTCGTTTGCGGCGATGCTCGCCGTTCCGTTTCGATCGCTGGGGCCGGCGCCCGGCGGCGCGCTCTTTCACACGCGCTGGCGCCGCGGCGACGCGCTCGTGCGCGAAGACGGAACCGAAGTGCGCGCCGGCGAGATGAACGTCGACTCCGCGCTCGCGATCTATCCGCAGGGAAGCGTCGGCGACGCGCAATCCTCGGCGACGCTCGTACGGCTGCAGCCCGACGCCGAAGGTACGGCGCAGGGATACGTCGCCTACTCACGCCTCTGCACGCACGCCGGCTGTCCCGTGGCACTCTATCGCGCCGCCGCGCGCCAACTGCTCTGCCCGTGCCATCAGTCGGTCTTCGATGTCGTCGCCGGAGGTGCGGTGCTCTCCGGGCCGGCGGATCATGCGCTTCCGCGCCTGCCGATCGAGGTGGGCGACGACGGCGTGCTCCGCGCGCTCGGCGACTTTCCGGAGCCGGTCGGCCCAGCCTTTTGGGAACGCGGATGACCAACGTCGAGCGCTTTCTGCTGTGGGTCGACGACCGGCTCGGGACCGCGCATTTCGTGCGGCACGCGCTGCGCAAGGCATTCCCCGATCATTGGTCGTTCATGCTCGGCGAGATCAACGCGTACGTTTTCGTCGTGCTGGTGGGGACCGGAACGTTCTTGGCGTGTTTCTTCCAGCCGAGCGCATCGAAGATCGTCTATCACGGGCCGTACGCGCTCCTCGACGGTGCCCGCATGTCGCAGGCGTATGCGTCGACGGTCGCCCTGAGTTTCGACGTGAACGCCGGACTGCTCGTGCGTCAAATCCATCATTGGGCCGCGCTGCTCTTCGTCGCCGGCATCGCGGTCCACATGGGGCGCATTTTTTTCACGGGTGCGTTTCGCAAGCCGCGCGAGATCAACTGGATCGTCGGGCTGCTGCTCTTTTGGGTGGCAATGTTCGAAGGTTTCACGGGATACTCGCTGCCCGACGATCTGCTGAGCGGAACCGGATTGCGCATCGCGGTTTCGGTGCTGCTATCGGTTCCCGTGGTGGGGACTTGGCTTTCGTTCCTCTTGCTCGGCGGCATCTACCCGGCCGAGCGGCTGATTCCACGCCTTTTCGTAGCGCATATCTATCTCGTCCCGGCGGTCATCGCGACGCTGATCGCGGTGCATTTGGCGATCGTCTGGCGGCAAAAACACGCGCAATTCCCGGGCCCGGGCCGCACCGAAAGCAACGTCGTCGGCTCGCCGCTGGTTCCGAACTATGCGGCGAAATCCATTGGGTTGCTGTTCGCCGTCGTTGCGGTCACCGCGGCGCTGGGCGCGCTCGCGCAAATCAATCCCGTGTGGATCTGGGGTCCGTACGACCCGACGATCGCCGCCAGCCCCGCGCAGCCGGATTGGTATATTGGCTGGCTCGAAGGCGCGCTTCGCATGGGACCCGCGCTGGCGGTGCATCTCTGGGGGCACACGGTGCCCTCACCGTTCTGGCCCGCCGTGCTTCTGCCGCTCGTGTTGTTTGCGCTGCTCGCCGTGTGGCCGTGGATCGATGCTGTGATTCGCAAAGATACGTCGGCGCACCAACTGCTCGATAATCCGCGCGAGGTGCCCTGGCGGACGGCGCTGGGCGTGGCGGTCGTGCTCTTCGCGTGCGGATTGACGCTCGCCGGGAGCGACGACGTGCAGGCGCGATATCTGCACGTCCCGGTCACTGCCGTGACGCAGTTTTACCGCATCTTCTGCATTGCCGCTCCGCTGTTCGGGTTCGCCCTCGCCTACGCATTCGCGTCGGAACTGCGGGCGCGCGGCGGCGTCTCGGCAGCCCGCCGCGTACGCTTGCGGCGTAACGCCCGCGGCGGCTTCGACGAGGAGCCGCTGCCGTGAGGCCGCTTCTGCGCGGCGCGTCTTTGCTGGTCGCGGCGCCGGCGGTGGGCTTTGCAGTAATCGGACCGCCGCTCGACGCGCTTGCGGACCGCTCGTTCGCTTGGCACATGCTGCAGCATCTGCTGGTCATCTACGCCGTCGCGTTGCTGCTCGTGGCGGCAAATCCGTTCGCGCTGTTCGCGCGCGTGGCTCCGAAGCGGGCGGTCGAGCGTCTGGTACGCGCGTCGCGCCCGTTTCACGCACCGGCCGCTCCCTGGATCGCGCTGCCCGCACTCGTCGCAGCATTATGGATCACGCATTTTTCGCCGCTCTACGAGCTGGCGCTCGAGCGCCCATGGGTGCACGTCGCCGAGCATCTCTGCTATCTCGCCGCGGGAGTTGCATTTTGGCTTCCAGTGCTCGCTCCCGCGCCGCTGCGTCCCCCGAGTTACCCGGTGCGCATCCTCTACTTGGTCGTCGCGCTCCCGCAGGCCGCACTGCTCGGCATGGTGCTCTTCGCGGCGCGCGCGCCGCTGTACGCGCACTACGTCCGCGCCGCCGGTTCGCAATCTGCGGCACTCGCCGATCAGCATGCGGCGGCCGCCGTCATGTGGATCGGCGGAGGCATGGTGGTGCTCTGCGCGCTCTTATTCACGATCGGCGCGTGGGCGCGCCGCGAATCCGCCCGCCACGACAACCGAGCGAGCGCGATGTCACCCGGCTAGAAATCGTGCGGGCGGTGCACGTTGCAACCGATGCGTCGTGGGTAAGAACGAAGCGGATGCATCGCATCGAAAGCTCTACGGTTTTTCAGCGAGGTGAATCAGCGTGACGACAAGTGACTTTCTTCTCGAACGTCTGGTCGAATGGGGATTCTATCGCATTTACGGATATCCCGGCGACGGGATCAACGGCATCATGGGAGCGTTCGACCGCATCGGCAAGAAGCTCGAGTTCATTCAGGTCCGACACGAAGAGATGGCGGCGTTTATGGCATGCGCACATGCGAAGTTTACGGGTGAGGCCGGCATTTGCCTGGCGACCTCCGGCCCGGGCGCAATGCATCTGCTCAACGGCCTTTACGACGCAAAGATGGATCACGTACCGGTGGTGGCCATCGTCGGCCAGGCAGCGATATCGGCGTTGGGTGGTTCGTACCAGCAAGAAGTCGATCTGCAAGTTCTCTTGCAGGACGTCACGGAATACGTCTATACGGTTTCGAGCCCGGCGGCGATGCGCCACGTCGTCGATCGCGCGGTGCGCACGGCAAAGGGCATGCGTGCCGTCACGTGCGTGATCGTGCCGAAAGACGTGCAAGAGATGCCGGCAGTTCCCGAGCCGCCGCACGCGCACAACATGATGAGCAGCAGCGTGGGGTACTGCGCTCCCGTCGTCGTTCCGGCGCAGCGGGATCTGCAGCCGCGCCGCGGACATTCTCAACGCCGGGAACCGCGTCGCGATGATGGTTGGCCAAGGGACCGCCAACGCGACCGATGAGGTTATCGCGGTCGCGGAACGGTTAGGCGCCGGCATCGCAAAAGCGCTGCTCGGGAAATACGTCGTTCCCGACGACCTGCCGTACGTGACCGGTACCCTGGGCTTACTCGGAACGCGTCCGAGCTACGAGATGATGAACGAATGCGATACGCTTCTGATGGTCGGGACGTGCTATCCGTACTCGGAGTTCTTGCCGAAACCGGATCGGGCTCGCGGCGTGCAGATCGACATCGATCCCCGCAACGTCGGGTTGCGTTTTCCAACCGAAGTGAATTTGATCGGCGACAGCCGCGATACGCTGGCCGCGCTCCTGCCGCTGCTCGAACCGAAACGTGACACCACTTGGCGCGAGAAGATCGAGAAGGGCCAGGAAGAGTTGGCATGCCGACGAAGAGGCACGCTGCCACGTTAAGGGCGATTTGATCAATCCGCAACTGGTATTTTGGGAACTGAACGGTCGCCTGCCCGATAAGGCGATTCTTACCGGCGACGCGGGCACGCCCACGAACTGGTTCGCGCGCAACATGCAGATGCGACGCGGCATGAAATCCTCGCTCTCGGGGAGCTTGGCGACGATGGGTTCCGCGGTTCCGTATGCTATTGCCGCGAAGTTCGCCTTTCCGGACCGAGTCGTCATCGCGTGCGCCGGCGACGGCGCGATGCAAATGAACGGCAGCGCGGAGTTGCTGACGGTTAAGAAGTATTGGAAAACCTGGTCGGATCCTCGATTGATCTTTCTGGTGCTCAACAATTCGGATCTCAACCAAGTGACGCTGGGAAATGCGCATCGAGTCGGGCAATCCCAAATACGAAGCCTCGCAGAACCTTCCGGTATTCAACTACGCGCAGTATGGGGAGTCGCTCGGTCTTAACGGCATCCGCGTCGAACGCTCCGAAGACGTCGGACCGGCGTGGGATCGCGCGCTTTCGTCGGACCGCCCGGTGGTCTTCGATGCGGTCGTCGATCCGAATATCTCCCAGTTGCCTCCGCATATCAGCCTCGAAGAGGCGCACAATCTCTTTTCTGCGCTGCGCAAGGGCGATCCCGACGAAGGCGGCGTGATTCGAGGGAGCATCAAGAGCGTGCTCGCAGGCATCCTGCCACATCGCGGAGAGCACTAAAGGTGAGCCTGACGGCGGTCCGCGTGCAATGTCCGATCGACGCGGTCGACGTGCACGCGTATACGATCCCAACGCAGTCGCCGGAATCGGATGGGACGCTCGAATGGGATGCGACCACGCTGGTGTACGTGGAAGTGCGGGCGGGCGGGGAAATCGGCATCGGTTACACGTACGCCGACGTTGCCACCGCGAAACTCATTGCGACGACGCTGCGGAACCGTCTCCTAGGCGGAGACGCAATGCAGATCGGTGCGCGCTGGAACGATATGTGTAACGTCACGCGCAATCTCGGCCGCGGCGGCATCACCTCCATGGCTATCTCGGCGGTCGACGTGGCGCTGTGGGATCTCAAGGGCAAGATTCTGGGGCAGCCCGTCTACGCGCTGCTCGGAGCCGCTCGGGAGCGAGTCCCCGTCTATGGGAGCGGCGGATTCACCGCGTATTCCGAAACGCAGCTCTGCGATCAGCTTGCAGGCTGGGTGCAGGATGCCATTCCGCGCGTGAAGATGAAGATCGGCCGAAATCCGAACGCGGACATCGAGCGAGTCGCCGCCGCCCGGCGCGCGATCGGCCCGGACGCGGAGCTCTTCGTCGATGCCAACGGTGCATATTCGGTGCAAGAGGCGATCGCGCAGGCACAACGGTTCGCCGAACAAGGCGTGACGTGGTTCGAGGAGCCGGTTTTTCGTGAGGACTACGCGGGAACGCGTCGCGTGAGAGAGCACTCGCCGCCTGGAATGGAGATTTCCGATGGCGAGTACGGATACGGTCTGTACGAGTTCGCACGAATGATCGACGCTCGGATGTTGGACGTGCTCCAGGCAGATGCCACGCGCTGCGGCGGTTTTTCAGGTTTGCTCGCGGTCGACGGGCTCTGCCAAAGCACGATGACTCCGCTTTCGACCCATTGCGCGCCGCATCTGCATCTGCATGCCGCGCTGGCATGCAAGCAGTTGCGCCATATCGAGTATTTTTTCGACCACTCGCGGATCGAACGGATGCTTTTCGAAGGCGCTGCCGACCCGGAGAACGGCGAATTGTCCCCGATCCGGCTCGGCCCGGCATCGGGCTGGAACTGCGCCGCGTCGATGCCGAGCGCTATGCCGTCTGACGCTGGCGGGCTCGAGGCCGAACTGCGCGCGAGCGTGCGCGGCGAAGTGCGGTTCGATTCGAGCACGCGCGCGATGTATGCGACCGATGCGTCGAACTACCGGCAGGTCCCGATCGGGCTCGTGATTCCCAAAGATGCGGAGGACGTCGAGCGAACGCTCGCGGCGTGCCGCCGAATTCGGCGCGCCGATCTTTTCACGGGGCGGCGGAACGAGCCTGGCGGGCGAAACGTGCAATGCCGCGGTCGTCATGGATTTCAGCAAGTACATGAATCGCATCGTCGCCATCGATTGGGAGGCAAAGACCGCGCGGGTACAGCCCGGCTGCGTGAACGACGACCTTCGTAACAAGGCCGAGGAGCGGCATCTCACGTTCGGGCCCGATCCGGCGACGCACAACCGCAATACGTTCGGCGGAATGATCGGCAACAACTCGTGCGGCATGCACGCGCAGATGGCCGGAAAGACCGAAGAGAACGTCGAGGAACTCGACATCGTCACCTACGATGGACTGCGCATGCGAGTCGGCAAGACGTCGGACCAGGAACTCGAGCAAATCATCGCCGACGGCGGTCGCAAAGGCGAAATTTATCGGCAGCTCAGAGCCCTGCGCGATAAGTACGCCGACAAAATTCGCGAGATATTCCCGGACATTCCCCGGCGCGTCTCGGGCTTTCCGCTCAACGAACTGCTGCCCGAGAACGGCTTCAACGTCGCGCGCGCGCTGGTCGGCACGGAGAGCACCTGCGTCACGATCGTCGAGGCGACGGTTCGTCTGGTGCACAGTCCGCCGCATCGTGCCATCGCGATTTTCGGCTTTCCGGATCTGGCCACGGCGGCCGATCACGTGCCGTTCTGCGACGAGCACGGGCCGATCGCGCTCGAGGGCATGGCCGCATCGATGTTTGAGTTCATGAGGCTCAAAGGCGAGTCGGACAGCGGCCGCTCGATGTTTCCGCGGGCGGGGATGGCTGATTTGCGAGTTCGGCGGCGACACGAAAGAAGAGGCGGCCGAACGCGCGCACGGGCTAATCGAAGCGTTCAGGTCACGTCCGAATCCGCCGTCGATGAAGTTCTTCGACGACCACGAGCAGCAAGAGCAGTTCTGGGCCTTTCGCGATAACGCGCTGGGCGCGACCTCGAAAATTCCCAACCAGGCGGATTACTATCCGGGCTGGGAAGACTCCGCGGTCGATCCCAAGCGCCTGGGTGATTACATTCGTAAGTTTCAGGCGATGCTCGACGAGTATGGCTACAAAGGCTCGATCTACGGACACTTCGGGCAAGGGTGCGTCCACGTCAGCATCAACTTCGATCTCTTCACCGCACCGGGCATCGCAAAATACCGCGAGTTCGTGACCAAAATGGCGCACATCTGCGTGGCGCACGGCGGCTCGCTTTCCGGCGAGCACGGCGACGGTCAAGCGCGGGGAGAGCTGCTGCCGATCATGTACGGCGACGAGCTCGTGCAAGCATTCTGGGAGTTCAAGTCGATCTGGGACCCGCAGCATAAGATGAATCCCGGCAAGGTCGTGCATCCGTACAAGCTCGATCAAAACTTGCGCTGGGGAACCGAGTATCGAGCCGTGGGAGCCCAAGACGCATTTCACGTTCGAAGAGGATCACGGCAGCTTCGCATTCGCTGCAAACCGTTGCGTCGGAACCGGAAAATGCCGCAAGCACGACGCCGGGACGATGTGCCCGAGCTACATGGCCACCAAGGAGGAAGCCTACTCGACGCGCGGGCGCGCGCGCTTGCTCTTCGAGATGCTCGAAGGCAATCCAATGGAGAACGGCTGGCAGGACGAAGGCGTCAAAGACGCGCTCGATCTGTGCCTGTCGTGCAAAGGCTGCAAGGGCGAATGCCCGGTCAACGTCGACATGGCGACGTACAAGGCGGAGTTTCTTTCGCACTATTACGAGCAGAAACGGCGTCCGATCGCGGCCTACGCGTTCGGTCTGATGTATTGGTGGGCGCGGATCGCATCGCTTGCTCCGCGCGTGGTGAATGCTCTGACGCAAACGCCGGGGCTGCGCGACCTCGCAAAAATGCTGGTCTCGATCGCGCCGCAGCGCACGATTCCGCTCTTCGCTCCGCAGACGTTCCGAGCGTGGTTCGCGCAGCGCCCGCTTCGTAACGCCGGCAAGCAGCAGGTCATCCTGTGGCCCGACACGTGGAACAATCACTTTCATCCGACGACGGCCCAAGCCGCGGTGGAAGTGCTGGAGGACGCCGGTTTTCAAGTGACGATTCCGGCCGTGCAGCTGTGTTGCGGGCGTCCGCTGTACGATTACGGCATGCTCGATCTGGCCAAAACCATGTTGCAAGAGGTGTTGCAAGCCCTACGGCCGCGATTCGTGAGGGGATCTGCGTGGTGGGGCTCGAGCCCAGTTGCGTTTCGGTCTTCCGCGACGAGATGACCAATCTGCTCGGGCCGGATGAGGACGCAAAGCGCCTCAAGGAGCAGACCTATCTGTTGACGGAGTTCTTGGCAAAAAAGGCGCCGGAGTACGCGCCGCCGCGCTTGCATCGCAAAGCGCTCGTGCAGCAACATTGTCATCACAAGTCGATCCTGGACACGTCGGGCGAAAGCAAGCTGTTCGACGCGCTCGGCCTCGACTACGAAATACCCGACACGGGATGCTGCGGGATGGCGGGACCGTTCGGATTCGATGCCGCCCATTACGACGTATCGATGGCGATCGGCGAGCGCGCGCTTTTGCCGAAGGTGCGTGCCGCAGACAAGCGGACGATCATCGTGGCCGACGGGTTCAGTTGTCGCGAGCAAATTTCGCAGACGACGGATCGGCAGGCGATGCATCCCGCGCAAGTGTTGAAAATGGCGTTGGACGATCGGGAGAAGCGGCTCAATGACCGCTTGCCGGAACTGCGCTTTATGCCGTCCGCGCGTGCGGAATCCGCTCGCGCGGCAATGCACGGCACGATCGGGTTGGTCGCTCTTGCCGGCGTGGCCGCTTTCGGTTGGCTTGCGTTGTCGAGGCGGCGGTAATGGAGGCGCGTCGTTTGCAAAAAGGAGGGACCATGAAAGCGACGCCCCTGCGCCTCGCATCGAAGGTCGCGATCGTCACCGGAGGCGACACGGGGATCGGCAAGGCGATCGCGCTGAGTTTTGCGCACGAAGGCGCGAGCGTGGTGATCGACTACTTTGGCGATCGAGAGCCCGCAACGGCGGTCGTTGACGAAATCGAGAACTTCGGCGGGAAGGCGTACGCTATCGCGGCCGATGTCAGCAAGCCCGACGAAGTCGCGGCGCTGGCGGGACAAACCGCGAAGCATTTCGGCGGCATCGACGTCTTGGTGAACAATGCCGGGATCGAGCATAAACAGCCATTCCTTGACACGCCGCTCGACCTATGGAACAAAGTCATATCGGTCAACCTCACCGGTGCCTGGCTTTGCTCGCAAGCCGTCGCCAGGCACATGGTCAAACAAAGGCGAGGCGGCCGAATAATCAACGTGTCTTCGGTTCACGAAGAGCTGGCGATGCCGACCAATGCACCTTATTGCGCGTCGAAGGGCGGCATCCGAATGTTGATGCGCACGATCGCGCTCGAACTTGCAGAACACGGTATTACGGTAAATGACGTTTGTCCGGGCGCGGTTGATACGCCGATGGACGCCCAGCTTAAGAGCGATCGAAAAAGTACGACGCCCTGCTCGCCGAAATTCCTTTGCGCCGGATGGCGAAGCCGGAAGAGATTGCCGAACTTTGCGTCTTTTTAGCTTCGTCCGCCGGCGCATATATCACCGGCGCCTCGTACATTATCGACGGCGGCATGAGCAAGCAGTCGGGAAGTTTATAATCGGTGCGGAAATCGGTTCCTTCAATCGTCGGGGCGGGCGACCACGGTGCCGCATACGTAATTTCCGACACCGAGATGGCTGCCGGCAGCACCTTTGGCGGCCCAAAGTGCGTTTGTATCGTTAAAGCGACCGGCGCGATTGAAAAAGTCTACTCGAGCGACTGCGGTAAGACCCTCTTGGAACGATCGTCACGCACCACTGGGACCGGCACACCGGAATTGCGCTCACGCCCCTGCCCGGCACTTTCATCATTCACCCGGCCCATCAGGAGCATCGGTTCTCGCTCTCCAACGGCGTGGAAGTTCGCGAGAACATTTTCGTCCTCAGCGGTAAGCCGAGCGGAGACGAGGTCGATCCGCCCGCAGTCTATTACGAGGTCGAACTGCATAACGCAACGTCGGAATCCGTTCAGATCGAAACGTATGCCTTCGCGCTGTTGCGAGGAGATACGGGGCACGACGTTTGCGCCGCTTTCGATAAACGGCACAATGCTCTGGTCGCATTCAACGAGTCGCTGAGGCGGTCGCACGCGTCTTCGCCTGTTCGTCTCCGGTGGCGAGCTGGGAAGTCACGACGGATCACGGCAAAGCCGTCGCCAAACGTTGCCCGGGAGTGCTAAGCGGTAAGGCGGATTCTCCGGCTTCCGACCCGCTGGGAATCTTTCATCTTCGGCACGAGTTGAAGGCGAATCGGCGCGCAACCTTTCATTTCACGATCACGTTTTCGATGGACGGCAAGAGCGAGGCGTTGCGCGCGCTGAAGAACTTACCGCTTCCGGCGGACGCCTTGTGGGCTACGCAAGAGTACTATCATACGATCCTCAATCGCTCGGTCGTGCTCACTCCGGATTCGCAGGTCAACCGCGGCGTATTCTGGGCAAAAGCAAACATGCTTCGAACGATGCTCCTCGCGCCAACCGGCTGGTGTTTTGTCAACGATCCATCTCGTTCGAATAACAGCGTTGCGCGCGACACCGCCTGGTTTGCCTTCGGCGCCGACTACATCGTACCCGATTTTGCCGAAGAATCGCTGCTATGGTACGCGGAGCATCTCGAACGCAGAGGCATGGTTATCGAATATTACGATGTTCGAAACGGCAAGACCGCAGATTATAAGCTCAACATCAACGATAACACGCCATTGCTCATCCTCGCGCTTTGGCACCATTACAACGCGACGCAAAACGAGGCGTTCCTGAAGCGCGTCTACCCGCTGCGCGTAAAGCTGCAAAGTATATCCTCTCGCAGCGCAACGAGCAAGGCCTGGTCTGGTGCACGGCGACCGGAACCTCGGACTGGGGCATCGTGGGATGGCGCAATGTCATCAAGGATTACCGCTTGTCGGGCGCGACAACCGAGGTGAACTCCGAATGCTACGCTGCCTTGCAGACGATGTCGCACATGGCGCGCGTTTTAGGCAAGCACGGGGAAAGTAGAAATTTAAATCCGAGGCCGAGGCGCTTCGCGCCGCGATCAACGCGCACCTATTCAACAAAGAGACCGGGCTCTACTATCTCAATATCGATATCGACGGCATACCTCGCACCGACGTGACGTCGGACCTCGTGTTTCCGGTAATGTTCGGCGTGGCGGACGACGAAACTGCCGCGGGAATTATCAGCCGTTTGAGCGCGGAGGAATTCTGGACCGAAGCCGGCATCCACACGGTGCCGCGCAACGCGGTCGACTACGGGCCGGTTCACGGCTATGGCTTGCTCGGCGGCGTCTGGGTCGGCGCCGCTTTTTGGTATGCTTTTGCGGCCGCAAGGTTCAATCCCAGCTTCATGGCCGAGTCGCTCTCGCGGGGATTTGCCCACTACTCCAAGGATCCGCGCCGCAATAACACGGTGCCGGGTCAGTTTTCCGAGTGGCTGCACGGCGAGACGCTCGTGAATCAAGGTATGATGCTCTCGCCCTGGTTTCCACCACGATATCTGTGGGCCGCGATCGAGGGCGCAGCGGGGTTGGACCTTTCCGGTGGCGCGCCGTCGATCGAACCGCGGCTGGCCCCGGATTGGAAGTGGCTCGGGGTCCGCAATGTGCCGCTTGGGGAGCAGCGTCTTACCTGGTTTGCCGTACGCGTTCCGGAACTTCGGCTCTATACCAACTTTCACTTTCAGCAGTCCACGGAATATATCGCGTACGATACGGATATTTCACGCAGCATGACGATCGGTGGGGGCGCCGCAGTCGGCGTAGCCTTGCGACAGGGTCAAGACTGCGTTTTTTTCGTTGGAAATACGGTAGATCGAACCATTACTACTGCGGTCAGCGTTGCCGAGAACCTCGGTGGGTCGTACGCGATGCGCTACTTTAGCAGTCTGCGTGGAGGCTGGGAAGAGGGAACTATGTTGAACTCCGAAGAGTTGAAGAGCGGCATTCCCGTCCAACTCGACCGTAAAGGCTTCTGTGTCTTCGAGCTGCGGCAGGTGGTCTGATCGTGAAGAATAGTGCGGAGCGCTTCGGAATCTGCAAGGCTTAGGTCGCGCAGCAAGCGATCGTCGTCAGCAGCGCCTCGGCCGATGGACGCGACTCGAGGCGCGTGGCCGAACGACGATCGCTCGTCGGAGACGACGACAGCTCGCATAGTCCGAACCGCGCGGAATTTCAGGTCGTCAGTCGTCGAATCGCTGAGAAGCGTCCGTCGAGCGGGGACCGTCACGACTACGGTCGGATGGTTCGCGGTCCGGAAGAAAATCGTAATTCCGATGTGTGCGTCGCGATCGCCTGCGTGCCACAGAGACTGTTTCGTCACTCGTAAAGTCGGGTTCGGTCCGGTGCTCGTCGAGGAACGATCCCTCGTGATCGCCAACGTCGTCGAACCGATGTGGCGCCTCATGCAAATTCATTACCCGAAAACGGCGCAGCATCCCGCGCAGGCACCTGCTAGCACGGCCGCGCGGGGGTTGGACGCGACGCGCCGTGGGTAAAAAGCGCCGTAAGAAAGGCCTCGATAAAAACGAAGATGTCGGAATCTGCAAAGCGATTTCGCCGCGATCGAGCCGGCGAAATATTTCAAAGCGATCTCACGGAAGAAGATCTGCCGCCACCGCCCGTGCGCGAAGAAGCCGATCACGACCTCCACAGCGATCCCGGCGTCGACTCGCAAGAGGCCGACGAGTTCATGAAGCAACGTAAGTTCGATCGGTCGCGTTGAGCCCGGTACGGGCAGCCGAAGCGACCGGCGCGGTGGTCCGCGAAACGTTCGGCGAGTTCACCCGGCACCGTTCGCAATGGCTGGCGGCCGCCATCGCCTATTTTACGACATTCGCGATCGCGCCGTTGATCGTCATCGTCGTCGAAATTGCGGGGGCAGTTCTCGGCTCGCACCGGTCCGTGCTCGCCGCGATCTACGAATACGTCGATGCGCACGGCGGCCCGGATGCGTCGCGGCTCGTGCGGTCGATCGTCGAGGCGACGTTTTCCAGCGCCGCTCCGGTTCGCGCGCAGATCGCCACGTGGGCGATCTTCGTTGCCTCCGCGTTCGGCTGGTGCGGTGCGCTTCAGGAAGCGCTCAACGCCGTGTGGGACGTTCCACAAGCGAAGCGCCCACTGATAGAGACGTTGAAGGCGCGCGCGATTCCGTTCGCGATGATGCTCGGCATAGCATTGCTTCTGCTGCTTTCGGTGTTCGTCAACGCCGCCGTTGCCGCCGCAGGCGGCGTGCTCGCACGAACTTTCCCGGGTTGCCCGCTCTCGTAACGGTCCTCGATGTCGTGGCCGCTCTCGTACTGACGACGGCCCTGTTCGCGCTGCTCTTCTGGGGGGTGCCGGAGCGCCGCATTCCGTGGCGTGAGGTGTGGCCGGGGGCGGTTGTTTCGGTCTCTTCGTCCCGGGGCAGTTCGTGTTCGGCCGATATCTGGGGCGGATGGGAACGTCTTCTTCGTTCGGTGCGTTTGCAGGGCTCGCCGTCTTCTTAATTTGGATCGACTATTCGGCGCAGATCGTGTTGCTCGGCGCCGAGTTCACGCGCGTTTACGCGCGCCGCGCGGAGCGGCCGCGCGGCGCGTCGTCCGCTCGTAGAAGCGAGAAGCGCCTCGAGCACGGCGGCTTCGTCCGCGGCGGAACGGTTCGCCGCGCGGGGCAGATCGAAACGGCCATCGGCGACGTATCGCTCGAAGAGCGCCGGATGGATGTACGACGAGCGGCAGACCGACGGCGTGTTCCGCAGGCGCTTGGCGACGACGCGGCAGGCCTCGGCGATCGCGCGTTTACGCTCCGTTGCCGACTCCGCGGGATTGCCGGCGAGCCATTGCGCGCACGTCGTGGTCGCGAGCCAGGTACGAAAATCTTTCGCCGAATAGTCGGCGTTCGAAATCGCGCGGATGTAGTCGTTCACGGCGGCGGAATCGACCGGGGCCGCGCCGCCGGTTTCGTCGACGAAAGTGAACAGGTGCTGTCCGGGCAGATCCAAGCACTTCGCGACGATGCGCGCGATCCGCCGATCGTGAAGATCGACGCGATGGAGGATGCCGCTCTTCCCTTTGAAGTGAAAGCGCAGGTCGGCGCCGCGCACGCGCACGTGGCCGTTGGTCAGCGTAGTGAGACCATAGGAGTCGTTCGCACGCGCGTACTCTTCGTTGCCGACGCGAATCAGCGTAGACTCGAGCAGGGTCACGACCGCGGCCAGCACTTTTTCCTTCGGCATACCGGGCCGAGCCAAATCTTTGGCGAGGCTTCGCGGATGGCCGGCAGCGCGGCCGCAAGTCGAGGAGATGCGCGAACTTCGAGGCATCTCGCGTCTCGCGCCAGCGCGCGTGATAGCGGTATTGCTTGCGGCCGCGCGCGTCGCGGCCGGTGGCTTGAATGTGTCCGTTTGGCAGCGGGCAGATCCACACGGATTCGTAGGCCGGCGGGATTGCGAGCTTCGAAATTCGCTCTCGGGTGACGTCATCGCGCACACCGTGACCGTCGGGCCAGACATAGCGGAATCCGCCGCGGTTGCGGAGGCGGCGAATTCCGGGGGCGTCGTCGGAGACGTAACGAAGCCGCGCATCGCGCGCATCGCGTTCGGCGGTGCTGAGACCCGTCGAAGGTTCCAGCGCGCTCACGATTCACGGATGCTCGCCTTCGAGGCTTCGCTCGACCTGAAGGTCGTGCATCGAGTGCTGCAGCTCGCCCTGGAGTTTCGGCTCGAACGATTGCGCGTACCGGCGTAATGCGGGGTCGGAACCGCTCTTCGCTTCGGCGGCGTAGAGCGACAACGCGGCACGATTCGCCGCGACCTCGCCTTGAAAGTAAATGGACGCCCCATGCAGCGCTTTGTGACGCGGTCAGACGCGACGAGCCTGGTCGCATCGTCGCCGGAGCGCCGACCTTGGGGCTCAGCTGCCGGCTGCTAGCGTAGCTTTCGCTCCTCGCGACGGCTTCGAGTTGCTGGTCGGCGAGGCGCCGGTCCCCGACGACCTCTTCGACGTAGTCGAGCACGTAGTTATCCCCGGAACTTTCCGCGGCTTGCGCGCGCTCGATCGTAGCGACGTTCATGCCGATTGCCCGATCGACGAACTGACGATCTGAAGTTTCGAGGGAAGCGACGAGCAGAGCGCTTGCGATCATACGGCGATTTCCTCCCAAATGCGTTCGAATGCGGCGATGCTGCGATCGATCGCCGCATCGATGTTGCCTCCCCAAATTGAATCCGGCACGTCTTCCGACGAGAAAATCTCGAGCACGTACGGGCCCGCGTATCCGCCGTCGCGGATGGCGCGAAAGAGCGCGTGGCTGGGAATCGAGCCGTCGCCCAACGGTCGCCGGTCGGCGCCGCCGTGCGGCCGCCGCCAGTCGCTGATCTGTACGAGGAAGATGCGCGGTCCGCAGCGCGCGATGACGCGCTCGACGTCGGGCGTTTGAAAGACGTTCCACGTGTCGACGCAGAGCCCTAATGAAGGGTGGGCGACGCGTTCGACGAGTTCCAAGGCATCGTTGAGTCCCCAGACCGCCGTGTCGGTATTGAGGAGGACGGGGTTGAGCGGCTCAAAGGCGATTCGTACGCCGCGCTCGGCCGCGAACGCGGCGAGCGACTGCAGCGCGCCGACGGCGTAGTCGTAGACTCGCGCGCAGTCTCCCTGGGGCGCGGCGCCGGTGATGACGACGAACGGAGTAGCCGGTGGAACGTGCGGTGCAATTCGCTCGATCGACGACATGATGCGGCGCAGCCGTTCGCCGGGATCGTGCGGCGCCGGCACGAGCGAGTCGGGGAAGAGCGAATGCAGCGTCGTTTGCACGGAACTCGCCACCATTCCGCTCGCGCGCAACCGCGCGAACTGCGGGGCATAGTCGTCGCGGTTCAGCTTGAACTCGCACACTTCCATCGCGTCGGCTCCGTGCGCGGCAAAACGTTCGAGATCGCGTTCGAACGACCACGGATACGACGTGTATTCGCTGATTCCAAAACCCGACACGGCGGCTTCGATCGCGTTTCTCCCTCCTTTGGCGCAGGGCCGCAACGAAGGCGGCCCTGCCGCACTCGTTCTTCCCACGGCGAGTCCCTGGGAAACCAATTCGTCGCGCAACGCGCCCCCGCGTTACGCGCGGCGGCGATGGGTAGAACGGTGCCATGAGCCAGACGCAGACGCTTCCGCCGCAGCATCAAGAACGTCAACCCGGACGGCAAACGGAGCTGCATCCGCAACCAAAGAACGCGTCGCGATCGCTTATCTCGAGGAAGACGACCACGCGCGCGAAACGCGGCGCCTGGTCGAAGAGAAGGGACGCGCCTGCCTGCTGTTGGCGGGAGATCTCGGCGACGAAGCGTTTTGTCAATCGGCCGTGCGGAAAACCGTCGACCGTTTCGGGCGTCTCGGCGTACCCGTCAACGGAGCCGCAGAACAGCATCCGCAGGAACGGCCTGAGGACATCTCGGCGGAGCAGCTCGCAAGCACGTTCCGGACCAACGTCTTTTCGCAGTTCTACACCGTCAAAGCGGCCTTGCCGCATATGCGCGAGGGCGGCGCGATCGTGACGATTGCGTCGGTGACGGCCTACGAAGGAAATCCGAATCTCGTCGACTACTCGTCGACGAAAGGTGCGCTGGTCTCGTTCACGCGCGCACTCTCGAACGCCATCGTCGAACGTGGCATTCGCGTCAACGCCGTCGCGCCCGGTCAGATTTGGACGCCGCTCATCCGCGCGAGTTATCCCGCCGACAAGGTGGCCGAGTTCGAGAAGGATACGCCGTTGAAGCGACCAGGCCAGCCCTACGAAGTCGCGGCTGCGGTAATGTTTTTGGCGTCGGACGATGCCTCGTACGTTTCGGGACAGACGGTCCACGTCAACGGCGGCACGGTCGTGAACGGTTAGCTGGCGGGAGGTATGGAGTGAACGCAGGAGCGGCCCTCGATCTGCTCGCGCGCGACGCATCGGTCGCCGCGTTCGACGTGCGCCGCCATCGCGGCAAAGAACAATTGCGCGGCGCCGTCTTTTACCGTTACGATCACTTCGAAGAGGCGACCGATCTGGCGCTGCCGATCGCGCACGACCAGGTCGTTCTCGTCTACGCCGACGATGACGATGCCGCCCGGCGCGTGGTCGAGAAACTGCGCGGCTTCGGCTTCGAACGCGCCGAAGCGATCGACGGGGGATTGAAGGCGCTCGAAGACGCCGGCGCGCGTCTCGAAGAGACGACGCAGGAGCAGCCGCTCCCAACCGAGCCGAACGCGGGCATCCCGCTCCTGTAGCCGGACACGCGATCGTCATCATGCCGTACGAGACTGCAGCCGCCTATCTGCCGCGCAGCATTTCGCTGACGAGTTTGCGCCGGGCGGCGAACGGGTGCCGCGGCTGCGACCTGTTCGAGCATGCAACGCAGACCGTTTTCGGAGAAGGATCGCGCACCGCGCGGATCGTGCTCGTAGGCGAACAGCCCGGCGACCGCGAGGATATCGAGGGAGAACCGTTCGTCGGTCCGGCGGGCGCCACGCTCCGCTCCGCGATCGAAGCAGCCGGCATCGATCCGGCAAGCGTTTACGTCACCAACGCCGTCAAGCATTTTCGCTACGTCGCGCGCGGTAAGCGCCGGATCCACCAAAAACCGCGCGTCATCGAGATCGACGCGTGCCGCCCGTGGCTCGATGCGGAGATCGCGGCGGTTCGACCGCGGGCGATCGTGGCGATGGGGACGACCGCTGCGCGAAGCGTCCTCGGGCGTACCGTACGCATCGGCGATCTCCGAGGAAAACCGTTCAGCGCCGGCGACGGCCGCAGCGTGTTCGTTACCATCCACCCCGCCAGCGTCTTGCGCCAGACCGACCGCGCCGCGCGACGCGCGTCATTCGCACGGCTCGTGGCCGACCTTCGCGCCGCTCGCGAGATGGTGCAATCGAAAGAGGCTTCGTAGATGAACGATGCTTCGTTCTCCGTACTGGCAACGGCTCGCGGACTGCAAGCCGCGTCGATGATTCTCGCGCCAGGCGAGTCGAGCGGCAAAAAGGGAAACGAGCATCCGCAGAGCGAGCAACTGCTGCTCGCGCTCAAAGGAAGCGTCGTCGCCGAGGTCGACCGCAAGACGACGACGCTAAAGGCGGGCGATTTCGTCATCGTGCCCCGCGAGGCGCCCCACGTCTTTCGCAACGTTAGTTCCGAGCGGGCGGTGACCTTCAACGTGTACGTGCCGCCGGCGTACTAGTGATACGTCTCATTGAGACGGGACATGAGTTTTTAGGCGCACGGATGGCGCGCAGCACGCGGATCGCGAAAGGGACGGGCATCTTCGGCAGCCTACGCTTGACGGCGCGCGACCTCAAGACGATCCGGGCGCTCGTTCCGATCTATTCGATCACGCTGATTGACGTTTGCGGGTACATGGTCATGATTCCGCTGCTGCCGTACCTCGCGCAGAAATACGGAGCCAACGGCGTGACGGTCGGTGCGCTGTTGGCAACGATGGCGGTCGGATCGACGGTAGCGGCGCCGCTGTGGGGCGCGCTCAGCGACAAGATCGGCCGCAAGCCGATCGTCGTCGTTTCTCAAGTCATTTCGCTTGCCGGATATTTGCTGCTCGCATGGGCCCCCACGCTGTCGATGCTCTTCATCGCGCGCGGCATCGCGGGCATCGGCGGCGGCAATCTCGGCGTCACGCAATCGTACATCGCCGACGTCACCGACATAGCGCATCGCGATCGCGCGTTCGCTGCATTCGGCATCGTGTTCGGCATCGGCATCGTCCTTGGTCCGGTGGCGGGCGGATTTCTCATTCGCTTCGGCTTTTGGCTGCCGTTCGTTTTTGCGGCGGCGGTGCAAGCCATCAACATCGTGCTGACGCTGCGGTTTTTGCCGAAGACGCGCGTGAAAAAGAGCGAGCGCTTCGACCTGCGTACGGCCGCGCGCCGCGCGTGGACGCGGCCGCGCACGCGCAGCCTGATCGTTCGGCACTTCCTGTTCATCTTCGCGGTGACGTATTTTTTCTCGATCTTCGCGCTCTACGTGAAAGTGGCGATGCACCTCGGCGCCAAGGATGCCAGTTGGCTGATTGCCTTCGCCGGCGCGACCGGCGGAGTTGCAATGGCACTGATCGTCGGTCCGCTCGCGAAGCGCCTAGGCGACGCGCGCGTCTCGCAGATCGGGCTGGCGCTGGGAGCGTGCGCGTACGCGGCGCTGACTTTCACGCGCGATCTCTGGGCGTTCCTCGGCCTGCTCGCCGTATGGGCAATCGGCGCTGCCTGCGTCGAGCCGACGCTGGCCGCGCTCATCTCGGAAGCCGCGCCGAACGACGAGCGGGGAGCGACGCTCGGTTTCAACGATGCGCTTAGCAACGTTGCCCTCATGGCGGCCCCGGCGCTCGGCGGCTTGGTGATCGACAAGAGTCTCGGCGCAATCGGAATCGTTCCGGGAATCGCGATGGTCGCCGCACTCGCGCTCGGCCGATTCAACCGTGAGACCGCGGGGTAGAGGGACATCGATGAACCCAGCCGCCGAGAAACTCGCCTCCGATGCCGGGGACGCATTCGCGGTGCTCAAACGCGACCACGAGGTCGTAAAAAACCTCGTGGCGGAGTTGGTGCAGCCCGGCGATCGAACGCTGCGGCGCACCATGCTCAATCGCTTGAAGACGGCGCTCGCCATTCACAATGCGACCGAGGAGAGCCTGATCTATCCCGCAACGAGAGTGCTGGCCGGACGCAAGGACCAGTCGGAGCGGCTCTATCGCGAGACGGCCGAAGCCGACGTGCTGCTTTTCGAAATAGACGCCTTGCGGGAAGACCGCGACGAGCCGCAGTTCGACGAGAAGGTCGCGAAGTTGCGCGACGCAATCGTCGCGCACATCGACGAAGAAGAGGCGACCGTCTTTCCCGATTTGCTCGAACGCCTCGGGGCAGACGGCTGCAAGCGGCTCTCGCAGTCGGTGCGCGAGTTCCGCGGAGCCTTCGAACCACATCCCTCGCAGTCGGAGATCCGGGGAGTCGAGGGACTGGGCTAATTCGCCGCACGCCGCGAAACGCGCGGCATGCTGCGGTATCTCCTGCTCGCGACGATCATCGTGCTGGCGATCGCGACGGCCGTCGCCGGCTGGGTGAACCGCGACGCGATCAGTATTAAAATCGCCTCGGTCTACCTTCGCGTCAGCCCGAAGCCGCAAGCACCGGACGCGCCGGGCGCGGGGTCGTCGAAAGGCCTGCGCGGCGACGCGCCGTGGGCGCTCTCGGCACTCCCCGAATGTTTGATACAAACGTCGGAGACGACGGGCCCGCTCGCTTACGTCTTGCGGCACCTCCCGCCCGGTGCGACGCCCATCCCAGCGCCCGCGACGCTTCGTTACGGCGATTGCACGATCGAAGTGGCCGGCGGCGAAGCCTACGTGCGGCGCGGAGGCGATCGCTTTCGGATTCCGCCCGCCGTGCGGTTTTTCCGAGCGCCCGGCGTGCTGGCGCTCCTGCGCACCGGTTCGAACGGAAACGAGCTGCGGGTGTACGAACCCACTCCGCCATAGGCCCATCGTGACGATTGACGACGAAGTACAAAAGCGCCGGACGTTTGCGATCATCTCGCATCCGGATGCCGGCAAGACGACGCTGACCGAGAAGCTGCTGCTCTACGGTGGAGCGATTCACGTCGCCGGTCAGGTCTCGGCGCGCAAGCGTCAGCGTCAGGCGACCAGCGATTGGATGGCGCTCGAGCGCGAGCGCGGCATTTCGATCACGTCGACCGTGCTGCAGTTTCCGTACCGCGATCACACGATCAACCTCCTCGACACGCCCGGACACCAAGACTTCGGCGAGGACACCTATCGCACGCTGCTTGCTGCCGACAGCGCGGTGATGCTCATCGACGCGGCCAAAGGCGTGGAGCCGCAAACGAAAAAACTCTTTGCGATCTGCCGCGAGCGCGGCATCCCGCTCTTCACGTTCATGAACAAGCTCGATCGCCCAAGCCGCGATCCACTCGAACTGCTCGACGAACTCGAGTCGGTGTTGGGAATCGGCGCCTACCCGATGAACTGGCCGCTTGGAAACGGCGAAGAGTTCCGCGGCGTCTACGACCGGCGCACGCACGCGCTCCATCTGTTCGAGCGCTCCGCCCACGGAGCGACGCGCGCCGCCGCGACAACGACGGGCGCCGGTGACGAACGTTTGCGCTCGATGGTCGGCGAAGCGGAGTACGCGCGCTTTCGCGAAGGGATCGAGCTGCTCGACGGCGCGGGCGAATCGTTCGACCGCACCGCGATGCTCGCAGGCACGACGACGCCGGTCTTTTTCGGGAGCGCGGTAACGAACTTCGGCGTGCAGCTGTTTCTCGACGCGTTCGTCGAGATGGCGCCGCCGCCGGCCGCCCGAGCCGGAATACCACCGGAGAATCCCGAGTTCAGCGCCTTCGTCTTCAAGATCCAAGCGAACATGGATCCTCGCCATCGCGATCGCATCGCCTTCGTGCGCGTCTGTTCCGGACGGTTCGAGCGCGACATGACGGTGCGCAACGGTCGCACGGGCAAGGAGGTGCGCCTGTCGCGCGCGATGCGGCTCTTTGCCGACGAGCGCGAGTCGCTCGACGCCGCCTACGCCGGCGACGTCGTCGGGTTGGCCAATCCCGGCGTTTTCGCGATCGGCGACGCGCTCTACGACGGCGCGCCGGTCGAGTTCGTGCCGATTCCTGCCTTCGCCCCGGAACATTTTGCGAGCGTTCGGAGTATCGATGCATCGGGTTACAAATCTTTCGCGAAGGGCATAGCCCAGTTGCGCGAGGAGGGAGCGGTGCAGGTGTTCTATCCGCTGGGCTCGATGCGAACGGAGCCGATCGTCGGCGTCGTCGGCGAACTGCAGTTCGAGGTCGCGAAGTATCGCTTGGAGAGCGAGTACAACGTCAAAACGCTCTTTACGCAGCTTCCCCTCTCGCTCGCGCGGCACGTCGAAGGCGATCGCAGCACCTTGCTTGCGGCGCAGTTTCCCTCGAACGCGAAACTCGTGGAAGATTGGGACGGCCGCCCGGCCGCGCTGTTCGAAAGCGAGTGGAGCGTGCGCCTCGCGAACGAATGGAATCCCGATCTGACCTTCGTTCACTTCTCCGCCGACACGCTCAAGGAGACCGTCGCACCGTGATACGCCCTCGCACGCTCGCCGTTCTTGCCGCCGCCGCGCTGGCGGCGTGCTCATTTCAAAACAAGTACGAGCGCGAAACCGGCGACATTACTCGCGCAGTGATGAATAACGACCTGCGCCCCGTCTCAGGCGACATCGCTCCCGGCGTCAACATTCCGCGCGTCAAGGTCGCCGAGTGGTCCGACGAACTCAACGCGCAGGGCAAACTCGTTTCGATCAAAGAGACGCCGGATAAATGCGAAGCCGGCTGGCACTGTTTCGAAGCGAAGTTCGAAAAGCGCGTCTACGTCGAGCAGATGCGGCTCGACGAAAACGGAAAGGTCGTCAACTGGAACTTCAAGATGGCGCCCGCAGCGACGGGAGCGTAACGGTTACGGCGTTACCGTAAACACCGTCCCGTTATTGTCCAGGCCGCCGTGCCCGGTCGTCCCATAGATGATACCGTTCGCCACCGCAAAAGCACCGTTTGGCTCGCTGCCGTCGTGGGGGCCTCCCGCAAACTCGTGTATGACGGAGAATGTACCGGATTTATCCAACTCGAACAAGGTTCCGATGAAGCGGCCGGGGCCGAATCCCGTAGCGCCATAAAGATTGGAGCCGACGCTGATGATGCCGGTCGGATCGGTGCTGCCGGAGAACGAGTGCAGTACGCTTTCCTGACCGGACGTGCTGATCGTGTAGAGCGCCCCCCCGTTGTTCGCGCCGCCGCTGGCTACGCCGTAGAACGCGCCGTTCGCGAAGATGACGCCTTGCGGATACGCTCCGTCGGGCTGACCTTGGAAGTCGTACAGAGTCGTTTTGGTCCCAGCCGGCGTGACGCTGAAGAACGTTCCGCAGCCAACCTTGTAACATCCGGCTCCTCCGCCCTGGTACGTGGTGCCGTAGAGCACGTGATTTCTTGCAACGAGTTGCCCGGTGGGTATCTGGCCGTCGGCACCACCGGCAAAGCTGTAGACGATGCGCTCGCTGCCCGTCGTGCTGATTTCGTACACCGACCCGCGTTGGTTCGTGCCGCCTTCCTGCGTGACGCCGTACAGCCGCCCGTCCATCGCGACGAGGCCCGCCGGGTTTTGTCCGTCTTGGCCGCCGGCAAAGTTGTGGAGGGTGCGTTCGGAGCCCGAAGGGCTCAGGGCGAAGACGGTGCCTTTGTGGTGTGTCCCGCCGTCGAACGTCGTACCGTAGAACGTTCCGTTCAGAAATAGAAGGCCATCTGGCGCATCGCCGCTCGGATAACCCGTAAACTCGTAGAAGACGTGCTCGTTGCCGGATGAATCGATTGAGAAGACGACGCCGTGCTCGTCCACCCCGGCGACCATCGTCACCCCATAGATCGTACCGTTTACCGCAGTCAGCGGTCCGTCCGGCCATCTGCCGTCACCGCTTTTGTGTCCCTTGAATCCGTAGAGGTACGCGTATCCCGCGCTCGAGGCTGGTCGCGCATGCGAACTCGCGACGGAGCCATTGGGGGCAAGCTGCTGCGTGCCGAAGGAGCAAGCACTGAGAACCAGGCTGCAGAAGATGATTCCAACGATGCGCATGTCCGAACCCTCCGATGGCGATCTGTTTTCGGCCCGTCCGCACTATGACCCTGGGGCGAGCGTGACGCTTCGCCTCGTCGACGTGCGTGCCGCCGCCGCGCGGCTGGGCGGGGTGGCGCACCGCACTCCCGTCGTGCGCTCGCGCACGCTCGACCTGCTCGCCGATGCCGAGGTCTTCGTCAAATGCGAGAACCTCCAGCGGATGGGCGCGTTCAAGTTTCGCGGAGCGTATAATTTCCTCGCATCGCTCTCTGCGGACGAACGCGCCGCCGGCGTCGTGGCGTTTTCGAGCGGCAACCACGCGCAGGGCGTAGCGCTGGCGGCGCGGATGCTCGGCGTCACCGCGACGATCGTCATGCCGTCCGACGCGCCCGCGGGAAAACTCGCGGCAACCCGCGAGTACGGCGCGCAGGTCGTCCTCTACGAACGCGAGCGTTCGCATCGCGAAGAGATTGCGCGCGGCATTGCGGCCGAAAAGGGCGCGACGGTCGTGCCGCCGTTCGACGATCCGCGCATCGTCGCCGGTGCCGGCACCGCGGCGCTGGAACTCATCGAAGACGCCGAGCGTCTCGACGCAATCGTCGTCCCGGTAGGCGGCGGCGGTCTGATGAGCGGCACCGCGCTCGCCGCGCATGGAATCGATCCGAAGATCGCGATCTATGGCGTCGAGCCGCAAGCAGGCGACGATTTCGCGCGCTCACTCGCGTCGGGCGAGCGGATCTCCATCGACGTGCCGCGCACGATTGCCGACGGTCTTCAAACGACGTCGCCGGGAATAGTGACCTTCGCGATCGCGCAACGCCACGCGTGCCGTGTCGTCACGGTGAGCGACGACGAACTGCGCGCCGCGATGCGTTTCGCGTTCGAGCGCATGAAACTCGTCGTCGAACCGAGCGCCGCCGCGCCGCTCGCGGCCCTGCTGCAAAAGCGCATTCCCGAACTGATCGGCGCCCGCGTCGGCACGATCGTCAGCGGCGGCAACGTCGACGCCGCCCGCTTCGCACAGCTTACGATGTCATCCTGAGCGGAGCTTCGAACGCAGTTCGATGCGTAGTCGAAGGACGATGCGTAGTCGTAGGACCGTGTTGCGACATGCGCCGACGCGAAACGCGTGTTGACCCGAGGGACTCTGGACGCGGCGCGGAGGCATGGAGGCCGGGAGCGCCGCGCCAGGTAGTAGCGATTTCGCATGGACGCGAAATCGCGAACGTCCCGAGGGTGACACGCGTTTCGCTTCGGTGCGTACTCCGAACGCGTCCTTTGCGCGTGCTTCGCACGCTCCGCTCAGGATGACATAGGTGGGCTAGCGGCCCATCGAGTAGAATTCGGAATTTGGGCGCATGTCCATCAGTCCCGCCATGCGGTTGGAGAAGCCGAAGAACGCCGCGATCGCGGCGATGTCCCAAACGTCGTCGTCGGAGAAACCGGATGCGCGCATAGCGTCGATCTCGGCATCGGTCCCGGCGAATCCGGGCTCGTTGACGCGCGACGCAAACTCGAGCATCGCGCGCCAGCGAGGCGAGAGTTCGGCGGTGCGCCAGTTATTGGCGATTTGCTCGGCGAGCAACGGATTTTTGCCGAGGATACGCAAGGCCGCACCGTGCGCCGTCATGCAGTATTGGCAGCGGTTCTCCGATGAAACGGCGACGACGATCGCCTCGCGCTCGGCGCGGCTGAGGCCGCCGGGTGCCTTCATCAGCACGTCGTGATACGCCATGAAGGCGCGGAAGTGCTCGGGCCGGCGCGCGTATGCGCGAAAGACGTTGGGAACGAAACCGATCTTCGCGCGATTCGCGCGATAGATCTCGGCGATGTCCGCCGGCAGCTCCGCTTCGGCCGGTTCGCCGAAGCGGGATGCCGGCGATTCACGCACGACGGAAGACCTCTACGAGGTCTTGATGTCGCCGCACGAGACGTAGGTGCCCAAATCCGACGTACTCTTGTGCACGTTGATTGCGAACATTCCCGAGGTCAGGTCGGCAAGCGTCACGCCTTTAACGATCGTCCTCGACGTGCCGTTGGCGACATTCGTCAACGGGTACTTCGGTGCCGGATTGAGATTCGCGCAGGTCCCGGGGTGGATGTGCGCGGGCTGATCGGCGGCAGGCGCGTTCTTGAGCGTAATGAGGACCACGACGCCGTCTGCGGTCTGGGTCAGCGTTGCGCTGCCGTCTTCACCGGATCCGTTCTGCGCGCTCATCGTGACGGTCACGACGGTCCCGTTCGTCATTTGGGCGGCGACCGGAGCGGCGCACGCGAGAGCTGCGAGGATCGAGACGGCGAGCGCGAGACGTAAGGCATTCATTGCTGAGGGGTCTCCTTTCCAGCGTTGAGTCTTGTTCGAGTGAGAGGTACCCGAGAAACGTGGCTCTACCCTGGTTTTGGCGGAGCGTGGTGCTCGGTTTGCGCCAAGCGCGCGCTCAGCGTGCCCACCGCCGCGGCGGCCTGCGAGGTCGCCGGTGCGTCGGCGCCGTCGATCGTCTCGAGCAGTTGTCCGGCGCTTTCGTTGATCGACTCGAAGAGCCGCGCATCGGCTTCGCGCCCGGCACTCTTTGCCGCGGCCGCGTCGCGGAAGGTGCGGTCCATGAGCGACGTCACGACATGTGCCAACGCATATTGCTGCCGCAACTGCGCGGCCGACATCGAGACGCGCGGATCCATCACGACGGTCAGCGATTGCCGCAGCGACAGCCCGTCGGCGTCGAGCGCCACGGTGTAACGTCCCGGCACGACGAGCGCACCCTCCGGAACGCGCGGCGTGTCGTGCGGTATCGCCGAGATAGGCAGATCCTGCGCTACCGATTGCGGCGGCGGCTCGCGCAAGTCCCAGACGAACCGATGCATACCTTCGCCGGTTGCCGGCCGCCGGTACGGCCGCTCCCAATACGCGGGTTTGTCGAGATCGGGAATCGGTGCCGGTTCGGGATCGGCGCTAGCGTAGCGGCGCACGACGCGGCCGCTTTCGTCGGCGATCGTGATGGTGACGTGGCGCGCGTTACCGGTGAGCGCGTAGTCGAGGATCGCGCCGTCGGGCGGATTCTCGCCGGTGGGCTCGTCGGGCGGCAGCGGCGTGTCGGTATTCAAGCTGCGGCGCACGCGATACGCCGGCTCCGGTGCGAAGAAATAGCCGCCGCGCGCGAGCAGTCCGGCGCCCTCGCGCGCCAGCGCGCGCAACGGCGTAACGTCGTCGAGAATCCAAAAGCCGCGTCCGTGCGTCGCGACGATCGCATCGTTGCCGTGCACGATGACGTCGCGCACCGACGTGTGCGGGAGACCGAGTTGCAGACCTTGCCACTGCGCGCCTGCGTCGAAGGAGACGTACACGCCGTTCTCAGTTGCCGCGTAGAGCAGCCGCGGTTCCTGTGGATCTTGACGAACCGCGTTGACCGGTTCGTTTGGAAGTCCGCTCACGGCGAGTTGCCAACGCGCTCCGCCGTCGTGCGTCACGTAGACGTACGGGCGAAGGTCGTCTAAGCGAAAGCGATTGACCGCGACGAATGCCGTATCGTCGTCGACGCGCGATGCGTCGATCTGCGCCACTTTGCTCCATGGGGTCATTGCCGGCGGCGTGACGTTGCGCCAATGCGCGCCGCCGTCGCGCGTGATCCACACCAAACCGTCGTCGGTGCCGGCCCAGATCGTGCCGCGCCGGCGGAACGACGGCGCGAGCGCGTAGACGACGCCGCGATGCAGGCCGTGCTGCGGATCGTCGCTCTCGAACGATCCGAGCACCGGCGGCACGCCGGGCCGGCGGCGCGTGAGATCGTGGCTGACGACGTGCCAATGCATGCCGCCGTCGCCGGTGGCGAAGACGACGTCGGAACCGAAGTAGAGACGACTGCGATCGAAGCGATCGAAGGCGAGCGGCTCGGTGCGCACGACGCGATACCGTTTCGACGGCAGCGCGATCGGCGAGACCTCTTGCGTCTGGCCGGTGCGCTCGACGAAGCGTTCGACTTTTCCGCCGAAGAAGACGCCTGGATGGAGCGGATCGGGAACGACGTAACCGTATTCCTGCGCACCGGCGGTGTGCCAGTCGCGCTGCGTGATCGCGCCCCAATCGCCGCGGCTGCTCACGCACGCCGACCCGCTCTCCTGCTGTCCGCCGCAGACCCAATACGGAAAACGGTCGTCGGCGGAGACGTGGTACATCTGCGCCGTCGGCTGGTTGTACCAGGAACTCCACGTGCGGCCGTGATTGACGGAAATCGTCGCACCTTGATCGGCGGCGAGCGCGATGACGCTCGAGTTGCCGGGATCGATCCACACCGTATGGTAGTCGTCGCCACCCGGCGCGCCCTTGAACGCGACGAACGTCTTTCCGCCGTCGGTCGAACGGTACGCAGAGGTGTTGGTGAGATAGAGGACGTTCGCGTTTTGCGGGTCGACCGCGATCGAGACGAGATCGTCGCCGCGCTGGGCGATGGCGCCTTCGCCGTTGGTCTTTACGAAATGCGTGCCGGCGTCGTCGCTGCGATAGACGGCACCTCCGCTTTCCTCCGTATCCGCATACGTGTAAACGATCTGCGGATTGCTCGGCGCCGCGGCGATCTCGGCGCGCCCCATCCGCTGCGGAAGTCCGTTCGTCAGTTGCGACCAGGTCGTTCCGCCGTCGGAGGATTTGTAGACGCCGCTACCGGCAATTTCGAACGAGCCGCCGATCTCCCACGGCGCTTGGCGCGCAGCCCACAGCGTCGCGTAGACGACGTTGGGATCGTGCGGGTCGAGCACGACGTCGTAGGCACCCACGTTCTCGTTTTTAAAGAGCACGCGTGCGAACGTCGCGCCGCCGTCGAGCGAACGATAGACGCCGCGCTCGTCGTTTGGACCGAACGGATGGCCGAGCACCGCGACGAAGAGGCGGGCGGGATTCTTCGGATCGACCGCGATCGCCGGAATCTGCTGACCGTCGCGCAGACCGAGATGGGTCCACGTCGCACCGGCATCGGTCGACTTGTAGATGCCGTCGCCGATCGCCAAATCCGGTCGCTGCAATCCCTCGCCGCTGCCGGCATAGACCACGTTTGGATCGCTCGGCGCCACCGCAAGCGCGCCGATCGATCCGGTCGGCTGCGAGTCGAAGACCGGGGACCACGTTCGCCCCGCGTCGTCGCTCTTCCACACGCCGCCGTTGACGACGCCGATGTAAAAGAGGTTCGGATGGCCCGCGACGCCGGTGATCGACGTCGTGCGGCCGCCGCGAAACGGTCCGATGAAACGCCAATGCATGCCGCGATAGAGTGCCGGCGAGACGCCGGTGCACGCGAGCAAAGCAACGGCGAGCGCGAGCGCTCGCGCGGCGTGCGTTCGCGTCACACGCGCGTTACCCGGTCGACGAAGGCGGCGATCTCGGAGAAGGCTTCGCGCGACTCGGGCAGTCCGGCGAAGATGTGCCAGACGTGCGGAACACCCTCCCAGAGACGCAGCGTCGAGTCCACGCCGGCGGCGCGCGCTTTCGCGTCGAGCCGGACCGCGTCGTCGCAGAGCCGTTCGATCGTGCTGGCTTGAATCATCAAGGGCGGCAGTCCGTGCAGGTCGGCATAGAGACCGGATGCGAGCGGATCGTCGAACGGCGCGTCGCCGACGTAGGCGTGCGCGATGCGTCCCTCGCCGCGCGTCGACGTTACGAGCGCCGTCGCAAGATCCACCCACGGCGCGATGAGCACGGCGCCGGCCGGCGAAGGTTCGCCCGCGTCGCGCAACGCGAGCAGCGTCGAGAGCGCCAGGCCGCCACCCGCCGAATCGCCGGCGATGACGATCGATTGTGCCGGGATGCCGGCCGCGAGCAGCCAGCGATACCCGGCGACCGCGTCGTGCAGCGCCGCCGGAAAGCGGTGCTCTGGTGCGAGGCGGTAGTCGAGCGCGAAAACGCGCGCTTCACAGCGGCGGCAGAAGGCACCCGTGAGCGTGCGGTACGTTGCGGGCGAACCCGCGACGAAGCCTCCACCATGTAAGTAATAGACGACCGTCGCCGCGTTGGGATCGGCGTTGAGCAGCAGCCATTCGCCGCGCACACCGCCGGCACGATCCTCGACGCTGGCACGCGTCGTGCCGCGCGGAACGCGGCCGAAAAGCAGCGCCGTACGGCCGATGAAGCTCCGGTAGCGCCGCACGAAATGCGGACTCGCAATCGTGCGCGCTCCGGGAATTCTCCTCGTCGCGCGAAGCATGAGGCGCAGCGCGCGTGCGCCCAAACTCGCCACGGTTTACGTGAGTCGGCCGTTACGCTTGCCGCGACGTTTGGGCGCGAACGGCGCTCCGATCTTCCACGCGGTCTTGCGCGGCAGGCTGTCGTCGACGTCGTCGCAGCCGATCGGCGTGAACTCGCGGCAGTCGCCGGGCCGCGCCTCATAAATGCCGCAATAGTAGCGGCCGCTGCGCGGTCCCATGAGGAATTTGCACCGATCGGCGAGGTCGTCGCCGACCTTGCGCAGCCAACCGACGTAGAATCCGTCGGCGGACGCGCGCTCCACGACGTAGTCGCGCATCACGTCGGCATAGGAAAGACTGAGATGGTCGGCGATGCGTTGCACGTCGGCGCGGCTGACGAACGGCTCGTAACCGCTGCAGCACTCCGCGCAGCCGGGCGGGCAGGCGATGTTGTCGGGTACGTCTTTGAGATGCTTGCGCGCAAGATCGATGACCTTCGCGACCGCTCTGACGAACTCCGGATCGTCGTTGTATTTGTACGTCCACTCTCGCTTCGTGATCTCGTTGACGTTGTAGAAGCGAGTTGTTTTTTCGTCGAACTCGACCGTGACGTGTTCCTCGTCGATTTCGATCTTATTGACGTGTTGGATCGGACGCGCGTCGAGCAGTTCCGGGTGGGTCGGCTGCCCCGTGCGGCGCGCAAAGTTCCGTAGGCTGATGAGGTCGATGGTCTCCATGCGTGCGTCGATTCCCCCGCCGTGCGGGTGCGGCCTGTGGATACGCCAAACATAAACGAGATATGCGTACGGCTATCGGCGTGGACCTCGGCGGATCGCACGTCACCGCGGCGGTCGTCACGGACGACGGGACGATTCATTCCCAACACGAGCGGGACCTCGAAAACCTCGCTTTCGACTCGGTCGTCGATGCGGTCGGAACGCAGATTACGGCGGCGCTAAAGGAGGCCGGCCCGAGCGCCGCCGGCATCGGCATCGGCTCGCCGGGAAATATCGACGCCGCGACCGGCGCCGTGCTCTACAGTCCGAACTTCGGCTGGTCGAACGCGCCGCTCGGCGAAACCCTGCGCAAGCGCTTCGGCGTACCGGTGTTCGTCGGCAACGACGCGCGCTGCGCGACGCTCGGCGAACACACTTTCGGCAGCGGACGCGGCACGAGCGACTTCGTACTACTCACGCTCGGCACCGGAATCGGCGGCGGCATCGTCGCCGGCGGAAGGCTGATGCTCGGCCACAAATGGGGAGCCGGCGAAATCGGGCACCATCAAATCCGGCCGCACGACGGCTTCATCTGCGCGTGCGGAAAGATCGGCTGTTTCGAAGCGCAGGCATCGGGAACGGGGCTCATCCGTCACGCGTTTGCCGTGGCTCCATCGTTTCCGCGCAGTGCGCTGCTCGACGTCGCACGCGACAAGCTCAGTTCGAAAAAGATTCGCAAAGCGGCCCAAGCGGGCGATAAGCACGCGAGCGCTGCGTGGAGCAACTTCATCGCCGACCTAGCGGTCGGCCTCGGCAACGTCATCGCGTTCGTCAATCCCGAAACAATCGCGTTGGGCGGCGGCGTCTCTTCGGCCGGCGACTTCATGCTCGACGCCGTGCGCGGCCCGGTCGACGCGCTGACGACGATGGTTCCCAAAGGGACGACGGCCCTGACGATCGCTTCGCTCGGCAACGATGCCGGACAAGTCGGCGCGGCGGTGATGGCGTTCAACGGCGGGCTTTCGGGGGATGCGGCCCCCGCCTGAGCGGAGTTTCTCATCGAACGGCCATGGCGCCGGGCGGTTATCGCGGTATGCTCGCGGGAAAAGATCGCCGGGAGGTCGATCGGAATCATGCTGAAACGGAACGTCTTGATTGCGGCCGCAGCGTCGCTCGCGCTGGTCGCCGCGGCGTGCTTTGTGGTAACGACGCCGGCATCGCGCTCGGCATCGAACGAGGGCGGGATTCACAAGATCCAGCACATCGTCATCATCATGCAAGAGAATCGTTCGTTCGATCACTACTTCGGCACGTTTCCCGGCGCCGACGGCATTCCGATGAAGGACGGCGTTCCGACCGTGTGTGTACCGCAGCCGTCGGGTCCGTGCGTCCGGCCCTACCGCGATTCGCTCGATCGCAATCGCGGTGGCCCGCACAACTTCGGGGCGGCAAAGAACGACATCAACGGCGGCAAGATGGACGGCTTTCTATCGTCGACGCGCATCGGCCGAAAGTGCCGCGGAGTCGACGATCCCAGTTGCGTGAAACGCGCCGGAAAAGGCGACGTGATGGGGTACCACGACGACCACGACATTCCGAACTATTGGGCGTACGCGCGCGACAACGTGCTCCAGGACCGCATGTTCGAGAACATCGCGTCGTGGAGTTTGCCGCAGCATCTCTTCATGGTTTCCGAGTGGTCGGCGAGTTGTCCGCAACTGCACGTCGCGATGAGCTGCGTCAACGAGCCGGAGGCGCCCGATCCGCCGGGCGACATGCGCCGGCGGACCGGCACCCGCGGCGAAGGACGGCCCGACTACGCGTGGACCGATCTCACCTATCTGCTTCATCGCGCTCACGTCAGTTGGGCGTACTACGTCATGGCCGGCACCGAGCCCGACTGTGCCAACGGCGTTGACGGCTGCCGTGCGCGGCGCCAGAATTCGCGCACGCCGGGAATATGGAACGTCTTACCGGGGTTCGACACCGTGAAAGAGGACGGCGAACTCGGCAACGTTCAGGACCTGCGCAAATTCTACGCCGCCGCAAAGGACGGCACGCTGCCGAACGTCGTGTGGATTTGTCCCTCAAACGCGTACAGCGAACATCCGCCGGGGCTGGTCAGCGCCGGCCAGGCCTACGTGACGGGCTTGATCAACGCGATTGCACGTGGCCCCGATTGGGACAGCACCGCGATCTTTCTCACGTGGGACGACTGGGGCGGATTCTACGATCACGTTCCGCCACCGACGGTCGACGAAAACGGTTACGGCCTCCGCGTTCCCGGTATCGTCATCAGCCCGTATGCTCGGCGCGGTTACGTCGACCATCAAGTGCTCAGTCACGACGCCTACGTGAAGTTTATTGAAGACGACTTCTTAAACGCCGAACGCATCGATCCGAAGACCGACGGACGCCCGGACAAGCGTCCGGACGTGCGCGAGAACGCGTCGCAGCTCGGTGATTTGCGTTCCGATTTCGACTTCAATCAGTCGCCGCGCCGGCCCGAAGTGCTTCCGAATGGAACCGTCTGGATGGGTACCGGCACCGTTCCGGAGCACTGACGTTCAACCCATGTCATCCTGAGCGGAGCGCCTTTACTCATGTCATCCTGAGCGGAGGCGCGTAGCGCCGCAGTCGAAGGACGGCTCCGCGTAGTACACGGTCGCCGTCGGGTCGCTCGTCGCGCGGCCTCCATGCCGCGCTCCTGCTACGCCGCGCTCGCGCCTCCTGTTAAGGAAAATTATGGCATCCAGCCAAAGGCGCTCGCGTCGGAGTCCCCGCGGCGACCGTGTACTATGCCAGCCGTCCTTCGACTGCGCTCGCTTCGCGAGCTCCGCTCAGGATGACATGGGTAAAGGCGCTCCGCTCAGGATGACATGGGTAAAGGCGCTCCGCTCAGGATGACATGAGTAAAGGCGCTCCGCTCAGGATGCCACTGGGTTAGACGCCAGCGGCTTGACGCAGGGGTGCGGCCGGTGAGTACTCTTGCGGCGGAATCGCGCCCGTATTCGTAATTTGCGCGATGAGCGCGGCGATGCGGCGCGAGCTGCGCCGCGGGGCGACGATCTCTTGATTGTGGCGAATCGCGGCGAGACGCTCGGGCGTGCGGATCATCGAGCGCACGGCTTCGACGACTTGCGATGCGCCCCCGATGGCGACCTCGCCCAATCCGTTGTGGCGCACGAAGTCGAGATTGCCGCGCTCCTGTCCCGGCACGTAATCGTAGACGATCACCGGCAGCTGGGCGGCGTTGGCCTCGGCCAGCGTGCCGGGCCCGGCCTTCGTGACCAGCAGATCGACGGCGCGGAAATACTCGGGAATCTTGTCGGTGAAACCGAGCACCTGCATCGGCGTCGGCAGCGTGGCCGACATCTCGGCGAGCTTCTGCTGGAGATGCTCGTTGCGTCCGCAGACGACGACGAGGTGGACGGGCAGGCGCGCCCGCGCCAGCGCGAGCGAGGTCGACAGCAGTTTCCCGCCGCCTTCGCCGCCCGCCATGAGCATCACGACCATGCCCTCCGCGGGCAGGCCGAGCGCGCCGCGCAACTGTGCCGCCGTCCCGGTGACGTCGTCGAACTTCGGATGGATCGGATGCCCAAGCAGCCGCAGGCGCGCCGGTGAGACGCCGCGCGAGAGCGCGCGCTGGAAGACTTCGCGAGCGGGCACGACGACCGCATCGGCGTCGGCGACGAGCCACGACTCGTGAACCTTCCCGAGATCGGTGATGACGGTGACGATCGGCACGTGCTGCATGTGGGCGTCGGCGCGCGCCCGCAAGGCCGCGTGGTTGAGCAGTGGGTGCACCGAGACGATCGCGTCGGGCTGATAGCTGATGAACAAATCCCGCAGGCGCTCGCGATAGAGCGGTTCGCAGAAGCGGATCAGCGCCTTATAGCGCCGGCGGCCGTTCGTCGCATAGTAGAGGGCTCCGTACACCGGCGGCGCGTAGCGCAGCGCCATGCTGTAGCCGAGACCGAGTTGGGTGAGCGGGAAGGAGCAGTGGGCGGCGACGTCCTCCACGCGATGCTCGAAGGAGAAGGGCGTCGTGATCTCGTCGAGCGCGGCGGTAATTGCGTTGGCGGCGCTGCGGTGGCCGCCCCCGGTATCCGAGATCAAAAACATCGCCCGCTTGGTCATTCGCTCTCCCGTCAGGCTCGAGCCGGCGTTGTCTGCGTACTGCCGCGCAGTGCCGCATTCCGCTTCCGACGGCTCGTCGGGGCCAGCCTGGCGATCAGCGCTCGCGCCGGAGCGTCGTAAAATCGGAAGATGTCGCCAAACTCGATATCGGGATTTCGGTGATGGCCGTCGTGGTCCTCGGGCAGCACGACTCCGAGCGGGCGCAAGGCGGCCCGCACGGGCCGCGGCGTCCTCCAACCGAGGTCGGTGGTGTGCCGCCACCAGACGTGGATCTGACCTAGCGCCAGGCCGAGCAGCGCTCCTTGCCAAGAGAGCCTCCAGACGGCGGCGGCAACGGCGAGGTAGGGGAGCGCACCGAGGGCGCCGTCGAGCAGGACGGCGGGGTCGCGCGAGAGCACGGCGTGATCCCAGTACGACCGGCGCCGGTCGTGATGCGTGCGCAAGTGCAGCGTGAACCACAGATGCTGAGGCACGTGATAGAAGAAGGTCGAAGCGAAGTCGCCTACGACCAGCGTGGTGACGGCCGCCGCAACGATGAACATCAAAAGCACCTCTCGAGACCAACGTAACAATACCCGGTACGCGCTTGTAAAGGGGGTGCTCGCATTTGTTGCACTATGGACGTGCGCGTGTTCGGCGCCGCACCCCGCGCCGGCGCGATTCGGCGAGCGACCGCGTTTGACGCGCGCTCTTAACGACGCGCTAAGCCGTCCGTTTCCCGCCGGTTCCGACGCGCTCGCCGGCGGCAGGCTCTTGCGCGACGGCGCGGCCGTGCGACAGCCGGAGCTGGCGATCGCGCGTGCGATCCTGCGTACGAATCCGCGCATCGCCGAGACGTACGCGCTGCTGCTCGCGATCGAGACGGCTCGCGCCGCCCGCGCGAACGAATTGCCGCCGGAGTTCTTGGCGGCGGCGCTGCTTCAAGAGTCGGCATACGACGACCAGGCGCTTTCGGCGGCGGGGGCGATCGGCATCGCGCAGTTCATGCCGGAGACGGCGGCCGGAATGGGCGTCGATCCGTACGATCCGTTTTCGGCGATCGGCGGGGCGGGGGCGCTGCTCGGATCGTATGCGGAGGCGTACCGCACGCGATACGCCGATCCGTACTCGACGGCGTTGGCCGCCTACAATGCCGGCCCGCTGGCCGTCAAACGCTACGGCGGCGTCCCGCCGTATCCCGAAACGCGCGACTACATCGCGCTCATCTTCGATCGCTGGGCGCGCATCGTTTCGTACGAGGGTCCGTAGGGGCGTGTGCCCCGAGGTGGAAGCAGCTTCTTCGCAAGATCGTTCGTCGCAGGAGGTCTTTCGATGTCTCGGTTCTTTTCCGTCACGATCGCATGCGCGGCGTTACTCGCCGCGAGCGGCTGCGGCTTCACGAGCAGCCCGGCCGACAACATCACCTTCAAAGCGCCGGCGGGCTGGCAGGCATCGCCCGGCGTCATGGGCTTCATGCAATTTTGGAAGGCGCCGGGCAGCAGCGACCAAGTGCTGATGCTCTTGCGTTCGCCGAAGCAGATTCCAACGAACGACATCATGACCACCGCGAACGTGAAGGATGCGAAAATCGAAAGCGTTCAGCACGTCACGATCTGCGGCAGTCAGCCTGCAACGTTGCTGACGGCCCGCGGCAGCGCTCAGAGTTTGACGACGAAGGGTACGAACAGCAACCTTGAGATGATGATGAGCGACGCCGGAGGCGCGACATACATGGCGATGTACGCCTATCCGATCGGTGCGGCGCCAAACGATGAGGCGACCGCGGCGCTCCGCGAGCTCTGCTCGAAATAGTTCGTCCGTTGCGCCGGGCCGCCGGCCGGTGAGCGTTCTCAAACAGCTCTTCGCGAGACAGCCGCTCGGCTGGACCACATCGGAACGCGAAGGGCCGACGCTGCGGCGCGTGCTCGGCTGGCCGGCGCTCACGGCGATCGGCCTGGGCACGATGCTCGGCGGCATCTTCCCCACGATCGGAGCCGGCGCGCACGCCGCCGGTCCGGGCGTCATCTTGGCCTACGTACTGTCGGGATTGGTCAGCGTCTGCGTCGCGCTGTGCTACGCGGAGTTTGCCTCGATGGTGCCGGTCGCGGGCAGCGCCTATACGTACGCTTACGCCACGCTCGGCGAACTGGTTGCCTGGATCATCGGGTGGGATCTCATCCTCGAGTACGGCCTCTCGCTCGCGCCGACGGCGTCGTCGCTCTCCGATTACTTTCAGCACATGCTGGCCAACGTCGGCATCGTCTTTCCGGCCTGGGCGCAGACGGCCAACATCCGCGGCGCGCATCCGCAGATCGATCTCTTCGCCGGGCTGGTGACGCTGCTGGTCACGGCCTTGGTCGCGATCGGTATACGCGAGTCGGCGAGCGTCAACGGCGCACTCGTCGTCCTGCAGATTGCAGCGATGATCGTGTTCATCTCGGTCGTCGCCCACGCCGTCACGCCGGCGAATCTGCATCCGTTCGCGCCGTTCGGGTATCACGGCATCCTCGCGAGCACCGCCCTGGTCTTCTTTGCATACATCGGATTCGATACCGTCACGGTCGCGTCGGAAGAAGCGAAGCGTCCGGAGCGCGACGTGCCGATCGGCATCATTCTCGCGCTGACGCTCGGCGGAGTTCTCTACGTCGGATTGACGCTCTGCACGGTCGGCGTGATGCGCTGGGATCGCCTCTCCGAGGGCGCGGCTATGCTCGACGCGCTCGCAGCGGTGACAAAGAATCACGCGTTCTATTGGATCGTCGCAATCGGCGGCATCGCCGGTAACACGACCGTGATGCTCACGTCGCTGTTGGGACAGGTGCGCATCTTCTACGTCATGGCGCGCGACCGCATGTTACCGCCGGGCGTCGCACGCATCCATCACGTCTTCCGCACGCCGGCGCGCATGACCGCGATCACCGGCATCATCGTCGCGGTATTCGCCGCGGTCTTTCCGCTCACCGATCTGCTGACGCTGGTCAACGTGGGAACGCTGGCGGCGTTCGCGATCGTCTGCGCGGGCGTGCTGGTGCTGCGCTTCGTCAATCCGTCCGCGCAGCGGCCCTTCCGCGCGCCGCTGCTTCCGTTCTTCTCGATTGCCGGAACGGCGGTCTGTCTCTACCTCATCACCGGACTGCAGCTCGCGACGTGGGTACGCTACGGCATCTGGTTCGTCGTGGGGATCCTCGTTTACGCACTCTACGGCTTCCGGAACTCCCGCCTGAGGGTGAATTTGCCCAAGCCCTGAAACCCGAGGATTGCCGAAGGCGTTGGGGTGGTATAATCCGCCGGACGGAGGTCCCATGCAGAGTCCCGATACTGCGGTCGCCGACCGATTCCAACTCATCGAGGTTCCGCGTGGGCACGGCGTCGCGTCGTTTGCCGACGACGTCGCTACCGGTCTGAGCGCCCGACCCAAGCACTTATCCTCGAAGTATCTCTACGACCGCGTCGGATCCGCGCTCTTCGACGCCATCATGCACCTGCCGCAGTACTATCTCTCCAACGCCGAGACGGAGATTCTCCGCGAGAGCGGATGGGAGATCGTGCGCGTTCTCGACGAGCCGATCGACTTTCTCGAACTCGGCAGCGGCAGCGCCGTCAAGACGCGTCTGCTGATTGCCGAAGCACTGCGCGTGCAGGGAAGCTTGCGTTACAGCCCGATCGACATCTCGATCACGGCGCTGCGCGCGGCGTCGCTGGCACTGGTCGAGGCCTTTCCCGGGCTCTCGGTGCGCGCGTATGCAGGCGACTACTTCGACGTACTGGCTTCGCGGTCGCTCCATTTCGAACGCCGGACCCTCGCGATGTATATGGGGTCGAACATCGGGAACTACGAACCAGCGCAAGCGAGCCGCCTGCTGAAACTCCTGGCGGCGGCACTGCGCCCCGGCGACGGCTTGCTGCTCGGCACCGACCTCAAGAAGGACCGCGCGACGCTCGAGGCTGCATACGACGATCCCGTCGGCGTGACGGCCGCGTTCAACAAAAATTTGCTGGAGCGCATCAATCACGAACTGCACGCCGATTTCGACGTGCGCAACTTCACGCACATCGCGCGGTACGACGAGGCGCGCGGCAGCGTCGATTCGTTCCTGGAGGCGCGCCGCGCGACCGAGGTCTCCATCGGCTCGATTGGGATGCGCGTCGCGTTCGCGGCGGGCGAACGCATTCACACCGAGTCGTCGCACAAGTTCTCCGATCGCGACGTCGCCGAGCTCGGTGCGGCGAGCGGCTTCCGGTTGGCGTCGACGTGGCACGATCGCGCGCATCGCTTCAGCGTGCACCTGCTGGTTCGCACGTAGACGCGAGCGTCGTTCCGGCCGGCCCCGACGCGGCGACGGTCGAGATCGACGGTCGCGCGGTCGCGCTGACGAACCTCAACAAAACGTTCTTTCCCGCGCTCGGGTTGAGCAAGGGCGACCTGTTGCGCTACTACGCGCGCGTCGCTCCCGCCGTGATTCCCCACGTAGCGGGCAAGGCGATGGTGATGAAGCGCTATCCGCACGGCGCAACCGGCGATTTCTTCTTCATGAAGCGAGCGCCGTCGCCGCGGCCGGAGTGGATCCGCACGTGCGCGGTCGAGCATCGCTCTGGCAACATCATCGACTTTCCGGTGATCGACGATCTTCCGTCGCTGCTGTGGCTGATCAATCTCGGCTGCATCGATCTCAATCCGTGGTACGCGCCGTGCGACGACGTCAACCGTCCCGACTACCTGCATCTCGATCTCGACCCGTTCGACGCGACCTTCGAAGCCGTCGCCGAGGCGGCCCTCATAGTGCGCGACGTCTTCACGTCGTTGGGCATGACGCCGTATGTGAAGACGACCGGGAGCAAAGGAATGCACGTCTACGTCGCAATTCGGCGCGGCCCCACGCAGCACGAGGTGTGGGAGATCGCCAAAGCGCTTTCGCACGCGATTGCGAAGACGCATCCCGATCTGCTCATCGTCGAGTACCGCGTCGCGAAACGGCCGCGCGGCCGCGTGCTGCTCGACTACAATCAAAATGCGTTTGGGCGCACGCTCGCGTCGATCTACTCGGTGCGCCCAAACGAAGCCGCAATGGTGTCGACGCCCGTCACCTGGGATGAGGTCGAGCGCGGCTGCCGGCCCGAGGATTTCACGATGCTCGACGTGCCGGAACGCATCGATCACGCCGGCGACCTCTGGGCGCCGCTGCTGCGCAAGACGGGACGCTTCGATCTCGCGCGGCTTACTGGTTTGGCGGCGCGCTGAATGCGATTCGCCGACCTGCCGCTGCAGCCGCCGATCGAACCGATGAAGTCGCGCCAGGTCGCGACGATTCCGCTTGGCGAGCATTGGACGTACGAGCCAAAGTGGGACGGCTTCCGATGCGTCGCCTTCCGCAGCGGAGACGACGTCGAGTTGGAATCGAAGTCGGGGCAGTCGCTGACGCGCTACTTTCCCGAGATCGTCGCGGCCCTGCTCGAAATTCGCCCGAACCACTTTGCGATCGACGGCGAACTCTTCATCGAGTCGGGAGCCGGCTTCGATTTCGACGCGCTGCTTCAGCGCATTCATCCGGCGGCGAGCCGCGTCGCGCGCCTCGCACAAGAGACGCCGGCCAAGTACGCGATCTTCGATCTGCTCGTCGACGAGAAAAAGCGTCCGCTCTACGAGCGACCGCTCGCCGAGCGGCGGCGCGCGCTCGAAACGTTCGCACAAGAGCGGTTTCGCAAAGGCGGCCCGCTCGTCGTGTCGCCCGCGACCAACGACCCAGCGGCGGCGCGCGCGTGGCTAGCGGGCGATGCCGCGCGTCTCGACGGCGTAATCGCCAAGCGTCTCGATCTCGCATACGATTTCGGCGGCCGCGATGCGGTCGTCAAAATCAAGCGGCGCTACACCGCCGATTGCGTCGTCGGCGGATTTCGCCGCGCGAGTGACGGAAAAGTGGCATCGCTCCTGCTCGGGCTGTACGACGGGTCGGGCCTCGATCACGTTGGCTTCGTCGGCAGCATGAGCGCAGACGAACGACGGCGTGCCGCCGAACTGCTCGAACCGATCGTTGCGCCTCCGGGCTTCACCGGCGTCGCACCCGGCGGCCCCAGCCGCTGGCGCAAAGGCGAGGCCGAGGCGGAATGGTTCCCGGTGCAGCCTCACGTCGTGGTCGAGGTCGCGTTCGACCACGTCACCGGCCGGCGCTTTCGGCACGGTGCCAAACTCTTGCGCTGGCGTCCCGACAAGGCGCCGCGCGAGTGCACGATCGATCAGTTGCTGCAGCCCTCGTAGCCGGATTCCGATTGCTTTCTCGAGCCGAGCAAGGGTCGCAACGGCGTTCGAAGTGGCCGTTCGATCCGAGAGGGACCCGAGTGCGACGCGCCAAACTTAGGGCGCTTTGCTACCCCCCAACTCGACTATGAGGAGTTATTAACGCGATGGATAAGCTTTCGCGGCTCGTCGGTATTGCCGCGTGCGTTTCGGCGCTTGCGGCAGCGGGATGTGCGTCGAACTCAGGCGTCGCCCCGACTTCCGGCTCGCCGATGAGCCTTCAACAGCAGGCTGCTGCAAGCGGCGGCTGGATACACGACGGCGGAGTGACCTATGCCGTACCCCACTACATGACAACGCGCGACGCGAGCCGTCCGGCCGTCAAGCCGAACATTGTGCTCGCCTACGGCAACGGCCCCGTGCTCACCAAGCCCAAGATGTTTCTCATCTTCTGGGGCTACAAGGCAAACGGCGATGCCGACAAGGTGAAAAAACTGCTCGTCGCTTACGGCAAGACGATCGGCGGCAGCGGATACAACAACATCTACACTCAGTACTACCAGATCGTCGGCGGCGTGAAGACGTCGATCCAAGACGAGAACGATCAGTATGGCGGCGCGTGGGCCGACAACACGACGGCCGTTCCGGCGCGTCCGACCGATGCTCAGGTTGCGGCCGAGGCTCTCGTCGGCGTGCAGCACTTCGGCTATCACGCCAACGCGTCGTACGTCGTTGCGACGCCGCACGGCCACAGCACGTCGGGCTTCGGCTCGTCCTTCTGTGCCTACCACAGCGCGACGCAGTATAACAGCCAGCTCGTTTCCTACACGAACCTTCCCTACATGCCGGATGCCGGCCATAGCTGCGGCTCGAGCATCATTACGGCGCCGTCGGATGAGGCGGCAGTCGACGAAGGCGTGACGATCGTCGAAGGTCACGAGTACGGCGAGTCGGTTACCGACCCGAACCCGCCCAGCGGCTGGTACAACAACCAGCAGGGCGAGATCGGCGACATCTGCGCGTGGCAGAACATCCAGAACGATCCGTTCCGCACCAACAGCTGGACGGCGCAGCCGATGTTCAGCAACGCCACCCAGACCTGCGTGCATTCGTATTAAACCCTAGAACTCAGTACGCAGAACCCCGAAGGGACCGGCGCAAGCCGGTCCCTTCACTATGTCACGCCGACGTGGTTGTTTCGATTACGCCGACATGGAGCGCCCTCAACCATGTCATCCTGAGCGGAGCGCCGTAGGCGCGCAGTCGAAGGACGCTGGCATAGCATACGGTCGCCGTCGGGTCGCTCGTCGCGCCGCGTCCATGCGGCGCTCCTGCTACGCCGCGCTCGCGCCTCCTGTTAAGGGAAATTATGGCCTCCAGCCAAAGGCGCTCGCGTCGGAGTCCCCGCGGCGACCGTGTGCGATGCCAGCCGTCCTTCGACTGCGCCGCGGAGCCTGTGCTGAGCGAGCGGAGCGAGTCGAAGTGCGAGCTCCGCTCACGCTGACATGGTTGGTTCGATTACGCTGACATGGCGCGACGGGTGCGGCGTTCGACGAGCCGCAGCAACGCGTCGACCGCGACGGCGAGCGCCGACGCCGCGAGGCTGCCGGCCACGATCATCTCGGGTTGATGGAGCGTGAGCCCGTTGAAGATGAGAACGCCGAGCCCGCTGCCGCCGACGTATCCGCCGAGGGTTGCGATCGCGATTGCGGCGATCGCCGCGACGCGGACGCCGCCGACGATCACCGGAAGCGCTTGCGGAAACTCGACGCGCAACAGCATTTGGCGCGGCGACATGCCGAGTCCGCGGGCGGCGTCGATCTGTGCGCGATCGACGCCGTTGATGCCCGCGACGACGTTGCGCGCGAGCATGAACTGCGCGTATGCGACGAGCGCGACGAAGATCGGCGCGAATCCCAAACCGAAGAGTTCTACGAGAACCGCCAGCAGCGCGAGGCTCGGAATCGTATAGAGCGCGCCCAAGACACCGAGCACCCAACTCGAGAGGTGCGGACGGCGCGCGGCGTACACGCCCAGCGGAACGGCAATGACGAGCGCGACCGCCAGCGCGGCCGCAACCATCTCGACGTGCGCTGCCGTCAGCAGCGCCAGCTTCGCCGGATGCGCGAACGCGTAGCCCATGCAGACTCAGGGCCGCGCGAGCGTTTCGCGCACGTGGAGATAGTACCGGCGATAGACGTCGTCGCCGGCGTGCACGAGGTCGCGCACGTACGCCGTCGCGGGCCGTTCGAGCAGTTCGTTCGGCGTAGCGACTTGTTCGATGCGGCCGCCGTGCATGACGACGATGCGGTCGGCGAGTTTGAGGGCTTCGTCGAAGTCGTGCGTCACGAAGAGCGTCGTCGTTCCGAGATCGCGGACGATGCGCGCGAGTTCGCGCTGCAGCGAGGCGCGCACGAGGGCGTCGACGGCGCCGAAGGGTTCGTCCATCAGCAACACGTGCGGACGTGCCGCGATCGCACGCGCGACGCCGACGCGCTGGGCTTCGCCGCCGGAGAGTTCGCGCGGACGCCGGCTGCGGTAGCGCGAGGGTTCGAGGCCGACCAGCGCGAGCAGTTCGTCGACGCGAGCCGCGGTCTCCGCCGCCGGCCACCCGAGCAGCGACGGCACGACGGCGACGTTTTGCGCGACCGTCATGTGGGCGAACAATCCGACCGCCTGAATCGCGTATCCGATGCTGCGGCGCAACTCGACGGCGTCGACCGTGGCGACGTCGCGACTGTCGACGGCCACGGTTCCCGCATCGAGCGGCACGAGCCGGTTCACCGTTCGCAACAGCGTGGATTTTCCGCACCCCGATGGCCCGAGTAGGACGATCAGCTCGCCGGGCGACGCCTCGAACGACACATCCTCAACGGCGGCACGGTCGGCGCCCGCATAACGAACGGTCGCGCCGGCGAAGTGGATCGCCGCACCGCTCACGGTTTCGCGCTCGCGAGAAATGCCGCCGCGACGTCGGCCGGATCGCGGTGGTCGCTCTCGACCGCGGCGTTCATCCGTTGCGCCGCGGCGTCGGTGATCTTCGGCGAAACCGCATCGAGCGTCGCGGCAATCTGCGGCATGCGCCTCAGCGTTGCGTCGCGGACGACGGGAGCGACGTTGTACGGCGGCCACAGGTGCCGGTCGTCGCGCAGCACGACGAGATCGTCGGCCGCGATCGCTCCGTCGGTCGTAAAAGCGCTCGCGACGTCGGCGCGCCCCGTCATCAGGGCTTCGTACTTTAGCGCGATGTCGTATGTCCGAACGTCGCGGAATTTAAATCCGCCGTAGATGCGCTGCAGGCCGGGCAATCCATCGGCGCGGCTGAGGAACTCTTGAATCGTCGCCAAGCGCAGGCGCGAGGCGATCGGCGCGAGTTGGGAGAGCGTCTCGATTCCTTCGCGCTGCGCGATCGCGCGCGTCGTCGCCAGCCCCTGCGAATCGTTCATTGGTGACGGCTGCAGCCACTTCAGCGCGTAGCGACGCTGAAATTCGCGCGCGACCGTTGCGTAGAGCGCGCGTTGATCGTGTATCGGCGCCAGGTGCAACACGTCGATCAGCGCCGTCCCGGTGTACTCGGGGTAGAGATCGATGTCGCCGCGTTCCATCGCCGCCATTGCGATCTCCGTCGATCCGAGATTGAAGCGCCGATCGACGCGCATCCCGGCATGCTCGAGCGCCTGTGCGTAGATTTCCGCGATGATGAAACTCTCGGTAAAGTTTTTCGATCCGACGCGAACGGCGCCGTTGCGCGCACCGCACGCCGCCAGCAGAGAGGCTCCGCCTAGCATGGCGAGTGCGCGCGCGCGGCTGAGGATCACGCGGTCGACTCGATTCGGCGGCCGACCCGTCCGAGCAGCAGTTCGACGCCGAGCGCAAGCGCGGCGACCGTCAGCGCACCTGCCAGCAGCAGCGTGACGTCGTCGGTCTGGAGCCCGCGCACGATCTCGTCGCCCAAGCCGCCCCCGCCGACGAACGTTGCCAGCGTCGCGCTGGCGATCGTCTCGGTCGCGGCGGTACGCACTCCCGCAAACGCCAACGGCAGCGCGAGCGGGACGATCACGCGCACGAACGCCTCGACCGGCTTCATGCCCATCCCTGCGGCGGCGTCGAGCACGGGTGCCGGGACGCCGCGAATGCCGAGATCGACGCCGATCACCACCGGCGGCGTCGCCAGCAGGGCCAGGGCGACGACGGCCGGTGCCGCGCCGACCCCGAGCAGGGGCAACAGCAACGTCAGAACGGCCAGGCTTGGGAGCGTACGCCCGATTCCGGCCAGCGCCAGGGCCGGATTGCGCAGCGGAGCGACGGTCGCGGCGGCGATCCCGAGCGGAACCCCCGCCAGCAGGGCGAGGGCCAGCGCGCTTGCGGCCAGCGCCGCGTGCTGGCCGGCGTGGGCCGCCAAATCGGCTACCATCATGGTCGCCAGAGTTTTGCCGTGCGAAGGCGAAACCCGTTGCTCCACCTATGATTGAGCCGACGCTTCTGCGCAAGCCCGCACCCCCGGTCGTCGCGATCGACGACGCCTCGCTCTACATCAGCCGCGAACTCTCGTGGGTCGAGTTCAACGACCGGGTGCTCGAGGAAGCGCTCGATCCGACCAACCCGCTCCTCGAACGGCTCAAATTCGTCGCCATTTACGAAACGAACCTCGACGAGTTCTTTATGATCCGCGTCGCGGCGATCAAGCAGCAAATCGAGGCGCACGTCGTGCGGCGTTCCGACGACGGGCGCATGCCGGCCGAGCACCTTTCGGCGATTTCAGAGCGCTTGCGCACGTCGCTGCACACGCAGATGCGGCTGCTCAACGACGAGCTGCTGCCGGCGATCGAGCACGAGGGCATCCGGCTGATGCGGGTCTCCGATCTCGACGACGAAACTCAAGCCGTGCTCGAGCGCGCGTTCGACGACACGGTTTTTCCCGTGCTCACGCCGCTTGCCGTCGACAGCGGTCATCCGTTCCCGTACATCTCGAATCTTTCGCTCTCGCTGGCGGTCGAACTCGAGGAGACGACGCGCGACGGCATCGAGCTGCATTTCGCGCGCGTGAAGATTCCGCCGACGCTGCCGCGCTTTATCCCGCTGGAGACGGCGCCGCCGGGCGAACGGCGCTTCGTGCTGCTCGAAGATTTGATCGCCCACCATCTCGACGGCCTGTTTCCGGGCATGCGCGTGCGCGACGCATACCTCTTCCGGGTGACGCGCGACGCCGACTTGGATTTGCAAGAGGATGAAGCCGACGACTTGCTGCGCGAGATCGAGTCGGAACTCCAGCGCCGGCGGTTCGGCAAGCCGGTGCGGCTGGAAATCGAGCGCGGCATGCCCGAATACTTACGAGATTTTCTTCTGAACGCGCTCGAACTCAACGCGGTCGACTGTTACGACGTCGACGGCCTGATGGCGCTGAGCGACCTGTGGCAGATCGTCAATCTTCCCGGCTACGATCAGTTGCGCGACAAACCGTTCATGCCGGCCATTCCCAAGCGCCTCATCGGCGTGACCGACATGTTCACGGCGATCCGCGAAGGCGACATCTTGCTGCACCATCCGTACGAGTCGTTCGATCCGGTCGTCCAGTTTCTCCAGCAGGCCGCCAAAGACGAAAAGGTGTTGGCCATCAAGGCGACGCTCTACCGCACGTCGGGAAAGAACTCGCCGGTCACGCAAGCGCTGCTCGAAGCGGCCGAAAACGAAAAGCAGGTCGCCGTCGTCATCGAACTCAAGGCGCGGTTCGACGAAGAGAACAACATCGAATGGGCGAAGCGGCTCGAGCGCGCCGGCGCCCACGTCGTCTATGGATTCGCCAATCAAAAGGTGCACGCGAAATCACTGCTCGTGGTTCGGGAAGACGAAGACGGCCTGCGGCGCTACATGCATTTCGGAACGGGCAATTACAACGAGAAATCGGCGCGCCTCTACACCGACGTCAGCCTGTTCACGTGTCGTTCGGAACTCGGCGTGGACGTGTCGCAGTTGTTCAACGCGCTGACGGGATTTTCGAAGATCACCGACTACGAAGAGTTATGGGTCGCGCCCGTGACGCTGCGGCGCGAACTGATCTCGATGATCGAGCGCGAGACGGAACACGCCAAAGCCGGACGTCCGGCCGGCATTCGCGCGAAACTCAACCACATCAGCGACGGCGAGGTGATTCGCACGCTCTACCGCGCCTCGCAGGCCGGCGTCGCGATCGACCTATTGGTGCGCGGCCAGTGCGTGCTGCGGCCGGGCGTTCCGGGATTGAGCGAGCGCATCAGCGTCCGCAGCATCGTTGGCCGCTTCCTCGAACATTCGCGCATTTACGCGTTCGAAAACGGCGGCGACCGCGAGGTCTTCATCGCCAGCGCCGACTGGATGGGCCGCAACCTCGACGGACGCGTCGAGATCGTCACGCCGGTCATCGATCCGGTCGTCGCGGAAACGATCTACGGACAGATCCTCACGGTGCTCTTCGCCGACAACGTCAAAAGCCGCGAACTGCTCGAAAACGGAACGTATCGCCGGCGCACTCCCGGCCCGGGCGAGATGCCGATTGACGCTCAGCGCGTCTTCCTCACGCAAGCCCAAGCCATCGGCTAAGCCTACGGCTTGGCCGATAGTTCGAGCACGATCTTCCATTCGTGGGGCATGACGGGCTGCACCGATAAGCGTTGACCGCGTTTGAGAAGCGCCATTCCGGTGAGGCGCGGTTCGGAGCGCATGCGCGCCAGCGTAACCGGGTGCGCGAACTCCTCCATGTACGCGACGTCGACCATCATCCACATCGGTGTGTCGGGCTTCGCGCGTCCGTCGAAATACTCGCCGCCGCGCTCGAACTGCGTGAAATCGGGATAGGCTTCTTTCACGACGCGGCAGATTCCGACCGCGGCCGGCTCCGCAATGCTCGAATGATAGAAGAGGCCGAGATCTCCCGCCTTCATCTCCATCATGTTGTTGCGCGCTTGAAAGCTGCGCACGCCGGTCCACGGCGTCGTTTTGTCGTGCCGGAGTTGATCGAACGAGAATGCGTGCGGCTCGGTCTTGAAGAGCCAGTATCGCGGCATGAGGCGCTTCGGCTATACCGTTGCGGTGGGGACTTCCTCCCCGTCGTGGCGCGTCGCGGCGGAGTGTGCTAACGTAGGTGGCGCGATGCAGCGACGCGTGATCCCCGCGACGCCCGCCGGCTGGGAGGGCGTCGCAATCGAAGGCTACCGCACCGGCGAGGATCCCGGCGGCACGGGCGTTTCTCGCCACACGATCGTCGGGGGGCGCAAGAACGACCCGGGCGAGCCCGGGCCCGCGATGGAGTTGCGCTACTTCGAACTGCAGCCCGGCGCCGCGTCGCGCTTGGAGAAGCACGAGCACGAGCACTACGTGATCGTTCGCCGAGGCGACGGATACGCGATCGTCGGCGACGCCGCGACCGAAATCTCGGCCGGCGACGTCGTCTACGTCGGTGCGCTGGAACTCCACCAGTTCGTCAATCGCGGCGACGGACCGTTCGGATTCTTCTGTTTCGTCGACGCCTGCCGTGACTTTTCGCAGCAGCCCTCGAGCGACGATCTGGAGCGCTTGGCGGCATCGCCGGCCGGCGCGGTCGCGAAGCCGTTCGCGGTTCCGCCGGCGCGGGTGCGCTAGGCCTCTCGGAGTTCCGGTCCGGTCGCGATCGGTCGCGACGGATCGGCGATCCACTCGCTCCACGAGCCGCCGTAGACGCGCGATCCTTGCAGTCCCGCGAGGGCCATCGCGAGCTGATTGGCGGCCGCCGAAACGCCCGATCCGCAGTTGTGCACGACGCGTTGCGGATCGACGCCGTCCGCCGCAAACTCGGCGCGCAATGCTTCCGGCGATTTGAACGTCCCGTCGTCGTTGAAGTTGCGCTTGAACCACCGGTTGCGCGCGCCGGGAATGTGCCCGGCGACCGGATCGATCGTCTCGTTCATGCCGGCAAAGCGATCCTCGGCGCGTGCGTCGAGCAGCAGCATACCGGAATCGCCCAAGTGTGCGAGCACGTAATCCGCGTCGACGAGCATTCGAGCGTCGGGGCGCGCCGCGACGTCGCCCTCGTGCGCCGCATGCGGAATCTCGCCGGTGACGGGATAGCCCGCGGCTTGCCACGCCGCAAAGCCGCCGTCGAGCACCGCGACCGCCTCGTGTCCGATCCAACGGCACAGAAACCAGAATCGTGCCGCGAACATGTCGCCGCCGGCATCGTAGGCGACGATCTGCGTGGTGGAGCCAACGCCGAGAGCGCGCAGAAATCGCGCGAACTCGTCCGGGTCGGGCATCGGATGGCGGCCGTTGCGGCCGGTCTTCGTTCCCGCTAGATCCTCCTCGACCGATGCGAAGAACGCGCCGGGAACGTGCGACTCTTCGTACAGGCGGCGGCCGAGTCCGAAATCGGCGAGCGAATGACGGCAATCGACGATTGCACACGCCGCATCGCCGAGATGCGCGAAGAGCGTTGCGGCCGAGATCAGCGTCGTGAACGGGCCGGAATCGCTCGCGCCGCTCAATGCAGGTTGATCGTCTGCTTGGGCGCGGGCTCGGCGCCGTCGAACGCGTCTTTGAGGAGGGTCTCCAGTTCGCCGTTCTGCGCCATCGGTCCGAGGATGTCGGTGTCGCCGAAGAACGTGCCTTTAATGAAGACCTTCGGCAGCGTCGGCCAATCGGTCATCGCGGCGAGCGCTTCGCGTTTGGGCACGTTCTCGAGTACGTCGATCACTTCGAACGGGTAGCCGAAGCGATCGAAGAATTGAATCGTTTCGAGCGTGAAACCGCAGCGCGGCGCGCTCTTGGTTCCTTTGCCGTAGACGAGGATCGTATGTTCGGCGACTTCGCGCTCGATTTCGTCGTTGAGTTGCTCGCGTTCGGGCATCGTATGCTTTTTAACTCTCCGTAGGAATGGTGGTTAGTTCGACGGCATGCACGCGACCGTCGTCGAGCGCCGGCTTGAGCGCCGCGTAGACCAGGCGGTGCTGCTGGAGGAGCGGTTGGCCCTCGAACGCCCGCGAACGAACCGTCACGTTGAAGTGATCCATCGTTCCGGTGCGGTCGAAGATGCGCACGTCGGCGTCGGGTAACTGCTCGCGAATGAGACTCGTCAGGGATGCGTCGTCGATCACGATTTGAGGCGCGGCGATCCGCCGCTCAACGCTTGTGCCAACCCGCGGGCCTCGCTCAAGGTTTCGGGCAGCCGGTTGGCGCTCTTGTTGAGCGCGGCCGTAATCCCGCTCGCGAGCACGATGCCTCCCGCACCGAGGAGAATCGCCGGTACGCCGGTCGCGCGCAGCGGTCCGACCTGAATGGTGAAGCTTTTTTGCAGCCTTGCGGCTCCGCGAAAGAAGGCTGCGAGCGAGCGGAATCGTCTTTTCATGGGCGGCCCTTCTACGGCGCCGGCGCCTGGAAGGCCTGGCCCGCGACGCGACGAGAATGGCGCGAGATGCGCGCGGTTCGACTGCATGAGATCGGCGGCCCCGAGTCTTTGCGCCTCGACGACGTCCCCACTCCGCAGCCGGCGCCCGGCGAGGCGCTCGTTCGCGTCGACGCGGCAGCGATCAACCGGCGCGACGTGTTCATCACGCAGGGACTCTATCCGGGCATCTCGCTGCCCAAAACGCTCGGTTCCGACGCCGCCGGCGTGCTCGAAGCGCTCGGCGCCGGCGCCGGCTGCCGCGCGCGCCTCGGCGACGCGGTCGTCATCGATCCGATGCTCGATTGGGGCGGCGACGCGCGCGTCTGGGATGCCAAAGGCTCGAGCATTCTCGGCATGCCGCGCGACGGTACGTTCGCGCAATACGTCGTCGTGCCGGCCGCCAACGTCTACCCGAAGCCGGCGCGTCTGTCGATGGAAGAAGCGGCCGCGATTCCGCTCGCCGGGTTGACGGCGTATCGCGCGCTCTTCACGCGCGGCGGCCTGCGAGCGGGCGAGACGGTGCTGATTCCCGGCATCGGCGGCGGCGTGCAGACGTTCGTACTGATCTTTGCTAAGCACGCCGGAGCGCGCACGATCGTTACCTCGAGCAGCGACGAGAAACTCGAGCGCGCTAAGGCGCTCGGCGCCGACGTCGCGCTCAACTATGCGACGCTGCCGGACTGGCACAAACGCGCGCGCGCCGAAGGCGTCGACCTCGTCGTCGATTCGTCGGGAGGCGATACGCTCGCAAAGGCGTTCGACGCCGTCGTTCCCGGCGGCCGCATCGTCGTTTACGGCGGCACGCGCGGCGAAGCGACGCTGAAACTCTTTCCGCTCTTCTGGAAGCACGTGTCGATTCTCGGAACGTCGATGGGCAGCCCGGAGGATTTTGCGGCGACGATCGACCTGTTCGAAAAGAGCGAGATCGTGCCGGCGATCGATCGCGTTTATCCGCTGCGCGACGCCGCGGCCGCCGCGCAGCGAATGGCCGAATCGAATCAGTTCGGCAAAATCGTGCTGCGCGTCGACGAATAAGCGGCGCCGAGGCCGCCCTTCTCGGGGACGCCGAAACAGGTTCCCTGCGGCGGCGGCGCGTCTTGGTAGATCGGTCCCGCGTTCTCGACCGGCAGGCCGTCTTGAGGATTCAGCACCACCTGCACCTTGCCGTTTGGCGTCAAATGATTCTCGCACCAGAACACGGCATGCGGTTTCGATGCCTTGTCGCCGCCGATCCAGAGATCGAACCAGAGACCGGAGCAACCGTTGTGGCCGTGCCCGCGGTGCGGCCCCGAATGCGCGCAGTCGTCTTCCCGGATGAAGTATTGCTCTAGGAACGGCACGTAGATTTTGATTCCGTACGGAATCTGCCGATCGTTCTTGCGTTCGGTCGCAAACGTCGTCGGGTTGCAGTAGGTTCCGTTTCCCGCTGCAACCTGATGCAGGACGGGATGCGCGATCGCGTTTCCCGGCGGGCTGTTGTCGGGCCACCCGTAGAAGGTGATCGTCGCCTTCACCATCGCCGGATCGATCTTCGTCACGTAACAGCCGAACGGCAGCGCTGAAAATCCGGCCCCGCCGTTCGAACCCGATGGCATTGCCGGCGTGGCCGGTCCTCCACACGAAGCGAGCACCGCCGCACCTGCAAGCGCCAGCCCAAAACGCATCACGTGTTTCATCCGCATCACTCCCGCAGCATGCCGGCAAGGCGATCGAAGCTGGCGGCGACGCCCTTTTCCATTCCCGATTCGAGCGCACCGTCGCGAACCTCGCGCGAATCGAACGACAGCGTCATCGTCACCGTCGTCGCGCCGGAATTCTCTGCGAACGTCGTCGTGACCACGGCGTCCCCAGGATACCACGATTGGTCGAAGCGTTCCACATGCACGACGCGCGCGGGCGCGTCGATCTCACGGTACTCGCCGTTGAGGCCGAACTCTTCGTTGCGGTCTTCGTTGCGCCAAACGTAGTGGAACGAGCCGCCTGCCTTCAGATCGACGTCGCAGACCTTCATCATCCAGCCGTCGGGGCCGAGCAGCCAACGGCGAATCAATTCCGGTTTGGTGAAGGCGTCGAATACGAGCGCGCGCGGCGCGTCGAAGGCGCGTTTCATGACGATTTCGCGATCGCCCGGCGTCGTGACTTCGAGCGCGTGAAGAGCTTGCGTGTGGTTCATCGTTGCGTTTCCTTCCGTCGTTTCTTGCGATGAAGTTTTTTCAGGGGTTGCAGTTCGCCGAGCAGCGCATCGAGGCGTTGGAAGTTGCCTTCCCACAAACTGCGATAGCGTTCGAGCCACGCCGTTGCTTTGGCCAGCGGCTCGGCTTCAATGCGGCGCGGCCGTCTTTGCGCGTCGCGGCCTGCGGAGACGAGCCCGGCGCGTTCGAGCACCTTGAGGTGCTTCGAAACGGCCGGCTGGCTCAGGGCGAAAGGCGCGGCCAGTTCGGCGACGGATGCCTCGCCGCGCGCCAGCCGTGCAAGAATCGCGCGCCGTGTCGGATCGGCGAGGGCCGTGAAGGTCGCGTCGAGCCGCCGCTCAAGAGCCTTTCCATAACCGATGGGTTCCATAACTACACAGTAATATAATGTCCGGCAGCGGCGCCGTCAAGCCCCGTGCTTACGTCAGTTGGTAGACGTAGAGGTCGGTGACCGCCATCGCGGCGCCGAGTTCGGCCGCGACGACGGCGGCCTGCTCGCGACCGACGAGACTTTCGAGATCGGGGTTGAGGGTCTCCGATTCAGCCGGTGTCATGGCTCGCTCGAGTCGCCGCGCGACGACGCGGCCTTCGGCTTCGAGCGCGATGAGGTGAGCGAGCAGTTGGCGCGCCATGGCGGGATAGAGTTCCGTGTGCGCGGTTCCGTAAATGCGTACGACGAGTTCGGGAATGGTCTGCGCGCCGCGCTCGGCAAGTGCAGCGAGCAATTCGCGCTCACGCATCTCGCGGTGCGCGATGTATTCTGCGATCTTGGCCTGCGCATCGTCGACGATTGGTCCGTGCCCGCCGTAGATCGTCCGCACATTGGGAAACTCGCGCGCCAACTTGTGGAGCGTCTGCTGGTAGGGCCGCATCGCGCCGTGCGGCGGCGCGATTACGACCGTTCCTTCGCCGAGAATTACGTCGCCGGTAAAGAGCGCGCGTTTCTCCGAAAGATGGAAGACGACGTGATCGAAAGTGTGTCCCGGCGCATCGACGACGTCGAACGCAACGCGACCCACGCGCAGCGGCGCGTCCAATGGCAGATCCCGGTCGCGCACGACGTTTCCGGCAGGATGGGCATAGACGGGGGCGCCGGTGCGCGCTGCCAGCGGCGCCGCCGCGGGCGCGTGATCGGGATGCCCGTGCGTGACGGCGATCGCGGCGATCGTTAGGCCGCGCGTGCGTGCCGTCTCGACGATCGCGTCGACGTGCGCCGCAATCGATGGCCCGGGATCGATGACGAGCGCCTCTCCGCCGCAATCGATCACGTACGAATTGGTTCCGTTCAATGTCATCGGCGACGGGTTAGGGGCGCGAACGAGCGTTACCACGCGTCCTCCAAACTCGCCGGGATCGCAAACCCGCCGCTTCCGGTTGCCGGAAGAATCGTCAGCACGGGTTTCGCGGCGGCGAACGCGACGGCGTCGTCGAGCGATTCGTACGGCGCGAGCCGCTCGAGGTGTTTGATCGTCGGATAGACGAGGCGAAACGTTCCGGCCCCAAAGCGCTCCAGTGCGGCGGCCGGGGCGATCCATACGCCTTCGTGCGTCTCGATTGCGTCGGCCAAGCCCGCCTGGCCCGGCGGTGCGAGAGCAAAGAAGAAGTGCGTGTTGAAGCGCCGGTTCTCGTTGGGCGGCGTAATCCAGTGCGAGAAGAGCGTCAGCGCGCGCGCGTCGGCGAACCAGTCGCGCCGTTCGAGAAACTCCGCAAACGACAGCGTTCCGCTTGCAATCGCGGAGCGCGCATCGTGCACGTCGCTCGAGAGGATCTCCGCGACGGCGACCGCGTCGCCCGAACGCGTGCGCGCGAGCAGAATGCCCGACTCTTCGAACACTTCGCGCAGTGCGGCGGCGAAGAGCGCGGCGGCGCTTGCGGAATCGACGGTCGCCTCCGTGGTCGGGAGTTCGTCGGGAACGCGTGCGCGAAACTGCGCCGCGACGCGTTCGGGTTCCAACCCGACCATACGCGCGGCCGTCTGCGGCGAGAAGTCCTGCGGATCGAGCGCGCCGCCGGGGAAGACGAAGGCGCCGGCGGCGAACGCACTGCGTCCGCTGCGCCGCGTCATGTATACTTCAAACCCGCGCACGGCGGGTCGCGCCAGGATCACGGTTGCCGCTAATCGTGGTGCGTTCACGGTGCCAATGCCAGTTGTCGCTCGGATGCGGCGTCGCCTTTAAGAGCGTATTAACGCGTACGAAGAGCCAGAGGCGTGCATTCATGAAGCGAATGGAAACGCCACGGAGGGGGCGCTTCCGTTGCCACCGTAGTCTTTGCCCTCCCCCCAGACGGCGCGAGCCACCCAAATCTTTGGAGAAAAACGATGGCGAATTCCAAGCGGAAGGAAGGCTCCTCGAAAAGCATTCAGCGCGGAGTGCTCCCCATTCCGGACAAGCCATACGCCGGCTTCGTCGCGTACGATGCGAAGGATCCGGACTCAAAGTTTCCGCCGATCGAGCCGTTGCGGCCGCCCGAGCGCGCCCCCAACGTGCTCGTCGTGCTGATCGACGACGTCGGCTTCGGAGCATCGAGCGCCTTCGGCGGCCCGTGTGCGGCGCCGACCGCGGAGCGAGTCGCCAAGGATGGGCTGCGCTACACGCGCTTTCATACGACGGCCCTCTGTTCGCCGACGCGCGCAGCATTGTTGACCGGACGCAACCATCACACGGTTGCGATGGGCGGCATCACCGAAATCGCAACGTCGGCCCCCGGCTATAGTTCCGTGCGGCCGAACTCGATGGCGACGCTCCCTGAGATCCTTCGCCTCAACGGCTATTCGACCGCGCAGTTCGGAAAGTGCCACGAGGTTCCGGTGTGGGAAGCTAGCCCGGTCGGGCCGTTCGATCGCTGGCCGACCGGTTCGGGTTTCGAATACTTCTACGGTTTCGTCGCGGGTGAGACCAATCAGTGGTATCCATCGATTCACGAGGGCACGAAAATCGTCGAGCCGTCGAAGACCCCCGAAGAAGGCTATCACTTTATGGCCGACATGACCGACAAAGCGATCGCGTGGGTTCGTCAGCAGCGATTGCTCGCCGGTGACAAACCGTTCTTCATGTACTTTGCGCCCGGAGCCACGCACGCACCGCATCACGTGCCGAAAGAATGGGCCGACAAGTACAAAGGCAAGTTCGACCACGGCTGGGATAAGCTGCGCGAAGAGACCTTTGCGCGGCAGAAAAAACTCGGCGTCGTTCCGGCGGACTGCGAGCTGACGCCGCGACCGAAAGAGATACCGTCGTGGGATTCGCAAACGCCGGAGTTCCAGCGGGTGCTTGCGCGCCAAATGGAAGTCTACGCAGGCTTTTTTGAGTACACGGATCATCACATCGGCCGCCTTATCGATGCGCTCGAGCAAATCGAAGCCCTTGACGATACGCTGATTTACTACATCATCGGCGATAACGGCGCGTCCGCAGAAGGCACGCCGCAAGGTACGTTCAACGAAGTCATTCCGTTCAATGGGATGAACGCCATGGAAACGGTCGACTTCTTGACGCAGCACATCGACAGTCTGGGCGGCCCGGAATCGTACAACCACTACGCGGTCGGTTGGGCGCATGCCATGGACACGCCTTACCAGTGGACGAAGCAGGTCGCATCGCACTGGGGCGGCACGCGAAACGGCACGATCGTACGCTGGCCGAAGGGCATCAAGGCGAAAGGCGAGGCACGCCATCAATTCCATCACGTCATCGACGTCGCGCCGACGGTTCTCGAAGCCGCGCAGCTGCCGGAACCATACATGGTCAACAGCGTCGCGCAGGTTCCAATGCAGGGCGTCAGCATGCTCTACAGCTTCGACGACGCAGCGGCGGCGGAGCGCCATGAGACCCAATACTTCGAAATGTTCGGGAATCGTGGAATCTATCACAAGGGTTGGACGGCGGTCACTCGGCATCGCACGCCCTGGATCCTGACGGGAGAAACCCCGCCGTTCGACGACGACGTTTGGGAACTCTACGACACGAACGAGGATTGGTCGCAAGCGCGCGACCGCTCGAAAGAGATGCCCGATAAGCTGCACGAGCTGCAACGTCTTTGGATCATCGAAGCAACGCGAAACGGCGTGTTGCCGATGGACGACCGCGGAGCCGAGCGATTCAACTCGGACCTCGCCGGCCGGCCGGTGCTCGTACGCGGGAGTTCGCAAGTGCTCGCCAACGGCATGGGCGGGCTCAATGAAAACGGCATCGTGAACGTCAAGAACAAGAGCCACTCCATTACGGCGCAGATCCTCGTACCGGACGGAACCACGCCGCACGGGGTGATCCTTTCGCAAGGCGGGATCGCCGGCGGCTGGATGTTTTACGTCGAAGGCGGAAAACCGGCGTACTACTACAATTTTTGCGGACTGGTCAAAACCGATGTCGTCGCTACGCAGACTATTCCGGCCGGAAAGCATCAGGTGCGGATGGAGTTTGCCTACGACGGCGGCGGCCTCGCGAAGGGCGGCACAGTCACACTCTATATCGACGGTAAGGCCGCGGGGAGCGGCCGCCTCGAGCACACCATGCCGATCATATTCTCAGGCGACGAAACGTCGGACGTCGGCCTGAAGCGCGGCTCTCCGATGAAGCCGGAGATGCCGACGGCGGAAAGCGCGTTTAACGGGACGGTGGAGGTCGTGGTCATCGAAACCAGCGGCGAAAGCACCGACCACCTCTTAGATCGCGAGCAAGTCCTCAATATGGTCATGGCGCGACAGTAACCGGTTTCGGGCTCCGTCTCGCCTGCGATATACTAACGAGATGCGAGTTGCACTTGGAAGCGATATGCCCGGCAGTCTTCCGCAATCGATCGAGGCATGGCTGCGCGCGCACGGGCACGACGTCGTACGGTACGGCGCGCTCGTTTCCGGCGCGCCGCCGGAGGCGCAAGCGTGGACGGCGGTGGGAGGCGCGGTCGGCGACGCGGTGGCTCGCGGGGTGGCCGACTACGGCGTGCTCTGCTGTTGGACCGGCACCGGCGTAAGCATCGCGGCCAACAAGGTTCCCGGCGTCCGCGCGGCCCTTTGCGCCGATCCGCAGACGGCGGCCGGCGCGCGTGAGTGGAACGACGCCAACGTTCTCTGCATGAGCCTGCGGGCCGTCTCCGGGCCGGTCGCCGAGGAGATGCTCGATGCCTGGTTCGGGGCGGCGCCGACGGCGCAGCCCGAGTACCGCGCGATGATCGACGAGCTGCGGGGCCGGTAGGCCAATCCAAGGCGTCCCCGGTCTCGTTATGCCAGCGAATCGCTCTCTTCGCTCGCAATCGAGAAAGGCTCAGTCTGAAATCATGAAATCTCGTTGGATGGCAACGCTCGGCGTGGCCGCGCTGTTGGCCGCGGCGGTGCCGGTAGCGGCGGCGGAAATGTGGATGCCGAACGTGACCGACTCGCCGTCTCGCTTCTCGGGACCCGGAGTCTATACCGGAAAGCCGGCGTTGCCCGTAACGCTGTCGATGGTGATCGCCGGAGGCGGTCCGAAAAACTTCGCAACGCTCACCCTCGTGAAAGTGCTCGCCGGCGACAAGACCGACGCTGAAGTCGCCGCGCTCAAACAGAAATTCGGCGATGCGAAAGTGACGAACTTCGTCACGATCTTCCCGTTCGTCGTGAGCGACTCGCTGAGAATCGCCAAAGCGAAGGGCGTCGCGCTGCCTTCGACGCCGAACCCGGATCCGAAAAACGGCGAGGCGCTCGCCGGTGCACTATGGGCGGCCGGGCAAACCGGCCACAGCTTCAACGTCGAGGTGATGCTCGACCGCGCGGTCTCGCATCCGATTCACGAGCAAGTGATGACCGACATCGATGCAAAGTACGGCATCGCCGCCGATGCGGACTACCACGCCGTGCTCAATCAAGCCATGCACGATCTCGCAACGGTCTACCACTTCAACTCGATGGGCCAACCCCAATCGATGTAAACCAAAACGCGTTCGTTCGCTAACGAATGCATCGGGGGCCGTAGGCCGGGGGCCCCGTCGGCTTTGCCGACGGGGGGCGAGAAGCGCGTAGCGCGGATTCGCCTTTTAAAGACTCCTGTCTTACAGCCCCTCGAGGGCTGTAAGACAGGAGGGTGGCGCAATCGCGTCACCCTCTTTTCTGCCGTTCGAGCCGGCCGCAGAAACTCACGCTGCGACCGGCTACTCCACCTCCGACGGCAGGGTGAATCTCCACCTCAACCCGGAGAAGGCGATTCTACCGGATTACGTGCTCGAAAACAATACGCCCGCGCTCAGGAGCCAGCCATAAATTGCGGCCAGCGTCCAGTTGACGGCGTGGCTCGTCCAGCAGTACGCGCACGGCCGCCTGGTCACGAAGATGAGCGAGTACGCGAGGGCCGCCGACGTGAGCGCCGCAAACGCGATGACGGCCCCGAGCGCGGCGGCCGTCCAAGGCGTCCGGACCAGCCAAACGGCGACCGCAACCGCCGGGTAATAGAGCGTGCCGAGGAGCGCGTTGGGGACGCCGCCGTAGAGCCGCGCCCGCGGCGTCTGCACGACGCTCTCCTCCGTTAACTCGCCGCGCTCGGCTCGCCGGGTCTTCGCCAGCATGAAAATCGAGGCGTAGAGACCAACACCGCACAGCAACGTAATGACCGCTTTTGGCACCGCTTGACTCAATTCTATCGGCGTATCGCCGGGATGGGTTTGCTGCTGGCTTCCTTTGCGCTGGCTTTCTTCGTCATCCGCTACCAGCCGCAGGTCGAGCACGAGATTCGCAGCATCGGTCCGCTGGCCTATCCCCTCGCGATCGCGGTCTTCGCGATCGTGGCTTCGGCGCCGTTTTCCGTGACCGACGCGCTCGCCATCATGAACGGGGCCATCTTCGGACCCCTTCACGGCTCCATCGTCAACGCGATCGGCTTGGTGCTGGCCGCAATGATCGGCTATTGGGTGAATCAGCGCGCGTCCGCGCTGCTCGACCTGCATGAATACCTGCAGCGTCTGCCGCCGTGGGTCAAGCGCTTCCCGGTCGGCTCGCCCGCCTTCCTGGTTGCCGTGCGCATCATTCCGGGGTTCGGCGGAACCGTGGCGACGGCGACCGCCGCGACGTTCAAGGTTCCGCTGTGGGTCCACGTTTGGACGATGTGCGCGATCGCGGTGCCGGTCTGCACGATTTTGGCGATCTTCGGCGACCGCGTGACCGTCTTCGTGCACGGCGTTACCAATCGCTACGAGTACCGCTTCCATCACTACTGTCAGACGCACCGCTGCCCGCACTTCCGCTTTCGCGTGCACGAGAGCCCGCGTCCGCCATCGCCTTTGCCGTCGTGACCGAACCGCTCATCGTCGCCGACGCCGCCACGTTCGACCGCCTCTGCGAGCACGTCGAGGCCGCCGCGCGCGTCGCGCTCGACACCGAGTTTCACTCCGAACGCAGCTATGCGCCGCGTCTGATGGTCGTGCAACTCGCGTTCGACGATGGCTCCGCGATCGTCGATCCCCTCGCGATCGGCGATCTGCGGCCGCTAATCGTTCGGCTCGTCGAAAAAACCGTCGTCGGACACGCGCTCGCGTCGGATCTCAAGATTCTCGCCGACCGCTTCGGCATGGTTCCGGCGAGCGTCTTCGACACGCAGGTTGCGGCGGCGTTTCTCGGATACGGCCTGCAGATCTCGCTCGCCGATTTGGTTCGCGACGTGCAGCACGTCCGGCTGGCGAAGTCGCAGACGGTGAGCGACTGGTCGGCGCGTCCGTTCACCCCGCGGCAACTCGAGTATCTCGTCGACGACGTCGCGCATCTGCTTCCGATGTACGACGTTCTGCGCGAGCGGCTGGAGAGCATGGGCCGCTACGAGTGGGCGCTCGAGGAGTGTGCCGAACTCGGCGAGATCGCGCGCTATCGCAACGACGAGCAGCGCGCCTACCTGCGCATTCCCGGCGCGATGCGCATGAACCGGCGCGAACTTGCAATCCTTAACGAAATCGTAAAATTGCGCGACCGCGTCGCGCGCGAACGCGACGTACCGTTGAAGTACGTCTTACCCGACGACGTCGCGGGCGGTTTGGCGACCCTGCGGCCGAAACGCATCGACGATCTCGCGCAATTGCGCCGGCTCGACGCAAACGCACGGCGCCAGTTGGGTTCCGCGATTTTGGAGGCGGTCGCGCGCGGCGAAGCGCTCGACGAACGCGATCTTCCCGAAAAGCCGAAACGGCTCTCCGGCGCGGCGCGCGATTCGCTGGCGTCGCTGCTCGGCGTCGTCGCCGGCGAGATCGCCCGCGAGGCGGCGCTACCCCCCAACCTTCTCGTGCCGCGCGCCGCGCTGGAGCGCGTCGCGCGCGAGGCGCCGCGCGATCGCGAACGTTTCGAGGAGCTGCTCGCATTGCGCCCGTGGCGGCTCGATCTCGTGGCCGATCCCTTGTGGCGGCTGCTCTCGGGGGAGACCGGACTCACGATCGAAGGCTACGCCGAGGGGAACCCGAAGGTACGATTTTCCCATGACCTCGCACGCAAATAGCTTCAACGCGATCGATGCGCTGCGCGCCGGCGATCGCGACTACACGTATTTTCGCCTCGACGCACTCGAACGCTCCGGCGTCGCGAACCTCGCGCGCCTTCCATACTCGCTGAAGATCCTGCTCGAAAATTTGCTTCGGTGTGAAGACGGACGTTCGGTCACCGCGCGCGACGTCGAAGCGCTGGCGCGATGGTCGGCCACGGCCCGGCACGAGAAGGAGATTGCGTTTCGACCGGCACGCGTGCTGCTGCAAGATTTTACCGGCGTTCCGTGCGTCGTCGATTTGGCGGCGATGCGCGACGCGATGGCGGCGATGGGCGGCGATCCCAAGGCGATCAATCCGCTGCAACCCGTCGAACTCGTCGTCGATCACTCGGTGCAGGTCGATTACTTCGGTACCGGCGCGGCGCTGGCGCAGAACGCGGTCCTCGAGTTCGAGCGCAACCACGAACGCTACGCGTTTCTGAAATGGGGTCAGTCGGCACTGCGCGGTTTCCGCGCGGTTCCGCCGGACACCGGCATCGTGCACCAGGTGAACATCGAGTACCTGGCGCGCGTCGTCTTCGGCGTCGAGGATGCGTCGGATCGCCCGGTGGCCTATCCCGACACCGCGGTCGGCACCGATTCGCACACGACGATGGTCAACGGACTCGGCGTGCTCGCGTGGGGCGTCGGCGGCATCGAAGCCGAAGCCGCGATGCTCGGACAGCCGGTGACGATGCTCATCCCCGAAGTGGTCGGCGTTCGGCTGGACGGCGCGCTGCGCGAGGGCGTGACGGCGACGGATCTCGTGCTGACGATCACCGAGATGCTGCGCAAGCACGGCGTCGTCGGGAAGTTCGTCGAGTTTTTCGGGCGCGGGCTCTCGGCGCTGCCCGTGGCCGATCGCACGACGATCGGCAACATGTCGCCGGAGTTCGGCTCGACCGTCGCGATCTTTCCGATCGACGACCGCACGCTCGAGTATCTGCGTCTCACCGGGCGAGCGCCGGCCCACGTCGCGCTCGTCGAAGCGTACGCCAAGCAACAGGGCCTGTTCCGCACCGATGCGACGCCCGATCCCGAGTTCAGTGCGGTGCTCGAACTCGATCTTTCGACCGTCGAACCGAGCCTGGCCGGACCGCGGCGCCCGCAGGATCGCGTCGCGCTCGGCGACGTCAAGCGTTCGTTCGGTGCGGCGATGGAAGAGTGGATCGCGCAGCGCAGCGGCGCGAACAACGCGGTCGCACGCTTTCAAGACGAAGGCGGCGGCGGAACGGCGACGATCGCACAAACCGCGTCGGACGTCTCCGACGGCGCCGTCGTCATTGCGGCGATCACGAGCTGCACGAACACGTCGAATCCCGCCGTGCTCGTCGGTGCGGGTTTGCTCGCGCGCAACGCCCTGCGTCGCGGGTTGAAAACGCAAGCGTGGGTGAAGACGTCGTTTGCGCCGGGCTCTATGGTGGTGACGGATTATCTCGCGAAGGCGGGCCTGCAAGAATATCTCGACGCGCTCGGCTTCAATCTCGTCGGCTACGGCTGCACGACCTGCATCGGGAACTCCGGGCCGCTGCCGCCCGACATCGCGGAGACGGTCGCCGATCAGCATCTCGTCGTTGCGGCGGTGCTCTCCGGCAACCGCAACTTCGAAGGGCGCATCCACCCGCAGGTTCACGCGAACTACCTGGCGTCGCCGCCGCTGGTCGTCGCATACGCGCTCACCGGGCGTATGGACGTCGATCTCACCACCGAGCCGCTCGGACGCGGCAGCGACGGCTCGCCGGTCTACCTCAAGGACGTCTGGCCGAGCGACGACGAGATCGGCGAAGTGATGGCGCGCTGCGTGACCGACGAAATGTTCAAAATGCGATACGCCGACGTCTTTCGCGGCGACGACAACTGGGCGAAACTCACGGTCGCGCCGAGCGAGCGCTACGCCTGGGATCCCGAGTCGGAATACGTCAAGAAACCGCCGTACTTCGTCGACATGCCGGCGCAGCCGCTGCCGCCGACCGACATCGCCGGCGCACGAGCGCTGGCGGTTCTGGGCGACTCCGTCACGACCGATCACATCTCTCCGGCCGGAAGCATCGCGAGAAACAGTCCGGCGGGACGGTATCTCATGGCGCACGGCGTCGAGCCGAAGGATTTCAACTCCTACGGTTCGCGGCGCGGCAATCACGAGGTGATGGTCCGCGGCACGTTCGCCAACGTGCGCTTACGCAACCACCTCGTTCCCGGCGTCGAGGGCGGCTTCACGCGCCATTTGCCGACCGGCGAGGAGATGCCGATCTACGACGCCGCGATGAAATATCGCGACGAAGGGACGCCGCTCGTGGTGCTCGCCGGACGCGAGTACGGTTCGGGGTCCTCGCGCGACTGGGCGGCTAAGGGGCCCCATCTGCTCGGCATCAAAGCGGTGATCGCGCAGTCGTTCGAACGCATCCATCGCAGCAACCTCATCGGCATGGGCGTGCTGCCGCTCGAATACGTGGACCACACGCACCAATCCACCTACGGACTCACCGGTGAAGAAATCTTCGACGTCACCGGAATCGCCGGCGGCGTGACGCCGCGCATGCACGCGACGGTCAAAGCGACCGACGCGAAGACGGGCGAGTCGATTGAGTTTCCGGTCCGCGTGCGCATCGACACGCCCGACGAAGCGGAATACTACCGTAACGGCGGCATCCTGCAGTACGTCCTCCGCCAACTCATGGTGTCATCCTGAGGTGAAATGAACGGCGACGAGCGTACCCTCCATCGGCTCGAAGCGTTCTCCGACATCGTCATCGGCTTTTGCATCGCGGAGATGGGCCTCAACCTGATCGTTCCGAAGACGGCCGCGCAACTGCCGTCGATCGTCGTTGGAACCGACGGTTTCGTTACCTCCTTCGTTCTCATCGCGATCGTCTGGTGGATCCACCACCGGCTCTTCAAAAGCATCTTCGTGCTCAACACCGCGATGGTGATCGTCAACTTCGCGATGTTGGGTGCGCTGGTGCTGATGGTGTATTTTCAGCAGATCTGCGTGCACCTGATCGCGATCGGCGACGACGTCACCGTCGCGGTGCAGCTCTGGCTCGTCAGCTACAGTGTGGTCTACGCGCTCGTCGCCGTCATGCTCTGGTACGGCCTGCGCGTCCGGTGGCGGACGCTCTCCGAGGATGATTTGCGCTGGGCGCTTGGCCGCGCCGTCTTGGTCTCGCTCGGGTCGCTCATCTTCGTCGCCTACGCGATGATCTTCAACTACCGCGTCCACTCGATCGAACTCTTCCTTATTGTTGCCGCGGTGATACTGGCGGCGCGCTTTGCCGTCAACGGCGTCGTCTCGCGCGTTATCGCTCGTCGGGCATCCGTCGCGCGCTGACTCCTTCGCCCTTCGACTGCGCATCGAACTTCGTTCGATGCTCCGCTCAGGATGACATGTTACAGCGAGACGCGTTTGAAATCGCGGAGCAGCGCCGCGACGTAAGCGAGGAAACGCGCCGCGCCTGCGCCGTCGACGACGCGATGATCGTAGCTGACGCTGATCGGAAGCATCAGCCGCGGAACGAAGGCGCTGCCGTTCCACACCGGCTTCGTCGCCGTTCTCACCGCGCCGAGGATCGCGACCTCGGGCGCGTTGACGATCTGCGTGAACGCGGTGCCCCCGATGCCGCCGATCGACGAAATCGTAAACGTTCCGCCTTGCATGTCGCCTAATCCCAGTTTTCCGTCGCGCGCCTTGGCGGCCAGTTCCGACGTCTCGGCGGCGATCGCGAGCAGCCCCTTTGAGTCGGCGCCTTTGAGCACGGGAACTACGAGTCCGTTGGGCGTGTCGGCGGCGAAGCCGATATTGTAGTAGCGTTTGTAGACGAGTTCGTCGCCTTCGAGCGACACGTTGAAATCGGGGAAGCGCTGCAGCGCGGCGACCGAAACCTTGATGAGGAAGGCGAGCATCGTGAGTTTGACGGCGTCGCGCCGTTTACTCTGCTCGGCGTTGATCTCGGCGCGAAATGCTTCGAGATCGGTGACGTCGGCTTCGTCGTAGTTCGTGATGTGCGGAATCTGCAGCCAGTTGCGATGCAGGTTCGGGCCCGAGAGTTTTTTGATGCGCGAGAGCGGCTTGCGCTCGATCGCGCCGTATTGCGCGAAGTCGACCTTCGGCCACGCCGGAAGGCCGGCGATCGCAGAACCGCCCGAAGCCCCGCCGCGCTGGAGCGCCGACTTCACGAAACCTTGCACGTCCTCGCGCGTGATGCGCCCGTGCGGACCGCTTCCGTGCAAGCCCGCGAGATTGACGCCCAGTTCGCGCGCAAAGCGCCGGATCGCCGGGCTCGCGTGTACGCTGCTGCCGCTCGCGGTGACGGGCTGCGCTTGCTGCGGCTTCGTTTCCGGCGGCTCGGAACGTGCGGGCTCGGGTTTCGCCGATGCTTCTTCGGTCGCGTGAAGCGTTGCGATGACGCTGCCTTGCGAAACTTTGTCGCCGGGTTTGATGCTGACCGAAACGATCGTCCCCGTGGCCGACGCCGGTACCTCCATCGACGCCTTCTCGCTCTCGAGCACCGCGAGCGGCGCTTCTTTTGCGATCGCTTGTCCCGGCTTGACTAGCACTTCGACGACCGGCACGTCTTTGAAATCGCCGATGTCGGGCACCACGAGATCGATCGTGCCGCCGCTCGCGTTCGCGGGCGGCGCGGGCGCCGTTTGCTCCGCGCGGGAAGAACCGGCGTCGCCGTTCGAGGCCATCGTCAGCAGCACGGTTCCCTGCGAAACCTTGTCGCCGACGCGCACCTTAACGTCCTGCACCGTCCCGGCGGCCGTTGACGGGACTTCCATCGACGCCTTTTCGCTCTCGAGCACGACGAGCGGCGCTTCTTTGGCGACGGTCTGCCCCGGCTTGACGAGCACTTCGACGACCGGCACGTCTTTGAAATCGCCGATGTCGGGAACGCTGACGTCGATCGTCTGGCTCACTGCACGCTTCTCATACGGTGATGGGGTTTGGCTTGTTCGGATCGATGGCGTATTTCTTCATCGCCTTGCTCAGGGTCGCGACCGGCACGGCCCCCTCGTCGGCCAGAGACTTGAGCGCCGCAAGCGCCACGAAATGGCGGCTGACCTCGAAGAACTCGCGCAGTTTGCGCCGGTAGTCGCTGCGCCCGTAACCGTCGGTGCCCAGCGTTTCGTACCGCCGTCCGACGAAGGGGCGAATCTGCTCGGCGAACGTGTGGATGTAGTCGGTGGCGGCGATACCCGGTCCGGTGCGACCCTGCAGCGACGCTTCGACGAACGACGTGCGCGCCGTCTCCTGCGGATGAAGCATATTCCAGCGCCGCGTCGCCACGCCGTCGCGCTGCAGCTCGTTGAAACTCGTGACGCTCCACACGTCGCTGCGAACCTGCCACTCGTTCTGCAGCAAGTCGGCCGCTGCCAGCACCTCGTTCAGGATCGCTCCCGAACCGAAGAGTTGCACGCGCGGTTCGTTCTTCGCGCTCTCGCCGCCGTCGCGCAAGAGGTACATGCCGCGGAGAATTCCGTCGCGCACGCCCTCCGGCATCGGCGGATGCGGATAGTTCTCGTTGAGCAGCGTGATGTAGTAGTAGACGTCTTCCTGATCGGCGAGCATGCGCCGCAACCCGTCTTGCACGATCGTCGCGACCTCGTAGCCGTAGGTCGGATCGTAACTGCGGCAGTTGGGAATGAACGACGCGGCGACTTGACTGCTGCCGTCTTCGTGCTGCAGTCCCTCGCCGTTGAGCGTCGTGCGTCCGGAGGTCGCGCCGAGCAGGAAGCCGCGCGTACGGCTGTCGCCGGCCGCCCACGCCAGATCGCCAATGCGTTGAAAGCCGAACATCGAGTAGAAGATGTAGAAGGGAATCATCGGCAAATCGTGATTCGAATACGAAGTGCCGGCGGCGATCCACGACGAGAACGCGCCCGCTTCGTTGATGCCCTCCTGAAGAATCTGTCCGAGTTTGTCCTCGCGATACCACATGAGCTGCTCGGCATCTTGCGGATGGTAGAGCTGCCCGACCGACGAGTAGATGCCGAGTTGGCGGAACATGCCCTCCATGCCGAAGGTGCGCGACTCGTCGGCCACGATCGGAACGACGCGCGCGCCGATCGTCTGATCGCGCACGATCGTGTTGAGCATGCGCACGAACGCCATCGTCGTCGAGATCTCGCGGTCGCCGGTGCCGGCCATCTGCGCTTCGAACGCCGTCGCTTCCGGCACGGCGAGCGCGTTCGATTTGCGCCGCCGTTGTGGCACCACCCCGAGCGTCGCGACGCGTTCGCGCAGGTAGCGCAGCTCGGCGCTATCCTCGGCCGGCCGGTAGAACGGAATCTTCTCGATGTCGGCGTCGCTGACGGGGATGTTGAAGCGATCGCGGAACGCGCGCATCGCTTCGACCTCCATCTTTTTCGCTTGGTGCGCGATGTTGCGCGCCTCGCCGGCCTCGCCCATCCCGTATCCCTTGATCGTCTTCGCTAGAACGACGGTCGGCTGGCCGCGATGTGCGAAGGCCTGCTTGTAGGCGGCGTAAATTTTGCTCGGATCGTGACCGCCGCGCTGCAGCGCCCAAATCGCGTCGTCGGTCCAGTCGGCGACGAGCGCGGCCGTCTCGGGATAGCGCCCGAAGAACTGATCGCGCACGTACTTCCCATCGCGCGATTTAAACGTTTGATAATCGCCGTCGACGCACTCGCTCATGAGCGCGACGAGCCGTCCGCTCGCATCCGCGCGCAGCAGCGGATCCCAGCTCCTGCCCCAGATGACCTTGATAACGTTCCAACCGGCGCCCTTAAAGACGCGCTCGAGTTCTTGAATGATTTTTCCGTTGCCGCGCACGGGCCCGTCGAGGCGCTGCAGGTTGCAGTTGATCACCCAAATGAGGTTGTCGAGCTTCTCGCGGCCCGCGAGCGAGATCGCGCCGAGCGACTCGGGCTCGTCCATCTCGCCGTCGCCGTGAAACGCCCAAACTTTGCGGTCTTGCGCGTCGATCAGCGCGCGGTCGTGCAGGTAGCGCATGAAGCGCGCCTGATAGATCGACATGATCGGCCCGAGTCCCATCGATACGGTGGGAAACTGCCAGAAGTCGGGCATCAGCCACGGATGCGGATACGAAGAGAGCCCCTTGCCGCCAACCTCTTGGCGAAAGTGATCGAGCTGCTTTTCGCTGATGCGTCCTTCGAGATATGCGCGCGCGTAAAAACCCGGCGCCGAGTGTCCCTGCAGGTAGACGAGGTCGCCGCCGAACGTCTCCGACGGCCCGCGAAAGAAGTAGTTAAAGCCGACGTCGTAGAGCGTGGCTGCCGAGGCGAAGCTCGCGACGTGGCCGCCGAGTTCGGAACTCACTTTGTTCGCGCGCAGCACCATTGCGAGCGCGTTCCAGCGCACGTAGTGGCGCAGCCGCGCTTCCACCTCGAGATCGCCGGGAATCTTCGCCTGCTGTTCGAGCGGGATCGTGTTGACGTACGGCGTTTCGAGACCCAGCGAGATCGGGACGCCGCCGCGTTGCGCTTCGTCTACGAGCCGCCCGATGAGCTGGCGCGCGCGATCGGGTCCCTCGCTTGCGAGCACGCCGCGCATCGCCTCGAGCCACTCTTGGGTTTCCTGCGGGTCCGGGTCGTGCCCGAGCGTCGTCATAGGTTGCGCACCATTCCGCAGGCGGGGTCGATCTCTTGCGGATGGACCGGTCCAATCTTGCGCCTGGTCGCAGCCAATAACCCCTAGTTCGCGGCGCCTACGGACTTACGAGAAGCAATACGAATCCGACGATGCATCGCCGCCTTGTAAGCGGACCTGGTGAGCGCGATATGCCGGATCGAACTCCACGAAGAACTTCTCGTCGAACGCCATCTTGCCGTCGTCGCCGACGTCGAGCTTGACCATCCAGTTCCCGACGCCGTCCGGGTAGAACTGGTCGTCCCACGCGCGATAAAGCGAGTTGGTGAAGTAGACGCGGCGGCCGTCGCGGCTGATTTCGACCATCTGCGGCCCACCGGCAAGCGCTTTATCGGGGTTGGCGGGGTGCGACGTGCGTTTGGCGATGCCGCCGATGCGCACGGAGCCGATGAATTTCGGATCGAACGGATCGCCGACGTCGTATTGCCGCATCTCGCCGGTTCCCCAGCACGAGGCGTAGAGATACCGATCGTCGACGGAAAGATCGATGTCGCTGAGCAGCGGCGGCACCGCGGCGAAGCCTTTGAGCAGATCCGGCAGTTGCTGCGGATCGGCCGGCTCGGCTGGAATCTCGATCACTTTGGTAGCCGTCCACTCGCCGTTCTTGCGGTGCCAGAGCCAGATCGAACTCGATAGGTCCTTGAGCGAGACCACGACACCGGCGAAGCCCCACTCTTTGTTGGGATCGTGCGACGGGCGCAGCTCGAGCACCATCTGCTGCTCCGCGCCGAGGTCGATGCTTTGCTTTTGCTTTCGGCTCTTGAGATCCCAGAAATGCAGGTGGTGGCCGTACTTGCCGGCGAGCAGCAGCTCGGCATTGAGGCCTCCCTCGATCATGTTGGGCGTGCCCCATTCGCTGGTGATCATCACGTCGCGGTTGAGATGCCACCAAAAATCGTACGCCAAGTACTGCGAACCGCGATCCTTCTCCCACGGGCCGATGATGTCGAACGTATCGCAATCCATCATGAAGATACCGCCCGGACCATCGCCATCGGCGTTGCCCAGCGCGCTGACGTAGATTGCGCCGGGGCCGCAGTGCACGGTGTGCGGGCGCGTGTACCCGGTGCGCGCGATCAGTTCTTCCGGCTCGATCACGCGTACGATGCGCGGCTGCGAGGGATCGGGTTTCGTATCGATGATGTGGATGCGCGAAGAGCGCAGGCCCGGCACGATGAGGTAGCGCCGCTCGACGTGCGGATGCGGGGAGAACGGACAGAGTGCCGCGCTGCACGCGTTCCAGCCGAAATGGTGCAGCTCGTCACCGGTTTTCGGCAGCGCGACGCTCCCGATCGTCTGCGCATATCGCTGCGACGTAGAATCGGTGTCCACGACGACGAGCTGGTCGGGAACGCCGTTTCCCCTTGCGCTCAGCAACGCGACGTAGGCGAGCGTCTCGGGCGGTGCCTCGATGGCGTCCTTCGGTGAAGCGTAAAACGTTGGATCGGGCTTCAAGAGCTGCATACATTTTCTAATCCGAGTTTTTAACTCAAGGCTCCTCTTCGCGCAAGGGAATGTTCGACCGGGCCGCCGCGGCAGCTCACGTGACCAGCGCGATGAGGCCGGTGAGAATGAGTGCGGTGGCCCAGACCAGGTCGAGATTTATCCAGCCCGTGCGCAAGAAACGCACGCCGATCTTCGCGTAGACGACCAGCGCGATTGCCGTTGCGGTGAGCACGTAGCCGAGGGTATGCATGCCGACCATCAGCCAGCCGGTGAAGAGCGCACCGTGCGTCGCCTGGGCAGGCGGCATCGGCATCGCCATCTCGCTCGCGGCATTTGCGCGACCGGCGATAACGAACGGCAACAACATGAGCCCCGCACCGTGTGCGCTCGACATTAGAAATCCCCAGAGCGTCAGTCCCCAAAAGCCGACGCGCATTCCGACCCAGCGAATGTGCCGCGCGCGAACGAGCCGGTAGACGCCGAACGCGATTAGAATGGCGGCGGCCGTGACGTGCACGGCGCGGTGCGGGAACGCAACGGCAGCGTAACTCGCAACGAGCACGACGATCGCGACGGAGACGATATGGCCGAGCGTCAGCGGCACGATCGCGCGCAGCACCGCCGCAGCGCTGCGATCTTGAAAGCCTAAGCCGACGGCGAAGAGCCAGCCCATGCCCGGATTGAGCCCGTGGTAACAACCCAGCAGGAAAAGCGTCAGCCAAACGAGTCGATCGCTCACCGTCTCACATTCGGTCGTCGATCGTATAAAGCCACCATTGCGATGTACCGCGGCGCGCTTCGCGATCGTAGTAGACTTCGATTTGCGCGCCGTCTTTCGTGCGAAGTTCGAACCAGTGCCGCTTGAGGTAGGTATCGCCGCGGTCGTCTTTTGTGCTTCGCCAACTTCGCAGCACGGCGTCGACCTCGAGCACGCGGTCTTCCCAAAGAAACGCACGCGGCACGGGCGGCTCGCTGCCGGTCGCGGGCGAGAAGAAGCCGGCGCCCGTGGGCTTGAGCGGACGGCTAACGAATCTCCGTGCCATCACATCACCGCGTCGGGGGAGATGTCGGCACTTTCTTCGCGCAGTACGACGCCGATTGCGACCAGCAACACGATGCCGCCGGCGATCGCAAGCGACGCGAGCCTTTCCCCGAAGATGAAGAAGGCGAGCACCGCCGCCGAGACCGGCTCGATCAGCGTGCTGAACGCGACCCCGCTCGGCGAGAACCACCGCAACGCGGCGTTCAACGCGGTGTGCCCGAGCAGCTGTGACACGAGCGCCATGCCGAGGATGCCGCCCCATGCCGGAATATCCGTCAGCGCCGGCGCGGGCTGGCGCGCGAGCGCGGCGGCGGCGATGAGGACGATCGCCGCCCACGTGTAGGTGCGGGTGACGATCGTGCGCGTTCCGAGCGACCCGCGAACGTCGCGGACGAGCAGCAGATAGACCGCCATTGCGAGACTGCCCGCGAGCGCGAGCGCCGCTCCCAACAGAGGCCTTCCGGGAATCGGGGGCGCGGTTGCGTTGAAGCCGACCACGAGCACGAGTCCGGCCGCGCCGCCGGCGAACGCCCACAGCGTTCGCGGTGACGGCGATCGTTTGTGAACGACGCCGTCGTAGAGCGCCGTCCAAATCGGCACCGTCGCGACGAGCAGCGTCGAGACCGCAACGGTCGTGTATTCCAGCGACGCGATCCAGCCGGCAAAATGCACCGCCAGCGCGACGCCGGCAAGCGCCAGCCGAGCTGCCTGCGACGGCAGCGGACGCGTACGTTCGCCGCGCACCGCCGCGACGACCAGCAGCACTGCGGCGGCAATCGCCAGGCGCGACGCCGATACGGCCAGCGGGCCGGCGCCCGTCAGCGCGTATCGCGCGAAGATTGCCGCCGCACCGACGGCGAGCTGCGCGCCGCCAAGCAGCGCGTAGGGACCGAAGAGCGGTCGCAGGGTTCTCTCGATGGCGCGCGGTTCGGCGCGCGCGGCGACGCGCACTCTTCGGGGCGCCGGAGGCGGGCGGTGCCGCGCGTGTAATCACCTTGGCAGCGGGAGCTCGCAACGGGCGGGCTGAGAGGGCGAGCGACGTTCGCCGACCGCAATGACCTGATCCGGGTAATGCCGGCGAAGGGAGGACGAAATGAAAGCCTACGTGCAGGGGTCTGACCCATCGATTCGCGTTCCGGCGCGCGAGATCGCGCTGACCGATGGAAGTTCGCATACGGTCTACGATACCAGCGGTCCGTACACCGACGAGTCCTATGCCGTCGACATTCGGCGCGGACTGCCCGCGCTGCGTGAAGGATGGATCGAGGCGCGCAAGGACACCGTCGGGCTCGAGAAGCCCACGTCGATCTATCGGCGCGGCCGCGAAGCGATGGCACAACTCGACGAGATTCGGTTTCCCGCGCGCGCGCCGGTTCGGCGTGCCGCGCCGGGCGGAAACGTCACGCAGATGCACTACGCGCGGCGCGGCGAGATCACGCCGGAGATGGAGTTTATCGCCATTCGTGAAGGCGTCGCACCGGAGTTCGTGCGGGCCGAGGTGGCGCGCGGACGCGCGATCATCCCCTCGAACGTCAATCATCCCGAAAGCGAACCGATGATCATCGGCCGCAACTTTCTGGTGAAGATCAACGCGAATATCGGCAACTCCGCCGTCACTTCGTCGATCGACGAAGAGGTCGAGAAGATGACGTGGGCGACGAAATGGGGCGCCGACACCGTGATGGACCTCTCGACCGGTAAGAACATCCACGAGACGCGCGAGTGGATTTTGCGCAACTCGCCGGTACCGATCGGGACCGTGCCGATCTATCAAGCGCTGGAGAAGGTCGACGGCAAAGCCGAGGACCTAACGTGGGAACTCTTCCGCGACACGCTGATCGAACAAGCCGAGCAGGGCGTGGACTATTTTACGATTCATGCCGGCGTGCTGCTGCGTTACGTGCCGCTCACGGCGACGCGCGTTACCGGCATCGTCTCGCGCGGCGGATCGATCCTCGCGAAGTGGTGCCTCTCGCACCACCGGGAGAACTTTCTTTACACGCACTTCGAAGAGATCTGCGAGATCATGAAGGCCTACGACGTCGCATTCTCGCTCGGCGACGGTCTGCGCCCGGGTTGCACGGCCGACGCGAACGACGCCGCGCAGTTCGCCGAACTCGAAACCCTCGGCGAACTCACGCAAGTCGCGTGGAAGCACGACGTTCAAGTGATGATCGAAGGCCCCGGGCACGTGCCGATGCACCTCATCAAAGAGAACATGGAGAAACAGCTCGAGCTCTGCGCCGAGGCGCCGTTCTACACGCTCGGCCCGCTCGTGACCGACATCGCGCCCGGCTACGATCACATCACGAGCGCGATCGGCGCGGCGATGATTGGCTGGTTCGGCACCGCGATGCTCTGCTACGTCACGCCGAAAGAGCATCTCGGCCTGCCCAACAAGAAGGACGTGAAGGACGGCGTGATTGCCTACAAGATTGCAGCCCACGCCGCCGACATTGCCAAGGGCCATCCGCGCGCGCGCCACTGGGACGACGTGCTTTCGAAGGCGCGTTTCGAGTTTCGCTGGGAGGATCAGTTCGATCTCTCGCTCGATCCGGAAACGGCGCGCGAGTTTCACGACGAGACGCTGCCCGCGCCGGGTGCGAAGGTCGCGCACTTCTGTTCGATGTGCGGACCGCACTTCTGTTCGATGAAGATCACGCAAGAGGTGCGCGAGTTCGCCGAACGCGGCATGGCCGAGAAGTCGCGCGAGTTCGTCGAACGCGGTTCGGAAGTCTACGTGCCCGCAGAACCCGTGTCACCGTAGGATGTCATCCTGAGCGGAGCTGATCCTGAGCGAGCGTAGCGAGTCGAAGGGCAGCGCAGTCGAAGGACAGCGTGCCGTAAAGGCGATTCTCTTCGATCGCGACGAGACGCTCGTAGCCGACGTGCCGTTCAACGGCGATCCGGGCAGGGTCGAAGTGCTGCCCGAGATGCGCGCGCTGCTCGACGATTTGCGCGCGGCCGGATTGAAGCTCGCGGTCGTCAGCAATCAAAGCGGCGTCGGGCGCGGATTCATCACCGTGGCTCAGGTTGAGGCGGTGAACCGGCGCATCGACGAACTGCTCGGACCGTTCGAGGGATTCTTCGTTTGCCTCCACGCGCCCGAAGACGCGTGCGAGTGCCGCAAACCGAAACCACAATTGATTCTCGACGCGGCGCGCGCGCTCGGGGTCGCTCCGGATGAGTGCCTCGTCGTCGGCGATCGCGAGAGCGACGTTCAGGCGGCGCGCAACGCCGGCGCGATTCCGTTGAAGGTGGATGGTCCGAAAGATGCGGTTCTTCGACTGCGCTCGCTGCGCGAGCTCCGCTCAGAATGACATGGGCGGTTCTTCGACTGCGCTCGCTGCGCGAGCTCCGCTCAGAATGACATGGGGCTCCGCTCAGAGTGAGACGGGGTAGTTACCGAGTCGCGTTGACCCAGTAGTCGACGTCGGGGCCGCGCGCATACGCGAGCGCATCGGGCGGAACGCGTACCGTCTTCGAGAGGTGATGCCACGCGTCGAGAACGCGCACGACGTAGACTTCCGTTTCGTAAAACGGCGGAATGCCGCCGTACGTAGCGACGGCTTTAGGGCCGGCGTTGTAGGCGGCGAAGACGAGGCTGTAATGGTGGGCGCCGAAGCGGTGCATGAGTCCGCTGAGATAGCGCGCGGCGCCCGAGAGATTCTCCCCGGCATTGCGCGGATCGACGCCCAGCCCGGCGGCCGTGCCCGGCATCAACTGACCCAGGCCGATCGCCCCCGCGCGCGATACCGCGTGCGTGTGCCAGCGAGATTCCACCAAAACGACGGCGACCAGCATGTTGGCGTCGAGCCGCCAGCGCTCCGCGTTGACCAGGACGCGTCGCGCGAGGTCGCGGCTCTGCCATCGCGGCAACTGCGGATTGATGTGGTGGAGTACCGACGCATAGACGGCGATCGTCTGCGGCGACGCCGGCAGCGTCGCTTGGACCGCTGCCCGAGCAGGCCGGCACCCGCCGGCAAGCGCGAAACCAAACGCCGCTATTGCAGCGATGAAGGCGAGCCTTCTGTGCATGAGCCCCTCGGGTTCAAGCCCCGCCTCGGGAGCGCCTCCCCGGAGACCGGCCGCCTGCAGGAGAAGGCCAAAAACGATGAGCCGCCGGCAAATGTCTCCACGGGCGCGCCGCGCCTGGACGATCGGAATCGTCGCATTCTTCGTCGTGATGTGCGCCGCAATCGCTATTTCGCAATGGTGGGCCGTTCACGTGAACGTTCCACAATACGAGTCGCACAATCGCGCGCATGCGCACGGTCCGCACGTTTGATGCATCTTTGAGACGTTCACCGCAGGAGTCGGCCGCGCAAATATGGGACCCGCTGCCTATGATTCGCCGTTTGCTGCTCATCGCCGTCGCGCTCGTCGCTGCGGCAGTTTCGACCCATGCGCCGCTGCGCGCGCAGAGCACCGAAAATGCACCGTCGCCGGCGGCCGCGCCGACCCCAACCCCGACGCAATCGGCGTCGCCGACTCCGACGCCCGGACCGGCCTTCGGAAACATGAAGTGGCGGGAGATCGGTCCGGCCGGAACGGGAGGCCGCGTTGCGGCCGTCGCCGGCTCGGCGACCGACCCGAAACTCTACTATATCGGCGCCGCGGGCGGCGGCGTCTGGAAATCGGCGAACGGCGGCCAAACCTGGGATCCGGTCTTCGACAAGCAGACCGCCGCGATCGGCGCGTTGACGGTTGACCCTACCGACAACCAAACCGTCTGGGTCGGCACCGGCGAGGCCAATCCTCGCAACGACGTCTCCGTCGGCGACGGCGTCTACAAGACGACCGACGGCGGCGGCACTTGGACGAACGTCGGCCTGAAGGGCACCAAGTATATCTCGCGCATCGTCGTCGATCCGCGCAACCACAATCACGTGGTCGTCGGCGCGCTCGGCGACGTGTTCGCCGACTCGCCGGAACGCGGCATTTACGTGACCGATGACGGCGGCAAGACGTGGAAGCAAACGCTGTACGCCGGCCCCGAGAGCGGCATCTCCGACATCGCAATGAGCGCGCAAAATCCGAGCGTGCTCTTTGCCGGGGTGTGGCAGTTCCAGCGCCGGCCGTGGACCTTTATGAGCGGCGGCGACGCGGACGGACTCTACAAGTCGACCGACGGCGGCGCGACGTGGACGAAGCTTACGGGTCACGGACTTCCCGACGGCACGCTCGGCCGCATTGGCCTGGCGGTCGCGCCGAGCGACGGTAATCGCGTCTACGCCGTCATCGAAGCAAAAAAAGGCGTCCTATGGCGTTCCGACGACGGCGGTGCCGAGTGGAAGATGGTCAGCGACGACTCTCGCGTCGACGCACGGTTTTTCTACTTCTCGCACGTCGAGGTCGATCCGAAGAATCCCAACCGCGTTTTCGCGATCTCGTTCGAAGTGATGATGAGCACCGACGGCGGTGCGACCTTCAAACCCATTGCCGAAGCCATCCATAGCGATTTCCATGCTATTTGGATCGCGCCGAACGATCCCAACCGCGCCATCCTGGGCGAGGACGGCGGTGCCGTGCTCACCGTCGACGGCGGGCAGAACTGGTTCTTCCCGGCCAACGCGCCGATCGGTCAAGTCTATCGCGTCGGTCTCGGCAACGACAATCCGTATACGATCTGCGCGGGATTGCAAGACAACAACGGCTGGTGCGGCCCGTCGAACTCGCTCGATCCGTCGGGTATTCAGAATAAGAATTGGATCAACACCGTGGGTGGCGACGGGACGTGGGGGATTCCAGAACCCGACGATCCGAACTGGATTTGGGCAGACGCGCAAGACGGCTCGATCACCGTCTACAATCGCGTCACGCAAGACCAATGGTCGGCGCAGCCCTACTTGCAAACCGGCAAGGAATCGTGGGAACTCGGAACGAGCAAGTATCGCTTCAACTGGGAGTCGCCGATTGCGTTCGCGCCGTGGCGAAGCGAGACCGGGAAACTCATCGGGTGGTACGGCGGAAACGTCGTCTTCCAAACGACCGATCGCGGCCGCTCGTGGAGCGTCATCAGTCCGGATCTGACGCGCAACGACAAGGCGCATCAGAATCCCGCCGGCGGTCCGCTCACCAACGACGTTTCGGGCGCCGAATACACCGACACGATTCTCGACATCGAGGCTTCGCAGCGCGCGAAGGGTGAAATCTGGGTCGGCACCGACGACGGCTTAGTACAACTGACGCGCGACGGCGGCAAACGCTGGAGCAACGTCACGCCCGCAGGCGCACCGCAGAACGGGCGCTTTGCGACCGTCGCGCCGTCGACGCTCGTCGACGGCACCGCCTATGCGATCGAAGACGATCACGAGATGGGCGACAGCGCGCCGTGGGCCTTCGTCACGCACGACTACGGACGGAACTGGACGAAGATCGTCGACGGATTGCCGCCCGATCAATGGGCTCGCGCGATTCGTCCCGACATTCGCGACCGCAACCTCGTCTATCTCGGCAACGAGGAAGGCATCTACATCTCGTTCGACGGGGGCGCGCACTGGCAATCGTTCCAGAACGACTTGCCGAAGGTCTCGGTGCACGACATCCGCATGCAGCCGCGCGAGGACGATCTCGTGATCGCGACGCACGGCCGCAGCGTCTTCGTCATGGACGACGTGCGGCCGGTGCAAGAGTTGCAGCAGGCGGTGTCGAGCGGCACGTGGCTCTTTACGCCGCGCACCGCGTACGAGTGGTCGCTGCACGAAAACGACGAGGGAACCTACACGAACTACGCGGCCGACAACCCGCCGTACGGCGTGACGATTACGTTCTACCAAAAGGAGCCTCAGAAGGGCGCGCCGTCGCTCGACATCCTCGATTCGAGCGGCCGCGTGATTCGCAGCGTCTCGGGGACGCACAAAGCCGGCGGTAAGGACGTGCCCTACGTGCCCAACGAGGTTGGACTCAACCGTTACACGTGGGATTTCGCCGTCAACGGGCCGGTGCGATGGAATGGCGCCTCGCAGGATTTCCTCAAGGGTCCTCAGACCGGACCGGGCGTGCCGCCCGGCAATTATGCCGTGCGAATGACGCTCTCGGGCCACACTTACGTGCAGCGCTTCACCGTCGGACCGGATTTGCGCTCGCGCTTCACGCAGGCCGAGTATCAGCAAACCTTCAACGAAGCGATGCGGCAGATGGCGCGTCTCTCCAAGGTCGACACGATGCTCAATAATCTCGACGACCTCAAGAAGGCGCTCGCCAGCGCGAGCGACGCCGCGAAAAAGGCCAGCGACGCGGCGTTGACGACGAAGTTGCAGGACGCCGAAACGGCACGCCAGACGCTGTACGACACGCTCGTCGCCGACGTGCGCGGCGAAGGCACCGAAGACGAGACGAAACTTCAGGAAGACGTGCTCGGCACCTACTTCTCGTCGCAGGGTCTCATCACGCCCGCGGTGACCAATCTCATCGCCAGAGTCGACGTGGACTATCGTGCCGGGATCGACCGCTACAACACGTTCGTCACCGGCGTGCTGCCGGGCGTTAACTCGGCACTGAAAGCAGGCAATCAGAAGGCGCTGACAACGCTTTCGACAATGACTCCGTAATGAACGCGCTGCGCGCCGCCGTGCTGGTGTCGGCGTTGGCGGCCGGCGCAGCGCCGGTTGCGGCCGCGCCCGCTGCGGGTTCGCCCGGATTCGGTAATCTTACGTGGCGTTCGATCGGACCGGCGGTTGCCGGCGGTCGCGTCGCGGCCGTCGCCGGTACGCCGCAAGACGATCGTCTCTACTACGTCGGGACGGCCGGCGGCGGTGTGTGGAAGAGCGTCAACGGCGGCGCGACGTGGGATCCCGTCTTCGACAAGGAACCGTCGCCCGCTATCGGCGCCGTAGCGATCGATCCGCGCAACGAAAACGTCGTCTACGTCGGCACCGGCGAGAGCAATCCGCGCAACGACGTGAGTTACGGCGACGGACTCTACAAATCGAACGATGGCGGAAAGACGTGGAGCAACGTCGGTCTGCGGGGCACGCGCCACATCTCGCGCATCGTCATCGATCCGAAGAACCCGTCACACGTGGTCGTTGGCGCGCTCGGCGACGTCTTTGCCGACTCACCGGATCGCGGCGTCTACGTTTCGTTCGACGCGGGACGCACGTGGCGCAAGACGCTCTACGTGGGTCCGCGCAGCGGTGCGAGCGATATCGCGATGGACGTTCGCGATCCCGACGTAGTCTACGCGGGGATCTGGGAGTTTCGCAGGCAGCCCTGGACGTTCACGAGCGGCGGTCCCCGCGACGGGCTGTATCGCTCGAGCGACGGCGGTAAAACGTGGAAGCGTTTGAGCGGCAACGGCTTGCCGGCAGGCATCACGGGACGCATTGGGCTCGCGGTCGCGCCGAGCGACGGCAATCGGGTCTATGCGCTGATCGAAGCCAAAGGCGGAATCCTCTGGCGCTCCGACGACGCCGGCGCGACTTGGAAGATGACGTCGAGCGATACGCTCGTCGATCAGCGTCCGTTCTACTTCTCGCACATCGCGGTAGACCCACGCAATCCGAATCACGTTTACGGGGTCTCGGAAGCCCTCTCGGAGAGCAAAGACGGCGGTAAGAAGTTCGCCGAGATCGCCAAGAGCGTGCACGTCGACTACCACGCGATTTGGATCGCGCCGAACGATCCGTCGCGTATCATCGTCGGCGAGGACGGCGGCTATGCGCTCACGACCGACGGTGGCAAGACGTGGTCGTTCTCACGCAACCTCGCGATCGGTCAGTTCTACCACATAGCCGCGTCGAACGAGAATCCGTACAACGTCTGCGGCGGCCTGCAAGACAACAACGCATTCTGCGGTCCCTCGAACTCGCTCAATCGGGAAGGCATTCCCGACTCGGCGTGGATCAACGTCGTCGGCGGCGACGGAATGTGGGCGGTTCCCGATCCGATCGATCCCACCTACATTTGGACGGATCTGCAGGACGGGCGCATCTCGGTCTACGACCGCAAGCGCGAAAGCAGCCGCTTCGTGATTCCCTACTACGACTTCGCGAAGAACGATTTCGACATCGCTCAACGCAAGTATCGTTTTAACTGGGATTCGCCGGTCGCGTTCGCGCCGTGGGACGGTCACGTGGCGTGGTACGGCGGCAACGTCGTCTTTCAAACGACCGACCGCGGCGAGCACTGGACGCCGATCAGTCCCGACCTCACGCTCGATCTCAAAGAGCACCAGCATCCCGCGGGCGGTCCGCTCGCGTACGACGTGTCGGGCGCCGAGTACTCGGATACGATTCTCACGATCGAGGGGTCGCCCTTAGTCAAAGGCGAGATTTGGGTCGGCACCGACGACGGGCTCGTGCAACTCACGCGCGACGATGGCACGCACTGGCAAAACGTCACGCCGCCCGGCGTCGCATCCTTCGGGCGCGTGGAAACCGTCGCGCCGTCGCCGCTGGCGTCGGGCACGGCGTACGCAAACGTCGATCGTCATCGCTCCGGCGATTACGCACCGTATCTTTTCGTTACGCGAGATTACGGAAAAACGTGGACGAAAATAACGACCGGGTTACCGGGCGACGAATACGTGCGAACGGTGCGCCCGGACTCGGTCGTCCCCAACCTCGTGTACGCGGGCACCGAGCGCGGCATCTACGTGTCGTACGACGCCGGCGCGCACTGGCAAAACCTCCGGTTGAATTTGCCGCCGGTTTCGGTGCGCGACATTCGGATTCAGCCGCAATTCGACGACCTGCTCATCGCGACGCACGGTCGCGCCTTCTGGATCATGGACTCGATCCGCGCGCTGCAGGACCTTTCGGGCGCCGAAACCGCCGGGGTTGGCCTCTTCGCTCCGAGGATTGCGTACGAGTATCATCAGCATTCGAACGACGAGGGTCTTTACACGCGCTTTTCCGGCGAGAATCCGCCGCTCGGCGCCATCATCGACTTCTATCAGAGCCGAGCGCAGCCGAAAACTCCGGTAATCGAAATCCTCGACGCGAAAGGCAACGTCGTGCGCCGCGTAACCGGTACGCATAAGGAAAAGGGCAAAGACGTTCCCGACGTTCCCAACAAGATTGGAATCAATCGCTTCGTCTGGGATTTCCGCGAAGACGGGCCGGTGCAGTGGATGGGCGCGGCGCGCGAGGAGTATCGCGGACCGAAAGTGGGCGCGCTCGTCGTGCCGGGCACGTATACGGTCGATATGACGCTCGACGGGAAACCGACGACGCAAACGTTCGTCGTGAAGCCCGATCCGCGCGACGCGTGGACCCAAGCCGACTACGAAGCGGGCTACGCGTTCAACAAGAAGTATCTCGGCGACTACGGCAAGATCGACGCGGTGCTCAACAATCTCGATGCGCTGAAGAAATCGCTCGCGTCTGCGTCACAGGCAGCCTCGAAAGCGGGGAACGCATCGCTCGCGACGCAAATCGCGTCGGCCGAATCGGCGCGCGCCGTCGTGTTCTCGCTCTTCACCGCCGACTATCACAACGACGAGGACTCGATTCAGCGTCCCGGTGCGTTGCGCGAAGACGTTCCCTCCGGGGGATTTCTGCGCGGCGGCAATCAGCCGCCGACGCCCGCGCTGCTCGAATTCGCGGCGCGCTTTGATGTCACGTACCAAGACGCGTTCGCCAAATACAACGCTTATGTCAACGGGCTCGCGCCGCTGCAGCCGGCGCTCAAATCCGCCGGCATCGCCCCGCTCGCCGGCGCAACCCCAGTCTCCCCGTAACCCCACGTCATTCTGAGCGGAGGCGTGCGCAGCACGCCGCAGTCGAAGGACCCGCCCGCGCCGCATGTAGGTCTTGTCGTTTTCTGCGCTAGCGCAGACGACCGTTAATGGAAAGGTATTTCGTGTACGTGCTGCTCTGTGCCGACGACTCGTTCTACGTCGGCGTTACGAATGATGTGGAGGGACGCGTTTGGCAGCACAATGCCGGCGACGACCCCGATTCCTACACCTACGAGCGTCGCCCTGCGCAGCTAGTTCATTGCTCCGGATTCAGCAGTATTTTCGATGCGATTCGTTGGGAGAAGCAGCTCAAGGGCTGGTCGCGCGCAAAGAAGCGCGCCTTGATACAGAACGATTGGCAACGTGTTCATCAAATCGTTTGCGACGAGCGGCGCAGGCGCGAGGGTCGCAATGCGTAGTCGCAACCGGCGGTCCTTCGACTGCGGCGCTGCGCGCCTCCGCTCAGGATGACATTCAATGAAGCGTCCTTCGACTGCGGCGTGCTTCGCACTCGTATCGAACGCGTTACGTCTTGACGTGCGCGATCGTAATCATCGTCTTAGCGCCCGACGTGGTGATCGTTAGGGAGGTCTGATCCTTGCCGGGATCGCCGATCGTGAAAACGGCACTCTGGATAGGCGCGGTGGTGTGCGATTTCTCAGCCCCAGCCGGCATGTTTTGCTGGTACCACGCGTAAACTTTGTCGAACGAGTCGTCGGTCGTCATCACCGTACCCGTGGCGCTCTGACCCATATTGGAGCTGCTGCCCGAGGCTTGCGTGGCGGCGCCTGGGTAGCTGGGAATGTCACCGCTCGGCGCCGAGGTCGCCGCGGGGCTGCTCGATTCGGCGGCAGAGGTTGCCGCCGCGTTAGATTGGTCGGTGTTATCCGACGAAGACTTGCCCGCGCACGCCGTCATGGCTAACGCTGCGGCGATGACGAGCGACATGCCGAGAAGGCGCATTTGACTCTCCTCATTTCAGTATGGCTTGCGTTTGATGTGGAAAGCGTCTCAATGAGCGGACGCTTGGTCTCTTCATTGTGCTAGGCACCGTCCTTCCCCTGCACAATCGACTGCGGCGCGACTTGGTGCTCCTTCGACTCCGCTCGCTAACGCTCGCGCGGCTCAGCGTGACGTGGGGCGGAAAAGGCGTTTGAGGAACGCTTCATGTTTAAATGAAGCGCTCTTGCCGAAACGCACTACCGCGACGTCGAGCGACGGCACGAGGTAGAGCGCCTGACCGCCCGCGCCGCTCGCGTAGACGAGATCGGAAGGCGCGCCCGCAGGCGCGAGCCACCAGCCCAAACCGTAACGCGCATTTGCAGCCGAACCGATAAAGCACTCGCGTAGCGACGCCCGTTCGCGCAGCACGTATCGTCCGTATGCGAGCCAGTTGTCCGCGGTGAAAAACGCGCCGGTCGGCAACGGATGCGTGCCGTCGGAGAGCGTGCGCCACTTCGCGACCTCCACGCCGGCCGGTCGCAGGATGCGCTCGCGCAGGTATTCGTGCGGCGTCTCGCCGCGCGATGCGAGCTTGCGCGCCAGCACGGCACCGAAAACCTGAAGCGCGATGCCGCCGTAGGTGAACGCCGTTCCAGGCTCGTTTTTTAACGTCATCGCCAGCGCGCGATCGTACGCCGGGACGGCGCTGCCCAGGCCGCCGAATCCGAACCCGGCAGTGATCGCGAGCAGCATGCGCAGCGTAACGCGCCGTTTCCAGGGGTCGTCGCGCCACGACTCCACCGTATCCGCAACGGTTTCGTCGAGTTCGAGCAGACCGTCGGCGTGCGCACGCAGTGCGACCGGTCCCCAGAAACTCTTCGTTCCGCTGTAGAGCGCGTGAGGCGTTTTCGCATCGAACGCGCCGCCGTATTCGCACGCAAGCGTCTCGCCGCCGCGCGTCACGACGAGCGCCTCGGGAGCGTGCTTGCGCGCGTATTCGATCGCGGCGTCTATCTGCACGGGAAGGGCGTTCGACCGCCGGTTAGAAAAACGCCTTCCATGAGGCCCTACGTACTCTTGGTCGCCTCGGTCGCCGCGTTGGGAGGACTGCTTTTCGGTTACGACACCGGGGTCATCTCCGGTGCGATTCTTTTCATCAGCAAAGACTTCTCGCTAAGCACGAAGCTGCAAGAGTTCACGATCAGCATCGTGCTGATCGGATGCATCGGCGGCTCGGCAATCGCGGGCACGGTGGCCGACGCGATCGGCCGGCGTCTGACGCTCCTCGCGGCCGGCATCATCTTTCTCATCGGCGCGCTGATGTCGGCGTTCACGCCCGACGAGACGATGCTGCTCGCGGGACGTTTCGTCGTCGGCATCGGCATCGGCTTCAGTTCGGTCGTCGCGCCGCTCTATATTTCGGAAGTCGCGCCGGCGGCCGTTCGCGGCGCGCTCGTCTCGCTCTACCAGTTTGCGATCACGGTGGGTATCCTCGGTGCGTATCTCATCGATTACGTATTCGCGCACGGAGGCGCGTGGCGCGAAATGCTCGGCTTCGCCGTCGTTCCTTCGCTCATCCTGATCGTCGGCATGATTTTCATGCCGGAGAGCCCGCGCTATCTTTTCCGGCGCGGTCAGGACTCGCGCGCGCGCGACGAACTCCAACGCATCGCCGCCGATCGCGAAGCGTCGGACGAAGAGGAACGCTCGATTCGCGAGAGTCTGAAGGTCAAGAGCGCCGGCTTCGCCGCGTTCAGAACGCCAGCCGTTGGATTGGCGCTCTTCATCGGCGTGTCGCTCGCGCTACTGCAGCAAGTTACCGGAATTAACACGGTGATTTACTATGGCCCGCAGATTTTCCAAATGGCCGGCATCGGGTCGGTCTCGGCTTCGATTCTGGCGCAGACGCTCGTCGGCACGGTCAACGTACTCATGACGCTCATCGCCATTTTCTTCGTCGATCGCGTCGGCCGCAAACCGTTGCTGTACGCCGGGCTGACCGGGATGTTCCTCGCCCTGACGGCGCTCGGCATCGCGTTCGCGCAGCCGCATCTCTCGGGATCGCTCGGCACGATCGCCCTGACGAGCATGATGGTCTACGTCGGCTGCTTCGCCTTCAGCCTCGGTCCGATCGTTTGGCTGCTCATCTCGGAAATATTCCCGCTGCCGGTGCGCGGTTTGGGGATGTCGATTTCGACGCTCGCGAATTGGGTAGGAAACTTTTTGGTGTCGCAATTCTTCCTGACGATGATCAACAAACTAGGCCGTCCGCTGACCTTTTGGGTGTACGCCGCACTCTGCATCGTCACCCTCGTGTTCATTCGGGCGATGGTGCCCGAGACGAAGCGCGAACTGCTCGAAGACATCCGCGTCCAAGCGGCGTAGCGTAAATGCTGTCGGCGGTGCGCCGTGCGGACGATCCGCACGGCAGGGTGCGAATCGAGGAATCCGAAAGACCGCAAGCGCTGCGCGGCGAGGTGCTGCTGCGCGTGCGCGCCTGCGGCGTCTGCCGCACCGACCTCCACATCGTCGATTCCGAACTTCCAGCGCATCGCGACCGCGTAATTCCCGGGCATCAGATCGTCGGCGAAATCGTGGCGACCGGCGATTCCGTCGATTCATCATTGGAAGGGGCTCGCGTCGGAGTTTCGTGGGTGGGCGGCACCGACGGCACCTGCGAGCAGTGCCTGGCGGGACGTGAGAACCTCTGCGACAATCCGGTGTTTACCGGATACGATCGCGACGGCGGCTACGCCCAATACGCGAGCGCGCGCGCCGATTTTACGATTCCGCTCCCGCCGGAACTCGACGATCTCCACGCCGCGCCGCTGCTTTGCGCCGGAATCATCGGTTTTCGCGCGCTCCGCGTTGCGGGCGTGCGACCCGGCGAGCGCGTTGGACTCTTCGGGTTCGGCGCGTCGGCACATCTCGCGCTGCAAGTGCTGCGCGCGTGGGGATGTGAGACGTACGTAGCGACGCGCGGTGAGGGGCATCGCGCGTTTGCACGGCGGCTCGGCGCGACCTGGGTGGGCGACGCGCTCGAGAAACCTCCGATAGCGCTCGATCGTGCGGTGACGTTCGCGCCGGCGGGAGAGGTCGTCGTCGCGGCGCTGGCATCGCTGCGCAAAGGCGGCGTCGTTGCAATCAACGCAATCCATCTCGATGCGATGCCGTCGTTCGACTACGATTCGCTTTTGTGGGGCGAGCGGCAAATTCGCAGCGTGACGAACTCGACGCGCGCCGACGCGCACGATTTTCTGGCCGTGGCTGCCAAAGAGAGGATCGCCGCGGAAGCGACCGCGTTCCCCTTGCGCGACGCGTCTCGGGCGCTCGACGCGGTGCGCAACGACGCGCTCGACGGCGCGGCGGTGATCGTTCCGTGAGCCGGGGCTTCGTCAAAGACGACGACGACCGTCCCGAGCGCCCGCCGGCACGTCCGGTCAGCGATCGGCCGAACTACGTGACGTCGCACGGTCTGGCGCTGTTGCGCGAAGCGGCGGAACGAGCGCGCGCGGACGGCGACAAGCGTAACGCGGAATATTATGAGGAACGCGTCGGCAGCGCCGAGATCGTCGACCCTCGATCCGCCGGCGAACGCGGCGCCGTCGCGTTCGGCCGAACCGTCGTCGGCCGCGACGAACGCAGCGGCACGCCGATTCGGCTGCGCATCGTCGGCGAAGACGAGGCCGATCCGGCGCACGGCACGATCAGCTGGATTTCGCCCTATGCGTCGGCGCTGCTCGGCCACCGCTCCGGCGACCGCGTCGTCGTGCAGCGTCCGGCCGGTCCTGCGGTCGTCGTCATCGAGGCAGTCGAGATCGAAAGCTGAGCGAGCGAGTGCATCCGCGGCTCAGCGTCGTCGTTCCCGTCTACGACAACTGGTGGCTCACCGCGCGCACGTTGCGCGCGCTCGACGCGCTGCGCGACGAGGCGCCCTCGTTCGAAACGATCGTCGTCGACAACGCTTCGACCGACGAGACGCCCGAGAGAATACGCGCATTTCCGTGGGTGCGACACGAACGCCTCGAGCGCAACCGGAACTTCGCCGGCGCCTGCAACGCGGGCGCGCGCGCCGCGCAGGCGCCGCTGCTGCTCTTTCTCAATAACGACGCGTATCCGCTGGGCGACGCGCTGACTCCGCTGGCCGCCGCATTCGACCGTTCCGATCTCGTCGTCGCCGGGGGCGCCCTCTTTTTCGAAGACGGCGTGACGCAGTGTGCGGGGTTCGTCTTGCTTCCCAACGCGCACTGGCACTATTCTTATCGGAATCTTCCGCCGTCGCTGCCTGGGGTGGCTGGTTCGCGCGAAGCGCTCGCCGTTTCCGGCGCGGCGATGGCGATACGGACCCAGTGGTTTCTCGATGCGGGCGGCTTCGACGAGAGCTACGTCAACGGATTCGAGGACGTCGATCTCTGCATGCGCGTGCGCGAACGCGGCGGCGCCATCGCCTACGTCGCCGAGTCGCGTTTCGCGCATTATGAAGCGGCATCGGCACGCCGCTACGCACTCGAAGCGGAAAACGAGGCGCAGTTTTACGTCCGCTGGTCGCCGCAACTCGCGGCAGTTCCCCGAACGGCACGCGGCAATGTCGGCGCCATCGCAGTACGGACGTCGCCGGAAGTTTCTGGCCTCGCGGCGGCCGCGCTCGACGATCTCGAAAAGGCGCTGCGCGAGTTCGGACATCCGCTCGTGCGCGGGAGCATTCGGCCGTGGCAGCGCCTCGACGCGCGTTTTCGTGAGCAAGCGTCGCTTGGATGGTTTACGCCAACCGTCGAAACACCCGGCGTCGCGCTTGAGGGCGACGGCACGGCGCCGGCAGTGTTGCGTGCGCGCGGTGCTTCGGATGCGTGCGTCCCGTGGCTGCCATGCGCGGACGTCGAGCGCGCACAAGCACTGCCGCTGCGTTTGGATGCGGCGAGCGAAACGGTCGCGGTGGCCGGGTTCGACGCGATGCTTCCTGAGCGGCGTCGCGATCTCGTCGCCGCGCTGGAATCGCTCTTAGCGCAACGCCCTGCAATGCGGGTCATCGCCATCACGCATAACGGCGTTCAGAACGAACTGGTGAACGCGCTAGCCGGTCGCGCCGATTCCGTCTCCTTGTTAGCGCGGGGCGTCGCCGAGCGCTTTGCGACGGCGGCCGTCGTGCATGCCGGCTTCACCGATCCGGCGGCGTTCGGCAACGTGCTGCTCGGACAGGCGCAGCTCCCCTCTATCGTGGCCGGCGACGACCTTCGCGCGCTGTTCGCGCCCGACGTATCGACCTATGCGGTCGATGGCAATGTGTCTGCGGCAATCGAACGCGTTCTCGGCGACGTGCACCTGCGGATACGTAACGCGTTTCGCGGCGCAGCCGACGGGCGCCGCCGCTTTTCGCCGCGGCGATCGGCGATACGCGTCGTCGATCTACTCTGCGCGGCGCGCTTCGGCCTCGAGCGCCCCGCGCCCGCCCGCACCAACTCTCCCCTCGTGCGCTGAAGCGGGGCCGTAGCCGCCGCCGCCGGGCGTCTGCACGACGAGTACGTCGCCCGGTTCGAGCGTGAACGTCGCCTTGGCGCCGATCGGTGTTTCGCGTCCGTTGCGAATCAAGGCGTGGCGGCCGCACGTTCCGGGTTCGCCGCCCTGCGCGCCGGCCGGGGCGAGCGTGTGGCGATCGGCGAGCAGCGACGCCTGCGCGCTTCCTTCGACGAGTTCGATCGCGCGCACGAGTCCGCAACCGCCGCGATACCGCCCGTCGCCGCCCGTGCCGCCGGCGAATTCGTAGCGCACGACGCGCAACGGATATTCGCGCTCGATCGCTTCGATCGGCGTGTTCGACGTGTTCGTCATGTGGCATTGAATGCCGTCGAGCCCGTCGGCGTTCGGTCGTGCGCCCATGCCGCAGCCGATCGTCTCGTAAAAAGCCCACGTGCGTCCGCCGGGGCGCGTGCCCCCCAGCATCACGTTGCTCATCGTGCCGCCGCTCGACGCCGGAACGCGATCCGGTACCGCGCGCGCCAGCGCTTGGAGCACGACTTCGGCGTTGCGCGTGCTGGTCTCGACGTTGCCGCCCGAAACCGGCGCCGGGCGGCGCGGATTGAGCAGCGTGCCCTCCGGTGCGAAGACTTCGACCGGACGGAAGCAGCCGTCGTTCATCGGAATCGTCGGATCGGTGACCGCTCGCAGCGCGTAGTGCGCGCCCGAAAGTGTGACGCCGAACACGGCGTTGAGCGGAACGTTCGTCTGCGGACACGTTCCCGTGTAGTCGAGGGAGACGCTTCCGCCGTGCAGCGTCAGCGCGAGCGCGATGCGCAGCGACGGTAAGCCGCCGGAATCCTCGAGGAAGTCTTCGGCTTCGAAACGGCCGTTTCCGAGCGCGCGCAGCGCGTTGCGCATCCGCGTTTCGCTGTCGTCGAGGATGCGGTCGATCGCACGCGCGAGAAACTCGGCGCCGTAGCGCTCGCAGAGTTCGATCAGCCGGCGTTCGCCCGTGTAGTTCCCGGCGGTCTGCGCGCGCAAGTCGCCGCCGCGCGCCTCGGGCGTCCGCGAGTTCGCGGCGAAGAGCGCGAACGCTGCCGCGACCGGAGCGTCGACTTCGACCAACCGCATCGGCGGGACGACGAGCCCTTCGGCAAAGAGATCCGGCGCGGCAACCGGCATCGAGCCGGGCGCGCTGCCGCCGACGTCGGCGTGGTGCGCTTTGTTTGCAGCGTATCCGACGAGCGTTTCTTCGAAGAAGACGGGGCGCACGACGGTGACGTCGTTGAGATGCGTGCCGGTGACGTAGGGATCGTTCGCGACCCACATCTCGCCCGCGCGTAGGCCGCCATACTCGGTTACAATGACGTGCAACATCTGCGTCAGTCCCCACGGCAGCGAACCGAGGTGTACGGGAATGTGCTCCGCTTGCGCGATCAACCGTCCGCGCGCGTCGAAGAGCGCGCACGAATGGTCGAGCCGTTCCTTGACGTTGGGCGAATAGGCGCTGTTGCGGACGGCCACGCCCATTTCTTCGCTCGCATAGACGAGTGCGTTGGCGATCACCTCGACCGCGATCGGATCGGCGCGCCTCACGCCGCCGCTCCCGCGCGTTCGAGCACCAGCAACTCGTCCCGCACGTGCAACGACCATCCGGGCGCGACGTACGTGGTCGCATCGTATTGCTCGACGACGGCCGGACCGTGCAGCGCCTGACCGTCGGCGAGCGCCTCGCGCGCGTACACCGGCGTCGGCAAGAAATGCTTGCCAAGCCACACAGGGCGTTCGCCGGCCGGCGACACTTTTCGCGCTTCGACGTCGCGGCCTCCGGCCGCTTCGCTCAGCGTGACACCAGGAGGCGTCCTCAGCGTGACACCACGAGGCGCCGCCATCGGCAGCGTGGCGGTCGCCGTCAACCGCGCATTGACGATGTCGATGGGCTGGCCCGACGCGTCGTAGCCGTATCGCGCGCGGTGCGCCTCGTGGAAGGCGCGCGCCGCGGCGTCGCGAGCGCCATCGTAGGGGATCGTTAGTTCGAAACTCTGCCCCGAATAGCGTGCGTCGAGTTCGCGACGGAAGCGAATTGCTTCGTCGGGTGCACCTTGCGCGCGGAGCGACTCGCGAGCGCGCGTTTCCCACATTCGAAAACTGCGCTCGAGTTCGCCGGCGTCGATCTCGTCGAGCAGCTGCAAAAGCGGCGCGCTGAAGCGTTCGTGCAGGGCGGCGTCGAGCAGACCTTCGGCCGAGAAGACGCCGGGGCGCGCCGGAACGAGGATGCGCGCGATGCCGAGATCGTCGGCGAGTGCGCACGCGTGCAGCGGTCCGCCGCCGCCGAACGCCGCGAGCGTGAAGTCGCGCGGATCGAGGCCGCGCTCCATTGTGACGATGCGCAACGCTTTGGCCATCTGTGCGTCGACGAGCGTGACGATGCCGGCGGCCGTCACCTCGACGCTCAAGCCGAGCGGTTTGGCCAGCGCCGAAACGGCGGCATGCGCGCACACCGCTTTAATCGGAAAGGTTCCGCCGAGCAGCGCGCGGTCGTTGAGACGTCCGAGCACGACGTTCGCGTCGGTGACGGTCGCGAGAGAGGAATCGCCGTAACACGCCGGCCCGGGATCGGCGCCGGCCGAGAGCGGCCCGACGCGCAGCGCCCCCGCGTCGTCGATCCACGCGATCGTTCCACCGCCCGCGCTCACTTCGGCGAGATCGACGAACGGGAAGCGCACCGGATATCCGCTGCCTTTGACGGCGCGTCCGCTATGCGTGCGTCCGGCGGCCTCGAACTCCGACGTCACTTGCGCGACGCCGTCGACGATCGCGCCCGCTTTCGCCGTCGTGCCGCCCATGTCGAACGAGAGCAACCGCCGCGCTCCGATGCGACGGCCGAGCGCCGCGGCGGCAATCGCGCCGCCGGCCGGGCCGCTCTCGATCGTTGCCGCCGGGTGCGATGCTGCGCGCTCGGCGCTCGCCAAACCGCCGTCGCTTTGCATCACGTAGAGCGGAACGCGCGCGCCGCGTTCGCGCAACGCCGAAGAAACGCGTTCGAGATAGCGCGCGACGATCGGCACGAGCGCGGCGTTGACGACCGCCGTCGAAAAGCGTTCGTACTCGCGGTACTCGGGGTCGATCTGCGACGACGTGACGACGGCGGCGTGCGGCAGCGCTTCCGCGACGGCCTCGGCGACGCGCCGCTCGTGTGCATCGTTGGCGTATGCGTTGAGCAGGCACACGGCGACGGCACCGATGCCGTCGCACGCGCGCAGTCGTTCGCATGCGACCGCGAGCGAGGTTTCGTCGAGCGCTTCGACGATTTCTCCGCCGGCGCCGATGCGTTCGCGCACGGTGATCCGGTCGTCGCGCGTGACCAGCGGAACCGGACGCTGCACGAAGAGATCGTAGATCGCGCTGCGGTTTTGGCGGCCGATTTCGATGATGTCGCGGAAGCCGTGGGTCGTGACCATCGCGACGCGCGGTAGCTCGAGCCCGATTTGTCCGAGGAGCGCGTTCGTGGCGATGGTCGTCGAAAGGCCGAGAAATTCGACGGCCGGAGCGTCCCGGCGGCACGCGTCGAGCGCGGCGTCGAAAGCGGCGAGCACGCCGTGCTCCGGTTCGCGCGGCGTGCTCGGGATCTTCAGGGAAAGTGTTTCTCCGCTTGCGGAATCGAGCAGCGCGACGTCCGTAAACGTCCCGCCGACGTCGATCCCTACACGCAACATCTCCTCAATCGGGGTTGACGCACGCCAACTGGTTCTTCCACTTCATTTGCACGTTTTTGGCGCTGACCGTGTGCGCGTGACCGTTGGCGGTCGCGACCGCGGATTTCCCGGTCGCGTCGTTGGTGAACGTCACGACGTCGACGCCCGACGACGCCGTGTCGACATCTTCGGAGACACCGGGCTGAGCGGCGACGCGGGCGTGACCCAGCGTGAACGTGACGCTGCCCAACGACCCGCTGCAGGCGGAGATCGCCTGTTTGAACGAGAGCGACGACGGCTGCAGCGTAATCGTCTGTGAAGCGGCGCCGACGGCCGCGGAAACCAGCAGGAGCGCGAAAAATGCCGTAAGGCCGGCGGGTGCTTTCATAGCGAGCGTGACTCCCTCAAGCGTGCGAGTGCCGGCTCAAGGTTGGCCCGCGAGGACGGCGGACCCTCTCTGGGCACGCTCGGCAAACGCGCAGAGCAAGTTCGCCAACGCCATTTGGCCGGGAGTGCGGCAGGCGATGTCGAGCAGACGCGGGCTGCAGACGAGCACGCTCAGCGCGCGCGCGCGTGAGATCGCCACGTTGAACCGGTTTCGCTCGAAGAGGAACTCCATGTCGCGTGGGACGTGCTCCCCGCTCGACGTCGCCATCGAGTAGAAGACGACGGCAGCCTCGCGTCCCTGAAATTTATCGACGGTTCCGACCTCGACGTTCGAGCCCATCGACTGCAACAGGCGTCTGATCAGGCGGCGTTGCGCGTTGTAGGGCGCGACGACGATGACGTCGCGCTCCTCGAGCGGTCGCGCCATGCCGGCCTGTTCCGGCGGCCAAGAGTCGACGACTTCACCCTCGCGTAAACGAAGGATCTCGCCCACAATCGCTTCGGCCTCTTCGATCGAAGACGAGGTATTGCCGTCGTGCTCGATCGGCAGGTACTCGAGTCCGGCGCGACGCTCGCCGCCCACAACGACGGCGTGCACTGACGTCTCCGGATTCGGCATGAGGCGTCCTTCGTACGACGCATCCGAAACGTAGGCGCAGATGTCGGGCTGCATCCGGTACGACACGTCGAGAAAGACGCCCCGATCCTCGCGAACCGTCTCGCGATCGCCGAGCAGATGCGCCAGGACCGAGTCGCCGGCATGAAGCGGCTGGACGCCCTGACTCACCTGTGCCAGCTGCGCGGGATCGCCCAGCAGCACGACGTTCTTCGCGCAACCCGACACGGCCAGCGCGTCGGCGAGCGCGACCTGCCCGGCTTCGTCGATGAAAACGTAGTCGAAGGCGCCGTCGAGTTCTTCGCGTGCGAAGAGCCACGACGTGCCGCCGGCGAGATCGAAGTCGAGCGCGTCGAAGTCTTTGTTCTCGCGGGTCGAGACGATCGACGGCGCCGGCAGCAGCGACGTATAAGCCGATCCGGGATTGGTTTCGCTGTGTTTGTAGAGGCCGCGGAACCTCGCCCCACGTCGCGCCATCTGCTCTTCGACTTTGCGCAGCAGCGTGTGGATCGCCTTATGCCCGGTGCTGGTGACGCCGACGCGCTTTCCGCGTTGCAGAAGATCGCAGATGACGTGCGCGCCGGTCGTCGTCTTTCCACTTCCCGGCGGTCCTTGGATGAACAGATAACTCCGGTCGAGCGATTCGACGATCGCGCTGACCGCCGCGGCGTCGACGCGTGCTGGTTGGATCGTCGCGCCCGACGGGACTTCGCGCAGGCGCGGATCGCTCGCACAGAGCAGGTCGAACGTCGCCGCACGGCTCGATTGCAGCGTTCCGGCGAGGAACGCTTCGGCGATGCGGCGCAACGCGCCGCGTTGAGCGTTGGTATTCGGCGGCCCGGGCGGAATCAACGCCTTCAGCGCGCGCGCGCTTGCGATGTCGCCGGTCCACTTCAGTTCGAGCCGGTTCTCCGCGCCTTCGTCGTGGAGCGAGACGATCTTCCCGCTTTTGCCGGTCACCGGATCGTGCACCGAATCGTCTTGCCCGAGCTTGTGGTGCTGATCGGGGAACGCGTACGTGTAGACGGCGCTCTTTTTCGTGAAGGGCCTCGGAGCGACGCGTTCGTCGAGCGTCAAGCCGCCAATTGCCTCGCGGTCGAACTCTTGAAGTTGGTCGACGTTTTCGCAACGGTCGAAGAACTGCCACCATGCCGGTTTCTCTTCGCGCCGGTGGTAGGCGAGGAGATTGCCGAGCAGATAGCGCGCGCGCTCGAGCGGCGCCATCGCGCGGTACTCGTCTTCCGATTGCGGCGGAAGGACGTCGCGCAGCAGCCGGCGTTCGAGGCCGGTGCGCCGCTCCTCTTCGCGTTCGTCGGCGCGCCGCTTGTCGCACTTCGAGCAGCCGTCGACGAATTCGGCGTGACACGGTTCGTTCGGGGCTTTAACCGGCCGCAGCGGAAGATCGACGCCGAATGCGGCGATCGCCTCGTCGCGCCGCGCCAGCAGCCACTCGCGCAGACGGTACGTCGATTCGCAATCGTCCTTGTTGTAGTTGCCGATGTCGGCGAGAATCGTGTCGTCGCGTTTCTCCAACCACTCCTCGAACATGACGATCGACTCGTCGCCTTTCTTGACGTCGGTCGCGCGCATCTGCGCGTAGAACTTCTCGACGTTTTTCAGGCCGTACCGTTCTTCGGAGACGACCAGCGCCTGGCGGACGACCGCAAAAAGATCGACGAGCACTTCGCCCCGCAGCAGAGCGTCGATTTCATTCTCGCGCGTGCAGTGCGTTTGCGCGAGTTTTCGCATCGCCGTCTTTTCGTAGGGCGCGTAGTGGTAGACGTGAAGGTTGGGATACCGCCGGCGCCGCTCGACGACGAAATCGACGAACGCTTCGAACGCAGTCTTTTCGGCGGCGCGGTCGCAGCCCCAAAACGCGCGAAAGTGTGGATCGTCATCGGGGAGCCAGCAGCCGAAGAGATACTCGAGCCCGCGACCGGGCTCGTAGAGCGGGTCGCCTTCCATGTCGAAGAAGACGTCGCCGGGCGCCGGCGCCGGCAGCAGCGAGAAGCCCATCGGCGGCGCGTGCTCGATCAGTTCGTAGTGAAGGCCGCCCTCGTTGCGGGCGCGATCCTGCAGCCGCGCCTGGCGGCGCAGTTTCGCAAACGTCTCTTCGCTCATCCGTTCGGGACGCGCAGCCTCGTCCACGCGAGCGAGCGCGGCGAGGCTGACGATGCCGGCCGACTCGAGCTTCGTCAGTTGGTCGCGGCGCATCCCCGCAACGCCGCTCAAGTGATCGTCGGCTTTGCGCTTGGCGGTGCATGCCTCGTTCCAACGGCAGATCGTACAGTGCGCGCACCGGTGGGGATAGATCGCCGCATCGTCTTCGGCGGCGCGCGCCGGATCGGTGACGAATTCGAGGTAGCGCGCCTTCAAGTGACGGTAGTACGCGAGATAGTCGTGCAAGCGGAAGCGTTCTTCGCGCCCGTCGCCGAGAACGATCGACCCGTGCGCCGGCATCACGCCCTGGATGCGCTCGAGATGTTCGCCGTAGTTGCAGAGCTGGACGAGAAAGTAGGGCTTCGACGAGAGCGCGAGCTTCGTGTCGAGCACCTCGTAGCTCCACGCGCCGAGGTTGGAAGGCCGCTCTACCCGGCGCAAAAAATCCGCGTGGCCGACGAACGCGCCGTCGAAGAACGTCGCTTGATAGAGGATCGGAACGCCCGTGGCCATCGCCTCGCGCGTCCGCCGTTCGGCGTCGTAGAGCGCTTCGAATGAGTTCTGCGCGCGTTCGAACGCGACGACCCCTTCGCGGCCGTGCAACTCTCGAAGGCGCTCGAGGTGGCGCTCTTCGTGCTCGATGCCCTTCTTTCGAATGAGGTCGCCGCGCGCATCGTCGACGACCGGCGCCGTCGTTCTTCCGCGCGCGACCAGTGCCTCGAGTTCGGTCAGGCGCTTGCACTGCAAATAATCGTTGAGGTCGCTCGCGGAATGAACGAGCCGCCCGTCGATGACCTGCATGCTACGGTGTCATGCTGAGCGGAAGTGCTCCGCTCAGCATGACGTGCGGCTCGCTATTGGCAGCTTTGCGTCGTGTTCGTCACGACGTAATCGCGTGACTTGACCGTCTTCTCCCAGCAATGGCGTCCGTCGTAGTTGTGGGTTGCGTACTGATGACTGCTCTTGCCGTTCGACGGCGAGTAGCCCGATGCGGTGAACGTCAGGACGTCGGAGCTGTGCACTAGGTCGAGTGCGATAAACGACACGGGTTCGATCCCTTCGTCGAGGCCGTCTCCGCGCTTGTTTTGGTCGACGCTCACAGTCTGCGTCGCCGAACTGGATCCCACGACTTGGTAGTTGTAGTCGAGCGTCAGCGGGTAGGTCCACCGGCTGTGCGAGCGCTGCGTGCCGCTCGGCTGCGTCGTGACCGTGTGCGACTCGACGATCGTGTTCTGAACGATGTTCTGCAAGAACTGCGTCGCCGTGTCGTTGATCACTTGCGCGTTGGAGAACGCCACGCGTTGCGTCACTTCGGTCTCGACGCGGCCTTGCGACGTGATGACGTAACCCTTGAGGCTGACCGGGTGCGTCGCAGAGACGTCGACCGTGCCGTGGGCGTCGCCCGACTGCGTGAACTTCACGTGCTCGACCACCGTTTGCGCGGGATCCAGTGCCGTGCCGTTGCGGATCAGACCTCCGGTGACGTGCGACGAACCGTGATCCTCGTAGATCAGCAGCGCCCCGTTGGCCGAGAAGTAGCCGTCGGCGTTGAAGACCGAGACCGCGACCGTATGAGGGTTGCCGTCGTCGAGCATTGCGGCGAACGGCGTGAGGTTCACGCGATACGGTTTGAAGTTCAGCGTCTCGGCGCCCGGCAGCGGAACCCATAGGTACGGATCGATGCCGCCCGTGTAGATCCACGGATAGACGGGGGCGACGCCGGCGGGCTGTCCGTCGATCGTCACCTCACCCTCGCGGAAGGCGGTGCTGCCGCAGTTATTGAGCTTCTGCGCGAGATCGTTCGGGAAGCACGTGTACCAGAACTCGTCGCCCGACTGCGATTCGAGAAAGAGGTCGAGGTACGCCGCTTCGACGTTCTGCGGGAAGGTAAACGTGCCGGTCATCTGATTCGACGGCGCGTTGAGAAAGACGTAACCGCCGGTCGAGCTTGCCGAGAGCGGATAGACCGCATCGGCGGTCTGTGCCGGCGGAAACTCCAGGGTAGCGGGATAGAAATCGAGCTCGGCCGTGCCGAAAATCTTGCCGGTGTATTGCGAGTTGACGATGTTGTAGACCGAAGCCTGACCGGTCGACGCGTTCGCGAAGATCGGGGCGTAGTCGGTGACGTCGCGCTCGACATTCCATTGCGGGCTGGAGCTCGAGCCCGGCTCGGCAGTCGTGCCGAAGAAGACGTTCGTGCCGCCGATCCACACCGCGCCGGTGCGATCGAATTGCACGCCCGCCGTCACGCGGAAATGCATCTTGAAGACGATCTTGTTGTAGGGTCCGGGGCAGCCCGACGGCGGCGCGTAGTTGAACGGATGATCGCTGTAGTCGGAAAAATCTCCGACTGGAAGTTGCCCGCTCTGCAGCGGCGGCGTGTTCGGGGTAAAGAGCTGATCGACGCACGGCGCTTCGGCCGGGACTTTGACCGGCGGATACGGCGTCACCGGATAGCCGGCGCCGTGATCGGGTCCCATTCCCGACTTCGCGACGAGCGATCGCAGCTTCAGCGCGCTGCGCGTCGGAGAGAGCGGCCCTCGCAGCGACTGTGCGCCGGCTTGCATGCTCGAGCCCGACGGAACCGAGCCCCCGAGACCCTGCTGACCGCCGCACGCCGCCAACGAGGCGACGCACGCCATGGCGGCAATGCGTACGAAACGACCGCGTGCAACGCTCCGCATCTGAACAACCTCCATTGAGAAGAAGACGGTAAAAGCGAAGCGATTCCGCGACGAACGCGCGGTTCCTACGACCGGCTGCGCGGCCTGCGCGACCCCCAGCCTCGCACCGGGAGTTTGCGTGCCGCGAGCGCAACATGACAGGCTCTGTCATATATCTGAGGTTGGATGGAATCGTGAAGGCCGACCGGTTGATCTCGCTCCTGCTGCTTCTCCAATCGCGACGCCGGTGCACGGCGCGCACGCTGGCGGAGACGCTGGAAGTCTCCGAGCGCACGATCTATCGCGACGTCGACGCGCTCGGCGCGGCCGGCGTGCCGGTTTACGCCGAGCGCGGCAGCGCCGGCGGCATCTTACTGGCCGACGGTTACCGGCGAACCCTCACGCATTTCAACGAAGACGAGATTCGCGCGCTCTTCGTCTCGGGCGCCAGCCCGCTCGCCGATCTGGGACTCGGAAACGGCCTCGATCGTGCGCTGGAGAAACTGCGCGGCGGATTGGCCGACGTGCAGCGCCGCGCGGCCGAAGAGTCGCGCACGCGCATTCACCTCGATCAGCGGCGTTGGAATCAAGAGGAGCCGTCGCGCGAACTGCTGACGGCGCTGCGCCGTGCGGTGTGGGACGACCGCCGGCTGCGCATTCGCTACGAGGATCGTAACCGCAAAGCCACGACGCGCACGATCGAGCCGCTCGGACTCGTTTCGAAAGCGGGCGTGTGGTACGCGATCGCGCGAACGAGCGGCGAAATGCGCAGTTATCGCGTCGAGCGCATTCGCGCGATCGAGGAGTTGCCCGAGCGTTTCGAGCGGCCGCAGGAGTTCGACCTCGAGGTCTATTGGCGCGAATCGACGCGCCGCTTCGCGCAGGAGTCGCGCTCGGAAACCTACGTGGCGACGATGCGCGTGCGCGCCGACGCGCTCGAACGCGTGACGGAATCGTATTGGACCACCGAGATCGTCAGCACGGGCGAAGGCGACGCGCTCGTGCGCGTGACGTTTCCGGGCAACGACGCGGCCGTGTTTCAGGCGATCGCGTGGGTCGATTGCGCGCACGTCGTCGAGCCTGCCGAACTGCGCGACCTCGTGGCCGCGCGCGCCCGGCAGGCGTACGACGCGTACGGGGCGGCGCGTTAAGCGGACTTGCGCTGGTGGAGGATGATCCCGTTGCCCTCGGGATCGCGCGTGAACGCCATGGAGCAGACCGGCGTCTCGGTGACGTCGCTGACCTCGAGCCCGCGCTTGCGATAGCTCGCGACCGCCCCGTGCACGTCGCTCACGGAAAACATGACGAACCCGCCGGTGGCGCCGTCGTCGGGCTTCCACACACCGAAGGTCGTGCCGTCGGAAAGCGTGAACTCGGCGCCGCGCGCCCCTTCGTCGACTTCGGTGGGGGCGATGCCGATGACGTCGCGGTAGAAGGCGATCGCGGCCTGGGGATCCTTGACGAGGTACCCGGCGATATCGGTGCCGGTGATGGTCGCGCCGTTGGTCTTCGGCTCGGAGGTAACGCTCATGTCTGACTCCTTCGTTCGAAGCTTTGTAAGTTGCTATAAACATACCGGCCCATATATGACATCCACTGTCAGGATGAATTCGGCGACTGCAAAGAAAGCCAGCGCGCCATGACGATTTCGAAGGAACGCTCGTCGCTCGCAGCTTGTGCCGCGCTGCTGTTCCTCGCCGCGTGCGGAAACCACAACGTGACGACGCGCAGCGCCGGGCCGGGCGGGCAGCCGGCGGCCGGCACGACGGTCGCCGCCGCCGGCACCGAGTTCTACGGCAAACTGGAAGCGCCGATCGGTTCGAAGGCGAGCAGGGACGGCGACACCTTTTCGATCGACGAAACGCGTGCCGGCAGTCCCGGCCTCAAAGGCGCCGTCATCGACGGTCACCTCGAAGGCCTGCAGGCCGCCGGACCGATGCGCAATCCGAAGATGACGATCGTTTTCGACGACGTCCGGCTCCCCGACGGGACGAAAGAGCCGGTGAACGTGCGGCTCGTTAACCTCAAAGCCTTCTCGCCGCAGACGCACCACCTGCGCACGATCGGCATGATGATCACCGGTGCTATGGCGGGTCACGCGGTTGCCGCGCGTACCGGCACGAAACACGACGCACTCATGGGTGCCGTCGGCGGTTACGCGCTCTCGCAGTCGCTCAAAACCGACATCGTCGTTCCGGCCGGAACGGTACTCGAGTTGAAGTTCCAGTCGCCGGTGCAAAGCAGCGGCAGCAACTCGTAGCCTCTACGGAACGTCCACGGCCGCCTAGGACGGCGTCGGCGCGGGTATAGAGTCGGGCATGTTGGAGCGCGTCGCGCAACGTCCGCCGGCAAAGCTCGCGCTTGCGCTGGCTGCGCTCGGCATCGTTTTCGGCGATATCGGGACGAGCCCGCTCTACGCGTTCCGGCAGTGCTTCTTTACGCAGTTGCGCGTAACGCCGACGCACGAAAACGTGCTCGGCATCGTCGGCCTGATTCTGTGGGCGTTGATCCTCATCGTCTTCATCCGCTACATCGGCATGATCATGCGGGTCGCGCACGACGGTGAGGGTGGCATCCTCGCGTTGCTCGCCTTCGTCCTGCCGCCGGTAAAGCGCGGGATACTTCCGCCGCCGACGTGGCTGACGTTTCTCATCATCCTCGGCGCCGGCATGCTCTTCGGCGACGGAATCATCACCCCGGCTGTTTCGGTGCTGTCGTCGGTCGAGGGCCTTTCGGTGGCGACGCCCGACGCGCGCGGATTCGTCGTTCCGCTGGCGGTTGGAATTCTCGCGGCGCTCTTCCTCGTTCAACAGCGCGGTACGGCCCGTATCGGCGCGGTCTTCGGCCCGATCATGCTAATCTGGTTCGCGACGATCGCCGTGCTCGGCGTCATCGGCATCGTCCAGTATCCGGCCGTTCTGTGGGCGATCGATCCCACGCACGTCGTGCGATTCTTCGGTCATCACGGATTTGCCGGCCTCGCGATATTCGGTGCGATCGTGCTGTGCGTTTCGGGCGTCGAAGCGCTCTACGCCGACATGTCGCATTTCGGCCGCGACCCGATCGCGCTGGCGTGGACGGCCGTCGTTTTTCCCGCGCTGGCTCTAAACTACTTCGGTCAAGGCGCGGTCGTGCTCGCCGACGTCGGCAATCTCGACAATCCGTTCTATCGCTTGACGCCGCACGTTGCGCTCTACCCGGTCGTCTTCGTCGCGACCGTCGCGACGATCATCGCGTCGCAGGCACTGATCTCGGGCGTTTTTACGCTCACGAAGCAGGCCATCAGCCTCGGTTTCATTCCGCGAGTGACCGTCGTATATACGTCGATCGTGCATCGAGGGCAGGTCTACGTCCCGTTCGTGAACCGATTGTTGGCCGTCGCCTGCATCCTGCTCGTCATCGGGTTCCACAGCTCCACGCGACTTGCCAATGCCTACGGATTGGCGGTGGCGGTGACGATGGTCGTCACCTCGATCGCCTACTTCGAAGTCATGCGCCTGAAATTCGGCTGGAGTTTGACCGTGGCGTTGCTCGCGACCGTGCCGTTCCTGGCAATCGAAGGTTTGTTCGTTCTCGGCGGACTGCCGAAAATCGCCGAAGGCGGCTGGATACCGCTCCTCGTGAGCGCCGTCGTATTTCTCGTCGCAAGCACGTGGCGCGCCGGACGGCGCCGGGTCGCGCAGGTGCAGGTCGAGCAATCGCAGTCGGTCGACGATTTCCTTCGGCAATCGCGCGATCGCATCGGCGTGCCGTCTCAGGGCACCGCCGTGTTCCTCACGGCCGATCCCGACGGGATTCCGTTCGTCTTGCGCCACCATCTCGCGCGAACGCATAGCATCGACGAAACGATCGTCTTGCTGACGGTCATACCGACGACCGATCCATACGTCGAGTCCTCGGAGCGCGTCCACGTGGAGCGGCTCTGCGAGGGACTCTGTCGCGTCACTGCTCGCTTCGGATTCATGGAAAATCTCGACATCGCGCCGATCGTGGCGGCGTGCGCGCAGAAGGGACTGCTGCTGTACGGAACGGATACGACGTTCTATAGTGCCGACGCGCAGATCGTGCCCCTCGACGAAGGCCTTGCGAGAGCGTTCTATCGGAACTTCTACGTGTTGATGAAGAGGAACGCGCGCGCGGTGACGGCGACCTTGGGCATTCCGGCCGACGCGCACGCCAAACTGTGCATCGAAGTCCCGATGTGAAACGCGTTCCGCTGCCCGGGTCGCACCGCGTCTCGTGGCCCGGAAGCCGAGAAGCCGCGCCGGTTTCCTCGAAAACCGACGTGCTGTTGACGGCGTGGCTGCGGCCGCGTGCGGGCGGTGAGATCGACGCGCCGGCCGCGCGCGCGATCGGAGCGATTTCGCCACTGCAGCGTTCGTACGCCGATCGCAAGGCGCTCGAAACGCAAACGGCGGCCGATCCCGACGCCGTCGAGCACCTCACGCGCTACTGCGAAGCACTCGGTATTACCGTCGGCCGGGCGCGTTGGCGCTCGTTGACGTTGAGCGCACCGGTGGAAACGCTGGTCGAAGCGTTCGGCGCCGACGTGGCGATCTTCGAAGACGAAGATCTGCGCCGCTTTCGCCATCGAACCGGCGCGCTGCACGTGCCGTCGGAGATCGTCTCAGTCGTGCGCGGCGTCTTCGGGCTGCATCAGTGGCCGCGTTCGCGCAAACTGTCGACCCTGCAGCGCCACGCGACGCCGCTGCTCGCGCGCGACGTCGCCGCGCGCTATGCGTTTCCGGATGCCGATGGACGCGGACAGACGATCGCCGTCGTGCAGTTGAACGGCACGTTCAACGTCGCGGACTTCGACCGGTGCATGGCAGCGCAGCAACTCTCGCCGGCGGCGCCCGTCGTCAAGCGCATCGACGACGCGGCCATCCGGCACGAACAAGCCACGTTGCAAGATCTCGAAGCGACGCTCGACGTTCAGATCGTCGCCGCGCTCGCGCCCGGCGCGCGCATCGTCGTCTACGAGGCACCCAACGACGAACGCGGATTTCTCGACGCGGTGCGCGCCGCGATCTTCGACCCCGACGATCCGCCGTCGATCCTATCGATCAGTTACGGTTGGCCGGAACGCTTGTGGACGCCGGTTGCGCTCGAGATTCTCGACGATCTGTTTGCGGCGGCGGCGCTTGCCGGCATAAGCGTCTTCTGCGCGGCGGGCGACAACGGCGCGGAGGTCGACGCCGAAGGCCGCGCGCACGTCGTGGCGCCGGCATCGAGTGAGTTTGCAATCGCGTGCGGCGCGACCGCGATCGCGGGTGGCGTCGAGAGCGCGTGGGAGAATACCGGTGGTGGTTTCAGCGAGCGCTTCGGCGTGCCGCCGTGGCAGCAGTGCGTTCCGGTGGTAGCGTCCCACTACGGCGTTGCGGCCGGCCGCGGCGTGCCCGACGTCGCCGCGCAACAGTCGCCCGGCTATTACGTCGTCATGGAAGGCACCGAACTGGCGATGGGCGGAACGAGCGCGGTCGCACCGGTGTGGGCGGCGCTGGCCGCGCGCATCAATCAACGGCTCGGCGTTCCGATCGGGTTCGCGGCGCCCTTCCTCTACGCGCCCGCGAACGCCGCGTGTTTTGCTAACGTCACGCAGGGCGGCAACGGCCGCTACGAAGCCGGAGCCGGCTGGAATCCGTGCACCGGCCTCGGCACACCAATCGGCACCGCGCTAGAAAAAACTATGTCATCCTGAGCGGAGCGAGCGCAGCGAGCGCAGTCGAAGGACCGTTTAGTTCATGCACCCCAACGCATCGTCGCGGAACGCCTGGTGGGCGGATTTGTATTTGCCGACGGCTTTCTGCAGGCGCTCTTTGTCGACGCCGGGATGAGCGGCGAGCTTGTGATGGAGGTCGTCGATCGATCGTCCGTGTGCGTCGAGGTCGGCGGAGGCTTGTTCGCGTGCGCTGGCCATTGAGTTACGCTCGTTTCTCGGCAGCCTGCGCCGCCGGGGCGGTTGGTGTGAGGGAATCTATCGCGGCGGCGCACTCCAGCGCCTGCTCGTTGCTTAGACGAGCGCCGGCATCCATCCGCTCCGCGAGTTCGGCTTCACCGTAGCGCTCGCGCAGCAGCCGCATCAATCGCTCGTATCCGATGCGCTCGGTGGTTTGACGCGTATCGTCGCTCGCATACTGTGTGCTCGTAAAGCCCGCCAGTAAGGCCGCGCGCTCGGCGTCGCCGCTGAGGCCTGCCAGCAGCGCATGATGTTCGAGCGCCGTCAGCGTCCAGCGCGCGCCGGTGTGCCGCATGACCGGCAGCGCCTCGCGCAGCAGTTCGCGCGCTTCGCCGAGTTCGTCGACGGCCATCGCGTACGCGGCGAGATTGCAGATGGCCAGTCCGAGCGGCGCCGCGTTGAGTCGCTCGTAAGTCGCACGCGCCTGCGCCGCCGCCTCGCGCGCGGCCGCAACGTTGCCGACCGCGAACTCGAGTTCGCCGATATTGAGCAGCGCGCTCGCATGTGCTTCGCTGCCCGGACGTTCGCGCCGCGCGACCTCGGTGAACCGCCGGCGCGCCGTTTCGAGGTCGCCCTGTTGAAGGCTCGCCACGGCCCAGTTGCGCAACAGCGCGTTGAGCGCGATCGGCGAGAGCGACGCCGCGTTTTCGTAGGCTTCGACAAACGCGCGTTCGGCTTCGTCGAAACGCCGGGCGTCGCGATAAATGCTGCCGAGCATCGCGAGCGCGTGCGCCGTCTCGTCGACGTCGCCGGACGCGCGCGCGGCGGCCGCGGCGTCACCCGCGCGCCGCTCGCGTTGTGCGGTCGAACGGCCCACGAGCCATTCCAATCGGACGTGGTGACGCATGACGCGCGAACGCGTGAGCGCGTCGACGTCCGCGACCGAGACGTCGGCGGCGGCGTCATACCAGCGCACCGCTTCGTGCGGCGTCGTCACGAGTTCGGGCCACTCCAGATGCGCGAGCAGACGCAATCCGCTCGCGCCGTCGCGGCGAGCGACGACCGCCCACTCGAGTGCCCCGCGGATGTTGTCGATCTCTGGCGCGAGCGCGTGCTGCCAGCGCTCGTCCTCGAGTTGGTTCACGAACTCCGCCCTTGCGCCAACGAAGTCGGCGAAGTATGCGGCGTGCTTCGCGGCGATCGGGTCGGCGCTGCCCGACGCGGCCAACTGCTCGCGGCCGTACTCGTGGATCGTATTGAGCATGCGATAACGCCGCTCGTCGCCGCCCGGCTCGGCCACGACGAGCGATTTCGTGACGAGCGCGGAGAGATTGTCGAGCACTTGCCATTCGTCGATCGCATCGCCGGCGCAGACCGCCGACGCCGCCGCCAAAGTCCAGCCTCCGGCGAACGACGAGAGCCGCGCGAACACCGCGCGCTCGTCGTCGTCGAGCAATCCGTAGCTCCAGTCGATCAGCGCGCGCAACGTCTGCTGGCGTGGAAGACGGCCGCCGCCCTTCTGCGCGAGCAGGCGGAATCGTTCGTCGAGTTTCGCCGCGATCTGTTGCGGGCTGAGCACCGCTGCGCGCGAAGCGGCGAGTTCGATCGCCAGCGGAATGCCGTCGAGCCGATCGCAGATCTCGGCTACGGCCGGCGCATTCTGCTCGGAGATCGCAAACGTTCCGTCGACGGCGCGCGCCCGTTCCGCGAAGAGCGCGGTTGCCGCGGTGAGATCGAGCGACGGCAACACGTAGGTTTGCTCGCCCGAAACCTCCAGCGGCTGACGGCTCGACGCAAGGATTCTGACGTGCGGGCACCCCGCGGCGATTGTCGAGACGACGCGCCCGACCGATTCGGCGACGTGCTCGCAGTTGTCGAAAACGAGGAGCATCCGTTTTGCTTTGAGCGCGCGCACGACGTCGTCGAGCGGATCGTCGCCGGCGGTCAGCGCGATGCCGAGCGCGTGCGCCGCGGTGGAAGCGACGTGATCGCCGCTGGAGAGAGCGGCCAGTTCGATCAGCCACACGCCGTCGGCGAAATCGCCGGCGACGTCGCTTGCGACGTGCAACGCGGTGCGCGTCTTTCCGACGCCGCCCGAGCCGACCAGCGTGACGATCCGGTGCTCGCGCACCAGCGCGGCGATCTCGCCGAGTTCGCGTTCGCGTCCGACGAACGACGTCAGTTGTGCAGGGAGGTGCGCGCGTGTCGAACGGGTAGCGCGTAGTGGCGGAAACTCGTTTCGCAAATCCGGTGCGACGATTTGATAGACGCGCTCGCTCTGCTCGAGGTCCTTGAGGGCGTGCTCGCCGAGATCGTGCAGGCTGACGCCGGGCGGCAAGTCGTCGCGCACGACCGCCGCCGCGGCGCCGCTGCACAGCATTTGCCCTCCGTGCGCCAGTGCCAACAATCGAGCCGCGCGATTCAGGGCCGGTCCGAAATAGTCGCCGCCGCGTTCGTCGGCCGTTCCGGTGTGAATCGCGGCGCGGACCGAAAGTCCGCCGACGCGCGAGAAATCCTCGGCGGCGAGGGCGCGCTGCGCTTCGAGCACGGCCGCGACCGCGTCGGGCGGCCGCGCAAAGGCGACGCAAAATGCGTCGCCCAGCGTTTTAAACACGTAGCCGCCGTGCCGCTCGATCGTCTCGTTCAGCAACGCGTCGTGGTGCTGCACGGCCTCCTCCATGGCGGCGCGATCGCGTTCCCAACGTCGCGTGCTGCCCTCGATGTCGGTGAAAACGAAGGTCACCGTACCGCTTGGAATCGCCACGCTTACATCGTTTCTCGAACGAGTGGCATTACGCCCGCAGCGTACGAATCGGGTACCGTAAGACGAGGGCGTCGGCAGTGACGAGGGTCATGCCTTCGACGTCGGCCTGCGCGATCAGCAGACGATCGAAGGGGTCGTCGTGATGCGCCGGCAGTGCGCCGACGGCAAGTACGTGATTCATACACACGTCGAGCTGGCCAAGGCCGCCGCGCGAGACGCGCGCCGGCACGTAAACGAGAGGATCGGACGGGAGCGAAAGTCGCCCAAGCGCGTGCTTGATGACGATCTCCCAGCCGCTTACAGCCGAGAGGTAGAGCTCGTTATCCGAATCCTCAAGAAGCGTTCGCGTGGACGCTGCAATTCGCTCAGGCTCACTCTCAAGCCAAAGGAAGACATGCGTATCCAGCAACAGCTTCAAAGCCGAGGAGCCTAGTCACTCTCGGCAAATGAGCGGACGATCTCCGGCACGGGTTCGTCGAAATCGTCGGGAACCGTGAAGAGACCCCGGTCTAACCCGAAGACTCGGCGCGGTTTCTCGTAAGGCACGATTCGCGCCGCCGGAACACCATCGATCGCTACGACTATTTCTGCGTGCTTGCCCCTGCGCAATTCTTGGACGAGGCGCGATAGGTTCGTCTTGGCCTCGTGCATGTTTACCGTCTTCACGCCATTAGTCTACAGCGCTTAGTCCGATTAGTCAACATGACCGGACTAATCGCAGTGCGCCTAAGCGTCCAGGTCGATGGTGAGCGCGGAGTGATCCGTCAGCAGCTCGGTGCGAAAGCCGTGGTCGTACTCGGCCGAGCGCACCTTCGGCAACAGCGCCGTCGAAACGAATGCCTTGTCGATGCGCCAGCCGCTGCGGCCTTCGTACGAGCGATCGACCCGGAACGGCCGCCAACTATAGTCGAGCACGCCGGGATGCATCGCGAGCCACGCTTCCGTCCAGTATTGCTCGAGTTCGGCGTACAGATCGGCCGTGCTGAACTCGTCGGCGAGACGACCCGTGCGGACGTTGATCTCGATGTCGGTTTCGTTGCGCCCTGAGTTGAAGTCGCCGATGCACATTGCGTCGGCGCCGCGCTGATTGTAGCGTTGCGCCGCGGCGATGAGGCAACGCAGGTGCGGCCGCTTACGATCTTGGCCGGGAAGGTATGCGCCGAACAGATCCAGTGCCGGAAAGCGCGCGAGCAGCACGGCGTTGGGATATTCGTCGTCGGAGAGTCCGAAGGGATTGTGAATGCTGTCGAACGCTTCGCGCGCGGCGATCAGCACGCCGTTGCCGCGGTGCCCCTGCGTCCAAGCGTGATGCGCCAAGCCGATGCCAGCCGCGCGTTCGCGGAGGTAGGCGCCGGCCGGCGTGTCGCGATACTCGGAGAAGACCGCGACGTCGGGCGCGTGCTGGGCGCAGCGTTCGACGAGCGGACCGATCGACGAACGGCTTCCTCCCGAGCGCACGTTGACGGCAAGAACGATCACGAAGTGGCTCTTACCCACCTTTATGCAGGAACCTTGCAGGTTATTGCAGAGGCTGCTAAGCTGGGACTATGCCTACGCTCGCGCACGATTCCCGCGCCCTGGACCGCATTCGCTCGACGTTTGCCCTCAGCGAGCACGAACTTGCTACGCTGCTCGGGGTGCAGCGCCAATCGATCACGGGCTGGCGGGAGCACGGCGTTCCGCCGAGCCGGCGGGCGAGCCTGGAACGGCTCGACGACCTGGCGCGCGTCTTTCGTGCCGAAATTATTGCGAGCCGAATCCCGGAGATCGTCCGCACCAAGGACGCGTGGCTTGGAAATCGCACGATTCTCGAAACGGTCAGAAACGAAGGCCCGGAAGCAGTCTATGCCTATCTCGCGCGGCTCTTTGCCTACAGCCAGACGTAGTTGACCCGGCTACGTTCGCTCCAGCGTGGTGGCGCATACTTTCGCCTCTTCAAGCCAGGCTGGAGCGACCCGCTCGACACGTCATACTCGAAATCGAGAGGCGGGCGATGGACGCCGCCCGGCGAGTTCGGCGCACTCTATCTCAACGCGACCATCGAAGTCGCCGCCGCGAATGCTCGCGCGCAACATACCGGGCGAGCCGTCGGCCTGTTCGATCTGTTGCCGCAAAGACGGCCGTCACTGATGACGGTCGACGTTCCGAAATCGGAAGTTGCCGATGTAGTAACCGATGCGGGTGTGGCCGCGGCGGGATTTCCGCTGGAGTATCCGCTCGGCGTCGACCATCCTGCATGCTGGCAGGTCGCTCGATTCTCATATGGTGACGCAGGCTTTGCAGGCATCGCTTCACGCTCGAACGCCGAATGCACTCCGTCGCATTGCGTGGGAGAGGAACTCGCACGGTTCGATCGGTCGAGTCAGCCGGCAGCAGGACGAAGGCGGACGTTTGAGGAGTGGTATCCCGGGCCACATCCATAAGTAAGCCCGAAGAAACGGAGACCATCTCATGCAACGCGACGACAAGCTCGACGAACTCGACGAAACCCTAAAGCCCGACATTCCCCGGCCACACGAGAAGCAGCTGCGTCCCGATGAGGCGCTGCGCGAGGCGCGCGACACCTACGGCGACGACTCGAACTCGCCAAACCGCGAGGACCAAGAAGACATGCACCACGGCGCTTCCGAAGAGTAGCGCGCCCTCGGCATGAAAGCCGCCGTCGTTACCGCGGCCGGGCGCCCGCCGCGCTGGACCGATTTCGCGGATCCGGTCGCCGAAACCGGAGAGACGCTCGTTGCGGTCACGGCGTCGGCGCTCAACCCGCTCACGCGTTCGCGCGCATCGGGGCAGCACTACAGCAGCGCGAACGTTGCAGACTTCGTTGCCGGCGTCGACGGCGTGGGACGTCTCGATGACGGGCGTCGGGTGTATTTCGCGTTTCTGCGCTCGCCGTTCGGCGCGATGGCGCAACGAGTGCCGGCGCGCCTCGACCTGATCGCAGCGATTCCCGACGACCTCGACGACGCGACCGCCGCGGCGCTCGGCAATCCGGCGATGTCGTCGTGGGCGGCGCTTCTCGACCGCGCGAAAATGCGGCCCGGCGAATCGGTGCTCGTCAACGGCGCGACCGGCACGGCGGGCCGGCTTGCCGTGCAAACCTGCAAGCATCTCGGCGCCAAAACGGTCGTCGCAACCGGGCGCACCGCCGCACAACTCGAACCGGCCAAGGCGCTCGGCGCGGACGTTACGGTTCCGCTCGATCTTCCCGACGGCCAACTCGCAAACGCGCTCTATGCGGCGATGCTCGACTGCGGCGTCACCATAATCCTCGACTATCTGTGGGGAGCGTCGGCTCGAATGCTGCTGGCGGCGATCGCGCGCAACCAAACGGGAGAGCAGGCGCCGCGCATTCGCTTCGTCCAGGTCGGTGCGGTTTCGGGCGCCGAGATTCCGCTCGACGGCAGCGTGCTGCGTGGATCGGGCGTCGAACTGCTCGGAAGCGGTCTGCGCAGCGTCGCGCTGCCGCGTCTGGTCAGCCGAATCGGTGAAGCGTTGGCGGCGGCCGGCCCCGCGAAGTTTCGCGTCGACGTGACGACGCGGCCGATGGAGTCGGTCGAGTCGGCTTGGAACGACGATGCCGGCGACCGGCGCCTTGTTTTTTCGCTATAAGGTGCGTCTGAAACCTTATTCGATTGCGCGCCCGTCAAGCGGGTCATGAGTACGTCAGAAATTACCGCGCGGTCCGATCATCGGCCGGCAGCCGCCAGCGGAACGTTTGTCATCGGCGGCGATTTGCCGGTGCATCGGCTTGGATTCGGCGCGATGCGCATCACGGGCCCGGGCATTTGGGGAGAACCCGACGATCGCGACGAGGCGATTGCCGTGTTGAAGACGGCCGTCGAGCTCGGCATTACGATCATCGACACCGCGGATTCATACGGGCCGCACACTTCGGAAGGCCTGATCGCCGAGGCGCTCTATCCGTATCCCGACGATCTCGTCATCGCGACCAAAGCCGGGCTCGTTCGCCCCGCGCCCGGACGCTGGGACCAGCATGGCCATCCCGACCACTTGCGCTTGGCGGTCGAAGGGAGTCTGCGCCGTTTGCGTGTGGATCGGATCGATCTGATGCAGCTTCACGCGGTCGACCCGAAGGTGCCGTTCGAGGATCAAGTCGGAACGCTCGTCGCGCTGCAACGCGAAGGGAAGATCCGTCACATCGGTCTCTCCAACGCGCTACTTCCGCAGATCGAGGAGGCTCGCGGCATCGCGACGATCGTCTCGGTGCAGAATCGCTATAACCTCGGCGATCGCGAACAGGAAGACGTGCTCGAGTATTGCACGCGCGAGAACATCGCCTTCATTCCGTGGTTCCCGCTGGCGACGGGCGACCTCGCCAAACACGATGGCCCACTCGCACAGATCGCCGAACGCCTCGGCGCCCGACCCGCGCAGGTCGCGATCGCGTGGCTCTTGGCCAAATCGCCGGTCATGCTGCCGATTCCGGGCACGTCGAGCGTCGAGCATCTGAAGGAGAACGTCGAAGCCGCGCGCCTGCATCTCGAAGCCGCCGATCTCGAAGCGTTAGCCACGTCAGCGTAAGCGTACGGCGCATGTCATCCTGAGCGGACAGCGCATGTCATCCTGAGCGGAGGCGCGCAAGCGCCGCAGTCGAAGGACGCGCCGTGGTCTCTGTGATGGCGATGCGTTTGGCAGCGTTTGTCGTGCTATGGTTCGCGGCGTTCGGAGCGGCCGATGCGAGCAACGGTCTGTCGTGCAGTCCGCCGGGAGTCGATATTGCTCATCCCAAACCGCTGCAGTTGACGGCCGTGCAGAAAACGGTGCTGATCGAGAGTTATTCCGCCCCCGAAGTGGGCGGATTGCGGACGCAAATCAACGAGTATCTCGGGGACGGCAAAAGAGGGAACGCCGCGAACGCTCGCCGGCGCTCCGCACGCACTGCTGCGCGGGCGTTTTCTCCTCCTGGCCGACCAACCCGCAATCTTCGGCGGCTCATACCTTACGATTCAAATTCGAGAAGCAGCCCGGGACTGTCTACCGCGTGTGGATGTATCGCTTGTCTGCCGGCGCGTACGACGTTCGCTCCTGGGATAGCGCCCCGTGCTCCGCCGAGCAGCAGCGTTACTTCAGAGTCGAATTCGGGCCGTCGCTGAGTATCGTTCCCGGCGGTTAACAGCCGGTGAGGAGCTCGATCGAGACGAGCTTGTCGGCCTTGAACGTGAAGCTCTGGAATTGGCCGCACGGCTCGCCGCCGCCGTTGGGTCCGCCCGTCATCGTCGTATACGAAATCGTCGTGAGACCCGGTTGGCCTTTCGCGGGGTGCGGCGCGGCCGCGCCATAGATGTGCGCGATCTGCTTTTGGGTCATGCCGAGCGTAACTCCGCGCATCGTGCGTACGCCGCTTAAATCGGCGTCGCTCACCGGCTTCGGCGGCGCTTTCACGTTCGCCATGAGGGCAAAGCCGCGCCACGCGCAGCATCCTTTGTCGAAGAGTACGATCGCGTGCGCGCGGTCGTAGACGACGTTGCCCTTGATCGGCTCGGCGGTGCCGTAAACGAAGGCGGTGCCGTTTTTCAGCGGCGCGCAGACGCTGCCCGGATAGTGGAAATCGTGCGTCGGCAGCGCCGGTTTCGCGCTGCTTCCGCAGACGAAGTAATCGTAGCCCTTGATGACGATCGCCTGTTTCTTCGACCACGCGTCGAAGCCGGCTTCGGGATCGGGCAGCCATTCCCCGATCGGCGGACTCCATGCGGCACCGTACGCCTTTGCGGGATTGGAATCGGCGCCGGCGGGCGCCGCGACGAGCCCCCAAGCCGCAACCACGAGAGCGAGTAACGGCGCACCGAGCGCGAAGCGATAAGCAGGCATGCCGGCGAGGTGCGACGCGACGGAGGCCCGCGCCTCCGGCGAAGTTTTGGGTAAGCGTCCGCCGGGTACCATTCTCGGCATGAAAAACGCTATTGCATCCGCGGCACTTGCCGCAGGCCTTTTCTTGCTTGCGATCCCCGCTGGGGCACAGATGTATATCTACGTCTCGACGGCCCCGCCTGCACCCATCGTCGAAACGATTCCGGCGAGCCCGGGAGCAGGGTACACCTGGGTCGGTGGCTACTACCACTGGAATGGCTCGCGCTACGTGTGGACCCACGGACACTACGTCCATCACGCCGGGCGCTGGTGCGAGGGGCACTGGCATCACGGAGCGCACGGATACTACTGGACGGAAGGCAAGTGGTGCTAGCACCGCTGCGTTAGCCGCGGGGCGGCTCGTCTTTTCGTCGCCGGCGGCGGCTGCCGCCGCCGGGTCGGGCACGTGACGCGCGATGGGTTGACCCTGCGCCAAGCTGCGCTCGTCGCAGGTTTCGGGTACCTGCTGAGCCCGCTGTCGTACGCCGAGTTCACGCTGTATCCGAAACTCGTGATTCCCGGCAACGCGGCGCAGACGGTCGCCAATATCGGCGCGCACCCGGGGTACGTTCGCGACGATCATCGTCTGCTATCTCGTCACGTTTCTCGAAGACATCGTCGTCGCGTGGGCGCTGTTTTATTTGCTTGCGCCGGTGAACCGCGCGCTCTCGCTGCTGACGGCCTGGTTCCGGCTCACCTACGCGGCGATCGTGCTGGTCGCGCTGACGAACCTCATCAGCGTGTATCATCTCGTGACGACGCCGAGCTATCTCGCGTCCTTTGGAACCGCACCGTTACGCGCTCAGGTCGATTTGCTGCTCCACACGTTCCGCTACGACTGGTCGTTCGGCCTGATCGTCTTCGCCGTCCACCTCGTGCTGCTCGGATATTTGATCGTGCGGTCGCGCTACGTTCCGTGGATCGTCGGCGTGTTGCTCCTCATCGACGGGCTCGGTTGGGCGATCGACGGTCTGCAGCCGTATTTGCTTCCGAACGTCGACATGCCGTGGCTCTTCATCACGTTCTTCGGCGAGCTGATCTTCATGCCGTGGCTGCTGATCTTCGGTTGGCGCCTGCGCGAGCCCGCGGTGTCATCCTGAGCGGAGCGTGCGCAGCACGCGCAGTCGGAGGACACTTAGTCGCTGTCGCACAGCCGTTTGAACGTGGCTTGGGCGGTGCGATCGCCCTTGGTCGCGGCCCGAAGAGTCGCAACGTCGCGATCGCCGTAGGGTGGGTCGTACGCGGTGAGTCCGATCACCGTGTCGTTTCCGGTACCGACGTGCACTTGCGAAACCGAGACGCCTTCCGCACCTCCGGGAAGCAGTATTAGAGCGCCGGTCATGCCGGCCGAGGGACTGAAGATCTTCACGTTCGTCGCGCCGGCGATCTTCGAGATGTACCAGCGCTCGACGGCGTCGGACGAGGCCTTCGTCTGATAAACCGTGACCATCATGTCGCGCCCGCACGTTTTCATCGGCTTGGGCATCTGAGACGCCAATTTCGTGGAGTCCGGGTAGACGGGAAGGTTTGTAGACGGCCCGCTCAGCGCCGCGAGGGCTGAAGTCGCTTGAGCCAAGGCCGCCATCACGCCGGCTGCGATCAGGAATGAGAGTGTCCGCATGTTCGCATCCTATAGGCCCCCGTGCCGACGGCGTGCCAGGGTGACTGGGGGGTCCTCGGGCGGACGGTGACGCATTCTATCGGGACACATCGAGTGGAGGCCGGTATGGGACAGAACGCGTTTCCCTCACGGCATGATTTTCTCGCGGGCGCGGGCGCACTGGGAGCCGTGAGTCTCACCGCGGCGACTATCGGGTGCAGCAGTAATGCGGCGACTCCAGGGACGCCGAGCGCATCGAAGTCGCAGACGTATCGGTCGGCGGCGCAGGCCGGTTTCGACGTGCTGACTACGCAGTACAAAACGCCGCACGTCTTCGACGGAAACTTCTGGTTCGGCGGCACCACGTTGCACACGTGCCTGAACTTTCTCGTGGCCGCCAATGAGACGGACGTCAACGCGCAGATCTTGCCCGCCGCGCACGCCGTCTATCGCGACCTGAGCAACAATCCGGGATGGTGGAAAGACGACTACGGCTGGTGGGGGATCGCGTTTACGTTTGCGGTCGAGCACCGTCGAGCGTTAGGCTATTCCGGCGACGCTCACGACGCGATGTTTCACGACCTGCTCGCCGCTGCGGAGTCGTGCTGGGCGCAAACGGCGTCGAACTGGCGCGACACGACGTACAACCGGAGGGTGCGCCACGGCCGGTCCGACAACGCTGACGGCACTGCGAACATTCTCGGCGGGACGTTCAACAACTCGCCGGATTCGACCAATCCGCCGCTGAGCGGCCGCAACGCCGTGACCAACGAAGGCTTCTGGATTCTCTCGCAGCGTCTGGCGTCGCTCAGCCCCGGCAATCCCGACTACGCGAAAATGGCGGCGGCCGAACGGAAGTGGTTTGGCCAGTGGCTTGCGTTCCCGAGAAATCATCCAGGGCGAACCGGCATCCTCAATCAGGCGGGATTGGTGCTGGAGCGCCCGACCGGGAATGCCACCGACCCGGCGTGGTTTTGGTCGGGCGATCAAGGGCTGTTCATCCAGGCACTCTCGCCCAGCGATCCGATCGCGCATTCAATCGCCGCGGCCGTCATTTCGAACATGACCGACGCGTCCGGCGTGCTGCACGAAAATCTGCAATTTCTGAACTTCACCGACTTGCAGACCTTCGCCGGCGACTACGGCACCGGCAAGGGCATCTTCATGCGGAACTTCTTGCCGCTCGTGCTGGCAAATCCGGCGAAATATGCGGCTTTCGTGAAGGCAAATGCCTCGGCGGTGTGGTGCAACCGCTCGCACAACAATCAATTGACGTACAACTGGAATCCGGCCGGCGGAGGCGAGCCGACGATCCTGCGCGTCGACGGCAAGAGCGACCAGTTGTGCGACTTGATCATGCAAGGCGCCGGCCTGGAAGCGCTTACCGCGGCCGTCTACATCGCCGCGGGCGAGAAGATCGTCTGTTGATGCGGCGCTCGCAGAGCTTCAGTGCGTCTGGACGATCCCTTGCACGGTGTAGTTCGGCATGAAGCCGCGGCCGTAACTGTATTCGTACGTGAACGAAGGGTAGGCGTAGACGTCGACTGCCCCATTTTCGTAGTTGGTCGTTTGCAGGTTCGTGTTGCGGGCGTTGAGCGCGCCGAAGAGCGAGCCGCCGTGCAAGGTGAACGTCGCCGTGTTTGTGCACGCTGCGGTTGCGGCGTTGCAGTGGTAGACGTAGGCGTGGTTAAAGCGCGTCTGAATCGAGACGAGCGTATCGTTCTTATCGAAGATGAGATCGCCCGGCGTGTTTGCGTTGACGTAGCCGCTTGCGACGCGTCCCGGCATTCTGCCGTGCGGCCAAACGATCAGCGAAACGGCGCCGCGCTGGTTGTAGTACGATCCCCAGACGTTGCCTTTCGAGTCGACGGCCGTCGTCTCCAGCTGGAAGATCGACGGATCGCTCAGCGACGACGAACAGCCGCTCGTCGTGCAGACCGCGACGGTCTGCCCGCCGGCTGCATAGATGGTGCCGCCACGCAGCGTTACGTCGACCGCCGCGCCGTAGGGATCGGAGATGGCGCGCACGAGCTGTCCGCAGTTCGGCGCGTAGACCCCAATGACGCTCGTCTCGATGTTCGGCAGATACAGGTTGGCCGCCGAATCGGCGGCGATCTGCGTCTCGGCGAAGTTCTGGCTGTCGATCGAGCACAGCGGCGGCTGGTTCGCTTTGTTCGGAGCTTTGAATCCGAAAACGACGCCGTCGGCAGAGCCGTTCGCCTGAGTGACGAAGACGCCGGCGGTGGCCGTCGCGGGAGCCTGGCGCATGCCGAGTGCCGGCGATGCGGCGGCGGCCGAGGATACCGGAGGGCCGGATGACAGCGCGCCCGGCGATTGAGCGCAGCCTGCAGCAAGCGCCGCGACGCCGAAAAGAGCGATGCGGTTCATGATTGTGATCCTAAATGCCGGTTATGAAGAAAAGCTGAGCGGCGATTCGAGGACCGCTGGAATCGAGCCCTGAAATTCATGACGATGAACATCGAGTGCCGCTGCCCCCACAATCGTTATTCACCGCATGTCTTTGCGGAAGCCGAGCGCTTGCTGGGCCGACGCGCATTTCTCACCGGTGCGGCCGCCGCGGGCGTGGCGTTCCTGGTGCCGTGGCGCGCGCGCGCGGCGACCGTCACGGTCATCAAAGCGGCGCGGCTGTTCGACGGTCATGCGATGCACGCGCCGGGCGTGCTCGTCGTCGGCGGCGACCGCATCGTTTCGATGTCGGAAGGTGACGCCGGCAGCGGAGCGACCGTGATCGAACTGGGTGATGCGACGATCATGCCGGGGCTGATCGACTGCCACACGCACGTCGCCGATTTCGTTCTGCCGTCGCACTACCTCACGCTGATCTTCCCGAAGTATCGCACGGCGGACAACGTTCCGGAAGCGACGATTTACAGCGTGCGCAACGCACAGGCGATGCTGCGCAACGGATTCACGACGGTGCGCGACGTCGGCGGGGGCGCCGGCATCGATCTCGCCGTGCGCAATGCGATCGCCGACGGCGCGATCGCCGGACCGCAGATGTTCGCCGCCGGACAGGCGCTCTCGATCACGGGCGGGCACGGCGATTCCAACGACGTGCCGGGATGGGTCGAGGAAGATCCGAGCGTGAAGGGCGGCGCGATCGGCTACGGGCCGTATGGTTTCCGCGAACTCGTTCGTCAAAACGTGAAGCTGCATGTCGACGTCATCAAAATTCTCGCGACCGGCGGCGTGCTCTCGTACGGCGACGTGTGGGATATACCGCAGTTCAATCTCGACGAAGTCCAAGCGGTGGTCGAAGAGTCGACGAAGTTCCGCCGCAAGGTCGCGGCCCACGCGCACGGCGACGACGGCATCGCGGTCGCGGTCAACGGCGGCGTTCACTCGGTCGAACACGGAACCGGCGTGAGCGAGAAGACGCTCGACGTGATGGTGCAGCGCGGCACGCACCTCGTGCCGACGATTTGGGCGCTCGACTCGATCCTGCAGCCCGGTAATCCGAACCACATTCCGGAGACGTCGATTCAGAAGGCCGAGTACGCCGCGCAGTTACGCAACGCCGGCATGCACCGCGCGGTCGCGTCGAGCGTGAAGATCGCCTACGGCACCGACGCGGGCGTCTTTCCGCACAAGGAAAACAACAAAGACTTCGCGCTGATGGTTGGTCTGGGCATGCGACCGAGCGACGTGATGCGCTCGGCGACCGCCAACGCCGCCGAACTCATCGGCGTCACCGATCGCGGCACGCTGGCGCCGGGCAAGCGCGCCGACGTCGTCGTCTTCAACGGCGATCCGAGCCGCGACATCGCGGTAATGGAACGCCAGCCCGCGCTCGTTATGCTCGGCGGTCAGAAAATCGACGCGGCGCGGCTTATGGGTTGATCGCGATCGACTTGATGTTCACCAGACCGAGTCCCTGCGTTTTGTGGGCGATTCGCGTCTTCGTTCCGCCAGTGTACGCCGAGATCGTATTGTCGATCTGGTCGGTCACGTAGTAACGCCCGAGGGCGTCGACGGCGACTTGCGGATTCGCGCCTTGGTCCAATGCAAACGACAACGTCGTGCTGGGACAGGACTTCGCCGGGTCGTAGTCCATGACGACCCCTTTCACGCCGTTGTTTTGGTTTCCGGTATAGACGCGGCCGGTCGAATCGATTGCGATGGAAATGCCGTTGTCGGAAAATAACTTGCTGTCCGTGGTTGCGGTGTAGAGGTGCTGCACGAGCGTGCCTTGATGGAAACGCTCGCCAACTTCGTTGCGCGCGACGGTGCCGCTCGGGTCCAGAACGCAGTGCGCTTTATCTTGGAAATAGATATTCGTCGCGTTGGGACCGTGGATGCTCCAGACGTCGCCGTTCGAATCGACGATCATTTGGTTCACGGTACCGCCGTTGCCCGTCGGGAACGCAACCGACCCGGTCGTGCTTCCGGCTGGGAAGTAGGTGACGCCGGCGGCGTTGTCGCCGACGTACAGGTTGCCTTGGGGATCGACGACCGCGTACGTGGGATTCGTAACGCCGCCCTGGCCGAGATTGCCTCCGGTATACGTGGCGATCGGCTTCTTCGGCTTTCCGTTTAAGACGCCGGGCTTGAACTCGAGGACGTTCGTCGAGCAGTATTGGACGGCGTAAAAGTTGCCGGTCGGGCCGGTCGCCAGCGCATTCGCTTGGCAGGGAACGCCGTAGAATTGTTGCTTCGCGGGCACGGTGTTGGGGGAGGCCGGTTGCTGGTATACCGCGTAGCCACTTTCCCCGGTCGCTTCATCGATGAAATACGGGAGGTTGTTCTTACCGAAGGCTTCGCTGCTCGCGACGCCAGTCGCGGCGGTCGTCTCGAGAGCCTTGAGGTTGGGGAGACGGTAACGCACGAACTCGCCTGAGTAGAGACCAGGCGAGCCGGTATCGTAGACATAGAGATACTGCGTGTCATTCGGCCGCGCGATTGTCTGCGGGGCGGCCGGCATCATCGCGGTCGGCGGTTGCGCAGTCGAACCAAACGAGCAGGCGGCTAACGAGCGGCAGGAGCGACGTGCCGAGAAGAATTTGGATAGCGCGTTTCGTCATGAGCGAAGCTCCCGTCTCACAAGAAGATGCCCGGCCCTGGCGAATTGGGCAAAGCGAACGCCGTTCCTGCGTTAATGCATCAACCCCGCGACGGCGTTGACGACCAAGGCGAGGATTGCGGTATTGTAGCCGAACGAGACGAGGCCGTGTGCGAGCGCGAGCGCGCGGATGCGGGGGCTCGTAATCTGCACGTCGGAGACCTGAAACGTCATGCCGAGAACGAACGAGAAGTACGCGAAGTCGAGATCCTTCGGCTGGTCGGTGCCGGGAAACGCGAGCCCTCCGCCGTTCTTATCGTCGCGCTCGCGCCGATGGTAGTAGAGGTGCGCGTAGCGAAAGATGAACAGCGTGTGGATCAGAAGCCATCCGAGCGCGACGCCAACGAATGCAAACGAATGGGCGAAGGCGGCACGCGGTGACGTCATATTGTTCGTTGACGGCAATAGGATGTCGAAGGCTGCAATGAAACCGAAGGCTACTGCGAGCAGCACGACGGCGAAAGCGAGGTTCCGCCCCGGATCCTCACTCGCCGACCGCAGTCGCGTTGCATCGACGTCGCTGCGAAGGACGAGATACCAGTAAAACGCGAGCATCCCCACCGCCGCCGCATCGTAGACGGCGACGATTCTGACCATTGCCGGTAACCACGCCGGCGCAAACGCCACGACGGCGACCGTAGCGATCGCGGCCGCGACGATCGCGACCGCCAGCGGAACGAATGCGCGGTCTTTAAGACGCACTGGCTCTCCCCTCCGGATGAACTTTGGCTAAAGCGAGCGCCATTTCTCTCGCACTCCCGTCGGATCGAGTCCGCTCGGAGCCACAATGCGTACGCGTTCGAGCCCATCGACGACGATATTGCAGCCTTGCCACCCAGCTCGCCGCGCCGAGGCGGAGAGTGGCTTACGAGCCTCAACCCTCTCCGCAGTGATGAGGCGCCCTGGAAAAGCGTCTACGAAGACGACGGTTGCAAACCTCGTGTCGAACTCGACCAGCACGTACTCGGGCATTCTGCCTGCGCGGATTGCATCGATCGTGGGCTGATAGGCGGCGCCGGCAATTTTCTTTCCAACCCTCCCGTTCTTGCCTTTGAGCTGGTAACGGCTGTCGCACGAGTAACACTCGAAATCCGCTACCGGTGTATTGTCGGGTAGCCGATCGAGCTCGGTCCGCTCGCAGTTCAAACAATAAAGATTGAAGGCCGCCCACGTCTCGAGAGCAACTCGCGCAGCCTGCGCGGCGCTGACAAAGCGGCTCGCAACCGACATGTCGATAAGCGGACTAAAAACCGGTGCGACGTCGATACGCTCATAATGGCCGGGACTCACGAAGCGGAGCACTCCCTGATCGCGGAGCACTTGAAGGCTCTGACGTATTTTGGCGTCCACGAACCGATTGTTTGGAAACTCCTTTTCGAAGCGTCTGCGCTGTTTCAGCACCTCTGCAAGCGAGAAGTCTCGAGGAAGCTCGGAGACGACGCCATGCATGAGGTCTTTCCACGTTACACTTTTGGACACTCGATCATTTCTCCGTGAATGCGGCTAATCCGCGTGCGTGAGAAGGGTGAGAGCCGAGGCGCATTCGTTGAGCGCGACAAGCCGTTCGCGATCTCGCGCAATGAACGCGACCCCATTCTCTTGCAAAATCGTCGAGATCCAGCCGGTGGCGCGATCGGGCGGAGCCCCGAACGCAAGAACGGCCTGCGCGCCTGCAATCTCAGCCCGATAACGCACGCGATAGTCAAAGAGCTGACCCATTCCATAGCGCATTCGATCGACGGATTGACGGGCATCGGTGAGGCTTTTCGCTTCAACAAGCAACGCCTGGTCGCCGCAGCGGACGAAGAGATCGATGTTGTTGTTGTACCAACAATGGCCGCCCAGGCGTTCAGCGTGACGTCGAATCAACTCGAGGGTAGCATTGTGATCCTTGCGCGCACGCTCTTGTAGTGCGGCGGATTCGTACACGCTCGGGAGTGCCTTCCCGGACGGGACGTATCCCGTTCCCTCGGGAATCGTCAATGCTTCGCGAAAGGCATCCCGGGGAGCGTCGGCCACAAGCGGGAAGTGGCCGGCCGACAACACCGTCGCCGTCGTTACCGGCGGGGCGAATTCTCGGCCTGCTGAAACGCCGCCCAGCATCAGGATGCGATAGTAGGCGGTCTCTCGAATCGGGCGCGCCGCGCTTTGGAACTGAGGCGACGCGATACCCTCCGTCTCGACAAACACGTCGCTTTGCCGAAGAGGCACCGGTCGTTCGAAGGATTCGTACCACGCGACATCTACGAAGTAATGATCGCGCCGCGCCCAGTCTTCGATCGACATCCCAAGCACGCCGTGGCCGATATAGGTCGATCGTTCGTCCGCCGAGGCGCCTGTCGCGGGCCTGTAATAGATGAAGCGATCGAAATCGTTGATCCGTCCGCGATATTGGCGCGGATAGTGATAGATGACGCCCTCACGATCGAGGTACTTCGGGTCGTCATGCCAAGTCCGTTGGCTTAGAACCACGGGCATCCGCGTACCTTTGCCTCTCTGCGCGATAACCCATGTTTTCACCGCGGCTGCGGCTGCCGAAAACTAGGTCGGCAAACTGCCCCGTACGGCTTTTGCGGTTGGGATCTTTACGCGATCGACGAGGCGCAGCAGCGTCAAGAACTTGACGCCCAACCAGGTGGGGTCGAACTCGAACCAACGCAATCCGTGCCGGGCGGAATACGGGAACGCATGATGGTTGTTATGCCACCCCTCGCCCCACGAGATGAGCGCGACCCACCAGCAGTTCGTTGAGAGGTCGCTCGTCGGATAGGTTCGGTAACCTATCGAGTGCGCGGCGCTGTTGACCAGCCACGTTGCGTGATAGCTGAATACCAGCCGAACGAAGATGCCCCACGCGACCCACGTCCATCCGCCCAGCGCGAATAGCAGTCCGGCGAGGACGAGCTGCATCGGCGCGTGAATGTAGCGCAGCACGCGGTAGAACTTCTGCGCCTGAAGGTCGGGCGTATACCGAAGCAGCTCGTCGGGCGTCGGCATCGCGTCGTTGTCCTGCATCAGCCAAACGATGTGCGCCCAGCGGAAACTCACGTTGCGTCCGTGCGGGTCCCCGGCGACGTCGGAATGCGCGTGATGCTTGCGATGTGTGGCCACCCAGCGAATGGGATCGCCTTGCAACGCCAGCGCGCCGAGCACCGCGAGCGCATACTCCAGCGGCTTGCGCAGGCGCAGCGAGCGATGCGTTAGGGAGCGATGGTAGCACATCGCGACGCCCAGCCCACCGGTGAGGTAGAGCACGACGCCGGCGACGATCGGGCCGCTCCAATGAAACATGCCCGGCAAGAATGCCGTCAGCGCGCCGAGGTGAATAACCAGCAGACCACCGCGGTTCGCCCAAACGCGAAAACCGGGGCTCCGGCTTAGTTCGGAAAAAGTGGAAATTTTAGAGGCCTATCTTTCGGTGGCGCTACTTATCGACCACTCGAAAAATGGCGCTTGGTTCGAGGAGGAGTGTCTCACAGAGTCCTTCCCCATGCAAGCGTTAAATACCCGCAAAGGAAAAAGGTTGCACTTCCGGCTTCCCGGCAGAGTCGGAATCGACCGCTTATGGGTGTGCGCGCATGTTGGCATCAATCATGAACCGAGCCAACGCCGCGGCGATCGGCTGACCGCTCGCGGCTTCGAAATACGAAAATGCGGGCGACGGATTCACTTCGAAGCAATACCACTCGCCGTCGCCGGTATGCATGAGGTCGATTCCGGAAAAGTGCAGGCCGAGCGACTCGGTGAGCCGGCGGCACCGCTGCGCGACGTCGGGCGGCAGCTCGGCTTCCACGATCGTGCTGCAGCCGTAGCGGTAGTCGAGCTGGTCGGATTCGATGCGCGTGGCGAGGACGCCATCGCCGACGACGTGGGCGCGATAGTTCGTCCCGGTAAGCATCTCTTGGAAGCACGTGGGACACCAATTCACGTCGTCGAGAAATTCGCGCTGGCGTTCCTGCAGTGGCCGCACGATGCTGCGGGTGCCGCTGATCGACTTGTAGACGACGTTGGGATTGGCCGACACGAACGCGCGTGCCGCTTCCGCATCGTTGGTGAGGAACGTATCCGGCACGCGAAAGCCGGCGCTCCGGATTGCCGCTAACTGGTAAGGCTTGGAGTTGTTGGCGGCCGAGGGCCCCGAACGGTTGATGACGACCGCGCCGGACGAGTCGAGCCACGCGGTCAACTGCGCCTCGAACCATGCAGCTTGCATGGCAAGCGGCGCGTCGCGCGGCACATCGCGCATCTCTTCGTAGTCGTAGAAGTTACCGCCGCGCACGTAGGCGACCGTCACGGCCGACAGGTCGAGCACCGACTCGCCGGCGGTGACCGTGCACCGTTCCTCGCGATTATCGATCGTCCAGTCGATCGTCGAGGTGAAGATCTGTTCGTGATCCAGGAAGACGGGATCGGCGGCCGCCCGCGATAGCGCGGCGCGCGCGAGCGTCATCGGCTCGTCGCCCAGCGTTCCCCATAACAGAATCATGGCGCCATCTGCATGAAGCGCACGATCGCCGCGCGATTTGCCGGAACCCGAAGGTCGGGAACCGACCACAGGTCGGCGAGCAGGTATTCGCCGTCAGCCGATCGAGGCGAAATCCGCGCACAGATACGGCATCGAAAAATCGCGTGAAAGCGCGAGCGTGCGCTCCGCAACGGCATCGGGAACGCCGCCTTCGACGATCGCGCCGCCGATACACGTGGCGCGGACGCGCGGGCGCGGGTTTGCGGCATCGTTGCACAGCGTCCGTCCGTCTTGCAGATGCACGGCCTGCAGCGGAATTCCGAGTTCGCGCGCCGCGCGCATCCATTCGATGCGGTGCATGCCCAAGCCGCACAGCGTCTTGGTCGTCGGAGGATTGAGTTTCGGGCAACCGAGTTGCGACAAGAAGTAGATGAATAACGCGCTCGTCTCGGCGCAGACGTAGTCGCGATCGGCCGGCTCGACGTAGTAAAACTCTTGCGGAAGAAAATACGCAATCGACGATACGACGCCGCGGATCTCGCGCGGCGACGTTTTGACGCCCCCGATCGTCAACGCGGCGCCGGAAAAATCGGCGAGCCGAACGGCGGCTTTGAACGAGCGATGAAGATCCGACGCGGTGACCAGCGAGGCAGCACCCGGCGGAAACATTTCCACCAGGTGCTGCGCCGCCTCGTTGGCCACGTTGCTGAGAACGAGGAACAACGCGCTCCTCGCCGGCTGCTTTAACGCCCTTGGCGGCCGGTCTTTGGCCGGTCTTCGGCTTTGATGAACGCGGAGCCGAAGGCGTCGAGCCGTACCTCCAACCCGGCGATCCGCGCGTTGAGCGCGCGCAATTCGCCGACCATCTCCGCTGGATCGCCGATGTTGCCGTATCCGGGATTTTCCACCGTTTCCTTCGGTCCTTTGAAGATCTCGGCGATGTTCTTGGCTACGTACTCCGAGAGGCTCTTCTCGATGGGGCGCTTATCGTAGTGCTCTTTCGTCTTCACCGGATCGTGATAGAACGCGAGCGCATAGACGGTCTCGTCTTGGGCCGGCGTTAAGTTGGCGCCGCTGACCAACGACGACGGCGGAGACGGATCGGTGAGATCGACCCAGCGATCGAAGAGCGGGAGCGTCGACCACGTCGAGTAGGATCCGATATTCGGATGGTCGGCCGTGATGGTGCAGCCACGGCTCGATGTGTCGACCCAACCCTCGGCGTTGGCTTCGGTCGTGAGCGTGCCGCCCGGATCGGGACTCACGGTCACGAAGTTGTTGTCGACCAGCGAGTTGATGGTTGCGTCGAACGCATCGATGACCGCACCGCTTCCGCCGTTTCCTGGGCCGCCCACCGGAACGTAGACGTAGTTGGTGACGATCGGATTGCTTCCGACCGTGCCCGACGGCGGCAGCATCGTGGCCACGTACGACGTGCGCGGACCTTCTATACAGCCCGAGACGTTCGTAAATGCGTATGCGAGCGCCAGCGAGCTGAGGTCGGGTGGATACTCGGGCACGTACGGCGTTCCCGACATCAGCGTCGACGTACCGCCGGGATTGAGCCCCGGGATGGGGGTGAATCCGCCGTACGAGGAGACCGCGCGCGGCTGGCGCGTGTGCGCTCCGGAAGCGCCGAAATAGACGTACTGAATCGTAAGTAGAGGCATACACCCATCCTTTCAGCCTGACGTTTCAGGTACTCCGTACGATTCGGCGGAACCGAGCGGTCTCCCGGCCGTTGGCGCGAGGTCTCCCGCTGTATGCCGGGAAAGTGGCAATCATGAGGCTATTAGGACTGATGGCTGCGTTCGTGCTCGCATTGAGCGCGCCCGCGCTGGCGACCGGGAACGTTCGCATCCAGCAAAAAGACGGTTCCGTGAAGACGTATTCCGGCGTCATTATGAAGGTGGCGAACAGAACGCTGACGTTGACGTCGGCCGATAAGGTCTCGACGGTCGCGATCAGCGGCGGCAACTGCGCTCCCGACGGCGCGCTCGTTCGTTGCACCGGCGGAGGCTTCTCGCTCGTGCAGGACGGGCAGAAGCACATCGTGCCGTTCAGGAGCGCCACGTTCTACTTCAATCCGACCGATGGCGATCAAGCACTGCCGCTGTCGACGGCCAAAATCGGCGCACGCTCGGTGATCTTCGCGGTGCAAACCGCGAAGGGAACTTATATCACCGGGAACGGCAAGCTCGACGGGGGGCCATTACAATGAAACGTTTATCGATCGTCCTGATGGTCGCACTGGCCGCGATGCCCATGACGGCGTCCGCGCAACGCGCTCGCGGGGGCGGCGGCGAGATGCGCGCTGCTCCAAGTCGTGGCTTCGACATGCACAATGACGTTCCGACCGGGGCCGCGCGAGGCAGCAACGGTGCCGTGGCCCACAATCAGACGACCGGCAACACCGCCGTCTACAACAAGAACACCAACACCGCCACGACCTATAATCGGAACTCGAACACCGCGACGCAGTACCACCCAACCACGAATTCCTCAACCTACCACAATAGCGGCGCCTACAACGGCCCGAACTCGGCCGGCGCCTACAATAAGAATACGGGCAACGCCGCCGTCTACAACAAGAATACCGGCAACATGGCGGTCTACAACAAGAACACCAACAGCTATTCGACCTACCATTACAATACCAACGGTACGAACGCGTACTACTACCACGGACGCGTCGTCGTCAATCCCGTCTACTACGGGCCCGCGTGGGGATGGAATCACGGCGTCGTGTGGGCGCCCTACGGCGCGTACTGGGGCGGCGGGTTCTGGGGGCCGTTCGCGGCCGGTGCGGCCACCGCCGCGATCATGGGCTCCGTCGTCTATTCGAACCAAACCTACACGTCGTACACCGTGAGTTCGGGCAGTCCGGGTGCGACGCTGCTGTCGAACTACGGACTCCGGCAAGTTCCGTGCGGGCCGCCGGGCTTGGTGGTGATTTACGGGCCGAATTTCGGCGTCATCTGCGCCTATCCGAACGGTCGCGTCGCCGCGGGCAGCTACGCCGTGAACACCAACACCCTCACGCTGCAGTCGCAGTAGGCAACGCGTTTCCCGCGCAGAACTTCAGTAACGATGCGACGCGTTCTGGCTGCGATCGTGGTATTGATGGCTCCCGCGGTGGCGGCATGGGCTGATCCCGCGCAGACGCAGGGGTCGGACATTACCGTCACCACCTGTCACGCGCAGATCGGCAAGCCGCCGCTGCGGATTGCGTATCAGAACGCTTCGCAGAAGACGGCGCACGAAGTGGATTTCTCCATCGTCGACGCTGCGGGTCTCATTCAAACGGTCCGCGACGTCGGCACGTTCGAAAGTGGAAAGCCGATCAACCACGTCTTCGACTTGTCGCCCGACGTTTCGCCGTTGGGACTCAGTTCCGCGCAGTGCGTCGTGACGAAGATCGTCTACGCCGACGGCACGAAGTGGGTTAATCCGAATCCCCCCTAAACGGCGAGGGCTCTCACCTCGTGCCGGGAAAGGTACGATCACGAGGCCCCGCACTATGAAGAGTTTTCCAATCGTCCTGATGCTCGCGCTGGCGGCAGTGCCGATGGCGGCTTCGGCGCAGCCCCATCTCGCCGTCGCGGCACCGGCGGCACCGAGTCGCGCCATCGTCATTCACAACGACATTCCGACCGGAACCGTGAAAGCCGGCAACGGAGCGGCCGTTCACCTGACGACCGTCAGCACCCCGTTTTTCATTACGAATCCCAGCCCCGTTACGATTCACGCGGCTCCCCAAACGATTCAGACGAGGAGCAACGATAACGCGCGCGTCGTCGTCGCTCCCGTCTACGCGGCACCCGCGTGGGGATGGAATCAAGGCGTCGTGTGGATGCCGCAAGGCGCATACTGGGGCGGCGGTTTCTACGGACCGTTCGGACCCGGCGCTGCGACCACCGCCGAGATTATGGGGTCGATCATTTATGGCAACAAGACGTATCCGTCGTACGCCGTGAATGCGGGGAGTCCGGGTGCGATTCTGCTGTCGAACTACGGACTACGGCAAGTCGCGTGCGGTCCGCCCGGTTTGGTCGTGATTTACGGGCCAAACTTCGGCGGTGTTTGCGCCTATCCGAACGGCCGCGTCGCTGCGGGAAGCTACGCCGTCAACACCAGCACACTCACGCTGCAATCAAAGTAAGCGCGGCTACGGCGGCGCCGGAGTATTCGTGCGCCCATGCGGCGCCGCGGGCGCGCAGTTTGGCGCCGGTGGCGCACTCGGCATGGCGGCCGGCATACGGCGGTCGCCGGGCTTGCGCGCGCCGGGATCGATGGGAGGCGCCATCATCACGGTCGGATGCATGCAGGCGAGGCCCGTCGGAGCGGGTGAGACCGCCGGCGGCGGCGTCGGCGACGGCGTTGGTGTGGGACGCGGCGTTGGCGTTGGCTTTGGGGTCGGCGTGGGCGTCGGCGTTGGCGTCGGTGTCGGTGTCGGTGTCGGTGTCGGTGTGGGCGTTGGGGATGGCGTAGGTGTTGGAGGCGGAGGTGTCGGTGTAAGCGTCGGCATTGCCGTCGGTGTCGGCGACGGTCTAGACGCCGGTATCGGACCCGACGTCGCGGTGTGATTTGAGAGCGCGGCAATGAGGCCGCCGGCGAGAATTGCGCCGCCTGCCGCGATCGGCCACACGGGCGCGGCCGCAGACGCGGTGCTGCACGCAGTCGATTCGGCGGTTGCGGCAGCGGTGTTGCTCCCCGGTCCGCCAAAATCGCAGAAGGCGTGCATCGCGTCCGATGAGCTCGCCAAGATCGGCGAAACCGGGCCGGGCGTCAGCGTAGCGCCCGAAATCGTCACGGTCAGACTCTGACCGGCGTACAAGTCGAAGACGCGACCATCCTTGAGCGTGACGACCACGGGAGCGTTGGGGTCGCTGAGCGCGTACACGTTCACTTGCAGTGCCGTCGCCGAAATGCTGATATCGCCTTCGGTTCCTCGAACGCCGATCGTTGCAACGTTGGTTTGGAACGTGTAGTTGGCTTTGGCACCCGCAGGGTGCTCGACCGTAAAACGCGTCGTCCCGTTGTAAAGAATGAACTGCGCCGTCGTGTGGGGGCGGGCGAGCGGTGCTGCCGCAGTCGATTCGGCGGTTGCGGCAGCTGCCCGGTCGCAAATCGCAGAAGGCGTGCATCGCGTCCGATGAGCTCGCCAGCGGCGAAACCGGGCCAGGCGTCAGCGTAGCGCCCGAAATCGTCACGATCAGACTCTGACCGGCGTACAAGTCGAAGACGCGACCATCCTTGAGCGTGACGACCACGGGAGCAGTGGGGTCGCTGAGCGCGTACACGTTCACTTGCAGCGCCGTCGCCGAAATGCTGATATCGCCTTCGGTTCCTCGGACGCCGATCGTCGCAACGTTGGTTTGGAACGTGTAGTTGGCTTTGGCGCCCGCCGGGTGCTCGACCGTAAAGCGCGTCGTGCCGTTGTAAAGAATGAACTGCGCCGTTGAGATGTTCGGCTGCCGATCGAAGAAGGCGAGTTGCACTCTCGTTTGCGAACCGACGAGCACTTTCGTGCTGTCGGGGAGCGAGATCGCGGCAAGCGATTTGTCGCCGGTGATCGCGAAGTCGTTGTTGGCGAGCGCTATTTGCGCGTTGGGTGCGACCGCCTTCGACACACCGGCGGATTGATAGGTGACGTCGCCCTTTACGTTTTGCAGCACCTTGTCGTCGGCGGCGGCGCTCGCAACGACCATCGCCAAGCAGAGCGACAGAACGACGACGAGCGAGAAGACGGGCCTCACGCTTACGGTCTTCGGGACCGAGCTTGCCGGCCCTCGGTCGCCCAATAATATAAAAGACCCCCGCCGGCAGATGCACGGCGGGGGGCGACTCGGGCCTGGAGGTGTTAGAAGCTGAACGTAAAGGCGTTTGAGAACGGGTTGGCCGCGGCGTCACGCGTTCCCAGCGGACGCAGGTTGTAGCGCTTCTCGATCAGCGCGAGGATCGACGCGGTTTCGTATTGCGTGTGATCGATGTAGTGGCGTTTTGCGAAGGGCGAGATGATGACCGTCGGGATGCGCGTTCCGGGACCCCAGCGATCGATGATCGGCGGTGCGACGTGATCCCAGCGGCCGCCGTTTTCATCGTACGTCACGATGATAACGGTGCTCTTCCAATACGGCGTGGAGCGAATCTCGTTCACGATCTCGGCCATCGCGGATTGGCCGCGCAGGAGCGACGAGTACCCCGGGTGCTCGTTGTCTTGGCCGATTTGCTTGATGAAGACGACGTGCGGAAGCGTCCCGCCCGTCAGGTCTTTCTTGAAGTTCTTTAGGTCGTCCAAGTGCTCGGCGCGCAGCTGCGTTCCGTCGCCGTAGTTTTGATAGTATGCGAACGGCTGATGGTGGAATTGAAAGAGCGGAGCCGGATTTCCGGCGATCGCGTCGGCCCAGCCGCCGGAGTACCATTTCCAACTCACGCGAGCGCGGTTCAAACGATCGCCGATCGTAGGATTCTTGAGCGGTGGGACCAGGTCTAGCGACGGAATGCCCGCCGGATGCGGCTGGTACGTCGCGTACGACGTGTTGACCACGTGGAAGTCGGGCGTCACCTGATTGTCCATGAGCTTGGCCGGATTCTTGCTCGGTACGGAGATGTAATTCGATGGCGGATTCGGCCATCTCGGCGCGCAGGCGCAAATCAAGAACTGATGGTTCAAGAACGAACCGCCGAAGGCGCTATGGAAGAAGTTATCGGCGAGCGTGTACTGGCTCGCGAGCTTCCCCTCGGGAAGCGGGGTTCCGTTGTATTGGCTGAGCACGAGGCCGCCGTTGTCGCTGTAGTCGACGAACTTGTCCATCTTTCCAGCGTCGATTTGGTACTGCTCGTGGTAGAACCGATGGATGATGTCGCCGGTCTTGTCGAAATCCGGCACGTACTTTGACGCGCGGTAGGTCTGCAGCGGCAACGTTGCCGGGAAGCGATTATCGGGATTTCCGTTGTAGTCGAGGGGTTGGGGCGCATCTTGGAGCGGAATTCCGTTCCACGCATATTGCACGACGGTTTGTCCCGGCGCGTAGCCGTTGGCGCCGGGGAAGGTGCCGTAAAGACCGTCGAACGACCAGTTTTCCTGGTAGATCACCACGATGTGCTGGATGCTGTCTAAAGAGGCGACGTCTTTGACCGCGGCCGCGTGGACCGCGTTGGGAAGAGTGGATGCACCCTGCGGCGCCACCGACCCGCCCGGTGAGCTACACGCAAAGAGCATCGAACTGGTAACGAGGATCGGCGCGACGGCACGAAGCCCGCGCGAGTGCAATAAGTTTCGCATGCCCTCAATTCAAGCAGCCGGTCAATAACGCGTACTTAGCGGCGCCTTGTTCTTTGGTTAACGAAATTGGTTGCGACCGCTACCGGGTCGGTGCATCGGATCAGATGACGCGGATCGCGGCCATCATGCCGCCGTCTTCGTGATCGAGAATGTGGCAATGATAGACGAAGGTTCCGCGCACGACCGGATTGCGAAAATCCATTAAGAGGATCGCCGTCCCGGGCGTGCCGCCGGTGTGTGTGTAGCGCATCGGAGGCACCGTGACGGTGTCGACCCAATGCGGCGGCGATTCGGGCTTGCCGTCGATCGACTCGACGGCGAAGTGAATCTGGTGGATGTGGAAATCGTGCACCTCGTCGGTGTGGTTGACGATCGTCCAGCGCTCCATGGTGCCCGCGCGGGCGACGAACGCCGGCGCGTCCTGCATTCGATACGTCTTTCCGTTGATATAGAATCCGTTGGCGTTTTCGGTGAAGGTGACGGTGCGGTTTGTAATCGGCGCCGGTAGGTCGCGTTGGGGTGGTGCGGCGTTGAGCTTGTTTGGTCGTGATGAGTGGGCGGACGGAGGTCGAGGCCGTCGGGGCGCGGCCGTCGGGGCGAAGGTCGGCGAGGATGACGGGCGGATCGCGGTCGCCGGCTTCGCCGCTGACGTAGCAGTTGGAGCGAAGCTTCGCCGGCCGTGCGCCGCCGGTGACGACGAACTCTGCCCGGCCTGCCGGCGCGATCACGACGTCGCGGACGCGCTGCACGGGCGGCGATCCCGGGAATGCGTCGAGCGCAACGCCGTCGAGGGCGACGAGATCGAGCGGCTGGCCGTCGACGCTGAGGTCGAAATAACGTCCGGCGGACGCGTTGACGACGCGGAAGAGTTGGCGTTCGTGCGGATCGATGCCGATGACGGCGCGCGGCGCACCGTTGATGGTGACTTGCATGCCGGCAGTCGGCAGGCACGGCTCGCCGACGGCATCGTCGTCGTCGACGACGGTGAAGCGGCCGGCACGCCTGCGCCCGGCGAGCACAGCCGTGCGAATCGCGGGCGGCCGCGCGGCGATTGGAATCGAGGTGAAGTCGGGCGACGATTGCACGTTGCGCAGCACGATGACGCGCTCGCGCAATACGGCCAGCGCCGGAAGATGCCGCTGCAGGCCCTCGACGATCAGCGCCCCCGACATTCCGCTGGTGATCTGCCAGTACGTTTGCCCGTGCGCGTGCGGATGGTACCAATACAATCCCGGAGGTTGGCTGCGTGGGATCCGAACGTCGTACGCGATCGTTGCTCCGGGCGGCGCAAGGCGCATCGCATCGTCGGACGGGGCGTTCGGCGAAACGGTCAGCCCGTGGAAGTGAAGGTTCACGTCGTTCGGCGCGTCGGTTCCGGCGGGAAGATGGTTGTGCAGCCGGATGCGCAGCTCGTCGCCGGGGGAGACGCGGATCGTCGGAGCGACGCCGACTTCGCCGCGATAGGCGAACGCGGGGGCGCCGGTCGCCGGGTCGATCGCGGCATCGAGGTCGAGGCTCACGACGCCGTGCTGCGAGCGGACTTCGGGGATGGTCGCCATCGATGTCTCCGCCGCGGGGCGCGCGGGGGCGGCCGCGAGCTTTGGGGGTTGTGCCGGCCCACGGGCGCATCCCGTTACCGCGAGCAGCGAAAGTGCAGCGGTTAGGGCGAGCGAGGTGACGGGTCGTCGCACGCGACGATTATGCCGCCGCTACTGCATCGGTCGGTTAAGAGCGTCTTATGCGGGGGTTAAATTGATTTTCCGCCGGATTGAATCGTCGCGTAAATCGTCTTGAACAGCTCTTGCGTGTGGCTGTTCTTTTCGAGGGGTCGGCTGTTGGCGAAAATCGCAACGACGAGGCCTGACTCCGGAAAGTACAAGTGCGCGGCGCGGAAGCCCAGCGTTTCGCCCTGATAGAACCAGAAGGCGCCCCATCCGGGCACGTATTTCTGGGCGACGCCGAGCCCGAAACCGGACGGATTTTCGGCCGTCGCTTTCGGCAGCGGCTTCGCGGTTTTGGTCGAGACGAGGCTCAGGAGCTCCGCTTTTTGCTTTGCGGGCAGGAGCGTCGTTCCCTGATAGAGCGCGCGGGCCCACACGGTGAGGTCTTCGGGCGTTGCCACCATCGAGCCCGCGCCTTGCGCCCACGACAGGCTGAACGGCGTCACGTCTTTGCCGATGAACTTGCCGAATCCGGGATCGTCGTTTCCGTAATAGCCGGCGACGACGCGCTTGGCGATCGATTGGGGATAGAGATTCGAAGTGTAGTACGTGTTCTTCAGGCCGGCGCTTGCGATGATGCGCGCGATCTCGGTTGCGAAGCTTTTGCTTTGGCTGCGCGCGGCGACGACTTCTTGTGCCAGGAGATAGCCGGTGTTCGAGTACGAGTATTTGGTTCCAGGCTTCGATTGGAACTTCGGATAGATGAGCCGAATCAGCGTGTCGGTCGAGAGGTTGGCCATGGGATTTTGCGCGATCATTTTGGCCCAGGCGAGCGTGTTGTCGTAGGAGTCGATGCCAGCGGTCATGCTCAAGAGCTGGCGCAGCGTCAACTTGGCGTAGGCGGGATACTGCGGGAGGTAGGTGCCGATGGGTGCGTCGATGGAGAGCCGGCCTTGCGCTTCGAGCTGGAGGACCGCCACGGCGGTGAAGGCCTTCGTGTTGCTTCCGATTTGGTAGAGGTTGGACGGCGTCACGGGCGGCCCCGACCCGTAGCGCGTGGTGCCAGCGGTGAGATTGATGGGCAGTTGGCCTTGCCCCAGGCTCACGGAAAGCGAGAGCGCTGAGACGTGCTCCGCAGCGCCGCGCGCCTTGAGGTAGGCGTCGAGGTCGTGCTGCAAGGCGCCCCGCAGCGCCGGGGTGTCTTTCGGCGCCATCGCGCTTTGGGCGAGTCCAAGTGACGGTAAGCACAGGGCGAGTGCCGCGGCTGCGGCGATTCTCGCCAACGATATGCCGCGCGCGCAACTACGTTCGATCATGTTGAGTTGTTCGCGGTATGAAGATTGGAATCATTGGCGCTGGAAATATCGGAGGCGCGCTGACGCGGCGCTTTCGTCAGCTGGGATACGACGTATCGGTCGCAAACTCGCGCGGACCGCAGACGCTTACCGAACTCGCCCGCGAGACGGGGGCAAAGGCCGTCACGGCGCACGAGGCGGCGCACAATCAGGACGTCGTCATCGTGACCATTCCGGATAAGAATATCCCCGATCTGCCGGCGGATCTTTTTGCGGGCGTACCGAGCGATGTGGTGGTAATCGATACCGGCAACTACTATCCTCAGCAGCGCGACGGCCGGCTTCCCGGGATCGAGGAGGCGCCGAGCGAGAGCCGCTGGGTCTCACAACACCTCGGGCGTCCGGTCGTCAAGGCGTTCAACAATATTTACGCGCAGCATTTACGCGATTACGGGAAACCTAAGGGGACTCCCGGCCGCATTGCACTCCCCGTGGCCGGCGACGATGCGAAGGCGAAAGCCGTCGTCATGCAGCTCGTCGACGCGCTCGGCTTCGACCCGATCGACGACGGCAGCATCGACGATTCGTGGCGCCAGCAGCCCGGCTCACCGGTCTACACGAAAGACTACAACGCGCAAGGCGTGCGCGACGCACTCGCAAAGGCCTCACCGGAGCGGACCGCCGATTGGAAAGCCACCGATAAAAGCCCTGGCGACTTCATAAACCCAGCATAAGGCTGGAGCGCCGACGCGGTGCGGCGAGGCACATTCCGTGATGCCTCCGTAGGCAGCAAAAGAAGGTCCGCTTTGGTTGGCGCCGCGTTCCAGCTAAACCATAGCGCGCAGTTACCATGATCGACGCGAGTGAAAACCTGTAAGCGCGCGTAACTGCTTTCTCGGTTACGGCGTCAGCGAGAAGACCGTTCCCGCATTGTTCTCGCCGCCATGCGCCGTCGTGCCGTAGAGCGTGCCGTCGTAAAAGAGGAGCTTCGCCACGGGCAACTGGCCGTCGGGCAGCGGTCCGAAGCTGTGGAGCACGGTTTCTTTGCCGTGCTGGTCGATTTGATAGAGCGTGCCGTGTCCGGTGCCGCCACCGCCGTGTGTCGTTCCGTAGAGCACGGTTCCGCTGACGAGGATGGGCGGCGACAAGGGGGTGGCTCCATCGCCGTGTTCCGATCCGCGAAACGCGTGGACAATGTGATAGTCGCCCGCCGGCGTGATCGAAAAAACGACGCCGCGGTCGTGCGGACCGCCGGCCTTGGTCACGCCGTACAACATGTTGTTGTACGCCACAAGGCCGCCAGCCGGGTCGGCACCGTCCGCACCGTCGAAGCTGCGCAGAACTTTTTCGCTTCCTTTGACCGTTACCTCAAAGATCGTGCCCATGTTATGAGCGCCGCCTTTCTCGGTGACGCCGTAGAGTGTGCGATCGAGCTCCGCGAGGTCGCCGGCCGGAGAGTTGCCATCATCGGGAGGCCCAGCGAAGCGATAGATCACCTTTTCATCTCCGCTGCTCAGCACGGAAAACACGGTACCGAAACCGGAACCGCCCTGTGACGTCGTTCCATAAAATCCGATGTTTCCGCTGGCAATGAGCCCGCCACGCGGATGCGCTCCATCGGTACGGCCCGGACTACGGCCGGCAAACGAGTACAGCGTCTTCTCCGTCCCTTCGGACGACACGGTGTAGACGGTGCCGCATCCGCGCATCGCACACTGGACGGTCCCACCATAAACCGTCGTGCCGTAGACGGCGCCGTGTGCGGCGACAAGGTCACCCTCCGGCGCGCCGCCGCCGGGCGATCCGGGAAACCGGTAGAGCACCGTCTCCGTGCCGGCCGGCGTCACCGAGTAGGCCGTGCCGCAGTTTTGACAGGAAGGATCATCGTTCTGTCCGCCTGCTAGCGTCGTTCCGTACAGCGCTCCGTTTAGCCGCACGAGTGCCGTCGTCGGACGAGCGCCGTCGGGCGAGCCGGCAAAACTGTAGAGCGTGCGATAACCGATGCTACTGCTAATGCCGGACGCCTTGTCCGGCAAGAAGAGCGGTGCAAGACTCGAACCCCGGGCGCATCCGGATATGACGATTGCAAAAACGACAAAGACAACTGCTCGCATCGAAACGTCGTTCGACTTCCGAGCGCACAATACTGCGCGCGGGCGGTCAGAGAGGTTTTAGACTTTCTTCATGCTTCACCGGAAGAACAAATCATGAATTACGCCAGCTATTCCACCGGGAAGCATTACATGGCGGCCCCGCCTGCTGCGGCCCTGCGCGCCGCCGTCGCCATTTTGGCCGCGGCCGTTCTCGCTTTTATCTTGTTCGATATCAATGCAATGCGAGCCGGCCTCAGCGCGACCAATGCCGGCCTACAAGTGATCGACGCGCAGCTTCGTCTCAGCAACGAGCAGCTGCGCCTCACCAACGCTCAGCTGGGCCAGACGAACGAGCAGATACGAACGACCAATCGGCAGCTCAGGTCTACCAATGCGCAGTTGAGTTCGACGAATAACAAGCTCAATGCATTGCATGACACAAACCGATCGCTGGATGCGACCAAAGCCGAACTGCGGAAAATGAGCGGCGAACTCGCATCGATGCGCAACAGCCTGCAACAGATGACCAAGAAGGTCGTTCGCGCCAAGCTGCTGTTTTAGCGCCTCGCAAAAGAGCGCATCGCTTCGATAAACGGATTGAGCCAAAGCTGCGACGCCAGGAATAGCTCGACCGGGAGCGTAGGCGGAAAAAATGGCTCAAACAAGCCCCACGACGGACCGCGTTCGGTTGTGGCAGTGGCTTCTGCCGGGGCTGTGCGTGCTGAGCATGATCTGCGTCGCTTGGACGAACGTGCTCCTGTTCGGCACCGGCGGCCGGCCAGAGTTTGGCTACTGGGATGCGGTCACGATTCCGTCGGGGCAACCGTTCGTCGCGGAGATCGTCCATACTACTCCCGGCGGCGCAGCCGAGCGCGCCGGCATCCGCGACGGCGATCGTATCGATGTGCGCGATCTTGGCATTTACGACCGAGTCGCATTGCTCTTCCAGCCCGTCACATCCGTGCCGGTGAGACTCGTCGTCCTACGCGGCGGCGAGAAGCGTGCCAATATGGTTACCGGACGTACGGTGTACGACGGCAACGTGCCGCTGAAGGTCGCCGTAGCCGGAATCCATGCCGTCGCCGAGTGGTGGATCCTTGGGTGCGCCCTGCTGCTCGCACTGCGCCGATGGCAGACGCGTGAGGGGCGATATTTGTGCCTCGGGCTCGTGGCCTTTGCGGGAGCGATGTGGCTCACCCCGACAGTGATGGTAAGCGCGAGCGGCATGCTGCTTGCGCTTTGCTACTTGCTCTCTGGATGTGCGCTAATCGCAGCGGCGCTGCTGCCTGTCGCGCTGGCGCGGTCGTTCGGCGTAAGGTCGCCGCTGCGAGCTTTGCTCGTTGGCGGTCTCTGCGCGCTGGCTGCGCTGGAGCTCGCACGATACGTCGCGGCGACCATCGGGTTGATCGATGCGTCGATCGATCCGGTGCCGTTCGTCTACGGGAATTGGCGCGCGGTCGATCCGCTGATGGAGGTGGCGGCGGTGCTCGCAGTTGTCGTCGCAGTCGCGAGCACACCGCGGCCAAACCGGGCACGCGGCGGCGTGGCTGCTGTTACCGCTTCCGTTCGCACTATTGCTCAATAGCACGAGTCTCGATTTGGCGACCTCCGCGTCGACCTGGCTCGGCTATATGGCGCTGTTCTTGCTTGCCGGTACCGCGGCGCTCGCCGGCGCGGCAGCGGTCACGTACGCGCTCCTACGGCGACGCGTCCTCGACATCGACTTCATCATCAGCCGGACGCTGGCGGTTGCCATACTCTCGGCACTCGTCGTGGGATCGTTCGCGCTGCTCGAATGGCTGCTTGGAACGGTGCTCGCCGGCGTCAGTCACGCCACCGGCTGGATTGCAAACGCCGCGCTCGCCCTCGTACTCGGTTTATCGCTCAATCCGATGCACAAGCGCGCCGATGCGTTCATCGATTTTGTGTTCTTTCGAAAACGCCATGAGGACGAGCGCGCGCTGCTGGATTTCTCCAAGGAATCGGCATACGTCACCGATGCACAGGTTCTGCTCGATCAAACGTTGGACAAGCTGCGGCGGCATACGGACGCGCGCGATGCCGCGATCTTGATCGAATCCGCCGGCACGTACGCGGCGGTGCGCAGTTACGGCTCCGTGACGGCTCCGGCTGTGGATGAGAACGATCCGGCGGTTCTAGCGCTCAAAGCGTGGCATCGGCCCCTCGATCCGCATCGTTACGCCGGTGCGATGTGCGGCGCGCTGGCGCTGCCGATGGTCGCGCGCGGTCGTCTGTTGGGCGCGATCGTGCTCGGCGAGCGAATTGGCGGCGAAGCATACGCGCCCGACGAAATCGAGGCGCTTTCGCAGTTTGCGCACGGCGTCGGCTCGTCGCTCGATGCGCTCGCGTTGCATCGCGACGACTCCGTGGCGGCGCTTCGCGAAGCGATGGCGTCGATGGCTCAGGCGATTGCCGCGCTCGGCAACGAAACTGCGGCCCTCAAGCGGTTCCAAGCGGATTGACCCGCAACGAGACTTTCCGGCTGCGTTCGAACGCCGTACAATTTCATCGCACGCGAAAAGCGGGGAAGCGGCCCTAGCGGTCGAGAAGCGGGTCGCCATGCGTGCACGAGATTTATCCGTGGTCGTGAGATCGCTTCGAGCGGTCTTAGTAGTTGCTCTATTGGGAGTTTTAGCTGCGTGTAGTGGTTCCACCGGTACCGTGAGCGGCAGCACGCCCGCGCCCGCTCCGGCGACGGGTGTGACGGTCTACGCACGGGGGGCGACGGGGAATGCGGCTCCGCTGCGCAGCATCGCGGGGCCAACTACCGGATTGCAGTTCCCGAGCGCCATCGCGGTCGACGCGACCGGTAACCGGTACGTTGCGGACCGTGCCGCCGACAGCGTTTCGGTGTTCGCCGGCAACGCTCGCGGTAATGCCGCGCCATTTCGAACGATCGCCGGGACGCGCACGGGCCTCAACCTCCCGACGGGTATCGCGCTCGATCGGTCGGATGACGTCTACGTGGTCAACCGGTCGGGCAACGCGATTACGGTGTACCCTCCGGCCGCCAATGGGAACGCCAGGCCTGTCCGCACGATCGCGGGGTCGGCGACGGAGCTCAACGGGCCGACGAGCATCGCCCTCGACGACCAGCAAAATATTTATGTGACGAATCTGGGCGAGCAGAGCGTCGCGGAGTTCGCGCCGGCTGCGAACGGCAACGCCGCACCGCTTCGCGTCATACGCGGGAAACGAACGAGGCTCACCGGGGCGTTCGGGATCGCCGTCGATCGAGCCGGGACCGTTTACGTCGTGAACTCCGACGACAACGGTATCGAGGGCGTCCTTATTTTTGGTGCGATCGCGAAGGGCAATGTCGCGCCCAGTCGCATCATCGCCGGTTCCGCGACGGAACTCGAGACGCCGAGCGGCGTTGCCGTCGACGCAAGCGGGAGAATCTTCGTTTCCGACCACGGCGGGAACAGTACCGTCGGAGCGATTCGCGTGTATGCAAAGGATGCGAAGGGCAACGCCGCGCCAACGTACTCGATCGCCGGAAGCGCCACGCGCTTGCGACCGTATGGTCTTACGATTGCGCCGAGCGGAGAGATCAACGCCGTCAACAAAACGGAGTGAGCGATGGAGCTAGACGCGAAGCCGTGATCGTGCTGCTGGGCGTGCTCGTGGTAGTCGTCGGCTTTGCGCTGCGGTTCAATCCGTTGCTCGTGGTCACCGTGGCGGGCGTCACCTCGGCGTTACTGGGAGGTTTGAGCCCGCTGCACGTGCTCGACGCGTTCGGGACCGGCTTTGCGTCGAGCCGCTCGGTCAGCATTGCGTTTATTGTGCTGCCGGTCATCGGGCTCTTGGAGCGATACGGACTGCAGCAGCGTGCGAAGATGCTCATCTCGCAGGCGGCGGCGCTGACGGCGGGACGCATCCTGCTGCTGTATCTCTTCGTTCGCCAACTTGCCGCCGCGGTCGGCCTCACCGGCATCGGTGGAACGGCACAGATGGTGCGTCCGGTGATCTATCCGATGGCCGAAGGCGCGGCGATGCGCGTGCATGGCCACGTGCCGGCGCGCGTCACGGAGACGATCAAAGCCCACGCCGCCGCGGCCGATACGATCGGCGCGTTCTTCGGCGAGGATTGCTTCGTCGCGATCGGCTCGGTGTTGCTGATTACGGGTTACGTCGACGCCAGCTATCACCTCAAGCTCGATCCGCTTGCGATCGCGATCTGGGCGATTCCGACGGCAATTGCGGCGTTCCTCATCCATGGCTTTCGGCTGTTGCGCCTCGACGGCCGGCTGGCTGCGATTGCCGGCGCGGAGACTGGACCGAAGTCGCGATGATCTCCGCCGAGTGGATTTACTGGGTTCTCGGAGCGTTTTTCTTTCTCGTTGGCGTCGAGATCGCGTTCGACCGCACGCATCGCAAGCGATGGACGAACGCCGCGTTCTGGTGTTTGCTCGGTGCGTCGCTCTGTTACGGCAGCTTCGTTCCGAAGGCGCCGGCGTGGCTGCTCGGCATTGCGGTGATCGCGATGGCGCTCATCGCGGGCTTCGGCCTCACCGGTTCCGGCGACGTGCGCACGACGAACGAAGCGCAACGCGTCGAAAGCGCGAAGCGGAAGGGCAACGCGCTGTTCATTCCTGCGCTGACGATTCCGGCGGTTACGGTGCTGGTATCGCTCGGGGCGAGCCGGATCGTCGTCGGAGGGCGGCCGCTGCTGGCGCCGGCCTCGCAGACGCTGATCGGCCTCGGCATTGCAACGATCGTCGCGCTGGTCGTTGCTTACGTGTTGCTGCGCCCGAAGCCGCCAACGGTCGCGCTGAGTGAAGGGCGGCGGCTGCTCGAGTCGATCGGTTGGGCCGCGTTACTTCCGCAGATGCTCGCGACCCTCGGGCTGCTGTTCACGCAGGCCGGCGTCGGGACGCAGGTAGGTGCAATCGCGCAGCACTTGGTGCCGGAGCATTCGCGGTTCTTTGGCGTTCTCGTCTACGCGTTGGGGATGGCCGGCTTTACGATCATCATGGGCAATGCGTTTGCGGCCTTTCCGATCATGACGGCCGCGATCGGGTGGCCGCTGCTCGTCGAGCGGATGGGGGCGCATCCGGCTCCGCTCTTTGCGATCGCGATGCTATCGGGCTTTTGCGGAACGCTCTGCACGCCGATGGCGGCGAACTTTAACCTCGTGCCGCCCGCGCTGCTCGAGATGCGCGATAAATACGGACAAATCAAGGTCCAGATACCGACGGCGATCGCGCTGCTGGGAGTCAACGTCGTTTTTATGCTGGTTTTTCCGTTTCGGTGACGAGTCTCGCCGAGGCCCTGGCGCCGCGCATCGCGCCGGTGTTGCTCGCGAATCTCACGGCGCGTTATCCGTACCACGATTCGCATCTGTTCGAAGACGGCGACGCGCCGCACGACCCGTTTGTTGCGCACCCGGCGTTCGGCAACTCGTTCGATTGGCATTCCAGCGTGCATTCGCACTGGACGGCGCTCCAGGTGGCCGGGCAAGGGTATTCGGAGCTGGCCGGCGTGGTGGTTCGGAATCTTCGCCCCGAGAACGTCGCAGCCGAAACGGCCTATCTGCAGCGACGAAAGATGTACGAACGGCCCTACGGCTGGGCATGGGCGCTTTTGCTGGCCGCGGCGGCGCAGACTTCACTACTGACGGCGAGCGAGAGCGCGGCGGAGTTGCGCGCAATGGCTGAGGTCATCGCCGGTGCCGCACTGCGCTGGCTCGAGATCTTGCCGCTGCCGGTCCGTCACGGCGTTCACTCCAACACCGCCTTTGCGATGGGCTTGATGCACGACGCGTGCGACGCGCTCAATCTTCCGAGGCTGAAAGTTGCAATCGAACGGCGTGCGCGCGAATGGTTCGGAAACGACCGCGCGTGGCCTGCGGCATGGGAACGCAGCGGAAACGACTTCCTTTCGCCGGTGCTCGCCGAAGCCGGCCTCATGCGCCGCGTGCTCGATCGGCGGACGTTTGCGGTGTGGTGGAAGGGATTGATCCCCGACCTCTCGCCACAATCGCCGCTGCTTTCGGCCGCGGACGTGCCTAACGTCGCGGACGGGCACATCGTGCATCTGCACGGTCTCAATCTCTCTCGCGCAGCAGCGCTGGCATCGATCTCGCGCGTGCTCGGGGATTCGATGCTGCCCGAAAGCGCGCGAGCGCTTTACGAAGCGAGCGCAGGCCGCGCGGCCATCGGCAGTTACAGCGAACTCCACTGGTTGCCTACTTTTGCTTGGATGGCAGCCACCGCGATCGACGCGGCCGAGGTGCCGCGTTAAGGAAGCCGCCGAGGGAGCCGTTAGTGCGCGGCCGCGACGGCGGCTTTGAGCCCCGCTTTGGCGCTTGCGGCGTCTG
>CAWAIE010000007.1:0-22024 GCA_963782065.1 Vulcanimicrobiota bacterium
TCGCGTTTCTCCAGCATGCCGCCGCTTGCGGCGGCGGCAGCGTTCGGCATCTCGGTCGGCGTCGCGTCGATTCCATTCGGGGAAGTCGTTCCGATCGCAGTCGCGGCGATCTGCGCGTGCGCGTACTTCGCGTGGCGAGGCCGCTGGTGGGGCGCCGCGTTCTTCGCCGCCGTCGCCATGATCGAACCGCACGTCGGCCTTCCGCTCTGCGTCGGGCTGCTGGCCTGGGCCCCGAAGGCCCGCGTGCCGGTGCTGGCGATGCTCGGCGTTCTCGCGGCACTTTCTTTTGCCACGCTGGGGCCGGCGACCAACGTCGAGTACTTCGCCCGCGTCCTGCCGGCGCACGCGCTCTCGGAAGCGGCCCGCGATACGCAGTTCAGCCTTACCGGCGTGCTGACGTCGCTGGGCGTCAAAGACGTCGTTGCGGTGAGGGCCGGCATGCTCGACTACTTCTTCATGCTCGCCGCCGGCGCGTACGCCGGCGGCGTTCTCGCGCGCGTCTATCGGAACGACGCGTTCGTCGCGTGCGTGCCGCCCGCATTCGCGGTGCTCGGCGGAACGTTCATCCACGTCACGCAGATCGCGATCGCCATTCCGGCTGTGATGCTGCTGCTCGCGTACGCCGGCGCGAAGACGCGCGTCGCGGCATCGCTCGCGTTCCTGCTGTTGAGCGTGCCGTGGATCATGGCGTGGTCTCCGGCTCTCGGCATCGCGCCGGCGCTCCCGATCGCGATGCTCGCGTGGTACGAACGCCGCGACGTGCGCGCCGTCGTCTGCGCAGCCGTGCTCGCGTTTCTTTTGTTATTCGGTTTAACGCGCGCGTACGCGCTCACCTCGGCAACCATCGGTCACGCCGCACCTGCCACCGCGATCGACCGCGCGTATGCCGAGGCGGCCTGGGCGGACTTCTCGCACGTAGACGAGTACCGGTTCGGTGGCGTCGTGGCTCGGGCGCATCCCGACGTGGACGGGGCTCGCACTGCTGATCTGGCTGCTCGCAGCCGAAACGGCGCGCGCGCTCAAAAACGCTCCGGCACTTCGCTTCGCGAAACCGCCCGCGTGAAACCGGTTTGGATGCTGGCAATCGTCTGCACCATGCTGCCGATTGCCGGGCAAATGTACGGCGATCGTGCGGGCGGCTGGCTGATGGTGGATTTTCGCGCCTACTACTGTGCGTCGTCGGCGCTCGCCCATCATCAGAATCCGTACGCCGCCGCGCCGCTCCATGCGTGTGAGAGCCGGCGGGCGGCGCCCTTCTTCACCGCATCTCCGGCGGTGACGGTTCCCGCACCCTATCCGCCCTACGCGCTGGCGCTGCTCGCACCGTTCACGCTGCTTCCGTTCGCTGCGGCCGCAGCGTTGTGGTGGATCCTTTCGAGCGCGTGCGCGCTGCTCGCGGCGTGGGCGCTGGCGCGCGTTACCGGACGCGAATTCTTAATCCCGTTTGCGTGCATTGCGCTCTCGCTCGGTCTGACGGCTTTGCCGAGCGGGAACGTGATGCCGGTCTGCCTTGCCGGACTCGCAATCGCGGCGGCATGCGCGAATGCGGGGCGCTTCGGTGTGGCCGCCGTGGCAGTCGCTCTCGCGATGGTCGAGCCGCACGTTGCGCTAGGCGCCGCGCTCGCGCTTTTCGCGCGCTACCGCGAAGCCCGCGCACCGCTGGCGATTGCGCTGGCCGTCCTCGCCGGACTCTCGTTTTTCGCTGCAGGAACGATGACGAATCTCGCCTATCTCACGGCCGTCATCCCCGCGCACGCGCTCTCCGAAGTCTCGCGCGACAACCAATACAGCCTCTCGGCGATCGCCGCCGCCGCCGGACTCTCCGATACGCAAGCGGTCGTCGCCGGCGGCATTTCGTACGCGGTCGCGGCGCTGGCCGGAATCGCCATCGCGGTGCGCGCGGCAGGCGACGGCGAGCGCGCGTTCGTCGTGCTGCTTCCGCCGGCGATCGCACTGCTCGGCGGCTCGTTCGTGCATACGGTCGAGATCGCGGCCGCGGTGCCCGCAGCGCTGCTGCTCTGTGCGCATACTAAAGTACCCTCGCGCTGGAACGCGTTCGTACTCGTATTGCTGAGCGTGCCGTGGATGATGGCGACGTCGGCAGCGCTCTTTTTGGCGCCGCTCTTTCCGGTCGCATACCTCGTCTCCGCGTTTGGTTTTCGGCGGAGCGCGGCGTACGCGTCCGCCCTTGGCGCGTTCTGCTGCATCGCGTTGCTCTTTGCGCTGGCCGCGCATCCGGCGACCGCGGCGGCGCATCCTCAATTGTGGCGACCTCCGATCGACCCGAATCTGGCCGAGGCGAGTTGGCGCGCGTTCGTTCTCGGCAACTCGACGAACCGTCCGGTAACGTGGCTTCTCCGATTGCCGACCTGGATCGGACTCATCGGGCTCGCGCTCGGATCGGCGCTTCTCGCGCTGCGTACAGCGCCGTCGCCGCAAGCGCCGCTCCAACCAGCACGACGATCGCCAGCGGATTGAAGCGCGCGAACCACACGACCGGCATCCACGCCGCCGCTAGTATGTAGGCTGCCGTGACGATCCACGTGCGCTGCGGCTCTGGAGCGCGACGCATCGTCCAAAAGAGTGCCGGGAGAACGAGCACGGCATCGTACATCCACGCGTGCGGCGAGACCGCTAGCGCGAAGAGGCTCGTGGCGCTCGTCGCGGCGGCCGCGTCCGCGCGCGCGAGCGCCGGGAGCGCGGCAAGCAACGCAAGTGCGGCCAGCGTGAGTGCAACGAGCGCCGGCACGCCGGCGCGCAGCAGCAACGTCGGCAGCGAAATCGCGTTATAGAGTGCACCGGAGTCCGTCTGCACGAGCGCATGCAGCGTTATTGCATAGCGCGCCGGCCACTGCCAATCGCCGGCCGCCGCCGCAACGCTCGCGACGTACCACAGCACCGCGGCGGCAGCGACGATCGCGCACGCTTTCCAGCAGCGTCGAACCAGGAGAACGGCAACGAACGCAATCGCGAGCGGCGGTTTGAGCAGCAACACGCCGACAGCTACGCCGAGCGGCAGTTCTCGGCGCTGCGCGGCGGCCCACACCGCTACGGAAACCAGCGCGAGCCAGAGCGCGCCGACCTGTCCGACGCCCGCGCCGAAAAGGGCCGGCTCCCAAGCGAGCGCGGCCGCGGCGCCGAATCGCCGATCGTACCCGAAGACGCCCGCGAGGATCCACCCCGACCATCCGACGAGAACGCAGTTCGCAGCGAAGTTCAGCGCATAACCGGCGGGAATCGGCAGCGCAGCAACGGGCACGAATGCCCACGCGAACGCCGGCGGATAGGTCCAGGGTCCGGAAGCGACGCCATGCGCGATCTGAAACGCGACGTGCAGATGCGGATCGGTCAGAGCGAGGGTTCCGGCGGTCGCTCCGCCCGCCCAAAAGAGTGGCCAATCGCCCGGGTAGAGCGCGAACGCAGGCAGCGCCGCGAGCACGATCGACGCAATCGCGAACGCCGCGGCGATCGGCGGACTCACGCGCAGCGGCACGGTCGTCCCGCGTCGAGCGCGGCGCCAGGCACAAGCAGCAGCGTGGCCGAAGAAATCGACGTGACCGGCAGAGCGCGTTTGATCGTCCTCAGTTTTCTCATGTTGTTCGTCGAATTAGCCCTGATCAGATGGACCGGGTCGAACATCGTCTATCTTTCCTATTTCTCCAACTTCGTCCTGATGGGGAGTTTCCTCGGGATCGGCATCGGCTTTCTTCGCGCCAAAGCGCGCGTCGATTTGTTTCCGTGGGCAATCGTCGCGCTCGCATTCCTCATTGGCTTCGTGCGCCTTTTCCCCGTCACCATCGACCGGTCGGGCAGCCAGCTCATCTACTTCGGAACGCTCTTCGGCGGACTGCCGATGTGGGTGACGCTTCCGGTGATTTTTCTGGCGGTCGCCGCCGTCATGACGTGCATCGCGCAGGGAGTCGCGCGAACGTTCGCGACGTTTCCGCCGCTGGAAGCGTACCGCCTCGACGTCGTGGGCAGCTTGGCCGGGATCGCCGCCTTCACGCTGCTCTCGTTCGCCGGCGCGCCCCCGTTGGTGTGGGGGATCGTCGCGGCGGCAACGTTCGCGGCGTTATACCTCGGCTCGCTTCGGATGCTGCAGGTGGTCGCCGCCCTCGCGCTGCTCGCGATGCTCGGGAGAGAATCGTTCGCACCTGGTTCGAGCTGGTCGCCCTATTACAAGATCGACGTTTTCCAGATACGGCCCGGCTTCATGGGCCTGAACGTCAACGGCGTGCCGCACCAGATCGTCGAATCGAGGAGCCTGAGAAGGCATACGGAGCCGCTGTACTTCGTGCCCTACCGGCGCATCCGCAATAATTCGCTGCGCAACGTCCTAATCATCGGCGCCGGAAGCGGCTCCGACGTCGCGATCGCTTTGGCCGAAGGCGCCAAGCACGTGGATGCGGTGGAAATCGATCCGCGCATCTATGCGATCGGCAGGCGCATCAATCCCGACCACCCGTATCAGGATCCGCGCGTCAGCGTGCACGTCGACGACGGCCGCGCCTTTCTCGAGCGAACCCACGATCGCTACGATCTCATCCTTCTCGCCCTGCCGGATTCGCTGGCGCTGGTTTCGGGCCAGTCGTCGCTGCGGCTCGAGAGTTATCTCTTCACGACGCAGGCGATGCGTTCGGCACGTTCGCACTTGACGCCCGAAGGCGCCTTCGGCATGTACAACTACTATCGAGAAGACTGGCTGAAGGATCGCTACGCCCGCACACTTGCGGACGCGTACGGCTATCCGCCGTGCATCGATGCCGTGGGGCACTCCGGCTGGTTCGCATTGCTGACCATCGGCGCGCGCCCCGGCAACGTCGTTTGCGCCACGACGTGGAGCGCGGGCGCGCGCGCCGTGCCGGCGGCGGTCTCCGACGACTACCCGTTCCCCTACTTGCGCACGCCGTCGATTCCGCCGCTCTACCTTTGGACGGTCGCGCTCATCTTGCTCGTTTCGCTCGCCGCGATCCGGTTGGCGGCCGGCCCGCTCGGCTCGATGCGCGGCTATCTCGACCTCTTCTTTATGGGCGCGGCATTTCTGTTGTTGGAAACCAAGAGTGTGGTGCAGTTCGCGCTCCTCTTCGGCACGACGTGGTTCGTCAATGCGCTCGTCTTCTTCGGTATCCTCGCGTCGGTACTGCTGGCGATTGAAGTCACGAGCCGAACGCGCCTGCGGGCGCCGTGGCTCGCCTATGCGGCGCTGTTCCTCAGTCTGCTCGCGGCGTGGACGGTAGATCCCGACCGTCTGCTGCAACTCGATTTCGCCGCGCGCTTCGCGGCCGCGGCCTCGCTCGCGTTTGCGCCGATCTTCCTCGCAAATCTCGTCTTCGCGCAACGCTTTCGCGACGTCGGTTCGTCGACCACCGCATTCGCCGCAAACCTGTTGGGAGCCATGTGCGGCGGTGTGCTCGAGTATGCGAGCCTCGTCGCGGGTTACCGTAACCTCATCCCGCTGGTGGCGCTGCTCTACGCGTTGGCGTTCGCTGTTGGATTGCCTCGCCTGGAACCAGCGCTGCGCGCGGGAGCCGCGGAAACGCCGCTAGCCGCACCGTCGCCAGAATGACGCACGACAAGCCGGCGTACGTTAGCACGTGAGCCGCCCAGGATAATTCCGTGGGTGGAAACTGATTTGCCAACTGCCTCCATGCGAGCTCGGCAAGCGCGGACGGCGGAACGTGCGGAATGGCATGAATTTCGGGCGCGATCGGTTCGTGCATTTGTCCGAGCGCGATTGCGAGCGTTGCAGCCAAACCAGAAACCGCGGCGGTGATCCAACCGAAGCGATACCCAAGCACCGCGGCGAGAACGAGCCCCGCGACCACGGGTACTCGATTGTCGGTGGCGGCCTGCCAAGGGACGGCTACGAGCGCGAGCGCGAACCAGGCCAGGAGTTCGCCGGTCTGCGACGCGAGGATGAAGGCGAGAGGGAGGGCGCCGGCAATCTGCGTGAGGTGCACGAACGTCCCGCCCGTAACCGCACAGGCCAGCGGGATGAGGACGACACCCTCAGGCAATCGAGAGCGAAGCCGAAAGGCCATCCAGACGCCACCGCCGACCAGAATTGCATACTGAACGCTTCCGGCCATCAGCGCGGCGCGGTCCGTCATGCCGAGCGCGCGAAGCACCGAACTGAGTCCGTACTGCCCCTGCGTACCGAGTTCCGAGGCCGCGTGCGCGGGCAACACGTTCAGTAGGTACTCGGCATTCAGCCGACCGCCGGCGAGCACGGAAACAGCAAATATCGCTGCAACCAAGGCGGCGATCCGTAAGCGCATCTGCGGTACGACGATGAACGAAGCGACTAATGCGGGCGCGGCCAGATGCGGTTCGGCGCACGCCACAGCCAGGAAGATTGCCGCGGACGTCCATCGAGATCGTCCGATGAACACCGCGGCCAGGCACATCGCAGCGATCGGCACGGGCGCCAGGGCTCCGGTCAGAATCGAGGGCAGCCACACGCAGACGAGCACACTCGTCGCGACGACGAGCAATGGGAAAGACGTCAAGTCGACGATCGCCCAAATCACGACGAGCGTTGCCACGAGCAGAACAAACTGCCATACAAGGCTCGATTGCACGAACGGGAACCGCGCGAGCAGCGAAAACGCGGTAATCGCGTATGGCGGAAAGGGCGCGGGCACAACGGCGTTGGGAGTGGCAGGAACGGCGTTGCGCAGCTCGCACGCGTGCATCGGCCCATAGCGATACGGATCCATGTGCGCTGCCAGCACGCGTCCCGAGCAGTAGTACGCGTTGAAGTCTACCGCCCCTAAAGTAGTCCTCGGCGGATGAACGAAGGTGTACGCCAGAGCAGCAACGGCAATGATCGCCGCAGCAGCCAGAGCGAGAGCGTAGGGCGGCCGCAGCCTATTCTTTTCGAAAAACGGCAAAGTCACCATCGGCAAAAGACCGCCGCCAGGCCGGATCGTGAGCGAGCGCGTTCGCGAACCGGCTTCCTCGCGATGCCACGACGGCGTCGACTCGGTACCGTTCGAGACCTTCTCCCCACGCCCGGCTCACCCTGATGGTCGACATGTACGCTCGCCAGACGGGGAGCGGGTATGGATCGCATCGGCCGTCCATGAACACGCGCAGGTTCGGGTACAGCAAGGCGACACTGCACGAACTGAAGTCCTCGCAGAAAACGCGATGGGATCCGCCGTTAGTCGCCAGGTATGAGAACGTCTTGGCCAGAGCGTCCTGGTCCGTGCGCCGCACACCGATTGCGTAGGTAGTACCTGCGATCGCGACGGCGATGCAAACCGAAGCGATCCCCATTGGCTCTAAGGCCGCGATGCGCTCGCGGGCGTTGCGCAATCCCGGCAGAAGACGGTCGAGCCCGGCTGCTGCGGCCGGTGCCGCGGCAATCGCGAAGATCGGAATGTGGCGGCGCGCGGTCAGCATCGCGACGAAGAGCAACGCCAGCGGAAGCAACTCGCCTTTATTCGCGAGGAGATTCCGGCGCAGCCCGGCGACGGCGATCGCTGCCAGCAGAAGGCCGCCGAATACGAACTCCAGGTCCGTGGGCCCAACCGGTTGCCACTCCTGAATGTAGTGCCTGATCGGGCTCGTCGCGAGCGTGAAGGCGTATGCCGGCAGGTGCCAGCCGAGCGGCGTGCAGAGCAGCGCCAGCGCCACGAACGGAAGAATGCGAAGATCGCGCAGCGCCGCCGGCGCGCGAACGCCGCCGTCGAGCATTTCGCCCGCGATCCGTACGACCAGAAACGCCGGCGCGAGCACGGCGCTGGCATGGGCGTTCGCCCAGAGCGCGACGGCCGGGATCGTCGCGTAAAACCACGTGTCTCGGCGCTGCAGAAAATAAAGAAACGCTGCGAAGCACCCCCAGCCGAGAACCTGAGCTCGCACGCCGAACGACGCCTCGAGCGCGACACCGACTGCGAGCAGAACGATTGCGATCGCTTCGGGCGATGCGCGTTCGCGCGCCCGTAGGTAGATCGAAACGAGAATCGCGATTGGAATTCCGGCGAACAGTATCGTCAAGGGGATATACAGCCCGTCTCTCATGGCGATCGCGACGACGATGCTGAGAAGCCACTCTTGCGGAATCCATGGCGCGCCCGGCGCGGTGAACGTCTCCGGTCCGAGCGCCGACGGAAGCCGGCCGGTTCGCAATATCGCCTCGCCGAGCCAACGCTGCCAATAGAGATCGCCGTCGCTGTGTGGACGAAGCGGAGTGAGCACGAGGAACAGGCCGCCCCAAAGCGCGAGCGCGATGCGTACCGCGCTCGATGGAAGCCAGACTCGCGTCGGCCGAAGTTCGCTCATCGCCCCAGCGCCAGCGGCAACGCGAGCGCGACCGCGCTCGCGATGTACGGCGCGAGCGCGATCGGTCCGCTCGCAATGCGCTTGACTTTATACCCGACGGCGGCGGCCGCACAGGCCGCGGCCATCGCGACGAAACCGAGCGGTCCACCGAGCACTGCGCCGGCCAGTGCCGCCAACTTGGTATCACCCCAGCCCATGCCTTTCCCGTGCGTCGACGCCGACGCGACCGCAAACGGGACGAATACCATCGCCGCCGACGCAAGCGTCCACCAGTCGCGGCGCAGCGCCGCGAACGCGAGCAGCGCCGCGAGCGGCCCAAGCGTGAACGCGTCGGGAAGGATGCCGCACAACGCGTCGCTGCACCAGCACGCGACCAACGCGAAGATCGCAATTGCGACCGGCAACAGTTCCAGCGGCGGCACCGAAAGTGCGGCAAGCAGGCCGCCAAGGAGCGCCGACGCGCCAACGAGCGCGACGACCGGCGGCCGCGATGGCGCAGGCCCGTCGTCGAACGGCACGATGCGCGCACACGCGCCGCGGCACAGATCGGCGGCGAGGGCCGCGACACACCCCATGAAGACCGCGGAGACAACGACGCCTAGAACCACGCGCGTTAAGGGCTCGCGAAATAGTTGGCGGCCAGCGATCCGAAAATCACGACGATGATGGCCGGAAGCATGAAGAACACCATCGGGAAGACCATCTTCACCGGCAGTTTCGCGGCCATCTCCTCGACCGTCATCACGCGGTGATGGCGCGTGTCCTCGGCCAACTCCGAAAGCACCTTTGAAACGTTCGACCCCAGGCGTTCGGCTTGCGAAATGGCCAGAATCGCCGCCTTGAACTCCGGCTGGTTCGCACGTTCGGCGGCTGCGCGAAGCGCCTCGCTGCGGCTTCGCCCGAAGCGAATTTCCGAAAGCGCCTCCTTGATCTCTTCGCCGAGCGGTCCCGGTGCGGCATCGACGGCGTAGGCCATCGCTGCATTGAGCGCGAGGCCCGCCTGCACAGTCGAGCACATCATGTCCAAGAAGTCCGGCAGGGCGCGCTGAATCTTCGCTTTTCGCGCGTCCATCGCTTGATGCAGCAGAAAGATCGGTGCGTACGCGCCGATGACAACGCTGAGCACCATGAGGAGAACGACCATAACCTTCGGCAGCGGCAGCGCGGCCCAAATAAAGAGCGCGATCACTACGCCAAGCACGAGCCCGGCCACAACTCGCAAACCTACCTGGGCCGGCGTCACGGTGTACCAGCCGGCCTCGGCTAGCTGCCGTCTGAGACGCGCCCGGTGCTCCAACGTGAAGAGGCGCTCGAAGGGAGCGGCTTCCGCCTCGACGCGCTCGGCCTCGTGCGTCTTGAGCCGCTCGAGTTGTTCGGAAAGCGCGCTCTTTGCGGGGATGAGCGAGAGCACCAGCAAGAACGCCGAGAGCGACACGAGCAGCGGGATGAGATAGACGAGGAGCACTAGACGTTCACCTTGAGGACGCGCGTCAGCCAGAAATAGCCAACCGCTTCGAGTACGAAGAGCGTTGCGATAACGGCATGCCCCAGCCCGGTGTAAAGCAGTGCGTGCGCCATCGTCGGTTGCGTCGTCAAGATGAAGGCGCCCAAGGCGAGCGGGATGATCATGAGGACGAGCGCGCTCATTCGCCCTTCCGCCGTGAGCGCGCCGATCTTGCGATGGACTTGGCGGCGGTCCTTGATCGTCGCCGCGAGTTGATCGAGCACCTTAGCGAGATCGCCGCCGCTCTGCGACTGAATGCGAACGACCCGCGCCATCATCAGCGTTTCGTTGGTCGGCATGCGCACGGCAAGGTCGTCGAGCGCGTCGAGCACGCTAACGCCGATGTTCGTCTGGCCGATGACGCGCAGGAACTCGTGCCTCGCCGGATCGGCGAGTTCTTCGGTAACCATCGTCAGCGCCTGGCGAAGCGCCAGTCCGACGCGGGTGCCGCTCGCGATGAGCCGCAGCGCCAGCTCCAACTGCGTGGTGAACTTCTCAAGCCGGCGGCCGATGCGATAGTGCACCCACGCGTAAAAAGTGCCCGCGCCGGCGAGCGCAAGCACCGGCACCAGCAGCACGGCAAAGAGTAAGGCCGGCTTGATCAGCAGCACGAGCCAAATCCATAGCAGCGTTACCGCCGCCAGCACCGTAAGCACGATCTCCTGCGGCTTCATCGCGACGCCGCCGCGATCCAACAACTGCTCGAGGCCCTGTGCCTTCTGCGTAGCGCGGCGATTGACCGATCCCCAGAACGAAAAGAACGTCAGGATCACCGTCGCTGAAACGCCCACGAAGATCGCAACCGGCGCGAGCGCACCTACCACAGAACGGCCGCCGGTGCTAACTGTGCGAGCGTACCGGGCGCGAAAGTGACGCCGTACTCGGCGAATCGTCGCAGGCAGTTCGGCTGAACACCGGTGTATTGAAACTCGCCGGCGACCTTGTTATGTTCGTCCGTGCCGTGCTGAGAGAAGCGAACGACCTCTTGCGTCGTCACGATCTCGCCCTCCATGCCCGCCACCTCGGAGATGCTGGTTACCTTCCGGCTTCCATCGCGCAGACGCGCGGTGTGAATCACGAGATCGATAGCGCTGGCCATCTGTTCGCGAATCGCGCGAACCGGCAGATCGAAGCCCGCCATCAGCACCATCGTCTCGATGCGCGCGAGCGCGTCGCGCGGGCTGTTAGCGTGGATCGTCGTGAGCGAGCCGTCGTGACCGGTATTCATCGATTGAAGCATGTCGAGCGCCTCCGGGCCCCGGCACTCGCCGATGACGATCCGGTCGGGGCGCATGCGCAGCGCGTTGCGCAGCAGATCGCGAATGCGAATCTCCCCGGTCCCCTCGATGTTCGGAGGCCGCGACTCCAGGCGCACGACGTGTCTTTGGTTGAGCGAGAGTTCGGCCGCGTCTTCGATCGTGACGATGCGCTCGCGTTCGGGCAGAAAGGAGGAAAGTGCGTTGAGGAACGTCGTCTTACCCGATCCGGTTCCTCCGCTCACGACGATGTTGAGGCGCGCCTCGACGGCCGCGCGTAGAAACTCCATCACCTGCGGCGGCACCGCGCCGATCTTCACCAAATCGTCAACCTGCAGGCGGCGCAGTCCGAAGCGGCGGATCGTCAGCGTCGCACCGTCAATCGAGAGCGGCTCGATGATGGCGTTGACGCGCGAGCCGTCCGCGAGACGCGCGTCGACCATTGGGGACGATTCGTCGATACGGCGCCCGAGCGGCGCAACGATGCGTTCTATGATCAGCCGCAACTGCCGGTCGTCCGTAAATCGCTTGGAGGTGTGCTCGATGACGCCCCCGCGTTCCACGTAGATGTCGCGCGGCCCGTTCACCATCACTTCGGTCACGGTGGGGTCGCGCATGAGGTCCTCGAGCGGTCCCAGCCCAAGCGCCTCATTCACGATCTCCTGGCGCAGTTGCGCGACGTCTTCAGCCGACCCGCCGATGTCGTGTTCCGCGATGTACTCCGACGTAATCGCTTCGATCTTGGTACGGAGTTCCGCCAACTTCGCCGAGTCGGTGTGGGCCGTTGCAGCGGTGACTAAGTCGACGCGGCGCAGGAGCGCTTCGTGAATCTCGAGTTTGGCCGCCTGATACTGGCTTTCGACTTCGTGCGAGCGCGCTGCAAACCCGACTTTGCCGTTTCCGTTCGTCGCGGCCGGCGACGACGACGGCTGTAGGCGCGCGAGCGGCGCTTCGGGCGGAAGAAACTGAATCATACGCGCGAACGCGGCGATGCTCTTCCCGTATGCGCGGTCTTTTAGCGGCGGTATCTCCGCGACCGGACGGGCGCCGAGCAACCGTTCGATCTCGCCACGCGAAGGCGCGTCGCCGTCGCTCCGCACGTTGGTGACGATGCCTATGCGCTCGGCAGGAACTCCGAAACGGCGCAGATCGCTCGACATCGCCTGACCGCCGGCGATTCCGAGCAGCGTCGGCTCTACCACAAGGAAGACACGTGCCGCGCGCGTGAGCAGCGGACGCACCGCCGCCGCAAACGGCTGAGGCGCGTCGACGAGGATCGCTCCGAAGCCCTGCAGCGAGTCTGCAAGCGCTTCGACCGCTTCCGGCGCCAGCGTCAGGCCGGCGTCGTAGCGATCGGCGAGTTCGACGACGGTCATGCCGTCGACGCGCGCGGTCGCGATCGGCGACGTCGAACGCGCCGCATCGAGCGCGCGCATCGCCTCGGTCAGGAGCGCGAGGCTGCGGTGGCCGCTCAAATCAGCGTCGACCAGCGCGACGTTGCTCTTCTCGAGCAGCGCTTTTCCGATTTCATAGCAGACGGTTGTGGTGCCGGCGCCGCCCTTCGCGCCGACGAAGACGCAGATCGACGAGTTCACTGCGAGTTGCCACCGGTACCGGCGACGATTTGGTCTCCGTCGATGACTTGGACGCCGGAGCCGGGATGCGACGGCGGCGCCGCGCCAGGCATCGCCAACGCCGGTATCGCGGGAACCGGCGCCGGGGGTGGCAGTGAAAGCGGAACATCAGTCGTTCCGAACGTTAGTGCTTCGAGCGGCTCGGAGCGAATCGGTTCGCGCGGCGAACGCAGCGCCAACCGAAGGGTGCTGTTGGAGTCGGCCCATGTGAGCAGATCGGCCTGTTTTGGGTTGACTTCCAGCGTCACGGTCGCGGCGTTTTGCTCGTCGGGCGAAGGCGTCGCCGATGCCGATTCGAGCGAGCTGCCGATGGCGAGCACGCGAATGCCGCGCAGAATCGTCGCAGCCTTCGGCGGCGTATCGCCCGCCTTCGGCGGGATGGCGATGACGTCGACACGATCGCCCGGCTGGATCAGTCCCGAAACACCCTTGACGCGGTCGATGCCAATGCTCACGGCGCGCATTCCAGCTTGGAGCCGAACCGGAAGCGCCTCGTCGGCGTTACTCGCGATTTCAGATGCCGTTATCTGCGATCCTGATGGAATAGAGACAAGTGCAAGCGAGCCGATCGCCATCGACGGTTCCGAGACCGCATCGGGTTGCACGGCGGTGCCGGGCCGCACTTCCGTGCGAAGCATTGTCGCGGAAATGCGTCCGCGCGCGGGAATGTCCGCGGTCGCGATGACGACTTGCCGAGGCTGACCGCCTTCGCTCGAGCGCAAGCCGGAGATATAGTTCAGCGTGAGCCATCCGGTTCCGATTGCGAGGATGACGGCGATGAGCAGCGTGGTGCGTCGAGTATTCACAGTGTAATCCTCAAGAATGAAAAGACGCTCTGCGAAAGCGCCACGAAAAGCGCGCCCAAGGCGAAGGCCATCGCATATGGCAACGCCTGCGTCTTATCGCGGACGACGCTCTGCATGCGCCCGCTTGCCGTCGGGACGGCGTTCGCCCGAGAGTGACGCGCGCCGCCACGTGCGACAATGAAGACGATCGCCACCACTCCGCCGCCGATCAACGTATAGAGAAGGAACGGGACGCAGAGCGGAAAGCCAAGCATTCCGGAGCCGGCGATCCACAACTTCACGTCGCCGCCACCGATTCCGCCGAGCGCGTACGCCGCCGTACCCAAGAGCGTCACCGCGAGCATGACCGCGAGACTCAACAGCACCGATTCCACCCCTGAAAAAGCGTGCACTGCGAGTGCGGCAATTGCCAGCGAACCCGTAAGGACGTTTGGAATCCGACGCGTGCGGACATCGAAAACCGCCGCGGCAACGCATGCCGCGAGCGTAAGCAAAATGGAGATGGACACCGAGATTCCTTCGTCGTGCGATCGAGCAAACGGAGGCGCCGCGACCCTTGGCCGCTGCGCCTCACGTGCTCGCGGGTGAGCGGCGTTTAGATCGTGCCGGCGACGGTGTTAAAGACCGTGCTGAGGTTATGGCCAAGCAGCGCCACTGCGGAGATAGCCACAACCGCGACCAGGGCCACCATGAGAGCGTATTCAACCATCGTCGCGCCTTCTTCGTCGCGAACCAGGGATTTGAGCGTCTTGAGCATTTGAACTCCTTCGTTCTTTTCAGTGAGTGACGTAGACGTGAGTTACCAGATTCCGCCGGGCTGTTGCTCGAACGGAACCATCAGGCCGGCGTTAGCCGGATCGATCAGAATTTGAGCCGATGCAGACGTGACGCCCGGTACGGACGTGGCGAGGACGCGTACGAAGCTGCCGCGCACGTAATCGGGGCCGATCGGAAGGATGGCTTGGAACTTTCCGTCCGGCCCTGCCTGCAAGTCGTGTCGACTGAGCAGAACGTTGGGTAAATCGGAAGAGATCAATCCAAGCATCGTGATGAGCACGGGCGCGGTAGGCGGAGCGATTCCATTGATGAGCACCGCTTCGGCACCTTTGAGTTGCTCGACGTTGAGCGTGATCGCGCCCGTAAACGCCATCGCGCTTGCCGCTTGCGTTTGCGAGGCTTCCATCGCACGCTCGGCGGCCGCGGCGCGTTGCTGCGCCTGACGCGAGAGCGAAACGATGCGATCGGCAAGCGACGACGATACGTATACCTCGTTATTGGGGGCGTACCGCGGCGCAATCGTTGTCGATTCGACGCGATCGTTGACTTCGTACAGGTTGACGCCGGGGCGAAAGACGAGCACGATTCCGAAGCCGCTCAGCTGAACGGCGCGCTCCTGCCGAGCCAGGCGTATTGAAGATGTGCCGAACGAGCGACACTCGACAGCGCCACTTCGCGTTGAACCTCAGCGGTAGCGGGCAACGCTACCGACCATAGGCACGACGCCGTTACGACCCAAAGAAAAAAACGCCGCATGTAACCTCCATGCTCCGGTTCGCGTATCATGCCACCGGTGTGGACGGCGTTGCAAGGAACGCGTGTCGCGATAACGGCAATCTTTACTTAACGTTTTTGCCGCGTTAACGCGTTAACGCAAAATTCCGTGGCATAATGCCGTCACGGCCGCGTTATCAGCGTACGCATAGCGTCATTGCACCGGCGCGGTCCGCGGCGTACACCGTATGGAGGTTTGGATGAGCCCATTATTCGGCAGGTTGCCATGAGGATTGCGGCCTTTGCGGCGTTGGCCGGCGTACTATCGTACGCCGCGCCCGTGCGATCCGAACCGGTCACCCTGCTCTCGGTGCAATCCGGACACTCGGTGCTGCTCAAGGCCGAAGGGCTGAGCCGCGTCGCCGTCGGCGACGGCCGCATCGCCGGCGTCGTGCCGGTCGGGACGTCGCAGGTCGTCGTCAACGGAAAGACTCCCGGACATACGACGATCTTCATTTGGGCGGGCGGGCGGCGCGTGACCTACGAGGTGACGGTTACGGCACAGCAGCTCGACGACGTCGCTCAAATGATGCGCAGTTCGATCACCGATCCAAACGTGCAAGTCGTGAGTTTCGATCATTCGATCGTCGTCCGCGGCACCGTCGCCGACGGCGCCCAGTTCCAACGCATCACCGACATCCTGTCGCGCTTCGAGCCGCTGCTCAAAGATGAAAAGGCCGTTCTGGTCAACGCCGTCGACGATTTCGCAGGACCTCGCCGACCTGCAACGCACGCATCGCCAACATTCCCGGCTCCAGCGACATTCGCGTCGATCCCGACGGCAAAGGCAACGTGATCGTCAGCGGCAACGCCAAAGACGCGGTGACCGCGCAGGCGATTCTCGACCGCGCCCGCGGACTGGCCGGTCCCTATCTCGCCAGCAACGGACAGCTCATCGACCGCCTGAACTCGCTGAGCTACAGCCAAATCGACATCAAGGTCTACGTGCTCGAGGTCGACAAAACCGCGCAATCCAATCTCGGCCTTCAGCTGAACTCGTCGGTTCCGGTCGCCGGGCAACTGACGCCAAACATCGCATCGCCGTCGTTCCCGCTTTTCGAACTCCCCAGGGGCCGGGCCACGCGCTCAACATTGGCCCGTTCTACCGCACGATCGGCCTCGCGCCGACGCTCAATCTGTTGATGCAGGAGGGGCACGCGCGCGTTCTCTCCAGTCCCGATCTCGTGACCAGCCCGGGAGCGCCCGCAACCTTCCTGGTCGGCGGCGAGATTCCGGTCGTCACGTCGACCGCCCTCGGGCAAGTCAACGTCGCCTATCAGACGTACGGCGTGCAGCTCAACGTGACGCCGAACATGCTCGGCAACGGATCGGTGGACGCCAAGATCGCGCCGGAGATCTCCGATCTCGACTATGCCAACGCGGTGATCGTCTCCGGCTTCAGTATCCCCGCGTTGAAGGTGAGCAGACTCTCGACCGATGTGATCACCAAACCGGGAGAGAGCATTCTCATGGGCGGTCTCGTGCGCCGGGTCGAGCTGCGCACGATCACCAAAATTCCGATTCTGTCGTCGATTCCGATCTTAGGGAAGCTCTTCACGTCGACGGCCTATCAGCACAACGATTCCGACGTCGTCTTCGTCATGACGCCGGAAATCGTAACGCGCTAGTTTATTTAAAGGAGCATGCGAGTGAACGAACATCGAGGAGAACGCGGCCAGATACTGCCGCTGATCGCCGTATGTTTGGCGGTACTCTTGGGATTTGCCGGATTCGCCGTCGACCTGGGCTACATGCAATACGAACTGCGGCAGCAGCAGACCGCCGCGGATGCCGCCGCGATCGGCGGCGCGCGCGAGTTGATTACCGCCGGTTGCGCCAGTCCGGTGGCCGCCAAGACCGCAGCGAAAAACGACGCATCGGAGAACGGTTTCACCGACGGCACGAACAAGGTGAAGGTCACCGCATACAATCCACCGCAGACGGGCGCCCTTACCAGTAACGGTTGTGCAGTTCAGGTGACGGTTTACTCGCCGCATGCGACGTTCTTCGGAAGAATTTTCGGCTTTGCGGGCGACGCAACGACGACGGCCACCGCCTTGCTTGCTTCGAGTACCGTCAATGGGTGCATCTATTTGCTGCAACCCTCCGGCACGGCAAACTTCAACGGGGCGAATGTTGACTCGGATTGCGGCATCCTCATGAATACGAACGATCCGAACTTCAACGGTTCGAACGTTACGGCGCCGGCCATCGGCTACTCAGGCTCGGCGCCCAACGAGAATGGTGCGACCTTCCCCAAGGCCACGCCGGCCGCGATGCTTCCGGTCAGCGATCCCTGCGGCGCCATCGCTGGATGTGCTTATCTCGCAAACAACCCGCCTGCGCATACGTCGTGCGGGTCGTTCAACGGCAACGGTTTTAGCGGACCCGTCCCGTCAGGTTGCTACTCGAACTTGAATCTCAACGGTGCGACCGTGACGATGGCGGGGACTTACGTTCTTACGGGTTCGAGCAACTTCAACGGTGCGAAGATCACCGGAACGAACCTCACGCTCTACGTTACCGCAAACGGAACGGCTCCGAACTTCAACGGGGTAAGCGCCGCGGCGCTCTCGCCCCCCACGCTTACCTGCAACTGCCCGTACCCTGGCGTGCTCTATTATCAAGTACCGAGCAACACGAGCAGTCCCAACTTCAATGGCTCGCAACTCAACGTCAGTGGGCTCATCTATGCCCCGGGCGCATCGTCCGCTAACTTCAATGGCGGCAACGGAAACTACGTGGTGCTCGTCTTCGGCGGCGCAAACTTCAACGGTAGCGCCACGACCGATCTCGCCTCCCCGGCTCCGGGCCAGGGGCTGATCCGGCAGCCAACGCTCGCCGAATGAAGGAATTAAAGATGCAAGGACGTCTCGCGAAGCTCTCCCGCTCCGAAGGCGGCTCGGCCGTCGTGGAGTTTGCCATACTCGCGCCGGTCATGGTCCTGTTGTTCATCGGAATGATCGAGATCTCGCGCTTCGCGTACTACGCGCTCCTCGCGGCCAACGCGGCCCGCGCCGGCGCGCAGTACGGCGCGCAGAGCACCTCGACCGCGCTCGACAACACCGGAATGCAGACCTACGCGAATGCCGATTTGCCAGCCAACTCGCACGTCACAGCGACCTCCCGCTACTTCTGCCTGACCGATCCCGGTGGAGCGCCCACACCTTGTCCTACGGGTTCGCGCCCGTCGACCATTGCCTACTACATCGAGGTCGATACGAGCGGCCAGTACAGTTCGCTCTTTAAGTATCCCGGCATTCCGCAACTCGTACCGGTGAACGGCAAGGCCGTCCTGCGGGTGGTGAACCAATGAGCCGGCATTATCAGAGAGGCGCGAGCCTCCCCGAAACCGCGATCGTCATCGGCGTCGTGCTGATGCTGCTTTTCGGGATCATCGACTTCAGCCGCTATATGTATACGTATGCGTTCGTCACGAACTCGGCGCGCGAAGGCGCACGCTGGGCGATGGTGCGCGGTTCCGAATGCTCCACGAACATACCGAACGGCACTTCCTTCCACTGCAATGCCAGTACATCCGACGTGCAAACTTATGTCCAAAGCCTCTCGGTCGGATTAACGAACCCGAGTTCGATCGCGGCGTCTGCCGCGTGGCCGGGCACTTGTCCGCTTGCCGGCAGCAATTCCCCGAACAACGGTCCCGGATGCATAGTCGCAGTTACCGTGAGCTACCCGTTCAAATTCATTCTGCCCTACATGCCCGGTCCGACGTACACGATGACGAGCACGTCGAAGATGCTCATCACGCAATGAGGGGCGTCGCGTAGATTGATCGACGCTCTCGCGGTTCGACCGCGGGGTTCCGCATTGGCCCGGCCGCTGCCGCCGGTCGGTCCGGGCACCGCCGTCCAAACCACGCAAGGCTCCGTCGCGGCGATGTTCTCACTCGGCACGTACGACCGGCGCCGCGGCTTCGCGATGTACGCGCTGCGCGTCGCCAACGATTCGAGTGCGCTGCTGGTCTGCCGCATTTGGGCGATCGCCGCCGACGGGACGCCGGAACTCGCATATCCGGCCACGTTCGAAGTCGAAGCGCACTCGCTCAAATCGATGGACGTTCCGATCTGGCCCGACCGGCGCATGCCGCAGCGTTTCGTCGCCGAAATCGCCGGCCGCGACGTCTACTGCACGGTCGAGGCACCGGCACCGCAGATGCCCCGGCGGGGACCGTTGCGCGCCATCGCCGTGGCGTGCATCGCCGGCGGGCTCGCGATGCTGGGAGCCGCGTCGTTCGGCCTCGCCGTGCCGCGCATTCTCGCGCTTGCGGTTCCCCCGCTGACGCGCCCGGGCTCCGTTCTGCAAATGGAGTATGCGGCTTCGGGCGCCGGTACGCTCGCATATTCGGTCACGGGTCCCGACGGTAAGTCGATCTCCGGCGCGACGCTGAAACGAACCTCCGGCGCGATTGCGCTGCCGATACCGGTGACGGGCCGCACCGGCGCCTATACAGTGCTCCTCGCGATGCACGGACCGCTCGGGAGCGTCAAGGAGCTGCGCGTCGTCAACGTGGAGACTCCACGCAACGCCGGCCCCCAGATCGGCGACGTTTCGGTCGATCCGGTCGTCGCATCCCCCGGTCAGACCGTCACGGTTGCCTATACGGCTTCGGCAAGTGACGGGTACGTGCGTCTGCTCGACCGCGACGGCACCGTCTGGGCGCAGAAACCGTTCTCGCGCGGCGGCACCACGACGTTCGCGATTCCTCCGGTCGCCGGCAATCGCGAGATGCGCGTCTTACTCCACGTAACGAAAGGCCGCGGCTACGCCGAGTCGAGCGCCGGATTGGTCGTCGCCGGCACCTCGCCGATTACGCCGAGCGGAAACGACGATCTGCCGCTGGTTGCGGGAAGCGACGGCACCGGTGCCCTCTCCGCGGCCGGCGAGCCCGCCAACGGGACGTTCTCGCTGGCTCGAATGCGCGTGCGCAGCGGCGACGCGATCGACGTGCGCATTCTGTCGCCGCGCAATGCGATGCGCATCGCGCTCATCGATCCGCAGTCGCACGAGGTTTCTGCCGTCAACGTCGGTTCCGACGCGGAAGTCGTTCCGCTGCGCGCGCCCGCCGTACGCGTTCCCAGCCGCTACACGGTCGTCGCGACCTTCACCGACGGATTTGGGGAAGAGACGGTCGTCGAGCCCCTCACGATCGCGCCCGCACGATGAGCGACGAGCGCGCTTGCGGCCGCGTCGTCGCCGTCGACGGCGCACGCCTGAACGCGATCTTCGATCATCGTCCCAAACGGCCGCCGATCCGCATCGGCACGCTCGTCAAGGCAATGACGCATTTCGGCGACGTCGTCGCGATGGTCACCGACGTGCGTTCGCACGCCGACGCGCCCGCGCGCGAGACCGTCGTCGCCGACATGCTGGGCGAGATCGTGGCAACGCCCTCCGGCCGCGCGTTCCGGCGCGGGGTGAGCGCCTATCCGGCGCCCGGCGACGCGGTGACGGCGACGGCCGAAGCCGATCTGGACGCGATTTACGACGAACCGTCGCCATGGAGTATCAACGTCGGCGCGCTGCTCTACGATGCGAACCGCTCCGCCGTCGTTCTCACCGACGAACTGCTCAACAAACACTTCTGCCTGCTCGGTACGACCGGCTCCGGTAAATCGTGCGCGATGAGCTTGATCGTCGGCGCCATCCTCGAGAAATACAACGGAGCGCACGTCGTGCTGCTCGATCCGCATGGCGAGTACGCGCCGGCGTTCCACGGACGCGCCGAGAACGTGACCGTCGACGATCTGAACCTGCCACTTTGGCTGTTGAATCTCGAAGAAGCTGCCAACGTTCTCGTGCGCAGCGGTCCGAGTGACGAACGCGACTCGCAGACGATCATCCTCAAGGACGCGATCACGTGGGCGCGCCGCCAGCATGCCGGATACGGACCGTCGACCACGACGATCACCGTCGACACGCCGGTACCATACCGCGTGCACGAACTCTTGCGCTTCATCAACGACGAAATGGGCCGGCTCGGCAAACCGGACTCGCCGATACCGTATCTCCGACTGCGCACGCGGATCGAGTCGCTGCGCGAAGACCGCCGGTACGGGTTCCTGTTCGGATCCGAGGAAGACGCGCTGGCGGAGATCGTCGGGCGGCTCCTACGGATTCCCGCCGCCGGCAAACCGCTCGCCATCGTCGATCTTTCGGGCGTGCCGTCGGAGATCGGTGACGTCGTCGTCTCCGTCTTGTGCCGCATCGTCTTCGACTTCAGCATGTGGTCGCAAGCCAACCGCATGCCGCCGCTGTTACTCATCTGCGAAGAGGCGCACCGCTACGTTCCCGCCGACAAGCGGCTCGGTTTCGAGCAGACCAGCCGCATCATCACGCAGATCGCTAAAGAGGGACGCAAGTACGGCATTTCGCTCGGACTGATCTCGCAACGGCCCTCCGAGCTGGCGCCCGCCGCGCTCTCGCAGTGCGGAACCGTATTCGCGTTGCGGCTCGGCAGCGACGTCGATCAGCATTTCATCGCGCGCACGATGCCGGACGTCGCCGCCGGCATGCTTACCGCTCTTCCCAGCCTTCCGACGCAGCAGGCGATCGTTTCAGGTGAAGCGGTGCGCGTGCCGATGCGCATCCGCTTCGACGACGTTCCCGAGTCACGCCGGCCGCGCAGCGAGGGCGCGCAGTTCTCGAGCGCGTGGCTCGTCGAGGCCGGCGACGACGCGCTGTTGCACGACGGCATCCGCCGGTGGCGCGCGCAAATCAAGGGCGAAGAGGCGCGTGCGACGCCGTGATTTTCTCTCGGCCACCGGGTCTGCGCTCGCGGTGGGTTTGCCGGGCGCGGCCAGCGCGGCCGGTTCCGGCGCGGAGCGCATCCTCTGGCTGCGCAGGGAAGCCTACGGCGAAGAGATTCGCGTGCCGTTTTCGCTCGACGGCCGCACCGTAGACGAAGCGGGATATCGCGCCATCTGCTGGCTAATGCGCGATCACGCGGTGCCGGCGGCTCAGGGG